>NZ_QBKQ01000002.1 GCF_003054225.1 Christiangramia gaetbulicola
CATCCCGAACAGAGTAGTTAAGCCCGTTAGCGCAGATGGTACTGCTTTTTTGTGGGAGAGTATGTCGCCGCCTTCTTCTTGAAAACCCCTTCAGTTCGCTGAAGGGGTTTTTTTATGCGCATAAGTGAACGGAAAATAGGAGTCCTTTCTCAATAAAATGAAATTTTATTCAGGTAAATGCCAATTGGGATTATCAATTTTCGCAAAAATATCTACACTGATATATTTCCCATCCTTAACCTCACAGTCAACCATTCTTCCTTCTAGTTCAAAACATAGCTTTTTCAAAAGCCTGGCAGAATTATGATTTCCAGCTTCAACATAAGCCTCTATTCGATGAAGCCCTTTATGATCGAAAAGAAAAGGTATAATGGTATTGGCAGCTTCCGCAATAATGCCCTTGCCCCAATATTCCGGTAATAACCAGAAACCTATTTCAGCCTTATGGTATTCGGGATGATAATCATTGATCCCAATTGCACCACAAAATTCATTTGACTCTTTCAACCTGATAGCCCACCAAAGACCTGAATTTGAATTTTTAAGATTAGTGTACCAGTCCATTTGTTCCTGAGTTTCTTCAAAACTGGAATATTGTACACCGTAGTATCTAATTACTTCTGGATGGGATAGACCTCTGAAAATATTTTCCTGGTCGCCGGTTTGGATCTCATTTAGAATTAAGCGATCTGTTTCAAAGTGGGGGAATTTTCTTTCTTTCAAATTTCAACCGATAATTTAAAGCTGTTACGAGCTATATGTAAATGGGTATAAATTTAAGTTATTGCTCTAAAGATTACCAATCTGCATAAAAAAAAGCTGCCCAGATTCCTGAACAGCTTTTCCAACCTAACCTAAAATCCATCAGTCAATGAATTCTTCACCATGTTTTATGGGCTGCAGATCTTCTAACTCTTCTGGTTTGAACATTCTTGATTTGATCACGAATCTTAACCCGAGTGGTATTTCCAGTGAGAAACTGGAGCCACGACCTTTGGTAATATCTACCATAAGGTGTGTATGCTTCCAGTATTCAAACTGATCCTTACTCATAAAGAATTCACAACCGTGAACTGTTCCAAGCCAGACATCATTTTCATTGAGCAATAGATCACCTTTTTCAAGACACATAGGGGATGAGCCATCACAGCAACCGCCGCTTTGATGAAACATCAGTTCCCCATGACGCTCTCTAAGCTGATCTATTATTTCTGCAGCTTCTTTTGTTATTTCTACTCTTTTAGTCATAGATCTATTAAAAGAATCCCATTGGTTTCTTATCATAAGAAACCAGCATGTTTTTAGTTTGACGGTAATGACTCAACATCATTTTGTGGTTTTCGCGACCAATACCAGATTTTTTATATCCACCAAATGGCGCATGTGCAGGATAATTATGGTAATTATTTACCCAAACTCTACCTGCTTTAATCGCCCTGGCGATCTGGTATGCCTGGTGCGTGTCTCGGGTCCATACTCCGGCGCCAAGACCATATAAGGTATCGTTTGCGATTTCTATTGCTTCAGCTTCATCCTTAAAGGTGGTTACACAAACTACCGGTCCAAAGATCTCTTCCTGGAATACCCTCATTTTATTGTTTCCTTTCAGGATCGTTGGCTTGATATAATATCCACCTTCCAGTCCTTCATTGTAGGCCTTTTCGCCACCGGTAAGTACTTCACAACCTTCTTCTTTACCAATATTTATGTAATTAAGGATCTTTTCATATTGATCATTAGAAGCCTGTGCACCCATCATCGTATCTGGATCTAAAGGGTGTCCCAGTTTAATTGCTTCGGTTCTTTTAATAACGCGTTCAATGAACTTGTCATAAATGCTTTCCTGGATCAATAATCGGGAAGGGCAGGTACAAACTTCACCCTGATTCAGCGCGAACATCACCGCTCCTTCAATACACTTATCGAAGTATTCATCATCTGCCTCCATAATGCTTTCGAAAAATACGTTCGGTGATTTTCCACCTAGTTCCAGGGTTACCGGAGTGATATTCTTGGATGCATATTGCATGATCAACTGGCCGGTAGTGGTTTCTCCCGTAAAAGCTATCTTGTTGATACGCGGGCTGGAAGCTAAAGGTTTACCTGCTTCAGCACCAAAACCATTCACAATGTTCAGTACTCCTGCGGGAAGAATATCTTCTATCATCTCCATAAGTATCATAATTCCAACTGGAGTCTGTTCTGCAGGTTTGAGAACAACACAATTACCAGCTGCAAGAGCGGGTGCTAATTTCCAGGTAGCCATCAGGATCGGGAAATTCCAAGGTATGATTTGTCCTACCACACCAAGCGGTTCGGTGACATTGATGCAAACCGTATTAGAGTCAAGCTCGGCAACAGAACCTTCTTCGGCCCTTATTACCCCGGCGAAATATCTAAAATGATCTACCGCTAATGGAAGGTCTGCAGCAAGTGTTTCTCTAACCGCTTTACCGTTATCCCAGGTTTCAGCTCTTGCCAGTTCCTCGAGATTCTTCTCCATAACATCTGCGATCTTTAGCAGAAGATTACTTCTATATGCTGCAGAAGAGTTATTCCATTCTGGAGCCGCTTTCCATGCGGCATCGATCGCCTTATTTATATCATCTTCAGTAGACCGGGCAACTTTAGTAAAGGAGTTTCCGTCTACAGGGGAAATATTATCGAAATATTCACCCTTAACGGGAGCGGTCCATTTTCCACCGATAAAGTTGTCATACTTGTCCTTAAATTTAGGTTTTTCGATTTTCTGTTTTTCTGTTGTTTGAACGTTGCTCATAATAATTTAAATTTTAATTCATTTAATAAGTGAAGTCATCCGGTGGTTAATCCGGAAGTCCCTTAAAGTTAATAGTTAATCTTCAGAAACATCTGACGTATTCTCTCAATACCATGAACAAATCATTTATTTATTGATATATCGTTAAAAAATAGGCTCTTAAATTGTATATTTATGAATATCCTTCCCGTTATAATTTTATATAGAAAATGATAAAAGATATGGATCTGTCAAGCGATTTCTATGAGAACCGGAAACTCGAGAACCTGGTGGAAAACCAGACCTCTTATACTCTCAATAACGCCGCCTTGCATATATTTGAAACACATGAGCAGGCCGAGAGAGTTTTACTTCAGTTCGATAAACCAGTTCTCGCTAGTATGATAAGAGGGAAAAAGATCATGCATTTACGCGATCTGCAATCTTTTAATTTTCTTCCCGGTGAATCCCTGATCCTTCCTTCAAATGAAATGATGTGTATAGATTTTCCCGAAGCACATATGAATAATCCAACCCGCTGTCTCGCCATGGCAATTTCTGAAGATAAAATTTCCAAGGTTCTGGAGCATATGAACGAATATATGCCTAAGGCAGATGAAGCAGAATGGAGCTTAATGGATTATAATTTTCATTTTACAAATGATATCGGGATCTATCAGATCTTACAGCGTTTAATTTTTTTGTTTACCGAAGATCATCCTTCCAAAGACCTGTTTGTAGATAATATGCTGGAGGAACTCATCATAAGAATACTACAAACCAATTCACGAAAAATATATACTAATGAAAGTTTTAAATTGAGTTCGAATAATCGCCTGGCCTTTATCGTGGAATATATAAGGAGTAACCTGCAAAATCCTTTATCTGTAAAAAGCCTGAGCAAGAAAGCCTGTATGAGCGAGTCTAACTTTTACCGCGTCTTTAAAAATGAACTTGGTATTTCCCCGACCGACTTTATTAACAATGAGCGTATAAAACTTGCGGTTAGCTTGTTACAGAATCCAGATAAAAGCATAAAGGAGATCTACCAGGAATGTGGATTTGAAAGCCGATCATATTTTAATCGGGTATTCAAAAGGCGAAAAAAGATCGCTCCGGGTGATTACCAATCCAGACTTAACGTTAGGGTATAAAAAAAGCATATTCATTTGAATATGCTTTCCAGAAAGTTATTCTAATCTACCTGGTTAAGACGTATTTACCATCCATACTAATCGTGAATTCCATCCCATTCTGGTTTGTTGTGCTTTCCTGATCGATAATCAGAACCATCCGGTTTTCAGAAACCTCGCTAATTTTCATACGACCTTCCTGTGGTCCCTGTACGCCTTCTCCCTGAACCTGGCCTATGGTTTCCGAAGTAATGATATAATCACCTTCTATTTTCCAAGTTCCTGAACTGGAAGCATTGGAGACAGGCACCATTTCTGTAAAACCTTCAGCAGTAAACCTTACATCATAACTTCCGCTAAAATTGAAAGTGTTATCAGCGTTAAATCTAAGCACAGCCTCAATGTTTTCTCCAACACCTTCATAAGAAGTGTTTAGTTCCATACCTTCAAAATTACCTGAGGTCTGGCCGGAGTAATCAAAAGATTCTATGTTCCATTCCCCGGTTACCATGGCGGTATTTATCTCTGGAGAATCATCTGATGAACATGCGGTAAAAAGAATTAGAAAAAATCCAAGAATAGAAAATCTGATCGTTTTCATTTTTTAAAGTTTAGGTTGATTAATAATTAAAAATGAAAAGATGTGGTAGGGAAAGGCGGAAGCCGCTATCTTTCAGGTTATCAAAATAGTAAAAAATATAAAAACCGAAATCAATTCTTGATAAAATCGCTGAAATCCATAAAAAACTCCTCCAAAAGTAACATTTTGGTAGAGAGAAATTTTTTTACTTCTGGCCAGTCTTTTTTGTTATGGATGCTCACATTTTCTATCTGTACATACACTCTCGAGATCAACTTGCCTTCAGGTAATTCATAATTTTCTTCCAGAACAGCTTCAGGCAGGTAATCTGTTTTTAGCACTTTCTGGAGAGACTGAATTTTTTCAAAATAATAGGCTCGTATCATTTCGTCTTCATCTGCAATGTCTAAAGAGACTTGCGCAACTTTTCTGTGGAAGGTGAACTTCAGCTGGATCTCCTTCATTTTGGTATTATACAATAACCATTTATGAGGAAACTCCTTTCCGAAGCTCGTCCAGAATTCCTGCCTTATTTTCTTTGATTCCTCCCTGCTGAACATTTAGATAAAATATGCTAGTAAAATTCCTAAAATGATAACCCCCAATTTAGAGGCATTAAAAGAGTGATTTTTGGAAGATTCAAATAATATGGTAGTGGAAACATGTAGAAAAATTCCAATTACAACGGCGTTTATATAATCTGAATATTGCGAAATCGCGGGAACACTATTTTTAAGCCAGCTTCCTAACGGAGTCATGAGTGCAAAAAAAGCAAGGAAAAGAAATACCTTGGTCTTGCTGAGTTTACTTTGAACGAGGAACACTGAAAGTATCGCTGCCACCGGTATTTTATGCACTACCACACCATGTAAGAGATGATTATCATTATCTAAAGGAAATCCTTCAAGCAATGAATGTAGACTTAAACTTATAAGCAGGAGGATAGGGAATGCGGCAGAATTTCCATGAAAATGAAGGTGGCCGTGTTCAACTCCTTTTGAAAGGAATTCCAGGACTATTTGTAACAATAATCCCAGCATAATAAATACGCCGATACCCGAATCTGGTTCACGGTAGACATCTGGTAATAATTCCAGCACCGTAACCGCCAGGAGGTAAGCGCCACTAAAGGCTAATAAAAGTTTAAAGCCCGAGGAACTGCCCGGTTTCAGAAAGATGGAGATCACATAACCTATGATAACGGCAAGTACAGGTAGAAAATAAATATATAGATCTGTTAGCAAATCAATTAGGGTTGGTTGTTGCCGGAAGGTGCAGAACTATATCCTGAACAATCCTGTAATAATTATACTTTCGGACAAAATTAACTTATTTTTGTCGTTCTATAAAGAAGGAATATGGCTAATAACTTTAGAATGATCGCAAAGACCTTATATGGCTTTGAATCGATCCTCGCAAAAGAATTACTGGACTTAGGTGCAATGGAGATCAAGGAGGGGAACCGCATGGTGAGCTTCGTTGGTGATAAAGGCTTTATGTATAAAGCGAACCTTTGTTTGAGAACAGCCATCAAGATCCTGAAGCCTTATGAAAGTTTCAAGGCAAATTCTGAACAGGAATTATACGATAATATCAAAAGGTTACCCTGGGAGAAATTCCTGGATGTTAAAGGCAGCCTGGCGATCGATTCTGCGGTTCATTCAGATATATTTACCCATTCTCAATACGTTGCCCTAAAGACCAAGGATGCCATTGTAGACAGGTTCAGGGAGAAGTTTGGAGAAAGACCAGATGTGGATCTTGATTTTCCAGATCTGCGCATCAATATTCATATTGAGAATAATTTCTGTAATGTTTCTATCGATAGCTCGGGAGATTCACTGCATAAAAGAGGTTATCGTACTGCAACCAATATCGCACCAATAAATGAAGTCCTGGCAGCAGGAATGTTAATTATGTCTGGATGGGATGGTCAGTGTGATTTTCTGGACCCGATGTGTGGTAGTGGAACTATCCCGATCGAAGCTGCGATGATCGCCTGTAATATTCCGCCTAACCTAAATAGAAAGGAGTTCGCTTTTGAAAAATGGAGTGATTGGGATGAAGATCTTTATGAGAAGATCGAAGAATCTGCCCTGAAGAAAGTAAGGGATTTTCACTTTAAGATCAAAGGTTATGATAAGGCTCCTTCAGCAGTTATGAAAGCCAAGGATAATGTGAAAAATGCCAACCTTTCAGACTTTATAGAAATTCAGCAGAAAAGTTTCTTCGAAAGTGAAAAGGAAAATGAAGGCTATTTACATATGCTTTTCAATCCACCTTACGGGGAACGCCTTGAAATAGATATTGAAGAATTCTACGGAAAGATAGGGGATACGCTTAAGCAGAATTATCCCGGTACTCATGCCTGGTTCATCGCTACCAATTTTGACGCTATAAAAAGTGTTGGTCTTAGAGCATCGCGTAAGATCAAGTTATATAACGGGCCGCTGGAAGGAAGACTGCTTAAATATGTACTTTACGAAGGTTCTAAAAAGAAGAGCAAGCAGGAAAATAACTAGTTCCTTGCTTTTTTGTAGAAAGGGATAAGGTAGGAAATGGAATATCCAAATCCTGCTCCAAACTCGCTACTATCGTAGGTTCTTCCAAATCCCGGAATGGTAAGGTTATCGAAATTCGCCGGAGTTTTTTGACCGATCCTTCTTTTTAGCTGAACATTCGCTGAAAGAAAAAGGTTATTCAGTACTTCTACTTTAACTCCTACCATGACTTCAGCCCAACTGGCAGTGAGACCAGTGTTTTCCACATTGTCTTCACGAAAATCTGGTCCAAAATAATCTGAAGAAGTATAGATCCTGTAATTCTCAAGAGTTTGAGAAAAGGTCGCGAAGCCGTAACGAAGTCCTACGAAGATCGCGTTCTGCATATCCAGCCAGTTCTCGTAGGCATTATAATCACCACCCACTTTTATATAGCTTCCGGTTGAAAAAGTCTCAATATTGTCTCCTTCGAAAGTTCTTTCTTCAGTTCCCAGTTCTGCGGCGATATAGTAATTTTTATAGACCCGGTAATCTCCAACTATTTCTAGACCACTGTAAGTGTCATCCAACACAGATCGCAATGGCTTGCTAAGATCTATCCCGGCCCTGATCCCATATTTCTCTCTATACTGCACAGTATCCTTAGCTTTTGCAGATTGCTGCGCAGAAGCTGAAATTCCGATGAAAAGGATTATTATCAGGCTAGAAAAATATCGATACATGGGCTTGATTTTCGTCTTCAATATCTGTTTGCTCTATTTCTATTTCCTGGATCCACCCGCTTTCTTCTCCAGAGTTACGCAGAGAGGTTTTAAGACCTACATAATTTACTTTATAGGCGCAGGCACGGTTGATATATTCTTCACTACGGGCATAGGTAAAACTTAAAGTGTCCCTAATTCCGCTATTGCTGGCGGTGGTATCATTTGCAGCGGTATTCAGGGTGAATACATAACTGGTTTGATCTGCATTGGTTTTAAGAGGTATCGCGATACTATCACCACTAAATCTGAAATAACGAACTGGCGAATTGCCTCCGGTATTAATTACAAAATTTGTACTATCGCTATCTATAGCTCTTATGCTCAGGTTTTGAGGGGACTGAAGATCATTAGGTTCTTCATTTTCGTAAAACCGAATAATGAGAAGGGGAGTGGTATCTGTGGTCGCTGGGCAAATATCATCTCTCTGGCAGGCAATTCCTGAAAATAACAATGCTATAAAAAGAAGCTTATAAAAGTTGTTTTTCATCAATTTTAACTAGCGTTTTTCAAGACATACCACGTTTTCCACGTGATGGGTTTGTGGGAACATATCTACTGCTCTTACTTTAGTTACTTTATAATGTTCGTCCAGTAAAGCCAGGTCCCTAGCCTGGGTGGCAGAATTACAGCTTACGTAAACGATTCGTTGCGGCAATATACCAATTATTTGTGCGACCACATCTTTGTGCATTCCATCCCTTGGTGGATCGGTTATGATAACATCTGGATGGCCGTGCTCATCTATAAAACTTTGGGTAAAGACCTTGCGCATATCTCCAACATAGAACTCCACATTGTCGATATTATTTCTTTCAGCGTTCTCTTTAGCATCTTTAATAGCTTCCGGGACAGCTTCAACTCCAACTACCTTTTTAGCATTCTTAGCCACAAATTGGGCAATGGTACCGGTTCCTGTATAAAGATCATAAACCAGTTCATCTCCTTTAAGATCTGCATATTCCCTGGCGATCTTATAAAGATTATAGGCCTGGTCTGAATTTGTTTGATAGAAAGATTTGGCGTTGATCTTGAATTTAAGACCTTCCATTTCTTCAAAAATATGATCACGTCCTTTAAAACAGATCACTTCCTGATCGTAAATGGTATCGTTTGCTTTATTATTTACTACATATTGTAGCGAGGTGATCTCTGGGAATTTCTCGTCTATGGCGTTTAGAAGCAATTCTCTTTGCTCTTTATTGTCTTCATAGAACTGTACCAGGATCATGATCTCGCCGGTAGACGTAGTTCTTATCATCAAGGTTCGCAATAAACCTTCCTGTTTCCTGGTGTTGAAAAAGGTCAGATCATTCTGGGTAGCAAATTCCTTTACAAAATTCCTGATGGCATTACTAGGATCTGCCTGAAGATGACATTTTTTAATATCAAGGATCTTATCCCACATCCCTGGGATGTGAAAACCTAGTGCATTTCTCTCTTCGATATCTTCACCGCTCTGGATCTCTTCCTGGGTTAACCAGCGACTATCGCTAAAAGAAAATTCCATCTTATTTCTGTAAAAATAAATCTCTTCGCTTCCTAAAATAGGAGTGATCTTGGGTAGTTCGATTTTCCCTAATCTGCGCAGGTTATTTTCAACTTCGTTCTGCTTATGCTCCAGCTGAAATTTATAATCCATATTCTGCCATTTGCAACCACCACAGGTTCCAAAATGCTGGCAAACAGGTTCAGTCCTTTTTTCGGATAATTTATGGAATTCAACCGCGGTTCCCTGGTAAAAGGATTTTTTCTTCCTTGTGGTCTGTACATCAACGATATCACCGGGAACGGCGTTATCTATAAAGATGACCCTGCCGTCTGGGGATTTGGCAATCGCCTTACCTTTGGCACCGGCATCTATAACTTCAATTTCTGTAAAAAGCTTGTTTTTATTTCTTCTCGCCATAGCGCAAAAATAGGATAATTAACAAGATTTAAAGAGAGCCCGCTTGAAATTTTCAGCAAACATTTAGTAATTTGCAGGAATTCAAATTTCAGGGGTGATTTCTCTCCCATTTCGTTACTTTTCAACCGAAGAAAGAAGGAATTGTAAAACAATAATTCTAAAACGAAAACTAACATGCCATTACCTAAAATCAACTCTTCAGAAGAAGCGATTAAACTTGAAGACCAACATGGAGCACATAATTACCATCCACTTCCTGCCGTATTAAGCAGAGGTGAAGGTGTTCACGTATGGGATGTAGAGGGTAATAAATATTACGATTTTCTTTCTGCATATTCCGCGGTTAATCAAGGGCATTGTCATCCAAAAATCGTTGGAGCTATGCATGAGCAAGCTTCAAAATTAGCACTTACCTCAAGAGCATTCCATAATGATATACTTGGAGCTTATGAAAAATATGCCACCGAGTATTTTGGTTTCGATAAACTCTTACCAATGAACACGGGTGCTGAAGCTGTAGAAACAGCTATAAAAATCGCTCGTAAATGGGCTTATGAAAGAAAAGGAGTTAAAGAAACAGAAGCAGAGATCGTAGTATGTGCGAATAACTTCCACGGAAGAACAACTACCGTAATCTCTTTTTCTAATGATGAGAATGCCAGAAGGAACTTTGGTCCTTACACGCCAGGATTTACCAAGATACCTTACAATGATATAGATGCTCTGGAAGCAACTCTTGAAAAGAATCCAAATATAGCTGGATTCTTAGTGGAACCTATACAGGGAGAAGCAGGTGTTTTCACGCCATCAGATGACTATATGATGAGAGCAAAAGAAGTGTGTAGTAAGCATAACGTTCTTTTCATGGCAGACGAGATCCAAACAGGTATCGCCAGAACCGGTGGTTTACTTGCTGTTTGTGGACATTGTACTTGTGAAGGTCATTGTGAAAGACAGGAAACCTATACTAAACCAGATATTCTAATTCTTGGAAAAGCACTTTCAGGAGGTAACTATCCTGTATCTGCTGTATTGGCAGATAATGAGGTTATGGATGTGATCCAGCCAGGGCAGCATGGTTCTACCTTTGGAGGTAATCCTGTGGCGGCGGCAGTTGCTGTTGCAGCTTTGGATGTGGTAAAAGATGAAAACCTTATTCAGAATGCCCGTAAACTAGGTAAACTATTCAGAAGATTGATGGATGATTATATCAAGGAATCCAATATCGTAAACCTGGTTAGAGGTCGCGGACTATTGAATGCGATCGTGATCAATGATTCTGAAGACAGTTCTACTGCCTGGGATATTTGTATGGCTCTTAAAGAAAACGGACTTCTTGCCAAGCCAACCCACGGTAATATCATTCGTTTTGCTCCACCTCTTGTAATGAATGAAGAGCAATTGAGAGATTGTGTAGATATTATTATCAAGACGCTTAAGCAATTCGAAAAATAGGATCGATATAGTTCTAAAATAAAAAATCCCGCTAGTTGCGGGATTTTTTATTTTATAGAGATCTTAAAAATTATCCTCCATATTCTCTAAGGATCTCTTCTTGCATTTGCTGTATTCCGTCAAGGCCACCAAGAGTGAAAATTGCGACGATCGTGCTAATTAGGCTAAGCGCACTTAATACCAATCCTATTATTGCCAGGATGCGACCAGTTTTTACATTTTGATATCCTGTATATAGTTCTGGGTCGGCATTATAAATTTCTATGGCTCGGTTAGACATCACCAGGGCGATGATCCCGAAGATTACACCGGCAAAACCATAGCAGCAGCAGCCAATTATTGACAATATTCCAAAAACTAAGATGAGGGTTGAATTAGGTAATTCTCTTTTTTCCATAAATTTTGAGGTTGGTTAGTTGAAAATATGAATCATTTTAAAAATGTACGCACCGCCAATAATAACTGCATTAAACATGATGAGTCCGATCTTGATATTGTAATCGAATTTAAATTTAATAAACAGATTAAATAGAAGGAATAGGAGTAGAATAGCGAGGCTATATATAGCAGGATACATATGAAAGGCCTGGAGGAATTCTCCTCTAAAAAGTAATACGGCAGCCCTTTGAGCTCCACAGCCGGTGCAATCTATCCCGAAAAGGGATTTATTGAGGCAGGGTAACATGTATTCTTCAATACTACTCAATTTCTAATGCTTATTTTTTTGGTCAATTCTCTATTATCGGTGGTTTTTACCTTCACAATATATACAGCATTGCTCAAATTTCCCGTGGGAAAATCAAATTCTTTTTCTTTCGTTTTAAAATCTTCAAAAAAATATAATTTTCCATTCAGGTCATGCAGGCTCAAATTTTTAATACCTGCATCATATAGCAGCTTCACTTCAAGTTGTTGCTGTGGGTTATTTTGAAAGATCTCGATAGAATTCAACAGGATATTTTCAGGCTTCTTTTCTGGACTGATCGTTTCTTTTTCAGCATTAGAATCGTCGGGAAGCTTTTCAATAAAACTTAGAAAAAAACGATCATTATATTCTCCCTGACCCAGGTCGATCTTTAGATAACCGGTCTTTATGCTAAAGAACAGATCATCTTTTGCATCATAAAGAAAGACACGGTCTGGATTGAAATTGGTTAATTCGCTAATGGAAAATTTCAATGTTGAATCCTTATCAAGCACAATTTTTAGTGGAATCAATTCCTGGTCTACTCTCGGTCTTACGTTGATCACAAAAGCCATATTGGAAATAGACCAGCTGATATCTTTAGGATCTTCATTCATTTTACGCGCATCCAAAGCATGATTTTCTTCGGTACTTGATTCGTCTTTAAAAACCAGTACTAGATCCTGTATGTAAGTTGAATCTATTTCAACCTCGAGTTTTAAAGAACTGTTTTCTGTCTCTGGAGATTTGAAAACAGAGTAATCAGGATGTTCTTTTTGAAATATTCGGTAAGAATTTCTGAAACTCAGCATTCCGTCCATTTTACCTCTAATCATAAAACCCTGGCCAATAGGACTGATCTTTCTTTCATAATATTTTCCTGACTCACCGGTTTCCGTATCATTTGAGTATTTCTTGAACATTGGTGGAACATAAACCCCGACACCCGGTGAGTAGGTGCCATAACCTCCCTCATAATCTGCCAGGATGTGAGAATTGCCATTTTCTTTAGAGTCCCAGAAATAGGCGATACCTGTGGTCGAGGTATTTTCAATCAGGAATTTATTCAGGTCAAGAGCTGAAGGGTATGGATTACCAATAAGCAGTAACTGATCTTTTTTTACAGGTAACTCTATAAGTCCGTCATTTGCTGTGCCTCTAAAATCATAAGTTTGGGCGTTTCCCTTATTGATCGGTTCGCCTTCGATCTCATTTAAATTGATTCCTGTAACGCCTTTCATGGTAAAACCCTCACCTGGCAGGAGATCAAAATGATCTCCGATAAATGCCCAGTTTGAATAATTGATACCCGAAAAAGTGTATATCCACCGGTTGGAGATACTTAGGGGATTACTTTGCCCATCAAGAGCAGAGATCAATTTGGCATTTTTACTGTTGGTGGAACTAATAGGTTCAAATAAATAATCATTTAGCTTACTACCGTTTTGGTCTACTAAAACGGGTAAAGACCAATAATTATAATCATAGGCATTGGAAGTTCCTTCCTGAAAAACAGAGATTTTCCCTTTACCTTTGTTTTTATTGCTGCTTTTTTCTCCCTGAACTAATTGTGAACCTTTACGCAGGTAAATACTGGCGCTAGTTTCCGGTTTTTTATTTTCAGATAGATCGATCTCATTTTGCACAAAGACCAGCCGGTCTTTAGCATAGATATAGCTATCAGATTTTTCTGAAGGAGCAACGTATAATTGAGCATTTATACCAGATGCGGTAAAAATCATCAAAAAAAGGAGTGGAAGCTTCATTAAAGCCATAAATTTGCATAAATGTAATCAATAAATCATTCAGAATCACCATTTCGAATTATTTAACCTACTGAAAATGAACAACTCACAAGTAATAAACACAACTCTTATTGTCCTTGGGGGCGCATTGCTGTTATATAGTATTTCTGTAGAAGATGTAAGTCCTTATTTTAAAATCATTGGCCTGATTATTATCATGTTAGGCCTGTATCGCGCCACCAATTACTGGGTAGCCACGAAAGATGATCACAAGGATGAAAATGAAAACGATAAGCAATAATGGATTTTAAACCGGGCGACAGGGTAGAGCTTCTGGATGATGATCTAAGTGGGATCGTGCAGAAGGTCTATAGAGATGAGATCGAGATAAAGACCGAAGACGGTTTTATAATGAACTTTCCGGCAGATCATTTGGTGAAGATCAAAGACGATATTAATGATATCGATGTTGAGGAATTCGATTTTGAAGAAGTTTTAAAGCAGAAGACCCCGCCGAAGAAAAAGCAATCTTCCAGGAGTAAACCAAAGGATAAAGGCGCTCCACCAATGGAAGTAGACCTTCATATTAACCAGCTGGTGAAATCTTCGCGGGGAATGGCCAATCATGAAATGCTAAACCTGCAACTGGATACCGCGAGACATAAACTGGAATTTGCGATGCAAAAGCGAATCCAGAAAGTGGTTTTTATTCACGGAGTAGGGGAAGGCGTATTAAAAATGGAGCTGGAATATTTATTAGGACGTTATTCCAACATTAAATTCTATGATGCCGATTACCAGAAATATGGTTTAGGCGCAACCGAAGTCTATATTTTACAGAATCCCTAGTTAGTTCCCTCACCTGGTTCATCAGGTCCATCTGGAGTATTATCACCGCAATCGGTATTCTGGGATGGGCAAAGAGGAAATGAAACCCTTGCTTGGGCGTAAGTTCCAAGATCGTAATTCTGGAATCTTATAGTTTCCCCATTGTCTGGATTACCCATGCTTAGATCATCTATTCTAAGAACATACCGGTAATTCCTGAAAATATCATGGGAGATGTATTCATCATGAATAAATTCAGCGGTTTGCTCATTATTCAGGTAGTTAGGAGTGCCATCTCCAATACTGGAAAAAGCTCTTGGATCGTCGGGATTATCCTGGGAAACCTCAAACCTGGTTAGAACTCCATCATTATCATCATCGTTATCCAGATAGTTTGGGATCCCATCACCATCTGTGTCTTTTTCTCCGTCGTCATTTACTGCATCTCCAACATTTACTATTTTTTCATCTGCTGTGCGAACATTGTCACCATCATCGTCTATATCCAGGTAATCTGGAATTCCGTCATTATCGGTGTCCTGCTCTTCAATAAAGTTCTCCTCCAGATTAGTAAAGCCATCACCATCTATATCGCTATCACCGGCCAGATCATTAAATTCCGGATAAAGAACAACCTTTCCGCCAGTGCTTACCCATTCTTCAATAACCGTTGGAGAGCTTGGTGGGACTACGCTGCAAAAGTAAGCATCGTTTCCAGAAGGTAGATCGGCATCATAGATCCTGTAAACCGCACGATTGCTATTATTCAGATCGAAGCTTATAGTGTCACCTATTCCCGGCTCTCTGATAGATCCGTTATCATTTAAGGAAAAACCTCCATTAGAAAATTCTACGGAAAAACTTTCAAAAACGTCTGTATCATTTACGGCGTAAAATACGTTCTTACTGGTACCGTCACAGAATTGCAGGTTGCTGTTCTCGAAATCGAAAGTGGTAACAATAATATCACCGTCATCGCAAGCGCTGAGCAGACCTAAAAGAAATATCCCGGATAATAAACGTCTCATGAAGATGCTTTTTGAACAAAAATAATGGAATCAAACTTATATAGAAGAGAAGTAGGAAATTATTTTATTTCCGTTAATTTTGCGCCCTATGGAAAATGTGTATTTTGATTCAGCAGCTACTACCCAATTAAGGGAGGAAGTGGTCGAAAAAATGACCAGCGTTTTAAAAGAAAATTACGGTAACCCGTCTTCTACCCATAGTTATGGGAGATCTTCGAAATCTCTGATAGAACGGGCCAGGAAAACCGTCGCGGGCATATTGAATGTCAAGGCGTCTGAGATCGTGTTCACTTCTGGTGGTACCGAGGCAGATAATCTGGCGCTAAATTCAGCCGTTCGTGATCTTGGAGTTAAGAGGATCATTACTTCTAAAATTGAACATCACGCCGTACTTTATACGGTAAATCAGCTTCAGGAATGTTTTGATGTTGAAGTGGAATATGTGAATATAAAAAGTAATGGAGATGTAGATCTGGATGATCTTGAAAACCGACTGAAAAGTTCAGATAAAAAGACCCTGGTGAGCCTGATGCATGTGAATAATGAAATAGGTAATATGCTGGATCTTAAAAAGACGGCTGAACTTATTAAATCATACAACGCGCTTTTCCATTCAGATACCGTACAGTCCATAGGTCATTTTAATTTAGATCTTAATGAGATCCCAGTGGATTTCACCGCGGTTAGTGCGCACAAGTTTCATGGGCCTAAGGGAGTTGGATTCGCTTTTGTACGCCGTAATTCCGGGCTTAAGCCACTTATTTTTGGTGGAGAGCAGGAGAGAGGTCATCGTGCAGGAACCGAAGGGGTTCATAACATCGTAGGTTTGGAGGAATCTCTGAAACTTGCTTATGAGAACCTTGAGGAGGAGAAAGAATATGTTAGCTCGCTTAAAAAGCATTTTATAGATAATCTTAAAAAGGAGATCCCGGGAGTTAAATTTAACGGGGCCTGTGAAGATTTCGAAAATAGCACCTATACTTTGATCAACGTATGTTTACCGGTAAGCCAGGAAAAAGCATTAATGTTGTTATTCCAGTTGGATCTTAAAGGAATTGCCTGTTCTAAAGGTAGTGCCTGCCAGAGTGGAAGCGAACAGGGTTCTCATGTGCTTAATGCGTTCCTTTCTGAAGAAGATCGCAAGAAGCCATCGCTTAGATTTTCATTCTCGCGATTTAATACTAAAGAAGAGATCGATTACGTGGTTAAAACTTTGAAAGAGTTTATCGAAGACTAATTCTGAAGATATATTAAAAGAAAAAAGCTGAACCGGATAGTTCAGCTTTTTTTATTCTTTTAAGTGTCACCCTGAACTTGTTTCAGGGTCTCAATGCGATTTTTTTAGATTCTGAAATAGATTCAGAATGACGTTGGACCTAAAGGGATTACATGTTACTTCCTAAAGAACTTCGCTGTATAGGTTGTTTTATTCCCAACATTATCTGTAACGATCACTTTCAGGTCGTTCTCAGTTTCGGTAAGCACATTATCTGAAAAATAATGCGTGAGCGTATTGTTCTTATACTCGTATTCCATTAAAATGAACTTGCCGTTGACGGTCGCCCTGTAAGCATTAATGCCTGATAGATCATCAGAGATCTTAATCTTTAAGGTCTCATTATTGGAAACCCATTGCCCATCGTAAAAATTTACCGCACTCACTTTAGGTGCGATCGTGTCTTTAGATAAAAAGTATTTTCCAAAAGTCCTGGTGCCGGTGGTTAGCCTGTTTCCTTTTTTGTAGGTAGTTGAATAAATTGGCTTTCCGTAATCTGATAATCTCGCAATAAATAGTTGCTCCCTGTCTTCAGCCGGATATTCGCTTACATCGAAACCTACGGTGAAATTCTTATGCAGAGGGATTTCATCACGATGTACCTCTACCATATTTTCAGAAAAATTAATATCTAAATAAGCGTCTTCATAAAGACTGCCTTCAGGAATATAAACATCCATGGTATGTCCTTTCGCCGAAAGCCCATTGGAAGCACTGGCCAGGTAATCGGTCTCCTGTACCTCTCTTTTTTTGATCTGGTCGCTAATCTGTCCTTTGATAGGTATTCTTACTACTTTTTCGTTTCCTTTAAAATCGGTCACTCTTATGGTGTATTGGTAGTCCAGGCTGTCTTTGATATTCAGTTTACCTTCTTCTACTAGTTCTCCATAAATGCTAAGCGGATTTCCCTGGTTTTTGAAAAGCTTTTGTACCCTGCTTTTGTTGTTGGCGTAATACTCATAATCTATTAACTGATTCAAATGCCTGGTTTCGGCAAATGAGAACTTATCGAAATTTATTTCGAATACCTTGTCGCCATTTAAATTGGCTTCGATCTTAAAAACTCCGTTATGATTGTAAGCCATATCTTGCTGATCTACAGTGGATATACCAAAGCCTATTTCACCACAAGCTTCAACTTCGCTGGTGGTGTAAGTTCCGTCATTTTGAGGGATCAATCTCAATTTCTGCCGTGCCTGGGAATTGTTCACATGAGCATCGTCACCCAATGGATAAGCGAATAAACCCTGTATAAGTGGCTCCCTGGAATCGGCAACATCAAGGCCGAACATCTGCGCGTTCATTGGGCGCTGGCTTCCGTCGCGGATCTCAAAATGAAGATGGGGTCCGCCGCTGCCTCCGGTATTTCCGCTATAGGCGATGAGTTCACCTTTTTCAACCTTAAGTTCTCCCGGTTCCGGAAATAACTCGATCTCGTAAGATTCTTTCTGATATTGATGTTTTCTAAGGTATTCTTTGAATTTCGGTGCTAACTTCTGTAAATGGCCATAAACAGTAGTGTATCCGTTAGGATGCTGAACGTATAAAGCTTTTCCGTAGCCATAATGCTGAATATTGATCCTGCTGATATAACCTTCAGCCGCTGCTTTTACTTCCAGCCCTTCTCTTTGCTGGGTTTTGATATCTAAACCACTATGGAAATGATTGGACCTTAGTTCACCAAAAGTTCCGGCAAGGACGATGGGAACATCAAGAGGATTCTGAAAATAATCTTGCGGAAGGCCGTTCTGTGCTTGTAATGTAGAAAATAATACTAAAAATAGCAGGCTTGTTGCTCTCTTCATAAATCTGGGGGTAAATTCAATTAAAACCTGGGGTAAAGTTAATCAAAGTTATGTCAAAATTAAACAGCTTGATTACAGAGAATTATCGGTATTGTTAATTATTATTTTAAAACAGCTGAAAAAGTATTGGGATATTTCAAACCGTATGTTAACTTTGTAGGGGTTCACATCGGTTTTAGCGCTTATGAGTGAAATTACAGAAATAGTTGATAACCTTGAGAATAGAATCAGCAAGCTCCTTCATAAATATGATGTTATGAAGCAGGCGAATGAATCTCTTCAGCAGGAATTGGCCTCTGTAAAAGCTGAATATGGAAAACTGGAAGGAGATTTAGAAACTTCCAAAGAACAGATTCAGTCCTTAAAAGCTGCGAACGCGATGCTTGGCAGTACCGACCATAAAAGAGAAACAAAGCTCAAAATAAACAGTCTGATCAGAGAGATCGATCAGTGCATAGTTCAGTTGTCAGAATAATGGAAAATGATGGAAGATAAACTGAAGATCAAAATATCGATTGCAGACCGCGTATATCCGCTAACTATTCAGCCTAGCCAGGAAGAAGGTTTAAGGAAAGCGGCAAAAAAGATCGAGGCGATGATCAAACAATTTGAGCAAAGCTATGCTGTGAGGGATAAGCAGGATGTTCTGGCAATGTGTGCATTGCAGTTCGCCGCCCAGACCGAACAGAAAAATATTGATAATTCGAGCGAAATGATTGAAGCAGAAGAGAAGTTAAGGTCACTTAACGAATTGCTGCAGCAGCATTTAACCTCTTAAGTTCTTTAAATAAAATAAGGTTACTGCCTGTATTAGTGCTTTTTTGATAAACTCAACACGATTCTTTTAAAAAGGGTGAGTCTAGGTTGTAAAAGCGTGCCGTGTCCCTTATGGGAGAGCGGATTCTTGATCAACTTGTTAACCCTAAACTTGATTTAAAGGAGTTTAAACAAAACCCATCTAATACAGGCTTTTTTTATATATATCTAAATAGAAGCGAATGGACATACTAATTATAATCATTGCCGCAGTCGTAGGTCTGGCACTGGGCTTTGCGATTGCAAAAACTCTTGAAAAGAAGCAGGCCTCCAATACCATCGCCAGCGCGAAAAAGGAAGCTGCAAGCATTTTAAAAGAGGCTAAGGCGGAAGGTGAAAGTATTAAAAAGGATAAGATCCTTCAGGCAAAGGAAAAGTTCATTGAACTTAAGTCTGAACATGAGAAAGTAATTCTTTCAAGAGACAAAAAGATCAGTGATGCCGAAAAGAGAATAAAAGACAAAGAGTCTCATGTTTCTAATGAACTGGGAAAGAACAAGAAACTGAATAAGGATCTTGAGGAAAAGGTAGCAGATTATAATCACAGAATTGAATACCTTGAAAAGAAACAGGAAGAAATAGACAAGCTTCATAACAGTAAAGTACAGCAACTGGAGGTGATCTCTGGTCTTTCTGCTGAAGATGCAAAAGCTCAGCTTGTAGAATCTTTAAAAGATACGGCGAAGGCAGATGCCATGTCCATTATTCAGGATACGGTAGAAGAGGCTAAACTTACAGCACAACAGGAAGCGAGAAAGATCATCATCAATACCATTCAGAGAATTGGGACAGAAGAGGCAATTGAGAATTGCGTTTCGGTATTCAACCTGGAAAGTGATGATGTAAAAGGTAGAATTATTGGTCGTGAAGGTAGAAACATTCGTGCGCTGGAAGCAGCAACCGGTGTAGAGATCATTGTAGATGATACTCCAGAAGCAATCATTCTTAGCTGTTTTGACTCGGTAAGAAGAGAGGTGGCGAGATTATCTCTGCATAAACTAGTTACTGACGGTCGTATTCACCCTGCCCGTATCGAGGAAGTGGTGAAAAAGACCAGGAAACAGATCGAAGAAGAAATTATCGATATAGGTAAGAGAACGGTGATAGATCTTGGGATCCATGGTTTACAGCCAGAATTGATCAAGATGGTAGGTAGAATGAAGTATCGTTCTTCTTACGGGCAGAACCTTCTGCAACACTCGAGAGAGGTTGCTAAACTTTGTGGGGTGATGGCTGCAGAACTAGGTTTAAACCCTAAACTTGCCAAACGTGCCGGATTACTGCATGATATTGGTAAAGTTCCGGAAACCGAAACAGAAGTGCCTCACGCGATCCTTGGGATGCAATGGGCTGAGAAGCATGGTGAAAAACCAGAGGTTTGTAATGCCATTGGAGCTCACCACGATGAGATCGAAATGAATTCTTTATTGTCTCCTATCGTTCAGGTTTGTGATGCCATTAGTGGAGCAAGACCAGGAGCAAGAAGACAGGTACTTGATTCTTATATCCAGAGATTGAAAGATCTTGAAGATATCGCTTTTGGATTTGGCGGGGTTAAGAAAGCTTACGCAATCCAGGCAGGTAGAGAATTGAGAGTGATCGTTGAAAGCGAAAAGGTTTCAGATGAAAAAGCAGCAAACCTGTCATTTGAGATCTCTCAGAAGATACAAACAGATATGACCTATCCAGGTCAGGTTAAGATCACGGTAATACGTGAGACCAGAGCGGTGAATGTCGCTAAATAGAAATTGTTAGAATTAATGAAAAAGGCCGTTCAATTTTGAACGGCCTTTTTTTGTTTTAAAGATCAACCTTCTTTAGGTATTTCATTCCGATTAAAATCGATATTCAGAGATTTCTCCCTATGGTCGAAATGACAAGCGAATTAGATGATCAATTAATCATTGTAAATGTTCTCATAAGAATTTCCTTCCATCTCGAAGAATTTCCCGTTCACATACCTGAAATGATAATCCAGATCTGCGATCTCTTTCATATCATCTTCGTCCAGCTGGTAACCGGCACTCATGATATTTTCCTTGATACGTTTCTCGTTAGTTGATTTAGGAATAACCGCCGTTCCCCTTTGCTCACTCCATTTAATAAGAATCTGGCCTGGAGAAGCTCCGTGCTTTTTCGCGATCTTGTTAATAACCGGATTTTCCAGTAATGAAGGTTCATCTGCCGCTTTCATAGCTTCCGGACGGTCTCCACTTCCTAATGGCGAGTACGCGGTCACATTAATACCATGCTTGCTGCAAAATTCCAACAGTTTGTTCTGTTGTAAATAGGGGTGAAGCTCTACCTGGTTCATTTCTGGAGTATGGTCTGTATCTGCCATAAGTTCCTCCAGCTTTTCAATACTGAAATTAGAAACTCCAATATGTTTAACCAGTCCCTGTTCCTTGGCTTTCACCATTTCATTCCAGGTTTCGATCAATGGAACTTCTTCCAGGGATAAGAAATCCTCTGCCTTTTCTGGAAATCCTACATCTGGTTTAAAAGCCACCGGCCAGTGAATAAGGTAAAGATCAAGATAATCTAACTGCAGATCTTTAAGAGTTTGTTTCAGAGCCGGGATCACATCTTCTTTCTTGTGGGCGTTGTTCCATAGTTTTGAGGTTACCCAAACGTCTTCTCTTTTTATTTCTCCTTTCCCAAATACCTCTTTAAATGCTTCACCAACCTCTGCTTCATTGCCATAGGTGGCCGCGCAATCTATATGTTTATACCCATTGTTAAGGGCTATTTTTACTGCTTTAGTGACTTCTCCTTTTTCAGATTTCCAGGTACCGAGACCAATAGCATCCATCTCGTCACCATTCTTGAATTTTAGTTTCTTCATAATTTGATTTTTTATGAAGTTAATAAGATTGCCCTTCTACAGAAAAAAATCAGAATGGTTTAGCAGAACTTTAATATCTACTTCCTTGGGTGAAAGGTTTCCATAACATCTCTTAGATGCGATCTGTCTACATGTACATAGACTTCGGTAGTAGTAATGCTCTCGTGCCCTAACATCTGCTGAATCGCTCTTAGATCGGCTCCATTCTCCAATAGGTGGGTAGCGAATGAGTGCCGAAAAGTATGCGGGCTCACTTTCCTTTTGATCCCGGCAGCTTCCGTTAATCTTCTTACAATAGTGAAGATCATGGCTCTGGTGAGCCTGTTTCCTCTTCGGTTTAAAAATAAGGTGTCGGTTGCTTCAGGTTTTATGTCCTGGTGCACTCTTACTTCGTCCTTATAGATATTAATGAATTTTATGGTGTATTCTGATATAGGTACGAAACGCTGTTTATCGCCTTTTCCGGTCACCTTAATAAAACCTTCTTCAAAGAAAAGATCAGATAGTTTAAGATCGAGGAGTTCTGAAACTCGCAATCCGCAGCCATATAAAGTTTCAATGATCGCCCGGTTTCTTTCTCCTTCGTTCTTGCTAAGATCTACCGCGGCAATGATTCGGTCTACTTCGTCTATAGAAATAGTGTCGGGCAGTTTTCTACCTATTTTAGGAGATTCCATCAGGTCTAACGGATTATCCTTTCGGTAATCCTCAAAAACCAGGTAGCTAAAGAAACTCCGTAAGCCCGAAATTAGTCTTGATTGTGATCTCGCGTTGAGATCTTTCGAAGCGCTATAAATGAATTCCTGGATGGTTTTATCGGATATTTTGAGCGGACTTATCTGGATCTCGTTAACATCAAGATAAGTGATAAGTTTTAGCAGGTCCAGGCTGTAATTTTCAATGGAATTTGCTGAAAGTCCGCGTTCAAGCTTCAAATAGTGCCGGTAATCCTGTAACGCATTCTGCCATTTCATGTGTTAAAGATAAAATTTTCTGACTTTCAGTCTTAATAATACTTTAGCCTAGGCTAACATTTTGTTAACAGGATGAAACCTACTTTTGATCCCAGAATTTAAAAATAAAGAAAATGAAAAAGACGTTTTTATTAGTAGTAATGGCGATCGTTGGAGTAAGCACTTCTTCAAGCGCACAGGAGTATTGGAATTTTGGAGTTAAAGGTGGAGTGAACTTCACTAATATGACTTCAGACGGGTTCGAGGATAATAATAGTAGAACAGGATTTCATTTGGGAGTACTGGCAGAGATCCCGGTAAGTGACCGTTTTTCTGTTCAGCCAGAGGTATTGTATTCTACCCAGGGAACTGAAGCGACAAGAAGATATTTAGGAGAAAATCTAAAAGGAGAGTACCAATTGGATTATATACAGGTGCCACTTGTTGCAAAATTTTACCTGATCGATGGATTGGCTCTTGAAGCGGGACCTTCTTTTAACTTTTTGGTAGATGAAGAATATAGCTATGAAAGTGATGCACTTGATCTTGAAGCAGATTCTGAATTAGCCAGTACTTTCGAATTTGGAGGAGCTTTTGGTGCTTCTTATAAATTCAACAATGGTTTCTTTGTGAATGGAAGATATGTGCAGGGTTTTACCGATGCATTCGATAGCGATAGTTTCGATGATGATGCTATCAAAAATAACGGATTTCAGTTAGGAGTTGGTTTCCAGTTCTAGAGATCCTAAATACCTATGAAGATGAAAAAGCGAAGACCAGGTCTTCGCTTTTTTTATTTTTAAGCGTTAGTAATAATATTCCTCCAATCTTACCGTTCTTACTTGCCAATACCCATATTAACCTATAATTAAAAATTAAACATGTTTAAAAAAATCAGTTTAATTGCAGTCTTTGCAATGCTATCATTTTGTGCCCAGGCCCAGGAAGAATCAAAGGAGAGTAAACCTTCAAAATTTGGATTTACTGCCGGAGTAATTGAATCCAATTTCAAATTGAAAGATCCTATATTATTAAATGAAGATTATAATGTTGGAAAATATGAGGGTGGAGGTTTGTTTTTAGGTTTAACATTTGACACCGAGATCAACGAAAACTTTGGTTTTAATTCAGAATTGTTAGTCGCCAAACTTGATAACTCTCATAGATATTTACTATCCTCATCACTTAAGTATCGCTTATTTAACTCTAATTTTCACGCTTTGGGTGGTTTGGAATTAAATTATTTAAGTAGTGCACCAGATATTTCCAATGGTAATAAGGGAAACCGTGCTGGACTCAATGCTATTTTTGGACTAGAGTATGAAATAAATGACAGGTTATCTATTTATAGTAGTTATTCTTTAGAAACTACGAACAGGTTTAAACACGATAATGGGAATTCGTATAAAGGAGGATATAATAATGTTAGATTAGGGATTAAGTTTAAATTCTAGATAAAAAAAAGCGGGTGAGTTCCCGCTTTTTTCATTCAACTCCTCTACATTTCTTAACCCTAACCGTTAATTAAATTTAAAATAACAGGCTGAAAAACAGATTGTTTTATACCTTAATTGAAAATCGGGTATATGAGATTTAAGCTCACTCTTTTTCTTTTTATTTCTGCAGTTGCAATTGGATATTCCCAGCAAACAGAATTTAATAATAGCATACTCTATTCTCCGAATAATTTTTTAAAATACGATAGCTCTTCTCTTAAGTTCACCAGGGGAATGCTACAGGAAGGTGGTTTATTGATAGACGGTGAATATGATCTGGCAAATTTGCTCCCGGGATTATTTCTGCGACCGGAACACATAATTTTTGATTCGCCATTCTTACAGGCATATGGTTCTGGTTATACCTTAAAATATTATATCGGGGAATCTGATGTTTATATTACTGGTGGATTGCAGTCTACCATGTATATGGAATACAGCGGAGAAAGATCATATTATTTTGGATTCAATGTTGGAGTGGGATATAATCTATCCAAAAATACCCAGATCGAGGGAAGGACATTCCAAAGCTTTAAAAGCTATTCTACTGGAGAGGCTTTTCAACCGGTTCAATTAACACCCATGCAACCAATAAGCTTAGGTATCAAAACCAAATTTTAGATCATTCATTTCGGTATAATATCTTCTGAATATTTTCATTTTGCTACTTTTACAATATGAAGCTACTTATACTAAATGGGCCAAACCTTAATCTTTTAGGTACCCGGGAACCGGAGAAGTACGGTAACCGAAGTTTTGAAGATCACTTTGCCGACCTGCAATTCAAGTTCAGGAATGTAGAATTGTCTTATGATCAAACCAATATCGAAGGTGAATTGATCGATAAGATCCAGAATGCCCGGAAGGATTTTGATGGTATCATTTTAAATGCAGCGGCCTATACCCATACTTCGGTTGGAATAGGAGACGCAGTAGCTGCAATAGATATCCCGGTGGTAGAGGTTCATATTTCCAATACTTTTTCCAGGGAAGATTTCAGGCATAAGTCTTTTATCTCACCTAATGCTAAAGGGATCATTGTTGGTTTTGGGTTGCAAAGCTATGATCTGGCCATACAGAGTTTTTTAAGGGACGAAGATGAATAGGGCATATCTCAACTGGAGCAGTGGTAAAGACTCTGCTATGTCGCTTTATTATGCGCAAAATCAGGAAGATTATAAAGTAGAAAAGTTACTTACCACCATAAATAAGGACGTAGACAGGGTGACTATGCATGGGGTTCGCAATGAACTTCTTTTGAAGCAGACTGAGTCTTTAGGTCTGCCTCTGCAGATCTCTGAATTGAGCGCGGAAACCAGTATGGAGGACTATAACCAGAAAATGAAGGAAGCAACAGATAACCTTATTTCTGAAGGTTTCACGCATAGCATTTTTGGCGATATTTTCCTGGAAGACCTTAAAAAATACAGGGAAGACCAATTGAAATCGGTCGGTATTAAAGCCATATTTCCATTATGGAAAAAGGATACCAGAGAATTGATTAAAGAATTCATAGATCTTGGCTTTAAGGCGATCGTGGTCTGTACGAATTCGAAATACCTGGATGATTCTTTCTGCGGAAGAGTCCTAGATCATCAATTCGTTAATGACCTGCCAGAAAATGTTGATCCCTGTGGTGAAAATGGGGAGTTTCACACCTTTGTTTTCGACGGACCAATATTTAATACCCAGGTTGCTTTTGAAGTAGGAGAGAAGATCAACAGGTCCTATAAACCGGCAAAAGATAAAGAGGATAATTGTTTCCAGGATGACGAGGATGCCTGGGATACTGAATTCTGCTTCTGTGACCTT
This sequence comes from Christiangramia gaetbulicola, assembly GCF_003054225.1. Classification (GTDB taxonomy): domain Bacteria; phylum Bacteroidota; class Bacteroidia; order Flavobacteriales; family Flavobacteriaceae; genus Christiangramia; species Christiangramia gaetbulicola. The sequence continues at coordinate 26,387 of NZ_QBKQ01000002.1, forward strand.
ATTCCTGTATAAAATTCTGTTTTTCAGATAAATACACTTTAAATTTTTCAGTTTTATTGAATCTATCTTGCTGATAATTAATATTTTAGATGACTTAATCATCTAAATATTAATCGATATGAAAAAGATTCTATTACTAGCTTTAGTGCTGCTTTTCAGTTTAAACGGATTCGCTCAGCTTTCGGCCGATGAAGTGGAATATATTCAATCCATTTTCGGAATGGAGAAAAGAGCCGCCATTGAAGAGATGCTTGATCCAGATGAAAATGCAGATTCGTTCTGGAAACTTTATGACCAGTACGAGCTTGAAAGAAAAGATCTTGGTAAAAACAGGATAGACCTGCTGGAGAAGTATGCCGAGAATTATGAAAGTATGAGCAATGAGGACGTAGATAATCTTATTAAGGAGTCTATGGACCTTTCTATGAAAACAGATAAGCTCATCAATAAATATTACAAAAAGATAAAAAATGAGGTTGGCTCGGTGCCTGCAGCGCAATTTTACCAGATAGAGCATTATCTGCTCAGTGAAATAAGAGCAGCGATCCTTGGAGAAATGGATCTTATCGAGGCGGTAAAGCAATGATGTTAGGACAAAAAAAAATCCTGAAGTGATTAACTTCAGGATTTTTAATTTTATCTAAGGCCTGTTCTTATAAGTGAATTACTTCATCATAAGCGTCGGCTACAGCTTCCATTACAGCCTCACTCATAGTTGGGTGAGGGTGAACCGCTTTTAATACTTCGTGACCGGTAGTTTCGAGTTTTCTACCTAACACAGCCTCAGCGATCATATCGGTTACTCCGGCACCAATCATATGGCAACCTAACCACTCTCCGTATTTAGCATCGAAGATCACTTTTACGAAGCCATCCTTCTTTCCAGAAGCACTGGCTTTTCCAGAAGCTGAGAATGGGAATTTCCCGATCTTCAGTTCGTAACCAGCTTCTTTAGCTTGTTTCTCGGTCATTCCAACCGATGCGATCTCTGGAGTAGCATAGGTACATCCAGGAATATTACCATAATCTAATGGCTGCACATCCATTCCCTTGATCTTTTCAACACAAAGTATACCTTCAGCTGAAGCAACGTGAGCCAGGGCAGGACCTTGAACCACATCACCAATCGCATAAATTCCAGATACATTGGTTTGATAGAAATCGTTAACCAGGATCTTATCTTTTTCGGTCTTGATCCCAAGATCTTCCAGACCAATATTTTCAATATTTGTTTTGATACCTACTGCAGAAAGTACTACATCTGCTTCAAGTTTTTCTTCGCCTTTCTTGGTCTTAACCGTAGCGATCACTTTTCCATTTTTCTTCTCTACGCTTTCTACAGAAGAATTGGTCATTACCTTAATACCGGCTTTCTTGATGCTTCTTTCAAATTGTTTTGAAACCTCTTCATCCTCTAACGGCACTACATTCGGAAGAAATTCTACTACAGTCACCTCTGTTCCCATAGCGTTGTAGAAATGAGCGAACTCAACTCCTATAGCTCCTGAACCAACCACGATCATAGATTTTGGCTGCTTCTCAAGAGTCATAGCTTCACGGTAACCAATCACGGTCTTACCATCCTGTTTAAGATTTGGCAATTCTCTAGATCTTGCACCGGTAGCAATAATGATATTATCTGCCTGGTATTCTGTTTTCTTGTCTTTTGAATCTGTAACTTCTACTTTCTTTCCAGATTTCAATTTTCCGAAGCCTTCCAGAACATCGATCTTGTTCTTTTTCATAAGGAACTGAACACCTTTGCTCATTCCATTGGCAACATCACGGCTTCTTTTGACTACAGCTCCGAAATCCTTATCAGCTTTTTCAAGCTTTAAACCATAATCTTCAGCATGTTTCAGGTAATCAAAAACCTCGGCACTCTTTAAAAGCGCTTTAGTTGGGATACATCCCCAGTTAAGGCAAACACCTCCAAGGCTTTCTTTTTCTACAATAGCGGTCTTAAAACCTAATTGAGAAGCGCGGATCGCAGTTACATAACCTCCCGGGCCACTACCTAAAACTATAATATCATATTTACTCATATTCGGAATATTTTGAATCTGTTATAGAGTTTGCGAATTTAAGGAATTAAACCCTAAACTGAAAGTGCGAAGAATGGGATATGGGCAATAAAAAAGTCCGCCATGAAAATGACGGACTTTTTGATATATTTTATTGAAATCTCTTTATTCAGGATCTTATTCTACAGATAAATTGAACCTGTCTTTCACCTGCTCGAAATTAGAGAAATCTACATCGGCATTCGCCTGAAAAGTAGCAGAAGGCAATACAACGATCCTGAAGGTCTGGTCATCTGTAAACTGACTGCTAAGACCACTAAGATCGAAGTTACCGTCGATGATTATTTCAACATCGGCTACGGTATGATTGTATACATACTGGATAGTACCTTGCTCTAAAAAGAAATTCTGCGGGATAAGACTCCATGAATCTATGGTTCCTCCACCTTCAGCATCCAGCAGTTCCAAGCGGTAAACTAGTACAGCGTCAGACTCCGGTTCAAAGGTATCTACCGCAGCAGGAATATCTATAAGCTGCGAATAATAGTTTACATCAGATAAATACTCAAGATCTACGGTACGTTCAAAAGTGTATCCTAATCCATCCAGGCCATCTTCACCAGGAGGTCCCTGTGGTCCCGGAGGTCCTGGATCTCCATCTGAACATGCAACAAAGAACAGACTGGTTAATACTATAAGTGATAATAGTTTTTTCATGATTTATCGGTTTTAGTTATTTATTAAATTCTATACTGGCCGAGTTTACGCAGTAACGCTGGCCAGTCTCTGTAGGACCATCATCAAAAACGTGGCCAAGATGGCTTCCGCAACTGGCACAAAGGATCTCGGTACGTATCATCCCAAATGTGCGGTCCTGTATATATTCAACCTTTCCCTCGATGGCATCATCAAAACTTGGCCATCCGCAACCGCTTTCAAATTTAGCGTCACTTTCAAAAAGCTTTTCACCGCAAGCGGCGCATTTATATTCTCCCTTATCAAAATGAAGATTGTACTTTCCCGTATGCGGAGCCTCGGTACCTTTTTGCCTAAGTACCCTGTATTGCTCTGGAGAAAGTTCTTTTTTCCATTCTTCTTCGGTCTTTTCTATTTTATATTTTTTCATCTTATTCTGAATCTGGTTTAAAATCCATGGCAACACCGTTGATACAATGGCGCTTTCCGGTAGTTTCTCTAGGACCATCATTGAATACGTGGCCTAAGTGACCTCCACATCTTGCGCAATGTACTTCATCTCTTTGGTAACCCAGTTTTGAATCACTTCCGTAAGCTACACCGCCATCAATGGCTCTGTCGAAACTTGGCCAGCCGGTACCGCTTTCAAATTTATGTTTGGTTTTATAGAGTTCATTTCCGCAGGCAGCACAAACAAAAGTTCCGGGTTTCTTGATATCCAGTAGATCACTGGTAAAGGGTGTTTCGGTAGCTGCTTTTCTAAGAACAGCGAATTCCTGACTGGTTAACTCCTGCTTCCATTGCTCTTCAGATTTTGTGACCTCATATTTTTTTGAAGAATTTTCATCTGAGTCCTTTTGGGCATTTCCGTTGCAACTTATAAGGAAAGTGGCAAGTAGGCTAAAAATTAGAATCTTTTTCATGGTAATCTTTTTCATAAAAATACAAAGATTGTGCCGCGATAAAAGTTGTGATTTTGTTAATTACTTTTTGATTCCCTAAAATACGGCGGTGTCCCAGGTCTGAGGTTATCATTAATTCACTGTTTTCCAGTTCTTCATGGATCTCGTAAGCGGAATTCACGGGAACATCAACATCCTTCTCATCATGTATCACCAGTGTGGGAACTTTTACATATTTAGCAGATTCACCGCCAGATAATACATCCATATCTTCATTGAACCTCTCATCGAGATAGGCCTTCATTTTTCTGGCCACCTTATCATTCATCTTCATGGTCTGGGCGAAATGCCTGGTGATCTCTGAAACTTTGTTTGCGGTACCTATGATGACCAGTTTATCGGTTTGTAAACCCTGTCTTATTGCCCGTAGGGAAGACATGCCACCCAGGGAGTGACCTATTACAGCATCAAAAGGGCCATAATGTTCATCCATGTAATGAATTGCCTTGATAAAGAATGGCATCATACTCATTTTGCCATCCAACTTTCCATGAGCGGGGGCATCGAAGCTAACACACATGTATCCCTGTTCTAACAGGGCTTCAGCGATCTTGGCTAACTGTGTCCCACGACCGCTCCATCCATGTGCGAGTAATACTTTTTTGTCGCTTTTTCCATATTCATAGGTCCTTATTTCTCTGTTCATAGAGGGAACCATCACTGTTTTTTGAACCGAGTTCCTGTCCATTTCTTTTTCCCTTTCCGGTAATTTATATTTAAACGGACTCAGGAATAATTTCGCAGCGAACCTGCTGGCCAGGAATGGAGAAATAATAGTTAGTATCCTGGTAATTACTAATATGTATGATGGTATCAGAAGCCTCTGAACCGGGGTATTGTCCTTCTTTTTTTTAGTCATATTTAAGAATCCTTCAATTTATTATAAAAACAATAACATACTTTATTATTCCCTTCTAAAGCCTTGTTATTACTGCAAATATCAACATTGGTATTGTTTTTGGAAGTCTAATTAGTGTTAAATCATACTTAAACCATCATAAGCCATATTGCGGCTTTTGTACTTTTAAGCACCTAAAAACCAAAAATCATGAAATTTAAAAATACCTTCTTAGGGTTAATGGCGCTGCTGTTGGTAGTGTCTTGTAAAACCAATCCTTTTACAGGAGAAAGTAATCTTAACTTTGTTTCTAATGACCAGTTGTTTCCAGCGTCATTTGAACAGTATAACCAGTTTTTAAATGAGGCTGAAGTAGTTAGAGGCACAGAGGAAGCGAGAATGGTTCAAAATTTAGGGCAGGATATTGTAAATGCTGCCGAAAGATTTCTTAATGCTAACGGTTACCAGGGATTTATGAATGATTTCCGTTGGGAATTTAACCTGGTAAAAGATGAGCAGGCAAACGCCTTCGCTATGCCTGGAGGTAAGGTAGTGATCTACACAGGAATTATAGATGTGGCACAAACCAAAACCGGTTTAGCCACAGTTATGGCTCACGAGATCGCGCATGCTCTTGCAGATCACGGTGCACAAAGAATGAGTGCTGCCCAATTACAGCAACTTGGAGCAGTGGCTGGATCTGTAGCAGTTAGTGGAGAAAGTAGAAGTACACAACAGATCTTTGCACAGGCTTATGGTCTTGGTACTACGGTAGGAGTGATGCTTCCGTTTAGTAGAAGTCATGAGGCTGAAGCAGATAGAATAGGTTTAACCCTTATGGCTATTGCGGGTTATGATCCAAGAGAAGCGCCAGAACTTTGGAAAAGAATGCAGGAGAATAGCAATGGACAGGCTCCGCCAGAATTCCTAAGTACTCACCCTTCTACTCAAAGCCGAATTAATAATCTAACCCAGTGGGCTCCTGAGGCGATTGAAGAAGCTCGTAAATACGGAGTGACTAATTTTAAATAAGATAAACTAAAAATAAAAATGAAAAGCCACCATATTCGGTGGCTTTTTCTATTTTTAGAGCATGAAGCAATTACCAAAAGGAAGTAAAAAGCTTATTCATGCCTGGGCTTTTTATGATTGGGCCAACTCTGTTTATAGTCTGGTCATTTCTTCGGCCATTTTTCCAATTTTTTATGGAGCCCTTACCATTGTAAAGGACAGTGATGGAAATAAGTTAAGTGATACGGTACGATTTCTCGGCTTCGATTTTAATAATGATTCACTTATAAGTTACGTTACCGCTGCTGCTTTTCTGGTTGTTAGTTTCCTTAGCCCTTTTCTATCTGGAATTGCCGATTATATAGGAAATAAGAAGAACTTCTTAAAGTTCTTTTGTTACCTGGGTGCTGTTTCCTGTATTGGTCTATTCTGGTTCGATTTGGAATATTTATGGTTTGGATTATTATGCTACTTCCTTGCACTAATCGGCTTCTGGTCCAGCCTTGTATTTTATAATTCATATTTGCCAGATATAGCTTTCCCGGAACAACAGGATAAGGCAAGTGCAAAGGGATTTTCTCTAGGGTATATCGGTAGCGTTATTCTTTTGATTCTATGCCTGCTAATGATCCTTAAATATGACTGGTTCGGTTTTGAAGATGAAGGCCTGCCAACGCGCCTATCTTTCGTTTTAACCGGGATCTGGTGGATCGGCTTTAGCCAGTATACGTATTACTACCTGCCTAAAGGAAATAAAAAAGCCAGGTTTACCAGGCATGTTCTATTGAACGGTTTCCGAGAGTTGAATGGGATATGGAGATCTATTAAACGTAATAAATCCCTGAAACGTTATTTATTGGCGTTTTTCGTCTACAGCATGGCGGTGCAAACCATTATGCTTATCGCTACTTACTTTGGAATCGAAGAACTGGAATGGGGAGACCAGGATCCTACAACCGGCCTTATCGTGAGTATATTATTGATACAATTGGTGGCTGTAGCCGGAGCTACTTTAACTTCCAGGCTGGCAATCAAATTTGGAGATGTCAAGATTCTCATTTTTATCAATCTTATCTGGATCTCCATTTGTGGATATGCTTATTTTATTACCACTCCGGTGCAGTTTTATGTAGCGGCGGCATCGGTAGGATTAGTAATGGGAGGGATACAGTCTCTTTCCAGATCTACATATTCCAAGATGTTACCAGAAAATGCCCTTGATACTGCCAGTTATTTCAGTTTTTATGATGTATCTGAAAAAATTGGAATCGTTATAGGAATGTCATTATATGGTTTCGTGGCTCAGCATACAGGAAGCGTGAGAAATGCGATACTGTTCCTCGTGGTTTTCTTTATCGCCGGGGTGATCCTTTTGATGCGGGTTCCAAAACTTAGGGTAGAGGCATAAAAAAAACCTGCCGTTGGGCAGGTTTGAATATTTTCATTCGGAGTATTAATGGGAAGAAATGCTTCCTGATCCATTGGTGTTGAAATCCTGTCTTTCCGGGTTCCCCTTGTAAACAATATCTCCAGATCCTGAAACAGATGCTTTCAGAGAATTTGAGGCGTATACCATAATATCTCCCGAACCTGAAACACTGGCTGTTACAATATCTGCTTTTAGTTCGTAAGCATCGAAATCGCCACTTCCGGTTACGTTACATTCAAAATTCCTGCTATTACCTCTAAGTTGAATATCACCAGATCCGGTAATTTTTCCTTCAATAGTTTCAGCAGAAAGATCCAGTTTTATGTCTCCAGATCCGGTTACCTGCACTTCCATTTTCTTGGCGTTGATCTTATCCTGCGTCCAGATGTCTCCTGAACCGGTTACAGAAATATGGTTTAGGCTTTCAAAAGGAACAGTGACCAAAATTTCTTTTTTAGGAGCCAGGTTAAAGCCGTCTTCAGTAGATATTTTAAGAGTACCGTTATTTACCTCGGTAATAATATATTCCTGCAGGTTGCTTTCAGCTGCTACCTGAATACTGCCTTCAGAACCGCTTACCAGCTTTACATTCATCGAGCCTACCAGTTTAATTTCGTCATAAGAATCTGTAGACCTGGTCTTAGTTACCATTTCTCCGTTTCCTTTAACTTTTTTACCGTTCCATTGCGCGTTGACGCAGGAGAATGATAAGAAACATATACCTATTAATAAAAGTGCTTTTTTCATGATTTTGGTTGTTTAATACGTTTTTTGATGATTAATTTTTATTGAATTTTACGCTACCGTAACTGGTTCTAACATTTATTTGTGATCCGCCTCCAGATCCATAGGAGCCTGATGCATAGTTGCTGGTGGTCTTATTTTCTTTCTTTTTTACATCAAGGGATTCCAATCCATTAATGGAGCCATAAGAAGTCTTTACATCAAAATTAAAACTCATTTCGTTGTCGTAACCTATTTTCACTCCGGCATAATCGGTGTCTATATTGATGCTTTTCGCACCTTTGATCACTTTCTCCACAGACAGGGAACCGTAATCCAGGTTAATGTCTGCAGATGTAAAGATCCTGTTGATCCTGGTGGTAAGATAATCGCCGTTACCTATAAGCACTTTTACCTTATCGATATCTACATTCCCATAATCGCAATTGAATTCTAATTTAGATACTTTTCCAATTTTGGATTGAGAATAATCTGCAGTTATCACAAGGTTTTCTGCCTCCATGATCTCGTAATCTGAATAATCTGCATTTATAGTCGCATTGGTCACGTAGTCTATCTTACTGTTACGGGTATAGTCAAATGTAAGGGCATTGGAGTTTCCTCGTAATTCGCCAAGATCCAGTTTTCCGTAATCGCAATTGATGCTGGTATTTCCTGTGGTCTTATCTATATAGATCCCTCCATAATCATTGCTGATGCCCAGGTTGTTACCTTCCGGAGCTCTAACTATATAGTTCACCTCCATATTCACATTGTCTGAACCATCAAAAATCTGTTTCCACCATGATTTTTCATTTTTAGAAAAATGTGTTTTAGCAGAAACTCCTGAAGAACTCTGGTTAAACTCAACATTGATTTCTTCAAGTTTCTTCATGACCACTTCTTCGTCGTTTCCGTTGGTTTTTATGATCACTTCAATAACAACGCGGTTCTGGTCCCAGGTAGTGATATCAACATTTCCGTAACTGTTGTCGATGTTCAGGTTGGAACTGGCACTTACCTTGAATTCCTCTTTGATCTTTTTTTCTTTGGTGTGCTTTCCCGTAAGTTCAGAGACCTCGGTGTAATTCTTTCCTTCAAAAGATTCGAAATGAGGGAGGCCAGGGGCCAGCACCATTAAAAATAAGATACTAGATAATATTGTCTTCATGATTTTGGTTCTTTAGTGTTTTAATGTTTTCGATCTGGGTCAAAACGTTGTTTAAAAGGTCTATTCTTTGCTGGAAATTCTGGATCATCGCATAGATAACCCTGTTATCTTTTCCACTTGTTACGAGGTCTTCTTTAAGGCTCTCGTAATTTTTCTCCAGTTTTTCCATTTGTATAAGAGCATCATTAATAATGGCTTCTGTTTCCGGGGACTTTTCAGCATTCAGGGCATTTAATTCCTTCCTTATAACACTGGTATAGAACTCCTGAGTTTGTTTCATTTCAGGGGAAATACTGGCCAGGTCTGAACCTTTTGCTGAACTGTTAGGTATAACGAATTCACCCAAAAGGAAGAATGCTAGTAAAAAACTGGCGGCTATACCAAGGATAGGACCCCATAAGCTGCGTACTTTACCTTTCTGCGTTGGAGCCTCGAATTTATCATCCAGCTTTTTGAAAAAGCGCTCTTTATGGCCCGTATGTGGCTCTTCGATATCGAAGTTCAGGTCCTCAAAAAGGCTATCAAAGTCATTATTTTTCATGATCCTCTAATTTTTTTCTTAAGCTTTCTTTTGCCCTGGAGATCATCGTTCGGCAATTGGCGTAAGAAATATTCATTATTTCACAGATTTCTTCATAGTCGTATCCTTCAATAAGATGCAAGGTTAAACCAAGCCTGTAATTCTCTTTAAGAGACTTGATCTTATTAAGGATCATACGAACTTTCTTGTTGTTTTTATCATCTTCATCCAAAGCGATACCACCACTATCTGCTTCATTTTTTAACTCGTCATTGTAGCTTACTTCCCCTAGTTTTGCGATCTTGTTATAAGCTGTGATACTTTCGTTCACTACAATTCGCTTTAGCCAGGCCCCGAAGGTGGAAGTTTCCTTAAAACTGTCGATCTTAGTGAAGGCGCTTAAAAAAGCTTCCTGCATGATATCTTCAGCTTCAGCCGAATGACCCGTTATACGATAAGCAGTGTTATACATCGCTTTGTAATAACGATCATAAATTTCCATTTGAGCGCGCTGGTCGCCTTGACGACAACGCTCTACCAGGTCTTTAATATGTGTGATGGTTGGTGTCAATTAAAACTTGGTTTCTGTAATAAAGATGGAGGTATTCTTGAATTGTTACACTTTTGAAATAAAAATTTTCAATAAAGCGTGGCATAGGAATTGAATAATTGAATTAGAAAATCTAAAATAATTCTGAAAGCCTTATTTATCAGGGCTTTTAAATAACTTCTCAAAATTAGTGAAAATTGATTTTGGTGACAGTTTGACTTAAATATAATTATGGCGAAAACAAAGTTTGGTAATATTGACAGTTTGTCACTGCAGGGTATTGATGAAGATGCAGAATTAATCCCTTTAATGACACCTGAAGATGAAGAGGAAATAAATAAAGAGAATCTGCCCGAAACACTACCAATACTTCCACTAAGGAATACCGTATTGTTTCCCGGAGTGGTTATACCTATTACCGCTGGTCGCGATGCTTCTATCAAGCTGATTAATGAAGCGAATAACGGTAGTAAGATCATTGGTGTGGTCTCTCAAAAAGATGAAGAAGTAGAAAATCCTACTTCCAAGGATATTAATAAGGTTGGTGTAGTAGCTAGAATCCTTAGGGTATTAAAAATGCCTGATGGAAATACTACCGTGATCATTCAGGGGAAAAAGCGTTTCCAGATCACCGAAGTGGTTACAGAGCAACCTTACATGAACGCAACGATCACCGAAGTTCCAGATAACAGACCGGAAAAAGGCAATGCCGAGTTTTCTGCAATTATCGATTCTATTAAGGATCTTGCCTTGCAGATCATCAAGGGTAGCCCGAATATTCCTTCTGAAGCTTCTTTTGCGATCAAAAACATTGAAAGTGATTCTTTCCTGATCAATTTTGTTTCTTCTAACATGAACCTAACGGTGGAAGAAAAGCAGAATTTGCTGGAAATGAATGATCTTAAAGAACGTGCGCTGGCAACTCTGAAACATATGAATACAGAGAATCAGAAACTGGAGCTCAAGAATGATATTCAGAGCAAGGTACAGAGTGACATGAGCCAGCAGCAGCGTGAATACTTCCTTCATCAGCAAATGAAAACCATCCAGGAAGAACTTGGAGGTGTTTCTCATGAAGGCGAGATCGTAGAGATGCGTGAGCGTGCAAGAGATAAGAAGTGGGGTGAGGCTGTACAGGAACATTTTGAGAAAGAGCTTGCCAAGATGCAGCGAATGAATCCCCAGGTGGCGGAATATTCGATTCAAAGAAATTACCTTGACCTGTTCCTTGATCTTCCATGGAACGAGTTCAGTAAAGATAAATTCGATCTAAAAAGAGCTAAGCGAATTCTGGACAGGGATCATTACGGCCTGGACGATGTTAAGAAAAGGATCATTGAATATCTGGCTGTACTAAAGCTTAGAAATGATATGAAATCTCCGATTCTTTGCTTATATGGGCCTCCCGGAGTTGGTAAGACTTCCCTGGGTAGATCTGTAGCCGAAGCTTTAGGTAGAGAATATGTAAGGATCTCCCTTGGTGGTCTTCGTGACGAAGCAGAGATTAGAGGACATAGAAAGACCTATATTGGTGCGATGCCGGGTAGGATCATCCAGAGTTTGAAAAAAGCCGGAACCAGTAACCCTGTTTTCGTATTGGATGAGATCGATAAATTAAGCATGGGTAATGCCGGAGATCCATCTTCAGCTTTACTGGAGGTGCTGGATCCTGAGCAAAATTCAGAATTTCACGATAACTTCCTGGAAATGGGGTTTGACCTTTCCAAGGTGATGTTCATCGCTACCTGTAACTCTTTAAGTACAATTCAGCCTGCATTGAGAGATCGTATGGAGATCATTAATGTTACAGGGTATACCATCGAGGAGAAAGTACAGATCGCGAAAAGACACCTATTACCTAAACAGCTTAAAGAGCACGGCTTAAATACCGAACATTTAAAGATAGGTAAAAAACAACTTGAAAAGATCGTTGAGGGCTATACCCGTGAATCTGGTGTGAGAGCATTGGAGAAACAGATCGCGAAAGTTGTAAGATATGCGGCCAAGAATATCGCGATGGAGGAGGAGTACAATGTGAAGATCACAGATGAAGATATTATCGAGATCCTGGGTAGCCCTAGAATGGAAAGAGATAAGTATGAGAATAATGATGTTGCCGGTGTAGTTACAGGATTGGCCTGGACCAGTGTTGGTGGTGATATTCTCTTTATAGAATCTATTCTTTCTAAGGGTAAGGGTAACTTGAATATTACCGGGAACCTTGGTAAAGTGATGAAAGAATCGGCTACGATCGCGATGGAATATATTAAATCCAATGCGACCGAGCTTGGTTTAGATCCTTCGATCTTTGAAAAATATAATGTGCATATCCACGTGCCTGAAGGAGCTACTCCAAAAGATGGTCCTAGTGCAGGTATCACGATGCTAACCTCTTTAGTATCTCTTTTCACGCAGAAAAAGGTTAAGAAAAGCATCGCCATGACCGGTGAGATAACTTTAAGAGGAAAAGTATTGCCTGTTGGAGGAATCAAGGAAAAGATACTTGCCGCTAAAAGAGCAAGGATCAAAGAGATCATTCTTTGCGAGGACAACAAAAGGGATATCGAGGAGATCAAAGAAGAGTATATCAAAGGTCTAACCTTTCATTATGTGAAAGATATGAGTGAGGTGATAGATATCGCCATTACCGATGAGAAGGTTAAGAACCCTAAAGAGTTATAAAAAGAAAGCCCCGAATCAGGGGCTTTTTTATGAATTTACTTTATAACTTTTATAAAAATTTACCTTTGCAGAAGAAATAGAAATAAATGGAAAAAAAGATTACGATTGCGATAGATGGTTTTTCTTCAACGGGAAAGAGTACCGTGGCTAAAAGACTGGCCAAAGAGTTAGGCTACGTTTATGTAGATACCGGCGCAATGTACAGGGCGGTAACTCTTTATATGATGAGAAAGATTTTTGTGTCTGAAGATAATATCGATGAGGAAGCGATCATAAGACATTTACCTTTCATCAATTTACATTTCGAATTCAATGAAGACCTCGGGTACGGAGAAATGTATTTGAATAATGAAAATGTAGAAAAAGAAATAAGATACCTGGAAGTTTCGCAACAGGTAAGCAAAGTTTCAGCGATACCACAGGTTAGAAAGAAGCTTGTTGAACAGCAGCAGGAAATGGGTGAAAATAAAGGAGTGGTGATGGATGGCCGTGATATTGGGACGGTAGTATTTCCAGATGCCGAACTTAAAATATTTATGACGGCGTCTACAGAAACAAGAGCGCAGAGAAGATATGATGAGCTTAAGGATAGAGGTGACGATATAAATTTCGAGGATGTACTTAAGAATGTGAAAGATCGGGATTATATGGATTCCACCCGGGAGGATTCTCCGCTTATTAAGGCAGATGATGCCATAGAATTTGACAATTCCAACCTGGGTCTGGAAGAGCAATTTGAGAAGATCTTGAAGATCGCCAAAGACAAAATAGCTGAGGTCAATTCCTAAGCTAAAATTATTATTCTAAAACATCCGCAATTAATTTCAATATTAGTTGCGGATTTTTGTTTAGTTACGTATTTTTGCACTCCTTTTTGGCAGAATACCGGAAATCCAAAAAGGGTTGAAAATCAAAACTATAAACAACTTCTGTAGTTTCTGTTTTGCTGAAAGATTTCCGAAGAAACTCAGAATACAAATTAAAAGTCAGTAATGGCTGAAGAAAACAAAAACAAAGAAACCCAGGATCTTGAGGTACAGGAAGTAGCAGGAATCGCTAACGATTCTCAACCTGAAGCTGAAGTTCAGCACACAAATCCTGAAAAATTCCTAGAAGAATTCAACTGGCACAATTACGAAGAAGGAATCGATCCTATCGACGATGAGAAGCTAGAAGAATTTGAAAAGCTGGTTGAAGAAAATTTCGTTGACACTTTAGATGATGAAGTTGTAACAGGAAAAGTAATTAATATTACAGATCGTGATGCAATTATCGATATAAACGCGAAGAGTGAAGGGGTTATTTCTCTTAACGAATTCCGTTACAATCCAGATCTTAAAGAAGGAGATGATGTTGAGGTATTAATCGATGTTCGTGAAGACGCAACTGGACAGCTTATTCTTTCTCACCGTAAGGCGAGAGTGATCAAAGCTTGGGAGCGTGTGAACAAAGCTCACGATGAGAGCCTAGTAGTAAACGGGTTTATCAAATGCCGTACTAAAGGTGGTATGATCGTAGACGTATTTGGTATCGAAGCTTTCTTACCAGGTTCACAGATCGATGTGAAGCCAATTAGAGATTACGATGCTTACGTAGGTAAGAACATGGAATTCAAAGTGGTTAAGATCAACCATGAATTCAAGAACGTTGTAGTTTCTCACAAAGCGCTTATCGAAGCAGATATCGAAGAGCAGAAGAAAGAAATTATCGGTCAGCTTGAAAAAGGTCAGGTACTTGAAGGTACTGTTAAGAACATTACTTCTTACGGTGTATTCGTTGATCTTGGAGGTGTTGACGGACTTGTACACATTACAGATCTTAGCTGGTCTAGAATCAACCATCCAAATGAGATCGTTGAACTTGATCAAAAACTTAACGTAGTAATCCTTGACTTTGATGAGTCTAAGTCTAGAATTCAGTTAGGTCTTAAGCAACTTAGTCAGCACCCATGGGATGCACTAAGCGAAGATCTTAAAGTAGGTGACAAAGTAAAAGGTAAAGTAGTTGTGATCGCAGATTACGGTGCATTTATCGAAGTTGCTGAAGGTGTTGAAGGTCTTATCCACGTTTCTGAAATGTCTTGGAGCACGCACTTGCGTTCAGCTCAGGATTTCGTAAATGTTGGTGATGAGGTAGAAGCACAGATCCTTACTTTAGACAGAGATGATAGAAAAATGTCTCTTGGTATCAAGCAATTGACTCAAGACCCATGGACAGATATCACTTCTAAGTACCCTGTAGGTTCTAGACATAAAGGTATCGTTCGTAACTTCACTAACTTCGGAGTATTCGTAGAGTTAGAAGAAGGAATCGATGGTCTTATCTATATCTCAGATCTTTCCTGGACTAAGAAGATCAAGCACCCATCAGAATTTACTAACGTAGGTGATGAGCTTGAAGTTGTAGTTCTTGAACTAGATGTTGAAGGTAGAAAACTTTCTCTTGGACATAAGCAGATCGAGGATAACCCTTGGGATAAATATGAAAAAGACTTTGGAGTTGGAACCAAGCACACTGCAGAGATCACTGAGATCGTAGACAAAGGTGCTACTATCGACTTTAACGAGGATATCACTGCATTTGTACCGCAAAGACATCTTGAAAAAGAAGACGGAAGCAAATTGAAGAAAGGTGAAGAAGCAGAATTCCAGATCATTGAATTCAACAAAGAATTCAAGAGAGTGGTAGCTTCTCACATGGTAATTCACAAAGAAGAAGAGCAAAAGATTGTTAAGCAAGCTGCTAAGAAATCGGCTGCGCAAAACAAAGACAACACCACTACAATTGGTGATGTTAATGCTGATCTTCAAGCGTTGAAAGACAAAATGGAAGGTAAAGGTTAATCTTTCCTGATATTTATAAAGTAAAAACCTCCTTAGGCAACTAAGGAGGTTTTTTATTTATTAATTTGAGAAATGAACTTAACTTTCGAAGCGATATTTAATTTTAAACGTTTTAATTGCCTTCTTTAAATCATTGGTATTTTCAAGAAATGGCACATGGCCAACTTCACTTTCCCATAAAAGCATATTTGTAAACTTTACGTTTTTATAATGTTCCGGGCCTACCATCCAATCGGATGAACCATAAAAGAATAATACGGGTATATCTATCTTAACTGTATTATCTAAAAAGTTTTGCCAGTAAGCTTCATAAGATAGAGCGGCATTTCCAAAATCATAATTCCAGTTTTCAACTTGACCCCAGGTGGAATTCATAATTTCTTCGTTTTCTTTTTTTGAATACGCCATTTTCCAGAAAATATCTTTTTCTCTCAATTTAGAACCCAGTTTATTCATTCTTTCCATCATTGGAAGGCTGTCATTAGCGCATCCAATATAATTTTCACCTAAGAATTCAGAGGCTTTTGGAGCCCAGCTTTCGCAAAAGCTTTCATTTAAATATAGAGTGCAGTTAATCATCATCATTCCTTTCTGCGCTTCAGGAAATTTTTCGGCATAACCCATTTGTAAGATTCCACCAAAAGAATGGCCAATAGTAAGCCAGTCTTCAAATCCAAGAGATTTCCTGACCTCTTCAAAATCGAGGCTCATTCTTTCTATACTGTAATCTTTGTTTTCGGGACTCCCAGATCTTCCAACACCTCGTTGATCCAGATAGATCATGGTAAAGTGCTCTTCCATAAAATCTCCAAAGAATTTTTCGAACCAGTAACTTCCCGAACCCGGGCCGCCATGGATATATAAGCAGGGAGTACCTTTACCTTCAATTTTCACAAAAAGTTCAACCCCATCTGTGGTAATGACCTTTTTCTCTTCAGCTATTGCTGAATAGCTTATAACGATAAGCATTGTTACAAGAATTAATTTTTTCATTGGTTCAAAATGATTAGTGATTCTTGCAAAGACGCTATACCGTATATTTTGTTACACCTGGTAGAAAAGCTATTATTTCTGAATTTAGTTCTGTTGTTCTATTTTCAAGTTTGAAGAACCAGTTATTATTCGAATTTTCCCTTTATCTACCTCTTTTTTACCTCCTGAAATTCTATAATCCTGTTCAGGCAAAATCACTTCAATTTCCCATCCTTCTTTTTCCTGTTCAATTTCTAAATTCAACTTCCCGTTTACTTTTTTATAATGTATCGAGATGCTATTAGGGCCAACGCTTACATTTTCTAAGGAGGCATAATTCCACTCTGATGGAAACTGGGGTATAATGGTGATCTTTTTCTTAGAAGCCATGGGTTGAATCCCAAAAAACTGCTGAATGATAGGGATCGCATAACTGTAAATATTCCAGGCCTGTGTGATCATCCCATAATCTGGGGAAACTTCATACATACTTCCCGGCAGGGCATAGCTGAAGGTCTTGCTCATTCTTTTTAAATAATCCAGCGCCTTATCGGGATTGCCATAATTATTTTCAGCAATAGCCAAAACCCCAGTGGGAAGAGTCATCACTGCTCCTGTATACGAAAAAACTTCGCTGCCTTTAAAAGAGGTTTCTTCTGTTCCGGCAGTTTCATCCCGATCTATTCCGGTTACAAATACACCAAAGGGATTGGTATATTTTTCAGCAGTTTTTAAAGCTACTTTGGCCTTATCTGGATCTGCAATGTTCATTTCCATTGGAGTGTTCACCACCCAATTATGATGAAGCACAAAAGGACGGGATTTCTCAGAAGGGTTTTTAATAATATGTTCTTTTAGTTGCTGCAGTTCTTTTACAGACCAGGGTTTATCTAAAGTGTCGGCGCGAACTATTGCATCCTCAACCAGCCTTAATGCCTGATCATCGGTTCCAATAAAATCGGCATAAGAACCAAATTCTTCAGACCAGAATTCTGTATTGATCTTTTCTTTTAGCTCTGCAGCAAGTTTAGAATACTCTATACTTAATTGATCCTGTCCCAATTCCGAAGCTATTTTTGAGGCATCGTCAAAAGCTTTTTGAGTATAAACAGCAACATCTATCATTTCGCTATCCAGGCCGTGTATCTCCATCATTCCGAAGCCGTCAGGAAATAAATTAGCATTCGCATCTTTTTCGGTCATAAGCCAATTCAGGCCTTTCTCGATGGTGGGGAAATATTTTCTCAAAAATTCTTTATCCCCGTTCCATTTATAAACTTCCCAGATCAGAGAAGCGTATTGAGGAGTTTCATTGATGTTTCCTTTATTGAATACCACACCATTGGTGGACATTTCGTGAATGATCCTGCCATTGCCATTCACGGCATTAGAAACGCTATCTATCAAGCTGATAGTATTATATACAGGTTCAGTTTGGCCTATAGCCATATATCCCTGCAGCGCATATTCACTATCCACGCCAAACCACCATGGATAATCTGGTATTCCTGCTGTTATACCAGTGCCAATTTCAGGAACCTCCTGTACCAGCCAGGCCGAATTATATTTAAGCCATTCAAAGGTTTGCTCCAATCGTTTATCTGGAATAGATAATTTAGACTTGGCCGCTAATTTGGCATAATGATCTCTTTTCTCAATGATCTCTTTTTCCAGGTCCTTCTCCAAATGGCGAAAATTCTTTAAGCTTTCTGAAACCGAATTATAAGATCCGGCAATAAAAAAAGTAATGGTTTCAGAAAAATTGGCTGGGATAGTTAAATTATAAGTAAGAGAGGTTCCTTTTCCCAGTCCCTGATATTTTGAAGAAAAGCTATCGTAGGCATTAGCTTCTTTGTCTGCCCGGTATACCAGGCTCCATGGGTTAACACTATCCTTGTACACCCAGTACGCTTCATTAGTATTGAATAAAGCTTTATCTACAGCATCTTTCATTCCCGTTCTTTCTCCAAGCCAGGTAGGCCTGAGATCTGAAAAAGCTTTAAATACAAATTGTAGCTCCTTTAGTTCCTTTGCATTATTCTGAATTTTATACTGAACTACGGCTCCCTGAATGTCATCAGGTATAAATTGCCAACGCTCGATTTCTATTCCCAGGCCTTTTAGTTCGAAATCCTGTTTTCCAGCTACCGGATAGTTGGTAAAAGAGATTGCCTTATCCAGAGTTATGGTGTCACTATCAGAAATAATTTCAGCTTCGAAACCATCCAGAAGTTTTATAGGGTGATTCCAGAGTCCGCCCATTTCACCTTTTATATGCCAGCCAATTTCAGGAAAACTGCCATCCTGATGTCCCACCAGGTATGACCTGTTTCCGGCGGTGACGAAAGGGGAGTCAAGGTATTCTGTCTTTCCTTTTATAGCCGGGCTTTCTTTTAGAATTTCAAATATTACCGGGGTGTTCTGGGAATAACCGGTAAAGAAACCTAGAAAAATTATAAGTAGTATGGTTCTTTTCATAATTCAACTCTTGGAGTTATTAGTAAATCTACAGAAATTATCTGGTCGTCCTTAACTATCTCTAAATCTGCTACAATCAGAATAGAATTAGAAAATAAGGATTTCTTTTACGGAATGGGCTTTTAAAGGTTTTCACAATAGTTTGGCTTTTACTGCCTGAAATAATTCTTATCATTGAGCATGAAAAAAAGATACTGGGTTCTTCTATTCTTTATAGTGGTTTTGATAATCACCTACTTCTCAGGTCCTGTTCCCTCAAAACCGGATTATTCGAATACTTTCAAGGAACTGCCTTCAGATCTTCGGGAACTTGAGGAATATGTCATCAAGGCTGAAGATTCCCTGCCTGTTCGTGAGGATAATCAGGCCAGGATCGTCTGGCAAAACGGCCCTGAAAAAACAGAATACAGCATTGTTTATCTGCATGGATTTGCCGGCAGTTACCGGGATGGTTACCCGGTAAATAAAAATATTGCCGACTCCCTGAATGCCAATCTTTACATGGCCAGATGGGCCGGCCATGGATTAATACCCCCTGCTTCGCTTAATAATTTTAATGGGGAGAATGCCTGGGAATCTGCGAAGGAAGCTTTAGCAATTGGTAATAAGATAGGGGAAAAGGTCATTATCATGAGTACTTCTACCGGAGGGACGCTGGCATTAAAATTAGCGGCTACGTATCCAGATAAGATCTTTGCCCTAGTGAACTTATCGCCTAATATGGAAGATGATCAGCCGGGTACTTTTGTATTGAACACTAACTGGGGTTACGAAATTGCCGATCTAATTTCTTTTGGAAAAAATAAAAAGATCGAGCACGAACAGGAGATCGCAAAGCAATACTGGGATACGATTTATCCTTCCAGGGCTCTGGTAGACCTTCAGGTTCTGGTTGAAACAACCATGCTTCTTGAAACCTTTAAAAATATCGAAGTGCCGGTGCTAACGCTTTATTATCATAAGAACTTTATTGAAGAAGATCAGCATGTGGAAGTAAGTGTCTATGAAGATGCTCATAAGTTATTCTCAACCCCAGATTCACTTAAATCATTGATCCCTTTAAAAACTCCGGGAACGCACTTTATTGGTAGCGATATAAAAAGCAAGGATACCCAGATCGTGGAAAAAGAGATCCTTGACTTTTTAAAAAGAATAGGAGCTAAGAGATAGAGTTGAAATTTAAAACTTATTGAGAAATTCAGCATACCCCATTGAGTCTGATGCTTCGAGTTTATGCTCTCCAATTATTTCATCAAGGATTGAAAGATCGAATTCCAGTTCCTGGTCCCCAAACCATTCCAATGCAAAGCTATACCAGATCTCATCTTTTACCTTTACCCTGGTATATTCTAACTGGCAGCCATAAGGCGGAAATTCTTCCAGAGCTACTCGAACAATTTTATCGTGATCATCCTTTTTTAGTTTGAACCCGATGCGTTCCTTTTTTACGGGTAGCCAGCTGAATTTTTCTTTTTCTGTAATTTCATGGAAAAGCGAATCGTCCTCGGCAGAGGAGAAGCTCCATTTGGTATAATCTTCGAAATAACCCTGTATACTATCCGTTAGATCTGCATTTTCAGACCGACCGGTGCGTTGTTTTACTTCAATATTATTTTCTCTAAGCTTGATGCTGAGATCATTTTTGTCTTTCAGAGGGAGGTAATAATCGGTTCGAGCCTCGGTATTTTCGAAAATATATCCATTTTCTTCGAACCAGTTTCGAATGCTTTCAGGTTCTGTTTTGTAAAACCATCTTATTTCTTTGCTATTGTACATGATCCTGGAGTTTAGTATTAATTAATCGCAGATCTGGATAGCTTGAGGTCTCTTAATACACTAGAATTTACGAAAATCCTCCTTAATCCAGGCAGGATTATAAATTTATAAGATACCCCACAGTATATTATTCAATCCAAAAAAAACATTACTTTTGTTGCAATCTACAAATAGTCTTATGAGCCGTAAAGTACTACTAGACTCTAACCAACTCAATATCATTCTACATCGTTTGGCCTGTCAGTTAGTAGAAAAACATACAGACTTCAAGGAAACCGTTCTAGTAGGAATCCAGCCAAGGGGTATATATGTAGCCAACAGAATCGAAAAAATACTGAAAGAAGAATACGGGCTTGATTCAATAAAAATGGGTCAGCTGGATATTACTTTTTACAGGGATGATTTTAGAAGAGGAGAGAAACCACTCGAAGCCAATAAGACCAAAATAGATTTTATAGTTGAAGATAAACGCGTGGTCTTTATAGACGATGTGTTATATACCGGGCGCAGTATACGCGCGGCTTTAACAGCAATTCAGTCTTTTGGAAGACCTAAGGAGATCGAGCTTTTAAGTTTGATCGACAGGAGGTTTAGCAGACATCTGCCTATTCAGCCAGATTATAATGGCCGGCAGGTAGACGCCATAAATGAAGAAAAAGTCAAGGTAAGCTGGGTAGAGAATGATGGAGAAGACGCCGTTTATCTAATATCAAAATAGCTAAGAAATGAGCAGCGAATTAAGTGTAGATCACTTACTGGGTATTAAATATCTTAAACCTGAAGATATAGAGCTTATCTTCAAAACAGCCGATCATTTTAAAGAAGTAATTAACCGCCCCATTAAGAAAGTACCTTCTTTAAGAGATATTACCATTGCTAATCTTTTCTTTGAAAACAGCACCAGGACCAGATTATCTTTTGAACTTGCCGAAAAGCGCCTTAGCGCCGATGTCATAAATTTCTCTGCGGCCTCATCTTCAGTTAAAAAAGGAGAAACCCTCATAGATACTGTAAACAACATCCTGTCCATGAAAGTGGATATGGTGGTTATGCGTCACCCAAATCCAGGAGCGGGTATCTTCCTTTCTAAACATGTAAATGCAAGTATCATTAATGCAGGTGACGGCGCACACGAGCATCCTACGCAGGCATTACTGGATTCGTATTCTATAAGAGAGAGACTGGGAGAAGTTAAGGGAAAGAAAGTTGTCATCGTGGGTGATATTCTGCATAGCCGGGTGGCTTTGTCTAATATCTTCGCGTTGAAGTTACAGGGAGCACAGGTTAAAGTTTGTGGGCCAAAAACGCTATTGCCTAAACATATTGAATCTTTAGGAGTAGAAGTGGAGACCAACCTGAAAGCTGCTTTAGAATGGTGTGATGTCGCCAATATGCTTAGGGTACAGAATGAACGTATGGATATTAGTTATTTCCCGAGCACGCGCGAGTATGTAAAACAGTTTGGACTTAATAAGAAATTACTGGAAAGCCTTAACAAGGAAATCGTGATCATGCACCCCGGACCAATTAACAGGGGAGTGGAGATCACCAGCGATATTGCAGACTCTGAACATGCGATCATCCTTGACCAGGTTCAAAATGGAGTGGCCATCAGGATGGCGGTCATCTATCTTTTAGCGTCAAAGATCAAACAATAGAAAAGGCAAATATGTAAATGTCCTTTTTTAAGTCGGAATGAAATTAGAATTTGATTATGAAAACTACCAAAAAAGAGAACTTTTTACTGATAGAGAACGAAGGCGGTGATCTAACCAATTTTGCTTCAGAACTTACCAAACATCATTCAGATTTTAAAGATGAGAATGTCGTGGTAGACCTGGATAAGGCCAAAAATCTTGATTCTAAAGAATTGCTGGCATTTCTGGAGCTTTCTAATGTGCACAGGAATGACAATAAAAGCTTTGTCCTGGTGACAGATGCTGTTGGCATCGATGATCTGCCTGAGGAGCTGGTAGTAGTGCCTACGCTTCAGGAAGCTGAAGACATGATACAGATGGACGAGATCCAGAGAGATCTTGGATTTTGATCCAGGCGCTGCATAAATTGAAAAATCAGATCGAATGAAGATCAATATTCTTGGCTGTTATGCAGCTACCCCACGAAGTTTTACCAATCCCACCTCACAGGTTCTAGAAATACTAAACAATCATTTTCTTATAGATTGTGGTGAGGGTACCCAGGTACAGTTGCGTAGAAATAAGATCAAATTTTCGAAAATAAAGCACATTTTTATTTCTCACCTTCATGGCGATCATTTTTATGGCCTGGTAGGACTTGTAAGTACCTTCAGGTTATTGAACCGGGAAACTGAACTTCATATTTACGGACCTAAAGGAATCAAGGAAATCATTACCCTGCAATTAAAGCTGGCCAATTCCTGGACAAATTTCCCGCTTATCTTTCATGAGCTTACTTCTAAAGAACCCGAATTGATCTTAGAGAATTCAACCGTAACTGTAACTACAATTCCACTCAAGCATAGGGTTTATACGAATGGTTTTTTATTTAAAGAGAAAGAAGGCGACAGGAAGTTGCTTATCGATAAGGCGGAAACCTATAATATTGATTTCAGTCTTTTTAAAAGCCTTAAAAAAGGAAAGGACGTAATGTCTGAAGACGGTAAGCTTATTCCCAATCATTTAGTGACGGCAGATCCACCGCCGCCAAAATCATATGCCTATTGCAGTGATACCGTGTTCGACCCGGAAATTGTTCCTTTGATAAAAAAGGCCACAGTTCTTTATCATGAATCTACTTTCCTTGAGGATAAAGCCGATCTGGCTCAACCAACCAAACATTCAACAGCCAAACAGGCAGCTACGATCGCCAAATTAGCGGAGGTTGAGAAATTGATCCTGGGACATTATTCAACCAGATATGCAGATATCGAGTTATTCAGGATCGAGGCATCTACTATTTTTCCGGACATCATTTTAGCCGATGACGGAAAGGAAATTATCGTTGAATAACACATCTCCTCTTAACGTTTTACAGGCACTTAATCGATTGACATTCAGTATTTCGACTGTAAATTCCTACAAAATATGTTAAAATTCACTCAAATTTAGTATTATTTTAAGCTTGAAGTGTATTTAGTCGATTAAAAATGTACATTTATCTTCCCTGATTCTAATACATGAACCTATGAAGAAAATTACATTTACAGGATTGACTTTAATTTTTTGTACTCTGTTTCTTACATCATGTTCAAAAGATAGTCTGCAAGATGATGTTACTGCTTATGATCAGGTTGTAACTGAGAAGGTAGAATATCAATACAATACTATAGAAGTTGAAATTCTGGATGAATTGAATTTATACAGAAAGGCTCTGGGATTAAATCAGCTTAGACCGTTAGCAGAACTTTCTATAGAGTCTGAAGATCATAACATGTACATGATCGAAGAAGGAGTGGTAAGCCACGATAATTTTTCTTTGAGAGCTTCAGAGCTAATGAATAAAGTAGGAGCGAAGGCAGTGGCAGAGAATGTAGGTTTTGGTTACAAAACATCTGGTGCGGTTGTAAATGCCTGGTTGAAGAGTAAAGGTCACAGGGAGAATGTTGAAGGAGGATATACTCACTTCGGTATCTCGGTTAGACAAGATGAAAATGGTAAAAATTATTTCACGAATATCTTTATAAAGAAATAGAAAAGTAAAGTTTGTTTTCCCCCCAAATCGAAAAAGGGTTCAGGCTAGAGGCTGACCCTTTTTTTTATGCTTAATAATTAAATTCTGAAAATTGCTTTACAGATTCTCCTTTTGAAAATTTTAATAGGATTTAAATCTTTTTAAGACTTCTTCATACATTAAAAAAAGCTCAGGATTTTTCCTGAGCTTTTTTCTTATGATGATTGGAGTAAACTAGTTTTTGATAAGTGGTATTCTATCTATATACATTTTTCTATAACCTGGTTCATTCATGCCGCTTTCACCCAGCACCTGGAAATCTAATCTTTCTACCTGAGCTTTGGAAACCTGAGACCTTCCCAGAATCGCGTTAAGAGCTTTGTTCAAAAGTGGTTCATCTTCATTTCCAAGTACGCCATAATCGTTAAGGTTTTCCACGTATTCGATATCTGGCGCGAGGCCATTTATATAATCTGTTTTTCCCACTGAATTCAGGGATTTGAATACCAGGGGCTGCAGGGCATAATTGTGATTTTCGTTCAGGTTATCTTTAGAAAAGTCCTCACTATCATAAAGCGTCACCGATGCCTGAAATTTACCAACCGTCTTATCACCTACCTGCACCACATTAATGTAAGGATCCAGTCCGTTGATGATTAACTCACTGGCAGAGGCACTGGAACTGGAGGTTAAAACATATACTTCAGATAAATTAAGGCTATTTATCTGCTCTCCGGTTCTTAGCCTGTCGTCAAACCTGTTTATGAGCGCTTCCGGATTTTGCCTTTCATAGAAGTTCTGGTATTTTTCGTTCCATTGTTCTTTAATGAACACTTCGTCTTTGAACTGCCCGGTGATCATACTGGAAAGATCCTTGGCAGATTCAACAGAACCTCCACCGTTATATCGAAGGTCCAGGATAAGATCTGTAACGCCAGCAGCTTTAAAATCGGCAAAAGCATTATTCAGTTCATCATCAAAATCTGCGATAAAACTGTTATACATTAAGTAGGCTACTTTTCGTCCTCCGGTCTCTATAACCTTTGATATATAAACAGGATTCTCAGTGTAATTATCGTCTGTTAATTCAACTTCTTCATCTGTTAGAATGATCTGTCCGTTTTCAACGGTTCCTACATTGATAGTATAACTGGATTGTTCTATCAGATTTGAAAAATTGGCAGAAGTTAATTTTTCTCCGTTGATCTCAGTAAAGACATTTCCACGTTTCAGACCAGCTTTTTCAGCAGAAGTACCCGGAAGTACATAGCGAATTATTCCGAAGATATTATTTGTGCCCGATATCCGGCCGATTCCAAATTTGATCCCGGTAGCACCGCTAACCCCATCGAACCTGTCTTCCAGGTCATTGTAATCATCTGAGATAAAGCTGAACCGATCTATAGTCGCGGTGAGATCATCAAAAAGACTTTCAGGTGAAGAGGCGCTAGCCAGGAACTCCGTTTTTGCGTTAGAGGACTGGAAATAATTATCTGCCAGTTCGGGGACTCTCGATTTATAGAGATAAAATTCATTAAGACCCCTGTAGACAAAACTTTCTACTTCTATTTCCGAATTTTCGGAAGAAGTTTCAGTTCCTGAATTTTCATTTTCTATGATATCTTCATCTTTGGTGCAGGAGATAAAGGTAAGTGTGGCCAGACACAGGCTGGCTAGTAATCTCAACTTCATATTTTTCTTTTAGTAACAGCTATAAACTGTAGGTTCAGCAATTTTTTCATTTATAGCTCAGGAACTGTGCCATAAATTGTTAAAATGCTGACGATTATGAATAAGAATACTGAAGCTTGAGTGAATTGTATAAAAGCGAAAAAGGTTCAGGCTAGAGGCTGAACCTTTTTCTATTCAATCGATCTGTTGGGGTCGATCAAAATTGATCTGTTTTACTTTTCGACTTGTTTTATTTTACCCCAAAATTCGATCAGGTTATAATTTTACCTTTTAATATAGAAAGAGGCCGTCTGAGAGTTTACTGTTTATATCCCGATAATCCGAAATATATTAGGGGGAACAGTTATATACCTCAGAAAGCCCCTTTCCTTCAGGTTAGTTAGCACTTTATTCCATTTTTACAACACTGAACATGGATCTTCTGTTCAATTGGTGATCTTCCTCTGAACAACGCTCGCAGTCTATAGCAGGTTTTGTTTCTCCAAAGCTCTTATATTCTACGATCCTTTCAGGAGCAATCCCGTTGGCCACAAGATAATCGTAAGTAGCTTTAGCCCTTCTTTCGGCTAATTTCTCATTATAAGCATTGCTTCCTCTACGATCTGTATGCGAACCTATTTCGATAACAAGCTCAGGATATTCCTCTTTCATAAGGGTGATAAGTTTATCAAGTTCCTGCGCCGCATCTGGCCTGATGTTGGATTTGTCAAAATCAAAATAGATATTATCTATCTCTGCCAGGTACTCCACATCTTTAACCGGTTCTAAATTTATATCATATACGATCTCATCCTTCTCGTCTGAATCCATAGTGCTCAGTTCTCCGGTAAAGGTTTCATATTCTATTTCCTTAGCTTCCACCGGGAAAACCATATCTCTATTGATCTCGGTTTCGTAATAACCATCGGCATCTGTTTCCAGGAAGGCGATCTGGTTATCATCCTTGTCCAGTAATCTAACCGTGGCCTGAGGAATCGGATTTCCATTTACGGCATCGGTTACCTGACCCTTCAGGATTAGCGGATTTAATTTATTGAATATATAAATATCATCACTCCCGCCATCACGATTGGTAGAAATAAAACCTTCTTTAGAATCGGCAACCTGGAAATAAGCAAAATCATCCATGCTGCTGTTTACAGGTTCACCTAAATTATCAACTTCTCCATTTTCAAATTTGAAAATATCGAAAAGGCCTAATCCCGCGTGCCCGTTTGACGAGAAGTATAAAACTCCGTCTGTATCCATAAATGGAAAGGTTTCATCGAACTCGGTATTTACCGGTTCTCCTAAATTTTCAGGTGTTCCGAAATTTCCGTTTTCGTCTACCGACACTTTGTAAAGATCTGTACCTCCAAAACCATTCGGCATGTCTGAGGTGAAATATAATGTCTTTCCGTCAGGGGATAGGGATGGATGTCCTACAGAGTATTCATTATTGTTAAAGCTTAGTTCTTTTACTTCAGCCCATCCGTTCTCAGAATTAGTAGCTGAATATAATTTAAGGTGATTGGTCTTTTCCTTATCGCGCTTACCTTCTTTATTGTTCAGGTAATTATTTCTTGTAAAATAGATGGTATTTCCATCAGGGCTTATAGCCACAGGTCCATCATGTAATTTAGTGTTGATCTCACCTTCTATAGGAGTAACAGTTCCCGATGTTTTATCCAGTACATAAATATCCAGAAAAGGTTCCCCATTCCAGCTGTATGTCTTGTCCTTTACATCTGTATCCTGAGCCCTTGCAGAAACGAAGTAAACCTGGTCATCCTTTACAAAAACTCCAAAGTCACTTACTTCAGAATTAAAATCAGATGATTTTAATTTATAAGTTGCCTTGCTTTTATAATCGTTTTTGTTCAGCATAGCCTGGATCTCTTCAGATTCCCTGCCGCTTTCAAGATACTTTCTTAACCATTGTCTCGATTCATCATATCTTTTGACTCCGCGCAGCGCCTGGGCATACTTGTAAAAATATTCCGGGGAAACTGAGGTGTCTTCAATAATGTCGCCATAATAATGCACAGCATTCTCCGGGCTTCTAAGCATCATATAGGTATCTCCTAATTTCCTGGAATTGTAAGAAACCTTATAATCCCTTTCAATTAGTTCTTTATAGACCTCGGTAGCCTCCAGATAAGCGAAATCATTATAGAGTCTATCGGCCTTTTTTTGTTTACCACTTTGGGCCTGTACGCTAAAGGTACAGGAAAGTGCTATCAGCAATAAAAAGTATATATTTTTCATATCAACAGGACTTTAGGTTAAAAGAATCGGGGGGATTTATATCTGGTATTTTTAAATCTGAATTCATATATAAGCAGCACTTCATGTGTACCGGAAGTATACGGGCTTATATTCGAAATTGGATATTCATAAGCATAACCTGCTCTGAACCCATCAAATAACTGGATGTCTAAAAATCCACCTATCGCATCATCTATCCTGTAGTTCGCACCCAGGTAGAATTTTTCATTAAAGATCGTGGTAGCAGAAATATCTACAGATAACGGCACACCCTGAGTTGCTTTGAATAGGGTAGAAGGTCTCAATTTGATCATATCGGTTAGATCAAATACATATCCACCGGTTAGGTAGTAATGCACCTGTTCCAGGGCCATATATTCATTAGACTCGTTGTTGTCATTATTAATGATCTTAGGAACCGAACCACCTATATACCAGTTCTGGGCAGAAAGATAGAATCCCACTCCAAAATTTGGCGTCCAGCGATTAAAGCTATCCTGGAAGAATGGATCGTTAGCCACCCCCGGATCATTAAGTAGTTCCTCATCGAGGTTGTAATAACTCATCCCGGCTTTAAGTCCCAGACGTAAGGTTACATCTGCACTAAGGTCCAGGCGGTAAGAGAAATCTCCGTATGCGTAGGTATAATTTTCATACCCGGCATTATCGTTAATTACTGAAAGTCCTAAACCTACCTTATCATTTCTCAATGGTGAGTGTAGTGAAAGGGTCTGGGTGGTTGGTGCACCTTCGAGATCTGCCCACTGGCTTCGGTGAAGTCCTATGGTTGAAAATCCGTCTCTACTTCCTGCATAAGCAGGGTTTATAGAGATCGTGTTATACATATATTGTGTAAACTGAGGGAGCTGTTGTGAAAAGCCTGAAAAGCTCACAAACAAGATCACTATGATTAAAGATATTTTTTTCATGGTTTCCCTTTTTTATTTAGTTCCTAAGTAGATATATCCCTGTATAGGTTGAAACTCACTATTTCTGATCTCCAGAATGTAGTAGTAAGTACCTGAAGGTAGTTGGTTCGAGCTAGTAAATGAACTCTTTGAATAACCATCCCAGTCATTCTGATAGTTCTGTGCAGTGTAAACTTCAGCACCCCATCTGTTGAAAATTCTAAGGTCATAAGTGAAGCCACATTCTGTGTCCAGGTTTACTTCAAAGAAATCGTTCCTGTTATCACCGTTAGGTGTCACCGCTTTAGAAATACCGTCTTTAATATCTTCTACGCTACAGTCAAGAACGATAGCTTCAAGAATAGTTACACTAACTTGTGTGCTGGAAGGGCAGAACCCATCAAGCTCGTAGGTGAAAATATAAGTACCGGCTTCCATTATAGAAGGATCGATAAATCCATTATCAAGTGCGCCTGTATTATCATTATCTATCCAGGTACCCGATTCATCAACATCTCCCACAAGTAGATCGAAAAGATCAAATGCTGGCGTGTTTCCATCGTTATAAAGGTCTGGTGCCTGGGTTACCTCAATTTCTTCA
This sequence comes from Christiangramia gaetbulicola, assembly GCF_003054225.1. Taxonomy (GTDB): domain Bacteria; phylum Bacteroidota; class Bacteroidia; order Flavobacteriales; family Flavobacteriaceae; genus Christiangramia; species Christiangramia gaetbulicola. The sequence continues at coordinate 56,161 of NZ_QBKQ01000002.1, forward strand.
GCAACTGGTTCTTCTATAACAACAGTGATTACTTCAGACTCCTGACCAAATTCGTCTTTTACGCTTATCTGATAGGTTCCAGGTTCAATGTTTTCAAATACTCCGCTATCCTGGAAGTTTTCTCCATCTATAGTGAAGCTAACTCCATTTTCAGTAGTGATTGTTATAGATCCGAATGGATTCTCACACGTAGGTGCAACTATCCTTGGTTCTGGTGCAGCTGGTGGAGCAGGAGCAGGATCTTCTTCTACTGTGATCGTAAATTCACAGGTAGCTTCATTTCCATTAGCATCTACCACGGTATATTCAATAACTGTATCTCCTACAGGGAATTCTCCACCAGAAGCTATACCGCTGGTCATGGTTACTGTTGTTTCTCCACAATTATCAGAAGCAATAACTTCATTATATGTAACAATAGTTGAAGTTGTTCCGAACTCTACATTTACAGTAAAGCTTTCAGGACATTCAATAGTTGGAGCTTCATTGTCGGTGATAGTAACATCAAAGCTTACTGTTGAAGTGTTTCCTGAACCGTCTGTAGCAGTATAAGTGATAGTTGTTGTTCCTATTGGGAATTCCTCTCCTGAAGCGATCCCACTAGTAAGAGTTGTACTTTCAATTCCACAGTTGTCTGTTGCAACTGGAATATCATAGTTTACAACAGCGCCGCAGATTCCGGTATCATTATTTTGGTTTATATCGGCTACAGTTTCAAAAACTGGTGCCTGAGTATCGATCACATTTACGATCTGCTCGCAAGTTGTTGAATTGCCAGCAGCATCGGTGATGGTCCAGGTTACTGTAGTTTCTCCGAGAGCAAATACAGTTGGAGCATCGTTAGTGATAGTTAGATCTGCAGTAGCTGTACAGTTATCAGAAACAACTGGCATTCCAAGATCAACCTGAGATGCTTCACAAACTCCGTTATCAGCTTCAACGGTCATCATATCAGACGCACAAGCAGTAATTACTGGTGCCTGAGTATCGATCACATTTACGATCTGTTCACAGGTAGTTGAATTTCCTGCAGCATCGGTGATGGTCCAGGTTACTGTAGTTTCTCCTAGAGTAAATACAGAAGGAGCATCGTTGGTAATAGTCAGATCTTCGGTAGCCGTACAGTTATCGGAAACCGTTGGCATTCCAAGATCAACCTGAGATGCTTCACAAACTCCATTATCAGCTTCAACGGTCATTATATCAGCCGCACAAGCAGTAATTACTGGTGCCTGAGTATCGATCACATTTACGATCTGCTCGCAAGTTGTTGAATTACCAGCTGCATCAGTGATGGTCCAGGTTACTGTAGTTTCTCCAAGAGCGAATACAGTTGGAGCATCGTTAGTGATAGTTAAATCTGCAGTAGCAGTACAGTTATCAGAAACCGTTGGCATTCCAAGATCAACCTGAGATGCTTCACAAACTCCGTTATCAGCTTCAACGGTCATCATATCTGATGCACAAGCAGTGATAATTGGTGCCTGAGTATCGATCACATTTACGATCTGCTCACAAGTTGTTGAGTTCCCAGCAGCATCGGTGATGGTCCAGGTTACTGTAGTTTCTCCAAGAGCGAATACAGTTGGAGCATCGTTGGTGATAGTTAAATCTGCAGTAGCAGTACAGTTATCAGAAACCGTTGGCATTCCAAGATCAACCTGAGATGCTTCACAAACTCCGTTATCAGCTTCAACGGTCATCATATCTGAAGCGCAAACAGTGATAACTGGCTCCTGAGTATCGATCACATTTACGATCTGCTCGCAAGTTGTTGAGTTCCCAGCAGCATCGGTGATGGTCCAGGTTACTGTAGTTTCTCCAAGAGGAAATACTTCAGGAGCATCGTTTGTAATAGTCAGATCTGCAGTAGCGGTACAGTTATCAGAAACCGTTGGCATTCCAAGATTAACCTGAGATGCTTCACAAACTCCGTTATCAGCTTCAACGGTCATCATATTTGAAGCACAAGCAGTAATAACTGGTGCCTGAGTATCGATCACATTTACGATCTGTTCACAGGTAGTTGAGTTGCCAGCAGCATCGGTCACTGTCCAGGTTACTGTAGTTTCTCCTAGAGGAAATACTTCAGGAGCATCATTAGTGATATTCAATTCGGCTGGACAATTATCTGTCGCAGTTAATGTTCCCAATTCAACTTCAGAAGCAGTACAAACTCCTTCATCAGCAATTGTATTTATAACAGCAGCACATTCGGTAATAACCGGTGGCTCTGTATCTTCAATGAAATTAATAGTTACTGAAGTTTCATCAGAACAGCCATTAGCGCTATCGGTAACGGTTACAGAATAATCTCCCGCTTCGGTTACTTCAATAGAAGCTGAAGTTGCTCCTGTACTCCATAAGTAAGTAGCTGTTCCCTGAATTGTAGATGTACTCGCGTCCAGAGTAACTGAAGTATTGTTACAATCAAGATCTTCATTTCCGGTTATAATAGCTTCTGAAGTGATCGTATTTTGTTCAACAGATACAGTAGCCTCAGCAAAACATCCATTATCACTATCAGTTACAGTTACGCTATAATCTCCCGGCTCGGTAACTTCGATAGAAGAAGTGGTGGCTCCGGTGCTCCATAAATAAGAAGCATCAGCCTGAACAGTAGATCCGCTTGCATCCAGAGTTATACTGGTCGTAGTACAGTTAAGTGTTTCGTTTCCTGTGATGTCTGCAACCACTGGGGTGATATCCTGGGTTACAGTTACAGTAGCTTCAGCGGAACATCCATTGTCACTATCGGTAACAGTTACGCTATAATCTCCCGTCTCAGTTACGGTAATAGTTGCGGTAGTCGCTCCGGTATTCCATTCATAAGAAGCTGTTCCCTGTACGGTAGATCCAGAAGCATCTAAAGTAACTTCGGTAGTAGCACAGGTTAATTCTTCGTTTCCAGTGATATCAGCAGTTACCGGAGTAATATCCTGAGTAACGTTTACTGAGTCTGTAGTTGAACATCCATTTTCAGCATCAGTTACAGTTACAAAATATGTTCCAGGTTCAGATACTAATAAGGTAGCTTCAGAACCAATTACAGATCCATCTGCTGTATCTCTGCTCCAAGAATAGGTAGCTGTTTGCTGTACAGTAGATCCTGAAGCATCTAAAGTAATTTCGGTAGTAGTACAGGTTAATTCTTCATTCCCTGTGATGGTAGCAACGGGAAGGTTAGCATCTTGAGTCACTTCAACAGAAGCAGTATCAGAACATCCATTATCGCTGTCGGTTACCGTTACATAATACATTCCGGTTTCAGTAACAGTCAGTGTTTCGTTAGTCCCAATTACAGTAGCATCACCATCTTTGATCCAGGCATAAGAAGCCGTTGCCTGAACTGTAGAAGCCGAAGCATCTAAAGTGATCTCGGTAGTAGAGCAGGTTAGTTCTTCATTTCCAATAATATCGGCAACTACAGGAGTAATATCCTGAGTCACGGTAACAGTGATTTCAGCAGAACATCCATTGTCACTGTCGGTAACAGTCACGGTATAATCTCCTGGCTCGGTCACGGTAATAGTAGCGGTAGTCGCTCCGGTATTCCACTCGTAAGAAGCAGTTGCCTGTACGGTAGAACCAGATGCATCTAAAGTGATTTCTGAAGTAGCACAAGTTAGTTCTTCATTTCCTGTGATGTCAGCAACTACAGGAGTGATATCCTGAGTTACAGTTACAGTAGTTTCAGCGGAACATCCATTGTCACTATCGGTAACAGTTACGCTATAATCTCCCGGCTCAGTTACTTTGATAGTAGCGGTAGTCGCTCCGGTATTCCACTCATAAGAAGCAGTTCCCTGTACGGTAGATCCAGAAGCATCTAAAGTAACTTCGGTAGTAGCACAGGTTAATTCTTCGTTTCCAGTGATATCAGTAGTTACCGGAGTAATATCCTGAGTAACGTTTACTGAGTCTGTAGTTGAACATCCATTTTCAACATCAGTCACAGTTACAAAATAAGTTCCAGGTTCAGATACTAATAAGGTAGCTTCAGAACCAATTACAGTTCCGTCTGCCGTATCTCTGCTCCATGAATAAGTAGCTGTTTGCTGTACTGTAGAAGCCGAAGCATCTAAAGTAATTTCGGTAGTAGTACAGGTTAATTCTTCATTCCCTGTGATGGTAGCAACGGGAAGGTTAGCATCCTGAGTCACTTCAACAGAAGCAGTATCAGAACATCCATTATCGCTGTCGGTTACCGTTACATAATACATTCCGGTTTCAGAAACAGTTAGTGTTTCGTTTGTTCCAATTACAGTGGCATCACCATCTTTGGTCCAGGAATAAGAAGCCGTTGCCTGTACTGTAGAAGCCGAAGCATCTAAAGTGATCTCTGTAGTAGAGCAGGTTAGTTCTTCATTTCCGGTAATATCGGCAACTACAGGAGTAATATCCTGAGTCACGGTAACAGTAGTTTCAGCAGAACATCCATTGTCACTGTCGGTAACAGTCACGGTATAATCTCCTGGCTCGGTCACGGTAATAGTAGCAGTAGTCGCTCCGGTATTCCATTCATAAGAAGCAGTTGCTTGAACGGTAGATCCTGAAGCATCTAAAGTGATTTCTGAAGTAGCACAAGTTAGTTCTTCATTTCCTGTGATGTCTGCAACCACCGGAGTGATGTCCTGAGTTACATTTACGCTAGTTTCAGCAGAACATCCATTGTCACTGTCGGTAACAGTTACGCTATAATCTCCCGGCTCAGTAACGGTAATAGTAGCGGTAGTCGCTCCGGTATTCCATGCATAAGAAGCAGTTCCCTGTACGGTAGATCCAGAAGCATCTAAAGTAACTTCGGTAGTAGCACAGGTTAATTCTTCATTTCCGCTGATATTCGCAGATACTGCATTGATATCCTGAGTCACTTCAACTGAAGCGGTGTCTGAACATCCATTGTCACCGTCGGTAACAGTAACTGAATAATTTCCTGGCGCAGTTACTTCAATAGAAGAAGTAGTTGCTCCTGTATTCCATAAATAAGAAGCGTTAGCCTGAACATTAGATGAACTTGCATCCAGTGTGATACTGGTATTGGCACAAGTAAGTTCTTCGTTTCCTGTAATACTTGCAGATACTGCATTGATATCCTGAGTCACTTCAACTGAAGCAGTATCAGAACATCCATTATCGCTATCTGTAACAGTAACTGAATAATTTCCTGGCTCGGTCACTGTAATAGTAGCGGTCGTTGCTCCGTTGTTCCATAAGTATGAGGCGTTAGCCTGAACTGTAGAAGCCGAAGCGTCTAAAGTAATTTCGGTAGTAGCACAGGTTAGTTCTTCGTTTCCAGTTATATCGGCAATTACAGGAGTAATATCCTGAGTAACATTTACGCTAGTTTCAGCGAAACAGCCATTATCACTATCAGTAACAGTAACCGAATAATTTCCTGGTTCAGTTACTTTAATAGTAGCGGTAGTTGCTCCGTTATTCCATAAATAAGAAGCATTAGCCTGAACTGTAGAAGTTGAAGCATCTAAAGTAATTTCGGTAGTAGCACAGGTTAGTTCTTTGTTTCCGGTGATTGCAGCAATTACAGGAGTTATATCCTGAGTAACATTTACGCTAGTTTCAGCAGAACATCCATTGTCACTGTCGGTAACAGTAACCGAATAATTTCCGGGCTCAGTTACTTTGATAGTAGAAGTAGTCGCTCCGTTGCTCCATAAATAAGTAGCAGTTCCCTGCACGCTAGAACCAGAAGCATCTAAAGTGATCTCTGTAGTAGCACAGGTTAATTCTTCATTTCCGTTGATATCTGCAGACACTGCATTGATATCCTGAGTCACTTCAACAGAAGCAGTATCAGAACATCCATTGTCACCGTCGGTAACGGTAACTGAATAATTCCCTGGCGCAGTAACTTCAATAGAAGAAGTAGTTGCACCGGTATTCCATAAATAAGAAGCGTTAGCCTGAACATTAGATGAGCTTGCATCCAGTTTGACACTAGTATTGGCACAAGTCAGTTCTTCATTTCCACTAATAACTGCTGTTACTTCAGTGATATCCTGAGTTACCTGAACAGAATCAGTATCTGAACATCCATTGTCACTGTCGGTAACAGTAACTGAATAATTTCCAGGTGCAGTTACTTCAATAGAAGAAGTAGTTGCCCCGTTATTCCATAAGTAAGAGGCATTGGCCTGTACGTTAGATGAGCTAGCATCCAGTGTGATACTAGTGTTGGAACAAGTAAGTTCTTCGTTTCCAGTGATATTTGCTGTTACTGGAGTAATGTCCTGAGTTACCTGAACTGAAGTAGTATCTGAACATCCATTATCACCATCGGTTACAGTTACATAGTAAGTCCCAGGAGTGCTAACTTTAAGAGTTGCTGAAGTTCCTAACTGGTTACCAGCAGCGCTACCACTATTCCATGAATAAGACGCCGATCCCTGGAAAGTTGATCCGGAAGCATCTAAAGTAATTTCTGTATTCGCGCAAGTAAGTTCTTCGTTTCCGGTAATATCAGCAACCACTGCAGTAATGTCTTGAGTTACTTCCACAAAAGTAGAAGCGGAACATCCATTATCATTGTCTGTTACGGTTACATAATAAGTTCCCGGTGCACTAACCTTTAAGGTAGAAGAAGTTCCTACCTGAGCTCCATTAGCGCTAGCAGTATTCCATGAATAGGAGGCTGGTCCCTGGAAAGTTGACCCGGAAGCATCTAAAGTGATTTCTGTATTCGTACAAGTAAGTTCTTCGTTTCCGGTAATATCAGCAACCACTGCAGTGATGTCCTGAGTCACTTCCACAAAGGTAGAAGCAGAACATCCATTATCACTATCTGTTACGGTTACATAATACGTTCCCGGTGCGCTAACATTTAAAGTAGCAGATGTTCCAACCTGGGCACCATCTGCGGTATTAGTATTCCATGAATATGAAGCTGTTCCCTGAACCGTTGATCCAGAAGCGTCTAAAGTAGTTTCAGTATTAGTACAGGTCAATTCCTCATTTCCGGTAATTGTAGCGGTTGGAGCATTTTTATCTTGAGAAACAATGATAGTATCAGAACTTGAACAACCGTTATTAGAATCGGTTACAGTTAAGGTATATGATCCGGCAACCGTTACAATTGCATCTTCAGTAGATGCTGTATAGCTATCTGGCCCGCTCCATGAGTATGTAAGATTTGCGTTAGGATTATTAGAAGATCCAGATCCATCAAGGGTAATAGATGGATTCAAACATGTGATTTCTCTATTTCCACCTGCATTAGCTATCGGTTTCAGGTCCTGACTAACTGTAAAAGTTTTTGATTTTGTACATCCATACGTATCCTCGATAGTAACAGTATAAGAACCTGCCTCCAGATTTGTAAGATCTTCAGTTGAAGAAGTAAATCCATTAGGTCCGGTCCAGTTTACTACGAAAGGTTGAGTGCCACCTGAGATGGCAATATCGATACTTCCTAAAGCTGAAGCATCGCAATTAATGTTTGTAACATCTCCTATAACATTTAATTCAGATGGGTTTTCTATCAGAACATCAAATGAACTAATGGTTCCTTGAGTATCTGTAACTGTTAAAGTGGTGGTGAAATTCGAAGTGGTAGTGGTTGTAAAAGTTGGATTAGCTTGATTACTATCTGAGCTACCATTAGTAGTAAAGTCCCATGAAAATGTATATGGTGCTTTCCCTCCGTTAGTAGTAGAAGAATAGTTAACTGTAGTTGTTCCATTTTCTCTACAAACACTATAATCGAATTGTACCGCTAGTGGAGCAGCAATAAAAGTATCAGTTCCAAACTCGCACTGGGACTTTCCATAAGAGCTACACTCGTAATTAGTTGCTGAAATTTTATTATCGAAAGTTGGATTCCAAACAATTAAAATATTTTCAAGTCTCAGCTCGGTTCCACATTCCCATTTAAATGGTCCATAAATTTTGCTTGATTGTGTACCGGCGTTAGCAGGCTTCACTTCTCCAAGATAAACGTTCAAATCCTGGGCAACTCCATCTATAACCAAATCAGCAAAAACTCTGGTTTGGTATATAGAGCTATTGGCGTTTGACGTATAATTTAAATAAACAGAAGCAGTTTCTAACACACCTGATTGGCAAGAAACAGTATTTATAGGTGTTCCATTTTCATCTACTAATGTTAAATAAACATCGTCTAACGTGAAGTTATTAGATGGACAATTCCATCGAGTAGTTCCGGTTGGATTTTTACAATCCCTTAGATCGGGAGTGGAAGTCTGTGCATTAATTCCAATTGAAAGGAACAAAGCAGCAAAAAATGAAATAGTAGTTTTCCAAATCATATCAATAATGTTTAGAATTATCAAATTTGTTAATATCGGTGTTAGCGATAGTTTCAATAATTTCAATAGTTTGACTTTCAGAGAAAATCAATTACATCTGATTTGGGGCGTTCAGTGTGAAAAAACTTAAGGGTCAAAAATACACCGGGTAATCTTGAGGAATTACCTATAGAAGTGTGGGGGGTGACTCTATTGTGGTGTAATTCTGCTGTAAAACTATTACAACTAATTCGTTAAAGAAGTCTAAATGAAAATTTTTAGATATAACGGGGAATATATTCGGTAAAATGCATAATTTTTATTTCTGTCCCCCTTCAAAAAGTATAGATTTCGAGTAGAAATTGTAGGAATTTTGTAGGAAGACTCTAAAAATAATAGGGGAAAACCCTCAAAAATTGATCAAAAAAGCCAATTTAAATCCCTGTAAACATGTGATTTAAGTGAATAGATTTTGTAGTCTTTCCAGCTTATTTTGAAAGTGAATTCTGTAAATTTTCAACAAGCCAAATTCCGTTTAACGGTATTAACTGTTATAGACCTGAAAAGCCTCTTAATTCAATTAAAAACATTTCAGCCTTGTTTAATAATCTTGTAAATTGCATGAAACTTTCCAAAGAAATGCAGAAGGACCTTAAAGACTATCGTAAATCATATGAAAAAGGAGAACTAAAGAAGTCTGATATACCTAAAGACCCTTTAGAATTATTTGAATCATGGTTTCATCTGGCCGATGAATCTGAAACCGTAGAGGAAGCAAATGCTATGAATATCTCTACCGTGGGAAAAGACATGATCCCTTTATCCAGGATTGTACTTCTTAAAAGTTATAGTAAAGAAGGCTTTACTTTTTTCACCAATTATGATTCTCAAAAAGGGAAAGCTTTGAGCCAGAATGCAAATTGTTGTATCTCTTTTTTCTGGCCTGCGTTAGAAAAGCAGATCATTATCCAGGGAGTTGCTTCGAAAATACCCGAGAAAGAATCTGAAGAATATTTTCACAGCCGTCCCCGTGGCAGTCAATTAGGTGCAAAAGCTTCAGATCAAAGCTCTCCGATTCCTTCCAGGGAATACTTGGAGTCAAAACTCAGTAACCTGGATGAAAAGTATAAGAATAGTGAAGTTCCGAAACCTGAGAACTGGGGAGGATATATTATCAAGCCCTTTAAATATGAATTCTGGCAGGGACGTAAAAGCAGGTTGCATGACAGGATCCTATTCACGATCGAATCTGATGATAACTGGAAAATTGAAAGACTAGCACCTTAAGATATGAAAAGATTAATCTTAGTAAGACACGGTAAATCCTCATGGGAAAATGATCTGCCAGACCATAAACGACCTTTAAAGAAAAGAGGTTATAAGGATGCAGAAGTTGTGCTGAATGCTTTTCAGAACTTCTACGAACCCGGCGCTCTTTTCTGGAGTAGTTATGCGGTTAGAGCTCATGAAACCGCAAAAATGTTCAAGGAAAGGTTGAATGTTCCCGATAAAGATTTTGTAGTGAAAGAGGATCTGTATACCTTCAACCAAAATGAACTTTTGTCGGTAATTAGATCATGCAAGGATGATATAGAGCGGTTATTTGTATTTGGCCATAACCCGGCCATGACCATACTTGTGAACTCCCTGGGTGATAAGAAACTGGATAATCTTCCAACTACCGGCTTATGTGTAATAGACTTCGAGGAGAATTCCTGGGAGGATATTCGAAAAGGCAAAACAATTCTAACTTTATTGCCTAAAAATCTTCGATAGTACTTTATGGCCGAAAAACGTTATATAAACAGAGAATTAAGCTGGCTGTCTTTTAATGCCAGAGTTTTACAGGAAGCCGCAGATGAAACGGTGCCGCTTATTGAAAGATTAAGATTCCTGGGTATTTTTTCTAATAACCTGGATGAGTTCTTTAAGGTGAGGTACGCTACAGTTAAACGTATCGATCTTGCTGGAAAAGCAGGGAAAAAGGTTCTCGGCGGAATAAAAGCGAATAAATTACTCGAAGAGATCACCAAAATTGTTATCGATCAACAATCTGAAAGTCTGAAGATCCTGGATGATATCCAGACTCAGTTGAAATCTCATAATATCCATATTATAAATGAGGACGAGGTAACCCGGAATCAAAAAGAATTCATTAAGAATTTTTTCCTTAGTAAAGTAAGTCCGGCGCTGGTAACGATAATTTTGAACGACCTGCCGGAGATGCCATCACTGAAAGATAGCGCCGCCTATCTCGCCGTGAAAATGGTCATGGCCGAAGAAACCGAAGCCTCTCAGGGAATTTCAAAGATCATTAAAAAGACTACTAAGGAAAAGAGATTTGTTCTTATTGAGATCCCGCGGAATATAGAAAGATTCGTGGTACTTCCCGAGGAGAATGGAAAACAGTATGTTATTCTTCTTGATGACCTTATCAGGTATAACCTGAATACGATATTCAATATCTTCAAATATGAAAGCCTTTCGGCTCATATGATCAAGATCACCAGGGATGCCGAGCTTGACCTGGATAGTGATCTAAGTAAGAGTTTTATCGAGAAGATCTCAGACAGCGTAAAAGACAGGATCAAAGGTGATCCTGTTAGATTCGTTTACGATAAAAATATAGATAGCGATACCCTGACCTATCTAATGAATAAGATGGGCATCGATGCTACAGATAGTATTATTCCTGGTGGGCGTTATCATAATAGAAGGGATTATATGGATTTCCCAAGCCTGGGAGGACCACAGCTACAATATGAAGTCAGGGAGCCTTTGCCTATACCGGGATTAATATTGCAGACGAGTGTATTAAAAGGTATCTCAGATAAGGATTATTTACTTTACACTCCATATCAAAGCTTTGCCTACGTGGTGAAATTTTTACGCGAAGCCGCACTAGATCCTAAAGTAAAGACCATTAAGATCACTATCTACAGGCTGGCTAAAATCTCTCACATCGCCAGTTCACTTATTAACGCGGTTAAAAATGGTAAAAAAGTAACCGTGCAGATAGAACTAAGGGCAAGATTCGACGAGGTTGCTAATATCAGGTATGCAGAGCAAATGCAGGAAGAAGGAGTGAATCTTATTTTCGGCGTTCCCGGACTAAAAGTACATTGTAAAACCTGTGTGATCGAAAGGGAAGAAGAAGGAAAATTAAAGAGGTATGGATTTATTAGTACCGGTAACTTTAATGAGAGTACTTCCAGGGTGTATACAGATTATACCTTGTTCACTGCAGATCCAGAGATCCTGAAGGAGGTGAACATGGTATTTGATTTCTTCGAAACGAACTACAAGGTAAATAAATACAAGCATCTTATCGTGTCGCCACATTATACCAGAAATGTGATCTATAATCTTATTCAAAATGAGATCGATAACGCCAAAAATGGAAAACCTTCTGGCATCAGACTCAAACTGAACAGCCTCTCTGATAACGGTGTTATAGAAAAACTATATAACGCCAGTAAGGCAGGGGTGAAGATCAAGCTTATTGTAAGAGGTATTTGTTGTCTTGTCCCAGGCGTTCCGGGCTTAAGTGAAAATATAGAGGCCATCAGCATCGTAGATAAATTCCTGGAGCATCCACGTATTTTCATATTTGAAAACAATACAGAGACTAAGGTTTATATTTCTTCCGCAGATTTCATGACCCGAAACCTGGATCAGAGAGTAGAGATCTCATGTCCTATTTATGATAAGGATATTAAGCAGGAACTCATAGAAACATTTGAGATCAGCTGGAGTGATAATGTAAAAGCAAGGAATCACTGCAGGGGAATGGAAAATCCTTACCGGGAAAGTAAGGGACCAAAAGTACGGTCTCAGTTCGCATTATATGACTATTATTTAAGAAAAACAGACATTCAGGAGTAATGATAAAGCAAAGAACATACGCAGCTATAGATATTGGGTCTAATGCCGTAAGGCTTTTGATTTCAACTATCACCGAGAAGGAAGGTATGGAAACGAACTTCAGAAAGACCTCTCTGGTACGGGTGCCGATCAGGCTTGGTGCAGATGTTTTCTTAAAGCAAAAAGTTTCAGAAAAGAATAGGGCGAGAGTAATAGATACCATGCAGGCTTTTAATTTATTGATGAAGTCTCATGGAGTTGAAAAGTATAAGGCTTATGCTACTTCAGCAATGCGGGAAGCAAAGAATGCTGTTGAAATTGCCAGAACGGTAAAAGAAAAAACGGGTATTGAGATCGAGGTTATAGATGGTAGTCATGAAGCTGCAATAATTGCGGTAACAGATCTGCATGCGCTCATTCAGAATGATTGCAATTACCTGTATGTGGATGTTGGAGGGGGAAGTACCGAATATACTATGTACAGCAATGGTAAAACGATCGCATCAAGATCTTTTAAAGTTGGTACGGTAAGAATGATGGAAGACCTGGTTGAACATAAAACCTGGGAAGAAATGCAGGATTGGGTAAAACAAACCACAAAGGATTATAATGATATAGACCTGATAGGATCTGGTGGAAACATTAATAATATTTTCAAGACCAGCGGTAAAAAAGAAGGTAAACCTTTAAGCCTTAAGTATCTTAAAGATTACGACGAAAAACTGAATTCTTACACTTACGAAGAAAGGATCACTGAACTGGATCTTAAAAATGACCGTGCAGATGTAATTATCCCGGCTTCGAAGATCTATGTGAATTCTATGAAGTGGGCTAAAGCGAACTGGATCTATGTACCAAAGATCGGTCTGGCAGATGGTATCATTAAATCACTTTACAACGAATCTAAAAGAAAGAAATCCTAACCGTGGATACTTTCTTTAGTTCCCAGGTCTTTCATTACCTGGGCTTCAAACTCTAGAAGATCCTGCCATTTCTGGTCTACAATCTCTCTCTCGCCGTATTTTCGAGCGAATTTAAGGAACATGGTGTAATGATTTGCTTCGCTTACCATAAGATCCCTGTAAAATTTAGCAAGTTCCTGGTCTTCCAGTTGTTCTGAAAGCAGCCTGAACCTTTCACAGCTTCTTGCTTCTATAAGTCCGGCTATAAGCAAACGGTGGATTAGCTGCGTAGCCCTGCTACCGCCTTTAGGAAAAAACTCCCTTAATTTAATTACGTACTCATCTTTTCGATCCCATCCCATGGTAAAGCCCATTTTAAGGATGCGGTCATGCACCATTTTAAAATGGCCCATTTCTTCTCTGGCCAGGGCGGTCATCGCGGTTACCAGTTCAGAATATTCAGGATAGGTAACTATAAGAGAAATTGCGGTAGATGCAGCTTTTTGCTCGCAATAAGCGTGGTCTACGAGAATTTCTTCAATATTTTTTTCAGCGATATCGGCCCATCTCGGGTCTGTGGGTAATTTGAGTCCTAACATAATTATACGTCTAAGTCAAAAGTAGCTCTTAATTTATCCAGTAATGGATTCGCTTCTTTTAGTTTCTCATACTTTTCCTGTGGAGTAAAGGCATACTTTTTAGAAGTAGCTTCATCCACATGGATATTTAGAGTGATATGTGTATTTCTAAGCTTCGCTTTAAGATAGCTCATCAATCGGTTTTCCTCTCTTTCCAAGTCGATCTTCATGGTCTCGTTGGGAAAGGTTAGATGGATTTCTCTATCCTGAAGTGTCGGTGTCTGGGATTCAAAGATCGAAGCCAGGATCTTTTCACCTTTTCTTTTTAGTTTCTCGGTATAATTCTTCCACTCGGTAACCAGGGTTTCTTCGGTGAAATCATCGTCCATGACCTTTTCTGTAGGCATCATGGCTTTTTGCTGCTCTTCGAGCTCCTTTTTCTTGCCGATACTTTTTAAAGAAAGGCCGGAGACCTTTTCTCTTTTGATCTCTGGAAAAGACTTTTTTGCAGGTTCGATCTCTTTTATAGCTTCATTAACCGGCTCTTCGATTTCAACCTTTTTCTCCGGCTCTGCAATTCTAGCCGTTTCAATTTTAGATGTAATTTCAGATACTGGTTGCTCTGCTTTTATTTCGGTCTTTGTTTCCTCTTTTGAATCTTCAACTGATTCTCCCTTATCCTGGGGAATTTCCTGTTGAGGTATTTCAGGCTGAGAAGTGGCTTCCGCAGGGCTTTCTTCAGAATAATATTGTTCTTCCTCTTCCTTCGCACAGGATTCGGTCGCTACCTTGGGTTTGGGTAGATTGTTTTCTTCTGAAGGGGAGGAGTTGTCGTGCTCATTTTCCCTTACCAGTTCTTTCTTTTCCGAAGAAATGCTTACCGCTTCCTGTTCAAAATTTGCGGCAGGAACTATTTTTCGTTCAGTCTTTTTTTTTTCTGAACCAAAAGTAATTGAAGCAAGCTGCATTAAACACAGCTCCACTAAAAGCCTTTGGTTGTGACTGGTCTTGTATTTAAGGTCACAAGAATTGGCCAGTTCTATAGCCTCCAGTAAAAATTGATGCGAAGTCTTCTGAGATTGCTCAAAATACTTAGCTTTAGTTTGCTCTCCAACTTCTAAAAGGCTTATGGTTCTTTGATCCTTGCAAACCATAAGATCTCTAAAGTGAGAGGCCAGTCCAGCAATGAAGTGATGACCATCAAAACCATTGGAAAGAATATCGTTGAATTTTACCAGTAGCTGTGGGATGTTATTGTCCAGGATAAGATCTGTCACCTGCATATAAGTATCGTAATCCAGAACATTCAGGTTCTCGGTCACGGCCTGCCTGGTTAGATCATTACCGCTAAAGCTAACCACACGGTCGTAAATAGACAAAGCGTCCCTCATGGCCCCATCTGCTTTCTGGGCGATAATATGCAAAGCGTCATCTTCGGCATTTACATTTTCCTGTTCCGCAATATACCCAAGGTAATTCTTGGCATCGGTTACAGTGATCCTTTTAAAATCGAAAATCTGACACCTCGAGAGTATGGTTGGGATGATCTTATGTTTTTCTGTAGTCGCCAGGATAAAGATCGCATGTTTTGGTGGCTCTTCCAGAGTCTTCAGAAATGCGTTGAAAGCAGATTGAGATAACATATGCACCTCATCTATAATATAGACCTTGTAATTTCCAACCTGTGGCGGGATCCTAACCTGGTCTATAAGGTTCCTGATATCGTCTACCGAGTTATTGGAAGCCGCATCCAGCTCAAAAATATTAAAAGCGAAATCCTCATCTGGATCCTGGGTTTCTCTCTGGTTGATCATTTTGGCGAGAATACGTGCGCAAGTAGTTTTACCTACCCCTCGCGGACCGGTGAACAACAATGCCTGAGCCAGGTGATTGTTGTTTATGGCATTCGCCAGGGTGTTGGTGATCGCCTGCTGGCCAACCACATCTTTAAACGTTTGCGGCCTGTATTTTCTCGCTGATACTACAAAATGCTCCATCAAAAAGTATTGAACTACAAATATAAAAATCACAGCCCTAAAGTCCAGTGGGAGGAGGCTTATTTATGAACAAATACGGGAAGAAATCAACATAAATTAACTTACATTTGCCCCGAAGCAGGCCGCCTTATCGTCCCAACATTTCCCGATACCTATCGGGATTGGGGAGGAAAGTCCGGACACCATAGGGTAGCATAGTGGGTAACGCCCACCGGTCGTGAGATCAGGACCAGTGCAACAGAAAGGATGTACAGGTTAAGCTGTAGTGAAATCAGGTAAACTCTATGCGGTGCAATGCCATGTATACCGGCATTCAAGGATTACCCGTCCGTTGCCGGAGGGTAGGCAGCTAAAGATTAGTGGCAACGCTAATTTCAGACAAATGATAAGGAGCCCGGTCAATTACCGGGTTACAGAATCCGGCTTATAGGCCTGCTTTTTTTAATTTTCCTTTCGCTGGTAAACCCGTACATAGTCTACCAGGAATTTTTGAGGTAATATATCAGGATCTATTTTTCCAGCCCATTTTCCACCTAGCGCAAGATTCAGAATTAAATAAAATGGTTTTCGGAAGGGATTATTTTCAAGACCGGCTTCCTCAATTCTAAAAGTATGATATACTTTGTTGTCAATTAGAAACTCTATTTTATCATAGGTCCAGTCAACCGAATAGATATGAAATTGTTCTGAAGCATTTTCTAATATTTTGATGCCGCCATCAGATATAATTTGCAAAGTATCCTCCCCGGGAAAATGAACCGTGCCGTGTATTTCTTCTGGCTCTATTCCCACATGTTCCATAATATCTATTTCACCCGCGTTGGGATAGTCTACCTCGTCGAAATTTGCACCCAACATCCAGATGGCTGGCCATACACCTTTCCCAGCAGGTAATTTGGCCCTGACCTCGACACGGCCGTAGAGAAAATCAAATTTCCCTTTGGTATTTATACTTCCAGAAGTGAATTCAGCATAAGGAGTATTATACCTGTAATTCTTTATGGAAGCATCATATTTTTTATTTTCATAATCTTCCTTTAGAGCAATAATCTCTAATTTGCCATTATGTACTCTTACGTTCTTTTTTCTTTTTGTGTAGATCTGCTCCTCGAGGTTTCGGATAAAACCTGTTTCATAATTCCATTTCTCCGGATCTGGTTTTCCTGAATACTGGAAATCATCACTCCAGATGAGTTTGTAATTCTGTGATCGGGCTTGAAAGGAAAATGTTGAAATAAATAAAGGAATTAAGATAAAGATTGCTTTCATCGATCTTAGTTGGCCGAGACAAGACTTTGGGCCCAGGCGATAGCTTCTTCTCTATTTTGAAACAACTCGTAAGGAACAGGGGAGAACTTCTTTTCGAAATTGGCTGTTTGCAACCTTTCCATTTTCTGACTGATCACGGCAATACCTTTTAAAGTATTGGTCTGAATAAGATCTATATAAATAACCGGGTTCACATTATAATTATTTTTCCGGTTGGTGATATAGACATAGCCTTTATCTCCAAAATGCTCACTGCAGATCTGTCTTAGCTCGTTAACATGTTCCTGGTCAAAAACAATATCTTCCTTAATTGTCGAGACCACTACAGAATCATAGAATTCGAGCGTAGTGAAACTTAATTTCTTTGTTTTTAATGGCAGGGTCATGATGAAAGATAGCCATTTATTCGAAGAATGAAAAAACTGAACTTCCATATTTTCTACTTTCCCGGAAGTTTTCCAGGTCTGATAGGTCTGTGTGCTTGGAGTGTTCCACAATTAGCTGACCATCTTCATTGAGTAAGGATCTCTCAAAAACAAGTTCAGGTATTTTAGCGAAATCAGATTTTTCCAGGTCATAAGGAGGGTCTGCAAAAATAATATCTGCCTTGATCGGTGCCTTTTCTAGATATTTGAAGACATCACTTTTAATCGTAGTAATTGGGAAATCCAGTTCAGCAGAAGTTTTCTTTATGAATTTGATACATTCAAAATTAGCGTCTACCGCGGTGATGTTTTCAGATCCTCTTGCGGCAAATTCGTAGGAGATATTTCCGGTTCCCGAAAAAAGATCCACGACGCTTACCGAGGAAATATGGTAAAGATTATTAAGGATATTGAACAAAGCCTCCTTCGCTACATCTGTAGTTGGACGCACCGGTAATTTTGAAGGAGCAATGATCCTTCTTCCTTTATGAGTGCCTGAAATAATTCGCATTATAAAGATTTAATTAAAAGGTATTCTGACAGTTCTTGTTCAGGTTTAGCCTTTTCTTCAAAGGTAAAAGGATGGAATGGTCCCATAAAAGAAATATTCTTAATATAATCCCAGATCATTTTATATTCTTCAGAATCCTTATTGATATCACCCATCAGGATAAGTTCAAATTTATTGGGATCCAGGTTTAACTGTTCGGCAGTAAAAAGAAGATAGTATAAAAAGTCTTCCTTGGTATCATATTCAAAACTGTTCGCAAAGATCAGTTTTCCATTTTCAATGATCACAAGCTCATAATGACCAAAAAGAGCATGAAGATAAACTTTTGGTCCGGTAGTTTCTTTTGGTAACTCCAGTAAAGAATCTATAAGAATACTTAAGCCGTGACGGTATTCGAATTCACCATACCGGTCAAAAAAGTAATTAATGATGTTGGTGTAGGGGATATAGACGTTTACGATTTCATCCTTCAGGTTATCAAAGGCGATAAAATCTGTCTTAAGGATACGGGTATTGAACTTAAGATAACTAGCGGCCTGTTCTTCGTCGAATAACTTTTCTGGAACAAGACTGAAGAGGGCGTTGTTGAAAATAAGATTTACCTCGTCTACTTCCTGGTTGAGCATTTCTTCCTGCTCATAGATTTCCTCAATTTTCTTGAGAATTTTTATGGGATCAAGCTGTTTCTTAAAGTTAACCTTCTTGAAATAGCTGATGGTATCCTTCTGCAGGATACAAAAAGAAAGTCCATTCAGGCTAACCTGAATGGACAGTTTCTTATAGTGGTTTGTTTCGTTATTCGTTGTCACCATAAACTTTTGGCCAGTTACCGCTGGTATTGACCTCGCTCATAGAACCTACGCTAATGTATCTTCCGTTTACATCATCAACAGACTGGATCTCGTTTTCCTGAAGAACCAATGTTCTGTCTTGATCGGCAAGAATCGTAGCTTTAGCAACTTTTACTTCGAAAACAGGAATTTGTGATTCACCTTTAGTGATAGTTCCTGCTTCAAGGTCAAATTTAGCATCAACACCTTCGATAGGAATATTCATCATGTTGCGGTATCTTTCTTCGTTGCCTTTGAACAATGAGTCTTTTACCGGTACGAAACCTAGAGTATCGATAACTACACTTTCTATATACTGGTCTACACCATATGTTTTCTTGTATTCCTCATCAAGATACGTTGTATCTCTACGTTGAGTAATAGCGAACTCTGCAGTATCAAGGAATTTTACCAGGCTATCCCAGTCTCCCTGAAATTTTCCAGTTACCTCTTTATGCGCTAATTCAGAAGATCTGATATCCTTAAGGTTCTTGATAACCTTAGCGTATCTTTTTTCTTTTATTTTGTTGAATTGGATCGGTTCGTAAACCGCGTTGAAAGTAAGATATGCCAGGAAGATAATTACCAACCAAAGAAGTATCTGTATTACAAATCTCATGCTCTAAAAGTTTATGTTTTAATTTGAAGGTTATTGGTTACACGCAAATCTACAACTTTTTTTTATTCGTAAAAGTTTCTGTCATAAAAATCCATTCTTATCTTTGAGATTTTATGCACTTTATATGGAAAAAACCACTCCGGATTCCTTTTTCAAACTCTTAATTGATGATCTTGGATTTGCTGCAACAGATAAACAAAATGTTGCTTTACAAATGTTATCTGAATTCGTCGTAAACGGAGGGAAAGACCGGCTTTTTCTTTTAAAGGGATTCGCAGGAACAGGGAAGACGACCATTATCAGTACGCTGGTAAAGAACTTATGGAAGATCAGGAAATCTGGTGTTTTACTTGCTCCCACCGGCCGTGCGGCAAAGGTCATCTCGAATTATTCTAAAAAGGAAGCATTTACGATCCATAAAAAGATTTATTTTCCGAAGAAATCCAGTGGAGGAGGGGTGCAATTTACCTTGCAGCCAAATAAGCATAAAAATTCACTTTTTATTGTAGATGAAGCCTCGATGATCTCAGATGATGGGGGAAATTCAAAATTATTTGAGAACGGATCTCTTTTAGACGACCTTATTCAATATGTATATCAGGGGCATAACTGTCAGTTAATTCTTATTGGGGATACGGCCCAGCTTCCTCCAGTGAAAATGGAACTGAGCCCTGCTCTGGAAGAGGAAAAACTCAGAATGAATTACAATAAAGAAGTTTCGTTCATAGAGCTTGACGAAGTGGTAAGGCAAAGTGAAGGCAGTGATATTCTTCATAATGCAACCCTCATCAGGGAAAGTTTACAGGAGGGGTTTTACGAAAGCTTCAAATTTGAACTTACTCAAAATGCAGATGTGGTTAGACTGGTGGATGGCTATGAGATCATGGACGCCATACAGGATTCTTACGGCATCAATGGATATGAAGACACCAGTATCATTGTGCGTTCCAATAAAAGGGCCAATTTATACAATCAGCAAATAAGGTCCAGAATACTTTTCCAGGAAGAAGAACTTTCTGCCGGGGATTATCTTATGGTGGTCAAGAATAATTATTTCTGGGTAAAACCTACCAGTGAAGCTGGTTTTATCGCCAATGGAGATATAGTTAAGGTTCTTGAAATCTTCGGATTTAAGGAATTGTATGGTTTCCGCTTTGCGGAAGTGCAGGTGCAAATGGTAGATTATCCTAAAATGAGACCTTTTGAAACCGTTATCATGCTGGATACACTTACTAGTAATACTCCTTCGCTAACTTACGAGGAATCTAATAAGCTCTATGAAGAGGTGAAAAAGGATTATGCTGATGAGCGTTCGAAGTATAAGCAGTTCATGAAGGTTAAGAACAATAAATACTTCAACGCTTTGCAGATCAAATTCTCTTATGCCATTACCTGCCACAAATCGCAAGGTGGACAATGGAAAAATGTATTTATTGAGCAGCCTTATTTACCGAACGGAGTAGGAAAGGAGTACCTAAGGTGGCTTTATACGGCCGTAACCAGGGCTCAGGATAAATTATACCTCATAGGCTTTGGCGATGATTTTTTCACATCTAACTAATTATTACTTTTACTGAAAAATTTATGAAAGGACCAGCTAAAAATAAGATCATAGCGATGATTCCCGCTCGTTATGAAGCATCGAGATTTCCGGGTAAATTAATGCAAGACCTTAATGGGAAAACTGTGATCACCCGTACTTATGAAGCTGCGGTAAGAACCGGGTTTTTTGATGAAGTATATGTAGTTACAGATAGTCAGAAAATCTTTGATGAAATTATTAACGCTGGTGGACAGGTTATAAGAAGTAAGAAGGAGCATGAATGTGGAAGCGATCGTATTGCTGAAGCTGTTGAACACATGAATGTTGATATCGTGGTAAATGTTCAGGGAGACGAGCCATTTATAGATAAGAACAGCCTGGCGAGTTTGCTGGAAGTATTTCAGCAGGAAGGAGCTGAAGAAATAGACCTGGCTTCTCTTAAAACTGCCCTTAAAGAGAGCGATGAGATCACAAATCCTAATAATGTAAAGGTCATCACCGGGAAAGAAGATTTTGCTTTGTATTTCTCAAGGTTCCCTATTCCTTATCCCAGGGATACTTCAGCCAAAGTGACTTATTATAAGCATATTGGGATCTATGCCTTTAGAAAATCTGCTTTGATGGATTTTTACAGGCTGCCTATGTTGCCATTGGAAGCTGCTGAAAAGATCGAATGTATAAGATATCTTGAATACGGTAAAAAGATCAAGATGGTAGAAACCAGTGTAAAAAGTATAGGTATAGATACTCCTGAGGATCTTGAAAAAGCAAGAAAGCTGTTAAGTTAATTATTAACAGCTTCCTTATAGGTTTTTAGTGCACGTTCACGAGCCTCCTTATGATCAACCATTTTTTCCGGATAATCATCTGTGCCGAATTCAGGTACCCATTCTTTAATATATTCTTTATTCTTGTCGAACTTATCTATCTGGGTGGTAGGATTAAATATTCTGAAATAAGGCGCAGCATCAACCCCACTACCAGCAGCCCATTGCCAGTTCCCTACATTAGAAGACATTTCGTAATCCAGTAGTTTTTCAGCAAAATATGCTTCGCCCCAGCGCCAGTCAATCAATAAATGTTTACAAAGAAAAGAAGCCACTAACATTCTTACGCGATTATGCATATAACCAGACTTATTTAATTGGCGCATTCCTGCATCTACCAGGGGATAACCGGTTTTTCCCTCTTTCCATAATTCGAATTCATCTTCATTGTTACGCCATTCGATACGATCGTACTTCTTTTTGAAAGCTTCGGTAGTGGTATCGGGATAATGGTGAAGTATCTGCATAAAGAATTCTCTCCAGACCAATTCGTCCAGAAAGGTTTTGTTTTTTTCCTTATTAGCATCTCTTACCATCTGGCGAACGCTTACCGTTCCAAACCGAAGATGTGGACCTAACCTGGAAGTACCTTCTACGGCAGGGTAGTCGCGTTTATCTTTATAATCCTGAATAAGACCGGGGGTGACCTGATAATCTGGAACTTCTATGGAAGATTTTTTGAAACCCATATCGCTTAAACTGAGATTTGGTAACCTGCTATTTTCAATGAGGTTGTCGCTATATCTCTTGGTATAATGGAAATCGAGTTCGGTATTCTTGAATTTCTCACGCCAGGTATTTTTGTAGGGAGTATATACCACGTAAGGATCTCCGTCCTGTTTCACCACTTCATCTTTCTCAAAGATAACCTGGTCTTTAAAGTCAAGGAATTCAATATCATTATCTTCTAAAAGGTCTTTGATTTTTTTATCCCTTTCCTTAGCATAAGGTTCATAATCCCTGTTGGTGAACACCTTTCCTATTTTATGATCCTTGATGAGATCTTTAAAAACTTCTTCCGGGGTTCCATGATACATTCCAATAGAACTTCCATTTTCCTCCTGCAGCTTATCGCGCATTTTTTGCAGGGTCTCAAAAATAAAGCTCACCCTGGCATCATCTTCAGGAAGTTTATCCAGGATCTCCTTATCAAAAATAAAAATGGGTAGAACCGGTAGATCATCGCGAAGTGCAGCCTTAAAACCGGCATTATCATCAAGTCTCAGATCTCTTCTAAACCAAAAGATATTTACTTCCTTTCCCATTAATTATTGTTTATTGTAGATAAACCGCCATCAACGCCTAGTGTCTGGCCGGTGATCCAGCTACTGTTATCGCTAAGTAAAAATGCAGCTAAGTTTGCAATATCTTTAGCTTCTCCAACTCTTTTAAGCGGATGCCTGTTATTCATTTTTTCTCTTTTATCATCGTTGGATAATAATTTCTCCGCTAAAGGGGTATCGGTAAGAGAAGGAGCGATCACATTTACCCTGAAATTTGGAGCGTATTCTGCCGCTAGTGATTTGGCAAAACCTTCGATCGCGCCTTTTGCCGCGGCAACATTCGTATGGAATGGCATTCCAACTTTTACCGCCACTGTACTAAAGAACACCAAGCTAGCCTGTGGAGATTTTTTCAGTTTATCCAGAACTCCCTGCACACTTCTAACCATTCCAAAAAAGTTTAGCTGCATTTCTTTTTCAAAACTTTCCGGTTTTATCATTTTGAAAGGTTTCAGGTCAATAGATCCTGGACAATATACGAATCCGTCGATCTGATCTGGAAGATCAAGGTCTTTGATATCATCTTTTAAAACATCAAAATCAAGATGGGTGATTTTATCGGTATCCAGGTCCCCGGTATTTCGGGATGCTACAATAATATTGTGGTCATTACTCAGAATTTCTGAGATCTGAAATCCAATTCCGGTAGAGCCACCTATTAATAATATATTTTTTTTCATAATGATTAGTTTAATATATCCTGTTTTAGGGTTTCTGTTTTTGAAATCTCTTCCTGGTATTCACCAAAAAGTTCCAGGAGCTTTTCCTGTCTGTAATCAAATATTTCCTGAAGCTTTGGTTTTACCAGGAAAGGATGGGCCATTTGTCCCAGTATTCCCATTGGTAATTTATAATCTATCACATCTTCCATTTCCACACCTCCGGGAATCGCCTTTATAAAGTGCTTATGGTGCCAGAGAGAGTAGGGTCCGAACCGTTGTTCGTCCACAAAATATTCTCCTTCTTTAACGTGGGTAATTTCGGTTACCCATTTTGTCTTGATACCGGCAATTGGTGTAACTATATATTGGATAATTTGTCCCGGGAACATAGGCCGGTCTGCACCAGAAAGGATCTCAAATCCCATATAATCGGGAGTGATAACCTTCAGGTTGCGAGGGTCTGAAAGGAAGTTCCAGGCCTCTTCAACTGAAATAGGTGATTTCTGGGTGCTGTGTAAATTATAAAGTTTCATTCTTATTATTTGGGATAAAATTACATTTCATTTTGTTTAAAAGGAAATAATTAAAGTTAAACAAAATATAAACCATTCTCTTGAAAAGCCTATTTTTGTGTTCTTTTACAACAGCTTCTTGTTATATTTACTTAAACTAAAATTTAAAAGCATGAAAAAACTATTATCTCTTGTATTCATTATGTGTCTTACAGTTTCTGTAAGTGCTCAGATACAAACTCCCCAACCAAGTCCGGCGATTAAGATCGAACAAAAGGTAGGGCTTACCGATGTTACCCTTGAATATTCCAGGCCTGCAATGAGAGGAAGAACCATATTTGGCGATCTTGTTCCCTATGGTGAGGTATGGAGAACCGGGGCAAATGCCAATACCAAGATCACCTTCAGTACAGATGTAATGATCAACGGGAAGAAACTAAAAAAAGGTTCATATTCTATCTATTCGATCCCGAATAAAGATTCATGGGAAATGATGTTCTATTCCTCTACAGATAATTGGGGCGTACCTCAAAACTGGGATGAGTCTAAAGTAGCATTAAAGGCTAAAGCTGAAGTTACCAAGCTACCAATGACCATGGAATCTTTTACGATAATGATCCATGATCTTAAAAATGATTCAGCAAGTTTGAATTTTGCCTGGGCAAATACCAAAGCAACTTTATCTCTGGGAGTTCCTACAGAAGAAATTGCAACGGCCAGTATAGAAAAGGTGATGAATGGCCCAACAGCTAATGATTATTTTGCAGCCGGAAGCTATTACCACGAAGCAGGAAAAGATCTTAATAAAGCTTACGAATGGGTGAGCAAAGCTACCGAAATGGCAGGGGATCAGGCGTTCTGGATGTTAAGAAGAAAGTCTTTGATCGAAGCCGAAATGGGTAAAAAAGATCAGGCGATCGCGACCGCTAAAAAGTCTTTGGCTTCTGCTGAAAAGGCTAATAACGCCGATTACGTGAAAATGAATAAAGAATCTATTGCGGAGTGGGAAGGAAGTAAATAATTTTCTCCTAGTTTATAATATTAAAGGTTTTCCTATATTATTTCGTCAAGCTGAATTTATTTCAGTTTCTCATAAGGTCCTGAAAATAGTTCAGGAAGACGGGTAAACAGGAAAACCTTTTTTAATACTCTAAACCGATCTGTTCTCTGATGGCATCAAGAAGTTCCATCAATCCAAGGGTTTTATCAAGTGGCCAGATGTCACTTTCTGTTTTTCCCTGTTGCAGCATTTTAGTTACATGCTCCGCTTCAAAATTGTATCCCCTGGTCTTTACTCCAAAATCAAAAGTTTCTTCATTTCCTTCAGAAGTGATCCTTACAGAGGTAGGCTCATGAAACCTGGAGTTTAAAAATATCTTTCCTTTTTCCAGTTCTATTTCTCCAGTAGTGGGAGTCTTTTCCAATAAGGTTGAAAACAATTCTGCCTGGACTCCATCATTGTAATTGAACCTGATATCACAGGACGCATCCACATTGGTTTCGGTGAATCTAGCTTTTGCCTCAATTTTATCGGGTTTTCCAAGAAGGCTGTAAGCCAAAAATACCGGGTAGATCCCAATATCAAGGAGACTACCGCCGCCAAGGTCCTTATTAAACAGGCGCTTGGATTTGTCAAATTCCGCCTTAAATCCAAAATCAGCTTTTAAAGACTTGATCTTTCCCATTTCGCCGGACTGCACCTTATCCATCACCAATTGAAAATGGGGTAGAAACCTGGTCCATAAAGCTTCCATCAGGAAAACACCTTCTTTTCGGGAAAGCTTAATCATTTCACGAGCTTCCTTAATATTCATGGCAAAAGGCTTTTCACATAATATTGCTTTGCCATTTTTTAAACACTGCACGGTAAGCTCATGGTGAAATACATGCGGCGTCGCGATATAAATGACGTCTACCTTCTCGTCCTGCATTATTTGCTCGTAGGAGCCATAGCCTGCTTTTGCACCATGTTTTTCAGCAAAAGAAAGTGCATTCTCACTACTTCTACTGGCTACGGCATATAGTTGTGCGGTCCTGGTTGCAGAAAGATCTTCAGCAAATTTGTTCGCGATCTTTCCCAGACCTATGATTCCCCAATTTACCTTTTTCATGTTGTCTTTAATTCAGTTTTATTCTTCGTAAAAAGCTGTATGAAATAAGCGATAGCCATCACCAGTGCACATCCAAGAACATTGAGCCATAAATAGGGCATAAGCTCAAGTTCAAAAACCAGGAATATGATCGCCTGGGTAATGATAGCAGCGATAAATACCGCGTTGCTTTTTACAGGTTTTATGAAAAATGCCAGCAGGAATATTCCGAGTACATTTCCGTAGAAAAGACTTCCAATTATATTTACCAGTTGAATAAGGTTATCAAAAAGATCGGCGAGACTGGCAAAAGCAATGGCAATGACACCCCACATCAAGGTAAACCACTTAGATGCTGCCAGGTAATGTTCTTCACTTTTGGCCTCTTCATGGTTACGTCTGTAAAGATCTATAACCGTAGTAGAAGCAAGCGCGTTAAGTTCTGATGCCGTGGAAGACATGGCCGCAGATAGTATCACCGCCAGTAAGAGGCCGATAAATCCTCGTGGCAGGTTATTCAGAATAAAGTGGATAAATACATAATCCTTATCATTACTTTCAGCATCTTCATCTGAAGCGTCTATGAATAATTTGGCTTCTTCCCGAACTTCTTTCTGCTGCTTCTCAAGCTGAAGGTATTCCTTTTCAAAATCGGCCGTTTGAGCTTCATTGTAAGAAGATCTATTTTCAGCATATTCCAGGCTTATATTTTGTTTTCTTTCCTGTATTTCGTCATTTACCAGCATAAGGTCCTTATACTGTTCAGCGTAATTTGAATTCAGTACAGTTTCTGTCGCGGCGGGATTAAAGTTTAAAGGAGCGGTATTGAACTGGTAGAAAACAAAAACCATAACACCTACCAGAAGTATAAAGAACTGTAATGGGACTTTGAGTAAACCGTTAAAGATCATTCCCAACTGACTTTCCCTGACAGATCCGCCTGAAAGATATCTTTGTACCTGGCTTTGATCTGTTCCAAAATAGGAGAGAGCCAGGAAGCTTCCGCCTATGAGTCCACTCCAGAGGGTGTAGCGATTCTCAAAATCGAACGAATAGTCCAGCACATTCATTTTACCACCTTTGCCAGCGATTTCCAAAGCATTAGTGAAACTTACCGAATCTGGCAGGTAACTTAAGATTATAAAAAAAGCGACGACCATACCGGTGAATATCACCGCCATCTGTTGCTTATGGGTTACGCTTACGGCTTTGGTTCCCCCAGAAACGGTATAGATAATTACCAGCACCCCAATAATTACGGTTAACGTAGTGAGGTTCCATCCAAGTACAGCTGA
The DNA here is from genome assembly GCF_003054225.1 of Christiangramia gaetbulicola. Lineage (GTDB taxonomy): Bacteria > Bacteroidota > Bacteroidia > Flavobacteriales > Flavobacteriaceae > Christiangramia > Christiangramia gaetbulicola. The sequence goes on from NZ_QBKQ01000002.1 coordinate 83,632, forward strand.
AAGAACGATAGCCGGTGCAAAAATTGTAATACCGGCAGCAAGACCTCGTTGTACAAGGAAAAGAATCGCAGTTAAGGTCCGTGTCTTACGATCGAACCTTGATTCGAGATATTCGTAAGCGGTATAGACCTTCAGCCGGTGATATATAGGGATAAAAACCATACAAATGATCACCATGGCGATAGGCAATCCAAAATAGAACTGCACAAAGCCCATCCCATCATGAAAGGCCTGTCCCGGGGTGGAAAGGAAAGTGATCGCGCTGGCCTGGGTAGCCATAACCGACAGACCTATGGTCCACCATTTGGCATTTTTACCTCCACCTATATAATCTTCGACATTCTTACTTCCACGTGATTTATATACTCCATACCATACAATAAAGGCTATAGTTCCGGTAAGGATGATCCAATCTATTAACTGCATATTAGGCGAAATAATTCATTATTAAATAAAACGCCAGTATGTAGATCGCGTTGGCGACAAGTACCAGGGTGTAGCTCTTTTTCCAATGGTAAGTTTCAGGTTTTTCCATTATTTACCTATTGAGATTAGATTCGCAAAAAGTCTGAAGGCTCCGGGAACGGCTTCCGGAAATTGTCTGAAAAAGCTGATTCCGGTATAGATGTAATATCCTTCACCGTATTCTGCTACCAGCAGGCTGCCATTGCTAGGCGTTTCTCCTTCATCATGCATGCTGAAGATAGGAGTGAAATTTTCATCCCAGCTGCCTGGAAAATACAATCCGCGTTCCTGTACCCAGCCATCGAAATCTGCTTTGGTAAGTTTATTAGGCGTATTTAAAACAGGATGATCTGGGGCTAAAAAACTAACCTCGGCATTTTCATTGGTGACCCGGTTTCGGGATAAGCTCAATTTGTAAGGTGAAAGATCATTCACCACCAGGCCGCGATTGGTATTATACTGCACGATCATCGTGCCGCCATCTTTCACGTATTCATGTAATATATCCTGTTTGAATTTAAGGGCGCCTATAACATTAAAAGCTCTTATTCCCAAAACCACCGCATCATATTTCTTAAGGGAATTAGCAGTAATATCTTGAGGGGAAATCTTTGTGACCGTATATCCAATTTGTTCCAGGCTCTCTGGTACCACGTCTCCGGCACCTTCGATATAAGCTATATTCTGTCCTTTTTTACTGATATTAAGTTTCACAAGTTTCAGGCTTGCAGGAACTATCAGGTTTTGATCGGGGATATGTTCGTAATTGATCTCCACCAGATTTTGGCTATATACTTTCCCGTTAATGGTAGCTTCAGGAATAAGCCTGGTCTCGTTCTGACCTTCTGGAGGTGTTATTTTAAATCTTAAATTCTCGGTACCGCCAGATGTTTCTATTGAAAAACTGGTTTTTATAGGTTCTACCTTCCAGCCATTACCGGCCCTAAGGTTTAACTCTCCTTTTAAATTCGACCTTTTTGAAGTAACCTGTATACTGATCTCTTTGGGTTCAACCGTATTGAAAATAAGCACATCCTCTTTAAATTTTAGATCTACTGGGGGTACGACCTCAAAATTCTTATAGGTTTCTCCATAAACATTGTCATTATATTTATAGACAACCGGTCTATCGAAACTTACAGGAGTTCCGTTAAGCGATAAGTTGAAAGTTGCCTTGGTATTTAAAGGAGTCTCGGGCAGCCCCCTTAATTTCTGATCATTTACCGTGTACATACCCATGGTTCCGGTTTCTTCCAGCCAGTAAGGTGTCGTATATTCGGCCGTAGGAGGGATCCTGAAAGTCATATTGCTATCCCAGCCATTATTATTTTTAAGGCTTACCTGAGGTTTCATTACCGAATTGTTCGGAGTTAATTCCACCGAATTCAAAACGATATCCATGTTACTTCTGTTTATCGCTTCCAGGTTTACCTGTAGTTCTTCAGATGGCGTGATAAAAGGCTTTTCTGCAACCGCCTCCAAATAAAGACCGGAGCAGGCGTAGATGATATCTTTGATCTCTTCAGTTTTCACCTCTTTCCAGTGACCATCTTCCAGGTCCTGTATTAAATTATAAGCCTGCACAAGTTGTGGGAGACTTTTGGATGGATCGGCAAAATCAAAATCATTTTCAACTTCGGCAAGTATCTTCCCGATCTCTTCACCGCCTTTTACCCGATTCCAGCTGGTGTCAATTCCGTCGAAAACATCAGCTTCTTTTGATGGCATATCTCCCTTTAAAAGTTCGAGATACTCCATTTGCTTTCCACGGCTACCGGTGCTTCCAAATCCCTGTGAACGATGCTGACTTCTGCTGATGGAAGCGATCTCGGTGTTAGACATTCCTCGTAATGGAAAATAGGTGCCGGTATCGAAGCTCAGGAACTTGGATTTGTCTGCAGCTGCAAATGCTTCATCTCCTCCATAGAACCAGGGAGAGGTATTAAAGAAAAGTCGTTTGGGTTGAAAAGGTTTTACATAATCAAGTTGCTCCTGGTAGGCCGTCTTTTTCCCGGCAAGATCAAATGCCTCTACACTCAATATGGCAGAAGAGGTATGATGACCATGGGTGCTGCCCGGGGTTCTATGATCGAACCTGTTTATTATTACATCGGGTCTGAATTTCCTGATGATCCAGACCACATCGCTTAGAACAGCGTCTTTATTCCAGATCTCTAAAGTTTCTGAAGGTGCTTTTGAATACCCAAAATCATTTGCGCGGGTAAAGAATTGTTCCCCGCCGTCCACTCGTCGTGCCGCGAGTAACTCTTGGGTTCGTATTAATCCAAGTTGTTCCCTTAATTCGGGACCTATAAGATTCTGGCCACCGTCACCCCTGGTGAGGGATAAATAAGCTGTTCTCGCATTTTTCTCATTAGAAAAATAGGAGATAAGCCTGGTGTTTTCATCATCGGGATGTGCCGCGATATATAAAACTGAACCTAGAAAATTCAGTTTTTTAATATGATTATATATTTCTGAAGAACTCCATTTTTCCGGAGCCTGCGCTTTACTGAATGAAAAGCAAAGAAGGATCAGGACAAAAACTAATTTCCGCATTAGATTAAGGGTTTTACCAAATATAAAAACTTTAAAACCTCCAATCCGAATAATTTAGTCTTCTTTTGGTTTAGAGGGCATCTTTGCCTTCGTCATGCCTTCTGTGAGTTTCGATAAGCGAAACTGCTTTTTGAAGAATAAGGTTATTAGGATAGGTGATCAATTCTCCATCTGATGTTCTTAAATGCAGATGGAATGCTTTAATATCTTCAATTTCGGCCTCTATGGGAAGATCCTTATCATGTATCTTAATCGTATCTCCAATTTTGTAAGGGAACGAGAAGAACATGATGATCCCTGAGGTTATGTTGCTTAATATAGACCAGATCGCGAATAAGGCAACTCCAATTACCGCGAAAGTAGAAGAGAAAATAAGAGCCAGTTCAGACAAACCTACGCCCCAGGCGAAAGAAAGTAAAAATGCCGCGATCAGGAAAATAAGGATATTGATGTACTTGAACATCAATCTGGTCCTGGTGATATTGATTTCACTTCGTTTTCCTACTTTGTTTGCTGCCTTCCTTAATACAAACTGAATGATCATTAAAAGGATGATAACTGCAATCGTGTAGATTAATTCGTCGCGATAAGTTAAGAATACTTCGTACATTAATTTAGTTCCAGTTTATCCCGCAAAGGTAGATTTTTATTCGAATTCCTATTCCAGTAATCACTTTTTATACGCTGTTTTTTTATCGCTTTGGTAGTAAGGATTTTTTCATTTTCACCAAAACCTGAAAGAAAGGATTCTTCCCATTTTTCAATGGTATAAGGAAAAGCCCTGCTGAAGTAAATTTTCAGGTTTCTCTTGAGTTCGGGATATTCCAGCCTGTATACATTTAGGTGGTCTATGGTGTAAAATTCGGCATTAACCTCGTAGGCTTTTAGTTCTTTATGGCTCAATCTCAAGTACTCCAGGGAAGGGATCATTTTAAGTGTACCCGTAGGAGCTTGGTTAGAATCTATTCGAAGAATGTTCCAGATCTCATTTTCCAAAGTAGCCTTTTCCAGGCTGAATTCCTGATCTGCCTCACCCTGAAAATAGGAATGACTTGTGATCTCGTATTTATTACGATTATTCAGTTGAGTGTAAACCTGCCCGCACCATTCCTGTATAGATGCTGAAACTTTGAGTGCATGCTCCTGCCCGTCAAGAGGGTAGAAGGTACTTTGCATAATACTATAAGGATAGATGCCGGTTAGGAAATTTTTGGTCGCATTCAATTTTAAAACTGAAATATTTTCCTTTGCTGAAGTGTTAGCTTTTACCTGTTCCTCTGGTAAGAAATCTTCAGTAACAAAGATGAGTACAGCCTCGCCTTTTCTTAATTCACCATACCTGGCCTGTTCCAATTCGTAAGAGGTGATCTCAGCTTCTCCGGAATACCAGTATTCTTTGAATTCATCTGAAAGATCCAGATTTTGTTTTTGTGAAGAAGTTCCTTCACAGGAAGCGAGGATGGCTAAAAGAAGAAACAAGTAAGAAAAGCGAACCATATTTTCTTTTAAAGTTACAAATTTCAGACTTTCAGCAGTTCTTTTATCGTTTTATAAACCAGATGGGTTGGTAATCCTACCACATTAAAGTAACTGCCCTCGATTTTTTCGATGCCTATCAAACCAATCCATTCCTGGATTGCATAACCACCTGCTTTATCGAATGGCTTATAATTTTTTACGTAATATTCTATCTCTTCATCGCTTAATTCTGAAAAATAAACCCTGGTGGTGTGGTTCAGTATTTTCTGAGAATTAGAAGTTGTAAAACAAACCGAGGTGATGACCTCATGATCTTTGCCTGAAAGAGCCTTTATCATTCTTACAGCTTCGTCATGGTCCTTCGGTTTTCCCAAAGCTTCACCGTCATTATAAACGATGGTATCGCTGGTGATCAAAACCTGGTTGTCTTTTAGGTCCTTAAAAGCTTCCGCTTTTAGAGCAGAAAGGTAATCGGTGATCTCCTGTTCTTTTAAGTGCTCTGGAAAGACTTCATCAACCGGTCTAACGTCTATGGTCACCGGGATCTCCAGCTCCTGAAAGAACTTTTGTCTTCTTGGTGAACCAGATGCCAGTATGATCTCATGATCTTTAAGTAAGTCTTTCAGCATAATCTATAATAATATGAATTGTAATAGGCCAATCGAAATCAATCCGAAGAAAAGCACTGCTTTTAAAATTGAACTCAATTTACCGTATTCAGATTTTTTTTCCGCAGTCCAGATATTGATCTGGAAAAAGAGTAGGGGAGCTACCAGTAAAAACAGTGTGTAAACCACTGCGATTGTATTTTCAAAAAGATACTGATAAATGTAATAGATAAGAAATCCTAGCGGTAATAGTCCAATTGCAAACAAGACCTTATTAGTTCGTTTTTTACCTAATACGATGGGCAGGGTGCGGTAACCAGCATTATAATCTCCATCGATATCCTGCTGATCTTTCACTATTTCTCTAAGGAAATTTATAAGAAAAGCGAAAATGGAATAATCTATCAAAATTGAAAATATGGTAGATTGGGTTTGCTGATTCCCGGGAGTAATGGCGGGTAAAAGATCGTAAAGTCCAACTCCTATCGGGATAAGACCAACTATCAGGCTTATAAATATGTTACCCACAAGAATGGTCTGCTGAAACTGGGAATTGTATAAATATAATATAGCCGATCCAAATATGAAGAAAGCGGTAAAGCCCGGCCTCCCGATCATATTTGAAAGATAGAATCCAAGACCAACCCCAATGATATTCAAAATAAAGAAAAGCCTGTAAGCTGCTTTTTCTGATATGTCCTTATGAATAAAAGTGCGCTCCGGTTTGTTCTTTAGGTCTGCCGGAACATCAAAAATATCATTGATCACATATCCCGAAGCAGCCACGGTAACCACGGCAAGGACGAGAAGGGAGAATCCGAAAAGATTTAAGGTTATGGCCACCCCAAAAGGTTCGAAAAGGCCATATTTTATAAGGAACATCGTAAGAGCGATAAAAACGAGGTTTCCAGCTCTTATTAGTTTTAAATAACTCATCATGGGCCTAAGCGTTTCTTTCGATCCACTTTCCCTGAACTTTCATCACCTGTTCTATAACGTCTCTAACACAACCATCGCCACCGTTTTTATGAGAAACATAAAGTGAAACTTCTTTTACTTCCGGCACGGCATCCTGAGGGCAACATGGTAATCCCACGAGTTTCATCGGGTAATAATCTGGAATATCATCACCCATGTATAGTACCTCTTCTGGCTTGATACCATAGATATCGAAGAACTCATCCATTTGCTCAACTTTATCGTGAACCCCTAGGTAGATATCTGTAATGCCCAGGTCGCGTAAACGGGCGCGTACACCTTCATTCTTTCCACCACTTATGATACATACCGTATAACCCGCTTTATGGGCCATTTTCATCGCATAACCATCTTTGGTATTCATCGTTCTAAGTAGATCCCCTCTGGTAGAGATCTGTATCCTTCCGTCAGTAAGTACTCCATCTACATCAAAAACAAAGGTTTTGATCTGGTTAAGGTGTTCTTTATAGCTTTTTTCCATGCAATTTTTGTATAGATTCGGTTAATATAGTATATATCTTTTTGTTGTCTTCATCCAGCATTTCCAGGTGGGCAGCAATGGTTTTCTGATCATTTCTTAAGGCCGGTCCCGTTTGTGCCGAATATGGATCTAAAGTTTCTATCTTGGAAACGGTCTCTTTTATGAGTGGTCTCAGGATCTCGAAAGGAAGCTGGTTCTGTTTGCAATAATCTTCGGCCAGGGCGAAAAGATGATTACTGAAATTATTCACGAAAACCGCAGATAAATGTAAGGCTCTGCGCTGTTCAGAATTCACTTCAAAGATCTTATCGCTGATGATCGAAGCTGCCTTTTTCAAAAATTCCAGATTTGGTTCTGAATTCGCTTCAAGGCAAATGGGAATCTCCTTAAAATCTACAGCTTTGGTTTTTGAGAAGGTTTGTAAAGGATAGAACACCCCGTAATTCTCAAATGTAGCCAGCGTATTCATATCCTGGCTGCCTGAAGTGTGTGCTACAATTCCTTTTTTCACCTTCAGTTTTATCGAAAGATCTTCTATCGCTTCATCCTTAATGGCAATTAGATATAGATCTGCTTCCGCAATTTTACTTAGATCTGAATTTCTTTTTGCTGGATCTTCAACGAAATCAAGGTGATCTTTATTCCGGTTAAAAACCTGAACTACATTAAATTCCATTGCTTGGTTAAAGCAATGATACAGGTGAGTAGCCACATTTCCCGCGCCAATAATTACCACTTTAATCATTCGGCTAAAATACCAAAATTTTTAAGCGGGTGAAATTAACATTTGTGCACTTGAGATTGAATTGGGATTACCTGTAAAAACACATAATAAATCGTTAAATTTGCAGCCGTTAAAATGACACTTTTTCCATGCAGAAAAAAATAGCCTCAATCCTTTTTTCTACCCGAATAATGGCCGTCTTATTTATAATTTTCGCTGTAGCCATGGCCATGGGTACCTTCATAGAAAGTTGGTATAGTATCGAAACCGCAAGAATCTTAATTTATAACACCTGGTGGTTTGAAGGAATAATGCTTTTCCTTCTAATCAATTTTATTGGTAACATTAAGCGTTATCAGCTATATAAAAAGGAAAAATGGAGCACTTTATTACTCCACCTTTCCTTTATTTTAATTCTCATCGGTGCTTTTGTGACCCGTTATATTAGTTATGAGGGTATCATGCCGATTAGAGAAGGGGAAACTACCAACGTCTTTATGACCCAGGAATCCTATCTCACCTTTTTTATTGATGGAGAGATCGATGGGAATGCTCGTAGAAGAGTGCTCCAGGAAGATGTGCTTTTTGGGCCTGAGGTAGAGAACGATTATACGCTGAATACAGATTACAACGGGCAGCCGGTTAGTTTTGAAGTCACCAATTTTATCCATGGTGCTGAAGAAGCTTTAGTTCCTTCAGAGGATGGTGAGAATTACCTTAAAATAGTGGAAGCTGGTGATGGGAATCGTCACGACCATTATTTAAAACAAGGCGAAGTAAGCAATATTCATAATGTACTTTTTACCTTGAATAGTCCGCAGGATGGAGCAATCAATATCCAGATAACAGATGATGGGGAATATCTGATAGATTCGCCATTTGATGGTAATTATATGAGAATGTCAGATCAAAAGCAGGGAGAGCTTGTAAAAGATTCCACCCAGGCTTTAATGCTGAGATCTCTTTACAACATTGGGAATATGCAATTTGTGATCCCAGAACCTGTGGTGAAAGGTGAGTATGATGTGGTTCCAACTAATCCCAAGACCAAAAATGATATGGATGCGGTGACCATCAATGTTTCTTCAGGAGGACAATCGGAAACGGTTACTTTGCTTGGAGGACAGGGAATAGTTGCAGATCCGGTTCAGGTTAACCTGGGTGATCTTGAAATATTTCTGAACTATGGTTCTATTGAAAAAGAACTACCATTTGCTATAAAACTGAACGATTTTATTGCTGAAAAATATCCAGGTACGGCAGATAGAGAAACTCCGGGTTATGCTTCATTTAAGAGCGTAGTAGAGGTGATCAGGGATGGTGAGGAGCCAATGCCGTATGAAATATATATGAATCACGTACTCGATGAGCAGGGTTACAGATTCTTCCAGTCAAGTTTTGATCCCGACGAGAAAGGAACCATCCTTTCTGTAAATCACGATTTCTGGGGGACATGGATCACCTATATAGGATATTTCCTATTATACATTGGGCTAATGTGGATCTTATTCGATAAAGGATCAAGATTCGGAAAGTTAAAAGTAATGCTGGATAAGGTGAAAACTAAAAAGAGATCCCTGGCGACTTTTCTTGCTTTGATCTCTCTTTCCTTGGGAATGAATGCGCAGAATGATGATCACGAACATAGCGAGACCGCAAAATCTCAACTGGACAGTATCATCGTGGCAAATGCAGTAAAGGAAGAGCATGCTGAAAAATTCGGTAGATTGGTGATCCAGGATGCTGGAGGACGAATGAAACCAGCCAATACCTATTCTTCAGAGTTATTGAGGAAATTAAGTAAAAAAGATTCTTACGAAGGTCTAACTTCAGACCAGGTACTTATCTCCATCACCGAGAATCCTATGGTATGGTATGATGTGCCGCTTATCTTTGTTCAAAAAAAGAACGATAGCCTGCACAAGATCCTGGGAGTGGAAGAAGGGAAAAAATACCTTGCCCTTACCGATTTCTTTGATAAAAGAGGAGCTTATAAATTATCCCCTTATTTGGAAGGTGCATACCAGGCCGCGGTCCCTAATAAATTCCAGAAGGATTTTATCGAGACCGATAAGAAGGTGAATCTTTTATATAGGGCTTTAGATGGTAATATCCTTAAAATATTCCCTATTCCTGGTGATGAGAATAATAAGTGGATCTCTTATAAGGAGGTAGATGAATCTAACCTAAAAGGCATGGATTCAGTTTATACCAAGCAGATCCTTCCACTTTATATGAATGCCTTAAGAGATGGCAGGGAAAGTGGTGATTACGCAAAAGCGAATCAATATTTAGAAAGTATAAAAAGCTATCAGCAGAAATTTGGTTCTGAAGTAATGCCTTCAGAAGAAAAGCTAAATGCAGAGATCTTATATAATAAGTATGATGTGTTCAGAAATCTTTTCTGGATGTATATGCTGGCAGGGCTTGTAATGTTGGTATTCGTGATCGTTCAGATCTTTTATGACAATAAGACTATTCGAGGTCTGATTAAGATCAGTGCAATATCAATTCTTATCCTTTTCATAATGCACACGGCAGGACTTGCCGCAAGATGGTATATTTCGGGACACGCGCCATGGAGTGATGCATATGAATCGATGATCTATGTTGCCTGGGCAACTATGTTCTTTGGCCTGGCATTCGGGAGAAAATCTAATCTTACAATTGCGTCTACTGCTTTTGTGGCATCTATGATCCTTATGATCGCGCATTGGAACTGGATGGATCCGGCTATCGCCAACCTGGTGCCCGTACTTGATAGTTACTGGCTAATGATCCACGTATCTGTTATCGTTGGGAGTTATGGTCCTTTAACGCTTGGGATGATCCTAGGTGTGGTGGCATTGCTGCTAATGATCCTTACTACAGAAAAGAACAAAAAGAAGATGCTCCTGAATATTAGGGAGATCACTATAATCACCGAGCTTGCACTAACCGTGGGCCTTGTGATGCTAACTATAGGTAACTTCCTGGGAGGACAATGGGCCAATGAGAGTTGGGGAAGATACTGGGGCTGGGATCCAAAAGAAACCTGGGCCCTAATTAGTATTTTCATTTACGCTTTTGTAATTCACATGAGATTAGTGCCTGGATTACGCGGACGCTGGATCTTCAACTTTATGTCTGTGATCGCCTATTCTTCGATCATGATGACCTATTTTGGAGTGAATTTCTATCTAAGCGGTCTGCATTCATATGCTAGCGGAGATAAGGTGATAACTCCAACCTTCATTTATTATACTTTAGCGGGGGTAGCGATTTTAGGTGCTCTTTCGTACTGGAAGTATAATAAGCATTACGCTAAAAAAGCCAGAAAAGAAATTCAGGAGAACAGGGATACGATTTAACTATCCGGAGTCCTAAATAAAAAAAGCCCTCGCTATCAGCGGGGGCTTTTTAGTTATTAAGGTTAAGTTGAGGATTATTTCAAATTCCCAACCATATCTTTAGGATCTACCCATTCTTCGAACTGCTCTTCAGTCACATAACCTAGATTCACAGCTTCTTCTTTTAAAGTAGTACCGTTCTGGTGAGCCGTATTTGCGATTTCAGCTGCTTTATAGTAACCTATTTTGGTATTTAAGGCTGTAACCAGCATCAGGGAATTATTCAGGTGTTCCTGGATTCTTTTCTCGTTTGCTTCGATTCCTCTTGCGCAATGCTCTTCGAAAGATGCGCAGGCATCTCCTAACAGCTCAGCACTTTGTAAAAGAGCATTCGCCATCACCGGTTTAAAAACATTCAGTTCAAACTGTCCCTGCATTCCTCCAACGCTGATGGTGGTATCGTTACCAATCACCTGTGCGCAAACCATGGTCAATGCTTCACACTGAGTTGGATTTACTTTTCCAGGCATGATAGAAGAACCTGGTTCGTTCGCCGGAATATTGATCTCGCCAATTCCGCTTCTTGGTCCTGAAGCAAGCATTCTTATATCGTTACCTATTTTATTAAGTGATACAGCCAGTTGTTTTAAAGCTCCATGAGTTTCCACAAAAGCATCGTGTGCTGCAAGAGCTTCGAATTTGTTACCTGCAGAAACAAATGGCATATCGGTGAATTTTGCGATAAACTCGGCTACTCTTTTAGAATATCCCTTTGGAGTGTTAAGCCCCGTTCCAACTGCAGTTCCACCTAAAGCAAGTTCAGCTAAGTGTGGAAGTGTATTTTCCAACGCCTTGATGCCATAATCCAGTTGAGCTACATAACCACTGAATTCTTGTCCCAGGGTTAGGGGAGTGGCATCCATAAAATGCGTACGTCCAATCTTTACGGTATTCTTGAACTCTTCAGACTTCTTTTTAAGAGTATCTCTAAGCTTTCTTAATCCGGGAAGAGTCACTTTAGTAACTTTTCTATAGGCTGCTATATGCATACCTGTTGGGAAAGTATCATTAGAGGATTGAGATTTATTTACATCATCGTTAGGCTGAAGGGTTTTTTCGCCTTCACCTATTTCTTTTCCTGCCAGTTGGTGGGCACGGTTAGCGATAACTTCGTTAACATTCATGTTACTTTGAGTACCACTCCCGGTTTGCCAGATCACTAAAGGAAACTGGTCATCGTGTTTACCTTCCAGGATCTCGTCACAAACCTTTGCAATAAGGTCTCTTTTATCTACCTGTAAAACACCCAGCTCACAGTTGGTGTAAGCAGCCGCTTTTTTAAGGTAGGCAAAACCATAAATAATATCTAATGGCATGGAAGCAGCAGGACCAATTTTAAAATTGTTGCGTGAACGTTCGGTCTGTGCACCCCATAATTTATCTGAAGGAACTTTAACTTCCCCCATGGTATCTTTCTCTATTCTGTAATCCATAATACTAAAATTGGTTGTGGAGCAAAGTTAATGTTTCGCAATTTTCTTTAAACTAAAAATTCTTTAAAATTAATTTTTTCTTAAAAGCTCTTTTGAATTATGAATTTCGCAATTTCAAGAGAATACTTAACTGAAAAATATGCCATTCTTATAAAACATCTCTCATAAAAAACAGAATCGTAAAACATTGTAAAACAGATAGTTGTATGTAAAATTGGGGGTTTTTCCCTTTTCCTGAGATTACGGAAAGACGTAAATTTAAGTAGTGGAAATTTTAAAATCGGAGACTATGAGGACAGGCTATTTTTATCTATTGGTATCGGTATTGTTACTGATTAATTCAGGATGTAGTTCTGATGATGACAACGTAATTGAATCGCAACAATTTATAAACGCGAATGTAAATGGAGTGGAATTTCAATCAGATGAAAAAGTCGCTCCACTGGGCTTTAAAAGGATCTTAATGCCTTCAGGTAGAATAAATCTCTATTCAAAGGCATTTTCTGCCAATGGCTATCAAATGGAGATCATGATCGAGAATTATACCGGTCCCGGAAAATATTATATAGGAGATAATTTTTATAATAAAAGCTGGTTGAAATTCGAAAACGCCGGGAGAACTGAATCATGGAGCCTTGAGCCAGGCGGAGCTCTTAACATGACTACTAATTATATCGAAATTACCTCATTTCAAGACAATTATATCCAGGGGAAGATCGCCTGCAGGGAAATGATGAATAAACTGGATGGAGTTCTGGGGCACATGGATGGCGAGTTCAGGTTGATATATCTAGAATAGATTGCTTCTTCAGAGAAAATAAAATCTAAGCGAGGATTCTAAATTTTGTAAAAAAACAGGTATTTTTTGTGATAAGCGCCACAGACTTCATATCTTTGGCCAGATTCAAATCAAACTTTGACTGTTATGTTCGAATTCGATCAATACCTTGGTTTCTTAGCATTTTTAGCAATATTGACAATGGGTTTCTGGCTTATGATCTTTCTTGTAGCTTTCGTTCCTTACTGGATTGGAGGCTCTGTAGGAGAGTTGATCAAAGAAAAACGTGAAGCTCGCAAAAAAGCTAAAGCGGAAAAAGCATAAAAAAAGGGACTATTTTTAGTCCCTTTTTTTATGTCTTAACTTTTCTGTTTAGAATTCTCCTTCATCATAATCTTCATTTCCACCACCTCTTTGCTGACGTTGTTTTTTCTGGTTGAATCTATAAATAAAAGCAACGTTTACAGACTGTCCCTGTCTCCACTGGAATTCACTATCCTGCTCGAAGAATTCTGTAGTCGTAAAACTTGCTCTTTTTCTACCGTTGAAAATATCTCTAATGTTTAAGGATATAGTTGCATTGTCATTCAGTATTTCTTTACTGAAGGCAAGATCGATATTTAAAATTCCTTCCTGCGTACCCTGAATTTCGTCTGAAGGCCCACGGTAGAAAAGGTTCGTTTGCCAGTCGATCTTCCAAGGTAAAGAGACTTTAGAGCTAAATCTACCAAACCAGCTGAAATTATCCTGGCTATAGTCCACGCCATTAAATTCACCATCAAGTTTAAAGCGGAATAAATTCACACTACCATTCAGTCTTAACCAATCTGCCGGGTTGTATAAGAAGCCAAGTTCTCCACCCATCCTGTCGTTCGTAGCCAGGTTAAAAGGAATACTTCTAATTACTTCTATATCCTGCCCATTTGGCCCGGTAATGAATACTTCTTCCTGTACTCTTTGGAAGGCATCGGTCTCTCTTTGGTAATATACAGAAGAGGTTAAAGTGAATTTCTCCCATCTTTTAAGGTATCCCAGGTCAAAAGCATTTGAGAATGCAGGGTTAAGGTTAGGGTTACCCTGGAATATATTGTTACGGCTACTTCTGGAAGGGAATGGGTTAATATACCATCCTCTCGGCCTGTTGATCCTTCTATTATACCCAAGAGTAAGGTTTTCTTCCTCGCCTAATTCGTATATGATATTTACGGTAGGGAATAGGCCTAAGTAATTATTATCAAAATTTGTGTCTATATCGAATGAAAACTCTTCCTGCAGTTCTTCTTCAGTTAATTCTGAATCGATCTTTCCTTTAAGGTTAGTGTTTTCAAGACGCAGTCCAAGAAGAAAACTAAAATCACCAAATTTGGTTCCGTACTGTGTATATAATGCCTGCACATTTTCGGTATAATCGAAAACATTGGTTTGATTTCTATTCAGAATAAAGTTACCATCGGCATCTTCCTGGTATAGCTCATAATCTGTAACCTCGTTTTCAATATTACCACGATATCCGGCTTCAAACTGAGATTCTTCCCCAATAGGTCTTACATAATCTGCCTGTAAAAGATATTCTTTCTGATCTTCTATTGTGATCGTAGATTCTGAAGGAACTCTAATTGCGCCAGTATCGGTATTGTTATATAGAACCGGTTCGTTAATAAAGGCATCCTGTGTCTCGCTATCATTTTCAAATTGGAAATCGGCTGTAAGCTCATGTCCTTTATTATCAAATTTTTTGATGTAATTCAGGGAGAACTGTATACTTTCATCTTCTTCGTTTTCAACTTCCATACGATTGGTTCCTAAAAGACTTTCACCATTCAGGATATAATCGTTTTTATTCTGGGTCACATCACGATCATCTCCTAGACGGTAAAAAATGGATCCGGTTATAGAGGAAAGGTCAGAGATGTAATACTCCATACCAACATTGGTGTTGAATCCACGGTTGATCCTGTCATAATCTCTGTCTTCGATATTGCGGTCATACTCTATATTCCCAAGGAAAACATCTTCTCTAGGCTCGAAATATCTTGTATCGAAGTATGCGTAACCGGGAGATTCATTATAGCGGTAACCTGTGGTAGTGAAGAGATTGAATTTATCTGTACGGTAATTAAGATTAGCAGAAATACTTGCGTTTTCAGGAATTCCGGCATTTAGATTTATTGAACCGTTAAATCCTAAAGTTTCCTTTTTTCGTAAAATGATATTAATGATCCCGGCAGTACCTTCAGCATCGTAACGCGCAGAAGGGGAGGTGATAACCTCAACTCTTTCGATGGCTTCAGCAGGTAACTGGCTTAAGACATCTGTATTTCCAAAACCGGCCATGGCTGAAGGCTTACCATTTATAAGTATCCTTACGTTATCATTCCCTCTAAGGCTGATCCCACCTTCGATGTCTACAGAGATAGATGGAACATTATTAAGGGCATCACTTACCGTCCCACCGGCCGTCGTAAGGTCCTTACCAATATTATATATCTTTTTATCAAGCCTTATGTCTACCTGGGTAGTTTCGGCTCTAACTACGACCTCATCAAGATTTTCAGATCCAAGTCCTAGCTTAATAGTACCGAGGTTCAGGTCGTTCGTTACCTTACGATTTTTGAATTCTTTGGTTTCGTAAGAAATGAATTCTACTATAATATTATAGGTCCCATTTTTGACTTCAACAGAAAACTGACCTTTAGCATCTGTAATTCCACCAGTAAGATCTGATGGATCTTCGACATTCTGTACAGATATCGTGGCATATTCTAACGGAACATTAAGTTTGTCGTCTATCACTTTACCTGTAATCGTATTTTTCTTAAATCCGGAAGGTCCCTGCGCGTATCCAGGGAAAAGTAAAACGCTGAACAATCCCAGAAGTAAACTGAGGGTAAATAATTTTTTGTTGGTCATTGTCAATTTTTGTTCTATGACCAATAAGAAACGGGATGGTTTAATCCAAAACGGTTAATGTTTTGTTAAACAAAAAAATAAAAACCTTAAACAAAGTTTTTAAAGGGTTAGAGCTCAGGATTTACGAGTAAGTTGTTTATTCAGAAAAACATAATTTTCGAACTGATCTTCCGTAAGAAATTTTTTCAAAGACTTGTATTCATTATTCTGAATGGTCTTGAGTTTGTTTATCTGCTGGTTGATACCAAGACTGGAATTGATGATCTCATTTTTCTTAATGGTAAATTCAATGATCGAATCCTCGAGCATTTGAGTTTGCTCTGCATTAAGTTGTAACTGGCTTTTCCAGGTGGAGGCCAGTTCTCCTGCAACTTCCTTGATCTCTTTCCTGTTCTTTTCGTGAATATAGATCTGGGAATAAACGAAACCTGCCACCGCCGCGGCAGCCACACTAATTAATGCTATTCTAGTTTGAAGTTTCATTTCTGTTATTTTAAAGCAGTTTCTCAATATTTGAAGGCGGTCTTCCTATCACAGCTTGTTTTTCTGTTTCAACCACGGGCCTTTCAATAAGTTTAGGGTTTTTTACCATCACGGTAATAAGCTCCCTATCGCTAAGGTCTTTGTCTTTATAATCTTCTTTCCAGACCTTTTCGTTCTTGCGAACCAGTTGGATTGGAGTAATATCAAGTTTTTTGATAAGCTTCTCCAGTTCCTCCTCGTTTAAAGGTTCCTTAAGATATTCTTTTATTTCAAAATCTTTGCCCGAATTTTTCAAAATTTCAAGTCCTTCTCTGGACTTTTTACATCTCGCATTATGATAGATTCTTAGCATTTGTTTTCTATTTATAAAATAATCAATTATTTCAATTTTTAAAACTAATACAGACCGGTATTTAATCAATCTTCGTTCCGTTGTCCCATCATCATTAAAAAAGATTTTAAAAATCGATCTATATCCCCGTTCATTACATCATCTACATTACCCGTTTCCTCACCAGTTCTCACGTCTTTAACGAGTTTATAAGGATGCATCACATAATTTCTTATTTGTGATCCCCATTCTATTTTCATCTTGGAATCCTCGATCTCTCGTCTTTGAGCCTGTCTTTTCTGAAGTTCAATTTCAAAAAGCTGACTTTTTAAAAGCTGCATGGCTTTATTCTTATTTTCGAGTTGAGAACGGGTTTCAGAATTTTCAATTACGATTCCGGTAGGAGCGTGGCGCAACCTTACCGCCGTTTCCACTTTATTTACATTCTGCCCACCTGCTCCAGAAGATCTCATGGTTTCCCAGCTTAGGTCTGAAGGATTAATATCTATTTCTATACTATCATCCACTAACGGATAAACATATACCGAGGCGAAAGAGGTATGTCTTTTGGCATTAGAATCGAAAGGGGAAATTCTTACCAGCCTGTGTACTCCATTCTCACCCTTTAGCCAGCCAAAAGCAAATTCACCTTCAATTTCCAGGGTCACTGTTTTAACCCCGGCGACATCACCTGCCTGGTAGTTAAGCTCACGTATCTTGAATTTGCGCTTTTCAGCCCACATTAGATACATTCTCATCAGCATCTCTGCCCAGTCACAACTTTCGGTACCACCGGCACCCGCAGTAACCTGAAGTACAGCACTCATACTGTCACCTTCTTCAGAAAGCATATTCTTGAACTCAAGATCTTCTATAAGATCTATAGCTTTATCATATCTGTCCTGAACATCTTCAGCTGTGGCTTCATCTTCCTTGTAGAATTCAAAGATGACCTCAAGGTCTTCTACCAGGGTTTCAGCTTTTTCGTAATCTCCCACCCAGCTTTTTTCAGAATTGACCTCTTTCATGATCTGTTCAGCCTTTTTAGGGTCGTCCCAGAAATCAGGAGCAAAGGTCTTTTCCTCCATATTGGTTATTTCGATCTTTTTGGCATCAATGTCAAAGATACCTCCTTAACGCAACCAGGCGCTCTTTAAGATCTCTAATGTTCTCTATTGTTATCATTCATGGTTGATTTGACGTAAAAATAGAATTAAAGGGAGTTTCGAGAAAGGATTTAACGAATATTTTTTAGTTTTAGAAAGCTTAAAAAAATCCCTCTATGCATAAGATTACCTGTATTATTCTGGCCTTCAGTATTTCATTCGCGATGAAGGCTCAATTCCTCGAAAAGAAAGAAGACCTTCAGAAATATGAAGGTTATTTTAACTTTCATTACAATGAAAAGGAAGATGAAATTTACCTGGAGGTAGATAGCCTGGAAACTGAATTTCTTTACACCCATTTCTTAACTACCGGAGTAGGGTCTAATGATATTGGATTAGATCGCGGGCAGTTAGGAGGAGAGGCCGTGGTGAAGTTTCAGAAAGCAGGTAATAAATTATTGCTTATTCAGCCTAATCAGAACTACAGAGCGATCACCGATAATAAGGCGGAAAAGGAAAGTGTAGCTGAAGCTTTCGCGAAATCGGTTCTTTTTGGATTTGAGATCAAAGAGGAAAAAGACGGTAAGTATATCATTGATTTTACACCGTTCTTAATGCAGGATATCCATGGAGTTGCAGAAACCTTGAAAAAAGGAGAATACGGCACCTATAAACTGGATAAATCTAAAAGTGCTTTGGCTTTGGGGCGTACAAAAGCATTTCCTGAAAATGTTGAATTTGAAGCGCTGCTTACTTTTGAAGGGGAGCCAAAAAGCAGAACCATCAATTCTGTTGTTCCAGATGCTAAGAATATCAGCGTAACCCAGCATCATTCTTTTGTGAAATTGCCAGATGACGAATATGAAAAAAGGATTTTTGATCCACGTAGTGGGGCGATCTTTATCTCTTATATGGATTATGCGTCACCGGTGTTTGAGCCTATAAAGAAACGTTATGCTATTAGACACCGTTTGAAGAAAAAGGATCCTGAAGCAGAAATTAGTGAGGCCGTAGAACCGATCATCTATTACCTGGACCCGGGAACTCCTGAGCCGGTGCGTTCTGCTTTGCTGGAAGGAGCGAGCTGGTGGAATCAGGCTTTTGAGAATATTGGATATAAAGATGCTTTCCAGGTAAAAATGTTGCCGGAAGATGCCGATCCCCTGGATGTGAGATACAATGTGATCCAGTGGGTGCATAGATCTACCAGGGGCTGGAGTTACGGTGCCAGTGTGGTTGATCCCAGAACTGGTGAGATCATTAAAGGCCACGTGAGTCTTGGAAGTTTAAGAATTCGTCAGGATTTTATGATCGCCCAGGCGATGATGCATAAACCTTTTGCTGAAAGCGATTCTAATCACGATCCCATGATGGAACTTGCCCTGGCCAGGATAAGGCAATTATCTGCCCACGAGGTTGGCCATACCATTGGTTTTACACATAATTTTGCTGCAAGCACCAGCGACAGGGCTTCGGTAATGGATTATCCTCATCCGCAGTTTGAACTTAATAATGGTGAAATTGAATTCGCGAACGCTTATGATACTGGAATAGGAGAGTGGGATAAAGTAACTGTGAAATATAGTTATAGTGATATTCCTGATGGAATGGAAGAAAGGGAATATCTTAATTCTGTTTTGGAGAAAGCCCACCTTGACGGACTTACTTTTATTACAGATTCTGATGCACGGGCTTCCGGGGGTGCTCATGCCTTTGCTCATCTATGGGATAATGGTAAAGATGCAGCAGATGAACTGGAAAGGGTTCTTGAAATAAGGAAGAAAGCAATTCAGAATTTTTCAAAGGATAACATCAGGACTAATGAGCCATATACAGTTCTGGAAGATGTTTTTGTGCCGCTTTATTTTTTCCACAGATATCAGACGGAAGCCGCGGTGAAACTTATTGGCGGTCTGGAATACAATTACGCGGTAAAAGGAGGTATTAGCAAAATAGTTGAACATCTTGACTCCAAACTTCAGGAAAAAGCTTTGGAGAGTATTCTTAAGACGCTAACTGCGGAAGAACTTGCCATCCCGAAGGATAAACTGGAACTATTTCCACCACGGGCTTTTGGCTATGGTAGAGACCGGGAATCATTTAAAAGTAATACTGATGTGGCTTTTGACGCTTTAGGTGCTCCGGCTACGGCAAGTGAAATGACGCTTGCTTTATTGCTTCATCCCGGCAGGGCAGAAAGGCTAATTCAACAGCATGCCTTAAATAAAGATCTTCCAGGACTCGAATATGTGCTGGAAGAAATGATTTCTGAAACCATCAAAAACACTAAGAAGGATAGCTATGAGGCTAGTGTTCAGAATACGATCAATTTTAATGTTTTAAAGCATTTGCTGAACCTGGCTATAAATGATAAAGCCACACCTTTGGTGAGATCTGTTGCTAATCAAAAAGTTGATGAGCTAGCCAACTGGTTAAAAGGCAAGGATGATCCGGTTTCAAAAGAGATGTTCCGTAATATTAAAAGGTTTAGAGAAGAACCTGAAGATTTTAAACTGGAAATAAATATTCCTAAGATCCCTGATGGTTCACCAATAGGAGCTTATTAGAAATCTATTGCTGTTGTTGAGAGGAAACCTGAACGGTATATTCAGTTTCGTTCTTACCAGAGGAGAAAACAACTCCTTTAAGGGGAGGACAATCTGAATAGTCTTTCCCGTGGGCTACTTTAATATGATTTTCAGCAGCGATAAGATTATTGGTAGGATCAAATCCTATCCAGCCACTGTTGGGCAGGCAACATTCTACCCAGGCATGCATTTGTGAATCGCCAAAATAGCCATTTCCCTGGTGCAGGTATCCGGATACATATCTGGAAGGAATTCCAAACTGTTTCGCGATGGCGATGAACAGATGTGTAAAATCCTGACATACTCCCTGTTTGATCTCCAGGATGTGACTTAGATCTGTATCAATATCGGTCACATTGGTCTTAAAAATAAATTCCTTTTTGATCCAGGAATTTAGCTCCTGAAGGTTTTGAAAAAGGCTGATACTCTTATCAAATTTAAAATCAACCTCCTGGTGCAACGTGGTAAGATCTGTATATCGAAGAAAAACATCATTTTCAGCTTTAAATTTCAACGAATTTAATTCCTCGTATTCTTTTTCAGAAAACTCCTGGGATACCTTTTCGAATATATTCTCAACTTTTTTGATCAGTTTAAAATCTGCGGTGAATTCAATTTCCTCAAAAGTCTGTTTCGGTCTAATACGATAGGTAGGGAAATCATAACCATTAATTGATCTTTCTACCGGGATATTTAAAGAATTCGTGAAGTCATCCTGCAGCAATTCCTGCGATTCATTATTCTCAGGGATTATCAAAAACTGCCAGAGAGCGCTGCTCGCCTTATTCTCATACGTGTTTTTGGCAGTGTATCTTATATTATAATCCAGGTTCATAATGAAATTTTAAGAGCAGCAAATAAAAGTGTTTTTATCGGATTAATAATGAAAATATTCATTCTGTAATTTTAGCCCGATACTATTTAGATCATCCAGGATATTCTGAATAAATGCTTCCAGGTCCTGTTCGATCTCTTCGATCACTTTGAACTGATACTTCGCCCTTACCTTACCAATTAAAAAGGCGGAAGAATCTTTAGAAGGATGTTTTTCCCGGGTAAGAACCATGATATGTTTACAAACTTCATTAAGGCTGTTCATTACAGATCTTGGACAATCTGTATTTAAGATCAAAAACTCCAGAGTGGATATACTGGTTGGAGTTTGCCTGTAGAAGCGACGCATCATATCGTAAGACTCCGCACACTTCAATAAAGTGGTCCACTCATAGCTGTTCTTTAAAGTATCACCGTAACTGCCCTGGGCAATTACTGCATCCTTGAATTTGGAATTGATGATACGGATGATCTGCGTGGCTCTTTCGATATTCACACCAAGCATTATAATAGCGTAGACTTCATCGTGCAATAGCGTACCCCTTATTTTTCCTCTTAAGATGGAAACATTTTCAGTCACCTGAACCGTAAAATCATAAAGCCCTCGTTTTTTGAAATTTTCTACGGGGTAATTAAGAACGAAATGGTAGAATTTATTAATAGATTCATACAGTTCAGTGGAAATAAGATCCCGTGCAGAATTTGCATTTTCACGGGCAAGTTTCACATAATTGATTATAGAGAAATCCTTGTCTGGATTTAAGGCGATATCGTATAAAACTTTTTCTTCGTCCAGCGGCTCCTCAGTTCGGCTAAAATCGTCTGCCATAAAAAGCATGGATTGCAGCACGAATTGTCTCGACTGTGAAAGTTCGTTGGGGGCATCCAGGGACGCGAAATAGTTTACATTCAAATATCTTGCGACATGTTCCAGACGTTCGATATATCTTCCCATCCAGAACAGGTTATTGGCTACTCTTGCTAACATAAATTATTGATTGTTTTTTAAAACCCAGGTATCTTTAGAACCACCACCTTGAGAGGAATTAACTATTAGATTTCCTTTTTGTAAGGCCACACGGGTGAGTCCACCTTTTAGCACAAAGTCCTTTCCAGCGCCAAGTAGGGTAAAGGTCCTTAGATCTACATGCCGCGGCTCGAAGCATTCATTTTCTTCGATATAAGTTGGGTGGACAGATAGCGACATGATGGGTTGGGCGATATATTTTCTCGGACTTGCCTGTATGGTTTTTTTGACTTCTTCGATCTCATCCTTACTAAGCCGGTTCCCGATAGAAATTCCATAACCACCTGCTTCATCAACAGGCTTAATGACCAGGTTATGCACATTCTCCAGTACATATTTTAATTCATCTGGCCTGCTGCAATGATAGGTAGGCACATTATTTAAAATCGGCTCTTCATCTAAATAATATTTAATGATCTCTGGCATATAGGTATAGATTGCCTTATCATCTGCCACACCGGTACCTGGAGCATTTACCAGGCAAACATTTCCTTTTTTATAGGAAGCCATTAATCCCGGAACACCTAAAGCCGAATCTGGTTTGAATTCCAGTGGATCGATGAATTGATCGTCTATCCTTCTATAGATAACATCTACTTTCTCCGGACCGTTGATCGTTTTCATGTATACAAAGTCATTTTCTACAAACAGGTCACGTCCTTCTACCAATTCCACGCCCATGGCCTTGGCCAGGTAGGAATGCTCGTAGTAAGCCGAATTATATATCCCAGGAGTGATGACCACACAATTTGGTACATCAACGCCTTTGGGTTTTACGGTTTCCAGGATCTCCAGCAGATTCTCGGCATAGTCGGTTACCGTATGAGCCTGGTAATGATTGAAAACGCCGAATAATGCTCTTTTTAAAGCTGTTCTATTACAAATCACATAACTAACTCCGGAAGGACATCTGATGTTATCTTCCAGCACATAATACTTTCCGTCTGAATGTTTTATAAGGTCTGTTCCTGAAATATGGTTATAGATCCCGCCGGGTGGATCGAAGCCGTTCATTTGATCCAGGTAATTTTCTGAAGAACTAATAAGGTCTAATGGAACAATTCCTTCTTTAATGATATTCTTATCATGATAAAGATCCCAGAGAAAGGCATTAAGCGCTTTACTTCTTTGCAAGACTCCCTTTTCTATTACTTCCCATTCCTCCGGATCTATGATCCTGGGAAACAGATCGAATGGAAATATCTTTTCCTTGATCTCATGATCTCCATAGACCTGAAAAGTAATACCCTGGTTAAAAAAGGAAGATTTGGCTTTATTGTTTAATCTTCCGAAATCCTGTGCCGAATGCTCGCTATAAAGTTCGAATAAGGTTTTGTAGGTCTGCCTTACATTGTCATTTTCATCAAAGATCTCATCATAGAGTTTTGGATCACGGTTATAAGATTCGAAAGTGGGATTATCATTATTGCTTTTCATAGATCAGGATTTGCCATAAAATACAAATAAATTGCTTCATTTTCAGTTAATTGACTGAAAGCTTGCGAAAAATTGCAGATAATCAACTAAACACTCAGGAAAATATATATTAAAGGCAAATACATAGATCCTATTGTGAATACCGAATTTTAGAAAAAAGACATTTTAAATTTTACCTTAGCATTTTAGAAAAAATGACCATGAAAGAAATAGACCTAAGAAGTGATACCGTAACCAGACCAACCAAAGGAATGTTGCAGGCAATGATGACCGCAGAAGTAGGGGATGATGTGTATAAAGAAGATCCAACCATAAATGCATTGGAGAAAAAACTTGCAGACATGTTCGGTAAGGATGAAGCTTTGTTCTTTCCTACGGGAAGTATGGCTAACCAGGCCGCGATCAAACTGCATACCCAGCCTGGAGAACAATTAATCTGTGATAAATGGGCTCATGTCTATAATTACGAAGGTGGTGGAGTATCGTTTAATAGCGGAGTTTCCTGTAAACTCGTTGATGGAGTTCGCGGTATGATCAAAGCAGAGCAGGTTGAAGAAAGCATTAATCCACCAGATTTTTATCATAGTCCGTTAACCACCCTGGTTTGTCTTGAGAATACTACCAATAAAGGTGGTGGTGCCTGTTATGATCTGGAAGAGATCAAAAAGATAAGAAAGGTGTGCGATAAGCATGATCTGGGATTGCATCTTGATGGGGCTAGACTATTTAATGCTATCGTTAAAAATGATGAAGATCCTAAAGATTACGGGAAGTTGTTCGATACTATTTCGGTATGTCTTTCCAAGGGTCTTGGTATTCCAATGGGTTCCGTGCTGATTGGTAAAAGTGAATTGATGAAGAACGCCATCAGGGTTCGTAAGGTTCTGGGTGGTGGAATGCGCCAGGTTGGTTTTATGGCTGCGGCCGGAATTTATGCTTTAGACAATCATTTAGAGCAATTGAAAAAGGATAACGAAAGAGCCTCTGAAATTGCTGAGGTTCTATCATCACTCCATTATATAGGAAAAGTAGAACCTGTAGAAACCAATATTATCATTTTTTACCTGAAAGACGCTGAAAATGAAAAAGCATTTATGGATAAACTTTCTGAAAATAATGTAAGGATAAGTAATATGGGGCAGGGGAAATTAAGGATCGTGACCCACCTTGATTATTCCGAAGAAATGCACCACTACTTTTTGTCGATGCTTCAGAAGATCCATCTGTAGTTTTAATTAAACTTAACTAAAGATTAGCAGGGGTTTAATAAGGTTGAGGTTTAATTTCAGTTATTTTTCATAAAAATTGATTTATGAAGAATTTGAAACCAAGACAGGAAGTGCCGGAACTTATTGTAAAGACCACCAAAGGTTTAAAATGGGATCTTCGGGATAATCAGCCGGAAAATTTTACCATGCTTATTTTTTACAGAGGGATACATTGCCCGGTGTGTAAGAAGTACCTGGAAGAATTGAACACGAAGATCGAAGATTTTAGAGATAAAGGTGTTAACGTAATTTGCGTAAGTTCAAATAACGAAGAGTTGGCGCAGAAGACCGTCGAAGAATGGGATATCGATAAACTCGATATTGGTTATGATTTCAGTATTGATGAAGGTAGAAAATGGGGGCTATTTATTTCGGAAGCGATAAAGGATTCTGAGCCTGAAGTTTTTCTGGAGCCGGCCCTTTTCCTCATAAGACCAGATAATACTTTGTATTCTGCCAGCATTCAGTCAATGCCTTTCGCCAGACCAAAATTTGATGAATTATTGAGATCCATCTCATTTGTGATAAAAGAAGATTATCCCGCCAGGGGAGAAGCCTAAAAATAAAAAAGCCCGGAAATAAATTCCGGGCTTTTTGTTTTATTAGAGAAATGCCTATTTCATAAGATCATTCATTCCCGGGATATCTGGCATACCATCCTTAGCAGCCGCTCCTATTTCAGCTTCATTTATTTTGGTAGCTTTTTCAATTGCTTTGTTCATTGTTAGAACCAGGTAATCTTCTAGTTGTTCCTTATCTTCAAGCAAGGAATCATCTATAGAAATATTCTTAACTTCTCTGTTGGCAGTAATGGTCACTTTTAAAAGTCCGTCACTGGTTTGTTCATCTACAAGAACAGAATTTAATCTTTGCTTAGTTGCATCTACTTTTTCTTGGGCTTCCTTCAGTTTATTCATCATGCCCATCATATCTCCAAACATATTTTTCGATTTAAAATTTATGATTTCAAATTTACTAAATTACCGCATCAAACCAGTCAAAATGAAAAGACTATTAGTATTTCTATTAGGATGCGTTACATTTGCATCCGCGCAAAACAAAAATGATTTGAAAAAAGATATTGAAGCCCCAAAAGCAAAGAAAGTAGCTAAAGAGCTCGAGAAGCATGGTGATGTAAGGATAGATAATTATTTCTGGATGAATCAGCGTGAAGATCCTGAAGTTATTGCCTATCTGGAGGCCGAAAATGATTATAACGATAAAATGACCTCGCATACGAAAGAATTTCAGGAGAAATTATTCGAGGAAATGAAAGGCAGGATAAAGGAGGATGATGAATCTGTGCCCTATAAACTTAACGGTTACTGGTATATCACTCGTTTCGAAAAAGGTTATGACTACCCGATCTATTCGAGAAAGAAAGAAACCCAGGATGCGCCTGAAGAGGTTATGTTCAATGTGAATAAAATGGCTGAAGGGTATGAATATTACAGTTTAGGAGGATTAAATGTTAGTCCAGATAATAAACTAGTAGCCTTTGGAACCGATACCTTAAGCCGGAGAAAATATACCATCAGGATCAAGAATCTTGAAACCGGAGAGATCTATGATGAAGAGATCAAAAATACCACTGGTGGTTCTACCTGGGCCAATGACAATAAAACGCTTTATTATACCAAAAAAGATACTCAAACCTTAAGGTCTTACAGGATCTATAAACATATTCTGGGAACCGATCCTGAAAAGGATGAATTGGTATTTGAAGAAGAAGATGAAACTTTTAATACTTACGTATATAAGTCTAAATCCCGCGAATATATTATCATTGGTTCGCATAGTACGCTTACTACGGAATATCGTTTTCTGGATGCTGATAAACCTGAAGGAGAATTTAAGATATTTCAGCCGAGAGTAAGAGGCCTCGAGTATAGCATTTCTCATTTTGAGGATCATTTTTATGTAGTTACCAATAAAGATGAGGCTACCAATTTTAAACTGATGAAAACACCGGTTGATAAGACCGGAATGGAAAATTGGGTAGATGTGATACCTCACAGGAAAGATTTTCTTCTTGAGGATATCGATATTTTTAAAGAATATCTGGTAGTTAGTGAACGTACAAATGGCCTTAATAAGATAAGAATCATAAAATGGGATGACAGTAAGGAATTTTATATTCCTTTCGATAATGAGACCTACACCGCTTATACTTCTATTAATCCAGATTTTGAGACAGATATGTTGAGGTATACCTATAACAGTCTTACCACACCAACTTCAGTTGTTGAATATAATATGAAGACAGGGGATAAGGTGGTTCTGAAAGAGCAGGAAGTTCTGGGCGGAAAATTCGATAAGGATAATTATGTTTCAGAAAGGCTTTGGGCTACCGCCGAAGATGGAACGCAAATTCCGGTTTCTCTGGTTTATAGAAAAGGAACCAAGAAAGACGGAAACAGTCCTTTATTGCAATATGCTTATGGTTCTTATGGTTCAACGATAGATCCGTATTTTTCTTCGGTTAGATTAAGTTTACTGGATCGCGGATTTATTTATGCGATAGCACATATACGTGGAGGTGAATACCTTGGCCGTGAATGGTATGAAGATGGGAAACTGTTCACTAAGAAAAATACTTTTACAGATTTTATAGATGTTTCTAAATTCCTGGTCAGGGAGAATTATACTTCTTCTAATCACCTTTATGCCATGGGTGGTTCTGCCGGTGGTTTATTAATGGGCGCGGTTGTAAATCTAGCTCCGAATCTTTATAACGGGGTCATTTCTGCGGTACCTTTCGTAGACGTAGTAACTACTATGCTAGACGATAGTATTCCGCTTACAACGGGTGAATATGATGAATGGGGAAATCCTAATGAGCAGGAATATTATGAATACATGAAGTCCTATTCGCCCTATGATAATGTTGTGGCTCAGGAATATCCAAATATGCTGGTAACAACTGGTCTGCACGATTCACAAGTGCAATACTGGGAACCTGCAAAATGGGTTGCCAAACTAAGAGAGCTGAAGACAGATGATAATATACTCTTGCTGCATACCAATATGGATGCAGGTCATGGAGGAGCTTCCGGAAGGTTCGAAGCACTAAAGGAAGTAGCTGAAGAATACGCGTTTTTACTGGATTTAGAGGGTATAAATCAATAATTAAAAAATTTGCCTTAAATTTGACCGGCCTCAATAAGTTTTTCTTTGAAGGGCCTTTTGTATAAAGAACTTCGATTTATGAGAGAAGACTTAAAGGTTTATGACCACGTATTACAGCTTGTAGGTAATACGCCATTAGTTCACTTAAATAAAATTACTCAAGGGTTTAAAGGTGACTATTTTGCTAAAATAGAATCTTTTAATCCTGGACACTCCTCCAAAGACAGGATCGCCCTGCATATTATTGAAGAAGCTGAAAGAAAAGGCATCTTAAAACCTGGTGATACCATTATAGAGACTACTTCAGGTAATACTGGATTTAGTATTGCCATGGTAAGCTGCATAAAGGGATATGAATGTATTCTAGCAGTTAGTTCTAAATCTTCACAGGATAAGATCAATATGCTGAAGACAATGGGAGCCAAGGTATATGTTTGCCCGGCAAACGTTCCTGCAGATGATCCGCGTTCTTATTACGAGGTAGCAAAGAGACTTCATAGCGAGATTAAAGGTTCAGTTTATATCAATCAGTACTTCAATGAATTGAATATTGATGCTCATTACCTTTCTACTGGTCCCGAAATATGGAAACAAACTGAAGGAAAAATCACACATTTAGTGGCATGTAGCGGAACTGGAGGTACTATATCTGGTACGGCTAGATTTTTAAAAGAGCAAAACCCAGATATTAAAGTTCTGGGGATAGATGCTTTTGGATCTGTACTGAAGAAATATCACGAAACTCGCGAATTCGATGCTGGGGAAATTTATCCTTACCGAATAGAAGGATTAGGTAAAAACCTTATTCCAACAGCTACAGATTTCGATGCGATCGATAAATTTATAAAAGTAAGCGATGAGGACGCAGCCCATACCTCACGGGAGCTGGCAAGGACCGAAGGTCTTTTTGTTGGTTATACCAGTGGTGCGGCGATGCAGGGATTAGAACAGTTTAACGAAGAAGGGGAATTCGATGAGAATTCCAATGTCGTGATCATTTTTCCAGATCACGGATCAAGATATATGAGTAAGATCTACAGCGATGAGTGGATGAACGAGCAAGGATTTTTTGATACTCAGCACGAAACCAGCTCGCAGTCTATAGACCTTATCAAATAAAAGTTTTTAACACTTATTAACAAAAGCATCCTATACTTTGTAGGATGCTTTTGTTTTTCTTAGATTTCGATGTTTATAATTTACTTTGTAGAATTGAGCCAAATTTCAGTATTTTTGCGGCTCGTCTAAAAAATGACCGATGAAGGATTTATTTGATAAAATTTACAAAGACAAAGGACCGCTAGGTAAATGGGCTGAGCAGGCAGAAGGATACTTCGTTTTTCCAAAATTGGAAGGACCAATTTCTAACCGTATGAAATTTCGCGGAAAGGAAGTGATCACATGGAGTATTAATGACTACCTGGGACTAGCCAATCATCCTGAAGTTCGTAAAGTAGATGCAGAAGCTGCCGCTGAGTATGGTTCTGCTTATCCTATGGGAGCGAGAATGATGAGTGGTCATACAGATCTTCATGAAAAATTACAGGATGAACTTGCTTCTTTTGTACACAAGCAGGCAGCCTACCTATTAAATTTTGGATACCAGGGGATGGTTTCTACCATCGATGCCCTTGTTTCTAAGCAGGATGTGATCGTATATGATGTAGATGCACATGCATGTATCATTGATGGAGTAAGATTGCATTTAGGTCAGAGATTTACCTATAAGCACAACGATATGGAAAGTATCGAAAAGAATCTTCAACGTGCTACCAAGATCGCAGAACAAACCGGTGGAGGAATCTTATTGATCTCTGAAGGTGTTTTTGGAATGCGTGGTGAGCAGGGTAAATTGAAGGAGATCGTTGAGCTTAAGAAAAAATATAACTTTAGATTATTCGTAGATGATGCTCATGGTTTTGGTACTCTTGGTAAAACAGGAGCCGGAGCAGGTGAGGAGCAGGGAGTACAGGACGAAATAGACGTATATTTCGCCACTTTCGCAAAATCACTGGCTAGTACAGGAGCATTTATCGCTGGAGATAAAGAGATCATAGATTATTTAAAATATAATCTTAGATCACAAATGTTCGCTAAATCACTGCAAATGCAGTTGGTGGTTGGAGCATTGAAGCGTCTTGATATGCTAAGAACTATGCCAGAGCTTAAAGAAAAGCTTTGGGAGAACGTAAACGCATTACAAAACGGATTAAAAGATAACGGATTCGATATTGGAACCACACAAAGTTGTGTGACTCCGGTATACCTTAAAGGAAGTATCCCAGAAGCTATGGCTTTGGTTAAGGATCTTCGTGAGAATCATGGTGTATTCTGTTCTATCGTTGTATACCCGGTAATTCCAAAAGGATTGATCCTTCTTAGAATGATCCCGACGGCAACGCATACTTTACAGGATGTTGAGGAAACTGTTGAAGCTTTCTCTGCAATTCGTGAAAGACTAGAAAATGGTACTTATAAAAGACTATCAGCTTCAGTAGAAGCAGCGATGTCTAATAAGTAATCACAATATATTCAGATATAAAAAAGGCCCTGCGAATTGCGGGGCCTTTTTAGTTTGAAGTATTTTCGGGTTATTCTCCTCCATCGTCATCGATGACACCATCACCCTCGTCCTTGTTCAATTCTTCACTTCGCTGTCTTCTTTTATTGCCTTCACTTGATTCTTCCAGGAATTCATCCACCTTATGAAGATCAAATCTATACGAAACACCGGCTGCTACCTGCCATTTTGATGGAGTGTCCTTAAAATTTACCAGGCCGGAAATATCGAACTGGAAATCTTCACCTATTAAATAAGCTCCACCTGCGCGCAAGATATCATCAGCATAAAGATCGCTCTTTATGCCCTGGTATTCCCCAAAAATAGCCATGTTCTCAGTTAAGGTATGGGTGACCGTTATGATTCCTGTATAAGACCTGTAGTCTTCAGAA
Source organism: Christiangramia gaetbulicola (assembly GCF_003054225.1). Classification (GTDB taxonomy): domain Bacteria; phylum Bacteroidota; class Bacteroidia; order Flavobacteriales; family Flavobacteriaceae; genus Christiangramia; species Christiangramia gaetbulicola. The sequence continues at coordinate 114,591 of NZ_QBKQ01000002.1, forward strand.
AGTTTATCGGCAATGAGATTCAATACCAGTACCCAGCGTCCCCAGTTATTTTGGGTAATGATGGCTGCTTTCGGACTAAATTTTCCTTCTCCTTCATACAAATAGGGATTCTCGCCGAAAGAAAAGTTAGCGCCGGCATATATTGAAATTGCCGGGATCAGGGTTTTCCATTTGAAACGTTGATTAGCCTTCCAGCTGTATAGATTTGGTTTGTCTTCTTTCAGACTTTTATGAGGGTCAAAAATGAGGTATTTCGCGCCTATGGTATTCGATTTGAAATTCCTGATAGTAGATTCGCTGGTAACACCCAGGAAATCCCTGTAAATGTCCTGTGACTCAAATGAACCGGTAAGATTCAATTCCAGGTTTTCAAAAAGCAATCCATATCTCAATTGGTAATCTACTCCCCAGATATCGGTGTCGGTACCAAGTCCCGTATGTTCTTCGCTTCCAAAATAAGGCCCGGTTTCAATCTGTATCACATTGGTTCCAACAGCGAAAGCTCCCTGGGATTGTCCTGGCCTATTCGAATTAATAGTTTCAGTATATTGAGCGTGGAGATTGGTAGCAATAATTAGAAAGAGGCTAAGTATGGCTGATTTACGCATAATTGGTCGGGTTAGGTCTCTCAAAGATATAAGATTTATTATAATTTTATAGCTGAAGCTTCCCTGATTGTGGAGGCTTATTTTTATTTTTGCAAAAAGATTTAGAATGTTAGAAGCATCATTAACCGGGGTATTAAAAACGGTACTTATAGTTCTGTTAGTATACTTTGGTCTTAAAATATTACTTAGATTTTTTGGTCCGTTGATCCTGAAGTGGTTTATGAAAAAGATGGGTCAGAAATTTGAAAAACAATTCAATCAGCAGTTTGGAGGAGCTCAGCGACCTCAAGATAAAGAAGGAAAAGTTAGTATCGATAAAAAACCAAAAAATGGAAAGCAGTCCAATAAAAATGTTGGTGAATATATCGATTACGAAGAAATTGATTAATTTCGGATTTTAGCAAAGTCACTAGAAAGGCTTTGTTTTACACAAAATTTGTGATTAAAATCAAAAGTCCGATTAATGGCTAAATTGAAGCAATTCTTACCTCACCTGTTGGTCCTGGCAGGTTTTATCATTTTATCATTATTTTACTTTAATCCGGTCCTTCAGGGGAAGGAGATCTACCAAAGCGATATTATACAATATATCGGGATGGCCAAGGAACAAAACGACTTCAGGGCAGAGACCGGGGAAGAACCTTACTGGACCGATGCTGCTTTTGGAGGAATGCCAACTTATCAATTAGGCGCCTACTATCCCCATAATTATGTAAAAAAGCTTGATGCCGCCTTAAGATTTCTACCGCGGCCGGCAGATTATCTATTTCTGTATTTTCTAGGTTTTTATATTTTGCTGTTATGTATGAAAGTAGATTATAAACTGGCCTTTCTGGGCTCTATTGCCTTCGGTTTTTCAACCTATTTGATCATTATCCTTGGCGTAGGTCATAATGCCAAGGCGCATGCCATTGCTTATATGCCGATGGTACTCGCAGGAATTATTGCCATTTTTAGGTATCGTAATATCTGGAGTTTTCTGTTACTCACTATCGCTATGGCTTTGGAGATACAGGCGAACCATTTCCAGATGACCTATTATCTATTACTGCTGGTCATTGCCCTGGGTATTGCATACCTCGTAGACGCCTACCGTAAAAATATACTTCCTGTTTATTTCAAGTCATTGGGGATTATGGTAATTGCCGTAGTGCTGGCTGTTGCGGCTAATGCAACGAACTTATTGGCTACAAGTGAATATACTCAATTCAGTACTCGTGGAGAATCAAATCTGAGCATAGAACCTGATGGAAGCCCTAAACAGAATACGGGCTTAAGTTTCGATTATATCACGGAATACAGTTACGGAATTTTAGAAAGTTTCAACCTGATGGTTCCCCGATTTATGGGAGGAGGAAGCTCAGAGAATATTGGAAAAGATTCTAATTTATATGATGCTTTAAGGGAAATTGGGGCCTCTCCAGTCCAGGCTGAAGGTTTTACCGAAAGTGCTCCAACCTACTGGGGAGACCAGCCTTTCGTGGGTGCTCCTGCTTATATTGGCGCAACGGTAATTTTTCTGTTTGTTTTTGCCCTTTTTCTGATAAGAGGCAGATTAAAATGGTGGATCGTAGGAGGAAGTTTATTGGCATTATTTTTAAGCTGGGGTAAGAATTTTGAGTTCTTCACTGAGTTTTTTATAGAATTTGTGCCGCTATATAATAAGTTCAGGGCGGTTTCTTCCATACAGGTGATCCTTGAGCTTTGTTTGCCACTACTTGCGGTGATGGGACTTTATAAGCTATTCCTTAATGAAGTTAAAAAGGAAGAAAAAATTTATGCCTTAAAATGGTCATCGATCATTACCGGAGGCTTGTTGCTAATATTCTTAGTATTCAAATCTATATTATTTGATTTTGAAGGAGCCAATGATTCCATGTATTCCCAGCAATTCGGAATGGATTTCATGAAGGCACTGGAAGAAGATCGAAAGAGTATATTTACTGCTGATGTTATTCGATCTCTGATTTTTGTCTTGCTTTCGGCAGGGCTTTTATGGGGATATTTGAAGGCAAAGATCAGCCGAAATCTTGTTATTGGTGGGCTCATTATTATTTTACTGGTAGACCTTATAGGGGTTGACAAAAGATATGTGAATGAAGAAGATTTTGTTCAGGCCAGGGAGATGAAGCAACCATTTCAGAAATTAGCTGCAGACGAGGCTATTCTTGAAGATAAAGGTCATTACAGGGTTTTTGATGTTTCCGGAAGTCCTTTTAATACTGGTAGAACCTCATACTATCACAATGCACTGGGTGGTTATCATGCCGCGAAACCTGGGAGAATCCAGGAACTTTACGATTTCTATATATCAAATAACAACATGAAAATATTGAGCATGCTGAATGTGAAATATTTCATTGTTCCAACAGAAGAAGGTACCCAGGCACAACAAAATCCGAATGCTTATGGCAATGCCTGGCTGGTAAAGGATATTAAATGGGTGGAAACTCAGGACCAGGAAATGCTTGCTTTAGAAGATACAGACCTGAGGAGTACCGCGGTGATCAATTCTAAATTTAAAGATGTAGTTGATCAAGATTTCAATTTTGAGGAGACTGCTAAGGTTGAATTGATAAGTTACCAGCCTAATGAGCTTAAATATAGCTTCGATGCTGATGCAAAACAGTTCGTTGTTTTTTCTGAAAATTACTATCAACCCGGTTGGCAGGCGTATATAGACGGAGAAGCAGCAGAACATGCACAAGTAAATTATGTTCTAAGAGGAATGAACGTTCCTGCGGGTGAGCATGAAATCGTATTTAAATTTGAGCCTGAGGTCGTGAAAACGGGTAGCAATATTGCTTTAATCAGTTCTATTCTTATTGGCCTGGTTCTTTTGGGTGGAATTGGTTTCGAGTTGAAAAAGAGAAAGTGATTTTTTGATCTTATAACTGAATGAAAAAAGTTCTCATTATTACATATTACTGGCCTCCGGCCGGTGGTCCCGGGGTTCAGCGCTGGCTTAAATTCGTGAAGTATTTAAGAAGCTTTGAAGTAGAACCCGTGGTATATGTTCCCGAGAATCCCAGCTACCCCATAATTGATAAAAGTTTTGAAGCTGAAGTACCTCCCGGTATAAAAGTTCTAAAGGAAAAGATCTTTGAGCCTTATTCTATTGCGGGAATTTTCTCAAAAAAGGATACCGAAACCATTAGTTCCGGGATCATTCAGAAAGAGGAAAATCAGTCTCCTCTTCAAAAAGCAATGCTTTACATACGGGGGAATTATTTTATCCCGGATGCCCGTAAATTCTGGATCAAGCCTTCGGTTAATTTTCTAAAGAAGGAAATCGAGAATCATGATTACAAAGCCATCATAACAACAGGGCCACCTCATAGTTTACATCTTATTGGGCTAAATCTTAAAAAGGAAACCGGATGTAAGTGGATCGCAGATTTCAGAGATCCCTGGACACAAATAGGTTATCATGAGAAACTTAAATTAAATGAAAGCTCCAGGGAAAAGCATGAAAAATTGGAAAGTGAAGTGCTGAATACTGCAGATCATATTATTACCACCAGCTTTACAACCAAAGCTGAATTTGAGACTAAAACTTCTAAGCCAATTACCGTAATTACCAATGGCTTTGATTCTGAAGTTAATTCAAACACGGTTGAAAAAAAGAAATTTGAGGTAGCTCATATTGGGTCTTTACTTTCAGGTAGAAATCCTGAAAATCTTTGGAAAGCGCTTCATCAATTGCTGGACGAGCATAAAGATTTTAGAAAGGAGTTTCAGCTAAAACTGGCCGGGAAGGTGAGTGAGGTAGTACTTGAAAGTATCAAAGATTCTGGTCTGGAAGAATATCTGGTTAATGAAGGTTATGTTAGTCATTCTAAAGCCCTTCAGATGCAAAGGCAAGCTACCGTTCTCTTATTAATAGAAATAGATTCTATTGAAACAAGGGGGATCATCCCGGGCAAGCTTTTTGAATATCTGGCATCCCGAACTCCTATTTTAGCTATTGGCCCTGATAAATGGGATGCTGAAAGAATTATCACTGAAACTAATTCGGGAAAGGTATTTTCCTATGCCGACGCTCCAAAAATCAAAGAACACATATTCGGATTATTTCAAAAATATCAGCAGGGAGAACCTGTTAGAGATTCTCATGATATTGAAAAATATCACCGAAAGGCCCTAACTGGAAAACTGGCTAAATTAATCAACGGAATCTAGATGGGAATAATCATCAATCAGTCCTTGAAGAATATGGTGACCACGTATGTTGGTTTCGGGATCGGGGCTGTGAATACGTTATTTCTTTTTACTTACTTTCTGGATAAGGAATATTACGGATTGGTTAGCTTCCTGTTATCGGCAGCGAATCTTATATGGCCATTCCTGGTATTTGGAGTGCATAGTACCCTCATTAAATTCTTTACCTCCTATAAAACAAGGGGAGATCAGGATAGGCTTTTGAATCTTGTTTTGGTGATCCCGGCAGTAGTAGGACTGATATTAGGAATAGTTGGCCTTATATTTTACAGTTACCTGCTGGAATATTTTCAGGGAGAGAATAGCCTGGTGCAACCTTACGTCTGGTTGATCTTTGTGATCGCCCTGGCGACAGCATATTTTGAAGTATTCTTTTCCTGGTCGAAGATCTATTATAAAAGCGCTTTCGGAAATTTAATGAAAGAGGTATTTCACAGGCTATGTATTAGTCTGCTTTTATTTGCCTTCTATTTAAAATGGATAAGTGTAGAGTTCTTTATTTATAGTATTTCCGGAGTTTTCGTATTCAGGACCATTTTAATGGCCATGTATGCTTTTTCCTTGCATAGGCCTAAATTCAGTTTTAAATTTCCGAAGAACCTGTCCCCGGTATTAAAATATTCCTCGCTAATCCTTCTAGCAGCTTCTGTAGCGACCGTTCTTTTAGATCTGGACAAGGTGATGATAGAACATTATCTGCCTATTGAGAACGTCGCTATTTACGGTATAGCGGTGTATATCGCTACCGTGATATCTGTACCTCAAAAGGCAATGCACCAGATTACCAATCCGCTTACAGCTGAAATGTTGAACAATAAAGATAAATCTGGACTTAAAGATCTTTATGAGAAGAGTTCCCTTAATCTACTTATTGTAAGCGGACTCATTTTTGTCTGGATCATTACCAATGTAAATTCCCTGTATGAATTGATCCCTGAAGAATACGAGATCAGTATTTTGATCGTGTTGTTGATCTCTATGGTAAAACTATATGATAATTTCCTGGGAAATAATAATAGTATTCTTTTTAATTCAGATTATTACCGAATTGTGCTTGGGGTAGGAGTGATACTGGTTTTGGTGGCTTTTGTGCTGAACATTTTATTCATTCCGGAATATGGAATTGAAGGGGCAGCGATAGCAAGTTTTATTGCATTTTCGCTTTATAACACCTCCAAGATTTTCATTGTTTTCAAAAAATTCAAAATTCATCCCTTTACTACTAAATCCACCTGGGCGTTATTGTTAACAGCCTTTTTTAGTATTGGATTCTACTTTCTTAACTTTCCTTTCCATCCGGTTACTAATATTGCTATCAAAGGGGGATTATCAGGTGTTTTATACCTTTTAATTGTTTATTATCTGAAATTTTCCGAAGACATTAATGCGATGATAGATAAGTTTTTGAAAAGGTCATAAAACGAGAAAACCCTATCAGCGTGGGAGCGTCAAGGGTTTTCCAACTAACCAACCAAAAAATTAAATTATGAACTTGTCATCTATATTCTATTATTCATATTTCGTGCCGAACTTCTCGATCCTGTAGATTTTTTTGTTCTAACCGACTGAGATCTTGAGTTCTCCGAATTTGTTCTATTTCTTACAGAAGAACTGCTTTGCCTTGTTGGACGCTTCACAGTTGAATTCCTTTCAGAACTCCTATTGCTTTTTTCTATAGTTCTATTTCTGTTCGCCGGAGCAGAATTCCTGATTCTCGAATTCGATTTGTTTTGAACAGATCTACCTTTTGAAGAAGAACCGGTTCTACTCACGCTTGGTGCGTTTCTCGTTTCGGTTCTTGTCCTTATAGAAGAATTCTGTTTTTGCTGAGTTCTTGCAGAACGCTCTCTAACCGAATTCTGTCTTCTTTGAGTTGTATTATCGATCTTTACAGACCTTCCTTTGGAATCTGTACTTCTTTCATTCCTTTCACTATATACTCTTGGAGACCTATTATCAATTTTTCTTTTGGTGTTTCTTGCAGTTTTTACTCTGGAAGATCTATTATTTTCAGCATAGACCCTGTCTCTTGAAACACTTTCTCTGGTAGCAGCTCTGTTATAGTTATTGCTGTTTTTCACATACGCTATATTGCGTTTCGAACTGGTTCTTCTCCCGTGATTATAAGATCTTACCTTCTGCGAAGGCCTGTAAAAATCTCTTCTTCTGTTATTCTTAGAATAGTAATTGTTATAAACAGTTACATATTTATTATAAGAAATTCTTTGAGGCTCGTAGTACGCACGGTATGGTCTGCCGAAAACGATACTTACATTAACATTAGGACGACGGTAATAGTCGTGCCATGGCCTGTATACATAACGTCTGTTGTAATGATTTATATAGCCACTATAATGAGTTATATGGTGATGATTATTATAATGAACATGTAAGTTACCTACTCTTGCCAGCCTTCCGAAGTTATTATATCTAAGAAATATATTTCCAGCCTGGATAATTCTACCGTAGTAGTCATAATAGATAGGTACATTTTCAATCTGGATCACCGCTCCATAGTCGTCATATTGCACATATGGATCATAATTATAACCACCGTTATAACTAATGTTTACGTTTGGGGTTGAAATGTGTACAGAGTTTCCTCTAGCGAAATCGGGATTAAAGTAAAAATCGAATTCACCATTTGGGTAAACCGCAAATTCAACTCCTCCTTCAACAAAAATGAATGAATCGTTGTAGTTATAGTAATTAGTGGTAGCCGGTTTTGAATTTACGGATGCCGATACTGACCATCCAATAAATAAGAATGCGAAAATAAGGGTCAGGTTTCTCATGGTAGTAGCGTATTTAATTATGAACATTTGTTTATTAAATACAAAGGACGTGCCAAAGTCCGCTACTACTGGGTTCCCAAAGAGGTGTTAGATCCTTTTTTAGGTTTTAAATAGTTGAATTACAAAACCTTAAGTTCTATTCTAGTTTCTCCTTCAAATATTTTGAAGTATAAGATTTTTTTATCTTCGAAAGCTCCTCTGGGGTTCCCTGCCCAACAAGATAACCTCCGTTTTCCCCACCTTCAGGACCAAGATCGATCACCTGATCTGCACATTTCACGAGGTCCATATTATGTTCGATTACGATGACCGTATGGCCTTTAGCAATAAGAGCGTTAAAAGATTTCAAAAGTTTCTTAATATCGTGAAAATGTAATCCGGTAGTAGGTTCGTCAAAAATGAATAGGGCCTTGGTTTTGGTATTTCCTTTTACCAGGAACGAAGCGAGTTTTATCCTTTGAGCTTCACCTCCAGAAAGCGTAGAGGAACTCTGTCCCAACTGAACATATCCTAAACCTACATCTTTAAGCGGCTTAAGTTTTTTTACGATCTTATCTTCTCCATGATCCTCAAAGAATTGTGTAGCATCATCTATGGTCATATTTAGAACATCATCGATATTCTTGTCGTGAAAGGTTACTTCAAGCACATCCTTTTTGAAACGTTTCCCATTACAGGTTTCACATTCCAGATGCACATCTGCCATGAACTGCATTTCTATGGTAACTTCACCCTCTCCTTTACAGGTTTCACATCTTCCGCCATCAACATTAAATGAGAAATGTTTTGCCTTAAACCCTCTTAATTTGGCAAGTTTCTGGCTGGCAAATAGATTTCTAATATCGTCGTAAGCCTTGATATAGGTAACCGGATTAGACCTGGAAGATCTTCCAATTGGATTCTGATCAACGAATTCAACGGTCCCGATGCTTTTAAAATTACCTTCAACTCCGCTAAACTGACCGGCCTTTTCTCCATAGCCTCCAATTTCCTTTTGAACAGCCGGGTATAAGATCTTTTTTACCAGGGTACTTTTACCGCTTCCCGATACACCGGTGATCGCTGTAAAGATTCCCAATTGAAATTCTACGTCGATATTCTTCAGGTTGTTTTCCCTGGCTCCAAGCACTTTTATTTTATTCTTTGAAGTTCTTCTTTTTTCAGGAACTTCAATTTCCATTTTTCCGTTTAGATAACTTGCTGTAAGAGAATCAGATTTCAGGATATCTTTCATGGTTCCTGTGGCCACAACATAACCGCCATTAGTACCTGCTTCAGGTCCTATATCGATAATTTCATCTGCCGCATTCATGATCTCCTCATCGTGTTCAACCACGATAACTGTATTTCCAAGATCCCGAAGATTTTTTAATACGCCAATAAGTTTTTCAGTGTCTTTTGGATGCAGGCCTATAGAAGGTTCATCTAGAATGTACATTGATCCAACGAGACTACTCCCCAAGGAGGTAGCAAGATTGATCCTTTGTGATTCTCCACCAGAAAGGCTATTCGATTTTCTATTCAGGGTTAGATAATCAAGACCCACGTTAGAAAGAAATTCTAACCTATTTCTGATCTCCGTAAGCAATCTCTTCGCTATTACCTGGTCAGATTCATTAAGCTCCAGATCCTTGAAGAATGTTCTTACTTTATCGAGAGGTTTTTCAACCAGATCTGTGATGCTATGATCATTTATCTTCACATATTGCGCTTCAGGCCTTAGTCTTTTCCCTTTGCAGACAGAACATCTGGTCTTACCACGGTAACGTGAAAGCATTACCCTGTTCTGTATCTTATAAGCTTTGCTCTCCAGGAATTCAAAGAACTGGTTAAGACCTTCAAAATATTCATTTCCATTCCAGATAAGGTCTTTCTGTTCATCGCTCAGTTCAAAATATGGTTTATGGATCGGGAAATCGAATTTATGCGAATTTTTCACCAGCTGATCCCTGTACCAGCTCATACTATCACCTCTCCAAGGGAAAATGGCATTTTCATAGACCGAAAGTCCTGTATTCGGGATCACCAGGTCTTCATCTATCCCTATTACATCTCCATATCCCTCACATTTAGGGCAGGCTCCGTAAGGATTATTGAAACTGAATAAATGTACGTTGGGCTCAAGAAAGCTCATCCCGTCAAGTTCAAATTTATTGCTGAAATGTCTTGAACTGTTATCTGAAAGCTTTTCTATAAATAATTCTCCTTTACCTTCGAAAAATGCAGCCTCTGTAGCATCGGCAAGCCGATTATAAAAATCTTCCTCATCTTTGGTGATAATCCGGTCTACTACCAGCCAGGTATTATCATCGTTAGCTTTTGAAAGATCGGTCTCATCGATTCTAACAACTTCATCATCGATCTTAATTCTGCTGTATCCCTGTTGTGCCATAACCTTGATCTTTTTCTCTAAAGATCTGCCTTCTTCAACGTGAATAGGGGCAAGCAAAAGAAGCTTTTCTCTTTCGGGAAATGCCTTGACATAATTTATTACATCTGTGACCGTGTCTTTTTTAACTTCGTTTCCAGAGATAGGAGAGTAAGTTCTGCCGATCCTGGCAAAAAGCAGTTTGAGATAGTCATAGATCTCGGTAGAAGTACCCACGGTAGAGCGGGGGTTGGTCGAGTTTACCTTCTGTTCTATAGCGATCGCAGGCGCGATTCCCTTTATATAATCAACCTTTGGTTTATTAAGTCTGCCCAGGAATTGACGGGCATAAGAACTAAGGCTTTCCACATAGCGGCGTTGGCCTTCGGCATAGAGAGTATCAAAGGCAAGGCTCGATTTTCCTGAACCAGATAATCCAGTGATCACCACCAGTTTGTTCCTGGGGATGACTGCATTTATGTTTTTAAGATTGTGCAGCTTTGCACCTTTAATTATTATATTCTTTTTAGGATCTACCTGTGATATATCTGTTGTCATGCTCAATTTCTGCTAGGAGCGCAAAGTTACTCATTATGAAGCGGGAAAGAAAGCCTATAAAAACCTATAGTATTGTTAAAAAATTAAGGTTTTGTTTGTATTTCTCGATTTTATCTTGCTATATTTGGTGCATAACCAATACACAGTTGCCTATTAAGCACAGTTACTTTTTTAAAACTAAATAACCTAACCCACAGAAATTTCTAATTTCTGTACATTAAAGTAACTGTTATGAATAACACTAAGGTAACTGACGCCTCGCTCGTTCGTGATTATCTTGATGGAAATGAAAACGCACTTGGCGCCCTCATCACTCGTCACCAACATCGTATTTACAGTTTTATTTTTTCAAAGGTCTATGACCGAGATATCGCTGAAGATATCTTCCAGGACACTTTCATCAAAGTGATCCGGACCTTGAAAAGAGGAAAATACAATGAAGAAGGTAAATTTCTTCCCTGGGTAATGCGAATTGCCCATAACCTAGTCATCGATCATTTTAGAAGAAACAAAAGAATGCCCAAATTTGATAATAGCGGGGATTTCAATATTTTTTCTGTTCTGAGTGACGGAGATCTTAACGCTGAAAAACAATTGATCAAAGACCAGATCGAATGTGACGTACAGGAACTAATTAAAGAACTGCCTGAAGACCAATTAGAAGTTTTAACCATGCGCATCTATAAAGACATGAGCTTTAAGGAAATATCTGAGCGTACGGGAGTTAGCATAAACACTGCTTTGGGAAGAATGCGCTATGCCTTAATTAACTTGAGAAAGATCATAGAAAAGAGAAATTTAATTTTAACTAATTAACAGAAGCAATATCCCCCGGTTTGTTACGTTATTCTATTAAACCAACATAAAATAGTACCAAATGGGGAAACTTTACTTTAAAAAATCTTCGAAAGAAGAAAAAATTAATCGTCCACAACCAAAAAAAGAGACCATCGAGTTTCTTTTGAATTATTCAAAAGCACTTAGTGTAATTGAGTATAAGAAGATGAAGTTTGAAACGCTTATGAATTAATTTATAAAAAGACCTGTGTTATTAGCCTACAGGTCTTTTTATTTCTTTTTCTTTAAGTATTCGTTTATCACAGATTTTCTTCCAATCGTTTTAGTGATGATGTCTTTTTCAAGATCCCATGCTCTTGCAGGCGAATATTGCCTACCATACCATATTATCTGAAGATGCAATTTATTCCAGAGATCTTTCGGGAATAAACGTTTCGCGTCTTTTTCTGTTTGCGTAACATTTTTACCATTACTCAAATTCCATCGATACATTAAACGGTGTATATGGGTGTCTACAGGAAAAGCAGGTACATTGAAGGCCTGAGAGATAACCACACTGGCGGTTTTATGTCCAACTGCAGGTAATTCTTCTAAAGCTTCCATATCTGCAGGAACTTCACCATTATACTTTTCGATCAGGATCTTAGATAAACCATGGATTCCCTTCGACTTCATCGGCGAAAGGCCTACCGGTTTTATGATCTCCTGAATCTCTTCAACCGATAACTTTACCATTTTGTATGGATTATCGGCGATTTCAAATAAAATGGGAGTGATCTCATTTACTTTTACATCTGTGCTTTGAGCGGAAAGTAAAACTGCAATTAGCAAAGTATAAGGATCTTTATGATCTAAGGGGATTGGAATTTCGGGATAAATATCATTTAACTTATCAATAACGAACTGTACCTTTTCCTGTTTGGTCATAAAGCTTTAAATTTAATGGCAAAAGTAATAATTATGACAACATTGAAAGAAGGGGATAAGGCTCCCGATTTTAAAGCTGAAGATCAGGATGGAAATGAGATCAAATTATCTGATTATAAAGGAAAGAAACTAGTGCTGTTTTTCTATCCAAAAGCCAGCACTCCTGGTTGTACAGCTGAAGCCTGTAACCTAAGCGATAATTATGATGCTATGAAGGAGAAAGGATACGAGATCCTTGGAGTTAGTGCCGATTCTAAAAAGAGACAACAGAACTTCAAAAATAAGTATGACTTCAAATACCCGCTTTTAGCAGATGAGGATAAAGAAGTGATCAATGCTTATGGTGTATGGGGACCCAAGAAATTCATGGGGAAAGAATATGATGGTATTCATAGAACCACTTTTATTATTGATGAAGAGGGAAAGATCGCGGAAGTGATCAAAAAAGTGAAGACCAAAGCTCATGCTGAGCAGATCCTGGAAGAATAGGAAATAATGATAATTGGAAAAGACGGGTAGGAATTACTCGTCTTTTTTTATGTATGCTTTCTGGATCGTAGCGGTGCTGTCGCAATTCTCGATCTCTAATTCCAGGACTTTATTTTCGGGACCTCCGGAAATAAAATAAATATTACATGGCTCTGCGTCGGTATTGCTCTTATTAAAATCTACATCACCATCTTTCAGGATCTCAGAAACCATGGATGTGTCGATGTTATTAGATCTGAAGAAATTCATAGAGCTTTCAGAAAATTTCCTTTCCTTGATCTTAATATTCTTTAAAACCCTTGCATTTGGTGAGTAATCACAGGATGTTTTTTTTCCTCCTAAAAAGAATAACAAAATTACTATCCCAAAAAAAAGTCCTAACCCATAATAGGCAAGGCGATGCACAAATTTCATACTTAAAAGATCAATAGGTTTATATCCCGATAGGAAAGATTAAACCAGTCTGCAATAGACTTACTGGTTAAAATTCCGTGATAAAAATACAAACCATTGCGTAAACCTCTGTCAAATCTCAGGGTATTTTCAAGTCCGCCTTCCTCGCCAATATGCAACAGGTAAGGTGTGAAAATGTTACTGATTGATAGAGAAGATGTTCGGGCGTACCTGGAAGGAATATTAGGAACACAATAATGAATTACATTATGCTTGGTGAAAATAGGATTGTCATGGGAGGTGATTTCACTGGTTTCTACGCATCCACCCATATCTATACTTACGTCTATTATTACTGCGCCTCGTTTCATAGACTGCACCATTTCCTCTGTAATTAGAATAGGAGAGCGATCTTTACCTCTAACTGCACCAATAACCACATCTGCACGTTTCAGAGCTTTAGACAGGTTTTTTGGCTGAATGGTGCTGGTATAGAATGTATTGCCAAGATTCGCCTGAATGTTCCTTAATTTAGTAAGAGAACTATCAAATACTTTTACGCTAGCTCCAAGTCCTAGAGCAGACCTTGTGGCAAATTCACCAACGGTACCAGCGCCAATAATAACGATCTCAACCGGAGGAACTCCACTGATATTACCAAACATCAATCCGTTTCCTTCTACATGATTGCTCATGATCTCTGAAGAAATTAAAACCGAGGCAGTCCCTGCAATTTCACTTAAAGCTCTTACAATTGGATAGCTGCCATCATCATCTTTTATAAATTCAAAACCAAGGGCAGTTATTCTTTTTTCGGCCAGTTTCTGAAAATATTCTTTACACTGAGTTTTGATCTGAAGGGCAGAAATAAGGATTGTTTGCGGATTTATATATGAAAGTTCTTCAATGGAAGGTGGTTCGATCTTTAATATGGTAGGGCAGGAGAAGACCTTTTTTGTGTCTTTGGTGATCTCGGCTCCGGCATCAGAGTAATCCTTATCGCTAAACCTGGCCCATTTTCCAGCGCCAGACTCTATCATCACCCTGTGCCCATGGGCCGTAATTGCGGCCACGGCATCTGGACTTAGACAGATGCGTTTTTCCTGGTACGCTGTTTCTTTTGGAATTCCTATAAAAAGCTCACCCTTACGCTTATAGATCTCAAGGGTTTCTTCCTGGGGTAATAGTTGATCCTTAGTAAAAGGTGATACCTGCTGTTTTCCCATGTAAATATGTTAAAGCAGTTAAATTACAACTAAATTTATAAAATGAAGAATTATAGTTTACGGTAGTAGTCCTCTATTAAAATTTTCGATTGGTCGATATCATCTAGATCCTCATCTTCCTGGAAATTTTTGATCTCCTTAAGATCTTTGTCTGAGATAGGAGAAAAAACCGAAATTTCGGTCTCGTCCAACTCTGAAAGATCCAGACCATAAACCCTGTCGAATATTTTAATCCGAATCAGGTAAACTATAGATAATATTATTATGAAAAACGGTGCTAAATATATCAACTGATTTATATCTATGTAATCTGTTCTTAGATATACGTCATCGTACACCACAACCACCAATTGATAAGAATACATTGCAATAGGTATTAAAATTACATGATACCACCAATGTTTGCATGTGAAGAACCATAAAAGTAAAAGAAAAAGAGGTGTTATTTTACCAAGGTAAGTCCAGGCAGCGGTCAGTACATCTTCGAAATATTTACTTTCATATGTAAAAAAAGAAGTTTCCCAAACGGGCCCGTTTGGGAAAACTTCGTATAGATAAAATATATAAGGTGAAAATGCAATACAAAGGGCAACTAAACTACCCAGCAGAAGGTACCCTGATCTTTGATTTTTGTACGGCTTGTTCTTTGATATCATTTTTATTAGTATCGTCGGTTGAAGTTGAAGTTACAAAAAAACTAGCTCCAAATATTGCTGCTGCGAAAAGTACTGCTTTAAGTTTCATAATTATAGGTTTTAAAAGTTGTTGTTTCGTTCTGTTTTCTGAGACAAACATATAACAACTTAAAATCCTGTCAGTTAAAACATTAGTTGTACTTTTGCAACTTTTTTTCAGGCAAAAAATCGCCTGAAAATCGCAATTTGAACTTTAAATATGTTAGTTTAAAATTATTTATAAATCGTTCAATGAATATAAAATCCAATATTGACTTTATAAAACAATTGTAAAAGTAAAAAAATTCTTACAATATCTTTTACGCATCTTTTTTCCTCAATTTTCGTTTTGTTAACAAAACTTTAACTTTCTTATTTCTTCTGATTCCACTTCAAGTGACAATTTTTGGGTGTTTTCCCCCAATAAATTTTCAATTTTTTCTGGCCATTCTATCAAATTCCAGCTTTCAGACTCCAGGTAATCTTCAATACCCATGTCTAAAGCTTCCGTTTCATCCTCGATCCTGTAAAAATCGAAATGGAAAACAGATCCTTCATCTGACTCGTAATGATTCACTAATGAAAACGTGGGACTGGAGGCTACATCATGTACGCCAAGTGCTTTAACCAACTCTTTTATTAGAGTGGTTTTTCCTGCACCCATTTCGCCGTAAAAAAGCAAAGTTTTGCTTTTGGTGTTCTTTAGAATATAATCTACGGCTACATCCAGTTCTTGAAGTCTATAGGTTAACTCCATATTATTAGTATGTCAGATTTGGGACTGTAAATATATGTAAAAAATAAATATACCACCACAGATTACTGAAAATCAGAGTGATACATTTATTTTAAGTGTTTTTTATCGATTAAATATGTTTTTTATCGATTATTTAGGGTTTAGGACTACAAACGGTATTACAACTTCCTCTAGAGAAACACCTCCATGCTGGTAAGTATTCTTGTAATAGCTTACATAATGGTTAAAATTGTTCGGGTAGGCAAAGAACAGATCTTCTTTAGCGAAGATGTATGAGCTGCTCATATTAATAGTGGGTAAGTAAACCGATTTTGGATCTTCTATGGCCAGCACCTCTTTGTTTTCATATGTAAGGCTTTTTCCGGTTTTATAGCGCAAATTCAAACTGGTGTTCTTATCGCCAATTACTTTTGACGGATTCTTTACATTGATAGTTCCGTGGTCTGTAGTAATGATCAATTTAAATCCGGACTGCTGAGCCTTCTGAATTATTTCTAATAATGGAGAATTCTTGAACCAGCTTTGGGTGAGACTCCTATACGATTTATCATTAGAAGCTAGTTCTTTGATCACTTCCATCTCGGTCTTGGAATGTGAGAGCATATCCACAAAATTGTAAACAACCACCGTAAGGTCATTCGATTTTTGTGTTTTAAAATTATCCACCAGCTTCTTTCCGGCTTTGAGGTTGCTTATTTTATGGTATTCGTATTTCAAATTTTTACCCAAGCGCTTTAATTGCTCTTCAAGAAATTGAGATTCAAATAAGTTCTTTCCGCCTTCTTCGGTATCATTTTTCCAGTATTTCGGAAATAGTTTTTCCATCTCACTAGGCATTAACCCAGAAAAAATTGCATTTCTAGCGTATTGTGTAGCTGTTGGAAGTATGCTGTAATAAGCACTTTCCTTTTCCTTCTTATAATAGGGGTTTATGATAGGTTCCAGTACTTTCCATTGATCATATCTTAAATTATCTACCACTACTAATAGGGTAGGCTGATCTTCATTTATTTCAGGAAGGATCTTTTTTCTGAATAAAGTATGAGACATTACCGGAGGCTCTGCATCTTTCTCGAACCAGCTTTGGTAATTCTTTGAAATGAATTTGAAGAACTGGTTATTCGCTTCCTGTTTTTGAGATTCCAGGATCTCAACCATACTGGAGTCTTCAATGTCTTCCAGCTGAATTTCCCAGTAAACTAATTTTTGATAAAGTTCAGCCCACTCTTCATAAGAATTCACCTGAGACATTTCCATGGCGATCTTCCTGAATTCCTGCTGGTAATTAGAAGTGGTCTTTTCTGAAATTAACCTGGAGTGATCCAGGTTCTTTTTAATACTAAGCAGGATCTGGTTTGGATTTACCGGTTTTATAAGGTAATCGGCTATTTTAGAACCAATAGCTTCCTCCATAATATATTCCTCCTCACTCTTGGTGATCATTACAATAGGAATGGTCTCTCTTTTCTCCTTGATCTCGGCAAGTGTTTCCAGACCAGTTAACCCAGGCATATTCTCATCTAAAAAAACAATATCAAAATTTTCATTTTCAATCTGCTCCAATGCTTCCGTGCCACTTTTACTGGTAGTAACTTCATAATTCCGACTTTCTAAAAACATGATATGAGGTTTAAGCAAGTCGATTTCGTCATCTACCCATAAAATTTTGATATTATTCATATAGTATAATTGTAATTGTAGTTTATATAAATATGTAAACGTCACCAAGTATCTTACTTAATAATAAGATTTTACCGTGGCTCATTTCATATATGTATCTTTGTTTTGAATTTTAGAAAAATAAAGCTTGGCTTCACAAACTAAACTCAAAATATTAAACGATCCAATTTACGGTTTTATTACCATCCCCAACGAGCGGATCTTTAGAATCATTGAACATCCTTACTTTCAAAGATTACGCCGAATATCTCAAATGGGCTTATCTTATCTGGTTTATCCAGGAGCGCATCACACCAGGTTTCATCATGCTCTTGGTTGTGTGCATTTAATGCAAAAAGCGGTGAGGGTACTTAGATATAAAGGAGTTGAGATCTCCAATGCCGAAGAAGAAGCTCTTCTTACCGCTATTTTAATGCACGATATTGGTCACGGTCCTTTTAGTCATGCGATGGAGCATAGCCTGGTTGAAGGTGTAGATCATGAGACGATTTCCCTGCTTTTCATGGAAAAGATGAATTCAAACTTTAACCAAAGTTTAACTCTGGCGATCAGGATTTTTAAAGGTACTTATGAGCGCAAGTTCATGAATCAGTTAATCTCCAGTCAGATGGATATGGATCGTTTGGATTACCTTAAACGGGACAGTTTTTATTCAGGTGCGGTAGAAGGTAATATAAATAGTGAACGTTTGATCACTATGCTGAATGTGGTAAACGATGAACTTGTAGTTGAGGAAAAAGGCATCTATTCCGTAGAAAAATTCCTTATTGGTCGCAGATTAATGTACTGGCAGGTTTACCTGCATAAAACCAGCCTGGTGGCAGAACAATTATTAATACGTGTTTTAAAACGAGCGAAAGAGTTAATACAACAAGGGCACGTTCTCCACGCCAGTGGTTCCCTGATGTACTTTTTAAAAAATAAGGTTACCAGGGAAGATTTCGACGATCATACCTTAGAGATGTTTTCAAGGCTGGATGATAACGATGTGATTTCAGCAATGAAAGAATGGATGTATTCAGATGATTTCGTGTTAAGTAATCTGTGCGAAATGATCATCAACAGGAATCTTCTAAAAGTAAAGATCAAAAAGAAAAAGCCTTTAAAAGAAAAGCTGGAAAAGCGTTCGCTGGCACTTCAGAAAAAATATAATATTTCAGAAAAGGAAGCGTCTTATTTTGTGTTTGAAGGAGAGATCGCAAACTTGGCTTACAAGCGGGAAAAGGATAATATTAATATTCTTCATAAAAATGGAAAGATCAACGATGTAGTTAAGGTTTCAGATCAATTTAATTTAAAAGCCCTCACAAATACCGTTACTAAATACTATATGTGTTATCCAAAAGTTAAAGATTAACTCATTTTTTTTACTTTTGCCAGAATGAAATTTACAGCAGAGCAAATAGCCGAGATATTAGAAGGTAAGGTTGAAGGCAATCCTGAAGCCGAGGTTTCTGAACTTGCCAAGATCGAAGAAGGGGGCGAAGGATCCCTTACTTTCCTTAGCAATCCTAAGTATACTTCCTTTCTTTATACCACGAATGCTTCGATCACGATCGTAAATGACGATTTTGAAGTAGAGCAGCCGGTGAATACCACGCTCATAAAAGTAAAAGACGCTTACAAGGCATTTTCGACCTTATTAGAATATTATAATCAGATCAAACTGAACAAGTCTGGTATAGAGAAGCCAAGTCATATTTCAGATTCTGCTAAATATGGAGATGGGTTATATCTTGGGTCTTTTTCATATATCGGGGATAATGCGAAGCTCGGGGAAAATGTAAAAGTTTATCCGAATGTATATATAGGAGATAATGTAAAGATCGGTGATAATGTTACCATTTTTGCCGGAGTAAAGATATATTCTGAAACCCTTATTGGTAATGATGTGACCATCCATAGTGGTGCCATCTTAGGTGCCGATGGTTTTGGCTTTAGCCCTGGCGAAACGGGTGAATATAGTAAGGTACCACAAATTGGAAACGTGATCATCGAAGATCATGTGGATATTGGAGCAGCAACAACAATAGATCGAGCTACATTAGGCTCTACAATTATAAGAAAAGGAGTGAAGTTGGATAATCATATTCAAATTGCTCATAATGTTGAAATTGGTGAAAATACAGCGATCGCTGCGCAGACAGGAATTGCCGGTTCAACTAAGATCGGAAAGAACTGTCTGATCGGAGGCCAGGTTGGAATAGCCGGTCACCTCACCATAGGGAATCGTGTTAAGATCCAGGCGCAATCAGGAATTGGCCGGGATATTAAGGACGATGAAATGTTACAGGGTTCTCCTGCAATTGGATATAGCGATTACAATAAATCCTATATACATTTTAAGAACCTGCCTCGAACAATGAATATAATACACCAACTAGAAAAAAAAATGAATAATGGCTGATAGAAATTCACAGCAACGAACAATCAGGGAAGAAGTTTCTCTTGAAGGTGTTGGCCTGCATACAGGTAAAGAAGTGAAGCTTACTTTTAAACCGGCTCCTGAAAATACAGGATATGTATTTAGAAGGGTAGACCTTGAAGGTAGTCCTGAAGTTGAGGCTGATGTAAGTTACGTGGTAAATACTCAGAGAGGTACTAACCTGGATAAGAATGGAGTTTCCATTCAAACTTCAGAGCATGTGCTTGCTGCCTGTGTTGGTTTAGAAATAGACAACCTTTATATTGAATTAAATGCATCTGAGCCTCCAATTATGGATGGTTCTTCCAAGTTCTTTGTAGAGGCTTTAGAAAAAGCCGGAACTGTAGAACAGGATGCAGAGCGTGAAGAATACGTAGTAGACCAGATCATTTGCTATCGTGATGAGAACGGAAGCGAAATAATCGCAATGCCGGCAGATGAATACCAGGTGACTACCATGGTAGATTTTGGTACTAAGGTTCTTGGAACCCAAAATGCCTCTATCGAGCATCTATCAGAATTTAAAACTGAAATTGCTGATGCCAGAACTTTCAGCTTTTTGCACGAAATAGAAACATTATTGGAGCATGGCCTTATAAAAGGTGGTGATCTAAATAATGCCATCGTTTACGTAGATAAAGAGATAAGCGAAGAAACGTTGAAGAAGCTAAGAGTAGCTTTCAATAGAGATGAGATCTCAGTTAAGCCAAACGGAATACTGGATAACCTTACTTTGCATTATCCAAATGAGGCTGCCAGACATAAACTTTTAGATGTTCTTGGTGATGTAGCATTAGTAGGTACCAGGATTAGAGGTAAAATCATAGCCACTAAACCGGGTCACCATGTAAACACCGAATTCGCAAAGAAACTAGCCAAGGTTATCAAAGCAGAGAAAAGGAATAATGTTCCTAAAATAGATCTTTCGCAACCACCACTAATGGATGTGAATGATATTATGGATACCTTGCCTCACAGATCACCATTTTTACTGGTAGATAAGATCTATGAATTGACCGATACGCATGTGATCGGGATGAAGAACGTTACAATGAACGAGCCGTTCTTCGTAGGGCATTTCCCAGGAAAACCGGTAATGCCGGGAGTGCTTCAGGTAGAAGCCATGGCGCAGACTGGTGGAATATTAGCCTTGAAATCTGTTCCAGATCCTGAGAATTACCTTACCTTCTTTATGAAGATCGATAATGTAAAATTCAAAAGACAAGTAGTACCGGGAGATACTCTTATATTTAAATTAGAATTATTAGCTCCAATAAGGAGAGGTATTTGTCAAATGCAGGGATATGCATATGTAAACGGACAACTTGCCACTGAAGCCATCTTAATGGCACAAATCGTTAAATCAAAATAAATAGCATGAACCAACCCTTAGCATACGTACATCCGGGAGCGAAAATTGCAAAGAATGTTGTAATTGAACCTTTTGCGACTATACATAATAACGTGGTGATTGGAGAAGGTACCTGGATTGGTTCCAATGTAAGTATTATGGAAGGCGCCAGGATCGGGAAGAATTGCAGTATTTTTCCAGGTGCAGTAATTTCTGCGGTGCCGCAGGATAAAAAATTCAACGATGAGGATACCCTTACCGTGATTGGAGATAACACTACCATTAGAGAGTGTGTTACTATTAACAGAGGGACCACAGATCGTATGAAAACCGTTATTGGTAACAATTGCTGGATCATGGCCTACTGCCATATCGCTCACGATTGTATCGTAGGGGATAACTGCATATTTTCAAATAATAGTACACTTGCAGGACATATTAACGTTGGCGAATATGTTATTTTAGCCGGAATGGCTGCAATTCAGCAGTTCTGCAGCATTGGTAAGCATGCTTTTGTAACCGGAGGATCTTTGGTAAGAAAGGATGTCCCTCCATTTGTAAAAGCTGGACGGGAACCTTTAAGTTATGTTGGGATCAACTCTATTGGTCTAAGACGTAGAGGTTTTACTACTGAAAAGATTCGCGAGATCCAGGATATTTATAGAATACTGTACCAGAAAAATTATAATAACTCTCAGGCCGTCGCTATTATTGAAGCAGAAATGCAGGCAACGGCAGAAAGAGACGAAATATTAGAATTCATTAAAAACTCACAAAGAGGTATCATGAAAGGATACTTCAGCTCAAATTAAAATATTAAAATGGCTACAACCAGCGATATTAGAAACGGACTTTGTATTAGATATAACCATGATATTTATAAGATCACGGAATTTTTGCATGTTAAACCAGGAAAAGGTCCGGCCTTCGTAAGAACAAAGCTAAAAAGCGTTACTACAGGAAAAGTTCTTGAAAATACATTTTCCGCAGGGCATAAAATTGAAGATATCAGAGTTGAAACTCATAAGTTTCAATTCCTTTATGAAGATGGTGAATTCTGGCATTTCATGAACGTTGAAGACTATACTCAGATACGACTTACAGAAAATGCTCTTGATATGCCTAAACTTCTGAAGGAAGGTGAAGTGGTAACTATTCTTATCAATACAGAAGATAACATGCCTCTTTCAGTAGAGATGCCTGCAAGTGTTGTTCTTGAGGTTACGCATACAGAGCCTGGCGTTAAAGGAAATACCGCGACAAACGCGACGAAACCTGCGACAGTAGAAACTGGTTTTGAAGTAAATGTTCCTTTATTTATTAACGAAGGAGACAAGATTAAGATCGAGACAGAAAAGGGAACTTACAAGGAAAGAATCAAGGAATAATTTATTTTTAATGAAATTCCCTCGTAAACATTCTCTTATAGAAATAGCAGAACTAATAGATTGTAACTTTATTGGTGATCCCGAATTTCCGGTATTGGGGATGAATGAGATCCATGTAGTTACTCCTGGTGATATTGTATTTGTAGATCACCCCAAATATTATGATAAGGCCTTAGAATCTGCGGCTACTATAGTTTTAATAAATAAAGAAGTAGATTGCCCGGAGGGTAAAGCTCTGCTCGTTTCTGATGATCCTTTCAGGGATTTCAATAAACTTACGAAGCATTTTAAGCCATTTCAGGGAGCAGATAAAGCTATTCCAGATTCAGTTGAAATTGGAGAGGGAACCTTTTTACAGCCCAACGTAGTTCTTGGTAATAATGTGAAAATTGGCCGGAATTGTTTGATTCATGCTAATGTAAATATTGGCGATAATTGTATTATTGGCGATAATGTCATCATCCATGCAGGAACAGTTCTTGGAGGTGATGCGTTTTACTATAAGAAACGTGCCGATGATTTCGATAAACTGCTTTCTGGCGGAAGGGTCGTTGTGAAAGACAATGTAGAGATTGGGTCTAATTGTTCGATAGATAGGGGAGTTACAGGTGATACCATTATTGGTGAAGGTTCAAAACTCGATAATCTTATACAGATTGGTCACGATACGGTAATAGGGAAACAATGCCTTATTGCTTCTCAAGTTGGAATTGCCGGATGCGTAGTCGTTGAAGATGACGTTACCATTTGGGGCCAGGTTGGTATAAGAAGTGATGTGACTATAGCGACCGGTACTGTGCTTATGGCGCAATGCGGTGTTTCAAAAGATACCACACCCAATACAACATATTGGGGCACGCCTTTTGGAGAGGTACGTACAAAATTGAAAGAATACGCGGCGATCAAGAAATTGCCGGAGATTGTAAAAAACTTAAAATAAGTATACTATGGGTTTAAGAACAAAAGAAATTGTAAAGAACTTCTACGAATCCAATTTCTATAAGAACGAAGATGTGCTAAAAAGTTATCTGCATCCAGATGTAGAACTTTCCTGGTATGGTACAACTGGCGTTAAAAAGTTGAACCTGGAAGGAATTGCTCAAATTAGTAAGCAATTAGCAGAATCTTATGAATCTCTAAGAGCAGAAGTAGAGAAGGTAGTGGCCAAAAGCGGTAACGCTGCTATCCACTTCACTTACCACGTAAGAACCATCGAAAACCCTGAGGAGGAGATGCCTTTAGCTCATTTTATCGCTATTTGGGAAATGAAAGATGGTAAGCTTTTCAAGGGAGTACAGATAAGTCAGCTTGGGGAAGAGATCGAAGAGAATCCCTGGAATTAAATAAAATTCAATTTTAAGTATACGGCCTCTGATTATTTTTCAGAGGCTTTTTCATTCAATTTTACTTCTACGTTTGTAGAATTAAATAATTTATTCTACATTTGTAGAGTAATTAGAAATTTATGGAACTTTCAAATTCAGAAGAACAATTAATGCAGATCCTTTGGAAAAAGGAGAGAGCTTTTATGAAAGATCTCGTAGAGGCTTATCCAGAACCCAAACCGGCATTAACTACTGTCGCAACTTTGTTGAAACGTATGCAGGACAAGAACTTTGTAGGCTATACTCAACAGGGGAGGTCTAGAGAATATTTTCCGAAAGTTAGAAAGAAGGATTACTTCTCTAAACAAATGAGTGGAATGATTAAGAATTTTTTTAATGATTCGGCTTCTCAGTTCGCTTCCTTTTTCACCAGTGAGACAGATCTGTCTGAAAAGGAACTAAGGGAGATCCGTAAGTTAATAGACGAAAGAATAAAAAATAAATAAGATGTTGATCTATTTGCTCAAATCGGGATTATGCTTGCTGATATTATTCAGCTTCTATAAGCTTTTTCTGGAAAACGAGAATTTTCATAAGATCAAACGATTCTATTTATTGCTGGCACTGTTAATTTCATTCGTTTTACCTCTAATCACCTTCACCTATGAAGTTGAAGTACCCTTAACTCCTTCCGCCGAAGGTTTTCAAACATTAGAAATCAGTCCTCAGGAACCGGAAACCACATTGATCAACTGGCAATTTGTTTTATATGTTGTAATGGGGATTTACCTGGCCGGTTTTATATTCTTTAGCATTCGATTTTTTAGAAATTTGCGATCTCTTTTAAAGGAAGCGAGCAGTAATGAACGTCTTACAGAGTTTAATTATATCTATATCTTACTCGGGAAGAAACTGGATCCACATTCATTTTTCAATTATATATTCCTGAATAAAACCGAATTTATAAACGATAAAATTTCTAAAGCGGTTATTGAGCATGAAAAAGCTCATGTAGATCAAAAACATTCGCTAGACCTTGTTTTAATTGAAGTTCTTCAGATCATCTTCTGGTTTAATCCATTGTTCTACTGGATAAAAAGATCCATAAAACTGAATCATGAATTTCTTGCAGACAGGGAGGTTCTTTCAAAAGATTTTAATGCTTTGGAGTATTCCAATATTCTATTTAATTACAGTTCGGGCTATCATCACAATTCATTATCAAGCCCTATAAATCATTCATTAATCAAAAAACGAATTATTATGATCACCAAAGATTTTTCTATCAAAAAGCTTCTAACCAGAGCTGGACTTTTTTTACCTGTACTAGGTTGCTGTATTTTCTTTTTCAATAATGAAATAGTAGCGAAAACAGTATATACTACTAATAACCCTGAGATTACCGAATTACCATTTGCGCAGGAAAAAAATCCTGTTGAAGACATTGATAAACTTGTTTTACAGCAACCAGATCTTAAGATCAGAATTGAAGGCGAGAAGGTATGGGTGAATGGAAAGAGCGTAAAACCAGAAAGTTTTGCTGCGGAAATCGACGCTTTAACATCCAAACTTAAAGAGGAAGAGCTAGAAGACATTAGTATTCATATGAAGACCAAAAATGTCAATGATGGTTTTATGGAAAATCTGAATAAAGAATTTGCAAAGACCAGGCTGGCTAAGATTACCGGCAGAAGTATTTTGCCTCCACCGCCTCCTTTACCTCCATCTCCCGAGGCAGTTCGAGAAATTCCTTCTCCGCCACCACCTCCTGCACCGCCTCATCCAAAACATGAACAGATTATTGAGGAAGGGCCTGATTCTTCGGAGAGAATGGAAATGCGTCATAGGGAACATTCAGCAAGAATAGAAGCTGAAAGGGCAAGATTGGAAAGAGAAAAAGAAATTCTTCGTTCTGAAAAGATCAGGATCAGGGAAATGGAAAGGAAATTACAGGAGGACCAAAGGCTTTCTGAGGCTGAAAAAGAACGATTATTACGTGACCAGGCCAGGGAAATAGAGCGCATGGAGAAAATTGGATTAAGAATGGAGAAAAGACAGATAGAGCTTGAAAAGAGGCAGGAAGAGATGGAGCGAAGACAGAAGGAAGCTCAAAAAAGACAACAGAAAACGTCTTCAGAATCATCTCCTGCGGTAAAAGGAAACTCTCAGGTTCTTAGTGAAAATGTAAAAAATGAGCATGGCCTGGTTGTTAAGACCGTTGTAAGTAAAGAGAATTCAATCGAGAAGTATTCAAGGGACGCTGTTTATTATTTAAATGATGAACAAATAAGTTATCAGAAGGCTATGAAAATTATAAAAGAAGGCAGCGCTAAACAGGTTGACATAAGGAAAATTTCTGAAAATATCGATGCGGTCAAAATTTATATATAACCAGAATTAAAGAAAGTTTGAGAGCCGGGAATTCCCGGCTTCTTTTTTTAAAGTATCAGAAATGTTGATATTTAAAGGATTTCGAAGAGGGTTAAAGCTTTAATAAACTTGTAAAAAGCTTTTAACTTTTATATTTAAAAACATACTTTTGTAATCCAAAATTCAAAAGACACTTATGAGCGTTTTAGTAAATAAAAATTCTAAAGTAATCGTGCAGGGGTTTACTGGAAGTGAAGGAACTTTCCATGCCGAGCAGATGATAGAATATGGTACGAATGTAGTTGGTGGTGTAACTCCGGGTAAAGGAGGACAGAAACACCTTAACAAACCGGTTTTTAACACTGTATCTGATGCAGTTGAGCAAACCGGAGCAGATGTATCGATCATTTTTGTACCGCCGGCATTTGCTGCTGACGCGATTATGGAAGCTGCTGATGCAGGTATTAAGGTTATAATCACAATTACTGAAGGTATACCAGTTTCTGATATGGTTAAGGCTTCAGATTATATTAAAGATCGCGACTGTAGATTGATAGGTCCTAACTGTCCTGGTGTTATTACTCCTGGTGAAGCGAAAGTTGGTATTATGCCAGGTTTTGTATTCAAAAAAGGAAAAGTAGGTATCGTTTCTAAGTCTGGTACTCTTACTTACGAAGCAGCAGATCAGGTTGTAAAACAGGGTCTTGGAATTACTACTGCTATTGGTATTGGTGGAGATCCAATTATTGGAACTACTACTAAAGAGGCTGTTGAATTATTGATGAATGATGATGAGACCGAATGTATCGTAATGATCGGA
Source organism: Christiangramia gaetbulicola (assembly GCF_003054225.1). GTDB lineage: Bacteria > Bacteroidota > Bacteroidia > Flavobacteriales > Flavobacteriaceae > Christiangramia > Christiangramia gaetbulicola. Next base: position 141,764 of record NZ_QBKQ01000002.1, read on the forward strand.
GAGATCGGTGGTCAGCTAGAGGCAGATGCAGCTCAATGGGTAAAGGAAAATGGTAACAGAAAGCCAGTTGTTGGATTTATCGCTGGTGAAACTGCTCCTGCAGGACGTACCATGGGACACGCTGGTGCAATCGTAGGTGGAAGTGAAGATACCGCTCAGGCTAAGAAAAAGATTCTTAGAGATAACGGAATTCACGTTGTGGATTCTCCTGCGGAAATAGGAATGAAAGTAGCTGAAGTTCTTAAATCTTAAGAATTTTTCAGATCAAATTATATAATCCCTCTTTTACCTGGTAAGAGAGGGATTTTTTTTGCAGTTATTTAATCGTGAAGGCCTTTTTCACGCAGGAAACCCAGTAATTCTTCCGGGTAGTCGGTTTGGATCATATCTACTTTTTTGATGTAAATAAGTTTTTCAAAGCCGTTATCGCCTGCTTTCTCCATTTTATCGTATTTCCGAAGAGCATTTACCCATATATCAAGTTCCTTTTTTTCTAATTGGTGTATTCTGTAATTGGAGTAAGGCCTGTGATAAACTTGGATGATATCCAAGAATTCATGGTCTATGATTTTATTGATTTTTAACCAGCTGAAAGCTACCGGCATAATTCTTATCTCGGGATTTAATTTGTAAAGCTCAGGAATAAGGTCCAGGTCATTTAAAGTAACGATAACCCATTTTTCCATTTCGTATTTGGCAATAAGATCATAAGCTCTTTTGAGGGCTTTCAGGTCGTCCAGTTTATAATCCAGATTTAGAATAATCCTGTTTTTTGCCACTTGAAGAGCCTGTTCCAAGCTGGGAATGGTATATTCCGTAGTTTCATCCCCAAATAATAATGGGTAATTTTTGAGCTCCTCATTATCCAGGTCAGCAATCTTTATATTGTTATTGGTGGTCCTTTGTAAACTAGCATCATGCATAAGCACAGGAACCTTGTCTTTAGTTTCCCTGATATCGATTTCTACGATATCTATACCTTTTCTTATACATTCTTCTATGGCAGGAATGGAGTTTTCTGGATATAGGGAATGAATGCCACGGTGAGCGGCTACTAGGATCTTATCTGTAGGATTATATAGATTTGCTCTTTTGGGATAGTCCAGTTCTCCAGATCCCGATACTGTAAAAAGCATAAGCATCAGGGAAAAACTTAGCGGTATGAGACTGCTTTTGAACATCCTGTGTAAGTATTGGAAACTTCATTAAGAATAAATGTAACTAACTAAAAATAAGAATTTTATAAACTATTTACTAATTGAAATAGTGATTAACAATAATAAAGAGGGAAATTGTTAATCGTCTGGTATTGGATATTTCAATTATCCTTTTTCAGTTTTCGAATGAAAGGCACAAACAGGGTTCAGATTAATCTTCAAATGAAAAACTATTCAATCCAAAATAGCTTTTGTTATATTTGGACAGAGAATTAACCAAGATCATTTAATATGAAATTATTAGAAGGAAAAAATGCTATAATTACAGGCGGTAGCCGTGGAATAGGAAAGGGGATCGCTCAGGTATTTGCTCAACATGGAGCTAATGTCGCTTTCACTTATAATTCATCATCTCAATCTGCTGAAGAGCTTGCGAAAGAACTGGAGGCTCATGGCGTAAAAGCTAAGGCATATCAGTCTAATGCTGCAAGTTTCAAGGAATCTCAGGAATTGGTAGACAATGTGGTTGAAGATTTTGGTTCTATAGATATCGTGGTTAATAATGCCGGTATCACCAAGGATAATCTGCTTATGAGAATGAGTGAAGAGGATTTCGATAAGGTGATCGAAGTTAACCTAAAGTCTATCTTCAATATGACCAAAGCTGTTCAACGTACCATGTTGAAGCAACGTAGCGGAAGTATTATCAATATGAGTTCTGTAGTTGGAGTTACCGGAAATGCCGGTCAGGCTAACTATGCGGCTTCAAAGGCAGGAATTATCGGTTTTTCTAAATCTATGGCCCAGGAATTAGGTTCACGTAATATTCGTACCAATGTAATTGCTCCTGGTTTTATTGAAACTGAAATGACCGAAAAGCTTGATGAAAAAACTGTTCAGGGCTGGAGAGATGCCATTCCTTTGAAGAGAGGTGGAAAACCTGAGGATATTGCCAATGCCTGTGTTTATCTTGGTAGCGATCTTAGTTCTTATGTTACCGGGCAGGTGATACACGTAGACGGAGGTATGCATACCTAAATCCCGTCTTTTTGGTTAGAATGTGAAATATTGCATTTAATTGTTAACTTCACGATTCTAACTATTTTCAATGGATACAAGTACGATCTTATATATAACCCTGGCACTCTTTGCAGCGCTGGGGTTTTCTTTTTTTCAGTACTTATACAAAAAGCCTCATAGAAGCAGGAAAGATTATATCTTCTTTTCCTTGAGAGCGCTTGCGGTTTTCCTGGTGCTTTTAATATTGATCAATCCTAAGATCACATCGGTAGATTACGAAATAGATAAGACTGAATTGATCCTGCTCACAGATAATTCCCAATCTATTTCCTATCTGAATGAAAGAGACAGGATCCGCGATATTTCTGAATCCATAGCAGCCAACGATAGGATCAATAGTAACTTTGAAGTGAACCGACTTTATTTCGGGGATCGGGTGGCCTTAAATGATTCATTGAACTTTTCAGCAGCCCAAACAGATATATATGCTGCTTTGACTGAAACCGAAGATACTTTTTCAAACAGGAATTCTGTGGTTATTCTATTGTCTGATGGAAATCAGAGCCTGGGCAGGGATTTCAGATATTATAAAAAGGGGACGGGAACTGATATTTTCCCGGTAATAATTGGAGATACCACAAGATATAAGGACCTAAGTATTGAAAGGATCAATGTTAACAGGTATGCTTTTCTAAATAACCGGTTTCCAGTGGAGGTCTTTCTTAATTATTCCGGAAGCGAAGAAATTGAAGCAAATTTTAATATCAGGTCTGGTGAAACAGTGGTTTATAAGCAAAGCCTGAAGTTTTCGAAGGATTCACAATCGGCCGTGGTAAGAACTGAGCTACCTGTAAATTCCCTGGGCATTAAAACTTATACTGTCGAGATTGAAAAACTTTCAGCTGAAAAGAATGTCGTGAACAATGAACAGAAATTTGCCATTGAGGTAATCGATGAGCGTACCTCTGTTCTTATATTAAGTGACATTTCCCACCCAGACCTGGGAGCCTTACAGAAAGCAATAGCGAGCAATCAGCAGCGATCTGTTGATATTAAGTATTTATCAGATAAAAATTTTAAATTATCAGATTATCAACTGGTTATATTATATCAGGTAAACAGGAAATTTAATAATGAAATCGCTGAAATCCTGGAAAAGGATTTAAATTATTTAATGATCACAGGCTCTAAAACCGACTGGAATTACCTAAATGCGTTAGACCTTGGATATAGTAAAAATGCGACTTCTCAGCCTCAGGAAATTTTCCCGGTCTATAATCCTGTTTTTAGTTCATTCCAATTTGAGGATATTGGTTTCAACGACTTCCCTCCACTGGTTGATAAGTTTGGGCAGCTGCAGATAGATGAGAATAGATTTAATATCATGTTATTTCAGGAGTTGCAGGGGGTGGAAACCGGAGAGCCTTTAATGGGAGTTACCCAGGATATGCCGAAATCGGGTTTTGTGTTTGGGGAGAACATCTGGCGCTGGCGTGCTAAATCATTTCTTGATAACAGGTCTTTTGAAGAATTCGATAATTTTATTGGGAAGCTGGTTCAAAATTTGGCTTCCAAAAGATCCAGACAGCGATTAACAATAGATGCAGACAATTTCTATTATGCCAACCAGAACGTGATCATTTCTGCACAATATTTTGATGAAAATTACCAGTTCGATTCTGGAGCTAATTTAAAGGTGACGATCAGTAATAAGGAAACTGAAGAGGATTTCACTTCAGACCTGGTGCTTAAGAATAACTTTTATCAGTTTGACGGTGGAGATCTTGAACCAGGAGAATACAACTACGATATCAACGTAAAAGGTAAAAGCATTGCCAGGTCTGGTACTTTCGGGGTGATCGAATACAATAGCGAGCAGCAGTTCGTTTCCTCTAATCTTTCTGGAATGCAGTCTTTTGCAAATAATAATTCGGCTACACTTTATCATCCAGACATGGTCGAAGATCTCGTAAATACTTTACTTACTGATGATAAGTACAAACCCGTTCAGAAAAGCCGACAAAAAACCGTACCTTTGATAGACTGGTACTACCTACTGTTTATTTTGATTCTTGTTCTTGCCGCTGAATGGTTTTACCGAAAATATTTAGGACTAATTTAATTTCAATTTTTATTTATGGAAAGATTACCCAAGATTGGCATACCATTATTCATTGGTATCGTCATTTTAATAATTTTTATTGCAAAAAGTACAGTTACTATCGATTCTGGTGAGGCTGGAGTTCTATACCGAACCTTTGGTGGAGGTGTAGTTACAGATAAGCCGCCATTATCTGAAGGATTTCATTTTGTAGCTCCCTGGAACAAAGTATTCGTTTATGAGGTTCGTCAACAGTCTCTGGATGAAGAAATGACTGTTCTTTCCTCAAATGGATTAGAAATATCTTTAGATGCTTCAGTTTGGTTTCAACCAGAATATGAAGTTTTAGGAAAACTACATCAGGAGAAAGGAGAGGCTTATATTCAGCGTCTGCTTCAGCCGGCAATTCGTTCAGCAACGAGAGCGGTAGTAGGTCGTTATAATCCGGAGCAGCTTTACGCAAGTAAAAGAGAAGCGATTCAAAAGGAGATCTTTGACGAGACAAACCTTTTACTGGAAGAACAATACGTTCAGGTGAATGAAGTTTTGGTTAGAGATGTCTCTTTGCCTTCTACTATTAAAGAGGCGATCGAAAGAAAACTTAGACAGGAGCAGGAATCCCTGGAATACGAATTTAGATTAACTAAGGCCGAACAGGAAGCTGAACGTCAGCGTATCGATGCTGAAGGTAAGGCAACTGCCAACCGTATTCTTAGTGAGTCTTTGACCGATAAAGTATTAAAAGAAAAAGGAATCCAGGCGACCGTAGAACTGGCTAAATCACCAAACGCAAAAGTGGTCGTTATTGGTTCTGGAGATGAAGGAATGCCGATAATTTTAGGTAACAACTAATAAACAAATCTTAAAAATTAATTTTCAGGTTTTATTTCTGATTATTTTATTTAGATTTGAACTCACAATGAGAAACTATACAGTACATCACCATCATTTTTCTTTCCACGCTCAGGCGAGGTGAATATGATATGTTGTAACTTTAACTAAAATATCATAACCCGTTTGAGCAATCAAGCGGGTTTTTTTATTTCTAATACTACCAAACAAAATCATGAGTAAAGAAAAGTTAAGAATAGCAGTTCAGAAATCGGGTCGATTATTCGAAGACTCCATAGGAATCTTAAAAGATGCCGGGATATCTATAGATAACGGAAAGGAACAGCTTAAAGCATCTTCAAGGAATTTCCCATTAGAAGTAATGTATCTTAGGAATGGGGACATCCCGCAATATCTTAGAGATGGAGTGGTAGATGTAGCTATCATTGGCGAAAATGTTCTAATCGAAAAAGGTCAGGATATAATTCGCGGAGAAAAGCTTGGTTTTTCAAAATGTCGCGTTTCCCTGGCCGTACCAAAATCTTTCAATTACAATAGCATTAAGGATCTGGACGGTCTAAAGATTGCGACGTCATATCCCAATACGGTAAATGAGTTTTTAAAAGAGAAAGGAATTTCTGCCGATCTGCATATTATTAATGGATCTGTAGAGATTGCTCCAAATATTGGTCTTGCCGATGCTATTTGCGATATAGTTTCCAGCGGAAGCACATTATTTAAGAATGGCCTGAAAGAAGTAGAAGTTATGCTGAAGAGTGAAGCAGTATTAGCTATTTCACCTGAAATTTCTGAAGAAAGAAAGAAGATCCTGGAGAAGCTGCAATTCAGAATGAAGTCTGTATTGAATGCAAGGACTTCTAAATACATTCTTATGAACGTTCCTAATGAGAAGCTGGAGGATGTAATAAAATTATTACCGGGAATGAGAAGCCCTACGGTTTTACCTTTAGCGGAAGAAGGCTGGAGTTCTGTACACACCGTGATCAATGAAGAGCGTTTCTGGGAAGTTCTGGATGAACTTAGAAATTTTGGAGCTGAAGGAATCCTGGTAGCGCCAATTGAAAAAATGGTAATTTAATAACTGCTGAATAATAAGATTATGAATAAGATATTAAATCCGTCAAAAGCAGACTGGCCTGAGATCCTTAAAAGACCTACTCAAACGGTTGCCGATATTGAGCAAACGGTGAATCAGATCTTTGATGAGATTAGGGTTAAAGGAAATGCTGCAGTGGCTAAATACACCGAGCTCTTCGATGGTATTAAATTAGAAGATCTGAAGGTTTCAGAGGCCGAGGTTCAAAATGCTGATAAGGAAATTTCAGAAGAATTAAAGTCGGCTATAAAATTGGCGAAATCCAATATTGAAAAATTCCATGCTGCTCAAAAGACAGAAAAGATCAGTGTTGAAACTACCAACGGAGTTAAATGCTGGCAGGAAAAGAAAGCGATCCAGAAGGTTGGGCTTTATATTCCCGGTGGAACCGCTCCTTTGTTCTCTTCGATATTAATGCTGGCTATTCCGGCAAGACTTGCTGGCTGTGAAGAGATCGTTTTATGCACACCGCCAGATAAGAACGGAAATGTGAATCCGGCAATTCTTTATGCCGCTGAACTTTGTGGGGTAACTCAGATATTCAAAATAGGAGGTATACAGGCCATTGGCGCGATGACTTTTGGAACTGAGGATGTTCCGCAGGTATATAAGATATTTGGTCCTGGAAATCAATTTGTGACCGTGGCCAAGCAGCTAGCTACAAAATACCAGGTAGCCATAGACATGCCGGCAGGACCTTCAGAATTACTGGTGTTTGCAGATGACTCGGCAAACGCGGCTTATGTTGCTTCAGATCTTTTAAGTCAGGCAGAACATGGTATAGATAGCCAGGTGATCATGGTTTCAACTTCAGAAAAGCTCATCAATGCAGTTTCAGATGAGATCGAAGCTCAGGTACAGGAACTGCCAAGAAAAGCGATAGCTGATAAAGCTATAGAGAATTCAAGATTGATCCTGGTTAGCTCAAAAGAAGAAGCTTTGGAACTTATCAATGAATATGGCCCTGAGCATTTTATAATCTGTTCTGAAAATGAGGATTATTTTGTGCAGGGAATTGTGAATGCCGGTTCTGTTTTTATAGGAAATTATACACCTGAAAGTGCCGGTGATTATGCTTCCGGAACAAATCACACCTTACCCACGAATGGTTACGCCAAGCAATATAGCGGTGTAAATCTAGATAGCTTTATGAAGACCATTACTTTTCAGAAGATCACCGAAGAGGGCATTAAAGAAATTGGACCATCCATAGAATTACTTGCCGAAGCTGAAGGTTTACAGGCTCATAAGAATGCAGTAAGTCTAAGATTAAAAGACCTTAAATAAAATGCGGAATTTCGATTTAAATACGCTGGTTCGACCTAACGTTGCAGGTTTGAAGCCATATTCTTCAGCCAGGGATGAGTTTAAAACTCAGGGCGCAGAAATGATCTTTCTGGACGCTAACGAGAATCCGAATGATAATGGGCTTAATCGATATCCAGATCCGCAACAAGCTAAGGTTAAGGAGAAGCTTTCTGAAATTAAGAATGTCGCTCCGTCCAATATCTTATTAGGTAATGGGAGTGATGAAGTTCTTGATCTTATTTTCAGGGCTTTCTGTGAGCCTGGAAGAGATAATATTATCTCACTACCGCCAACCTACGGCATGTATAAAGTGCTTGCCGATATCAATGATATTGAAAACAGAGAGGTTCTTTTAAATCATGATTTCGAACCCGATGTTACTGCGATCTTTGAACAGGTAAGTTCAAGGACAAAGATCATTTTTCTATGTTCACCGAATAATCCTTCCGGGAATTCATTTGAAGAGAATATTATCGAAGCAATTCTAAAAAGATTTGATGGGTTGGTGGTGATCGATGAGGCGTATATAGATTTTTCGGAGAAAGATAGCTGGATAAACAGGCTGGAAGATTTCCCTAATCTTATTGTAACTCAAACTTTTTCCAAAGCTTTTGGTAAGGCTGGGATCAGACTGGGAGTTCTATATGCTTCTGGAGAAATTATCTCTGTTCTGAATAAGATCAAACCTCCTTATAATGTAAATCAACTTACTCAGAATGAGTCTCTTGAAACCTTATTCGATCTGGACAAAATAAAATCCCAAGTAGCTGATATTAAGAGTGAAAGGATGCTATTAGTTAAACAATTACTTGAGGTTAATTTTGTTTCTAAAATATACCGGTCAGACGCTAATTTTCTGCTTCTGGAAGTTGATGATGCGAATAAACGTTACGATCAATTTCTTGCAAAAGGAATCGTGTTAAGGAACAGAAGCAGCCAGCCACTGTGTGAGAATTGCCTGAGGATAACCATTGGGACCAAAGAAGAAAACAAAAAACTAATTGAAGTATTTAAAGAATTAGATAATGAATAAAGTATTATTTGTAGATCGTGACGGGACATTGATCCATGAACCTGAAGATTATCAAATCGACAGTCTGGATAAATTAGAGTTTTATCCCGATGTTTTTACCTACCTGGGTAAGATCGCCAAAGAGCTGGATTATGAGATCGTAATGGTGACCAATCAGGACGGATTGGGAACTGATAGTTTTCCGGAAAGCGATTTCTGGCCAATTCAGAATTTCATTATCAAAACTTTTAAGAATGAAGGCATTGAGTTTAGTGATGTTTTGATAGACAGGACCTTTGCGAAAGAAAATGCTCCTACCAGGAAACCTAATACCGGTTTGCTGGAAAGAAAATTTATGGATAACGCAGATTATGACCTGAAGAACTCTTTTATGGTGGGCGACCGGCTCACAGATATTGAATTTGCTATGAACTTTGGTGGTCAGGGAATTTTCATTGATAATCATGAAGGGCTTGGTGCAGATGAAGTGGAAAATGATAAATCTGAAGTTGAGGATAGAATTGCTTTAAAAACCGATTCCTGGAAAGATATCTATGAGTTTCTGAAACTACAGGATAGAACAGCCTCTATCGAGAGAAAAACCAATGAAACTGATATTAAAATTGAATTGAATCTCGACGGAACAGGAAAAAGTGATATAAGCACCGGTATCGACTTTTTTGACCATATGCTTGATCAATTAGCTCGTCATGGACAGATGGACCTTAAAATTGCTGTAAAAGGCGATCTGGAGGTAGATGAGCATCACACTATCGAGGATACTGCGATCGCTTTAGGAGAAGTTTTTAGTAAAGCGCTAGGGAATAAGCTGGGCATCGAGCGATATGGATTCTGTTTACCTATGGATGATTGTCTTTCACAAGTCGCCATTGATTTTGGCGGAAGGAACTGGCTGGTCTGGGAAGCAGATTTCAATAGGGAAATGATCGGAAAAATGCCTACAGAAATGTTCTATCACTTCTTTAAATCCTTTACCGATGGCGCTAAAGCAAATTTGAATATTAAAGCTGAAGGTAAGAATGAGCACCATAAGATAGAAGCTATTTTTAAAGCCTTTGCGAAAGCTATAAAAATGGCAGTTAAAAGAGACACCGAAAAAATGATCTTACCATCTACAAAAGGAATGCTTTAATGAAAATAGTAATTATAGATTACGGAGCCGGGAATATCCAGAGTATCAAATTCGCAATAAAGCGGCTTGGATACGAGGCGGTTCTTAGCAGTAATGCTGAGGAAATCCGAAATGCCGATAAAGTTATATTCCCGGGTGTGGGAGAAGCTGGAAGTGCTATGAGAATGCTACGTTCAACTGGCCTTGATAAAGTAATACCAACTTTAAAACAACCTGTTCTGGGTATCTGTCTTGGAATGCAGTTAATGTGTAATTATTCCGAGGAAGGGGACACGACTGGGCTGGGTATCTTCGATGCTGATGTAAAACGTTTTGAAAATTCGGTAAAAGTTCCGCAAATAGGATGGAACCAGATCACAAATCTTGATTCACATCTTTTTGATCATGTTGAAAATGGTGAATACGTTTACCTTGTGCATAGCTATTACGTTCCAGAATGTGCAGATGAAATTGCCAGAACTGAGTATGGAGTGAACTATTCCACGGCTTTACATCGTGATAATTTCTACGGAGTGCAGTTTCACCCTGAAAAAAGCAGCAAAACAGGCGAGCAGATACTAAAGAATTTCTTGAAATTAGATTTAGGAAGTTAGAAATACGAAGTCTGAAGTACGAAATACGATCGACGAAGTTTGAAAATTTAATAACAGGATTGAATATAAAACTCAATTCTCAATACTAAAACCTCAATTCTACAAATGCGAATAATACCGGCAATAGATATCATCGAAGGTAAATGTGTAAGGCTTTCCAAAGGTGATTACAATACCAAGAAAATTTACAATGAGAATCCCCTGGAGGTGGCAAAATCATTCCAGGACCATGGAATTGAGTATTTACACCTGGTAGACCTGGATGGCGCAAAGTCTAAACATATAGTGAATCATAAGATCCTGGAACAGATCGCTTCAAAAACCGATCTTAAAGTTGATTTTGGAGGTGGATTGAAATCTGATAAAGATCTTGAGATCGCTTTCGAAAGTGGTGCTAACCAGATAACCGGCGGAAGTGTTGCTGTAAAAGATCCTGAAATATTTCAGAACTGGCTTCAAAAATTCGGCAGTGATAAGATCATTCTTGGAGCGGATGCAAAGAATAGAAAGATAGCAGTTTCCGGCTGGCTGGAAGATTCAGATAAGGAAATCATTCCTTTTATTCAGAATTACGAAGAGAAAGGGGTTAAATATGTTATCTGCACAGATATTTCTAAAGATGGAATGTTGGAAGGTCCGTCATTTGATCTTTATGAAGAGATCTTGTCTGAGACTAAAAATATCAATCTTATCGCATCCGGAGGAATCTCAGAATTTGATGAATTACCAAAACTGGCAGAATTAGGTTGTGAAGGTGTGATCATTGGGAAAGCGATCTATGAGAACAGGATTAGTTTGAAACAACTGGAAAATTATATTTTGAATAAATAAATCGTCACCCTGAACTTGGTTCAGGGGCTCAGAGAAGCTGAAACAAGTTCAGCTTGACGTATCATAAAGATTAGATAAACTATAATCTAACATCTAAAAAGATGCTAACGAAACGAATTATACCCTGTCTTGATATCAAAAATGGAAGGACAGTCAAAGGAGTCAATTTTGTTGACCTGAGAGATGCGGGAGATCCCGTGGAACTTGCTGCTGCTTATGCCGAGAAAGGAGCGGACGAACTAGTTTTCCTTGATATTTCGGCAACAGAAGAAAAACGAAAGACCCTGGCCAAGCTTGTGCTGGATGTCGCTGAGCAACTCAATATTCCATTTACCGTTGGGGGTGGAATTTCTTCTGTAGAAGATGTAGATATCCTGCTTAAGAATGGAGCCGATAAGGTTTCTATAAATTCTTCCGCTGTTAAAAACCCTGATCTTATAAATCAGCTATCTGATAAATTTGGGAGTCAGTGTGTGGTGGTGGCGATAGACGCAAAGAATATCGATGGAAAATGGAAAGTTCACCTCGTAGGGGGAAAAGTTCCTACCAACCTTGACCTTTTTGAATGGGCTAAAGAAGTTGAGCAGCGTGGAGCAGGAGAGATCCTCTTTACTTCGATGGATCATGATGGAACCAAAAATGGGTTTGCGAATGAAGCATTGGCCAGATTGTCTGAAGAACTGAATATTCCTATTATTGCTTCCGGAGGAGCAGGAAACATTCAGCATTTTCAGGATACATTTCAGAAGGGAAAGGCTGATGCAGCCCTGGCGGCAAGTGTTTTCCATTTTAAAGAAATAGAGATCCTTCAGTTAAAGAAAGAATTGAAGTCCGCAGGGATTCCAATGAGAGTATGAAAAAGGATCATTAATAAATAAGAATAATCTTTTAAGTCGTCACCCTGAACTTGTTTCAGGGTCTCAGAATGATATATGAATTCAACAGATGCTGAAACTCCCGAAGCTTCGGGACAGCATGACGCAATTAAAAATAGCTTTTCGAATAAGAATTAAAAATTATGAATATAGATTTCAATAAGAATAGTGATGGTTTAGTCCCGGCAATAATCCAGGATACAAAGACCAGAAAGGTTTTAATGCTGGGATATATGAACGAGGAAGCTTTTCTCAAGACCAATGAGACCAAAAAAGTTACTTTTTACAGCAGGACCAAACAGCGTTTATGGACGAAGGGTGAGGAAAGCGGTAATTTTCTAAACCTGGTAAATATCAAGCTGGATTGTGATAATGATACACTTCTGGTGGAAGTAGATCCAGAAGGTCCTGTTTGTCATAAAGGAACTGATACCTGCTGGGCTGAAGAAAATACTGTTGAATATGGTTTTCTTTCAAAACTGGAAGGTATTATTACCAATCGCCAGAAATTAAGTGAAACAGAGCCTGAATTGCGTAAGGAAAATGAGAACAGTTATGTTACCTCACTTTTTGATAAAGGCATCAATAAGATCGCTCAGAAAGTGGGTGAGGAGGCTGTAGAAACTGTGATTGAAGCAAAGGATGATAATGATGATCTCTTTTTAAATGAGAGTGCTGACCTGCTTTTTCACTATTTGATCCTTCTGAAAGCCAAAGGATTTGGTTTAAAGGATATTGTTAAGGTTTTAGAGGAAAGGCATTAATCCGGTTTGTAAAGCCGATCATATTTTCGTTTTTATTGAATGACTATCTTTAACAGAGAAAATTATCTGATTCAATATGTTTTAAACTCAATAAATCTGGAAATATGAAATGTAAATTCTTCCTTTTTATCGCTTTAGTTTTCTTGGGTTTAAGTTGTAAAGAGAAATCAGATAAACCAGATAAACCAGATTCTTTTCAGAATAATATTCCTGTTAGAACGGCTGAAGAGCAGAGTTTAATTGAATTTGGTAAGGATTATACCCGCGCCTGGAACAGTCAGAAACCGGAAAATGTAGCCTTATTTTATGCAGAAAATGGTGCATTGATCGTCAATAGTGGCGATCCTCTTGAGGGCAGACAAGAGATTACAGAATTTACAAGAGGATTTATGGAGGCTTTTCCAGACATGGAACTAACTATGGATAGCCTGGTGATGAAACCAAATGAGACCTTCTATTACTGGAATTTTAAAGGAACAAATTCGGGACCTGAAGGAACTGGAAATAAAGTAAACTTTAGCGGATTGGAACGATGGACCTTTAACGATAATAATCTGATAAAGGTCTCTAATGGAAGTTTCGATGAGGAAGAGTACAATCGCCAGGTAAAGGGATTATAGACTTATTAAAAGCTTTTCTGGATATTTAAAATATCATCATCTATTATTCCCAGCTTCCCATTTTACCAGATCTGTAATCCTCATATGCCTGCTGTATCTCTTCTTCTGAATTCATAACGAATGGTCCGCCAAATACCACTTTCTCTTCAAAAGGCTCAGCATGCCCTAGTAAAAGAATACTTTTTTCTTTAGTTATGATATTCAGCTTTTCATCATTCTTGGAAAATTCTGCAAGGTGTAATTCCGGAACATTGATCTCGTTCACCTCCAGTTCACCCTTAATAACATAAAAGAAAATATTATCAGATTTTGGGATCTCCAGCTGAATTTTGGAATCCTTGTCAAAATGTACCAGGGACAGGTTAACCGAGGTTGGAGTGTCAAAAGCGCCTCTTATACCTTTAAAGTTTCCCGATACTACCTGAGCTTTAATAGTTTCTTCCTCATTCTTCCAGATCGATATCTGGTCTTCCTGAAGTCCGCGGTAATGAGGTTGCATCATTTTCAACCTCTTTGGTAGATTAACCCATAATTGCAGGATCTCTAGAGGACCTCCTTCTTCTTTAAATTCATCTGATGATATCTCAGAATGTAAAAGTCCACGCCCAGCAGTCATCCATTGCACCCCACCGCTCTCTATTACACTGTAATGTCCATCACTATCCTTATGAGCAATATCGCCATCAAGGATAAAAGTGACCGTTTCCATTCCACGGTGCGGATGCGGTCCAAAGGGAAGTCCGTTGTTATTTGGAGGATACACCTGCGGACCATGATGATTCAGAAATATAAAAGGATCTATCATTTGTAGGGTACGGGTGGGTAGGGGAGACCAGGTCTTAAGATCTCCCATAGGCCTATATTCAGCTTTATGAAGTTTTTTAATATTCCTCATAACAGTTTATTTGTTTCTTACGTAGATCAATTTGAATTTTGAATTAGCGTTTTCCCTTGATTCGATCTCGAATTTATCTATAGAATTGATCATTGGAGTCAGCTTTTGAAATCCGTAGTTCCTGGAATCAAAATTAGGCTGCTTTTTCTGAAGTAAACTTCCCACATCTCCCAGGAATGCCCATCCATCTTCGTCGGCGACATCAGAAATCGTTTGTGAAATAAGTCTTACCACACTAGGGGTGATCTTATCGAGATTTTGTTTTCTATTGTCTTTCTCTTTACTTTTTCCGTTTTCCGATTCCTTGGTATTATGCTTTAAGATCTCGATATAGATGAACTTATCGCAGGCGACAATAAAAGGGTCTGGAGTTTTTTTCTCACCGATCCCGATCACTTTCTTACCAGCTTCTCTAAGCCTTGTAGCTAAACGGGTAAAATCTGAATCACTTGAAACCAGGCAAAATCCATCAACTTTGTTAGAGTAAAGAATATCCATAGCGTCTATGATCATGGCAGAATCTGTTGCGTTCTTTCCCTGGGTATAGCCGTATTGCTGAATAGGATGTATCGCATTCTCCAAAAGGACGTTCTTCCATTTGTTTAGATGCGGTTTGGTCCAGTCACCATAAATTCTTTTGATCGTAGGGTTGCCATATTTGGCAATCTCTTCCATCATTTCCTTTACGTGGGCAGATGGTATATTATCGCCGTCTATAAGTACAGCTAAATTAGTTTCCATTAATTACGTTTTATTTGGGCGACTAAAGTTAAGATTAAAAATATTAGTCCCTTCTCTTCAGGTATAAAATATATTAAAAAGGGCCTGTAAGTTAGTTACAGGCCCGGTTTCATGCTAGAATCTTAATAAAGCATTCATTTTTGATTTTTTCTGCGGCATGAATTCATGTTCTACGAGATAGACTTTTCCGCCCATTTCGATGGTTTTTTTAGCAGCGAGATTTAATAAGGAAATGCTTCCATTTGTGTTATCGTCTGAAAATTCCACCTTCATTTCGTCCTCATGATAATCACCCCAGATCTCTGCGCGGTTTTCAATGAATAACGTATCTACCTTACCCTGATAAACGGCAGAAATGATATCGCTAACCGCCGATGTAGTATTCTCTGTCTGACTTTGTTCTTTATATTTCTCAATTTTCTTATCCCTGTTCTCGTTAAGATAAGGTTCGACTACTTCCAATGCTTTTTGATGAATACCTAAAAGATCAGTATCATTTGGATTCCCAGGAATAACCTGATCCATCAAATGATTATAAGTGTTAGCATCTTTATAAATTGAAAACAGGTAATCCTGGCAATATACCACTAGCGGTAATTTCTCTTTGGTCAGATAATCCTTTAAGCCCTGGTCTACGGCTCTAAAAAATTGCTTGATCTCGGTTTTTTCATCACGTTCGCTACCTCCATGGCCATGAAACTGCGTCTTTTCACCACCTTCTCCCTGAGTTCTGAACTGTAAGGCCTTTTCTTTAAAATCGAAACCAACTCTTTCTTCCAGACGGGAAGGGGTGAGGTCTTCGATCTCTACAGGCGCTATGCTGTATCTAGAGGCTTCAAATAAGCTCACTTTCTCCAACTGTATGGCCAGAATGTTGAATTTTCCATCGCCGGTCATCGCTGGTACCAGTGGTTTTACATAAAACTCGTTTGAAATATAATGGTAAGCTTCAAAGTTTACCGGTAAGGTATAGCTTTCAAAAAAGTCTGGAGAAGCGAAAATGGCTAGCCCATCACTCTGGTGTCTCCAGAAATTACGGTTTTCCAAAAGCGATTCGATAGGTTTTCCTATTTTCTCTATGGTATTTTCTTCAACATTATCTTCTTTCAGTTTTTTGCGTATTTGCACCCATTCAGAATGTAAATGCTTTTTATTCTTTTCTTCGAGTACCTCTTTCCCGGCTCGCTGTGTTGGAATAAAAATAGAAACACAGGTATCGTTCTTTACGTTAGCCAGTTTTTTAAATTCTTGCTCATTAATCATCGACATATCTAATTTATTTTTCGGTTAATTTGAACCTTTAAGATACGCCTTAACAAAGCCACATCAAAGCCTGCAGTGGCTGTGTTGTGCTAAATATTTCTTAATAAGTATGAAAGTTTTTTTAAACGAGCTAATAAGGTTTATAGTTCGTCATCTGGTTCAACATGAATGAGAACATCAGCAACCTGTGGAAGTTTCTCCAGGATACCGTCTTTAACCCGGTGTGCGATATCATGACCAGACTTAACGCTTATTTCTGCATCTACCGCGATGTGAAGGTCAACATGATAGGTCATTCCAGTTTTTCTGATAAAACATTTTTCAGTTTCCACAACTCCATCAATCTGTTGGGCGATCTCCCTGATCTCTAATTCCACATCCTCATAACGATGTTCATCCATCACTTCACCCAATGCGGGTCTTAAAATGAGATAGGCGTTGAAAAGGATAAAGCCCGAAGCGAATAAGGCGGCCCAGTCGTCTGCATTTTCATAACCCTTGCCCATGTAAAGGGCTATGGAGATCCCTATAAAAGCCATCAGGGAAGTTATGGCATCGCTACGGTGATGCCAGGCGTCTGCTTTAAGAGCAGAGCTATTGGTCTCAGTTCCTTTTTTTGAAACAAATCTGTATGAAACTTCTTTTATTAGAATAATCGCCAGCAGAACTATAAGGGTATATGGTTCCGGAACTTCATGCGGCGTCTGTATATTCTCGATACTTTCATATGCAATTACCGTAGCCGAAACTATTAGGAAACCTACCACCATAAAAGTAATGAGCGGCTCTGCCTTACCGTGGCCATAAGGGTGATTTTCATCTGCCGGTTTATTGGCATATCTTAAACCAAGAAGTACCAGAAGGGACGAAAAAACATCAGTGGTAGATTCAATAGCATCCGCAATTAACGCATAGGAATTTCCAAAAATACCGGTAACCGCTTTTGCAATTGCTAAAAGGGCGTTTCCTGCGATGCTAAAATAGGAGGCTTTAACGGCTTCCCGGTAACCCGGCTGCATAACGTAGTTTTTTGGAGATTACAAAATTATAATAATAAGTTACTTCAATTGGTTATAAATGAGTAAAATTCCGCTAACGACCATAAAAAGGATAAGCAGTTTACGGAAAGTACTACTCTTCATTCTGGAAAGGAATTTTTTGCCAATAATATTACCCACTACAGCACCCAAACCAAGAGCTATCCCGTAGATCCATAATTCTTTATATAGCAATCCGAAAAAGGCATAACTGCCAATTTGCGATATCCCGAGAAAAAATGAATTCACAGTTTTAGTAGCAACCAATTCTTCTTTATCTAATCCAAGATTGAGGTAGAATGGATTCAAAATTGGACCAAGAGCACCTATGATCGTTCCTAAAACGGAAACTAGAAAACCAAGAGGAATTAAATACCACAAGTGAACTGGAAATGATCTTTCCTTCTTTCCGAAGCGATACTGAAAAATAGTACTTATAAGAAACAGGCCTACCAGGATCTGTAACCATGACGCATCTACGCTAGTAAAGAACCATCCTGCAACCCATGCTCCAAGCATTGCTGCCGGCACATAATACCAAAAGACTTTCCAGTTGATATGTTTCCAGAATAAAATAAGCCTTGCCGGTCTTCCAATAAAAGTTCCCAGGTTTAGGACAGGAGCAATCTTTGTAGTGCCCAGCATGAAATTTAACAGGGGTACCAGGATAAGGGCCCCACCACCTCCGGATACTGTAGAAATAGTAAAAGCGATCAATCCCGCGAAAAACAGGATTATTAAATATAAAATATTGATGTCCTGGAATAATTCTATCACAGCGATCTATGCTTTAATCTATACCTACGATTTTACTTCTTCTCTCAAAAATGAGCGTATCCCGCCAGATCCCATCCAGTTGAGCGATCTTTTCTCTTCTTCCCAGAAGCTTAAAACCAAATTTAGTATGAAGCTTAACAGTAGCTTCGTTCTCTGGGAAGACACTGGAAAATAAGGTCCAGATAAGGTTTTTTTCAGAAGATGCTATCAATCCCCGCATTAATTGGGAACCTATTCCTTTTCCTGAATGTTCCGGATGAATATAAATGCTTAGCTCGGCAACTCCCCGATAGACTTCTCTCATGGAAAAAGGAGCAAGGGCAGCCCAGCCTTTGATCATATCATTTTCAAAAAATACCAGTCTTGAATGAGAATGATGTTTTTTATCCCATTCTTCCCAGGTTGGTACCCTGGTTTCAAAAGTCGCATTGCGCGTTTCCAAGCCCAGTTCGTAAATATTGAGGATCTCTGGAGCATCTGTAGATATAATGTTTCTAATCATTTACCACCAAACTATAAAAAAACTATGAAAGGAATCTTTGGTTTTCATCCATACCAGAGGAGCTTTCTTTCTTTCAAATAATTGTTCAACATTATTAATTAATTCATCATATCCATACCAGTCTGAATTACGGCCAGGATCACAACTCCAGTCTTTCTTTTGCGGACTATAGAACAAATTATTCTCCCATCCCATATTTTTAAAATTCAATAAGGGAAACCACTTTCCGGTTATACAATTCAGATTTATCATAGGATTTTGATGAAAAACTGAATTATCGGGTAAAAATAACTGGGCCTTAAAACAAAGTTGTTGTTCGATTTTATCTAAATTCAGGTTGAGTTCCTGTAAATAATTTTGAGCTTCAGGTTTATATAATAGCGGGAATTGCCGCGAGTTCAATTTGTCCAGTTTTTCCGGAAAACTATCTCTTCTGTTTGGACCAATCCACTTATTGATTTCTGGGGAAAGATTAGGGTCATAGACGTAGAGCTTATAAACCAGTTCTATATGCAGAGGTTTAGAGCATTCTTTATCAAACACCAGGAAATCCAGTTCACCAATAGTTCTTTTATCTTCTATGATCTGAAGGTTTGAAGCGATCAACTCATACCTGGAACTATGTTTTATCGCGTTTTCGAAGAAACTTTCCATACGCTTTCCCAAAACAGAATTCCGGGGATGGTCCAGCTCATTTAGATCTTGCAATAAGGTATCAGTAATCTTTATCTCAGGAAATTCGAACTGCTTTATGGCTCCAGTTTGCGAGCTGAAAATGTCTTTGGTATTTAGAAAACCTTTGAATTGATCTAGAATTTCCAGGTTATTCATTTAATCTTTCTTGATTGGGATCCAGATCTTTTCCTTTGAATCGGGATTTTCTGGTCCTTTATATTCTTCACCCAGAACTTCGAAATGCGGCCGGTTATCGAGGCTATATTGAGAAGCTGGTATCCATTCATCGAAAATGAATTTTGCAGTTTCAGCAAATTCCTTGGAGGTGCCTTCATGGGTGAACACAGCATAAAGCCCACCAGGTAATTTCAATCCCTTAAGGCCTTCCTTTAGCTCAGAATAATCTTCTACTTCCAGGGCAGCCCATTTCTCATAGATCGATTGAGAATTGAATTGACCTTTCATGAATCCCTCATCATACACCTGAACTGAAAATAGATCATCGCTTTTGGTATTGCTGATCTCTTTTTTCTGCTTCATGAATCTTTTCCAGAGAAGCGCGGTCTTGTCATCGGTAAGACTGGTATGCAGGCTAATTCCCATAAGTTTTTTAGCTTCCATTTCAACTATTTCCGGGTCTTTCATATAGAGCTTGATTATTTTTTGAGATCGATCTTGAAATTTTCAGGGGGAGTGGCTCCTTTAAGGTTCTCCACGAAATAGTCCCATCTTCTGCGCATCACATAATAAGAATCATCGCCGTAGCTATGTCTTGCATGCGGGAGAACTATTAGGTCAAAATCTTTATTTGCTTTGATGAGAGCATCCACGACCAGATAAGTATGATATGGAGGTACGTTATCGTCCATGGCGCCATGTATAAGCATTAATTTTCCTTTTAAATTTTCGGCATACTGAGCATTGGCATCATAAATATAGGCTGAAGTACTATCTGGATCTTCCCCCATCAAGCCTATATATCTTTCTCCCCAAACATCCTCATAATTCCTGTTATCATGATTCCCAGATTCGGCAATTCCAACCTGATAGAAATCGGGATATTTGAACATTGCCGCTACGGTGGCCGAACCGCCACCGGAATGTCCCCAAACACCAATTCTGGAAGTGTCCATAAAAGAATATTTTTTAGATAACTGTTTGATCCCGCTTATCTGATCTGGTAAGGTATTTTCTGAAAGGCTCCCGTAACAGGCATCGTGGAAAGATTTTTCTCTTCCCGGGTTACAGGTACCTTCAAGCACGAACACTACAAATCCCAGTTCGGCAAGCGCCTGATGATCCCTTCGAGAAGTTTTAAAAGACCAGCCACGAATACTACCTCCCTGCGGTCCAGGATAGATATAATTTATTATCGGGTACTTTTTAGTTTTATCAAGGTTTGTTGGAGTAAACATGAGTCCGTAAAGATCCCATTCTCCATTCGCAGATCTCACAGTAAACTCTTCGGGTGCCTTCCAGCCATTTTCTTTCAAAGCCTGAATATTTTCCTCTTCGAGTTGGGTTATTAATTTTACATCGCTATTTCTTAGAACAGCTATATTTGGTTTGGTTGGAGTAGAATAATTATCCACAAAATATTCATGATCTGGAGACCAGTGGATAGAATGTGTTCCTTTTTCCGGAGTAAGGTTTTTTAAATTTTTGCCGGAAAGGTCTATTTTATACAAATGACTGAAATATGGATTCTCTTCCTTATTTTTTCCGTTAGCCATAAAATAGATCTCTTTTTCTTCCTCATCGATATAAGAGACCTGAGTGACCACAAATTTTCCTTTAGTGATCTGGTTCTTTAATTTACCGGTTTCAGCATTATATAAATAAAGATGTCCATAATCGTCTCTTTCAGAATACCAGATGATCTCATTGGATGCATCCAGGTAACTCCAGTTGATCTTATCCTGGCCAGATTCATACTGCGTAGCTACTTTTTCTTCAAATATTTCTTTCACTTCTCCGGTGCTGGCATTGGCCATTCTAAGCTTTGCCGATTTATGGTCTCTGGACGTCGAAACGAAATATAGTCTTGTGGAGTCATTACTCCATTCATTATCATCGAAACTACCAGAGCAACTAATATCATCACAAAGGGTTCCCCTGCGAGGATCTGGCTCAATATTTAATTTTAGAACCTCTTTATTCTCTGTATCTATGATTACTCTTTCTATCTGAATCACTTTTTCATCCTGAGGCAAAGGATATTTCCATTTTCGCAATTCTGGAGCGCCAACATTTGTGGTAACCAGGTACATATCACTCACATGTCTTTGATCTTGGCGGTAGGTAGCGATTTTTTTGGAATCTGGCGACCAGAGCAAGATCGGCTTGTCGCTTTTTCTCCAGCCGGCATTATCTGTGGCATAGCCGTAATTTTCGATTCCATTGGTGGTTAGCTGAGTTTCTTTCCCGGTTTCAAGGTTTCGCATCCAGAGGTTCCAGTCTTTTATAAATGCAACCTTTTTGCCATCCGGCGAGACCATTTCTGAACTTGTGTGCGTAGTATTATTTATTTTGTTGCCGAGCTTAGTTCCGGCAAGTAAACTTTCCAGCGAATTTGCAATTTGTCTGGAGCCCTCTTTCGCATTTACCAGAACATATTCCTCTCCGTTATTTGTGGATACCTGGTACCAGAAATTTTCATTATCCAGCCAGGTGGGACTAACGTACTTTCTATAGACCAGGGCATCTGTATTATCACCTAAAAATTGAACCGCCCTTTCATAATCTTTTTTGGTAACGATTTCTTTTTCTACCTGCGCAATAGCAGTAAGACTAATAAAAGTGACGAGGAAAAATAAATGCAGGGACTTTTTCATGCGGATCTTTTTGTTTGAATAAGCAAGATAAAAAATAAAAAGGGCTATCCAGAATAATAAAATCTTCACTTAGTAAACCTTTTTGGAATTTCAGGATAATTATATCCCTGCTATCTATGCTTCGCCTTTTATTATGGCCTCTAACGGACTTAGTTTTACAGATTATTATGAATATCTTTGGCCAAAATCCAAGATTTGTTCCGAAAGCGATTCTACTACTTTATCAAGATTCAGTACTTAGGTTACCGTTTGCATGGCTGGCAAAAGCAACCGGATGTAAAAACGGTGGAAGGTTTGATCACCAAAACCTTGAGATGGGTCATGCCTGAGGCCAAATGTAAAATTCTTGGGACCAGCAGGACAGATGCCATGGTTTCTGCAGAAGAATCTGCTTTTGAATTATTCCTTGATCATGAACCTCTTGAAGACCTGGACGAATTTCTGAAAGATTTCAACAAAAACCTTCCCCAGGATATTAGGGCATTAAGTATAGAAGAAGTAGATGAAAAGTTCAATATTATCCAGCATTCCAAAACCAAGGAATATGCCTATTTGTTTAGTGTAGGGGACAAGTTTCATCCTTTTTGCGCTCCCTTTATGGCGAATTTCCAGGAAGATCTGGATATTGAAAAAATGAAGGAAGCCGCAAGCTTATTCCAGGGAAAACATAATTTTAAGAACTATTGCGTTCGGGTTTCAGATAAGAGCACTTTCGAGAGAGAGATGATCAAATCTGAACTAGTAGAGAATACTGAATATACGGCTAATTTCTTCCCGGAGCGTTCTTATATTTTCCATATCCATGCCTCCGGATTTTTGCGCCACCAGGTTAGGTTGATGATGGGCAGCCTTGTACTGGTTGGCAGGGGAGAATTAAGCCTTGAGGATATCAGGAATAGTTTAAAACCTGATAGTCCCGAATTACAAATGGACTATATCGCCCCGGCTTCCGGATTAATTTTGAATAAGATCGAGTTCGATTGACCTATTCCTTTTCCAGGATCTTTAATGAGATCTTGATGGTTTCATACGGAATAGCTTCTTCAAAATGTTCAAAATAAGTCCTTAGTCCGCTGGGATTATCCAGTTTCTTTTTGGCAGTCTTAATGGATTGAAGCTCAGATTTTGGTACGAATTGCTTCAGGTTCACTTCCTCACCTTCATCATAGAGTTTTATTAAATGCGAGAATATGGTATTTCTGGCAACGCCGCGTTCTTTGGCGATCTCTTCCACACTCAAACCATTTTTATAAAGAGACAGGGTTTCTTTTAAAGTATTTCCTTTCTTTGTCTTCTTTTTTGTTTTCTTTTCTCTTTTTTCCTTGCTGAAAGCAATGATCTCCTTTATAAATCTGAAACCATAATCTTCCATTTTCTTTCTTCCAACTCCATTAATAAGCATGAACTCGGAATCTGACATTGGTCGTTGCTTTTCCATATCCTTTAAGGCAGCGTCATTAAAGATGAGGTAAGCTGGAATATCCTCTTCGCGGGCAATTTCCAGACGCAATTGCCTTAACCTTTCGAATAACGAATTATTTGCAGTAGTTGTTTTTTCAGCATGTGCCTGTGGTTTTTTATCCTTGACGTCGGCGAGGTAAACTTTTTCTTTTTCGAATAGAACTTTTTTAGCCTGTTCTGTAAGTTGCAGTCGATTGTTGCGGTCGAAAGCGATCTCTACATATCCTAAATTAATGAGCTGAATGATGTATTGCTGCCAGTGATGCCAGGATATATCTTTCCCGATCCCGTACGTGGAAAGTTCCTGGTAATTATTTCTTCTTACTACTTCGTTCTGGGAACCTCGAAGCACATCGATCACCGCCGAAATTGGTTCAGAAGCTTTCAGCCTGAAGATACAGGAAAGCGCTTTTTGTGCTATGACCGTTCCGTCGAAGAATTCAGGGGGATTCCGGCAAATATCACAGTTACCGCAATCTTCCTCCAGGTATTCTCCAAAATAGCTTAGCAGGATCTTTCGGCGACAACTCAGCGCTTCAGAATATTGCTTCATCCTATCCAATTTAGCCAGCTGAACTTCTTCGTTTTTGGCATTCGATGCGAATTTCTGAAGCTGGATCACATCAGAGTAACTATGGAAGAGGAGCGTGTCTGATGGCAATCCATCCCTTCCTGCCCGGCCAATTTCCTGGTAATAACCTTCCAGGTTCTTCGGCATATTGTAATGTATCACCCAGCGGATATTCGATTTATCGATGCCCATCCCAAAAGCGATGGTCGCGCAGATGATCTGTTTTTCGTCATTGATGAAATCATCCTGGATCTGTGATCGCTCCAGGTGATCCAGCCCGGCGTGATAAGCTTCTGCCTTAAAACCCTTTACTTTTAATTTCGAAGCAAGTTCTTCAGTGGTCTTCCGGCTTAAACAATAGATGATACCACTTTCCTTTTTTCGGTTCTT
Organism: Christiangramia gaetbulicola; assembly: GCF_003054225.1. Lineage (GTDB taxonomy): Bacteria > Bacteroidota > Bacteroidia > Flavobacteriales > Flavobacteriaceae > Christiangramia > Christiangramia gaetbulicola. The sequence continues at coordinate 166,292 of NZ_QBKQ01000002.1, forward strand.
TAAAAAATCGGAGATCTGTTCAAAACGTTTAATACCTTGTTTAACCTCCAGACTCAGGTTCTTCCGGTCAAAAGAAGCCACATGTTTTTTAGCATTCGGGATATTTAGCTGTTTACAGATATCGTTTCGGGTAGCTTTATCTGCAGTAGCGGTTAGTGCCAGAACCGGGGTAGAAGGGAAGCGGTTTTTTAAATAACCCAGCTGAGTATAGGCCGGCCTGAAATCATGGCCCCAGCTCGAGATACAATGTGCCTCGTCGATGGCAATTAGGCTTACCTTACCATCGGTAAGGAACCTGTCTACGAACTGAAGGCTTTCAGGTGCGACATATAATAATTTGATCTCCTTATTATCGATCTTTTGAAAAATAGCCTGTTTATCTGCTTCATCCTGACTGCTATTTAAGTAAGCCGCGGGAACCCCATTGGCATTTAACCCGTCCACCTGGTCTTTCATTAAGGCAATAAGCGGAGAAATGACCAGGGTGATCTCTGGAAGCAAAATCCCTGGTAACTGATAGCAAATAGACTTACCACCACCGGTGGGCATAATGACCAGATTGTCCTTTCCGTCAAAAACAGATTCTATGATCTTTTTCTGAAGAGGTCTAAAACTCTCGTAACCAAAATATTCTTTCAGGGTATCTAACAACACAGCTTCTTTCATAGCCGCAAAGGTAAAATTAAGAGTAGATTTTATTCAATTTCTAAACTTCAATTCAGTTTTATTTTTCAAAAAAGAAAAGCTCCAGATGATCTAAAATCCTTGTGTTAGCGGATTATTCTTACATTTATCAAAAATTAATTCGGTTAAATGCTTTTTATAATTGGAAGATTTCAAGTGCTGGAATTTGACCTTATTGATTAAATTGCTTTTAAATACTCATATATGGCTCTTAAAAGACCTAAATCCTTGCTTCGCCGTCCCAAGAATACTAAAACTGTAAACCAGATCCCGGGTACCATGACCTACGTGGGAACCAAGGATTCTGGCGAAACCAAACTTGATGTAATAGATTATAATCTTCAGCAATATGAAAGATTTACTTCTACTTCTACCGAGGATGCTTTCAAATTCGTTGACGAGGAAAGAATTACCTGGTTCAATATAGATGGTCTGAGTAATGTAAAGGAAATAGAAAAGCTGGGCGAATATTATGAACTTCACCCGCTGGTGATGGAAGATATAGTGAACACCGGGCAAAGACCGAAAGTGGAGGAATATGAAGACTATCTTTTTATCGTGGCCAAAATGCTGTACTACAAAAATGGGTCTATCGAGAATGAACATATTAGCATGATCGTTGGTAAAAATTACCTATTGACCTTTCAGGAATCAGACGGGGATGTTTTCGATCCCGTTAGAGAGCGACTTGAGACCGGTAAAGGAAGGATTCGGGGCAGATCTGCAGATTATCTCATGTTCGCTTTGCTAGATTCTATTATAGATAACTACTTCCTGGTGATAGATGATATAAGTGACCGGATAGAGGAGATGGAAGCAAGTTTGTTCATTAATAAACCCAATGATAATGTCACCCAGGAGATCCAGGATCTAAAACAAACAATATTACGAATAAGAAGATCTGTTTTTCCTTTAAGAGAAGTGGTAAGCAGGTTAGAAAAGATGGATACCCGTCTCATAGAAGATAGTACCATAAATTATATAAGGGATCTTCATGACCATATCATTCAGATTTCAGAACATATAGATATTTATAGAGAAATGATCTGGGGTCTTATGGATCTTTATATGACGACCATTAGTAATAAAATGAACGAGGTGATGAAGGTACTTACTATCATGGCGAGTATTTTTATTCCGCTTACCTTCATTGCGGGAATCTACGGGATGAATTTTGAGTATATACCAGAATTGCAATGGAAATATAGCTACTTTGTACTCTGGGGGGTGATGATCATCATTTTCTTATTGATGCTTTATTATTTCAAAAGAAAAAAATGGTTATAAAACACAAATCTAGAGTTATGAAAAATTTGATGCTATTTACCCTGTTATCTTTATTCTGTTTTACTCCTATGAAAGCACAGGCAGATATGGTTCAGCGAAAAGATACTATCAATAAAATATATGTTGGGACCTATACCAGGAAAGAAGGGCATGTGGATGGAAAAGCCAAAGGAATTTATCTTTTGAATCAGGACCCTAATACCGGAAACCTGAACTTTGTTTGTACCGCGGCCGAAATGATCAATCCATCTTTTGTGAAAGTTGGTAAGATGGGTAAATACGTTTATGCCGTAAGTGAATTAGGTCCTCAGGATGGAGATAGTGGAGTTGTGCATTCTTTTGAAATTCAGGAAGACGGATCTTTAAAAAGTATTGGAAAACTCGGTACTGGCGGTTTTGCACCCTGTCACATAGCTCTGGATAGATCAGGTAAATTCGCGTTCGTAAGCAATTATATGGGTGGTGTAGTCATGGTCTACAAGATAGGGTCTGACGGAAGCCTTGAAAAAAGTCAGGAGCTAAAACTGGAAAATTCAGATTCTGCACATGCACATTCTGTAAAAATAAGCGGGGATAACCGTTATGCTTATATAGCCGATCTTGGTAACGATAAAATATGGGTCTACCGCTTTAATATTATGACCGGCAAACTAGAACCTCATAAACAGAACGCAGTTACATTAGAAAAGGGGGCTGGTCCAAGGCATTTGAGCTTTGCCAAGAATGGAAGCTTTTTATATTCGGTTAATGAATTGAATAGCACAGTGAGTGCTTTTGCTGTAAAAAGTGACGGTAGCCTGGATCATCTTCAGAATATTTCGGCTTTGCCCGATAGTTTTATCCAGCCTAATTCTGCTGCCGATATCCATATTCATCCTTCTGGTAAATTTTTATATACATCTAACCGTGGGCATAATAGCATCGCTATCTTTCAGATCAATTCTGATTCAGGAAAATTAACTCATGTAGATTATGTTCCCGTAGCTGGAAAGACACCTAGAAATTTTGCTATTTCACCATATGGCAAATATCTATATGCCGCCAGCCAGGATACCGGGAATATCACTACCTACAAGATCAATGAAGATACTGGCAAGTTAAAGCCCCAGGAACCTGTATTCCAGGTTAAAACACCAGTATGTCTTGAATTTGTAAAATAATTTCTCAGAGATCTGATTATCAGTAATTTGAATTGAAATTTTGCTTAATTTCAATGATAATTTAATTTCTGAAATCAGATGAAAAGAGCTTTTTCTGGCCTGCTATTTCTGGCCTTTTTGTTCGGTTGTGGAACTACACAAAATTTTAATGAAAAATCGGTAAGACCAGCCACAGACACTCCTGTAGCTTTTGAACCAAAATCCGGTGTAAGCTTTGATGACACCTCGTGTAAAAGTCCGTTGGTAGATCCCCGAAGCGGGGTTGAGATCATCATGGTCGTGGCCCATGATGGTAAAGGAGATTACAGGGTTCCCTCCGGTTTGTATGGTTTAAGCAGTAAAGAATTATTGCGTATAAACTGCAGCAATGGTGAAGTGATTGGGATCGTTAACAAATAGCTTTAAAACAGAAGTTCTAACTGAATCCCTAATCCCGAAGACGAAATGCCATGCCAACCTGTAAGCTAAGGTTATCTATAAGGTTTGAATCGAGGCTGGAATTCGGGATCAGATTATTCTGAAGATCATAAGCTTCAAAATCATTCAGCTGGTAGTTACCCAGTTTTCCGAAAACTACTATGCTTTTAGAAAATTGTTTTTCGATAAAAACAGAGGTATTAAGTGTTTCTTTTCGGAAATAGTAAATCGAGGGATTCTTATGAACTCGGTACGAATTCAAGGTCCAGTCGCTTTCGATTCCGGTGTACCAACTGTCTTTTTTCAGGATATATTCAAATCTGATATTTGACGGAATGAGGACATAAAGATTCCATTTGTTATTGGGTATCCAGTATAGTCCACCTATGGGAAATATCAGAGTTTTTTCAACTTCCTGGTTGAAATACATACCGGCGAAAAAGTTCAGTTTTTCACTTCTTTTATTAGTAAACAGAAACCAGCCTCCAGTTTGGGCATATTTGAGGCGTGGATTGAATTCATCTGAATTGAATTTAAATCGAACCTGAGTCAACAGGTTCCATTTTTTATCATTCCAGAAATGAAGATAACCGGCTCCAATAAAATTTGCGTAAAGGTCTAAGTCTTTACCAGCTATACTAATATCCTGAAATTTAAAGATTTCTCCTGAATAGAATGCAAGCAGGTAATCCTCGTTCTTCAACTCTAAACCAAGGTTTAATTTTGCTGAATACCGGTTAACTCCAAAATTTTCCGAGTTCTTGGGAGCATAAGCAATATTCTCGTAACCCAGGTTAGCGATATCAAAGAATGATTGTGCCCGTACCTGGAAGGCGAATACGATCATTAGAACGGGAATTAATCTTTTCAAACTATGCATATTTCAAAATGATATTATCCAATGCTAAGATCGGCTGCCCTGAAGCGGTTCATCTGTATGGTAGTGATACGCTCGCTAATAGATTGCGGGATAAGCTTAGCTAAAGTTAAATAGAATTTATTAATGGTCCCCGGGATGATCACTTCTTTTTTGTTCAGGAAAGCATCCATGGTGATCTTAGCTACCTCCTCCGGGTCCATGACCGATAGTTTGGCAAACCACCCCATATTGCGATTTTTATAACACATCTTCGGATTGGTATTCATCCCACCCGGGCATACTATCGAGACCCAAATCTGATCTTCTTTGAATTCGAGATTTAGACTCCTGGATAAAGACGAAAGGTAAGCCTTGGTAGCACCATAAACCTGTTTCGTAGGTAGGCAGAAGTAACTGGCCAGGCTACTAACATTAAGTATCCCTGAAGGTGAATTACGCTTCAACTGATCATAAAATAATTTAATAAGCCGTGTTGGAGCCGAAATATTAACTTCTATTTGCTTTAAGTAATAATTGATATCTACCTCATTAAAAAATCCGGTGCTCAATACCCCTGCATTATTGATGAGAAATTTAAATTCTATTTTTTGGTGATGAACAAATTCTAATAACTTCTCGCAATATGCTTTTGAGCTTAGATCCATATGAAAAAAATGAACTTTAATTTTGAAACTTTCTTCAAGGAATACAGCCAGGTCCTTTAAACCCGTTCCGGTAAGATCTATAAGAAATAGGTTCATATTTCTTTTCGCACAGTCTATGGCCAGGGCCTTTCCAAAACCCTGGCTAGCTCCTGTTATCAATGTGTAATAAAGTGGTTTCATGACGTATGTTTTTGATGAATTCAGAGGTTTTTTGAAGACCTTCTTCCAGGCCAGTATATCTATATCCTAAAATCTTCTGGGCCTTTTGTGAAGAAGCTGCTCTTTCAGTAAAAAGGAAATCCAGGATCTCTGGGGACAAACTGCTTTGGTAATCTCCAGATCTGCTAAAGAATGAATGTATTTTACCTAATATTTTCAGGAATTCGTAATCTATTTTAAAGACCTTCTTTTCTGTTCCCGATATTTTGAAGATGAGGTGGAATAGTCTTTCGTAACTGGCATTTTCACCTCCAATGATGAACTTCTCACCACTGTCCTCGAATTTCAGTCCAAGTTCATGTGCGGCTATGACATCATCTATATATACATAGCTTGCTTTAGTGTTTAGTTTATCTGGAGAGATCATACATTTATATTTTTCAATGATCTCGAAAAGTTTGTTGATCCCATTGGAATAAGTTGAGAATCCCGGACCATAAACTCTACCAACATTTAGAATAGTACAATTCAGACCCTTTTTGCAATATTCCTTCACCAGTTCTTCAGCCATAACCTTGGTAAGTTCATAGTCGTTATGGTAGGCATTCATACGCGGTTGTTTTTCAGTTATTGGAACTCCGGAGAGCGCATCTCCGAATACCGAAATGCTACTGGTAAAAATGAACTTCTTTACCTGGGCTTCCATAGCCGCAGAAAGAACATTCGAGGTTCCCTGTACATTGACCTGGTAAAAGCGGTCTATATGGCGATATCTGATATCGGTAAAGGCAGCCATGTGAATCACATATTCACAGCCCTCTATAGCTTTTTTGATACTATCGGGATCACCTATATCTCCTTTAAAAGAAATGATGTTTTCATGAATGGGAAGGTTCTTTGATTGTAAATCCCTAACCAGGGCATTTATTTGATGATTTTTAGCAGCCAGGTACAGCGCTAGTTTTGAGCCGATGAAGCCAGTAGCTCCTGTGAGAAAGATTTTCATGATTTCTGAATTTTGGTTAGACTTCGATTGATAAGGATGGTTTCAAACCCAAGCGAAAGAGCCGCATGAATTAAAAACGCTGGCCAAATACTGCCGGTGTAATAAGTGAAAAAGCACAACAGGATCCCGAATGGAATACTACCAACGATCTCCTTTTTTGAGTCGGTAATATGGATAAGGGCGTAGAGGAAAATATTTATCAAAATTGATGGGATCAACCCAATCAATTCAAGACAAAAAATGAATAAGACACCTCTAAAGAAAAGTTCATAGCAAAAAAGAAAGATCAGTCTTATTACGATGTAGATCAAACCTTTATTTATTGAAAACTTAGGATCTCTAAATCCTAATTTTTTTCTTCTTGCTTCAGCAGTAGAGATCTTAATTGCTATAATTGCCAAAGCAAGGATCCCTAGCATGCTCCATGATTGCTGAAAAGGATTTTCCTTGAGTAGGAAGGCTACCTTATCGAAATAAAGAATAACCGGAAGGCTAAATAATACGATACCTAAGAGATGACGAAGGTTTATGATCTTAAAACCCAGGTCGCGGATTATCGCATCGCCTATCTTTACAACTTTAAGTTGATAGCTTAAATAGGATAGGCCAAAATACCCGCCGTAACTTAACAATATGATATCTACAGTTTCCATGACCTATTGTCTTAATAATTTCACTTTAAAAAGTTTGTTGAAAACATCAACCTGTACACACTCACCCTGCTCGTAGTAAAAAACATTGGCATTGCCATCTGGAAAGTCGATTCTATAACGGTTCTCTCCAAGATTCTTAACCTGGACCATGCTTTGTTGATTATCGCAATAAACCGAGCTTAAATTGAGAGGTTCCTTGAAGTAGAGTATGACAAGATTGGTATTTATTTCAGGATGATCATAAACCCGTCTTCCATCTGCATCTTCAATAAAGTATTGGTTCTTTTCATAAACTAGTTCCTTGGGATGATTAGACTTATTATTAATACTTCTATTCACAGATGAGTACACGAGTTGTTCGTCTTTATACCGGGATTTTTCAGAAGCTTTTACGCGGAATTTCTTAATGAACGAGGTTTCAACAGAAGAGGATAACTGGTAATCTGTGTATGGCTCGGTTTGCACCTTCTCTATCTTAAGGGTGCCAATACTTTTATCATTCTTTAAAATGTTGAATTGCAACTGGCTTGCCTGTCCCTTAACACCTGAAGTAAGCAATAGGCTAATTATTACTACCGGAACAATCCGAAAAAAAGCCTTGTATTTCTCGAGATCAAGATTATCAAGGATTGGTAACCTGTGTTTGAATCGATCGATTAAGATCATAATAATAATTAGTAACATGATTTCCCTATTTATGATGAAGGTGGGGAGGACATCTCACATCGATTAATAACCCAAATTTATAATGAGATGCACAGGATCATATCCCGATTTTTGGGGATTTGTAAGATTCTGGACGTCCAGAAAAAAATCCGGACACTAACAGACGTCCCTGTATTTTGAAGGGGTCTGGGAAGTGAATTTTTTGAAAGCAGAGTAAAATGTAGAACGGGAATTGAATCCACACTCGAGACCTATGGCGACGATTGTATACTTGCAGAATTCCTTATCCTTAAGCAATTTTTTAGCCTGTTCGATCCTGAGGGAATTGATATAATCTGAAAAATTATATTCGCTTTGATTATTAATGATCTTGGATAGGTGAGTGCTACTCATTTCCATTTCTTCAGCGAGATCTTCAAGGCCCAGGTTGGGATCCAGGAAACGTTGTTTTTCGATTAAATATCGATCTATCTTTTCAAAATCTGCCTGGTGTTTTAGAGAAAGTTCATTTTTAGATTCAGTGTCTGTTATAGATCTGCTTTTTTCAATTTGGATGGCTTTATTCGCAGAAATAGACTTTCTAATTGAGATACGGTCATTAGCCTTATGATACCTGAAGAAGCCCTGGTAACCAATCCAATAGATAACGCCGGAAAGGCCGAGCCTGAGAACCTGATAACCGGTGACATTTCCTGTGAGATTGAATAGACTAATGGCAATGATCCAGAGAAGGAACATACATATACCTACTTTCCACATTCTCCTCAACCAGCTTATATCATCGAATTTCTGGATATAGGTATAAGAATGTTGTTTTGTAAATAAGAGCTGGTAACACTTAATAAAGATGAACAAACTAAAACCAGCGATAAAGATCTCCTCCAGGTTTGTGTATTGAAGGAGCATTTCATTAGCATTTCCAGGCCAGAACTGTTTAGATATTGCAATAGTTATCATTCTTGAGGCCAGGAGGAAAAGGAAAATAAAAAGGCTTAACCTTACGTAGATCCTGATGCTGGCTTCAATTCTGAGGTAGTAGACAAGAAAGGCGTGAAAAAATGGTAAAATGAGTAAATCCCATGAAAAAAGGATATTCCTGAGGATGAAATTATCGGGTTGATGATCGCTAAAGAACCAGGCTTGTAAAATATTAAGAGATAGAGCCAGCACGGTAAGGTTCAGGTAAATGACGGCGGTAGTCACTTTTCTCCGGGAAATATGGATAGTGAAGATATTAAAAGCAATGCCCTGCAAGGCAGCTATAATTAAAATGTAATTTAAGATCGAGGTAAGATCCATTTTGGCCGGTTGTACTACCTAATTTAGTGAAAATTACTAACAGGTAGATTCCCTGTAATCAGTAGGAGTTGTGTAGGTGAATTTTTTAAATGCTGAATAAAAGGTGGACCTGGAATTAAACCCACATTCCAAACCTATTGAAACAACGGTATACATGCAAAAATCGTCATCCCTCAAAAGTTTTTTGGCCTGTTCAATTCTAAGAGAATTAATATAATCTGGAAAACCATGACCACTAAAGGAGTTTATAATCCTGGAAAGATAACCCGAACTCAAATCCATTTCTTCTGCTAATCTTTCCAGGCTTAGCGCAGGATCCAGATAGCTTTGATTGTCGATTAGATATTTGTCAATTTTCATAAATTCTTCTTTCATTTTAGAATTCACTTCATTTGATATCACTTCTGAAGCCCTGCTTTTTTCTTCATTTAATTTTAAAGCTGAATTTTCCTCGAGAGACCTTCGTATGGAGATTCGGTCTTTGACCTTGTGATATCGGTAGAAACCCTGGTAACCTATCCAGTAAATAAGTATGGAAGTTCCCAGTCTAAGCGGATAATTGAGTATCTGCTTTCCGGTAATATTATAACCTATGATAGCGATGATCCAGAGTAATAATACAAATCCACCCAGCCTTAGGAAGATCCGCAGCCAGGAAATATCATCGAATTTCAGTATGTATGAGTAGTGTTCCTGGCCTTTAAAAACGATCTGTACACATTTAAAGAAAATGAAAAGGCTGAACAGTGCGTTGAAGATCTCTTCGAATATGGTATAATTCGCGATCAGGTTGATATTCTGGTCTGGACTCCAGAAGTAAACATAAGCTATACAGAAAGATCTTATAAGGATCTCAGCGATGAAGATATAGATCGCCAACCGCATAAAGCTTTTTACGCGATCCCTAATTCTTAAGTAGTAGATAAGGAATGCATGGAAGGTTGGGAGAATGAACAAATACCATGGAACCAATAAATGCTCGAAATAGAAGTTATTCGAAGAGAATCCAATTTCGATCAACCAGGCCTGTAGATTGTTAAGGGAAAGTACCAGTACGGTAAAATTCAGAAAAACTACTGCCCAGCCAGGTTTTTTACGTGTAATATGAATCGTGTAAATATTGAACACGAAGCCCTGAATCACCCCGGCGATTAGAATAAGGTTTATGATACTTATAACATCCATATCTCATACAGTAATAAAGAATGGGGTGATGAAACGGCAAATAAAACCAGTTGGGAAAAAATCCTGTAAGAAGGTCAATTAAAATTAATAAAAAAGACAGCTTGTTCAGCTGTCTTCTATAAAATGATTTTCATAAATGAGGAATTAAACTTCTTTCACTACGAAAAAACCATCGTTTCCCTGAGATTGATATAATGAAATATAAATTTGAATTTTTTATTTACTCAATCTATGAATCTGATAAACTACTTTAATAAAGAATCCTTTCAATATGTTAGTTGAAGAAAATATCAAGGATTTTAAAACTGCTTTAACAATCTGTGAACATCTAATCAATTACAAGCTCATACCTATTATAGACCGGTAAATTTGGTTTTAATCTTCTTTAAACCAGGCTGTCTGTTTCTCCAAACCTTCATAGAACGTGGTTTTAGGTTCGTAACCTAAAAGCTTTCTTGCCTTGTGTATATTGGCACTGGTTCGCAGCTGGTCTCCTGGACGCTTGGGTAGATGTTCGAATTCGATCTTTTTGCCGGTGATCTTTTCAATATTATCAATTCCCTCCTGGGTGGTATGTTCATTTTCTGAACCTATATTGAAGATCTGGCCATCGCAAATGTCTTCTTTTCCTATAACACTTAAAATACCTTCGACAATATCTCCAACAAAAGTGAAACTTCTTATATGTGAGGTGCTGCCTTCAAAAAGTGGAAACTTTTTATCATTAATCGCGCAATCAATAAGCTTGGTAAATAATTTATCTGGCCTTTCTCTTGGTCCGTAAACCGAAAACAACCTTAAAGAGCATGCTTTTAGAAGGTTTGAACGGGATTTGGAAAGTACTAGTTGTTCTGCGGCTAATTTGGTCACGCCATAATCTGAAACTGGTTTGGTTTCTTCATCTTCAGCCAGGGTGGCGTATTTGCCATAAACCGATGAAGTACTAAGATTTACGAATAACTTCAACTCCTTTTGTTCTAAAGCAAAATTTAGAAGCTTGTTAGTGGCGATAAAATTATTCTGAAAATAAGATTCAAAAGTTGATTTTACCGAAATGCCCGGCTGCCCGGCAAAGTGAAATATGTAATGGATCTCATCCTGGATTATATCGCTTAAACCATCATCGCAAAGGTCGAACTTAATAAGCTCTATGCCTTTAGACTCAAGATCACGGGCATTTTTCTCTTTTAGTTCCCTGCTGTAATAATTTGAAAAATTATCTATTCCAATAACCCTATGACCCTGAGATGCTAACTTTTCAGCAAAATGAGATCCAATAAAGCCAGCGGCACCGGTTACTAAAACATTCATACAATTACAATTTTGGGATCTAAAAACAGGCAAAATAAATCAATAGCCTGCAGAAAACATAGTTTTTGATCATATTTAAATTGTCAAAGATTGCAGCTGATATATGTAATGTGTTATGACTTGAGATGTTTTTACTTTTTCCTGGAATATAGACCTCAAGCCTTTAATCATTTTAAAAGATTGTCATTTAGTATTATTACCTCTATTTTTGCGCAAATTTTAAAATCTTAGAATGGATTACAGTCTCACCATCATAGTTCCTGTTTATAATGAGGAGGAAAATCTTTTACGTGTTGAGGAAAAGTTGAAGGAATATGCCCTTAAAACTAATTTCGATTGCCAGATCTTACTGGTAAATGATGGTTCAAAGGACAATTCTGAAAAGCTGATGGTTGAAATATGTGATCGTAATCCTGAATTTAACTACATCAGTTTTGAAAAGAATTGTGGTCTTAGTGCTGCAATCAAAGCCGGATTCGATTATTCTACTACAAATCTTACCGGATATATAGATTCAGACCTGCAAACAGATCCATTCGATTTCGACCTTTTAATGAATGAGATTGATAATTATGACCTGGTTAATGGATTCCGCCATGAACGTAAAGATTCAGGAATAAAGAACCTCTCCTCATTAGTGGCAAATACCGTGAGAAACTGGTTTACCCATGATGGGATGGACGATACCGGTTGCCCATTAAAGATTATTAGAACAGATTATGCGAAACGTATCCCAATGTTTCGTGGTCTGCACAGGTTTCTACCTGCGATGATCCTTTTACAGGGCGGTAGAATAAAACAAGTGCCGATTAAACATTTCCCCAGGATGGCTGGGACTCCCAAATTTGGCCTAAGAAACAGATTGATCAAACCTTTGATGGATTGTTTCGCTTACCTGTGGATGAAAAAGAACTACATTAATTATAACGTCTCCAGAAGATCCTGATATAGGTTAGATCTCAAGCCCAAATAATTAAAACATACTAGAATATTTTTTCCCTGATCTAATCTAGGGTAGGGATGCTATTGAATTAACTCTTTTCTTTATTGAAATTAATAGGGAAGAAGGGAAAGTATTAAAAACAAAAAAGCCACGTTTAGAACGTGGCTTTTCGTGATGGCACCAGGATTCGAACCTGGGACCGCCTGCTTAGAAGGCAGGTGCTCTATCCAGCTGAGCTATGCCACCTTTTTGCGGTTGCAAATATAAGCCACTTTATAAATTATACAATGTTTTTTTATCTAAAAATTCAATCAATTTTAAAAAAAGAAAAACTTCCCGAAGGAAGTTTTTGATTATCAGTAAATAGTGTTTTTTATTTTTTTTTTAATTTACCTGAACTAATTCTGATTCCAGTCCCTTCGAAGTAATAATTAATTGATTTACGCTACTGGGATTGGGATCGCTATTCTCAATAACCTCTTCATATAGGTTATTGAAACGGCGAATTAATTCCAGCGTTTTGAGTGAAAGGTTAAAGAATGTTCCAGATTCATGAATCTCTTGAATCCATTCCTTAACAGATTCTATCTGTTTGTATTCTTCCTCAATATTGAGGATAGATCCTGGTTGTTTTAGCATAACTAATTGTTTTACAGTTAGCCAAGCAGGATGTTTATGTAGATTTGGCGATTCAAATATATAAGTTAAAATTACTCAGAACGGCCTGGAGGGCTGAAAATCTTTGAAACGCATTAATTAATCGGTAAAGTACTTTATATGAGGTTCACGAAATAATCTTAATTTAGCCGCAAATTCCCAGATCCTTTAATATGCCTAGTTTTCTAAATTTCTATAGACGCATAAGATTTGCCATATCTTTTCGTAAATCAGGAAGTCTAAAGCAATATTCGATTAATAATAAAACCGCCGGGATCAATGAATAGCTGGTTAATTTACGCTCTTGGTTTTATTGCGCAGTTATTATTTTCGGGCAGGATGATCCTGCAATGGTTTCTTTCAGAAAAAAATAAAAGGATCATCACGCCTATTATTTTCTGGCACCTTAGCCTACTGGCATCTTTTTTACTTTTTGTCTATGGTTATTTAAGAAACGACTTTGCCATCATGATGGGGCAGACGTTAACTTATTTTATCTACATAAGGAACCTTCAATTACAAGGTCAATGGTTAAAGATCCCTGAGTTATTCAGGATTTTCTTATGGATATTTCCACTGCTTATTGTGATCTATGGTTTCAATAACAATGAATATGACGCGGCTAAATTGTTTAGAAATGACGCGATTCCATTCTGGCTAATTGTTCTTGGCTCGGTAGGTCATTTGGTTTTTACTTTAAGGTTTATCTATCAATGGGTCTACTCTGAAAGGAAAAAGATTTCTTCATTACCACTCGGATTCTGGTTGTTAAGCCTTTTAGGGTCAGGGCTAATTATAGTTTATGCCATAATCAGAGAAGATCCGGTGCTTCTTGCTGGTCATGGTTTTGGTTTGATTATGTATATTCGAAATATTTATATTCAAAAGAATGAAGTTAAAGGATAATTACCTTCTTTTATTGGTTCTGGTTTGTTTGTCGATCTTTTTCGTGAACCTCGACGCGATTTTTGTAAATATCATGGAGGCGCGAAATTTCACCACAGCCAGGGAAATGATCAATCTTGATCACTGGATATTTACCACGCTTAACAATGAACCCAGGTATGAAAAGCCACCACTACCAACCTGGATGACGGCCATATCGATGTTCCTTTTTGGGATGAAAAGTCTGTTCGCTTTGAGATTACCTGCGGCGATCATGGGGACCCTCACCGTTGTTTTTATATATAAGCTTGGATTGAAGTTTACTTTAAATAGAAAGTATGCCTTCATTTCAGGATTAATCGCAGCTACCTCTTTCTATATACTATATTCCGGAAGAGACGGGCAGTGGGATATACATACCCATTCCTGGATGATCATGGCCATTTATGGTATCTATAAACTCTTCACCGAAGACAGCTCAAAATACAGCAATGCCATTATTTCTGGAATTCTGATCGGTTGCTCTTTTTTAAGTAAGGGACCAGTTTCTATGTATGCCTTACTATTACCATTTTTAATTGCCTTTGGAGTTGTTTATAGATACAGGAACTTTAGAAAGAACTGGCTCCCGGTGGTATTAATGTTGTTGATGGCAACCATCGTTTCGGCGTCGTGGAGCCTGTATGTTTATTATTTTGATACTCAGGCCGTGGCCAAGATCACAGATAAGGAAACCGGTCGCTGGTTAGATTATAATGTTAGACCGTTCTACTACTACTGGAGTTTTGTGATACAGAGCGGGATGTGGACCATTCCTGCATTTGTGGGACTGTTATATCCGTATTTGAAGAACCGGGTTTTTGATAAGCCGGGTTATAAATTCACCCTTTGGTGGACCCTGGGATCGGTGGTCTTATTGTCTATTATCCCTGAGAAAAAATCGAGATATCTTTTACCGGTGCTAATTCCCTTAGCTCTAAACACCGCCTTTTATATAGAATACCTTTTCAGGAGATTTGATATGCTACCAAAAAAGGAGAAATGGGTGGTTTATTTCAATTTTGGCTTGATCGCTTTTATCGGACTGCTATTTCCAATTGCAGGTGTTATTTATCTGAAAGATCTGTTTTCCACTATCTGGCCATGGTTCCTAATGACGTCTATTTGTCTTTTCGGAATAGGGGCATTGATGCTTTATTATCTGAAAAAAAATAAGATAAAACCAGTCTTTTATTTATCGGTTTGGTTCATTATTAGCATCATCTTCTTTGGCCTGCCCATAGCAAAAAAGATAGAGGTAAATCCGGAATATAAAAGTATTCAGACCGTGGACGCTTACAGGGAGCATAACCCGATTCCTGTTTATGAATTTAAAGACTTTACTCCAGAGATCATCTGGGAATATGGTAGCCCTATTAAAGTCCTCTGGAATGGTGAAACCTATGAAAAGCCTTCTGAAAAGGAATTCCTGTTATTGAATACTCCAACAAATTATGATTCCATGCTTGAAACATTCCCGGATTATAAGATTGAAAAAATAGACGAAATAGATATGAATCCGGTGGGAAACACCCATAAAAAAAGATTATACAGGGACTTATATTTAGTAAAGAAGCCTTAAATAAAAAATAATTAGCAACATGATCAATTACCCAATCAGGTTTGTGCCGATTCTTCAGGATAAGATATGGGGTGGAAGTAAGCTAAAAACTATACTTAACAAACATACCATACGCGAAAGCGTTGGTGAGAGCTGGGAGATCTCGGGCGTTGAGGGGAATATTTCCATTGTTGAAAAAGGACCGGAAAAGGGAATGAAACTAACCGAGCTTATTTCCAGGTATAAGGGTGAGCTGGTAGGAGATAAGATATATTCTAAATTCGGGAATGAATTCCCTTTGCTTATAAAGTTTATAGACGCAAAAACAGATCTTTCCGTGCAGCTGCATCCTAATGACGAATTAGCCAGGCAAAGGCATAATTCCTTTGGTAAAACCGAAATGTGGTATGTTATGCAAGCCGATGAAGGCTCAAAACTGAATATTGGTTTCAAGAAAGATCTGGATAAGAGAGAATATCTGGATTACCTGGAAAAGGAAAAGATTACAGAGGTACTGAATTTTGAGGAAGTTAAAAAAGGAGATTCATTTTTTATAAATACCGGGAAAGTCCATGCGATAGGAGGAGGAGTCCTTTTAGCTGAAATTCAGCAAACCTCAGATATCACATACAGGATATACGACTGGGGTCGGGTAGATTCTGAAGGGCAGCACAGGGAATTACATACTGCTTTGGCACTGGATGCAATAGATTTCAGAAAAAGGGATGATTACCAGTTAAATTATGAAAAGGAGGTTAACAGGTCTTCAGAGATCGCATCCTGTGAATATTTTACCACCAATTTTCTACACGTAAAAGGCGAGATTGTCAAGGATTATTCTTCCCTGGACTCTTTCGTTGTTTATATGTGTGTAGAAGGCACTGCCCTAATAAGTATTGGGGATAATTCTGAAAAGATAGAGAAAGGACAAAGCCTGTTAATACCAGCTGCAACAAGTGAACTAAAAATAAAAGCAGAAAATGCAGAACTGCTTGAAATTTATATCGAATAAACTTCAGGCAGCTCTAATTTTTAGAATCATGGGATTAGGAGAACTTTACTGGAACTTTGACCTGTTTCCAGATATTCATGAGCTTTTCTGCCTTCAGATAGCTTGAATTTTACTGGATCCTTGATTTTTAAATTTCCCTGTTCGATCATATCAAAAAGGATATTTGATCTTTTTATTCTTTCTTCTGAAGATTTTAAATAACCCCACAAGTCTCCGCCTGTTAGTGTTTTACTGCTATCCATTAGCATTCTTGGATCTACCTTTTTGGGGTCACCGCCACTCATACCATAAAAAACAACCGTCCCTGTTTCTCTCGTGACATCAAAACTATCCATCAGGGTAATTCCAACACTATCATATACAACATCCACTCCCTGTGGCCCTGCGATCTCAAAGACCCTATTCTTCCAAGTTTCATCAAGAATGAGCGCATACTCTGCTCCAGAATTTAATATGGTATTTAATTTATCCTCATTTCTGGTTAGACCAATTACATGGCCTCCTTTAAAATTAATGATCTGGGAAAGAATTTGTCCAACCCCGCCCGAGGCTGCATGAACCAAAACACATTCATCTGCAGAAATCGCATAAGAATCATTTGCCAGGTAATGTGCCGTGAGTCCCTGCAACATTATAGATGCTGCAGTTTCAAAACTTATAGAGTCTCTAAGAGGGACTACATGCTCTTCTGGCACCACAATGTATTCGGCATTAGCAAAGGGAACATCAGCAAATGCGATCCTTTGTCCAACCTTAAATCTTTCAGATTTTGACTCCACGATAACTCCGGCGGCTTCATATCCCGGAATGTAAGGCGGTTTTCCCTTTAGATGATAATTTCCTTTTCTTCGGTATATATCTGCATAATTGAGTCCGATAGCTTTGGTTTCTATAAGAACTTCATTTTTCGAAGGAACGGGTCTTTCAACCTCAATATATTCCATTACTTCAGGTCCTCCAAAATTAGAAAATGTTAGAGCCTTCATCTTCTTATTCATCATACTCAACAACTATTTTAATAACCTAAAATGCTATCTATTTTTTCTATTTCTTCTTTGCTGAATTCAATATTCTTGATGGCCTCGATATTGTCTTGCAGCTGTGAAACTTTACTTACTCCAACCAGGACCGAAGTGACCCTGTGATCTTTAAGCAACCAGGCAACAGCCATTTGAGCAAGGCTTTGACCTCTGGAATCTGCAATTTCATTTAGTTTCTGGATCTTTTCTACCAGGTCATCTGTGATCTGGGATTTATCCAGGTAACTTCCTTCGGTAGCGGCTCTGGAACCTTCCGGAATCCCGTGAAGATATTTAGAAGTAAGAATTCCCTGTTCCAGCGGAGAGAATACAATACTTCCTAAACCGACTGATTCTAGCGTATCCAGCAATCCATCTTCAACCCAGCGATCCATCATATTATATCTTGGCTGATGGATCAGGAACGGGGTACCCAGCTCTTTCAATATTTTAGCAGCCTTAGCCGTGTCTTCGGCATTATATTGTGAAACCCCCACATATAAGGCCTTTCCTTGTCTAACAATTTGATCCAGAGCTCCCATGGTTTCTTCCAAAGGAGTGTCAGGATCTGGTCTATGGTGATAGAAAATGTCTACATAATCCATCCCCATTCTTTGTAAAGACTGATCAAGGCTGGCTATAAGATATTTTCTAGATCCAAAATTGCCATAAGGACCAGGCCACATATCCCAGCCCGCTTTGGTAGAAATGATTAGCTCATCTCTATACTTTTTAAAATCTTGCTGGAAGATCTTTCCAAAATTCTTTTCAGCTGTACCATAAGGAGGTCCATAGTTATTTGCCAGGTCGAAATGAGTGATACCATTATCAAAGGCAGTTCTTAAAATATTCCTGGCATTTTCAAAGTCATCATTATCCCCGAAATTGTGCCAAAGACCGAGAGAGAGAAGTGGTAGCTTAATTCCGCTTTTACCACATCGTCTATACTGCATTTTGTCATATCTATTTTCTGATGCCTTATATTCCATTTTCAATAATTTTAAAGGATAATTTTATCAAGTTCGAAGATAAAATTTTATAATTTTTATATGTATTAATATTTTTATAAGTTTAGCGTCCTTTCAAAATCCTGGAAGGCTTTATTTTATGAAAATAGCCCCCATTTTATTCAGTTTTCTGTTTTTTCAGTTTTATACGGTATATTCTCAGCAAGCCGAAACGAAAAAGAATCTTTACAATTTACATGATTCTGTTATTGGATATCAAAACCTGCCTTTAATTAATGGTGTTGAACTAATCGAGAAATACAGGACCATTAATGATAAACACCAATTTTTTAAGGATCGGGATTTTCTTGATGGAACTTTAAATTATGATGGGCAAACATATTATGATGTACAGCTTAAATATGATATTTTTCGTGACCTGTTATTTATAAAACTTGAAGATAATTCCGGAACCAGGATGATGGAATTGATCAAGGAGAAAGTGAAAAGTTTTAAGATACAGGAGCATACTTTCGGAAAGCTGGAATTTACAAATGCTGGTTTTAATTCTGGGTTTTATGAAGTAATTCTTGATATAGATAACCTGAAAATATATAAAAAAAGGAGCTTAAAGCCAGCGGAAAAAAGGGATATGAAAATTCTCTATTATGAATTTGAAAAACAGGAAGATGAGTATATTTTTTATAAGCCGGGAACAGGTTTTTTTGAACCAAAATCCTCTGTGCTTAATTCAAAATTCCCATCCTGTTCTACAGAGATAAAGCAATATTCCAGTACTAACAAAAATACAAGACAAAATTCCACAGATCTTTATATGATAGGCCTTGGCAGATTATTAAATAAGATTGATTGTTCTGATTCCAGCTATTAATATGAAGAGATTTTTACTGCTACTTTTTCTCAGTCTGCATACTTTAGTATTCTCACAAAATGATGATAAGGTTACGATCGATGTTCAGGATAAGACCATCGAGGAAGTATTCGAAATAATTGAAAGTAACACTAATTACAGGTTTTATTTCATTAAAGATTGGATTCCGGAAAAAAGACTTAGCGGCAATTTCGAAAATGCCAAAATAGAAACTATTCTTAATGCAGTTTTAGATGAAACCGTTTTAAATTACTTTTTGCTGGATGAAAAAGTGATCATCACTGAAAATAGCATCATTTATAATGATTTTTCTAACGGCTTCTTTGAAAATAAATCTTTGCCAAATGAGATCGCACTCGAGCAGGACGAGACAGAGGAAAAAGCTCCAATATTCTATGAATCTACCAATGAGAAAATTGAAACCGTTAAGATTGGTAGGGAAACAGGGACCTTAAGTAAAAGAAAGTTTGTTATAAAAGGAAGGATCACCGAAAAGGAAACCAATGCTCCTTTATCTAATGTGGCCATTATTTTAGGGGATGGGCAAACCGGTACCGTTTCAGATATCGATGGATACTATTCTCTTGAGCTCCCCCAGGGAATTCATATGCTTACAACCCGTTCTATGGGGAATACCAGTGTTACGAAAAGGGTGATCATCTACAATAACGGGGAATTGAATTTTAATCTGGGCCAGAATCTCGAGATGTTGAACGAGGTGGTAATTGAATCTGAATCTGATAAGAACGTCAGACAGGCTTTCGCAGGAGTATCTCAAATTAAAGCCCAGGAGATCAAAACGATTCCGCTGGTTCTTGGAGAAAGAGACCTTCTTAAAGTTGCTGCCACTTTACCTGGTATTTCCAAGGCAGGTGAGGGGTCTTCAGGATACAACGTTAGAGGAGGTAGAGCAGATCAAAATCTTATTCTGTTAGACGATGCGGTAATTTATAATCCAAATCATTTCTTTGGAATATTTTCAGCCTTGAATCCTTTTACCACTGGAGTGGTTGATATCTATAAAGGTACTATCCCTGCCAAATACGGTGGGCGGCTATCCTCAGTGATCGATATTAAAACGAAGAACGGAAACTCACGAGAGTTTTCAGGAGAAGGATCAATTGGGCCCGTTACCGGAAATCTAAGCCTGGAAGTTCCTGTTGTTAAAGAAAAGTCCTCGTTGGTTCTTGGTGCCAGGGCAACTTATTCAGACTGGATATTGAACAGTCTTGATGAAGAGTCTCTTAAAAACAGTGAAGCTTCATTTTATGATGTTATTGCGAAATATAATCACCAGATCGATGCCAAAAATGAACTTAATTTTACGGCATACTTAAGTAGTGATAGATTCAGTATAACTTCAGATTCCCTTTTTGCCTATAAGAACCGTATGTTCTCTGTTTCTTATGAAAAAGAGTTCAATCGCGATCTAACTGGTTCCCTGATACTTTCAAATAGTAATTATGAGTTCAATATCGATTATGATAGTGATTTCAATAACAATTTTAAATCAGGTTTCAGCATTAATGATTTTCAACTGCAGGCAATTTTAGATCATAGAATTTCTTCAGATCATACCCTTAATTATGGGATCTCTTCAAAATTCTATTCCTTGATTCCTGGTATTATCGATCCCCTTGGTGATGACTCTCTTATAGAAAGTAGGGAACTGGCCAAAGAAAAAGGATTGGAGTCGGCAATTTTTATTTCAGACGATTTCGAAATCTCACCGGACTTTACTATTAACGGCGGATTGAGATTTTCGGTCTTTAATGCTCTTGGTCCAGATGAAGTAAACATATATGATCCGGGACAACCTAGAACTGAAGCCAGTGTTATTTCTACCGAGAACTATGCTAATAATGAGGTCGTGAAGACTTATTCAGGGTTGGAATACAGGTTGACAGGCCGTTATTCAATTCTGGATGATCTGTCTATTAAAGGTGGGTATAGTACAACCTACCAGTATATTCATACCCTATCTAATAATACTACGGTTTCTCCCACAGATATTTACAAGCTTTCAGATTTTAATGTTGAACCTCAAAAAGCAACTCAGTATTCATTAGGTGTTTTTAAGAACTTCAATGAGAACATGTATGAGTTAAGCCTGGAAGGTTATTTCAAGCAAACTGAAGGTATTATTGATTTTAAGACCGGGGCGACACTATTTCTGAATGAGAATATAGAAACCGAGATCCTTGATGGGGAAGGTCAGTCTTATGGGATTGAAGTTCTTCTAAGAAAGAACCTGGGCGATCTTAATGGTTGGTTAGGTTATACCTATTCCAGGTCCTTGATAAAGTTGGACAGTCCTTTTGAATCCGAGGTGATAAATAATGGTGAATATTTTCCTTCTAATTTTGACAAGCCCCATGATTTTAGTGCGGTGCTTAATTATAAATTCACCAAGCGCTTCAGCATATCTTCAAATCTAATCTATCAAACGGGGAGACCTGTGACTGTGCCTATTGGTAAGTATGACTATAATGATTCAGAATTTGTGGTTTACAGTGAAAGAAATCAATATAGAATTCCTGATTATTACAGGCTGGATTTGAGTTTGAACATTGAAGGAAATCATAAGATCGAAAAGCTGGCCCATAGTTTCTGGAATATTTCAATTTATAATGTTCTTGGAAGGAATAATCCATATTCGGTATTTTTTGTGACCGAAGATGGCAGCGTTCAGGCATACCAGAGCTCTATCTTTGCAGTTCCAATTCCAACCATCACTTATAACTTTAAATTTTAAATTTCTTGAAGAAATCTTTATACATATCATATTCATTCGTTCTAGCTCTAGCCGTTCTTTTATCGGTAGCAAGTTGTGTAGAGCCAATTGAAATAGAACTGGACGAACCGGAGAGTATTCTTGTGGTTGAAGGGATCATAACCGATGAATTAAAACAACAGGAGATCAAATTAAGCCGGAGTTTTCCTGTAGATGAAAATGGTCCTAATCCGGTTTCTGGAGCAAAGGTAATAGTGAGTTCCTCCAATGGTGCTAACTATACTTTTTTTGAAAGCGAAGCCGGAACCTATTTATCTAACTCGGCATTCCAGGTAAACCTGGGCGAGGATTATACCCTTGAAATAGAGACAGAGGAAGGGGTTTATGAATCTACTACGGCGAGATCTGAAACTACTACCCAAATTAGTGAGGTTTCGAGTGAAAAGGCTGTGCTTAACGGAGAAGAAGGAGTTGCTATCACTGTAAGCAATACTGGAATTTCTGGAAATGGCGGCAGTTATTATTTGTTTAAATACCAGGAGACTTACGAAATAAGGTCGCCTTATGAAAAACTCTATGATCTTATTATAAATGAAAATGATGATCCAGATACCGATAGAGACGATTTCCTGGTAGTTCCCAAACCAGAGCAGGATTATATTTGTTACGTGACAGAACCCTCTTCAGATATTATTCTTTCCAACACAGAAGGTCTTACTGAAGACTCTTTAAATGGTATTTTGATTAGGTTTATTTCAAAAAAAGAGTACGAGCTAGCTTACAGGTATAGTATTAATGTCACTCAGTTAAAGGTGTCTCCTGTAGCATTCGATTATTATGAAACCCTGAAGAATCTTTCTGAGAATGAATCGGTTTTCTCGCAATATCAGCCTGGTTTTTTAAATGGGAATATAAGAAGCCTGAACAATAGCAAGGAAAAGGTAATTGGCTATTTTACAACAGCAACTACAGATTCAAAAAGACTATTTTTTGATTATACAGATTATTATGATGGGAATAACAGGCGACCATCTCATACCGGTGATTGCGAAGAATATGTTCCAAACAGGGAATCGCTTAGAGAACTTCTGGAAAATGGACAGGTAAAACTTTTCGCGGAAGATCCGCCAAATGTATATCAGGTTATACGTAGAGGCTGTGTAGACTGCACTCAGTTTGGTTCCAATCAAAAGCCCGAATTCTGGATAGATTAAACCTATGAAAACAAAACTTATAATTTTTTGTCTCCTATTAGTCCAATTTGGTTTTGCACAACAAAACAGGGATGGATCTGTTTTTTCCGCTGAAGCTGCAGAGGAGATTTTTATCCATTATAACGCTCCATTACTAATACCTGGGGAGTCCCTGTATTACAAAGTATATAATCTTATAAACGCCAACCACCAGAAAAGTGATATAAGCAAGATCGTAAATGTAAAACTACTGAAAAGCAACGGCGATGTAGTTTTTCATCATATACTCAACCTTGAGGAGGGAGCTTCCTATTCAGATTATCTTATACCAGCAGACCTTCCTTCAGGAATCTATTCATTAATTGGATATACCAACTGGATGAAGAATCATGGGCTTAAGGGAATATTCGATTCGAAGATCCTAATCATTAATCCTTATTTAAAAAATGCAGATGAGAATATAAGTATCTCTGAAGAGCAGAAAAGTTCTGGTTTCACTAATAATGAATTGAGCGCCGAAAGTGATTTTCAGATAAACCTGAACAAGGATATTTTTGATAGAAGAGAGAAGATCGAAGTTAGCTTATTGGGCGACCTCGATGTATTGGAGCAGGCAGATTTTTCTGTTTCAGTGAGAAAAGTAGAGGAGGTTCCAGGATTACAAACAGTTTCAAGTAAGAATTTAGATAAAGACCAGGTAAACGACTTTCAGGTAAAATTTATTCCTGAAATGAGGGGAAGAATATTATCAGGAAAAATTGAAAATAAAAACAATACGGTTCTGGATAAGGATTTGTCCGTTGCATATTTTGTCCCAAATTCACCAGAAAAATTCAGAGTATTTGAAACCTCAAAAGATGGTAGTTTCAAGTTTGTTCTGCAAGAACCCATAAAAGATGAAAAAGCTTATCTAAAGGTAATTGATGATTCAGACTACGACTACCAGATCCTTATAGATTCTTCATTGATCGATTATGAAGTAAAGCAGGCAGGAAAAGTGGTAATTCCGAATTCTGTTAAAAATGAAATTGAACAAAGAGCTATATATAATCAGATCCAGCAATCATACCTGGCGAAGAAAGCTGATGCTGTTGTAAACAAGAATTCTAAAGGCAATTTTTTCGGTGATAAAGCGATGTTATACGACCTGGATAATTATACCAGGTTTTCCACTGTGCCAGAGGTATTTGTTGAAATAATCCAGTTCGCATCTTTCAAAAAAGAAGGAGACATGTTTATTCCGAACATCAGGACCTATAATACGGAAACAGATTTTGGAAATCCACCTTTACTAATTATAGATGGTGTGGTTATACTGGACTATAATACTTTCTACTACATGGACGCAAAATTGATCGAGAAGATCTACGTAGTGCGCGATAAGTATTTCTATGGCCCAGAAGTTTACCAGGGGATCATTTTGGTAGAAACAGTAAAAGTTGATACACCTGCTTTTAGCGCAGATCATTCCTTAGAAATGATCCCAACAGAACCGATCAAAGACTATTATTCTCCGGATTATTCTACAGCCGAAAAAAGAGCTGAGCTTTCCAGGATCCCTGATTACAGGTCTCAGCTTTTCTGGAGTCCTGAATTGTCAGCAAATAAATTTGAATTTTTCACCTCTGATATCATCGGAACCTTCCAGATAAAAATTGAAGGCTTTCAAAAAAACGGTGAAGCGATCTCGCTCGAAAAAACTTTTCAAGTTAGAGACTAGAAAACGTATATATGAATCAAGTCCGGCAAAGCCAGACCTGCTTGAATTAGGGTAAATAATTCCTAATCTTAAATAAAGATTTGAGATCGATTTAGTTCTTACTGAAAGTAAGGCTTGCAGTATCTCCATTGCCATTTTGCTCCATGATGAGCCTGATTTCAGAATTGGTTGCAGCAATGACATCGTAATTGTTAGCCAGTTCACCAAGTTTACCTTGCGAGCTAAAGAAGATATGGAAATCTACATCATCGTAAGGATCAAATTCATCACCAGAATCATTGCTTACTCTCCATGTTCCAGATACTTCATCTATAGAACCAAAGGCCGTAAGGTTATTACCTTCTTCGAACACAAAAACGTAATCTGAATAATTCGCAGTATTTTCTATTTCGTTAATGGTGAATTTAGAAATTTTCCATTCTCCATTTTGAGTGATTAGGCTGAGTTCTTTGGCTTCGGCCTCAGAAATACTAATATCATCCTGGTCTGTATCACAAGATAAAAGTAGGCTTACCATAAGAAGTACTAATACAATTTTAAATCTTTTCATAGGGTATAAGATCTTTTGTTTAGGGGGAACGTAAAGCTAAAAAACCTATTGTATTTATTTAAGTAAAATTTAAGAATTAACATTTACCCGGATTTTTACCAAAATAAATAAACGGCTGTTTCATAGTTATATAGGAAAAGACAGTTTAATAGATTTCTATAAAAATTTCATAATTAAATCTTGGTGATAGCTCCTAAGATTTTTGAATGCATCCTGATTATGAAATTTTAAATACCTAAAAATCTATTTAAGTTTTAAGTCTTGTATAGTCCTTCTGTTTCTTTTTATTTGCTAATTTAGAATTTAACAAACTGATTAACAGTAGTTAGTATTTGTTTTAGCTGAAAGAGTAAGTGTGATAGATTAATTTCTCAAAATAGGATCTTATGAAGCTTATCAACGTTTCCCGAAATAATGAAGGTTATATCGTAAAAGCCTTGTTGAGCTACAGATTATTAGGATTACAACTCTTTTCCAGAGTTAAGGTTTATGAGCTTAAGGAAAGCCATAATGCCTGGTACGAGGCTAGTAGTAAAAAGAAAGTATCTAAAAGAAAAAGGCTGAAGTTGAATAAATGGCTTAAAGACCATCAAAAATTTATCGAAAAGATCTGATTTTATTTTTCAATAATTTATGTAAATTTAACTTGCTAAACATTGATTAGCAGTATTTAATGTTTGTAAATCCCTACAGGTTCACCCCCAGCAAATAGATATTAATTCTAAATTTATTTTATGGATTCTCAAACAAAAAGAGAAGATCAGGTGAAATTTGTGATCTTTTTAATTAGCGTTTTTCTAATACTCGTTATTACGTTTTTCAAAGCATAGGATTTAAACATTTAATTTTTGATCCTTAAGATCTACTCCGTAAAGATGGCATTTATTCATTTTGCCTCTTAAGGCCATTTCGCCCAGATGTAGGAGTACATATTTCTGCTTTTTATCCTTAGGGATTAGTTCTGCAACTTCGTTAGAAATGATCAATTTCTGCTTGAAGATGCTGCATTGTTCCATTAATCTGGAAGTAGTATTCAATATATCCCCAGAAAAGACAATTTCTCTTTTTATGGCACCCATTTCTCCAACAACTACATGGCCTTTATGTATAGCGGCCTTAAATAAAGGTATGATTTCGTATTCCTTTAAGTAATATTCACTTCTATCCTGAATGCTTTTTTCGATTCTAAAAAAACAGGCAATAGGTTGCATATGCTTTATTACAGATCTTTTTACCGGCCAGTAGATCACGATCTCATCACCAACATATTGGTAAACCTCTCCCTGGGAATTCAAAATAGGATCTGTCATATCACTAAAAAAATCTTTAAGCAGGTCAAAGAATTTGATATGTCCTAGTTTCTCCGCAATGCTTGTTGAATTTGAAAGATCTAGAAACATGAATATTCTCTCAACTTCATGGGGCCTGTGAAAACGACCAAGGAATAAGGAGATCAGTGTAGAAGGTGTGTATTTTTCATAAATATTCAGTCCCTGTATGGTCATCCAGGCTATGATAAGCCAGGTGACCACGTTTCTAATTGCATACGGACTTAGAATAAGAAGGTCGAGAGCTTTACGCAGCGGCCTTTCGGCATTTGCTATTTCTTCCCGGTAATAGAAAATATATGGGACCAGGGTATTTAGAAATAGAATAAAACCTATAAAGAACAAAAAGTTTATAAGCATATAATACCAGTAACTTTTTCTTCTTAAACTTTCACTTAGATAGAATACAAGAATACTCCCGCCAATAAAACCGCCTACGGCTGGTCCTATAATATTGATCAATAAAAATTGAATAAAACTAAGATGGTTTGGAACTATAAAGGCGAACTCGTTGGTAGCAGGTATATAGTTCACACATTTATAAAAAGCCATGAATGCACCGCTACCAATCCAGAACAAGGTGATACCAAGGACTAAAAATAGTTGAACCTTTATTTTTGGACGTAAGCGCATAATATAATATCACAGCCATGAATAATTAGAAGAAATGAGTTTCGAGTATCTCTTTTCAGGATGTACCGTTAGATCACATCTTTTATTTGGTACAAATATCGAAACGGATAAATGATCTAATGAAAATTATATAGCAGCTGGTAGGTTAAAGCTTGTCTTAAAAGGAGAATCAAATTTATTAAATCTTCCAGATTTAGCTAAAATTAGCATAAAGTTTTTCTAATTAATTAGACAAAAATCCTTAATCCAATAACTTTACTAGAGATAATCAACCAAAAATCAATAAAATGAGTAATAAAAAAGAGAATTTTGCAAGATTTGGTATGGCTGCAAAAGGAGCTGTATATTCTTTAATCGGAGTACTTACGGCACTAGCTGCTTTCGGGCAGGGTGGGCAGCAAACAGGATCTAAAGGAGCATTACAATATTTAGCCCAACAGTCTTATGGGCAGATTTTGTTAGTGATCCTGGGAATTGGATTACTTGGATATGTTTTTTGGAGAATGTACCAGGTTTTCGCCAATCCAAAAGGACTGGAAGATAATGCTAAAGGTTATGCGAAAAGAGTTGCTTATTTTATTAGTGGACTAATTTATGGAGGTTTTGCATTTTATGCTTTCAAACTTGCTTTCGGAAGCAGCTCTGGTAGTTCAGGTTCTATGATGGGATCCTTAATGTCTGGTTCTAATGGTGATACAATCGCTATAATTATTGGGATTGGTATGGCCATAAAAGCTTTATATGACCTGTACCGTGCATATTCTAATAAATTCAGAGAAGAGGTGGAAGAAGCAGGGCTCGATCAAAAGGAACAAAAGCTATTGATAAATGCCGGAAAGTTTGGACATACCGCAAGAGGTGTGGTGATTGGTCTAATGGCTTATCTTACTCTAAAATCTGGTTTGGCCAGTGGTAGTAAAGTAAGTACCCAGACCGATGCCTTCAGTTATATCCAGAACGAATTTGGATCTTTTGTACTGGGAATTGTAGCTCTTGGTTTTGTAGGTTATGGAATATATATGTTCATTAAAGCAAAGCATCCAGCAATTAGTGTTGCCAGCCTTAGATAATAATTTTTAAACAAACCAAAATATAAAGCCTGTTGATGAATGCATCGACAGGCTTTCTTATTTTGTTTAATCAAATTGCCTTTTTCTTTAATAGTGTTCGCTCAATTTTCCAGAAATAGTGGCTGTCTAAAACGACTTCCGGGTAATTTTAAGCTAAAAACAAGACCGAAAAATATGTTAAAATAATAGTAATACTATTATTTAATAATGTAATACTATTATTTTTGAAATAAAATTGGAAGTATGAAACATCTTCTACAGGATATAAAAATATCTGTAAGTGACAGGATATATCTTAAAGATCCCGAATCTACGGCCCTTGGAAAGCGGATCGTAGAGCATGGTATTTTATTGATAGACGATATAGGTTTTGAGAATTTTACTTTCAGAAAACTGGGAAAAGAGATAAAATCCAATGAAAGTTCGATCTACAGATATTTTGAAAATAAGCATAAATTCCTGGTGTATATCACTTCCTGGTTCTGGGGTTGGAAAGAATATCAACTGGTATTTGCAACCCATAGTATTTCAGACGATCTGGAAAAACTGAACAGGGCAATAGAGGTGATTACAAAACCTGTTGAAGAAGACTCCCAATTTGGTCATATCAATGAAGTTGCCTTAAGTAACATCATCGTGAATGAATCTTCGAAATCTTATTTAACCAAAGAGGTGGACGAGGAGAACATGGACGGATATTTTTCAATTTACAAACGTCTGGTAAAAAGGCTTTCAGAGATGCTTTCTGCAGTAAACGATTCATATCCTTATCCGGCTAGTCTGGCAAGTACCATAATAGAAGGAACGCTGCATCAGCATTTTCTTAGAGAACATTTTACATCCATCACCGATTGTAACGATAAAATTACGCCAACAGAATATTTCAAGGATATGGTAAACAGTATAATCAAGAGTTAAGATGAAGGAAAATACACTTTCACCCTGGAGACGTTTTGTTGGATTATTAAAACTTGAAAAGAAAGATTTCCTGCAGATCTTCTACTATGCTATTTTCTCGGGGCTGGTTAGTTTATCTGTTCCTTTGGGTATTCAGGCTATTGTAAACCTTATGCAGGGAGCCCGTATTTCTACCTCATGGATAGTGCTGGTAGTGCTGGTGACCCTGGGAGTTGCTTTTGTGGGAATTCTTCAGTTGATGCAGATTAGGATTCTGGAAAATATTCAGCAGAAAATTTTTACCCGGGCTTCTTTCGAATTCATTTACCGCTTTCCGAAGATCAAAATGGATGAACTTAAGAATTTTTATCCGCCAGAATTAGCTAACCGATTCTTTGATGTTCTTACGATTCAGAAAGGTTTGACCAAGGTAATGCTTGATTTTCCAGCAGCCTTGACCCAGGTAGTTCTTGGTATCATTCTTTTATCCCTTTACCATCCTTTCTTTATCCTTTACGGATTGTTGCTGGTATTGCTTATTTATATAGTATTCAAGATCACCGCGAAAAAAGGACTGGATACGAGTATCATAGAATCCAAGCATAAATATAAGATCGCCCACTGGATACAGGAAGTAGCCAGAACCCTGGTAAGTTTTAAAGTTTCCGGAAGAACGAATCATGCGATCACAAAAAATGATCGCATGGTAAGTGATTATCTTGATGCCCGGGAAAGCCATTTCCAGATCTTGAAATTACAGTTCATTCAGATGATCGGTTTCAAGGTCCTGGTGACTGCGGGTCTGCTCTTGATTGGAGGTATCCTGGTTCTTAATCAACAGATGAACATCGGGCAATTCGTTGCGGCAGAAATTATTATTCTTTTGATCATCGGTTCTGTTGAAAAAATGATTCTTGGCCTTGAGTCTTTTTACGATGTACTTACTTCGCTCGAAAAGCTTGGACAGGTCGTAGACAAGCAATTAGAAGATCAGGACGGGGAACAGCCGTTTTCAAATAATGAGCCTTTGCATATAGAGCTTGATAATATTGTTTACAATGGATTTAATGGCAAAGAGATCATTAATGGGATAGATTTAAAGATAAGTCCGGGTGATAAGATTCTTTTAAGGGGAAAAAACGGAGCTGGAAAATCAACATTATTGAGGCTTATTGCGGGACTAATTCGGCCGACTTCGGGAGAGATCTTTATCAATGATATTTCCCTTAAAAGTTTAAAACTGAATCATTACAGGGCGTTATTGGGGCAGTCTCTTTCCGAGGAAAGTCCTTTTGAAGGTACTTTACTGGATAATCTGACCTTCGGAGATAAAAGTATTTCTCAACAGGATATAAGATGGGCACTCGAAAAAACCGGGTTATCAGATTTTGTCAAGCAGCAACCTAAAGGACTTAATACCGTAATACATCCTGAAGGATTGCAGATACCTTATTCGGTAAGTAGAAAGATACTACTTGCCAGAAGTATTGTAAGGAAACCTTCTTTATTGATCCTTAACGATCCATTGGACCAATTAGATCCGGAAGAAGAGGATAAGATCCTTGATTTCCTTTTTAGTCCGGAAAATCCATGGTCTATAATCGTGAGTAGTAAAGAAAAGAAATGGGAAAAATATTGTGACAGGATTCTGCATATCGAGCAGGGCAAATTAGTAAATAACGGTAAATAAGATGCTGAATATCACAAATAATACATTGCACGAAAAAGTTGATCTCGGCCAGTTTGAGGCCGGTAAAAAGGTGCTTAGAGGTTCTCATTATAAGTACCTAAACCGTTTTTTGAAAATATTTGCGGTCTTTCTGGTTATTTTCGTTTTTCTGCCCTGGACGCAAACTGTTTCCGGTACCGGATCTGTAACTACACTTACCCCAGAACAACGACCACAAACCATACAATCTCCTATTCCCGGGAGAATTGAGAAATGGTACGTAAACGAGGGTGATTTTGTGGAAAAAGGAGATACAATTCTTTTTATATCTGAGATAAAGAATGAATATTTTGATCCACAACTAGCTGAAAGAACCGGTGACCAGGTAAATTCCAAAAAGCGTTCTTTAAATTCTTATGAAAATAAGATTAGTTCCCTTGGTAGCCAGATTGGTGCTTTACAGGTAGAAAAAAATCTTAAGCTAGAGCAGGCAAGGAATAAACTGAAACAAAGTATTCTGAAGGCTGAAAGTGATAGTATAGATCTTGAAGCATTTAAGATCAATCTGGAAATTGCAGAGAGACAATTCAATCGTATCAAGCAACTAAATGAAGAAGGCTTGAAGTCACTGACCGATCTGGAAGAAAAGCGATTGAAATTACAGGAATCCCAGGCAAAACTTATTTCACAGGAAAATAAACTTTTGAATAGCCGGAACAATATTATCAATGCTGAAATCGAATTGAACAGGATCGATGCTGAATATGGAGAAAAGATCTCTAAAGCCAGGAGTGATAGAGCTACGGCTGAAAGTGATATGTTCCAGACTGAAGCCGACGTTTCAAAACTGGAAAGCTCATTTACCAGTTACCAGATGCGTAATGATCTCTATTACATCAGGGCACCACAATCTGGGTATATCAACAAAGCCATAAAATCTGGATTAGGAGAGACTTTTAAAGAAGGAGATCCTTTGGTGGGAATCATGCCTTCTGAATACGAACTGGCTGTAGAAACCTTTGTAGAGCCTATTGATCTTCCTTTGTTGCATATTGGTGAAAAGGTTAGAATAAGGTTTGACGGATGGCCGGCGATCGTTTTTAGCGGCTGGCCTAACGTTTCTTATGGTACTTACGGGGCAGAGATCGTAGCCATTGAAAACTTTATAAGTCCGAATGGAAAATACAGGGTATTGCTGGCTCAGGATGAAGATGATCATCCGTGGCCGACAGCGGTTCGGGTTGGTTCTGGCGCAAATACTTTAGCTCTTCTGGAAGATGTGCCTATCTGGTACGAAATATGGCGACAGCTGAACGGCTTCCCGCCTAATTATTACACTCCGGAAGGAAAAGAAATGGCAGAAAAATGAGAAGAATATTCATCATACTAGCTTTTGTAATTTCTTCTACCGGAAGTTTTGCTCAGAGTACAGATAGTCTTGCCCTGGGCTACACCGAGTATATTGCCATGGTAAAGAAGTTTCATCCCCTGGTAAAACAGGCCAATCTTTTACTGGATGAGGGAGAGATGAAATTACTGAAAGCCAGGGGTAGTTTCGATCCCAAGATCGAGGCAGATTATTCCACGAAAAATTATAAGTCTACAGATTACTATAGTAATTTCAGCTCAGCATTTAAGATACCAACCTGGTATGGTCTTGAATTCAATGCGAAATTTGAGGATAATTCAGGAGTCTATCTTAATCCACAAAATACCGTTCCAGAGAACGGGCTTTATTCGGCAGGAGTAACTCTGAATGTAGCCGATGGATTATTTATGAGTGAAAGAATGGCCTCTTTGAAACAGGCTAAGATATATCGTGATCAGTCCAGGTTAAAAAGACAGCTTCAGGTTACCGAAGTGCTGTATAAAGCATCCCTGGCATATTTTGAATGGTATGCTAATTACAGGAAATATCAATTGTTTCAAAATTTCCTGCAGAATGCAGAAATGCGTCTGGGCGGAGTAAAGAATCAGTACAGGGTAGGGGATAAACCTGCAATAGACACGGTAGAAGCTGGTTTAAGCATACAAAACAGAAGGATAGATCTCTCTCAAAGTGAACTGGAGCTAAAAAACTCAAGATTGAACCTGTCTACTTTTATCTGGGCAGAGGACAATATTCCCCTGGAACTTACTGCTGAAGTGATCCCGCAAAACGATATTCAGGAGGAAGTTTCTGAAACCTTGAGAATAGATGAGATCGCTTTTGGTATCGATATTACAGAGCATCCAAAGGTTAGATCTCTGGCTTACGATATCGATATGCTTGAAATCGAAAAGAAATTCAGGGCGAATAAATTATTACCAAAATTAGACCTGCAATATAATTTTCTGACGGATACTGCAGATGATATCAATACTTTAAATAACCGGGATTATAAATTCGGGATGAAATTCAGTTTTCCACTATTTCTTAGAAAAGAAAGAGGAGAGCTGCAACTGGCTAAACTGGAACTTAACAATGCCGAGCTGGACCTGGCTAATGCGCGTTTAAAGATACTGAACGATCTGAAGGCATTACAGAACGAGATACAGGCCCTGGCAGATCAAAACGTCATGATCAGTGAATTGGTTAGGGATTATGCCACAATGATGAATGCTGAAGAGCGAAAGTTCGAATTGGGAGAAAGTTCCCTTTTCTTAATTAATAGCCGGGAAAATCAGCTTATTTCAGCAAAATTGAAAGAGATCCAGATGAATCAAAAATTGCTTAAGAGCAAAGCCGAACTGTTTAAGAACACAGCTGCTTCTGTTGATATTCAATAAGGTCTAATTAAGAATTCAGTTAGATTTGCAAGGCCTTCAAAGAAGTGCAAAAAAATTGTTGAGAGGAATTCAATTCTGGAACATAAAAAAGTCCTATGATTTTACTTCATAAGACCTTTAAACGCAGATGAAAAATTTCCTACAATTACTCCATCTACTCCCCAAATTAAATCGTTTATACAATGGCTTGGAGGTGCAATATCAGTAAATTATAAGGTTATAGCTTACATAAGACACTTTTAAACTTACATAAATCACAGGTCTTCGAGATTTTTACTTCGCATTTTTTTAATTTTTTTGAAATAAGAGGGGGTGAGACCCGTGATTTTTTTAAACTGATTGGATAAATGAGCGACGCTGCTATAATTTAATAAGTAAGATATCTCGGTTAGGCTCAATTCGTTATAAAGCAAAAGTTCCTTTACCCGCTCGATCTTATGTATGATGATAAACTGCTGTAGGGTGATCCCTTTTACTTCAGAAAATATGTTGGACAGGTAGGTACAATCATATCCCAGTTCATTACTAAGATGATCTGAAAAATTAATCTTAGGTAGCTCCCTGGAATGATGTATCATCTCCACGACCACAGATTTGATCTTTTCTATTAGAATATTCCTTTTATTATCCAGTAACTCCAGGCCGTAATGGAGCAGTTTTTTTTTCAATTCTTTTTTTTGAGCTGAAGTGATCTCCTCAATGATCTCAACCATTCCCAGGTCTACCTTTATATTATTCAGGCCCAGCTTGTTCAACTCTTCCTTTACAACCATCTTACATCTTAAGCTCACCATATATTTAATATATAGAATCATGGGTAATAAAATTTTTAACGGATTAATTGAAAGGATAAAGTGAGGGAGCTAAGACTTTATAATTAATAGTTATATTATTATAACCATTTATGGTATTTTTATGTTACCTTATAGGATATTTCTAACGCTAAGTTTTTTAGGCGTTCCAGAATGTAAATAAGGATCTTGAAGAATTCTTGAATTTAGTCTTTCCCTTTGTAATAATTCCCTGAAAATTACGAGAATTAAAATGGAAACTCTGCGTTTCTGAAGTAAATAACAGGATTGGTCTTTCAATTCGATTAAAAAATCAACCTTTGTCGCTGATAATCGGGTTGGTTCGTACAAACCAAAGACCAGGAATATAAAATGAAAACATGTTGCTTTCTCTTTCTTCAGGATATTATGATCCAAAAAGCTGTATTATAATATTTAAAATCTCCTTTCCCCTCGATCCTACATTTGACTTTTAAAGAATAAGAAGACTTTATTTTATTAAAAAGTGGGAACTAAAAGCTTTAATAAAATAATGACGCCATGAATGCCCCAAGTTTTTCTACCAATAAAAACACTGCCTTTTCCAAGTCCTTAAAAAGCCGTGTAAATAATTATTTCAAAACGAATAATTTAAGCAAGAATGCCAACAGCAGTATGGTCGCTAAAACCATATTAATGCTTTGCCTGTTTTTTGGTCCGCTCATAGCAATTAATACCGGTCTTATTTCAAGTGTATGGCTATTGTTTGCTTTGTATATTATAAGCGGACTGGGGATGTCTGGTATTGGGATGGGAATTATGCATGATGCCATTCACGGTTCTTATTCTAAAGACAAAAAGCTAAATAATGTCCTGGGGCTAACCTTTAATCTAATTGGTGCCAATGCATCTGTATGGAAGATACAGCATAATGTGCTGCATCATACTTACCCAAATGTGAATGGAGCCGATGATGATATTAATCCTCCATTTTTCCTTAGGTTTTCGCCCAATACCAAATGGCACTGGACTCATAAGTTTCAATTTATCTACGTCTGGTTCTTTTATGGTATATCAACTATTCTCTGGGTGACCGCGAAAGATTTTGTAAGGATCACCCGATATAAGAACATGGGGTTTATCGATAAAAAAAGCGAATACAGAAAAGAATTAGTTTCCATAGCAGGCTGGAAGATTTTGTATTTCATGTACGCCCTTATTCTACCACTGATCATGGTGCCCTTATCCTGGTGGATTATTCTGCTGGCATTTATAAGTATGCATCTTGTAACCGGGTTTCTGGTTAGCACTGTTTTCCAGATCGCACATATAATACCAGATACAGATTTCCCACTTCCCGATGATGAAAATAAGATCGAAGGTGACTGGTACAGGCATCAGTTATTGACCACCAGTAATTTTTCTCCGCGGAGTAAGATATTTTCCTGGTTAATTGGAGGATTGAATTACCAGGTGGAGCACCACTTATTTCCTAATATATGTCATGTGCATTACCGTAACATCTCCAAAATAGTGGAAAAGACGGCCAGGGAATATGGCATACCTTATCACGTAAAAAAGACCTTTGTTGGCGCGATATGGGACCATATCAAAATGCTTAAAATGTTGGGGAATAAAAAGCCTGCTTTTAGTAGTACCTAGGAAGAGTTTATTATGTATTCGACGGTTTAGGCACCATGGTAACTTTAATTCCTATATCGGCTAATTTCTTCTGGATCGATTTCTCCAGGCGATCATCAGTAATGATTTCATCTATATGTTCTAATCCGCAAATTCTTCCAAAACTTCGCTTGCCGAATTTTGAAGAATCGGCCAGGATGGTTGTCCTCTGTGCACAGCTTATCATTTTCTCATTCAGAACGGCTTCCTCCAAGCTGGTTGTAGTACATCCATAATCAAGGTCGATTCCGTCAACGCCAAGAAAAAGCTGGTTACAGGAAATATTGTTCAAAATTTGCAAGGCATAGTGCCCAATCACAGAGCTGGAGCTATGCCTGACATTTCCTCCAAGTTGTATCACCTCGATTTCTTTATGTTTCAGAAGCTCGAGAGCAACGAAAAAAGAAGAAGTGATCACATTTAATTTCTCCTTGGGCTGGATCGCCCTGGCCAGCTGTTGTACGGTAGTACCAGAAGCGATTATAATTGAATCATTGGGTTTGATCAATTTCGCCGCAACTTCTGCGATCCTCGATTTTTCCTCTATGGATATCTTTTCCTTTTCCTGTATAGGTCTTTCGTTGATATAGGGGTTTTCCAGGGATGCTCCTCCATGGGTTCTGAACAAAAGACCTTTTTCTTCAAGTAGTTTCAAGTCCTTTCTTATAGTTACCGCGCTTACGTCTAGAATGTCACAAAGCTCCAGCACTTTTATGTGCTTTTGTCTTTCCAGCCTCTCTAAGATTAGTTGATGTCTTTCCATGTAAAACATTGTATAACAATGATTTTAGTTTCTTAATAATTTAATAAAGGGATCGAAGTTGAACAGTCGTTAAAACTTTCGATTATCTTCTTTATGACCTTAAAATAATTATATTTGAAAGTAAACGAAAGTAAATAAAAATTAATGAAACCAAATATATATTCACGTAATTCTATAATTAGCCAGCTTAAGGCTACCTCCAAATGGCAGGTTATTGTGATAGGAGGAGGGGCTACAGGTTTAGGAATTGCTTTGGATAGTGTTACCCGTGGATATAAGACCTTGTTATTGGAACAGGTGGATTTTGCTAAAGGAACTTCCAGCCGCAGTACAAAATTGGTACATGGCGGAGTACGATATCTTGCGCAAGGTGATATAGGCCTTGTGATGGAGGCGCTTTACGAAAGAGGATTACTTTCTAAAAACGCTCCGCATTTAGTTGAAAACAGAACTTTCGTAATTCCAAATTATAGATGGTACGACGGTATTTACTACACTTTAGGGCTGAAAACTTATGATTTATTGGCCGGTAAATTGAGTCTGGGAAAATCAACACGTATCAGCAAAGAGGATACGCTCAAAAGATTACCCAATTTAAGGACAGATGGGCTACAGGGAGGAGTCATCTATAAAGATGGACAGTTCGATGATGCAAGACTGGCTATAAATATTGCCCAAACCTGTATAGAAAAAGGGGCGACGCTTTTAAACCATTTTAAAGTCACCGATCTCCTGGAAAATAATGATGGTCACATTGCTGGTGTATCGGCCACAGATGCAGAGACCGGGGAATCTTACGAGATCGCAGCAGATCTGGTCATTAATGCCACCGGGGTTTTTGCTGATAATATCCTGAGGATGGAAGACCCCGATGCTAAAAAGACTATAGTTCCCAGCCAGGGAGTACATCTGGTTTTTGATAAATCTTTTCTACCGGGAGAAGATGCTATTATGATCCCAAAAACCGAAGATGGCAGGGTGCTTTTTGTAATTCCGTGGCATAATAAGGTTCTGGTAGGTACAACAGATACCAATCTGGAAAGTGATAGTCTGGAGCCCCAACCATTGGAAAAAGAGGTTGATTTTATATTGAACACATTTAATAATTACAATGAAAAACAGGCTACAAAGGCCGATATTAAAAGCATTTTTGCCGGTCTCAGACCTCTTGCTGCTCCAAAGGATAAATCTGAAAAGAGCAAAGAGATTTCGCGAAGTCATAAGATAATTGTTTCAGATTCAGGATTGATCACCATTACAGGAGGAAAATGGACTACTTATAGAAAAATGGCTGAAGATACTATCAATAAAGCTATTGCCCTGGGTAAACTTCCTAAAAAGGAATGTAAAACTAAAGATCTGAAATTACACGGAGCTAGTGAGAATTATAAGAAAAACGGCCATTTACAATTCTATGGCAGTGACAGGAATATGATCGAAGAATTAATATCTGAAAAACCTGAATTAGGAGAAAAGCTGGATAAAAGATTGCCATTTGTAAAAGCTGAAGTTATCTGGGCGGTGCGATATGAAATGGCCAGGACCGTTGAAGATGTGCTTGCCAGAAGAGTGAGGGCTTTATTTCTAGACGCTAAGGCGGCTATCGATATGGCACCAACCGTAGCCCATTTAATAGCTGGAGAGTTAGGGAAAGATGATGCCTGGGAAAAGGAACAGATCCAAATATTTACAGGTATGGCCAGGCGCTATTCCTGTAGTTAAAGAGATTTCTTAAATTAATAACCGGTTTCTGTTCATTTACAGAGCCTTAATTCAAATTTCTATGGAACAATATATTTTAGCTTTAGACCAGGGGACTACCAGTTCCCGGGCAATTGTTTTCGATAAGAAAGGATGTATCGTATCTATAGCACAAAAAGAATTCAGGCAGCATTTCCCAAAGCCGGGTTGGGTGGAACACGATCCAGATGAGATCTGGGCAACCCAGGCAGGAGTAGCTGCTGAGGCGACCACTAAAAAAGGACTTAACGGAAAAAATATTGCAGCGATCGGGATCACCAACCAAAGGGAAACCGTTGTAGTTTGGGATCGGAAAACAGGAAAAGCAGTCTATAATGCCATCGTTTGGCAGGATAAACGTACGGCAGATTATTGCGAAAAATTGAAGAAGAACGGTGATGGAGAAATGATCAGGGAAAAGACCGGACTGGTCATCGATGCATATTTCTCCGGAACCAAGGTTCAGTGGATCCTGGATAATGTGGAAGGAGTAAGAGAAAGAGCAGAGGCTGGTGAACTTGCCCTGGGTACTATAGACAGTTGGATCATCTGGAATTTCACTAAAGGTGATCTTCATGTTACAGATGTGACTAATGCTTCTCGTACTTTACTTTTCAATATTAATACCATGGAATGGGATGATGAACTCCTCAAATTCTTCAATATCCCAAGAAGTATGTTGCCAGAGGTAAAGGATTCCAGTGAAATTTATGGCATCACCAAGACCACTGTTTTCGCTTCGAAAATTCCTATTGCCGGTATTGCCGGAGACCAGATGGCAGCTTTGTTCGGCCAGATGTGTACTAAGAAAGGAATGGTTAAAAGTACTTATGGTACCGGCTGTTTTATGTTGATGAACATAGGGAAGAAACCTATTTTCTCAAAAAACAATCTTTTAACCACTGTGGCCTGGAGAATAAACGGAAAAACTCAATACGCCCTTGAGGGAAGTATTTTCATAGGTGGAGCCGTGGTACAGTGGTTGCGGGACGGACTCGGAATCATAAGAAGATCGTCAGATGTGGAATGGCTGGCGGCTTCAGTAGATAATACAGGCGGAGTTTATTTTATTCCGTCTTTCGTGGGTCTCGGTGCACCATACTGGAATCAAAAAGCGCAGGGAACAATTTTCGGAATAAGCCGTGGAACCACAGATGCACATATTGCCAGGGCATCGGTTGAAGCCATTGCATACCAAATTATGGATATTTTAAAAGCAATGCAGGCAGATTCGGAGATTCAGATCAAAGAAGTTAGAGTAGATGGAGGTGCAGCAGTGAACGATACTTTGATGCAGTTCCAGGCAGATGTCCTTGACTCAATAACCATAAGGCCTAAGATCACTGAAACCACTGCGTTGGGAGCTGCTTATCTTGCGGGTCTGGCAGTTGGTTTCTGGGATAGTCAGGAGCAGATTCAGGAGATGTGGCAGGAGGAAATACGCTTTGATCCGGTGATAGAAAGAGAAGATATTCAAGGGAAAATAGATGGATGGTACAGGGCAGTTAAAGCACTGGAACACTGGACAACCCTCTAAAATAAATTCTCAAAACATGACTCCATTCGTAGCTGAAATCCTGGGAACCGGTATATTGATCCTTTTAGGAGGAGGAAACGTGGCCAATGACATTCTAAATAAAACCAAGGGAAATGGAGGTGGCTGGATTAGTATTACCACCGCCTGGGGACTTGCGGTATTTGCGGGAGTTGTGGTTGCCGGTCCATATAGCGGCGCCCATATTAACCCAGCGGTATCCATTGGTCTCGCCCTGGCAGGTTTGTTTCCCTGGGCTGAAGTTCCTACATATATCGCTGCCCAAATGATTGGTGCCATGCTCGGATCTTTCCTGGTGTATGCCATGTATAAAGATCATTTTGATGCTACCGAAAATGGAAATCTTAAAAGAGCTGTTTTTTGCACAGAACCTGCTATTCCTAATAATTTTAGGAATATCCTCAGTGAAATAATCGGGACTTTTGTCCTTCTTTTCTGTGTATTTTATTTTTCTGAAGCCGAGATCAACGATAGTTCTGGTACGACGGTAGGATTAGGTTCGATCGGGGCAATTCCTGTTGCATTCGTGGTTTGGGGAATAGGTCTTTCTTTGGGAGGTACTACAGGTTATGCGATCAACCCGGCAAGAGACCTGGGGCCAAGGATCATGCATGCTATTCTACCAATAAAAGGGAAAATTGACAGTGGCTGGAGT
Source organism: Christiangramia gaetbulicola (assembly GCF_003054225.1). Taxonomy (GTDB): domain Bacteria; phylum Bacteroidota; class Bacteroidia; order Flavobacteriales; family Flavobacteriaceae; genus Christiangramia; species Christiangramia gaetbulicola. The sequence continues at coordinate 207,324 of NZ_QBKQ01000002.1, forward strand.
TACTCCTGGATACCTATCGTAGGCCCTATAATTGGTGCTTCAATGGCCGCGGTATTATTTATGATACTATGATTTATATGGGCTGATTGAAAGGTTCCCAAAGCTACCTCTTTAGTGGTTTCTTTTAGATTAAAAATGAATTTATTCTGTGATCAAAGGAAAAGTCCCTTTAGTTAAAAACCGGGCATCTTCCTCAAAGTCTTCACCATTCTTAATTATCGTAAATCCGTTAAATGTATCGCCAGTAATTACTTCTCTTCGGCTAAATGAATATTCGCCGTTTGATTGATCTTCCAGCAATAGAACATAATTCCTATCTTCCATGGAAACCACGCTGTTTTCTGGAAGAGCTTTTTGCCTGCTTTCATTGGTAATGATCTCTGCCTGCACGAACATTCCTGTAGCAAGCTTGCTTTTCGCTTCTTCATCTTTAAAATGACCGTGTACCTTTACCGTTCTCTTTTGTCCGTCTATAGAGGTTCCTACAAGATGCACCAGTCCTTCAAGAGTGTCTGACTGCGCTTCGGGGATCATGAATTTAATTTCCTGATCTTTTTCAAGTTTCATTATATCTTTTTCAAATACATCCAGTTCAAGATGCAGGTGATCCCGGTCTATGATTTCCATGAGCGGAGTAGATGAGCTAACATACATACCATTATTGATATTCATTTTTGTGATGCCTCCAGAAATGGGAGCATAGATTCTAATCACCGAAGAAATATTGCCATTTTCGATCGCTACAGGATTCAGATTCAGCATTTTCAATTTTTCCTTAAGGGCATTATATTTTGAAAGGTTGCGTTTATAATCGCTTTCGGCCTTCAGGTAATTTTTTTCTGAAGTGATATTTTCATCCATAAGGGTTTTTTGGCGTTCATATTCAGATCTTAAATATTTCATTTGTTCCATCGCATCCAGGTAATCCTGTTGCATCTGTATGTATTCTGGATTCTCCAGGCTTAGTAGAAATTGCCCTTTTTTTACTTCATCGCCTACGAGCAAAGGAGCTTGCTTCACATAGCCGCTCGTATAGGAGTTTATCATAGCTTTATTTTCTGGTGGAACATCGATTATACCCGTAGCCTGAACAGTTAGAGGGAACATCATTTCCTGCATTTTCCCCAATTCCATTTCACTGCTTTCAAATTGCTTAAGGCTAAGGCTTATTCCCCCATTCTTCTTTATTTCTTCAGGCTGGTCGTTTCCGCTATCTCCTTCAGAATTTCCGCAGGAGAAAAATAAGAGAAGCAGAGGAAATATAAGTATAGGTTTAAGGATATATCTATTCATAAATCGTGATTATAGCGTTAGATAATTTAACTGCAATATGGTTTGATTGTACTCATTCAGATTCTCATAATAAGAGAGGATGATCTGGTATGAGCTTTCCAGGCTTTGGATGTACTCAAAATAATCGATCTCTCCATTCTTATAGCTCAAATTAGCTGTTTTTATGATCTCTTCAGAAAGTGCTTTTCCTTCATTTTCATAATATTTAAGCGCCTCCTCGTGTTTGTTCAAAAGTTGTAAAAGCTGGTTATATTCTGAATTCAGCCGGATCTTATAATCGCTGCTTTCGTATTCAGCAGCCTGCCTGGCAATATTAGCGGCCTTTATTTTGGAAGAATTTCCGAAGAATAACAATGGAACATGAATTCCCACCTGGTAACCTTGTAAGGGATCCTGTACCACATCATTGTTCCACCGAAAATAAGTTAGACTGATATCTGGTAATAAGTTCTGTTTTTCAAGGCTTGCCTCGGCCTGAAAATACCGGTTTCTGGAGTCATAAAAATCCAGGCCTGGATTATTTTCGATTCCCAGGCTGGTCATGCTTAACTTTTCCAGGCTAACCTTTTCTATAAGTATATCTGTGTCGCTATTAATTAATGCTTTCAGTTTTTCATGTGATATATTCTGGTCATTTCTTGCCTGTTTAAGCTCTGTCTCCAGTTGTTTCTGTTTCGACCTCGCAGTGATCTTTTCCAGGTAATTGGTCTCTCCCAGCTCGAACCTTCTTTTCGCGGCATAGGCAAATTTCTGATATAAACTATCCAGCTCTTCCAGCACCGAGATCCTGGCTTTCTCATATTGAATTTCATAATAGACCTGGGCGATCTCCTGTTTCAATTGAAGTTCCTTCACGCGATAGTTACTCTGCTGCTGTTCGAACAGGCTTTTATTTACTTTTTTCCTGGCGAAATAAAGCGTTGGGAAATTAAATAGTTGCTTCACACCAAATACATCCAGGGTTTCTTCGTTCGCCCGGTTGCTTTCATCGGTACCAAAATAAGCTTCTGTTTTATCGAAAGTAAACGCGCTGCCAATCTGAGCGTCTGCTTCATCAACTCTTAAAGAAGAGGCCTTGAGTCCGGCATTATTCTCTATGGCCAATGCCTGAAGATCTTCAACCGTATGTATGGTCTTTACTTCTGTTTCCTGGGAAAAACCACTGAAACCTACGAGGAGTAATATTATGGTTAGAGGCTTTATTCTGGATTTACTATCCATATTCTTTTCGCTTTCTTCTTTACTGAAAATAGAATAGATCACCGGCAAGACAATTAAAGTAAGCAGGGTAGAGGTGATCAATCCGCCAATCACCACGGTTGCTAAAGGACGTTGAACTTCTGCGCCGGCACTGGTAGAAACTGCCATAGGCAAAAATCCCAGAGCTGCTGCAGAAGCCGTTAATAATACGGCTCTTAACCTGTCTTGCGCACCATTCACAATGAGTTCATCACTTTTCTTAATCCCTTTTTTCTGTAATCCTTTAAAGTGTTCTATGAGTACAATTCCGTTTAGAACCGCGATCCCAAAGAGGGCTATAAAACCAACTCCAGCGGAGATACTGAAGGGCATTCCACGTATCCAAAGCAAAAGAATCCCTCCAACGGCTGCTAATGGGATTGCTGAAAATATCATAATGGCTTCCCTGAAGGTTCCGAACGCAAAATATAGCAGGATAAAAATGAGAATAAGAGCAATAGGAACAGCTACTTTTAACCTGGCAGTGGCGCTTTGCAGATTTTCAAATTGGCCGCCATAGGTAATACGGTAACCCGAAGGCAAAGTGATATTAGCATCAACTAATTTTTTGATCTGGTTTACGACAGTTTGGAGATCGCTTTCCCTAACATTAACCCCGACCACGATTCGCCTTTGTGTGTTATCCCTTGATATTTTTGCGGCACCCTTTTGATAGGTAATATCTGCTAGTTCACTCAGCGGGACTTTTTCTCCCGATGGAGTATCTACGTAAAGGTTCTTTAAATTCGAAATATCTTTTCTATTCTCTTTTTGAAGCCTAAGGACCATATCGAAACGTTTTTCTCCTTCGAAAACGCTACCCATAGTCTCTCCTGCAAAGCCCATGGTAATGATCTTATTCAGGTCTGCGATGTTAAGTCCGTAGCGGGCGATCTTTTTCCTATCGTATTTCACGTTCATCTGTGGCAGGCCTACGATCTTTTCAACTGTTATATCTGAAGCTCCTTTCACGTCCTTGATAAGGGTTTTTATTTCCTGTGCTCTTGAGTTCAGGATTTCCAAGTTCTCTCCGAAAATCTTTATGGCGATATCTGCCCGTACCCCGGTAATAAGTTCATTAAAACGCATTTCTATGGGCTGGGTAAATTCAATTTCCATCCCGGGAATTACCGAGAGCGCTTTTTTAAATTCATCGGCCAGTTCATCTTTAGTTTCAGCAGAGACCCATTCATCTTTTGGTTTAAGTGAAATAATAACATCGCTTTCCTCCATAGACATGGGATCTGTAGGAACTTCGGCCGCTCCAATTCTACTAACCACCTGGTCTACTTCCGGAAAACTATCCCTTAAGATATTTTCTATCCTGGTTGTTATCTCTATGGTTTGAGATAGAGAAGTTCCTGTTTTCAGAACCGGCTGTATCACAAAATCTCCTTCATCTAACTGCGGAATAAATTCGCCACCCATTCTGCTAAAGATAAACCCGGTCACAATAAGTAGTAATGCTGCTATTCCCAGGACAAGTTTTTTTCTGCCCAATGCCCAGTAAATAGAAGGTTTATAGATCCGGTTCAGAAATCGAATAAGTCTAACTGAAATATTCTTATCTGATGGCTCTTTAGATTTTAAAAATATTGCCGAGGCTACCGGGACATAGGTCAAACATAGGATCATGGCACCTATCAAGGCAAAACTGAAGGTGAGAGCCATGGGCCGGAACATTTTCCCTTCTACACCACTTAGGGACAGAATAGGGATAAAAACGATAAGGATAATTAACTGTCCGAAAATCGCTGAATTCATCATATGAGAAGAACTTTCAAACGTGATCCGGTCCTTTAAATGATGTATCTCGTGTTTTTCCAGGCCTTCATATTCCTTTTGTTTGCTAGTCATCTTGTAGGCTGTGTATTCAACGATGATCACTGCACCATCGATGATGATCCCGAAATCTATAGCTCCCAGGCTCATTAAATTGGCATCTATACCGAAGAGATACATCATGGAAAGCGCAAAAAGCAAACACAGAGGAATGACCGATGCTACTACCAGCCCGGACCTTAAGTTTCCTAAAAGAAGAACGACCACGAAAATGACGATAAGACAACCAAAGATCAGGTTTTCAGCGATCGTGAATGTAGTTCTGCCAATTAATTCGCTTCGATCTAAAAAAGGCTTGATAACAACTCCCTCGGGAAGAGATTCGGAGATTTCATTTACCCTTTCTTTTACATCCTCAATTACTTTATTGGAATTTGCCCCTTTCAGCATCATGACCTGTCCCAACACGGTTTCACCTTTTCCATTTGCGGTTATAGCCCCGAAACGAGTAGCATTACCAAAGCCTACTTCAGCAATATCCTTTACATAGACCGGTACTCCTTCCTCATTTTGCACAACAATATTCCTGATATCATCCAACGAGGTCACCCGCCCTTGTCCTCTTATGAAATAAGCCTGATTTACCTTTTCAATATATCCGCCACCTGCGACACTATTATTATTTTGGAGAGCTGCAAAAACCTTGGAAATGGAGATATCCATCGCGTTAAGTTTCCTTGTATTTATGGCTACCTCATATTCCTTAACGTATCCACCCCAGGCATTGATCTCTACTACGCCTTTAATTCCTGAGAGTTGTCTCTTTACGATCCAGTCCTGAATAGTTCTTAGATCTTCAGCATTGTAACGATCTTCGTAACCGGGTTTGGTGTCCAAAGTGTATTGATAGATCTCGCCCAGTCCCGTGGTTATTGGTCCCATTTGAGGTTTCCCAAAGCCTTCAGGGATCTCTTCTGAAGCAGACTTGATCTTCTCTGCAATGAGTTGCCGAGGCAGGTAGGTGCCGAGACTTTCCTCGAACACAATGGTCACCACGGAGATCCCAAATTTTGAAACTGAGCGAATTTCCTTAACTCCGGGTAAATTTGCCATTTCAAGTTCGATAGGATAGGTGATATACTGCTCCATATCCTGGGTAGAAAGGTTCTGAGAAGTGGTGATTACCTGCACCTGGTTGTTGGTAACGTCTGGTACTGCGCCTATTGGGATCTGTGAAAGAGAGTAGACCCCAAAACCAATGATAAAGACCGTAAAGAGCAGTATTATTAATTTATGGGTGATACTAAACTTTATGATTCGGTCAAGCATAGGTTGGTTTATAGGTGCTTAATGATCTTCCTGTTTCTTTAAAAATATTGAATTCTGAGATAAGAATAGGTAAAATACCAAAATTTGCGCTCGAAATGAATCTAGTTAATCAAGAAAGAATCATCTGAGGTGAAATTATATTCTACCTGATTTTTGTAAATAAAAAAGCCTCACATTATTTTGTGAGGCTTTAAGTCGGTGTTTCAAAACGCGAACCTGATTCCATTTTTCTTGCTAACAATGATGTTTCAAAATTTCCTTTTCAAAAGGTCACCGAATCGGCCACAAATAACCTTTAAGGTGATTTGAAAGGCTGGAATCTCACTCCTACAAATAAGTTTTAATATTAATTAGAATGATGTCAATCTCAAGAAAAACTTCGCTCTTTATGATAAGCCTTATCAATTCCATTGAGTTCGGTTGCCTCATCTACTCTGGTACCTCTTGTAAGGAATCCGGTAATTTTATATAGAATAAAAGTTCCTGCAAGTGAATAAATTATGGTCACTAAAACCACTGTTATTTGAGGGATCATTTGATAGGGATTGCCGTAGAATAAACCTGCTTCTCCACTTATAGAAGGATCAGCAAAAAGGCCGGTAGCCAGGGCGCCCCAAATACCTACGAGGCCATGAATTCCAAAAACATCCAGCGTATCGTCATAGTTCAAAGCCTTTTTCAAGTGTACCACTCCGTAGTAACCCACCAATCCCGACACAAGTCCAATTATTAAAGCTCCATCTATGCCTACATAACCAGCCGCAGGCGTAATTCCCACCAGGCCTGAGATCGCACCAGAGGCCAATCCTAAAATTGAAGGTTTTTTCTTTGAATACCATTCTATAGCCATCCACGCGAGTCCTCCGGCGCACGCAGCAACATTGGTAACTAGAAAGGCATTCGCAGCAATCCCGTCTGCAGCAAGTTGACTACCGGCATTAAAACCAAACCAGCCAAACCATAAAAGTGCAGAGCCTAAAATGGTCAATTTTGAAGAAGAAGGGGAAGCCTCGAATAAATTTTTCTCTTTCCTTTTTCCCAGTAAAATTGATAATAGTAAACCTGCAACTCCGGCATTTATATGAATCACCGTGCCGCCTGCAAAATCCAGATCTCCCAATCCATTTAACAATCCTTCTCCCCAAATCATCCTCACTAGAGGAGCATAAACGAATAGCACCCAAAGAATAGAAAATATGATCCAGCTTTTAAATTTCAAACGTCCAACTACCGACCCGCAAACCAGGGCAACAGCAATAGCGGCAAAAACACCCTGAAAGGCTACGAACAACATTTCTGGAATAGACCCAACTAACTGATCTACAGGAATGTTTTTCAAAAACAGATTTTTCATCGATCCAAAAATGGGATGCCCTTCTGGCCCAAAAGCTATGCTATAACCAGCGACTACCCATACAATAGTGGCCAAGCAAAAAGCGACATAGCTCATCCCAACCGTATTCATTACATTTTTTTTATTGGACAATCCTCCATAAAAAAGTGCTAGACCTGCCGGCGTCATTAGCATTACCAGTGCTGTTGCAATTAGCACCCAAGCGGTATCTCCTGAATTCATCATTTCTTCCTTATTTTTTAGTGGCTAAAACTTTAGACTTGTTGTGATCTTTATTTTGAGATTTGATCGCGTCCTCAAGGAGGCTTACGATATCTTTATTTTTAAATTTCTTGGCATCCTCCAAAGGAGTATTGCCCCATCGATCTTTTGGTGACAACTGGACTTCTTTCTGAATAAAATGCTTGACCACTTCAATTTGATCTTCACAGGCCGCCAGATGAAGCGGCGTACGCCCATCATAATCGGAAATATTTGGATTCACTCCTTCAGCCTCTAATCTTAATATTTCATCCAGGTCTCCGTGACTGGAAGATCTTATTAGCTCCATAACTTTTGAAGCCATCAATTCATTTTCTTTTTTTCGAGGATTTACCTTCGTTGAATTTCCCGTAAGCGAATCGTATTGATGAAAACTGAAACGTTCCACAAGGCGTTCGCAGAACTCCACACCTCGAACACTATTTCCTACTTCATCTAATCTTGGCGACCAGATGCTTATTCCCATAAGATTTGGAATTACCAGCATAAGTGCTCCAGAAACTCCACTTTTGGCAGGTAATCCTATTTTAAAAGCGAATTCACCGGAGAAATCGTACATCCCGCAGCTTAGCATTAGGGAAAGGCAATTCTGAACTGTAGAAGACTTGAAAATTGCTTTTCCGGTTAATGGATTTGTGCCTGCGTTTGCTAGAGTCGCGGCGGCAACCGAGAGATCATATGAACTGGATTCAATTGAACAACATTGAAAATAAAATTCCAGCGTTTCCGTAAGATTTGTGTTTTCTGGAAAGGCATTTTTTTCCCGCATGAAGTACGCTAAGGCAAAATTTCTATCGGCGGTTTGACGTTCAGATAAATAAACCGAGTTATTAAAACTCATCTTTTTTCCGCCGCAGAGTGCCTGCCAGGTTTTGTTTACTTTATCAAAACGATCGGCACTATTGTTTTTATTATCGATAAGCGAACAGCTCATCATAGCCCCTGCGTTTATCATAGGGTTATGGGGCAGACCTTTAAGATTCAAGGCCAATTCATTAAAAGATTGCCCGCTGGGCTCACGGCCTACATGCGTATGTACTTTTTCCTCTCCCAACTCCTCTAGAGCCATACAGTAATTTATAGGCTTACAAGAGGATTGCAGGCAGAAATTAGTGTTTGAATCTCCAATGGAATATCGTTGACCGTCTACCGTACAAATTGAAATAGCAAACTGCTCTGGATCTACCCTTGCTAATTGAGGGATATAATCGGCTACTTCCCCTCCTTTATTTCTTTGAGTATCTAGAAAAATATCCTGAATTTGTTGACAGAAAACTTCAAAATCTGGGATAACCAGATTTTTCGAAAGCGATTTTTTAACAAGTGCATTCTGCTGTAGAATTTCATTGAATTCGGTTTTCGCTATTTGATTTCCTTTCTTGATCTGCTGTCTAAACTGTGGCAGGTCTAAAAGTTCCCTCAATCTCGGATCATCCTGGAGAATACCAGCTCCAGATAACTGATTCAAAAATTTACCTGGATCTATACTGTTTTTGCCTTCAGGATCCAGCATTCTAAAAAGTGAATCAGCAGCATTACTATCAATTTGTGTGGTGGTAATCATATCTAATATTTTTAAAAGAATAAAAAGGCTGCCCGGGCTATAAAATCATAATCCTACTAATGAAAAATTTAAATCTACAGGCAACCTTTTATCATTAAGCCTTGATCACTGAATTTTAATAAGCCAATTCTTTTTCAGTAACCGTTTCAACGATTTTTGATGTGATTAGGTAAGGGCAGGCATTAGAAGCTGGACGTCTGTCTTCCAAATAACCTTTCCATTCATTTTCTACGGTTGTGATAGGAATTCTAATGGAAGCTCCACGATCACTTACTCCAAATGAAAATTGATCTATAGATTGAGTTTCATGCAGCCCTGTTAACCTTTCATGGTTCATGGAACCGTAGTTTGCAATATGATCCTGATGTGTGATATCTAAATTCTTAAGGATATTCTTGAAGTATTCCTCCCCGCCGACAGATCTCATTTGTTCATTGGAGAAATTAGCATGCATTCCAGAACCATTCCAATCGCCTTTTACCGGTTTGGGATGTAATTCGATTTCCAGACCATGCTTTTCAGCAACTCTAAAAAGTAAATATCTCGCCAGCCATAGATCATCTGCAGCTGCTTTTGCAGTTTTTCCTAATAGTTGAAATTCCCATTGCCCCACCATTACTTCGGCATTTATCCCGGTAATATCCAGACCGCAAGCCAGGCAAAGGTCAAGGTGTTCTTCAACAAAATCACGGGCAACGGCATTCTTGGTGCCAATACCACAATAATATTTACCCTGAGGCGCTGGGTATCCTTCTGTTGGGAAACCTAAAGGAAGTCCGTTTTTAGTAATAACGTATTCCTGTTCAAAACCGAACCAGAAGTCTAAAGCATCTTCATATTTGGCCCTGTTATTTGTCTTATGAGGTGTAAGGTCGGCATTGAAAACTTCACACATTACCAAATACCCGTTATCTCGGCCTGCATCTTTCCAGACCTTTACCGGTTTCAAAATACAATCTGAAGAACTTCCCGCAGCCTGCTGGGTTGAACTTCCATCATAAGACCATAAAGGCAGGTTTTTAAGGGAAGGTTCTTCCTTTCCTGATATAATTTTTGTTTTACTTCTTAAGTTGGCTTCCGGCTTATAACCATCAAGCCAGATGTACTCACATTTAAACGTTTTCATAATTATTGATTTTTAAAATTGAACATAGTTGTGCGATGTCTTCTTTTTGTATTCCATTTAGTTCTTATGGATGATTTAGTTTTTGCTCTTAATTGATCATTAGTTCTCATAATTTTCTTTTTTAAATGCTCACCAATGAATTTTATAATTGATGATATGGGAAGGGTTTTACTTCCTAGGATTTGAATTATAGAATTGTGGGCTTTTTAATTTTGAACCTGTAACGATGGTCCTTTCCAATGGAATAAACTTGTAGGTATCATAATCAAGCTTCTTACGATGGCTATTTTCAGCTTTGGGCCCGGTTATATTTTTCTGTTGTGAAAATGCGCACAAGCTTAATAAGCTGATTACTAATGTTGTGAGAATGTTGGTTTTCATAATGTCCGGTATTTTTATTGTTTTTACCTGGACAAATGTAGATTGAATAAGAACCTTTTTATTAGAACTAAACCGTCCAAAAAATCAACATTCCCGACATACCTTATAACAATTCCGACAGGCTATTACATTTCCGACATATTGATCCTAAAAAACTGAATAACAGTATTTTGAAATAAGTTTTATTCAACATTAAAGAGGAAAAAGAATAGCGTTTTTTCTAGTCTGAAAACAAAAATGGTGTCCTGGAAAGAGGTATCTATTATAACTCCTTTTGCTGCAAAGCTGATGGAGTTATTCCGAATTCTTTTTTAAAGGATTTCGAAAAATAGGAAGGATTGGAAAAACCTGTTTGGTAGGCAATTTCAGAGATATTAAGTTCTCCTTCCAGAAGAAGTTCCTTGGCGCGGTGGAGGCGAACAGAAGAGATTAATTGTATGGGAGACTTGTTGGTAATTGCTTTTAGCTTTCGCTGTAACTGTCTATCACTAATCGCTAATTCATTACACAAGATCTCCACGCTGAAAAATTCATCCCCCAGATGATCATCTATATGCTGGAGCACATTTTCCAGAAATGAATCGTTTTTAGGAAGCTGTAATTGATAAGTAGTATCAATTTGGAGATCAAGTTTGGATTCATCTATAACTGAATACAGAATAATAGATTCACCTGTGTTCGGATCAAAGATGGTTTTATTTTGATAAAAGCTTAAGCCTGATCCAGAGAGAAGATATTTTACCGTTTGGGTAACCAGGATTTGGTTGGGATTAGCCTGTTCCAGGATAGACCCTATGGTTAGATTTGTTTCTTCACTTATAAAATGCGCTTCGTCTACTGGAGATTCCTTGATATGAACACCTAAAACAAGTTGGGCGTTTAAAGTTTTTGCGGTTTCAATTAGACCAAGACCACAATTTACCGCCTTACTGGGGCCTTCAAACGTAGCTATAAATTTTTGCCCATCGCTTTCAATAACTTTTCCCCGATACTGTTCGACATATTGGGTAAAAAATTCCTGCTGACTTTGATTAAGCCTCTGGTCTGAAATGATCTTTGCAGCCCCTATGGTAAAAAGTTGCTGCTCATAATTTTCAACGATATTTTCCTTTGAAATAAAGGCTTTCATGTGATCCAGTACTTCTTTCGTATTACCTACCCAAAAAAGATGGTCGTCTCCCTCCAGTTCTACAAACCTGGCTCCTTCAATCCTTTCGGCAATAAATCTTCCCTCTTCAATTTTTACGTCGATATCGTTAGTACGCTGCATGATGAGGGTAGGGACTTTGATGGATCCCAGAATATCAATGATATCTACCTCGGTATTCATTTTAGTTAGCACTAAAGCGGCACTAGGGCTGGCACCAGATCGAAGGTAATTTGCCAGCCAGTCCATAAAGACCCTATCATTCGCTTTGGAAGGCGCAAGAGACTCTAAGTTCATTTCTCCACTTCCCCAGCTGTTTTCAATCATATCATAAACCAGCTGGCGCTCTTCATTGGTAGGTGCCCAGGGATAATTTGGAGAATAAATTCGCTTAGCAAATATTCCAAAAGTGATAAGAGAAATAGTACGTTTTGGATAGGTGGCTGCAAATAATGCCGAAACAGATCCCCCTTCTGAATGACCAAATAATACAGCTTTTTCTGAACCCACAGCATCCATCACCGCGCGTAGATCATCCATTCTTTCTTCTAAAGTAGAAAGCTCGGTAACACGATCTGAGAGTCCGGTTCCTCGTTTATCGAATAAAATAACACGAGCTATTTTACCTAGTTCAGTAAAAAAATTGACCAGTTCCGGGCATCCCCACATCCAGTCTATATTAGAAACCCATCCGGGGATATACACAAGATCTATAGCACCCGATCCAAAGACCTGATAAGCGATATTGATACGCGAATTTTTGGTGTATTGAGTTGTGGGTTTCATTAAATTGATATTCGTTTTTGATCAATATTTGTAGATAATAGGCTTATTATCTGCAAGTATTTTATTTTTCAAACTTTCTAAAAAGTTTAATTTTCTAAATGTAGTATTTAGACAACGACATTTTTCTATTCTTTCGGTTTATATTAAATCTTTTAGTCCTTTTTAATTCCTCGAATCTTCTTTTCTGATTAAGATGGTGAATAAAACTGCGAAGTGGAATGGAAAAATCATGGGAAGTATTTTTGCATAAAAAAGCCTCACATTATAAAATGTAAGGCTTTTGGTCGGGGTGGCAGGATTCGAACCTGCGGCCTCCTGCTCCCAAAGCAGGCGCGATAACCGGGCTACGCTACACCCCGAATAATTACAATTTATTTTTAGTCTTTTCCGATCCAAATCACTTTAAAAAAGCACCCGGGATGCGGAGGAAATTTATCCCAATTTTTCAGCCAGAAAAAGAGAATAAAAAACCGCAGACTAAAAATCTAGCGGAGAGACCGGGATTCGAACCCGGGCATCCAAGAAGGATGACAGCTTAGCAGGCTGCTGCATTACCACTCTGCCACCTCTCCGTTATTTAAGAACTTCGCAAGTATTTTTGCGGTTGCAAATGTAACTTTTACTTACGTACCTTCCAAACCTTTTATTCCTTTTTTACTCTTTTAAATTGAGAATTTGTTTCAATATTCTAAGCTTCAAAGAAATAGAAAATGGATTTTTTTTAAATAAAAGAGCGATGATTTATTTCGGAAGTGAAATGAGGCCAGATTAAAGTTTTTTCACTGTAATTAAATTCGGAATCCCAGCCTGAAACCACCCCAATTCTCCGCTCGTCCAGATTCGAATTCCTTGGTGATGGTACTAAATGTATATTCGAAATAAACATATTTGTTCTTAATTACCAACCCATAGTCCATTTGTCCCTTGATCCTTGAAACTTCGGATGATTTTATGGTATAAACGCTTTCGCTAAACAATCCGCCCTGCAAAGTGGCGTCATACCCAACTAAATAAAGTTTAGGATTAGCATAGCAATAGACCTGAAATTTTCTATAATGGGTTGATTCATTCAGGCCAGAATTGAATAATCCTAAAATAGCCGTAGTTCCTGCTGAAATATCTGTATACATGGATCCTAATCTAAGTCCAGCATCAGTATTTAGATAAAACAGCTCGCCAAGATCCAGAAGGTTTTTTTCATGCTTGACTTCGTAGTTCAATATGATATCATTGCTTAACTGATTTCCCCAGCCGTAAGGAATCCAGTTATCTGTAATTTCATGTATATAAGATTGACCTTCTTCACCATAAGCCATTGGGCCAATTACTCCCGCAGTGAATGATGAATACAGCCTGGATTTATTCTTGATCCTGGATTCCGTTTTAAACAATTTTAAATAAAGAGCCGCAGCAAATGGCCTGAAGCCATATTGAATGTCTTTGCTGCTAATAACATCTGGGGTAAAAGAAACATGCTCAAGGGCAATTCCATATTGATCTGATGCTTCTGAATCCAGAAAAATAAAATTTAGAGGATTCTTTTCGAAAATAGGATCTACAAATTCAAGGCTTATTCCTTGCGTATAATTGTCATCTGAATGCGTGAAAAAATCATTATCGAAATTAAGTCTGAAATAAGTTTTCTGAGAAAAATCCCTGTATGATGGAGCGTTCGTAAATTTTTGTGAGAAACCTTTCTGACAAAAAGCAAAAAAGAAGATAAAGATGATGGGTACTGACTTAAAACTCAAAATTTAAATTTTTATTCTTTTTGGATGAAATAATGTAAACTATCCAGGGCTTTTTTATGATTTCTAACAAATGGATTTTTGTTATTCCATACATACCCGGCTAGAACGGCGCATATTTGTTTTTTGATCTGTGGTGAAGGACTCGGATGAAAGAAAATATCCTGTAACTTACCGGTATACCACTCTTTTACATAAGTGGAAAATACTTTGACACCTTTTCTGATATAGCCAGAATATTCTTTTTCCCAATCTACTTTTTCTCCTGCCAGTTCTCTCAAGGCAAGTTTGGCCGCCAGTAATCCAGATTCGGTTGCAAAAGCCACACCCGATGAAAATACGGGGTCAAGGAACTCGGCTGAGTTGCCCGTAAGAGCAAATCCCTTTCCATGAATGTACTTTACATTTCTGCTGATATTATTGAATTGGATTGGCTTGAATTCAAATGCGTAATCATCAAACCTTCCCTTGTAATAATCTGTTTCCTGAAGCATTTTTTTAAAATTTGCTTCCGCACTGCCAGTAAAACGGTCGAACCAGGAGTCTGGCCCTACAAAACCAAGACTGGATTTTCCATTTGAGAAAGGAATATACCAGAACCAGGTTTCGGTACTTAAAACTTCAAAAGTTATTTGTTCTCCTTCAATTCCCGTGGGCCTGGAGGTTTCGTTAATGTGGGTGAAAATGGAGGAGTGGTCGTATATTTTTGGTGGAGCTTCCAGGTCTAACTGTTTCGCCAGAACCCGACCGTTCCCGCTGGAATCTATAATAAACTTGCACTTGATTACCTTTTCCTCCCCGGAATTATTTTTTGTTTTAATGGTCCAGGATCCGTTTTCGTGTAAGACAGAAGTTACTTCCGTTTCAAACCTGATATCTACACCGCGCGAAATAAGATCATCTGTAAGAACCTTATCAAAATCGGCCCTGGGAACCTGCCAGGTCCAATCCCAGCCTTCGCCAAACTTTTTACTGAAATCGAATTCAGCTACCTTTTCATTTCTGATAAAGCGAGCCCCAAACTTTTTCTGAAATCCATGTCTATTCAGGGTTTCCATGAAGCCAGCTTCCTCAAAATTATCCATGCACCTGGGAATCAGACTTTCCCCAATAGTGAATCGGGGAAATTGCTGTTTTTCAAGGATCAGAATTGATGCATCCTGTTGTTCTAAATAGCCTGCAGCAACACTTCCGGAGGGGCCGGCGCCGATGATCACTATATCCCTGATTTCAATATTCATTAGAATTAATGCAGTCTTTGCGCAAACATAAACAGAAACGGGGAATTGGAGCAAGCTATTTTATTGAAAAAAAGCCCTAACCGGTTTGTTAGGACTTTTCATGAGATATTAGCAATAGATTAAAATAAAAAGGTCGGTGGTGGTTAGAAAAGGAAGATCGATATCAAATCTGAAAATCCGTTTACAGCGACCTTTATTATTAAATTAATCATTCTCAAATTTAGATAACCAGAATTGAATTTTAAGACATGGTTGGGATATCTAACCATTTTTTAAAGTCGGCTTGATATTGGTAAGATTAAATTTATCTTCTCTTAAAATTGAGGGGCTTTGTCATAGGTTTTGATAAAATTTTAGAGATATAAAGGATGATCATCTGCTGTGTTTTCGAATTATGCTACATTTGTTAAAAGCTTTAACAGCGACCCCAAACCTTTAATTATTTGCAGAAACGGTATATGCTGAATTTAGACAATGCCCTCGATTTTAATGATTTTTACCGGGTACTATTTGAGAATGAAAAGATTGAACTAGGAAAAAAGACTCAGGTAAGACTCGAAAAAAGTTATCATTTCCTAAGGGAATTTTCCCAAAACAAGATTATTTATGGCGTAAATACTGGCTTTGGACCCATGGCTCAGTATAAGATCAATGCTGAAGATAAGATCAAATTACAACTGAACCTTATTAGAAGCCATTCTACCGGTGCTGGTGCAATAATGGAACCATTATATGTGAAGTCCCTGATGCTTGCCCGCTTAAATACCTTATGTCTGGGGAAGTCCGGAATTCATAGCTCTATTGCCGAAACCCTGATCCAACTTATAAATAAGGAGGTGACCCCGGTGATATTCGAACACGGTGGGGTAGGAGCATCGGGAGACCTCGTCCAACTGGCTCATCTTGCCCTGGTGCTAATTGGCGAAGGTGAAGTGATCTATAATGGAGAAAGAAGGAAGACAAATGATGTTTTTCAGGAACTAGATATTAAGCCGGCCGAAATAAAAATTAGAGAAGGCCTGGCGGTGATGAACGGTACCTCTGCCATGACGGGAATTGGGATCGTAAACCTTATCTATTCTCAGCGATTATTGAATTGGGCAGTTTTCTGTAGTTCTGTGATCAATGAGATTGTAGAAGCATATGACGATCACCTTTCTAAAGAACTTAATTCCTCTAAACTTCATAAAGGGCAGCAGAAGATCGCCGAAGAAATGCGCAAGCATCTTAAAGATTCAAAGCTTACGCGCGATCGTAATGATCACCTTTATTCGAATGGGGCAGATAAGAATAGTTTTTTCAAAGAGAAGGTGCAGGAATATTATAGTTTGAGATGTGTTCCGCAAATTTTAGGACCGGTTTCAGATACACTTGAAAACTCCCTAAAGATCCTGATAGAAGAAGTTAACTCTGCCAACGACAATCCTATCATAGATGTGGAGACTGAACATGTCTATCACGGAGGGAATTTCCATGGAGATTATGTTTCGCTGGAAATGGACAAATTGAGACTGGCCATTACCAAAACGTCCATGCTGGCAGAGAGGCAGCTTAATTATTTATTGAATGCCAAGCTTAATGATATCCTACCTCCATTTGTGAATATGGGTACACTGGGGCTTAATTTCGGGATGCAGGGAGCTCAATTTACCGCGGTTTCGACCACGGCCGAGAACCAGATGCTTTCCAATTCAATGTACGTGCATAGTATTCCGAATAACAACGACAACCAGGATATAGTGAGTATGGGGGCTAATTCGGCGAATATGACCAAAAAGGTTATAGATAATAGTTTCGAGGTGCTTTCAACTGAATTGGCCACGATCGTTCAGGCCTTATATTTCCTTGATTTTGATGAGAGATTATCTTCGGCTACCAGGTCTAAATTAAAGCAATTAAGAGAGATCATTCCGCAGATTAAAGAAGACCGGCCATTATACAAGGAAATAAAA
The DNA here is from genome assembly GCF_003054225.1 of Christiangramia gaetbulicola. Taxonomy (GTDB): domain Bacteria; phylum Bacteroidota; class Bacteroidia; order Flavobacteriales; family Flavobacteriaceae; genus Christiangramia; species Christiangramia gaetbulicola. Next base: position 224,527 of record NZ_QBKQ01000002.1, read on the forward strand.
GATTTAAAGGAATTTATTAAGAATAACGAAGCTTACTCATCATGAAATACGCACTGGTAACCGGTGGATCAAGAGGAATAGGAAAGGCGATATGTTTAAAGATCGCTGCTGAACTGAAGTATAACATCCTGCTTAATTATAATTCGAATACCGAAGCTGCTGAAGAAACCCAGGTTGAAATCGAAACATTCGGAGTTAAATGTGATCTTCTGAAATTTAATGTGGCAGATGCTGATGCCGTCCAGAATTCGCTTGAAAACTGGAAGGCTGAAAATACTGAGGCTAAAATCGAGATCCTGGTGAACAACGCGGGAATTACCAAAGATGGCCTATTCATTTTTACGAATAAAGAATCGTGGAATTCGGTTATCAACACTAGTTTGAATGGATTCTATAATGTGACGCAGGCCGTTCTGAAAGATATGCTGAGAAGCAGGTATGGTCGGGTGATAAATATAGTTTCACTTTCAGGATTAAAAGGAAATCCCGGGCAGGTGAATTATTCGGCAGCAAAAGGAGCAGTGATCTCTGCTACTAAAGCCCTGGCCCAGGAGATAGGGAAACGTAAAGTAACCGTGAACGCAGTTGCTCCCGGCTTTATTCAGTCTGATATGACCAAAGATTTCGATGAAGAAGAATTTAAAAAACATATTCCTTTAAATCGATTTGGCGAAGCCGAAGAAGTTGCTGAACTAGTTAGTTTCCTGGCTTCTGATAGGTCGTCCTATATCACCGGCGAGGTGATCAATATAAACGGAGGATTATACTCTTAGAATTATGGCGACCTGGAAAGGAAAATCTCGGGGTACGCTCTTAGGCTTCAAAATCTATGTGCAAATAATTAAAAAGACAGGGCTTTATTCGGCCTATTTTGTGCTTCTTTTCGTGGCTCTTTATTTTATATTTTTCTCCTTTACTTCTACCAGGAGTACCTACTATCTTTTTAGAAAAAGACTGGGGTATTCACCAATTAACGCGGCCTTTAATGTTTACCGGAGTTATTTCACTTTTGGCAGAATACAGCTGGACAGGATCGCTATCACCAGTGGTTTAAAACATAAATTCACTTTCGAATTTGACGGAGTAGAACATATAAACAACCTGCTCAAACAAAATAAAGGCGGAATTTTACTAACCGCCCATATTGGCAATTTCAACCTGGCCAAGCATTTTTTTGAAGAAAGGCATTCAGAAGCTGTGGTGAACCTTGTCATAACCGATTTTGAACACAGGCAGATAAAGAATTATCTCGAATCTGTTACCGGTACTTCTGAGGTCAAGATCATTGTACTTAAAGAAGATCTTAGTCATATCTTTAAAATGAAGGAAGCTTTAGCTAATAATGAATTACTGGTATTTGCGGCAGACCGTTATTTGAAACATTCCAAGACCTATAAAGCAGAGTTTCTTGGCGAGCAGGTGAAATTTCCGCAGGGACCTTTCAAACTTGCAGGTAGAAATAAGATACCTGTGCTATTCGTTCATTTAATGCGGGAAAAGAATTTTCACTATCATTTCTATGCCAGGCCTTACAAACCTGAAAAATTCACTCCTCAGGAAATTTTAAAATATTATCTTGACGACCTTGAAAAAATGGTAAAAAAATATCCTCATCAGTGGTATAACTACTACGATTACTGGAACGATTTTAGTTAAAAATGGCAGAAAACCTATTACATCATCCAATTACCTCGCATGAGGAGATCATAAATCTTATTCCCCAGAAAGAACCATTTGTCTTTGTCGACACTCTTTATGAATACACCGCGTTAACCGGTGTTACGGGGTTTACAGTTCCAGAAAAGAATGTTTTGCTTGATGGAAATAAGCTTACCGAAAGCGGATTGATAGAACATATGGCGCAAAGCATGTCTCTGCATAGAGGTTACCAGGGTTCTCTTAGTGGGAATACAAAGCCGAAAACAGGATTTATTGGAGTCATCAAAACCGTAGAGATCTTTTCTCAGCCAGAAGTTGGTGAGGTTCTAAAAACTTACGTAGAGATCCTGCATGAGATCATGAATGTGACTTCAGTTTCGGCCAGGACCGAGAATGAAAAAGGGGTAGTGATCGCAACTTCTGAAATGAAAACCGTAACGGTAGAATGAAGCAACAGGGATTGCAGACCACTACCAGGATGAAAGTACGCTTTCATGAATGCGATCCCTTACAGATCGTATGGCATGGCAATTATTACAAATATTTTGAAGAAGGTAGGGAAGATTTTTGCAGGCAACATGGTATCTCTTACCTGGATGCGAAAAGAAATGGTTTTGCCACGCCTATTGTAAAAACAGAATGTGAGCATAAACTACCTTTAAAATATGGCGACGAATTTGAAGTAGAAACCACTTTTGTAAATTCTGAAGCTGCCAAGATCATTTTTGAATACAAAATTTTTTCCGAAAGCAAATTGATCTGCACTGGCAGGACGACCCAGGTTTTTACCGATAAAAATTCTGAATTGGTACTTAACAATCCACCGTTTTTCTTAGATTGGAAAATGAAAATGGGATTGATTAAATGAGCAGAAACTACCTTTTAAGTGATTCGATAATTTCTCCACTAGGCTTTAGCACGAAAGAAAATCTTGCTGCTATTCTTAGATCAGAATCAGCTTTAAAATGGCATAATAATTCAAGATTTTTCGAAAATGGATATTACGCTGGGTTGATCGATGAATCAATCATAGATGATAAGTTCAATGAACTTGGAAGTCCTGATGATTATACCAAACTTGAGAAAATGATTATCCTGGCTATTCAGCAGGTGCTGGATGAGCAGCCGGATCTTGAGATCGAAAATACCGGACTTATCATTTCCACCACTAAAGGAAATATAGATGAGCTTGAGAAAAGCAAATTTTCACCTGATAGAGTCTATCTCTGGAAAATGGCTGAAGTTATCGCAGATTTCTTTGGATTTAAAACCAAGCCTATCGTAGTTTCTAATGCCTGTATATCTGGTGGTTTAGCCATTAAGACGGCGAACGATCTTATTTCAACCGGAAGATTTATTAATGCTATTGTTGCCGGTGGAGATCTAATTTCAGACTTTGTGTTATCTGGTTTTCAATCTTTTCAGGCTATAAGCCCTGAACCATGCCGTCCTTTTTCAAACGATAGGCAAGGGGTAAGCCTTGGTGAAGCAGCAGCGGCAATTTTAATTGGTCCAGCTAATTCAGATGCTTCTGAAAAAGTAGCTTATTTAGATGCTACCACGGCCAATGATGCCAATCACATTTCCGGCCCCAGTAGGACTGGCGAAGGACTTTTTCAAAGTATTTCAAGACTGTTTCAGCATAACAATATTGAGCCTTCTCAAATAGATTTTCTCTCAGCACACGGGACGGCAACGATCTACAATGATGAAATGGAAGCCATCGCCTTTAACAGGGCTGGTTTAGACCATGTACCGGTTAATAGTTTTAAAGGTTATTATGGCCATACTCTTGGAACTTCAGCTTTGATAGAAAGTATACTCACCAAGCATAGTCTTTTGAGTGGTCAATTATTCAATTCTATAAATTATTCAGCTTCGGGAGTATCACAGGACCTGAACATTATAGAGAAGAATAAAAAAAAGGATTTGACACTGGCGTTAAAATCTGCCTCTGGTTTTGGAGGTTGTAACCTGGCTATGCTGCTTAAAAAGGGAGGTATATGAGTCAGAATCTATTCATAAGAAATTCCGTAGTGATCAGAGATTCCAGGGTCTGGAGAGATGGAGAGCTTATTTTTAAAAATGAAACCGAAACTACCTTATCTAAATTCCTTAAGGCTATTTACAAGCATCAGAACCTGAAGTACCCGAAATTCTTTAAAATGGATAGTCTTTCTAAACTGGGATATTTAGGAGCGGAGATATTGATCAATGGTGAAATTCAGGATAAAAATACTGCGCTGGTATTTTCTAATTCTGCCTCCAGTCTCGAAACCGATGAGGCTTATGCTCAAACCATGCAGGATTTTCCTTCACCGGCGCTTTTTGTTTATACGCTACCTAATATAATGCTTGGCGAAATAAGCATCAGGCATCAACTTAGATCTGAAAATGTTTTCTTTGTATCGAGAGAATTCGATGCGTCCCTTTATATTGACTATTCCAAGGCCTTATTTCAGGAGAAAAAAGCTGATAACGTGCTTTGTGGATGGGTGGACTTGCACAATAACGATTATGATGTATTTTTGTGGCAAATTGCCCGTAGCGGCGGAATTGATTTTAACGAAGAGGAGCTAAAGAAATTATACTTACCTACCCATGAGTGACCTGCATACCGAATTAAAAAAAAGCATTATTGAACAACTCAACCTCGAAGATATGGAGGTGAGCGAAATAGAAAATGATGAGCATCTTTTTGGTGATGGCCTAGGCCTGGACAGCATTGATGCTCTTGAACTTATCGTGCTCCTGGAAAAAGATTATGGTATTAAACTTACCGATCCCAACCAGGGCAAGGAGATTTTCAATTCCATTAATACCATGGCCGATTTTATCGAGAAAAACAGGACACGCTAATTTATGAGAGGCGTAGCCGTTACCGGAATGGGACTTGTTTCTGCTATTGGAAATAATATTGTAGAGGCTCACACTTCCCTTAAGAACGGCAAGGAAGGTATTAGTTTACCCGAAATTCTAAAAACCGGTCTAAAAGACCTGCCGGTTGGCGAAATAAAGCTCAGTAATTCTGATATAAGTAATATTCTGCAGCTGCCAGACGATCATTCCTATACCCGGGCAGCATTGATCGGTACTCTGGCCATAAAAGAATTGCTTTCGAATAGCGGTTTTGATAACTTTCCAGAAGATACCGGATTTATCTCCGGTACAAGTATCGGTGGAATCGATAAGACCGAAGAGCATTTTCACAATTATAAAGATCATCCGGAATATCGCAAATATATTCAGGCGCAGCATCCGGGTTTTACTACCGAAAAGATCGCGGAATATTTTGGATTGAAAGAAGTGGTAACTACCATTAGTACCGCATGTTCATCTTCTGCCAATGCCATCATGATGGGCGCAAGGATGATTGAATCAGGGAAACTGAAACGAGTGATCGTTGGAGGTAGCGATTGTTTGACTAAGTTTACCCTTAATGGATTTAATTCTTTAAAGATTCTTTCCGATCAAAAAAGCAAACCTTTCGATAACGACCGTAACGGTTTAAACCTGGGCGAAGCAGCTGCCTATATTATGCTTGAAGCTAGAGAGCTTATTGGAGATAAAAAGATTCTGGGTAGGGTTTCAGGATTTGGAAATGCCAATGATGCTTTTCATCAAACCGCATCTTCCGAAAATGGAGAAGGTGCTTACCTGGCCATTTCTCAAGCTATTAAGAAAGCTAAACTATCAGCTTCAGAGATAGATTTTATAAATGCCCACGGAACCGGGACCAGGAATAATGACCTATCAGAAAGCGTTGCTTTGAAAAGGATTTTTGGTGATACTGTTCCAGATTTTAGCTCTACCAAAGCATTCACAGGCCATACACTTGGAGCCGCTGGCGCGGTGGAGGCGATCTTCAGTCTCCTGGCGATCCAGAATGCTGAGATCTATCCTAATCTTAATTTTAATTCTGAAATGGCAGAAACTGGATTGGTACCGGTAACCGAATTTCAGAAGAAAGAGATCAGGACGGTACTTTCCAATTCCTTTGGTTTCGGCGGAAATTGTACTTCTTTAATATTTCAGAAAGATGAGTAAGATTTATATCAATGGCATATCGTCTGTCTCTCCACAATCTGAAGATATCTATGAGAATGAAATTCCGCAGACCTATAATGAAAATATACTCCCAGCTATAAATATAGATTACAAATCGCTGATAAAGCCAATGATGCTCAGGCGTATGTCTAAAGCGGTGAAAATGGGACTTTACTGCTCTAAAAAGGCTTTACAGGAGGCTGGGATTGCAGACCCTGGCGCTATTCTAGTAGGTACAGGTCAGGGTTGTATGCAGGATACCGAAAAATTTATGAGTAATATGCTGGAATCTGAAGAAGGTCTTTTGAGTCCTACTTCCTTTATACAATCCACGCATAATACGGTTGCAGGCCAGATAGCCCTGGATCTAAAGTGTAAGGGACACAATATGACCTTTACCCAGAACTCCGCTTCCTTTGAAACGGCTCTTCTGGATACTGTTTTACTTTTTGAAGATGAGCAAGTGCAGAATATCCTGGTAGGTGGAGTAGATGAGACCTCCGAAGAATTTACTGGATTTCAAAAACTCGACGGGCAGATCAAAGAGGCGAGTATTAATAATCTGGATCTATTTGCTTCTGGAACTTCGGGTACTATTATTTCAGAATCTGCAGCTTTCTTTACATTAAGTTCTGAAAAGAATGACAGCACATATGCTGAATTTAAGGATGTGCAAATTATAAATAAGGTTGAAAAAAGCGACCTGATCTCAAAAATCGAGGAATTTCTTTCTAGGAATAAATTGCGGCTTGCAGATATCGATGCAGTGATACTTGGAAGAAATGGGGATAGTAGATTCGACCATTATTATGAAGATCTGCAGCAAGGATTGTTCGCAGAAAAATGCCAGGTAGGATTTAAACATCTGGTAGGAGACAATAATTCGGTTTCATCATATGCCTTCTGGCTGGCTTCCAAAATTCTGAAAGAAAAGAGGATCTCACAGATCTTTAAATTGAATGCTGTAAATTGCAATGCTCCCCGGAATATTTTGATCTATAATCAATACCTGGGCAGAAACCACGGTCTAATTCTTTTACAAAGCCATTGATCTATAAACTGATTAAAATCCTATTCATCATTGCTGGAATTACTTCCATCGCTTTCTATTTTCTTAATGATTGGCCTGTCTGGCCCATATTTGTTATCCTGCTTGGATATATTGCATTAATTCTGGTATTATCAACCAATATTCAACTGAATTTTTTTGTCAAGGCATACCATAATAATCCAGGTTTTTCAGAAAATGCCGTGGCCTTAAGCTTTGACGATGGTCCTACGGAAGAAACCCTCGAAATCCTGGATATTCTGGATCGGCATCAGGCCAAAGCAGCTTTCTTTTGTATTGGCAGGAATATCGAAAAATATCCAGAGATCTTTAAAGAGATCATTGATCGAGGCCATATTGTGGGAAACCATACTTTTTCCCATACCAGGAAAATGGGGTTTCTAAGCAGTAAAACCATTCAGGCTGAGATCGAGAAATGTGATGAGATCGTGCGGCAAACAGCCGGATTAAACCTTAACCTTTTCAGGCCGCCTTTTGGTATCATCAATCCCAAGACGAAAAGAGCACTGGAAAATACCGGTCATAAGGTGATGGGCTGGAATAAAAGGCCTTATGATGCCATTACAAAATCTCCTGAAAAGATCATCCACAGGATCACCAGAGATCTTAAAAAAGGTGACCTTATCTTATTACATGATAATATGCCTAAGACGGCACCCATATTGGAACAATTGTTGGTTATTTTAAAACAACGTAATTTCAGAACCGTAAGACCTGATAAATTATTTGATATTCATGCGTATAATTAAACTTTTCATTTTCCTTTTCAGCTTAAACCTGTTGGCTCAAAACGGAGCTTTAAGCAATTCAGAAAAACAGGCTTTTAAAGCCAGCGTGATCGAGAGATCGAACGATATTAAAAGTTTCTCTGCCGAATTCTCCCAGGTTAAGCATATGGAAATGATGGATGGCAATCCCGAAAGTCAGGGCAAAGTCTATTATAAATCTCCCAATACTTTAAAATGGGAATATACCAGGCCTTACGATTATCAGCTGCTTTTCAAGGATTCCAAATTATACATTGTAGAAGAAGGTCATTTGTCTGAAGTTGATCTTAGCTCTAATAAGCTTTTCGATAAGATGGGCGAATTGGTAGCCGGAAGCGTAAATGGTAAGATCCTGATGGCCGATAAGGATTTTGATATCTCTTATCATCATGCCGGTCCACACGTAAAAGCCTTGATCATCCCAAAAGATCAAAATCTACGTGGAATGTTCAAGGAGATCTGGATTAATTTTAATACCGAGCATCTTATTAGGTCTGTGAGACTTATAGATCCTTCTGGCGATTATACCGAAATTTCCATGAAGAATATCAAAATTAATCAGCCTATTCCGCCTTCAGTTTTTCAAAACTAAAGTATCTTGCCTGCACTAAAAACCACCTATGATTTTAGAAGGCTTCTACAAAATATCCAATACCTCGGTCGCAGGAGATTCTGCGGTAACTACCCTGAAAGTAAATAAAGACCACGAGATCTATAAAGGTCATTTCCCGGGTAGACCGGTAACTCCAGGAGTTGTTCTAATGCAACTTTTTAAGGAGGAAGCCGAAAGGATATTTGACAGGAACCTGCAACTCGTACGTGCCGATAATGTAAAATTTACCGCGGTTTTTGATCCTACTCAGGATGATGAACTCATCCTGGATTCACATCTTACCGAAACAGGAGAATTCATTAAACTTAAAGGAGAAGCTAAGAATAAGAGTGGTATCGTTTTAAAGATCAACTCCTTATATAAAGTCCTTTAAAACCTTGATTAGGTTATGTTGCTCTCTCAATAAATAATACTTTTGCAGTAAATGATTTCAGAGTGAAAAAAGAGCCGGTTTTTCAAAGAAGATTTGAAGATCTAAATTGCTGTGTTATAGTTCCTACCTATAATAACGCCCATTCACTCGATCAATTTTTAGCAGACCTAAAGCTTTACACGAATAGGATCATTGTAATCAATGATGGTTCTACAGACGGTACCGCTAGCATCCTGCAAAAGCATGCCGAATTCCATCATAAAGAGCATCCAGAGAATAAGGGCAAGGGTATGGCTCTTAAGACGGGCTTTAATTTTGCTGAAAAACTTGGTTACGATTATGCTATCACCATAGATTCTGATGGTCAGCATTACCCTGATGATCTCGATGTATTTTTAACGGAACTGGAATCCAGATCAGCAAGTGATCCTGAGCTATTACTGGTTGGTGATCGCAATATGGGGCGGGATGGAATTCCCGGGAAAAGCAGTAAAGGTAACAGGTTTTCCAATTTCTGGTTCCTGGTTGTTACCGGAATAGAACTTCATGACACCCAAAGTGGATACAGGCTGTACCCGGTAAAACTGATCAACTCCCTGAAGCTTATTACCTGGAAATTTGAATTAGAAATAGAAGTACTGGTTAAGGCGGCCTGGAAAAAAGCAGAGGTAAAAAATATTCCTATCAAGGTTCTATATCAGGAGGGTGAAAGGGTAACGCACTTCAGGCCATTCTGGGATATTGTAAGGATTGTTTTGCTTTATATGTGGTTCGTGCTTGTAAGTTTCTTCTACATACATCCAAGAAATAAATACCAGGATTTTAAGAATAAAGGCTTCAAAAGATTCTGGAAAGAGGATATTATCAAAAGTCAGGAGCCACCGCACAAAAAAGCTGCTGCGATCGCTTTAGGCATATTCGTAGGTATTTCACCATTCTGGGGTATTCACACTTTGCTGGTTTTTACTCTGGCTGCAGTCTTTAAATTAAATAAGGTTATAGCCTTCTTATTTTCGAATATAAGTATACCGCCTTTAATTCCGTTTATAGTCTATGCAAGTTACCAGGCTGGCTCATTTATTACCGGTAACGGGTTTGACTGGGATCTGAAACTACACAAATTCGACACCGGCACCGATGTTTTCATGGGTTTATGGCAGTATATAATGGGGAGTTTCGCCCTGGCAATTGTCATGGCAATTAGCCTTTGGATTGTATTTTATTTTTTATTTTCGGTTTTTAACCAAAAGCAGGTGGTGAAACCTTAATGCATAAAGCTTTCCACAATATTCACAACTACTTGAAGAACCATAAGGCGATTGGTTTTTCAATACTGTTTTTGTACACTCTCATCATTTCTTTTTTTGCCTGGAATATCAACCTGGAAGAGGATATTACCAAATTGATTCCTGGAGGTGATAAGCAAGAGATGCTGAAAAAGATCCTGAAGGAAACTGATTTTTCAGATAAGCTCATCGTGAGTATTTCAGCTGAATCTAAAGAAGTTTCGCCAGATTCCCTGGTGCTTTATGCCAATGAGTTTACCAATATTCTTGAAAAAGATTATTCAGATTATATCTTGGAGATCAAAGGAAAAGTTCCTGAAAAGGACCTTAAACAGATCTATAATTTCGTTTATGACAACCTGCCCATTTTCCTGAACGATCAGGATTATGAGGAGATCGAGACCAGGTTATACCAGGATAGTATCAAGGATCGCCTTTCTTCTGGCTACAGGCAACTTATGTCACCCACCGGTTTTGTAACCAAAGATTATTTTTTGAGTGATCCCTTGAATTTCACAAATCTGGGCCTGGAAAAATTACAGGAATTACAGGTTGGTGATAATTTCAGCATTTACAAGAACTACCTGGTCACCAACGACCGGCAGCATATTATTCTTTTTCTTGATCCTACTTTCCCAGCTTCAGAAACCAACAGAAATGAGAAGTTCATCAACGCTCTCGAACAGACAGTTCAAAATCTGAATAAGAATTATGCTTCAGTAGATGCAAATTATTTTGGAGGAGTACTTTATTCTCTGGCGAATGCAAACCGCATTAAAAAGGATATAAAGTTGACCATGGGAATTGCTATTAGTGTGCTATTGATATTGCTTGTATTTTTTTACAGGAAGATCTATGTGCCGCTACTATTGTTTCTTCCAAGTTTACTTGCGGGTCTAACTGCTATTGCCGTCCTGAGCATTTTTAAAGGAAGCGTTTCGGCTATCTCACTGGGGATTGGCGCCATTTTACTTGGGGTAACGCTCGATTATGCCTTGCATATTTTAACTCACTTCAGGATTAACCGGGATATAGGGCAGCTTTATAGAGATATTACGAAACCGATTCTTATGAGCGGTATCACCACGGCCATCGCTTTTCTCTGTCTTATTTTTGTTCAAAGTGAGGCCCTGAATGACCTGGGAATCTTTGCCGCGATAAGTGTATTGCTGTCTTCAGTTTTTGCTTTGATCATAATTCCACTTTTATATGATCCCGGTTCAGATAAAACTGAAAAGACAACATTCCTGGACAGTATAGCAGCGATAGATTATTCAAAAGTAAAGCCATTGGTGCTTGGCGTGATCGCCATTTTTGTGATCTCACTTTTCTTTTTCAATAAAGTAAAATTCAATAGTGATCTTTCAAAACTGAACTACCAACCTGAGCAAATTAAAGCTCTGGAAGAAAAAGTTGAAGGTTTGGCCGGTAGATCGGGCAAGAGCGTTTATATGGTCACTTATGGAAATACCGTTGATGAAGCCCTTCAGCAAAACAACAAGTTATATCAGCAGCTTCGAGAATTTGAAAACGAGGGATTTATCCAGAATTTCAGCAGTATAGGCGGAGTTATTTCTTCTACCACGACCCAGGATGCTAGGATCGAAAAGTGGAATTCTTTCTGGACGCCCTCTAAAAAGGATAGCCTGAAAAGGGATCTTTTAAATACCTCTTCCAGCTATGGATTCAAGCCTCAAACATTCAGTAAATTCTACGATCAGCTGGATAAGGATTTTGAGACCATTGGCTTGAACGATTATAAGAATGCCGGTTCTCTATATTTAAACGATTTCATTTCAGAAGGTGATGAGCTTGCTACGGTTACCAGTACGGTAAGTCTGCCAGAAGAAAATGCCGATGAATTTGTGTCTTATTTTCAGGACAAACAAGGAGTTTTTGCTCTTGATCGCAAAGCGATGAACCAGAACTTCCTGGGGAATCTGAAAGATGATTTCAATAAACTTATCTTGGTTTCAGTTCTGGCCGTATTCCTTGTATTATTGATCTCCTACCGCAACCTCGAAATAAGCCTTTTTACTTTGCTACCCATTGCGGTCACCTGGATCTGCGCCCTGGGCATCATGGCATTGCTGGGGATCGAATTCAATATTTTGAATATTATCATTTCCACTTTCATTTTTGGATTAGGCCTGGATTACAGCATTTTTATTACCAATGCCTGTCTTGAGGAGTATGAGACCGGGAAAAACGAATTAAAGACCTACCAGACATCTATTCTCATTTCAGTAATTACAACTTTACTGGGAATGGGTGCGCTCATTTTTGCGCAGCATCCAGCATTAAGATCGGTCTCTGTTGTATCTATAATTGGCGTGATCACTGCGGTTAGCGTTAGTTTTGTGCTCCAGAGAGCTATCTTCAGAAAATTAATCCTGAACAGGGTCGAGAGCGGAAGATCACCATTTTACCTGAGACAACTAGGAGATTTTAAAGGAAGGATCACCGGGACCGAAAGTGAGAAACTTTACAAAAAGAGAGCCGTGCTGGATAATTTCAGGTATAAGTCTGTTTATCCCCTGGCGCGAAAGAGGTTCAGGGTTATCAGGGAAAAGAACCTGAGGATTAGCAATTATATTGAAAATGGGGAGAGTGTGGCCGTGATCAATTCCGGTTACGGAATTATACCCTTATTCCTTTCTTATAAATTTGAAGCATCCAGTATCCACGCGCTGGAAATCGATAGAGAATCTCTGAATATTTCGCGAAGCACTGCCAGATCGAATTCTGCAGATATTTCATTCTACCAGGAGATCGAAGAACTTCCTGGAACAGTGGTCTATGTTATCTATGGGAATTTTGAAAATGAACAGGAGTTAAAAGAAATTATAAAGAAAAATGCCCAGAAGGTTATTTTCATAGATTCAGACTTTCCAAACAGGTGGCTGCTGGACCTTAATTTTGAGATCATTTATCGCCAGAATAATATCCTAGTCTTAAGAAAAGCAGAATAATGAAAGTAAAGGTTTTACTGATATTACTTGTTTTTTCAATGCTTTCCTCCTGCGGGGTTAAAAAGTCCATGCAGCAAAGACCGGATGTTTCCGGCATTGAAGAAATTGACACCACCAGGATAAAACACAGCGATTCTTTTTACAGTCTTGGTAAGAATCAGCTTCGGCAAAATAAGCAGGGGATCTGGGAACTCTACTTGGAAGGAGATGCGCTGGAAAGGGGAGTAGCCAACGGTAATTTGAGCCGGGAGCTTATTCATCACCAGGAAATCGCCTTTATGGATAAACTTCAGGAAATGGTGCCCTCAAAAAGTTACCGCGGATTTTTAAAGAACGTGGTTTCCTGGTTCAACAGGAAAATGTATTTGCATGTTCCAGAAGAGTTTAAACAGGAGATCTACGGAGTTTCGCGCTACGGATTGGAGCGTTATGATGATTTTGCGCCGGGATACGTTAGAATGCTTTATTTTCATGGTGCACACGATATTGGTCATGCCTTGCAGGATTTGATGCTGGTGGGCTGTACTTCTTTTGCCGCCTGGGATTCTAAAACCGAAGACGGGCAGCTAATATTAGGCCGTAATTTTGACTTCTATGCGGGAGATGAATTTGGAGATCAGAAAATTGCCGCATTCATAAATCCTGATTCCGGACATAAATTCATGATGTATACCTGGGGAGGATTTATTGGCGCTGTTAGCGGAATGAATGAAAAAGGAATTTCGGTAACTATCAACGCAGGCAAATCAAAAATACCCATGCAGGCTAAAACTCCCATAAGTCTCTTGGCTCGTGAGATACTGCAATACGCCTCCAGTACTTCAGAAGCTATCGAGATCGCCAGAAAGAGAGAAGTTTTCGTGTCTGAGTCTATTATGGTGGGTAGTGGGGATGAGCGCAAAGCCATCTTAATAGAGGTTTCTCCCAGGAATTTTGGGGTTTATGAAGTTCAGAATTCAAACGAATTGATCTGCAGCAACCACTTCCAAAGTGAACCATATCTGGATGATAACCGAAATTTAAAAACCATCGAAGAAAGCCATTCCAAATACAGGTATGACCGCATGCAGGAACTTGTTGCTGAAACCGAAAAGATCGATCCTGAAAAAGCCGTGGCAGTTCTAAGAAATATGAATGGACTCGAGGATAAAGAAATTGGTTATGGCAATGAAAAAGCCATTAATCAATTACTGGCCCATCATGGCATTGTTTTTAAACCGGAAGAGCGAAAGGTTTGGGTTTCTTCCAATCCTTACCAGATGGGAGAATTTGTAGCTTACGACCTTGATGAAGTTTTCGCAAAATTTGGAAACGGATTGGTGGAAGGCTCAGTTGCTGATGTGGAAAACAATATTCCTGAAAGTGATTTTATCAACTCCATAGCCTTTTATGATTACGAAGAATTCCGAAAAATGGAAGTTCAGGTAAAACAGGATCTAGCAGAAAACAAACCAGTATCCATCGATGATGCAGAAAAACTGGTGAGATTGAATCCGCAATTCTGGGAAGCCTGGTATCTGGCAGGGCAGATCTTTTATCAGAAAGAAAATTATAAGCAGGCAGTAATTCACTTTAAACAGGCTGAAAAAAGAGAAATCACTACTCTTCCCGATGCCGAAATGGTCGAAAAAATGATCAAAAAAAGCTATCGAAAATTATAACATGAGCGATCTGTCTTTTGAAAAAATAGAACAAATTAAAGCCGGGCAATTGAAATTGCTCAAACAGCAAGTAGAATATATTTCGAAGAATTCCCCGTTTTATAAGAAACTATTCAGTGAGAATTCCATAGATCCTCAAGAACTTCAGATTTTTGAGGACCTGCAAAAATTACCTGTCACCACTAAAGAAGATCTACAGCGAAATAATTCAGAATTTATCGCGGTTCCAGAAGCCGATATCATAGATTATGTTACCACATCGGGAACATTGGGTAGTCCGGTGAATTTCGCGCTTAATAATGTCGATCTGGATCGCCTCGCCGAAAATGAGTATCGATCTTTTGCACAGGTCGGAATTAAAAAGGAAGACAAGGTTCAGATCACTACCACCCTAGATAGAAGGTTTATGGCTGGCCTGGCTTACTTTCTTGGTTTAAGAAAACTAGGCGCTGGAATTATTAGGACGGGGAGTGGATTACCTCAATTACAATGGGAAAGTATAGAAAGATTTAAGCCAGACTACCTGGTTGCTGTACCTTCTTTTTTATTGAAAATGATTCAATACGCCGAGGAGAATGATATCGATTATCAGAATTCTTCTATAAAAGCTGCGATTTGTATCGGCGAACCTTTGAGAGATCAGGAGTTCAATTTGAATGCTCTCGGAAAGAAGATCACTGAATTGTGGAATATCGAACTTTTCTCCACCTATGCGTCTACCGAAATGTCAACCGCTTTTACTGAATGCCCGGCGCATCTTGGTAATCATGTAGCTTCAGATCTTATCTATACTGAAATTCTAAATGAAGATGGACAGCAGGTTGAACCGGGAGAAGTGGGAGAATTAGTAGTGACTCCGCTAGGAACTCAAACCATGCCTCTATTAAGGTTTGCTACGGGTGATATGCTAACATACTGTGAGGATGCCTGCAGTTGCGGCAGGAATTCTATGAGGCTGGGACCTGTATTGGGCCGAAAGCAGCAAAAGATCAAATTAAAAGGAACCAGTTTATATCCCCAGCATATTATAGAGGTATTGAACGCCTATGGAAAAATAGAGAACTTCCTTATTGAGGCTTACCTTGATGATCTTAATAATGATAAAGTTATAGTGATAGCTCCTAATTCTTTTGATAAGCTGGAGGAATTGAAAGATTATTTCAGATCACGCTTGAATGTGGCTCCCGAAATAAGAGTTTTGCCAGTAGCAGAACTAATCAAAATGAAATTCCCCAAGACAAGCAGGAAGCCTCAGATTTTCAGAGATTTTAGATAGGAATTCCAAAACAGGCAGGTTAAGAATACAGAATAAATGTTTATTTTTAAGTAGTAAAAAGCTTTAAAACAGTTGATTATGAAAAAAGTAGCATTTTTAATTCTCCTATTTTATTTCACAGGTATTACTACTTCTGTGGGACAGGATTATATCACGGTTTATAAGGATTGTGATTTCAAAGGTAGTAGCAGCCGTCTTTATATTGGACAATATGGTTTCAGGGACCTCGGAGTTGGTAACGACCAGATCTCCTCTATAGACATTCCTAGAGGAATGAGAGTGATCGTATATCAGGACGATGGTTTTAGAGGGGGTAGTGAAGAATTTGAAGGGAGTCAGACCTGTTTATCTGGTTCCTGGAACGATAAAATTTCCAGTCTTCGTGTAGAGCGTATATATAGTGGTTCCTCGAAAAAGTATAATAACAATAACTCCAACAGGAATAGCAATGCAGTCTCCTTATACACAGATTGTGATTTTAGAGGAGAAGTAAGTAGCTATACTGCTACTGGTAGCTGGAATTCCAAAGATGCATTCAGGAATGATCAAATTTCTTCAATAAGGGTACCTCGTGGCATGCAGATTACGGTATATACAGATGATAGGCAGCGTGGCCGTAGTAGAACATTTACTTCAGATGTTCGTTGCCTTACCGAATACGGATTAAACGATAATATTTCGAGTATAACTATTGAAAGGATAAATAATCGAGGCCGTAGTTATAACAATAGTAATTATTCAAACAATAAAAAAGGCTATAATAATTACAGAAATAATAATCAGGCTGTCCTGTACAGAGATTGTGACTATGGAGGAGCTAGTCAGTCCTTCGGTCAAGGAGCATATGCAATGAATAGACTTAGTCAAATAGGTAATGATAGATTATCCTCTATTAGACTTCCATATGGATGGGAAGCAGTGCTTTTTAAAGATGATAATTTCCGTGGAGAAAGCACTACTATTTACAGAGATACAAATTGTCTTTCGAGTAGTTTCAACGATAAGGTTTCCAGCATTATTATTAGACAAACTCAAAGATAGATTGTATGAATTTTCCTGAACTCAATTAATTTAAAGAGAGAACTTGAACTCTTAGTTATGTCTTTTTTATAACTTTTTATATAGTATATCATGAAAGTAAAGGTTATAACCGTATTCATCCTTGGAACACTTTTAGTTGTTAGCTGTAAAAACAAAACTGATGAAACAACTTCTGAAGACCAATTGGAAATTACGGAATCTGTGCAGGAAAAGAGGAAGGAAACTCAAGCAAAGCTTTCTAAAGCAGAAAAGTTAATTTTTGGTAGTTATGTTGATGATAGTTATGAAAAACGAAATGAAGGTTACGACTGGGTTTCTGTTGCTGTTAGTGATGCCGGGAATGATAGGATAAAAATAAAAGTAAGATCAAGAGCAGATAAAAAGAGGCCTACCTGTACTTTTGATGCCACAGCCGATAGAGTTGATGATAATACCTATAGCTCTATTCTCGACGGAAAAACTATAATATATAAGTTCGAGGATTCTAACCTTACCATTTCACCTGAAAAACCAGAATTTGAAGGCATACTTGCATTTTACTGTTCTGGTGGGGCCAATGTTGCCGGGACTTACAGTAAGATAAACGGGGAGCTGGATAGCACTCAAATAGATAAAACACTGTTTAGTAAAGTTTTGTCGCTTCAGGATATAGGTTTTAATATTTCTTCTATCAAGGATAATGGTAAAAATACATTAACGGTATATGCCTTTGGCCTGGAGCAACCAGACCAAACGTTCACCATAGAAATTGAGGGGGAAGTAGAGGATGCTGAAGTTGAAGATCTTAATTCTGACGGTTCTCCAGATGTTGTTGTTTTTGCCCAGGCTTCTGGTGACAACCAAAAAGGACATGTCTATGGCTTTACCACGAATAACAAGAAATCCATGAGTTTAATTTCTTTTCCGTCTATAGAGAATAGATCAGAACTTGCTGAAGGATATCAGGGACATGATGAATTTGCTTTGGTAGAAACTTCTCTGGTAAGACGATTTCCCATTTATGAGAATGATCAACAGACTGGAAAAATGAGACAGATCTCTTACAAGTTAAAAGAAGAGGAGGCGATGCGACAGTTTGAAATTGATCAGGTAAATGAATTTTAAATATTCTAAACCTTATTACAGAAGATCACTATTTTCTCATTTCTCATATTGGTAGTAAAGAAAATATAATCATTCCCACCTTCTTTAATTTTGAATTTCTTTCGGATATTTTCTACGGTTTCCGGGAAATTTCTGGTGGTGATATTAGCTTTTTTAGACTTAAAGTATCGCTTTAATTCAGAAAGTTTAAATTCTTTTATATCAATTATTTTAAACGAGCGTCCTGGGAAATCTTTTAGCTCTTCTGAAGTGTATAAATGAGAATGCTGATGGAGTTTTTGAGTACCGGTTTTTTCTGATACCAGATCAAATAATCCGCTCTTCATTATAGCGGCATTAGGCTCATATAAATATGCTTTAGGGGAACTATATTTTACTTCTGTTTTACTTTTTTCAAACCTCCCGGATAACTCCTGAATCCTTTCTATTTCGAAATTCATAGTTTTAATTACGGGAGTTCCGGAAAGCTCTTTATTCAGGATCCATAATAATTCCTTGACTTCATTGCGAACTGCTATAATATGAACTTCCTTAACAAATCTCAATTCCTGGATTCCTGCAGTAATATCCAGAATAGGGGAACTCTTGACTAGTAAGTTACCTGAGTTCTGAAAGATCATTTTCAGATGCTTTGGAATGTTCGGCTCACAATCTTCAAACTTGTAAACTTTACCGCCATGATCATCTCTTCTGGCGGGATCTGTATATACCCAGTCAAAATTCTTTTTAAACTCATTAAGAACCTTTAAACCATCTCCAGGATGCACTACAATATTATCAGCCTTGAGGACTTGGAAATTATGCTGAGCTACTTCAGCGAGTTCTTCATTCAGTTCACAGTAGTGGAATTCGTCGAAATTTTTTGAAATGAAATAAGAATCTATACCTAATCCGCCGGTTATATCTATTCCGCTTTCACCTTTAATTAGCGAAGCCTTATATATCGCAGTTACTTCAGAAGACGTTTGTTCCAGATTTAATTTAGGCGGATAAATGATATCAGGATTCTTATAAAATTCAGGAAATTTCTTTTCGGCAATCTTTAATCCTTTTATCTGTGTTGCAATTTCCTGTATGCTGACGTTTTGAAACGGACTACCTTTTAATATAAGGGAAGGCAAATCTTTCTTAAGATTCTTTTCAATGAATTTTGAAACTTCAGGAGAAAGGATCGCCTTGTTGAGCATGAGAAATTACAGGTCTCTGGTTAACCTCTTAACGATCTTGTATTCGCTTAATGATTCTTTAGCGACCACCTTTAAGGCGGTGTAAAACGGTACTGCTACAACCATCCCAGCTATACCGAACATCAAGCCCGCGATCAAAATAATGAGGAAGATCTCAAGCGGATGCGATTTTACACTGGCACCAAAGATCATTGGTTGAGAGATAAAATTGTCTATTAACTGACAGATCCCGTAGCCCAACATCACATAAATAAGCCTGGGTAGGATCACCGAGGTGAAGTCTGCACCAAGGAAACTGGAGATAACAAAAAGTCCCATAAGAATCCCAGCTAGAAGCGGCCCCAGGTAAGGCACCAGGTTTAAAAATGCACATATAAATGCAATAGCGATAGGGTTATTGATCTCAAAGACCGTAAGAAGTATTGTATACAAAATAAAGAGTACAGAGATCTGCAAGGTCAATCCAACAAAATACCTGGATAGCAAGACCTTGATCTTGTTAAATACCCTCTGGAATTTTTGTTCTTCACCGCGATTGGCGAATACTAGAATACTGTTAAGCATTAGTTTGCTATCCTTCAAAAAGAAGAAGGATATGAACAGGATAGAAAAAACTGCAATCAGGGTCGCTCCAAGAATTCCGAAGACATTGTTCAGAAACTGAGGGATAAGACTTATATCAAAATTTTTAACGAATTCACTTCTTTTAAGCCCTTCAATGATGTTTATCTCTTCAACACCAAGGTAATTATTGATCTGGGTATTAAGGTCGTTCAGGTCGCTCTTAAAAGCTTCAATATCAATTTGACCAAGGTATTTGCTTTGCTCGATAACGATGGGAACAAAAACGAAAATGATGCCTACAAAAACAGAAAGCACGAGGATCAAAACGGTGATAACGGCAAGTTGATTTGGTAGCCGGAGTTTGTTTCTAAGGAAAATAACAATTGGTCTTCCAATAAGGGCAATTACTGCCGCAACGGCAACGTAAACGATCACTGACTGGACTTCCCATAAAAAGTAGAGCAGAAGAACGATACCAATCATGATACCTGTTGCTCTTAATATTCCGTTTGCAAATTCATGTGCTTTCACAGCGTAAATATATTATTTCTTAGCAAACTTGTTCAATGCTTTAGTAATTTCGTATAACGCTATTCCAACAGACTGTGCTACATTCATGCTGCTGTTTTCACCAAACATTTCTATATGGTGAAAGTCTTTACATAAGGCTAAAATATCTTCTGAAATTCCATGTCTTTCATTTCCAGCGACTAAGACCAGTTTTTCCTCGTCCTGAACATTGATCATGTGAATTGGCTTGCTGGTAGAGGTTATCTCTATGGCGATAGATCTATACCCGTTTTGCTGAAGATCCTTTAGAACCGCAACGGGGTCTTCCTGGAATTCATGTGCTACCGAATTATAGGTGTTTCTGGCCGTACGCTTAAGCCTGTTACTTTTTAGGTTTGGAGCTGTTCGGCAGAAAATCATCTTTTCGATACCAAAGGCATCTGCCAGTCTAAACAGACTGCCAAGGTTTGCTTCACCCATTACATTGTCCAGTAACAGGATAATTGGAAATTCCTTTTTTTGAAACGAGGTTTCGTTATGCGTAAGTTGATCGATCAATTCTCGAAGGCGTATTTTACAATGTTAGCACCCATTTTTAAGGCTTTAAGGCGAACTTCTTCCGGATCATTATGAACTTCAGGACTTTCCCAGCCATCGCCAAGATCACTTTCAAAAGTAAATAGTAAAACTAACCTGTCTTCTTCAAAGATCCCAAATGCCTGTGGTGGGAGCGCATCGTGTTCGTGTATTTTAGGTAAACCATTTGGAAAATCGAATGCTGCAGAAAATATTTCATGATTCGCTGGAACTTCGGTTAGCTCTTTTTCCGGAAATAATTTTTTGATCTCGGTACGGATGTATTTGTTCATTCCATAATTGTCATCGATATGTAAAAACCCGCCACTAAGAAGATAATTCCTGAGGTTCTCCACCTCTGCGTCGTTGAAAACAACATTGCCATGCCCGGTCATATGCACCAACGGAAACTGGAAAATATCGGTGCTTCCCGGTTCTACCGTTTCAGGTTTTTCATCTATGCGGGTATTGATATTTGAATTGCAAAATTTAATAAGATTGGGCAGAGCAGTAGGATTAGAGTACCAGTCACCGCCACCGTTATATTTTAAAACCGCTATTTCCTGCGCATTGACAATGCCAGAAAACCCGATGAGAATAATATAGATTAATAGCCGCAGCTTTTTCATTTATAATTCCTGATTTTTCATCGCAACCGTATGGCAAGCGACTATGGCAGCCGTTTCTGTTCTAAGCCTGCTGTCTCCTAGGCTTATTTGTTCCCAGCCATACTTTAGCGCGAGATCAATTTCTTCCTTGCTGAAATCTCCCTCAGGCCCGATCAAAATATTCACAGCCTGCCAGGGGTGAACTTTCTTTTGAAGGTATGGTTTTTCCATCACATCCTCACAATGGGCGATCAATTTAGACCCATGAAGTTTCTTTTCCATGAAATCTTTGAAAGTAACTGGTTCATTCAGTTTTGGAAAACGAGAGTGAAGAGATTGCTTCATGGCGCTAAGAAGCACTCTTTCATATCGCTCAAGTTTCACCACTTTTCTTTCGCTATGATCACAGATGATTGGAGTAATTTCGTGAACCCCGATCTCCATGGCCTTTTCCAAAAACCATTCATATCTATCGTTCATCTTGGTAGGAGCAACGATCATATGGAGATAATAGGGCGGGGGCGGTTCTTTTTCCGCTGAAATGATCTTTATCGTGCATTGTTTAACGTCGGCTATTATGATTTCAGCTTTAAAGATCAATCCTTTCCCATTGGTAATATTCAAAATATCGCCCTCAGACTTCCTTAAAACCTTGACAATATGCTTGCTTTCATCTCTTGAAAAGGTGACCTGTGTGTCTTTTTCGGTGATTTCAGGATTGAAGAATAGCTGCATATTAAAATTTATATCTGGATTGCGCGGTAATAGAAAAATTGGCGAAATCCTCTTTCAGGAATTTATGATACCCGGCAATACCTATCATGGCAGCGTTGTCTGTGGTATATTCAAATTTAGGGATATAACATTTCCAGCCCCATTTCTTTTCAGAATCTTTTAAAGCCTGTCTAATTCCGCTGTTTGCTGAAACTCCGCCGCCGATGGCTACCTGGTTGATGCCGGTTTCCTTCACGGCTTTTTTCAGCTTATCCATAAGTATTCCTATGATGGTATATTGAATGGAAGCACAAATATCTTTCAGGTTCTTTTCAATGAAATCGGGGTCATTTTTAGTTTCTCGTTGCACAAAATACAGAACTGAGGTCTTGAATCCACTAAAACTGAAATTCAATCCGTCTACTTTTGGTTTCGGAAATTTGAAAGCTTTGGGGTTTCCTTCACGCGCATATTTATCTACTAAAGGTCCGCCGGGATAAGGCAGCCCAAGAATTTTAGCGCTTTTATCGAAAGCTTCTCCAACCGCATCGTCTATGGTCTCTCCAATAACTTCCATTTCAAAATAGTCGGTCACCTTTACGATCTGGGTGTGACCACCACTAATGGTCATCGCCAGAAAGGGAAACTCGGGTTTATCGAAATCTGGTTCTTCAATGAAATGAGCCAGGATATGCGCTTGCATATGGTTTACCTCGATTAGGGGAATATTAAGTCCCATCGCTAAAGATTTTGCAAATGAAGTCCCTACAAGTAACGATCCCATTAATCCCGGTCCTCGGGTAAAGGCGATTGCAGAAACATCTTTTTTATCGATATTTGCCTTCGCCAGCGCCTGGTGGATCACAGGAACAATGTTTTGCTGGTGAGCCCGTGAAGCGAGTTCTGGAACTACTCCTCCATATTGCTGATGCACTTCCTGGGTAGCAACAATATTAGAAAGGATTTTTCCGTTGCTGAGTACAGCCGCGGCTGTATCATCGCAGGAAGATTCAATGGCGAGAATGTTGATTTTTTGGTCTAGCATCAGAAATTATTGAACATAGAAGTTGTAAATTAGACGCAAAGTTAAAACATAAAAACGTATCAAAAAATTCTGGAAAATACTAACTAAAACGCTGGTTGCCCTCGTTTTGTTATTCATTATTTTATTGATAGTATTTTCTATTCCTGCAGTACAAACATCTGTTGCTAAAAGACTTACTGATTCTCTTAAGGAGAAGAATGATGTAAACCTTTCTATTGGTCGTGTCTCTTTAGGATACTTTGGGAATATAAAACTCAATGAGATATATGTTGAGGATCATCATGAAGATACCTTATTAACGGCAAGAGAGATACGCTCTTCTATCTTAAGTTTAACCAATCTTATCAACAATTCACCTAATCTTGGGGACAGCCGGGTAGAGGGTCTGAACCTTCGTATGCGTCGGTATAAAAATGAGGATCGCGATAACCTGGGTATCCTTATCGAAAAATTGCGTAAGGAACCTACCGGTGATCCACCGCATTTTGAGCTAAATGCAAAAAATGTTCAGATCTTGAATAGTAAATACAGTTATATCGATGAAAATCTTGATGCACAGGATGTTTTGATCGTTGACAGTTTGAACATCTTTGCGAACGAGCTGCAGATAGATGATGAAAATATCGATATAGATATTGCTATGCTTCGCGGGTATGAGCACCGTGGGATCAAAATAAATAATCTTTCCACCCAATTCCACTACGATCCTACCAAAATGCAATTGGAAGAAATGCAATTGCAAACACCGGGTTCTATCGTAAATGCCGACCTGTATTTTAATTATGAGCTTTCAGATTTCGCAGATTTTGAGAATCTGGTGCAGGTGGAAGCAGAATTCAGGGAAAGCGTTTTGTCCAGTAATGATCTCAAGGCTTTCTATGATGGGTTTGGACAAGATCAGGTTCTTAACTTCCAGACGAAACTAACTGGTACCCTCAATGATTTTAAGCTTGAAAATTTTCAATTACAGGGATTGGACAGGACAGAGATCTATGGAAATTTCCAGGTAAAAGGCTCATTTTCTAAAGATCCCGAAGAATTTAGTATGGATGGTAGTTTTTCAGATTTCAATACCAATTACTACGATATCGTGAATTTTCTGCCCGGCCCGTTATTAGGGAAATTACCTGAAAACCTTAGAGAATTCGGGAATGTGAATTTAAAGGGGCACACTTTCGTTACCAATTCTTCCCTGGACGCCGATGTTTACTTAAGTAGCCAGCTGGGCTCTGCCGATGCAGATTTTGTTCTGAACGATTTCAATGAATCATCCACGGCTACCTATAAAGGGAAATTGATATTTAAGGATATCAACCTGGGCCGGCTTATTAAGAACGAACAGTTAGGTAAGACAAGTTTCAACCTGGATTTTGATGGTGGTGGTTTTAATCCTGAAGACCTTAATACCAAGCTTAAAGGAGGAATTTCCAAGATCACTTATAATAATTACACCTATAAGGATATTCGGTTGATCGGGAACCTGCGTAATCCTTTATTCAATGGTTATTTTGTTTCAGACGATCCTAACCTTCAGATGGAATTTAACGGTTTGATAGATGTTTCCGAGGATATAAACATTTACGATTTTGAAGCTTCTGTGGATTATGCTGATCTAAACACGCTTAATTTCGTGAGCCGTGACAGCGTTTCGGTCTTTAAGGGAGATGTGATCATGAATATGAAAGGGACCAATATCGATAATGCTTTCGGAGATATCTTATTGTTGAATACCTCTTATAAAAACCAAAACGACCTTTACTATTTCGATGATCTTAATATTACTTCCAGCTTCGAAGGGGAAGTACGTACGATTACGATAAACTCTCCAGACGTTATAAATGGTGAAGTGACCGGTATTTTCAAGATGAGCGAGGTAGGATCGCTGGTAGAGAATTCTATAGGTAGTATCTATACCAACTATAAGCCGAAGACGATCACCACGAATCAGTATATGGAATTCGATTTTGATATATATAATCAGATCGTGGAAGTTTTCTTTCCTGAGATAGAATTGGCGCCAAATACTTTTATTCGAGGAAGGGTTGAGTCTGATGAATCTGAATTCCGGCTCACTTTTAAATCCCCCAGGATCGATGTTTTCGATAATATGATCGAGGATATTAACCTGCAGGTAGATAACACAAACCCTATTTATAATACGTTCTTTGAAGCAGATAGTGTTGCTACAGATCTTTATAATTTCTCAGAATTCAGTTTTATTAATGTTACCCAGAGAGATACCTTGTTTATTCGTTCGGAATTCAAGGGAGGGAAATCCAACAATGATGTTTTTAACCTGAACCTTTTCCATACCATCAATGAAAACGGTAAATCTGTAGTGGGTATACAGAGGTCAGATTTTAAATTCAAGGATAATGTCTGGTATCTGAATGAAAACAGCAATCGAAATAACAAGATAGTTTTTGATAACAGCTTCAGGGATCTGCAAATAGATTCTCTGGTGATGAGCCATAAGAATGAGGAGATAAGGCTAAGCGGGCAGTTGCGCGATTCCACCTATAAGAATTTCAAGATGAAATTTGTGAACGTGGATATAGGCAAGATCACTCCAGAAATTGATAGCCTAGACCTTGCGGGTACCGTAAATGGAGATCTGGATCTGCTTCAGGAAAGCGGGGCATATTTCCCAACGACAGACCTGAAAATAGATTCCCTGAAGGTTAATGATACTTTTATGGGAGATCTAAGCCTTGATGTAAGAGGTAATGAAGATCTCACGAATTATTCTGTATATGCCCTTCTGAAAAAACAGGGTATGGAATCGCTTTCGGCAATTGGAGATATTAATGTCGCGGGCGAAGAGCCTCTTATCGATCTTGAAGTAAACCTGAATAAACTTAATCTATCCATCTTTACACCTCTGGGAGCAGATGTACTAACAGATATCCGGGGTCTGGCCACGGGTAGGGCATTTGTGACGGGGAATTATAAGAACCCCGATTTTTCGGGAAGTCTCAGGCTGAATAAAGCCGGACTAAGAATTCCTTACTTAAACGTAGATATAGATCTACAGGATGCGGCGAGGGTGAACCTAACCAAGCAGCAATTCGTTTTTGATAATATAGAGATCGTCGATACAAAATATAATACCCGTGGTATTCTGGACGGTATTATTTCGCATAAGAACTTTTCACAATGGTTCCTGGACCTTTCTCTTAATTCCAACAGGATGCTAGTTCTGGATACCAAGGCCGAAGAAGATGCACTTTATTACGGTACTGCTTTTATAGATGGGGAAGCAACCATCAAAGGTCCTACAGATGAGCTGGTAATAGATGTTACTGCAGCTACTGAAAGAGGAACCGTTTTCAAGATTCCTTTAAGTGACACCGAATCTGTTGGAGATAATTCATTCATCAGGTTTTTAAGTCCGGAGGAAAAAGCAGCGAGACTTGCTGGTGAGGATATAGAGATCCCGGAAGTAAAAGGTATAGAGCTGATCTTTGACCTGGACATTACCAACGATGCCGAAGTAGAAGTGGTAGTCGATAAGACCAGTGGTAGCACGCTGAGAGGTCGCGGTTCTGGAAACCTGTTATTGGAAATTAACACCAACGGAAAATTTAATATGTGGGGTGACTTCATCGTTTACGAAGGAGTCTATAACTTTAAATACGCTGGCCTGGTACAAAAAATATTTACGGTGGAATCTGGTGGTAGTATCAACTGGGATGGAGATCCTACAGATGCCCAGCTGGATGTAAGCGCAGTTTATTCGCTTAATGCGAACCCGGCGGTATTACTGGAAAATCCATCAGTTAACCGAAAGATCCCGGTAGAAGTGGTTATCAATCTGCAGGGAGATATAGAGCAACCTGAAATTGGTTTTGAAATAGATTTTCCAAGTGCCAGCTCAACCGTGAAATCTGAGCTGCAATACAGAATAGATGACAGAGCAACAACAGAATTACAAGCTTTATTCCTGGTAACCCAGGGAACTTTCTACAGCGAATTTGGACTCAGAGGCGCGGCTATTTATGGTACCCTTGCCGAAAGGGCTTCCAGTATTGTAAATGATATTTTCGCAGATGATGATGGTAAGTTCCAGGTTGGAGTAAATTATGTTCAGGGTGATAGAACGCCAGATCAGCAGACCGTGGATAGATTCGGGCTTACCTTATCTACCCAGATCTCAGACCGGGTTATTATCAATGGTCAGGTTGGAGTACCTATTGGTGGAGTGACCGAATCTGTTATCATTGGTGACCTGGAGATCCAGTTTCTTTTAAATGAAGAAGGAACCCTTCGAGCTAAGGTCTTTAACCGTGAAAATAACATTCAGTTCATTGGGGAAGAGATAGGTTTTACCCAGGGAGTTGGACTTTCTTATAATGTAGATTTCGATACTTTTAAAGAGTTGATCAGGAAAATCGCCAATACTCAGATCGAAGAACCAGAAGAGGACGACGATACAAAACTGGAGGCTGCAAAGTCTTTTGCTCCCGGATATATTAATTTTTCTGAAGAAGAAAACTGATAAATTTTAATATTTATTTAATCCTGTGTCTTCAGCATACTTTTAACTTTGAAAGAAGTATACCGTTTTGCTTAGATCTTAAAATTTAGTTTGTAGATTTAAGTTTCAATTTTCATTATTTATGACTAAAAAAGTTAGACGTATAGGAGTGATGACCTCTGGTGGAGATTCTCCTGGTATGAATGCCGCGATCAGGGCAGTTGTAAGAACCTGTGCTTATTACCATACAGATTGTGTAGGTTATTACCAGGGTTTCCAGGGGATGATCAATGGAGATTCAGTTAATTTGAATGCACGTAGTGTTCGTAATATCGTGAACCAGGGTGGGACCATTTTGCAGTCTGCCCGTTCCAAGGAGTTTATGACTAAGGAGGGTAGAGCCAAGGCTGCTCAAAACCTTAAAGAGGCCCAAGTTGACGCCATGATCCTGATTGGTGGTGACGGTACTTTTAGAGGTGGACAGGTATTTAGCCAGGAACACGAAATTCCGGTTATTGGCGTGCCGGGGACCATAGATAATGATATTTACGGCACCCATTTTACGATAGGCTATGATACCGCTCTTAATACGGTAGTAGAAGCCATAGATAAAATCAGGGACACCGCCAGTTCCCATAACAGGCTTTTCTTTGTGGAAGTAATGGGCCGTGATGCCGGTTTTATTGCTTTAAATAGCGGAATTGGAGCTGGTGCGGAAGAGATCCTTATTCCTGAAGAAGATCTTGGATTGGAAAGATTATTGGACTCTCTTGAAAGAAGTAGAAGAGCCGGGAAAACTTCCAGTATCGTAGTGGTTTCTGAAGGTGATAAAATTGGTAAGAATGTTTTTGAACTGGCAGAATATGTGAAGAAGAATCTTCCTTATTATGATGCTAGGGTAACCGTGCTAGGGCATATTCAAAGAGGAGGAAGACCAAGCTGTTTTGATCGCGTACTTGCCAGCAGGCTTTCTGTTAAAGCAGTTGAGCTATTACTGGATGGCAATAAAGATCTTATGGTAGGAATGATGAATAACGAGATTGAGTCTTGTAGCCTGGATCAGGCATTAAAAGGAAAACATAATATCAATAAAGATCTTTTAAGGATTTCTGAAATATTATCAACTTAGAATGAAGACAATTGCGATCATTGCTCATGATGGTAAAAAGCCTGAAATGGTGCAGTTTTTAAACGAAAACAGGGATATTCTTCACTCCAAACAATTAAAGATCATAGCTACCGGCACCACGGGTTCTAAAACCGAGGCTGCCGGTTATGAAGTAGAAAAATTATTGTCGGGGCCTTTAGGCGGGGATGCGCAAATAGCGGCGAGGATCGCTGAAAAAAAGGTGGACATGGTAATATTCTTCCGTGATCCATTAGACAAACATCCTCACGAACCCGATATTTTTATGTTGATGCGCTTGTGCGATGTGCACAATGTTCCATTAGCAACGAATCCGGCGACGGCCAGACTTTTAATTCGAGGCCTGGAATAATTAGAATTTCACCGCGATCGCGCTGATCTCTACATTCACGAATTTAGGTAGATTGGCTACCTCTACCGTCTCTCTTGCTGGAGCATTTTCAGAATCAAAATATCTTGAATAAACTTCATTAATCTTTCCGAAGTTATTCATGTCACTAATAAAGATCGAAGTCTTTACAATGTGATCCATGCTAAGACCAGCCTCGGTGATTATTGCTTTAAGGTTCTCCAGCACCTGCACGGTTTCTTTTTCCAGGTCATCTGTAATTAAATCCCCACTTTTAGGATCGAGTGCAATTTGCCCGGAAACATAAAGTGTATTTCCTGCAAAGATCGCCTGGTTATAAGGGCCGATAGGTGCAGGGGCATTGTTGGTTTGGATTACTTTTTTCATTCTGATGATTTATTTTTTAGTTGAATTCTAAGTGAATTTTACTTCAAATGAAGTTGTACTATATAATTTAATCTAACTAAAGATTCTTCACTTCGCTGGCGCTTCGTTCTGAATGAAAAAAAACAATTTTTCCGATTGCAGAACCTTCCTGAAATGAAGATAAAATTATTTATTTGAACCAGTTCCGAAGAAACAGACTATTTAGATTTTAACCTTCTTAAGACTGATTTCCTAATCTATAATCGTCTATCTGGAGCTCTTCTTTGTTCGTATTTGATATCACTTAACACGTTCGCTTTTATCCTGATCAAAAAGTTCCAGGATTTCCTGTCTCCAAAAGGTACCCAGCTAAAGCTCATCATCCAGCTATTTAGATCCCTCTGGAATCTAAGCTGGGTAGGGGTAACTCCGTTGTTTACAAGATCGTAACCAGAGCTCACTCCAACCTGCCATTTCGGGGCAAGTTCCACATTTCCGTTGAACATGATAGAGTGGGCAGAAATATCACTTTGCCTGGCGTTATTTGAGTAATTCATGGAATAGGCGAGCCTTACATCCCACGGCACCTTGTAGTTGTACCAGCCATTTTCGTTTTCTGTTTCTTTACCTTCAAAAGGATCGTCATCGAATAATTCACCGTCCGGACCCATGCCTTTTCCGAAGAGGTCATCTGGTCTACCACCATTTCTATAAGTTTCATTATCCAGATCGTCTGTATCATCTTCGTCTTTACCATCAAAATCCTTACTGGAAAAAGCATAACCAAAGTTTACCGTTCCATTGGTGAGCCTGAAGAGGCTTCCTCCATTTTCGATATTCAGCTTATCAATTCTCCGGTTATTGTTATTCAGGGCATAAATGTCCAGGTTTCCTCCAAAGTTTATGTCCAGCTTATTCTTAACGATAGGAATAGAACCACGTATGATAATTGGAGACAATCTCAACGAATCCCCAGCCAGGTTATAGCTTGTGCTAATGCTTAAGTTATTTAAAAGGGTGATCCTTTTAGGTTCTATAGCCGTACTGTCCTTGTCTCTTACCTTGGCTTCAAAAGTGTTGCTTAAATTAAAACCGATAGAGCTGGAGAAATTCTTACCTGGAGCACCATAAAGGGTTCCGTCGAACCTTGAATAATCAACCAGTTCAACAATATCTTCGGTATTAGGATCATCCCGCTCATAGGTATCGTAGAACCTGTCGAAGGCAGGATTGAGGTTATAACTTACCGAAGGTCTCATAACATGCCTTATGGCCTGTATCTTTTTATCCTTTCCAAAATTCTTAAGACCATAGACGGTTGTACCAATACTAGCGTTGAAATTATAGGTTCTATAGGAATCAAATCCGCTAATGGTGTCCACCACCACATCGTCGATAATGGGATCGTATGACCTTTCAAATGTTTTTGAAACCCAGGTTTCCTCGTAACTGGTTCCCGTACTTACACTCAGAAATTTGAAAATCTTGAAGTTGGTAGACAGAGGAATGGAATGTTGCGCTCCTAATCTGGCATCCTTGAACATTTCAGACTTAAAGAACAGGGAGTCTACCGTGTTCATTTGATTCTCTGCTCTCAGGTTATATTGCAGGTTTATATTCTGAAAAAAACCTTTTTTCGCTCCACCCTTGGGTGCAAAAGGAAAAATTCTGGACATGCTTAATTGAAGGGTAGGCAGGCTAAGATTTATCTCCTGGGTTCTCGTATTTTGAGAGTGCCTTGCCGCTAAACTAAGGTTCACCTGTGGTTCTCCCGGGAATGTTTTGCTATAAGAGACCGATGAACTTAAGGTGTTATTCAGGTAGTTCCCCTGGTTTGCCTGGTTAATAGATTCCGCGTAATATTCACTACTACCAAGGTTTACAGATGCCGAAAATCTCGAGCTGGGATTAGCCTTAGGATCCTGGTTGTGGCTCCATTGCAGGTTATAGGAGGATCGCTCACTAAAATCGGGAAATCCACGCTCACTATTGAACAATTTCTCATACCTGATCCGGGCATTACCACGGTAACGATAACGGTTGGCATAATTTGAAGAAAATTCGAGCGTATAAGATCCATTGGTGAAATAACTACCTATGGTCAAAAGATCCACATAGTCACTAATAGCGAAATAATATCCTCCGTTCTGTAAGTTATAACCATACTGGCTATCACCAAAGGATGGTATTATAAAACCGGAAGTTTCTTCATCTGTTAATGGGAAATATCCAAAGGGGAGACCTAACGGCGTTGGTACATCTGCGATATACATATTCACCAGCCCGGTTACGATCTTTTTTTCTGGGACGAATTTTATCTTTCTCGCGTAGAAATAATATTCAGGGTTGTCTACATCTTCAGAAGTTGTGAATCGCACATTCTTCATGAAGTATACCGAGTCATTTTCCCTTTTGGTCACCATTCCTTTTACATTGAATTCGGCTTCCTGTGTTCTGGAATTATAGACCAGTGCTCGTTGCGAATCAAAATTGAACCTGATGGAGTCTGGTTCCACCTTCCTTTGGGCCTGGGTGAAAATTGGCTTTTGAGTATATTCACCAATTGAATCTGTGATCCCATAAGCATATACTTCGTTCCTTTCATTGTCTATAATTATAAGCCCGGCTTCAATGGTCATGTCCCCATAATCGATCTTAGCTTCATTGTATAGATACATCTTATTGTCCTTTGGACTAAGGCGCATATAATCTTTAGCAGTATAATTAACCACATCGGTTAAAAATCGTGGTTTTCTTACGCTATCTGTCTTAACGGTATCCTGCTGCTGAAGCTGCTTAGAGATCTCGTCTGAATCTATGGCAGGTGCTATGGAATCCTTTTCAGATCTTACAGGAATAGAATTGGTTTCAACCTCCTGTGCATGAAGAACAACTGAAAAGAACAGCGTAAAAACGAAGCAAAAAAGAGTATTGGGGATATTTGTTTGCAATGCTTTAAGTGCTATTTTTGTACGGATTGGCTTGCTTTTTGCAAATTCAAAATTACATATATTTTTTCAGCTGACTTTTGGGTGTGCAGGAAAAATAGTAATTAAAATATTCAACCTACTTAAGCGTTAGCTTTTTATGAGAACGAACTTACTTAAACTTTTCGTATTCACAATTTTTATATTAGGTCTTTCTTTTCAAGCAATTTCAGCCGAAATGCCATCTGAAAAAGAAGAATTTGTAGTGGTGCTTGATGCCGGTCATGGTGGGAAAGACCCTGGGAACATGGGTAATGGATTCAAAGAAAAGGATATTGCCCTAAGCATTATTCTTAAGATTGGGCAGGCCCTGGAGAAGTATGATAATATAAAGGTAGTTTATACCAGGAAGACCGATGTTTTCGTTGAGTTATTCGAAAGAGGCCGAATTGCCAACGAGGCAAATGCCGATCTTTTCGTTTCAGTACACTGTAATTCTCATAGCTCCCAGGCTTCGGGAACAGAAACTTTTGTTTTAGGGCTTAACCGTAATGAAACGAATTTTGAAGTTGCGAAAAAGGAGAACTCGGTGATCTACCTTGAGGAAAATTATGAGGTTACTTATGAAGGTTATGATCCTAACTCGCCGGAATCTTTTATTGGATTAACCATTATGCAGGAGGAATACCTCGACCAGAGTATCCTTTTGGCAGATCTTGTTCAGAAGGAATTCACCAATGATCTTAAAAGAAAGAATAGAGGAGTGAAACAAATGGGATTGATCGTTCTTCACCAAACCTATATGCCAAGTGTGCTGGTAGAAACCGGATTCCTTACCAATAACCAGGAAGGACCTTATCTTAATAGTAAGCGTGGGCAGGATGATATGGCCAGGGCAATTACCAATGCCATCATTGAATATAGCGGCACCATAAACCTTGATCTACTAGAAAGCATAGCCAAGGATCACCCTAAAGATCTTGAGCAAGCGCCGGTAACCCCATCTTCGCAGATCTATGAAGATGTAACTTTCAGGATACAACTGGCGGCAGGGTCAAAAAAGATAGACACCAAGCCCTATAATTTTAAAGGGCTTACCAATATAGAAAGAACCAAGGAAGGCAAGCTATATAAGTATTACTATGGTGAAACCTCAGATTATTTAAAAATTCAGCAATTACATCAGGAAGCGGTAAAGAAGGGATACCCAACCAGTTATATCGTTGCGTTTAAAAACGACAATAAGATAACGGTTAATGACGCGTTAAAATCTAAGCTTAAATAGAACGGCTTTTATATATTTATTTCTAAATTTGTGCGTATCCATTAAAATACATGCTTTTGAAATATTCCAGAGAGGTTAAAACTGCCCTGCTAGCTATTATCGCAATAGTGATTTTAATTTTCGGTTATAGTTTTCTAAAAGGGGAAAATCTACTGGACAACAGTCGAACCTTTTATGCAGTTTATGATGATGTTGAAGGTTTGTCTCCATCTTCAGAAGTGACCATTAATGGTCTAAAGGTAGGAACCATTACCGGTATCGATTTTTTAAACGAATCTGGAGACCTTCTGGTAACCTTCACCGTAAAGAACGATTTTCCATTTTCCAAGAGTAGTGAAGCTTTGATCTATGGTGGTAGCATAATAGGCGGAAAGTCTTTAGCTATCGTACCCAAGTATGATTCCAAGATGGGTGTGGCTAAGTCTGGTGATACGCTACAGGGGGATAAGGAAGAAGGTATCATGGAACTTGTGAATGACAGGTTAACCCCGCTTCAGAAAAAACTAGAGAATACTATAGTAAGCGCAGACTCCATGCTTACAGCTATTACAGAGATCCTTGATGATTCTACCAGGAACAATATTAGAGGAACCTTCAGGAATCTTGATGCCACGGTTTCTTCTTTCCAGATAACTGCGAATGAACTTCAGGGAATCGTTCAGGGGAATTCAGAAAAATTAGACAGAACATTTACCAATCTCGATGAGATGTCTGGGAACTTCAATAAGTTTTCAGATACGCTTACTAATATGAATATTAGCAAGATCACCAATGATCTGGAAAAAGTGATCGCAGATTTTGAAGGCATTTCAAATAAATTAAATAGTAAGGAGGGGACCGCCGGAAAACTTTTAAACGACGATGCAGTTTATAACAATCTGGACAGAGCTACCAGGCAACTGGAAGAATTGCTACAGGATGTCAAGTTAAATCCTAAGCGTTACGTACATTTTTCAGTATTCGGTAAAAACCCAGGTCCATACGACGCTCCAAAAGATTCTTTAAAATAACCAACCACCATGCAAATTGTTGCCCAGATCCTTTTTATAATTGCCTTAGTGGCAGGAATTGGCTTTTTTGCCAGAAACATTAAACGCGTAATCCGAAACCTGAAACTAGGTAAGGAGGTAGATCGATCAGATAATCCTGGCGAGAGATTCGCAAAAATGGCCAGGGTGGCTATGGGCCAGAGTAAAATGGTGAAAAGACCTATCGCAGGTTTACTTCATATCGTGGTATATGTAGGATTTATCATTATTAATATTGAAGTTCTGGAGATCGTGATCGATGGTGTTTTTGGAACCCATAGAATTTTCGCTTTCCTGGGAGGTTTTTATGATGTATTGATCTTTAGCTTTGAGATCCTGGCGTTTTTAGTATTCGTAGGGGTTATCGTTTTCTGGATAAGGCGAAATGCGATGCATATAAAGAGATTTTTAAGTAAAGAGCTTAAAGGCTGGCCTAAGAATGATGCGAACTACATCCTGTATTTCGAAATGGTGCTGATGATCCTTTTCCTTACCATGAATGCTGCCGACTATCAATTACAATTAAATGGAGCAGATCATTATGCTTCTGAAGCCGGTATTATGGGTAGTTTTCCTATAAGCCAGTATTTATTGCCGCTTTTAGATGGATTAAGCAATGCTACTTTAATTATTATTGAAAGAGCAGCCTGGTGGTTACATATCCTGGGAATTCTATTTTTCCTTAACTACCTGTACTATTCAAAGCATTTACATATCATCCTTGCTTTCCCGAACGTATATCTTTCTAAATTGACTCCTCAGGGTGAATTTGATAACCTGGAAGCGGTGAAGAAAGAGGTGGAATTAATGATGGATCCAAATGCCGATCCTTTTGCTGCTCCAGCTGAAGGAGAAGATGAAGGTGAACCGGAAAAATTTGGAGCTTCAGATATTTTCGATCTTAACCAGGTGCAGCTTTTAAATTCCTATACCTGTACAGAGTGTGGGCGTTGTACTTCAGAATGTCCTGCGAATCAAACCGGGAAGAAACTTTCTCCTAGAAAGATCATGATGGATACTCGTGACAGGGTAGAAGAAATTGGTGAGATCATCAATAAGAACGGGAAATTTGAAGATGACGGCAAGCAATTACTGGACGATTATATCACCAGAGAAGAACTTTGGGCCTGTACAACCTGTAACGCCTGTGTTGAGGCCTGCCCTATAGGAATAGATCCACTTTCCATTATTCTTGATATGAGAAGATATCTGGTAATGGAACAAAGTGCTGCTCCAAACGAACTGGCCATTGCGATGACCAACATCGAAAATAACGGAGCTCCTTGGCCTTATAACCAGATGGATCGTTTAAACTGGGCGAAAGAAAAATAAATTACGAATTAAAGAATAAGATAAAGATCAACGATATGGCAGATGCACTAAAGGTTCCAACAATGGCCGAATATATGGCGGAAGGCAAAAAACCCGAGGTTTTGTTCTGGGTTGGATGTGCCGGAAGTTTTGATGACCGTGCAAAAAAGATCACTAAAGCTTTCGTAAAGTTATTACACCAGGCTGGAGTGGATTTTGCAGTTTTGGGAACCGAAGAAAGCTGTACTGGAGATCCTGCAAAAAGAGCGGGGAATGAGTTTCTTTTCCAGATGCAGGCAGCGACTAATATCGAAGTATTAAATGGCTACGAAATAAAGAAAGTAGTAACCGCCTGTCCTCACTGCTTTAATACTCTTAAAAATGAATATCCTGCTTTAGGTGGGAATTATGATGTGATGCATCATACCCAATTTCTGAAAGCTCTCCTTAACGAAGGAAGGCTTAAGGTTGAAGGTGGGAAATTCAAGGGTAAGAAGATCACTTTCCATGATCCTTGTTATTTAGGTCGTGCAAACAACGAATACGAGGCTCCAAGAGATCTTCTTAGAAAACTGGAAGTCGAGCTTGTAGAAATGCGTAAATGCAAAAAGAACGGTCTTTGTTGTGGTGCTGGTGGCGGACAAATGTTCAAGGAGCCGGAACCGGGTAATAAAGATGTGAATATCGAAAGAACCGAGCAGGCTCTTGAAGTAGAGCCAGAGATCATCG
Organism: Christiangramia gaetbulicola; assembly: GCF_003054225.1. GTDB lineage: Bacteria > Bacteroidota > Bacteroidia > Flavobacteriales > Flavobacteriaceae > Christiangramia > Christiangramia gaetbulicola. The sequence continues at coordinate 261,218 of NZ_QBKQ01000002.1, forward strand.
CTGCAGGTTGTCCATTCTGTAATACCATGATGACAGATGGTGTTAAGAACAAGGAAAAAGAAGATAGCATAGAAGTGATGGACGTTGCCGAGCTTATCGCTAACGCGGAAGACCTATAGGAAAATAGATTTTTAAAATTTGAATTATTAAAGTCAACCGGACTTTTTCGGGGCTTTGGAATAACATAGATTTTTAATATAAAAGTTCTGTTGAAGCAATTTCAACAGAACTTTTTTTTTGACTATTATCTTTCAGCATTGACCGGAAATATTAAAAGTTAAATCACGGTACTATATTTGAGCTATGGGCTAAATAAATTAGATTTGTACAAAATCAATATTAGCCTTTATGTTAGTACCTTTTGATAGCCTGGCCGATAGCTCCAGAGTATGGATTTATCAGGCCAACAGGTCTTTTACCGAAGAAGAAATTCAGGAAATTTCCAAGAAACTGGATCTCTTTATAGAGAAATGGACCGCTCATGGTGCAGATCTCAAAGCTTCTTACGAAATTAAATACAATCGTTTTATCACTATAGCACTGGATCAGCAATTAAATGCTGCTTCAGGATGTTCTATAGATGCTTCTGTACAGTTCATTCAGCAACTGGAAAAGGAATACAATGTAGACCTTCTGGATAAAATGAATGTATCCTATAAACAAGGGGAATTCATCGCTTATAAAAGTCTGGCCGATTTCAGAAAAATGGCCAAGCAGCGTGCGGTTTCTCCTAATACCATTGTCTTTAATAACCTTGTAAATAATAAGGCCGAATACCTTTCAGACTGGGAAGTTCCGGCATCTGAAAGCTGGCATAAACGTTTTATGAATTAATGAAGTTGAAGCAGCCCCTGCCGTCTTACATTTTACTTATATTTTTATTTATCTCTTTTACGGGTTCTTCCCAAATTGAAGATCCTTTATTAGCAGAAGATCCTTTGGCTCAAAAGGCCTGGGTAGATAGTATCTACGATTCCATGACCCTGAAACAAAAGGTGGGTCAGTTGTTCATGGCCAGTATCTGGTCTAAGAATGAAAATGAAGCCGATAGTATTCGTAAGCAGATCAAAGAAAATTACATTGGCGGGCTTATTTTTTCTAAAGGCGGACCGGTAAAACAGGCGCAACTTACCAACGAATTCCAGGAAATGTCTGACGTGCCTTTGCTTATAGGTATGGATGCAGAATGGGGGCTGGCTATGCGTTTGGATAGTACTTATGCTTTGCCCTGGAACATGACCCTGGGAGCGATTCAGAATAATAAACTAATAGAAGAAGCGGGAGCTGCCATTTCCCGTCATACCAGGAGGTTGGGTGTCCATTTCAATTTCGCCCCGGTAGTGGATATTAATACGAATCCAGATAATCCAATCATTGGGAATCGTTCGTTTGGTGAAGATAAATTCAATGTTACTGAAAAGGCAGTCGCTTTTATGAGCGGAATGCACCGGGAGGGTGTTCTAAGTAGCGCCAAGCACTTTCCAGGTCATGGAGATACAGATTCAGATTCACACAAAACATTACCTACCATAAACTTTTCTTCGGAAAGGATAGACAAGGTGGAGCTTTATCCATACAAGGAATTGATCCCGAACGGACTTAGCAGTATCATGGTGGCGCATCTCAATGTTCCTGAACTGGAATCTGAGAATGGAACTCCGGCATCCTTATCTCAATCTATCATTACCGATATTCTGAAGGAAAACATGAGCTTTAATGGTCTCATTTTTACTGATGCCCTGGATATGAAAGGAGTATCACGCAATAAAAAGCCAGGAGAAGTAGACCTGGATGCATTTCTTGCCGGGAATGATGTGCTTCTAATGAGCGAGGATATCACAAAAGCCTCTGCAAGTATTGTAGAAGCTGTTAATTCCGGACAGATTTCAGAAGAAAGGCTGGAGCTTTCTGTTAAAAAAATATTGAAAGCGAAATATAAAGCCGGGTTAAATAATTTTCAGCCTATAGAGACCAAAAACTTAATTGAAGATCTGTATACTCCACAGGACAAGGCTCTGCTGGAGGAACTGTTCGAAAATGCTGTGACCCTGGTAAAAAACAATAAAGCTTTAGTTCCGGTAAAAAAGCTTGATAAAAAGAAGATCGCTTATGTGAATTTCGGGAATGCTGATGGCAGACCGTTCCTGGAGCAAATGAAAAAATATGCCAAAGTAGACTGGGTAAAGGCTGAAAGTCTTTCAGGTTTGCTGGAAAAACTTGAAGCATATAACTACGTGGTAGTAGGGTTTCATAAACCAGATACCAGTCCATGGGCATCTTATAAATTTTCCGACAAAGAACTGGTTTGGTTGCATGAGATCGCCAGGAAGAATAAAACGGTGTTGTCACTTTTTGCCAGGCCTTACGCGATGCTGGATATAAAAAGTTTTGCGAATCTTGAAGGCATTATTGTAGGTTATCAAAATAGCCCGGTAGCACAAAGAAAGGTGGTACAGGTTCTTTTTGGTGCTGTAGATGCTAAGGGGAAGCTACCTGTGAGCATTAAAGACGAATTTCCTGTGGGAACTGGCTTCAATACCAGTAACATTAATAGGCTTTCTTATGGTTCTCCCGAGACGGTAGGTATGAATTCTTCCAATTTAAAAAAGATAGACAGCATAATTAACTATGCTATAGATAAGAAGATGACCCCCGGAGCGCAGATCCTGATTGCGAGAAAAGGAAAGGTGATTTACAATAAGAATTTTGGCTACCAGACCTATGAAAAAGAATTTCCGGTTACAGATACCACTATTTACGATCTTGCTTCTTTAACCAAGATCCTGGCAACCTTGCCACTGGTTATGGAGCTTGATGAAGAGGAGGTTTTGAATTTTGATACTAAACTCGGGGAGTTGCTTCCCCAAATGAAGGGTTCTAACAAGGAGAACATCAGGCTTCAGGATATGTTGATGCATTATGGTCGGTTACAGGCCTGGATCCCTTTCTATATTTCAACTTTAGATCCTAAAACAAAAAAGCTTTCTTCAGAATATTATAGTGAAACGCCATCAGACGAATTCAATACTAAGGTGGCAAATAATATGTACATAAGAAGAGATACCGGGGATACCATTATCAACATTATTAAAGAAAGCGACCTGGAAAAAAGACTGCAGTATAAATACAGCGATTTGCCTTATTATTTGCTGAAGTATTACCTGGAATCCTATTACCAGTCTTCCTTGCAGAATATCACCCAGGAACATCTCTATAAGCCTATGGGAGCTAATTATACTGGTTACCTACCTCATACCAGGTTCGACTCTACTCAAATTGCTCCTACAGAGAATGATCTTTTATGGAGGCACCAGGTGGTGCGAGGTTATGTACATGACCAGGGCGCGGCTATGCAAGGTGGAATTGGAGGTCATGCCGGTCTTTTTAGTACGGCTAATGATGTTGCCAAGATCATGCAGACTTATATGAATGGCGGGAATTACGGGGACGAGCAGTTTCTGGAGAAAGAAACTATAGACAAATACAACACCTGCTATTACTGCGAAGACAATGTGAGACGTGGGGTAGGATTTGATAAGCCACAACTTGGTGAAGCCGGACCTACCTGTAATTGTGTTTCTATGATGAGTTTTGGCCATAGTGGTTTCACAGGTACATTTGCCTGGGCAGACCCTGAAGAAGAGATTGTTTACGTATTTTTATCTAACAGGACTTATCCCGACTCAAATAACCGAAAACTGATAAGGGAAGACATAAGGTCCCAGATACAAAAAGTGATTTACGAATCTATAGATTATTAATCGATGAAAATTGCCATTGTTTGTTATCCTACCTTTGGAGGAAGTGGTGTTGTAGCTACAGAGTTAGGCCTTGCGCTTTCCAGGAGAGGTCATGAAATACATTTTGTGACCTACAAACAACCGGTACGGCTGGAAACCATTTCCAGTAATATCAGGTTTCATGAAGTAAATGTTCCTGAATATCCCCTTTTTCATTATCAGCCTTATGAGCTTGCTTTGAGCAGCAAACTGGTGAATGTGGTGAAGAACTATGGGATAGAGCTACTTCATGTGCATTATGCCATTCCTCACGCCTATGCAGGTTATATGGCAAAGAAGATGCTGGAAGAGGAAGGGATAAGTATTCCAATGGTAACCACTCTGCATGGTACAGATATCACCCTGGTTGGGAATCATCCATTTTATAAGCCCGCGGTAACCTTCAGTATTAACAACAGCGATTTTGTGACTTCCGTATCAGAAAGTCTGAAAGAAGACACTTTGAAATTCTTCGATATTAAAAAGGAGATCGAGGTCATTCCGAATTTCATAGATGTTTCAAAATTCAAACAACAGATCTTTACCGATTGTCAGCGGGAATTAATGGCCCATGATGACGAGAAGATCATCACTCATGTTAGTAACTTCAGAAAAGTGAAGCGAGTGGAGGATGTGGTCAAGATATTTTATGAAGTTCAGAAAAATATGAAGGCTCGTTTGATGATGGTAGGAGAAGGACCGGAAAGGGAAACAGCGGAGCAATTAGTTAGGGAACTAGGTATTCGTGAACGCGTTCTTTTTCTTGGACAAAGTAACGAGATCGATAAGATTCTATGTTTCTCTGATCTGTTCTTGTTGCCTTCTGAAACTGAAAGTTTTGGATTAGCTGCACTTGAAGCAATGGTTCACTCGGTTCCTGTAATTTCCTCTAATACAGGAGGTTTACCAGAAGTTAATATAGGTGGTTTTTCGGGCTACCTTCATGATGTAGGTGACGTGAAAGGTATGGCCGAGAGTGCTATTTCCATCCTCAGCGATAATGATACCTTAAGGAGATTTAAGAAGCAGGCCGGAGAAGCAGCTGAAAAATTTGACATCAATAATATCGTCCCCAGGTATGAGGAGCTCTATAAAAAGGCTCTCATAAAAGCATAAAAAAAGTGGAGAATCATTTCTCCACTTTTTCATTTCTTAAACCTATCTATTTAAGAAAATCTAAAACTGATATCTTATTCCTAAAGCAATGTCTGGAGAGAAATCATCGTGGTCTCTGTAATCTGAGAATCCAATTTCTGGTCTGAAATCCAGCGATAGTAATAACGGGAAATCAAAATTATATTCGATCCCGATATCTCCTGCGATCAATGCAAAAAGACCATCGTTGTAGTCTATATCATTACGACGGTTATCGTCATAACTACCTAAACCGGCACCAGCACCAACGTACCAGTTGAATCCTCCTTCAATATTCCAGACCCACTGGTAAAGCCCCACCAATTTGATGGCATCATAGTTACTGTCATTTCTCCAGCCAAGATCTAATTCCAGACGGTTATTATCGCCTCCTATAGCTCTTTGGTAAGAAACTTCAGCGCCATAACTGTTACCGCCACCAATTCTTAAACCGATTGCGTTTTCAGAAATAGTTTGCGCGTTAGTCTGACTAAAAAAAACAGCTCCAAATGTAAAAGCTGCCAATAGAACTAATTTTTTCATGTTTGATTGTTGTTTTATTAGATGGAACAAATTTACCTTGATTAGCATTACCACAACGCCGCTGCTAGCAAATGTATTGTTAATATTAATTAAAAAACTGTTAAGCAGAGAAACAGAAAACTTCTAAATTTGAGTATGGAAATGAAGGCAGCCCTAAATCAACTATCTAAAGAGCTCAAGGGAGAGTTAAAGCATGACGAGCTTTGGAAAAGCATATATGCTACCGATGCTTCGGTTTATCGTGAAGTCCCTTTGGCAGTAAGCTTTCCGGTGAATGATGATGACCTGGTAAGACTTATTAATTTTGCGAAAGCGCATAAAACTTCCCTGATTCCAAGGACCGCCGGAACTTCCCTGGCTGGCCAGTGTACCGGAGATGGTATTGTGGTAGATGTGTCAAAACATTTTACTGATATCATAAAGGTCGACAAGAATCGTAAAACCGTTACCGTACAGCCCGGAGTGATCAGGGATGATCTTAATAGAAGACTTCAAAAACATAATTTATTTTTCGGTCCAAACACCTCTACCTCGAATAGATGTATGATAGGAGGTATGGTAGGGAACAATTCCAGCGGGACCACATCGATAAAATATGGAACAACCAGAGATAAGATCATTTCCCTAAAGGTTATTTTAAGCGATGGTTCTAAAGCTGAATTCAAAGATCTTACGCCAGAGCAGTATCAGGCCAAGTTAAAGCTGGAAAACCTGGAAGGTGAGATCTATCGGATTATCAATAAAAAATTAAGCAATAAGGAAAACCAGGAGGAAATACTAAAAAATTTCCCCCCGGCAGAATTACATAGAAGAAATACCGGTTATGCTATTGATGAATTATTAGCTACAGAAGTTTTTAATACTGGCAGCAATAAATTCAACTTTTCAAAATTGATCGCGGGTAGTGAAGGTACTCTAGCCTTTATTACCGAGATCACTCTGCAGCTGGACGAATTACCGCCAAAATATACCGCTATGGTTGCGGCGCATTATCCAAGTATAGATTCCTGTATGCAGGCGGTAGTGCCGGCAATGCAACATTCATTGTTTACTTGTGAGATGATGGATAAGGTCATCCTGGATTGCACCAAGGAAAGCTTGATGTATAGGGAGAATCGATTTTTTATCGAAGGAGATCCACAAGGAATTCTGATGCTGGAACTTAGAAGTGATTCTGAAACAGATCTTCAGAACCAGGTCGATGCCTTATTAGAAACCCTGGAAAGTTCTGGATTAGGTTATGCTTTCCCTGTATTATATAACGAGCAAATAGATCTTGCCCTGGAATTAAGAAAAGCAGGTCTGGGTCTTCTGGGGAATATGAAAGGAGACCGGAAGGCGGTAGCATGTATCGAAGATACCGCTGTGGCTTTACCGGTGCTGGCCGATTATATTTCAGATTTCAGTAAGATCATGAAATCTTATGATCAGCAAGCGGTTTATTACGCTCATGCAGGTGCCGGGGAAATTCATTTAAGGCCCATCCTTAATTTGAAAAAATCTGATGATGTAAAACTTTTCAGAAGCATTACCAAAGATGTAGCCGAACTGGTTAAGCGATATAACGGTTCTTTAAGCGGAGAACACGGGGACGGAAGGGTAAGAGCTGAATTCATAGAATTAATGTTCGGTAAAAACGTCTATGAATTACTGAAGGAGGTGAAATATGTTTTTGATCCTCAGAATATATTCAATCCAGGTAAGATTGTGGATGCTCCCGCAATGGACACCTCTTTGAGGTATGTACCAGACAGAATTGAACCTGAGATCGATACCATCATGGATTTCTCTGATGCCGACGGAGTTCTACGTCTTGCCGAGAAATGTAATGGAAGTGGGGATTGTCGTAAATCTGTAGAAGCAGGGGGAACAATGTGTCCTAGTTACCGCGCAACCAAGGATGAAAAAGATACCACCCGGGCCAGGGCTAATGCCCTTCGGGAGTTTTTAACCAATTCAGATAAACCAAATCGTTTTGATCATCCTGAATTGAAGGAGGTGCTGGATCTATGCATTAGTTGTAAGGGGTGTAAAAGCGAATGCCCTTCTAACGTAGACATGGCGGCTTTAAAAGCAGAGTTTCAGCATCAATACCATAAAAATAATAAACCGAGTTTCAGGGATAAGGCTTTTGCTAATATTACCCAGCAGAATGAAAGAGCCTCTAAATTTCCTGGAATATCGAGATTCTTCCTTACTAATGAATTTACTTCTGGAATAGCAAAAAAGGTGCTGGGAGTTGCTCCAGAACGGGAATTACCTGCGGTAGCAAAACAAACTCTGAAGGCCTATTATTTAAAGAACCAGGAGAAATTCAATATCAAAGACCCGGTTAAAACGGTCTATCTTTTTAATGATGAATTTACCAATTACCTGGATGTGGAAGTAGGGAAGGATGCCTTGAACCTCCTGGCAAAACTTCGCTATAAGGTTTTGATCATAGACCACCCGGAAAGTGGAAGAAGCCAGATCTCGAAAGGATTTCTTACCAAAGCTAAGGAGTTGGCGAACAAGAATGTTAGTATTTTCAAGGATCTTGTTACCACCGAGACTCCGTTAATTGGAGTGGAACCTTCGGCTATTTTGAGTTTCAGGGATGAATATTTGAGACTGGCAGACGATAAAACCGCTGCAAATGCTCTGGCAAAAAACAGCTTTATAATTGAAGAATTCCTGAAACAGGAAATTTCAGAAGGAAATATTAAGGCAGAGCAATTCACCCAAAAGCAGGCAACCATAAAAGTTCATGCGCATTGCCATCAAAAAGCACTTTCAAATGCTTCAAGGACTTTCGATATTTTGAACCTTCCTACAAATTATAAGGTTACTATCATTCCTTCCGGTTGTTGCGGAATGGCAGGTTCTTTCGGCTATGAAAAAGAACACTACGAGATAAGCATGCGAATAGGGGAGAATTCATTGTTCCCTGCAGTTCGAAAAAGTGAGAAATCGGTCATTATTTCAGCTAATGGCACTAGTTGCAGGCATCAGATAAAAGACGGAACAGGAAGGCAGGCTTTGCACCCGGTAACCATACTCAGAAATGCCCTGAACAAAAGCTAAAATTCTGTCAATGTTAATACTTTTTTAAAATTATATGCAGGCACACTTAAAACTGTAATTTTAACCTTTCGCACCAGAATTAATCATTGATGACAGAGGACAATCTTAAGGTCACAGAGTTAGAAAAAAAGCTTAAAAAGCGCGACGATGAGCTTGAAAAGCTCCGAAATGAAAATGATTCTCTTAAAAGATCTAACCTTGATTTAATCGAGGAAATTTTTCAATTCAAAGGCCTAGTATATTCTTCTACCTCTCTCATCACTTTTCTTAAAGGACCAGATTATATTATAGAATTTGCCAACGAACCTATTAAAGAGGTTTGGGGCAAGGGATATGATGTGGAAGGTAAACCACTTCTGGAAGTATTGCCAGAAATACGCGAACAGGGAATTAAAGAATATCTGGACCAGGTTTATTATCAGGGAGAACCTTTTCATGCTAAAAGCCTTCCTATAGATCATGATAAGAATGGAGAAATGGTAAGGTATTACTTTGATTTCTCTTACATGCCTCAGTATAATTCTGAGAATGAAATAATTGGAATTGGTGTTATAGCCCAGGATATTACCGATCGTGTAAAGGCAGAATTGGAATTAAAAGAAAGTGAGCACAGGTATAGAGAAATGATCCATTCTTCTAATTCGTTAATCGCTATTTTACGAGGGCCCGATATGGTAATCGAAATTGCGAACGATGCTATAAAAGAAGTTTGGGGTAAAGGCGATGATGTAGAAGGAAAATCTTTGTTCGATGTTCTTCCAGAAATAATAGATCAGGGAATGCCTGAAATTTTCAGGAATGTCTATGAGACCGGGGAAGCATTTGTAGCTCAGGAAAGCCCTATTATGCACCTGAAAGACGGTGAAATGAACCTTGGTTATTTTGATTTTATATACCAGGCTCTAAGAGATTCGAATGGTGAAATTGAAGGGATATCCATAATTGCGAATGAAGTTACCAATCAGGCTTTATTGAACAGGCAGATCAAAAAAAGCGAGAGAGAATTCCGTGAACTGGTGAATTTCATGCCCCATAAGATAAGTCTTGCCAATGCAGAGGGAACGCCAATTTATACCAATCATAGCTGGCTGGATTTTACCGGCAAGAGTTTTGAAGATTTTCTTTCAGATTCATATTTGGATATGGTACATCCAGATGAGAGAGAGGCTGTAGAAAACGAGGTGGAAAGATGTCTTTCCACAGGTGATAATCTGGATATTGAAGTTCGTATTAAGGATAAAAACGATAATTACATCTGGCATCTTTCCAAGGCTACACCTATTAGAGATGAGGAAGGAAATATTACTTCCTGGATAAGTTCAAGTACCGAGATCCAGAAACTAAAGGAAGATGAGAAGCGTCAGGAAGATTTTCTCAAACTGGTTAGTCACGAATTAAAGACTCCTGTAACCTCTATTAAAGGTTATGTTCAGCTGTTACTGGCATTACTTCCTGAAGATATTGGAGACACGGAAAAACGCCTTCCAATTAAACCTTACCTGAACCGGATCGAAACCCAGGTAGAAAGATTGATCAGGCTATTATCTGAAATGCTTGATCTCTCCAGGATCGAGCAAAGCGAGCTGGAACTCAAAATTGAAAAATTCAATTTGAATTCACATGTAAACGAAATTCTGGAAGACCTTGAATATTCAAATAAGGATGTTGAACTGGAACTTCAACAGGATTTCAAAACCGATGTATATGCCGATAAGGACAGAATAGGGCAGGTGATCATTAATTTTGTAACCAATGCCTTGAAATATTCCCCAGATAGTAATAAGGTCCAGCTAAGGATCTATGAACCGGAAAAGGACTATGTCGCGGTTAGTGTAAAGGATTTCGGAATTGGTATTAACGAAAAGGAACAAAGCCAGATCTTTAAAAGATTTTACAGGATCTCAGGTAATAACGACGACACCTACGAAGGTTTCGGAATAGGTCTTTATCTCTCGAATGAGATCATTGAAAGGCATAACGGAAAAATATTTGTAAAAAGCGAGATAGGAAAAGGCTCGGATTTTACTTTTACCATACCTCTAAATCACCAAAAATAAAATGGCTAAAATTTTAATTGTTGACGATGATCAGACCATTGGTTTAATGCTTAAGGATATACTTGAGTTTAGCGGGCATCATGTTACCGTTTCACAACAACCAAAGAAGACCAAGGAAAATATCAAGGAAAATGATATTGAACTGGTTCTTCTGGATAAACTCATCTCTGGAGTTGATGGAACCGATGTTTGTAGAAAGCTGAAACAAGATGAAGAGGTTGCACATATTCCAGTCCTCATGATGTCTGCCCTGCATAACGTTGATGAAATATGCAAATCTGCAGGTGCGGTAGATTTTCTTTCTAAGCCATTTGATATGGAAACCTTAATTGAGAAGATCGATCAGATTCTGGAAAATGAAGATAACGCATCCTAACAAAAAGCTTTAAAGAATGGTAGTAGCCGCTATATAAGGCGGCTGCGCACTGCCTAACTCTAATTCTGAATGATGCACCAAGCTCCACTTTTTATTTTTGTATTCTAATGCCGTTAAATTCTCGGTCCAGTCTCCGGAATTTAGGTAAAGACAGGTGCTGTTTCTAACCACCTTTCTAACCATTCTGGGTTGATGAATATGACCGCATATTACATATTTATATCCTTGTTCTATAGCGAGTTCTGCGGCCGTTCTCTCAAAATCTGAAATGAATTTTACGGCGGTTTTCACGCTGTTCTTTATCTTTTTTGAAAGGGAATATTTCTTTTTTCCGGTCTTTAAAAGAAACCAGTTAAGCATTTTGTTTAATACAATAAGCAGGTCGTAGCCCCAGCCACCAAGTTTAGCGATCCATTTGGCTTTAGATACCGAAACATCGAATATATCACCGTGGAAGAACCAGGCCTTCTTGCCATCGAGATCAAGAACCAGTTTATCTACTATGCTGAATTTCCCCAGGCTTATATCACTAAATTTCCTGAGCATTTCATCGTGATTCCCCGTAATATAGATCACCTCGGTTCCTTTGGAGTTAAGATCAAGGATCTTTTTGATCACATCAAGATGTGATTTTGGAAAGTAACTTTTTCTGAACTGCCAGATATCTATGATATCGCCATTAAGAATTAGCTTCTTAGGCTTGATGGAATTTAAATATTCAAGTAGTTCCTTGGCGTGACACCCAAAAGTTCCCAGGTGCACATCTGAAATTACCACTATTTCTGGCTTTCTTTTTTTCAACAGCTCATTTAGATTTACGGGCAAAGGTTATTTATTGGCTTAACTTAGAGCTTAGTACATATTTAATATTTGATTGCTAAATCGTTAAAATGAAAGCGGATTGTTACCATAACATTAAATCGCATTCCATTTTTAAATATGTCCTTAAAAAATTACATTTGTTCAAAATCCTTCTGATGCCCGGAAATTCCTTTGGTAAAATGTTTAAACTAACCACTTTTGGCGAATCACATGGTGTGGCCATAGGGGGTGTGATCGATGGTTGTCCCGCCGGACTCGAGATCGATATAGAAAGTGTGCAAAATGATCTTAATAGAAGACGTCCCGGACAGTCTGCTATAGTCACACAAAGAAAAGAGCCAGATACTGTAGAATTTCTCTCCGGGATCTTTGAAGGTAAGTCTACCGGGACTCCTATTGGATTTACTATCAGGAATGCCAACCAGAAATCTAAAGATTATTCCCATATAAAAGATACTTACCGTCCTTCTCATGCAGATTATACTTACGATGAAAAGTATGGTGTGCGCGATTATCGCGGAGGGGGAAGATCTTCTGCCCGGGAAACTGCCTGCAGGGTAGTGGCCGGGAGCATCGCTAAACAAATGCTTAAGAACGTTGAATTCAATGCTTTTGTTTCTTCCGTAGGAAAAATGGAATTACAGAAAGATTATTCTGAACTTGACTTTTCAGAAATTGAAAAAAATCCGGTGCGTTGTCCAGATCCTGAGTTGGCTTCAAAAATGGAAGCTTATATTAAAGAGGTAAGAGCTGAAGGAGACACGATTGGAGGCACCGTGCAATGTGTCATCAAAAATGTTCCAAAAGGCTTAGGAGAGCCGGTATTCGATAAATTACATGCAGAATTAGGGAAGGCCATGCTTTCTATTAATGCCGTAAAAGGATTTGAGTATGGTAGTGGTTTTGAAGGAACAAAGATGCGAGGAAGTGAGCATAATGATCACTTCAATACCGATGGAACGACCAAGACTAATTTAAGCGGTGGTATACAGGGAGGAATTTCCAACGGAATGGATATCTATTTCAAGGTCGCTTTTAAACCTGTAGCGACGCTCATTCAAAAACAGAATACGATTAACTCTAAAGGAGAAGAAGTTGAAATGCAGGGCAAAGGTCGTCATGATCCTTGTGTGGTACCAAGAGCGGTTCCTATCGTAGAATCTATGGCTGCTTTGGTAATTGCCGACTTTTTTCTTCAGAATAAATCTTCAAAAATTTAATTTTTAAAAACATATAATGAAAAAACTTGCACTGCATTGGCAGATATTATTAGGAATGGTAGCAGGGGTCTTATTCGCCCTTGTATTGACTAATTTTAGCTGGGGAGCTGATTTTGTGAGCGATTGGATAAAACCTTTCGGAAACATCTTCATCAATGCCCTTAAGTTGATCGCAGTGCCATTGATCCTGGCTTCTCTTATCAAGGGAATCTCAGACCTTAAAGACATTTCGAAATTGTCTAAAATGGGAACCAGAACCATTGCGACCTATATTATTACCACGGTAATCGCGGTTTCTATAGGACTGGTGATGGTGAATGTGATCGGGCCGGGTAAAACCATTTCAGAAGAGACTCGTAGTGACCTTATCGCGAGTTACGAGGGTGATGCCTCTGTTCGTATCTCAGATGCCCAGAAACAAAAGGATGCCGGGCCGTTACAGGCGCTGGAAGATCTTGTTCCCAGCAACATCATTGGAGCAGCGGGAGATAATGGGAATATGTTACAGGTGATCTTTTTCGCTATTTTCTTCGGAATTGGCCTTATCCTGATCCCTGAAAAAACCGCCAAACCGGTGAAGGACTTCTTCGATGGCTTTAACGAGGTCATCTTGAAAATGATAGATCTTATCATGCTAACGGCTCCGTATGGTGTTTTTGCACTGCTGGCAGCCCTTGTAGTAGAATCACCAAGTACCGACCTTTTCGCAGCCCTGGCCATGTATGCCGTAACCGTGTTATTAGGTCTTGCACTTATGATAGGAGTCTATATCTTACTAGTATGGGTATTTACCAAAAACACTCCGTCTTTCTTTATAAACGGAATATCTCCTGCACAGTTACTTGCTTTTTCTACCAGTTCCAGTGCGGCTACCCTGCCTGTAACTATGGAAAGAGTTGAAGAGCATATGGGAGTTCATAAAGAAGTGACCAGTTTTGTCCTACCTATTGGTGCGACCATCAATATGGATGGAACCAGTCTTTATCAGGCGGTGGCCGCGATCTTTATCGCCCAGGCCTTTGGAATGGATCTTACGCTGGGAACTCAACTTGGAATTATCGCAACGGCTACTTTAGCCTCGATAGGTTCTGCAGCCGTTCCGGGAGCTGGAATGGTAATGCTGGTAATTGTACTTGCCCAGGCAGGAATTCCTGAAGCAGGTCTTGCTCTTATCTTCGCCGTAGACAGGCCTTTGGATATGTGTAGAACCGTGGTAAACGTTACTGGTGATGCAGCCGTATCTCTAATGGTAGCAAAATCTGTAGATATGATGGGTCCACCAAACGTAAAGGAATGGGATGATGATTATCACCCGGAAACAGAAAATATCTCTGAAACAGAAAAGGTTTAATCCAGAAATTTAGCTTTTAGTTCGGGAGTAGGGATCATACATTGATCTTTTCTCCCGAACCATTTATAACGGTTACTGGCAATAAGATCATAAATACCATCCCTGAAAACTTCAGGAATAAACAGGAAGTTCTTAAGTAAAGAATAACCTCCGGAAAGATCTCTGGAGATCTCCAGGGCGGCAGTAGATTTTCGGTAATATGCTACTCCCGGCTCTATAAGGATAATAGAATCTATTTCTTCGGGATCCAATCCTCTTTCTTCTACAAGCTTTTTCCCTAGTTCACTTTGCAGGGAAGCGAATCTAAAAACATCTTTTTTATCATGCTTTATGATGCGCTGCACCGCTTCATTACAGAGGTTACAGACTCCGTCGAAGAGAACGATCTTTTTATTTTCAGGAATATCACTCATAATTTATTTTTTAGCAGATTGTACTAATTCCAGTTGTTCCAATCCTACCGAGGTAGTAAACATACCATAATTTACAATAGCTTTTCCTTTTTCTATAGTGTCTATAGAACCTACAGCTTTTCCATCTTCCAGGCGCACACGATCTCCAACCTTTAGTTTTGCCTTTGGCTTGTTGGCCTCCTGCTTTTTGATCTGTTCTTCCTTCTTTTTCTCCTCTTTTTTCTTTTCCCGGATAGGTTGAATTTTCTTCTGAACCTCTTGTTTAAGCTGCCTTTCCTTGGCCTTTTTCGCTTTCTGCTTCTTTATGTCCTCTTTCTTCCTTTTGGAATTCTCGATTTCGACCATTTTCAGAAATTCACCTATCAACTCTTTCTTCTTTTTATTGCTGAAGTATTTTTCGCTGAGATCATTCACTTTTTGACCCAGGTAAATAAGCCGTTGGTTGGAGTCATAAAGCTCCTGGTAATTCTCAAGTTTCTGCTGGATCCTGGTATTAATTTCTTCCAGTTTTTCCTTTTGCGCGGCGGCCTTTTCTTCCTTTTCCTTTAATGAGTCGGTGGTTTTTCTTAAAACTGAACGTTCTTTCTGAAGATTGGCGATACTTCTATCAAATCGTATCTTACCTTTCTCTACCTTCTTTTTAGAGCGGTTAATGAGACTATAAGGAATACCGTTCTTCTGAGCTACCTCGAACGTAAACGAGCTACCAGCTTCACCTACCTGCAATTTGTAGACAGGCTCTAAAGTCTTATTATCGAACATCATATTGGCATTGCTCATTTCGGGCAATTCGTTAGCCAGTTTCTTGAGGTTCGCGTAATGCGTGGTAAGGATACCATAAGAACCTTTCTCATAAAAAACTTCCAGGAAGGTTTCAGCTAAAGCACCACCAAGCTCGGGATCACTACCTGTTCCAAATTCATCAATAAGGAAGAGCGTCTTATCATCACATTTCCGAAGAAAATAATTCATGTTCTTCAACCTGTAGCTATAGGTACTCAAATGATTTTCAATAGACTGGTTATCTCCAATATCTGTGAGTATCTTTTTGAAAAGACACATCCTGCTGTATTCATGAACCGGGATAAGCAAGCCACTTTGCAGCATGACTTGCAGTAATCCCACGGTTTTAAGGGTAATACTTTTACCACCGGCATTTGGTCCAGAAATTACCATTATGCGGTTATCTGGCATTAATTCTATACTCTGCGGAAAGGTTTTCTCACCTTTCTTTTTATTATTCAGGTAAAGCAGCGGGTGATAGGCATCCTTTAAATGCAACTCCCTGTTTTTAGTGACTTTCGGCAGTATCCCGTTAATCTTTTCAGCATATTTGGATTTTGCAGCGATCACATCCATATCGCTCAGAAGGTCCTGGTATTCAATTAGAATCTCCCGGTATGGGCGGGTAAATTCTGTAAGTTCCTTAAGAATTCTCTTTACTTCTTCTTTCTCTTCATACTCCAGGTTATTTAATTCCCTGGTATATCTGAAAGTAGTTTCCGGCTGAATATAAACGATACTCCCGGTCTTGGAATTACCCATGATACCACCCTTGACTTTTCGTCGGTACATGGCTTTAACCGCAAGTACCCGAACATTCTCTACCACGCTTTCCTTGATCTCATCAAGATAACCGTAAGACTGGTAAGTGCTCAGAGCAGAATTAAAACTGGTATTGATCTTTCCTCTAACCGAGTTTATGGAGCGTCGCAGATCCTGCAAGAGGGGAGAAGCGTTATCTTTCATTTCCCCGAAACGGTCTATCACCGCATCGATCTTATCTGTTAAACTATGATCGAAATCAATATGAGCTACAGTTTCTGAAAGGGCCGGATATGCCTCCTGGTATTTTTTAAAATATTTCAGGTGCGTATTCACCGTTTCTGTGATCGCGGAGATCTTTCTGAATCCACCGATCTCAAGTACAGATCCTTCAATCCCTAATAATTTAATTTCGGGCTGAATAGAATCGAACCCATGATTCGGGATCGGTTGATCCTGGGTTTTAGAATTGAAATACTCATTGGTTTGGTTGAGACCAAAAACCGTTCTATTATAATTTGGATAAGGTTGAATACTTAGGGCCTTTTCTTTTCCCTGCCCGGTAATGCATAACTCGCTAACCTGTTCGCATACCACCGGAAACTCAAGATCATCAAGACTCCTGGAACTAATTTTAATCATATCAATTTTTCCCTACTTTTGAGGCCATACAAAGTTACTCAATCTCATGAACCTAAGTATACACCAAAGCTGGAAAAAGGAACTTGAACCTGAATTTGAAAAGGAATATTTTAAAGATCTTTTAAACTTTGTTAAGCAGGAATATTCAGAAAACATCTGTTATCCACCTGCAGAAGATATTTTTTCAGCTTTTGATCATTCCAGATTTGAAGATACCAAAGTAGTGATATTGGGTCAGGATCCTTACCATGGCGAAGGTCAGGCTAACGGATTGTGTTTTTCGGTGAAAGATGGAATTACTTTTCCACCTTCATTGAAAAACATATTTAAAGAAATTGAAGATGACCTCAATAAAACAATTCCTAGTACCGGTAATCTTGAAAGATGGGCAGACCAGGGAGTTTTGTTGCTGAATGCAACCCTTAGCGTTAGAGCTCATGAAGCCGGCTCACATCAGAAAAAAGGTTGGGAAAAATTTACCGATAAGGTGATCAAAATCATTTCTGATGAAAAAGAAAATGTAGTATTCCTTTTATGGGGTGGTTACGCCCAAAAGAAAGTAAAGCTTATTGATGATTCTAAACATTTGATATTGACCAGTGGTCATCCATCGCCTTTAAGCGCGAACCGAGGTTTCTGGTTTGGGAATAAGCATTTTAGTAAAGCCAATGAATATTTAAAGGAAAATGGAAAAGAAGAGATTAATTGGTGATATTAAAAGACCGGCATTTAAGCCGGCCTTTTAAAGTATTGTCTCAAAATAATTTTACATTTCAAGCATTCTAACTTCAGCGCTTCCTCCTATGAAAAGTTTATTTTCAAGGACCCAAAGATTACCTTTTTTATCGAAGGTAATAGCTCCGGGATATACCAGGCCAGAAGCTACTTTCATGACTAATTCACCAGTGTCTGGATCGTAAGCAGATATATTGCCTCCTCCTGCAGGTACGGTAGGAGCAACCGAAGAGATCCAGCTGTTTTCGTCAAATTCCACAACATATAGAAGACCATCAGGGCCTATCTCAACATCGATAACCGAAGTTAATCCATCTATGAGGACATAACATTCATTTGAGCCTTCGATTTCTGAACAAACGAGATTATTAGCATCTGCGGGGAATTTCCAAACTCTGGATAATCCTATGGGCAGACCGCCAGCGATCTCACCGGTTAATTCACCAACATATACATAACCGTCTTCAGAAATAGCAACTGAGGTTGGTACAGGTTGCACATAGCAGTCTAAATCATCCTGATTAAATAATACCATGTATTCCCCGTCTACTACCGGAGGGGTAAGTATTGCTTTCCAGTCGATTTCACCTTCAGTGGTGGCCTGCAATACAGTGTTTCCCGCAGCATCTGCCACCAGTACAGTTTCACCATCAAAAGCACTTAGCTTGTATGGATTATTCTGTGGGCCGGCGCTAAATCCGCCGTAATTTTCACAATTTTGATTTTTCCATTGAATACCTTCAAAGGCATCGGGATCATTTTCGCGTTCGAATCTGGCCAGGTCGGCTACCATGCGCACTTTTCCTTTGGAAGCACGATACAATTCACCATTCTGGGCCAGATCTGTCCCCCCGGTGGTAAAAAAAGCATTCCCCGCACCTATGGACTCAACTCCCTGGATATCGGTTTCTGTATTAAGCCCGATCATAGTGGAAATTTCTCCATTCTTAATAAGCTTAATACTTCTGTTTCCTGAAAATTCATTCACTCCCACCATAATACTTCCGTCGGGAGTAGTAGAAATATCAAAAACAATACTGCCAGGAAATTCAAAAGGTCCTGTTGATTCCATTTTTTTAGCTGAAAGATCGCTGGATTGCTGGATCAGACTTTCAGATTCTTTTTCGCAACCAATTAGAATTGCAAGAGAAAGGCAAAGCAGCGCTAGCCATCTTAATTTGAGTGGTTTAAATTTTAAAATCTTCATAATGATAATTTTTGGTTAATTATTTTACAATTACCCAGCATGAAGGTTTTGAGCGTAGTTTTGGGTTATAGAAATGAATTGTCAGCGATAGTTGATCGCATTGACAGAAGTTATTTTAGTCTATTAATAGTTTCAGGGGCCTGAACTAAACTTTGGTTAGCTTAAATTTTAACTCGTAAAAAATAGGGGGGGAGGCTTTAGACTTTACCTTATTCTATAGCCTGTTTTAATGAATTAATCTTAAATCAGGTCAAGCAGGCTGAAGTCCTTTTACAGCTAATTGAATATAAGGATATATGTGAAAAAATACAAATATTTGCCCGTGGAACCTTTATTTCGGTGTAGTATAATATTCCGGAATGATTTCAATTCTTGGATTTTAATTGCCCCATAAAACTCATATTCTGATAATCCCCCGTGTTAATTGAAGTTTGCACCTGGTTCAAAGCCTGGGCAGTTAAAAGGACATTATTTTTAGAATTTTTCTTGTCGGTATAATGCAACTCGGTCACCAATCCTTCTGAAAATCTTTTGATCAGGCGTGGATCTATATTTGGAAGATCCTTACCCATAGATCCTGATGAATTAAAGAGATTGCTCATTTCAATAGGAGCTTCCGAGGTATGGTAAACCTGAGCGATATATTCGTCATTTTCAAGTTCTACCCCTTTACTCTTATAACCGATAATGGTTTTATCTGGCAGCTCCCTAATCTTTAAATCGGGTATCTCGCCTGGATTTTGCTGATCTTGCATAGAATGGATCTGAAGAATCTTATTATTTCCTGCTTTCATAAAAATTACCAGGGCATGAATATTTGAATCGAAGACCATGGTCGCTTCTTCAGATTTTTGCATCTTCATTTTAATCCCCTGGTAATTCGAGTTCTTTTTAAGAAGGAATATCAGATCGAGATCATCCTGTTTTTGGTTTGGCATTTCCATTTTCAGATGATATTCCCATTCGAAACTGTAGGTTGCAGGTAAATCTCCCATTCCCACGTTACTTTTTCCGGGATTTGAAGGCATCGATTTGTTATACGTAGATTCATTACCGCTATTATTTCCCTGCACTCTGTTACCCTGTCCTGGTGGTGTAGCATCGGCTCCTGCCATAAACAGATCCTGGAATGGCTGTTTTACTTCCACCGCTGCGGGAACACTAATGCTCACCGGAGCATATTCAAATTTATAGGATCCATCACCCTGGGCCTGCTGCGTATTTACATTAGCATATATTTCAGATAAACGCCCCTGGCTGTCGAATAAAACCCATGAACCTTTATAATCTGGATCTTTATAGATGAATTTAGGGCAATTTCCTCCACCCGGGCAGGGAGCGGTGGTTTCCTCGTAATCTCCGTTGCGGAAATGTTCCGGCTTATAAATAAAAGCCCATTCCACGATCTGGAAAGTGTTCATATTCAGCCCCTGTTCCTTTAGTTTTTGCGAAGCATCTAAACTTGGTCCTGCCGGCAGTTTTAATATGCCCATAGACATGGCCGGCATCATAAAGGCCATAGCATCAGATCTCATTAATCCCGTCTTTTCCCATCTGCCTTCATGTTCATTATACCCGTATTGATAGCCTTCACTGTCTATGTACATCTCCTTACCGTTTGGAGCAAGTCCACGGGCAGCAAGCTCCTCACTATCAAAATAATATTCGCTTCCTTTTCCTTTACTATCAGATGTTTTTACAATCACATCATTGGTATAGAAAGATCTTTTAGCTTCGGTATTGATCAGTTTTGCCTCGTTTGCTTTGGCAGTTTCACCAGGAGGGATATTGTTTTTTTGATTGGAATTAGGATTTACAACACTGTCTATCGTGTTTCCCACGACCTGTTCGGTCTTTTCATCGGTTTTCTTTAATAAGACCTTTTCTGTGGTATTCTCTATTTGCTTTTTGAGTTTTTTCAGGATCTGCGCTTCCGCTGAAAAACTAACAAATAATAAACTTATCGCGAATATGATATATCTCCTTGCCATGACCTCTGTTTTTTAGTTACAGGTGATATTCTTAGGAATACCGTCGATCCTAATTTTGGATGACCAGCAGGGGGTGAGCAGAAAAGTAGTTTAAGTCTGGATAAGTTTAGGGCTTAATTATCAGGTAATTGCAAAGATACAAACTATCGTAATTAGATAATTTTTTAAAATACTAAAAATAAGAGTTTTAGTCAGTTTAAGGGAACTAATCCAAATTATCGCCCATGTAAACCACGGAAATAAACAAGGGGAGTATTGATTAAAGCTTATGTATTAATTTATTGTGACTTACTTCCCTTTCTATCAAATTAAGCCTTAGCAGGTTTTTCTGAACCTTTTCCAGGTCCTCTTTGCTAATCTGTTGCTGACTCCATTGAGTTAGATCAAGCCATTTTCTAATATCTTCAAGTTTTTGCTGATATCTTTCAGAAAGGCTAATATCGATATTCTCTTGATCTTTGAAATCCTTAGTTTCTTCATTCAGGACTTTCAGCATTTTTTTAAGAGCTTCAGAATCGTTTTTAATAGAATCATCTGTGGCTGCAATAACGAAACATGGCCATGGAGTAGGGCAGTCTGCAACCAGCCTGAAAGTATGATTGTCCACCAATGGTTTGGTGGTGAAATGTTCCCACATGAAATACTGGGCCTCGTCATTTTTTAAGGCTTCTATCGCGCCTTCCAGGTTATTGATGATCTCAAACTGAAGATTATCTATATCCCAATTCTTATGCTCGGCGTTTACATAGGCCATTAAATGCGATCCGCTGCCTTCCCGGCTAATGGCGGCTTTGGTACCTTCAAGATCCTCAACATTTTTATAAGGCGATCGCGCATCCACATGTATCCCCCAGATTAGTGGACTGGCTATGTAGGTCTGGATGATCTTGGCAGGATTGCCATTAATAATGTCTCTTATAATTCCCTCGGTAAGAATGACCGCAACATCGATCTCTCCGGCTCTTAGAGCCTTACACATGGCTCCGGTTCCTTCAGGGAAGTCTTTCCAGGTGACTTTAATCCCTTCATTTTCAAACTTATTCTGCTCTATGCACTGATGCCATGGAAGGTTAAAATGTTCGGGGACTCCGCCAACTTTGATCGTTTTCATGAGGTATGTTTTTCTTTGAGATAATTATAGATCTCGTATTGTGAGCGTATCTTCTTTTCTCCTTTTTTTCTTTCTACGTAACGATTTGATTCTTCAGGATCCTGAACTCTGGCTTTCACATTGTCTTTTAACTGAATTTCAAGAATATCCCGGAACTCTTTTTTTACGTCTTTATCAAGAACCGGTGAAATGACCTCGATCCTTCGGTCAAGATTTCGGTTCATCCAGTCTGCACTACCATAGAACATTAATTCGTCACCGCCATTTTCAAATAAATAAATACGGCCATGTTCCAGAAACCTGTCAACAACACTGGTAATATAAATATTCTCACTTAAACCTTTAACACCTGGGATAAGACAGCTAAATCCTCGAATCAGCATCCTGATCTCGACACCGGCCTCACTGGCCTTATAGAGAAGGTCTATCATTTCACCATCCTCCAGGCTGTTCATTTTGGCTGTGATCTTCGCCTTCTTGCCAGCCCGGGCATTTTCAATTTCGTTATAAATAAGTTTAATAAATTCCTGTCTTGTAGAGAAAGGAGAGATCAATAAGCTTTTTTCACGCGGAATGATGAGTTCGCCTTCCAGAACCTTGAAAAGCCTGCTTAATTCCTTGGTAATATTCTTATCTGCCGTGAAAATAGCGTGATCGCAATAGATCTCTGAAGTTTCGCTATTAAAATTTCCGGTTCCAATATAGGCATAACGCATGTTAACATCGACTTCCTGGCGACAGATCAACATGATCTTGGAATGTACCTTTACTTTAGGGTAACTATAAATAACATTAGCGCCTTTTTCTTCAAATTTCCTTCCCCAGCTAATATTGTTCTTTTCGTCGAAACGAGCCTTGGCTTCTACAAAAACGGTAACACGTTTTCCATTTTCCAGGGCTTTCATAAGTGAATTGGTCAAAACAGATTCATCTGCCACGCGGTATAACGAGATCTTGATATCGGTTACGTTTTCATCTTCTGCTGCCATAGCTACGAATTTTTCCACGTAAGAAAAAGACATGTACGGGAAATGCAGGGATTGATCCTTTTTAGCGATCTCTTTAAAATAATTATCGCTATTTTCCAGAACTCTATGCGGTAAAGCGGGCAGTTCTTTATAATGAAGATCCTTGTTGTTGGTAGGGTCTGGAAAAGAAAAGAAATCCTTGAAATTATGATATTGGCCTCCCGGCATCATATCTATCTTTCCTAATTTCAGAAGTTTTCTGATCTTCTTTTGAATATCCTTCGGCATACTGGCATCATAAAGCAGCCTTGTAGGCTGTCCATCTGTACGCTGTTTTAAGGAAGTATAGATCTTTTCAGCCAGCACACCTTCATAAATGTCATCTATATAAAGTTCGGCGTCACGAGATAATTTTATTTCGTAGATACCGGTGATATCATCTTCCGGAAAGATCTTATATGCTTCATGCCTGATGATCTCATCCAGATAAGTGATCTCATGCTTTTTATTTTCATCTTTCAAATGAACAAATCTTCCGCATTCCTCTACCGGAATATTTACAACCGCAAGCTTCTCCTCATTTTTAAAGGTGATTAGAAAATACAGTACCGAATTTTTCAGGAATAGTTCGTTCTCTTTTTTAAGATCTAAACGAATTGGTTTAAGATGTTTTTCAACCTTATCATTGAAAAATTTACTTATAAACTCTGAATGTTCTGCCTGGAAATGTTCTGCGTCCAGGATATGGATGCCATTTGCAGCAAGTTCAGGAATGATTTCTTCGTGATAAATTTCCCCGAATCTATCCTGTTGATCTTTAACCTCTGCAATGATCTGTTTGGTGATCTTTGAAGGTCTTAGAGCCAGTTTTTTACGAATACTTTTCTTTACCCGTTTCATCTGCCTAAGCTGGGAAACGCGTACCCTGAAATATTCATCTAGATTGGAAGAAAATATGGCCAGAAATCTGATCCTTTCATATAAAGGATTGATCTTATCTGTGGCCTCCTGAAGAACCCTTTCATTAAAACTCAACCAATTTAGATCTCTATGTCTAAACCGGTCTTCATTAGGTTGCTGCATGGGTTAAGATTTGTTTCACCAAAAATACAAACTACGCCATGCTTAGTTTTTAATATATTGTTAAATAAGAATGCTAAGCAACGATCCTGTCCAGGCAATATAGAATGAGCTTATCCATCATAACCTTGGCATTCTCGGCGAATTCTCCGGTTGCCCTGTTAGCTAATACCAGGTTCATGGATACGGCATGATGACCAAGGATTTTGGACATTCCGTAGATGCCCGACGTCTCCATTTCTAAATTGGTGATCTTAAGACCCTTATAGCTAAAATTAGCGATCTTATCATTCATTTCATGATCTGGTACATCTGCTCTTAAGATCCTAGCCTGCGGACCATAAAAACCAACATTGGTTCCGGTAAAACCTTTTATAGTCGTGTCTGAACTTAACTTTTCGATCAGCTTTTTGCTTCCTTCAACTACATATGGATAAGCTTTTTTATCTGACCAGTTTGTTTGTTCCACAAACGCTGCCGCTATTTCCTTTTTTAGGAATGAATCATCTTTATAGTAATGCATTAATCCGTCAAAACCTAGAGCCCATTCACTAACTATAAAAGAATCTACCGGGATTTCTTTTCTAACTGAACCAGTAGTACCTATCCTGATTATATCAAGACTTGTAAGTTTATCATTTATCTTTTTAGCTTTCAGATCGATATTCACCAGGGCATCTAATTCGGTTAAGGCAATATCGATATTATCTGTTCCCATACCAGTAGACATCACGGTGATCCTTTTGCCTTTGTAAGAGCCCGTATGAGTATTGAACTCTCTTTTTTGCTTTTTTAACTCAATAGAATCAAAATGTTTACTAATTGAATCTACTCTTGCGGGATCTCCAACGGTTATTACGGTATGGGCTAGTTCCTCGGGTAAAAGTCCTAGGTGATAGATTGAACCATCTTTATTCAGGATAAGTTCAGATGCTTTTAAACTCATTTTATAATTTTAATAATCTATGAGATTCAGACTCATATAAGAAATCATACATTCTGGCTCCACCAAAATATTCTTCATTCTTAAGATTTCTATAGAAATTCTTTTTGCCTTCGAGAGCAAGTTTACCTTCTTCGGTCAAAACTATACCTTCATCTTCCTGTTTGTAGAAGATGGAGAGCTTCTTCAATAATCGTCGCATTTGAGAATCACTATAACCGTAGTATCCCTGATATTGAAGTGCGTAACCCAGAAGATGATTTTCATTCTTAATATCCTGGTTTTCGATAAGTTTCAGGACATTTCTTTCCAGGGTGTTAATCCCGGTAATGCTATTCGGGAATCTTTCGATATGCGCACGTATGCAGCTAGATAAATATTCGAAATTGGTTTTTACCTTGATCTGTGGTTTCAACTTCATGGGATTATTACCACAGTAAAGTTCCCAGATCAGTAGGGCCACTTCGATATCCTCTGAATTCAATTCTATACGATTCTCGTAATGATTGTTCAGCTCCTTAATATTTAATTGTGAAAGGGGCTGAAATTCTTTTTCTCCCTTCAGTTTTTTGCTACAAACCAGGGATATTGGAGCCTGGTGTTCCTTTTCAGAAAGGCAACTGATCGCTGCCAGCATATTGATATGGCAGAAAAGGTCGAACTCGAACCAGAGTACTACATTATCGTAATTCTTTAATGATTTTAGTTTTTTCACTTCTGAAATAAACCTCTCATCATAATTTTCAGCGGAAATATCGTAGGTTTTCTTCAAGTACTTCTTTCTGATCTTAAAGAACTCCTGATCGACTTCCTTCTGGGTAGGACCTTCGCAAAGTAATTCTCTCCATATGACTAGTTCTCCAGGCAGATTTAATTCCTGCATCTGCTCGGCCAGACTATCGCCATTTACTATGTGTAAGGTCTTATTTTCCATTATTTTGAATTAAAAAAGCGTGTTAGATTAACCTCCAACACGCTTTACATTATAACCTTCTTTTTTTAGGATCTGCATTATTTTTTCACGGTCATCACCCTGAATAATAATTTCACCATCCTTAGTGGATCCACCAACACCACATTTCTTTTTAAGCATTTTTCCCAGGGAAATGAGTTCTTCATCTGGCCCCTGGAAACCTTTTATAATGGTCACGGTTTTTCCACCGCGGCCTTTATTGCTAAAATGTGCTTCGAGTCGCTGTTCTCCCGGGGAAAGTTCTTCCTGAGATTCACCATCTCTGTATTCAGATTCGTCAAAATCGTCATTCGTAGAAAAAACAAAACCTCCAAGATCTTCCAGTCCTAATTTCTTCTTTGCCATAACTATTTTTTAGCCAGTCCTATTTCAATAAGGCGCTGATTCAAAAATTCACCGGCAGTGATATCTTCATATTGTTTTGGATGATCTTCATCGATACATTCTTCAAGACAATCCAGCCTCATCTCACTACGTGGATGCATAAAAAATGGAATAGAATATCTAGGCTTATCCCATTCTTCTTTTGGCGGATTAATAACACGGTGAATTGTAGATCTCAATTTATTATTGGTATGCCTTTCCAGCATATCACCAACATTGATCACTAATTCATCTTCCTGAGGAATAGCATCGATCCATTCTCCGTCTTTTCTCAATACCTGAAGACCTCCAGTAGAAGCCCCCATTAATAGAGTAATAAGATTTATGTCTCCATGAGCGCCAGCTCTAACGGCACCTTTAGGTTCTTCTTTAATAGGAGGGTAGTGAATAGGTCTTAAAATGCTATTCCCGTTACTAGCCCAATGATCAAAATAAAATTCATTCAGACCAATATACAATGCCAGTGCTCTTAAAACGTATATTCCGGTTTTTTCAAGCATTCTGTATGCTTCCATTCCAGTATGGTTGAAATCCTTTAATTCCTCAACCTGAACATTTTCTGGATATTCTTCGGTTAGATCGGCATCTTCAGAGGGCTCCTGACCAAAATGCCAGAATTCTTTAAGATCACCTTCTTTCTTTCCTTTGGCATGTTCTTTTCCAAAAGATATATAACCTCTTTGTCCGGCTAAACCTTCGATCTCATATTTCTGTTTGGTCTCCAGGGGTAGGTCAAAAAATGACTTTACTTCTTTATAGAGATCATCAACCAGTTGATCGCTTAAAAAGTGATTCTTTAATGCCACGAAACCTATTTCTTCATAGGCCTTACCAATCTCATTTACAAATTTCTCTTTGCGCTTTGGGTCATCTGATAAAAAATCAGCAAGATCCACGCTTGGGATATTATTCATTGCCATTATTAGCAGTATTTTATATTAAGGTAACAGGCAAAGTTAAGTAAAATAAAGGGATATGCTTATGCTTTATATTTTTCTTAGCAAATAGAAAAATAGTTACATTTGAGATATAATCTATGTACATGCTTTCAAGTAAACCCCAATTACCCCTAATACAATTTCAATCGGAAAGATTGACCAGGGCAGAATTAATAGATCTTTACTCTGCCATGCTGAAGCCCAGAATGATAGAAGAAAAAATGCTAATTCTATTAAGGCAGGGTAAGATATCTAAGTGGTTTAGCGGGATCGGTCAGGAGGCGATTTCTGTTGGAGTAACTAAAGCAATGCAGGAGGATGAATATATTCTACCTATGCATAGAAACCTTGGGGTTTTCACAAGTAGAAATATTCCATTAAATAGATTATTCGCTCAATGGCAGGGTAAAGCTTCAGGTTTTACCAAAGGCCGGGATCGTAGTTTTCATTTTGGCACCCAGGAATTCAAGATAATTGGGATGATCTCTCATTTGGGTCCACAAATGGGGGTTGCAGATGGAATTGCCCTGGCTCATAAACTCCAAGATGAGAAAAAAGTCACCGCTGTTTTCACTGGTGAAGGTGGAACAAGTGAGGGGGATTTTCACGAGGCTTTGAATATAGCCTCCGTTTGGGACCTCCCGGTAATGTTTTGTATAGAAAATAATGGCTATGGCCTTTCAACACCTACTTCTGAACAATATCGCTGTAAGGATCTTGCAGACCGTGGTGCGGGTTACGGAATGGAATCACATATCATAGACGGTAATAATGTTACCGAAGTCTATTCTAAAGTATCTGAGATCGCTGAAAGTATTAGGACGAACCCAAGGCCGGTTTTGATAGAATTCAAGACTTTCAGAATGCGTGGTCATGAAGAAGCCAGTGGCACCAAATATGTTCCGCAGGAATTAATGGACGAATGGGAGGAGAAAGATCCCATCATTAATTTCGAGAATTACCTGTTAGAGAACGAAATTCTTGATACAGATAAAATACAGGATCTAAGAAATGATTTTCAAAAAGAGATCGACGAGAATTTACAGATCGCCTTTGCTGAAGATCCTGTTAGTTCAAGTTACAGTAAAGAATTAGAAGATGTATTTCAAGAGTTTAAATATGAGGAATTTACACATTTCAATGAAGTAGAAAACATACGTTTTGTAGATGCGATATCTCAGTCTCTAAAAGAATCTACTGCACGTCATGAGAACCTCGTGCTCATGGGGCAGGATATTGCCGATTATGGTGGAGTTTTTAAGATCACCGAAGGTTTTACAGATAAATTCGGGAAGGATAGACTTCGAAATACGCCAATTTGTGAATCTGCAGTTGTGGGAACGGCCATGGGACTTTCTATTAAGGGAATGAAGGCCATGGTGGAAATGCAATTCAGTGACTTTGTAAGTTCCGGGTTCAATCCAATAGTGAATTACCTCGCTAAAGTAAAATACAGATGGGATCAGAATGCCGATGTGGTAATTAGAATGCCCTGTGGTGGTGGAGTAGGTGCAGGCCCGTTCCATAGCCAGACTAATGAGGCATGGTTTACGAAAGTACCGGGCTTAAAAGTTATTTACCCGGCTTTTCCATATGATGCAAAAGGTTTACTAAATACGGCCTTCAACGATCCTAATCCGATTCTTTTCTTTGAACACAAAGCGTTATATAGAAGTGTGCGGCAGGATGTGCCTGTAGATTATTATACTTTACCATTTGGTAAGGCTTCGAAAATAAAAGAAGGTACACAAGTTAGCATCATCACTTATGGCGCGGGAGTACACTGGGCTCTCGAGGTTCTTGAGGAAATGGAATTAAGTGATGCCGAACTTCTTGACCTCAGAAGTCTTCAGCCTCTGGATATAGATAGTATTTGTGAGTCTGTCACAAAAACAGGAAAAGCGATTGTGCTAACCGAGGACTCCCTAACCGGTAGTTTTGCTTCGGAAATTGCCGCGATCATTTCTGAAAAATGCTTTGAAAGTCTGGATGCACCTGTAATGCGTGTTGGAAGTATGGAAACACCAATTCCATTCGCCAGAGAACTTGAAAAAGAGTACTTACCTAAAGATAGATTCAGGGAAAAACTTCAGGAATTAATAGAATATTAATAAGCTTATATAATAAAGCATATTTATTTAAGAATACTTAACAAAAGCACTGTTAAATTATTAATAATCTTTTGCTGAAGGTAAGCTGCTGCTGTAATTTAGACCTAACTAATCAATTAAATCTTTAAATTATGGTACGTCTAATCGTTATTTTTCTGATCATCGCGATCATTGCGGCAATTTTTGGTTTCGGTGGAATTGCAGAAGGTGCTGCAGATATTGCAAAGATTATATTCTATATCTTCCTTGTGCTATTAGTGATCTCACTTTTAAGCAGACTGTTCAGAAGATAATATAAAATTCAAATCGCTAAATCCAATGTGTTGCTATGATCCTCATAATACGCATTGGATTTTTATTTTAAATCAAATCTACAATGAAGAAGTATTTAGTTTTATTAACCGTAGCAGTTATGTTAGCTGCCTGCGGCGGAGCCAGTAAGGTAGCCAAAGAAGCCCGAAAGACCTTTGACGGGAACTGGACCCTAACCAGTATCACCTATCCTAATAATCCAGGAAATTTTAATGTTACTCTTTTTAATGAGGCTTCAGCTTCATGTTTTGAAAATAGTACATGGGATTTTGTCTCGAATAACAATCGTGGCACGTATACTGTAAGTGGTGTAGGGTGCGATGGTGATACTAATTATTTTATCTGGTCTATAGACGAAGAGAATACTCCGGCTGGGGTTTATGATTTTCTGCTTAAACCTACGAATGATAGTTACAAATCTACCACAGGTAATCAGGGATTCAGATTGAATCTTAAAAGTTTAACTGATACCAACATGGTTTGGGAGCAAACGGTAAGTTTAGACGGTTCTCCTTTTACCATTAGAATGAATTTTTCAAAATAATAAACAAACAGACAAGCTATGAAGACAGTATTTAGAAACATGTTCGCCTTATTGGTAGTATCAAGCCTTTTATTTGGTTGTGAGGCTACTAAAAATGCGAATAACAAACAAAAAGGTGCCGTAATAGGCGCTACAGGTGGAGCCGTTATTGGTGGTGTTATTGGAAATAATTCCGGTGATGGTAATACAGCCCTTGGTTCTATTATAGGTGGTGTAGTTGGTGGAGCTGCCGGTGCGATCATAGGAGATCGTATGGATAAGCAAGCCAAACAGATCGAGGAGGAAATCCCTGGAGCTGAAGTTGAAAGAGTAGGTGAGGGAATCAACGTAACTTTCGATGAGACCAGTGGGGTATATTTTGATACTGAAAAGTATAATATCAATGCCAAATCCAAAGAAACCCTTAATAAACTTACCGATATTTTTAAGGAATATCCAAACTCTAATATTTTAGTAGAGGGTCATACCGATAATACCGGAAGTGATAGTTATAACCTTACGCTTTCTAAGAACAGAGCGCAGGCTGTAACAGGTTACCTTGTAGATAATGGAATAGATAGAGGTAGATTTACTACTAAATGGTATGGGGAGTCTCAACCAAAATATGATAACTCAACTGCAGAAGGTCGCTCTAAAAACCGTAGAGTTGAACTTGCGATCGTTGCCAACGAAGAACTTAAAGAACAGGCTAAAAAAGAAGCTGAACAAAAGCAGGGTAATCAATAAGCCTCGCTTTACATATCTTTAAATATAAATCCCGGATTATTTCCGGGATTTTTTTATTCTTTTAAGTAAATTGAAAGGGTGAAAAAGCCCCGGGTAATTATTATTGGTGGAGGACTGGCAGGTTTAACTGCAGCTATAGACCTGTGTAAAAGAGGCATAGAAGTCATACTTTTCGAGAAAGATGAATATCCACATCACAAAGTATGTGGAGAATATTTATCTGCTGAAATCCTGCCATATTATGATTCACTTGGAATTGACCTTGGGGAATTAAATGCTCCAGAAATCCACAAACTGGAGTATTCCTCGAATTCGGGTAAAACCATTACCTGTGATCTTCAAATGGGAGGTTTAGGTATAAGCCGTTATAATCTCGATCATTTTCTTTATAGATCGGCTCTAAATCTAGGTTGCACGGTTATTACGGTAACGGTTACAGAAGTTAGCTTTAATAGAGAAAAATTCACGGTGCTAGCCAATGATGAAGAGTATATGTCAGATTTTGTGCTAGGTGCCTTCGGGAAACGATCTAACCTGGATAAAAAATTAGATCGTGATTTCTTCAAAAATCAGTCTGGCTGGCTAGCGGTCAAGGCTCATTATAAAGATTCAGAACATCCAGAGGATCTGGTTTCACTGCATAACTTTAATGGAGGTTACTGCGGCTTGTCCCGCACCGAGATAAATACAGTCAATGTTTGCTACCTCGCCAGCTACAGTAGTTTTAAAAAGCATAAAAATACCGAGACATTTAAAAATTCGGTGTTAATGAAAAACCCCAGGTTGAATGAGTTTTTTCAAAGATCTGAGCCTGTTTTTCAGAAAGATCTCAGCATAGCTCAGGTAAACTTTGACAGGAAATCTTTAATAGAGGATCATATAATGATGATCGGCGATGCCGCTGGGCTAATTCATCCTCTCTGTGGAAATGGAATGGCCATGGCTATACATAGTGCTAAATTGGCCGTAGAATGCCTGGTAGATTTTTACAGCAGTAAGGAAACTGGCAGACAGAGCGTGGAAAAATTATACAGGAATAAATGGCAAAATAATTTCAATAACAGAATTAGATCTGGCAGAATTCTGCAGAAGGTTTTACTTAATGATACTTTATCTGAACTTTCTCAAAATATAATAGCTAAATTCCCCGGTATCATGCCTCAAATCATAAGGAGTACTCACGGAAAACCTATCTATGTCTAAGATTGATACTTCAAAACGTACAGATGAAAGCGAGATTATGGACGATTTCGATCTACAGGGTGAGGAATTGGGAAAAACGCTCAATGATCTTGACAATATAAATGCATGGTTAGGAGGAAATCAAATCACGATAAATGGAATAAAAAAATTACTTGAAGGAACTACTGAACAAAGCACTATAAAGATTGCAGATATTGGCTGTGGTAATGGGGCTATGCTCAGAAAACTTGCAAAATGGGGCAAAAGGAATAAATATAATCTCGAATTAACCGGGATAGATGCGAATACCCACGCCATTAAATTAGGCGAGGATCTTTCCAGTGACTACTCCGAAATAGGTTTTAAAGTTCTTAATATCTTCAGTGATGACTTTAAAGCAATGGAATTCGATATCATACTATGCACGCTTACATTGCATCATTTCAAAGACGAGCAGATCATTGATCTTCTTCGCCAGCTTTACGATCAATCTAATTTAGGAATTGTGATCAATGATCTTCATCGTAGTTCTGCGGCCTATATTTTATTTAAAGCATTTTGCGCGGTTTTCGTGAATAATGAGATTGCCAGGAAGGACGGATTAGTTTCGATCCTTAGAGGTTTTAAAAAAGAAGATATTATAAAATATAAGGACCAACTTCCCGGAGAAAAACATTTTATCAACTGGAAATGGGCTTTCAGGTATCAATGGATTATAGAAAAAGAAAAGGATAACTTATGAGTGTAAAAATTGTCAGGGCCGAAAAAGAATTACCGCAATATTCTAGGGAAACCAAAGATATTTTACCCTTTGTAGAGGAGTGGCTTTCGGGACAGGAGGAACGTTTCCGCAGAAAAATCCTCAAGATCTTTGAAAGTGCCGGTGTAGACAAAAGATATTCTATAATGTCGCCCGAAGAAGTTTTTACCGCGACTTCCTTTGAGGATAAAAATGATATCTATGTTCGGGAAATTAAAAAACTTGGCAGCAATGTATTAAGAAAAGCCCTTGAAAATTCAGATTGGAATCCTGAATCACTTGATTATATCATAACCGTTAGTTGCACCGGAATTATGATCCCGTCTCTGGATGCTTATCTAATCAATGATTTGCAGCTTAAAAAAGATATTACCCGGCTACCTGTAACCGAGATGGGCTGTGCAGCCGGAATTTCAGGGATGATCTATGCCTATAATTTTTTAAAGGCTAATCCTGGAAAAAGAGCGGCAGTGATCGCCGTGGAAAGTCCTTCAGCCACTTTTCAATTAGAAGATTATAGTATGGCAAATATGGTGAGCGCAGCTATTTTTGGTGATGGTGCGGCCTGTGTTTTACTTTCTTCCGAAGAGAACATTAGCGGACCGAAGATCCTGGGGGAAGAAATGTATCATTTCTATAACGCCACACATTTAATGGGGTTTGATCTTAAGAACAGTGGATTGCAAATGATTCTGGATCCTGAAGTTCCCGCTACCATTTCAGATCATTTTCCAGAGATCATCCATCCTTTTCTTAAAAGGCATAACAGTTCCATTGAAAAAGTAGATCATCTGGTATTTCATCCCGGTGGAAGAAAAATTGTGCAGACGGTTTCTGATCTTTTTGGTAACTTAGGAAAGAATATTGACGATACCCGGGAAGTTTTACGCCTGTATGGCAATATGAGCAGCGCGACAGTTCTATATGTTCTGGAGCGATTCCTAGAGAAGGATATTCCTGAAGGAGAACAGGGAATAATGCTCAGTTTTGGGCCTGGCTTTTCAGCACAACGAATTTTAATAGAATGGTAGCAGAATTTAAAGATCAGAATTACTGGGCGCTTATTCTTGGCGGAAGCAGCGGCCTGGGTTATGCCAGTGCTAAAAAACTGGCTAAGCATGGTATGAATATCATTATCATTCACCGGGATAGGAGAAGTGAGATTCCTGATATTGAAGAAGCCTTTGATGAAATTCGGCAGGCTGGAGTTCAATTCGAAAGCTTTAATGCCGATGCCGTGAAAAAAGAAAGCAGAGAAGAACTTGTTGAAAAAATCAAAGAGGTCCTTGGCGAAAAAGGCAGGATTAGGACCTTATTACATAGTATCGCCAAAGGAAATCTCAAGCCTATGATAGGCGAGGACAACCTTCTTGAAAATATCGACTTTCAATTGACCATAGATGCCATGGCTCTTAGTTTATACGACTGGACCCAGGCCATATATAAAAACGGATTATTTACTAAAGATGCACGGGTGATTTCTTTCACCAGCGATGGCAATAAAAAGGCCTGGAAAAATTACGCTGCTGTTTCAGCCGCGAAGGTAGTGTTGGAATCACTTACCAGGAGCATGGCTTTGGAATTCGCCCGCTTTGGTATAAGAGCCAACTGTATACAGGCAGGAATTACGGTAACCAGGTCATTTCAAATGATCCCGGGAAATGAAACCTTGCGGGTACATGCTTTAAAACACAATCCTTTTAAAAGACTAACGGTTCCAGATGATGTTGCAAACGCAGTTTACTTGTTAAGTAAGGATGAAGCGAGCTGGATCACGGGGACAATCATTCCTGTTAATGGTGGAGAACATTTAATGTAAATGCAGGAAATACTCGCACAATTACCGTATTCCAGTCCTTTTCTTTTTGTAGACGAAATCCTGAATGTGGATTCCGATTCAATTGAAGGAAAGTTTACCTTTTCTCCAGATCTTGACTTCTATAAAGGACATTTTAAAGATAATCCGGTGACGCCGGGAGTTATTTTAACCGAATGTATGGCCCAGATAGGCGTGGTTGGTCTGGGAATATATCTGCTGAATCAGGAAAAAAAGGATGACCTAAAGGCTAAGATCGCCATGACTTCTTCTGAAGTGGAATATCTTAAACCGGTATATCCTGGCGAAACTGTTACTGTGCATTCTGAAAAGCAGTATTACAGATTTGAAAAATTAAAGTGCCGCGTGAAAATGTTCGATTCTGAAAATAACCTGGTATGCAGAGGGGTTATCGCTGGAATGATATTAAAGGATAGATCTTAAATGAAAAAAAGGGTTGTAGTTACCGGGATGGGAGTTGCCGCACCTAATGCGGTAGGACTCGATAATTTCAATTCTGCAATTCAGGAAATGAAAAGCGGAATCAGGTTCTTTCCCGAGCTTAGAGATCTTAAATTCAGTTGCCAGATAGGAGGGAAGCCTGAAATTTCTGAAGAATTACTACAGCAATACTTTACTCCACTACAACTCCGAGGCCTAAAAAGCAGTGGAATTGTTTACGGGGTGATCTCGGGAACAGATGCCTGGAAGGATGCCGGACTTGAAATTACAGAGAACGGTTCCCCAGACTGGGATTCCGGGATCATATTTGGAACAGGGATTTTAGGTGTTGATAAATTCAGGGAGGCAATTCAATTGATTGATGCTGGCAAGACCAGAAGATTGGGCAGCACCAGCGTGGTACAGACCATGGCCAGTGGGATAAGCGCATATCTTGGTGGAATACTGGGATGTGGAAACCAGGTAACCACTAATTCTTCGGCCTGCACTACAGGAACCGAAGCCTTATTGATGGGATTTGAACGTATACAAAACGGAAAAGCAAAACGTATGCTGGTGGGAAGCTGCAGCGATCATGGGCCTTACGTCTGGGGAGGTTTTGATGCCATGCGAATTTTACCGAGTAAATATAATGAGGAACCCACCAAAGCCTCACGACCATTAAGCAACCAGGCTTCAGGGTTTGTTCCGGGTAGTGGAGCAGGAGCTCTTATACTTGAGGATCTTGATTCGGCTATTGCCAGAGGAGCTAGGATTTATTGCGAGGTTTTAGGAGGAGAAGTAAATAGCGGAGGCCAAAGAGGAGAAGGCAGTATGACCGCGGCGAATAATGAAGCGGTAACCAGGTGCATCACGGCGGCATTAAAGAACTCTAATGTTGAGACCTCAGAGATCGATGCTATAAATGGTCATTTAACAGCCACCTCCCGAGATTCTGTTGAGATCGAGAACTGGACTAGGGCATTAAATAGAAAAGCTGAGGATTTTCCTTATATCAATTCTCTAAAAGGAATGACCGGGCATTGCTTAAGCGCTTCGGGTTCTATTGAGTGTGTAGCTTCTGTGCTGCAGATCTATAATGAGTATATTTTCGGGAATCTGAATTGTGAAGAAATTCATCCTGAAATTAAAGAGCTTATCCATCAAGATAGAATACCAACGGAAAAAATCACGAAAAAAATTAATATTTTGGCTAAGGCCAGTTTTGGTTTCGGCGATATAAATGCCGTTATCATTCTTAAAAAATATCCTGCTTAAAAGAAAACTATGAGTGAAAAAGAAATTTTAACCCGTCTTAAAACGATCGTGAAACCTTACGTACAAAGGATGGAAGGATTAAATGACTTTCAGGAGAATACAGATTTCCTGAATGATCTCGAGATAAATTCTGCCAATCTGGTAGATGTGGTTCTTGATGTTGAAGATGAGTTCAATATAGAGATCGATAATGACTCTATGGAAGGCATGCTTACCGTGGGTGACGCAAAATCCATTATTCAGCGAAAACTTAGCAATTAGTGATAGGTAATGATATCATAGATCTTGAAATTGCCAGAGCCGAAAGGAAATCTGAAAATATAAGATATATGAGCAAGGTATTCTCTGAAGAGGAGATGAACCAAATTATCAATTCCAATGATCCTGAGCTCTGTCTCTGGAAGCTCTGGGCAATGAAGGAAACCGCTTATAAAGCTCACCAGAGAAGTTTTGATCTTCCCCGAAAATTGAACCCAAAAGCTTTTAGCTGTGTTCTTGATATTTCAAATTCCGGAGGAAAGGTTAGCATAGATGATTCGGTCTATGATATCGAATTGAACATCACCTCAGGTTATCTGCACGCTACCAGTTCTTCTGAAAAAGTTTCAAAAAATGTTTTTCAGATAAATAAAGATTCAGCTTTCGACCTTATAACGGTTATCACTGATAATTACCATTTTACGACGGAAGATTTTAGTATCAAAAAAAATGCTCACGGAATACCTTCGATAGTGGCTGAAGACCATTCCATAGAAATTCCTTTTTCCTTGAGCCATCATGGAAAATTCACCGCCTTCGCCATTCCGTTAATTAACTCCTAAAAGCAGTTAAACAATTAAAAATTGGTTTGACCTCTCCGGGCTTGTTTTGTATCTTCAATTCATCAATTAAAAATCAACTATATATGAAGACAGTAGATAAAATGGAGGTGATTCACAGCCAGACGGCTGAGTTTATTGAGCAAGGAGAAACTGGTAAGTTTTTAAAACTTATTCCAGATACCTTTATAATTAAAGGAGAAAAGGAAAACGGTGTTTTCAATCAGGGATATGCAATTAGGCATCTCAATAGAAGGGACATGATCCTTATAGATGTTGTTGAAGAATCTTCTAAACCCGCAGTGAAGAAGCTGGTAGAAGAAGGTTATCAGATCAAGGGGATTTTGATCACTTGTGATAGTGTTCTAAAGTCTGCTTATGGAGATTTAAAAACTTTGTCTGAAGATGCCGGAGGTGCACCAGTTTATGCCCACCCAAGAAATAACTTTAAAGATGATTTCAAAACCAAAGATATTACTGCCAAAGACAAAGTATTAGATAGTTTTGATATCAATATTTTTGACCTACCTGGAAATGAAGGTGCATCGGTTGTAGTTTATACAGAGATCAACGACGGAATGTTGTTCCCTGGCGAAGATGCTGTAGGATCTGATTATGATTCAGAGTTGAATACTTTCATCAGGCCAGAAAAGAAGAACGCTAATAACGATTTTGGACTTGCTGAGAGCTGGGCCGCGTTTGACACTCCATTTAGCTTCTTATTTCCTAGAAAAGGAAAACCAGGATTTAACCTGGAAGAAGGAGAGCAAATTGATATTTTAAATAAGCTTGGTAAAAGCTAATTTTTGAAAAATAAATTTTTCCGAAAGGGCTGTTTCGAAAGAATAAGTTTGACCATGATTGCCTTGAATTCAGTAGATCCGTCGATGCTTTTTTCTATCAAAACGCCCTTTTCCTATTTTATTTAATCAGATTCAGCTTTATTTTTTTTCTCCTGTTCCTTTGCTTCTTCAGCACCTTCACTCGATATTAAAGGATGATCTTTAATATTAAGACCTACAATTAGAATTACATTGGTAATGGTTCCATACAACATCATTACTACAGCTATAAATCCCCCTCCCAGTAAAGCTGCCATTCCTAAACTTATATAATAAATGCTCTGATACCAGGATCTAACCACTTCTTCAGATTCCCTAATGGGAAGATTGAGCATTAAGAATGTTATCACCGCTGCCACAATAAGAATGGTATCTGCCTTGGCGATCATTAAAACATCTTTATAATGCCTGTCTGTTAGGCGTGATTCAGATGACCTGCTCAAGCCCAGCAAAGTAAGCATCAAAGCTAAAATTGTGGTAGAACCAAGAATAACAGTATTACAAAGCATATTTATTCCAGACATTGAGTTTCGCAGTAATTCGAGGGCTTTATATCCAGAGATCTGGCCAAGGATAAAAGTTCCTGAACCCATGACGATGGTAGATACAATTCCACCTACAATTGCTCTTTTTACGATCGTATTCATTATCACATAGATTTAATCTTAAATATAATTTTTTCCTGCCGTTTAAAACCGAATGTTTTAAAAGCGCTAAAATTTCTAGCTATTAGGCTAAGGTTCTGTTAAAGGGAATAAAACTTCCTACAAAAGATAGTATTTTAAAGTTTAAAATTACCAACTATGTCAAAACTTAATGTCACCCAAAAGCTTATAAAAGAACATCTCTTAAAAGGAGAAATGGAACCCGGCAAAGAAATCGGGATCAAAATAGATCAGGCTCTTTTGCAGGATGCCACCGGTACTTTGGTACAGCTTGAGCTGGAAGCAATGGGATTGAAAAAAGCACAAACAGAAGTGGCTGTGCAATACGTAGATCATAATCTGCTTCAAACAGATTTTAAGAATGCAGATGACCATCTGTTCCTTCATTCCGCAGCACAACGCTTTGGATTATGGTACAGTAGACCAGGAAATGGGGTTAGTCACCCTGTACATATGCAACGCTTCGGTAAACCAGGAAAAACGATGGTAGGATCTGATAGCCATACACCTGCGGCAGGATCTTTAGGAATGCTGGCCATAGGAACAGGAGGACTGGATGTGGCTGCGGCCATCGCCGGTCAGCCGTATTTTGTCAAAATGCCTAAGGTCATGGGAGTAAAACTTACCGGAAAACTGCCAGACTGGGTAAGTGCGAAAGATGTGATCCTTGAAATGCTCAGGAGATATGATGTAAAGGGCGGAGTTGGTAAAGTGATAGAATATTATGGTGAAGGCCTTAAGAATTTGAGCGCCATGGATCGTCATGTAATTGCAAATATGGGAGCTGAATTAGGAGCTACCACAACAGTTTTTCCAAGTGATGAGGAAACCAAACGATTTTTAAAATCTCAGGGTAGAGAGGACGACTGGGTAGAATTAAAAGCAGACGAAGGTTGCGAATATGATTCTCATGATGAAATTATACTGGACGAGTTAGTTCCATTGATAGCGTTACCAACGAGTCCAGGGAACGTTGTGCCGGTTAGAGAAGTAGAGGGGAAAGAAATAAGTCAGGTGGTGATTGGATCTTCGGCTAATCCTGGGTTAAGGGATTTCTGGATCGCAGGGGCAATCGTTGAGGATAAATCTGTGAACAATGATGTTTCTTTTGACATCAATCCAACTTCCAGGCAAATGATCCAGAATATGATAGATAATAGAGCTTTTGCAAATCTTATCAAAGCAGGAGCAAGGTTCCACCAATCTGGATGTATGGGATGTATAGGGATGGGACAGGCGCCGGCCTCTGGTACAATTAGTTTAAGGACTATGCCTCGTAACTTCCCTGATAGGTCTGGAACCAAAGATGACCAGGTACACCTATGTAGTCCAGAAACTGCGGCGGCATCTGCATTAACTGGTAAGATCACAGATCCTAGAGATCTGGAGAAATTATACGATATGAAGTATCCGAAATTTCAGCATCCTGAGATCGAAATTATAAATACTGAAATGCTTGTAGCTCCTCCAGAAGATGGGACAGGCATAGAGTTAAAGAAAGGCCCCAACATTAAATCCCTGCCTTACATTGAACCAATGCAAGAGAAATATTGTGTTCCTGTTCTACTAAAGATGGGTGATAATATTTCTACCGATGAGATACTGAAAGCAGGGGCAGAGGTACTACCATTTAGAAGTAATCTGCCAGAAATTAGTAAATATTCTTATACGGTTATTGATGAAACCTTCTACGATCGAGCCATGGAAGCTAAAACCACTCATGGTGGACATATCGTAGTCGCTAAAGATAATTATGCTCAGGGTTCGAGTAGGGAACATGCTGCCATCACTCCAAAATATTTGGGTCAGGTAGCGGTTATCGCTAATTCATACGCTCGTATCGCCTGGCAAAACCTGGTTAATTTTGGAATTTTACCTCTGGAATTCATCAATATTGAAGACTATGAAAAGATAGAGCAGGGGGATAACGTTTATTTCAGGAACCTGAGAGAAGATGTGAGAAACCGTAACAATATTAAAGTGATCGTAAAAAATGATAATGGTAAGAAAGAAGAATTTGAGACCAAACATTCTATGAGCGATCGCCAGATAGATGTGCTATTAAAAGGAGGAATTATAAACGAATTTAAAGACAGGCTGGAAGAAGAAGATCTTAAAGCTTAATATTTCTCTATTTCAAGACACAAAAAAGCCTTTCTGTCAAGAAAGGCTTTTTTATTATTATTTAGTGATTTGGAATATTAGTGCGTACTCATTTTAGCTTTGCGTTTGCTCAGCTGTCTTTCTATATCACTAGTAGTTTGTGCAATTGAGGCCTCAAATGAATTCTCATTAGATTGAGCAAAAATTTCAGGACCCGGGGCACTTAATCTTATCTCTGTGATATATCCATTAGGTTTTTGATTTTCATCTCTTTTAAAATAGACATTTGCGCGAACTACCCAGTCATATTTGTTTTCGATTTTATCTAATTTCTTCTGAGTAAAAGCTTCAAGGTTATCACTTTTGTCTATGTTTACGAATTCAAAAATAGCTTCCATATATTCTTCTTTTAGTTTAGATAAATAAACATATTTCTTAGTGGCTTCCCAAAGCCCTTAGGGTAGAATTGGCAAACTTTTAGGAGTATTTTTAGACTTTCACCGGGATACCTTAAATTCTGTTTAATCTGACCGTAAATACTGTGAAAAATGAGGTAAGGCATATATAATTCCTTACTTTTAAGTTACTATGGAAACAAAGGATTTACAAAAGAAGATGATGAGCAGGGCCTTGAATCTGGCCCGTGAAGGAAGGGATATGGATAATGGAGGTCCTTTTGGTGCAGTGATAACTAAAGGAGACGAAATTATTGCGGAATCCCGTAACGAAGTTTTATGTTCTGGGGACTGCACCCAACATGCAGAATTGCGAGCTATACAGCGTGCCTGTAAAAAATTACAAACTCAGAACCTGCAGGGCTGCGTGCTGTATACCAGTTGTGAGCCCTGCATGATGTGCCTGGGAGCCGCACATTGGGCAGATTTTGATTATATCTATTATGGCGCTTCTGCTGAAGACGCCAAAGAATATGGTTTTAAATACAGTGACATGTATTTTGCTTCAGATAAGGATAAAAGACATACTGAATTCAAAATGATCCAGCTATGCCGTGATGAAGCCCTCGAAATTTGGGATAAGGTTACCAAAGAAGAATTGCATTCCTAAATATTAATAAAGAATTAAAATATGAGGTCCGGAGGATTTAACGTCTCCGGATTCTTTATTTTTATGCGGGTTGTATTAATCAAAAAAGAATGGATTCAGAAAAAGAAAAAAAGAAATCAGAAGAACAGAAAAAAGTAAACGAAGAAATTGAAAATTCTGGATCTAACGACTCAACAAAATCAAAGACGCATGGAGAGATCCTGAAACAACAGATCATTGAAGGCTGCGAAACCTATGATCGAAGTTCCAGAAGTATTCTCCTTAGTTCCTTTACCGCGGGACTTGAAATTGGATTTAGTTACTTAATGCTCTGTACCGTTTATAGTTTTTTCCAGGGAACGGTCCAGGAAGCGACCCTTTTTAAACTGATGGCCTTTGTATATCCAATCGGCTTTATCCTTGTGGTTCTGGGGCAATCCATATTATTTACAGAACAAACCTCACTGCTTACCCTTCCGGTTTTGAGCGGTAGCAGGAGTGTGATGAGTTTATTTAAAATATGGGGAATAGTTATCCTGGGTAACCTGGTAGGTGGAATGCTCATAGCTCTTACTCTATCCTGGATAGGACCAAACCTAGGTTTATTTACTTCAGATACTATTGCGTCTATAGGAGAACATTATGCCGATTATGATTTTGGAACTATCCTGGTAAGCGCCATTCTAGCCGGGTGGTTAATGGGATTACTTAGCTGGCTAGCTACATCGTCCAAAGAAACCACGGCAGAGATCATCATTATATATGTAATTACTGCGGTAATGGGATTTACAGGATTGCACCATAGTATCATTGGGAATATCGAAATTTTTGCAGGTATGCTCGTATCTCCAAAAATTGACCTGGCAGTATATTTAACCACATTAGGAACGGCACTTTTAGGAAATGCGCTGGGAGGTGCAATTTTCGTAGCTCTGTTAAAATACCGGGCTTTTATCTTCAATGTGAAAATGCCCTAATTCGTTGTTAAATCATCTTTAAACCCGATGGTTTCAGTATATCAAATCATTAAATTAGAAAAAACAATTATTATGTCTGAAGATAAAACAAATGAGCAAGCCGACTGGCAGAAGAATTCGGGAAGACCTTCTAATTTTCATGAAAAGGATGATAAACTGAAGAAAGATGGTGATGGCAATCTCAAGATAAAAAAAGATAGATCTGGAGTTACTAGTGATGAAGATGAGAGCATACAGGAAACTCTGGATTCTATAAGTGGCAAAGATGAAGAGGAGTGATCAATAAGCAATTTCCTTGTAATATTATAAATCCGGTAATTATAGAATTACCGGATTATTTTATGCCTTACCAGTAAGTAGAGGAGGAGTGGTATTTTTATTTTTAATCATTTCACTTTTCTTTGAAATTGAGTAATTTAGAATTGTTTAGATTTAAAATTGAATCAAGATTATGTTTATCAATAATATCAGAAATCTAAGACTCATAAAAGGAGGTTTACTTGCTATAGTTCTTTTTATTTTAATTTCCTGCGGTGGCTCTAATATTACCGAAGACAGCAAAGACTACAGAGAATTACAGGAACTGGTTTCTACGAGGCAATTTGAAATCGATAATAACTGGGCATATCCAAATGTAGGTGGTAATATTAACCTGATTGGTAATCCTAATTATCTTAAGATCAAGAATGATAGCGTGGATATTTTCCTGCCATATTTTGGAGTAAGACATGCCGGTGGTAGTTACGGGAGTGATAAAGGAGGGTTTGAGTATGCAGGTACCGTTCAAAACCTGAATTTCAAAGATAACCCTGCAA
This sequence comes from Christiangramia gaetbulicola, assembly GCF_003054225.1. Classification (GTDB taxonomy): domain Bacteria; phylum Bacteroidota; class Bacteroidia; order Flavobacteriales; family Flavobacteriaceae; genus Christiangramia; species Christiangramia gaetbulicola. The sequence goes on from NZ_QBKQ01000002.1 coordinate 304,927, forward strand.
AAAATAATATAGAGATCACTTTTGAAACTGTTGCTAATGGAGAGAACCTGGACTTCAGGATAACTTTATATCCAAATAATACAGCGAGAACCTTTGTAAGATCTAATCAAAGAGCGACTATATCTTATGAAGGAAAATTAAGTAAAATAGAACAAGATTAAGCAGGAAGATTGCCAGTATATTCAAGAGCCTGTTTGAGATCTTTGAAATGCATGATCTTGCCATCTTTATAGAATAAGCGCTCAATGGCAATATTGGTGGTTCCAATTTCATTATGGGTGACGATACAAAAACTTCTAAGCCGTCTATTTTGCTCAAAGAATTTGATCCAATCCTGAGCTAATACCGAATAATCATAAATACGATTAGACATATAATTCACATAAAAATCCTTTCCGAAGTAATCTTCAGCCAGGGCGATCACCTGAGAACCTTTTTCCCAGCCATAGGTAATTCCTTCATTTAATTCGGTCACAATGGTTTTATCCAGAAAAATAATATCTCCAAAATCCAGATGATGAATTTGCTTTATGGATTTACCGGGTAAAAAATTTATAACAGAATTTGGATGATGCGCCATAGTTGATCAATCAAAATGATTTACAAAAATAGTGTGTAAATCTTTAAACAACAGTTACCTGTAAATAAAATAATGCTTGTTTACGCAGAGATATTATCGTAAGAAAATGAAATTTGAAAATACTTCTGAGTATTTCTTGAGGAATAAAGAGGTAGAGGCTTCAGAATCCTAGGATACTAAATATACTGAAGTAAATATTCTATTTTACATAATATAAATTATAGTTCATATATGTATTTTAGAAGATATAGTAGATTACTGTTTGCAACTAGTCTCAAGGATTATCAGGCATCAAAGAATTAAAGGCTATAATCCTATTTTACAAGTACGCGGTAATTCCTTTATTGGATACAAGTACGCGGTAATTCCTTTATTGGATATAGGACTAGAATTATTAATCCTGTTCAATTTTTCGCTTGGCCTTCATTTGACTAAATAATTCTTTGAATAACCCACGAGCGATTAATAATTTCATTATTTCATTGGTGCCGGCATAGATTCTGGCAACTCTATTATCTGCATACATTCTTGCAATTGGATAATCCCACATATAACCATAACCTCCAAATAACTGCAGGCATTCATCAACAACTTTATTGTGCATATCTGTTGCTGAATATTTCGCCATGGAAGCACTTTCAGCGCTTAGTTCATGTTTTGATAATAACAAGGTACAACGATCCAGAAAAGCCTGATGAATTTGAAGCTGTGTCGCGCATTCCGCGAGTTTGAATTGAGTATTCTGAAATGCCGCAATAGGTTGTTTAAAAGCGGTTCTTGTAGATGTATATTCAATGGTATTTTCTATGGCACCTTTAGCACCGCCAATAGCGTTTAAGGCAACTATTAGACGCTCTCTGGCCAATTCGGTCATCATGATCTTAAAACCTGAACCTTCTTCGCCTAATAAATTCTCTTTAGGAACCTTTACATTATCGAAAAATAATTCACAGGTATCTTGTGCTTTCATACCTATTTTTTTGAGAGGCTTTCCTTTTTCAAAACCATCTGAATCACTTTCTATAAGTAACAAAGAAACGCCTTCATTCCCGGTTCCTTTATTTGTTTTGACCGCAACTAAAGACATATCACTAAGATACCCGTTGGTAATGAAGGTTTTCTGACCGTTCACCAGGTAATGATCTCCCTTATCCTCAGCGGTTGTGGTAATAGCCTGGAGATCACTACCACAGTTTGGCTCGGTCATACCAAGGGAGGTGATCATTTTTCCTTTAGCCATGGCAGGCAGATACTTTTGCTTTTGCTCTTCTGTGCCATACTTCAAAAGATATGGAGCAACCACATCTGAATGCAAGGCAAAACCAGGCCCAGTAACTCCTTTTATAGCCAGTTCTTCAATAAATAAGGCGCTAAAACTAAAATCGAATCCACTACCCCCGTAAGCTTCAGGCATATCGATGCATAACAAACCTAATTCCCCGGCTCGTTCCCAGATCTTCCTGCTCACCATACCATTCTTTTCCCATTCTTCTGTTTGATCCAGCATTTCATGGTTAATGAAGTCCTGTATCATCTTTTGCATCATTTTATGTTCTTCTGATGCGTAAATTTCCCGTTCTAATAATACGTTTTGTAACATATGGCCTGAGCATTTGAATTAGTGACTTCTAAAAAATATTGTACTGGACTACTAAAGATAACTATAAATCAGGTTCTTACACATACAGGTTAGGTTCCTAACCTATATTTATTTCAATTGACTGAATTAAACAATCTATACTAATAGACGTATTTGCGAAGACTATGATCAAAAAATGTAATTGCTGCTAAAATCAGTTACTTTTACCTGAAAAATGACTTTCTTAACCTACCTGGTGATCTTTTCTACCATCTCATTTTTATTTTTTGGCGTTAGCTGCTTTTTTACCGAGCATATGCGAAATGAATTTATTCGATATGGACTTAGTAAACAGCTGTACCTGGTTGGGTCATTACAAATTGCCGGTGCCTTGGGACTCGGTTTCGGTTATAAATTTTTTCCTTCGATAGCTATTTTTTCGGCAATAGGATTATCTGTTTTGATGTTGCTTGGATTTGGTGTGCGTTTAAAGATTAGGGATTCTTTTATTCAATCCTCACCATCGATCATTTATGCTGTGATTAACACCTATATTTCTATAAGCTTATTTCATTCGATCTATTAGAAAACAGATACAAGCAACAGGCATAAGACCAAAAACAAGAAAGCGGGAAATAATTTTTATTTAAGAAGATCAAGATGATCTTTTTCGAGAATTTTCAATTTAGGATCTATGTATAACTTACAAAATGGTTTCCCCGGATCTGTCTTATAATAGTTTCTAATTTCTGGCCGGGATGCTTTGAAATTCCCAAAATCGTAGGTTCTGGTAATGATCTTTTTATCATAATCTTCCTGAAGTTCATTTAGAATCTTATCAGATAATATTTTCTGATCATTATTAAATACATATATCCCAGAGAGATACTTTGAGCGCATGCTATGGTTTGAGGTACTGTGATGGGTTATTAAATGGATCTCAATGAGTTTTTCCAGGCTTATCAAATTTGGGTGATAATGTACGATCACCCCTTCGTAAAAGACTTCCGGTTCTGTAGCGGTTGAAATATAGCCCTGCTCTACCTCCCCTACTCCTTTTAAGGATTGGAACACAGCTTCTGTACACCAGTGGCAACCTCCTCCAAAACCAATTATTTCCAGTTTCTTCAAATCTTAGTTTTTATAAGCCCTGTATAATTTACTCAATAATGCTGCCGTCTTTACGGAACATTATATCCATATTCTTTCCTTTTCTTTTGAATTCAACATCATAGAACTCCCCTTTTTCTGCATTTAAAACATGTTCTACCTCGGTGATCTTTTCATCTGGATATTTTTCCTTTATCACCTTTTTAATCGCTTCAGGTAAATTCTTCTTTTTAATATCATTTTCGGTCTCTACCCAGGTACCGTCGGCCTTGAAGTCTGCCCTATATTTTTCCCCATCCTGTTTAAAATGGGATTCCCAGTAGCCATGATCATCAAGTTTCCAGTCTGGATCATCTTCACCAGGATATTTCTTCTGGAAACTTAGCCATACTGCCTGTGGGACTTCATTATTTTTCTCTTCCTTTTTTTCCTGGCAACTCAAAATACCAAAACACAATAATCCTAGTATTAAAACTGAAACGTTTTTCATGATCTTAATTTTTTATAAAACTAAAAACAAGAGGAAACCTAGGCCGCCAACAAAATCATAAAGTTTAATTTTCTACATAACAGGTTTTATAATTAGGAAACTATCTGCTAAATTCACTTATAAATATTTTTAAAATGATCAGGATAATTCGAACCGATTCAAGTGATACAGATTTTATTGAACTAGTTAAGGAGCTTGACAAATACCTGGCTGTAAAAGACGGTGATGAGCATGAATTCTATGATCAATTCAATAAACTGGATAGTATAAAACATGTAGTGATCCTTTATAAAGAGAAAGAACCGGTAGCTTGTGGTGCGATCAAGGAATATAACGAAGATGCCGTTGAGATCAAGAGGATGTTTGTAAAACCTGAAGAGCGTAATAAGGGTTATGCCAGTAAAGTGTTACGAATACTAGAGCTTTGGGCAAAAGAACTAGGCTATGAAAAATGTATTCTGGAAACGGGAGCCAGACAAATTGAAGCTATTGGATTGTATAAGAGAAATAATTATAAGGAGATCCATAAATATCCTCCATATGAAAAAATGGAAAATAGCCACTGTTTCGAAAAGGTACTTGCAAATTAAAATATTCTGTCATTAATCCAATTGATCAACATCAGGAGCTTTCCTCCAATTCAGTTTCTTTCTCATGTTTTGAAGCTATTTTATTTGAAAATGAACTTAGAAAATCTTCCTTCGCCTTTTTCACGAAATACATTTTCATAAGGCCTTTATTTTTAACTTCGAATTCTCCGCGATAGTCACATTCAAAGTCATCACTGATCAGTTTACAGGTATTCTCTGATACATTGATCTTTCCTGGTTCTGAGTGAGATTCCATCCTTGAAGCAATATTTACAGTATCCCCCCAGATATCATAGGCGAATTTTTTGGTTCCTACTACCCCTGCCACTACCGGGCCGGAATTAATACCTATTTTAAGATCGAAATTAAGTTCTTTATATTCAATTTCAGATCTTGCTTTGGAAGACCTAACGAATTCGGTCATCTCAAAGGCAGCCATTAATATTCTCTGGGCATGGTCTTTAGCAGGAAATGGTAAACCACCGGCGCACATATAACAATCTCCCAGGGTCTTTATTTTTTCAAGTCCATATTTCTCTACTATTTCATCGAATTTAGAGAAATAAAAATCGACTGAATCTACTACTTCCTCGGGACTTAATCTTTCAGAATAACTTGTGAAGCCAACAAAGTCACCAAAAAGTACACTTACTGAGTCAAATCGCTTTGCTACCACCTTACCGGAATCTCTAAGTTCGATGGCGGTATCTTTAGGTAGGATATTCAGCAGTAATTTTTCAGATCGATTTTTTTCTTTTTCAATGATAGCCTTCGTTCTGGAAATGAATTTATTCCTTCTGAAAAGTCCGATGGCAAGAATTCCAATTAACAACAAGACAATGGCGATACCGGTAAGAACGGCCTGTTGGGTTTTTCTTTGTTGCTCCAAAAGGTCTAATTGTACCTGCTTTTGTGATATTTCATAATCTGTTCTTAGCCTGGCCATCTCCTGAACCGTTTCCAGATTATTGATACTATCTCTGAAGAGAACATAATTTTCATAATTCTCATAGGCATTCTTATAATCTCCTTTAATCTTACTTAGTTCAGATAATTGAAGATGTGCTTCACTGATTTCCTTTTTCAGGTTATATCTCTCGGCGAGATCGAGACTTTGTTCTGCGTAAGCGAAAGCCTTTTCAAGATTATTTTTCCGGAAGTATATATCAGACATGTAATTGAGGTAAACTGAAATTGGAGCGTAGTCTTCCAGTTCCTGCAGGATCTCTATAGCCTCAGATATTTTTTTCTCTGCCAGTTCATCTTTACCCTGTTCAGCGTACACCATTCCTGAATTTCCGTAATTGTAGGCAAGACCAATAGGAACATTCAGTTTAGCAAAAATAATCCCCGATTCTTCAAAATAAACCAGGGCACTATCGTATTGTTTTGTTTTAAGATATTCGTCACCGGCATTTAGAAGCGTGGTTGCTAACACCATAGAATCATTGATCGCCCTTACTTCCTTTAAACCGCGCTTATAGTAAGATTTAGCGTTCTTGGAACTTCCCATTTCTGAATAGGTGTCGGCTATGGAAATTAAAACTGCGGCTTCTCCTAAAGCATCTTTTGCCAGGCCCGCCTGTTCCTTACTTTTAAAAAAAGCCTGGAGAGCCTCGGTATAATTGCCTAACGACTGTAAATGATATCCTTTCTGAAGATATCCTGAATGGGCATAGGAATAATTAGACTGTTCTGATGCCTTTTCGATCAGAAGTTCAGAATATTTCAGGGCTTTTTGAGGATCTGCTTCATTTTCTGAGATGAGTTTTAAGACTTCAAGTTCATTTTCAAGATTCCCTTTTTCAAATATTGAAATAAGACTGTCAGCCTGTTTTTGATCCTGGGCATAAATTGAAAAGCTCAGAATACAAAACAAGCCTATTGTAAGGGAATAGGCTTTAAAATTACAAGACATTTGCAACTAGTTTTTTATAGAAAGTTTAGGATCATCTTTATAAAGTGTGTCATCACCATCTATTTTGAAATTTATCACATATTCTTCACTATCAATGGTTTTACCATCTTTTTTCGATTTGGTGGTTACAATAGTACCTTCATAATCCCCATTGCCTGTGGCATGAGGCGCAGAAGAAAAAATACTGGTCTGGCCATTCTTTTCTACAATCTCAATGCTTTGAATACCACTGGCTAGATCTGGCACCCAGGTTACATTGGCTCCAAGATCCACATTTGTATTCATTTCGTTGTCTCCAGAATCTCCAACGGAGTCTTTAAGTTTGAGCTTTGGTGGATTGCTATTTGAATTTTTTAACCCTATTGTAATGATCACGGCAGAACTCATAATTTTAAATTTGATTGGTTAATAATTGGATTAATAGAATACCACCCTGAATCAAAATTATAATTAAGGAGTTAATAGCTAATAATCAGTTACTTATAAAATTAGAGTAAATTTTATTTAAATCTGGCAGAATGGCGTATAAATTATTAATTATCAGAAATATACAAGAGTACAACTGGGCTAATGCTCTACTTCAAGATTCACAAGTTCATTTTGAATATTTGCAGGAACTGGTTGATATCCCGAAAAACTCGCTTTAAAAGTTGCGCGCCCCTGGGTTAAAGATCTAAGATCTGTTGAATAACCAAAGAGTTCCGCTTCCGGGGCGATACATTTTAGTACCTGGTAATTATGATCGCTTTCTATCCCCTGGATGATCGCTCTCCTGGACTGCAGGTCTGTCATTACATTTCCCACCGTTTCTTCGGGAACCTTAACGGTTAGTTCAACTGTTGGTTCTAATAATTTTGGATTTGCATTCAAAAAAGCTTCTTTAAAAGCATGTGCCCCCGCGATCTTAAAAGAAATATCATTCGAATCTACAGAATGCATTTTACCATCATATACCATTACCCGAACATCACGGCAATAAGAACCGGTTAAGGGCCCCTCCTCCATTACTTCCAGGATTCCCTTCATTATAGATGGCAGATAACGCTGATCTATGGCACCACCAACAATGCAGTTATAAAAAACGAGTTTACCGCCCCAGGGAAGATCGATCTCCTCTTTTCCGCGAATATTAAAACCTTCAGGTTCCGGAATATCCTCATGCCATGGTTCGATCTTCATATGAACCTGGGCAAACTGTCCTGAACCTCCAGATTGTTTTTTATGACGGTAGTTGGCATTGGCAGATCTTTGAATTGTTTCCCTGAAAGCTATTTTCGGCTTCTGAAAACTAACTTCCACACCATAAATATTTAATAAAATCCATTCTACCATGGCCAGGTGCAATTCACCCTGGCAGGAAACGATCAATTGCCTGCCTTCTTTGGAATAAGAAATTTCCACGGTTGGATCCTGACTATGTATCTTCTTTAAAGCTTCACTCAGCTTCTCTTCATCCTTATTATTGATGGCTGAAATAGCTTTATGATATCTTGGCTGAGGATATTTAATTGGTTTAATGGTTACTTCACTTCCCGGTTGGAATAAGGTATCATTGGTTTCGGTGTCCTTTAATTTAAGGGTGGCACCAATATCGCCTACGGTAAGCCTGGCCACCGCAATACGTTCTTTACCATCCATGATAAAAAGCTGGTTTAGAACTTCAGTTTCCCCGGTACGGGAATTTACCAGTTTGTCATTCAGCTTTACCTCTCCTCTTTTTACTTTGAAAAAGGTTAACTGGCCCAGGTTAGGCTGATGTACCGTTTTAAAAACGAATAAAGCCGTATTACCGTCTTTTTCAGGAACTATATCCGCACCCTCTGTACTTTGTTCTGAACCAAGATCTGCAGCAGCGGGAGCTACATTATCTATAAATCCCATAAGCCTGCCGCTACCCATGTCACTAAGGGCTGACATACAAAAAACCGGGAATAATTCATGATTCAGCATTCCGGCTTTTATTCCTTTTCTCATTTCATTTTCGTCCAGGCTGCCTTTTTCGAAGAACAATTCCATAAGCTCTTCATCATTTTCAGCGGCTTTTTCTACCAGTTCATTATGTAGAAATTCTGCTTTTTCTTTTTGATCATCAGGGATCTCTAACTTTTCTGGCTTCCCTCCTTCCGCAGGGAACTTATACATCCTCATTTTCAGGACATCAATAATACATTGAGCTCCATCGATCTTAACCGGGTATTGAATCTGTACCGCATTGTTCCCTACAAGATTGGAAATACTCTTCAGGCTTTCCTCGAAATTAAAAGCCGGGTGGTCTATTTGATTTATAACGAATATGGTAGGCTTTCTATATTTATCTATATAATTCCAGATGATCTCTGTTCCCACCTCTACACCCTGCTGACCGTTAATAATCGTAAGTATAGTATCTGCAACCCTTATGGAACTAATCACCTCTCCTATAAAATCATCAAGACCGGGCGTATCAATTATATTGATCTTATAATTTCTCCATTCGGTATGTAAAGGGGTTGCAAAGACTGAATTGCCTTTTTCGTGCTCGATCTCATGATAATCTGAAACGGTATTCTTATTCTCTACAGAACCCCTTCTATTAATGAGATCTGCCTCGAATAACATGGTTTCTGCAAGAGTGGTCTTTCCGCTGTTATGAGCGCCCACGAAGACCACATTTTTAATGTGCTTTTGGTCGTATATTTTCATTTCTTCCTGTTTTAAGTCAGCATCAGACAGGAAAAAAGATCAAAATAGAATGGGAAGTGAAACATGCAAGTACTGCTTATTAAAGATAAGCAATACCTTAAAACAATTTACATTTTTATCGGGTTTTGGTAAAAGCTACAGAAATTTTCCGGTGGAAATATAAAATACTTTATTCCGAAAATTCTTTTTTACTGAATAATATCCCGAAAGGTTTTAACTCATTGATGTTTAGCAGGACTACCGTAATGATTCCCATGATCGGGATGGCCAGGATCATCCCTATGATTCCCCATACCATATTTCCCAGGATAACGGCTACAATTACAAAGAAAGGATGTACATCTACTCTTTCCCCAACAACATAAGGTTGTAATACGTAGCTTTCCACAAATTGAGTAATGGTGAAAGTTAGGGCAATGCCAATGAGAACATTGGTATCTCCTGAAGTTAGAAAACCAAAAGCAACGGCCATGGTAAACCCTATAATATTTCCAACATACGGAATGAGCGTGAGAACAGCAGCTATAACACTAACCAGGATAAAATTATCGACTCCGGATATTCCGAGACCAATAGAATATAAAATAGCGAGTAATCCCATAAGAATCAATTTTCCCAGCAGATACTGAGGAGCTACCTTAGCAGATTTGGTAATAATAGTTTTAACGGTATCACGCTTCTCATCGGGAAATATCCGCATGAGAAAATCTTTAAAAATCTGCCGGTAATTCAAAAGGAAAAAGACATATACAAAAGTGAGCAGGTAATTAGCTAAAAAGCTTGAAAGACCACTCATAAAAGCTTTTATCCTATCGCTTGTTCCTGAATCCATTTTAGAAGAACTGTTTTTCGCTTCTTTTATATCTTCCTGATCCAAAGGAGTATGTTTTAAAGCAAAAGACTTGAATTGCTCGATCTTGGGAGTCATGGTTTCTTTTATTTCTGGCCAGTCTTCAGCAAACGAACGCACCTGGTAAGACACCAGAGCCATTAACCCAACAGAAATTGCGAAAAGTAACACACTGTTTAAAATTGCAGCCAAAGGTCTTTTCATTTTCTTTTCCATGCGTTGAGACAATGGCAAAACAACGAGGCTTAGTATGATAGCTGTTAATAAGGGAGCAAAGAAGCCTTTAGCTTTGGTAAGCCCCAGGAATAAAAAGTATGTACCTAAAACAATTGCTGTACCGTAAAGCAGTAAGCTTTTTTTAGTGATCATCTGGTTGGTTTATTGGTATAGTTTCTCCAATATCCGAAAAGTTTAAGCGACTTTCTATTAAAGAAATCAAAAACCCTGTTTTTATTTTAGCTAGTCTGATTCCGGAAAAATTGAATTCAGGGCTATGGAAGGATCAAAATTGCAGTCAATTTTGGTTATGAAAAATACCGGAAATAAAAAAAGCCATCTTTTCAGATGGCTTTAATTTTTAAAAGGGATCAACTAATTAGTCGATTAACTCAACGTTAATTGCGTTTAATCCTTTTTTTCCTTGCTCAGTTTCGAACTGAACTTTATCGTCTTCACGGATATCGTCAATTAGACCACTTGAGTGTACGAAGATATCTTCGTTAGACCCTTCAGCCTGAATAAAACCAAATCCTTTTGTATTGTTGAAAAACTTTACTTTACCTTCTTGCATTACTGTACTTATTAATTGTTATAAATTTGCCGCTTTATTTATAGATCATGCGACGATCGATCTGGATTACTTTAAAACTCCTTTATAAGGTGTTTAGAAATAATTAGTCTATAACTTCTACGTTCACAGCGTTAAGGCCTTTTTTGCCTTGCTCTACTTCGAACTGTACTCTGTCATCTTCACGAATTTCGTCGATAAGACCACTTGAGTGTACAAAGATGTCTTCGTTTGAATCGTCAGCTTTAATAAAACCAAATCCTTTGGTATTATTGAAAAACTTTACTTTACCTTCTTGCATTACTATACTTATTAATTGTTACAAATTTGCCGTGCTTGTTTAGAGATCGTACGACATACAATCTTCATCATTAACAGATCTCTAAAGAAAACTGAAAATAATTAGTCAATTACTTCAACGTTTACGGCGTTAAGGCCTTTTTTACCTTGCTCAACTTCGAACTGTACTCTGTCGTCTTCACGAATTTCGTCGATAAGACCACTTGAGTGTACAAAGATGTCCTCGTTTGAATCGTCAGCTTTAATAAAACCAAATCCTTTGGTATTATTGAAAAACTTTACTTTACCTTCTTGCATTACTATACTTATTATTATTTATAAAATTGCCGTCTTTGTTTTAAGATCGTACGACATCCAATCTATATTATTATCCTGCTCTAAGATTATCCATCTTTCCTAGCTGGCGAAGCATTTTAAAATGTTCTCCAACTGCCGAGACAAAACTGTGTTTGTTATGGTAAGGCAAACCGTATTCTTTTGCGGTTTGAGCTACAATATGCGATATCTTTCTATAATGAACATGACAGATATTTGGTAATAAATGATGTTCTATCTGGTAATTTAATCCTCCAATGAACCAGGAAAATAACCTGCTTTTTGGGGAGAAATTACTTGTTGTAAAAAGTTGATGACTTGCCCAGTCACCTTCTACGATTCCTTCTTCATTAGGCAATGGATATTCTGTTGTAGGCACTATATGTGCCAGCTGGAATACTGTTGTAATTAGCAATCCTGTTACAAAGTGCATGCTTATGAATGCCAGTACCACTATCCACCAGGCTACAGGAGCCATAATGATTGGTAATACCAATACAAATCCAAAAGAAACTATTTTCCAACCAATTACTTTTGCCAGCTCTTTATTAAAGGCTTTTCCTTCTTTAAAGAATCCCATTTTTTTGAAACGAGCCATTCTAACAAAGTCTTTCGCAGTTACCCATGATACTGTAGACAGACCATAGAAAAACCAGGAATAGATATGCTGAAACTTGTGGATCATGTACCTCTTAGTATGAGGTGTAAATCTTAAAAAGAACGGGGGGTTAATATCATCATCTGCTTCTTCAATATTTGTAAAGGTGTGATGTAAGACGTTATGCTGTATTTTCCAGATACTTGCATTCGCTCCTATTAAGTTCAAGGTATATCCTAAATACTGGTTTACCTTTTGGTTTTTTGAGTATGAATTATGAATGGCATCATGCATGATTCCCATCCCTATTCCAGCCATTCCAAAACCGCTAGTTATATATAGAGCGAAGATCAACCAGACACTGGAAACGATCCCGGTATTGATGATCACTAAAGGAGCTATGAATACCAATAACATTAAAACCGTTTTCACGATCATGCTGCCATTAGCATGCTTACTAATTTGATTAGTTTTAAAGTATGAATTTACTCGACTTCTAAGAGTCTTTGAAAATTCGGAAGCCCGTTTTTGGGCAAATTTTGGATTGTTGATACTGGTACTATTTATTTATTACTGTCTAAATACTGAAGTGACTAAAACTTGGAATATCCTGAATGGATCTACTAAAGTGAAGAAAACTAAATTATTTTTACATGGCAAATGTACATTTAAATAATCAATGTACACTATAATAACCAATTAATTTTCAATAAATTACAATTCAGGATAGTTTATGTAGTAGTATTAGGCTTGGAAATCAAGCCTGAAGAGAACTTAGATCCTTTTAACCCTTACGGCGTTAAGACCTTTCATTCCTTGTTCTAATTCGAAACTCACTTTGTCATTCTCTTCGATCTCATCTATAAGACCGCTTACATGAACAAAATATTTTTCACCGGTTGTTTTCCCAATAATGAATCCAAAACCTTTAGAATGATCAAAAAAGGAAACTTTTCCTTCGGTATCGGTTTCAGGTTCTTCATAATCTCTATCCTCTTTCTTTGGTATAGCGATCTCAATATCTTCTGCATCAACCTCTACCTTTTGCGATGGATCTGGCGGAGTGTCGGTAAGATTTCCATCTGCATCTACATAGGCGATCATATCTTCAAATGATGCTCCTTTGTTAGAATTCTCTTTTCTCTCCTGCTTTTTCGCTTCTTTTTCTTTTCGCTTCTTAAGCTTCTTTTTCTCTTTTTCTCTTTTGTTTTGGGTTTGTCCGGATCTTGCCATTCACTAAATTTTAATTACTATTCGTTTCCAACTTCAATGCTTTGAACCAACTAAACGAATACCAGGAAAATTTAATGTGTAAGATTATCTTTTGAAGGTTTAATTCAGAGAGAGCAATGGCTGATTTCAGCCTGCATCAAAATTTTGGTAAAGATAGTCATAGGAATCCGATAATAAAAGATTTAAAGCTGAGACTTATTAAAATTATTCCTTTTCATGTAAATATTTGAATACAGCGGTAAAATCAAGATCGGCCATATTTTTATGCTTCGCCATGCCGTAGACCTCCTTCGCTGCACTGGTAAGAGGACTTGGTTGCCCAAGTTCAAAAGCGGTCTCTGTAAAAAGATGCAGATCTTTCTGAAGATGTTTCAAAGGGAAGTTGGCTTCGTATTCATTATTTTCGATCCTAGATCTAAAAACATCCAGAATAGGAGCCGTAACCGGTGTTTTAAGAAGGATATCCATACCAGTCTTTTTATCTATCCCCATGGCCATTCCTAAATTCAGGCTTTCAGAAAAGGCCAGTATGCTTTGCCCCAGCAATTGATTTATCATGATCTTCATTGCCGAACCTTTACCTGCTTCACCTATATGTACTGCATCTTTACCCATTTCCATGAATAAAGGTTTAGCTTCTTCAAAATCTTCTTTTGTACCGCCGCAAAGAAATAGCAATTCACCTTCCTGTGCGGGCACCTTGGAACCTGAAACCGGAGCATCCATAAACCTGATGCCACTTTCTGAAGCCAGCCTGGACATTCTTTCACTAAAAGATGGATTTACCGTACTGGAATCGATCCAAAGAGAACCCTTCTTTAAACCTGCTAGAAAACCATCGCTACCAGTGGCCAGGCTTTCTACAACGTCTGGCTTTTCCAGCATCGTAAACATTACATCTACCCCCTCCCCTGCAGCTTTAGGTGATTCACACCAATCAGCGCCTTCGTGGATAAGTTCTTCAGCTTTTGCTTTGGTGCGATTGTAGATCTTTAAACTATGCCCGGCTTTTAAAAGGTTTGCCGCCATCCTGCTACCCATAATGCCTAAACCTATAAATCCTATTTTCATGATATCAGTTTTATGATTACTCAAATTTAACAACTGAAGAAGGAGCAATCAACAACAATCTGATTTTAGCAAAAGTTTATGACAGATAGAATTGAAATATCAATTATGACCAGTAATTTGAAAAGAAAAAAAATGAAAGCTATAGGTTTTAAAAAATCACTATCCATAGATCAAGATCAGAGTCTTTTTGAATTTGAAACAAAAAAGCCAGAACCGGGAAAAAGAGACCTTCTGGTCAGGATAAAAGCAATTTCGGTAAACCCTGTAGATTATAAGGTAAGACAAAGCGCTGCCCAGGATGAAGAATTAGATGATCCAAAGATCATTGGTTGGGATGCTGCAGGAATAGTCGAGGAGATTGGTGATGGGGTGAAACATTTTAAGCCCGGTGATGAAGTATATTATTCTGGTGACATAACCCGCCCTGGCTGTTATGCCGAGTTTCAGAATATAGATGAAAGAATCGTTGGAAATAAACCAGAAAACCTGAACTGGCAGGAAGCCGCTGCCCTACCCCTAACTACACTTACCGCATGGGAATGTATTTTTGACAGGTTAAGGATCAGGGAGAATTCAGGCGAAGGCAAAAAGATTTTGATTATTGGCGGTGCCGGAGGAGTTGGATCTATAGCTATTCAGTTACTGAAAAATTTAACCAGATTAAAGGTTATAGCCACAGCATCCAGAGAGGCTACCAGGAACTGGTGTGAAAAGATGGGTGCAGACGAAATTGTAAACCATCATGACCTTTTAGAGCAGATGGCAGATCATAAGGATAATGTAGATTACATTTTAAATTTCGCCGATACCTCCGGTACCTGGGATGCCATGACCGAATTAATTGCTCCACAGGGAGGAATTTGCTGTGTAGTGAACACTACAGAGAATGTCGATCTAAATGCCTTAAAGAACAAAAGTGTAAGTTTTCACTGGGAACTGATGTTCACTAGAAGTATGTTCGAGACAGAAGATATGATAGCCCAGCAAAAAATATTGCAAAGAGTAAAAGAACTTGTTGAGGATAAAAAGATATTTTCGACCATGAAAAAACAGTTCGAAGGTTTAGATGCCGATGTGTTTAAAAAGGTACATAAGCTTCAGGAGTCTGGCAAATCTGTTGGGAAGAACGTTATCAGGTATTAAAAAATGATTCTAGATTAAAAATAAAAACCGGATAGCTCCGGTTTTTTTAATTTCTGAAAGAAGAATAGATTAACTATTCTTTTCAAAGGAGATCTTAGCGTTAACCGCATAAGAGGTAATGGCATCGCCATTTACCTGTGCCTTCATTTCCTTGATGTACACAGATTTGATATTATTTATGGATTTCGCTGCTTCTTTAACCGCATTCCTGGTAGCATCATCAAAACTCTTTTCAGAAGTTGCTATTACTTCAATCACTTTAACTATTCCCATAATTTCATATTTTAATTGGTTAATATTAATTCAATAATAAATTAGCCAATAAATCATTGCATTTCAAATGATTAACACAAGATTATAGATTATTAAGTAATCGAGATTTTTTAATGAGATTCTTTCTTAACCGGGATCAGGTAAACAGGGATTTCTGTTCTTTCCAGGATACGGCTTGCCGTGGTCCCCATAAGTACTTTCTCCAGAACCGAGTGACTATGTGTACCCAATACGATGAGATCTGCCTTCCATTTTTTAGCATAATCCAGAATAGCCGTTGAAGTAGGCCCTTCTGCCAGGTAGGTACTTACCCTGGGATCGTCCAGGTGCTTAGCCGCTGTTTCCAGGTAATTCCTGGCTACCTCACGCAGCTCTGAGATCACATTAAGATCCACCTGCATTTCATTGTAACCCTCATATCCCATAAAATTTGGGTAATTCACCCCATAATAACTAACATCTGCCAGGACATGGATCAAACAAACTTCTGCGCCAAGCTTTTTAGCGAGTTCGTATCCCTGGTTTGCTACTTTTTCTGACCTGGGATTATAATCCAGACCTATTAGAACCTTTTTCATAACTATATTTAATGATTGGTTCTTCTAAGTTAGGTAAAAAACGAATTATTTTGAAGTATTAATCATCAGGGTTTTCCGGCAAAAGCATCTACGGGTTTAATAAATGCTACATATAATAAACATGGGCCTTCATCATTGCAGCGGGCGTCATGAGGTTTTTTCTCAGGTCCGTAGGCATAATGCCCAGCTTTAAGTGTTTTGGTATCCTCCCCTTCATAAGTGACTTCCAGTTCTCCTTTTAGAAGGATCATACGTTCGGCAGAATTATGCCAGTGCTCTGGTATATTTGTACCAGGTTCAAACTTGAATAAGACATCTGCATTATTTTTCGATAAATCACCGTGAAGAAGAGTAACCTTACATCCATTAGGAATGATATCGGGACAATCGCCCCATTCCATATTGCCGTCTATTAAATTAATCGCTACTGAATTTTCAGTTTGGGCACTCACCTGGTTATAAATTCCAGGAATAAGAAAGATCAGGAGAAAAATAATCAATGATCTTTTGAGACTGTCAGACTTTGAAGAAACATCCATTTGCTTAGGTTTTAATTAAAAATAAATAAGTAAGCGCGGGAATAAAGTAGAATTGAAGATGGACTGAAGTTGTAAAATTAGATCTTTTCAATTCAAAATTAAATGGGGAAAACTTGGTATTCTAATTCATGTAAAAATCAACTGAAATATGACCATCGTCATCTAATTTGACACCCTAAATTTCAGTAAAGACTTAGTTTATAAGTATCTTTAAGTAGGTAATCCAATAAATCTTTAGTGTTATGAAAACAACAAGAGAATCGGCCAGAGAGGCAAGTCATAAAAACCTGGTTCATGTTCTTACAGATCTCCTGGAGAAGAATTATGATGCAGAGAAAGGCTATAAAAAAGCTTTAGAACATACCACGAATCCTGATCTTAAGAAATTCTTGAAGAATCAGGCCGTACAGAGAAATCATTTTGCCACAGAGCTGGATAAATACTTTCATGAGTTAAACGAACATCCTAAGGAAAGGAAAACCGGAACTACACTGGGAAGCCTCCACCGCTTCTGGATAGATTTTAAAAGTTCTGTAACCAGGAAAAATGATGAATCCATACTTGAAGAATGTCTTCGTGGTGAAAAGGCGAGTTTAAAAGAATACGAGGAAAAACTCGAAAAAAATATTCTTAATCCTAATGTTAAGCAAATGCTCGAAGAACATCGGGATAAAATTCAAAAAACGATAAAACAGATCAAGATCCTTGAAGACCTTGAAGACTAGAATAATAAAAGCCGGTAATTTACCGGCTTTTTTATTATTTAAAAGGTGATAAGTTTTTTAATTCTTTACCACGATTAGTTCTGCTTTGGCTCCTGTTAGGAGATTCCATTCCTTAACGGCGATCTGTTCTCCTTTTTCGCTTAATACTCTTAATTCTGCGGTATTAGGACCAGAACTTCCCTGGTTTAAAGCTACAAATTGAATGCTATTGAATCCATCCTGCAGGGTCACCAATATTGGCTGAAAACCTGCATGTAAACTAACGCTGGCCGCAACCAGTTCTCCATTCACTATGATCTGTACCTTATCGCCATCTATATATTGATGATCTCTACAATAGACTTCTACAAATCTTCCTTTGGTCACTACATTTCCAAGACTCTGATCTTTCCTGTATTCCTCTCTAATTTCCTTGTCCTTACTCCATTTCTTCTTCATCACATCGGCCTCGGTCATTAATCCATTAGGATTTTCTCTAAGATCGATCGCTTTGGGTTTTTCTTTTAAGAACCTGCTTTCAGTTTCGGTTTCCTCCCTTTTAAGAATAGGAAAACCTGTAGAATTAGATTCTTCAGCCTTAATAATAGGACCGGTATTCGTCGTACGCGGAATTTCTATTTGAGCTGTAGCCCCTAAACTCAGGCAAAACAGGCAAATAAAGAGTAATCTGGTTCTCATGATCTAAAGATTCGTATTGTATCTTTTATTATATCAAAAATACAGCCAATTTTTTAATAATCCAGATACGCTATCAATCCAATACATTTTCAAGGCCTGAAGGATCTGTTTTTAAAATTAAAAAGGACAATTGTCTCGGCTATAAAAAAGGATCCGTTCAAGTGAAGGATCCTTTGCAAATTCGACTAACAAATATTATTTATTCCGGAAAATCAGGATTTGCTTTCACCTCTTCGATCTGGGCGGTATGTCTTTCTGTATGTCCAGCCATAAAGAGAACGGTTTGGTAGGCATCGATCTTCCCGAATGGAAATTCGTTCACATAATTACGCATATCTACCTCGGCTCCTTTAAGCCATTCTACAATATCCTCCCTTTGATCTTCAAAAGCTTCCATGGCTTCATCTGCCTCAGAGAATTTTCCCGAAGGCTGGAATTGATCCTGGGTCTTTATCTTTTCGGTTCTATTGGTAATTAAAGCAACCACATCGTCATCACTCATTTTAATTTCTGATTTTTGAACCAGGTTCTCACCAGCCTGGATTTTAGCTTCGAGCATAGATTTTAAAGCACCTTCAACGGTAATGATATGTTCTACTATCTGCGCCACAGACCAGCTCTCATCATCTGGCTTGAATTGCATTTGCTCTGCAGAAAGGTCGTTCACGCTTGCCTCAAGAGATTCTTTGGTTTCATCCAGATATTCAAAAATATCTTTAATGTCCATAGAACCATTAGCAACTAATAGATCGTCCGATTCTTTTGGACATTCTATATTCCCTGCAGATTCTGGATA
Organism: Christiangramia gaetbulicola; assembly: GCF_003054225.1. Taxonomy (GTDB): domain Bacteria; phylum Bacteroidota; class Bacteroidia; order Flavobacteriales; family Flavobacteriaceae; genus Christiangramia; species Christiangramia gaetbulicola. Next base: position 323,762 of record NZ_QBKQ01000002.1, read on the forward strand.
GAAAAAAGCAAGGCTCAAAAAAATGATCAATATTTTCATGATTAAGGTTTTAAATTATTCCCAGTTATTTATGTTTTAGAGTTTAGCCCGGATGGGTGTTCTTTATTTCTTTTTAAGCATGGTAACGTAGGTTCTTAGTTCTTTGAATTTCGAACCATCAGAATTTGAAAAAATGTACACATCGCAGAAAGCATATTTTTTCTTTTTCCCTGGTTCAACATAAAACTCAACGATACCTTCTACCACAGACTTTTCTTTGGCAGAAATAATCTCGCTTACTTTGATCTCTGTAGGTCCTCCATGACGCATTCTATCAAGAGATTTTTCAAAATCTTTCCTGCCAGAAATGGTTTTTTCGCCTATTATTTCCCACTTCACATCATCGGTGACACTTTTTGCAAGGAATTCTGTATCACAACTCGCAAAGGCTTCATTCAGCTTTTTTATTAGCGCTTCTCTCTCCTTCATAATTTCAATTATTTTGCTCGATAAGGGAAAGTAGGTTTCCCGCCGGATCTTTAAACCAGGCTATCGCGGTAGGTTGGGACCCACGATGTATCCCTTTGGCATCTGTTCTAATCTTGCCATCGTAGATCTCGAATTTCACTCCTTTTTCGGTAAGTTCATCCACCTGTTCTTCGATATCGGGCACATAAAAATTCAAGACCGTAAAATCTGCAGGTTTATGGTCCTGTTTAGGATAAATAAGAACTGAGCAATGCCCGGGATCCAGTTCCAACAGGCCCAATGAATTTTCTCTAAGATTGAGACCGAGTATCTTTCCGTAGAAATCTTTGGTCTTTTCCATATCATTGGTAGAAAATGTCGAAAAAGCGTCGCAATTCTTTAACATAAGCCTGATATTAAGTTTGTTACCTTATAAATTTACATTTTTATTTTCAAAATTATCACAGAAAGATTTTGCTTTAGAAATTGTACTTTTTTTATCAACTATTTGTTCCTGAATAGCATAACATCTGAATCCTTCTTCTCTTTTAAGTTCTATCTGGAAAAGCTTAAATTTGAGCTCTAATCAATTATCAGATCATTATGGAGGTTCAGGAAATCCTTAAAACCAATTCTATCGCGAACAGGTTCATTTCTCAACTAAGGGATACCAGTATTCAGAAAGACAGGATGCGGTTTCGAAGGAATATAGAGCGCCTTGGAGAGATCATGGCTTATGAACTGAGCAAGGAATTAGATTATGAACAAAAGGAGGTAAATACGCCTCTGGGAAAATCGAATATCCCCATGCCGAAAAATGAAATTGTGATCTGTTCTATTCTTCGCGCAGGATTACCATTACACCAGGGAATATTGAATTATTTTGACGATGCCGAAAATTCCTTTATTTCGGCTTACAGGCATCACCCAGACAATGATGAAAAATTTGAGATCCTGGTAGAATATTTAGCCTCCCCTTCCCTGGAAGGAAAAACCTTGGTTCTGGCAGACCCAATGCTGGCTACCGGAAGGTCTTTTGTAAATGTACTTGAAGCACTTAAATCAATGGGGAAACCAGCTAAAATTCATTTAGTATCGGTTATAGGATCTGACGAAGGTGTAGAATACCTGAAATCTGAATTTCCAGAAGACTCGAAACTATGGATCGCCACTGTAGACCACGAATTAGATAAGAATGGCTATATAGTTCCAGGCCTGGGAGACGCAGGAGATCTTTGTTATGGTAACAAAATGCAACACTAGAAGGGATAACCAATTGCGAAATTAAAAATAGGGCTTCCAAAGTCGTTTACCCATCGCTCACCTGCAGGTTCTCTGGGATCATGCAACGGAAAGGCCAGGTCGAATCTTATAACAAAACTCTGGATATCTATCCTCAATCCAACACCTGTACCTATTCCCAGTTCATTCATGAAACCTGAACCAAATTCACCCGATCCTTCACCGTCCCTGTTCGTAGTTTCAGGTCGCGCTTCTGAAGTCCAGATATTTCCTGCATCCACAAAGAAAGCTCCGTTCAAATAGGTCACAATTGGAAACCGGTATTCTGCATTTGCTTCTAACCTAATGTTCCCGGTTTGATCACGGTAGGTGATATTTTCTGTAGGCTCATCTCCCGGATCTGTCAATTCTGTAGGTTCGCTAGGATCGAAGGTTCCAGGCCCCAACGCTCTTGTTTGGAATGCCCTTACACTATATGGTCCTCCGGAGAAATATTGCTTGCTAAACGGGATAACATCAGAATTACCATATGGCAAACCATAACCGGCAAATAACCTGGTAGCAATGGTCTGCTGTTTTCCTAATCGTAAATGATATCTTAGATCAAGATCTAATTTAGCATACTGGGCATATTCCAGGCCTAAAACTTCTTTATTCCCGTCTTCAGCTTCCTTACCGAAAAGGCTCATAGTGTTCCCGGCCATATCGAAATTGGAATTCAGGAAAAAAGCATTCCTTTTCTGAGCATCAATCAAGCCATTATAAGTGAAAGAATAAGTAAGTCCCGCGATAAATTCCTGTTCAAAACTTCTTTCCAGGAAGGGGTTTTCATCAAGAATATCCTGAAATTCAGGAGTAACATTAGTAAGACTTACATAATTCAGACTTATAGGATTAAACTCGTGGGTCACATACCTGTTGGCATTCCAAAAATAACCAAAAGTAGAATTCAGCGATGCCAGGGTGAATAACTGTGTCCTTCTTAAATAATCTCCTCCCAGACTTATCTTGGTCTTGGGAATATCATACTTGAAATAGTTCTTGCTAAAAGTTATAGGAAACAACAACCTGGGAATGATAAGATCATTGGAAATACCTAACTGAAGAGAGTTACTTCCAAGGTTGTTGGCTGATCCAAACTGAAATTCATATCCAAGATTCGCCGAAATGTTCAAAGTTTCACCACCTTTAAATAAATTCCTGTTTACAAAGGTGAGCGCTAAATGCGGACCAGCAAAACTATTAGATTTAGTGACTGCCTGCAGTTCTGCCCTTATCGCTCTCTTTTTTAGCGGAGAAAGAAATATGTTCGCTTCAAGTAAACCAAGGCTATCTGTAGAAAGTGTATCGATTTCATCGTACCTGATGTTCACAAACTTATAAACACCAATGGTTCCCAGCCTACGGCTGGTATTCCTGGATTTTTCAGGATCATAATAATCACCTGTTTCAATGAGAATATAGGGATCCAGGTATTTAGGTTTAAAGAACAGGTCTTCCTGTAAATAGTTCTTGTTCTTATATCGCTCAAAGTTCTTGCTTAAAGAATCTTCTTCGATATTATTATTCGGGTAAACATTTACATTAGAGATCTTATAAGGGATCACAGATTTTGAAGGCACATCCTTCTTCAACCTCAGAAAAAGGTCAAACTTTTTCTTTACATACTGGTTGGTATCTGCTTCGAAGATCAGGAATCCCGGATTAAAATTATAATAACCATCCTTTTTAAGATGACGGTCTATACGTTCACGTTCCTGCTTCAGTTCAGGAAGATCAAAGGGCATTCCTTCTTCCAGCGTGGTCTTGTCCAGGTTTTCCTTAATATCCTTGTATACCAGCAGTGAATCTGAATCCAGCTGGTAACTCGCCATAGTATAGGGACTAGGAACATTTAAAGTATAAGAAGCCGAAGCTGTTTTTGCATCTTCATCCTCGGTAGTGCTTGAACTTACCCTGCTGTAAAAGTAACCTCTGTTCTCCAGCCGGTTAATTATAATATCCTCGGTATTATTGAGATCTACATCAGAAAGATATACTGGTTCCTCCCCTATTTTTTTATTCAGGAATTTATTAATGAATCCTGGTTTTTCTCTTTGGGCCTTATAATAGAAATATAAGCCCGGACGCATTCCCAGGAATTTCGAATTTGGCTCTGGCCTAAGTACATTATTTAACTCGGTGGTTAGCTTTGGTTTATTTACAATGGTACTATCAGATTCAAACTCGATATCAGCGCCGGTGTAAAGGAATTCATCATCAGGAATGAATTTCTCCACGCTACAGGATTGAATGAAGATCAATAGAATGATTATTGCCGGATACCTAATTCTCATCTGTGTTATTTTCTTCTTTTTTAGATTTATCTTCTTCTTTCTTCACGTTTTCCATTACTGCTTTCTCGAAGATATTTTTGAATTTATTGAATTCCCTGGTGAAAATTAAGGCTATTCCGCTCACCACCAGTTGGCCATCAACCACATTTTCATATTGGTTTTTACTAAATCCTTTTAAACGCCAGATTCCGCTTTTATCCAGTAAATAGGAAATACTCACATTCCCGATGACCGGGCTGGCCTCCTGCCCTTCCTGGCCACCGCCCTGTATATCGACCTCACTTCCTACTTCTACGATCAACCTATCTTCCAGAAATGCCTTTTGGGCGCTAATACCTAGCTGGGTTCTTTCTTCAGGACTTGTACCCTGGTAATCTGTAAAGCTATCGACATTAAAATTAAGCTGCACTCCGCTTTCTCCCAGAATCTTACTGGAAAGCATATTCAATTGATCAGATAATGCCGAATTAAGGTTATCCCTGGCCACCGCAAGCGTACCTCCCTGGCTGCCGTCGCTGCCAGATTCTGGGAAGAACCTGTTCAATACCAATAGTGAAAATACCTGTTTATTCAATTCCTGTTCCTGGTTGTTCAACTGCTGAACCCTTCCAAACACCTGTCCTCCGGCAACACCCTGTTCATCCTCTGGCATATCCAGATTAAAGGTAATCTTAGGCTGCATGAGATCTCCTTCAATATTCAGGTATACCAAAAATGGAATTTCCTGGCGGAATTGCTGATTCTCTCCCAGGTCTGAACTGGTAGTGCTTGAGGCCATTAAAGCTGAGGCCGAAGTTTCGACCCTGTAGATCGCACGTACATCCAGCTGAGCATCAAAAGGATCACCAGCCCAGGAAACACGGCTACCGTCGGCTATTTCGAATCTTCTTTTTACCAGGTTATAAAGGCTCATTTCATAGAAACCATCATTGATCTCGTATATACCGGTAAGGGCGGTGCGGCCGTTAGGATACATATTGAATATTAGGTCTCCCTCACCCTGTACCTGAAATTTATCCCCGGTCTCTTCATTAATGATAATATTGAAGGTAGCTCCTTTATTTACAGTGATTCTTGAAAAAATATCATAGCCGGAAACCACATAGGATTCTTCTTCGGTTTGAGATAGAATCGCATCGGGGTTTTCTTTATTCACAAAAATCACCACTCCATCCCTTTCATTGATCTGAAGCTCGGTTTGTGGCACCACATAAGTAAAATCTGTACTTTCCTTGATATCTACATTCATGTCTACCTCAGGAAGATTCAGGTCACCTTTGATCTGAGCATCTACGTCTACGACCGCATTTCCATAGAAAAGTTCATTATCCTCTTCGGTGGAATTCAATAACCTGAAATCTGTTGCCTGTACATCGAGATCGAAAGTTGGATTCAAAAGGTTTTTGGTGCCCAATTCCCCGTTTACGACCACAGAGTTATTGTTAGTATCGTTAATATTGAAATTATTAAAATATACCGCATCATTATCCAGGCTCAGCTTTTCATCTGGCAAGACAAAACTTGCATTCAACATAGCAATATTGAACTGCGCCGAATTAAAATTAACACTCCCCTCATATACAGGTTCTAACACGCTTCCATCTAAACTAAAGCTACCGGAAAAACTTCCACTGGCAATTTTTATTTCACCCTGAGAAAAACCTTCCAAAGCAGTCATTTGAATCTCATTTAGATCAAGCTGCATATCAATTTTTGCGGAAGGATCTGCTGCAGTATAAGTACCATTTAGATCAAGATCTACTTCCCCACCTTTGATAGCAAGATCAAAATCGTAATCGCTGAAACCTGAAGACTCGCCACTAAGGCTTAGCGTATTAAGATCTACTCCTAAGATTTCAAATTGATTGATCTTCATATCTGCCAGGATTCCGGTCTCACCAAATGGTTCTTCATAAACGATATTTCCGTTCAATTGTCCTGTTGCAAGTTTCTCTTCCGGATTCAGGTAATTTAATAAGGACGCAAGTTTAAAATTGTTGAAATCAAGACTTAAGTGTTCCTTCTCTACACCAGGTTTATCATTGCTCAAGCGCATTTCCTGGTTATTCCTTGATATCCTGAAGTCCTGGAATTCAAGATATTTTTCAGCAATACTTATTCTATTGCCATTATCTACTTGCCATGGATTCGAATTTAGAATGAACTCTTTGGGATCTAAATGGAATCTAAGGGTGTCTCCTGCAAAATCCAATTCAGAATTAAAATGGACTATTTGAGAATCTTCATAAAATGAAGAAAACTCGAGGTTAAGCTTCTGGTTAAGAACGTTGGCATTTACAACAGTTTTCTTAATAGCTAGAGGACCAGCGTTCAGCTCATTAAAAGCTAAATCGAAATTGAGGTCTTCGGTATCAGATCTCATAAATACTTCTAAACTATCTATCTCGCTACCATAATACAACACATGAGGCACCGAAACTGTTGCTTCTAACTCGCGTTCTTTTTCCCTGAAATCTATATTAACATCTATGGTATCCAGGTCTTCAAGATTAACCAGGAACACTTCGTTAAGAATTGGCGCCTGCCTTATCTTAGCATTTACTTTTAAATTAACGGGATTAGTTATAGAGTCTTCCTGGTAATTTTCGGTTATATATCTTTTTAAATGTCGGTTTATCGAATTAGCGAAATCGCCCGGACTGGCATTAGATTGCAGGTCCAGGTCTATCATTCTGTTGTCTATCTTCACAGAAGTGGTATCCTCTCTTACGTAGGCCGAAGCGTCAAACCTACCTAGTAAATAGGTTTCATTATTATAGACGGCAACTCCGTCTATAATGCTAGCCTCCATTTCATATTTGGTAGAATTACCCTCGAACCAGCCATCTAGCGTCAAACCGGTCTTAATTTCCTTTCTTGTAATGCCAAGTGCTTCCAGATCTGCTCCTTCCAGGACAAAATGAACATCAAATCTTGGAGAAACCGAATCCAGCTGAATCCTGGTTTCAGCATTCATATTTAAGTTATTGTCCTTATAATCGATATTTACAGGCCCGGCACCATTCTTGAGCTCTCCATTGATATTGATGTCCCGGAATTCATATCCATTATAGGTGAATGAAGATATTTCAGAATCCAGACTAGCATTAAGGTCGTTGATTGAGCTACCCTTTCCTGAAGTTTTGAGATTGATCTTTATTTCTCCCAAAGCTTCATTTTGAAGCAGGTTACCCAAAGCTATACTATCACCCTGCACTTCAGCATCAAAAACGATTTGATCTCCCATCTGAAATTCCCCATCTACATCCAGGCTTCCTTCTGAAGTTATGAGAACGGCATTAGTATTTATCTCGCTAGCAGTTCCTGAAAAACTTCCACTTAAAGAGACGGTTTCCGGCAATTTTACACCCAGGTCTTCCTCTTTTATAAATTTCACAAGATCACTCCTCTGAGAATTAACCTTGACATTGGGTAAACTAAAACTTAGGTTTTCGGGATCCTGGGCGTTTAAAATATTTCCATTTCCTAAGATCCTTGTATTGCTCCAGTTTAAATTAAGGTTCTGCAAATTGATATTGTTCAATTTCCCATTAGCACTAACATTTCCCCTAATTGGAGAACTTGCCAGCGCCTGCACATATTCATTATCCTTAAGATCGGGCTGAAAACGGTATATCTCGCTCAGCCTTAAATAAATATTATTTAGATCAAGATCGAGTCTTGCATTATCAGGTTTATTAATGAAATCACTGAAATTCTCATAAGCAATGCTAAGATTCCCCGACAACCGATTATTATTTACTGAAATATCAAGATTTGAAAATTCCATTTGTTCATCGGTAAGCCTGGCCTTGATATTAAACTTATTCAAATCAAGCCCCGATCCTTCCTGAAACTGAACCTTTTGAATATTAGCACTAGCCATAGCTTCTTCATAAAGGATGTTCTCGGCCTTAAATATCAAACTGTCTATTTCTACTGCATTGGCATTAAAAGTTCCTCTTTTTACCCTGGCGTCATTTACCAGGTATCTGAAGGAATTATTTTCAAGGTCTATACTGGCCAGGTCTATCTTCCACTGTGGCCATTCAAAAGGCGCAGAAGTACTCGTTGTATCATTCTGCTTAATGGAAGATTGTTTGGTTTTTAAAATTATATCAGAATCAGAAATTCCAATAAACTCACTCGCGATCATATTGTCTTTAAGGTCTAACCTGGATTTATCAAGGTTCACCTTGGTAATTAGGAAGCCTGTATAAAGCGAATCTGGCTTAGCATCATAAACTCCCTGTACATTGGATATTTTGATGTTACCGATTTCAAATACCGGCATTGGCGGAGCTTCGGTGTCGCTTTCAGGGAATGGCTTTGTCTGCACATAATTCACCATCGCATCGCGAAGGATCACATCATCTGCCCTGAATATCATATTCTGAAGATCAGTTTTTGTAAACTCCAGCAGGATCTTTTCGAATTTCACTTCCGCATCGATTCCGCTTACATCGTCTTTATAAACGACATCAAAATTTTTCAGATCAATATCCCCTATATTGATCTGCATTGGTGCAGAAGTAGTATCTGTAGCAGTAGCTGCCTGGGTGGTATCTGAAGCGTAGGCATTAGTTAGAAACTCATAATTAAATCCGGAGACAGAATCTTTCCTTATAATTCTCGCTTTTACATTATCGACATCTAAACCATCCAGTCCAAAACTATTTCCTTTTATCAAAGGCATTATAGGGATATTCGCAGACAAACTACCGGCGTAAATGACGGTATCACCCTCAGGTGTTTTGATTAGAAGTTCATCTACCTGGATATCACCATTAAACTTAATAAAGAGCCTTTCCAGGGTGATATCACCACCGGTTTTCTTCTCTATGGAATTTATTACCTTATCCTTTATGATATTCTGTCCCCAAGGACTACGCACAAATAAGATCACAAGAAGCAAGAAAATAAGTATCCCGAGGAATACTTTTCCCAGTATTTTCAATACTTTAAATGCCTTCTTTTTCTTATCTGACAATATGTGAATTTTTGGATTTCTCAAAGTTATCGTTTCGAGATTATTTCAGGAAGTTTAATCGCTATAATTCTGGTAAACTTGTGTTAAATCGCCTTCTACACTGGGTATTACCAGAATTAATTAAAGAATATTGAACCTAAAGTGTGGAGATATTTTACACATTTCCGGCCCTATTCCACAGTTTACAGTGTATTTCATCGATTATAAAAAGCCATTAAAATAATTTTTAATTCTGCCTTAATATTTTTGCAGGTACACGTAAAACCCTATCTATTAAAGAGAAGCAGCAGAATTTAGTTTGTTTCGGCACCAACTACAGGCCTGGAAATGGCACATTTTGTAGGAATGGCATTGTTATAGCTTTTGTATAAATGATTATTCGAACTAAATAATTAATCAAAAAGAACAAAATTTAAAAATCAGATTTATGAAAAGAGTAATAACAGTAACGGTTTTGGCAGCCACTATGTTAACTTCATGTGTTTCTAAGAAAAAATACGTAGCCCTGGAAGGTGAACTAAATGATACTAAAAGTACATTACAAAAAACCAGAGTTGAAAAAGAAGAAGTTGAACAAAAATATGCTCTTATAGAACAAAGAGTTGCAGATTATAATGCAAAAATAAATTCTCTTAGAACAGAAAATGAGGGAATGATGGAAATGAATGACCTAACGGTGATGTCTAAGAATACAAAAGATAAGATGCGTAGCACTATCTCCAAGATGGACCCGGAAAAAGTTAAAGGAGCTGAAACCCTTGAAGATTCTATCAACCTTGCGGTTTCTTACAACCTTAAGCAAAATATCTCTGAAGGTGCAGATGAAGATGATATCGATATTAGCGTAGACGAAACAGTAGTAATGATCAATGTTTCAGACAAACTTTTATTTGGTAGCGGTAGCTATAGAGTGACTAAGGAAGCTCAACCATTACTTAAGAAACTTGCTGAAGTAATTAATAGTGAGCCTGCTATGGAAGTGATGATCGAAGGTCATACAGACGATAGAACGATGGTAAAGGATTCTTACCTTAAAGATAACTGGGATCTTAGTGTTAGAAGAGCAACTTCTATCGTAAGACTTCTACAGGATAAATATGATGTTGATCCATCTAAACTAATTGCTGCCGGAAGAAGTAGTTACCAACCTCTTGTTGAGAACACCAACAAAGAGAATATGGCTAAAAACCGTAGAACAAGAATCGTAATTATCCCTAACCTGGATAAATTCTTTGCGATGCTTGAAGGTGATGCTTCAGTAGCTAAGAACTAAGAAACACAATCCACAATGTAAAAAAGGAAAGCGTAACTGCTTTCCTTTTTTTTGCAAACAGGTTTAACTAGATTTTAACCCGTCATTTAGCAACATCCCTGTATTATTCTTTAAATTATAGATGAACCAAAAATGACAGATGATGAAAAAGGAAGTAAATAGACCAAATGAAGAGGTAAAAAAATCTAAACCTGAGGATCTGCCTTATAATCCTGAGGTAACTAAGGAAGACAAACAGGCCCTGAACGAAAAAGGTCGTAGTATGAATAAGGGACAGGACAAAGATCTGGACCGGAATAAAAAAGTAGATTTTACAGCTGAGGAAATGGATGTTCCGGCGAGCAACGATGCGAAACCTGGGAAAAGATCTGAATTAGTTGATGAGGAAAATATGCAATACAATGAAAAAGGCTCGAGACCCGATCATAAAAAGTCTACAGATCATCCAAAGTCTGACGAAAAGATCTAAAAATTAAGCCGCTATATCTATAGCGGTTTTTTTTATAAGAAATAATACATTATTGAACTTACCAGTAAACCTAGAATGGCTACGATCCCGGTCATAAGAGTCCATGACCTGAAAGTTTGTTTTTCGGTAAGACCAAGATATTTTCCTACCAGCCAGAATCCACTATCGTTCACATGAGAAAATCCGGATGCACCTGCAGCGATCGCAATTACTATTAAAGCGATCTCTGATGGAGAAAGTGCAGATGATGTTAAAACTGGGGCTGTAATTCCGGCAGCTGTGATCATAGCAACCGTTGCAGAACCCTGTAGAAGCCTGACTAATAAAGCTATAGTAAATCCAAAGAATAAGGGATTAAAAAAAGTTCCCTGAAGGGATTCTGCGATCATCTCCCCTGCACCTGTTCTTATGAGTATTTGCTTAAATGCACCACCAGCTCCTGTCAATAAAATAATGATCCCGGCAGCTTCGAAAGATTTCATGGCAGTCTTGTTCAAAAATTCTTTTCCCGCTCCCCTTTTTATTCCAATAAAATACCACGCGAGAAGGTTCGCAATTATGAGCGCTGTAAAAGGATGTCCCAATAAATTGATCAGATACAATAAAGGACCTGAAATAAAACCTTCTGGAAATAAAGGGCTGGTTAGAACCGTATTAAGAACGATAAGAATAATTGGTACACATATAATTGATAATATCAGTCCTGGCGATGGCAGATCATTGTCTATATCTGTATTGGGTTCCGTAAATGACGGTGGTGTGATATTAATTCTTCTGGAAATGAACTTTGCAAAAACAGGTCCGCTTATAATCGCCACTGGAATACCCGTAAGAATTCCGAACAGGATTACCCATCCAAGATCTGCTCCCAGAATGTCGGCGACCGCTATTGGCCCTGGTGTAGGTGGAATGAAGGCATGCGTGATGGTAAGACCGGCAAGTAGCGGCATGGCGTATAATATAAGAGACTTTCCAGTTTTTCTACTAAGGGCATAGGTTACCGGAATCAGGATAATAAAGGCTACATCAAAAAATACAGGGATGGCTACAAGAAACCCGGTTAGCATCATCGCCCACGGAGAACGTTTTTCTCCAGTCTTCTGAAGTAAATATTTTGCGAGGCTGTTCGCGCCCCCAGATTGCTCCAGGATTCCGCCAAATAATGCACCTAAACCCACCACCGTAGCTACAAAACCTAAAGTACTCCCCATCCCCTCCTGCATGGTAGTAAGTATTTCAGAAGCTGGTAAGCCTGCAAAAATCCCAACCAGTATACAGACGATAAGCAATGCCAGGAAAGCCTGAATTTTGAGTTTTAGAATAAGGAATAACAATATGGCAATTCCGCCAAGAACGGCGAATAAAATTTGAATATCCATAGGCTATTCTGGTTTCCAGTTTGAATGAAAATATTCACCCCTGGCTTTATCTATTCTCTCATAAGTATGAGCACCAAAATAATCTCTTTGTGCCTGTATAAGATTGGCCGATGTATTTTCCCTGGTGAAACTTAGAAAGTAATTTAAAGCTGAGGAGCTTACCTGCATCGGGCAACCTCGTGATAACATTGCAGGTACTATTCGCATAAATATTTCGTGGTTTTTCTTTAAATCTTCGGCAATATCAGGATATAAGAGTAAATGTTTACTTTTTTCGGAATCGTAGATTTCAGATAGCTTCTCCATAAATGAAGATCGAATAATACAGCCATTGGTCCAGATCCTGGCGATCTCAGAAAAATTTAAATTCCAGGCATATTCCAAAGAGGCTATTCGCAACAATTCAAAACCAATACTATGGTTAATTACCGAAGCTGATCTATAAGTTTTATAAAGTTCATCATCGCTGATTTCCAGACTATCTTTACTTTTTATCCTGTATAATTCCTTAACCTCATTTTTATGCGGTTTGAAAGCAGAAATATTCCTGGCAAAAACTGAAGCTGTAATCGTGTCCAGGGAAACTCCAACCTCAAGTGCTGCATTGGTAGTCCAGCCACCAGTACCTTTTTGACCTGCTATGTCCAGCACTTTATCCAGCAGATATTTATTATTTTCCTTTTTTATTAAAATGTCGGCCGTGATCTCCAGAAGAAAGCTTTTTTCCTTCAAATTCCACTGTTTAAAAAGTTTGGATATCGCTTCCGGTGAACGATCCTGGAAAAACCTCATAAAATAATAGAATTCCGCGATAAGTTGCATTTCTCCATATTCGATACCATTATGCACCATTTTCACATAATGACCGGAACTTCCAGGCCCTATATAAGTACAGCAAGGTTTCCCGTAGCGATCCTTAGCTGCAATACTACCTAATAGGTTCTTTACACTGTTATATCCTTCTCTGGTACCTCCAGGCATGATAGATGGACCATTCAATGCTCCTTCTTCACCTCCAGAAATACCAACACCCATGAAGTGTATTCCTAATTCGCTTAATTTCTCCAGTCTATTTGCGGTATCCTTAAAATGAGAATTCCCTCCATCCATGACAAGATCACCGGACTTTAAAAAAGGAATTAGTTTTTCAATGGTTTCATCTATAGGATGACCCGCTTTGATCATTAAAAGTATCTTCCTTGGAGACTTTAAACTAGAAACAAATCTTTTAAGATCATCAAAACCATGCAACTCATATTCATCTGAATAGTTATCTACAAAATTTTGAGCTATATTTTCTTCTATTTCACCTTCACGCCGATTATAGACCGAAACTGAAAAGTTTTTTCCAGCCATATTCAAAGCAAGACTTTTACCCATAACCCCAAGGCCTATAATTCCAATTTCGGGCCGAGGCAGTTTTTGAATAATTTCTTTTATCGAGTCCTCCGGAGAGCCTTCAACCTTTATATGTATGCCATAGTCTGGTGGCTCAAGGGTATCATATTGTGATTTTAAAAGATCGGCATTAAAGAAATGCAATTTCCTTTGCCTTATCCTGTCTTCAATTACGCTGAAATCTTCATATAGAAAGATCCATTCAAGATTTTTATCAATATCACCGGCGAGTTGTTTCCGGTATTTTTCTTTTAAGGCAGAGCATGCCAGAACACCACCGTTTGAATCCTGCCATTCCGGAATTAATGAGCTCATTTTACGAAGCCATTCTTCCCTGTCTAGATCGGTTAAGGGAATGCCATTCTGCATCTTTTCCCTATTTGAATCAGAATGGAAATTGTCGGCATCGTAGAATGGAACGGAAAGTTCTTCTGCCAGCATCATTCCAAGGGTGGTCTTCCCCACACCAGACACTCCCATTAAAATATATACCTTATTCAAAATGCAGCTATTTTTTATTCTGCAAAAGGTAATCCAAAGAATACTTTCCTCCTCCACAGATTACCAATAGTAAAAACCCGAACATAAAAAGAATTGGCAATTCCTGTTTTCCAAAACCATCAGGGGCATGAACTATAAACGCGGCAACAGCCATGGTAATAACGATTGGTATCGCCGAAAACCTGGTGAGAAAACCAAAGATTATAAAAACAGAGCAAATGAACTCCGCGAAAACGGCCAGGGTAAAACTTATAGTTTCTCCCAAGCCCAAAGGATCTGCAAACACTATTTCTTCAGGACCAAAGAATTTTAAAAGTTTTGGGAATCCATGGGTAAGCATTAAAGCAGCAATGGCCATTCTAAAAATGAGCAGGCCAATATCCACGTTCACTAAATTCAGGTTGGTTTTGTAAGAATTCATCAGATTGAAATTTTAATTGTTTTAAAGGTAAAAAAATATAGTTCCCTCGGGTATAACTTTTTATAAAGAAAATCCTATTAAAATCTTTCTACGTGTAAGAACAATTGTTAAGAAGTATTTTATATAAATATGCATTTTATCGATATTATATTGCTTTTCATCGAAAAAATTAAATTAGAATTTATTATATTTATTCCTGTTGAGAAAAATATACTACATATTACCCCTTTTGTTTATGTTCCCTGCCTGGTTAATGGGACAGAATAGCGCTACTGCTTCCTTTACGGCTTCGGTAACGGTTATTGAGCCTATAGAGGTAAAAACAACCTCTCATATGAATTTCGCAAACATAGATGCCAGAGAAGGCGGTACAGTCATCTTGCATCCAGATAATACGAGGGAGGCGATAGGTAGTGTAAATCTTGAATCAAATAGTGAAGTTTCTGCCGCTGTATTCGAAGTAAATGGACAAAATGGTTATTCTTATGATATTGCTCTTCCGGAATCATCATATATACTTACAAACGGTTCTGAAAACATTACAATAAAGGATTTCCAAAGTGACTTTAGTTCGGGTAATTTTTCAGGATCTTCACAAAACGTCAGGGTTGGTGCGAGCATCTATATCAATCCAGATCAAGAACCAGGAGTTTATACCAGTCAAACTTTACTTCAGGTTACGGTAAACTACAATTAACGAGCTTCTTACAGAGAATTTTTCCTATAACAATTACTAAAGGGCGTTAAATTTAACTTCTTTTATGGAGTAAATAGGTTGTTCGTCGATTTTTCAGCCACTAACGTCGAATAATTTTTAGTCCGATTATATATAGCCCCATATTAGCCATGTTAAAACTATAATACCCCAAACTAATTAACTATGAAAAAGATTACTTTTATTTTAATGGCCTTAATTTCAGGTAGTGCATTTGCACAAGAGTCTACTGGAACTGCAGATGTCTTTGCAGAAATTGTAACTCCAATTACTATAACCGGTGGAACCGATTTAAATTTCGGAAGTATTGTTGCAGCTGAAGGTGGAAATGTTCGAGTAAATACAGAAGGAACGAGAACTTTTTCTAACACTAACATGGAAGTAATTTCAAGCTCAGCAATAACTCCAGCTACATTTAGTGTTACGGCAGCAGATGATTTCGCTTATAATATTTACATCCCTTCTACAGTTTTAACTGGAGATGGTGATGATATGACTGTAACTTTTACTCAAGATCTAGATGGTGAAACCGATGGAACAGCATCAGGTACAGGAGCAGCTCAAAATCTTAAGGTGGGAGGATTGTTAACTGTTGCAAGTGGGCAAACTGCTGGGACCTATCAGGGAGTTGTTACAGTAACAGTTGCATATCAATAATTGAAAGTAAATCAAGATATTAAGGACGCCGCCCTATTGTGGCGGCGTTTTTAATTTCAACTCTATATAATTAACCGTTATAAAAGATCAATGAAAAGCTCTTATTTTTTCATGTTTTTCTTAAGCATATTCACTACTGGCGTATTTGCTCAAAATTCATCCACTGCTACCGTTAATAGCAGGGCTACGGTTATAGATCCTATAAAGATTGATAAGACGGTAGACCTGGATTTTGGGAATGTAATAAGTGCCTATAACCCGGGACAGGTGATTCTAACACCAGACGGCTCCAGGGTTGCTTACGGTGTTCAGATCTCGAATTCAGTTCCCGGTACTGTGAATCCTGCTGAAGCCATTGTTACCCATGGCAATAATAATTACTCTATCACTCTGCCGGAAGAATTCACTCTGTACAATCAGGATAATCCGAATCAAATTTTGATCATAGACCGTTTTACCGTGCAACCTCAGGAAGGTAACCTTATAGATGTTATCAAAATTGGTGGAACCTTAAATCTAGAGGCCAACCAGGCTTCAGGATTTTATACCAATTCGTCGGGATTCAACGTAACGGTTTCCTATAATTAAAAAAGTTAGTTTATAAACAAGCGTCAATTCTATTTAATTACCTTTGAAACCAACTAATTAAAAGTAAAATCCAGCCCCCCAGGATATGTTTAAAAAATTACCTACGCCCCTATTCCTATTTTGCATTTTTATTTTTTCAAGTCTTTCAAATTACGCTCAGGGAGATCTTATGATCATGCCCAAGAGACTTGTTTTCGACGGTTCTGAACGATCACAGGAAATAAACCTGGCCAATACCGGTAAAGATACCGCTGTTTACGCCATTTCTTTTGTAAACTATGTCATGACCGAAGCCGGAGACTTTAAACAAGTTGAAGAACCGGTAGAAGGACAAAGATTTGCAACCGACTTTTTAAGATATTTTCCTCGCAGGGTCACCCTGGCGCCTAATGAATCTCAAACTATTCGTGTACAATTGACCCGTACCGGGAATCTTGAACAGGGAGAATACAGATCTCATATGTATTTCAGAGCTGTGGAAGAACAAACCGCTCTGGGTGCAGAAGAGACAAAAGAAACCGATGGGATTTCCATAAACATTAAAACTGTTTTTGGAATTAGTATTCCAATTATCATTAGAGAGGGTAAATCTACAACAGAAATAAATCTAAGTGATCTATCCTTAGATACAAATGGCGAAAAACCCAAGCTCAGCCTGGTGATCAACCGCTCAGGGAACATGTCTGTATATGGTAATTTAACGGTTAATCACATAGCTCCAAATGGTTCTCAAACAGAAGTAGGCCAGGTAAAAGGAATATCGGTCTATACGCCGAATGCAAAAAGATTCTTCAGTTTTGACCTAAGAAATACCTCAGAGATAGATCTAAGTTCGGGTACTTTAGAAGTTAGTTATTCTGAAGATGATGGAGGAAATTCGACAACAAAAGAAATTTCCTTGAAATAATATGGATAGAAACTACCCCCGGTTTTTTAAATTACTTAAAACAACGGTTTTTCTTTTTGGATTATTTTTTTCCCAAATTTCATTTGGACAGGATATAATATCTACTGAGGATGGTAATTGGAACGATGTAGTTTGGAATCCTTCACGCCTACCGGGGTCGACAGATAATGTTCAGATATCAGATTCAATTGTAATCGAGAAAGACTCTATTGTTGAAATAAACGATTTAGATATTGCCAATAATGGAGAAATAAATGTTTTTGGAACTTTAGTGGTTTATGGAAACATTACTATGGACAACAATGGTTCGAATTTTAAGATGCAAAATTCTGCTCAGGTAATTGTATTTGGTGACTTTTTAGCTTCTAATAAAATTGATATTTCTATTTCCAGTTATCTTATTATTCAAGGGGATTTTATAAAAAAAGGTAGTAGCGGGCAAGGTACTTTAAATGTTGACGACGGTAATATATTTATTTATGGAGAGGTAGATGGGTGGTCTAATTTTGGAGCTTGTGACGAAGAAAGTACTTATTCTGGTACCCCTGAAGAAAGTGGCACCTGTGATTATGGAGATGAAGATGATTTCGCAAATAATCCTAATATACCTGAAGAAATAATTAATTTAAGTCGTTGCTACGATCTAACCGGAATCTCAAACCAGATAGCTTGTGAAGCCTCTTCTGCTACTTTTAGTGTTGCTTCAAATCCTGAGATCAATTATCAATGGCAGGAAAAAACAGGAGATTTAGATTGGATAGACGTTGGATCAAACTTAAATGAGTATACTGTTTCAAATACATCATTAGAAGATAATGGCAAATTTTATAGGGTCATTGTAAAACCAAAAGATACAGTTGCCTCTAAATGTAAAATTTCGATATCCAGAAAGGCCAGTCTAAGTGTTCAAAGCGCTGGAATTTGGAACGGCTCCTCAGATAATAACTGGAACAATACGGCAAACTGGAGCTGCAATATCTTGCCAACTCTTCAAACCGATGTTTTGATCCCTGAAAATTTAGCTTCAGGAAATTATCCGGAAATAACAGCCGGTACTAATGCTTTTGCAAGAAATCTTAGCATTGAAAATAATGCTTCAGTCATTGTAGATGATAACTGGTTGCGTATTGCCGGAGATCTCACCAACGCTGGTGCTCTAATTGTAGAGAACGGTAGTATTTCTTTCGAAGGAAACCCAGCCCAGACTATTCCAATTTCTGCTTTTGAAAATAACCAGGTCAAAAATTTAAGAATCAACAATTCTTCTGGAGTGACCTCAGAAGCAAAAATTGAAATAACCGGAACTCTTAAAGTTGAAGCAGGTACTTTCGATACTGGAGATGATCTTACCTTAATTTCGAATGCAACTCAAACCGCATTGATCGATGGAAGCGGGAATGGAGAAATTACTGGTCTCGTAACCATGCAACGCTATCTAGATAAAGCTTTTGGATATAAATATTTTAGCTCTCCGTTTAAGAATTCAACCGTCAATGATTTTAGCTCATATGTAGATCTGCAGGATCCTGAAAGCGGTTTCCCACATTTCTATAGATATGACGAAAATCGAAGAATAGACAGCCTGGATCTGGATGCAACCGGCTGGTCCCCTTATATTGAACCGGGGAACGCTTTAAATGTTTCGGAAGGTTATGCCATTAATTTCGGGGCATCAAGCACTCCAGATACAATACAAATTACCGGAGAGGTCAATAATGGCCCGATTCCGGCGAAAGAACTACTAAATCACCAGCGGGAATACACTAAAGGATTTCATCTGGTGGGCAACCCCTACCCTTCGCCAATTGACTGGGAGGCCACAGCAGGTTGGACCAGGGATAATATCGATGATGGGATTTATTTTTTTACTGCGAGTGAAACCAATCAGTATACCGGGACATATACGGCCTATGTAAATGATCTTTCTACGGCCAATCCTTTAGCAGATGGACGATCTTCCAACATTATCCCATCTATGCAGGGCTTCTTTATAAAAGTAAGCGATTCTGATACCCAGGATATAGTGACCGGCACTTTTGAAATGGATAACGAGATAAGAGTCGTAGATTTTGCGCAGGATTTCCTGAAGTCTCCAATAACAGACCAAAGATCCATTATCAGGCTAGAAGCTGGATTCAAAAATATAGAGCAGAATGATGCTATGGTCATCTACTTTTCCTCTTTTGCTACGGTAAATTTTGAAAAAGAACTGGATGCATTCAAATTGAAAAATACCGATCCTGCTGTACCGAGCTTTTATAAT
Source organism: Christiangramia gaetbulicola (assembly GCF_003054225.1). Classification (GTDB taxonomy): domain Bacteria; phylum Bacteroidota; class Bacteroidia; order Flavobacteriales; family Flavobacteriaceae; genus Christiangramia; species Christiangramia gaetbulicola. The sequence goes on from NZ_QBKQ01000002.1 coordinate 343,348, forward strand.
ATAACCGACGACAGTAAGGAACTGGCGATCAATGCAATTCCATTTCCTGAATATGGTTCCTATAAAAAGATCCCTTTAGGAATTAATGCCGAACAAAGTGGAGAGATGACAATAAAGTTGAGTTCCATACAAAACCTTAGTTCAAATTTCAATGTCTATTTAATTGATCATGAAAAAAATATTGGTCAGAATTTAAGTGACGAACCTGAATACAGTTTCAAAATCGAAGCAGGAAAACATGATTCCCGTTTCGAATTAATGTTCTCTGAGGAACAAGTTTCAAGTCCTGCAATTGCCTTTAATGAGCCATTCGATATAAAGGTTGAAAACGGAAAGGTAAAGGTTAGCCTCAACCTGGAAAGGGACCAAAATGGTGTTTTAAGAGCTAGTACTATTACCGGTCAAATTCTTCAGGTTAGAAATGCAAAAGGAAAGGACGAGGTTTTTTTCGATGGAATTACCAGTAACGGTATTTACATAATTAACCTTCAGCTTGATCAAAAGCAGTACACGAAAAAAGTATTAATCAAAAAATAAACGAAAACTATGCTGGCTTTACGCTTATATAAGACTACACTTTGTCTGTTATTGCTATTGTTTTCAGTAATTGAAATTAAAGCCCAGGAAAACCCACCAGTCCCGGTGCAGGTGGAAGTTAGAACCTCCAGAAATCTTAATTTTGGTTCTTTTACTGCAGGTAATTCTGGTGGAAATGTTAGCGTTAGCTACGACGATCAGCGTACTGTAGATGGTGATATTTTCGAGCTTAATTTTGGCCAACCAGTTTCTGCCGCATTATTCGATGTATATGCCAACCCGGGAACTATAATACAAATCCAGGATATGGGTGCTTATACCCTGGAAAATCAGGATACCGGTATCCAGATAGAATTATTCATAAACAGCTTTAGCACGGGGCAACGCACTTTTGTTACGCAGGCTCCTAATGCACAAACCCCTAATGAAGTTTTTGTGGGTGGCACCTTGCGCATTCCCTCAGATAATTCCGGGAACCTACCAGGAACCTATTTTGGTACGTTCACCCTAAATTTTATTCATCAGTAGCAAGTACTCCCCCGGTTAATGCAAACACAATTTCGAGCTTTTACTATTGAGTTTTTAAAAAAACTTCTACCAGTAATTTTATGCCTGTTCCTATCTATTTCTGGATATTCTCAGGACGAATGGCCTGGATATGATGAGCTGAATGTAGAAATGCATATTCCAGATCTTGGAACCATAGAAATACCGGTAGCTATTAAAGGGCAGGAAGCCTATATTCCTGTCGTAGAACTCTTCAATTTTTTAAAGATCAAAAATGAAGAAACAGCTGATGGCATCAAAGGTTTCATCATTAATCCAGATTCATCTTTTGTTATAAATCCTGCTGGAAATAGGATCATCTATAAAAACCAGGATTTACAACTCAAAGAAGACGATTTTATAAGGTCGGCGACAACACTATATTTAAAATCTGATCTTTTTGGAGATATCTTCGGTTTAAATACCGATTTCTCTTTTAGAAGCCTTTCTGTAAAATTAGAAACCGACAAAGAACTCCCGGTTATTAAAGAAATGCGCTTAAAGAAATTACGCCAGAATTTAAAACAGGTGAAAGGAGTTATTGAGCCAGACACTTCTATTGCCAGGACTAATCCATTTTTTAAAGGTGGAAGCCTGGATTGGGGTGTGGTGACAACCCAGCAAAGCGATTTTGAGAATGATAACCGCTTATCACTTGGATTGGGAACGATGTTCCTCGGCGGGGAAACGAACTTAATGCTGAATTATTCCACCAGGGTTCCCTTCGATTCCCGAAATCAATTTTACCAGTGGCGATATATAAATAATGATAGTAAATTATTTAAGCAGGTAACTGCAGGTAGGATTTTTACCCGGGCCACCTCTTCCCTATTCGCACCGGTGAGCGGTGTACAGGTGAGTAACAGCCCTTTCCAGAACAGAAGGTCTTTCGGAACTTATGTGCTAAATGACTATACTGAACCACGCTGGACTGTAGAGCTCTATGTAAACAATATTCTAATTGAGTTCACCCAGGCAGATGCATCTGGATTTTACTCTTTTGATGTGCCTTTAATGTACGGTAATACCGCGGTAAGATTAAAGTTTTATGGCCCATACGGGCAGGAGCGAATTGAAGAACGTTTTATCAATGTACCATATAATTTTGTTCCAAAGAACGAACTTGAATATACACTAAGTGCTGGAATCGTTGAAAATGACGACCTGGATCAATTCTCACGTGTTAATTTTAATTATGGGCTGAGCAATTCCATAACCATTGGGGGTGGTGCAGAATATCTATCCGGGGTGACCAGTGGCGAAGTGATGCCCTTTATAAATTCTTCGATCCGTTTTGCGACCAATTTCCTGTTTTCAGGAGAATACATGTATGGCGTTAAGAGCGAAGGTCTCCTAAGTTATCGCACACCGGGAAACATCCAGGTAGATCTTAATTATATTAGATATGACGAGGATCAAACCGCGATAAATTTTAATTACCTGGAGGAAAGAAAACTTAGTTTTTCTGCCCCTATTAGAACTAAAAATTTCTCATTGTTCAGTAGGTTCAGTGTGAACCAGATCATTATGCCTAGCACAGAGTTCACCACGGCACAGTTGCTATTGTCTGGAGCTATATTTGGCATTAGCACCAACCTTACTACTTATGGCATCTATAACGACAGGGTGAAAAATCCTACTGTTTACAGCTCGCTTTCACAAAGTTATAGACTACCACATAACTTCCTGTTTTCACCACAGGTGCAATATGATTTTAGCCGAAACCAGTTTAATAATGTCATACTTGAACTTGAGCGTCCAGTATTTGACAAGGGATTTGTAAATGTGGCATATGAAAACAATATGCTTCGAGATGCTCATATTTTTGAAATAGGTTTAAGGTATGCTTTTAATTTTGCCCAGACTTCGGTAACCTCAAGGCTTGGTAATCGTAATAATTCCTTTGTGCAGTCAGCTCGGGGTAGTTTATTACTAGACGACAACACCGGGTACGTAATCGCGAACAATCGCACCGCCATGTCCAGAGCTGCTCTTAGTATAATTCCATTCCTGGACTATAACTCTAACGGAAAAAGAGATCCTATGGAACCTGCTGTGCGTGGTATGGAGATAAAGAATACTTCGGGCAGGTTAACCTACAATGAAGACGAAACTGTTCTTAGGATAACTGAATTGCAGCCGTATATCGACATGATCCTCGAAGTAGATCAAAACAGCCTGGATAATATCGCTTGGAAAGTTAAAAATGAAAAAATCAAGGTACATACTTTACCAAATCAATTCCAGGAAATTGAAGTGCCCGTAGAAGTTCTGGGAGAAGTTTCTGGAATGGTATATTTTAAAGAAAATGAAAGTCTGAAAGGTATTGGCAGAATTTCTGTAAATGTTATTGATGAAAATGGAAATATCGCGGCAGAATTTCTGACTGAAGGAGATGGTTATTTCACCTATTTAGGTTTAAAGCCGGGTAATTACACTGCCAGAATAGACCAGAAACAACTCGAGGCTCTCAATTTCAAAAGTTCAGGGGAACAGGCATTTAATATAGAATTAACCGAATATGGAGACATTGTGGATGATCTGGAATTCGTTCTGCAAAAAGATCAATAGCTTATTCTGAGGATCTTAAGTTTTCTAACCTCATTACCAAGTTTAAAATCTATCTCCTCACCCACTTTTTTACCAGTAACAGCTTTGGCAATAGGTGCTACAAAGGCGATCTTTTTCTTTTTGATATCAGCTTCATCAACCCCAACTATTTGAAATTCCTGTACCTGTCCAGAAGTTTCGTTCTTTAATTGTACATGAGCACCGAACCTGATCTCATCTTCAGGCTGATCTTTTGGATCCAGCATTCTGGCCGTATTCAGTCTTTCGGTTAGCAGATTTATTTTTCCATCTATAAGGCTTTGGGCCCGTCTTTTTTCAGTATCATTTTCAGCTTCAACATGAGCTCTTTCAAACTCAAGATCTTTAAGCTCCTTTTTAAGTTCTGCTAATCCGTTTGGGGTCACATAATTTGTTATTCCCTCTGGAATTGCTGCTCTTGGCGGCACCAAAACCGGTTCTTCCTGGTCATCTTCTTTTACAAATCCTCTGCTCATCATCTGTGTTTATATTCCAAGCTAAGAAATAAAAACCGGACCTGGCAATTCTTAAACTTATAAGAATCATAAATATTTCTCAAAGAATAATCTACAGAAGAACTAAGGTTTAATTTTATACCAAGCCTGTCAATATGAGCCTGGAGATCATCATACTATTTTGCATTATCATTACGGTGATATTTTTGTTCGCCCTGGAAGTTTTCCCGGTAGATAAGATTGCCTTTTTTATCATGGTAAGCCTTCTGCTGGCCGGTTTTATCTCTCCTGAAGAAGCTATTTCGGGATTTTCGAGTCCGGCAACCATAACCGTTCTGGCTCTGATGATCATCGCCATTGGATTGGAGAATAACGGAGTGATAGACTGGCTCGCCAACGGAATGAAAAAATTAAAAGGCTTACCCCTATTTTTAATGGTTCCGGTTTTTATGTTTATTGCCGGTAGCATATCGGCTTTTATAAATACTACTGCGGTAGTTCTGGTCTTTGTAAAGATCATAGATGAGCTTAGTGATAAATACGATATTCCAGAATCTAAATTATTACTACCCATTTCCTTCGCGGGAATCATAGGCGGTAGCTGCACCTTAATGGGTACTTCAACCAACCTTATCGTTAACGCGGTGGCTATTGAACGAGGAGTGGAAAGATTTAGTTTTTTTGAATTCACCTGGCTTGGAGCGATTTTCCTGGTCATTACAATCATTACCGTGAGCATCCTTATCGGGTTCCTACCACGGAAACGAAAAAGTGATATTTCTACCGATTATGATCTTGATGAATTTATTACCAAGGGAATTATTAATCAAGACTCCGGACTCATAGGCAAAAACATTAATGAGGTTTTTGGATCTGAAGCCGAGGATATTGAAGTTATCAGGCTCAAACGGAAGGGCATTGTTAACGATCACCCCGGGAAATATACTACCATGAAAGAAGGGGATCAGCTGCTGCTTAGATGCAGTATAGAACAGCTTCTTAAACTCAAGGATTCAGGCGACATTGTGATTATCAAGAATTCTGATAAAAAAAATGATGAACTTTTTGAAGGAAATCCAGATATCATGGAAGATGATATTCAACTGGTTGAAATACTCATGCTTCCAAATTCGCCACTTATCGGTAAAAGCATTAAAACAGTGGGCTGGTATGACCTCCACGGGGCTTCACCCTTAGCGATAAGAAAAAGAAGAAATCTTAGAAACCCCGGAAGGCGAATATTCGATAAACAATCTGATGATATAGAATTAAGAGTTGGAGACCGTTTACTGGTAGAGGTGACTAATTCAGACTTGCGGGAACTTCAGAAAATGGATGATATTTCCATTTTAAAACAGCACCAGGATATCAATATTACTACAAAATATAAAAGAAATATCTCTCTGGGAATTCTTCTTCTGGTCATTGGTTTATCTGCCTTTTCTATTTTTCCAATTTTAAAGAGTGCATTGATCGGCTGTTTTCTTATGATCTTTCTAAAATGTATAGACCTTGGTAAGATATATTCCCAGGTGAACTGGCAGATCATTTTCCTTTTGGCCGGTATGATACCCCTGGGAGTTGCGATGTCCAATACGGGAGCCGATCAGTGGATCTCTGAAAATCTTCTTAGATTATTCGATGATAAGAGCAATCTTATAGTGATAGGTCTATTGTTCCTGGTGACCATGTTCTTAAGCGGATTTATATCGAACAACGCCACCGCAATTATCATTGCACCAATAGCCATCACTATTGCCGTAAATTTAAACCAGGATCCAAAACCCTTTATCCTGGCAGTACTTTTTGCCTCCAATTTCAGTTTTTTCACCCCTGTGGGTTATCAAACCAATACTATCATCTACGGAATGGGTATTTACAGGTTCAGACATTTTTTCCTGATTGGCGGAATTCTTTCTATTGTCCTTTGGATTACCGCCAGTTTTCTGCTTTCTGGCCAGTTATAAAATGTTATTTTTGAAAAAAATCAAATGCCCAGACTTCTTGTTATTGGATACGTATGGCCCGAACCGGCATCTTCAGCAGCCGGGGCCAGGATGATGCAATTAATAGAATTCTTCAAAAAAGAAAATTGCGAGATCACTTTCGCTACTACCGCCAAAGAGACTGAAAACAAGATCGATCTTAGTTCTCTGGGAATAGATCAGGTAAAGATCAAATTGAATGATCCTGAATTTGATGATTTTCTGAAAGGATTAATGCCAGAAATTGTTCTTTTTGACCGTTTTATGATGGAAGAACAATTCGGGTGGAGAGTAGATAGTATCTGTCCTGAAACAATTAAAATACTGGATACCGAAGATCTGCACTTTCTGCGGAATGCCAGGCAACAGGCTTTCAAGGAAAAAAGTAATGCTGAAGACATCTACAAAAATTCGGAACTGGCAAAAAGAGAAATAGCAGCAATCTATAGAAGCGACCTGAGTTTGATAATTTCTGAACCTGAAATGGAACTGCTTAGATCAGATTTTAGGATACCAGATGAAATTCTATTCTTTTTACCTTTTATGCTTGATCCCATTACTGAAAATGAGCAGAAAGAGCTTCCCGGTTTCTCTGAACGAAAAGATTTCATAAGCATCGGTAATTTTCTCCACGAGCCAAACTGGAACGCAGTTTTGTTCTTAAAAGAGAAGATCTGGCCAGAGTTACGTAAACAATTACCAGCTGCGAAAATGAATGTTTTTGGGGCCTATCCATCTCAAAAAGTCCTGAACCTGCACAATCCAAAAGAGAACTTCCTGGTTCATGGTTGGGCTGAAGATGCTAACCTTGTCATGAAAAATTCAAGAGTTTGCCTTGCTCCTATTCAGTTTGGTGCCGGGCTTAAAGGAAAATTAGTTGAGGCCATGAAAAATGGCACACCCTCTGTTACCACTTCAATTGGAGCAGAAGGAATTTCAGATCTCGAAAAGTGGAATGGGTATATTACAAATGATGTTCAGGCTTTTATTGAAAATTCAAAGGAGCTCTACAATAACGAAGAACTTTGGAGAGAAAAACAAAATACAGGCTTTGAGATCTATAATGAACGGTTTAATTTAAATTCCCATCAGGAACGACTCAGGAAGGTCTTATCCCAGATAAAAACGAATTCGGAAGAACATAGAAATTCAAATTTTACCGGAAAGATGCTGAAACATCATTTGCATAAAAGCACTTATTTTATGTCCAGGTTCATTGAAGAAAAGAACAGAAATAAAAATTAAAAAACCACCGGTGGCATTACCTCCCGGCGGTTTTCACTACACAAAAAAATAAAAGTTTAACTCAACATTTACACACAATTCTATACAGATCCAACTCCCTGGATACTAAAAAGTTTTTCATTTAGTTTTTGCAAAACTTCAACTTTATTCCTGGTATCTACCAGTAGAGAAATATTATTATTGCTGCCACCATAAGAGATCATCCTCACCGGCACATCCTGCAGGATCTCGAACAATCTCGACGTTCCACGATCTTCAATAAGGCCCTCTCCTACTACACAAATAATACTGTGATTAGCATCCACGCTGATCTCGCCGTAACTTTCCAGCTCAGCCAGAATATAATCCAAGTTGGTACAATCATCTATGGTAAGCGATATTGCGATCTCTGAGGTTGTGATCATATCGATCGCCGTTTCATATTTATCGAATATCTCGAAAATCTTTTTCAGGAAACCATGAGCCATTAACATCCTGTTGGATTTGATCTTAATGGCGGTAATTCCATCTTTTGCAGAAATAGCTTTTAATCCCTTTCTCTCGGCAATCGCACTAATGCAGGTTCCTGTAGCTTCGGGAGTAAATGTATTTTTAAGATATACCGGGATATTCTTCCCTATTACCGGAGAGATGGTTTGTGGGTGAAGAATCTTTGCGCCAAAATAAGCCAGCTCGGCAGCTTCTTCAAAACTCAACTGAGACACCGGATGTGTATTTTCCACGAACCTGGGATCATTATTATGCAATCCGCTAATATCTGTCCAGATCTGGATTTCAGAAGCTCTGATCGCAGCACCAAGAATGGTCGCCGTATAATCGCTACCACCTCTTTTTAAAGTGCTTATTTCATTTTGCGCATCCAGCCTAACAAATCCTTGCGTAATAAGAATATCACTTTGTTCCGAAACCTTTAAGCTATCATTCAGTAATTCGCCTATATGCAAAGTATCTGGATTTTCCAGGTTACTAATGTGCATGAAATCCTTTGCATCCAGTAAGGTATTTTGAATCCCTTCAGAATTTAAATATGAACTAAAAATAAAGGTCAGCAGGCTTTCACCTGTGGTTAATATCCTCGCCTCGATATTTTTATTCCAATCGGTATTACAGGTTTGTTCGAGTTGTATAATTTGGGCTTCTATATTTTCTTTAACCGAAGAATTGAAAGCTGCATCGGTAATAAGTTCATCTATCAGCCCAAAATGCTTCGATCTCAGTTCCTGTATCTTTTCTGAATTTTTAGAAAATTCACCTTTCTTCACCTGCTCTGAAATTTCAACCAGCATATTGGTTACTCCAGACATCGCTGAAAGCACAAGTAATTTACTACCCTGTTGATTCAGAACAATTTCTCTCACATTCCTGATACCTGCAGCAGAACCTACAGAAGTACCTCCAAATTTTAAAACTTTCATATCTTTTTAATTCAGGCTGCATAGGTATTATTTAAAGGGAGCGAGTCAAAAATTATATTTCATTTTATATACATTTGTACAAAATGTTCAATAATTAACAATGAAGACGATCACTACTTGCGTTCACGATATCATAAGACATCAACCCTTTCTGGATGATGCCATCGCTCGTGATATTGTAAACTTCAGCGGACTCGCGGCAGATATTCAGCCCCAGGTAGAAAAGGAAATGCGCAAACCGGTAAAACAGGGAAGCATTATCATGGCCTTGAGAAGATACGCTCCAACCAGGACCAAGGTAAATATGCAGAGTCTTCGCGAACTGGGCGACATCATAGTTAGATCTGGAATTACAGAATACACTTTTCTAAATTCTAAAACCATTATTTCGAATAAAGCGAAATTGCTTGAAGCGGTGAAAGACCAGACGGGAGTTTATTTAAATTACTCCAGTAACTATCAGGAGAGTAATATCCTGGTCTCTTCGTCTTTGACAGACCTGGTGGAGAAATGTTTTAGAAATGAAGTCAGGGTATCTGTAAAGGAAGAATTATCTTCGATCACCATTGCTTTGCCAAAGAATAGTTCTCAAACGGTAGGCTTGTACTTTTATATCTTTAAATTACTGGCTTATGAAGGCATTCCTGTTTTTGAGATGATCTCAACCTCCAACTATTTTGCCTTGTTCTTAGAGAAGGAATATATAAATAAGGCTTTTTTGCTCATGAACGAGATTAAGCAATAACTACCAGTATTCATAGTAAACTCCGGTCATGGCTACCACTGCCACCACAATAATGATCGTGATCGCTACATATATCACCTTGTTATTAATCTGCCTGGCAGCCCTTAAGAATTCGATCTCCGACTTCCTATCTGGATTATTTCGGGTTCGCATATTGTTTCATTTTTCGAAAGCGATTTTCAATATACTAAAAATCAATAGTTTAAAACAAATTCCCATTAAAGTTTTCATAATTAGGAAACGAAAAAGGAAAACACAGTCTATTTTTAATATTCAATTTTCCAGTTATGAAAAATCTTCTAAGAGCCATATTAGCGGGCTGGGGTGCAAAAAAGTTTGGCGGTGGCTGTGGCTGTTTCGGGATTATAATCGTGTTTATAATCCTATGGATACTCCTTGGTTATTTAGGATTAAATTAATTATAATCTCTTATGAGATTGGCCCATTCCATACTTTTTAAGGTCCTTACCAGGATAGGGTCTACCTTTTTTAGTAGCCGTGAATCTTTGGGAAAAGCATAACTGTAGTAATCTTTTTTAAGGCTCTGCCCTAGGATCTCCAGGTCATCTGAAAGATCAAGTCGCTCGATCTCAAATTTTAGGATAGGTTCATCATAAACGAAAAGGGTTGTTTTCTCACTCCTGACTGCCTCCAAACCTTCCAGACCATTACTTACCAGGTTGTTTTCAATATTATAAAGATCTAACAGTTCCTGGGAACTTGAACTCTTTACCGTGGTGACATCAAATCTTTCCAGGTCCTGAATATTTGTGATCTCCTCATTGATGCTCTTAACGGTTAGAGATGATGCTATGCCTGCAGTAAAGCTAGAGATGATAATCACGGCCATGAACATCCAGATCACTCCAATGACCCTTCCTCCAGTTGTTTTAGGTGACTTATCTCCATATCCTACAGTTGTCATCGTTACAGCACTCCACCAGAATCCCTGCATGATTCCTCTAAAATTTCCGCCGAATTCTTCTTTATTCTTATTCCTTTCAAAAGCCCAGACAAGGATCCCGAAGATCAATATTACAAATAGCAACAAACCTATGATAGAAAAGAAATCCCAGCTAAAGAAGTTCTTCAAGTGTTTTAAAAATTTAGACTCCTTCCTTTTCACTACACTGGTGTGGGAGATAAAATAAGGTTGGGAAAACTCCATCCTCCTCATACGGTTATCTGTTACCGTGATAGGATTTATACTAAGATCTACTTCGCCATTCTCTATACCATTAAGCAGACTTTCAAGATTATCATATTCCTTAAATTCATAAGATGCCTGTAATTGCTCATTCACCATTTTCCAGGAAGTAATACTCAGGCCCGAATAACCATTAGGTCTTTTTTCAACAAACGGAGGAGTTTCAGTTACCCCAATAATAAGTTTTTTATTGGACTGAAGTGAATCGGGTTCCTGAGAAAAGAATTGAAATGAACAAAAAAAGGTTAGTAAATAGATTAGGGTCTGTCGGTATATTGGCATTTATAGGATTTTATTGACGAATATAATAAACATCATTTAATCGGATTAATAGGAAATGGAGTCTTTATGATATATGTAGGCGATATTAAGCTTCTTGCGGCCAAATTTCCTGGCTGCTTCCACATTGTTACCCATATAAATATCAATTCTATTTCTCCAGCGGTAATGCATTTTATCCTTGACTAAAAAAATACTGTCGAAACCTTCAATCTTGATCTTGGCATTGTGATCCAAACCCATTCTCATAAGATCGCGGGAAACCGCTACCGCATTCATGCCCGGTCTTAGCGTATCGCCCCAGGCTGTAAGCATGGGATGTCCTTCTGTCTGGCTGTCTACAGAATTATATGCGGTGGCAGTAACGCAAATGGTATCCCAATCTAAATCTCTATCCTTAAGATTCCTGTTTTTACAAGAGCCCAGAACTAAAATGAGCGTCAGAATTTTAGATACATTCAGGAACTTTTGAATTTTTAAACATGCTGAAAGATTAGAAATATTCATATCTAATTATAAGGTGAAACCATCGGGGTATTCCCTTTTTACAAACTGGTTAGCCTCGTCGAAGTTAGTGACTTTCATATTCTCTGCATCCCAGATCATCTTTATATCCCGGCCCGGGTAATATACCTGCTCCTCCCCTTTTTCATTTTTCCTTGTCTTCTGAACATCATAACCTCTAATGGCCAGGTTTGCAATTAATAAAGATTCTGTAAGTGGGCCCGCTATGTCAAAAGGAGAACTTAAAGTTTTTTCACCGTAGCCGGCTATAGCGGCATCTACCCACTGGGCATAATGACCGCCCATACCACCTTCTACCCTGGAATATTTCTGCGAAACATTAACTTCATCTGTTTTGGAGGTTGGCAATAAATGCGGATTCAATCCATAAGTACCACACATCATTTTACCTTTAGATCCTATGATTAGCGCGCCATTTCCACCATCTCCAAAGACCTCTTCAGGACCAAGCTCTTCAGGACGCATTGGTTTTATACCTCCATCCATCCAATGCAGGGTAATATTTTTAGAATCTTGCGACTTTCCTTCAAAATTCATGATCACATGACTTGAAGGCGGACAACTTTCAGGGAAATATCCTCTTTGGAATTCATCTACATACACACTTCCCACACTACATTGAACGTCCTTGGGATATTTAAGATCCAGAACGCTAAAAGGAGGCTCTATTAAATGGCATCCCATATCTCCCAGGGCACCGGTACCATAATCCCACCAGCCACGCCAGTTGAAAGGCACCAGCCCGTCTACATAATCTTTATAAGGGGCTGTCCCCAACCATAATTTCCAGTCTAATTCAGGAGGTACGGCAGAGGAAGTCTTTGGCCAGGAAATTCCCTGCGGCCAAACCGGCCGGTTGGTCCAGACATAAACTTCATCGACTTCGCCTATAATTCCGGCATCATACCATTCTTTCATTTTTCGCACACCATCGCCCGAAGCTCCTTGGTTTCCCATTTGGGTGACTACTTTATATTTATTGGCAGCCTCGGTGAGTTTCCTTGCTTCATATATATCGTGAGTAAGAGGCTTCTGAACATAGACATGTTTACCGCGTTCCATCGCCGCCATGGCCTGTACGGCATGATTATGATCTGGTGTTGAGACACAAACAGCATCAAAATTATTGGATTCTTTGTCGAACATCTCGCGGTAATCTTTGTAGTATTTGGCTTTAGGAAATCTTTCCCTGGAAGCGGCTGCCCTGCGATCGTCTACATCACATAAAAAAGCTATTTCAGCCTTACCGCTTTCGTAAAAACTTGTAAGATCTGATTCTCCTTTACCACCCACTCCTATTCCTGCGATCAATAATTTATCACTGGGTGCGATAAATCCCGGTCCCCCAAGGACATGCCTGGGTACTATCATAAAGCCTGTAGCTGCGATAGCCGACTTTTTCATGAAGTTTCTACGGGATTCCTTGTCTATTTTATGATTTTTTGGTTTCATAGAAGAATAAGTTAGTTTGACAGATTTGAAGTGGAATTCATTGGAAATCTTATCCAATTTACTGAAAATATGACAAAATGTGTCATCATCGGATATTCTGTCGGGTAATTTGGCATTCGGCAGGGTACTTGCACCTTATCCGGTAAATGGCTGAAAATTAGTTTATAGCCAAAATTAAAATTGAAAAAATACTTTTTATGAGTCAAGTTAAGCAAAATGACGCCGTTAAGGTACATTACACAGGAAAATTAGAAGACGGTCAGGTATTCGATAGCTCAGTAGAGCGTGGAGAACCTATAGAGTTCACTTTAGGACAGGGCCAACTAATTCCAGGTTTTGAAGAAGGTCTTATCGGTATGGAAGTTAACGAAAAGAAAACTATCAATATACCAAAAGAAGAGGCTTACGGAGAACCTAAAGCAGAGCTTATCCAGGAAGTTGAAAAAAGTCAACTGCCAGAAGAGCTTAAGCCAGAGGTTGGAATGCCACTAGTTTCTAAAGGACCTGATGGTCGTGAGATCAATCTTGTGGTAACAGAAGTTAAAGATGAAAGTATCGTAGTTGATGCTAACCATCCATTAGCTGGTAAAGATCTTGTTTTCGATCTTGAAGTTGTTGAGATCAAGTAATTATCACACATAGAATAAGGAAAAGCCTGAAAGTTCAACTTTCGGGCTTTTTTTATTATGAGCCTTATTGGTTAAGGTTTTTATAATTCTTTTCAGTTTCATCTTCTTGTTCTTAATTTAGAAGAAATCACTAAAAAATTAAATTATGAAGAGAAAAGGATCGGCCGTTTGGAAAGGCTCGTTAAAAGAAGGAAAAGGAACCGTTAGTCTTGAGAGCGGAGTTTTGAAGGATGCGCAATATTCTTTTAAAACACGTTTTGAGGATGGAAAAGGAACTAATCCTGAGGAATTGGTAGGAGCGGCCCATGCCGGATGTTTCAGTATGCAGCTTTCTGCATTTTTAACTGAAGATGGATTTACTCCAGATAAGATCGAAACAACTTCTGAGATCACCTTTGAAGATGGTGAGATCACTAAATCTCACTTGATCCTTGACGCGGTTGTGCCGGGAATAGATAAGGACAAATTTGATAAGATCGCCAATAAGGCGAAAGAGAGTTGTCCTTTATCAAAACTTCTAAAAGCTGAAATTACGCTGGAATACGACCTGAAATAGGAGTAAGGAAATAAATAATTAAGGGATCCCAGGATTAATTCTTTGAGATCCCTTTTTTTAATTCCTTTAATGTATCGTACAAAGTTTTTTTCATCGCCTCATCCATTTTATCATCCTTCACCCACTTTTGATTTATCTCCAACTCAATCCCCATATATTTCTGCGGAAATAGTTTTCTTAAGCTTGTAGTAAAACCATCAGCCTTCCCCTGGTAAGGATAGTTGAACCGAACCCTGGTTTTTAAATTATTTTTCTGAATAAGCTGTTTCCATTCTAGGGAAACCATCTTCTCCTCTTTCCTTAGTGGATCATAAAGCAAACCTATGTCACAGTTACGTTCCTGTCCATCTAATACCGGGGTAAAACTATGTACAGAAATATGCAGCACTTCGTTTCCTAAATCGATTAATTGAGAAATATCCTCCTCAACTTCCTGGCGATATGGAATGTAATAGGTATTCAGGATGTCTTGCTTTTCCTTCTCACTTAATCCTTTGCTGAATCTCGAAAAAAGATTTTTATGCCATAATGATCGGTTAGATTCTACCAGCAGTCTGCCAATTTCCTGATGATGGGTGACATCTGCCAGAATTTTCAATTCTCTGAAAAGATCATACGCCCCGGGATCATAAGCTTCATGGGTATTTAGAACTTCATTATCTGAAATGAAAAGCTCCCTGTATTTTTCCGGAATAGCTGGAAAAGCATGCTCACATGTTAGGACCAGTTTCATGGCCGGAACATTCTGTTTTCCTGAAGACATTCCGCCAGCCTGGAATAGACCTTTTTGATATTTCCGTGTGAAAAATCACTTCTCAAGGCTTTCAAGATCCTGGTAGAAAGACTTCCGTTCTGGATAAGGAATTCAATATGGTTCTGCTGATCCTCGCTCAGCTTCCCTCCTACCAGTTCGTATAATCTTTTCCAGATAGCTCTTACATCGCAATCTTTCTGCAGGTCAAATATCGCCAGGTATTTCTTATCTGTTATGAGCGTATTTTCAGCATTTTTAATTACTTCATCAAAGATCTTGAACAGATCATCCTCATGCCATGATTTCTGATCTTCCAGCGAAACCAGTTCTTCTGAAACCAGTAATTTCAGGGATTCAATAATAAATGCGGCGATCGCGATATCTGCGGAAGGATTTTCCTGGATATCTATAACCCTTATCTCAATGGCATTCCTGTCGAACCTGGAAATAGCGCCACGGGAGTTAAGGAAATGGTGATCCAGGATATTATCCGTATCAAAAGGCTTGATCGCTTCGGTGATAGGTTCAAAAATAGTTTTATAATAATCAGCTTTATTAAAGACCTGCTCGGGAATTACCTTTCCCGTCATATGCGGAATTTCCTTTTGATTGGTCTTGTAATAATGCATCCTGGCATCCTTATAACCAGTAAATTCACCGTCCAATACAGGCGAACTTGCTGACAGCCCGGGAATGATTGGTAGCAAAAGTCTTACCGCTGCATGTAATTTTTCAAATTCGGCGTCATCAAAGAATGGTAAATTAATGTGCATGCTCTGCACATTACTCCAGCCATGCCCCTTACAATCAAAGATCTTATTATAAAGAGCATAGATCTTACTGTAATGATGCTGCCATAAACGGGTTTCGGTATGTGGATCCATAATTGGATGGGCCGCGGTTGGAAGCAGGCAGGTATCAAATTCTTCCAATAACTGGTTCATCTCCTGCACGTTTTCAGCAAATAAAGCCGCTAAATTATCTATATCATCGGTAGGACCATTGGTCTTCATTTCAACCACGTGAGAAACCAACTCATTGCTCCACTCTATTTTACCATTTTCAACATCAGAGGTAAGTGACCCATTTTTTTTGGTAAGGAGTTTATCCACGATAGGATTCACTTTTAAGTTTGATCTTTGAACCAGCATATATTCCAGTTCAATTCCATACACTTCAAAAAGGTGATATGCCATTATATTTTATTTTCCAGTCTGTTCTTTATTGCCGTTAAAATGTCCAGGTAAACCTGGTCACCGTAATATTCATCCTCAACCCCGGCATCTATGTTTGGATTATCGTTGATCTCTATGACCAAAGCCTTAGAGTTAACCTCTTTGATATCGATCCCATAAAGACCTTTACCCATTAATTTTGCAGATTTTATAGCATTCTTGAGGATCTTTTCAGGAACTTTTTCTATTGGCAGGCAATCTGCATTCCCGTCCTGATCATCCTTTTTATCGGCATCCCAGTTATAGATCTGCCAGTGTCCCTTAGCCATGTAATATCTGCAAGCATAAAATGGTTTCCCATCAAGTATACCAATCCTCCAGTCATAATCTGAAGGCAGGAACTCCTGCGCGATAACCAGATCAGATTTTTTGAGCATGGCATTCACCACCTCAAAATATTCCTTTTCGGTCTCTGCCTTTTTTACACCAAAAGAGAAAGTTGAATCGGGAGATTTCAGCACAACCGGCAATCCTGTTTTACCTAAAACCGAATCTTTATTGTCCTTATGAACAATGATCGTTTTTGGTGTTGGAATACCTGCATTCTCCAAAGCTTCAGCCATATATACCTTGTTACAGCATTTAAGAATAGCATCTGGATAATCCACGGTGGCTATATCTTCCTGCTGCGCTTTCCTGGCAAAGGCATAGGCTTCATTGTTAACTTCGGTACTCTGCCGTATCAATAATGCATCGAAAGCCGATAGCCTGGAAAGATCTTTTGGGGTTATAATTTCAGTATAAAAGCCCATCTTTTCTCCCAGTTCAATAAATTTCTTTAAAGCCTTGGGATTACTTGGCGGCGCCACATCATCTGGTTGCACCAGGATCGCCAGGTCATATTCAAAATTACTGGTTCGTGGAGTATCATATCTTTTTTTGGCAAAATACTGTTCGGCGAAGACCAGCATGCTTTCTTTATGCTCTGCAGGGATCTCAGATTCAGAGATCGCTTTGATACTTTTAATATTCCATTTGGTGGTAAAATTGAATTTCACCCTTAAAAATGGAATTTGAAAATGACGAAAGAACATCGCACTTAATTCCCTATATTTTGCGGCAACGTTCTGCCCGAAATAAATACTCAGGGTAAATTCCTGGGATTTAATATTCTTTAAAGACTGCTGCAAGAGATCATCAAAATCTTCAGAAACGATCTTTACCAGCTTAGGTTCTCCAAGGTCAACGATATTTTTAACGGTAGGAATTGCTAAATGTCCCCTAGCTTCGGCCAGAAGAGAAACATAATATCCTTTGGACTGATAGGAATAATCCTTGCATAAATTAAAGATCCTGGCTTTTTTGAGCGTAGAATACTCCGGATTGGTAAGGTAGTCCTTAGATGAAATCACCTTTAAATGTTCAGAAGATATCGTCCAGGTCTCAGGTTGGTTTACAACAATATATTTATTCATTAAACAGTAATATGTTTGTTCAAATGTAGATTAAAAATTTATCCATTTTTGGATTTTAAGTTTAGCTTAATAATAATTCTTACATTCAGTCCTTTAATTTCAAAACCAGTTGAAAATGAGACTTAAATTTACCGGGATCCTAATTTTAACAGGGCTTTTCACTCTTAATGCCCAGACTTCAGATAAAGAACTTTTAGAAAAAGCCCGGAAGATTCATGAGAATGCGATCACTATAGACACTCATAACGATATTAATGTAAACAATTTTACCGAGGCCAAAAATTATACGATGGATCTCGATACCCAGGTGAACCTTCCAAAATTGGAAAAAGGCGGAATAGACGTGAGCTGGCTAATAGTTTATACTGGACAAAAAGAATTGAATAAAGATGGATACGCCGCCGCATATGAAAACGCGATCAGTAAATTTGAAGCCATCCACAAGCTTATCGACGAAATAGCACCGGATAAAATCGGATTGGCTACAAATTCAGAGGAAGTAAGAAATCTTGTAAAAGAAGGTAAAAAAGTTGCCATGATCGGTGTGGAAAACGCCTACCCAATTGGGACAGATCTTAAGCGCATCAAGGAATTCTATGATCGTGGTGCGAGATATATGTCACTTTCGCATAATGGTCACAGCCAGTTTTGTGATTCCAATACCGGTGAAGAAAACGATGATTGGTTATATAATGGCCTTAGTGAATTAGGAAAAGAGGCCGTAGCAGAGATGAACAAATATGGCATCATGATAGATGTTTCCCATCCAAGTAAAGAAGCGATCAAACAAATGTTCGAGCTTTCTAAAGCTCCTTTAATTGCTTCCCACTCCTCTGCCCGTGCTCTTTGTGATCATAGCAGAAATCTAGATGACGAACTTCTTGAACTATTTAAAATGCATGGAGGAGTTGTGCAAACAGTTGCTTTTAGTTCTTACCTGAACACAGAAAAGGATCATGCCTTCGCTGCTGCCACTAAAGAACTTTATGAAAATAAGGCAGAGGAAATGAATATCGCTATTCTTGAAGAAGATAGTATTGAACAATTAAGCCAGGCAGAACAGGACGATTACTACGAAAAAATAGATCAGCTAAAACTTGACGCAAAACCTGAAATAGAAGAACTTAAAAAGAAAGTAATTCCGGTTAATGTTTCAGATTTTGTAGATCATATAGATTACCTGGTGGAAAAGATAGGTATAGACCATGTAGGAATTAGTTCAGACTTTGATGGCGGCGGAGGAATCGATGGCTGGCAGGATGCGTCAGAAACCCTTAATGTCACCATAGAGCTTGTAAAAAGAGGATATTCTGAAGAAGAGATCAAAAAACTTTGGGGAGAAAATCTGCTTAGAGTTCTAGATGAAGTGCAGGCCGTAGCAAAAGAAATCCAGAAGGCCTGATCATTTCAAAAACCGTATTTCTATAATATTAGGAGCACCTCCTAGACCTTCATTAGCAATAAATATTCGACCGGAAGGACTGAAGGCAATGCCCTCTGGTTGCGAGAATTCTTCTGGATCTAATAAATGTAATTCCTTGATTTTACCAGATTCCTTTAAGATGAGTATTTTCTGAAATTCAGCATCCAGGACATAAAGTTCCCCGGTAATGGGATGAAATCCTATATCTGACGGTCTTATCAATTTCCTGGGATTATTGGTACGTAAAACATCAAAGGCGGGATCGTTATAATTTATCTTGATAACCGGCTCGTAGTCCAGCTTATTGGTTTTAGGATCAAAAGAATAGATTCCCTTATAATCCCCGCGGTTATCCAGGTTACGTTCTTTCACCGCTAACCAAAGATCACCATCTTGAGTAGATGCCATTCCTTCAATATTATTGCGATATTCAAATTCCAGTTCGATCTCTTCAGCATTCTTTTCTGCAAGTTCGAGGCTTTTAATATTGTATAATTTCCCACTGCTTTCGATTACCCAAAACTCACCATTTAAAAATGTGAGAGCTTCATAATCTCCGGGAGGTCCGAATGTATATTGCTTTACAATGCTTTTAGAGCCAAGGTCATATATGAAAATGATTCCGTCTTCGTCCTGTATGCAGGCAATACGATCATCACTAACCCAGTGTATGCCCGAGACCTCCTCCAGTTCTGCAGGTAGTTCCCATTTATTTAAGATCTCGTATGATATTGTGGCGTCATTAAAATCATAATCATTTGCCTCATATATGGCGTATATCACACCGGCTAGTACTAAAACCAACATAACGATACCTACAGCCCATCTATTCATATATAAAGTCTTTGAATCTAAAGTACATTAATGAAGGGCGTAGACAAAAAGATTAACAATAATTTGAACCCCCGCTTCTTCCCTGGCAGCCTTTTCCTAAAATGCTGAAAATCAACTAAAAAGTTAAAAAGATGTTAAATAAGTACCTTTTATAACATAGTACTGTAACAGATTATTTTTCTGGTCGTCTATTAAATAGAAACAATCATTAAAACATCAATTATGAGAACTTCATCAGTTAACACCAAGAGCAGAAAATCATTCATGAATACCGAAGCTAATGCCGGTTCCATGAGCATCCTAAGCAGAAGAAGATTCGCTTAGTAGAATTAAAATTTATCAATCATCAAAATCATCAATTATGAGAACTTCATCAAGAAACACCAAGAACAGAAAATCATTCATGAACACCGAAGCTAATGCCGGTTCCATGAGCATCCTAAGCAGAAGAAGATTCGCTTAGTAAAATTAAAAATCATCAATCATCAAAATCATCAATTATGAGAACTACATCAGAAAACACCAAGAGCAGAAAATCATTCATGAATACCGAAGCTAATGCCGGTTCCATGAGCATCCTAAGCAGAAGAAGATTCGCTTAGTAAAATTAAAAATCATCAATCATTAAAATCATCAATTATGAGAACTACATCAGAAAACACCAAGAGCAGAAAGTCATTCATGAACACCGAAGCTAATGCCGGTTCCATGAGCATCCTAAGCCGAAGAAGATTCGCTTAGTAGAATTAAAATTTATCATCAATCATCAAAATCATCAATTATGAGAACTTTAGATAGCATGGTCCAGGATTTCGAAAGAAATAAAGAAGGTGGCATCACCCACCGCAGACCATTTCTTAATCTTAAACATTCAGCAGGCTATTTCAACTGGCACGAGAAAAAGTGTTATGCATAACCGGTCGTCTGGTTCATCGATCATGACGGCCTTGCTGAAAAATTCAGAAGCATCAGAAAATATAAATCTACTTTGAACAGCCTATACTGAATTGAGAACTTCATTTATCGATCCAAGCTGTATTTAGAAGCCGTTGGATCGCAAACAAATAAACATCTGCCAAATGAACAGTTATAAAACCTAGCCGGTAAACCAATGTTTACCGGCTATAATTTTTGGTTAAAAATGCATTAAAATAAGCTTAAAATTGAAAGCTCTAGGATAAACATTTGTTTATTTGCAGCATTTACCCTGAACAAATGTTAGCAAGAATAAAAAGACATCCCAAATTAAAGTGGGCATTAATCGTACTTCTAAGTTTAATCACACTTTTCTTTTTATTTTTTGGAAGTATCTATTTCGGTTTCTGGGGCAAGATCCCAAGTTCGAAAGAACTTACAGAATTAAAACAGAATAAAGCTACCCAGGTTTTAGCCTCTAATGGTGAACTAATAGGTAAGTTCTATATTTTCGACCGCCAACCCATCAAATTCTCTGAGTTCCCGCAACACCTTATTGAAGCACTTATAGCGACTGAAGATGCTCGTTTCTATGAACATGATGGTATAGATAACCGTAGCCTTTTAAGAGTGTTTTTCAAATCTATCCTTTTACAGGACGAATCTGCAGGTGGAGGTAGTACTATAAGCTTGCAATTGGCCAAGAATATTTATGGCAGACGCGATTTCGGAATGTTCGGTATCGTAATTAACAAGATGCAGGAAGCGGTGATCGCGAAAAGACTTGAGGATATCTATACCAAGGATGAGATCATCGAGCTTTACTTTAATACCGTTCCATTTAGTGATAATACTTATGGTATTGAAAGTGCCTCTCTTAAGTTCTTCAATAAACATACTTCAGAATTAACTTTAGAAGAAGCGGCAGTTCTGGTAGGAATGCTAAAAGCTAGTCATTACTACAATCCGCGTATATTCCCTGAACGCAGCAGGTTAAGGCGCGATGTTGTTCTTATGCAAATGGCCAGAAACAATTACCTGAGCATGGAAGAGGCTGAAGAAGCGAAATTACAACCTCTTATCCTCGATTATAAAAGCTACAGTCATGATAAAGGAATCGCTCCTTACTTTCGGGAACAGGTGAGAAAAGATGTTAGCCAGGTTCTGGATAACTTAAAGAATAAAGATGGTAAAAAGTATAACATATACCGTGACGGACTGATCGTTCATACCACCCTTAATTACAAAATGCAGCAACTCGCCGAAGAAGCGATGCTGGAACATATGTCCCAATTACAGGTGGAGCATGAAAAATCCTATGGTAGCTACGCTCCATGGATCCGGGATAAAAAGATCCTGAACGATGCCGTAAAAAGATCTCCTAAATATCAGTCCTTGCTGAAAGATGGTCTTAGTGAAGCTGAAATCATGAAAAAATTAGAGCAGAAACATCCAACCGAATTATTTAGTTATGAAGGAGGTATGGAAACAAGGAATGTTAGCACCATAGATAGTGTGGCTCATTACCTGAAATTTTTAAATTCCGGACTATTGGCCGTAGATCCCGAGAATGGTGGTGTACAGGCCTGGGTTGGAGGCGTGGATTTCAGGTTCTTTAAATATGATCATGTGGCACAAAGTAAAAGACAGGTTGGCTCCACTTTTAAACCCGTTGTTTATACAGCCGCACTGGAAAATGGCATAGACCCCTGCTCCTACTTCTCTGTTCGTGAAGTTACCTATGAAGATGGGTGGACCCCTTCCAATTCATCTAGTGAAGGTGATGATCCTAATATGAATTACAATTTAAAGACCGCTTTAAGCAGGTCTATGAATACCATCGCGGTTAAGGTTCTTATGGAAACCGGAATTGGAAATGTGATCGAGCAGGCCAGGAAAATGGGAATAGAATCTGATCTTCCTGCAGTTCCTTCTATCGCTTTAGGAACCGCTTCTTTAACTCTTAGTGAACTTACTTCTGCTTATACCAGTTATGCGAATAATGGCCATTATTCCAAGCCATATTATATTACCAGGATCGAAGATGGCGATGGAAATCTCCTTGCTGAATTTGAGCCAGAAGTATCTAAAAACAGGGCTTTTTCTGAAGACACCAGGAAGATCATGATCAACATGATGCAGGCAACCGTTAATGAGGGAACCGCGACCAGGTTACGTTATAAGTATGGACTTCAGAATGATATTGCTGGAAAAACAGGAACGACTCAGGATAATAAAGATGGCTGGTTCGTTGGGATCACACCAGAACTGGTATGTGTAACCTGGGTTGGAGCAGATGATCACAGGATAGGG
This sequence comes from Christiangramia gaetbulicola, assembly GCF_003054225.1. GTDB lineage: Bacteria > Bacteroidota > Bacteroidia > Flavobacteriales > Flavobacteriaceae > Christiangramia > Christiangramia gaetbulicola. The sequence goes on from NZ_QBKQ01000002.1 coordinate 366,402, forward strand.
TTTAGAAATACAGGTATTGGCCAGGGTGCAAATTCGGCATTACCAATTTTTGCGAGATTAATGCAAAAAATGAATGCCGACTCGAATTTCAACAATATCACTAATGCTCGCTTCGCCCCACTTTCAGGGGAACTTGCAGAAATGATGGAATGTCCTCCGCAAGAAAGAGACAACTTCTTTGAGCGTCTCTTTTCAGGAAAAGACAAAGACGCTCAAAAGAGAAATAATAAAAAGGAAAAGAAGAAAAAAGGATTCTTCAATCGTCTCTTCGGTAAAAAAGATAAAGACAATTAGGACAATTAGAATTGCTTATTGATCTCCATTCTTAGTTTACGGGAATAATCTTCTTCCAGCCAGTCACGGTAGTTCTTGGTACTTTTACTAATACAGTATGAGTACTGTCTTATTCTGGAGGCAATATCGTCTTTCAGCTCCTTGGCGAGTATTCTCGCATCGAACACATCTTCACTGTTCTCTACACACATTTGCACGTGTTGCTCCATAGACCACTCCAGTACGGCTTTAGATTTTAATCCTTTTTTGATGACTTCATCATAAGCTGCTTCAATATCGAAAGTAACATCTTCGGTCTTCGAGAATTGTTCCCGAACCTCTGGTGGCATCTGGTACTGAAAATCTCTTTCGATCTCTTCATCACTAAGAAGATTTTCAAAATAGAAATCTGGCGATCTAAAGATCTGTTTCCAATCTACCGGGGTACTCCAGTGACCAAACCTGGCCATGTTGTTACCAAGGTCGATCACGTTGAACTCGCTCTTATCTTTTAATACACGGGATCCACGACCAATCATCTGGAAATAAAGCGTCAGCGATTTAGTCGCACGGTTTAAAATGATAGTTTCCACAGTAGGCTCATCAAAACCGGTAGTAAGTATACTTACCGAAGTTACGATAGCGTCTGGGGTATGTTTGAACCATTTCAAGATATCCTTACGGTCCTGCTTACTTGTAGTATTATCCAGGTGCCTGATGGGCAGACCGGCATTTTTAAAAGTATGATAAACCTCTACAGAAGTATTAATACCATTATTGAAGATAAGCGTCTTTTTACCACGCGACCTTTCATAATATGCCGTAAGAAGTTTCTCCTGCATGCTATAATTAGAATACAGCTCTTCTGAAGACTTAACGGTATAATCACCGTTCATTCCTACCTTAAGATTGGTAAGACCTACATTGTAACTGTAAATATTCGCCTTGGCCAGGAATCCCTTTTCAATAAGAGAATTAATAGAGTCTCCAACAATGAGTTCTCTATAATTATCTTTCATAGGAAGCTTGATGTTAGAACTTAGTGGCGTCGCTGTAACTCCCAGAATGAAACATTTTTCGAAGAATTTGAAAAGCTTTCTAAAAGAGTTGTAATGCGCCTCATCAATGATCACCAAACCTATATCCTGTATTTCCAGTTTCTCGTCATTCAAACGATTGTTCAGGGTTTCCACCATGGCCACAAAGCACATGTAGTCATCCTGATCTGGAAGCTCTTTTACTTTGGAGTTAATGATCTTATTACGAACCCCAAAACCAGACAACATTTTAGAGGTTTGTTTACAAAGTTCAATTCTGTGAGTTAGAATAAGAACTTTCTTATTTGTTCGCTGTATATATTCTCTCGTCATTTGAGAGAAGATCACAGTTTTTCCTCCACCCGTAGGCAGCTGATACAACAGATTATAGTTACCGGGGTGTTCTTCTATTACCCCAAAAATTTTATTTATATCCTTCTGCTGATAGTCATATAACTTCTTGTCTACTTTCTTCTTTTCAATACCAAATGTTTCTAGCGCCATAGATTCCTTTATACGTAAGCAATTTTGCAAAAATAAGGCATTTTATACTTTACTCAAAAATTAATTGAGCAATAAGAAGTATTAAATTGGATAAGTTTCCCTAAAAATTATCGTATTTTTAGAGCGGTGATTTTGACTATTGTTTTTTCAACTTCTGAAGAAATAACCTTTTATCCATCCCCCCGGAATTAGTTCTAATTAGAAAAATCCGGAAGTTTGGTCCCTACGAATGATCTTTATTCTAAGTATGAGTCAGTATTAACAAGCTGCGAGTTATTCGCAGACCTGACTAAGTCGCAATGGCAGGATTTGCTATCAGATTTTCATGAAGAAAAGTGGAGCAAAAATACCTGTATCATCAACCATCAAAAATTCCTTTTCCATTTTTACATCATTACTAGGGGGCGTATCAAGATGTACAACGTAGACGAATTCAGTGAAAAAGAACACACTTTGTTCCTGCTAAAAGAAGCAGATGTTTTTGATCTCTTTTGTTTATTCGATGGCACGAAACACCGGGTATATTACGAATGTCTTGATAATACCAAAGTACTGGCCATTCCCATGGACAGGTTAAGAGACTGGCTGAATAAAAATCCCCATCAATATCAGCATTTCCTCACTTACGCAGGAAAGATGATGAGAGCTCTGGAATCCAATGTCTCCCAGCTCATATTCACAAATATTACTACCCGTCTTCTCAAGCTACTTCTTGAAAATGTAAATTCCAAATCTAAAAAGCTGGAACATATCAACGATCTGCCGAATAAGGAAATAGCAAACCTAATTGGGTCCACCAGGGCGGTGGTTAACCGCCACCTTCAATTATTAAAGCAAAATGGTTCTATAGACATGGCCAGGAATCAGCTTGAGATCAAAGATATTTCCCTTCTTCTAAAAGAACTGGAAAATCAGAACAGAAATCAAAAATAGACCTCTTGTGCTACTTAAGTACTTTTACTACAGGTCTTTAGAATGTATCTTGCATCATCATATTCAAATATTTATCAATCATTTTAATCTTAAAAATCATGAAAAAGATCATCACCTTTATTTTAGTCGCAGGATGGGTTTTAAACTCTTATTCGCAAGAAGTTATCCAACTTGAAGAAACAACTTTACATTATGAACCAACCGGTGAAATCGTATTTGAAGATTATTCCAACGGTATCGTTAAAGTGAAAGAAAATTACCAGAGACAATTTCAATCAAATGCCATCGCATTTATCAATGAGAATTTTGATCTGAAAAGATTCCGTGAAGAATCTGGAAACATGAGTGGAGATGTTTATGTAACCGTTTCCAGTTCTAATGGGCAATTAAGAGCCGTTTATAATGACAAAGATGAATTGGTTAAAACATACCAACAATTTAAAAACGTACCTCTTCCTTATGATGTAAGAAACCAGGTCTACGCTAATTATCTTGGTTGGACATTAACTAAAGATAAATACATAGCTTCTGGTATGCAGTCAAACATAGACGATGAAAAATACATTGTACACCTTGAAAAAGGAAAAGAACGCACAAAATTAAAAATCATTCCTGCACGTAGTACTGTCACCGGAGTGGCATCTGTAGAAAAATATTAGTAAATAATTAAAAGCCTAGGAGGCTGTATGAATTTTCAGCACTGTCTAAATCTCATAAGACAGAATGTTAAAATGTAATAGTAGTTAATAGTTAATAAATAGTTGATCTCTCAGATCAATAAAATCACTCAGAGTTAACGCTAAAATTCAAACAGCCTCTTCTTTATTGCTCAAAAAGATCTGATGACAAATACCGGTCTCCCCTGTCACAGACAATACTTACCACAAGTCCGCTTTCTAATTCATTACATAATCTAATTGCAGCACTGGCGGCACCTCCACTGCTCATACCAGCAAAAATACCTTCCTCCTCGGCAAGTCTTCTACTCATCTTTATTGCTTCCTGTTCACTTACCTCCAACACCCTGTCAACTTTCTTTGGATTGAAGATCTTAGGCAAATAAGCTTCAGGCCATTTCCTGATGCCCGGAATACGGGAATCATCTGTTGGCTGCACCCCAACGATCTGAATATCTGTATTTTGTTCCTTTAAAAAAGTGCTGGTTCCCATAATGGTGCCGGTGGTGCCCATAGAGGATACAAAATGAGTAACCTTATGGTTGGTATCCCGCCAGATCTCCGGTCCTGTAGTATTATAATGGGCTTTCCAGTTATCGTTATTCGCAAACTGGTTCAGCATGAAATAACCACCCGTTTTCATTTTATCTTCAGCATAATCCCGGGAGCCCTCTATACCATCATCTGCACTGGTCAGAATCACTTTTGCACCATAAGCTCTCATGGTTTGTACCCTTTCTATAGTAGAATTCTCGGGCATCACCAATTCAATATCCAGACCAAAGATCCCCGCGATCATCGCCAGGGCAATTCCAGTATTCCCACTCGTAGCTTCAATAAGCTTGGTCTTTTTATCGATTTCGCCTCTGTCCAGGGCGCTTTTGATCATGTTATAGGCAGCCCTGTCTTTTACACTACCTCCTGGGTTTTGCCCTTCGAGTTTAAAATATAGTTCCACTCCCGGTTTATTGAATACTCGTTTTGCTTTTACCAACGGAGTATTTCCTACCAGGTCTAATATTGAATCATTCATTTGTGTGCTGCGTTTTTGATACTAATTTGAGGAGTATGTGATACCATCGAATTTTTAGGAACAGATTTGGTTAACCAAACGTTTCCGCCGATAACACTATTCTCACCAATTACAGTTTCTCCACCTAAAATGGTAGCGTTTGCGTAAATGGTCACATTACTCTCGATGGTTGGATGTCTTTTGACATTTCTTAAGGTCCTGTTCACGGTCAATGCCCCGAGGGTAACCCCCTGATAGATCTTTACATTATCCTTAATTACTGCGGTCTCCCCTATTACCACTCCGGTTGCATGATCTATAAAAAAGGAATTTCCAATCTTAGCGCCGGGATTAATATCTGTACCAGTGGTACTATGGGCACATTCGGTCATTAATCGTGGGACCAAAGGCAACCCGAATTTGTACAACTCGTGACTTAACCTGTAAGTTGCTATGGCGTAAAAGCCGGGATAGGATAAATAAACCTCTTCTACCGAATTTGCTGCAGGATCATTCTTTGCAATGGCTTGAGCATCTAAATTCAGTTTTTCCAGGATACCAGGTAGCATTTCAAGGTAATCTTTCCAGATATCCTGACAGGGCGAACCAGGTTCCCAGCAAACCAGTTTTGCCAGAACTTCAAAATCCATCCCCAATTCCATCAGATTATCTTTTACCGGAGTCTGTTTGTCAAAAAGAGTATAGAAAAGTTTATGGGTAAAGGCCTCGGTCTTACTCTTAATACTCAAATTAAGATTAGGCAGATTCTTCTGTTCTTCAATTTGAGAAATTATTTTTTCCAATTCCATAACTTTTAATATTGACTTTCAAATTTACTCAATTAGACCGAACTCAAGAAGCTTATCATTACTAAGCCTGGAAAGAGAAAAAATCTATTTTTTAAAATTCAAGATTACATAAATTTTCAGGTTTTTAATTATTCTTAAATAATTTTAGGCAAAACTTAACGCTCTTCTTCCCTTGATTTCTTTGCGTTCATTGTAATTTCAATCTACAACCAATAAATCATGCTATTATGGCTAAGAAAGAATCCTCAGGATCTCTAGGCTGGCCTTCAGTCTGGGCCCTGGCTGCCGGAGGAATGGTAGGAGGCGGAATCTACACCGCACTTGGAGTAGTAGTTTCAGTTGCGGGTCAATGGGCCTGGCTAAGTTTCGTTATAAGTGGAATAATCGCCTGTTCAAGTGCCTATTGCTATATAGTTCTTGCTAACAAATTTGAAGAAAGCGGAGGTGCTTTTACTTATCTGAGAGAGATCAATAAAAACGGAATTGCCGGCAGTCTGTCCTGGCTTTTGTTGCTTGGTTATGTTCTAACCATGGCGGTTTATGCATTCGCCTTCGGGCATTATCTCTCTTTTGCCTTAAATACTTCACCCCTGGTTACCAGGCTATTCGCGATAGGGATCATGGTAGGACTAATAAGCCTTAACCTTGCGGGAGTTACCAAAACGAAAAAGGTAGAGATCGCAATTGTCAGCATTAATTTGCTTGCCCTTATAGGTCTAGCCGTTCTAGGTTTTATGCAATGGGATACAGTAAAATTAATTTCAGGCATAGAACCCAGACCACTTTGGAGCGCGCCCATTGGTGCAGCCAGTATATTTATGGCTTATGAAGGGTTTCAATTGCTAACCTATGAATATGAGGACATTAAAAAACCTAAGAAGATTCTAAAACCAACCATAATTACGGCGGTAATCTTCGTAATTATTATCTACGCAATTGTTGCTGTAGGTGCAGTAATGCTAGCCGGAAGCCTTGCGATCATTGCCCAGAAACAGGTTTCTCTTTCTATTGCCGCCAGAAACGCACTGGGAGTGCCTGGTTTGATCATAATGACTGTGGCAGCAGTATTTGCCACAGCTGCAGCGATTAACTCTACCCTTTTCTCCAGTGCGAATCTTTCAAAAAGAGTGGCAAACGATAAGGAACTACCACCGTTCTTTAAAAAAACGCATAACAATGTACCGTACAGAGCAGTCATTTTACTTGGGATATTGTCTACTATCCTGGCAGTAATAGGAAAATTATCTTCCTTAGTAGAAGCGGCCAGTTTAATCTTCCTGATCACCTTTGGAGTCGTAAATGTGATTGCTTTAAGGTTTTTAAAAGCTAATAGAAAATGGATCTCCTGGATAGGAATCATTTTAGCAGGAATTGTGATCCTGGTCTTAATTTCAAGACTGTCTATAGTTGCTCCGGTACAATTAGGAATCCTGGTATTCCTGGCTCTTTTAATAATTTTAGGTAGACCGGCTTTAATGAGAAATTATTCTTCAAAATCTTCAGATGATGACAAATAGATATGCTATACCGCTATTGATCTTGATTTTGATAGCATCGTTAAGTTGTAACAGGAAAACAGACAAACATGATCCTGAATTCCGTGTATATAATAGCACCAACAGTGCTTTGACCATACAAATGAATAAACAGGAAAGTTCAACCGGGATAGAGATTGCAGAAAAGCAAACTTCGGAATATCAATTACTGGATCCCGGGATTCATAATATGGAGGTGAAATCCTCAAAATCCCTGCTTGAACATAAGATTGGAATTGCCGCCGGTGAAAAATACACCTGTATTATCTATGGTGATCCAGCCCAATCTTCAAAAATTAATGATGCTACTTTTTCATACAAATTGCATAATATTTTTGAAGGATCTGAAAATTTTACAAAAAATGGTTTCCTACCGTCGTACATGGTTTTCAGAGATAAAATAAAACTAAAGAAAGGTCTTAGTGCCTTACGAGCTTTTCATGCCGCTACCGGAATGAGTCCGGTTACGATAAAGGTCAAAGATGGGAAATCGTCAAAAAGTTTAGCTAAAGGGCTAGCCTACGCAAAGCCTGTATTAAGCAAGCATATAAAAAGCGGAGTAAAAACACTGGAAGTTTACTGGAAGGGAGCTCCTCAACCTGTAATTTCTAGAGAATATGATTTTAAGTCTGAAAAGTCCTATATCATTATTTTTTACAATAAAGAGAATAAGCCAGGAATAGAGATCTTGGAAAACTAAATTATCTTATTAGTGAGAAATGGATAGTTTGATCTGGAAAACCAGATATTTTAATAAGACACCAGTAATCATCTGCCGGAAGATCTGTTCCATTAAATTTTCCATTCCATTGAAAGCCGGCTCCAGTCCCAGATTTTAAGACCTTACCATACCTGTCGAAAATCAGGATCTCTGAAGAATCAAAAAAACCCACCCCCTTGAGTTCGAAAATATCATTATAACCGTCCCCATTGGGACTAATCATTTTTGGAACTACGATATGGGCGAAATCAAGGGTATCTATATTACATCCTGCGGAATCCTTGATATAAGCTGTATATACACCTCCCGGTACTGAATTAAAAGTCTGTGAACTCTGGTAATTAATTCCATCTATAGAATATTGAAAATTTCCGTCATTTGCCGGAATAATTCTAACATTATTAGCTAGAGAAACCACCTCCTGGATCTGGGCATTAGCTACGGCACTTACCGAAAAACTCTTGGTGACACTACATCCTTCCTCCGTGATAATATCTACGGAATAATTACCAGGTGAATTTACGAGGATGGTACTTCCTGTTTCCCCGTTAGACCAGACGAAGTCGTAATCTATGAGACCAGCATCTAAACGTAAATTAGAATCTGGACATATCTCCAGGTTTTCATCCTGCACATCTGGTACCGTAAAAACGGTAAATTTTACTGGGGTTCTTTTACTGCTTGCACATTCGTAACCTTCTTTTGTAGCTTCCGCATAATAAATTCCTTCTTCTGTGGGATAGAATGTGTCTGTATTCTCTGCCAGTAAATTCCCTCCAGTTTTAGCATCATACCAGGAAACAGATTCGTCTTCTGCAACTGTAACTCTTATTGCAGGAGCTAATTCATTTTCACAAACCTGAACATCTCCATTACTTGATGGTGGCGCTGGTGTTTTTATCACTTTTACTGCAAATGCTTCTGAGGCTGAACTACAAAAATTATTATTGAGATTATTCGCGTCTTCTGCTACCTTCACTCGGAAAAAATAAGAGTCTGTTAATAATGAAGTTTGATAGGTAGCTGAATTAGCTCCGGGAATATTTCCCCAATTTTCACCATTCACGCTTATCTGCCATTGAAAAAATGGCTGGTCATACACCGATCCATCAGATTTTGCTTCTAATTTAAGGCTTACCGGGGTATTCTCTTCACAAATGGTAAGACCAGTCTCATTGTCTTCAGAATTAATAGTGGTTAGATCACCGCAAGACCGAAACATGATATCATCGATGGCCAGATCGTTCCCACAACCCCCTTCACCATTATTGAACATTTTAAGGATTACCGATCCCTGTCCTGGTTCAGACCTGAAGGTTAATGCAAACTGCTCCCATTCTGGCGAAGAGGTTGATGCTATATCTCCTGTATCGCCAGATTTTATAAGAATGCTGTCGGTTTCATCCCAGATCTCAAAACGCACGTTATTAGGGATTCCGCCATTAGGACATATATTACTGGACCGGTCATAGACATTCATCAAAAAAGCCGAAAATTCATAGGTAGTATTCTCACAAAGTCCCGAGATCTCTTTTCTATAAAATCTACCCGCGGTAAAATCGGCATTCACTATCAAAGCCCTGCCCCCAGAAATATTGGTATTTGGAAAATAAGAATGCCAGGAGGTAATAAAGTTCCCGATAGTACTGGAAATGGTATACTGCCCGTCCTGCGGATCCTGCCTCACAAAATCATAATTAGTAATTCCTGCAGCGAGGGGATCACCAGTTCCAGACCCATTTCCAAAATCCTCATGAAATATGGGATCGCCCTTGCTCCCACTGCAGAACCCGAGCTGGGAATACCCGGAAGCCACGGTGAAAAAGACAAGCACTAGTAGTAATATTCGCATTATTTATTTTAAAGAAATCGATCTTTTAATTGCTCGAAAAGATAGGAATTACCCCAATTCTGTTTTTCAGCTTCATTTCCAATTTCATGTATTCTTGTAATGAATTCGCCAGAAATACCTTTTTCTATGACAAAGTTTACAGCTTGCTCATAAGATTTCAGCATGCTCTTTTGAAAACCTTCAGGTATATTCTCTTTATCCCTGGACCAGGTCTGGGCAACTTCAATATTATATAACATCACATCTGCCAGGGAATGAGGCTCCATTTCGAGTTTTAGAAAATGCTTTATCAGTTTATGCGCAACAGATCTACGGGTTTTAGGTCTTCTATTATTGGGTGGAAAATATTCTTTAGAGATCTTGAATTTGGCTTCTCTAACAAGCTTTTCCTCGTTCGGATTAAAAACAAAATTGTAGAATACTTTTACATCTTCGAACCTGGTATATAAATCCATGATCTGGTCTTCCAGGTCCTCCTTATCCAGGGATTTGATATATTTTTTAAAAGCTCGTTTGCTCATTTACTCCTTATTTAGCTTTTCTATATTCACCTGCAGTTTTTCTGAAATATCAAGCAACCACTCTAACTGTCCTGTCACCAAATGCGCTTCCTGTAACTTGAACCTCATTTGTTCATCTATTTTTTCCTTGCCAGCTTCGATTTCAAGGTCCCTTTGCTCTGCAAGTTTATCGAATTTTTGTTGGAGAGACTTACCGGCTAAAGAAATTTCAAGGTTTTCTTTCTCTATCATTTCCTTATTTTCCAGAATATTCACGCAATTTTTAAGATTAACAGAGATCGCTTTGGTATAGGTCTCAAAATCCTCAGATGCCCTGGTAGTAGGATGCGTCCTGATATAGGTTCCCATGGAGGCCACTGCAGATAAAAAGGTCTGGTTTAAGCCTACAATTTCATAAATAAGTCCAACCTGTTTTTGTCTGGATTTTGGTTCCTGTGTCATGCGCTGAAAGGCTCCACTTAACGCTCCCATATCCAGGAATGCCTTTTTACGGGAGAGTTTATATGAAATTGGCAGTGATTTTTTCTCGTGATAATATCTATCTATTTCTTCAAGATATTCCAGATTAGATTTTAAAGATGTTGCTATCACATTATTCAGGTTCTGAGATTCCCATTTTGGCCATAATAATAGATTACCAAAAGCCGCTAGTCCTGCTCCAATCAAGGTATCTACGATCCTGAATTGTATCACATTCAGCACTTCAGGCTGCAATAAAGCATATATAAATATGATACTTAAAGTTATAAAGATGGCTGCCGTGGTATAATTCCGTTGGATCAAGGAAAAAGCAAGCGTTAATGACAAAATACCTAAAACCGCATATACCGTGGTATTCTGGGTGAGAAATACGATCCCAACCGCAATGACACCTCCTATCAAGGTGCCTACGATACGCTTTCTTGTTCGTTGTTTGGTGAGCCCGTAGTTTGGTCGCATAATGACCACTACGGTTAGTAGGATCCAGTATGAATTTTGAACTGAGAAATAATCCCCGATCAAATAACCTGCGAGAACCACCAGGGAGAGCCTTAAAGAATGCCTGAAGATGGCGGAATCAAAATTAAAATTAGTGGTAAGCGTTTTAAAACTGTATTCCTGCTGGGTAAGGAACTTTGTGAATTCTTTATCCTTCACAAATAACTTCCTTTTACCTTCCAGGTTCCTCAGGATCCTGTCTATATTATTAATTTTCTGTGCCTGTTTGGACTGATAATCAAAAAGATTACGCAGCATAAGCATCTCTTCCCTTCTTTGTCCAATATCTATCTGTGATCTGAATTTTCTAAGAGCTTCCTCCACTTTACCTAAAGCATCAGGAACTTTATTTTCGGGTAGTTCAGAATTCTTAAGCATCGCAAGGGCTATAGCCTCCAGTTGCGTCGCCATTTTTAAACTGAAATTGGCAAAAACCTTTAATTCTAGAGAATTTTCCTGCTGGGAGCCCTGCATCTTTTTAAAGTCTATAGGGTTGGCCATGGCCAGTTCCAGCATATCCACCAGGTCTATAAAAATTAGCAGTCGCTTCCGGGCGTAACCAGAACTTCCTGAAGATTGCCGGGAACTTATAAGGATCTCCCTTAGACTTTCATGATGTTCATTCAGTTCACTCTGGCTTTGGAAAAGCTTTTTCTGAATCTCCTTTTCATTAGAATCGGGTTTAAAAAGTTCTACTCTTAACCTGAGATAGCCTGCCGTTAACTCCATGGTCTCCGCGATCAATTGCTCAGTAGCTCTTTCAGGTTTTATAAGATACCAGCTAATACTAACCAGAAGGTACCAGATCCCTCCTATCCCGATTAACAGGGATTTTTGCCAGATCTCGATTCCGGAAGAAATATTAGCAAAACTCAGAACCACAGCCAGTAAACCAGAAAAAGTAACCAGGGAGGCCCTGAATCCATAAACTGAAAGATATGATATCGCAAACATCATGATGGCCAGCATGGGGATAATAGCCCACAGGAACTTTGCTGCATAACCCGCAATACAGAAAGATATAGCCCCAAGTAGAGCGGCCGCTAAAATCCCATATACTTTATGTTTAAAACTGCCAGGAACATCACTTGGTGATGATAATAAGCATCCCATAGCCAGACTAATCCCAATTTCTAGATTTCCCAGATTTGAAAAGATACCAATGGGAAACACTATAGCTATGGTTAATACGATGGCTTTTGAAAAGTCTGTACTTCTCAGGAACTTTATAAAATCATTCTGGTATTTCTTTATTTTTCCGGTCACTTCTAATTCTATTTCAGGTTCTGAAAATAAAGCTTTAAAGATACATTTAGCCTGCTTTCTTTCAATTATCGAGTTTTAGGATAAATTTTATTCAATCAGAATCAACTTATAAGATTTCAGATCTTGTATAATTTTAGCTGCTTCAATAATTTCAAATAAAAAAAGGTCCGGATATACCGGACCTTTTTTTATTTAATTGAGCTTTATTTATTGTGCCTGCTCCGTTGGCATGATATAAACATCATTGATATTCGCTCTTTTTGGCTGAGATAATGAATAAAATATAGCTTCGGCAATATCTTCAGCTTCCAAAGGAGTCATTTCCTTGAAATTAGAAAGCAGGTCATCTTTGATCTCGTCATCGGTGATAGTTTCCGTTAGGGAGGTATCAACAAAACCAGGTTCAATAGAAGTTACATTGATATTGTAATTTGGTGCTAGTTCCTGTCTTAAACCTTCAGAAAACATTCTCACTGCAGACTTGGTTGCACAGTAAACCGCTCCACCTGGATAGATCTTTCTTCCCGCACTAGACGAAATATTAACGATGTTACCGCTTTTTTGATCCAGCATAGTGGGAAGAACCGCAGCTACTCCGTTTAATACACCTTTAATATTCACATCTACCATTTTGTCCCATTCATCTGTATGCAGATTCTTTACATAAGATAAAGGCATCAATCCCGCATTATTGATCAATGCATCTATACTGCTAAATGCTTCTTTAGTCTTTTCAACGACCTTTTTAAGATCTTCCTTTTTAGTTACATCAGCAGGAACTACGATCGCTTTACCGGCATTCTCTTTTTCAATTTTAGACTTAAGCTCATTTAGTTTATCCTCGCTTCTAGCGGTAAGAACTACGTTCATCCCTTCCTTGGCAAGTTTAATGGCTGTAGCTTCTCCAATTCCACTTGATGCACCTGTAATTATCGCTGTTTTTCCTTTGATACTCATAACTTTTTTATTTTTTGATTTTCCACAAAATTAAATCAATTAGCACTCAGAATATGAGCAATAACGGGCTTTGTCATGAATTTAACCCTTGAGGCCTTCAGCTGTTAATTTTTTAATGTTTATTGAAATAAAAAAGGCTGAATCGGTGAGATCCAGCCTTTCGGTATTTAGATTTCTTTTTACTTCTTTGAAGGTCTAGAAGGTCTTACTTCTATTTTACTTGGCAGCGTTCTCGGATTCATTTTCAATAGATCTCCTACCAATTCTCCTATATCTTCGATTTGAATTTTCCATGCATCTTCTTCAGAAGGTTCATTGTCATTAAAATAAGTTGCCACAGATCCTGGCATAATGGTACTTACTTTTACTCCTTTATCCCGAAGGTCCAGCATGATCGCCTGGCTAAATCCGGTAACACCAAACTTACTCGCATTATAAGCTGCTCCACCAGCGAAGAAATTGGTTCCCGCAAGACTGGAGATCGTGATTATATAACCTTCAGATTTCTTAAGCGCATCCACACATGCTTTCACGCTAAAAAATACGCCGGTAAGGTTGGTATCAATGGTATCTTTCCATTCATCTACCGTAAGGTCTTCTACAGATCCAAAATTACCAATACCTGCATTTGCTACAAGAACGTCCAGTTGTCCCCACTTATCCAGCAATTGCTGCACAGCTTTTTTCTGACTTTCAAAATTTCTAACGTCTGCTTCCAGACCAATGATCTCGCCATGGTCTGATAATTTCTCGGCAGCTTTCTCGGCAGCAGAAAGTGATCTACTGGTCACTGCTACCTTATACCCCATTTTTAAAAGGGTTTTAGCTACCCCGTAACCTATACCTTTACTTCCACCGGTTACTAGTGCCGTCTTATTTTCTTTACTCATAATATTTAATTTTACGATTTAAAGCTACTAAAGACGTATATCTCCCTAAAATTTAAAGCGGTAAGATTGTGTTAATTTTAAAGGTTAAATACTTGATAAAACCTCTAAAAAGGCTTTTATAGAAACGTAAAAAAACTAACTTTGTGCTCGGAAAAATTCTACCGGTTTGGAATTGAATTTTCGCTAAGTCAATACTAACTTAATTTAATAGAGACACCTTGGAAAATATCAAAGCTCAGAAATTACTCAATAAAATTCAGCGCGATTTAATGCGTAATGGAATTATCACAAATACTATTGTTGAAGACCTTAAGGAATTAAGGAAGTTTGTGGTTGAGGAGAATATTCCTTTGCTTGCCAAGGTTACCAGATTAACCTACGAACATATTAACGAACACGAAGATTTCCTTATTGCTATTCCAGACGACGAGCCTATCGAAACAGATGGAGAGGTAGAAGACGCTGAAGAAACTGAAGTTCAGGAAGAAACTGAGCAGATCACAGGACAGGAAAGTTTGGAATATATGCTTTCTCTAATGGCCGAGCATGATAACAAGCTGAATGAAATGGAGCTTCGTGAATATGTAAACGCTTTGAAAGAGCACGCCGGGGAAGATTATTAAAATCCCGGTTTTATTTCTGCTTATCCCACTGCTTCGGTTGAAGAATTTCTAAAAATTGCTATAACTAGAAAGGAAATTAATGAAAGAAAAGGCGAAATCTAAGAAGAAGTCGCGGATACGCTTATTGCATCAATATTACAATTATACTGGTTTTTATTCCTTCGTTTGGAATAGTCTAAAGAAAGCAGTTTTACCAATTGTTCTTTTTGTTGGCGCGTTATGGGCTATAGATCATTATCTACTGGATATTGAAGATATGCTTGTGACCATAACTGAAACCTATGCCCCTTTCGAAGTACTGGCGATCTTCTTTTTATCTGAATCACTTTTAGGCCTTGTACCACCCGAATTATTTATTGCCTGGGCCGGTAAATCTGGAAGTCCCTTTCTATTTCTCTCATTACTGGCAACAGCTTCTTACCTGGGCGGGATCGTTTCTTATTTCATTGGAGTTGGAATCACCAAGATCCCAGCGGTACATGAGGCTATGGAACTTAAAATGGCCAAACATATTAAGAACACCCGTAAATGGGGAGGATTCTTGATCATTGTTGGGGCCTTACTCCCTATCCCATTCGCAATGACGAGTATCGCTGCCGGGATCATCAGGTTTCCTTTTTCGAGTTATCTTATTTTTGGTCTACTAAGATTTGCCAGGTTTTATTTATATGCGCTGGTAATATTCGAAATGGTTTAACGCTTTCCTTATAATTAATCTAAACTTTTCCTAAGGTCTCAGGATATACCCTGTCATAATTTTACCTTGGTCGAAACACTGAATAATAGCTGTTTATAGCTCATTGCAGTGATCTATTTAACCAATAAAAAAAACAGGATATGTCTTTATTAACGATTATTTTAAACATTTTACTACCTCCATTAGCTGTGTTTTTAAAACACGGGCTTGGTGTAACTTTCCTTATAAGTTTGCTTTTAACAGCATTAGGATGGCTGCCGGGCGTTATTCACGCTTTCTTGGTTAATGGAACCAGATAAGGTTTAAAAAATAGAATAAAAAAAGACCGGAAAACGCCGGTCTTTTTTATTATTTAGAGTTGTTTCTAAATAATTAATTCTCTTCTTTTTCTTCTCTTTCCTGAACAACTTTTTGCCATTTCCAGGCACTTCCCAGGGCATCATCCAGAGACCTGTTTGCTTTCCAGCCCAGATCTTCATTGGCTTTGGTAGTATCGGCATAAGCAGCAATAACATCACCTTCCCTTCTACCTACGATCTTATAGGGTAGCTTTTCTTTTGAAACTTTTTCAAAAGAATTTATTACTTCCAAAACAGAGTTCCCTTTACCGGTTCCTAAATTAAAAACCTCATAATTGCTCTTCTCATTTTGATTTATGAGCCTGCTTAAAGCCTTTACATGAGCTTCAGCAAGATCCATAACGTGAATATAATCACGTATGGCAGTACCATCATTGGTTGGATAATCATCACCAAAAACAGAAAGTTCCTTTCTTTTACCTATAGCCGTTTGGGTGATAAAGGGAATTAGATTCTGAGGAGTACCAATAGGCAATTCACCAATTTCAGCTGTAGAATGAGCCCCTATTGGATTAAAATATCTTAATGCGATCGCCTTAAAATCAACATTTACCTTACAGGTATCCTGAATGATCTCCTCTCCTATTTGTTTTGTATTTCCATAGGGAGATTCAGCCTTTTTTACGGGCGCGTTCTCTGTAATTGGTAATTCGTCTGCCTGCCCGTAAACGGTACAGGAAGAACTAAAGATAAATCTTGAACTCGGCTTTTTATTTAGTTCCTGTAAAAGGTAAACCAGCGTAGAAATATTATTCTCATAATATAGCAACGGATTGGTTACACTTTCCCCCACCGCCTTTGACGCGGCAAAATGAATAACATCTTCAATATCCTGATATTGCTCGAAAAAATCCTTTACGGCAGTTTTATCTCTTAGATCTATATTTTCAAATTCAGGTGTTTTCCCGGTAATATGGGTGATCCCTCCAAGGACATCTATAGAAGAATTAGATAGATTGTCAATGATCACCACTTCATAACCTTCCTGCTGAAGGGCGACTACCGTGTGAGAGCCTATAAAACCTAGACCTCCGGTAACCAATACTCTTTTAGAACTCATAATTATATTTTACGTTCGCAAATTAATAAAAAGGAATTCAGGAGATACGCTATTTATATTAAAAACCTCTTAAAGGTTAATTTAGGTTCTTAATGCCATGTCTAACTAATCAATTATCTTTGCCTAAGTTTTAAATATTTCTTATGTCTCTGGAAAAAAAAGTCAGGCTTTTTAAATGGATCAGTATTCTGGAAGGAGTTTCATTCTTATTGCTTCTTTTTATTGCAATGCCATTAAAATACATTTTTGAAATGCCCGAAATGGTAAAACAGGTTGGTATGGCTCATGGTATACTTTTCATGGCTTACATCCTTGGAGGCGTGCTACTTATTAAACCAATGAACTGGAGTTTGACCCAAATAGGAATCATCCTGGGTTGCTCCGTTCTTCCATTTGGTCCATTTTATGTAGAAAAGAAATATCTTTAAAACATGAATATGGAAGAAGGACTTGTAGACCTGATCTGTTTTTTTGAAGAGTTTTTTGTGGCGCATGGCATGAATGCTACATTCGCCCAGTATTTAAATCTTTTGATCAACCTGGTAATATTGACCCTTATCATTCTGGGTATCAATTACCTGATCAAACATTTTATTATTGAAACCTTCAAGCTTTTCACTAACAGAACCAAGACCACTTTTGATGATTTCCTTATTAAAAGTAACTTTCCCAGGTACGTAGGTCGTTTTCTACCCCTGTTCGTGGTCTACGAACTATTTCCATTGATTTTCTCGGAGTTTCCAGATGTCCTGAAAATATTCTATAAGCTGGTCGAAATTTATATCATAATTCTAATCGTCTGGATCTGTAGAAGTATGCTGCGATCTACGCGGAATTATCTAAAAACAAGACCAGAATTCAATGACAAGCCACTGGAAAGCTTCAGCCAGATCATAATGATCTTTATCTGGATCATTGGGTTAATGTTCATTTTTTCTACGCTAACAGATAAATCTGTAATTGGTTTCGCCATTTCCTTAGGTGCGGCTTCGGCAGTTATATTATTGATCTTTAAGGATACTATTCTTGGACTGGTAGCCTCTATTCAGGTTTCGGTGAATGATATTGTAAGAATTGGAGACTGGATAAGCTTCGAAAAATTTGGTGCAGATGGTACAGTGACCGAGATCAACCTGGCCACGGTAAGGGTTCAGAACTGGGATAACACTTATACTACGATTCCTACCTATAGCTTGATTTCAGACTCCTTTCAGAACTGGAGAGGAATGCAAGAATCCCCGGGTAGGAGAATTAAAAGATCTGTTCTTATCAAACAGAATTCTGTAAAATTCCTGAACCATGAGGATATAGAAAGACTCAAAAGGATAAAGCTTATCGCCCCTTATTTGGATAACCGCCAGGCAGAGATAGATAAGTTCAATGAAAGTAATGAAATTGATAAAAGCCTTCTTATAAATGGTAGAAATCAAACCAACCTGGGGGTATTTAGAAAATATGCCGATTCTTATTTAAGAGAACATTCTGCCATACATAAAGAAATGTATCTTATTGTGCGTCATCGCGAGCCAACTGTTAACGGTATTCCTTTGGAGATACTTTGTTTTAGCAGGGACAAACGATGGGAAAATTATGAGTATATTTCGGCTGATATTTTTGACCACCTGATAGCGGCTATCCCCTATTTTGATCTTCAACTTTTTGAAGCACCATCGGGAGATGATATTCGCAGATTTCTGGGAGAAAATTATAAAGCCTAACCAAACATTATTATGAAATTAAAACCTTTCCTTCAGGGCTTCGGTATCCTGGCCGTAGTTATTACGCTAATTCCCCTTGTGGCAGCAGATTTCTGGTGGATAAGGATGTTCGATTACCCTCATATTCAGTTAACACTATTGACACTTACTGCAATCGCGGCATATTTTTTCAGATTCGAAATAAGGTCTTGGAAAGACTATACTTTCATGGCAGTACTGGTTACCTGCTTTATTTTTCAGTTTATGAAAATATATCCCTACACACCTTTTTCCCCATATGATGTAGGCAAGCCAACCGAAGAGGTTAATGAACAAACAGGATTCATGTTGTTGACTTCAAATGTGCTTCAAAAAAATAAAGAGACAGGTCTTCTGGTTGAAGAAATGAAAAAGATAAATCCAGATGTCGCCGTCTTTACAGAAACCGATGCTAAATGGAATGAAGCCATCAAAGCTGGTCTAGGTTCAGATTATCCGTATAAGGTTGAGGTTCCGCTAGATAACACCTACGGGATGATCCTTTACTCTAAACTTGAACTGGTAGATCCAGAGATTAAGTATATAGTTGATGATAGCATCCCATCGATACATACCGAAATAATTCTGAGGTCTGGAGATAAGATACAATTGCATGCTATTCACCCTACTCCTCCAATGCCGCAACATAATCCGTCGTCATCAGACAGGGATGCGGAAATGATGAAGATCGCATTAGAATCCCTGGATTCTGAAATTCCTGTAGTGGTTATTGGTGATTTTAATGACGTTGCCTGGTCTAATACGGTAAGCATGATGCAATCTGTAGGTGAGCTACTGGATGTTAGAAAAGGAAGAAGTTTTTACAACACCTTCGATGCTACGAGCTTTATAATGCGCTGGTCTTTAGATCATATTTTTGTTTCTGAAGAGTTCCGGGTTGAAAAAATTAATACCGGAAGCGATATAAAATCAGATCATTTTCCATTCTACGCCGAGCTTTATCTGCAGCCTGAACTTGCCGAGGAACAAAAACCTGCAAAAGCAACCAAGGAGCAAATAGAAAAAGCCAGGGAACAAATAGCTGAAGAAGAGGAAGAAAATGCTGAAAAAGGACAGAATGGTTCCAGCAATCAGTAAAAACTAACATTTCCTTGTGACAATCTGTATTTCCTTCTTTATAATTTTAAGGAAAACCATAGAATGCAGAATTCCGTTTCCTTAGAAGCTGAGAGTATCTCTGAAGCTTTTCAGAAGTTCTACAGAAATTTTATTGATCAATTACCAGGTATTGGCCTTGGGCTTCTTATTATAATTCTGGGAGTTCTTATTGGCATCTGGATGGGTAAATTCTTTACCAGGAGAATATCTTCCAGGACTTCAGATCCTTTAATGAGCCGTTTCCTGGGGAAAGCTATAAGATTCCTGATAATTATTACCGCTATAATGCTAGCCCTAAAAGCTGCTGGCCTTGGAGGAATCGCAACAGGAATACTTACCGCGGCCGGAGCCAGTGCGGTTGTGCTGGGATTCGCATTTAAGGACATTGGAGAGAATTTCATCTCAGGAATTATCCTGGCCTTCAACAGACCTTTCGATGTGAATGATACTGTGGAAATAGGAGAAAATTTCGGAAAGGTAAAAGCACTCGAATTCAGATACACCAAACTAAAGACCTTCGACGGTAAAGATGTTTATATTCCCAATAGTGATGTTTTAACTAAACCGGTAACCAATTATACTGAAGACGGTTTTTTCCGCTGGAGTTTTAACGTTGGAATTGCCTATGAAGATGACATTGCCGGAGCCAAGGAAACCATCTCCAGGGCTTTAGAATTAGAGCCTATGGTAATCGAAGATGAAGAACACAGGAACTTCGTGGTCGAAGACGAATTGGCAACCAGCACGATAATTCTGAAGGTCTATTTCTGGGTAGATACCAAGGATTTCAGAATGCAGGCCATGAAAACAAAAGGTAATGTTGTAAGAACCGTCAAAGAAGCTCTTATGAAAGATGGTTATTACCTGCCTGCAGATATACAGGAGATCAAGATCTATGGAAAAGAAAAAGATTTCCCTGTGCGTTTAGATCAAAATTCTGGCAATAAAACTGATAAAAGCTGATCCTACTTAAGCCTATCCTTTACATATTCAATTTCGGTTTTTCCATGTGGTTTAGGTTTTCCATCTTCACCTAAGGCAACCATTACGATCTTATCTATGGTAATAATGGTCTCCCGGGTCATTTTATTCCTTACTTCACATTTCAGGGTTAACGAAGCTGAACCGAATTTTGAAACCTCAATGCCAATTTCAACGATATCTCCCTGGTGAGCAGAGCTTTTAAAATCTATCTCACTCATATACTTTGTCACCGTTTTAGGATTCTCCAGTTGAACAATACTGTAAAGAGCACATTCTTCGTCTATCCATTCTAATAATCTACCTCCAAATAAGGTTCCGTTAGGGTTTAGATCCTGTGGCTTTATCCACTTTCTGGTATGAAATCTCATTGTTTTTATTTCGAATTTAAATAGAAAAACACAGTATATAAAAAGGGTCTCATAGAATTATTAAATAATTAAAGAGACCCTTACAATTTTCAGATTATAGAAATTTAAAGAGGATAAAATAAGATTACAGAAATTGTTGTGCCACGTTGATTATCTCATCATGGTCGAAAGCGAGATCCATATCTGGTAATTTTTCTATCTCGAACCACCTGGCATCCTTGGCATCATCTGAAGGTTCAAGATGCTCCTCGCAATAGATACGACTCAAAAAGCCTATGGAAATCGTATGTCCCCTGGGATCTCTA
Source organism: Christiangramia gaetbulicola (assembly GCF_003054225.1). Lineage (GTDB taxonomy): Bacteria > Bacteroidota > Bacteroidia > Flavobacteriales > Flavobacteriaceae > Christiangramia > Christiangramia gaetbulicola. Next base: position 387,618 of record NZ_QBKQ01000002.1, read on the forward strand.
CCTGGTTTACCAAAAGTCTGCACCTGCTGCATGGATTCTACCTTTACCCCAGTCTCTTCTTCAAGTTCTCTTTTAGCCGCTGTTTCCAGGTCTTCACCTTCATCTACAAAACCGCCTGGTAGCGCCCATTGCCCCTTGAAAGGATCATTCTTCCTTTGAATTAATAATACTTTGAACTGGTTGTTTACTTTGCAGAAAACAACACTATCTACTGTAACCGATATCTTTTGTCCCATTTTACTCTGTTTTTGGAAACTTTTTTTACTTTATAATCCTTTCGCTTCTATTTAAAATAAACTGTCTTCTTATTAACAAACTCCTGAATCCCGTCTGCAGATAATTCCCTACCATAACCGGAGATCTTAGTCCCTCCAAATGGTAACCTGGGATCACTTTTCACCAGCTCATTTACGAATACAGCACCGTCTTCAAATTCCGGCACTATCTTTTCTGCGAAATCCATATCGCTGGTGAATATAGATACCCCCAGTCCAAAATCTGATAAGTTTACGAGGTCTATAGCTTCCTGGTCCTTTTTAAAAGTAGTCACCCCAATAGCCGGGCCGAAGGTTTCTTCCTGGAACATGCTCATTTCTGAAGTTACATTGGTAAGTACCGTAGGCTCTAAATATGCCCGGTCTCTTTTACCTCCAAGTATTATTTTGGCTCCTGCTTTTACAGAATCCTGAATTTGTTTTTCGAGATCTTTTGCCAGGTCTTCCCTTGCCAGGGTTCCTATAAAAGTATCTTCATCTAAAGGATCTCCGCTTTTTAATTCTCTTACCTGTCTTACGAATTCGTCTATGAATTCATCAGCGATACTTTCGTGAAGAATAAGTCTTTTCCCTGCGATGCAACTTTGCCCCGTATTTTGAAACCTCGCCTGTACACAGGTTTTTACACTTTCCTCAAGATCTGCGTCTTTAAAAACAACCAGAGCATTACTACCTCCCAGCTCCAGAACAGATTTTTTGATCTCACCTCCCGCGGTAGAAGCAACGGCAGATCCTGCTGGTCTACTACCGGTTAGGGTTACTGCTTTAACTCTGGGGTCTTTTATAATAGCTTCAATTTTACTGCTCCCAATAACTAAATTCTGGAAACAGGCATCAGGAAACCCAGCTCTTTCAAATACTTTCTGAATATTATTAGCAGATCGCATCACGTTGCTCGCATGTTTAAGGATCCCTATGTTACCAGCCATCAATGCCGGAGCCGCAAATCTGAATACCTGCCAGAAAGGATAATTCCAGGGCATAACCGCAAGCACGACTCCTATAGGTTCATAAGAAACATAACTTTTGGAAGCATCTGTTTTTATAGTTTTGGAAGACAAATGCTTTTCGGCCTTTTCAGCATAATATTCACATACCCAGGCACACTTTTCAATTTCTGAAATAGCCTGCGAAATTGGCTTTCCCATTTCCACACTTATATCCCTGGCATATTCCTTTTTATTCTTTTTAAGCTCTGCAGCAGCTTTCAACATAAGATCTGCGCGCTCTTTAAAGCTTGTCTTTCGCCATTTCTTAAAACGTCCATCTGCATTTTCCAGAGCCTTATCTATTTCCGGTTTGGTAAGTTCCTTAAACTTTTCTATCACCTCTCCGGTATATGGATTTTTAGATTCAATCATACTTTAATTTTCTTTTGCTATAGTTTTAAATATAACAAGATGACTGTAAGATGGCAGACCGATTAAGACAGATTTAACTTGAGATATGTTTATAACCGGTTTACAAGTAGCATTAAGGCACGGTAAATGAGACTTAATAATTAGTTATATTTAAGAAACAATACTTGCCATGACTCCACGAGATATTAACCTAAAGGAACTCAGACCTGAGATTCCTTCCGCAAGAATTACCGAAAACATGAGTGCAGACGAACGGTTTCAGAATGAAACGCTTCGTCCAGTCGCTAAACTTCAAAACGACCTGCTTCTGGCTGCTTTTAGAAACTATATCAATAAGCACAAGAACAAGTTCTATGAGCTAAAACTTGATAAAAGGCTGGAATACATTGAAAACACCATACAGCGTGATATCAAATTCAGGAATAGTCTTAAAGGTATGATCATAGGGCAATTCACCCTGGAGGAGTATGATATATATATTCAGAACTCTTCTGCTTTGAACAAAAGGATGATGAATATTGTTAGAGAACGAATCCAGAGCAATATTCAGCTGCTAGAACGCGATATGGCGTACTAGAAAACCTATAAGAATTGTAATCGTAAAGCTCATCAGGGTTCCTATGAGCACATATTCGGTTTGTTTCCTGGCACCGGTCTCAGATTTATCACTGAAACGCAGAATAGACTTCGCAGCGATCAAAAATCCTATTGCTGAAAAGTTTGTAGTAAGGATGAAGGTAAGCACCAGTATTCTTTCGAAAATACCAATATACCTGCCTGCAGCGTCGAGACTATTTTTTCTTAGGTCATCTTCAACTTCATTTTGCCATCTTTTAGTTGCTTTTCCAATTAAGAATCCTGCCGGGAAAATAACCAGCAGGTAGCCAATTAAAGTAGCAAGGATAGCCTGAGATCGAAAAATTTCTGCGAAATAGCTGAATACATTAGAAAAATTAGAAGTCAGGTACAACCAGGCGATCAGGATCGCAAAGAGATGTAATAATTGATCTGAAACGAATATTTTAAGGTCATCCCTGTCGAATTGTAATTTCCAGAGGTCTACAAAATAATGGGTAACTGCTATAAAGACTCCGATGTACCACCACTCCAGTCGCATCAGGAAAACAAAGGTTAGAAAACCTGCTAAAAAGGTGTGCAGGTATAAATATTTTGACCTTGATTTATGATTGCGTTTGTGCCTCACCCATTTATCAGGCTGGATCACGAAATCTGTAATTATGTGTGCTAATAATAATTGAAGAAATATTAGTATACTATTTTCCATCAGAGAAATGTTCAGAAATGACTTTTTGATAACGGTTAAGTAAAACTTCAATTGCATCCCAACCGGCCGCTTTTTTTCGTTGATTCACTGCAGACTGGCTAATTCCCAGCTCATCTGCAATTTCAGTCTCTTTAAAACCTTTCAAAAGATAATAAATTACTTCTGCCGAAGCCGTACTCCATTTATCGGATAAAGTATCAAAAAGAAAAAAAGAAGTATTGAATTCCTCGTTCAGATTAGCATCTGGCGTTTTCAGCTTTAATTTTCGATGTTCTTTTTTCATTTCATCCAGGGTCCTGCCCGAAAACTGGAAAGCCTCACCGTTCGATTCTAGTATCGATTCTCTTTTAAAATCATAGGTTCCAATACCAATGGCCATCCTAAGATCTGCCTCACGCTTAAAAGCTTTATTTCCATTGATATCTTTAAGGTGCAGCCTGTTAATGGCGGTCTTGAATAATAGCGCGAGATTCAAAGCTTCAGATGGTTCGTAAACCACCCCCTGGAAACTATCCCCGCGAAAAATACGAAAGCCTGAATCCTCTTCTGAACTTTGCTGTATAGATCTGAACTCCCTGTTTAAGGTAGTAATAACCTTCTCTAGCAACTCTTTGGGGTAGCTGGAAGAGGATAATAGATCTGCTGAAATTACTGCAATCATATTCAAATATAATAAAAATAAGTTTAAAAGCTTATAATAACTAAATATAAGTATATAAGCTTATTTTTAATATTTATAAGTCTATAGGCTAAAGTAATATTTTGATATTAAATATTTCCTAAATCTTCGATCAGCAATAATAGCTTGACTAATTTTAAATTTCAATCTGAAAATAAAAATATCATGGTAGCTAATAAAGAGGAGTTATATTTCAAATGCCTGGACACTGTAAACAGGCAAATTGAGAAATATCAAAAGGAGATGGACCAGATCAGGGAGTCCATGGAGAACAACGATGCCCATACAGATTATGATGAGGATGACAGTAAAGGGCAACTACTCGGAGATTTTGAGAAATATGCCGAATACCTAGACAATTCCACAAAGATGAAGGAGAAGTTAAGCCGAATTGACAAGAAACATTATACCGAACAAATAGATTTCGGAAGCGTAGTGGAGACTTCAGAAAACTACTATTTTATTTCTGCCGCACTAGGAAAAATAGTCCTTGATGAAGGCAGCACGGTATATGCAATTTCTACCGACGCACCTATCTACCAGGAAATGAAGGGGAAAAAGGCCGGTGAAACTTTTAGCTTCAACGGCAAGGAACACAAGATTGTTGAAGTGCATTAATTACTCGGGATACTCTATACGCAGATGGTAAATATTCTTCAGTTTTCTCTTAAGGATCTTTTTTACCATCTGTATTTCCTTAAATGTAATATTCGAATTTAGGAACTGCCCCTCCTCCATTTGCTTATTAATGATCTTTTCAACGAAATTATCTATTAATACCGAAGTTGGTTCTTTAAGACTTTTACTGGCAGCTTCCACACTATCACACATCATAAGAATTGCGGTCTCCTTACTAAAAGGAATAGGCCCGGGATACCTGAAATCCTCGGGAGAAGTATTTTCATTTACTTCCTTTTCTTTTTTGAAGAAATAATAAACTGTACTGGTACCGTGATGGGTTCTTATAAAATCTATCACCCTGTCTGGCAGGTTGTTCTTCTTGGCAATTTCGATTCCTTTTATAACATGCTCGATAATGATCTGGGCGCTTTCCCTTGGTGCGAGTTCATCATGAGAATTTACAGAAGTAGTCTGATTCTCGGTAAAATAAGTAGCATTATGCATTTTCCCGATATCATGATAAAGAGCTCCCACCCTGGCTAGCATGGCGTTTGCATTGATCTCGTTGGCGGCTGCTTCAGCCAGGTTCGCCACATTAAGACTATGGTGAAATGTTCCCGGTGCTTTTTCAGCAAGCTCCTTAAGTAACTTTGAATTGGTATCTGAAAGTTCTAACAAAGACATATCGCTTACCATTCCGAAGATCTTTTCATATACATAGATCAATGGCTGTACGAAAAGCGTGGCCAGTCCTCCCAATAAAAAGGTAAGGAAAACCTCCGGCTTCATATCATCTATATTTCCTTCCTGGATCACTGTAAAAGCGAAGTAAGCAATAATATAAACCAGTGTGATCTGTCCAACTGAAATGAACAGGTTTGCCCTTTTATATAATTCACTAACCGTAAGTATGGTTACAATACCTGCAATGATCTGCAGGAACATATATTCGTAACTATTTGGTACAATGAACCCAAGAAGCAATACCGTTATAACGTGCGTGAACAAGCCGAGCCTGGCGTCAAAAAATGCCTTTAAAGTAAGCGGGAGTATACACAATGGTACTACGTATACGTAATCAATATTAAAGTTTACGATCAAAGTAGTGAGCATCACCATAAAGATGATGTTAAAGAATATAAAGGTCACCTTTACATTATTCTCAAAAATAGCGATACGATATTTTCGGATGAACAATAGCAGCATTAGTAATGCTAAAGCAACCAAACCGCTATAACCAACAATGATCCAGTTATAATTAGACTTGCTCCATACCTGTGACTCGTATTCAGCTTTGAGCGATCTCAGAATATTATATTTATTTCCTTCAACTACTTCACCTTTGGCAATAATCCTGCTACCCTGTTCAATGATACCGCGGGTATAGGAAATATTGCTCAGCTTGCTCTGCAATTCATTTTGAGTAAGCTCATTATTAAAAGTGACATTGGGCTCTACCGAATTAAAGAAAACTTCCAGTAATTCAGTTTTAAAGGAAGAAAAACCAGCATCGGTTATCTCATCGCTTAAAAAACTTCTGATCTCTCCCTGTTTCAGGATACGCCTATAGGCAACTTCTGAAGCTTCGTTTCCTTTTAAAAGATAAACCAGCTGATCTGGACCTAATCTTTCACTCTCCTGAAGCAGTCCAAATTCATAGATCCTGTTTACTGTTTCAGATATAAAATCATCTATGATGGTCTCATAGACATTGAGTGTAGAATCCTGGAAGACATTTTTCACCTCCTGAAGGGCATCTTTTTCTACTCTTTCAGGAATTTCTGTATTAAAATTATAATATGGTATATGGGATCTCGTTATATCCTGGCGCTCTGCGGCGATCTCCTCATCGGTTTTAAGGATAGCAAAATCGAATGGAGCATATAAATTTTCATATTGCCATGGCTTTCCTTTAGGTATATCGTATTTAAATTTACCGCCTTTGGGAAGCAGGTAAACGATTAATACAGAGGTAAGCACAAACAGGAAAACTTTATAAAAAAGCGCCTGATTTTTGTATAGCTTATTAACGAAATCGCTCATAAATATTCAGGTAATGCTCAAATGTAGTAAAAATAGGGCTCATAGCGCTTAGGTTATTTAATTCCTTATAAAATCACTAACTTCGCAACACTCGAATTAATTAAACTTAAAACATGAATAAAGAAGTAGTAATAGTAAGCGCCGCGAGAACTCCAATAGGGAGTTTCCTTGGTAGTTTATCAAGCATTCCCGCAACAAAACTTGGTTCCATCGCTATAAAAGGAGCCCTTGAAAAGATCAATCTTAAACCAGAAATGGTAGAGGAAGTTTTAATGGGAAATGTGGTACAGGCTGGTGTAGGTCAGGCTCCTGCCAGGCAAGCTTCTCTTGGTGCCGGGATTCCAGACAGCGTTCCGTGTACAACCGTTAATAAAGTATGCGCCAGCGGTATGAAAGCCGTTATGCAAGGTGCACAATCTATCATGCTGGGTGATACCTCTATCGTTGTTGCCGGTGGTATGGAAAACATGAGTCTTATCCCTCATTATGTACATATGAGAAATGGTAAGAAATTTGGTCCTGCTACCCTGGAAGATGGTATGCAAAAAGATGGCCTGGTAGATGCCTATGACCATAATGCCATGGGTGTTTGTGCCGATCTTTGTGCTTCAGAACACGGATTCTCAAGAGAAGATCAGGATAAATTTGCAATTCAATCTTACGAAAGATCTGCAAAAGCATGGAAAGAAGGAAAGTTTGACAATGAAGTAGTTCCTGTGGAAGTACCTCAAAGAAAGGGTGATCCTTTAGTGGTAAAAGAAGATGAAGAATTCAAGAATGTTCGTATGGACAAGATCTCTTCTCTTAGACCAGCTTTCTCAAAAGATGGAACGGTAACTGCCGCCAACGCATCTACCATTAATGATGGTGCCGGAGCGGTTGTTCTTATGAGCAAGGAAAAAGCTGATGAACTTGGATTGAAGCCATTGGCAACTATAAAAAGTTTCGCAGATGCGGCTACAGAACCAAAATGGTTCACCACTGCCCCATCTAAAGCCTTACCAAAAGCTATTGACAAAGCAGGAATTAAAATGGACGAGGTTGATTTCTTTGAATTCAACGAAGCATTTTCTGTAGTAGGTCTGGCCAATATGAAAATTTTAGGATTAAATGATAAAAACACCAATGTAAACGGTGGAGCCGTTTCTCTTGGTCATCCACTTGGATGCAGCGGAGTTAGAATTCTAATTACGTTACTAAGCGTACTGGAACAAAACAACGCGAAAATTGGAGCTGCAGCCATTTGTAATGGTGGCGGAGGAGCTTCAGCAATGGTCATTGAACGTAATTCCTAAAATTGAATAAAATTAATTAATGCAATACGGTATTTGCCATTTAAGTATTGTACCGCTAAGGGCCGCTGCATCTCATGAAAGCGAAATGACCTCCCAATTACTCTATGGAGAGCATTTCAAGATCCTCGAAGATCGTGTTCATTGGAGCAGAATCAGGAACTCATTCGATGGGTTTGAAGCCTGGATAGATAAAAAGCAGTATAAGAAAATAGAAGAAGCTGAATATTATTCTCTGGATGAGGATGATCTTCAGCTTTCTTCAGATCTAATCGAATATATAACCGATGAAAGTGGCTTGCTGATGCCAGTTGCAATAGGATCTGTACTTAATTTCGCCGAAAAGTTAGGTCACAGGTTCGAAGGTGAAAAAACAAGGCTAAGAATATCCAAAAAGGAAAATCTTATAAATACCGCTGCCCTGTTTTTAAACTCTCCTCATACCTGGGGTGGAAAAAGTCCGTTTGGGATCGATAATAGTGGTCTTATACAGATGGTCTATAAAATCAATGGTTTCAAGATCCATAGAAATGCCGCAGAGCAGGCAAAACAGGGAGAACCTCTAAGTTTTATTGAAGAGAGCGAACCGGGAGACCTGGCCTTTTTTGATGATAATGAAGGAATGATTAATCACGTTGGCTTAATGATGAAAGATAATTACATCATTCACGTAGACGGGAAAGTGCGTATAGATCGTATAGATCATTCAGGAATCTTTAGTTCTGAACTAAGAAAGCATACTCACAAATTAAGAGTGATCAAAAAGATCATTTAAATCCAACTTTTTGAAATAACAGGAATAAAAAAATCCCGCTGAAATTCAGCGGGATTTTTTATTTATTGAAGTGTTGTTGTTTCTTACAACTTAGCTTTTAATTCAGCTACTTTTTCCTGATTCCCCAGGTTAGAATAAAGGTTCATCGCTGTCTGGATGATATCTTTGTTATCTGGATCTACTTCCATTGCTTTTTCTAGATCTGGAAGAACTGCTTTATAAAGTTCTTTTCTTTGAGCATCTAACTCGTCATAACGCTCGTTATCTTTTTTGCTCATTCCAAGACCATTCATTTCGTTGATGATCTCTTTTTCTGCACTAAGTTTAGCGGCGATCATGTTAACTCTGGCCTCATTGAATTGTGGATCTTTAGCTAGAGCCTTTTCGTAAAATTCAATCGCTTTTTCGTTATCGTTGATCTCAGCATACATCAAACCAATGTTGTTAAAGGTAGATGGATCTGAAGGATCTTTTGAGGCAACCTCTTCAAGGATCTCTCTGGCTTTATCCTTTTCTCCCATTTGGTAGTACATGTTAGCTTCAGCCTGTAATAATCCCATATCATCTGGATTAGTTGCTTTGGCTTTATCCATGGCCGCGATCGCTTTGTCATATTGCTGTTGGCTAATATAAATTCTTGCGATCAACTGAGCGATATCTCCTTTTTTAGAAGGTATTTTCTCTACTTCAGGATCTTTATACTGACCGGTCTTCACCATAATATCCATTTGCTGCTGAGATCCAAGATTTTCTCTTTCCCCAGTTTCAATATTTAAAGCGGTATAAGCTTTTCCTGAACCATCATAATCAAGTTCATTCAAAATTTCAAGGTATTCAACAGCCTTGTCATAATCCTGAGCCTGTACCATGTTATTGGCAGCGTAATAAAGATAAATTGTATCTGTTTTACTTAGCTCATAACTAGTGTAAAGCTTATCAGCCGCTGCTGCGTATTCCTCTTTATTTTGATCATCGATAGCGCTTTGAATAAGATTATTCTTCAAAGTAGTTAAAGATTCAGTAGCTTCATCGCTACCCATCTCTGCTGCTTTTTGAAAAGCTTCAGCTGCTGTTTTCAAATCCTGTGCAGAAGCGCTTTTACCGTCAGCCATATAGGCTTTACCTTTATATAGATAAAAGTTCTCGGTCCATTTATCATTTAGCTCGCCCAAGTTTGCCTCGGCAACTTGTAGCTGAGCTTTTGCTTCAGCATAGTTATTGTCTTCCAGCGCATCTTCTGCGTTTTTTACCTGGTCTTTTTGTGCGACTGCTGTCATGGTTAGAAATGACACTGCCGCCGCTGTCAAAATATTAGTCTTCATTGTTGTTTTGGTTTAAATTTTTATTCCTCACTATCATCTACAATAGTTGTGCCATTCGCCGATTCATCACTACCTACAGGCTTTTCGGCATCTTCCATACTATCTAAATCATCTTCATCATGTAGCACTTTAGCTACTGCAGCAATAGCGTCATTCCCTTTAAGGTTGATCAACCTAACTCCCTGAGTTGCACGACCCATTACGCGTAGATCTTCCACAGCCATACGTATCACAATCCCAGATTTATTGATGATCATAAGGTCATCTGCATCTGAAACATTTTTAATTGCGACAAGTTGTCCTGTTTTTTCGGTAACCGAGATCGTCTTAACCCCTTTACCTCCACGGTTGGTGATTCGATAATCTTCAAGGCTGGAACGCTTACCATAACCGTTTTCTGAAACGACCAGAATATCTGAGTCGAAATCATTAACGGCGATCATTCCAACAACTTCATCATTATCATCTGCCAGGGTAATACCTCTAACTCCTGAAGCATTTCTTCCCATTGGACGAGTTTTACTTTCTTCGAAACGAATTGCTTTACCACTCTTAACAGCTAGCATTACCTGGCTGTTTCCGGTAGTTAGTTTCGCTTCCAGTAACTCATCTCCTTCCTTAATGGTGATCGCATTGATACCATTTGTTCTTGGACGGGAATATTTTTCAAGTCTGGTCTTCTTAACCTGACCCTTTTTAGTAGCCATGATCACAAAATGATCATTTACATACTCTTCATCTTTAAGATCCTGAGTACAGATAAATGCATTTACTTTATCTTCTGGCTCAATGTTTATAAGGTTCTGGATGGCTCTACCTTTAGAAGCTTTACTTCCCTCAGGAATTTCGTAAACCCTCATCCAGTAACATTTACCATTTTGAGTGAAGAATAACATATACTGGTGGTTGGTACCTACGAACAGGTATTCAAGGAAATCCTCGTTTCTTGTGTTCGAACCTTTTTGACCAACTCCTCCTCTATTCTGAGTCTTATATTCTGTAAGAGATGTTCTTTTGATATAACCTGCGTGAGAAATGGTAATAACCACTCTCTCATCTGGGATCATATCTTCAATACTTAGATCTCCACCGGCGTATTCTATCTGTGAACGTCTTTCGTCACCGTACTTTTCCTTAACTTCTAAAAGTTCATCTTTGATCACTTCCATTCTACGCTCCTTACGGGCAAGAATATCTTCAAGATCTTCGATGGTCTTTAAAATTTCATCATATTCAGCTCTTAACTTATCCTGCTCCAGGCCGGTAAGTTGTCTTAACCTCATTTCTACGATTGCCTTGGCCTGAACTTCAGAAAGCTCAAAACGCTCCATCAATTTGGTACGGGCTTCGTCTGCGTTAGAAGAGGCTCTAATTAGAGCAATTACTTCATCAATATTATCTGAAGCAATGATCAAACCTTCTAGAATATGAGCTCTTTCTTTCGCTTTTCTTAGTTCATACTCCGTTCTTCTAACCACGACATCATGTCTGTGCTCAACGAAGTGATAAATAAGATCTTTAAGATTCAGCATCTCTGGTCTTCCGTTTACCAGAGCAATATTATTTACACTGAAGGAAGATTGTAAAGCTGTATGCTTAAATAAAGTATTAAGAACGATATTAGGAATGGCATCTCTTTTCAACTGATATACGATACGCATACCGTTTCTATCAGATTCATCCCTGATCAGGCTGATGCCTTCAATTTTCTTTTCATTAACAAGATCGGCCGTTTTCTTGATCATATCGGCCTTATTCACCTGGTAAGGAATTTCAGTAACCACAAGATACTCCCTTCCGTTGATCTCTTCCATATGAGATTTGGCGCGCATTACAACTCGTCCCCTTCCGGTTTTGAAAGCTTCTTTCACACCATCATATCCATAGATCACACCACCGGTAGGAAAATCTGGAGCTTTGATATACTGGATAAGCTCATCAATTTCTATATCATGGTTATCGATGTACGCAACGGTACCGTCAATAACTTCAGATAAGTTATGTGGTGGCATATTGGTTGCCATACCTACAGCAATACCACTAGCTCCGTTTACCAAAAGGTTAGGAACCCTTGTTGGCATTACCACCGGTTCGCTAAGTGAATCGTCAAAGTTTAATTGGGTATCAACAGTTTCCTTGTCAATATCAGCAAGCATATCCTCACTGATCTTACGCATACGCGCTTCAGTATAACGCATCGCTGCAGGACTATCACCATCAACAGAACCAAAGTTACCCTGACCATCAACAAGCATATATCTCATGCTCCAGTGCTGGGCCATTCTAACCATGGTGTCATAAACAGATGAATCTCCGTGTGGGTGATACTTACCAAGTACTTCCCCTACGATCCTCGCAGATTTTTTATAGGCCCTGTTTGAAAGAACTCCAAGCTCGTACATACCGTACAATACTCTTCTGTGAACTGGTTTTAATCCATCACGCACATCTGGTAGTGCACGTGACACAATGACCGACATCGAATAATCGATGTAGGCTGATTTCATTTCATCTTCAATGTTGATAGGAATTAGCTTTTCTCCTTCAGCCATACTTAAAATTTTAATTTATCTCAAAAAATCTAAGGGGCAATTTACATATTTTCTCCTTCTTTAAAGGCTAACAAACACTGTGCACCCTCTCTTTTTATTAACAAATTTTTATTGTGATTTGGTTAATAAGTTCACTATTTTACACTTGGTTTATTGAAAGTAATTTTGTCAATTAGCTACTAACACCTTGTTAGGTACAGTTTTTGTCCTAATTGGAGTGAAAATAAAATTTGAGAAAGGAAGATAAAATGGATGATAATTTTTCACCAAGAGTAAAAGATGTCATTGCTTACAGTAAAGAGGAAGCATTAAGACTAGGTCACGATTTCATCGGGACAGAGCATCTTATGCTTGGTTTATTACGTGACGGTGATGGCAAGGCTATAGATATATTGAATGCATTAGAAGTTGATCTAAGTCATTTAAGACGAAAAGTCGAAATATTAAGCCCCGCTAACCCTAATACGGTTACCATTAGTAATGAAAAGCGAAACCTGCACCTAACCAGGCAGGCAGAGCGTGCATTAAAAACAACGTTCCTGGAAGCCAAGCTTTTCCAGAGTTCGAATATCAATACCGCGCATCTATTGCTTTGCATTCTTAGAAACGAAAACGATCCTACAACTAAACTACTTAATAAATTGAAAATAGATTACGACGGAGTAAAAGATCAGTTTAAATATATGATCGCCAGCGATGAAGATGATTTCTCTGACAGCCCGTCTGCAGAATCTTTTTCAGACGATGATGGTGGAGATGAAACCACCAGGGAAAACCCATTTAGCGGTGGAGGAAGCACAGGAAAAACTTCGAAAAAATCCAAGACACCAGTTCTGGATAACTTCGGTAGAGATCTCACTGCACTAGCTGAAGCCGACAAACTTGATCCTGTTGTTGGACGGGAAAAAGAAATTGAAAGGGTTTCACAGATACTTAGTAGAAGGAAAAAGAACAACCCTCTTCTAATTGGAGAACCAGGGGTTGGTAAATCTGCAATTGCCGAAGGATTGGCATTACGAATTGTAAAGCGTAAAGTTTCAAGAATTCTTTTTGATAAAAGAGTCGTGACCCTGGATCTTGCAAGTTTAGTTGCAGGAACCAAATACCGTGGTCAGTTCGAAGAGCGAATGAAGGCTGTGATGAACGAACTTGAAAAGAATGATGACATCATCCTTTTCATTGATGAGATTCACACCATCGTTGGTGCCGGAGGCGCTACAGGTAGCCTGGATGCCAGTAATATGTTCAAACCAGCATTAGCCAGAGGTGAAATACAATGTATTGGTGCCACTACCCTGGATGAGTATAGACAGTACATCGAGAAAGATGGAGCTTTAGAAAGAAGGTTCCAGAAAGTGATCGTAGAACCTACAACTGTAGAGGAAACCATAGAGATCCTTAATAATATCAAGGATAAATATGAAGATCACCACAACGTAGAATATACAGATGAAGCAATTAAAGCCTGTGTAAATCTTACGAACAGGTATATGACAGACAGGTTCCTTCCAGACAAGGCGATAGATGCTTTAGATGAGGCTGGTTCCAGAGTTCATATAACCAATATCGATGTTCCAAAACAGATCCTTGAATTAGAAAGGAAACTGGAAGAGGTTAGAGAAAGTAAAAATTCTGTTGTTAAAAAGCAGAAATACGAAGAAGCTGCCAAATTGAGAGACGACGAAAAGAACCTTGAAAAGGAACTTTCTATCGCTCAGGAAAAATGGGAAGAAGAATCCAAGAAACATAAGGAAACTGTTTCTGAAGACAGTGTTGCCGATGTAGTATCTATGATGACCGGTATCCCTGTTAACAGAATTGCACAGACAGAGAGCAATAAACTTGTTGAGCTCCCTAAAAAGATTAAAGGAAAAGTTATTGGCCAAGACGAGGCTGTTGGAAAAGTTGTAAAGGCTATTCAGCGTAACCGTGCCGGCCTTAAAGATCCCAATAAACCAATTGGATCATTCATCTTCCTTGGACAAACAGGAGTTGGTAAAACCCAGTTGGCAAAAGTACTGGCCCGTGAATTATTTGATAATGATGACGCGCTAATACGAATAGACATGAGTGAATACATGGAAAAATTTGCTGTGTCACGTTTAATTGGTGCTCCTCCGGGATATGTGGGATATGAAGAAGGCGGACAGTTAACCGAAAAGGTTCGTAGAAAACCTTACGCGGTAATACTTTTAGATGAGGTAGAAAAAGCCCACCCAGATGTCTTCAACATGTTGCTACAGGTTCTGGATGATGGTTACTTAACCGATAGTCTTGGTAGAAAAATAGACTTCAGGAATACGATCATTATTATGACCTCTAACATTGGAGCTCGAAAACTTAAAGATTTCGGTCAGGGAGTTGGATTTGGAACTGCCGCTCAAAAATCTCAGGTTGATGATAACGCTCGTAGTGTGATTGAAAATGCTTTGAAAAAAGCTTTTGCTCCTGAATTCTTAAACAGGATAGATGACGTTGTTATTTTCAACAGTCTTGAAAGAGAAGATATTCACAAGATCATTGATATTGAACTTGAGAAACTTTTCGCAAGGATCCACGGTCTTGGTTATGATCTTAACCTTTCAGATAAGGCGAAAGACTTTATTGCTGAAAAAGGATTCGATAAACAATATGGAGCCCGGCCATTAAACAGGGCGATCCAGAAATATATCGAAGACGCACTTGCTGAAGAGATCATTAGCTCTAAGCTGAAAGAAGGAGATAAGATAATCATGGATCTTGACGAAGAGAAAAAAGAATTGACGATAGACATACAGAAATCGATCAAAGAAACCGAGTCATAAACTCAGGTATATAGATAAAAAAAAGCCACTTTATACAAAGTGGCTTTTTTCATAAATTCTTTTTTCGCCAATACATTTATTATTCTAATTTAGCGCAAAATAGGCCCTACTAGAAATGCGAGCAAAAGAGATAAAACTTGAATTTGGATCAGTTTATACCCACGATAATATTTTAATTGCTAAACTTGATGAAGGGATTCTTTTTGATGTCGAGTCCAACCAGAAATTACTCGATCTTGGATCGGAGATATTTCTGGGAAAAAATTATGGATATATCTCTCACCGTGTCAATTCTTATGCCGTAGATCCTATGGTTTACCTAGAATCTGCGAATGCCAAAAATCTAAAAGCAATAGCGGTGGTTAGCGAAAATGAAATGACCCGCAGAAATGCTGAAGTTGTTGAAAAGAAATTCTATAAAGACAACAATTGTTTTGAAGTTTTCCAGACGCTAGAAGAAGCCTTTGCCTGGATAAAGACCAGGATCTAATCCAGGAAATCTTCGATCTCCATATTTTCTACAAATTCTTTGGCCTTTTTGATATAAGGAGCCATGGTTATATCTTCAGTCAAAACTGGAACCTGTTCTCTAAAACTTTCAATCACCTTACTTAGAAAATCTGAAGTTTTGGCAGGCTCTCTAAAATGCATAGCCTGCGAAGCATTAAAAAGTTCTATAGCAAGTACCGAGTTTAAATTCTCCACTACCCTCAGCAATTTAGTAGCGCTGTTCGCACCCATACTAACGTGATCTTCCTGGCCATTAGATGATACAATAGAATCAACAGATGCAGGTGCAGACAATTGCTTGTTCTGGCTTACTATACTGGCAGCCGTATACTGAGGGATCATAAACCCACTGTTTAGCCCAGGGTTCTCCACCAGGAAATTAGGAAGTCCGCGTAAGCCTGAAACCAGTTGATATATTCTCCTTTCCGAAATATTGGCTAGTTCAGAAAGTGCGATCGCCAGGTAATCCAACCCTAAAGCCAGTGGTTGCCCGTGAAAATTACCTCCAGATATGATCTTATCAGCTTCAATAAAAATGTTCGGGTTATCTGTTACCGAATTGATCTCGGTTTTAAATGTCTTCCGTACAAAGGACAGCGTATCTTTAGAGGCTCCGTGAACCTGAGGGATGCATCTAAAGGAGTAAGGATCCTGCACATTATCCTTCTCAGATTCCGCAATTTCACTTCCCTCCAGGAAATTTCTAATTCTTTCAGCTGTTTTTACCTGTCCCCTATGTGGTCTAACCAGGTGCACCAGTTCGTCAAATGGAGATAGATTACAATCAAAGGCATCTACCGAAATTGCCCCGATAAGATCTGCCATATAAGACAGTTTATAAGCTTTCAACAAAGCATAAACTCCGTGTGCACTCATGAACTGGGTTCCATTCAGTAAAGCAAGACCTTCCTTGCTTTGAAGCTTTACAGGCTCCCAATTCATTTTTTCAAGTAACTCTTCACCAGAGATCACAGTATCTTGAAAGTAAACTTCTCCGTCACCTATTAGTGGCAAGGCAAGATGTGCCAGTGGAGCAAGATCGCCGGAAGCTCCCAATGAACCTTGTTCATAGATCACCGGCAAAATATCATTGTTATAAAGATCGATGAGGCGCTCTACGGTTTCCAAAGCCACCCCTGAATTCCCATAGCTCAGCGACTGGATCTTTAATAGGAGCATTAATTTAATCACCGGTTTTGAAACCTTATCCCCGGTACCACAAGCATGTGATCTAACCAGATTCTCCTGTAATTCGGTAAGTTTTTCTGAAGTGATCTTTACATTACAAAGAGCACCGAACCCGGTATTAATACCATAAACGGGCTTGTCACTCTCCTTGATCTTATTATTAAGATATTCTCTGGACTTAATAATATTCAACCTCGCTTCATCACTAAGTGCAAGTTTTTTATCGCTCTTTAAAATATCATGAATTACCTCAAGATCTAGAACTGCTGAACTTATATAGTGATGATTTTGCATTTTATGAAAAATAGGTTTGTGGATTGCAAAAATCTTACTTCGGGAATAAGATTCCAAATAATTAGAGTCTTATATCTCAAAAATTTCAACAATTGTTAATTCCGTTCCGAATCTTTCATTTCGCTTTGAAAAAGATCTTTTACGGCTTTCCCTATATTTTGGGCAATATCACCCGCCAGTACACTTTCATACCCCAATTCAGAAGCCGCAAAGTCGCCAGATCTTCCATGTAAGTAAACTCCCAGGATCGCAGCCGACAATGGCTCGTAAGACTGACCTAACAAAGAGGTGATAACACCAGAAAGCACGTCTCCACTACCTGCGGTCGCCATTCCTGGATTCCCGGAATTATTCACGTAGATCTCATCTCCTTTGATCGTAAAGCTATGAGCTCCTTTTATAACGAGGACCACATCATATTTTTTACTGAAGTCCTTAGCCTTTTCCAGTTTGTCAAAATCATCCTGCCACTCCCCGATCAATCTTTTCAACTCGCCTGGATGGGGCGTAAGAACAGAGTCCTTTGGTAAAAGGTCTAATAGCTTTTTATTATTGGATAGGATATTCAATCCATCGGCATCGATCACTACCGGCTCCTTTACCGAATTCAAAAGATCTTCCAAGGCGCCTACTGTTTTTTGAGAGGTCCCTGCCCCCATTCCAAAGCAGACTACATCTGCTTCAAAATCTTCAGGATATGTAGTTAATTGTTCACTATCCTTATCTGTTAGCACCATTGCTTCAGGTAAGCCGGTTTGAACGATATTGTATCCGCATTCAGGAATATATAGGCTGCAAAGTCCGCTACCCGTCTTCAAAGCAGCTGTGGCGGTAAGTAAAACACTGCCAATTTTTCCATAGCTACCACCAACGATCAGGACATGCCCATAATCTCCTTTATGCGAATTGGTTTTTCTTGGTTTGTATAAACTGGCAGCTTCAACTTTTTCGATGAGATGAATGGGTGCTTTAATTTCAGCCAGAAACTCCCTGTCTAATCCAATATCCAGTATTTGCAGATCGCCAACATAATCCATGGTTTCCGGCAAAAAGAAAACCAGTTTTGGGGCCTGGAAACTCAAAGTAAAATCTGCTTCTATTACCGCTGCATCATTACCGGGAACCTTATCTGAAAATAATCCGCTAGGCATATCTATAGCCAGCGTAAAAGCCTTTGAGTCATTGATCAATCCAACTAATTTCGCCACCCAACCTTCTATTGGCCTGTTTAAGCCAATACCAAACATGGCATCTATCACAAAATCACCGGTGTTTATTTCAGGGAAATTATCTTCTCCTTTTATCAACTGCGGCCAGTCATTGGTAATACTTTTCAGTTTTTCATAATTCGCAAGGAAATCATCAGACCTTTTGTCACTGTAATTAACCACATAGATAGTAACATGATACCCATGCTGGATAAGATGTCTTGCTATCACAAGCCCATCTCCACCATTATTCCCTATTCCACAAAAGACCTTAATTGGAATAGGAGCACCATTGAGTCTATTATGTATTTCATTAAAAACCAAGGTAGCGGCACGCTCCATTAATTCTTCTGAAGTTATATTCTGCCTTTCTATCGTTCTCTTATCTGCTTCAGAAAGCTGTTCTGCGGTAAGTATTTTCATAAAAATGTCATTCTAAATCTTTTCTCTCATAAACTTAAGAATACATATTAAATATAAATCCATAAAAAGCCCAAATAAATATTGTATTCTTCCCGAATTGAATAAATTTGCGCAAATTTTTGAAAATAATGAAAGAAATAGCCCTGTCTGAAAAGCATAAAGAATTAAACGCCAAAATGGTTCCGTTTGCCGGTTTCAACATGCCCGTATCCTACGAAGGTGTAAATATCGAACATGAAACAGTAAGAAAGAATCTTGGAGTTTTTGACGTTTCTCACATGGGTGAATTTCTAATTTCCGGGGAGCACGCACTGGACCTTATCCAGAAGATAAGCTCTAATGACGCATCGAAACTTGTTGACGGAAAAGCCCAGTATTCCTGTATGCCGAATGAGGATGGAGGTATCGTAGACGATCTTATCATTTATCGCTTAGAGGCTGAAAAGTATCTTCTAGTGGTAAATGCTTCTAATATAGAAAAAGACTGGAACTGGATCGCACATCATAATACTATGGATGCCACTATGCGTGATCTTAGTGACGAGATGTCTCTTTTAGCTATCCAGGGACCTAAAGCTGCGGAAGCCATGCAATCCCTTACAGATATTGATCTTGCGAATATGAAGTTCTATACTTTTGAAATAGGCAGGTTCGCAGATGTAGAAAAAGTGATCGTTTCAGCAACCGGATACACAGGTAGTGGTGGTTTTGAGATCTATTTCAAGAATGAAGATGCAGAGCAGATCTGGGATGCGGTTATGAAAGCCGGAAAAGATTTCGGAATTAAACCAATTGGGCTGGCTGCAAGAGATACCTTGCGACTGGAAATGGGATATTGCCTTTATGGTAATGATATAGACGATACTACCTCACCTATTGAGGCTGGTCTCGGCTGGATCACCAAATTTACGAAAGACTTCATTAATAGTGAAGAGCTTAAAAAGCAGAAAGAAAACGGACCTAAGCGCAAATTAGTTGCTTTTGAACTGGATGAAAGAGGAATTCCTCGTCAGGGTTATGATATCGTAGACGAGAATGGTAAGAAAATTGGAGAGGTAACTTCGGGCACCATGTCCCCTTCCCTTGAAAAAGGAATAGGTCTGGGATATGTACCAACTGATATTGCAGGTGTGGGAAATAAAATTTCTATTCAAATACGTAAAAAAGCGGTTTCTGCGACTCAGGTAAAATTGCCCTTTTATAAAGGATAATTTATTTGAAACGAATACTCATTTTAGGAGCTAGCGGATTTATAGGCAATGCCTTGTATAAAGAGCTATGCTCCTATTTTGATACTCATGGTACTTACCATAGTGAGAATGATTTTTTCGAGAATAACCATCAGTTCCATCAATTTGATATGGAAACTGAGAACATAGAGATCCTTCTCGAAAATCTAAGACCTAATGTGATCATTTCTGCTTTGCGGGGTGATTTCGATTCCCAGGTAGCTACACATTTTTCCATTATCAATCACATCCTGAAGTATAATTCGAAACTAATTTTCATTAGTTCGGCTAATGTTTTTGATGCTTTTACCAATTACCCTTCTTACGAATACGATAAAACCTTAAGCCAAAGTGTATATGGCAGGTTCAAGATCAAGATCGAGAATGCTTTATTAAGGCTGCCCAACCATAAATACAATATCGTAAGATTACCTATGGTTTTCGGGAAGGCTTCGCCAAGAATCAAACAAATAAAAACCATTATAGATCTTGGTGAACCCCTTGAGGTATTTCCGAATGTTGTTATAAACGCCACCGAGATACTCAAGGTCACGCAGCAATTTCATTATATCATAAACCGGAACAGGCAAGGCGTTTTTCATCTTGGCAGTACAGACCTGATCCATCAAAGGGATTTTATCAATGATCTTTGCGTGGAGCTGGGTTATGAAAATCCGCTATTTAAGAATGTCTACGACTCCAACTACGACAGGTTTCTGGCAGTATTACCAAAAGACAACAAGCTACCAAAGAATTTACAGATCACTATAAGCCAGGTAATAGAAGCTTCTACCAGGCTTTAGCTGTTAATCTTATAATAAAGACACCTAATCCCCTTTCTTTTCGCGGCTTAATTTCTAACTTTAAGAGAAACCAAAAGATTAAAGCAATGAAAAAATTAAGCGAAGACGAAATTCACAATAAACTGAAAGACTTTGATGGCTGGACTTACGCCAAAGGTGCCATACATACATCTTTCCAATTTGAAAACTTTAAGGAAGCTTTTACCGTCATGACCAGGATAGCTTTTGAAGCTGAGGCGCAACAACATCATCCTAACTGGGGAAATGTCTATAATCAATTAGAGATATCCCTTTCTACTCACGATGCAGACGGGGTTACTGAAAAAGATTTCAAACTTGCACGGACTATTGAGGATATTATTGAAGCCACCGGCTGATCTTAATTATTTTCAGAAATACATCAGCTCCTGATTTTACAATGTGAATTAGGAGCTTTTTTTATATTTTTGCCCGAATCTAATTTTATTGAACCATGGGAAGAGCATTCGAATTTCGAAAAGCACGTAAAATGAAACGTTGGTCTGCAATGTCCAAAGCCTTTACCAGAATTGGTAAGGATATAGTAATGGCAGTTAAAGAAGGTGGACCAGATCCCGATACCAATGCGAAATTGCGCGCCGTAATTCAAAATGCGAAAAGCGTGAATATGCCTAAAGATAATGTTGAACGCGCTATTAAACGCGCTTCAGATAAATCCCAGGGCGATTATAAGATCGTGCTTTTTGAAGGTTATGCACCTCATGGAATCGCGGTATTGGTAGAGACAGCGACAGATAATAACAATCGTACCGTAGCGAATATCCGTTCACATTTCAACAAGTGTGACGGTAACCTTGGAACTTCAGGATCTGTGGAATTCATGTTCGACCATACCTGTAATTTCAGAATTAATGCTGAAGGACTAGACCCGGAAGAACTAGAACTGGAATTAATAGATTTTGGAGCCGAAGAAGTTTTTCAAGACGAAGATGGAATACATATCTATGCGCCTTTTGAATATTTTGGCGCAATCCAGAAAGAACTTGAAAATCGCGAAATAGAAATCCTTTCTTCTGGTTTCGAAAGAATTCCGCAGGTAACTAAATCCCTGAATGAGGAACAAACTGCAGATGTGGAGAAATTACTTGAAAAATTAGAGGAGGATGATGACGTGCAAAACGTGTATCACACCATGGAGGCTTCTGAAGATGAAGCTGAAGAGTAACTAGAAATTTTCAGGGATCTTCCCCTGAACTCTATTATAAAAACTGAAAATCTCAGTATAATCTTTTTCAAAATCTCCGGTTGGCCAATAGGCATCGGAGATTTTTACTTTTTTAGTACCATAGTCAAAGGCTACCCTTATAATCGGGACTTCAGCTTTTAATGCGATATAATAAAAACCTGTTCTCCATTTATCGGTCTTTTGCCTGGTCCCTTCAGGAGACATTGCTAACCTAAAGATGTCCTTTTCTTTAAAGATCTGGGCAATGGCATCAACTTTATTCTTATTTCCGCTACGGTCTATGGGCGAACCGCCAACCATTTTAAAATACCAGCCAAAGGGTGGTTTAAAAAGTTCTTTTTTACCCACAAAGTTTATCTGGATATCCATTATCTTACGAACAAGGATTCCGATAAGAAAATCATAGGAACTCGTATGCGGAGCAACTATAAAGACGCACTTCTTTATCGCCGGATCAAAATCACTCTCGAGCTTCCAACCGAGGATCTTATAAAAAACAACTTTTGCTATCCGGCGCATTTGTTAATTATTCGCGATGGTGTTTGGTAGATTTATCTCCTTTACGTCTTTTTTTCTCTTCTCTTAACAAAGATAACTCTCTACCGGTTTGACCTTTAACTGAGGTATTTTCCTGAGCACGTCTCAATAAATAAGGTACAACATCTCTCACAGGACCAAACGGAACCAGTTTAACGGCATTATATCCTTTTCTAGCCAGGTTATAACTAATATGATCACTCATCCCGTATAACTGACTAAACCAGATCCTTTTATCATCTAAAGAAAGACCTTTATCTTCCATGATCTGTAGGGCCAGGTAACTACTTACCTCGTTATGAGTACCAATAAATACTGATATATCTTCTAAATGATTTAGACAGTATGAAAGTACGCTATTAAAGTTAACATCTGTCGCCTCTTTACTTTCGCATATTGGTGAAGGGTATCCAAGCTTCTTCGCACGGGCATTTTCCTTTTCCATATAAGCTCCACGAACGATCTTTGCCCCTACTTTAAAACCTTCTTCCTTACCTTTCTTATGCAGATCTTTTAAATAATCCAGCCTGTCCCAACGATAACATTGCAGCGTGTTGAAAATAAGAACTTCCTCCTTATTGTACTTTCTCATCATTTCTTCCATGAGATCATCTGCAGCAGTCTGCATCCAGGTTTCCTCACCATCGGCATAAAGTCTCACTTTAAGTTCATGAGCACGGCTACAAAGCGTATCCACTCTTTTCTGAACTCGCTCCCACTCCTCTTTCTCTTCATCTGTAAGGCTGATTTTCTCACTTACCTTTTCCCAGATCTCGAATCTCCCGATACCTGTAGGCTTGAACATCGCGAAAGTAACTTCATCACTCTTTTTGGCATATTCAATAAGACTTAACTTCTTCTCCATAGCTGAATCGAACTCTTCCTCAGTCTTTTTTCCTTCTACAGAATAGTCCAGGATACTATGCAGGTTTTCATCATACATTTCTCTGGTCACCGGTTTACAATCTTCTTCGGTAACGCCCCCACAAAACTGTTCAAAAATGGTCTTCTTGATCAGGGTCTCTACAGGTAAATGTAATTTTAGAGATAACTTAGTTAGTGCAGTACCGGCTTTAACCAATGATGAATAGTTCATCATGCTGAATAAAAATATGGCTCTATCCAGTTCAGTATTAGACTTAAGCTTGAAAGCCGATTTAGTGTTATTGAAGATTTTCTTATTTATCATTTCGCGCTGTTAATCGCGCAAATATAATTATTGAATATGATAAAATTCATAAATTCTCTTTAATTTCCCCCGCACAAATCCTAATAAAATGAACGATTTAACGGCATCTTTGAATCCTGTGCTGTATGCAGAAAAAGGCTATGAAGAACTTAATGGTTTTCTTGATACTGAAAAGCCTTCTAAAATATTCATACTTGTAGATAGTAATACCCATTCTTATTGTCTTTCAAAATTTCTTCAGAAAATAGAAACCGATATCATTACTGAAGTGATCGAGATCGAAGCAGGCGAAGAAAATAAAAACCTGCAAACCTGCGAAGGAGTCTGGAATGCTTTATCTGAACTGGAAGCAGATCGCAAAAGCTTGATGATAAACCTTGGCGGTGGAGTGGTCACCGATCTTGGCGGATTTGTAGCTTCTACCTTTAAAAGAGGAATCAGGTTTATCAATATTCCCACTACTCTATTATCTATGGTAGATGCTTCGGTTGGAGGTAAAACCGGGGTCGACCTGGGAAATCTAAAGAACCAGATAGGTGTGATCATTCAACCAGAAATGGTCCTAATCGATTCAGCTTATTTAGAAACCCTGTCACCACAGGAAATGAGAAGCGGCCTGGCTGAAATACTGAAACATGGATTGATCGCCAGCGAAGATTACTGGAACAAGGTTACTAACCTTGCAGAACTTGACCTTTCAGACCTTGATGATATAATAAAAGAATCTGTAGATATCAAGGCAGAGATCGTGACCAAAGATCCTTTTGAAAAGAATATCCGTAAAACCTTAAATTATGGCCATACCCTGGGGCATGCCATAGAATCTTATTGTTTAACTCACCCTGAAAAGAACAAACTTCTGCACGGTGAGGCCATTGCTGCAGGAATGATCCTGGAAAGCTATATATCTTTTGAATTACAGAACTTCCCTGAAACCAAGCTTCAGCATATAAATGAAGTGATTAAGAAAATGTATGGAAAAGAAACTTTTTCTGCAGGGGATATCTCGCAAATAAAAGACCTGATGAAATTCGATAAAAAGAATGAAAGAGGGAATATTAATTTCGTACTTCTAAAAGATATCGGCGAACCCATAATAGACATTATCGTTCCAAATGAGATCATCGATAAGGCATTCCAATACTATTTAAACAATTGATTTTAAACTATTTAAAATTTTAAATATTTAGGGATTATGTTTTGCTTGTAATTTGATTTTTTATTTATACTTGCATAAACCAATTACACTATGAAAAGGATAATCGTAGATTATAAAAAGCTTACTCCAGAAATATTAAGCATGTTAGTGGACAAGTATCCTGATGGCTATGATGATGACCAGGTCATCTCTTTTAAAAATGCCAAAAATGAAACTGTAGATGCTATTGAAGTGCGTACAGACGACACTATTTACCTGGTTAAAGTAAGCACACGTTTAGAGAATACCATGGCTAATTTTGATGAGGATGATTATGATGATTCAGATTATAACGATCCAATTGTAGATATTCCGGAAAAAGATGATGAAGATCTGGATGAAGATGCAGACAAATAGTCTAATAGAGATAAAAAAAAGGAGCGTAAATACGCTCCTTTTTCTTTCTAGCAATTTTTATAAGATCTTAGGCATGTTGTAGATCGTGCTTACCTTCTTTGATCTCTTCGATCACTTTTGCATTAAATGCAGGTAAATCGTTTGGATTTCTACTGGTAACAAAGGCTTCGTCTACTACAACTTCTTCATCTACCCATAGTGCTCCGGCATTTTCAACATCTTTTCTAATTGAATTGAAAGATGTCATTGTTCTGCCCTTCACTACATCTGCACTAATCAATGTCCATGGTGCATGGCAGATTGCGCCTACTGGTTTACTTTGTTTAAAAAAGTCTCTTACGAAGATCAAAGCAGATTCTTCACGTCTTAATTTATCTGGATTAATCACTCCTCCTGGTAATACCAGCCCATTATAATCTTTAGCTGAAACTTCATCAAGGCTATAATCTACATCGAAATCCTTACCCCAGTTATCCTTATCCCAGGATTTGATCTTTCCTTTTTTAAGACTTACAATATCAACTTTAAATCCTTCTTTCTCCATTGCTTCTTTTGGAGAGGCCAACTCACTTTCTTCAAATCCATCTGTGGCCAAAATCGCAATTCTCTTTTTCATAATAAAATTTAAATTTTTGGTTCTTTCAAATATAACAAGCAACCAAGGGAAATTATATTAAGAGCCTACTAAAACTAGGGCGACTTACGTTAAACCTTTATTAAGACTGGGCTTTATCGCTGTCTGAAGTCTCTTTTTCGTCCAGATCCAGGTGAGATTTGAGCCGGTCCAGAATATGCTTTTCATCTTTAAGTTCCATCTTTCTCTGCTCCAGCTTTTCCATTTCCTGGTAGATCGCCGGTTCCCCGAATCTATTAGGAACAACCTTCTCTTTCCGAAGTAAGGCATACTGAACCGTAAATTCTGCTCCAAAGAATAAAATAAGGCAGGTGAAATAAACCCATAATAAGATAAGCACTACAGAAGATGCTCCGCCGTAAACAGAACCCGGTGAACTTTGCCCGAAATAAAAACTTATGGCAGATTCACCTAACAGGAATAATACTGCTGTTAATCCAGCTCCTACGTAAGTGGTTCGTATTCTAATTTTAATATCTGGCAGCAATTTGAAGATCGCCGCGAAAAGGGTGGTAATTATTATAAAAGAAAGACCGTAATTGGCGATATTGACCATAAACCCGGTTATATCTGGGAAAAAATTCTCTACTTCCCCGGCTATCATTTTAAGCAGAGCGGAAATCACCATGGCAATAAGCAATAACAGCCCCAGAACGAAAACCATTCCCAAAGAGATCACCCTGTCTAGTACCAGGCGCATAAAATTGGTCTTTTTGGCCGCAACGTTCCATATATTGTTCATGGCTATTTTCAGCTGGAAAAATACACCGGTAGCACCAAAGATCAGCATGGAGAGACCAAATATCAAAGCGAGGGTCGAATCCTGGCTTAAGGCCGCATTTTCGATCATGGTTTCTACCGCGTTAGCGGTATCCTCCCCTATAAATTCTGAGATTTCTCCGGTTAAACGACCCTGGACAGCTTCTCTCCCAAAGAAATAACCAGCAATGCTAACAACTATTATTAGTAAAGAAGGCAATGAGAACAAAGCGTAGTATGCGATGGTGGCACTTTTCGCGTAGGCTCCGTTCTTTTCCCAGCTTTGGTAGGATTTCTTTAAAAGTTTCAGGAATATTTTAATGCTTTTCCACATTAAAGATACCTGTTCTTTATGATGTCCTTATGGTGTTTAGCATGGCCTACCATAATAAAACCTATAGCCCGGGGTGACGCATTCACATCATTCATATTACCTATGATCTTCAGCATCGTATCTGTAAAGCTCTTATAAAGGTAAATTCCAGATTGTCTTACAGCTTTAAACTCTTCGATTAGACCTGCACCTGTTCTATGCTCTGCCCCGGCATTCAATACATAAAGATCATGATCGAAACCAGGTAATGCCTTTTGTTCATTCCTGGCAAAGCAAAGTGCCCTGTACTGGAAAATCCTTTCGGTATCGATTATATGTTGTACCATATCCAGTAAACTCCATTTATCAGGCTGATAACGGTGGTTCCATCTTTCTGAAGGAATGCTTTTAAAAAACTCTATCATTTCTTCGGTGTTATCCTGAAGACTTGAAATGAGTTCTGCTTCATCATCTAACCTATCGATATACCCGGAATAGAACTCCCCGAATTCACCCTTGGTCAATTGTGATTTTTTCATTTATGCTGAATTTCTACTTGCATTAATATTACCATAAAGAGACCTGGTCACTATCTTCTCATAGATCTCGATCTTCTTCTCAGCACCCTCAGGCTGTTTATTTAATTGCTGTAAAGTTCTTAAAGCGTGTTGCTGAATGGTCAAAAGAGGCAATACGATACGTTCTCTGGCTTCGATAGAAGCTTTTCCCGCAGGTTGGTTCTGCATTAATTTGTCATAACCAGTTACCTTCAATAACATTTTCTTAGAGCGTTCAAACTCTTCATGGATCAGCTGCCAGAACTCCCCGAACTCCTCATCATTTTTCATATAAGCAGTTAAAGGAAAGAATGACTTGGTAAGGCTCATCATACTATTTTCCAGTAAAGTCCTGAAAAATTCTGAATTATCATATAGCTGTTTTACCCTATCGAACTGCCCTTCTTTCTCCATCTTTTCCATAGCAGTTCCAACGCCGAAGAATCCCGGAACATTTTGCTTTAACTGGCTCCAGCTACCCACGAAAGGAATTGCCCTAAGGTCTGAAAGATTCAATTCCGCAGATTTATTACGCTTAGAAGGCCTGCTCCCAATATTGGTCTTGGCATAATACTTAAGCGTACTCATTTTTTCAAGGTAAGGTATAAACCTTGGATGCTTTTTAAAATTAGTATAGGTCTCATAACTCACTTCAGCAAGCTCGCTCATGGTCTTCCTGTCCTCATCCTTCAATTCGTTCTTACCATTGCTGAATATCTCATTAGAAACTCCGGAACTTAATAATTGTTCCAGGTTATAAGCACATGAATCTTTTGTTCCGAAATTAGAACTAATCGTTTGTCCCTGAACCGTAAGCTGAATTTCTTCATTTTCTATTGATGGCCCTAAAGATGCATAAAACTGGTGTGTTTTACCACCACCTCTTGCCGGTGGTCCACCTCTACCATCAAAAAAGACCACTTTAATTCCGTATTCCCTGGATATCTTGGTAAGAGCCTCTTTAGCTTTGAAAATACTCCAGTTAGCCATTAAATATCCACCATCCTTGGTTCCATCACTAAAACCTAACATAATGGTTTGTTTATTCCCGCGTCTTTCCAGATGTTCTTTATAAACCGGATTGGTATATAATGTTTCCATCACATTATGAGCAGCCTGAAGATCTGGAACGGTTTCAAATAAAGGAACCACATCTACACTTGGCTTTTCCCAACCGGTCATTCTTATAAAAGCGAATGGTTGCAAAACACCTTGCGGACTTCCACAATTACTAATAATATACCTGTTCGCTCCCTGCTCTCCACTTTGCTCCTGAATTTCCTGCATGGCATAGATCGAAGAGATCGTTGCTTTCCCCATACCTTCTTCAAATTCTTCAGGATCTATCTTAGCAGTAACATTACTCAAGATCTCGATTTGCTTTTTATCATCCAACTGGTTGAAATCAGAAGGAATAAGATCTGGCTTCAACTTAATGATCTCATCAAGAACTTCCTGGTGGATACTGGAATCCTGACGAATGTCCAGCGTGGCGAAATGATAACCAAAAAGATTAACCTTATTAATCATATCGTCTAATTCATCAATGAATAAAGACTGATGTTTTTCTTCAAGTATAGTTTTGATCTTATACAGTTTACGTTTTAGATCCTCAAGTGGTAGTTTAATACTTCCAGATTTAGAAACTGCAGAATCATAAAGACCTTTTTCGATTTTGGCCATTAGTTCATGCACCTCTCTAAAGGTCAATCTTCTTTTCAACTCTCTTACATCGCGGTAGTAATTGAGCAATATAGTTTTTCGTAATCTTTTAGCGACTCTCAGGGTAATATCTGTAGTGACAAAAGGATTCCCATCACGATCACCCCCAGGCCAGAAACCAAGATTGATTACCTGGTTACCTACATCTTCCCCATCAAAAATATTTTGTTGTATATAATTATGGATCTTACTGGCACTCTGATAAAACACATTCTCAAAATACCAGATCAAATTAACCGCCTCGTCGTAAGGAGTTGGTTTTTCTTTTTTGAAAAATGGCGTTTTACCTAATTGGGCAAGTAATTGCTTGATTCTTACCAGGTCGTTCTTACGTATAGCCTGATCCAGATCTGTTATGATCCCTAGAACAGTACCAGGATAAAATTGCGTTGGATGCGCGGTAAGAGTTGGCCTAACCTTAAACCTTTTGAGATACTCCTTCAATTCTCCTACTTTCTGCTTAGCCTCAGCCTCTTCCTTAACACTACGCAGGGTACCACGACCGTCCATATTATTAACTATGGAAAAAGAAGCGTCCTCGATCGCATCAAAAAGCACAACCTGCCTTTCTATGTACTGAATGAACCTGAAAAGAAGGTCAATCTTCTCCTCTTCGGTTGGATTCTCACCATATTTGTCGAAAAAGCGCTGAACTATCTCTGACGGATTCTCGTTATTCTTGAATCCAGCCTCACAAATTTCCTGAAAAAGTGGCAATAAGGCTCCGGTCTTTTTAATTTCATCATACGGCAGGGTTAAAAAGATACTATTATAAACCTGGTATTTTGCAAGCACGTTGTCATTAAATCTATCTAATCTCGGTTCTCTGTGCATAATTAATTTTTAGGGTGGTCAATTTTTTTAAATTTATAAAAAAACCCTTTAAACAAAGAAGTCTAAAGGGTCTTTAATAAAAGTTTAGGACTGTCTACATCTCTTTAAAAATGGAATGCATCAATCGTTTTTTATCATTAATACTCTCTTCTAGAGAAATCATGGTTTCTGTTCTATAAACTCCTTCGATATCATCTAACTGAAAGATAATTTCCTTTGCATGCTGCGTGTTCTTCGCACGGATCTTGCAAAAAACATTGAACTTGCCAGTTGTAACGTGGGCCACGGTCACAAATGGGATCTCGTTGATTCTTTCAAGCACAAATTTTGTTTGAGAGGTATTTTTAAGGAAAACACCAACATACGCGATGAAAGCATATCCTAATTTCTTGTAATCCAGGGTTAAAGACGAGCCTATGATAATTCCGGCTTCCTCCATCTTCTTAACTCTAACGTGAACTGTACCGGCAGAAATAAGAAGTTTCTTAGCAATATCTGTAAATGGTGTCCTAGTATTCTCAATAAGCATATCAAGAATCTGGTGGTCTGTTTCGTCTAATTTAAACTTGGCCATTTTAAAGTTCTTTTTTTAATGAACTTCAAAATTAATACAAAATCATTGAATTATTGTCAATTAATTGGACATTTATTGATATTTAACCTGTAATTTCTCATTATTTAAGATAATTTTATTAACTACAACGTTTTCGTCAATTTTAGCTCCATCAGGTAGCTTAACCGCGCTATTGGCCGCATCTATTTCTCTATGAGCGTATTTTGGAATTTTCCCCTTGATTTCTTCTATCACCGGAACATAATTCACCTTTCCCTCCTTTAACTCTTCTTTGAACTGAATGCTTATATCTACAGATCTACCCTCAACCAAAGCATTTCTTATAATCAAATCATTAAAAAGCTTCTTATTCTCTGGAATATTAAAGTAATCTTCATAAGCTGCAACATCATAGGAATTGCCAGCGATTTGATAAATACAGGAAAACAGCGCCTTAGACACGTAGTGTCTGGTGCGTTCTCTTTCATAATCGCCTGGGAAATAACCTGCCTCGAATAGGATTGTAGGAATCGAAAGATTTTGAAAGGTATCCCCGGCACAATTAATATTAAAGGCATCATCATATCTCCCGATCTTTCCTTTAAGGTCATTAGAAAGATCTTTTGCCATCCCAGCGATCAAACTCATGCTTTGCTTCCTGAAATCATCAATACTTCGCTCCTGATCCTTAGATGGAGTTAAAAATGAAAGTGTAGCAGGCTCAGAAGTTTCGCCTGCACTGAAAATAGTTCGCTGATCATGCAGATTCAAACAAAAATCGGGTTTGATCCTATGAAACTGCTCCATTAAAAGTCGGCTTTCCGGCTGACTTAGATCCTTCATGTCGCGATTTAGATCAACTTTATTCGCATTTACCCGGGTGTAAGCCTCGGCTCCGTCAGGATTCAGAATAGGGATTATATATATAGTGCAATTATTTAAGATCTCAGAAAGAACCCGTTCATCTTCTTTTAGATGGAAAGCATTTAACAGGTCGAAAACAGCTTTTGTAGTTGTTCCTTCATTTCCGTGCATCTGTGACCAGGCTAGAATTTTGGTTTCACCTTTTCCAAGAGTGATCATTCTGATCGATCTTTTTTCAAAAGACTGGCCAATTTCTTTCAATTCGAATTTACCGGGAACAGTTTTTAAAAACAATTCCAGATCCTTATTTGTAATATATCTGCCGGTTACTTTTTCGAATTTTACTTGAGAATAAAAGTCATCCTGAAACAAATCTTTAAGCTCTTCATTTTTCATGTTTACAAAACTAAACAATGTATATTTTACAATTGTAAACACGTAAATTTACTGTTGTTGTAAACAATTGTAAACACCGACACCAGGCCAATACCAGTCTGCCTTGGAAATAATCCTACAATAATTTTCTAAACATTTAAATAGTTGATTTTTAGTAGTTTAATTATGTTTAACTAAAGTTTTTGTTTGCGTTGTTATTAATTGTTTACAGATGTAACAGTGTATTCTTGTAAATATTATTTACATTTGTAAATGTAATTCACAACCTAATAATGTTACAATGGTAAACACTGAAAAGTTCGCTTCGCGACTGAATAAGATCCTTGATTTTTATGATCTATCGGCCGCTGCTTTTGCCGATAAAATTGAAGTTGGGCGCTCCTCTATTTCACATATTCTATCTGGCAGAAACAAACCAAGTCTGGACTTTGTGATGAAGGTTGTGCAGAATTTTCCGGAGGTAGAATTATACTGGTTGCTAAATGGAAAAGGTAAATTTCCAGCAGGTGAAGATGCAAAGACAGAAATCGAAAAACCCAGCATCGAAGAAAAGCCTGCTGCTCCATCCTTAAATTATCAGCCTGCTCAAAATGTTTCGCAGGAACAAGCTCCCTCTTTTCCATCAGGTAAACCTGGAAAGGAAATTAAGAAGATCGTTATATTTTATGCAGACGGAAGTTTTGAAGCCTTCGAAAATTGATTATTCCGCCTAAATTGAATTATTTTGCGGTATGAAGAAAATAACCGCTTTATTCAGTCTTTTGCTTTTATGCTCCTGTTTTAATGCAGAAAGGAATTGCCAGGATTATAGAACAGGAACTTACGAATTTGAGAGTTTTATTAATGGTGAATTAGTGACTTCCCGTTTTATTAGAAATGACAGTATAGAGATCGAGAAGTTCCAGGGGAAGACAGATACTTCCAGCGTTCGCTGGATTAATGAGTGCGAATATATTCTAAGGAATACCAATCCTGCAGGTATGGCTGAAGAAAAGCCGATACACATAAAAATACTTACTACAACCAAAGATGGTTATACGTTTGAGTATGGACAGGTAGGCAGCTCAAAAAAGGCCAAGGGAAAAGTGAATAAAGTTTCTAACTAACCCTGCCTTTCCCTTAATAACTTATTCTGCTCTTCCATCTTATCATTTAAACTGGATAGCAGCTCGATATCTTTAGGAGTTACCACTTTAGTATTCTTGGGATCCTGGGCCTTATTGCGAAAGCGGTTCATGAACTTCACTACCAGGAAAACAACAAAACCAATAACCAGGAAATCTATTAAGGTCTCGATCAAAAGACCGTAGCCTATAGAAACTTCCTCGGCAAAACCTGGCTCTCCCTGAATTCCGGAAGCGTCCTGAAGGATTATTTTCCTGTCGGCATAATTTACACCATTGGTCAACATGCTAAGTGGCGGCATGATCACCTGTTTTACCAGCACATCTACCACTTTATTAAAGGCGGTACCAATAATAATACCCACCGCCATGTCTATCATATTGCCTTTTACGGCAAATTCTTTAAACTCCTTGAATATTCCCATTACTCATCAAAAAGAGATGGTTGCCCATCAGAATTCTTTCCTTTTTCAGGTGCTTTTATCTTACCTGCTTTTATATCCTCCCCGCTGATCTCTTCGTTTTCTTCAGAATCTTCATCTTCATTTTCCTCATCCTCATTTTCCGGTTCCTCGTATGGAATTGGATCAAGAAGATTTATCTGGTTCACTTTATCTGAAGTCAGCTGATTTCCTAAAGCCTTGATACCTTTAACCGCAATAAATTCGGCAAGATTTACTTCTTCGTTTTCACGGCGTTCTTTTCCTTTTGGCTTGGTATAAACAACTTCTGCCATTGGATAATAATCTGTAGAAACGATCTCAAGGAACGAATCTTCGTGGTCTGAAATGAATTTTTCCTCCTTGTCTGGGTGTTCTATAATGAAACGTTTCACATAATAACGTTCCTTTTCAGGTTCCCAGTAAATAGCTGAAATAGGCTTGTCTTTCACCCATTTCTCCAGAACGATGATCTCGTTATCGAACCTGGTAGTTAGTTCAGGCTTGATAGTTTTTGCAACTCCATCCTGAGTAACTATCAATAAACGGTCTTCTCCTCTAAATTCACCAAGAAGTTCTCCTCGTTCATCAACATTTAATCTCTTAACTGTATCATCGAACCAGATCCTGCGAGGTTTTAGGGTAGAAACCCCTTCCTCTTTCATCTCGATGCGTTTTACAGAATACTTGGTGACAATATTTCCTTTTACGTTTCGACCTTTGATAAGGACATCTGCGAAATCAAGATCAAACTTAACCTTCCTGATGCTTCCTACCTGACGAAGTAAAACGGTAACCACTTCAGCTTCACCATTCGGATTTGCAGAGAAATAAAGAACTTTAGAATCCTTTTTACCCTGGCTAAGATCATATTCACGATCCCTGGTCACCGAGGTAACTGCGAAACGTTTCACATAAGTATTCCCTGCTTTCCCGTCACGGTACACCATATTATAGATGGTGCGTTTATCTTTTTTCTTGAAAATAGCCACATGGATAATATCCTTTCCAATAAAGGTTTTACTGTCCACCTTAGTAACCATCATCTTACCATCTGCTGTAAAACAGATAACATCATCGATATCTGAACAGTCGGTAACATACTCATCCTTTTTCAAGGCAGTACCTACAAATCCTTCAGCGCGGTTCACGTAAAGCTTGGTGTTTCTAATTACTACCTTGGTAGCTTCAATATCTTCAAAAAGTCTCAGTTCCGTTTTTCTTTCTCTTCCGGTTCCGTAGTCTTTCTTAAGTTTTTTGAAATAATCTATCGCGAAGTCCACGATATTATCCAGGTGATGTTTCACCTGGGCAATTTCTCCTTCTAAAGCATCGATCTTCTGTTGCGCCTTATCTATATCGAATTTTGAAATTCTTTTGATTCGAATTTCAGTCAGTCTCACAATATCCTCTTCGGTTACCGCTCTTTTTAAATGTTTCGTGTGAGGTTTTAAACCTTTGTCTATCGCCTCGATAACACCTTCCCATGTTTCTTCTTCCTCTATATCGCGATAAATACGATTTTCAATAAAGATCCTTTCCAGAGACGCAAAATGCCATTGTTCCTCGAGTTCATCTAATTTGATCTCAAGTTCACGCTTAAGCAAATGCAACGTATGATCTGTAGATCTCCTTAGCACTTCAGATACTCCTAGGAATATTGGCTTATGATCTATGATCACACAACCCAATGGCGCTAAAGAATTTTCACATTGAGTGAAAGCGTAAAGTGCATCAATGGTTTTATCTGGAGATATATTATTTGGTAAATGGATGAGGATCTCAACTTCAGCAGCCGTGTTATCCTCGATCTTTTTAACCTTGATCTTTCCTTTGTCATTAGCCTTAAGAATTGAATCTATAAGACTGGAAGTATTCGTTCCATAAGGGATCTCGTTGATCACCAGCGTGTTTTTATCCAGCTGATTGATCTTAGCCCTTATTCTTACTCTACCCCCACGTTTCCCGTCATTGTAATTGGAAACATCTGCAATTCCGCCAGTTGGGAAATCAGGGAAAAGTTTAAAACTTTTTCCTTTCAGATGTAAAATGGAAGCGTCTATAAGTTCATTAAAGTTATGCGGAAGAAATCTTGTACTCAATCCTACGGCAATACCTTCAGCTCCCTGAGCCAGTAGCATTGGGAATTTCACCGGAAGATTCACCGGTTCTTTCTTTCTACCATCGTAAGAAAGTTGCCATTCAGTAAGTTTAGGACTAAAAAGAACCTCTAAAGCAAATTTTGATAGCCTCGCCTCGATATAACGGGGAGCTGCTGCCCGGTCACCTGTAAGAATATTTCCCCAGTTACCCTGGGTATCTATAAGGATATCCTTCTGGCCTATCTGTACCATGGCATCACCAATACTGGCATCACCATGAGGGTGATACTGCATGGTATGTCCAACGATATTCGCCACCTTGTTGTAACGACCGTCATCAAGATCCTTCATGGAGTGCATGATACGTCGCTGTACAGGTTTAAATCCGTCTTCGATTGCAGGTACCGCCCGTTCCAGGATCACGTATGAAGCATAATCCAGGAACCAGTCTTTGTACATGCCGGTTACCTTTATAAGTTCTTCTTTACTTTCAAACTGCTCTTCCTGAGCTCCTTCTTGGTTTTCTTCCATTAGGCAGTAACTTTAGGAGTGGTCTCTAATACCTTGTTCAAGGAATCAACCATCCCCCTTTTCTTTTTTCGGGTTAAAAATGTAGTATTGAATGTATATTTTCTATAGCCTCTTTTTCTTCTGGAACTAATGTAAATGGTAAGGGCCGAATAGATCCCAAAATCTACAAACTTGAATTTTCCAAGTTTCCGTTTAGGGAATTCAGCCTTTTTTACACGATATTCCATGAACTTAGAAAAGAAGACGCCATTATTCTTAAAATTCAGGGTCTCGCCATCGCTGTCGAATTCGAAGACCTGACCAATTCTATGCACATATAAACCAATCAATAAGGTGACGATATTTGGAAGAAAATGGCTGAAACTTAACTCCTGTTCAGTTTCAGAAGAAGCCATGATTTCGATATTCACAAATACGTTGGTGACAAATACCGCTACAAGAACGATATAAATAGACGGTATTATCTTGACCTCATTTCTATTGGTAAATCTCATATTCCAAGCTCTTCAACCAGGTCAAGTTCAAATTTCAGGTTTTCGATAATAAATTCCTGACGGTCTGGTGTGTTCTTACCCATATAGAAACTCAGCATTTCTTCGATAGACTTATCCTTGTCTAACATTACAGGGTCTAAACGGATATTTTCCCCAATGAAATGAACAAATTCATCCGGAGAAATTTCACCCAAACCTTTAAATCGGGTGATCTCTGGTTTACCCGAAAGTTTCTCAATAGCCTGCTTACGCTCCATTTCACTGTAACAATAAATGGTTTCTTTTTTGTTACGCACTCTGAATAATGGGGTTTGCAGAATATATAAGTGATTTTCCTTAATAAGCTCTGGGAAGAACTGAAGGAAAAATGTGATCAATAATAGTCGAATATGCATACCATCCACATCGGCATCGGTCGCGATCACGATATTATGATATCTCAGGTCTTCCAGAGATTCTTCAATATTCAGCGCCGCTTGCAGCAGGTTGAACTCTTCATTTTCGTAAACGATCTTTTTTGAAAGACCGTAACTATTAAGCGGTTTACCCTTTAAACTGAAAACCGCCTGGGTAACCACATCCCTGCTTTTGGTAATGGACCCACTTGCAGAATCACCCTCGGTAATGAAAAGGGTAGTTTCTAAACAACGCTCGTGCTTGCTATCGCCAAGATGAACCCGGCAATCCCTTAATTTCTTATTATGAAGACTGGCTTTTTTAGCCCTGTCTTTCGCAAGTTTTCTAATTCCGGAAAGGTCTTTACGCTCTCTTTCAGCCTGAAGAATTTTGCGCTGAAGATTCTCGGCAGTTTCAGGATTCTTATGAAGGTAATTATCAAGGTGCCTTTTTACGAAATCATTGATATAGGTTCTTACCGTAGGTAATTCTCCACCCATATCTGTAGAACCTAGTTTTGTCTTCGTCTGACTTTCGAAAACCGGTTCCATTACTTTTATACTAATAGCAGCAACAATAGATTTTCTAATATCACTGGCCTCATAATTTTTTCCGTAGAATTCACGAATGGTCTTTACCACGGCCTCTCTGAACGCGGCCAGGTGCGTACCCCCCTGGGAAGTATTTTGACCATTCACAAAAGAATGATATTCTTCGCTATACTGGGATTTACTGTGCGTGATCGCTGCTTCGATATCCTCACCTTTGAGGTGAATGATAGGGTAAAGCATATCATCTTCATGAATACTATCTCCCAGAAGATCTTTCAATCCATTTTCAGAATAGAACTTTTCTCCATTAAAAACTATCGTTAACCCCGGATTGAGATACACATAGTTCTTAAGCATTTTCTCGATATATTCATTTCTGAACTTATAATTCTTGAAAATCACTTCATCTGGAATAAAAGTGATCTTGGTTCCTCTTCGGCGGGAAGTTTCATCAAGATGCTCCTCCTCCATCAAATTACCCTGCTCAAATTCGGCAGCGTGACTTTTTGAATCCCTGGAGGATTCCACACGAAAATATGAGGAAAGCGCGTTAACTGCTTTGGTACCAACACCGTTTAAACCTACAGACTTTTTAAAAGCCCTGGTATCATACTTACCACCGGTGTTCATCTTGGAAACTACATCTACAACCTTTCCAAGAGGGATACCCCTACCAAAGTCACGAACGATGACCCGTTGATTCTGCACAGAGATCTCAATAGTTTTCCCGGCGCCCATCACGAACTCATCAATACTGTTATCTATAACTTCTTTTAAAAGTATATATATCCCATCATCCTGACTAGAACCATCTCCAAGCTTCCCGATATACATTCCGGGACGCATACGAATATGCTCCTTCCAGTCTAATGACCGAATATTATCTTCGGTATATTTAGTATTCTCGCTCATAAGTAGTCATGGAGTTATGGCCTAAATATAAGGCTATAGCTTAAAAATTGAAATAGATAATGCGTAAAGTAATTAACAAAGATTTTAGAATAAATGTTAATTAAGGCAACCCAGGCATTTACCCGGGTATAAGATTAAATAATTACCATGCTGAAAATGAGAATTTAGCACAGATTTCATCATCCCAAACAGCCTCAAAAACGCTACGGTTCAGACGAAATTTTTTATTTATTATTTCAGTTATTTTTGGAGACCAGGTCTCTTAGACATTGAAACGGAAATGCATCACATCGCCATCTTTAACGATGTATTCCTTTCCTTCCACGCGCATCTTACCCGCTTCTTTCACCTTGGCTTCACTTCCAAAATTCACGTAGTCGTCATAACCAATAACCTCAGCTCGAATAAAGCCTTTTTCAAAATCTGTATGGATCACTCCGGCGGCCTGAGGTGCAGAAGCTCCTACAGGTATGGTCCAGGCTCTCACTTCTTTAACCCCGGCAGTAAAATAGGTTTGAAGATCTAAAAGTTGGTAAGCACCACGGATAAGTTTTGCAGATCCTGGTTCGTCTAATCCTATATCCTGAAGAAACATTTGTCTTTCTTCAAAATCGTCTAATTCGGTAATATCGGCTTCAGTTCCTACCGCAAGCACTAAAACCTCAGCATTTTCATCCTTAACGGCCTCTCTTACTTTTTCTACATGAGCATTTCCTTCTACAGCAGCTCCTTCATCAACGTTACAAACGTACATTACTGGCTTATCTGTAATGAACTGTAATGGAGCGATGAATTCTTTACGCTCATCCTCGGTTAGGTCTATTGCGCGAACAGATTTACCAGCTTCAAGTCCTGCCTTTACTTTTAATAAAGCAGCTTCCTCTTTCTGGGCTTCTTTATTACCGGTCTTGGCAGCTCTTTTAACCTTCTCAAGCTTCTTTTCAGTAGTTTCAAGGTCTTTCAACTGAAGCTCCATATCGATAGTTTCCTTATCCCTGATAGGATCTATAGAACCATCAACATGCACAATATTGTCATCTTCAAAACATCTTAGAACATGCAGGATTGCATCTGTTTCCCTGATATTTCCTAAAAACTGGTTTCCAAGCCCCTCACCTTTACTAGCTCCTTTTACTAATCCGGCGATATCTACTATTTCTACGGTAGCAGGTACAACCTTTTCAGGATTTACCAATTCTTCCAGTTTCAATAACCTGGGATCAGGAACATTTACTACTCCAACGTTTGGCTCGATAGTACAAAAAGGGAAATTTGCACTCTGTGCTTTTGCATTACTCAAACAGTTAAACAATGTTGATTTACCAACGTTAGGCAGTCCTACAATTCCAGCTTTCATATATAATAATTTAGATGCTTTGTTTTTGCGGCTGCAAAGATAGGTATTATCTAAGAGTATTTCATAATTACTTCTACTCAATAAATAACAAAACAATTAGAAGAGATTTCGCAAATCTTACCCGCCTATTTTCCTAATTCAATAATTATTGAAGCGTATTTATTGATTATCACCATTTCATTAATATCGTTAATCATTTTAATTATATTGCTTAAATAAATTAACCAAACACCCAACAAAATGAAAAAAATCTTACTATTAATTTCATTCTTTTCACTCCCGGTTTTACTCTTTTCACAGGAGGAAATTAAAGGAGTGGTAACAGATAATTCCGGAACCCCACTTCCGGGAGTAAATGTGTATGAAAAAGGAACTGAAAATGGAACCTCAACAGATTTTGATGGTCAGTATACTATTGAGGTAGATCCTGAAGCTACACTGGTTTTTAGCTTTGTAGGCTTTGAAGAGCAGGAAGTCGCTGTAAACGGTCGATCCCAGATCGATGTAACCCTGGCCGATGGGGTTTCTTTAGGGGAAGTTCAACTGGTAGGTTCCAGAAGCCCAAAGAGAACCTCAACAGACACACCTGTAGCCGTAGACGTTATAGATGTAAGCGAGGTTAACACCCAAACTGGTAAAATAGAAATTAACGAGATGCTGCAATATGCCGCACCTTCTTTCAATGCCAACAAACAGTCGGGGTCTGATGGGGCAGATCACATTGATCCTGCTTCACTAAGAGGTTTAGGACCAGATCAAACTTTAGTACTGGTAAATGGAAAAAGAAGACACCAGTCTTCCCTAATCAACATTTTTGGTACAAGAGGTCGGGGAAATACCGGGACAGATCTTAACGCTATTCCTGCCGCGTCTATAAAAAGAATAGAGATCCTTAGAGATGGTGCCGCAGCACAATATGGTTCAGATGCTATTGCCGGGGTAATTAATATCGTTTTAAAAGATGCTGTTGAGGAATTTACCGGAAGCGTTAATTATGGATTCTACAATACCAATGCTGAAGGAGATTTTCCGGAAGCAGCACCAAATACAGATGGAAACAGGTTAGATACGGATAGAGATGGAAATGCCATTGGTGATGATCAGAACTTCGATGGTGGTTCGGTTAAAGTAACTACCAATTATGGCTTTGAAATAGCTGAAGATGGATATGCTAACTTTACCGTTGAGTACCTTAATAAAAATAAGACACTTCGTCCAGGTTTTGATTTTAGAAGAGGTTTTGGTGAAGCTGCAATCGAAGGCGTGAACTTCATGGGTAACCTGGCCATCCCAATTTCAGAAAACACAGAATTCTATGCTTTTGGCGGTAGAAATTACAGGGATACTGACGCCTATGCTTTTACACGGAACAATCCAACCGCAAGAAATGTGGTTAGCGTTTATCCTGATGGTTTTACACCAAGGATCACTTCTATTATCACAGATAATTCGGTTGCAGCAGGTTTCAGAACAAAAACTGAAAGTGGTTGGAATATCGACCTGAGTAATACCTGGGGAAAGAACCTTTTCCATTATTACATTAAAGGAACAATCAACGCATCTCTCGGAGATATTTCTCCAACAGACTTTGATGCCGGTGGTCATAATTTGAGCCAGAATGTGATCAACCTTGATTTCTCAAAATACTACGAAGACATGCTGGAAGGGGTAAACTTTGCCTTTGGCGCAGAATATAGAACAGAGAATTTCGAGATCTTCGCCGGTGAGGAAGCTTCTTATGCCACTTATGATGTAGATGGAATTCCTATCACGAATCCAGATTTACAGATGCAGCCAATAGATCCTGTAACAGGAGATCCAAGACCAGGCGGTTCTCAGGGATTCCCGGGATATGGACCAGATAACGAAGTTGACAGAAGCAGGTCTAACGTTTCCCTTTATGCAGATGCAGAATTCGAATTTACTGAAGCTTTCCTTCTAGCAGCAGCTGCAAGATTTGAAAGCTACAGTGATTTTGGTAGCACCCTTAACGGTAAACTTGCTGCAAGATTAAAGGCCACAGACGATATTAATATAAGAGGTTCTGTAAGTACAGGTTTTAGAGCTCCTTCCCTGGCCCAGATCTATTACAATCTTAAGTTTACGAACTTCGTAGGTGGTGAGGCCTTAGAGTCTTTATTATCCCCGAACAATAGTCCGGTAACTGCTTCATTCGGAATTGGACCTTTGCAGGAAGAAACAGCTTTAAATGCTTCACTGGGATTTACAGCGAATTTTGGAAAATTCACTGCTACAGTTGATGGTTATTATATCAATGTACAGGATCGTATCGTACTAACAGGTAATTTTGACGCTCCACAGATCGACAATGTAGAAGCAGCTCAATTCTTTGCTAATGGTGCAGATACTGAAACGGTAGGTCTGGACATAGTTCTATCAAATGAGTTTAGTCTAGGTGAAGGTAAACTTACCACCAGCTTTATAGGAAACTTCAACGATATGACCATTACCGATGTGAAAAATGATAACCTTGATGAACAGACATTCTTTGGAGAAAGAGACAAGTCCTTTTTACTTGCATCTGCACCCGATAGTAAACTGACCTTAAACCTCACTTATGATATCGAATGGTTTGATGTAGCACTCGGCTTGACAAGGTTCAGCGAAATAACTCTTCTTGATTTTCAAATGTTCGAAGATGTAGCAGATTATGGAAGTTTAGCTAACCAGGTTGCAGCGGCTTCAGATGTATACGATTCTAAAATTGTTACAGACCTAAATCTTGGTTTTAAATTGAATGACGCTTTGAAACTTAATGTTGGTAGTAACAACCTGTTTAATGTTTATCCAGATCAGCAGGACGACTGGACCGAAGCAGGAGGTTACTGGGATGCTGTACAAATGGGCTTTGGAGGAGCATATTACTATGCGAAACTGAATATTAATCTATAGTATCGTCTAATAGATTTAGAATAAAAAAAGCGGGATTGATCTCCCGCTTTTTTTATGTCTTACACTCAAATTGTTCGATTTAATAAATTAATAATTAGAGTCTTAGTATATTTTTAACTCTGAAGGAGCACATATTTTTTAAATTTAAAAAGACTAACTCCTCATCTTTAATTATTTAAAATTCTCTTATGGCTAAAAGTTCCAATTCTAAAGAAAATCACTGGTACAAAGACGCAATTATTTATGAACTCCATATAAAGGCCTTTTTTGATAGCAACGGTGATGGAATTGGAGATTTTGAAGGGCTTATGCAAAAAC
The DNA here is from genome assembly GCF_003054225.1 of Christiangramia gaetbulicola. Classification (GTDB taxonomy): domain Bacteria; phylum Bacteroidota; class Bacteroidia; order Flavobacteriales; family Flavobacteriaceae; genus Christiangramia; species Christiangramia gaetbulicola. The sequence continues at coordinate 430,558 of NZ_QBKQ01000002.1, forward strand.
TGGACTACCTGGAGGATCTGGGAGTTACCGCCATCTGGCTTTTGCCATTTTATCCATCGCCATTACGGGATGATGGTTATGATATTGCAGATTATTACAATATAAATCCTTCTTATGGAAATGTGGAAGATTTTAAGATCTTTCTAAATGAAGCCCATAGTCGCGGATTAAAAGTTATTACCGAGCTGGTGATCAATCACACTTCAGATCAGCATGAGTGGTTTCAAAGAGCAAGAAAAGCCCCTAAGGGTTCAGAAGAGCGAGAGTATTACGTTTGGAGCGATGATCCACATAAATACAAAGATGCCCGCATAATTTTCACAGATACTGAACCTTCCAACTGGAGTTGGGATGCTGAAGCTCAATCTTATTACTGGCACCGGTTTTTCTCGCATCAACCCGACCTTAACTTCGATAATCCCAAAGTTCAGCAGGAAGTATTCGATATAATGGATTACTGGTGTAAGATGGGAGTTGACGGTTTCAGGCTGGATGCCGTTCCGTATTTATTTGAAAGAGAAGACACCAATTGTGAGAACCTTCCCCAGACCCATGAATTCCTGAAAAAACTCAGGGCTCATGTAGACAAAAATTATGATAACAAATTGCTTCTTGCTGAAGCTAATATGTGGCCTGAAGATTCCGCAGCTTACTTTGGCGATGGAGATGAATGTCACATGAACTATCACTTCCCTATCATGCCTCGAATGTTCATGGCTGTAAAAATGGAGGACCGCTACCCTATTATTGATATCATAGACCAGACCCCCGATATTCCTGAAAATTGCCAATGGGGAATCTTCCTAAGGAATCACGACGAACTTACCCTGGAAATGGTGACCGATGAAGAGCGGGATTATATGTATAAGGTTTATACCAAAGACCCTCAGGCAAAGATCAACGTTGGAATAAGACACAGACTGGCTCCGCTGCTCGATAATAACCGTAGCAAAATAGAGCTCATGAACATGCTGCTATTCTCTTTACCGGGAACACCTATTATCTATTACGGTGATGAGATCGGGATGGGAGACAATTTTTACCTGGGAGACCGGGATGGGGTAAGAACACCTATGCAATGGACGGCAGACCGAAACGCAGGATTCTCACTTGCGAATCCGCAGAAACTGTATCTACCACTCATCATAGATCCTGAGTATAAATATGAATCTATAAACGTGGAAACCCAGCAAATGATCTCTTCCTCTCTTCTATGGTGGATGAAAAGGATCATTGGGATGCGCAAAAAATATAAGGCTTTTGGAAGAGGAGATATTGAATTCCTTTCACCTTCTAATTCAAAGATCATTGCCTATACTAGAATTTATAAAGATGAAAAGATCCTGGTACTGGGAAATCTTTCCCGTTTTTCACAACCCGCAGAACTGGATCTTGAAGATTTTAAAGGCTATACTCCCGTGGAAGTCTTCAGCCATAACAGGTTTCCGAAGATAACCGAAAGGCCATACCTGTTTACACTTTCGCCCTATGGCTATTACTGGTTCGCCCTGGAAAAAGAAAGAGAAAGGGTTGAAGGCGGAAGTAAAATTCCTTTACTTAAAATCGATAATTGGAATAACCTTTTAAAGAATAGAACACTTCAGGAATTATCTGGAAAGATCCTGCCTCCATACCTAGAGCACAGAAGATGGTTTGAAAGCGCAGGAAGGATACTTCAGGATATTACAGTCAAAGAATCGATTGAAATCAAAATTAAAGACCTGCCAACAAGGATCATTATCCTGGAAGTAACCTATAATGAAGGTTTGCCAGAGTTCTATCAGCTTCCGGTTTCATTTGTGTCAGTAGAAAATGAAAATTTATTGAATGAGATTCCTAAGCGTGGGATCATCGCGAAACTAAAAATTGATAAGGAAGAAGGGTACTTATTCGATTCGGTTTATGCCGAAGAATTCAGAGATCATTTGATAGAAGGTTTCCGGGGATCCAAAAGATCTAAAACAGCATCGGGAGAATTAGATTTTTCAGCTGAAAAATCCCTTATAAAAGATTTGGATAAAGAGCCAAGATCTGAGCTGGTGAGCACAGAACAAAGGCAAACCATCATTACTTATGATAACGCGCTTATTTTAAAACTTTACAGAAAACTGGATCAAACCTTCAATCCAGATATCGAGACCATAAAATTCCTTTCTACAAAAACAGATTTTGAAAAGATCTCCAGGTATGCCGGTGCAATGAGATTCAGCCAGAAATCTGGAAAGTCATATTTCCTGGGAATGCTTCAGCAGATCATCGAAAACCAGGGAGAAGTATGGACGCATGTAAAAGATTCCCTGGACAGGTACTTTGAACGTGTGCTTACTGCTAAAAAGGATATTGAAATAAATAAACTGGAAGATCATATCACGCTTCCGTTGGGATATGAAGATTTTCCAAAACCGGTTCAGGAAATTACGGGGATTATTTTACCTGAAAGAATATACCAGCTGGGTGAATTTACAGCTGAACTTCATGATGCCCTTTCCCAGCATTCAACAGACAAGGATTTTGATAAAGAAGAATCTTCCCTGCATTACCAGAGATCTTTATTTTCAGGTTTACAGACTTTAACCAGGACAAGTCTTGAAAACTTGAAAAAAGTGATAAAAGATCTTCCTGAAAATACGGCGAAAGAAGCCAAAGAGGTCCTTGGTGTAAAGAAAGATATTTTAGAATGTTTTAAAGATATCTACGATCATAAGATCCCGGTAATGAAGATTAGGACCCACGGTGATTATCATCTAAGGCAGATCCTTTGGACAGGCCGTGAATATATTATGAACAGTTTTGAAGGCGACCCTTCTAAATCTTTCAGTGAAAGACGTATTAGAAGATCGGCAATGCGAGATCTAGCTGCCATGATAAGATCGCTGCATTATGCCGCCTACAGTAATATTTTGTCCCAGGAATATGACCAGCAACGCAAGGAAGGTGACCTGGAAGAATGGGCTGAGAAATGGCACTATTACATTAGCAGGCTTTACATAAAAGGATACCTGGATAAAGCAGGCTCGAGGGATTATGTACCCAAAAAGCATGAAGATTTTAAGATTCTTATCAATACTTTTTTACTGGAAAAAGCACTTACAGAGCTTAATTACGAAATAGAGAACCGCCCTGAATGGATCATAATCCCTATAAGGGGCATCAAGGCGGTTCTGGATCATTATAAGGATGATTAGAGCTTATTCCACGATATACATTTCGTTGGAAGCCTTTATATATTCCTGAGGATTAAAAGTGGATTCGAAGCTATTTCTAACTAGATCCAGTTTCAATTTTAGGTTCTTCATTTCGTCCTTTAGAAATGGATCATTCTCGTATTTCTGAATAAGCTTTTCGTATTTATCAAGGTTTTCAAGAATTCTGAAAGTTAACATCCCGAATCTTATCTTCAGATTCTGGACGGCGAGCATCTGGTCGTGATATTCCTGCTTCCAGTTCTCGGGATTTGATTTACGCTCTTCCACGATCTTGTTCTCGGCAATTTTAGAGATGTCCAGGATATATTGCGTACGCTTTTTAGCATCAGTCTCATTCGTGAAATTCCTGGTGAAATCGTTCTTGTTTATATCAAGGATCTCCACCAGGTTATCGTCCATAGCTTTATTCTGAAGCTCTTTTAGCTCATCAAGACTTTTATTAATAGCTTCCCATTCGGTCTCGATAAGGTCCTTATCATGTGTGAATTGGGCAATAGAACTGGTAAGTTTCAGCATCTTCATGCTCTTTTCCCTCAACTCCTTGTCTCTTCTATTCAAAGATCCAATAAACTGACTGATGCCATCTATAAGACTACCGGCAAACATCCCGGTAAATGGAGTTCCCTTGGCTAAATCACCCGTTACCTGCAGCATATGATTAAGGGCTTCCAGCCTTGCATCATCTTCTTTTTCTTCAGCTACATACTTTTGAAATTTACCAAACCATTCCTGGTATCCATCATAATTCATGGGATTCCCAACAGCATCGAGGGTTGAATAAAACTCTCTCGAGGTATTGAAAAGATTCAAAGGTTTGATTTCCCTTTCCATAGAAGCGAGGTTTAATACTGCTGAACTGTAATTATACTTGTAAACGCTAATGGTATTTTTATCGATCTCTTCCTGTCTTTCTTCCAGATACTTGACCCTTTCCAGTAGTTTTTCAACTTTTTCTGAAGCCGAATTAGTATTCTTGATGCTTTCATCCAGATTATTGATCTTGGAATCTATTTCTTTGATCCTGAATTCCAGGTTCTGACTCAATAAAGATCTTTCACGGTTTAATTCCTTTAAAACCTGGTCTGTGACAGAAGCACTCTGGTTATCTGCATATATCTGTGCGTTAGCACTATTAAGGCTTATAAAAACAGCCAAAAGGACGAAGATTATTTTCTTCATAATTAATTTCAATTTTGATCAACTTGATTAACGCTCCATAGTCGAGCATATTTCATGCCATCAAAATTAAAATAGATATCCGCAGCTATTTGAATACCATAGGTTTGAAAGTTGTAGAATTTTTAAGCAGAACTTCCCATTTTCCCCATTCTGAAAAGTATAGGAAAAATTACTTCATTCTTTTTCCCAAAGGCCCTGCGCAGGGCCGGCTCGATGATCGAAACAGGATCCTGCCCCTTTTTGTTCTCATAATGTTTCACCGCAGACCAGGTACGTAAATACCCCAGTAAATGCTCAATTTTCCAGTGATAAGTCTGCACAAATTGAGGAGCAGAGATTTCTATGAAGGGAAAGGGTATACTTTGATAATCATCGTCCAGGTATTTTCTTTCCTCATCCCAGTATGGTCCAATAATATTCCTGTAAAAATCGGCAATTACCAGATTGGTTTCCGGGTTAGACCGAAAAAGCCCATATCCCATTATAACTATATGTCCATCTAGTTTTAAACATCTCTCAACCTCCTGGTAGAACTTCTTAAAATCAAACCAATGCACTGCCTGAGCACTAATAATTAGATCAAATTGATTATCGCTGAAATTTGTCTTTTCCGCAGGTTGTATGGAATATCTAATGTTTTCTTTTTTAGGAGCGTTTTTTATCTGGTTCTCACTGATATCTGTAGCCTCCACCCTGGTGAAAAATTCTGAAAGTTCCACCGCAACCTGACCATTACCTGTTCCACAATCCCAGGCGGTTTGCCGCGCATGCAGATGAAGCTTTAAAAATTCATAAACCTCAGCAGGATAAGTAGGCCTGTACTTACTGTACTCTTTAGATCTGCTGGAAAAATTATCCTTCAAAACGTAAATTTTATTCACCAAATTATGGAATTCTCATTTTATAGGGTGATTGACTGTAATTTTAATATTTGTTTACTTCAAATATTGGTCAATTCACATCAAATTCGCTCAAAAATTCAGTATATTGTATAAGTTTATTCAAACTTAATTAAAATTTGTAATGAAAAAATTTGAAGCAATCTTAAATGGTAAAGCTCACCTCGTGATTTTACTTTTCAGCTTTTTATTTGTCTCTATGCAAAGCTTCGCTTTTCAGCCTTCAGACATTAAATATGTTGAATATAAAGGAGAGGTAGTTAATGCCCGAAACGGTAGGCCGATATCCTCCGCCTATCTTGCCCTTAATAATAGTAACATTTCTACTATTACGAACTCAGATGGAGAATTCTCCTTAAAAGTACCTGAAGATCTTACAGAGGCAACAGTGACCATATCTGTTCTAGGTTTTCAAAGTAAAACTCTTCCTCTTTCATATTTCCAGAGTGCAAATACCAGAATAGAACTTGATGAAACAGTTGAAGAACTTTCTGAGGTTAGCCTATACAAAGCTACGAACCCGGAATTGCTGGTAAAGGAAATGCTATCCAAAAAAGATGAGAATTACCTCACAGACCAAAGTCTTATGACGGGATTCTATCGTGAAACCATCAAGAAAGGATGGAGTAACGTAAGCCTTTCTGAAGCAGTAGTGAAGATCTTTAAAAACCCTTACAACTCTTACAAACGAGACATGGTCTCCCTTTATAAGGCTCGTAAGAGTACAGACTATAATAAATTAGATACGCTGGCTCTAAAACTTCGCGGAGGTCCTTATAATACTCTGTATCTGGATATGATGAAATATACCGAATACGTACTAAGACCTGGAATGGTAGAAAGCTATGAATTTAAATTCGATGATCCTGCTAAGATCAATGACCGCTACACTTATGTTGTAGAGTTTAAAGAAATCGATGAATCAGACCCATGGTATTATGGAAAACTTTTCATTGATGCTGAAACCTCTACCCTTGTAAAAGCTGAGTATAGCCTGAATGTTGATAACAGAGATGCTGCCGAAGCCATGTTCGTGAAGAAAAAACCGAATGGTTCCAAAGTTTATCCTACCGAGTTGAATTACCAGGTAGATTACGCTCAGGACGATGGTAAGTGGCACTATGCTTACGGTAAGGCACAAATGGAATATGTTGTGAACTGGAAAAGAAAGATCTTTAATTCAAAATATAAGATCGATAGCGAAATGGTAGTGACAGATTATGAGGAATATGTAAGTGATGACTGGAAGAAAACAGTAGATCTTATCAATCCTAATATCGTAATGGTAGATGATGTTTCCGGATTCGCAGATTCTGAATTCTGGGGAAGCAATAATATTATTGAACCGGACAAATCTATCCAGAACGCTATAGACAAGATTAATCGTAAAAATGATTGATCACCGGTAACCTTTAAAATAGAAAACTAAAAAGCCCCATGCTAAAGCGTGGGGCTTTTAAATTTGAATTAGCCAAAATTCAATTATCCAACATTTACCGATTTCGAGAAAGTGTTGGTTTTAGTCTTAATTTTCACAATATAACTGCCTGCAGGTACATTTGAGAAATCCAGTTTTCTTTTGACCACCAGATCTTTAGTCTTCAATTTTCCAACGGGCACGCCAAATTTATCAAAAATTTCTATTTCTACCTTATTTTCTTCAGGATTTGCAAGGCAAATAGACACAATATCCCCGGAAATCCTGTATAAAGGCTTGAAATCAAACCTATAAGCATTCTTATCTATGCTTAAAATTTCTCCGTTTTTCGATATAATTGAAGTCGAAATACTGAATTCCTTATCAAGAACAAGGGTATATCTCCCATCTTCCAGGCTATTAAAGTCAAAAATCTTGGAGTAAGAATCGTCATTGGAAAGCCTGTCTTTAAAAACGATCTCTTCATTTTCTCCAAGGATGCTTAATATTGCACCTTGCTCTATTCCCTTCACTTCCACGATCAGGTTTTGCTTTTCATTGACCTTTAGATCCAATCCGTCTGATGCATTTGCCGCAAAGCTTGCGACAAATACCAATGCTACGATTAATTTTCTGAATGCTGTTTTCATAATCTTAAGTTTTAAGTTAGAACTGCGATTAATATTAATCTAAAACTAGCTATAAAGAACAGCAGAGAATAGTCAAGAATAAACCAGTTTATGTCTTATATTACCATTCAGAATTACAATGAAAACGTTTTCGGTTAATTAAGAACATAAAAGAGGTAATTTTGTAATGTCTTCACCAATAATTGCAGATTAAATTTATAAGAAAAAGATGCAGATGGGAACAGGAAACAAGCCAACGCTGGAAAAGATAGAACCGGGATTTGGAAGTTCCTTCTCCTATAGAACTTATTACAGTGATCCAGATCTCCGGAAACCTACTTTCTGGCATTATCATCCAGAGATAGAACTCGTCTATGTTAATAAAGGCTGCGGGAAAAGGCAAATTGGCAGTCATATATCCTATTATCGCAACGGAGATCTTATTCTTATAGGCTCTCTTCTGCCCCATTGTTCTTTTACAGATAGTCTTACCGGCCATGAGCGTGAATCTGTACTTCAGTTCAAGGAGGATTTTCTAGGAGAGAAGTTTTTTGATGCTTCAGAAATGGTCGGAATAAGAAATTTACTGGAACGCGCTAAAAAGGGAATTGTTTTTCACGGGGAAACCAAGCGAAGTATTGGTGCCAGAATAGAAAAACTAAAAGACATGGATCCATTCTCCAGGTTGCTGGGTTTACTGGAAATATTAAAAAGGCTGGAAAAAGCTGAGAACTATACCATTCTTAACGCTGGTGGTTTTATACTGGAAACATCACTACAGGATAATGACAGGATAAATATCATTTTCAACTTCGTAAAAGAAGAATTTATCCGGCCTATAAGCCTGGATGAGATCAGTGAAAAAGTAAGCATGACCAATCCTGCCTTTTGCAGGTATTTCAAAAAGATCACTGGCAAGACCTTTACCAGGTTTGTGAATGAATACAGGCTGGCGCATGCCGCTAAACTTTTACATGAAAAACAGATAAGTATTACCGATGTTTGTTTTGAAAGTGGTTTCAACAACTTTAGTCACTTTAATAAGCAGTTTAAGGCTTTCACAGGGAAATCACCCTCCACCTACAGAAACGAATTAAAATTTAGTGTTTCATAAAAAAATCCCGCTCATTTCTGAACGGGATCTTTCTTCAATCTTATTTATAAATTTTAATTATGCGTCATGGTGCATAAAGCGTTGTTTGGCCAATAATTCTTCTTCTGTTTCCACATGATCTTCATCTGGAACACAGCAATCTACAGGGCAAACAGCGGCGCACTGAGGTTCTTCGTGAAAACCTTGACACTCGGTACATTTATCTGGAACAATATAATAGATCTCATCACTTACAGGTTCCTGCGCTTCATTTGCGTCGGCTTCTTTCCCGTTTGGTAATACTACATTACCTTCAAGATCGGTACCATCGGCATATCTCCAGTCATCTGCTCCTTCATAAATTGCGGTATTCGGGCATTCTGGCTCACAGGCCCCGCAGTTTATGCATTCATCGGTTATAATAATTGCCATAGCTCTTCTTTTATTTGTAAATTTAAAAACACAACGAAAAAAGACCGGTAGCTTTTAGGAAATTTTATGGTTTTAAGCTGCGGAAACTTTAATTTCGCTGCACAAATTTAACATAGGGCACATTCATAACCAAATTAGACGATGACAATCGACGACCATAAATCACATCTTATAACTTTAGGTAAATTTCTTCAGCAGTTTCAGCTAACAGAATCGGTAAAAAACAAGGATATCCCCGGGAATGATAAGTTCTTTGCTGAAATGGAAGAAAAGATAGATTCTGCCATTCATTATAATGGCTGGTTCAATCGTGAAAATATCATCTTCTCCCTGCAACAGTGGAGTAATGCATTAACCCCAAGAAATCTCAAACTCTGGCTGGACAGCTATAATCTTTCAGAAAGCGGCGGAAAAACCGTAGGTATCGTTATGGCGGGAAATATTCCCCTGGTTGGATTCCATGATTTTATCTCTGTGTTGGTTTCCGGCCACAAGGTTTTGGTAAAACAATCTACCAGTGACCAGCAACTACTTCCTGTAATTGCCGCTTACTTAATGCACCTGGATAAACGCTACGAGGAGCGCATCAGGTTCACCAAGGACAGGCTGGAAGATTTTGATGCGGTGATCGCTACCGGTAGTAATAATACTGCCAGATACTTTGAATATTATTTTAAAGGCAAGCCAAGTATTATAAGAAAGAACCGAAACTCGGTCGCGATTCTTACCGGAGAAGAGACAAAAGAAGACCTGCAAAAGCTTGGTGAGGATATTTTCAGGTATTACGGCCTGGGCTGTAGAAATGTTTCGAAACTATATGTTCCCGAGAATTATGACTTCGATAGTTTCTTTAAGGCTATTTACGAATGGAATCCCTTGATAAATCAAAATAAATATGCCAATAATTACGATTATAACAAGGCGGTTTATTTAATGAGCGAATTCAAATTACTGGATAATGGTTTCCTGATCTTGAAGGAAGATGAGAGTTTTGGATCCCCTATCGCCTCCTTGTTCTATGAAACATATTCTAATCCAAAGGAACTGGAAGAAGTACTGGAAAAGAATTCAGATAATATCCAGTGTATCGTGAAAAAAGATTCAAATAAGAACGAGGTAACTTTTGGCCAGACCCAGAAACCAGAACTATGGGATTATGCGGATAATGTAGACACTATTGAATTCCTTTCTAAAATTTAATCTTATAATTTTCATAACAGCAATTGCCTGAGAATTTTGGCATCTTTGCTTTAACCAACTATAATTTTTATGAAAAAGCACAACTTTAGCGCAGGTCCCTGTATTTTACCTCAAGAGGTATTTAAGGAGGCCTCTCAGGCTATATTGGATTTTAATAATTCAGGTTTATCCATTTTAGAAATCTCTCACAGAAGTGCAGATTTTGTATCGGTGATGGAAGAAGCCCGTTCTTTAGCCCTTGAATTACTGGGCTTAAAAGACAAAGGATATAAAGCCCTTTTTCTACAAGGCGGTGCCAGCATGCAGTTTTTAATGACGGCATATAACTTGCTAGAGAAAAAAGCGGCTTATCTAAATACCGGTACCTGGTCTTCTAAAGCGATCAAAGAAGCCAAATTATTCGGAAATGTGGATGAAGTTGCTTCCTCCAAGGATAAGAACTTTAATTATATACCGAAGTCCTACGCTATCCCAAGTGATGCCGATTATTTTCACTGTACCAGTAATAATACCATCTTCGGGACTCAAATGAAAGAATTCCCGGCTACGAACATCCCTATGGTTTGTGATATGAGTAGTGATATTTTTTCAAGAGAAATCGATTTTTCCAAATTTGATCTTATTTACGCCGGAGCCCAAAAAAATATGGGGCCTGCGGGAACAACTCTTGTCGTGGTAAAAGAAGAAATTCTTGGTAAAGCCTCCAGGGAGATCCCTTCTATGATGGACTACTCTGTGCATATAGGCAAAGACAGTATGTTCAACACCCCAGCAGTTTATGCTGTTTATGTCTCTTTACTTACTTTGAGATGGATCAAGGCAAAAGGAGGAATCAAAGCCATGGAGGAGCACAACAACAAAAAAGCTGAACTTATCTATAACGAAATTGATCGGAATCCGCTATTCACAGGATTTGCGGCCAAGGAAGATAGATCTGCTATGAACGCTACTTTTAACCTCGTGGATGAATCTCACAAGGAAACATTCGATAAAATGTGGAAAGAAGCTGGTGTAAATGGATTGAATGGTCACAGAAGCGTTGGAGGTTATCGTGCTTCTATGTATAATGCGCTTAGCCTTGAGAGTGTGCAGGTAGTTGTAGATCTAATGAAAGAACTGGAAAACAAAGTCTAAATAAATTTTATAGAATCATTTAGAAAATGAAAGTATTAGCAAATGATGGTATCTCCGAAAGCGGAGCAGAAACTTTACGAAAAGCCGGGTTTGAGGTAATTATCAAAAAAGTTGCCCAGGAGCAGCTTAAAGATTTCCTGAATAAGAACGGTATTAGTGTACTTCTGGTTAGGAGCGCAACCAAGGTTGGCAAGGATATCATCGATAACTGCATTCATCTAAAGGTTATTGGCCGTGGTGGTGTTGGGATGGATAATATTGAAGTTAAGTATGCACGTAGCAAAGGAATTGCTGTGATCAATACTCCTGCTGCTTCTTCAAGTTCGGTAGCCGAGCTTGTTTTCGCTCACTTGTTTGGCGGAGTAAGACATCTACATGATTCTAACCGAAATATGCCATTAGAAGGAGATTCCAGATTTAAGGAACTCAAGAAATCCTATGCCGGGGGAATGGAACTTAGAGGAAAAACCCTTGGTATCATAGGCTTCGGAAGAATTGGTCGCGAAGTGGCTAAAATAGCCTTAGGTATTGGAATGAAAGTGATCGCCAGCGATCAACATGTTGGAGAAGCTGAAATCACTCTTGAATTCTATAATGATCAAACTATTAAAATTCCTATTAAAACTGAACCTGTAGAAATGCTTATCAAGGATTCAGATTTTATAACCCTGCATGTTCCAGCCCAGGCTAAGCCGATTATTGGAACTAAGGAGTTTGAACAAATGAAAGAAGGTGTTGGTATTATAAACACCGCCCGTGGAGGTGTTTTAGATGAAGAAGCTTTACTTGCAGCCATAGAATCTGGAAAAGTAGCATTTGCAGCCTTGGATACTTACGAGAATGAACCAACCCCAGCGATCAAGCTTTTAATGAACGAAAGCATTTCTTTAAGTCCTCATATTGGTGCGGCTACGAATGAAGCCCAGGAACGCATTGGAGTGGAACTTGCCGAACAGATCATAGATATCTTAAAGAAGAAAAAAAGTGCCGCTCAGGATAGCTAAATTCATCTGGTTTTTTTGTAAATTCTAAGGATTTACATCTTAAAAACAATAATTATGGCATCTATCCTGGATATATTAAATACACCTGCGGGAGAGGCACTAATCAATGGTGCAAGTAAAAAAACTTCAGAAGAAAAAGAAAAAGTAACTTCAGCTTTGGGCATGGCGCTTCCCCTGCTCCTCGGAGCAATGAAAAATAACGCAAGATCAAAGGAAGGGGCCGCGAATCTAAATGCCGCCTTGAACAGTGATAAACACGATGGTTCTCTTCTTGAGCAATTACAGGAACTCGACCCGGATTATCTTCACACCGAAGGCGATAAGATCGTAAACCATATCCTGGGCGAAAAACAGGATAATATATCCTCAAATCTTGGCTCTGCCCTCAACATGGATAAAGATAAGCTTAGCGCTATCATTAAAATGGCTGCTCCATTGATTTTAAGCATTTTAGGAAGCCAGAAAAGGAAAGACAGCGTTAGCGAAGATGGTCTAACCGATCTTCTTGGTTCGGTATTGGGCAGTAATTCCAAACACGACACCTCATTCCTGGAAACCATCCTGGATCGAGATGGGGATGGTAGTATCATTGATGACATTGGAGGGATGATCCTTGGCGGTGGTAAACCAGATAAATCTGATGGTAGCATCCTTGGCGGATTCACCGGAGGAAAATAATAGGTATAATTTTTGAACTTAACCTGCTAAAATTAAAGATGAAAAATATTATTTATATAGCGCTGCTCGCTCTGTTCGTTTACAGTTGCGGTTCCAGTGGTGGCAGAAATTTCCCTTCAGACAAGATCGCGAATTCTAAAAATGATACGGTAAGGATCGCGAACGATAGCCTGGAATACGAGATCATTATAATTGAACCCGGATTCAATCTTTTCATAAATTCCTACGCAAGGCCTAGAGGTTATTACTCCCTGCCTTTCCTAGAAAACAAAAATCAGTTCCTTGTTACAGAATATAACCAAAGAGTAAGGCAGCCACAGATCTTTAATCCAGATCTTTACCTGAATGAAATAAATTATGATCCCAGTATAGATTATGGCTACGAGGTGAATTATTTATTATATAATTACTTTGTATACTTCAGTAGACATTACAATCAGCGATTTAGTGTACCCACAAGAATTTGATTCTTTAGTCAAATCCTTATATTTGCAGCATGAAGAAATTGAAAGACCGCTGGGGAATAGATTCTAATTGGCAATTATGTATCATTTTTCTTGTATTTGCTATCACCGGATCTACGGCAGCAAAACTTGCGAGTCCTGTGGTAAGCCTTTTAGGAATAGATGCTGAAACGAGTCACTGGGCAGTTTACTGGTTCTTAAGAATCGTTCTAATATTTCCAATTTACCAGGTATTGTTGGTCTGCTTTGGGTGGATCTTCGGTCAGTTTCAATTTTTCTGGGCATTCGAAAAGAAAATGCTTTCCAGAATGGGATTATCTAAAGTTTTCAAAATATAAGATTTGAAGATCCTGAAAAACATATTCTTTATTTGCTCGGCAGTTTTGATACTGCTTCCGGGTATCGTTAGTTTTTCACATATTTTCTCTGAACATAGCCATAAACTATGTGATAATTATGCAGAACACCACTATCACCTAAAATCTATAGATTGTGATCTGCATAAGTTCAATAAAAAATCTGTCTACACCTTTATATTCACAGATTATTCCCTAGTTTCAGAAGTAACTGAAGTAAAGGAAAAATTCGATTACTACTCATTTTTAAATGATTATGAGCCTCTACATTTTGATCTAAGAGGACCTCCATATTTTGCTTAATTACCTTTTAGAAGAGCAAAAAAATACCAAATCATTTAAAAAATAATAATGCGAAATACATTGTTAATTACACTGCTTCTTGCAGTGAATACGTTTATATATAGTCAGGATCAAATAACAGGGACTATTACCGACGCTGAAACCGGCGAACCTATTTTTAGTGCAAATGTCTATTTTCCAAAACTGGAAAAAGGAAGTATGACCGATGTTGATGGTAAATTCAGCATTAGCAATCTACCAGAAGGAAATTATAAGATCGTTATTTCCTCTATCGGCTACGCTACCTTGAACCAGGAGATCACGCTTCCTGCGGGAAACATTCAATTCAGCCTGCAACCTTCAGCAATAGAAATGGAAGAAGTCATCGTTTCCACACCTTTTCACCAGTTACAAAGTGAAAATGTAATGAAGGTTGATCGAAAAAGCATTTCCGAATTAAATAAAAAAGGAGCGATAAACCTTTCAGATGGAATCACTCAAATCGCCGGGGTTGAAAGTCTTACTACCGGAATCGGGATCGGAAAACCGGTAATTAGAGGTTTAAGTTCCAACAGGGTGTTAGTATATACTCAGGGAGTACGCCTGGAAAACCAACAATATGGTGATGAACATGGACTGGGAATCAGTTCAAAAGGAATTGGAAGCGTAGAGGTCATTAAAGGGCCGGCATCCTTGCTTTATGGTAGTGATGCTATAGGTGGTGTACTTTATCTCAACCCAGAAAGTTATGCCTTTGAAAATACCACCAATGCTGAAATTGAAAGTGACTATTTCAGTAATACCAATGGATATCAGTTCAGTGGAATGGCAAAAACTTCCGGAGAAACATTAAAGTTCCTTGCCCGCGGTAGTTATGCTGCCCATAGTGATTATGAGACTGGTGATGATTATCGCGTGACCAATACTCGTTTCAATGAAAAAGACTTTAAGGCTGGGATTGGTTTCCAGGATAACAAATACAAGGGAGATCTGCGCTATAATTTTAATCGCAGCGAAATTGGGATTCCGGAAGAATTAGGAGTTCAGTCAACAGATAAAGATCCGCTTCTACCATACCAGGAAATAGACAATCATGTACTTAGCCTTGATAACAGGTTTTACTTCAAGAATTCCAGTATAGACTTTAAAGTTGGCTATCAGTTCAACAATAGAAAAGAATTTGAAGAGCATCACGAAGAGCATGAAGGTGGGGAAGAACATGAAGAAGAGGAACATGAGGAAGAGCATGAGGAACACGAAGAGGGAGAACCGGCCTTGGAGATGCACCTGGAGACCTTAAACTATAACTTTAAGTATAACCTGCCGAAAATAGGTAATTTCGAAACTATTGCCGGAGTTCAGGGAATGTACCAGACCAATGAAAACTTTGGGGAGGAACTATTGATCCCTGATGCTACCACAGTAGATTTTGGAATATATGCCACTACTCACTATCATCTTGAAAAATGGGATTTTCAGGGTGGGCTTAGATTCGATACCAGAAACCTGGAAAGCGAAGCTTATACAGCTGAAGATGGTGATGTAATAGATGCGGTAGATCGTAATTTTAATAGCATCAATGGTGCAATTGGAGCGAAATATCAAATAGATCAGAAATTCATTGCCAGGCTTAATCTTGCCAGTGGTTTTCGTGCTCCCAATTTATCTGAGCTAACTTCTAACGGGGCGCATCATGGTGCGAACAGGTATGAAATAGGAAATCCAGACCTGAATAATGAGCAGAATTTCCAGGTAGATCTTGCTTTTGAGTGGAGAAATAAACATTTTGAAGCCTATGTAAATGCCTTCTCTAACTCGGTAAACGATTATATTTATATAAATCCTACCGGTGAAACCATAGAGGATGATCCTGTATTTGAATATGTTCAGGATAACGCGAATTTATTTGGTGGTGAAGTTGGTTTCCATATACACCCACACCCGCTGGACTGGCTGCACCTGGAAAGCAGTTTTGAAACTGTAACTGGTAAACTGAACAATGGCAATTACCTTCCGCTAATCCCAGCAAATTCATTGACCAACACTTTTAGAGT
This sequence comes from Christiangramia gaetbulicola, assembly GCF_003054225.1. Lineage (GTDB taxonomy): Bacteria > Bacteroidota > Bacteroidia > Flavobacteriales > Flavobacteriaceae > Christiangramia > Christiangramia gaetbulicola. The sequence continues at coordinate 446,585 of NZ_QBKQ01000002.1, forward strand.
TGAATTTGAAGAAGGAAAAGTATTTTCAGATAAATATGCTTTTATAAGGCTGAAGAATGTTTTCGATCAGAACAACTCTGGTGAGTTTGAAACAGATACTCCGGGATATGCATTATTTGGAGCAGGATTGGGAACTAGTATCGATCTGAATAATTTTCAAGTAGACCTTAGTCTTACTGGAAATAACCTGTTTGACAGATCATATATTTCTCATTTATCCAGGTTAAAACCTGATAATTTACAGAATATAGGCAGGAATATAATGCTCTCTGCTTCTATAAAAATCTAAAAAAATAAAGGCTGTCATTCTCATGACAGCCTTTATTCCATTAACTAATTAAGCAAACATTAATAACTTTCTACTTTAATAACTCTAGGCCTTAATGGCTCTTTCTTCCATACATAGGTATAAAGATACATGAGCGTGAAAGTTGGAATAATATCGGTTCCTGGAAGGATCTCTTCAAGGAAAACCAGCACAGAGGCTATCTTCCCCTTTCTACCGGGATACATTTCACTCATTTTCTTTGCTGCATAAGGCGCCCAGATAAGATCCAGGAACGGTCCTATAACAGGAATTGCAACTGTGGCCATACCTGCCAGATCGTAGGCAAGACCTTTTATAAAAGTTTTATTTCTGAATATGTTCATCGCTTTGATTTTTCTTAATTAAATCAAATAAGGTGCCAAACAGGCTAACGCAGGTCTGAGCTGATAAGTTTCAAGAATTCATTCCTGGTTTCTATTTCCTTAAACTGGCCACGAAAACCAGAAGTCGTGGTCGCCGAATTTTGCTTCTGAACTCCTCGCATCATCATACACAAATGCACCGCTTCAATAACTACAGCCACTCCTCTTGGCTTTAAGGTTTTATTTAAGCATTCCAGGATATCGTTGGTAAGTCTTTCCTGAACCTGCAACCTGCGTGCGAATACGTCTACCACCCTGGGTAGTTTACTAAGCCCTACGATCTTACCGTTAGGGATATAAGCAATATGCGCTTTTCCGAAAAATGGCAGCATATGGTGTTCGCAAAGAGAATATAATTCGATGTCCTTTACTACGACCATTTCGTCATAAGTTTCTTCAAAAACTGCCTTTTTAAGGATCTCCTCAGCATCCATGGAATAGCCCTGGGTTAAAAACTGCATCGCTTTTGCGGCTCTTTCAGGAGTGTTTAAAACTCCTTCCCTATCTGGATCTTCACCAACTCCCGCAATAATCTCCTTGAAATTAGCTTTAAGACCTTGGGTAAGCTCCTTATCGTATTCCTCAATAAATTTATATGACATTTTAGTTCTTGTGTTTCAGTTTATCAGAAAATAATTTCTTTAATTTAGTGATCTTAGGATCTATAATAAATTGGCAATATGGTTGTTGCCTATGCTGATTGTAAAAATCCTGGTGTTCCTGCTCAGCGACATAAAAAGGGCCTGCCTCGGTAACCTCCGTTACTATAGGATCATCAAATGATTTTTCTTTTTCAAGTAGCTGTATAATTTCTTCTGCGGTCTTTCTTTGATGTTCATCATGATAGAATATTCCGCTTCTATATTGGGTTCCCACATCATTTTGCTGTCTGTTCAAAGTCGTTGGATCATGGGTAGCAAAGAATACCAGCAACAACTCCTCAAATTTTATAATACTGGGATCAAATTCAATTTCTATTGCCTCGGCATGACCGGTCCTGCCGGTAATTATTTCTCTATAGGCCGGGTTTTTAATGGATCCGCCGGTAAATCCGGAAACTACCTTCTCTACTCCTTCTAATCTTTGAAAAACAGCTTCAGTACACCAAAAACATCCTCCTGCTAAAGTTGCTTTTTTCAACTTTTTATCTTCCATAAATACAAATATATATTTTTGTTTAACAAATCTAACCTTTAAGTAAACAAAATAGATTCTGTTTAACTTGATTTTATAGAATAATTTTGTTCAGTCCTAATATCAGTAATACATTTACGCGGTTTTAAGAAATAATCTGAATCAATGCCCCTAAACAGAGTTTTACCTTTTCTTCTTTTCCTGATCAGTTTCTCATTATTCTCTCAGAACATTCCTCAAAATCGGAAGATATATCATACCAAAAAAATCACTTCTGCTCCAAAAATAGATGGACTTTTAAATGAAGATATCTGGGATGAGGCGGAGTCTGCAGAGAATTTCGTAATGCTGGAGCCCGGCGATGGGGATCCTATTCCTGCTTCTCATGATACCAGGGTTAAAATATTATTTGACAATACCGCGATCTATATCGCTGCTACCCTGCTGGAAGACGAGCCGGAAAAAGTCATGAGACAACTTACCCAAAGAGATAATCTTAATCAATCTGAGTTTTTCCAGTTAGATCTTAATACTTATGACGACGGGGAAAACCAGACCCGCTTTATAGTTACCTCTGCCGGTACCCAGGCAGATGCAAGATTAACCGGGAATAATGAGGACTATGGTTATAACGTGGTATGGGAATCTGCGGTCTCTCAGGACGAGCAGGGCTGGTATATTGAGATGAAGATCCCTTATTCTGCCTTGAGGTTTCCCGAGAAGCCTGAACAGGAATGGGGAATCCAGTTCTCCAGAAGGATCACGCATTTAAACTCTACCTATGTTTGGAACTATATAAACAAATCCCTGGGGGAGGCTTCTCAATATACGGGCTTACTGAAAGGTATTAAGAATATAGATCCACCGGTAAGGCTTAGCCTTTATCCATATACTTCTGTAGCTGTAGATCAATTTGATTCTAATTCAGATTTCAATTTGAATGCAGGGCTGGACCTTAAATATGGCATCAACGATTCCTTTACTCTGGATATGACCCTCGTCCCAGATTTTGGACAAACAGCCTACGATGAAGTAGAATTAAATCTGGGACCCTTTGAACAGATATTTGGAGAGAACCGGGCATTTTTTACCGAGGGTACAGAACTCTTTAATAAAGGAAATCTATTCTATTCCCGAAGGGTTGGCAGCACCCCGGTAGGCTTTAATGACGCTCAAACAGACCTGTTAGAAAATGAAGAGATCGTAGAGAACCCGGACAAGGCAGACCTGTTGAATGCTCTTAAGATTTCCGGAAGAACAGAAAGAGGCCTGGGAATTGGATTTTTTAATGCGATCACCGATAAGGCCGAAGCCGTTTACCGCGATTCTATTACCGGTGAAACCAGGAAAAAGACAACAGAGGCTGTGGCCAATTACAATATTCTGGTGCTGGATCAGCGCTTTAATAAGAATAGTTCTATAACTCTGATCAATACTAACGTAACCAGGAATGGAAATTTCAGGGATGGGAATGTTTCGGGATTATTATTCGATGTTTATACCAGATCCAATACTTTCAATTTTTCCGGGGAAGCTAAAATGAGTAATGTCAATCTACCCGGACAGATGAAAACTGGTTTTGCTTCCAATTTTTCATTTGAAAGAACGAAGGGAAAATTCAGGTATCGCTTTGGTCATGATTTTGCAAATGAGACCTATGATATCAACGACCTGGGAATAAACTTCACCAATAATTACAACAATTTTTCCTGGGGCACTTCGTACCAGATCTTCGAACCACAGGGAAATTACAATTTTTATAAGATCGGTATCTATGGGCAGCATCTGCGTAGATACAGACCAGATATCACGGTGAATACCGGATTTGGTGGAGACTTCTTTGCCGTGACCAGAAAAAGGTTTGCCTTTGGTGGAGCTTTAGGTGTCAATTCTGAATTCCGTGATTTTTTCGAACCAAGAGCTAAAAATACTTATGTTACCTATAAGCCCTTCAGCGATATGAATTTCTTTGTTTCTTCAGACTATCGAAAGCAATTCGCCTATGATGTGCGCGTGAATTACGAAGAATACTTCAAATCCTCCCAGAATTATTTCAGGATAAATGTTGAGCCCCGGTTTAGATTCAGTGATAAATTCAACATGATCTATGAATTTCAGTATGCCTATCAGAATGACCGGTCCAGTTATGTAACTCAAGTTGAAAGAGATATCATTTTTGGTGAAAGAGATCAAAAAAGCATAGAAAACTCTATTAACGGAAATTATAATTTCAATACAAAACAGGGGCTTAACCTTAGTTTTAGAAATTTCTGGTCTACAGCGAGTTTCGCGGATAATGGATATACTCAACTTGGAAATAAAGGTGAGCTGAACGAATTCGATTACGAGGTAAATGAAGAAAACAATCCCAATACCAACTTCAATATCTGGAACCTCGATCTCAGTTATCGCTGGCAATTCGCGCCGGGAAGTGAAGCAGTACTGCTTTACCGTAATTCCATCTTTAACGAAGATAAACTAAGTTCTCTGGGATTCGACGAAAGCCTCGATAATCTCTTTGCGAGACCGGCGAGACATAATTTAAGCCTTCGTATAGTCTATTTCATAGATTATAATAACATAAAGAACTTATTCCAGGGCTAAGCTTGGGGAATCTGTCTAATTTGGCTATTTTCGGAGCACTTATTTTTCCTAAATGATAATTGCCAAGAATATTCATAAATACTACGGAGACCTGCATGTGCTGAAATCTGTAGATCTTCATATCAAAAAGAGCGAGATCGTTTCTATAGTGGGTGCTTCCGGAGCCGGAAAGACTACTTTATTGCAGATCCTGGGTACCCTGGATAGTCCCACAAAGAAGAAAAATTCTCAATTAGAAATTAACGGTACAAATATCTACGGACTTAAATCCCGTGAACTTTCTAAATTCAGAAATAAGCATATTGGATTTATTTTTCAGTTCCACCAGTTGCTTCCGGAATTTACGGCCCTGGAAAATATCTGTATCCCTGCCTTTATCCACAAGACGCCAAGGAAAGATGCCGAAAAAAGAGCGATGGAATTATTAAGCTTTCTCGGCCTTAAGAACAGGGCTTCCCATAAACCCGGGGAATTAAGTGGTGGTGAACAGCAAAGGATCGCCGTTGCCAGAAGTCTTATCAATAATCCTGCGGTGATCTTTGCCGATGAACCTTCAGGAAACCTGGATAGTGAATCTGCGGAAAACCTTCATAAACTCTTTTTCAGGCTAAGAGATGAATTTGAACAAACCTTCGTTATTGTAACTCATAATGAGGAACTGGCAGATATGGCAGATAGAAAACTTACCATGGTAGATGGTGAAATAGTTTAATTAGAAAACCCTTTCTATTCTTGAATAAAACTGAACTCAAAGCCTTTCTCGATTATAAAGTAGATCAATATAACACGCCTGAATTTATAGATTCAGATCCAATACAGATCCCGCATCTGTTCAGCAAAAAAGAAGATATTGAGATCGCAGGTTTTTTAACTGCGACTATCGCCTGGGGTAACCGGAAAAGTATCCTCAACAATTCTCATAAATTAATGAACCTTATGGACATGAGTCCTTATGAGTTCGTGATGAACCACCAGGAAAACGACCTGGAGACATTCGAAGGTTTCGTACACCGTACTTTTAATTCTGACGACCTATCTTACTTTGTTAAAGCCTTACAGAACATCTACACCAATTATAGAGGCCTGGAGTCTATTTTTTCTGAAAATGCAACGAGGGACAGCCTGCAACCGGCGATACATCAATTCAAAACTATTTTTTTTGAATTAGAACATCAAAGGAGAACCGAAAAGCACGTAAGTGATCCCCTGAAAAATTCTGCGGCGAAACGCATCAATATGTTTTTAAGGTGGATGGTTAGAAGTAATGACACTGGTGTAGATTTCGGGATCTGGAAAGACATCTCCCCTGCCCAACTTTCCTGTCCCCTCGATGTGCATTCTGGAAACGTTGCCAGGAAACTAAAACTTTTAAAAAGAAAGATGAACGATGCTAAAGCCCTGGCAGAATTAGATCATAATTTAAGAAAAATGGACAGGCTGGATCCCGTTAAATATGACTTTGCTCTCTTTGGCCTTGGAGTCTTTGAAAAAGGGCAGTTTTAGACCTTGGTAGTCTCGTTTTTTTTAGTTTTCTTTAACAAATTAAAAATCTGATATCTTATTAATGATAAGTCCCGTTATTCCTGCCAATGAGGAAAAAAGGCTCGATTCAATTAAAGATCTTGATATCATTGGCTCATTACCCGAAGAAACTTACGACAGCATTACCAAGCTTGCCAGTGCTATATGTGAAACACCAATAGCCCTTATCACCATTTTGGATAAAGAGATCAATTGGTTTAAATCTAAGGTTGGTACTTCTATAGAAAAATCTGAAAGGGAGATCTCTTTCTGTGGCCATGCTATTCTGGAACCTCAGAAGTTGTTTGAGGTGCCTAATACATTAAAAGACGAACGATTTAAGGACAACCCCCTTTCCATAGCTAAAGAAGGTGCGATAAGGTTTTATGCCGGTGCCCCAATTTTAGATGAAGAAGGATTGCCTTTAGGTACCTTGTGCGTATTAGATTCTAAAGAGCATCATTTGAGCGATGCACAAAAAACGGCTTTAAAAGCCTTGGCTAAGCAGGTTGAGGTACTCTTCAACTACCGCAGAAAGAACAAGGAACTTGAAAAACTAAAGGATGACCTTGATGAGAACAACCGTATACTAAGGGAGTTTGCCAGCACCGTTTCCCATGATCTAAAGATGCCACTTGCCAATATGATCATTACGGCAGATATCCTTAAGGCTAAATACTCTGGTAATCTTGATGAAGAAGGTATAAAATATCTTAATTACCTGAAACAGTCCGGGCTTACTCTTAGTGACTATATCAACGGACTTTTAGATTACTATTCCAGCAATGTAGAGGCTAACAGGGAGCAGGAATTCTTTTTGAATGACCTTCTGGAAGATATTATCGACTTGCTGAACATCGCAGAAAACTGTGAGATCAATCTACCAGATAACAACCTGAAAATATATGGAAATAGCGCGGCTGTTGGCCAGATTTTCATGAACCTGATCAACAACAGTCTTAAATATAATAGCAACGAAAAAATTGTTATTGATATAGATTGCACAGAGAACCGTGAATTTTTCAATTTTAGTGTAAAGGATAACGGAATTGGTATTCCTACCAGTAAGCACGAAGAAATATTTGAACTCTTTACCACGGCAACAGACAGTGACCGCCAGGGAAAAAAGGGTCACGGGATTGGACTTTCCACGGTGAAGAAATTAGTAGGTAGCCTTGGTGGGTTTATAAATGTAACTTCAGAAAAAGGAGAAGGAACTTGTTTCGATTTTAGTATAAAGCGTTATATTCAATAGATTAAAATATTTTTTAGTGAAAGTTATTTTTTTTTAAATAACTTTAAATCAATATTTTATTTGGGGAGATGCAACATAAATTAGTTCCCTTCAATGAAAAGCTTAGGCAAACCGCATTGAGGGAATACAACATATTAAATTCGGGGCCAGACGAAGATTATGACAATCTTACGTTTCTTGCGGCCACTATTTCCAATTCTCCCGTAGCCAAAATAAGTATCGTAGATAAAACACGTATCTGGAATAAGTCTACCTATGGTGCAGATGTTGAGGAGATCTATAGAGAAAATTCTTTTTGCGATCGCGCTATCCACAGCGATTCTTCTATACTTATTCTAAAAAGAAGCGAGCATCCAGACGTCTTTGAAGCTGCCAAAAATATTTATGACCGTGAGTTCTCATTCTATGCCGGCGTACCTCTTCATAATCCGCAAGGACATGCCATAGCGGTTTTCTGTGTTTTCGACACCCAGGAAAAAGAGCTGTCCCTGGAACAAAAAAGAGGTTTAAAAGCGTTAGCTAAACAGGCACTGAATCTTTTTGAATTCCGAAAGCAGAAGATCAAGCTGTTCCAGGTTCAGAATAAACTGAAAGAAAAATATCATGAACTTGAAAAATTTGCCAGCCTCGTTTCTCACGATCTAAAGTCACCTCTAGCAAATATTATTTCTCTTACCGAGTTATTAAAAGATGAAAATGAGGGAAAATTTGATGAAGACACTGAGCAATACCTGAAATTTCTTGTTGAATCTTCCTATTCTCTTAGAAACTATATAGACGGTATCTTAAGCTTTTACCGCAGTGATCATGTAATGGAGAAGGATTATACCAATGTTGATCTTCGCAAGATGCTGAAGGGAATTGTAGATCTATACCAGGTTTCAGATGATATCAAGATCACATACCCAGATGATATTATGCTGCATAACGTAAATAAGGCTGCGCTCACCCAGGTTTTTATGAACCTGATTAGCAATGCACTTAAATACAATGATAAGGATATTAGAAAGGTCGATATAGCCTTTGATAAGAATGAGGAATTTTACTTTTTTGAGGTAAAGGACAACGGAAAAGGGATTCCGCAGGAAAAACATAATGAGATCTTTGAACTTTTCACCACCCTCGATTCGTCAGATCGGGAAGGAAACCTGGGCAGCGGAATTGGCCTGGCTACCGTAAGAAAACTTATAGAATCTATGGGCGGGTCTATCTCTATTGAATCTGAATTAGGTGAAGGCAGCAATTTTAAATTCTCTATTAAAAGGTTTTAACGCTTAATCGGCTATCATTTTCTATATTTGAGAAACCTTATTCCTTAATATGTATTTTCAACAGCCGGAATTACTGTATGCCCTTTTTTTACTTGTTATTCCGCTGATCGTTCATTTATTCCGCTTAAGAAAATTTCAAAAGGAAGATTTTACCAATGTAAAATTCCTGAAAAAGGTGATTCAGGAAACCCGCAAGAGTTCCCGGCTTAAGAAATACCTGATCCTTATTACAAGGTTACTACTACTCACCTGTTTGATCCTTGCTTTTGCCCAACCTTACATTCCTGCAAGCGACAAGGCTTTACAGGAATCCAGAACCCTTATATACCTGGATAATTCTTTTAGTATGCAGGCGGGTAACGACCAGGCTGATAATTTTAAAAATGCACAGAATCAATTACTGGAAAATTTAGAAGGCACTAACCTCGCTCTATTTACGAATACCGACGAATATTTTGATCGTAGCGCTGCTGAACTGAAAGCTGAAATACAGGATCTGGAGCTTACCGGGAAACAAATGAGTTTTAGAGAGATCAATCTAAAAGCTGAAAATTATTTCAATAGCAAGACTAATGAATTAAATGACCTTATCCTTATTTCAGATTTTCAAAGATCGATGGATCTGCCGGCTGAACTAAATAATAAATACTTCAATTATCATTTTATACAACATGAATCGAGGGAAATAAACAACGCCAGCCTGGACAGTGCTTTTATCGAAAACACCAGTCCCGAAAATATTTTACTAAAGATCATCGCCAGTTCGAATAATTTATCTGAAGAACCTGTGACCATTTCTGTTTACGATGGCGAAACTTTACTGGGAAGAAATACGGTCCAGTTTTCTGAGGAAAAAACCACTGAGGTTGAATTCAGACTTCAAAATAATAAGATCGACAAAGGCCGTATCGAAATCGAAGATTCCGGACTTTCCTACGATAACCAGCTTTTCTTCAACATCAACGAAAACCCTAAGATCCAGGTGATCATCGTTTCTGCAAAAGAGACAGATTTCTTAAATCGAATTTATACTGAACCCGAGTTCGAAACTTATAATTTCAATCCAAATCAAATAGATTTTAATCGGTTGAACTCGGCGAACCTTATCATTTTAAATGAGATCGAGCAACTCCCCACCTCTTTGATAAATAACCTCTCTAAGGTCAAGGAGAATGGAGCATCTGTGATCATTATCCCTTCTGAAGATGCGCAGGGCTATGCCCGGTTATTAAATAGTTTCGGATTTTCAGCATTTTCAGAAAAAGTGAATGCAGAGAGATTGATCACAGGAATTTCATTTGATCATCCCTTGCTGGAGAATGTTTTTGAAGACAGAGTTGAGAATTTTGAATATCCCAAAGTGCTAAGCTCGCATAACTTGTCTTCCAGCAATACAATTCTCAGCTATCAGGATGGGCGGGCATTTCTAGCAGGAGGAGATTCGGTTTATTTATTTAGCGCAGCGCTTAACCAGGCGAACTCTAATTTTAAAAATTCACCACTCATCGTTCCGGTTTTCTACCAGATAGGACTGGCTTCACTTAAAGAAAATCAGCTTTATTATTTAACCGATGAAGAACACCAGATCGATATTCCGGTAGATCTGGAAAAAGACCAGGTTCTCCATATCGTTGAGGGAGAAACAGATATCATCCCCCAGCAACAGAATTATAACAAAAGGGTAGAAATAAGCACGGGCAATATAGATCTTCAGGCAGGAAATTATAATATATCAAACAATAGCTCTATTGTGGGGAACATCAGTTTCAACTTCCCCAGAACAGAAAGCGACCTGAGTTACACTGATCTTTCGAACATTGATGGCATAAAGGTCTATAATTCTGTCGAAGAATATTTTTCTGAATCAAATGCAGCCTCCCAGATCGTTTCTCTTTGGAAATGGTTTGTTATTTTTGCCTTAATATTTCTAGCGATCGAAATGCTACTTATAAAATTCCTTAAATGAAGCTACTTTTAAAATCGGTTACTATTCTGGATGAAAATTCAAAAATCCAAAATAAAAAAACAGATATTTTCATTGCTAACGGTGCAATCCAAAAGATTGGAAAAGACCTGAATGAAAAGGCAGATAAGGAAATTAAAATACCAAATCTGCATGTATCCAAAGGATGGTTTGATAGTAGTGTAAGTTTTGGAGAACCTGGTTTTGAAGACAGAGAAACCATTGCTAACGGACTGGAAACCGCTGGAAAATCGGGTTTCACATCTGTAGCGCTTAATCCTTACACCAGCCCCGTTTTAGATCATAGTGGAAGCATCGCAGCGGTAAAGGCAAAGGCAGCCTTACATCCGGTATATCTATACCCTGTTGGCGCACTCACCATGAAAAGCGAGGGAGTTGACCTGGCTGAACTACTGGATATGAAGGAAGCCGGAGCCATAAGTTTTGGCGACTACAAATTACCATTGCGAAATCCTAACCTGTTGAAGATCGCCTTGCAGTATGCCCAGAATTTTGATGCGCTAATCCAAAGTTATCCCCAGGAGAACAGGATCGCAGGAAACGGTATGGTGAACGAACATGAAAACAGCACCTCGCTTGGCTTGAAAGGAATTCCTAACCTGGCTGAAGAGCTTCAGATCACCAGGGATCTTTATTTACTTGAATATACTGGAGGCAAACTTCATATTCCAACCATTTCCACAGAGAAATCGGTTAAACTTATAAGAGAGGCCAAGAAAAAAGGTTTGGATGTTAGCTGCAGTGTGGCCATACATAATCTTTTATTAAACGATGAGGAATTAAAATCTTTTGATGCCAATGTTAAGGTCCTTCCTCCTTTACGGACTAAAAAAGACTGCAAAGCTCTTATCAAAGGCTTGAAAGACGGAACCATAGACATGGTAACAACCGATCATAATCCTATTGATGTGGAACATAAAAAAGTGGAATTCGATAATGCCCTTTATGGAACCATAGGTTTAGAATCTGCTTTTGGAGCACTTTGCACAATTTTCGAAAAAGATGAAGCCATAAAATATCTGACCGCAGGAAAGCAAAGATTCGGAATAGAAGAATATGAAATTAAGGAAGGAGCCCCGGCAGATCTTAGTTTATTTATCCCGGGTGATTCATTCGATTTTACTGAAAAAGATATATTATCATCCTCAAAGAACAGTCTTTTTCTGAATAAGAAATTGAAAGGAAAGGCTTTTGGAGTAATTACTCAAAAGGGATTTATTAGCAATTAATTTTAAGATCATGGAAACTACAGGACAGGCTAAAACAACAGCTATTGTTGCTTATATTACTATTATAGGCACGATCATCGCTTATTTCATGAACCTTGAACCTAAAGATCGTTTTGCCAGTTTTCATATTAGGCAAGCCTTTGGAATCAATATCACCTTTTACCTGATCGGGGCTTTAATGGGATTATTTGACCAGGGATTTATAGTAGGTGCATTTTATTTATGCTTTATCGTATTATGGGGCTACGGGCTGGTAATGGCGATTAAGGGAGAAGAACGCGAGGTGCCTATATTAGGGCCTTTATTTCAAAAATGGTTTAGTACAATTTCATAATGACACAAAATTTTTCACTTCAACATATTATTCAAGAACCAAAAATCAAATCGGATAAATCACCGGTTTTGATCATGCTCCACGGCTATGGCAGCGACGAAAATGATCTGTTTTCTTTCGCAGGGGAATTGCCTGAAGATCTCTTTATAATCTCAGCCAAAGCTCCATACTCTATGCAACCATATGGAAATGCCTGGTACGCTATACATTTTGACAATACCGATGGCAAGTTTAGTGACGATATTCAGGCGATCACTTCCAGGGAGACGATCAGAGATTTTATAGATGAAGTGATCAAAAATTATCCGGTTGATGCTGAAAATATAAATCTTCTAGGTTTTAGCCAGGGAAGTATTTTAAGTTATGCGGTGGCGCTCTCCTACCCTGAAAAAATAAGGAATGTGGTTGCGCTTAGCGGTTATATTAACCAGGGAATCCTGAAGGAAGGTTATGAGAGTAACGACTTTTCTGGACTAGACTTTTACTGCTCACATGGTAGCGTAGACCAGGTAATTCCGGTGGACTGGGCCAGGAAGACAAAACCTTTTCTCGATAATCTGGGCATCAAAAATTCTTATTCAGAATTTCCGGTGGGACATGGTGTTGCCCCGCAGAATTTCTATGAATTAAAAGAATGGCTTAAAGCCAGGATCTAATTTAGTATAAAGGGTACAGGAAAGATTTCTCTGGGTAAAATCTGATCTCTCCGTCTTCAGCGACTTCATAGCTAAGGAAAACCTCGCCCCAGTAGGTACCATCAGTAAAATCTGCAATGATCCATTTATGGTTCAGAACCTTGATCTTGTTAATGCGCATTTTACCTTCCATACCGGCTTGAGGTACTAGAGGATTATCTTCTTCAGCAGAATTCTGGCTGATGATGGCATCTTCGATCTTTAAAATAAGGTCCTGGGTATCTATTCCTTTATTTTCAAAATAAGTAATGGCATCCTCATTATTCTCCAGATTAAAATAGTCTTCAACTTCTGCCACCTCAGATGGAATCTGAGCATCGGCTTCAACTTCCGCCAGCTTTTCTTCCAGCCTGTCTATTTTATCCTGTTTCGAGTCCAGTATCCTTTTATCATTCACATAAATGAAAAGTGTAAATAATACTGAAAAAATAAAAAGATACATTAAGATCTTATTGCGCATTCTAAACGGTGATTTTTAGATTATCATAAGCCAGGTGAACGTTTTCTGGTAGGTTCTTTTCTACCTCGTCGTGAAAACCAAGCATATGGCTAATATGAGTAAAATAGGTTGTTTGAGGCTTTACCCTTTCTACAAATTTCAGGGCCTCTTCCAGATTGAAATGGGAATGATGTGGTTCTATTCTAAGAGCACTTACCACCAAAACCTTAAGATCCTGAAGTTTTTCTACCTCTTTGTCTTCAATAGATTTGATATCGGTCAAATATGCAAAATCTTCCATTCTGAAACCAAAGACCTGTAAACGGTTATGCATAAATTCAACCGGAGTAACGGTTAAGCCATGAAAACTAAATGGCTTATTTTCAATAACATTTTCCTTTACGCCAGGAGCACCGGGATATTTATCTTTTGTAGTGAAAATATAATCAAAACGCTTCTGCAAAGCTTTTAAGACCCTTTCGTGTGCATAGACAGGAATATCACCCTGCCTGAAGAAAAATGGCCTTATATCATCAAGGCCGGCCGTATGATCGTTATGCTCGTGGGTATAAAAGATAGCGTCCAGCTTACGAACGTCATTAGCCAGCATCTGCTGCCTGAAGTCGGGACCACAATCGATTAATATATTCCAGTTATTCCATGTAACAAGAATAGAAACCCGCAAACGTTTGTCTTTGGGATTATCACTATGGCAGACCGGATGATCGCTTCCAATGATCGGTATTCCCTGAGATGTCCCTGTTCCTAAAAATGTTATTTCCAAAAGGTGTTATTTTTCACACAAAAGTAAATATATTTTTTCGTATGCCTACCGCTTTTAGTACTTTTGAAGTACACAAAGAAATTGTTTACTAAAAAGAAAAACTATGCCAATTACTATAATGGGCGATAAGGAATTTGAGAATGTTCCTTCAATAAATAGTAAAGCCCTTCGCATCAATTTAAATGAAAATATCTACGGGACGTTTTCAGAGATTGGTGCAGGCCAGGAAACTGTTCGAAACTTTTTCCGGGCAGGTGGCGCTTCAGGTACCATTGCCAAGGCAATGAGTGCTTACGATAAAGACTTTAGTGACGCGATCTATGGAGTTGAAAATGACCGCCGATACGTTACCGAAGCTCGTTTAAAAAAGATGCTTTCTCATGAAACCAAGCTCATCGAAGAGCGAATTTCAAGAGAGAAACATCCAAATAAACTTTTCTTTACCTACGCCAATACTGTAGCAACTATAGATTTTGCAAAAAAATATAAAGGCCATGGCTGGGTTGGAATAAGATACCAGGTTGAACCTGGAGAAGATTACAACGAGATCTTACTGCATGTACGTTTTCATGAAAATGACGCGAGACATCAGCAAAATACGTTAGGAATTCTAGGTGTAAACCTTATTTACGGGGCATATTACAAATATGATAACCCTAAAAAACTACTAAGATATTTATACGATCATATAGACAAGGATCAGATCGAGATCGATACGATCAACTTTTCCGGACCAAAATTCGAAAAAGTAGACAACCGCTTAATGAGTCTTCAATTAGTAAAGAATGGAATGACCGAAGCGGTTATGTTTGGTCCTGACGGGAACAACGTGCTTCCTGCCAAGATCCTTTACAAAAAGAATATTCTTGCTTTAAGAGGTAGCTTTAGACCTGTTACCAAGGTGAACATGGATATGTATGAGCGATCTAAAGAAATGTTCTTTAGCGAAACCAAGGTTAATAAAGAGAATACTGAGATCATATTTGAGATCACTCTTTCCAACCTGCGCGCAGAAGGTGAGATCGATGAAAGAGATTTCATGGACCGTGCAGAATTACTTTGTTCTCTTGGTCAAACCGTAATGATCTCTAATTTCCAGGAATATTACCGGGTAGTTGAATACTTCTCGAGATATTCCAAGCAACGAATGGGTCTTACCATGGGGGTTCAAAACCTGGTGGATGTATTCGATGAGAAATATTATCGTCACCTTAGCGGTGGTATCCTTGAGGCCTTTGGTAAACTTTTCTTTAAAGACCTTAAAGTTTATCTATACCCACTTAAAGATCCGGAAACAGGAGAGATCACCACTAGTGAAAATGTGAAGGTACATCCACGTATGAAAGAGCTTTACAAGTTCTTCAAATACAATGGTCGTGTAGAAGACATCACCAATTACAATCCAGATATCATGGATATCTACTCTCGTGAAGTTCTTAAAATGATAAGCGAAGGGAAAGATGGATGGGAAGATATGCTTCCGGAAAAAACAACGAAAATGATCAAGGAAAAGAACCTTTTTCATTATCAGGAGCGCAAAGAGAAAGCAAAGACCGAAGAGGTTTAAGTCTGGAGAAATAATTACATAAAAAAAGCTGTTCGATCGAACAGCTTTTTTTATTTCTTAAGTTTAAAAGATTAGTCCAGCCTGGTGATCTTGGCACCAATTCCCTGAAGTCTTTCAACTATATGCTCATATCCTCTGTCTATCTGCTCGATATTATGAATAGTGGAAGTTCCTTTTGCCGACAGTGCCGCAATTAATAAGGAGATCCCAGCTCTAATATCTGGAGAGGTCATTGTAGTAGCTTTCAACTGAGAAGTAAAATCATGACCAATTACCGTAGCACGATGAGGATCACAAAGAATGATCTTAGCTCCCATATCTATCAATTTATCTACAAAGAACAATCTACTCTCGAACATCTTCTGATGTATAAGAACACTTCCTCTAGCCTGGGTAGCAGTTACCAGAATGATACTTAAAAGGTCTGGAGTGAATCCAGGCCATGGTGCATCACTAATGTTCATGATAGAGCCATCAATAAAACTTTGTACTTCATACCCATCCTTATGTGCTGGAATATGAATATCATCACCCTTCTTCTCTACCGTAATACCAAGTTTTCTAAATGTAGTTGGAATGATGCCGAGCATATCCCAGTTCACATTTTTAATAGTGATATCACTTTTTGTCATTGCGGCAAGACCTATCCATGATCCAATTTCGATCATATCTGGTAAAACAGTATGCTCACAACCGCCAAGCTTTTCAACACCTTCAATGGTAAGTAAGTTAGACCCAACACCGCTAATATTAGCACCCATCGAATTCAACATCTTACATAATTGTTGTAGATATGGCTCACAGGCCGCATTATAGATCGTAGTGGTTCCTTTAGCCAGAACTGCCGCCATCACAATATTGGCAGTCCCCGTAACTGAAGCTTCTTCCAGAAGCATGAAATCCCCCTTCAGTCCGTTTGGAGCTTCTACCCCGTAAAATCTCTCTTCTTTATTATACCTAAAGTCGGCACCCAACTTCATAAAACCTTCAAAATGGGTATCCAGTCTTCTTCTTCCTATCTTGTCACCACCTGGCTTCGGAATAAAACCTTTTCCAAATCTACCTAACATAGGGCCAACGATCATAATGGAACCTCTTAGTCCTCCACCATCAATCTTAAATTGTTCGCTGTTGAGATAATCCATATTTAGATCATCACTCTGGAAGGTATAGCTCCCCTTACCTATCTTTTCAATTTTAACCCCAAGGTTACCCAAAAGATTGATAAGTTTATTTACATCAAGTATATCTGGAATATTATGTATTGTTACTTTTTCATCTGTTAACAACACAGCACACAGAATCTGTAGCGCCTCGTTTTTTGCTCCCTGGGGTTGAATTTCCCCGCTCAAACGGTGACCACCTTCAATTTGAAAAGTTCCCATTAAAAGTTGTTGAATTTAGTAGCGTTTGCGACCTCCTTTACTACGGCCGCCTTTTTTTGTGTTCTTGGTATATTTTTTCTTTCCTCCGCCTCGAATAAGCTCTGAAGCCTGGCTTAGGTCTTCATCCAGAAGATTTTTAGGATTGATCTTCCCGTTGCTCAGCTCCTTAAGGTGTTCAAAGATCACATCATCATCAACAGAATCCCTGTTCCAGTTAAGATATGATTTCTTCATGTGATTGGCAATAGTAAGCACTAAAGCCTCCTTAAATTCACCTTCTTCATAATCTTTTGCCGCATCGATCATCCTTTTGATATTGTTTCCGTAGAAACGATACTTGGGATTATTCTCAGGATACTGCAGCATGTCTGGTCTTTCAGCCAGCATTTCTCTCGTTGGCTTTGGAAATGGTGAATCAACATTAAGTTTAAAATCACTTATTATAAATAACTGATCCCAAAGTTTATGCTGAAAATCGGGTACATCCCTAAGGTGAGGATTCATGTTTCCCATAACTGCGATGATTGAGTTCGCGACCTTATTTCTTTCCTCGTCGTCCTCAATACTTACAGCATGTTCAACCATTTTTTGAAGATGTCTGCCGTATTCGGGAATTATCAATTTACTCCTTTCAGAGTTATATTCTAATGCGTTTGTCAAAATTGAAGTTTAATTAGGTAATTACTGAAGTTATACTCCTGCCTGCAAAATACTAAATATTACCAAAGAACCACAATAAAAAGGATTCTTTTATACGGTGCTTAAAGAGATATAACCCCTTCTACTTTAATGGCAACTTCCTTGTATTTCTCAATGACATGATCTGGATTCTTCATCCTCACATTGATGGAAACACTAGTGTATTTACCTTTTTTAGACTGCTTGGTTTCTATTACAGCCCCCATATTATTGAAAATGCCCTGCACCTGTGAAATTTGATCACCTTTGGTGGGAACAATGAATTTGTATAAATATTCAGAAGGCCACATAGCCGTATCCTGAAGTTGCTTTTTTAATTTGGCGTAAAATTCTTCCGGATTCTTTGATTCACTCATAATTTTTCTCCTTCGTTTAATTGCAAAGATACGAGTAATGATAGCATTTTTATAATCAAAATCAAATGTCGAAATTTGCGCTGTGAAAAATAGAAAAATTGTAATTACCGGAGGCCCTGGCACAGGAAAATCTTCCATTATTCATAAACTGGAAGCTAAGGGCGAAAAATGTCTTCATGAAATTTCCAGGCAGGTTACGCTTGAAGCCCAAAAAGAAGGTATAGACCAGCTGTTCCTGGAAAAGCCTTTACTTTTCAGTGAAAAATTACTGGAAGGAAGACTTAAGCAATACCACGAGGCGAAGGATTTTGAATCTGACCATATCTTCATAGACCGTGGTCTGCCAGATGTGGTGGCCTACATGGATTATTTCGACACGAATTATCCAGGGGTATTCGATAAAACCTGTGAAAATCATCGTTATGACCTCATATTTATCCTTCCGCCCTGGAGGGAGATCTATACAAGCGATAACGAACGATATGAGAGTTTTGAGGAAGCCTTAAAAATTTCGTCTTATCTTTATTCTACGTATAGAAGGTACGGTTATGATCCTATTGAAGTGCCAAAGCTCAGTGTGGAAAAACGTACTAACTTTATATTGGATAAGATCTAAGGAAATTTGCAGGAGGAAGCTTTAAAAATATTAGAAAAATACTGGGGCTTCCGGGAGTTCAGACCGCAACAGCTCGAAGTAATAGAATCCATCCTAACGGGAAAGGAAACCTTAACCCTATTCCCTACCGGAGGCGGCAAATCTATTTGCTTCCAGGTTCCCGCATTGATAAAGGAGGGGATATGCATAGTCGTTTCACCCTTGATCTCTCTTATGGAGGACCAGGTGAATACCCTTCAGCAGAAGAATATAAAGGCAATGGCCATTACCGGTGGTATCTCTTATGCCGATCTGGATCGCAACCTCGATAACTGCATCTTCGGAAATTATAAATTCCTTTATTTATCCCCGGAAAGACTTCAGCAAGAGCTGGTAAGAGAACGCTTAAAACAAATGAACATCAGCCTTGTCGCTATAGATGAGGCTCATTGCATCTCTCAATGGGGGCACGACTTTAGGCCTGCATATAGAAACATAGCAGATCTTCGGGAATTACTACCAGAGGCTACATTCGCGGCTTTTACGGCTACTGCCACCAAGGCAGTAGTAAAGGATATTTGCGGGCAATTAAAGCTAGAAGATCCAGATATTCATCAAAAATCATTTGAAAGGTCTAACCTTATTTATGAGGTTATAAAAACCGAGGATAAATATTTCAGGTTAACCCAAATTCTGAATGAAGATTCTGCCATCATATATGTTAGAAGCAGGAATGCAACCCAGGAGATAAGTCAGTTTCTGAACAAACATGGAATTACAGCCGCAGCTTACCACGGGGGATTAAAGAAAGAAGATAAATCCAAGAAATTTGAGCAATGGCTTACCAATAAGGTTAGTGTAATGGTGGCTACCACGGCCTTTGGTATGGGGATAGATAAGCCCGATGTACGCACGGTGATACATATAGATCTTCCGGAAAGTATGGAAAGTTATTTTCAGGAGGCCGGAAGGGCAGGTAGAGATGGCAAACCTGCCAAAGCGATCATACTTACCAACTCTGGAGATATTCCTGTATTGAAGAATCAATTTCTAAACAATCTTGCTTCTGTAGAAGACGTAAAACTCCTATACCGTAAACTGAATGCTTATTTCAGGATCGCTTATGGAGAAGGTGAAAACACAGAGCATGATTTTAATTTCTCCAGTTTTTGTCATCATTACCAGTTTAATTCCCACAAAGCTTTCAACGCTCTTCAGCTATTAGACAGATGCAGTATTTTAAGGCTTTCTCAGAATTATCAGAAAAAGACCGAGATACAGGTTTTGCTTTCTGGTCATCATTTGGACAATTACCTGGATGAAAATCCAAGATATGCTCACCTTTTAAGGACGATCTTGAGAAATTACGGCGGCGTATTTGAGAATCTTGTGCCCTTCAACCTAAATTCGGTTTGCGATAAGGCCAATATGCCTGAAAAGGAGTGCATAAAGATTTTTGAAGAGTTAGCTGAAAAAGAGATTATAGAATTCAATTTATCTAAACATGACGCCAGCATTACTTTCCTGGTACCAAGGGAAGATGACTCTACTATAAATCGCGTAGCTTCTTTTATTAAAGAGTATAACAAGACTAAAAGAGATAAGATCGAAGCCGTGCTTGAATTTGTACAGAACGATTCTGTGTGCAAACAGGTACAGCTATTAAAATATTTTGGAGAGAAGGATCCGCCGGCCTGCGGAAAATGCTCGGTATGTAAAAAAGAGAAAAAAGAACTGAGTAGGGATGACATGAATGAGATCTACCTGGGCATTTTGAGGCTACTTAGAAAAGGCCCTATGGATTCGAGAGAACTTATTTCCAACCTTGACTATACCGAAACAGCCATCTTAAAAGTATTAAGTTTGCTTTGCGAAAAAGGAATTCTGGACCGAAGCGCTAATAACAAGTATAAAATTTTGAATAAATGAAAGACCTTAGAGTAGTATTTATGGGAACTCCCGAATTTGCGGTTGCAAGCCTGGAAGCTATCATAAATGCCGGATATAATGTAGTTGGTGTAATTACTGCTCCCGACAGACCCGCAGGGAGAGGAAGAAAATTAAGAGAAAGTGCGGTTAAAAGCTTTGCAAAATCAAAGGATCTCAAAATTCTTCAACCCACAAATTTGAAATCTGAAGAATTTCAAAAGGATCTGGAAGCACTAAATCCAAATGTGCAGGTAGTAGTTGCATTTAGAATGTTACCAAAGTCTGTTTGGAATTTTCCTGAATACGGTACTTTCAACCTGCATGCTTCCCTCCTGCCGCAATATCGCGGTGCCGCACCAATTAACTGGGCCATAATCAATGGAGAAGAGAAAACCGGAGTTTCTACTTTCTTCCTGGACGAAAAGATAGATACGGGAGCAATGATACTTCAGGAAGAAGTAAGCATCAAAAAGAATGAAAATTTAGAGTCTTTACATGACCGCCTTATGCAAAAAGGATCCGGGTTAGTGGTTAAAACTCTTGAATTGATCGCAAAAGGTGATGTACACCCCAAAGCACAAACCGATTCTGGAAATCTAAAAGACGCGCCAAAACTTAATAGAGAGAACACCAAAATAAACTGGGATACCTCCGTAGACAATATATATAACCTGATAAGGGGATTAAACCCATATCCTGCCGCCTGGTGTTACCTGGATAATTTTTCTGAAGAAATGCAGGTAAAGATTTATGATATCGAAAAATTAAGCAGAGAACATCATTTGCCAAACGGAACAGTTACCATTGTCGATAATCAGATAAAAGTTGCGGCAATAGGCGGTTATATTATCGTAAAGGAAATTCAGCTTCCCGGGAAGAGAAAAATGGATGCGAAATCACTTTTAAATGGTTTTAATTTCGCTCCGGAAGCAAAAATGCGCTGAAGCCTTATTAACACTGATTCGGTTGCATTTTAATAAAAAACAATTATCTTTATTAACAAAACAACCAAGTTATTAACAAATACGGGCTTTTCCCTTGTCATTACTTGCGTGGACAAGAAATCCGTATAAATTTGTATACCAGTTTAACAGAATGTTTAACCAACAATTAATTTAAAATTCAAATTATGAACAAAACAGATTTAATCGACGCAATGGCTGAAAACGCTGGAATTTCTAAAGCAGCAGCAAAAAAAGCATTAGAGTCTTTCCTTGAGAACGTAGAGAAGTCTCTTAAAAAAGGAGATAGAGTTTCATTAGTAGGATTCGGATCTTGGTCTGTATCTAAAAGAGCTGCTCGTGAAGGAAGAAACCCACAAACCGGAAAAACCATTAAGATTGCTGCTAAGAACGTAGTGAAATTTAAGGCCGGAGCTGATTTACAAAAAGCTGTGAATTAATAATTTGCATTAGTAATTATTGAAAGCCTTCTCCGGAAGGCTTTTTTTTATTTAAAAATTTTGCCAAGGAATTGCATTATTTATAAGAAATAATTAGTTTAGATAAAAAGACTGCTACAATGATCGCGTTAAAACCAACCAAGGGCCATCTTTTAGTCGCAGAACCATCCATAATTGGAGATGTCTCTTTTAATCGTTCTGTGGTTCTACTTGCTGACCATTCAGATAATGGATCGGTTGGATTTATCCTGAACAAAATTCTCGATTTTAACCTGAAGGATCTTATCCCAGAAGTGGAAGGAGACTTTAAAGTATACAACGGCGGGCCCGTTGAACAGGACAATCTTTACTTTATTCATAAGATCCCAGACCTTATTCCAGATAGCATTGAAATTGCTCATGGTATTTACTGGGGAGGGAACTTTGAAGTGGTAATGGAACTTATCTCCAAAAAGCTTATAGACGACACTCAAATCAAGTTCTTTTTGGGTTATTCAGGATGGGATGCTAACCAGTTAGATGAAGAATTAAATTCTCATTCCTGGGTAGTAACAGTCAATGAAGATAACCGGGATTTGCTTGAAAAACCCTACAATTCTTTCTGGAAAGATAAAATGTTAGAATTAGGTGGCGAGTATATGCTCTGGTCTAATTCACCAGAAAATCCAACATATAATTAACCCAATCTTGCCTTTACGTTGAGTTTGCTCAACAGGTTTTTGGAGACCTTATTTTCAAAACTCTTTTTACGATACTTGCTAACAGGCTGAATTCCCTGTGCTACATTTGTAATGAACAATTCATCTGCCTTCTGAAGTTCAAAAGGAGAAATAGAGGTTTCTTCGAGCGTATATTCTTCGGTTTTCTTGAGAATATTCACCAGTTGTTTCCTGATAATACCATTTAGGGCACCATCAGAGATAGGGGGAGTTTTAATAACATCTCCTTTCACTAAAAATATATTTCCGTTAAGTGCTTCCACTACACTCTTCTTTTCATTCAATAAAAGACAGTTATCATAGTCGTTCTCTCTCGCATATATACTTCCCAATACGTTCACAGCGCGATTATTCGATTTAATAGTAGATAACAAGCCGCTATTCACGTAATGATCCTTAAACAATTCTATCTCATAAGGCTCATCATTGAAAAGGTAAAAGGAATTTTCCATGGCTTCTGCGCTAATCACATATCCAATATCCCGGGTTGCCGGGGTGTAATATCCTCCCTGTAGCCTGTAAACTGCAAATCTAATCCTGGCAGGTGAAGTACCCAGGTCGTTTGCCTCAATGATTTCTTTGATCTCTTTTTCCAGGAATTCAGGAGAAAAACTAGAAGGGATCTCCATTCGCATGATGCGCATAGAAGCCATTAACCTGAAATAATGATCTTCCCAGAACATTATTTTCCCGCTAATTACCCTTATGGTTTCAAATACTGAATCTCCATAGGCAAAGCCACGGTTAAGTACCGATAATTTCGCTTCCTTTTGCTTTACTATTGTTCCGTCTAAATTGATCATAAAAAAACCCCGTTTAAAAACGGGGCAAAGTTACTATTTATAATAGAATTTTAGGCTGATCCCAGGATCTGTTTAAGATCTGAAACCATATTTTCCCAAAGCATTTTCCCTTCATCCACCTCATCTTCTTCAGCGAAATCGGTGATCATAAGAGATACATCCTTGGTTATATCATCAACCTGTATGCGTAATTCGAAAAAATACGGAGTATCTTCATCATCTATCCATTTAAATTTTATGCGCTCGTCACTTTTCTTACTTACGAGCTTTGCCTTTTCTTCACTACCTTCCCATATAAAAGTAAAAAATTCCCCTCGGGAATTAACGTTATCGGCATACCACTCACTTAAACCAGAGGGCGTTGAAATATATTGGAATAATAATGAAGGAGAAGCTTGAATAGGAAACTCCATTTCGTACTTTATCTTTTCTTCCATTCTTGATTAATTAGTTTCGGGCAATATAGATATTAATTAGTAACATTAAAAGAAATCAAAATAAATATTTTAGAAAATAAAGTTTGCGTCAAAACAAATTGTTTTTATATTTGCACCCGCATTAAAGAAATCCTGCGAGGCCAATTATGACAAGGCATTTAGCGGATTTTAATTAATGAGAAAATTATACGGCGAGGTAGCTCAGTTGGTTAGAGCGTCGGATTCATAACCCGGAGGTCCCGAGTTCAAATCTCGGTCTCGCTACTAAAAAAAATCCCTTCAAATTTGAAGGGATTTTTTTATGGAGTTTATTTCCCTGAAGTCATTCCGACGTAAGTTTTTTATTTCATTAGCACCCAAATTTTTAGATAGTTTTTAGCGACCGGTAAGGTTAATAACAGCTATCCCAATGCTTTTATTCCCTAAACCTTAACCAACCCGATTCTCTTAAAAACCTGGGAAATTAACAGTGAGGCAAAAGCAAAAACTAAAATAATGATCAATTGATCTAAGTTCAAGCTGGTGAGCGATAAGGTCTCTCTCAGGAAGGGAATAAAATATCCTAGAGAGGTTATACCTATTGAAACTACCAAGGAAAGCCAGATCCATGGATTCATGGTTACCTCGTTTATAAAAAAAGATTCTTTTGCTGGTGGTAAATTGAATACGTTAAAAAGCTGCGCCATAACCAGGGTATAGAATGCCATATTATTCACCAGGATATCTGATAAATCTAAATAGGAATCAGCATAAATTACCACGCCAATTACGGCCAGAGTTATCGATAAACCATAAACCACGGTGGCCTTCCAGTGATTCCTGGTAAGTATTGGCTCATCAGATTCTCTAGGCTTCATTCGCATAATACCCTTACTCCCCTTCCCCATCCCCAGGGCCAGTGCAGGAAAAATATCGGTGATAAGGTTTAAATAAAGAATTTGCAGAGGAAGCAAAGGCAAGGGAACATTTATCACCGATGCGGCCGCTACCGAAATCACTTCGGCCAGATTGCAGGAGATCAAAAAAATAACAAAATATCTGATGTTCTCGAAAATAGATCGCCCCTGGTGAATAGCCTGTTTAAGGGCTATAAATTTATCATCCATTAAAATTACATCTGCTACCTCCCGGGCAGCTTCGGTTCCCCGAATTCCCATGGAAATGCCAATATCGGCTGTTTGTAAAGCCGGGGCATCGTTAATACCATCACCAAGCATTCCCACTACTCCCCTATGCTTTTGGTAAAACCTAACCAAATGGAGTTTCTGTTCCGGTAGCATGCGTGCAAAAACAGAGGCTTTGAGTAAAATTTCTACTTGGTCTGAATCCAGATCTTCAAAATTGGAATAATCAGACCCAAGAACAGTTTTCAATTTAGATTCTTCCTTACTGATCAATCCTATTTCCTGAGCTATTTTTCTTGAAGTGCCCGGATGATCACCGGTGATCATTTTCACCCGTATCCCGGCATCATGATAAATTTTAATTGCCCCGGCAATATCATTTCTAGGTGGATCTATAAAACCAGTGATCCCTATCAAAATTAGTTTTTTTAACAGAACCTTCTCTTCTGGAATCTCCTTTGTTTTTTTATAGGCAAAAGCCAGAACCCTTAATCCATCGTCTGCAAGATCATCGGCACGCTTATACCACCTACTTTTATCTTCGATGGCTTCTGGTTGTCCATTTTTAAGTACGCTACCGCAATATTTCAGTATGCTTTCCGGAGCTCCCTTAACGTTGGTGATAAAACTTTCCTCATTCCTGTTCACCGTTGCCATAAGTTTAAGATTGGGATCAAACGGCAACTCATACTCTTCAGGATACTGTTCGATCATTTTGGAAGAATCATAACCGGCTTCCTTTGTGAATTCAAATAAAGCGAGATCTATAGCATCTGCATTACCATTGGAGTGTTTAGTATTGGCACCATTACAAAGAACCGCGACTTTAATGAATTCATTGAACACAGGATCCCCTCTCAATTTCTTGTTTTCTTCTTCATTTTTGATAAAATCAATATCAACCTCTGAGTTTTCAAAAATGATCTTTTTCACGGTCATCTTATCTTCAGTTAGGGTTCCCGTCTTATCTGTGCAAATAATGTTGGTCTCACCTAAAGTTTGTACCGCCTCCAGTTTTTTAATGACTACCTTCTTTTTAGAAAGTTTCAGCATGCCACGGGCGAGGGTTATGGTAGCTACTACAGGAAGACCTTCAGGAATTGCAGCTACCGCCAGGGCTATTCCAGTTTTTATCATTAAGACTGGATCATTAGAGCTTAAAAAGCCGGATAGTCCTACCATTACCGCTAGAACTAAAGTGAGCAAGATCAGCCAGTGAGTTAAAGAATTGAGCTTTTTCTCAAGTGGAGTTCTTTTATGTTCAGTTTCCCGGGCCAGAGAACTAATTTGACCTATTGCCGTGTTATCTCCGGTTGCTGTTACAATAGCCCTCGCATTTCCCCGGGCTATGATCGTACCATTAAATACCATATTCTTCCGGTCGGTAATCCTGGTATTTTTGGGCAGATCTTCCAGATCTTTCTGCACCGGCTCACTTTCCCCGGTAAGCATAGATTCTTTTAACGACAGCCTTGTTTGCTTTATAAGCCTCGCATCTGCGGGTACCACATCTCCTGCCTGTATAAGTATAATATCTCCCGGAACCAGGGACCTGGAAGATATTTTTCTTTCTTTTCCTCCCCTAATTACCATGGTTTCTGTCTGAACCATTTTCTGTAGCGCTTCTATCGATCTAATTGCCTGCCATTCCATAACAAAACCTATTAAAGCGGTGATAATGATCACAAATAGAATAGCTATTGCTTCCAGAACCTCACTAAATAGAAAAGCCAGGATCATGGCAGCGAATAGTATATAAATTATGGGGCTTAGCAGTTGATCTATAAAAATCTTGAAAATGGATTTTGGCTTTTTCCGGGTAAGTATATTTTCACCTTCAGATCTTATACGATCATTTGCTATATCTTCTTTCAAACCTGTTTGGGCATTAGAACCCAGAGCATCTAAAACCTTTTCAACCGGCAAAGAATGAGCATCGTCTATCATGATGGTGATAGATTAGATTGATATTCTATTACCCGAAAAGATCTCTGGCAATTGCAAAATAGAAAGAACATTTCACTAAGCACAATGAAAGAAAGCCCAGTATGTAAAAAGGTTCTTTTCATGATCAAAAATTAATTACGGGGTAAATTTTGAAGAACTAAAAATGGGATCTGAACTTCCAGACCAATCTTCTCAATTTTGGAATCATATAAGACGCTTTCTAAATAAGAATGCCTCGAATTTACCATGACCAGGAGATCTATATTCTTTTCCTCAATAAAATTATTGATCGCTTCGGTTGTATCATTTCCCGTTATATGTTCAAAATCTGCATCAACACCAGTGAAGATCGAGTCAATAAAAGCCTTATTATTTTGCTGTCTTAAGGAAAGCCTGTTACTGCCTGAAACGTATAAAAGATGGATCATAGCCGCATATCTTTTAGCTAATTTTCGAACCAGTTTCAATTCTCTCTTTTTATAGGGAATCATAAGATCTGAGGGAAATAAAATATTCACTGGGTTTATGTCATTATAATTCTCGGGTATCGCCAGGACAGGGCATTTTACGTATTTCATAACCTGCAGGGTATTGCTACCAAAGGTTAATTTCTTGTCTCCAGCTTTACCCCGGGTTCCCATGATTATCAGGTCTATATTCTCGAGCTCCACAAGATCATTTGCCTCATCTATCAATGAACCAAATTCTGCAATAGTTAAAATTTTATGCCTGGGATTAGGGGAAAAAGATTTTAGCTGTTTTTCTATAGAAGCTAATTCTGAATTTGCCTGCTTAAGAATTCGGTTTTGAACCTCCTTCAATTGAGCTGGTTCCATAAATGGATCTAGCTGAAAGACTTCATCTGCATAAGCATGCATAATAAATATTTCACAAGCCTCATATTTAAAGAGGTCCATTCCATATTTTACGGCATTCCATGCGTTCTGGGAAAAATCTGTGGGAATCAGCAGCTTATACATACTCTTCAGTTTTAACTATAGGTTTAAAAATACAGAAGAAGTAGGCGAAAAAGTATGATATCGATCACCTCTGTCTAATGAAAATCAGTGATCAGAAAAATTAGGAGCAGACAAATTACAAATTGGCAACTTTTCCAACAAAAAGATTTTTATTGTTGATTTTCAATTTATTAGACTTCTAAAATATGATAATTCTCATAGTAATCCTTGCCTGCAAATGATAATTTTAATAGGCGATTTTCAATTCTATGAGAGTTGACGGAGTAGCTTATAAAGCTGAAAAATATACGTGATTTTGAACCAATAGTTAAATAACACCAAAATGGAAAAGTTAAAAAATAAGGTAGTTATCATAACCGGTGGAGCAGGCGGAATTAGCCTGGCGACTGCCAAATTATTCCTGGAAGAGGGAGCCAAAATAATGCTGGTAGATCTGGATGAAAGTGAACTAAAGAAGTCCGTTCAATCCCTAAATTCAGATAAAGTCACCTATTGTGTAGCAGATGTAAGCAATTCTAAAGACCATATGAATTATGTGAATCAAACCCTTGAGAAATTCGGAAAGATTGACATCTTCTTTAATAATGCAGGCATCGAAGGTGAATTTAAACCGATCTCTGAATATCCTGAAGAAGTGTTCGATAAAGTGATCTCGGTGAATCTGAAAGGCGTATGGTTGGGATGCCACCATGTTATTCCTAAAATGGAAAAAGGCGGTAGTGTAATGATCACCTCCTCGGTAGCCGGATTAAAAGGTTTTAAAGGCCTGGGAGCATATGTGGCTTCCAAACATGCCGTTATTGGAATCATGAGGGTTGCCGCTTTAGAATTTGCAGATCGTAAGATCAGGGTAAATTCCATTCATCCCGGCCCGGTAAACAATAGAATGATGCGATCTATAGAAAAACAAATTTCACCTGATAAGCCTACCGTAGCCAAGCAGGGATTTGAGGGAAGTATACCTTTTGAAAGATATGCCGAATCTCAAGAGATCGCTAATATGGCTTTATTCCTGGCTTCAGATGAAAGCAGCTATGTTACCGGAACCACGCAGGTGGTAGACGGCGGAATGATGCTAAGCTAATTTAAATAAGCAACCACCAGGCAATAAGGCTTTTTCATAGCTAATTACCTGTTTTAATATTCAAAAGACATGGAAAATTCAGAAGACAAAGAGTTGAACATCATGCCACGTATAGGCGATAATGCGCCAGATTTTGATGCAATCACCACTCATGGTAAGATTTATTTCTCAGACTATGCAAATGGTAAATGGGTGATATTATTTTCTCATCCCGCAGATTTCACCCCTGTCTGCACTACCGAGCTTATTGGCTTCGCTAAAAGGAAAAGCGAATTCGAAGCTTTGAACACCAAGCTTTTAGGACTAAGTATAGACAGTATACATTCCCACCTGGCCTGGATCAATAATGTAAAAGAAAAAACGGGAGTTTACCTGGACTTTCCAATTATTGCAGATATAGATATGAAAGTCGCCAAATTATACGGTATGCTACAACCTAATGAGAGTAAGACTGAAGCTGTAAGAGCTGTTTTCTTTATAGATCCTTTCCTGAATATCAGGCTGATGATGTATTACCCTCTCAATATAGGCCGAAATATCGATGAAATAATAAGAGTACTGGAAGCATTGCAGATCTCAGATAAGCATAAAGTCGCTATGCCTCTAAATTGGGAAAAAGGTGATAAAGTGATCGTTTCACCACCTAAAACCTTAAAAGAACTTGAGAGCAGGGTAAAAGATGAATCTACAGATAAAACAGATTTCTATTTGATAAAAAAAGAACTGGCAGACCATCAAAATTAAGTTGTCATTAAATAAAAAAACGGATGAGTTTAAACTCATCCGTTTTCTTTTGAGGGGGATAATTCAATTATCCTTTAAAGAACTTTATCAGAATCCCTTTCTCAAATTTTTCAAAAGAAACAGGGACAAGTTTAATGCCCCTGTTTCCTGAAGGTAACGGTACTACGATATGCTTAGTTCTGGTTAAAGTTTCTTAGATCACATCTAAAAAACTACCATTTCAAGTCATATCCCGTTACACTTCTATCATCTTAAGTCGGTTTTACCTGGCTTAAAATATCTTTATGAAGAACTTTCAAAGATCGTTTTCTTAATTGTTATACTAAGATACATAGATAATATGCTTTAAATCATGATTTATATCATTATCTATTTATTTTCCTTTGAAGGAATTTCTGCATCCCTGTTCACATAAGCCGAAATTCCACGAATAAAATCATTTACAATTTCTTCCATGGTCGCCCGGGCATCTGAGGTCAGAGGATATGGCTGGTTATTCTCTGCATAAAAAGCCCAGTCGTTCATTCCTCCTACAATTTGAAAGGTTGGAGCATCTGGACTGGATACTTCTACCATCTCTACATCATAACGAATAAACCCATCTTTATATCTTAACGCCAGGTCGAACATCGCATCCCAGGTAAAAGTCTGTCCTTTACTTTCAATAGAAAAAGCCTGGGGTACAAATACCTTATATTCCAGATATTGATTTTCAATTTCCCGGCTAATCGCCTCGTTAGGATTAGAAATAATATTGTCTGCCCATCGTCTGGTTGCCAGGAACAATTCTTCATCAGATTTACCGGGGTATTCGCGCACTACCGAATCTTCAAATCCGGCAGGTGATAAGGTAAATTTATCTGCTATTTTCTGCGCGCTCAAAAAAGCCGGAAGGAATAAACATATAATCGCAATTCTCATAATTCTTGGTTTTAATGGTTTTTTGAAAAGTTAGGAAAATGTATATCCAGAAATAGTTAAGGTTAAGGCAAGAGCTGTTAAACTATTTTTAAGATGTGGCAAAGAAATGCCGAATATTGATGTTATATCTTATATTATCATAAAACCGAAGAGAAATGAAGAAAAAACAACTTGGAAAAACTGAACTTTATAGCTCTCCGCTAATTTTTGGAGGCAACGTTTTCGGATGGACCGTGAATGAAAAAGATTCTTTTGATTTACTTGATGAGATCCTAGGTATGGGCATAAATGATATAGATACGGCAGATGTTTATTCCCGTTGGGCCGATGGTAACTCTGGCGGAGAATCGGAGACCATAATAGGAAAATATTTTCAGCAAAGAGGAGATCGTGATAAATACATCATCGCCACCAAAGTTGGCTCAAGTATGAAGCCAGATGGTGATAAGGATATCTCAAAAGATCATATCATGAAAGCGGTAGAAGATAGCCTGAAAAGACTTAAAACCGATTATATCGATCTTTACTACACACATTGGGATGATGAGAAAACTCCTGTAGAAGAAACGCTAGGAGCTTACCAGCAGCTTATTAAAGAGGGAAAAGTGAGATATATAGGAGCTTCAAATTTATCTGAAGACAGATTGAAAGCATCCTTGCAGGCTTCAAAAGAAGAAGGATTACCTAAATACGAGGTTTTCCAACCGGAATACAGCCTGGTGCAAAGAGATAAGTTCGAAAACGGTATCAGAGATATTTGTATGGATAACAACCTGGGAGTCGCCAGCTATTTCTCTCTAGCCAGCGGTTTTCTTACCGGGAAATACAGTTCTGTCGAAGATGTAAAAGGCAGCAGCAGGGAAATGTTCCTGAAAGATTATTTTGATGAGAGAGGAAAAAAGATCCTTAAGGCTTTAAAGGATATTTCAGATCACCGGAATATTTCGCAAGCTGGGATCGCTCTAAGATGGATCATGCAGAGACCAGGAATTACTGCGCCAATCGCCAGCGTAACCAAATCCAAGCATCTCAAGTCTTTCAAGGAAGCTATGGAGAATGAGCTAAGCAAAGAAGAAATGGAAAATCTTAACCAGGCAAGCAGTTAAAAGAAAAGCCTCCAGGTGGAGGCTCTCTTGTTTTATGATTCTTCCTTGACCTCTACAACTTCATACATATTCTTACCGTCTACCTGAACAGGTTGATAATAGGTTTCACCATACTTTACAAAAGTCTGGTCACCAACTCTCACCTCCTCTGCTCCTTCCGGTAAGTTAGGAACAATGGTACCGGCCGTGGGAGGTACAACTTTGTACATTTCCCCGTCTTTTTCATAATAAGTGCCTCCGTAATAATAATTATTAGTGGTTTCATTTACCTCGACGGTCTGAGAACCTTCTGGTAACTTTTTGATCTCAGCACCAACGGGTGCCTGAACAACCCTGTATCCATCATCTTCTTCTATATAATACACTCCCTGGTCATAATGATAGCGCTGATTCTCAATACTAATAATTATGGCCGTGGTAGCCAGACTGGTAACAAAATACCCCCATGGATGCCAGTAAGGTCCCCAGTAAAATGGACGGAAAGGATGATAATAATAAGGTCTGAAAGCATAGAATCCAAAGCCCCCAAAAATATAGGGAGGTCTAACATATATTCTGCCACTACTGCGTACCCTGGTATTCCTGATATTGATATCCCTGCTATTATCAATATTTATATTAACGTTATTTTTTCCCTTATCAATATTGATATTATTTCTGTCTCCCGGATTTCTGTTTCCAGGATTCCTGTCACCCGGGTTTCGATCACCTGAATTTCTATCACTTGGATTTCTATCACCAGGTCGATCTCTATTCACCGTTTCCCTACCGGTTGCTGGTCTGGTGGTAGGTGGTTTCTTAATCTCAGATCTATCCAGTTTACGATCCCTGGAAACATCTCTGGATGGCATTTTAGTGTTCTTGGTTTTTACTGCCCCACCATTAATAGAACGGTTGGTAGGTCGGGACATATTCCTTGTATTTACATTTCTGCTAGGTCTTGAAGGAGCAGGTCTTGCTGCGGGCCTGGACATTTGTGGTCTACCTCCCCTATTTATTCTCTGCGCCTCAATATTCTGAAAAGGAACTATAAATAAGAAAAGTGAAAATACTAGGAAGATATAGGGAAACCGGGTATATGCTGGAGTTTTCATTCTAAAAGAAATTTAATTCAGAAAATCATTTTAAAAGCTTTTAGTGGCCATTATAGCAATGTTCTTCGCCTTTGGTGGCGGTTCAAAAGAAAACATATCTTCCGGCAGGTCTGGATTGATCTCCCAGTTGGTGAAGTTCACTTCATATTGTTTATTCATATCATCTTTATGAATGATGAGGAATCTTTCAGGAAGAAAA
The DNA here is from genome assembly GCF_003054225.1 of Christiangramia gaetbulicola. Classification (GTDB taxonomy): domain Bacteria; phylum Bacteroidota; class Bacteroidia; order Flavobacteriales; family Flavobacteriaceae; genus Christiangramia; species Christiangramia gaetbulicola. The sequence continues at coordinate 479,616 of NZ_QBKQ01000002.1, forward strand.
AAAGCATTGTTAGCTATCCATAACTGCAGATTGGTGCTTTCGTTCACCGCCATGATATGAAAACATTTTACCCCATCCACTTCCTTTTCACCCAGGTATTCTATGTGCGGAAAATTTTCTAAAATAATATCCACGAAACCTGGAAAGAAAATATCAGCTGCCGGAAATTCAATAGCAAAGGTCCTATTGATACTATCCATCATGGTAACAATATCTGACGGTGCATCGATTACAGAATAGTTATTCTCATCAAAAGAATAATAGACGATCGTTTCTCCATTATACCAGTAGCCTTTATGGCCGGTGGAACCATTCACCTGCACATGCATCTTATCTGGCCCAACCATATAAACTTCGTTTTTTGAATATTCCTTAACCAGCCCAAACTTACTCTTCGACACATCCTGGGAAATATTCGCGGTAAAACTAACCGAGCCCAGACTACCGATAAATTCGGCCATTCTATCGAGAACTCTTACCCCGGTGGTATCCAAACTTTCATTGCCCTGTGCGTTTAAAATAAAACCACTTAGAAGGGCGAATATCGCTAAAGACTTTTTCATAGAATTTGTATTAGATCTTCTTCAAAAAAATTTCAACTATAAAATTGTGGATATTCTCCAATCAGGAAAGCTCTATCCAAATCTGGATTAAACCGCTAATTTTTCTTGAAATATCACTCTAACGCCTTCAGTAAGGGCATAAAATAATAGTTGACCATATAAATATAAACAACTAATTATTAAGCTTTTACATTTTTTCTAATTCCTGGTATTCTTTAACACTTAGGCCTTTACCAAAACTCACTAAAAGTTTCATCGCTTCCTGTCTTGGAATATGTTTGTAAATACATTCTGCTTCCGGTACCAGGATCACCTCACCATTGCTTATTTCTGGAGCATCTGGAATGAAAATACTTAGAATACCATTTTCACTTTTAAATGTTATAAAAGCGATATGGAAAGATTTATCCCTCTTAAGCAAAATAGAAATCCAATTATCGCCTGAGTCATCTTCTTCGCTAAAGAATCTGAATTTCAACCTTCTTAACGATGGAAAAAGAGTATATACGGCATCTTCGAAGGTTGAATTCCATTTTTTAAGCAGTCCTAAATGGATTAAATAACCACTGATAAAACATATGATTAGAATAAATAGAATCCCTAAAAGACCTATAGTTGCTGTACCAAAAATGGTGTCTATTCCCAGAAAGTCGGCAATTTTTCGAACCACCGGACCTACAAGATGAAGCGCCTTTAAAATTACTGCGATGAGGATGACTATAGGAAAAAGGAAAAGTATTCCTCCTAGGATTAAAGTTCTTACAGGATTCTTAAAAGCTGACATGTTCTGATGCTATCAATTATCCTATTAATATAAATCAAATAATTGATTTTCAGAACACAACGTATTTCCTTAAATCGAATAAAAAAGAAAAAGCCCTCATCAAAAAGGATTGATGAGGGCTTCTTTAATAATTAAATTGAATTCTAATTCTGAAGCTTTTCCTTTAAACCTTCAAGATCTAAACTTGACTGTTCACCAGACTTCATATGTTTAAGAGTGAATTTCCCATCTTGCATTTCTTCTTCCCCTGCAAGTACGGTGAATGGAATATTCCTTTTATCTGCATACTTCATTTGCTTGCCCATTTTTGCTGAATCTGGATAAAGCTCTGCGGTTACATTTTCAGCTCTAAGTTTCCTAACTGCTTTCATGGCATAAAGAGCTTCTTTATCTCCGAAATTGATAAAAAGTACTTTAGTATTTTGAGTCACGGTTTCTGGGAAAAGTCCAAGCTCTTCAAGCACCAGGTAGATCCTATCCAAACCAAAAGAGATCCCAATCCCGCTCATATTCTTTAATCCGAAAATCCCGGTAAGATCATCATAACGGCCTCCTCCACCAATAGATCCCATCTTTACTTTTTCTGGTGCGCCAACTTCAAATATCGCTCCCGTATAGTAGTTAAGTCCACGGGCAAGGGTAACATCCAGGTCTAATTTTGCAGTTTTCAGTGGCATTTCTTCGATCGCATTCTGAATGAACTGCAATTCCTCGATACCCTTCTGGCCATTTTCTGAACCTTCTAAAATAGATCTTAGACCCTCTATCTTTTCAGCGAAACTTCCGGAAAGATTAAAGATAGGCTGTATCTTTTCCAGCGCTTCTTCAGAAATACCTTTTTCACGCATCTCCTTTTTCACTCCCTCCTCGCCTATTTTGTCCAATTTATCCAAGGCTACCGTAAAATCGATAAGTTTATCCTGCTCCTCTATGACTTCGGCAAAACCTGAAAGCACCTTTCTATTATTGATCTTAATTGTCACTCCCTCCAATCCTAGCTTATTGAAAACCGAATCGTATAATTGTACAAATTCAACTTCCTGCCAGAGACTATTACTCCCTACAACATCAGCATCACACTGGTAGAATTCTCTGAACCTTCCTTTTTGTGGACGATCTGCTCTCCAAACAGGTTGGATCTGATATCTTTTAAAAGGGAATTCGATCTCATTTTGATGTTGCACCACGTAACGGGCAAAAGGCACGGTAAGGTCGTAACGCAAGGCCTTCTCACTTATAGAAGAAGTAAGGCCTGTACTGTCTTTTTCCTGAAGCGCCTTTTCATCGGCTTTTTTAAGAAAATCTCCTGAATTCAGGATCTTAAAGATCAGGCGGTCACCTTCATCACCATATTTCCCCATCAGGGTCGAGGAATTCTCGAAACTTGGAGTTTCTATTGGCTGAAATCCGAATCTTTTGAATTCAGACTGAATAGTTTCGAAAATATAATTTCTCTTTGCGACTTCTTCCGGTGAAAAATCCCTGGTACCTTTTGGTATTGATGGTTTTTGTGCCATGATCTGTTTTGAGCTGAATTTGCTATTAAGGATTGCAAATATCTTAATTTTTAAGCGAACCCAAACAAATTTGAAATTTTAAGTAACAAAGTCCTAATTTTATAGTCTAACCGGTAAGCCAGAAAATTCAACCCATGTTTTCACTCTTTCGGGAAAATATAAGGATAGCCCTTAATTCCATAAAAAACCAATCCCTCAGGACCATCCTTACGGTCCTTATCATAGCAATTGGGATAACTGCGCTTGTAGGCATCTTAAGTGCCGTAGCAGCTCTTGAAAACACGATCAGCAAGGATTTCGCTTCCATGGGATCGAACACCTTCAATCTACAACGCTACGAATTCAGAACACAGAGTTTTGGGAACGAAGAAAGAAAGGTGAATCCTATCATAAGTTATCGTGAGGTTAAAGAATTCGAAGAGAATTTTGAATATCCCTTTACCGAAACAGCCATATCTTTCACCGGAACCTCTTCCGCAGAGATAAAATATGAAAATGAGAAGACAGACCCCGAAATATCGGTTCTAGGAGTTAACGAATATTATCTTCAAAATACCGGCCTGGAAGTAGAAGACGGCCGTGAATTCAACGTTTTTGATATCGACAACAATAACAACGTGGCCGTTATCGGTTCAGATTTTAAAGATGGAATATTTAAGGGATATGATCCTGTAAACAGAACCATTAGTATTCGTGGAGCTAAGTTTAAAGTAATAGGTGTACTGGAGTCTAAGGGAAGTACTTTTGGAAACAACCAGGATCTGCGTGTATTTATTCCTATACAGCATGCGCGTTCTATATTCTCACAGCCAAATATCAATTACAGTCTTAGCGTAAAAGTAGAAGATAAAGAAATGCTTGAGGCTGCCATGGATGAAGCCATCATTACCTTCAGAAATATTCGCGGATTAAACCCGAGGGAAGAGAACAATTTCGGCCTGGAACGAAGTGATGATCTTATCAATAGAATACTATCTATTACCGGCGCGCTTAATGTTGCCGCCTGGATCATTTCTATTATTACGATTTTCGGTTCTTCGATCGCTTTAATGAATATCATGCTGGTAACCGTAACCGAAAGAACGCGGGAAATCGGAGTTCGAAAGGCACTTGGCGCAAAGAAAAACACCATTGCAACGCAATTCTTCCTGGAAACCCTGGTAATAGGCCAGATTGGCGGATTGCTGGGAATTCTTCTGGGAATAGGAATTGGTTACGCTGTAGCCAGTTCGCTTGATTTTGCATTTACCACTCCATGGAAAGCCATGTTATGGGCAACAGGAATCACTATCCTGGTGGCAATACTTGCAGGAAGCTATCCGGCAGCAAAGGCAGCTAAACAGGATCCAATTGAATCCCTGAGATACGAATAAATAATTAGCCTTCTACTATATTCTTGAAATAGCCATAAAGATCACCCTGGGTGATATTGGCTCCCTGCTTGATAAGCGCGAAAATATCCTTATTCCTGTCGTCGCTAATAGCTCTTGTTGAAGTGTAAATAGTTACGGTATCGTCCAGTAAGTTGGTTTGCAGCCATTGATACCCTTCACGAGTAGTAATATCTATCGCTTCATTCTCAACTTTAACAGCTATAAGCTCGATCGTCGCGGTTGTGATATGAAACAGGAAGATCTGGTTTGGTGAGAAATGTTCCAGATACTCTACCTTATTCAAAACACCTTCCCAGATAAGATCGCTGAAAATATCCAGTTCTTCTTCGGCAGCTTCAGGTTTATCTTTTTTGATCTGCTCCCATTCATCTGCAGTAATAGATTGTGTAGCCAGGAAATTGATGAATTCCTGATGCATCTCTTCAAACTGTTCCTTTGTTAATCTTGCGTATTTCATAAGGGTTATTTCGAATAATTTTAATAAGATCCCGAAATTCTTCGGGACTAGTTCAACTAAGAATTTTGCCCAAAATCAAAATTCAGTTTCACTAAAAAAGAAAAGCCCACTCATAAATGAGCAGGCTTTTTTCTATAAGTAAAATAAATTAAGCTTCACCTACCACGTCAAAGGTAAAGTTAGAAACTACCTCACGGTGAAAACGCAAAGTTGCTTCGTACTGTCCTAAACGCTTGATGTTACCACCGGCGATGTTAATGTATTTCTTTTCGATCTCTACACCTTCTTTAGCAAGAGCATCAGCTAAATCACCATTAGTGATAGAACCGAATAACTTATCACCTGCTCCTGCTTTCGCAGTCATCTTAATTTCTAGGTTGTTAAGTTTTTCAGCTTGTTTCTTAGCTTCGTCTATATGCTTTTGTTCTTTATAGGCGCGCTGCTTCAAAGTTTCTTGCAAAACTTTTCTTGCAGAAGGAGTTGCCAGTTCAGCATATCCTTGTGGAATAAGATAATTTCTACCGTAACCGTTCTTAACAGCTACAACATCATCTTTAAAACCTAAATTATCTACGTCTTTTTTAAGTATCACTTCCATAACTGCCTCTTTTTATTTTAATAAATCACCTACGTAAGGCATTAATGCTAAGTGACGAGCACGCTTAACGGCTGTAGCCACTTTTCTCTGAAACTTCAAAGAAGTACCTGTTAAACGACGAGGTAATAATTTCCCCTGTTCGTTTACAAAGCCCATTAAGAAATCAGGATCTTTGTAATCAACGTACTTAATACCAGATCTTTTGAATCTACAGTATTTTTTAGCTTTGGTTGTTTCTATATTAAGAGGAGTAAGATACCTGATCTCTCCGTCTTTTTTTCCTTTTGCTTGTTGTTCAATAGATGTTGCCATGATTACGCTTTTTCCTTGTTACGTTTTCTTCTTTTTTCAGCCCAAGCTACAGCATGCTTATCTAACTTCACAGTTAAGTAACGCATCATACGCTCGTCTCTTCTGAATTCTAATTCTAATGGCTCGATAACTTCACCAGGAGCTTGAAATTCAAATAAGTGATAAAAACCACTTTTCTTGTGTTGGATTGCATAAGCCAGTTTTCTTAGGCCCCAATCTTCTTTAGCTACCATCTCAGCCCCTTTCGAAACAAGAAAATCTTCGTATTTCTTAACTGTCTCCTTTATCTGCTCATCAGATAAAACGGGATTCAAGATGAAAACAGTTTCATAATTGTTCATATAATTAATCTTTAAATTAAATCGGCTGCAAAAATATGATTTATATTCCTTATTTCAAAGCTTAATAATGAGGATAAAACACAAATTTTATCGATGTAAAAATATTTTACCTTGTATTTCTTATATTTAATGAGTAATATTGTTAGTGACTAACCTATTAACCGTGGAAGAAGTACTACTCAAATGTGCCGTCGTTGATGATTCCAGCCTGCAAAGGCTATCAATTGTTAAGTTGATAAAAGATCATCCTAATCTTAAACTCGTTGCCGAATATAATAATGCTATCGAAACCAAAAATGGTTTATTAGATACTGAAACAGATCTGATATTCCTGGATATCGAGATGCCTATACTTTCGGGATTCGAGCTTTTGGACAACCTTCCAAACAAACCTCAGATCATATTCGTTACTGGAAAAACCAAATATGCCTTCAAGGCTTTCGATTATGATGCAGTAGATTACATCCACAAGCCGGTAACTAAAGACAGGTTCAATAACGCGGTAAATAAAGCGGTTAACCTTTATAAGCTGAAACATCAAACAGCTGTGCCAGAAGATGATGATTTCATTTTCGTTAAGAGCAACCTAAAGAACAGAAAAGTATTCCTAAGTAAACTGAAGTATATTCAGGCTCTGGGTGATTATGTAAAGTTTGTGACTGAAAAAGATAATTTTGTGGTCCTTGCCACCATGAAATCTTTTGAAAAACAGCTTCCTAGCGAGCGGTTCCTCAGAACCCATAAATCTTATATTGTCAATCTTGACAAGATAGAGCGTTATAACAGCAAGAATATCGAGATCGACAAAGAGAAATTACCACTTAGCCGCCATAAGAAGGCTAACCTGGTTGAAGCTCTTAGCGCCATACAATAGAAATCAAATTACCTTATTATATATAAAGCCACTTTTTTAAGTGGCTTTTTTTATTGGGGATCTACATTTACCACTACCCTAACCGACCTGTATGCGCCAATAGCTCTGAAGGTAGTAAGGATTCGATGAACCATTTTCTTTGTTTTCCCCAGGGATTGTTTCTTCGGGATCTTAATAAGAATATTCTTGTAGTACTCATTACGTATCCTGGCAACCGGAGGAAATTCCGGACCCAACACATAGCGATCAAAAACGTTCTCTAAAGCTCTCGCCAGCCATTCGGCTGCTTCATTAGTTTTGGAATAATCCCGGCATTTTAGAGTTAACCGTATTAGCCGGAAATAAGGCGGATATTGATACTGATACCTGTCTTCCAGTTGCTCCTTATACATAGCTTCGTAATCGCCTGTAGAAACCTGCTGAATGATCTGGTGATGCGGATTATAGGTCTGAATAAGAACTTTCCCTCTTTTTTTGGTTCTCCCGGATCTACCAGCAACCTGAAGCATTAACTGGAAACTTCTTTCATGGGCGCGAAAATCAGGGAAATTCAGGAGATTATCTGCATTCATGATCCCTACTAGGCTTACTTTCCTGAAATCAAGACCCTTAGTAAGCATTTGCGTACCTATAAGAATATCGGTTTCATGATTTTCAAAGGCTGAAATGATCTTCTCGTAAGCATATTTTCCACGGGTGGTATCCTGATCCATTCGCCCTATCTTATACTTTGGAAATAAAGCTTTTAACTCGGTTTCTACCTGTTCTGTTCCAAACCCCTTGGTAGAGATCTCATTACTGCCACAGGCCATGCATTGATGTTGCATAGCTATATGATAACCACAATAATGGCAGCGCAACTGATTGTTATTGCTATGGTAAGTAAGACTCACATCACAATTAGGACATTGCGGAGAGTGCCCACAGGTATTACACTCCATAATTGGGGAAAACCCCCTTCTATTCTGAAAAAGGATCACCTGCTCCTCTTCCTTCAGACTTTCCTTGATCTCTTCGATAAGCCTTTCAGAAAAATGGCCTGTCATTTTCTTCTTTCGGTGAGCTGTTTTTATATCCACGATCTCGACTTCTGGCATCAGGACATTCCCGAACCTTCGGTTCAATTCCACCAAAGCATATTTATTATGCTCGGCATTAAAATATGATTCTATAGAAGGTGTTGCTGAACCCAGAACAATATTGGCTTGAAACATATTAGCCAGAACTACGGCTGCATCCCGGGCATGATAGCGCGGCGCGGGATCATATTGCTTAAAAGTAGACTCATGTTCTTCATCTACCACGATAAGACCGAGGTCCTGAAATGGCAGGAATACGCAAGACCTGGCACCAATAACTATTTTACCACTTTCTGTATTATCAAGAACCTTCCTGTAGATCTCCACCCGTTCATTTAAAGAGTATTTACTGTGATACACCAGAACCTTATCTCCGAAATAATTCTGAAGTCTTTTTATGAGTTGCGTGGTTAGCGCGATTTCAGGCAAAAGATATAAGGCCTGTTTCCCATTATTGATGGCTTCCTCGATAAGTTTTATATAGATCTCTGTCTTCCCGGAAGAAGTCACCCCATGCAGCAAACAAACCCTGTTCTCATTAAAATTATCTTTGATCTCTCCAAAAGCCTGTTGCTGTATTTTATTCAGATTGATCTCGTGTGAATTAATTTCACCTGAAAAAACTATACGGTCTATTTCCTGAAAGTATTCCTCGAATATATTTTTATCGATAAGGCTTTTCAGAATAGAAGCACTAGCCCCTGATTCCTTTAAAAGTTCTTTTACCTTCAATGATTTTTTAGACCTGGCGGTGATAGAAAAATAGGATAATACTATTTCCCGCTGTTTTGGCGCTCTAGAAAGATCATCCAGCAGAGCATGCATTTCGCTTTCGGCTTCATAAGCTGGATTAAGCCTTACATACCTCACCTCTTTAGGCTTGTATTGCTCATAGATCTCCTGGTTTAGATCAACTATGTTTTTTGAAACCAGTTTATTAATAACCGGTAATACTTTCTTCCTGTCCAGCAACTGTTCGATCTCCTGTATCTTCATGGAAGACTGCCTTTGCAGAGCCTCAACCACCAAATATTCATCGTCATTTAAAACAGCGGTCTCGATCTCGACATCTTTCGAAAGCTTAACGATACTTTCGCTTTCGAGCAAAAAAGCTCCCGGCAACGCGGCACGCATCACTTCCCCTTCGGTACACAAATAATAGGTCGCCAGCCAATTCCAGAACTTTAACTGTTCATAGGTAAGCAGCGGTTTTTCATCCAGGATCTGATGAATTGGTTTTGCCTCATAAATCTCAGGAGGATTTTGATGAATCTCTGCTACGATCCCCGTATAGATCCTGTTCTTACCAAACTGCACTGCCAGTCGCATCCCGGGCTGAATAAACTGGGCCTCTTCATCTGTAAGACTATATGTAAAGCGGTTATCCAGCGGAAGTGGCAGGATAAGATCAGCGAAATAGGACATTTATAACGGGTTGGTTTATAAAAAGAGAAAAAGCTGTTCTTAATCTTAGCTTACCCTCTAACTATTGAATTCAAAAATATTAAGAATCATTAGTTTTTCGAAAGTAAAACTGAAAATTTAAGAACAGCTTTTATATTCTGTAAGATCTATCTGGTCCTAGTCCACTCCTTAGTTTTATAAAACAAAGCAATATAACCTCGAACCTTTAAAACATCTGGATTATCCTCTTCAAGCCATATCTTACAACGATATTTCTTTCCTGTTTTAGGATCCACGATGGTTCCTCCAACATATTCATCACCATCTTTTTCCAGACCTTGCATTATTTCCAGGCCCTGAACGGGTTCATTCTTAAGTTCCCCCGGGCATTTGGTACAAATACGATCCCGATCCTCTTCTCTCATTATCTTATCTACCTTTCCATATATCTTATCTCCTTTTTCATAGATCTCGATAATGGAATTCACACGACCTTCTTCATTGGTATTCTTCCATTTTCCAAGCACAGATTGCGCCTGGACAGGAAGACTTAGTAAGGTTAGAAAGACAATAATTAAAGACAGATCTTTCATATTATTTTCCTAGCATGGCTTCTTTAAGGTCATCGTCTGCTGGTTTGTTAGATAACCAGATTCCGAATAAAGCCTTTTTAAAATCCATACCTTCTATAGTTCCAAGCTCATTATCGTTCTTGTAAACAACAACGCCCTGAGATGGCATGTATACTATATCGAATATGTCGTCACGCTTGATCTCTTCCAGAAAGAAATCCTGGAATTTCTTGATCTTGGCCGCAAGAGGTTTAGTATTCCCATTAGTAGAATTCTCGAAACCTTCATTCACAGCTTCCATCATTTTGTCACTGGTAATAAGTTTTGAAACGATATGAAGTTTAATGCTCATTGGTTCATTTGCCCCCATAATTGCTGAAGCATCTGAAGATTTCTTGGTAAGATACAATCCACCTGCATAAAGGTCTATCCAAAGTTTTTCACGAACACCTGCACCGTTAAGGTTTAGGGTTTGTCCCTGGAAAGTTTCAGAATTAGGAAGATTTACACCACCAACTTCAGTTTGAGCCGAGGTTAAGCCTGCACTCATTAGTGCGATAAAAACAAAAATTATTTTTTTCATTGTTAAGGGTTTAGTTTGGTTTAAAGTTATTTAAATTTTTTCTTCAGTTTGATCAAAGATGCATTTAGTTCAAAACCTAAAAGTAACATATTGGAATTCAGCCATATATAAAACATTAAAATCAGCAAAGCTCCAATAGATCCGTATAATTCGTTATAATTTGAAAAGTTTGTGATGTACAAACTGAACAAAAAAGTGGTTATCATGATAAGGACCGTGGTAAAAAAAGCACCGATCGAAAAGAAACGGGCCTGTCTTGCTTCCCGGGTTCCAAAATAATACAAAATTGAAACCGCGGTATAGATCAATATTACAAATCCAATATACTTAATCAGATCCTCTCCAAAACCTCCGGCGACATCAATCCCAAAATTACTCAAATCGTCGATCGCATAGGTCATATAAACCGCTCCTATAACTGATATAAGCAACAACAGTGCCAATATAAGCGAAACTCCCACAGCTACAGCATATTGACGCGGAATAGACCGGTTGTTTTTTGTATGATAACTAAACTCGAACCCGGTAAAGATTGCATTTACTCCGTTGGTCATTAAAAAAATAGAAAGGAAAAATGCTACAGATAATAAACCACCCCTTGGGGTATTAGCAATATCTTCAAAAATAGTCCCAAAAAAATCTGATGTTTCCGGGGGCAATAGAGAATCCATAAACAATAAGAATTGGATCTGGAAATCATCTATAAATGTAATATAAGGTATAAGGTTTAGAATGAAAAGGAGAAATGGGAATATAGCCATGAAGAAACTGAAAGCAATAGAACTAGCCCTGGTTGAAAAAGTCCCTTTTACGATACCTCCCCAATAAATTATCCACAGATTGTAAAGCGACAATCCTTCTAAACCCGGTAATATGATCTTCTTGGTCTCTCGCTTCCACCAATCGGAAAATTCTTCAAGTTTAGATTTGATCGCTTTTTGTGGGGCCATATTATACGGCTTTTAAGCTCAGGTCTAGATTATGAACAGAATGCGTTAAGGCTCCACTGGAAATAAAATCGACGCCACATTCCGCATAACTTCTAGCGGTCTCGAGTGTAATTCCTCCGCTAGACTCTGTGAGGCATTTTCCATTAATAAGGTCTACTGCCTTACGAGTGTCCTCATAGTTGAAATTATCTATCAGAATTCTATAAACACCATCAGATTTAAGGATCTCTCTAATTTCATTCATATCCCTGGCTTCCACGATGATCTTAAGATCCAGATCATTATCCTGTAAATAATTCTTAGTTTTTTCAATGGCTTTAGTGATCCCTCCGGCGAAATCTATATGATTGTCCTTTAACATTATCATATCATAGAGAGCGAAACGGTGATTCTCTCCTCCTCCTATCTTTACGGCCCATTTCTCCAGGGCTCTGATTCCTGGAGTTGTTTTACGGGTATCCAGGATCCTGGTTTTGGTGCCTTCTAGTTTGGTTACAAATTCTGCTGTTTTGGTGGCGATAGCACTCATACGCTGCATGGCATTAAGCACTAGCCTTTCAGCTTTTAAAATCGACTGGGAACTTCCTTCCACATAAAACGCGATATCCCTGCGCTTTACCTGGTCGCCATCCTTCAGTAGCACCTCCACCTTTAATTCTGGATCTACATAATTAAAAACTCTTTTTGCAAACTCAACACCAGCGAGGACTCCCTGGTCTTTGACCAGCAATTTTGCTTTTCCGGTAGCATCTTTAGGGATACAGGCCAGGGAACTGTGATCTCCATCACCTACATCTTCCCTAATCGCATTTTTAATAATTAATTCAATTTCTTTTTCGAATTGTTCCGGTGAGATCATTTTCTCTGCTTATTTTTGTAAATGTAGTAAAGTCTGTACTAAAATCACGGGATGACCATAAAATTAGTCTGTATAGGAAAGACAGATAAAAAAGAACTGGATACACTTATTAAGATCTATAAAGATAGGCTTCAGCATTATATTAAATTCGAGCTGGAAATCATTCCAGACCTTAAGAAGGTGAAGAATCTGGATGAGAATCAGCAAAAAACCAAGGAAGGTGAATTGATACTTTCAGGTTTGCAGAATTCAGATTTCGTGATATTGCTGGACGAGAACGGCAAACAATTCAGTTCAGAGAGCTTTTCAGAATATATTCAGAAGAGAATGAATACAGGTTTAAAAAGACTCATTTTTGTAATTGGAGGACCTTATGGCTTTTCTGAAGAATTATACAATAGAGCAGATTCAAAGATTTCCCTTTCGAAGATGACCTTTTCCCATCAAATGGTGAGATTATTCTTTACCGAACAACTTTACAGGGCTTTCACTATCCTAAAAAATGAACCATACCACCACAGATAATTCACGCATGAAATTAGTATTTGCCACGCATAATCCCAACAAATTTAAAGAGATCGAAAGCCTTTTACCAGATCATATCGAACTCCTTTCACTTACAGATATAGATTGTAAGGAAGATATTCCAGAGACCGGAGATACCATCGACGAAAATGCTATGATCAAGGCAGATTATGTGAAAAATCATTACGGTTACGATTGTTTTGCAGACGATACAGGCCTGGAGGTAAATTCGCTAGCCGGCGCTCCTGGAGTTTTTTCGGCGAGATATGCGGGAGACGAAAAGAACGATGAAAAGAACGTTGAAAAACTCCTTAGTCAGCTTGAAAAAAGAGATGACAGGACTGCCAGATTCAGGACCGTAATAGCGCTTAATTTAAAAGGACATGAAAACCTTTTCACCGGAATTTGTGAAGGCACTATCCTCAAAGAAAGAAAAGGCAATAAGGGTTTTGGTTATGATCCTATCTTTCTACCCAATGGATTCGACAAAAGTTTCGCGGAAATGGACCTGCGTGAAAAAACCAAAATCAGTCACAGAGGGATCGCTTTTAAGGCACTTATTGAATATCTTTCCCAATAAAAAGCCGAACAAGAAACCCCTAATTTCAAAACTGCTTGATAATCAAATATTTAAATAAAATTATTTATCCTAGGTAGTCAGAAATAAAAGACTATATTTGCCGCTTGAAATTCCTCAGGGTGAGGATGTGTTGCTAGAAGTTTAGGTTTTAAGTATGTCGATTCGCTTCTTATGTAACACTTACATATTATAATCGAATACTTACATTAAACGAATGAACGCATTCCAAAAACTTGGACTTGACGCAGACTTGCTTAAGGCCATTGAAGACATGGGGTTTGAAACTCCAAGTGAAGTACAGGAAAAATCAATCCCAATCTTATTAGAACAGGAAACCGACCTTGTGTCACTGGCACAAACAGGAACTGGTAAAACAGCTGCTTTTGGTTTTCCGCTAATCCAGAAAATTGATTCAAATTCTAAGAAAACCCAGGCATTAATCCTTTCGCCAACCCGTGAACTGTGTCTACAGATCACTAATGAACTTAAGAACTACTCGAAGTATAAAAAATCTTTGAACGTAGTGGCAGTTTATGGTGGAGCTAGTATTACAGACCAGGCAAGAGCCATCGAAAGAGGAGCTCAGATCATCGTAGCTACTCCAGGTAGAATGCAGGATATGATCCGCAGAAGAATGGCAAACATCTCCTCTATTGGATATTGTGTGCTTGATGAAGCAGATGAGATGCTGAACATGGGATTCTATGAAGATATAAAGAGTATCCTTTCTCATACCCCACAAGAAAAGAAAACATGGTTATTTTCTGCAACCATGCCTAAAGAAGTTGCTAAGATCGCCAAGAAGTTCATGACAAATCCTGTAGAAATTACTGTAGGATCTAAAAACATGGGTACTTCTAACGTTTCTCACGAGTGGTATTTAGTAAATCACCGTAATCGTTACGATGCATTAAAAAGGCTTGCAGATGCTAATCCTGATATTTTCTCAGTGATCTTCTGTAGAACAAAAAGAGATACTCAAAAAGTTGCAGAAAAACTGATTGAGGATGGATACAATGCTGCGGCATTACACGGAGATCTAAGCCAAAATCAACGTGACCTGGTAATGAAGAGTTTCAGAAGCCGCCAGATCCAAATGCTTGTAGCAACAGATGTTGCTGCACGTGGAATCGATGTAGACGATATTACTCACGTAATTAACTACCAATTGCCAGACGAAATTGAGACCTATACTCACCGTAGTGGTAGAACAGGTAGAGCTGGTAAGAACGGTGTTTCTATGGTGATCATTTCTAAAAGTGAAGTTCGTAAGATCAGAACTATTGAGAAGATCATTCAGCAGAAATTCGAGGAAAAACAAATTCCTGATGGTAAAGAGATTTGTAAAACACAGCTTTTCCATTTAGCTAATGATATTAAGAAGACAGAGATCAATCATGATATCGATCCTTACCTTCCAACTATTAACGAAGCTCTGGAAGATTTCACCAAGGAAGAATTGATCAAAAAATTCTTTTCGGTAGAATTCACCCGTTTCTTTAATTACTATCAGAAAGCTCCAGATCTTAATTCAGAATCTGCAGGTGGCAGACCACAAGTTTCTGAAGGAAATACCAGGTATTTCATCAACGTAGGATCTAAGGACGGTTATGACTGGAAGAGCCTTAAAGACTTCCTTACCGAAGAACTTAACCTGGACAGGGATGATGTATTCAAAGTAGACTGTAAAGCGAGTTTCTCATTCTTTAATACAGATGAAAAGCACACAGACCTAATTCTTAAGACTTTCACTGAATACAAACAGAATGGAAGATTCGTTAATGTTGAAGTTACCAAAGACCAGCAATCTGGCAGAGGTGGCGGAGGTAGAAAAAGAGAACGCGGCGGTGGCGGCGGAGGAAGAAGAAACTCCAAAAGCTTTGACGATAACAAAGGTGGAAAATTCAGCGGAAGAAGAAGATCTGAAAAAAGAGATGATAAAGGACCAAGAAAAGGAAGCCGAAATAAGAATATCGAGAATTCAATAAAGAGAAGAAGATCGAAAGCTTAATAAATTCAATAAATGCCAAACTTAATCTCTAAGTTTGGCATTGTTTTTTATAAGGATTTTATATTTTTAGCCCCGATTGTTATGAAAAACACCCTTCTTATATTTTTTCTCCTAGTATCGGGATACATGTCTGCTCAGGATATGGTTTCCGGGACGGTTATGAATGCCGCCAATGATAAGCCTATCGAAAATGTGCATATCGTTAACCTGAACCAGGTTAAAGGTGCAGTAACCGATGAAAACGGAGAATTTGAGCTGCAGGCTACAGTTAATGATACTTTATACTTTTCTTACCTGGGATTCAGATCCATACGCGTAAGAGTTACCAATGACTGGCTAAAGTATGGTAACGTGAAGGTGAAAATGACCGAACTAGGTTTTGCTTTAGAAGAAGTAACGGTAAACACTGTAAAATTAACTGGTTATCTTGAGATCGACGCAAAGAATATTCCTATTTATGATAATTACCGCTATAGTATTTCCGGATTAAATTCTGGTTATGAAGGTGGTGATTCATCTCCAAATGCTGTTACCAAAGCCATACGATCGCTTTCTAATCCCGCCGATCTTGTTTATAATATCTTTGGTACAAGGCCCAGACAAATGAAGAAATTACGCCAGATGAAGAAAGATGACAACATCAGAAGTCTTTTGCGTAATAAGTTTGACCGTGAAACTTTGATGGCGCTTTTACAGGTTAACAGAGCTGAAATTGATGAGATCCTAAACAATTGTAATTATTCCCAGGATTTTATGAAAACAGCAAATGACCTTCAGATCCTGGACGCTATAAACAGTTGTTACGAAGAATACAAGGTTCTGCAGAAGAACTAATTCACTTCCAGTATACTTTTTAATTCCTTCAGACCCTCGTCGAATTTGGTTCCTAACGCCTTTTCGGGCGAGTAAAAAATACTGATGATGGTCAATGGAAAGGCCAGATTACCGCGAGCTCCCCAAACCATTTTAGTTTTTTCGGCTTCAATTTCCTTAACCCCAATATAAGTCAAAGCATTTACCTTCACAGGTTTTACAAATAATATCTTGGTTTCGAAAACTCTACCCTGCTTGGCTTTTACGATACGCTGTATCCCCTCACCTGCTTTATTGTTTCCTTTCCAATAAAAACTGGCCCCGATTTTACCATCCTCTCCTTTGTATTTCAGAACGGCTTCCGGGTCTCTTTTAAACCAGGGATTCCATAAAGGCTGCTTTTTTAGCTGACGAACAAAATTGAACACTTCTTCCCTGGGTCTGTTAATTACCACGGTTCTACTCACATCATAATCCTTTTTTGCCCACGCGTGTAGGAAAGCAAAAAATGTAATTAGCGCTATAATTAAATAAAAAAAGAGGGTCATTAAGTAGGTTTAGGCGAGTAAAAGTTACAAATAATTACTGATTAAGAAATCTTTCAATAATTTGTTCTGAATTTTTTATGGTCTTTTTGGTCCAATTCATTCGAATCCTGTCCTTTTCCTCTTCAGTAAATTGCCAATTCACGTCAGATTTTTTGAGTTTTGAGGTTAAGCTTTGTAAAATGATCGCTGCAGAAACAGAAATATTTAAACTCTCGGTGAAGCCCACCATGGGAATTTTTATCGTTGTATCTGCTTCTTGCATTATTTCATCAGACAAACCGTCTTTTTCGGTTCCAAAGAAAAGAGCGGCAGGAGTGCTAATATCAAAATCCTCCAGTAACTGAGAATCATCATGCGGACTTGTCGCCACGATCTGGTAACCTTCTGCTCTCAATCTTTTTACACAATCTTTAGCCGAATTATAACGGTTAATATCAACCCATTTCTGGGCTCCCATAGCGATCTCCTTATCTATTCTACGCGGAATCTTTTCTTCTATAACATGAATATTCTGTACCCCAAACACATCACAGCTTCGCACCACAGCACTGGTATTGTGCAATTGGTAAACATCCTGTGCTACAACGGTTAAGTGATCTGTACGTTCAGCCAGAACTTTTTCGAATAGGGATTTACGTCTTGGCGTAAGGAATTCCTGGAGGTGATCTAAGATTTCTTTGTCATTCATTTCAGGGTAAAAATAAAAAAACCCGGCATAAAGCCGGGTTTAATTTTCCAGATTAATTTTATTAATCGTTGCTTCCAATATTACCCTGAGCAACAAGAGTGGCAAGGTCTTCAGCACTTAAATGAACATTTACGTATCCATCATAAGTTAGAACATCCTCATAACCAAACTCTGTGTCATCATCTAGCATAGAAACATTGGTCATACTTCTACCTGTTGTACCATTTACCGGGTTAAAAGTAAAAGCTATAGCACCAGGAGCTTCAGCAACAGATCCCATATGAATATGAGCTGGGTGCATTCCTCCGTCTGGAGTACCACTCAATACTATGGTAGCAAGAGCTTCTCCATTCATTCTTTCTTCAAACTGAACATAACCAGAAATACCAGCTACATCTTTTGTATCAAGATCATATACTTTAGACATACCAGTTAACTCATTTTGACCTATGTCTCCCTGAGCAACGATAGTTCCAAGAGCATCAGCACTTAAATGAACATTTACATACCCGTCATACTCAAGAACATCTTCATATCCAAAAGCAGTGTCATCATCAAGCATTGCAACATTAGTTCTACTCATTCCAGTAGTTCCATTTACCGGGTTAAAAGTAAATGCTATATCTCCACCTTCAGCAGCAGTATTCATGTGGATGTGCGCAGGATGCATTCCTCCATCAGGAGTACCATCTAACATGATTGTAGCTAGAGCTTCTCCATTCATTCTTTCTTCGAATAATACAGAACCAGAAATACCTTCTACAGCTCTTTCATCAAGATCGTATGATTTGGACTCACCTGTAAGTTCGTTCTGACCTATATCTCCCTGAGCAACGATAGTTCCTAGAGCGTCAGCACTTAAATGAACGTTTACATATCCGTCATAAGAAAGTACGTTAGAATAACCAAAGCTGGTTCCGTCGTCAAGCATAGCCACATCGGTCATACTCATTCCAGTAGTTCCATCCACAGGATTAAAGGTAAAAGCAATATCTCCACCTTCTGCAGCAGTATTCATATGGATATGCGCAGGATGCATTCCTCCATCTGGAGTACCATCTAACATGATTGTTGCTAAAGCGTCACCGCTTTTTCTTTCTTCAAATACAACAGATCCTGAGATACCGTCTACAGCTCTTTCTTCAAGCGCATAGGTTTTAGATTCTCCGGTTAATTCATTTTCACCTATATCTCCCTGAGCTACAATAGTCCCAAGAGCATCAGCACTTAAATGAACATTTACATATCCGTCATAATTTAAAATCTGGCTATAAGTGATAGCAGTACCATCATTTAGCTCAGAAATATTTGTTTGACTCATTCCAGTAGTTCCGTTCACAGAATTAAAGGTAATAGCAATGTCACCTCCCTGAGCGGCAGAATTCATATGTATATGAGCCGGGTGAGTCCCTCCGTCTGGAGTACCATCAAGCATAATGGTAGCAAGAGCTTCACCATTCATCCTTTGCTCGAATAAGATGCTTCCAGAGATCCCATCAACGTCTTTTGTATTAAGGTCATAACTTTTTGAAACTCCAGTCAATACATTTTGTCCTATGTCACCTTGAGCAACAAGGGTGCTAAGGTCATCTGGGCTGGCATGAACATTAATGTAACCATCGAAATTGATAAGCTCCTCGTAAGTGATAGCTGTACCATTGTCCAGTGCAGCAACTTCAGTACTACTGAATCCTGTATCACCATCTACAGGCTCAAGACTAATAGCAATGTCTCCACCTTCTGCAGCAGAGTTAAAATGAATATGAGCAGGATGAACTCCTCCATCTGGTGTTCCCTGTAAGTTTAATTTGACAAACGTAGTGTTGTCACTATTTTGATAAAAAGTTGCCGTCCCCGAAATTGAAGGATCAGCTTTAGATACAAGATCGTAGGTTGTTGAAGTTCCCGTTCGATCGGTTTCTTCCACAGCCGTTGCGAAGTCATCGTCTTCGTCACAACTTGTAAATAGCATTATAGGCAATGCTAGCATTAGTAGTTTAAATAAATTTTTCATAAATAGGTATTGATTACAATTAAAATTAATGGAAAGTTTAGTTTTACTTCCCAGCTTTAAATCTAAATTACTTACGGTTAGTAATAAAATTACAGATGTTAACAAAATCTAAAAAACGTACAAATAAAATGTTAAAATGAAAAATATAGTTATTTTAACTGGTGCAGGAATGAGCGCAGAGAGCGGAATTAAGACCTTCAGAGATGAAAATGGCCTGTGGGAAGGGCATGATGTTATGCAAGTAGCCTCACCGATTGGATGGAAAAAGGATATGGAGCTGGTTCTGGATTTTTACAACCAGAGAAGAAAACAATTATTAAAAGTAGAGCCTAATCCCGCGCATTATGCGTTAGTTGACCTGGAAAATAAATTTAAGGTTGAAATAATTACGCAGAATATAGATGATCTGCATGAGAGAGCAGGAAGTTCGAATGTAACCCATCTGCATGGCGAACTTCTTAAAGCCAGGAGCACCTTCGATGAAAACCTTATCATGGATTGGAAAAAGGATATTAATCCGGGAGATTTTTGCGAGCATAATCATCAATTAAGACCGCACGTAGTATGGTTTGGAGAGGCAGTTCCAATGTTTCAGAAAGCGGCTGAGATAACCGAAACAGCAGATATTCTAATAATTATAGGAACCTCCATGCAGGTATACCCTGCTGCCAGCCTTGTAGATTTTGCCCCTCGCCAGACCCCTATTTATTTTATAGATCCAAAACCTAATATAAGGGAAAGCGGAAATCTTCATATAATAAACGATACAGCCGTTGAAGGCGTACCATCCTTGGTAGAAAAACTTATAAATTCTGAAAAATGAGAGCTCGATCGATTCTTGATCAGGTTGATGCTACTATAAAGAAAAGAGAAGAAGCCGCTGAAAAGATCTCTGGATCTCATGAATTGCTGAATGAGGTCATGCAATATATCTTTAAACATGACGAAGCATATTCACTTAAAGCTTTAACGGTTATCGAGGTTTTGGGCCGAAGGAATTTTAGATGTCTGCATTCCTATATACCAGAATTGGTTCTTTCCGGAAAATTGTACACAGATTCTCCTTCAAGAAGATGCCTGGCGAAGATCTTTAATTTTGCCATTAATGAGCACCTAAATTCCGGATCAAATTTTCATTTAAACACATCCATAAGATCTGAAATTATTGACCTTTCGTTTCTATGGTTGGTTTCTGCGGAACAAACAGCCGTCAAAGTTTTTTCGATGCAAAACATTTATTATCTGAAAAATGAAAGAGAGTGGATATCCGAAGAATTAAAGGCTATACTAGAGAAAGACATCATCTCCTCTTCTGCCGGTTACAAATCCCGAGCAATAAAGATTTTAAGGAAATTAAAGCAGTAATTTTTTTGTAAAATCTGAAGCGGTATCTTTACGCTTTTAATTTTTAAAAGTAAAAGATGACATCCCTTTCTGCAGTATCACCTATTGATGGACGATATAGATCAAAAACCAAAAAACTTTCAGCTTATTTTAGCGAAGAGGCTTTAATAAAATATCGAATTCTTGTTGAAGTAGAATATTTCATCGCTTTATACGAGCAGGGATTACCTCAGCTTAAAGATGTGGATCCAGATAACTTCAAAAAATTAAGAGAACTATATAAAAACTTTACTGCCCTTGATGCACAGGCTGTGAAAAAGATCGAAAAGATCACAAATCACGATGTGAAGGCAGTAGAGTATTTTCTAAAAGAAGAATTCGGCAAACTGGGAATGGAAACTTCGAAAGAATTCATCCATTTTGGTCTTACCTCACAGGATATAAATAACACTGCGATACCATTAAGCCTTAAAGACGCGATCGATGAAGTCTATAAACCAGAACTTAATGAAATACTGGAGAAACTTCAGCAACTGGCAAATGACTGGAAAGATATTCCTTTATTAGCTAGAACTCATGGCCAGCCGGCATCACCTACAAGGTTAGGTAAAGAGATCGAAGTATTCGTGATTAGGATCAAAGAACAAATGAGATTTCTGGATGAGATCCCTCACGCAGCAAAATTTGGTGGAGCCACAGGAAATTACAACGCTCACAAAGTTGCATATCCAGATACAGACTGGAAGAAATTCGGAAATGATTTTGTTGAAAACAAATTAGGACTTCACCACTCCTTCCCTACTACCCAGATCGAACATTACGATCATATGGCCGCTTTATTTGATGCGCTAAAAAGAATCAACAATATTTTGCTCGATCTTGATCGGGATATCTGGACCTATATTTCCATGGATTACTTCAAACAAAAGATCAAAAAAGGTGAGATAGGGTCTTCTGCCATGCCGCATAAAGTAAACCCGATAGATTTTGAAAATAGTGAAGGTAACCTTGGAATCGCTAATGCACTATTCGAACACCTGGCTGCAAAATTACCGGTAAGCAGGTTACAGCGTGATCTTACAGATAGTACGGTATTAAGAAATATTGGAGTACCTGTAGGTCATACTCTTATCGCTTTTCAGTCAACTTTAAAAGGACTTAATAAGTTATTGCTCAACGAAGAGAAACTTAATGCAGATCTTGAAAACAACTGGGCGGTAGTAGCTGAAGCTATTCAAACCATTCTTAGAAGAGAAGGCTTTAAAAATCCTTACGAAGCCTTGAAAGGATTGACCAGAACCAATGAGAGAATTACCGAAAAAAGTATATCTGAATTTATTGATCAGTTAGAAGTATCTGAGGAAATAAAGAAAGAACTGCATCAAATAACTCCGCAGAATTATACCGGAATATAATTCCAAAGCTTATTAGATTAAAAAAAGCCCCGTCTCCGGGGCTTTTTCTTTTCAACTAATTAACTACACTATTCTTCAATAGCATCAAATTCTTATTCCTGGTCTTCTTCTCCCTCGGTGCTTACTTTCATTTCAACTCTCATGGAATCTTTTTCTGAAGCCTGGCTTCCAAAGATCTCTCCAAGACCTTTAATACCTTCTACATTGATATTGTCCTTATCCATAGATTTCATTAATTCCATGATCTTCTCAGGATCCATATCTTCACCTAAAACCCTGGCTATACCAAGACCTTGCTCATCATCATAGCCATATACTATAAGTTCATCGATGGCATCTTCTTCCCCTGTAAAATATAATGCTGCTTTACGGTTTCCTCCACCATATTTCATTAGCAGCTGATATTTCTCATCTTTAAAGATCTCGTTCAGCTTTATTTTTTCTTCTTCAAATTTCGCTGGATTCTCATCCTTCTTCAAGGCAAGAACATTGATCTTTTTAATGCTTTCCAGAGTTGCTTTATCTTCTGCCTCTAAAGAACTGCTATTAGCGAACATGCTGGTAGGAACATCCAGGGCAAGAAAATCTGCATCTTCCTGGTTCTCTACATAATATTTTTGAAGTGATTTACCATCATTGCAAGAAGTAAGAGCTGCAAAAAAGGCTATCGCGATTATAAATTTAATTGTTTTCATATTTTATGATTTATTGTTGGCTTTCTTTAATTCTTCTGCTCCAGGAACCTTTAGGTCTGAGGTGAGCTTCGATAATTGAGATAGGTCTATTTCACCCGTAATACTCAAGATCACTGTCATAGGCTTATTATCTTCGTTCCCTTCGAGGTACATGAAAAGCTCTTTCACATAATTATCATTTTTACCTGGAAGTGAGTAAAATTTGATATTCTGCCCATTATCGTTTACTCTCATTAACTCTTCTAAAGATCCCTTCTGAAGGTAAGACTTAACGTCTGAGGCCATCAAAGACCTTACTTTGGAATCTGAAGACTTAAAGATCTGGATACGATCCAGGTTTTCAATAAGCTTCATATATTCCCTGGCTTCGGGATCATTATCGCTTAGATCTACTTTCGCCAGCATTTTAAACATCTTACTGGTCATTACCATGGCATCCACTTCTTTCATGTCCTCATATTTCTCAAAATTCTGAGACTGAATAAGCATTGGAGCCAGGGCTAACAGGAGGGTAATTACTAATCTATTCATGATTTCTGGTTTTAATCTATTTGAATTATTTTATTTTTTGTGTTGTTGAACTCTTTCAGGTATACTAGATCAGACTTCCCTTCATTCATGATTTGGGAAACCATCGCCAGTGTTTCTTTAGCTTTTTCCAGCGCGATCTCTTCTTCGGTAATTGTTCCCAGGTCACTGTCGTTAAGTCTCTGAGAAGAATCATTAAAAAAGAAGATTCCCAACGCAACAATTAGTATGGCTGCTATCGAGCTCCAGGTATACCAGTTCCTTTTCGAACTGATCTTTGGAGTTTCTTCCAGTTTTTCCCCGGCCTGTCTCGCCGAAAAGATGAACATTAATTGATAGCTTCTTAAATGTTCCGGTACATCTTCTTTGAGAAAATACTCTTTCAGTATCCTCTCTTCAGCTAATGAGGTTTCTCCCTCGTCATACCGCTCAAGAAGTCTTTCTATTTTATCTAATTCCATAGTTGTGCTTTTTTATCAAATTTTCTCTAATAGCTTTTCTTGCCCTTGATAAGGCAACTCTTATTGCCGTCTGATTCATTTCCATGATCTCTGCGATCTCGTCATAATCATATTGCTCAATATCCCTTAACTGAAATATCATCTTTTGCTGTTCTGGAAGTGAGGCAACAATCTTGCCCAACCATTCCATTTCATCGTTTACTTCAATTTCAGACTGAAGGGATTGATGATTGCTTTCATAATTTTGATGAACGATTCGAAGGTTATTGTTTTGCTTCAGTTTTAACTGATCCAGACAGTAGTTCTTGGTCACCGTCATCGCAAAGGCTTCAACATTGGCATAGTGCTTGATTCTATCCTTACGATTCCAAAGCTTAAGAATCACCTCTTGAGTGGCATCTTCGGCTGCTTCCTTCGAAGTAAGCAACCTTAAAGCCAAGCGATACATTTTATCCTTCACAGGATTTATAATATTAAGGAAGGTGTGTTCTTTCATTTGGTTGTGGTTAGTTTAATACTGCCTTCTCAACTTTACGACGAATCAGGAATAGTTTTGTTACAAATTATTTTTTAATTGTATTTATGTAACTATTTTTAGAAAAAAATTGTAGAAAAATATTAACCCTAAGATTAATTATGAAGATTTTTAAATTTATTATGTTCCTTTTCTTAACCGGAGGAATTATTACTTCTTGTTCAGACAGTGATGATGTCGAGGATTTTCCTGTTGAAAAGCCCGACAACACTTTAACAGCAGAAGAAGAACTTGAACTGGAAATTAAGGACTTTGTATGGAAAGCTATGAATAACATCTATTTATACAAAAGCGATGTTCCAGATTTGGCTGATAATCGTTTTTCTTCTCAGACTGAGCTTAAGGAATATCTTTTGAAATGGGACTCTCCTGAAGACCTGTTCTATGATGGCCTTCTTTACGACTATCCAGAAAAAGACAGATTTAGCTGGATCGTAGATGATTACGTAGAACTTGAAAATATGTTTCAGGCAACAGGGAAATCTGCGGGTTTTAAATATGGTTTTGCCTATGCTCCAAATAGTAATTCTCAGGTTTTAGCTTATGTAACTTATGTATCTCCTGGAGGGCCTGCTGATGATTCAGGACTGGAAAGAGGTGATTATATTTCTGAAGTAAATGGTTCTACTATTACCGTAAATAATTATCAGGGCATATTCGGAAATGACGTTTTAGAACTAGGTTTATCAACTATCCAAGATGGTGTAGTTGTCCCGGAAGAAAATCCTATAACTGTTACAAAAGCTTCATTTAAGGAAGAAACTGTTCCAGTTAGTAAGGTATTTACCGAAGGTGGCGTGAAAATTGGTTATTTATATCTTAGTACATTTCTTGGTGAATTCGGTATAGATGACACCAAATTGAATAATGTATTCGGCGAATTTAAGGCTCAGAATGTTCAGGAGCTTATCGTAGATCTACGCTATAATTCTGGGGGGTATTCTGAATTTTCAGCAGATCTTGCCAGTATGGTTACAGGACAGTTCGAAGGAGAAATATTTACCCAGCAGAAATGGAATGAAAATTACCAGGCTTATTTCGAACAAGAAGCTCCGGAGAGATTATATAACAGGTTTGATTCGAAAATAGATGATGGTGCTGCCATAAACAGTCTTAACCTTAACAGGGTTTATGTAATTGCGACCGGTAGAAGTTACTCTGCCAGCGAAAGTTTTATTATTGGCTTAGAACCTTATATAGATGTTGTTCACGTGGGCTCAGATACAGGTGGTAAATTCCAGGGTTCTGTAACTTTATATGACTCGGAAAATTTTAGTAAAACTGGCGCAAATCCAGATCACAAGTATGCATTACAACCTTTAGTTTATAAATTCGCTAATGCTAATGGCTATACAGATTTCATAGATGGTCTGACTCCAGATGTTTTAATTGAGGAATCACCATCTAATTTAGGACAACTAGGAGAACTGGATGAACCTTTACTTGCAGAAACGATTGCACAAATCACAGGAAATAGAAGCCAGAGTCCTGGTGATTTTGAAAGATGGGAATCAGGAAAATTGCAACCTGAAGATGAAAGAGGTTTTTATATAAGTTCCAAGAATATATTTGATGAACTACCACAAAAAAAACCACTATTCAAATAAATCAATAAATAAAAAACCCCGCTATTAAGTGGGGTTTTTTTATTGCCTGAAATTTTGAATACTTAGTTGAAATAAATCCCATTTGGATTAATACCAGTGGAATATTGATCAAGCAGGCTGCCATCGTTTAGATCATATATTAAAAGATCACCATCTCCCGTGAAGTCTGCTCTTGGAGAAGCCACATATATTCTATTCTGGTAGATCTCAAAGCCATAAAGTACAGCGACCTCGTCCAGACTGAATGCCGCGGACGTTGGTAGCTCTTGTCCTGGTTCATATAGATAAACAGATTTACCTATAGTGAAATAGGCATTCCCGTCGTTTAGCTGAAGATTTTCAGGATGAATTGTATTATCGGTAAATTCAAAAACTTCCATAACCTCATTGGTTCCAAGGTCTATTCTGTATAGTCCACCAGCAGTCTCTTCATCTGCGTAAGAAGGTTTTCCAGAAGCCATCACCCATAAGTCATTTCCCTGAACGACCATGGAATTTGGAAGATCGCCAACTTCAACCTCTTTTACTACAGTATTAGACTCGCTATCTATTACCGAAACTATATTATTGAATGAGAAACCTCCTTTGTGCGCAACATAAAGAGCGTTGTTTACAGAAATCAACTTCTCTGGGCCTTCCATTACAGGAATTGCTTCAATAAATGAGAAATCCAGAAGGTTGAAAACTGCTACGAAATCATCATCAGGATTCCCGCCATCTCCCCAATTAGTAACGAAAAGTTTATCTCCAATTACCTCGGCAAACCTTGGGTTCACCAAATTGGTATTTATAGTTCCTAATCTTTCGAATGTAAAGCGATTAACGATTTCGATCTTATTCGAAACATTTACCACTATGATCGCAAAATCATCATGCAGTTCCATGCTTTGCGCGGTATCTCCAAGATCCATCCCATTGACCTCATTAAAGATCTGTGCTGAATTTTGTTCGTTCTCTTCATTTATAAAACTTACCGAAGCATTGGCTGAGCCAAAATTACCTTCGTTCAGGACAAAAATCCCTGAACTAAACTGGGCATCTGTTTCCGGCACTGGGGCGCAGCAATCATCATTTTCACAGGAATTGAAAAATAGTGCGATAAAAAATAATAGAAATAAGTGTTTGTAGTTCATGTTTAAAATTTGAAAGTTAGTGTAGAATTAATAGACCTTCCCGGCATGATGCGGGATGGCAGACTTTGATATTTCTTATTGAAGATGTTATTTAAACGCAGGTCCACGCCTATTTCAGGCTTAGTTAAAAATGTATATCCCACGTAAAGGTCAGCGATCTCATAGGCTTCCAGTTCATAATTATTGTCTGAAGAAGTGTAAATACTTCCATTATAAAGTGATTGCAGCAGGACGCTAAAGTTCTCTATCTCATAGCCAGCCGATAAAGTTACCTTGTGCTGTGGAGTGTAGATGAGTTGATCATCTGTTTCCTGATCTATAGATCGCGTATAGGCATAGCTCGAGTTCAGGCTAAAAGGATTATTCCCTAATTGAGTATTCCATCCGGCAAAAAACTCCAGTCCGTAATTATGGACATTGGCTGTATTTACCGGTCTCCAAATACCAGATCCATCCGGAATCCAGCGTATAAGATCATCGATATCTATAAAATACCCGGTAAGATTGATTTTGAAATCATTGAATTTTAATTCATTTCCGATTTCGGCCTGAAGGGATGTTTCAGGATCCAGATCTGTATTTCCTCCCTGCAACCAGAATAGATCATTAAATGTGGGTATGCGAAAATTATGGGACGAGTTGAACCTTAGCAGATAATTTTCAGAGAACTGATACGAGCTTCCTATAGAAAATAATAAAGGTGAGTCATAATTATTAGTGATCTCCTGCCTTAAGCTAAGCTCATAGCTTAACCTTTCCAGTTGATGACTCCATAACGCAGAAATCCCTCCTATCTTTCTTTCGGCATTTTCAATTCCTGTGCCCTCTCCCTGTACATCGGTATAATCGACTATTAGATTAAGCCTCTTATTTTTAGAAAACTCATATTCCAGGTCATATTTAATAATTCCAGTTTCCGCATCACCAGAACTAAAATTATCAGAATCCCTGTTCTCATAATATTTAAAGCTTTCATCTAACCAGGCAAGTTTGAGGCTACTGGTGAATTTCCCGGCAAAAGACTTCCATTCCAGAAGGTTTCTTGAATTCCGGTCTTCAAATTCGCTATTGGAAGGTAAATTCAAAGTTCCCGAAAAACCACGATCTCCCTGGTAATAATTAGAATAGAATTTTAAAATATTAGAATCTCCTATCCAATGAGCTATAGATGCATTTAAGGACACATTATAAAAGTCCCCGTTTTCATTGCGCTCCTGTGTATCCAGATATTTATAATCGTTTTCAGAACTGACTCCTGCCAATCCTATGTTTACACTGGTCTTTTCGGTAGAAAAATTTCCATTATATGAAGCCTGGTAAGAATCAAAACTACCATAACCCAACCGAAGTTCATTTTCTGAATTCCCGTCAAATCTGAATTCATTGCTTAAATGAATAGTTCCACCAATAGCCCCGCTGCCGTAAACCACACTTCCTCCTCCAGGCCGCAGACTGATATTATCAAATACTTTAGTGTTTACGGTATTGAAATCTGTCTGTCCGGTAAATTGAGAATTGATATTTATACCGTTCCAGATAACCGCGGTTTGCGAAGCTCCAGTACCACGCACAGAAGCTGAAGAGACCATTCCGTATCCATTTTCACGAAAAAAGAACGGCGTATTGAATTTAAGTAGAGAAGTTAACAGAGGCTCTGAACGCTGGATTACCGAGGCACTTATCTCTTTAACAAACTGTCCTTCAGAATTATTATTTAGTTTCACATCACTGAGCAGGACCTCGTCAAGCCAGTTGATGAAATCATTTTGCGCTGTAGCATGAAGACAACAACACAGGAATAACGTAAATAAAAGATATAAGTTTCTGTTCATAATCTGCCGACCTTTATCCCGAAAGTCACTCGATACTAGTTGAAATTCAGGCAGGTCTCCTGGCTCACGTACTGCAATTCACCTTCCCATCTTTAAAGACAGTGGTTTGAAGAATTTATTGCAGCCATCCCGAAAATTATCGGGACTAAGCTTACAGTTGCGGGAACAGCTCAGGTTTACGAAGTTTGCACTTCCCCTGATTCCCTTTTAATCCACGCGGAAATAAATCAGCGTTGAACCAAAATTTCGAGGCAAAATTAAACAATTAAGTTAGGTTAAGGGTTCAAAAATTTAAATAATCTTACTTTTGAACTCAAATCGACCGATCTTGAAAAAAATACTTTTCATATTTCTAATCCTTGGCATCTTTTCGTGTAAAGAAGGATCACAGAAGAATAAAGCTGAAAGTCAGCCCGGTAAGGAGCTCGAAATAGAAGATGCAAAGGGCTTTAGTATCACTAAGTTCGATAATTACAGTATCATCAAAGTGAATACTCCCTGGCCCGATGCTCAGGATCCATTTATATACCTGCTGAAAGAAAAAGATGCGGAGATCCATGAAAATTTAAAATATGACCAGGTAGTCGAAGTTCCGGTTGAAAATATCGTAGTTACCTCTACTACTCATATCCCTGCTTTGGAAGCATTGCATGAAGAAAAAACCTTAAAAGGTTTTCCAGGCCTGAATTATATTTCTTCAGAAAAGACGAGGAAACTAATTGATAATGGTGAGATCTCTGAATTAGGACAGAATGAAAATATAAATACCGAAGTTCTTATCGAGCTTTCT
This sequence comes from Christiangramia gaetbulicola, assembly GCF_003054225.1. Lineage (GTDB taxonomy): Bacteria > Bacteroidota > Bacteroidia > Flavobacteriales > Flavobacteriaceae > Christiangramia > Christiangramia gaetbulicola. The sequence continues at coordinate 509,422 of NZ_QBKQ01000002.1, forward strand.
CCAGATGTGGTCATTGGATTTGCTATTGATGCTTCCAACAAAAGTTTTGAGACCATCCAGAAAACCGGTATCCCGGTGATCTATAATGGTGACTGGACAGAACAAAGTCCGCTTGGTAAAGCTGAATGGATCAAATTCTTTGGTGCGCTTTACGGAAAAAAACAAAAAGCGAAGGAAATTTTCAATAAAATAAAGTCTGAATATCTCGCTGCTAAAGAACTGGCTAAAACTGCGGAAGCAAAACCAAAAGTTATAAGCGGCTCTATGTTTAACGATAAATGGTATATGCCTTATGGCAATTCCTGGCAGGCGCAGATCCTGGAAGATGCCAATTCTAATTACCTGTATTCAGATACCCAAGGCGATGGGAGCTTGTCTCTGGCCTTTGAAAGTGTCTTGGAAAACGCAGAGGATGCAGAATTCTGGATGAGCTCCGGCCAATTCACGTCTTACGAGCAGCTATTCAATGAATCTGAACATTACAAAAGATTCAAAGCCGTTAAGGATCGTAATGTATATAGTGTAAGTTTAGCTCAGGGCGAGACCGGGGGAATTCTGTATTATGAATTAGGTCCACAAAGACCAGATCTTATTTTGAAGGATCACATTGCTATCTTTCATCCTGAATTGCTAAAGGATTACGAACTGGTGTTTTACAAACCACTTAATTAATGCTGAACCAGAGGAAATATACTTTCTCCATCATCCTGCTATTCCTGGCAGTGATCTTAACGGGCTTATTCAATATTAGCCTGGGCTCAGTAAATATCCCTATTTCTGAGGTAATCTCCTCCCTACTCGGTCTTGAGGTCGAGAAAGATACCTGGAAATATATCATCGTTAATTATCGCTTACCTAAAGCAATAACAGCAATTATAACCGGATCTGGCCTAGCAGTCAGCGGACTTTTAATGCAGACGCTTTTTCGAAATCCCCTGGCCGGTCCGTATGTTTTAGGACTAAGCAGCGGTGCCAGTCTTGGTGTGGCCATCGTATTTATGGGCGCTTCGGTATTTGGAGCTTCCTTTGCCGTTATCCTGCTTTCTAAATGGAGCTTGGTTATCGCCTCCAGCCTGGGAAGTTTACTGGTGTTATTTGCCGTAATACTGGCTTCTATTAGATTAAGAGATACTATGGCTATACTTATCATTGGATTGATGTTCGCCAGCCTTACAGCGGCTATAGTTAGCGTTCTAGCCTATTTTAGTCCGGCTTCACAGCTTCAGCAATATGTATTCTGGTCTTATGGCAGCCTGGGAGACCTAAGCTGGGATGAAGTAGGCATTCTTAGCCTTTTCTGGATCGTTGGTATCTTGATTAGTATAGGAAGTATAAAGAACCTTAATTCTCTTTTGCTTGGAGAGCAGTATGCGAGAAGCCTGGGAACCAATATCAAAAAGAACAGGTTTGCAATAATCATTGCTACAAGCTTGCTCGCAGGTAGCATTACTGCTTTTGCTGGCCCTATCGCCTTTGTTGGTCTTGCCGTGCCCCATTTAATTAGACAGATCATTCCTTCTGCCAATCATATAACTCTGGTTCCCGCGGTAATATTTGGCGGAGCAATTTTAATGTTGCTATGCGATATCATTGCTCAAATTCCGGGGAGCGAATATAGTTTACCTATTAATGCCATAACTTCGCTAATTGGAGCTCCGGTAGTCATCTGGTTACTGGTAAGAAAAAGAAAGTTCAATTTTTAAATGACAGCATCAAATTCAAATAGCGTCCTTAAAACCGAAAGCCTGAAAATAGGTTACCGGAAGAAAAATAAGGTGAATTTGATCGCTAAAGACATCAATATAGACATTAATCCCGGTGAGCTCGTTGCCGTTATCGGAGTGAATGGAGCTGGAAAATCTACTTTACTTAAAACTTTAAGCGGAATATTGCAAAGTATTGATGGTGAGGTATTTATATCTAATAATAAATTATCAAAAACAGATCCTTCAGATCTTGCTAAAAATATTAGCATGGTCTTAACCGAGCAATTGCTGTCTAAAAATTTGAGTGTTATCGAATTGGTGGCCCTCGGCAGGCAACCTTACACTAACTGGATAGGGCGGCTTACCAAAAATGACCTCAAAAAGATCATGCATGCCATTCAATTGGTGAATATCGAAGACATTAAAAACAAGAAATGCCACGAACTTAGTGACGGCCAGTTCCAGAAGGTTTTGATAGCCCGGGCACTTGCCCAGGACACTCCGCTAATCATCCTTGATGAACCCACTACTCACCTGGATCTTTACCATAAGGCATATGTATTAAAACTGCTACAAAAGCTTAGCAAGGAAACCAATAAAGCTATCCTGTTCGCTTCCCACGAAATCAACCTGGCTCTACAGCTTTGTGATAAACTTATTATCCTTAAAGACAAGAAAGCATTATTCGGAAATCCTCAGGAACTGGTTAAGACCAGGGCTTTCAATGATCTTTTCCCCGGGAATCTTATTCATTTTGACCAGGAATCATCAAGTTTTAAAATTAAATAGAGCTTCCATTCAAATTTCTTTTCTCTTACTTCTTTAAAATTCCTAAATAAGTATCTTTGAGAAAATCGCCTGCCAAATGAACGAATACCTTCTTGTTACTTTAATATTTCTGATCGCATTAGGAATAGGAGGCTACCTGGGGAAGTTAATTTCCGGTCTTAAGTCCAGATCAGAAGCCGGCAGACTGGAAGAAAAAAACACTCAACTATCACTTCAAATAGAAGAACTTAAAGATCAATTAAACAATAACTTAGAAAACTATAAGTCTGATATTCAGCAATTGAAAAATGAAGCCCAGGCAGATATTGATAAGCTAGAATCAGAGCGTGAGGAGATCAGGCAAAAAAAGGAGTATTTAAGCTTACAACTTACCCGGAAAATTTCAGAATTCAATAATCTTCAGGAGAGAAATGAGGAACAGAAAGCCGAGGTTGAAAAACTTCAGGAGAAATTTTCCAAGGAATTTGAGAATCTGGCCAACAAGATCCTGGAGCAGAAATCTGAAAAATTTACCAGTCTCAACAAACAAAATATCGAAAGTATTCTCGATCCCTTGAAGGAGAAAATAAAAACCTTCGAAGATAAGGTGAACCTGAATAACGAGAATTTCATTAAAAGACACAGTGAACTTGGCGAGCAGCTTAGAACACTGAACGAACAAAATATCAGGATAAGCGAAGAAGCCAATAACCTGACCAAAGCCTTGAAAGGCGAAAACAAGACGCAGGGAAACTGGGGTGAATTGATTCTGGAAAAAGTTCTGGAAAAGTCGGGATTGGTAAAAGACCGGGAATACTTTATCCAGGAAGCCCACAAAGATGAAGAAGGCAACAGGTTATATCCAGATGTGGTGATCCATTTACCTAATGATAAACGCATGGTCATCGATTCTAAGGTCTCACTCGTAGCTTATGAGAAATATGTGAGCGAAGAGAATAAGGATGTCCAGGAGCGATATTTAAAAGAACATATCAGGTCCCTAAACAATCATATAGTACAACTGAGCAATAAAAAATATGAAGATCTGCATGAAATGAGATCTCCAGACTTTGTTTTGATGTTCATTCCTATCGAGCCGGCCTTATATCTAGCTCAGAATGCCGATAATACTTTCTTTTATACAGCATTCCAAAAGAATATTCTGCTGGTAAGCCCCACCACCCTTCTATCCACTTTGAGAACTATAGATACCATTTGGAGCAATGAGAAACAACAACAGAATGCTCTAGCCATCGCTAAACACGCAGCCAGTTTATATCACAAGTTCAAAATTTTACTTGACGACCTAAAGACCGTAGGTGATAGACTGGATTCTACCAAAAATGCCTATTCTGGAGCGATGAAAAAATTAACCGGCCAGCAAAACCTCATTAAAGACATCGATAAACTGGAAGAACTTGGTATAGCTCCAAAAAAAAAGATCGGCAAGGCCTGGCTGGATAAAGCAAATGAAGATTCTGAAAGTGAGGAAGAATCGGAAAATCCCAGATTTAAAATTCAATGAAAAACATCTACACCTTAATCTTATTCAGCTTCCTTTTATTTTTCCCTGAATTAAAGGCACAGGAGATATATTTTCCAGATGCAGGAGAATGGGAAGAGCAATCTGCTTCAGAATTCAATTTAAACTTTACTGAAGCTGTGGAATTCGCAAAAGCAAATGAATATTCAGAATCAAGAGATCTGCGACAAGCGATCTTAAAAGGTTTTCAACGCGAACCTTATCATGAGTTGCTGGGTCCAACTAAAAGAAGAGGCGGACCAGCAGGGATTATTCTGAAAGATGGCTATATAGTAGCAAGATGGGGAGACACCGAAAGAGTTGATATGACCTTTAGTGTCACCAAGAGTTTTCTTTCTACCACTGCTCTAATTGCCAGGGATAAAAATTTGATCACAGATTTTAACGATGTTGTCGTAGACTACGTTTGGGACGACACTTTTGAAGGTGAACATAACTCGAAAATCACCTGGAAAAACCTATTACAGCAAAATTCAGATTGGAGCGGAGAACTTTGGGGAGGTTTCGACTGGGCAGACCGGCCACCTCAGGATCAGACCATAGATGAATGGAGGTCGAGAGAGTTACACGAACCTGGAACTTATTTCAAGTACAACGACGTTCGGGTAAATGTATTGGCATATTCTCTGTTAAATGTATTCAGAAAGCCGTTACCAAAGGTGCTGAAAGAAAATATTATGGATCCTATCAACGCATCTCAATCCTGGAGATGGTTTGGTTATGAAAACTCCTGGACCGTTATAGACGGGCTAAAAATGCAATCTGTAAGCGGTGGCGGCCATTCTGGAGGCGGAATGTTCATCAATACAGAAGATATGGCAAGATTCGGACTCTTATTTTTGAACAACGGGAAATGGGAAGATAAACAATTGATCTCGCCCAATCTGATAAATGAGGCTATCCAACCCTCTAAACCAAATCCGAATTACGGATATATGTTGTGGCTTAATACCGAAGGTGATCGCAATATTCCGGAAATTGACCGTGAAATTTTTTATGCCGCTGGTTTTGGTGGTAATTTTATCGTCATAGATCAAAAGAGGAATCTGGTGATCGTGACCCGCTGGCTGGAGCCCTCGAAATTCAAAGATTTTATGAAGCTTATATATAAAGAAATATAAAATGAAAAAGACATTAATCTACATACTCGGAGGTATCCTGGTTCTTTGGCTGTCATATTACGCATTCGTCTATTTTGTACCCTATAGTGTAGGTACACGAAGTGGAGAATTAATAAAGTTCAGCCATAAAGGTGTGATCGTAAAAACCTGGGAAGGAGAAATAAGCCAGGGAATTAGCGGCGCCCAGATCTTCGAGTTCTCGGTTTTGGATAAATATGACGAGGTGATCGAGAAACTTCAGGAATATGAAGGGAATTATGTGAAACTAACCTATGAGGAGCGTTATACCACCTTTTTCTTCTGGGGAGACACCAAATATTTCATTACCGAAGTCGAAAAATCTGAAAGCCCACATTTTAGAAAATAACCATGCAGGAGAATTTCAAAGAAATAAAAGACAGCCAGGTAGTCATATCAGAATTAATGCTTCCCTCCCATTCCAACTTTAACGGAAAGATCCATGGAGGGTATATTTTATCATTATTGGACCAGATCGCCTTTGCCTGTGCCTCTAAACATTCGAGAGCATACTGTGTTACCGCCAGTGTTGATACCGTAGACTTTCTAAAACCTATTGAAATTGGTGAGCTCGTTACTATGAAAGCCTCGGTGAATTACGTGGGCAGAAGCTCCATGGTTATTGGAATTCGCGTTGAAGCTGAAAATATACAATCTGGAGAGGTTAAGCATTGTAATTCCTCTTATTTTACGATGGTTGCGAAAGATAATAAAGGAGATTCTGTAGATGTTCCCGGGCTCATCTTAAGAACAGACAACCAGATTAGGCGTTTTGCCAAAAGCATTAAAAGAAAGAATATGAAAAAGAAAAGAGTTCAGGAGTTTCATGAAACCGACTTTTCTTCTGAAAAATACCTTCATATTCTCGAAGATCATAAAGCAAAAATCGAATTGGATTCTTGAAGTCTCACGGATTCATAGGAGCTATTTTTCTAGCCATCGGGATTGCTTATTTTTTTCCGCAGGGTATAGATCTGCTGCCGCTTAAAACCATTACCGATATTGGTATTGGATTGATTTTCTTTTTCTACGGCTTGAAGCTTTCACCGGCTGAATTTCGTGCCGGAGTCATAAACTACAGGGTTCACATCGTCATACACGTTACCACATTTATTGTTTTTCCTTTACTATGTCTGCTCTGTCTTCCATTGTTTGAAGATGGGCTAAAATCTGATCTCTGGATCGCACTATTCTTCCTGGGGACTTTACCATCAACGGTGTCATCATCTGTAGTGATGGTAGCGTTAGCCAAAGGTAATTTACCCACGGCAATTTTTAACGCCAGTCTTTCCGGACTCATTGGGATCGTGGCAACTCCGCTATGGATAGGTTTTATACTGGGGAAATCTGCAGATTTTGATTTTCTTGTGGTCATGCAGAAACTTTGCCTGCAGATCATTTTTCCACTTGCACTTGGCCTCTTTTTACAGAGATATTTCGGCCGTTTTGCAAGAAAGTATGGTAAACAATTAAGCTTATTTGATAAGACCACGATCATTCTTATCATCTATTCGAGCTTTAGCAACAGCTTTACGTCAGACCTTATTGCTTCGGTAGAATTAGATGAATTACTAAAAATGGCCGCGATCGTTTTGGTTCTTTTCTTCGTGGTCTTCTTTGGACTCGCCTATTTCTCAAAAATCATCGGCTTCAATACCGAAGATAAAATAGCTGCTCAATTCTGCGGAACAAAAAAATCACTGGTGCACGGCTCGGTCATGGTTAGGGTATTATTTGGCAATGCCGCGAATTCAGGACTACTCCTTTTACCAATTATGTTGTATCATTCCATACAATTGATACTGGTTGCCTGGTACGCGGAAAAATACAGGAAAAGAAAGATCGATTAATAGAAATCCTAAGGATTAATATACATCGCAATATCGGCCAGATTAATGGTCAATAATACCCAACCTGCTAGCAGCAAAAGACCTCCTAGCGGCGTAATGGGTCCTAATATTTTAATCTTTTTTCCCTGCGAAGAACTCCAGGTCAATCCATAAATACTGAAAGAAAAAAGTAAAATTCCGATAATAAAACACCAGGCCATTACATTTTGCAACCCAGAAAGAAAAGGGAAGGTGATTCCGCAGATTATTAATACTATAGCGTGATACATTTGATATTTCACCCCGGTTTCAAAACTTTTAAGCTGATCCTCATTAAATTTTTTCTTAAGGGCATGGGCTCCAAAAGCTCCTAAAATAACCGAAAGGCCACCATAACTACCACCAATGATCAATACCAATTCTTTCATAATAGCATATTAAAGAAAAAAGTCATTTCAATAGAACCGAGAAATACATTAAAGCTGGATCTCAATTCAGTCAAAATGACTTTTTAAAAATTTATCACTTATTCTATTTACTTAAGTACATCTTTCTTCTTGAGTAAAGATCGTAGAATTCATCATCTTTCAAACTATCAATAAAGAGGATACTTTCACCTGTACTTTTCATTTCAGGCCCTAATTGCTTGTTCACTTTCTGGATTTTATTGAAAGAGAATACTGGTTGCTTAATCGCGTAACCTTCCAATTGAGGATTAAATGTAAAATCTTTCACCTTCTTGGCTCCAAGCATCACTTTAGTAGCATAGTTCACATATGGCTCTTTGTATGCCTTGGCAATAAAAGGAACTGTTCTCGATGCTCTTGGATTTGCTTCAATAATAAATACCTTATCATCTTTGATAGCAAACTGAATATTTATCAAACCAACGGTATTTAAAGCCAGAGCGATCTTTTTCGTGTGATCCTTGATCTGTTGCATCACCAGGTCTCCAAGGTTAAATGGAGGAAGCAGCGCGTTAGAATCTCCTGAGTGGATTCCACATGGCTCAATATGCTCCATGATACCAATAATGTAAACATCTTCACCGTCACAAATTGCATCGGCTTCAGCCTCTATAGCCCCATCAAGGTAATGATCTAGAAGAAGCTTATTGTTAGGGATCTTTCTTAAAAGATCTACCACATGCTCCTCAAGCTCATCTTTATTAATCACGATCTTCATTCCCTGACCTCCAAGTACGTAAGATGGTCTTACCAGGATCGGGAAATCAAGTTCATCTGCAAGGGCAAGTGCCTCGTCTGCGTTCTCTGCTGTTCCAAAATCTGGATAAGGAATATCATTTGCCTGAAGCAGTTTAGAGAAACTACCTCTGTCTTCTGCAAGATCCAGGGCTTCAAAACTTGTTCCCATGATCTTCACACCATATCTGTGCAGCTTTTCAGCAAGTTTAAGAGCAGTCTGCCCTCCTAGTTGCACGATAACACCTTCAGGCTTTTCATGCCTGATTATATCATATATATGCTCCCAGAAGACCGGCTCAAAGTATAATTTGTCTGCAGTATCAAAATCTGTAGAAACCGTTTCAGGGTTACAGTTGATCATGATCGTTTCGTAGCCGCATTCTGAAGCCGCAAGTACTCCATGCACACAACTATAATCAAATTCAATTCCCTGCCCAATCCTGTTAGGACCAGATCCAAGAACGATGATCTTTTTCCGGTCTGAAACCTGGCTCTCATTTGCCGTATAGAATTCACCTTCTTTAGATCGAATTCCTTCTTCAAAAGTTGAATAATAATATGGAGTTGCCGCTTTAAATTCAGCCGCACAGGTATCAACCAGTTTATATACTCGATTTACTCCCAGCTCCTCACGTTTATTGTAAACTTCACTTTCCAGACAATCCAACATATGAGCAATCTGCCTGTCTGCAAAACCTTTTTGTTTTGCTTCTAGAAGTAAATCTTTAGGAAGTGAGTTGATGTCAAATTTTGATATTTCATTATCAAGAGCATGAAGTTCTTCATATTGCTTTAAGAACCACATATCTATCTTGGTGATCTCATGTATCCTGCTCAGTGGAATTCCCATCTGTATAGCATCGTAGATCACAAATACTCTATCCCAGCTTGGATTAGTTAATTTATCAATGATCTGGTCGTAATCCTTATAACCCTTACCATCTGCACCTAAACCGTTTCTTTTGATTTCCAGCGACTGGGTAGCTTTATGAAGTGCTTCCTGGAACGATCTCCCTATTCCCATTACCTCTCCAACAGATTTCATCTGAAGACCTAAAGTACGATCGGCTCCTTCAAATTTATCGAAGTTCCAACGTGGGATCTTTACGATCACGTAATCCAGTGAAGGTTCAAATAAGGCTGAAGTAGATTTGGTGATCTGATTTTCCAGCTCATCAAGGTGATATCCCAAAGCTAGTTTAGTAGCCACCTTAGCAATTGGATACCCTGTAGCTTTTGAGGCTAAGGCAGAAGATCTGGATACACGAGGGTTAATCTCGATGGCATAGATATCTTCTTTTTCATCTGGACTTACTGCAAACTGTACATTACATCCACCGGCAAAGTCTCCAATGCTTCTCATCATTTTGATAGCCATATCCCTCATTCGCTGGAATGCACTATCACTTAAGGTCATCGCCGGCGCAACTGTAATAGAGTCACCGGTATGAATTCCCATAGGATCCATATTTTCCACCGTACAGATAATTACTACGTTATCATTCTTATCACGCAGTAATTCTACCTCGTATTCCTTCCATCCCAGTAATGCCTTATCGATAAGAACCTCGTGAATGGGAGAAGTTTCCAATCCGTAAGTTAACATCTCATCAAAATCTTCGGCACGGTGAACAAATCCGGCTCCACCACCACCAAGAGTAAATGATGCTCTAATTACAAGTGGGTATCCAAATTCCTGAGCAACTTCTTTTCCCTGTAAATAAGAAGTAACCGTTTTTGCTGGAGCAACCGGAATTCCAATTCTACCCATTAACTGTTTGAACTGCTCTCTATCTTCACAAATATTGATCGCGTCAATATCTACCCCAATCAACTTTACATTAAAATCTGACCAGATCCCTTTCTCATCTGCTTCAATACAAAGGTTAAGCGCAGTTTGCCCTCCCATGGTTGGAAGTACCGCATCAATTTCAGGATGATCTTTAAGGATCTCTATTAAAGATTTTGTGGTAAGTGGTTTTAAATATACATGATCGGCCATGGAAGGGTCGGTCATGATGGTTGCAGGGTTCGAATTTATCAGGATTGTTTTTATTCCGTCTTCTCTTAAAGAACGCAGAGATTGTGTTCCGGAATAATCGAATTCACAGGCCTGTCCTATAACAATTGGTCCAGATCCTATGATTAAAACGCATTTAATGTCTTTGTTTCTTGGCATAATAATGTGTTGTGTTTGCGTTAGTTGTGTTGGGACTAAAAATAAGAAGCGTCTGGGTATAAAAAAAGGCGTTACTTAAAAAGTAACACCTTTATTATTTCGAACACTGAACTTCATTAGTGTTTATGTCTGTTTTCAGAAGATACAGATAATTTCTTTCTACCTTTAGCTCTTCTTCGAGCAAGGACTTTTCTTCCGTTAGCACTAGCCATACGCTCTCTAAATCCGTGCTTATTTTTTCTTTTCCTTTTAGATGGTTGAAACGTTCTTTTCATTGTGAATATCTTTTATCTTCTGTAAATTCGTTTTGTCTGTCTTTAAAACTGCGTGCAAATATACAAAGCTTTTTAAGTACTGCAAATACTAAATTAAAATAATTTTTAATTGTTTTTATTACCTTTGCCGCCTGGAAAAATTCGATAAACAATGTTCAACAAAAATATCAAGTTAGTTTTAGCCGGTTTAATCCTTGCAGCAGCGATCTGGCAATTCATAGAAGGAGAAATTGGAAATGGCATTGCGCTGATCTTATTAGCCGGAATCTTCATATTCCTTTATTTCAAAAATGAAATGATCCTGCTAGCCTTCCTAAGGTTAAGAAAACAAGATTTTCCAGGTGCCAAGAAATGGCTTGATAGGATAAATGATCCTGAAAAAGCCCTGGTTCAGAAGCAACAGGGATATTACTGGTATCTTCACGGACTAATGGTTTCCCAAACCAACATCACCCAGGCTGAAAAATTCTTTAAAAGAGCACTTAAACTAGGCCTTTCCATGGACCATGATCTTGCCATGGCGAAATTAAACCTTGCCGGTATCGCCATGACCAAACGCAGAAAACGCGAGGCTACCATGCTGCTTAACGAAGCTAAAAAACTTGACAAGCATGGTATGATGAACGATCAGATACGTATGATGAAGGAGCAGATGAAAAAGATCTAAGGCTTCTGAATTATAAACATTTTAAGAACAATCACTCTTTTGCCTAATAAATAGGTACTTCAACGATATTTTTTTCTTGTAAGAAAAAGCTGATATACTTTTACTCAAACCAGCCCCACAAATTACATGAAAAAACTATTACTAGTTTTTCTATTTATTGGCCCCATAGTATTCTCCCAGCAACAGCTGCAGGAAAAGACCTATTTTTCTGAGGCCTTATATTTCAACCTTTCAGACTATAATAGAAAAGCAGATCTCGCCTATCGTTTTAATGATTATGAAAAAGGAAAGGAACTTTTTGAAAATTTCACAAGTAACTATCTTGAAGGATCCTACATGGATAATTTCAAGTTCAGGAATTTAAAAAAGAAGGAAGTTTCTCTTTATGATTATAAAAAACCCGTATTCCTTATCACCTATGCATCCTGGTGTGTTCCAAGTAAAGGAGAAATACCGGCGTTAAATGAATTAGCTAAGCAATACAGGGATAAGATAGATTTTGTAGTCTTATTCTGGGACGAACATGATAAAGTAAAGGAACTTGCCGAAAATTTCTCTTCGAACATCTCGATAGTTTACGTGGATGAAAGAAAGAACAATGGAGCTTACGTGGTAAAACAATTAAAGCATTCCTTAGGACTGCCTACCTGTTTTCTAATCGCCGGGGATAAAAAGATCATGGATATACGAAGAAGCGTGTTTCCTCCTCTCCATACCGAAAAGGAAACCGCTTATCGTGAAAATTATATCGCCCTGGAAACTTCTATCTCCAATAACCTCGTAAAAGGTTACGACGGAGTTTATGCAGATAATGTTCAGGCTGAATAAACCTTCTTTTTAATTGATTTCAGGGTAATTTCCTTTTTCAGGAATATCGATGAAATAGGTCTTTCCAGATGCATTCTTAAGATGATCGTCACGCAACCATGGGTTATGTACCTTTAGAATCTTATAATTGATACCGAATTTTTCAGCGAAATCTGGAAAATCCTTAACCACAGTATCTACCTTCACCTTATTCACAGGTATATGCTTGTAAAGATCTGACTCATCAAAATTGAATCCATATTTCTCTGGATTGTTCATGATCTCTTTTAATGCCAGGATTCTAAAAACATATCTCCCCGTCTCTTCGCCTAACAAAAGATCATAATAGTCATCTACTTTTTGTCTTTCTAACTGCTTATCTACACCATACTGGCCTGCATTATAAGAGGCAGCCGCAAGCGTCCAGGATCCAAATCTTTCCTTAGCCTTTTTCATATAGTCTGCCGCAACTCTGGTAGATTTCTCAATATGATATCGCTCATCCACATTAGAATTTATCTCCAGTCCATAATCTTTTCCTGTACCTTCCATGATCTGCCAGAATCCAACTGCCTTGGCAGGAGAAACCGCCTGGGTAAGCCCGCTTTCTATAACCGCAAGATATTTAAGATCATCTGGCACCCCTTTTTCCTTTAGAATTGGCTCTATAACCGGAAAATATTTATGTGCTCTTTTAATCAATAGCAGCGCATTGGACTGCCAGTAGGTATTCACCAGTAATTCGCGATCCATCCTTTCATAGATATCCGGATCTTCTAAAGGCACCTTCTCTCCTGCGAAGCTAAGGTCTTCAGGCATTGGCAAGGCTTTTATATTATAAGAATCTGCAACACTTTTATTAATATTATCATCAACCTTTGCGGTCGATTCCATTGAATTTCCGCTTTCTCCTTGCTGCACTGCATTAATGCTGAAAGCGCAAATCGTTAATAATCCAACAATCAATAATGCACTTTTTAAAATTTTCATAGCTAATCAATTAACTTGTTTTGTTTGTTCTTTCATTTTCAGTTTTCCGGTACTAATTAATTCAGGCAGATGCTCATTAAACCACTTGAAGCGATTTATGATCATTATATGGGTACCTCCTTTAACTTCAATGGCACCCTGAATATTTTTCATAGGAAACACTTCATCCCGGTCACCATGAATATGTATCACCTTCTCATCTGGCTTATCACATTTCCAGTTCACCATATTTTTTATGGCCCAATTGAGATATTGCTTATCTGTGATTGAAATATATTGTTTGTATAATCTGGCTCTCTTCTTCAGAAAATCCCCTACGGCAACCTTTTCAAAATAATCCACGTAATCTGCCAAACCCGTGGGGATCAATTTAAACAGGCCTGTTTTCGAGGCAAACTTCATCCGGGGCGGTAATTCATCGGTACATTTTACACTGGAAATAATTATAAGCCGCTCTACATCTGTGTACTTAGCCATTTCCTGTACAATTACCCCGCCAAAAGAAACGCCTATAAGTACAGGTTCAGGATGTTTAACATATCGAAGTATTCTTTTGGCATAATCCTGAAGGCTTTCGTCTGCTTCAGGAATTTCCCATTTTAAAGGATGGACCTTAAATTTATCTTCCGGAAGCGAAATATTTTCAAAGATCGCAGAATCTGCTGCCATTCCTGGCATTAAATATACATGGGTAAGCTCTTGGTCCTGTTTCATTTTAACATGTATATAACAAAGAATGCTGGCATTTAGTTGTAAATTTAACAATCAAAATTACTGCATAATACTTGACTTTCAAATTTACCAAGCCACAAAAAATGGAAAAAGTATTTCATCCTGCCGATTCGCGGGGTAAGGCCAACTACGGCTGGCTAAACGCTAATTATTCTTTCAGCTTTGCTAATTTTTTTGATCCCAAAAAAGTCCAGTTCGGGCTATTAAGGGTTCTTAATGACGACCATGTAAAGCCTGGAATGGGCTTTGGCACTCACCCTCATCAAAATATGGAAATTATTTCTATTCCCTTAAAGGGCGAGATAAGACACAAAGATTCCATGGATCATACCGAGGTGATCAAAGCTGGCGAAGTACAGGTAATGAGTGCCGGGACCGGAGTAGAGCATAGTGAATTCAATTCTTCAAATGAGGAACTGAATATGCTACAGATCTGGATCTTTCCCGAAAAGAATGGATTGGAACCTAGATATGACCAGAAAGATTTCTCAGGTCTTATGAAAGAAAACCAGCTTGTTAATGTGGTTTCTCCAAGATCTGATCAATCTGAAAACTCTCTTTTCATCAATCAGCAAGCCTATTTACATTTAGGCGATTTTGATACTGGCAGGAAAATTGAGTATGAACTAAAAAAAGAAAAACACGGGGTTTATGTATTCCTTATCGAAGGTGAAGCCAATATAGCTGATGCGTCTCTAAAGAAACGCGATGCTATTGGAATTTGGAATACGAATAAGTTCTCGATGGAGTTCAAAAAACCTTCAAAGGTGCTTCTTATTGAAGTGCCCATGAATTAAAATTTAAAGAAATGAGCAAGGAAGATTTAGTAATTACAGACAATGAGTTTCAAAGGCAATTTGAAACAACCATTAATGACACTTTAGCCACCATCGAATATTCTCAACAGGAAAGGAAGATCTTTCTAACAAAAATGAGAATGCCAGAGGGCACCGAACACAGACAGGAAGACTTTATCATTGCGGTACTTGCTGAAATTAAAGAAAGAAATACAAGTGTAGTACCTACAAGTCCAGAAATTGCCGGTTTTATGAGAAAAAACCGAAGAAAGTATAAAGAACTTCTTCCGGTAGGCATGAATATTTAAACTGCCACTGCTGCTGGTACCTCTTCAAACCTAACCAGCCCGTCCTCATCTATTTCAGTTAATTTAATTTTCTGAAGGGTATTCACTTTACCCGGATCCCAGGGAGCCTTAACTTTCACGTAATTTTCTGTAAATCCGTGAATATAGCCTTCCTTATTTTCACCTTCAAAAAGAACCGTAAAGGTATTCCCTAACTGACTTTCATAAAAGGCACGTCGCTTTTTAGCTGAAAGACCACGAAGCATCTTACTTCTTTTCTTACGAACTTTTTGAGAAACCACCCCTTCCATTTCTGCAGCCGGAGTATTATCCCTTTCTGAATATGTAAAAACATGGAGATAAGAAATATCCAGTTCATTCAGGAAATTATATGTTTCAAGGAAATGCTCATCTGTCTCTCCAGGAAAACCGACTATCACATCCACACCTATGCACGCATGAGGCATCACCTCCCTGATTCTGCTAACCCTGTCTACATATAGGTCACTCATATATCTTCTACGCATGAGCTTTAAGATCTCATCGCTTCCACTTTGAAGCGGAATATGGAAATGAGGTACAAACGTCCTGCTTTGGGAAACAAAATCTATGGTCTCGTTCTTAAGCAAGTTAGGCTCTATGGAAGAGATCCTTAACCTCTCTATCCCATCAACTTCATCCAGCGCCTTTACCAGGTCTAAAAAGGTATGCTCGTGTTTTTTATTCCCGAATTCTCCTTTACCATAATCCCCGATATTAACCCCGGTAAGAACGATCTCTTTAATTCCCTGCTGCGAGATCTCTGCAGCATTATTCAATACATTCTCGAGCTTATCACTTCTAGAGATTCCACGGGCCAAGGGAATTGTACAATAGGTACATTTATAATCGCAGCCGTCCTGAACTTTCAGAAATGCCCGCGTACGATCACCTATGGAATAAGAACCTACATAAAAATCGGCCTCGTTGATCTCACAGGAGTGTACTTCGCCATGATCATTTTTACTAAGATCGTTCAGGTAATCTGTGATCTTAAATTTTTCGGTCGCACCAAGAACAAGGTCCACTCCATCTACTGCCGCCAGTTCTTCAGGTTTCAACTGCGCATAACATCCAACCGCAATAAGAAATGCATCCTCATTTGCCTTTTGTGCATGCTTTACTATGGTCTTAAAACGTTTGTCTGCATTTTCGGTTACAGAACAGGTATTGATTACATATATATCTGCCTTTTCTGAAAAATCTACTCTTTCAAACCCTTCATTTTCAAAAGACCTTGCTATAGTTGATGTTTCAGAAAAATTGAGCTTACAACCCAATGTATAAAATGCGACTTTCTTAGCGTTCATAATCCCTCATTTAAGATCCAACCCCGAGAACGGGGCTGCAAAGATACCAGTTTAAAATGTTTCTGTAAAATGCAGCAGGTAATCTAATTAAAAGAGCCTGTGAAACTTATAAGAATATTGCGCAATTTTTCGTATATTCAAGCTCTTTTTTAGACAGGAACATTATGGATTTTGGCCGCGCAAATCCCGCCAACATGGATTTCGAAAACAAAGCGAAGAACCCCGCTTTAAATAATTCTGAAAGAAAATTCAAGGGGATCATGCAGAGAAGCCGCATTACCGAGGAAGATCTTGAACAATTCCGCCAACAGATCATTGCTACCCATAAAAAAAAGCATTACAGAGTTCTACTGATCTCTGCAATACTTTTTATCTGTCTTATTCTATTGGTTGCCCTTCTTAAATTTTAGGCTTTCCTCCATTTCGCCGAGTACTCAAAAGCGTATTTTAATATATCGCGGTCATGTTGGGTTAACTCAACATTACGCCTCTTCAACACCAATTCCATTGTCTCTAATGCCTTCTCGAGTTTATAAGTAGTTGTACCTGCACTACCTCCCCAGCTAAACCCGGGAATAAAATTTCTTGGAAAACCACTACCAAAGATATTAGCACTTACTCCAACTACGGTACCTGTGTTGAACATGGTGTTAATACCACATTTGCTATGATCACCCATAATTAGTCCACAGAACTGTAATCCCGTTCTGGCAAAATTCTCGGTATTATAATTCCACAACCTTACCTCGGCGTAGTTATTTTTAAGATTGGAGTTATTGGAATCTGCTCCTATATTACACCACTCACCAAGAACAGAATTACCCAGGAATCCATCATGACCTTTATTCGAATTCTGGAAGAAAACTGAATTGTTTACCTCTCCCCCAACTTTACAATAAGGACCAACCGTAGTTGGACCGTAGATCTTTGCTCCCATTTTAATGATAGCACCCTGGCAGACAGCAAAAGGCCCTCTAATAAGGGAACCTTCCATGATCGTAGCATTCTTACCTATATAAATAGTACCAGAAGATGCATTAAGAGAACAATTTTCCACCTCTGCTCCTTCTTCTATAAAAATGTTCTCTGCAGCCTTGACAAAATTAGAATGAGGTATTTCTGCAGATTGCCGGTCTTTGGTGATATAATCAAAATCAAGACTTATAGCTTCTCCGTTCTTCGAAAAAATATCCCAGGTATTATCTACCGTTAAAATCTCTTCTTCGAAATTTATAGTTTCCAGGGAAGAAATATCAACTTCTTCTTCTCCGTTTTGAAAGTAAGCAAGTAGCCTGTCGCCTTTTACCAGCTTTTCGTTCGGCTTTAGAGCTATAATTTTTTCAACCAGACTTTCAGTGGGAATAACAGATGAATCTATAAAAACATTCTTTTCAGATAGTTTTAATGGCCATTTTCCGGAAAGATGATCTTCTGTCTTCGTTGAAGTTTTCGCTTCCAGAAAAGCCTCCCATTTCTCTCTTATGGTAAGTATCCCGATCCTAATATCTGCTACGGGTCTGGTAAAAGTAAAAGGAAGCAGGTCATTTTTTGAAGGACCATCAAAAAGAATATAATTCATCATTTTTGAAATTTTGTCAAAATTAATAGTTCCTGAAGAACTTTCAATTATCTATATACTTAAATCAACAACGTAAAAAAGCCGCTAAAGAGCGGCTTTGTATATCTATAAAAAACAGGAAAAAATTATTTTTTCTTGAATTTTGAGTATTTGTTCTTGAATTTATCAATTCTACCAGCACTATCCACAAGCTTAGTCTGCCCTGTGTAGTATGGGTGAGAAGTTCTGGAAATTTCCAGTTTTACCAACGGGTACTCTGTTCCGTCAACTTCAATACTTTCTTTTGTCTTTGCTGTAGACTTTGTAATAAATACATCTTCATTAGACATATCTTTAAAAGCTACCAGTCTATAATTTTCCGGATGGATTCCCTGCTTCATCGCTTTGATCTTTTAATTTTCGAGGTGCAAATTTAATTAATAAGTTCTTATGAACAAACAAATTTACAAAAACTTTTTCTTGAATTTAGAATGTAACGTTTTCCTATATTTGTTAACTAACTGCTAAACTAATCAAACTTCAATTAATAATGGACAATTCTCCTTCAATTAAACCAATTGCCTATACTTATGGGCTATTGCTTGCCGCCTATTCTATTTTAGTGCTTGTTTTAATCTATGCTTTTAACATCTCACAGGATAACTGGGTTATTGGCGTTGTAAACATTGTTGTTAGCATTACGGTTTTAGTATTAGCTATAAATAACTACAAGTCCAAGAACAATAATTACCTGAGCATAAAGGAAGCCTTAAAGGTTGGATTGGCCACAGCAGCTGTAAGCGGACTTGTTGCAGCGATCTACGCCTACATTCATTATAGTTTTGTTTATCCGGAATTCATTGAGATCGTTAAGGAAACATCCTATCAGAATATGTCAGATCAGGGTATGAGCGATAAGCAAATAAGCGACGCAATGGCCATGACCGATTTCACCATGAAACCATGGTTTTTTGCAACAATGACCCTGGTATCAAGTTTATTCTTTGGATTACTTATATCTTTGATCGCTGGAGCAATCATGAAAAAGCAAGATCCTGCTCTGGGATAGGTAAAGCATAAATTATGCAGATATCGGTAGTTATACCACTTTTAAACGAGGAACAATCTCTTGTAGAATTATATAATTGGATCGTAAAAGTTTTACGGTCCAATTCCTTTTCTTATGAAATTATATTCATAGATGACGGGAGTACCGATGGCTCCTGGCGAACCATTGAGGCATTATCTGAAAATGATGACCGTGTAAAAGGCATTCGTTTTAACCGGAATTATGGAAAATCACAGGCTCTTCATGCTGGTTTTTTAAAAGCCGAGGGCGATGTGGTTATCACCATGGATGCCGATCTTCAGGATAATCCGGAAGAGATTCCGGAGCTTTATGATATGATCATAAAAGATGAAAATGACCTGGTTTCCGGATGGAAAAAGAAGCGATACGATAATGTGCTCACCAAGAACCTCCCTTCAAAACTTTTCAATGCCGCAGCCCGGAAAACTTCCGGAGTAAAATTGCATGATTTTAATTGCGGATTGAAGGCTTACCGTAAAGAAGTGATCAAGAATATAGATGTTTACGGCGAAATGCACAGGTATATTCCTGTTCTTGCAAAAAATGCAGGTTTTTACAGGATCACCGAAAAAGAAGTACAACACCAGGCCCGTAAATACGGTACCACCAAATTTGGGGTCAATCGTTTCATCTATGGATTTTTAGACCTAATAAGCATCTGGTTCCTTTCTAAATTCGGAAGAAGACCTATGCATCTTTTTGGAGCACTTGGTGTGTTGATGTTCATTATTGGTTTTGTCACTGCCGGCTGGATAGGCCTTTCAAAACTATACAAATTATACCATGGCATCCCTAACATCCTGGTAGTAGATAACCCCTGGTTCTATATAGCTCTTATTGTAATGGTTATAGGAACCCAGTTTTTTCTTGCGGGTTTCCTTGGGGAACTAATCCTGAGATCAAAACGCGATAAGGAACGTTACCTAATAAAGAAAACCACTCCTAATATTTAGGAGCATTCTGGTTTTAATCATTATTTTTGTTCAGCAAAACAATCTAATTATGGCTACTAATAAACCTGAAATTCTTCAGAAGGCTGAAGAATGGCTTACCGATATATTTGACAAAGACACCCGGTCTGAAATTAAAAGACTGATAGACGAGAACCCGAAAGAACTTGAAGAAAGCTTTTACAAGAATGCTGAATTTGGTACCGGTGGAATGCGTGGTGTCATGGGTGTGGGAACCAACCGCATCAACAAATATACGCTCGGGAAGAACACCCAGGGACTTTCAAATTACCTGAAAGAATCTTTCCCTAACAAGGAAATTAAAGTAGCTATAGCTTATGATTGCCGTAATAACAGCCAGGAATTGGCCAAAGTTGTGGCCGATGTATTTTCAGCCAATGACATCAAGGTTTTTCTTTTTTCTGAACTAAGACCAACGCCTGAACTTTCCTTTGCAGTAAAGCACCTGGACTGCCAGTGCGGGATTGTTTTAACCGCAAGTCATAATCCACCGGAATACAACGGATATAAAGTGTACTGGGAAGATGGAGGACAATTGGTTCCACCGCAGGATTCAGGATTAATCGATGTAATTAATAATCTTGATTACAGCGCTATAAAATTTGATGCGAACGAAGATCTAATCGTAAAAATTGATTCTGAAGTAGATAAGGCTTTTGCAGAAGCTTCAGTTGAAAATGGAAGTTTCGACACCCCTTCTTCGGCTCGCGAAGACCTAAAGATCGTATTTACTTCTTTACATGGAACTTCGATCACCATGGTTCCAGAAGTATTGGAAAAAGCTGGTTTTACCAATGTTCATATCGTTGAGGAACAGAGAAAGCCCAACGGGAATTTCCCAACCGTAGAATCTCCAAATCCAGAAGAGCCGGAAGCTTTAAAGATGGCCCTGGAAATTGCAGATAAAGAAAACGCAGATATTGTTATTGGTACAGATCCAGATTGCGATCGTCTTGGTGTAGCCGTGCGTGATCTTAACGGAAATATGATCCTGCTTAACGGTAATCAAACCATGCTGGTTATGACCTGGTTCCTGCTGGAGGAATGGAAAAATTCGAACAAATTAAAAGGAAATGAGTTTGTTGCCTCTACCATAGTTTCTACCCCAATGCTCAAAAATCTTACCGAGGATTATGGTGTGGAATACAAGGAAGTTCTTACCGGCTTCAAATGGATCGCAAAACTTATCAAAGATCATCCTGAATTAGATTTTATTGGTGGTGGTGAAGAAAGTTTTGGTTATATGGTTGGTGACTTTGTAAGAGATAAAGATGCGGTTACAGCTACTCTCCTAGCTTGTGAGATCGCTGCGGAAATGAAGGGAGAAGGCAATTCCTTTTATCAAAAATTACTTGAACTTTATACACAATACGGATTATATAAGGAAGAATTGATCTCCCTGGTTAAGAAAGGTATCGAAGGAGAAAAAGAGATCAAACAAATGTTGATCGACCTTCGTGAAAATCCATGGGAAGAGATCGATGGAGAAAAGGTTGTTCTCATAGAAGATTATAAATCCTCAGTAGCCAGAAACCTTCTGGATCGGACAGAAAGCAGTATCGATATCCCTAAATCTAATGTACTCATCTATTATACTGAAAGCGGAACAAAGATCGCGGCCAGGCCAAGTGGTACTGAGCCTAAGATCAAATTCTACATCAGTGTAAATACAGATCTGGACTCAGTAGAGAATTACGAGAAAGAAGATCAAAAACTGAGTGAAAAAATTGCCCGAATCAGAAAAGAATTACAACTGGGCTAACTATTATTAAATGACCTATTTCCGTAAAATACTTCAATTCGCAGTTCCTTATAAGCGTTTTGCGATACTGAATATTATTTGCAACGTTCTATACGCTATTTTCAGTACTCTGTCTTTTATCGCCCTGATCCCTGTTATCCAGGTGTTATTCGATAAAACCAAAAGAGTATCAAAAAAACCAGTCTGGGAAGGCATTGGCAAGGCAAAAGATTATGTAACCGACTATTTTAATTACGAAGTTACCCAGCGAGTGAATGAAGATGAAGTTGCCGCTCTGGTTTTTATCTGCGGAATAGTTGTCTTGCTTTTCTTTCTGAAAAACTTCTTTGGCTACCTGAGTTCTTTCTTTCTTACTTTCCTGCGTAACGGGGTTTTAAGAGATCTTAGAGATGCCGTTTATAAAAAGATATTGGCTTTGCCGGTTTCCTATTTTTCAGAAAAAAGGAAAGGTGATACCATATCGAGGATTACCGCTGATGTAAACGAAGTACAAACATCCTTCCTTTCTATACTGGAATTGATCGTAAGAGAACCATTAACGATTCTCTTCACTATCATCGCCATGTTATTGATGAGTGCTAAGCTTACGTTATTCGTCTTTATTTTTCTTCCAGTAGCTGGTTTTGTTATTTCAATCATAGGAAAACAACTAAAAAGACAATCCAATCTAGCACAGGAAGAGAATGGTCATTTTCTGAGTATCGTAGAAGAAACTCTTTCCAGTCTTAAGATCGTTAAAGGATTTAATGCTGAAAACAAGTTCTACGCTCGCTTTCAGGAATCTACCAATAGATTGAACAATATCCTGAACAAGCTGGTAAACCGCCAGAATTTAGCCTCTCCAACCAGTGAATTTCTAGGGATCTTTGTGATCGTGATCATTTTATGGTTTGGCGGAAATATGGTTCTTGTAGAAGAAAGTCTGGACGCTGCAACCTTTATTGCTTTCCTGGGACTTGCATACAATATACTTACCCCGGCGAAGCAGATCTCCAAAGCTACTTATAGCGTTAAAAAAGGAAATGCCGCCGCAGAAAGAATTTTAGAAGTACTGGAGACCCCTTCGACTATTACGGATGCACCTGATGCTCTTGATAAAAAAGATTTCAATTCTGAGATCAGTATTGAAAATATAGATTTTAGCTACGAGGATGAAAAAGTATTAAAAAACTTCAGCGTCACTGTCCCTAAAGGTCAGACAGTAGCTCTGGTAGGTCAGTCCGGATCAGGAAAATCAACAATCGCCAACCTTATCACCCGTTTCTATGATGTAGATAGCGGCGCTATCAAGATAGATGGTCATGATATACGGCAGATCAAGAAAAAATCCTTGAGGGATCTCTTGGGACTGGTTACCCAGGATTCTATACTCTTTAATGACACTATCAGGAATAATATAACCTTAGGTAAAGAAAATGCCAGCGATGAAGAGATCATCGATGCTTTGAAGATCGCCAATGCCTGGGAATTCGTAAAAGAACTTCCTGGAGTTTTAGACACCAATATTGGAGACAGTGGTAACAAATTAAGTGGTGGCCAAAAGCAACGATTATCAATTGCCAGAGCCGTTCTAAAAAATCCACCGGTAATGATCCTCGATGAAGCTACTTCTGCTTTAGATACTGAAAGTGAGAAACTGGTTCAAAAAGCTTTGGAAAATATGATGAAGAACCGCACCAGTGTAGTGATCGCGCACAGGCTATCTACCATCCAGAATGCAGATAAGATCGTGGTTATGCAGCGTGGTGAAATTGTAGAACAAGGCAGACATCAGGAATTGATCGCAGCCAACGGCACCTATAAAAAACTTGTAGAAATGCAGTCTTTCGATTAAAGATATAAGCCTGACTAGTTCAGGCTTTTTTAGAATAATCTTAATACAGAGAAGATTCTGATTAAAATGATCGCCACTAATTGCATACAATATCAACTCCCACCTTTACCTTTAATTGATTCGTAATTAAGCATTTAAGGAATAAAACTTGAATGTATTAGCTTAAAAACTTGCGGATAAAATTTTTGGAATAGCACTATTTAGTTTCTGAAAACAAAAAAATGGATGATATAACTAAATATCATCCATTTTTACAAATTATTTCCACTTTGGGGCAAATGAAAATAATGCGATCCAATTCAATTTTGTTTGGGGCAAAAAAAGATTAAATCATTTTGATGCGGTAAAGGTAATTAAAACTATACACCAAACAAGGAAATTTAGCATTTAATCTTTAAAAAGTGTCTTTTATCGATTAATCTAGATTCTGTAGGACAAAAAGTCCTACAAAAGGAGATTAGATAATTATTATTAGAAACTTTATCCTTTTCAATACCTTTACAGGATATTAAAAGCTACTCAAATTCCTGTGTCGCAAAATTCAGAAGATCAATTAGTAAAAAGACTGCAGAACAGCTCCACTTCTCATGAAGCTTTCAGAGAACTTATATCTTTATACAAAGAAAGACTCTACTGGCATATACGCAACATGGTAAAGAGTCATGACGATACAGATGATATTTTACAGAATACCTTTGTAAAAGTTTATAAAAATATTGCTCAATTTAAAGGAGATAGCAAACTGTACAGTTGGATGTATCGTATTGCTACGAATGAGTCTATAACTTATTTGAACAATAAGGCACGCAGATTGCAGATAACTTCAGAAGAAATGCAAAATCAGATAATAGATAACTTAGAGAGCGATGTTTATTTTGAAGGTGATCAAATCCAGTTAAAGCTTCAGAAAGCTATAGCAACACTTCCAGATAAGCAACAGCAGGTTTTTAACATGAAGTATTTTGAAGAATTAAAGTATCGGGAGATGGCCGAAATACTTGAAACCAGTGAAGGAGCATTGAAAGCTTCTTATCACATAGCCTCAAAAAAAATAGAGGAATATTTAAAGTCAAATTAAACCTTTAGGCAAAAAGAGTGTCATAGAAGTAATGGAACCTATCAGAAAAAATTATTCGTACAATTCCGGTTTCAAAATACCTGAAGATTATTTCAGGGATTTTGAAGAGAAAATGATGCGCCAGCTGGAAAGCGAGAATTCTGTGGAACTACCGGTTCTAAATAGTGGTTTTACTACACCAGAAGGATATTTTGAAAGAATTGAAGACAACATACTTACTAAGGTAGATACTCCAAAACCAAAAGTCATTAGACTTTTCAAGAAAGAGTATCTGTTTTATGCGGCTGCAGTAGCTGCGATATTCGTAATGTTCCTGGGTAATTTTTTCAACGGTGGTATTAATGATCCTGTGGGATGGGATGATGTGGAAGTTTCTGCAATGGAAAATTATATAGATGAGGGTTATGATATGGGATATATTGACTTGAATACTTCAGACTATTCAGATTTTATGTTTCAGGGTAACCAGCTCGTGAACGATGAAGATTTTAATTCTATGAATTCTGAAGCAGTTTTTGAATATATTGATGAAAATATTGAAGACCCTACTTTTATTTTAGAATAAGTATGAAAAAGCTAATCGTATTATTACTAATCATTTTCACTTCTCTTCCAGGGTTCTCTCAGGAAGAAGATAATGATGCCAGGCACGAACGCATTAAGGCACTAAAAGTTGCCTATTTCACCCAGGAGTTGAATCTGGACGAAAAAACAGCAGAAAAATTCTGGCCTATCTACAATAGATATGAAAAAGAAAGACGCGAATTACATAAACGTGAACATATAGATCTTCAAAATGTGGAATGCATTAGCGAAAATGAAGCCGAAGATCTTATCAACGAATTCCTTTCAGTTGAAAGTGAAGAATACAAAATAAAGAAAGAACTATTTAAAGATCTTAAACAGATCATTTCAGCCAAGGATATTATTAAACTCCATAAGCTGGAAGATGAGTTCCATAAAAAGCTTATAAAAGAATATCGCTCAAAAAGAGAGCGTAACGATGCTAATAGTAGTGAGTAGATAACTATTCATATTTAGTTTTTTGGTTAGTTAGTAGTTAATGATCCGGTAGATTAATTTTTGCCGGATCATTTCTTTTTACCGGAAACTCAATTTTGTTACTCTCCCTTTCCCTGCAGCGTAAGCCACGCTATCATTAATGAATCTTAAAGTGAAAAACCCTTCGTTAGAAAGTTTCTTCCAGTTTTTTCCAGCGTCATCGCTATAGTGAATACCCGTAAATCCGGTTGCAACAACTCCCTGAGCATTAGAATTGGGTACGTATCGAATTGAACTTTTATATCCCGGTTCTTTTCCGTCTGCGATCAATTCCCAGGTTTTTCCGCCGTCTTTGGTAATCGCTTTATTGGCTTTGTTAGCCTCTGGTTTGGTATAATCTCCACCAATGATAATTCCATTATTCTCATCATAAAAATCGATACTGTAACCACCAGTTGTTGCCTCGCCCTGAATTATCGGGCTTTCAAAAATTTTCCAAGTCTCTCCTTTGTCTGGAGAATATAGGATCCTGGATCTCATCCCGCCAGTTAATATCCAGGCATTATCGCCCACTATGGCTATATTAGAATTACTAGCGGCAAAGGCTGCCTCACCCTCAGCTGCTTCAGGCAGATCTTTACAATCTAGCTTACTCCAGCTCTTACCGCCATTCCTGGTCATAATTATAGAAATACAATTACTCACAGGATCTCCCATGGCAATCCCTTCATTATCATTCCAGAATGCCATTGAATCATAGAATACCTTTTCATTTTCCTCTTTGTAGACCAGCTCCATATTCCCGGTATTCCCAGTTTTATAGAGTAAGGCTGGGTTAGCAACACTTAACATGAAAAAGTCATTCGAGGTACTGGCGACAGCTCTAAATTCTGGTTGAATAGTATCAAAACTTTGATTATTGATCTTCCAGGTTTTGCTAGCGGAATTATATAATCCATAAGTTCCATTATTCGAAGCAAAGGCCAGGCTGTTTCCCATCACCTCGATAGCCCGGATACTCAAGGAATCGTTTTCCAGAATCACTTCAACTTCTACAGATTCAAATGGCTTTGATTCAGCAGTTGCCTCCGCATTTTCAGTTTGCTGTTTGTCATTCTTACAGGCAATGATCAATAAGATCAGTAAAAAACTTATTTTCTTCATTTATTTTCATTTTTCAGGAACATTTCACCTCATTTAACATAGGATAAAATTGACCTATTTAGCTGCAGCCCTTCATGTGCTACGCTATTCAGAATTTGAACCAAATATAAATTAATCCGTTTCAAAAAAACGTAACTTTGCCGCCTTAAAGAATATTTATGCGCCTACACAGGAATCTAGTTTTTGCTACCGTTGATGCTTTAGCCGAAATTTTTAATGAAGGGAACTATGCCGATAAGGTTATTGAAAAAACACTGAAACGTGATAAACGTTGGGGCTCCCGCGACAGAAGTTTTATCGCAGAGACTACTTATGACATTGTAAGATGGAAGCGTTTATACGCCGAAATAGCCGAAGTGAAAGAACCATTTAAAAGAGAAGATCTTTTTAGAATGTTTGCGGTGTGGTGTGTTCTAAGAGGGGTTCAGATCCCAGACTGGCCACAATTTGAGAAAACTCCTGAAAGACGTATCAAAGGAAAGTTCGATGAACTAAGTAAAATTAGAAAGTTCAGAGAATCTGTGCCAGACTGGATGGATGAAATTGGAGCTAAGGAACTTGGAGAAAAGGTATGGACAAATGAGATCCATGCTTTGAACAAGCAGGCTCCTGTGGTTATAAGAGCTAATAAATTAAAAACCACTCCTCAGGAATTAGCAAAAAAGCTTAGCGAAGAAGGTATAGAAACCACCAATCTAAGGAACTATCCTGAAGCATTGGAACTTAAGGAACGTGCGAATATCTTTAGAACCGCTGCTTTTAAAGATGGCCTTTTTGAAGTTCAGGATGCCAGCTCACAAAGAGTGGCTGAATTTCTTGATGTTGAACCGGGAATGCGTGTGGTGGATACTTGTGCCGGTGCTGGTGGTAAAACACTTCATCTTGCTGCTCTTATGGCAAATAAGGGACAAATCATCGCATTGGATATTTATGGTAATAAATTAAAAGAATTAAAGCGTAGAGCGAAACGTGCTGGTGCCCATAACGTGGAGACTAGAAGCATTGACTCTACGAAGGTGATCAAGAAATTATACGGGACAGCAGACAGAGTTCTTATCGATGCACCTTGCAGCGGACTTGGAGTTCTTAGTAGAAATCCTGACGCTAAGTGGAAATTACAGCCAGATTTTCTGGATAAGATCAGGAACACTCAGCTGGAAATATTGGAGCAGTATTCTAAGATCGTAAAAAAAGGCGGCAAACTTGTCTACGCCACCTGTTCAGTTTTACCTTCTGAAAATCAGCAGCAGGTTCAAAAATTCCTGAAAACCGAGTCAGGAAAAGAATTCAAATTATTAAGAGAGAAAAGTATACTTTCCAGTGAAAGTGGATATGATGGCTTCTATATGGCCTCATTACAAAAAGAATAAAAAAAGCGACCAGATGGTCGCTTTTTTTATTGCATGGATATTAGTTTAAGCCTATTCCCACCCAGGTGAGTAAAGGTGCCAGTTACCTCTTCATTATTTTCAAGAGCCTGAGATAGCTCCTCGCAAAGCGGTTCACAATCTATCATGTATTCTCCTAGGATCGATAATTCATTGTTAGAGTTTTGAACGAAGTTGCTATCGGCCCATTTTAATTTAATATCAAAATTCTCATCCTCACTTATCTTTTCCTTGGACACCACCCTTTGCAATATATATTTCAAATTTGAAGCATCCTGCGGTGGATTCTGAATTTTGATCTTCCTAACTTTAAGATCATAAACATAACCAGCTTCATACTCAAAGCCCTCGATCTCATCATACAAATATTTCCAGTTCTCCCCTCCTATTTCATCCTCTTCCTGCACCAGGTACACCATTTGCGGGCCAATGCCTACGGCAGTTTGCTTATGATGATTAATACGCATTTCTATTAATTCAATATCATCGGGATCTATTCCTACCAAAGAACAGGAGTTAGTCCCTAAAAAAGTAAGTAATCCGGTAAACAGGATGATAAATAGTTTTGTTTGCATGATATTTTTGATTGATGACATTAAGATAATGAATATTCGCAGGATTATAAATTTAACTTTCCTAAATTATTTAATCTAGCCAATAAAAAATCATAAATTTGTGGCTTTAAAAAACAACACAAACACAACCTAAATGATCCTTTTCTTCGGAAACCAAACTACCAAGGTTTTTGCTGTGGAAACCCACTCAGAACTTTCAGCTCAGGAAATATCTAAATTAAACTGGCTTTTTGGAAATACGCAACAAATACATAAATCTGCCCTGGCAGATTTTTTTGTTGGTCCCCGCGCGGCAATGATCACTCCATGGAGTACCAATGCTGTTGAGATCACACAAAACATGGGAATTCATGGGCTTATTAGAATTGAAGAATTTCTAAGAGTAGATGAACATTTTCATGATTTTGACCCAATGCTTTCTCAAAAGTACGAGGCTTTAGATCAGGATATTTTCGATATACATATTAATCCTGCCCCGATCATAGAGGTAGATGATATAGAAGCTTATAACCAACAGGAAGGCCTGGCATTGAATGTTGAAGAAGTAGCTTACCTGGAAGGCCTTTCCGAAAAACTGGGAAGAAAACTTACAGACTCTGAAGTGTTTGGTTTTTCCCAGGTGAATTCTGAGCACTGTCGTCACAAGATCTTCAATGGTACTTTCGTCATAGATGGTGAGGAAAAACCTTCTTCCCTGTTTAAACTGATCAGAAAGACTTCTGAGGAGAATCCAAACGATATAGTTTCGGCATACAAGGATAACGTTGCCTTTGTAAAAGGGCCTAAAGTTGAGCAGTTTGCGCCTAAAAAACCAGATGTACCGGAATATTACCAGGTTAAGGATTTTGATTCAGTAATATCACTTAAAGCAGAAACTCACAATTTCCCGACTACTGTTGAGCCCTTTAACGGAGCAGCAACAGGTAGCGGTGGTGAAATTCGCGACAGACTTGCTGGTGGTAAAGGTTCACTTCCCCTTGCAGGAACGGCAGTATATATGACTTCTTATTCCCGACTGGATAAAGACCGCAAATGGGAAAATGGTATGAAAGAGAGAGACTGGCTATACCAGACTCCTATGGACATTCTTATTAAAGCTTCTAACGGCGCATCAGATTTCGGAAATAAATTCGGGCAGCCATTGATCTCTGGATCAGTGCTGACCTTCGAACATTCTGAGCACGATCGTTCCCTGGGATACGATAAGGTTATCATGCTTGCCGGTGGTATTGGCTACGGAAAGGAAAATCAGGCATTAAAAGATGTACCTGAAAAAGGTGATAAAATAGTTGTTCTGGGTGGTGAAAATTACCGAATTGGAATGGGGGGCGCTGCCGTATCTTCTGCAGACACCGGTGAATTTTCAAGCGGTATTGAATTGAATGCGATACAGCGTTCGAATCCAGAAATGCAAAAAAGAGCTGCCAATGCCGTTCGTGGGATGGTAGAAAGTGATGAAAACCCAATCGTTTCTATCCATGATCATGGAGCCGGAGGACATTTGAATTGTCTTAGCGAATTGGTAGAAGAAAAAGGTGGAAAGATAGATCTTGATGCTTTACCTGTGGGAGATCCAACCTTATCTGCGAAAGAGATCATTGGGAACGAATCCCAGGAAAGAATGGGACTTGTAATTGGCGAGGCTGAAATAGCTCAATTAAAAAGAGTCGCAGATCGTGAAAGATCACCAATGTATGAGGTTGGTAGCGTGACCGGAGATTACCGTTTTACTTTTGAAGGTGAAAAATCGGGGCAGAAACCTATGGATCTTGAACTTTCAGATATGTTCGGAAGCTCTCCAAAAACGGTGATGACCGATAAAACGGTAAAAAGAGAATACGAAAATGTTAGTTATAACACTACCAAAATACATGATTACCTTGAGCAACTACTGCAATTAGAAGCAGTAGCCTGTAAAGACTGGTTAACCAATAAGGTAGACCGTTGTGTATCTGGTAGAGTAGCTAAACAACAAACTGCAGGTCCATTACAACTTCCGTTGAACAATTGCGGAGTAATGGCCCTGGATTATAAAGGTAAAGAAGGTGTGGCAACTTCCATAGGTCACTCCCCTGTTTCGGCATTGGTAGATCCGGTTGCCGGTTCTAAGAATTCCATTGCTGAATCTTTATCGAACATAGTATGGGCACCTCTTGAAAAAGGCTTGAAATCAATTTCTCTTTCAGCTAACTGGATGTGGCCATGTAATAATGAAGGTGAAGACGCGAGATTATATGAAGCTGTTGAGGGAATTTCAAAATTCGCTATTTCATTAGGTATTAACGTACCTACAGGAAAGGATTCACTTTCCATGAAACAACGCTATAAAGATGGCGAAGTGATCTCTCCGGGTACGGTGATCATTTCAGCTGCCGGGCATTGTAATGATATTACAAAAGTTGTTGAGCCTGTTCTTCAAAAGAATGGTGGGGACATCTATTATATCAACCTTTCCCAGGATAGCTTTAAACTTGGTGGATCTTCTTTCGCGCAGATCCTGAACAAAGTTGGTAGTGAAGTGCCAACTATTAAAGACGATAAAAAATTCGCTGAAGCCTTCAACGCAATCCAGGAATTGATCAAAAAAGACCTTATCCTGGCAGGACACGATGTAGCTTCAGGAGGATTGATCACCACCCTTTTAGAAATGTGCTTCGCAGATGTAAACCTATCTGCAGACCTTAATCTTTCAGCGCTTAATGAAAAGGATATTGTAAAACTACTTTTCAATGAGAACTGCGGAATCGTTTTCCAGGCAAAAGATGGTTCAGTAGAAGAAATTCTGAAAGAAAAGAAAATTGAGTTTTTCAATATTGGTAAGGTTACTGAAGGAAAAGAATTAAGAATTAAAAGTTCTGGGGCAGATCTTAGCTTTAATATTCCTGAATTAAGGGATACCTGGTACAAAACTTCCTTCTTACTTGATGAGAGACAAAGTGGGATAGACAAGGCTACTGAACGCTACCATAATTATAAGGAACAACCGCTTGAATTCAAGTTTCCGGAGCATTTCACCGGGAAACTCCAAGAAATGGACCCAGGTAAACCAAGGATCAAAGCGGCGATCATTCGTGAGAAAGGATCCAATTCTGAAAGAGAAATGGCCAGAGCCATGTACCTGGCAGGTTTCGATGTAAAAGATGTACACATGACCGATCTTATTACCGGTCGTGAAACTCTTGAAGATATTCAATTTATTGCCGCCGTAGGTGGGTTCTCAAACTCAGATGTTCTGGGAAGTGCCAAAGGCTGGGCCGGAGCTTTTCTATATAATGAGAAAGCGCAGGAAGCCCTGGATAAATTCTTTGCCAGAAAAGACACCCTTTCACTTGGAGTTTGTAATGGTTGCCAGTTGTTCATAGAACTTGGATTGATAAATCCAGATCATGAGCAAAAACCTAAAATGTTGCATAACGAATCACACAAATTCGAATGTAACTTTACTTCTGTAGAGATTCAGGAAAACAATTCTGTAATGTTATCTACGCTTGCCGGATCCAAACTTGGTATCTGGGCAGCCCATGGTGAAGGTAAATTCAGTTTCCCATATGAAGAGTCTAAGTATAATATCGTAGGTAAATATGGGTATGAAGGTTATCCTGCCAATCCAAACGGATCTCATTTTAACACCGCGGTTTTAACAGATGACACCGGTAGACACCTTGTAATGATGCCTCATCTAGAAAGATCTACCTTCCAATGGAACTGGGCACACTATCCAAAAGGCAGAAAAGACGAAGTTTCTCCCTGGCATGAAGGATTCGTAAATGCCAGAAAATGGCTGGAAAAGAAGCAGTAAGGAGAAATTTTTATGAATAAAATTAAAGGGATGTTAAAAACATCCCTTATTTTTTGCATATTCGATTTGAAGTAGCCCCCTTTTTTGCTATTTTGCAAAGCACATAAATAAATTGTTCAACTTGATGAATGACATTAAAAGACTCTTTGACTTCCCTTATTTCCAGCTTGAAAATTTTCCTTTAGAGGAAGCACTTGCCACAAAATATGGCAATGAATGGAAAACACTTTCAACTCAACAATATATAGATCAGGCTAATGCTATTAGCCGTGGACTTTTGAGATTGGGTGTAAAGCCTAATGATAAGATAGCAGTAATCTCAACCAATAACAGGACAGAATGGAGTGTTATGGATATAGGTATTCTGCAGCTTGGAGCACAAAATGTGCCTATTTATCCTACCATTTCTGAAGAGGACTATGAATATGTATTGAATCACAGTGAAGCTATCTATTGTTTTGTTTCAGATAAGGAAGTACTTGATAAGGTTAACCGTATTAAAGCGACCACGCATCTTAAAGAAGTATATAGTTTCGATGAGATCCCGGGGTGTAAGAACTGGACAGAGATCTTAAAGGATGGCGAAGACAAAGGAAATCAGGACGAGGTTGAAAAACTGAAGAAAGCAGTTAAGCCAGATGATCTTGCTACCTTAATATATACTTCTGGAACTACCGGAAGGCCAAAAGGTGTTATGCTAACCCATGATAATATTGTAAGTGATGTATTGGGAAGCGCTCCTCGAGTGCCTTTTGAACGTGGTACATTTGTAGCGCTTAGCTTTTTACCGGTATGTCATATTTTCGAAAGAATGATATTATATCTATATCAGTATTATTCTGTTTCAATTTATTTTGCTGAGTCTATAGATAAAATAAGCGACAACCTTAAAGAAGTAAAACCTCATGTGATCACCGCAGTACCAAGATTACTGGAAAAGGTTTATGATAAGATCATCGCTAAAGGAACTGCTCTAGACGGAATCAAGAAAAATCTTTTCTTCTGGGCTGTAGAACTTGGTCTGGAATATGAACCATACGGAGCTAACGGATGGTGGTACGAGACCAAACTGAAACTGGCTCGCAAACTGATCTTCTCTAAATGGAAAGAAGGTCTGGGCGGAAATATTGAACTTATAGTTTCTGGTAGTGCCGCATTACAACCACGACTCGCCCGCGTTTTCGCTGCTGCTGAAATTCCTGTAATGGAAGGTTACGGTCTTACAGAAACATCTCCGGTGATCTCTGTTAACGACCAGAGAAATCATGGATTCAAGATTGGTACAGTTGGTAAGGTACTGGATAATGTAGAAGTTAAGATCGCAGATGATGGTGAGATCCTGGCAAAGGGTCCGAACATCATGAAGGGCTACTATAAGGATGAAGAAAAAACCAGGGAAGTTCTAAATGGTGAAGGATACTTCCATACCGGTGATATAGGAGAAATAGATAAAGATGGCTTCCTGAAGATTACAGACAGGAAAAAAGAAATGTTCAAAACTTCAGGTGGTAAATATGTAGCACCACAATTACTTGAAAATACCATGAAACAGTCTCGTTTTATAGAGCAGATCATGGTTGTTGGTGACGGAGAAAAGATGCCTACAGCATTGATCCAGCCTAATTTTGAATTTATTACCGACTGGGCTCGTCGTAAAAATATCGATCTTGGTAAAGGAACCGAGAAAGATATTGCCAATAACAAACTGGTTAAAGAGCGTATACAGGAAGAGGTAGACTTCTATAATCAGAAATTTGGTAAGTGGGAAAGAGTTAAAACTATCGAACTTACTCCTGAAATATGGACTATTGAAGATGGACACCTTACTCCTACCATGAAATTAAAGAGACGAATTATAAGAGACCGATATAATGATCTATATGAAAAATTATATGGCCGGTCTTAATTAGTTATTAAGAATATGATAAAAAAAGCTCCTCCTAACAAGAGGAGTTTTTTAGTTTTAAGAATATTTGATCCGTTAATTCACTATATTAATATTTTTAAACGAATTTTATTATGCATGCATAATAATTTTTCCTAACTTTGGATTCATTCAAAATCCAGATGAAAGAAAAAACAATAGATTATGTATTGCGTGCAACCTGGATGGCCGTCTCAAAGATGTATAATGAGGAGGCTGGAAAAGCAGGAAGCACAATGGCTACAGGATTTGCCCTTTTAAGTATAGATCCTGAAGACGGCACCCCATCTACTTCACTTGGCCCAAAAATGGGAATGGAAGCTACAAGTCTTTCCAGGATACTGAAAACCATGGAAGAAAAAGGTCTTATCATAAGGAAAAAGAATCCTAATGATGGGCGTAGCGTGCTTATCTATTTAACCGAATTTGGTAAAGAGATGAGAGATTATTCTAAGCGCGTGGTACTTCGTTTTGATGAAGCGGTTAAGGAAAATGTTTCTGACAAAGACCTTAAAACCTTTATAGAAGTAGCCAATACCATCTTGAATTTAATTAGCGAGAAGAAGATTTATACAAAGGAAATTAGTATCAGATAAAATAATAAACACCAAAAAATGAAAAGAAGGATTAATAAAGTCGCAGTTGTAGGATCCGGAATTATGGGTAGCGGTATCGCTTGCCATTTCGCCAATATCGGCGTGGAAGTCTTACTTCTGGACATAGTTCCAAGGGAACTTAATGAAAAGGAAAAGAAAAAAGGACTCACCCTGGAAGACAAAGTGGTTAGAAACAGGATCGTAAATGATTCTCTTCAGGACTCTGTTAAGTCTAAACCATCTCCTATTTACCACCAAGATTTTGTAAAAAGGATAACAACCGGAAATCTTGAAGATGACATTTCGAAGGTTTCTGAAGTAGACTGGATCATAGAGGTGGTTGTTGAACGTCTTGATATTAAAAAACAGGTTTTTGAAAACCTTGAAAAACATAGAACTCCAGGTACTTTGATCACTTCAAATACGTCTGGAATTCCGATCAATTTTATGACTGAAGGTCGTAGCGATGATTTTAAAAAGCATTTCTGCGGAACTCACTTCTTTAACCCACCAAGATATTTAAGATTGTTCGAGATCATTCCTGGAAAAGAAACTTCTCCTGAAGTTCTTGATTTCCTTGAGATGTACGGTGAAAAATTCCTTGGAAAAAAAGCAGTTCTTGCAAAAGACACTCCTGCATTTATAGGGAACAGGATTGGTATCTTCTCTATCATGAGCCTTTTCCATACCGTAAAGGATATGGGAATGACCATCGAAGAGGTGGACAAACTTACGGGTCCTGTAATTGGTCGCCAGAAATCGGCAACTTTTAGAACTGTAGACGTTGTTGGTTTAGATACATTAGTTCATGTTGCCAACGGTATTTACGAGAATGTTCCAGATGATGAGCAACACGAACTTTTCAAATTACCAGGTTTCATCAATACCATGATGGAGAACAAATGGTTAGGTAGCAAAACCGGCCAGGGATTCTATAAGAAAATTAAGAATGACGACGGATCCAGCGAGATCAAATCTCTTAATCTTGATACTATGGAGTATCGCGATAGAAAGAATGCTTCTTTTGCAACACTGGAGATGACTAAAACCATCGATAATGTTGCCGATCGTTTTGAAGTACTGGTAAAAGGAAAAGACAAAGCCGGAGACTTTTACAGAAAAAGTTTTTCAGCTCTCTTCGCATACGTATCTAACAGAATTCCAGAGATCGCAGACGAGCTATATAAGATAGACGATGCTATGAAAGCTGGATTTGGTTGGGAACATGGTCCATTCCAGATCTGGGATGCGATTGGTGTTGAAAAAGGTATCGAAATGATGAAGGCTGAAGGTTATGAACCTGCTGCCTGGGTAAATGAAATGCTGGAAAGCGGAAGTAAAAGTTTCTATACCGTAAAAGAAGGAAATACCTATTACTATAATATAGACGACAAAAAACAAACTAAGGTTCCTGGTCAGGATGCATTTATTATTCTTGATAATATCAGGGAATCTAAGGAAGTATTCAAGAATAGCGGCGTAGTAGTAGAAGATCTTGGTGACGGTATCCTGAACGTAGAATTCAGAAGTAAAATGAATTCTATTGGTGGCGATGTTCTTGACGGATTAAATAAAGCCATTGATATTGCTGAAAAAGATTATCAGGGGCTGGTTGTTGCCAATGATGGTAAGAACTTCTCTGTTGGTGCGAATATCGGGATGATCTTTATGATGGCCGTAGAGCAGGAATATGAAGAGCTGAACATGGCTATCAAATATTTCCAGGATACTATGATGAGAATGCGTTACTCCTCTATTCCAACAGTAGCTGCTCCTCATGCAATGACCCTTGGTGGTGGATGCGAGATGTCACTTCACGCAGATAAAGTTGTTGCCGCAGCCGAAACTTACATTGGATTAGTAGAATTTGGTGTTGGTGTGATCCCTGGTGGAGGTGGAACAAAAGAAATGACAGTTAGAGCTGCCGATACTTTCCAGAAAGATGATGTAGAGTTAAACCGACTAAGAGAACACTTCCTTACTATAGGAATGGCGAAAGTTTCAACTTCAGCTTATGAAGCTTATGACCTGAACCTTCTTCAGAAAGGAAAGGATATTGTAGTTGTAAATCCAGACAGACAATTAGCGATCGCTAAGAAACATGCGCTGTTAATGGCTGAAAATGGATATACAAAACCAATTGAACGAACAGATATTAAAGTTCTTGGAAAACAGGCATTAGGGGCATTCCTTGTTGGAACAGACCAGATGGCTGCAGGGAAGTATATCAGCGAGCACGATAAGAAGATCGCTAACAAACTAGCTTATGTAATGGCCGGTGGTGATCTTTCAGAAAATCAACTGGTAAGTGAACAATACTTATTAGAACTTGAAAGAGAAGCTTTCTTATCCCTTACAGGAGAAAGAAAAACTCTGGAAAGGCTTCAGCACATGCTTAAAAAAGGAAAACCATTAAGAAATTAGAATTGAGCAACTATAAAGAAAAATCTAGAAACTCAAATCTAATATCTAAATACTAAGAAAAATGAAAACAGCATATATAGTAAAAGCATACAGAACCGCAGTAGGAAAGGCTCCTCGAGGAGTATTTCGCTTCAAAAGACCTGATGAACTGGCTGCGGAAACCATCCAGTACATGATGGATAAATTACCAGACTTCGATAAAACGCGTATCGACGATGTGATGGTTGGAAACGCAATGCCTGAAGCAGAACAGGGATTGAATGTTGGTAGACTGATCTCTTTGATGGGATTGAAAGTTGAAGACGTTCCTGGAATGACCGTGAACAGATATTGCGCTTCAGGATTGGAAACGATTTCTATCGCCACTGCTAAAATTCAGAGTGGAATGGCCGACTGTGTGATCGCAGGAGGTGCAGAAAGCATGAGTTATATTCCAATGGGAGGTTACAAACCGGTTCCAGATTACGAAGTGGCCAAAGAAGGTAACGAGGATTATTACTGGGGAATGGGATTAACTGCAGAAGCAGTTGCTAATAAATACAAGGTCTCTCGTGAAGACCAGGATGAGTTCGCTTATCAGTCTCACCAGAAAGCGATTAAAGCTCAGGCTGAAGATCGTTTCCAGGACCAGATCGTTCCAATCACCATTGATGAGACTTATGTAGATGAGGATGGTAAAAAGAAGACCAGGTCTTATACTGTAAATAAGGATGAAGGCCCTAGAAAGGATACTTCTATTGAAGTTCTTAATAAACTTAGACCGGTTTTCGCCGAAGGTGGAAGCGTAACTGCGGGTAACTCTTCCCAGATGAGTGATGGTGCAGCTTTCGTTATGGTGATGAGCGAAGACATGGTAAAGGAACTAAATCTTGAACCTATCGCCAGAATGGTAAGTTATGCTGCGGTTGGTGTAGAACCAAGAATCATGGGAATAGGACCAGTTCATGCAATCCCAAAGGCTCTAAAACAAGCCGGACTTAAGCAGGATGACCTTGAACTAATTGAGCTGAACGAAGCTTTCGCTTCTCAGTCTCTAGCCGTGATCAGGGAACTAGGATTAAATAAAGATAAACTGAACGTGAATGGTGGAGCAATTTCCATGGGTCACCCACTAGGATGTACCGGAGCTAAATTATCTGTTCAAATCTTTGATGAAATGCGTAAGCGTGACCTGAAGAACAAACACTGTATGGTAACCATGTGTGTTGGTACCGGCCAGGGTGCGGCAGGAGTTTTTGAATTCCTGAACTAGAATTGAGTATTGAGATCTCAGTATTGAGGTTTCCTACCAAATAATAAAATAAATAATCAATAAAGTGAGATTCTCAATACTAATATCTCACTTCTAAATACTAAAATAAAAATGAGCACAGAAACAGCAAATAAAGATCTTCTTCGCGGTGGGCAATTCTTGGTAAAGGAAACCAAAAGCGAAGATGTTTTTACTCCTGAGGATTTTAACGAGGAGCAAATAATGATGCGCGATTCCGTTAAGGAATTCGTAGAACGTGAAATTTGGCCTCACAAGGAAGAGTTTGAAAAGAAAAATTACGAATTAACTGAAGAAGTGATGCGTAAAGCCGGAGAGCTTGGATTCCTTGGTGTTGCCGTTCCAGAAGAATATGATGGTCTTGGGATGGGATTCGTTTCTACAATGTTAGTTTGTGACTACATTTCTGGAGCTACAGGATCTGTTGCGACTGCCTTTGGAGCACATACAGGGATTGGTACTATGCCAATTACATTATACGGAACAGAAGAGCAAAAGAAAAAATACGTTCCAAAACTTGCTACTGGTGAGTGGTTTGGCGCCTATTGCCTTACCGAACCTGGAGCAGGATCTGATGCGAATTCAGGAAAAACAAAAGCTGTACTTTCTGAGGATGGAAAGCATTACAACATAAGCGGACAAAAAATGTGGATCTCAAACGCTGGATTTGCAGACGTATTCATCGTTTTCGCCAGAATAGAGGATGATAAGAACATTACCGGATTTATTGTAGAGAATGATAAAGACAATGGTATCAGCTTTGGTGAGGAAGAAAAGAAACTAGGTATCCACTCCTCTTCTACCCGTCAGGTATTTTTCAATGACACTAAAGTACCGGTAGAGAACATGCTTTCTGAGCGTGGGAATGGTTTCAAGATCGCGATGAATGCACTTAACGTAGGTCGTATCAAGCTTGCTGCTGCATCTCTTGATGCTCAGCGTAGAGTTACAGATCTTGCTACTAAATATGCTAATGATAGAGTTCAGTTTAATACTCCTATCGCTAAGTTTGGAGCGATCAAATCTAAGTTAGCAGAAATGGCTACTTCGGCATACGTTGGTGAAGCAGCTTCTTACCGTGCAGCTAAAAATATCGAAGACAGGATCAACATTCGCCTGGAAGAAGGAGCTTCACATTCTGAAGCTGAATTGAAAGGTGTTGAGGAATATGCCATAGAATGTTCCATTCTTAAGGTTGCATGTTCAGAAGACGTACAGAACTGTAGTGATGAAGGTATCCAGGTTTACGGAGGTATGGGATTCTCTGCAGATACTCCTATGGAATCTGCATGGAGAGATGCTCGTATCGCTCGTATCTACGAAGGTACCAACGAAATCAACAGAATGCTTTCTGTTGGAATGTTAGTAAAGAAAGCTATGAAAGGTCATGTAGATCTTTTAGGTCCGGCAAAAAGCGTAGCAGACGAATTAACCGGAATTCCTTCTATGGATAAGCCAGATTATTCTGAGCTTTTCGCCGAAGAGAAAGAAATGGTAGCAAAACTTAAGAAGGTATTCTTAATGGTAGCCGGTAGCGCTGTCCAGAAATTTGGACCTCAACTGGAAGAGCATCAGCAATTATTGCTTGCTGCAGCAGATATCCTTATCGAGATCTATATGGCAGAGTCTGGAATTCTTAGAGCTGAAAAGAACGCTAAGAAATTAGGTGAGGCTGCTCAGAAAGAGCAAATCGCAATGGCTAAATTATATCTTTACCATGCAGTTGATATTGTAAATACCAAGGCTAAGGAAGGAATTGGATCTTTTGCTGAAGGTGATGAGCAACGTATGATGCTTATGGGTCTTAAGAGATATACTAAGTATACAAACATGCCGAATGTAGTGGAACTTAGAAATACTATTGCTGAAAAACTTACTTCAGAAAATAAATATTGTTTCTAGAAGAAACATTCTTTTAAACTGAAAAAGCCACCTATTAAGGTGGCTTTTTTTATGAAATTTGCAAAAATTCTAAAAATGTCACAAAAACTTTGGAATAGCGTTAAGGAACCGTAAAAATTTAGATATATTCGGCTCAAATCAAACAAAACCCTATTAATTATGAAAAAAGTTTTTTTAGGAATGGCCGCCCTTGCCTTCCTTTTTGCTTCTTGTGAGCAAGACCCAAATCAAGAGATTACCAGTGAGCAACAAGAGGCTCAGGTAGACATGAGTGACTTCTACCTTTACACCGACTCTTCAGATGAAAAAAGATCTGATAATGCGGCTGAAAAATGTTACAGTATGAAAAACCTTAATCGTCTTCTAAACGAGAACAAAGGGCTTCATGAAAAAATGTATAATATCGAAAAGAACACTCGTTCTATTCTTGCAAAATCTGAGAACGCCAAAGGTGGTAAGCCTGGAGGCGGAGGCGGTGGAACTGAACCACCTGTAACCGATAACTTAGGAGTAGTAAATATTCCGGTTGTGGTACATGTTGTGTACAGCAATGCTCAGCAAAATATCTCAGATCAGCAGATCAACTCTCAGATAGATGTGCTTAATGCAGATTTTAGAGCTTCTAATAATGATGTAAATAGTATACCATCAGAATTTGCAAATGATGTTGCAGACTCTGAAATTTCATTTACCCTAGCTGCAGTAAATAGATACAGTAATTCTACCTCTCAATGGGGTACGAATGATGCTGTAAAAGCGCAATATCCTCCGGTAAATCCATCTACTACTCTGAATATCTGGGTAGCGAACATTGGTGGTGGAATTCTAGGATATGCACAATTTCCTGGTGGACCTGCTTCTACAGACGGTGTAGTGATCTCACCTCAGTACTTTGGTACAACAGGTTATGTTTCTGCTCCATTTGATCGCGGTAGAACAGCGACTCACGAAGTTGGTCACTATCTAAACCTTCGTCACATCTGGGGTGATGGTAGATGTCGTCAGGATGATTTCGTTGCAGATACACCAGATTCTGATGGACCAAACTACGGTTGCCCATCTTATCCTACGGTAAATTGCAGGTCTACAGACATGACGATGAATTACATGGATTACACTAACGACGCATGTATGTATATGTTCTCTGAAGGACAGAAAGCTCGTATGAGAACTATCTTCATGGATGGAGGACCAAGAACTGGATTTGTAAACTAATCCTATCTAAATATGGATAAGGAAGCCACCTGTAAAGGTGGCTTTTTCTTTTATAAAATTATATCTTAATTCTCTGGCCAGGAAGCCCAGTTACTACAATGCCCAGCATTATCGGTAGCCTGCACTTCAGTATACGTACCTCCAACATACCCTGCATTCATTACTGCTCTAGGTGAAAAATGAAATTTGCCATTAGAATCAGTTCTAAAAAGCTTGCCAAAATGAGCCTGGCTTAATCCATGACCTGCTTCATGTAGCGCAATACTTTCAATATCGACCGTATTCCCATCGTTCCAGGTGAAATTTTCGTTATAATATATTTCCCTCCAGGCAACATCAAACTTACCGTTATTATCAAGGTCTATCGGATTTCCTTGTTCATCTGTAAATTGAATAGTGAAAGTTACGCCAATTA
The DNA here is from genome assembly GCF_003054225.1 of Christiangramia gaetbulicola. Classification (GTDB taxonomy): domain Bacteria; phylum Bacteroidota; class Bacteroidia; order Flavobacteriales; family Flavobacteriaceae; genus Christiangramia; species Christiangramia gaetbulicola. The sequence continues at coordinate 551,662 of NZ_QBKQ01000002.1, forward strand.
CAGAATTGGAGCCTCCCCCTGGACCAAAAATTAGTTCTATATCAAAAAATTCTGCTGGTAACCAGCCGGAATGAACCACATCACCAAAATAGTCATAACTACCACCCAGATCCTGATCGATTAAACCAATATCGTAGACTAGCTTTGCAACATATCCTGAGGACAATTGACCCTCTGGAGTGAATTCAAAAAGTCCTAATTCAGAGCAGGTTAAATCATCCCATGTTGCCATTGCCCTTTGAATAGCATTTGTCGAAATTTCTAATGAGATATCAGTGGTAGGTCTTGTTTCATCAATATAATATGAAATATCTGGAGTTCCATCTAATGGATCAAAAGGAAGGAAATCAAAAGACAGCTGCTTTTTTCCTCTATTATTGAAAAATACTGTGTTTCCAATTTTTCCACTTTCAGAACTTGTGATATACTCTGCCATGGCCAATCTTACGAATTTCTGATTAGGTTTTTGTGTGGTTTGAGCCTTAGTTCTGTTAGTGACTTCATAAACTGGAAAATCAACATCTACAAAAATAGGTTTAACATTTAATTCCTGGGGATTAAGATCTCCTTGGTCAACTTCAGAATCCTTATTACAGGAAACCAGGACAAGCGCCAGAATTAACAATTTCAGACTGATAGTTCTCATAATTTTATAATTAGTGGTTAATAAAGTCTTAAATATAAGTCATATATCCCAATAAGCTGAATATCATAACCTTACAATAGAATCTTTTTTAGTTAAAATTTTTAGATTTATAAATAAAAATTAAATGTCGCCGGTCATACTTCAGATCGTCTGCTTATTATTAATTTCATAAATTGAATATCAAACCGACCTAACTAGCTGATAATATGCTGAAGATCATTATTCAAATAATGCTGTTCATTTTTTCATGCTCTGGCTTTGCTCAGTCAAATTCTGTTCAGCAAAAAGACACGGTAGGTCAATCTGAAGACCAGAAACTACCTTCTAAAGAATTTGTTGTCCAGGATAGCTCTGCCCTGGGAGAAAATTACCTGGAATCTTATGATGAAGCATACTACCTTAGTGACCGATGGAACAAGGGAATAGGCTTCCCTCCGGAAAAATTCAATCTTCAAACTCCGCAGGCAGCTCTGGAACATTTTGTTGTAAATGCCCGTAATGAAAATTTTGAAGCTGCTGCCTACGCAATGAATTTTAATTTACTGCCAGAGAATCTAACGATCTCCGAAGCAGCTATCATTGCTGAAAAATTAAATTTTATAATCAATCAAAGAGTTCCAATACCATGGGGAGAACTTTCAGACAGACCTGATGGGCAGATAGACATAAGCACTTCAACCAATAAAGCAGTTGCTGGAAAACCCAGAAGAAGTATCGATTTTGGAAAAGTTGATATGGATAATAGAGATGTAGTCTTTAGGTTACAGCGAATAAAATTTAAAGAACGTAGTCCAATATGGCTTATTTCAGGCCAAACGGTAGAAAACACCGAACAGCTTTATGATATTTATGGCCCCAGAAAACTAGAAAAGCTTATTCCTAAATGGATAAGTTTTCAAATCTTCGACGTCCCCGTTTGGAAACTGATTGGCACCTTCATCCTTATTCTTTTAGCGTTCCTTATTGCAAAACTTACTTCCTATCTCATCATTAAAATTTTTTCAGGCACAGACAGGTATTGGATAAAGAACATCGCGAACCGCCTGGCCTCCCCTACCGGTGGTGCCGTTGGAATGCTCGCGTTCTATATACTTCTCAATAACCTAATATCATTTTCAGGGCCACTGGCACAGGGTTTCTATTCAATACTTTTAATTCTTCTAATCGTTGTATTTACCTGGCTCATCATGCGCCTTATCGATTATGTGATGGACTTTTTTGCAGTTCATAAGATTGGAGATATAAATGACGAAGAAAATGAAGAATCTAAAAGGATGCTTACCTATGTATCTGTAGGCCGTAGAATATTCATCTTCATCGTTTTCATCGCTGGTGGATCTATCATCCTCTCCCAGTTCCCCGGTCTTCAAAAACTGGGTATATCTCTTATGGCTTCCGCAGGTATCGCTACTGTAATCATAGGTATAGCAGCACAAGGCACCCTTGGAAATATTATTGCAGGAGTACAGATTGCCCTCACCAAACCTGTAAGAATTGGTGACTCGGTGATTATCAAAGATCATTTTGGTTATGTAGAAGACCTCACTTTTACTTACATGATCTTAAAAACCTGGGACCTTAGAAGGGTAGTTATTCCTTTAAAAACAGTGATCTCCGAAAGTTTTGAAAATCTATCCATGACCAATTCGCAAACTATAGGGGTAGTAGAAGTGTATGCAGATCACCGAATTGATGTTGAAAAGGTTAGGACTAAATTTGAAGAACTGGTAAAAAATTCAGATAAGTGGGATGGAGATGAGGAGAAAGCGCCTGTAGTGCAGGTGACAGAAATGGATAGTAAATCCATTAAGATCAGGTGTCTCTGCAGCGCAAAAGACTTTCTAACCACCTGGGATCTTCATTGCGAATTACGAGAAAAAATTGTCAGTTATATTGCTGAGCTCGAGGACGGTTTTTATCTAACCAAGGAGCGGGTTGAATTAGAAGATAAAAAGAAACCGGAATAGCGTGCGAAAACCTTTTAGGTTAAACCAGGACGTCAATTCCCTCGCTTAGAGTATATAGTATAACTTTAAAGCATAAACTCATTTAAGTATGCTAGCGATTGAACAAAACATGACCACTTACCTCATCATTGGAATCTTAATTCTTATTATCAGTTTTGCCCTCGCCTTTTATATTCTTAGGAAAGTTGGGAAGGATCCTCGAAATATACTCCCGGTTAATTTCGCGCATAAGATTCGTATTCCATTACTTATATTCCTGGCAAGTCTTTTAGCACAGATCGCCGTTATTAGTGATATTTTCATTTTTGAGACTACAAATACAATCGTAGGCCATGTGAGCGTGATTGGAATTATACTAAGCATTGCCTGGTTCCTGATATTACTGTTTAAAGTGGTAAAGAAAAGGATGTTGAAGAAATATGATGTTGGCAGTTCAGATAATCTGAAGGCAAGAAAGGTCTATACGCAGTATATGATCCTTGAGAATATTGTCATCTTTATCATTGTGATCCTGGCCATAGGTATTGCTCTTATGAGTTTTGAAAGTATCAGGTCTATAGGGGTTAGTGTACTTACCTCTGCCGGGATAGCCGGTATCATTATTGGTCTGGCCGCCCAAAAAGCTATAGGAACTTTGCTGGCCGGGATCCAGATCGCCATTACCCAGCCTATTCGTCTGGACGATGTAGTGATCGTAGAAGGTGAATGGGGCTGGATAGAAGAGATCAATCTTACCTACGTGGTGGTGAGGGTCTGGGATAAACGAAGGCTCGTGGTGCCTACGACCTATTTCATTGAAAAAACATTTCAGAACTGGACCCGTAACTCTGCTGATATTCTTGGAACCGTATTTCTTTATGTGGATTATGAACTACCGGTCGATGCTATAAGAAAAGAGCAAACAAGACTTCTGAATTCCACCGATCTCTGGGATGGAAAAGTTGATGTGCTTCAGGTAACCAATACCACCGAAAAATCGGTTGAATTGAGGGTATTGGTAAGCGCTAAAAATTCACCCACAGCCTGGGATCTTAGAGTTTACCTCAGGGAAAAACTACTAGATTTTATCCAGAAGAATTATCCCGAGTCCTTACCCAAAGCACGGATTTCCATTAATAAAGAGCCTGAAGATTAGTCATGGAACATCATGCCTTCTGTAGCAATTCCCTTGCTAAAGTTGGCCGCAGTTTCGATCAAGGCTAAATGCGAATAAGCCTGCGGGAAATTCCCCAGCAGTCTTTTGGTCTTGAAATCTATATCTTCACTAAACAAGCCAAGGTGATTACTGTAGGATAAAAGCTGGTCAAACATATCTTTAGCTTTCTTCTTTTCACCTATTTTGTAAAGACTATCAATAAGCCAGAAGGTACAAATAGTAAAAGAAGATGTTGGTTTTCCAAAATCGTCATTATTCTTGTACCTGTACATAAGGCCATCCTCGCATAATTCTCTTTCCGTAGCCTGAACTGTGCTAACAAATCTTGAATCGTCTGCTTCAATAAACCCATAAGGCTGCATCAATAAGGTCGAGGCATCCAGGTCTGAAGACCCATAATATTGTACGTAAGCCTGTTTTTCTTCATTCCAGCCATTATTATAGATATCTTCATAGATCTCTTCCCTAAGGGCTTTCCAGTGCGTATCGTTAATACCCATTCTTAGCACCTCTCCTATTTTGATCGCCCTGTCTATGGCCACCCAACAAAGAAGTTTTGAAAATACGAAGTGACGGTCTTCTGTTCTAAGTTCCCAGATTCCTTTATCTGGTTTTTTCCAATTCTCTTCAACGATCATTACGATACCTCGCACAACCGTCCACAAAGCCTCTGAATTTTCTAAAGAGGTCTCAAACATTAAGAATTGCTGATAGATCACCTCCATTAGAATTCCGTAAATATCATTTTGCTTCTGAATGTAGGCAGCATTCCCGGTTCTTACGGGATGCGATCCTTTATAACCGGAAAGATGATTCAGGATATGTTCTGTTAACTCCTTTTCACCATTGATGCCATACATGATCTGTATCTTCTCATCCTTATTGGGGATGATATCTATGATAAACTGAAGAAAATCCTTGGCAGATTTAATATGCCCGAGTCCGGCCATAACCTTGATCACCATGGAAGCATCTCTAATCCAGCAAAAACGATAATCCCAGTTACGCTCCTCTCCTATGGTTTCTGGTAAGGAAGTCGTGGCCGCAGCCAGTACGGCTCCAGATTTTTTATAGCTCAGGGCTTTAAGTACAAGCGCACTTCGCATGATCTCATTTCCGTAATGTGTATATCTGGTGGTCTTATCGCTCCAGTTCATCCAGTAAACCTTGGTTCTCTGGAATTTAAGATAAGATCTATCCAGGGTCTGCTCTACCAGTTTTTCATGATACCCAACCAGGCAATATTGATTGCCTTCTAGAGTAACCTCTTTCTGGTCCAGGATATCCTGCAGGTTAAAACTTGAGTAGAAATAAGCAGAGTCATATTTACCTTCCTTGGTGAAGCTTTTTATATACTCGCCTTTATGCTCATTATAGGTCTTTTCCTTTGCAAAATCCAGTTTAGGGTCGTACTTAATGGTAAACTTTGGTTTACCGCTAATAAGTCTGAAAAACCTTATAATATCTGGCGGAGCATAATACGAACCATCTTCCCTCGGATATCTAGGCATAAAATCTATCAGCTGAAAAGAATCTGTACCATTATCAAAAACAGTACTTAAAATATTGGTTTCCCAAAGGTATTCCTGTTTAATCGTATATTCATCATCAATAAGTATCTCAAAACTACCGCCTATCTTCTCATCGAGAATTTTAGCGAACATAGCTGAAGAGTCAAAATTGGGCATACAACACCAGTCCAGAGAGCCCGTTTTTGAAATTAAAGCAGCGCTTTTACAATTACTTATTATACCATAGTCGAGGTTATCCATAAATCTAAAAATTCTTATAAATCAATTGCTGTCTGAAATGATTTTCGGAAATTTAATAAAAATCAAATTCGTCACAACAGCATTTACATATTATTATGAGTAAAACGATCATTATTTCCAACCGATTACCACTGCAAATTTCAATTGAAAATGGTAAACTGGATGTCACTCCAAGTGTGGGTGGACTCGCAACCGGTTTAAAATCATTTCATAAGGATGGGGATAGTGTCTGGATAGGCTGGCCCGGTCTTACTGAAGAAGAAATTCCAGAGGATCTCAAAGAAGATGTTCAGAAAAAAGCCAGGGAAGAGAATTGTGTAGCTCTTCATTTAACTTCAGATGAAATTGATGGTTTCTACTACGGTTTTAGTAATCGTACCATCTGGCCTCTTTTCCATTATTTTATGGAATACACCGAATCTGACGATGAATACTGGAGATCCTATAAACAGGTGAATCAGAAATATGCCGATGAGATCCTGAAGCATTATGAAGATGGTGACGTCATCTGGGTACATGATTATCAATTACTATTGGTTCCTAATATGATAAGGGAACAAAGACCTGAAGCTGTTATTGGCTTTTTCAATCATATCCCTTTTCCGTCTTACGAGGTGTTCAGAACCCTACCATGGAGAGATGAAGTTCTCAAAGGAGTACTAGGTGCAGACCTTATTGGATTCCACACCTATGATTATGAGCGTCACTTTTTAAGTTCGGTGAGTCGTATTTTGAGGCATCAGGTAGATTTCAACGAGATCACTCTTCCAGACAGGATCGTAAAAGTGGATTCGTTCCCTATGGGAATAGATTACAAGAAATTTGAACAGGCGGCACTGGATCATTTTGAAAGTACCACGGCAGATCAGTCTGAATTGCAAAGAAGACTGGACCATCATCTTGAAGCTACCCCAGATGCTAAAATGATCTTGAGTATAGACAGGCTTGATTATACCAAGGGAATTGCTCACCGTATAAGAGCTTATGAATATTTCCTGGATAAGAACCCGGAATATATTGAAAAGGTGAGGCTGGTCATGTTAGCGGTTCCATCACGATCCAATGTCCCACAATATAGAAGACTTAAAAGAGAGATTGATGAACTTGTTGGTAGGATCAATGGTAAGTTCTCTACCGTAAGCTGGACTCCTATCTGGTATTTTTATCGCTCCATGCCTTTCAATAACCTTATAGACCTTTATACTACCTGTGATATTGCCCTGCTCACCCCTATTCGTGATGGAATGAATCTGGTGGCCAAAGAATATATCGCTACACGAACAAATCATACCGGAGTTCTTATTTTAAGCGAAATGGCGGGTGCGGCACACGAAATGAACGAGGCCCTTATCATTAATCCGAATAATTTCGAGCAGGTTTCAGAAGCTCTTAAAACGGCTTTTGAAATGCCGAAAGAAGAACAGATCGAACGAAATAAAATGCTTCAAAAGAGGCTTAGAAGATACAGCGTTGAAAAATGGGCGAATGATTTCATGAAAGCCCTTAGGGCCACCAAAGAGAATCGTGATTCATTTAAGTCTATCAGGATCACTCCAGATATTTCTGAAGATATCATGGAACAATTCAGAAAAGCGAAAAGAAGGATCCTCTTTATAGATTATGATGGCACATTGGTGAATTTTGTAGATAAACCCGAAAATGCACGTCCAGACCAGGAATTAAAAGAATTAATAAGATCACTTAATGCTGAAGAGAATACAGATGTCATCTTAATTAGTGGTAGAGACAAGCATACGCTAGGCAGCTGGTGGAAAGATGTTCCGGTGGAACTTATTTCTGAACACGGGGTTTGGATGAGACAGATAGATGGTGAATGGGAACTTTCTGAAAATGTAAAGAACGAATGGATGGATGCGGTAAGACCTGTGATCGAAAACTTCGTAGACAGGACTCCCGGTACATTCATCGAAGAAAAGAACTATTCCCTGGCCTGGCACTATAGAAAAGCAGATCCTGAATTAGGAGAGATAAGAGCCAACGAATTAAGTACGGTACTCAAAGAATTGATCTCCAACCGCGGCCTTAGCGTTCTGGAAGGAAATAAGGTTCTCGAGATAAAGAGTAGTGATGTGAATAAAGGAAAGGCATCCTCCAAAAAGCTAATTGGAAAGAACTATGATTTCATCTTTGCGATTGGTGATGATTGGACAGATGAATATATGTTCCAGGAATTGCCTGAATCTTCATATACGGTTAAAGTAGGTATCAAAAAAACCAGCGCCAGATATTACGTGGAAGGTACGCCGAAGGTTAGAAGTTTACTGGAAAAATTCAGGGATAACCTGTAGAGAAATTCCAATGTTAAATTAATTAGCAATTAACCTGAAAGTTTAATTATACATTAACTCATAGACTATGGTATCGACCTGTTTTCTACTTAATTTTACCATATGAATTTAAATCAAACCAATTTAAAACCAAATACTATGAAATCAGGAAAGTTGTTATTAGGATTAGTTTCCGGAGCAGTTGCAGGAGCAGTTGTGGGACTTTTATATGCACCTAAAAAAGGAAAAGATACGCGTAAAGCTATCACTGAAAAAGGAGATGATTACATCAAAGGCGCAAATAAAAGCATTCACGACTTTACAGATTCAATAAATCATAAAGTTGAAGCTCTTAAAGCTAGAACGAAAGCTAATTTGGCAAGCTCAAAATCTGAAGAGAAAATTAACCAGGCCAAAGCAGAATTGCATGATGTGGCAAGTTAATTTGTAGGAAATAATATATTTCTAAGCCCCGGGGAGTCTTCCTCGGGGCTTTCTTTTTTTAAATCTTCAAAACTTCTGTATTTTAGAAGGCTCATAAAAAGAAAAACATGAAATTATCCCCTCGAAAGATCTTAACCTTTATTGCCCTAAGCGGACTAACCTTTTATTCGAATGCCCAGGAAACCGATCAACGATTATATGAAATCATAGATGAAGTATCGGCAGACAGCATTGAACACGATATTAGAAAACTGGCTGGTTTTGGCACGAGAAACACCTTTAGTGATACCGTTTCTGATACCAGAGGCATCGGTGCCGCCAGAAGATGGATAAAATCTGAATTCGAGAACATTTCTTCTAAATGTGATAATTGCCTGGATGTATTTTATCAAAAGGATTATGTAACCCCAGAAGATGGCGAACGCATCCCTAAGGAAGCCTGGGTGGTAAACGTGGTCGCTATTCAAAAAGGAACTAAATATCCCAATCGCTACGTCATCATGAGTGGTGATATAGATTCCAGGGCAAGTAATACTATGGATTTCACTACAGATGCTCCTGGCGCCAATGATAATGCCAGTGGAATGGCCGGTACAATTGAGGCTGCCCGTGTATTGTCTAAATACGATTTTGAAAGCAGTATCATTTATGTAGGCCTGTCTGGTGAGGAACAGGGGCTTTTTGGTGGTAAAGGTCTTGCTGAATATGCAAAGAAGAATAACTGGGATGTTATTGGAATTCTGAATAACGATATGATCGGGAATATTGAAGGTGTTGACGGAGTTATCGATAATAGAAGTTTCAGAATCTTTTCTGAACCCATCCCTCCTACCGAAACTGAGCGTGAAAGAAGAATGAGAAGGTTTTATGGTGGCGAAGTTGATGGTATTTCCAGACAATTGGCCAGATATATTCATGATCATGTAGAAACCTATATGCCAGAAATGAACCCTATGATGATCTATCGTCTGGACAGGTTTGGCCGAGGAGGTCATCACAGGCCTTTTAATGACCTTGGTTTCGCCGGAGTCAGAATTATGGAGGCACATGAGAACTACAACCGTCAGCACCAGGATATACGCACTGAGAACGGAATTAAGTACGGCGATGTGGTAGAAGGTGTGAATTTTGACTACGCAAAGAAATTAACTGCGGTAAATGCTATTAATCTAGCCAGCCTGGCCTGGGCTCCACCCGCGCCGGCCAAAGTGGAAATTGGAGGAATTGTTGAGCCCAGTACAAAATTAAGATGGGATGCTGTAGAAGGAGATGTTGCTGGTTTTAAGATATACTGGAGAGATACTACCGCGCCGCAATGGCAAAATTCCAGGTTCGTTGGAAATGTTACTGAATTTACCTTAGAAGGAATTGTAATAGATAACTATTTGTTTGGAGTTGCCGCTGTAGGTAAAAATGGCCATGAAAGTCTGGTTGTTTTTCCTTCAGGTACCTTTAGATAGAAAACAACCAATATTATGAAATACTTTAGATCTGGGATCGTCCTAATGCTCTTTGCTGCTTTACTATTTTCATGTAAGAATAAGAGCGAAAAGAGTGAGATGAGTAGTGAAAATTCTGAGACAGGTGAACTTTCTAGTTCATCCAGACATCATGAATGGGTAACTCTTTCCCATGGTAATCGCGAGTTTCAGGCATTCGTAGTTTATCCTGAGGTAAAGGAAAAAGCGAAACCCGTGATCGTTATTCATGAGAACCGGGGACTTAATGACTGGGCCAGGCTATTCGCTGATATACTTGCAGAAAAAGGTTACCTCGTAATCGCGCCAGATCTTATTTCGAATACAGTAGAAGGAAAAAAGAAAACTACAGATTTTGAAAATCCTGATGCAGCAAGGGAAGCGATCTATGACCTGGATAAAGATCAGGTGACGGCAGATCTGAATGCAGCATATGAATACATTAAAAATGATCCTGCTTCTACCGGTGAGGTAGCCGTTGTTGGTTTCTGCTGGGGAGGTTCCCAGACCTTCAGGTATGCCACCAGTAATCCTGATATAACTTCGGCGCATGTATTTTATGGGACTGCACCAAAAGATGAAGAAGTATTCTCAAATATCAACGCACCCGTTTACGGATATTATGGAGGAAACGACAACAGGGTCAACTCAACTATTGAGGAAACTGAAAAGTATATGAAAGCAGCCGGAAAAACATACGAGTACGAGATCTATGATAATGCGGGTCATGCTTTTATGAGAAGCGGTCACCAACCTGAAGGTGAGCCGGGAAACAAAAAAGCTCATGACCAGGCCTGGGAAAGATTATTGAAAAACTTGAAGTAATTCTGTAAGCGAATATTAAAGAAAAGAGATCAGATTATTTTTTCTCTTTCAGAATGATGGATGGCTTTTTCACTATCCCTGAAATAACAGGTACTTACATCCATTGTCTCGAGATTCGATAAAACTTTCTGCACCTTCCCATTTTGCTTGCTGGTAGTTTGCCGTATATAAACCGCCTTGATATTCATGGGAAAGGTTTTACAGATTCTCTCATATAAATAGGGATCATGCTGCGAATCATCACCCATAAGCACATATTTAAGGTTGGGATAGAATGAAATAATATCCTTGATCTTAATGAATTTATGATCGTGGTTCCCCCTGCCGGTACTTACAAAATCGCGCAATCCCGTTTTGATCTTTTTAAGCTTAATTACTGCCTTTGGAAGTTCATGCATATCGGCGAATTCAGATATGAAATCATATAAATTCCATTCGCTACTGGAAACATAGAAAAAGGAGTTGGTCGCCTCTTTACTATTCTGTCCAGCCTGACTAAGCCGGGTATAGTGCTTCACCACATCGTCAAAAACCTTTCTTTTATTGATGTTTTTGGAAAGCATCACGTAAAGCTTTTTAAAAAGGCTATTACTATGGGAAATCAGGAAAGTATCATCTATATCTGAAATTATGGCCAGTTTGCTGGGATATGGTTTTAAAAGCTCTCCCTTTTCTATCATCCCAAACTCATACATCTTGCAGGTCACTTCATATTCATGCCAGCCTGGCTCTAGAGGAGTATTATACGGAATAGTAAATCTAAAATAGCCATCTTTCTGGGTCTTCGTAGTTACATCCAGATCCCTGAATTTTAACCTGACCTTAAAATTTTCCAGAGGTTTGATCCTGAATTTATGAAGGATAGCGTGGGCATGCTTGATACCTTTCTTTTCAATACTGAATTTATCTGGTGCCCAGGATTCAAATAAATGCCCGAAAACTACGAGTTCTTCATCATTCACATATCCACGGTACAACTTAAGGTCTAGTTTCAAAATATTGGCCTTTTTTTAAAATTCCTTCAATCCAAAATACTTAATTTTAGGCGTTTCATAAAGATTACAGAATGAATTTTAAGGAAGTTTTATTGATTGTAAATCCTATTGCGGGGCACACAGATAAAAAAAAGATCATCTCCACGGTTCACGATCATTTAGAACAAATAAAGGCTGGTTATCATTTATACATGACCACCGGAGAAAATGATAAGGATAAAATTCAATCAGAGATAGAGGACCATAATATAGACCGGGTGCTGGTTGCCGGTGGTGATGGTACCATTAATCTAGTTGCTGAAGCCATCAAGGATTATGACCTTACTCTGGGCATTATTCCCTCTGGATCTGCTAATGGTCTTGCGGTGAATTTTGATCTGCCAGAAGAACTGGACTCACAAATCGAGGTTGCCCTGGGTGAAAATTACAAGGATATCGATCTGCTTTGTTTGAATGATATCATCTGTCTGCATATGAGTGATCTTGGCATAAATGCAGAACTCATCAGGAATTATGAGAACTCTTCTTTCAGAGGGAAATTTGGCTATTTGATACAGTCCATTCCTACCCTCATCCAAAGTGAATATCCTTTCGATTTTCTTATCGAGACAGAAGATTTTTTTCAGGAAGCAAAGGCCGTATTACTTGGTTTCGCTAATGTCAAAAAATATGGCACCGGTGCGAATGTAAATCCCAATGGTATTCCCGATGATGGCATTTTCGAGATCCTTATCTTTAAAAAACTAAGCTTAGGTGAAATACTCAAGACCCTTAGAAATGAAACCGATCTTGATCCAGATTTTGTAGAGATCATTCCCGCGAAAAAAGCAAAGATCACCTGTAGAAAACCAGTATCCTTTCAGATAGATGGTGAGTATATCGGCAAGAAAACTGAGATAAATATTAAAATACTTCCTCAAAAATTAAGGCTGGCAATTCCTTAGCCGGAGATAAAACTATTCAGCAACAGGTAAATAAATTTCTGCTACCCAGTTCATATGGTCACTATCGATCTTTGGATTGTCATGGTAAATTTCCATAGGTCCTTCTTCTACTTCGATACCACGATCCTGAGCCATATAGACCAGGTCGAACCAGCTAACATGTGAAAGCCGATAATTACCATTAAATACAAGTTTTAGCGCCTTTTGAGAAGGATATTTCTTAAGGCTGATTTTACCGGTTTCTTCCAACTTACTTATATCCTCTACCGGAAAACAAAAGTCAAAATCTACGAGATCCTTTTCCCTGTTCCATTTAGTAACCTTCAAAAATGGAAAGCCATTTAGGTTGATCTTATTCCTAAGCACATAATTTTCCAATAATGAAATTGTACTCATCATTTCAGTAGCTTTCCCGGTAAGCGGTATATTTTTAGAAGTACTGCAAATACATTCCAATTCAGGAGTTTCTACGACAGACTTTTCAGGAGTTATTTTATATTGATTTTGATGCTCTATTAATGATCTTTTAAAAGAAAGCACTTGTTCTTTAAGTGTATCGATATATACGCTTTCCTGAAAAGGATTTACGATATCTATACGATTAGCTAATTTATTTTTCTGAGATAACACATTTAGAGTGATCGCAGTAGCACTATCATTGATTCTTTCCAACTCCCATTTAAACTCAATTGAGTTGGTGCTGTCTAATTTTATTCGTTGGGTAAGTGAATTAAAGTCACTTCTATCCGTTATCTCTATTTCTTTTGAATTCCCATTTGCATCAAGGGTTTTCCATTCCGACAGCTCATAAGAAACAGCGCCAGGGCCAAACCTGGCTGTAGTTTCGAATTGATAATCATATTTTTTAATAAAAAGATACCAGCCAAGACCGGCAACACAAAGTGCCAGAACTACGATTAAAATTTTCTTCATGATCAATTGGAAACCAGGCTCTGGTCTTCGCCTTTTAGTTTTAAATTCTCTACTACGAAAGCACCAAGTTCGCGCCCTTGTTTTAAACCAACTTCAATAGCCGCTCGGTAATGTATACCACCAAATAACCTGCTATTTGCAGCTTCTCTGGAAGCTTCATTAAAAGAATTGAATGATCTTACCGGCAAACCATAATTCGTCTCGGTATCATCTTCAAAAGCGAAATTATCACCAAAAATATCGGTCAGCACCACCGCAGCAGCACCAGAAACTACAGAATGTCCACTGGTATATTCAGGAAACGGAGGAGTTTGTAACACCGGTGACCAGTTCTCATCTATATATTTATTAATAAGCGTTTCTGGTCTAACCAGGCTGCTTCTGTACTTCTCATCCCAACAACTAATAAAAGCATCGGCCATGGCGATAGAAGTCCTGGTATAGGCATAAACCGTTTTATCAAAATCTGAATTCGATTTTCTACAGGCGATCTTGGTGATCCCAATCCAGTGTCCTCCAGGAGTGATCTTTTTAGTGGCGAACATCAAATGCCCCTTCTGTGTAGATACATAAGGATTACAATCCCAGAATTTAGCAATTTCGAGTTTTTCATTATCATCACTGTCTCCAATTTCATCCATTTCCTTTTTCACTTCATACACTTCCATCAATTCCTGATAGAATTTAGAGTCAGGTTTCATGGAAAATTCCGGTGGAGGAGCTGGTTTAAACTGCCCCGCAGAATCGATCACGAAAGGTCTTATTTTCATCCAGTGAGGTTCGATCCCATCCATATATGAAGGAGGTGTTGGCTGCCATCTGCTTTCGTCATCGGTATATAAAGAAAACTTAGGCATGGTTCGGGTCGCGGCATAATTATCATTTTTCATCCATGCTTTTATATGGTCTGCAACCTGTAGCCCGTATTCCTTAGATTTCCTGAAACTTTCCGGGTTCTTACTTTCCCAGTTCTTATAGATACTATCCCTGAACTTCTCAATGCTTTCTTCCGAAAAAATAAGGCTCTTCCCTATTTCATAAAAAGCGACGATAGATGAGATCCTTGGGTTCAAGCCAGTGGTGTCTTGAGGAGCAGGCACTGGGGTAAGTTCATTTAGCTGCCCGGCCAAACTGGTATATTCAGTCTCGCCTGCCTGTAAAGCCTCGTAAGCCGCAATGTTCGAATAGGCATAGATCCTGCTTGCTACCGGCGGAGAGAAAATATCATGCACCTGTACTTCAGTTAATTTATCAACTGCCGTATGATAATCTTCTGTAGATACCACGATAGGTTCGTCCTTTTTACAAGCAATAAAACTTAAAAAGGATAAAGCAAGAATAAATGTATACTTCAAAAACTTCATTTAGAATACTGATATTTATAGATGACCGGTTTAGAATCGTTCAAAAACCCGATCACGTATCTTTTATTATTAATTTCAATTTCAATCAGGCTGTTTACAGGTTTACCTGTAAAATCTATCCCGCTATTAATTGTAGCAATTTTCCCAGCAGAATTTATAACTGCCCCGGGAAAAGCTCCAAAGGCTCCATGATAAGGCGTTACCCCGAAATAGTTCCCAGCAAGTATCGCCATTTTATCATCTAGACTCGCGTCCTGAAGCACTAATATAGCATTTATAGGCGCAAATTGTAAATTTTTGTTAAAAGGAATGAAAACCAATTTTCCATCATCATTTCTCAGGTAACCAGACTCTGTTGTTTTGATCTCTCTGATGGTCATTTTAGACAGGGATTCACCGTAAATCTCCCCTACATTTTTACCGGCAAACTTTTTATAATTGGGGAATTTCTTCTTTAAAAAATTCATTTGCCCGGTAAGTTCATCCAGGCCGGCAAAAGTAAAATATTCACCATTTATATTCCGGGCGAGGATGGTCTCAGAATTGCCATTTCCATCTATATCACCATAGTACATGCGTAAAGGTGCCCCGGCCGAAGCTTTGAATTTTGAATTTAATCCCCAGTTTCCAAGAAGATAATCAAGATCTCCGTCTGCATCGATATCAAATGCTTCGATGCTTTGCCACAGTCCTGATAATTGATCTAAACCAATATCATTTAAAAGATTCAACTTACCCTCATTATTTTCGAAGATCTTTGGCGCCATCCACTCTCCTACCAGGATCAGTTCTGGAAATTCATCCCCGTTAACGTCACTCCAGATTGCGTCGGTGATCAGGCCGGCATTTTTGATCTCTTCACTAGTGACCAGTTGAAATTTCCCACCGATATTTTCCAGTAAAAATGATTCAGGAATTTTACCAAAATCACCTGCGATGGCACGACCTCCAACAAATATATCAAGATCACCATCTCTATCCATATCTGCAGATACAACCACCCCGGCATCTGAATAATATACCGGAAGCTCGATCTTTTTCCAGTTCCCATAAACCTGAGTCCAGTAGCTATCCTTTAGTACGTCAAATTTTCCATTGAACTCTCCACCTCCGGTAACAAAAAACAGATCATCCTTGCCATCATTATTAAAATCGGCGATCTCAACTCCTCGCACTTCAGCATTCGTAGTTTCCTCGAGAAAAGGGAAATCTATCTTAATAAGACCGGTACCAGTTTGTAAATAAACTTCAGATTTAACTCCCCGGGAATTTCCAATAAAAATATCCTCCAGCCCATCATTATTAAGATCCCCGGTAGCCGCAACAGGCATTTCATCTGAAATTCTATAAGGAATAAGCTTTTGCCTATCGAAATCATTATAAGAGTTCTCTTTATGAATATATTTAAATCCAGGAATGCTATCTACAGGTTCAAACATTTTTGCTGTTACTAAATCCTTAATTGCATATGGTCTATTATCTGAATTTTCAGGTGGGGTTAATACAAGTTTCTGATTTGTCTCAACCTTATATAATTTTTGAACTGTCCCTGCTGGCCAAATAATATGTAAAGAATCTATGATTTTCGTATTTCCATATCCAAAATGGATCAAAGGCTCAGAGGATGATTCAAATCCTTTACTATTAAAGAGCTGCTGGAACTGTAATTTTCCATTATGAAATGAATATACCTTTGTCCCGATCCCAAAGGTGTTTTTATCATTGCCTTCGAATTGGATTCTAAGGTAATTATTCTTTTCAGAAGCTGAATTCTTATAAATAAAGGCCTCTGCGTTAATATTATTGGTCACCAGGTCCAGATCACCATCATTATCCAGATCACCATAGGCACTTCCGTTGGAAAATGAAGCTTCTGGAGTTACCCATTTAGAAGAAAGGTCCTGAAAAGCGAGATCATTTGTTCCCCTGAAAAAATAATTATTCACCTTGCCTTCAGGCATAAGATTCAATGACTCCTTATCCATAAATTTAGAGTCATCATTTTTCTTATTAATCTGGGAATTCGAGATGAATTTTATATAATCCAGGTTATTCGGCCTGCGCACGATTCCATTGGAAATGAACAGGTCTTTTTCGCCGTCCATATCATAATCTGCAAATAAGGGAGACCAGCTCCAATCTGTTGCTTCAATTCCGCTCAAAAGAGCAATTTCCTGGAAATTTTCGCCACGATTGTTTAATTGCAGCATATTTCGGCTGAACTGACGGTGATAGCCGTATTTCATCCTCAGGTTCAGAATATTGATATCTTCATCTCCCACAGAAGCCTTTAAAGCAGTCTCATCTTCGGGCAACATATCTACTGAAAGGATGTCTGGATAGCCATCATGATTTATATCTGCTACATCGCTACCCATGGAAAACCGACTCACCTGGGTCATTTTGTTCTTGATCTGCTCAGTGAAAGTCCCGTCACCATTGTTTATGTAGAGATAATCATCCTCATGAAAATCGTTACTCACGTAAATATCTGTAAATCCGTCGTTATTAAGATCGGCAGTGGCAACTCCCAGGCCATAGCCATTAGGACCACCAAAAATCCCTGCCTGTTCACTTACATCATGGAATTTTCCATTTCGGAATTCGAAAAGTTTATCTCCGCTAGGCTCTGAACGTCGTTTCCTGATATCTGCGGGGCTAAAAGATTCATCTGTATGTACCGCATGATTCAAGACATAAAGATCCAGATCTCCATCATTATCATAATCGAAGAAGCTAGCCGAAGTTCCATAATTCTTCAATCCTATACCATATTTTTCAGCAGCCTCGGTAAAGGTATTGTCACCGTTATTTATGAATAATTCATTTCTTCCTTTTAAGCCATGAATTCCACTTACAGCCAGCACATAAATATCCAGCAATCCGTCTGCATTCACATCGGCCATGGTCACCCCGGTATTCCAGTCTGAATTACCCGAGATTCCTGCGGATTTCGAAATATCCTGAAATTTCATATTTCCCTGGTTCAGGAACAAACGGTTCTTATCCTGGTTCGAGGTAAAGAATATATCCTGCAGCCCATCATTATTGATGTCACCAATCGCGACTCCTCCTCCATTGTAATAATAGAGGTATTCCAGGATGTTTAAAGAATCGGTTTCGGTAAGGTCGTTTCGAAAATCAACGCCAGTTTCTTCAGAACTAAGTTTAGTAAAAAGATGATCTGTATCCTTCTCCAAATCTTCATTTTTTTCCTTTGCACAGGAATAAAGAAGGATAAAAATCGATAAAAGAAAGCCCCATGAAATTCTACTCATTGCGCTTAAATAATTTGGGTTTGGCATTGGTAATACCCGCAAGCAGATATTCGTTACCATTCTTGTCTTTCAGCCATTTCATGGCCTTAACTTCACCTTTTAAAAGCAATCCGGAATCTTCAGATTCTGCTACTTTAAAACCATTCTGATCATTTAGTAGTATTGTGCCAAAACTGGCATCCAGCCTGCCAAACTGAGGTTTTAAGGAGTAATTGTTCCCAGCGAGGATAAGGTCTTGTTTCCCATCCTTATTAAAATCACCAGTATTTATACTACAGATGCAGGAATATTGAGCCTGGGCAGGCAAGGCTTCTATTCTGAAATTAGCGTTCCCGTCATTATATGCGACGATACTTTTAAAATTATGGATCACACTTACTTCAGCTTTTTCAAGTATATCAGCACCAAAAAGTTCCTGGATAGATTTGTTGGAATACTCACTGAACTTCATATTCTGTTTCTTAATAGAAACAATTTGCCCGGCCAGCTCCCTTTTAGTGTGTAAAGGAATATCCCTGCCATTTATGGTTTTAGTAAAAACCTGTTCTGTAGTACCATTCAAGTCAAAATCTGTCACGAACATTTTAGCAGGTTCGGTCTTAGAAGCCTGATAACTAGCATTAGATCCCCTATTCCCGAGAACCAGGTCTGGAAACCCATCATTGTTAAGATCTTGCGCCAGGACGCTGTTATACAAGCCTGAATATTCAGATAATTCATTTTCCTTCAGGATAAAATTCCCTTTCTCGTTCAGGAAGATCTTAGGGCTCATCCATTCTCCTACCACGGTAAGGTCTTTCTGCCCATCTCCATTAAGATCTTCAAAAACCGCAGCTTTCACCATTCCGATATTCTTCAATCCCGGAGCAGCAGATTCAGTAATATCTTTAAATTCTCCTTTTCCATCATTTTCCAGCAGAACACTGGAAACCTTAAGTCCATAGATCCCTGGAACGGTATATACTCCGAGGAAAATATCCATATCTCCATCGTTGTCGATATCGGCTGTTTCTACATTAGAGGTATTATTAGGAGAATATGACACGATCCTGTAATCGCTGAATTCTAAATTTCCATTATTAATATAAACGCGAAGACCTGTTCTGGCATTCTTGAAATTTCCTCCGGAGCTTACCAGTAA
The DNA here is from genome assembly GCF_003054225.1 of Christiangramia gaetbulicola. Classification (GTDB taxonomy): domain Bacteria; phylum Bacteroidota; class Bacteroidia; order Flavobacteriales; family Flavobacteriaceae; genus Christiangramia; species Christiangramia gaetbulicola. The sequence continues at coordinate 570,893 of NZ_QBKQ01000002.1, forward strand.
ATCAAGGTCATTATCTCCGTCTATATCCACAAATTCAGCATCTGTATCTTCAAAATTCACTCCGGCATCAAAAGCTATCTGTTTTAATTCTCCAGCTTTTTTCTGAAGATAGATCCTTCCAGAAGTCCCAAAAGAACCTCCAAGATAAACATCATCATTACCATCGTTATCGATGTCGGCAACAGCCATGGCCGGACCTTCCTGGGATTGCATTTTAGGAATAAGACCTTCATAATCAAAATCCACGTGCCTGTCTTCCGACTGAGGCTCGAAATTGGTCGCGACTTCCTGAAACCAGGTAGTTTTATCTTCTTTGCTTTTTGACCATTCCATGTTCGCTTTAGATTGATCAAGAACCAAAGTGGAATTTAATTCAGGGTCTTTTACTAGCATTCGTTTTTTATCTGGAAAAATGATCTGTACGGAATCTATCTTTTCTTTATCACCAAGACCTATGGTTTGCACATAATCTACCGAAGACTGAAAACCTCTGGTTGGAATCAATTCCTGTCTTATGATCTCTCCATTAGCGTATAGATCGATTATACTCCCTACAGCCATAGTATTTTTGCCTTCACCTTTTACCTTTAGCTTTATAAAATTCTTATCATACCTTTCGCTGTTGTTTTTATAAACGAAAGCAGGCATATTGAAGTTATTTACAATAAGATCAAGGTCTCCGTCATTATCCAGATCGGCATAAGCAGCGCCATTGGAAAAACCTGGATCGTCCAGCCCCCACTCCTCGGCCTTATTTTCAAATACCAGGTCCTGGCCATTTTTAAACGCATAATTAGGTATTGGCGTAGAAGGCATTTTATTTATGACCTTATCGATATCTTCTTTTTTTCCAGTGATGCTCATTTTTTGAATGATATCGTTGGCAAAAAAGTCCATGAAATCATTATTGGTCAGATCATGAAAAATACCATTGCTCACAAAAATATCGCGATAGCCATCATTATCCATATCAAATAACAAAGCACCCCAACTCCAGTCGGTTTTTGCCACCCCGCTAAAATGGGCGATTTCAGAAAACGTACCATCACCATTATTCAACTGCAGGGTATTTTGCATATACTGATTATAGAAATCCCTGCTTTTCTTAAGCTGAAAAAGATCATATCTTTCATAATCCCCGGTTTCCTTGAGGCGGGCGTCGTCCTCGGGAAGCATATCGGTCACGAATATTTCAGGCAATCCGTCATTATTCAGGTCGGCCATATCAGCACCCATAGAAGAAAGACTTAGATGCTGCATGTAATCCTTAATTTGCTCCTTAAAAGTGCCGTCTCCCTGATTTATATACAGGTAATCGCGCTCATAAAAATCGTTGGAAACGTAGATATCTGGCAAAATATCTCCGTTGATATCTCCTATGGTCACACCTAATCCAAAACCAATCAAACTCCCGTAGATTCCAGCTTCCTCGCTTACATCGGTAAACCGGCCATCATCGTTTCGTAATAATTTATCCCCTCCTCCTTTTAATGGCTCAGGTATATCCCAGTCTTCACTGCGTGTTTCTCTTTTATTCACATAACCAAGACTGCTTACCGGTATAAAACTATTATTAAGTATGTATACATCCAGGTCCCCATCTGCATCATAATCAAAAAAAGCTGCATGGGTTCCAAAACCGCTATCGTCAAGATTATATTCAGCAGCCTTTTCGGTAAAGGTCAGGTCACCATTATTAATAAATAGTTCGTTCTTTTTATCGTCACCTTCCAGGTTACCGGCATTGCACACGTAGATATCCAAAAATCCGTCGGCATTAATATCTACCATAGTCACCCCGGTAGACCATGACCTGCTCCCCTCTGCTCCAGAGGATTCAGTAATATCTTCAAACTTGAAATTCCCTTTATTGAGATAAAGCTTGTTCTTCTTTCTATTCGCCGTCAAATAAACATCTGGCAAGCCATCATTATTTAGATCACCAATTCCTACTCCTCCCCCGTTGTAAAAATTTCTATAATTGAAAATATTGAAATCCTTCTCGTTTTCAACCTTATTGATGAAATCTATTCCTGTAGAGTCTGAAGGCATTTCAGTGAAAAGTAAGTCTTCAGCCGGCTGCGCCTCTGTTTGCTCCTTATCCTTTCCGCAGGAAACTGCTAAAAGAACCAATAATATTTTAAAAGTCTTTTTAATCATTGAATTTGGGGTATTTCACGAACTGTGTACGATCATTGTTTATTCCGAAAATGAGATAATTCTCATCTAAAACTTTTACTTTATTTATAGACTTAACCGGTCCATTAATGTAGAGTTTGTTCCTTATAAGTTCAAAATTCAAGTTGCCTTTATTTCGAAGTATTACGCCTTTACTTGCGTCCAGCCTGCCCAGTTGGGTGTTCACATGATAATTATTACCTCCCAGAACAAGGTCTGTTAAACCGTCGTTATCCATATCGGTTAGCAGAATATCATGAACCGAAGAAAATTGTACTTCCCTCGGCAGGGTTCTTTTTGAAAATTGAAGATCTCCTGTATTTTCAAATAAAGTAGTTTCCAGGGTTACGACCTTTTTCTTTATTGCGTTATCAATTTTCCCTTCCGAAAAATAATCATTAAAATCTGCTTCTGCGAAATCTGTATAGGATAAAAAAGATTTATTCAATTGCGGAATCTGCTTGGTAATTTCGTCTTTCGTAACCAGCGGAGTTTCTCGGTCCTGGTAAAAATAAGTAAGTATAGGATCAACCTTCCCGTTATCGTCAAAATCATTCAGGTAAAGCTGTAAAGGACTATCAGAACTGGCTTTTAACCTGCTGTTGAGACCCCAGTTACCAGCAATGATATCCATATCCCCGTCTGAATCAAAATCCTCTATCGCTACAGAGTTCCACCAACCTTCAGTATCAGGTATTTCTTTTTTGATAAAACCTCCTTCCCCATTATTTATAAGAAGAGTTATTGGCATATAATGTCCTCCGATGACTATATCTGGTAGACCATCTGCATTCATATCTATAATTTTAGCGTCATAGACCATTCCCAGATCTTTCAAAGATCTTGAAGAAGCTTCAGATTTGCTGAAACCAGATCCATTTTCATTGAGCAATATTATAGCATCCTGGCTTTTTCCATAACTTCCATAATCTGAATTGCTCCCGATAAAAATATCTTCAAAGCCATCATTATTAAAATCTGCCGATCTTATCACCGAAGCATTGATCTCAACATCTTTCAGAAGTTGTGTTTTTTCTAAAGTCCCATTCTTATTTAAATACAGCTCCGGGTGATTTTTATTGATATTATTAGGATCTGTACCTCCATAAGCAATTATTAGATCCAGAGCAGCATCATTATTCATATCTAAGAATACCTGGTCTACCGGCTCCAGGGAATTTGAACTCAGTTGAATTTCCTTTACAATACCAAAACTGCCGTCAGCATTTTGCTGCCACATTTTCCCAGGATTAAATTGATCTCCTGAAATAAAAATATCGTCCCTGCCGTCCTTATTGAAGTCTATAACAGAAACCGACGGACCAAGGTTGGACTGAGAATAGGGAATCAAAGGTTCGTAAGAGAAATCTTTAAATGAGTATTCCTTATGGGTTTTGTTTACCAAAAACTTTTCTGTTTCGGGCCTTAGATTATCTAAACTTTCAGAGGATTTATTAGCATACTCAAACTTGATCTGCAATTTTTGATCTGGCTTAACATTCCGAAGGCGTTGCTGAAAACCTCCTGGCCAAGAGATATCAATTGAATCTATATTATTTAGCTTACCAAGTCCAAAATGAAGTTCTGGAGCAACCGCAGACATGAAACCACGAGTTGGATAATTCTCCGCGATCTGAATTTTATCTCCGTGATATAATGTCACTTTTGCTCCTATTCCAAATTTGTTAGTTTCAGGACCATTGAATTTTATCTGTAAATAATGCGAACTATCCTTATCACGACTTAGGTTTTCATATACAGAGGCTTTAGAATTCACATTATTGGTAACAAGGTCCAGGTCACCATCATTATCTAGATCTGCATAAACAGCCCCGTTACTAAAGGATTCCTCGCTATTGATCCACTTCGAGTCCATATTTTCGAATTGGAGTTCCCCGGCATTTCTGAAAAAATAATTGGCAGTTCTTTTCTCAGGGATCTCATCGATGATCTTTAGATCCTGATCGTTCATTCCCTTACTGAGACGTTTCTGAATATTCTCATTGGCTATAAAGCTTATATAGTCCATATCGTTGGTAGCTCCAAGAATTCCGTTGGAGATAAAAAGATCCTTTACCCCATCATTATCAAGATCTGCGAATAATGGCGCCCAACTCCATTCTGTTGCCGCTATCCCTGAAAGATGTGCTATTTCACTGAAATTGAAATTCCCCTGATTCAGCTGCAGCGCATTCTGCATATACTGGTTGGCATATCCCTTATTCAGATAATTATGGTAGATCTGGTAAGAGTAATCTGTGCCCGAAGCCTTGTAAGTGGTAAGATCTTCAGGAAGCATGTCCAGACTTATTATATCCTGTAATCCATCATTATTAAAATCGGCAATATCAACACCCATGGAATAATGCGAAGTATGTGCTATCCCACTATTCTCTAATGAAATATGGTCTTTAAAGGTTCCATCCTTCTGATTGATATACAGGTAATCATTTTCAAAGAAATCATTCCCTACATAAATATCTGGATAACCATCATTATTTAGATCACCTATCGCCAGACCAAGCCCATAACCAATTTTACTGCTATAGATGCCACTTTCTTTAGAAACATCGGTAAAGCTACCGTTATCATTTCTAAATAGCCGGTCACCGGAAATGCTGTCTGTTTCTTTCCTGGTTTCGCCAATGCCATAATTTGAGTTTGGATGAACGGAATGGTTCATAATAAAAACATCCAGGTCACCATCCAGGTCATAATCGAAAAACGCCGATTGGGTGGACATTCCACTAAAATCTAAATTATATTTTGCAGCTTCCTCCTTAAAAATGGGTGTACCGTCTGCATCCTGACCCTGGTTGATATATAATTTATTACGTCCTTTTAAGCTCTTATAATTGCCTACTTCACAAACATAAATATCCAGAAGCCCATCGTTATTGATATCTACCGTGGTTACCCCGTTAGACCATGAAGTTTTTTGAAGAATTCCGGCAGTTTTAGAAACTTCGTTGAACTTAAAATCACCCTGGTTGAGATACAGTTTATCGCTATCCATATTAGCTGCGAAATAAAGATCTGTAAGTCCATCATTATTAAAATCGGCCGCGGCTACACCAGCGCCATTATAGAAATAAAGGTAATTCAGGATATTGAGATCTTTAGAAGAAGTGATCTCATTCCTGAAATCTATGCCGCTTACTTCTGAAGGGAGCATTTGAAACCTGAAATTCTCATCTTTTGGAGTTTCCTTTGAACAGGAGAAAATTAGGAATAGAAAACACAATAATAAAACCAGTCTTTTCAATATCAACTATTTGGGGTTATGCTGTTATAAATTAAAAGCCTTTCCAAATTACGGAAAGGCTTTTATTTATGAAATACAAAAGCTAATTAATATCCAGGATTCTGGGTTAAATTAGGATTGGTAGACAATGCTGCCGGCGGAATCGGAAACAGTAAATACTGTTCTGAAGATGCTGGTTTTTCATGATGCGCATCAAGGAATGTAGAGAAACGAATTTGATCATTTCTTCTCCATCCTTCCCAGTACAATTCTCTGGCTCTTTCATCAAGGATATCATCTAAGGTTATTCCAGTAAGATCTGAAGTTCCTCTTAAAGTTCTTATAGAATTAACCAAAGATTCCGGAGTATCTCCCATTGTAGCTGATCCACCTCTTAAGATCGCTTCAGCCTTCATTAATAAAGCATCAGCTAATCTAAAATGAACATAATCGTTACCTACAGAACCTATGCTAGTAAAGTCAACAGGATATTTAATTACCCTGATCCCTGCAACCTCGCTAGAGGCAGTAAGAGAAAAGTCTTTAGTAAAGGCTAATGGATCACCGTTTCTATCTTCAAGCGGAGTACCGTCTGCAGCATATTGCTGACCTAATAAGAATCCTGCATTCATACCAGTATTTCCTTCGAAATAATCTGGAGTGAATTCTCTTCTCATATCTCCATCTTCATAAAGGTCATATATTTCTGCAAGCGTAACAAAACCATTCCATCCATCAGGCTGGCTATTGTAATGCAGGGTCATATGCCATCTTGAGTGCGTATTGGCAGGGTTATTACCTCTAACATTCTCACTCACGAATATATTTTCAGAACTATCATCTGTATTCGTTGGAGAGAAATTATCAAAATACATGGTTTCCAATTCATAATCTCCAGAGCTAACTATCGCATCAACATGAGAGATAACGGTATTCATGTCTCCAGCGTCAAAACTAAATGGACCTGCTGAGGCAGCATTTGTACTTGGATCTGTTGCCATATATACCGCCTTGTTCAAATAAGCTTTCGCCAGTAAGAAGTGAGCTGCATTTCTATTTGCTACGGTAGCATCTCCAGTATCTGGCAGATCATCAATGATCTCTTCCAGTTCTGCGATCACGAAATTAATACCTTCAGGTCTGTTTAGAGTAATAGATGGAGGTGCCGTAAGGTCTTCTCCAGGCTCTCTACCTAAAACCAATCCAAAGTTATCTACTAAGTGAAAAGCGAAAAATGCTCTTAAAAATCTTGCCTGCGCAGCCTGTGCAGGAGTTGGATCAAATTCCAATACCTGTGTTGAGCGGAATATCCCACTCAATAAACCGGTATAGGCACTATTTATAAAGTTATTAGAACTCGCCCAGTTGTGAGTATGCAGGTTTCTCCATACACCACCATCATCCCAGTCTGGTCCACGTGTTGGTCCAGCCAACTCATCAGACGTATGCTCTTGCAATGCAAATATATTATCCTGAGTATCAAAGATTCTCATTGCCTGGTAGGCCGATATGAGCAGTGACTCTGTATCTGCAGTAGTAGCAGCAACTTCGCTGCCAACTGTATCGTTCAATTCTTCATCCAGGGTAGTACACCCGAATGCAAGAACGCTAACGAATAAAATTAATACTATTTTTTTCATAAGAATATTTTATTAAAAGTTTGCATTTATCCCTACCGTAAAGCTTCTGCTTCTTGGATAGGAAGTATAATCTATACCAAAAGATGGAACCCCGTCAATAGCTTTATTCACATTCACCTCTGGGTCAAATCCATCATAAGGTGTAATTACAAAAAGGTTCTGTCCCGCAACATATATACGTAAAGATTTCATCCATTCCAGAGAAAAGTCTTCCTGCCCCATAAAGGTATAACCAATAGAAGCACTATTAAGTCTCAAGAAGTCCCCGCTTTGTAGATCTTTCGTAGATAGGAATGGTCCTCCATTTGCAGCATCGGCATTCGAATTAACCTCTGCGTAAGTGGCATTATCTCCATTGGCAACTGCTGCTTTATAGAATAATGCTGCATTGGTGTTATCGTATACCTGATGACCATATGCACCGTTTAGATTTGCACTGAAATCGAAATTTCTAAAAGTTGCATTCAAACCAATACCTAAAGTAATATCAGGGTTTGGATCACCTACGAAATCCCTATCTGATGTTCTTCCAGGACCATCAAAGTTAGGATTTACCGTGCCATCACCATTTACATCTACGTAAGTTGGTGCCCCGTTCGCGTCATATCCATTAAATACTGGAAGGTAAAAAGCATATAGAGGTTGGTTGTCATAAAGTAACTGTGATCTTTGTCCAGTTAAACTTCTACCATTAACCTCCCCGGTTGGTATACCAATAGGGAACTGATTACTTACATTACTAATGGTGTTATCAAGAAATGCCATGTTATATGACACATCAAATGTCCAGTCTTCACTTTGAATAACATTAGCATTTAAAGAGATCTCAAAACCTTCGTTCTCAATTTCGATATCATCAAAGTTTGTCCAGTAATTTACGTTTGGAGCCGGCTGAATCGCTGGCAATCTAAATAAAAGATCATTAGTTTTTCTATTGAAGTAATCTAAAGATCCTGTAATTCTATCACTAGCAAATCCAAAATCTATACCTACACCAAATTGCTCGGTAGTTTCCCATTGTAGATCAGGGTTTGCTACGTTAACCTGTTGTACTGCTGAACCATCATCTGTAGGACCAAACTGAGTTTGTGCAGAACCAGCAGGGAATTCCTGGTTACCAGTGATACCCCAGCTACCTCTTAACTTAAGATCTGAAATAGCAACAGGTAAGAATCCTTCTTCAACAATTCTCCAGGCAGCACCTACAGAAGGGAAATAACCATATCTGTTGTTACTACCAAACTTACTGGAACCATCGGCTCTTAAAGTAGCTGTTAATAAATATTTGCTGTTATAATTGAAGTTCGCTCTACCAAAGAAAGACTGTAACTCTGAAGATGGATTATAGTATGCCAGCACATCGGTTGGCTGGATAGTAGCTGCATAACCAATATCCTTAATATACTTATCCTGATCTGCAATACTGAAGTCACGAGCAATTAAACTATTCCCTTTAGCTTCGAAACTCTGATAAGAATAACCAACAACAGCATCCAGTTTTAGGTTTGCTGCGATATCTGAATTGTAGCTTAAGGTATGCTCGAATAATTTATTGAAGTTATAGTTATCCTCGTAAGAAGCTACTCCTCGTCCTAAAATGTTATTAGCATTAAAATCACTAGAAATAGAAGTTCTTCTGGTAGACTCACTTCTGTCTAGACCAATATTGAATTTATAATCCAGTCCTTCCGTAATATTTATTGTAGTAGAAAGGTTTGCAAGAATCCTTGATGTTTCTGTTTTATCTTCAAAATAATCAAGGAAAGCCTGAGGGTTTCTCTGGTTATCACTTGGCTGGTTATAAGTGCCGTCCTCATTAAAGAATGGTCTGGTTGGATTCCATCTTAGAGTTGAAGACATTAAATCCCCCTCTGCAGAAGCATTCTCAAAGATCGCTTCTCCATCATCCTTAATATAGGAATAGATGATATTAGACTTAAAAGTAACCACATCATCAAAAGCACGTTGAGTAATATTGATATTACCAGTATACTTTTCCTGACCTGTACCTTTTACAATACCTTCCTGATCAAGGATACCAAGGGAAATTCTATAATTCCCGGTCTCTCCTCCAGAACCATATGAAAAATCATGTTGTTGAGTAAAGGCAGTTCTTAAAATTGAACCTAATGGATCTAAACGAGCTCCAAGGTCCGGATTCGGGTTACCAACGCTGTTGGCTATCCCTGGATAGTCATCTGCCGAAATCAGATCATATTCATTAGAGATTGTGCTGGACTGGAAAGATGAATTAAAACTCACCTGCGGCTTACCGCTTCTTCCACCACGAGTTGTGATCAAAACAACACCATTAGCACCACGGGAACCATAGATTGCCGTCGCCGATGCATCTTTCAAAATATCGATACTGGCGATATCACTAGAGTTTATAAACGCCAAAGGGTTGGTAGAACCTCTTCTCCCAAGCCCGGTATCACTTCCTGGACTAACATTTCCTCCACTTAAAGGAACACCATCAACAACGATCAAAGGATCGTTTCCGGCCCTTATCGAGGAGGTACCTCTTACTCTAATATTGGCACCAGCTCCAGGTTCACCACTGGCCTGGGTGATCTGAACACCTGCTACCCTACCTTGTAATAACTGGTCTGGGGAAGTGTTTATACCCTTGTTAAATTCTTCAGATTTAACTGACGATACAGCTCCGGTTGCATCCCGCACTGTTGTTTGACCATAACCAATCAATACAACTTCATCAAGTTCAGAAGCATCGGTTGCCAGGTTTACGTCAATTGTAGTTCTGCCTTCAACAGGGACTTCCTGGGTTTCGTAACCTACGAAACTAAATACAAGAGTTCCATCTGCCGGTACATCGTTAAGTGTGTAATTTCCGTCAAAATCTGTTGTAGTTCCTGTCGAGGTTCCTTTAATTGCCACGGTCGCGCCGGGTAGCGGACCAGTCTCATCGGTCACCGTCCCGGTCACCGTCTGCTGTGCATTTACCATCCCATAAAAAAGGAAGACCGAAATAAACAATAGGCCCCTAAAGATAATTTGTTTCATAAAAAATACGTTTTAGTTGGAAAACGCTCAGAAAAATTTCTGAACTGCCCTCAATTTATATAAAAAATTGTTAATAAAGTTATTAAACTACAAAAATTAAAGAATTTTAAAATCTGTTGAATCTTCTGAATCCTTAATTAACCCGACAAAAATTTCAATATTTGATTATTTTCTGGAAAGAATTAAGCTTAGAATATCATATTCCTAATTGAGAATTTTCCACCAATAACTAACCCTTTACTATAAATATTATATATCGAGAATTGCCGATTCTGGCTTATGTCAATAAATATTCTTCCCGTTCCTACAATGACATTGCTTTTCCCTGCCCAAGTTCATCTACAGGCCCACAAGGGATGTACTGCCCGGGAATAGGATCATACCACATCACATTTTCACCAACTTCTTCGCTATTCTTCCACGCCCATATGCCCATATTCCTTACAGTTGTTAGGTAAGCATAAGCTCCTTTATCATTATTCATAACATATTCAGGATCCCTAATAGCATCCTGTGTTTCAGTATTTCTTCGTACGAATTTTTCTCTCTGTGCAGGTGTAGCCTTCAGGTATTTCTTTATAAGATTTTCAAAATCTTCATCCTTTCCTTCCTCTTGCTCTTTATCAAATTCTTCTTTGAAAGCTCTGGCAAAGGCATCTGCAGATTCCTGAAACTTCTCCCTTCGTTCCAAATCCTCGACCTTATCCATATAAGCGTCTATAAATTGTGGAATATTAAGGTCTGATGCTCCAGGGGTATCTGAAGAAGGTAAAATAACATTCAGCACCTTTTTAAGAGCATATCCATGAGAAGCGGTTAGAAAAACCGGTTGCCAGTCATATTCGGGTTCGCTCTTGCAACTTTGCAGTAAACTTAATGTGGATGGACCTATAACGAATAAGCCCGCACCTAATCCTATATTCTTTAATGCTTGTCTCCTTTTCATTATCCTAATTATTTATGCATTAGATTTTTTAAAATTCTTGGAGGCATGATCTGCAGCTCTTGCTGTCATCGCCATATATGTTAGAGATGGGTTCTGGCATCCGGCAGAGGTCATAAAGGCTCCGTCTGTTACATATACATTCGGCACCCCATGAACCTGGTTATTGCCGTTAAGCACAGAAGTTTTTGGATCACGTCCCATTCTGGCCATTCCCATTTCATGGATACCTAGCCCGGGAGCTCCAATATCGTCGTAACCTCTTACATCCTTGAACCCGGCTTTTTCAAGCATCTCTACGGCTTGAGAAACCATATCTTCCCGCATTTTCAATTCGTTTTCCTTGAATTCAGCATCAAAGGTTACCGTAGGCAGTCCCCATTCATCTAGTTTATCATAATCCAGGGTCATTTTATTTTCGTGATAAGGCAGAGTTTCCCCGAAGCCCATAAGTCCCATGTTCCAGCCTCCCGGTTCTGTGATCGCTTTTTTAAGATCTTCACCATAAGCGGCCTCAGCAATACTATCAGACCAATTAGTCCTGCTTGCGCCTCCCTGGTATCCATAACCACGAATAAAGCCCAGGTTCTTATCGTTCCCGTTCAGGTTTCTGAATCTTGGCAGGTAAATACCATTGGGTTTTCTTCCTTTATAATATTTATCCTCAAAACCTTCATAATTTCCTGAAGCACCAGCTTTAAAATGATGGTCCATTACATTATGTCCTAATTCTCCAGAATCATTCCCCATTCCGTTAGGGAAACGATCAGATTTAGATTGCATGAGAATACTCGTAGAAGCTACGGCAGAAGCGCATAAGAAGATCACATTTGCTTTGAACTCCATTACTTCCTTTGTATTGGCATCTATCACTTTTACCCCGGTAGCCTTTTTTGTTTCGGGATCATAAATAACTTCACTCGCAATAGAATGAGGTCTCAAGGTCATATTTCCAGTTCTCTCAGCTGCCGGCAAGGTTGATGAATTACTACTGAAATAGCCTCCATAAGGACAACCTCTAATACAGCGGTTTCTAAACTGACACTTAGACCTGCCTTCAAATTTTTTATCTCCGGTTATATGAGCGACCCTACCTGAGGTCATTACGCGACCATCAAAATTTTTAGCGATACTTTCTCTAAAATAGTCTTCAACACAATTAAGATCCATTGGCGGTAGAAACTCTCCATCGGGTAACTGGCTTAAACCAAGTTTTTCACCACAAACACCTATATAGGATTCTACGTAATCATACCATGGCGCCACATCTTTATATCTAACCGGCCAGTCGACTCCTATTCCATCTTTCTTATTGGCTTCGAAATCCATTTCACTTAGCCTGTAACTATGGCGTCCCCACATAATAGATCTACCACCAACGTGGTAACCACGCATCCAGTCGAATCTTTTCACTTCATTATAGGGGTGTTTTATATCATCTACGAACCAGTGCTTACTAGGTTCAGAAACCGTATATCCAGTCCTGTTCTGCTTAAACTGTCTTTTTACTTCTTCCCTTGGAACATCTCCCTTGAACTTATAATCCCAAGGATCGTCATTCATTGTTGGATAATCCTTTACATGCTCTACCATGCGTCCACGTTCCAAAACCAGGGTCTTGAAACCTTTTTCACACAGTTCTTTGGCTGCCCAACCACCACTAATTCCTGTACCAACAACTATTGCATCATAATTGTCATTTTCGTAATATACACTCACAATCTCCTGTTTTATTGATAAATTTTTATATCGAAGTCTACCAAATATATAAATTTAAGCCCATAATTTTACAGCTTTAAAAAAAAGGTTACATTTATTTTTCATTTTTCATAAAAACCCTAACTCAATCATTATATCCAGATAACAATGAAAATCAACCCGCTTAAAGTATCTCTTCTAATACTGCTATGCCCGCTTTTATTTTTGCATGTTTCCTGCAAACAAAAGTCTGACAACAATGCTGAAACTGTATCTCAGGAAAAAGACACAACTACTTCAAACCCGCTATGGTTCAAACTTTCTCTGGCAGAATGGTCTTTACATAAACCTATTTATGACGGTGAATTAGATCCTATGGATTTTGCTCAAAAAGCAAGCGAAATGGGATTTGAGGGCATTGAATATGTAAGTGGTTTTTATGCTGAAAGGATCAAAAATGCTGAAGATCCTGAAGCTGAAATGCAGATCGTGCTTGATAGTTTAAAAGCAAAAAGTACCGAATACGGTATGAAAAATTTGATCATCATGATAGATGGTGAGGGCGATCTTGCTGCCAATGAGGCTGCAGAGCGAAATAAAGCCGTAGAAAATCACAAAAAATGGGTGGATGCAGCCAGTTTTCTAGGGTGCCACTCCATTCGAGTAAACCTTTTTGGCAGTGAAGTGCCTGAAGAATGGAAAACGAACTCTATTGATGCCCTTTCAAAATTAGCTGAATACGCTAAGTCTAAAAATGTAAATATACTTGTAGAGAACCATGGATACCTGTCATCTAACGCAGATCTGTTAGTAGAAGTGATGCAAGGTGTAAATATGGAAAATTGTGGTACTCTACCCGATTTTGGTAATTTCTGCCTGAAACGTGAAGGTGGCCAGAGATGGGACGCAGATTGTGTTGAAGAATTCCCGAGATATGAAGGTGTTAAGAAAATGATGCCATACGCCAAAGCTGTAAGTGCCAAATCCTATACTTTCGATAAAGACGGTAATGAAGACCTGATCGACTACAAAAAAATGCTGAAGATCATTAAGGATAGTGGTTACGATGGTTTCATTGGAGTTGAATTTGAAGGTGAAGACATTTCAGCCGAAAAAGGAATCATGGCCACAAAAGATCTATTAATCAAAGCCGGTAAGCAACTATAAAAACCAATCTCTAGATCATGAATAAACTTATTCGATTTCAACTTTCCCTGATGATGTTCCTTGAATTCTTCATTTGGGGAGGATGGTTCGTTACTCTCGGAACTTTTCTTGGTTACAATCTTAATGCTTCTGATGTACAGATCTCGACAGCATTTTCTACACAATCCTGGGGCGCCATCATCGCTCCTTTTATTATAGGTCTCATCGCAGACCGGTTCTTTAATGCGGAAAGGATTCTTGGAATTCTGCATATTACAGGTGCAATCTTATTATACATGATGTATATAAGTACAGATTTCGCTGAATTCTATCCCCTGGTCCTTGCCTATATGATCGCATATATGCCTACGCTGGCACTGGTAAATTCTGTAAGTTTCAACCAGATGAAAGATCCAGCCAAGGAATTTTCATTCATCAGGGTATTTGGAACTATAGGATGGATCGTAGCCGGGCTGGTAATAAGTTATTTATTTTACTGGGATGCTCCAGAGGCGAGGCAGGATGGAATGCTTAAGTATACTTTCTTAATGGTTAGTATCGCTTCCGCCTTTCTTGGTCTTTTCAGTTTTACTTTACCAAAAACGCCTCCAACTGCAGACAGGTCCAAAAAAGTAAGCATCGTGGAAACTTTAGGTCTGGACGCCTTGAGTTTGCTTAAAGACAGGAACTTCCTGATGTTCTTCCTGGCTTCAGTACTTATCTGTATCCCGCTGGCGTTCTATTATCAAAACACCAACCCCTTTTTATCCGAAATAGGAGTTGAGAACCCAACGGGGCTTATGACCATTGGTCAGGTTTCAGAAGTGCTGTTTATGCTTCTTCTTCCCTTTTTCTTCAAAAGATTCGGTTTTAAAATGACCATTATAGCCGGGATGCTAGCCTGGACGGTTAGGTATTTTTTATTCGCCTATGGAAATTCTGGCGAACTTATCTTTATGCTGTTAACCGGTATTGCCTTGCACGGGATCTGTTATGACTTCTTCTTTGTATCTGGACAGATCTATACCGATTTTAAAGCAGGTTCAAAATATAAGAGTTCAGCACAGGGATTAATTACCCTGGCTACTTATGGTGTAGGAATGTTAATTGGATTCTATGTTGCCGGTCTTATCACCAACGCTTACCTTACTGGAGATAAAATGCACGATTGGGAAACGATCTGGATCTATCCCGCCGTATTTGCGTTTGGAATAATGCTGCTTTTTGCATTATTTTTTAAGAACGAAAAGATCGACAAAAAGGATATCGAAATATAAAAGATTTAGATTATGGCAAAGATAAAACTGGGTATACTTGGTGGCGGAGAAGACTCTCTTATAGGTATACTTCACAGAGTGGCGGCTAATATGTTCGACCAATTTGAGATCGTAGGCGGAGCCTTCGATGTAAAGCACGAGAAGAGCCTTAAGTTCGGGGAAAAACTTCAGCTAGATAGTTCAAGGGTTTATAAAGACCTTGATGACCTTATTGCAAAGGAAAATTCTTTACCTGAGGATCAGAGAATGCAAGCCGTGTCTGTGCTTACCCCGAATTTCCTGCATTTCCCCATGGCCAAAAAGTTACTGAAAAACGGGTTTAATGTCATCTGTGAAAAACCATTAACAACTACCTACGAGGAGGCTAAAATTCTGAATGAAATTCAGCAGAAAACAAAGGTGATCTTCGCGGTCACCTATACCTATACCGGTTACCCCATGATCAGGCAAATGAAGACCATGATCAAAAACGGGGAGATAGGGAAAATTCAAAAAGTAGATGTGCAATATTACCAGGGATGGATCAATCCTTTGATACACGATAAGGAGAAAAGATCGGCCACCTGGAGACTGGATCCTGAAAAATCTGGGATTAGCTGCTGTATTGGCGATATAGGAACTCATGCCTTTAATATGGCGGAGTATGTAACCGGAATGAAAGTAGAAAATATACTCGCAGACCTCAATTACCTGTACGAAGATAACCCGATGGATATTGACGGAACGGTGCTTATGAGGTTTCCGGGTAAGGCAAAAGGAGTGCTTAGAGCCAGCCAGATCGCAACCGGTGAAGAAAATAATTTCACGGTGCAGGTATATGGCGATAAAGGAGGATTGAAATGGGAACAGGAAAACCCGAATTACCTCTATTTACTGAAAGAAGATAAACCGTTGCAGGTAATAAAACCTGGTCATGGCTTCCTGAGCGAATTTTCCCTGGAAGGAACAAAATTACCACCGGGTCATCCCGAAGGTATTTTCGATTCTATGGGTAACATATACTACGGCGTGGCAATGGCGATAAAAGACAATTCAAAATTTGATGGTGCATATCCAAAATTGAATGATGGTTTACGCGGAATGAACTTTATAGAAAAAACCGTCTCTTCCCACAAAAAAGGGAATGTCTGGATAAAAATGGAAGACTAATACAAAATATTAGAAAATGAAGACTATAAAAGGACCAGCTGTATTTCTGGCTCAGTTCATGGACGACAAGGAACCATTCAATTCTCTGGATGGCTTGTGTAAATGGGCTTCAGAACTTGGTTTTAAAGGAATTCAGATCCCTACCTGGGAAACCAGGTTGATCGATCTTAAAAAAGCTGCGGAAAGTAAAACCTATTGCGACGAACTTAAAGGCAAGGTTGAATCCTATGGTCTGCAGATCACAGAACTCAGCTCACATTTGCAAGGACAATTAGTAGCAGTACATCCTGCTTACGATATCATGTTCGATAATTTCGCTCCAGACGAATACAAGAATAATCCGGAAAAACGAACTAACTGGGCCATAGATCAGTTAAAATATGCTGCCAAAGCAAGCCGTAATCTTGGCCTTGATGTCCACGGAACTTTTAGCGGTTCATTTTTATGGCATACGGCGCACCCATGGCCGCAAAGACCAGATGGTCTTGTAGAATTGGGATTCGCAGAACTAGCCAAACGCTGGCTGCCTATCCTAAACGAATTTGATGAACAGGGAGTAGATGTTTGTTACGAGATACATCCAGGAGAAGATCTGCACGACGGGGTTACCTTTGAAAGGTTTCTTGATGCCACCCATAATCACAAAAGGGTAAACATACTTTATGACCCGAGTCACTTTGTATTGCAGCAACTTGATTATATAGAATATATAGACCATTACCACGATTACATTAAAATGTTTCACGTCAAGGATGCAGAATTTAATCCTACCGGAAAAAAAGGAATGTTTGGCGGATTTGGTGACTGGAAAGACCGTGCCGGCAGATACAGACATCCTGGAGATGGCCAGGTAGATTTTAAAACTATTTTTTCAAAATTAACTGAATATGGTTGCGATGTATGGGCGGTTCTGGAATGGGAATGCTGTATTAAGTCTCCAGATCAGGGTGCAAGAGAAGGCGCTCCTTTTATTCAGTCTCATATTATAGAAGCTACCCAGAAAAGATTTGACGACTTTTCAGGATCTGAAATAGATAAAAATAAACTACAACGAATTTTAGGAATCAAAACAAACTAAGCATGAAAAGAATGATTTTAATTGGCTGTTCTATTGTATTATTTGCGGCCTGCAAGAATGAAAAGAAGGATTCAGAGGAAACCAAACTTACCGAATCTGAAGAAATGCAGCAGACCGAAAATATGCAGGATGATGAATGGCAGGTCCTCTTCAGCGGTAATGATCTTGATTCCTGGCAAACCTATAACCGAGATTCCATTTCGAGCCAGTGGAAAATTGAAGATGGCGTAATTTCCTTTGCACCGGCAGAAGGAGATAAAAGGATCAAGGAATATTTAATGACCAAAGACAAGTATGAAAGCTTTGAACTGCAAATAGAATGGAAGATTTCTGAAGGCGGAAACAGCGGGATCCTATGGGCTGTGCAGGAAATGGATAAATATGATGAGCCCTATTATACTGGCCCGGAGATCCAGATCCTGGATAATCAAAAACATCCTGATGCAAAGAATGGCTTAAACCGTACCGCTGGAGCATTGTATGATATGGTTCCGCCAAGTGAAGATGTAACGAAACCGGCAGGAGAATGGAACAAAGAGGTTATTCATATAGATCATAAGAACAATAAAGGCTGGGTGAAATTAAACGGAGTAAAAGTAACTGAATTTCCTGTGCACGGAGAGGGCTGGGAAAACATGGTCAAGGATTCCAAATTTAGCGATTGGGAAGACTTCGGGACCAACCAGAAAGGATATATCGCTTTGCAGGATCACGATGATAAAGTCTGGTTTAGAAATATCAAGATCAAAGAACTTTAAGAATAGTTTATCAGAATTAAAGCTGCCTTTAAGGCGGCTTTTTTTTATTCTTGAAGATAACCGAAGATGCTTTACCAATAAAACGATATTATGAAAAAGCTTGATGTAAGTTTCAAAAATTCTGATTCGAAAACGCTTCAAGGCGTTCTGGAATTACCAACGAATAAGAAGCCTGAGAATTTTATTCTGTTTGCTCATTGTTTTACCTGCAACAAGAATTTTCATGCTCCCTCTAATATCAGTAAAAGTCTGGCTTCAAAAGGTTATGGAGTTTTAAGATTCGATTTTACGGGTCTCGGAGAAAGCGACGGCAATTTCGAAGACACTAATTTCTCGGGTAATGTAGATGACCTGGTCTCTGCGGCTAGTTTTTTGAAAAAAGAGTACAATGCTCCTGCAATTATCGTTGGGCATTCCTTAGGTGGCGCCGCTGCGCTATTCGCGGCAAAAGAGATAGATTCAGTTAAAGCCATCGTGACTATTAATGCGCCATCAAACCTGGCTCATGTTCAAAAGCATTTTGAATCCAGCCTTAGCGAGATCGAGAATGAAGGTTCAGCGAAAATTAATATAGGTGGAAGAAGTTTCCAGATTAAGAAGCAATTCATTGATGATCTAGAAAATAATAATGAATCTAAAACCCTTGAAGAAATAAGAACTCCGTTGCTAATCATGCATTCACCGCAGGATAAGATCGTATCTATTAAACATGCCGAAGAACTATATAAATCTGCGCGACATCCTAAGAGTTTTATTTCTCTGGAAAAAGCAGATCATATGCTGAGCACCCGGTCTGATTCTGAATACGCCGGAGGCTTAATAGCTGCCTGGGCGAGTAAATATATAGAACAGCCAGAAGTGCCAGAATTAGATACAGACCATGAAGTTATGGCCAATCTGGGGAAACACGGCTATACCACCCAGATCATTGCCGGCAAGCATCATTTTGTCGCAGATGAACCGGAGAAAGCCGGAGGTAGCGACCTGGGACCTAACCCTTATGAACTGGTTTCCAGCGGACTTGCTGCCTGCACCTCCATGACCATACAGATGTATGCCAGAAGAAAAGAATGGAAAGTAGAGAATGTAGAAACTCATGTGAGCTATGCAAAAAAACACGCCGAAGACTGCGAGAATTGCGAAAAAGACCAGGCCAAGATAGATAGTTTTGAAAGAGAGATCTCCATACAGGGAGAGCTAGATGAGAAACAGATAGAGCGCCTTATGCAGATCGCAGATAAATGCCCGGTTCACAAAACGCTTTCTTCAAAAGCACAGATAGAAACCAAACTAAGAAGTTCGTAAGACTTTTAAAGAGCAGCAATCCATTGTTAAGCTATACTTAAATCTTTGGTGATGCCTGCGAATAGGCTTAATTTAGAAATCTTAATTAAAATTTAACCAATCCAAACTCTATGAAACGTATTAGTTTATCACTTATTCTTTGTGCAGGTTTAGTCTTCACAAGTTGTAAGAATGACAAAAAAGAAAAAGAAATGGAAAGCCAGTCAGAAACTGAAATGAGTTCTGATATGGAAAAACAGGAAGAAGAAGTTAAAAAGGTAAAAGTAACTTTAAATTCGGTTAGCGATTCCAACCTTAGTGGTAACGTAGTTTTCACCGAAGAGAACGGTGAAGTTTCCATGACCGCTATTATTTCAGGACTTGCTGAAGGTAAGCATGCCATCCATATTCATGAGAACGGAGATTGTTCAGCTGCCGATGGCTCTTCTGCCGGTGGACACTGGAACCCTACAGATGCCAAGCATGGTAAATGGGGAGATGCAGAGGGTTACCATAAAGGTGACATAGGAAACTTTGAAGTAGACGCTAATGGAAACGGAACTGTAAATTTAACTACAGATGAGTGGTGTATAGGATGTGGCGACTCTAAAAAAGACCTTTTAGGCAAGGCTGTTATCGTGCATGATGGTGTAGACGATTATACTTCTCAGCCTTCTGGTGCTGCAGGAACCCGAGTAGGTTGCGGTGTGATCCAGAAGTAATTCAAACCGAAAATAATCAATTATAAAGCGGCTTTTCAGCCGCTTTTTTTATTTGTCAATTAAGACTATATTTATTTCCTCAAATAAAATTTATGCAGCAGGACGGACTAATCCTCGAATTACAGAACGGTAATCATAAGGCTTTCGAAAGAATTTATCAGCTGTATTCAGAGAGCGTATATGGAATAATTTACAGCATTTTAAAAGATGAAAAGATAGCAGAGGAAATCCTTCAGGATGTATTTATGAAGATCTGGGACAACGCCTCTTCCTATAATTCTGATAAAGGAAGATTTTTCACCTGGATCCTTAATATTGCGAGGAATGCATCTATAGATCATATAAGGTCTAAAAGCCACAAAAACTCTCAGAAAAACCTTACAGCAGATAATTTCGTAAATATTCTGGAGAGCAATTCAAACTTTTCAGCAAAAGCAGATGCGATCGGGATCAAAAAATATATAGATATCCTGAAGCCTGTTTGCAAGAAATTAATAGACCTCCTGTTTTTTAAAGGCTTTACGCAAAAAGATGCAGCTGAAGAGCTTGACATGCCATTAGGCACGGTAAAAACCAGGAACAGAGCTTGTATAAACAAGCTTAGAGAAATGTTAGCAGAATAAGAAATGGATATACAAGAATACATATCATCGGGAATCCTGGAACTTTACGTCTACGGAGCGCTCACAGAAGCTGAGAGTCGCGAAGTGAGCAAAGCCCTGAAGGAGCATCCTGAAATTCGGAAAGAGGTTGAAGAGATCGAGGATGCCCTGCAAAGGTTATCGGCCTCGGCAGCCCCGGCATATAATGCTGAAGCAGTATTGGCCAGCATCAGGCAGAAACTGGAGCAGAAGGAAGAGCCAAAAGTGATCGAGATCGAAAGAGATAAAGAAACAAACTGGGTGTCATATATTGGATGGGCTGCAACCGTCTTACTGCTAGTTGGTCTTTTCTTTGTGTTCGAAGATAAGAATGATCTTAGAGAACAACTTAATGCAGAAAGAGCGAAAACAGCCAGAATGGAACAACAGATCGCAGATGCGAGGGATAATGCCGATAAGGCAGAAGAGTTACTGGCAGTTCTAAGAGATAAGAATGTTTCAAAAGTGCCATTACAGGGTCAGAATGTAGCTCCAGAAGCCTATGCAGCGGTCTACTGGAACAAGGAGGAGAAAAAGGCATATATAGACGCCAAGGAATTACCGGAGCCTCCTAGAGGCAAGGTATACCAGGTATGGTCGCTTAAACTTGAACCTCTCACCCCTACAAGTATAGGTCTGTTGGATGAGTTCTCTTTAGACGATAATAAGATATTCACCCTGGAGAATGCTAACGAGTCGCAGGCATTCGGGATCACGCTTGAACCTGAAGGAGGTAGCGATTCACCAACTATGGATCAGCTATACGTGTTAGGTGCAGTAGCAGCTCCATAAAGCTATAAACCCACATAAATAAGATAAGCCCCACGTGAAAACGTGGGGCTTACTTTTGTAAATACTCGGGGAGAAAAGATCCTATTCGCATCTCATCATCCCCAAGCATCTAACCAACCAAAAAAATCAAAAACTTAGATCGACATCTTGTTTGAAGCAATAATGCCTAACAAACCTAAAGCTTATATGAATATTTACGGAAGGAGATGCAATACGGTTTTATATAATTGAATTTTAACATTTCAGGATCATTGATCCAGCCACGTCTTGAAGTCCTTAACCCTTTCCCTGCTTACGATAAGCTGGAATTCGCTAAAGTTTTCTAATTTTATTTCCAGCCTGGAATTCGTATAAGAAACGATGTCTCGAATCGCATTTATATTAAGGATACACTTTCTATTGATGCGGTAAAATTTTTCCGGATTAAGATCATCTTCCAATTGTTCCAAAGGAATATCTATGGGATAATTCCGGCCCGAGTAGCAATGAATATAGGTAGCCTTATTTTCAGAATAGAAACAGGCTATATCTGAAACTTCTACAAGTTTAAGGTGCTGACCTACCTGGGCGGTGAACCTTGTTTTATAGGCTTTATCGTTAGTACTCTGAGTTAATAAAGACCTTAACTCATTCATATTAATATTGTCTTTTTGCTGCTGAGTATTCCTGAATTTGCTAATAGCAGCCTCAAGTTCCTCCTGATCTATAGGCTTCAATAGGTAATCTATACTATTCAGTTTAAACGCCTTCAGGGCATATTCGTCGTATGCAGTGGTAAAAATGATAGCGCTATTGATCTTTACATGTTCAAAAATTTCAAAAGAAAGACCATCGCTTAACTGTATATCAAGAAAAATAAGGTCTGGGTGCTTGTTGTTATTAAACCAATCGATGGCTTCAGCAACAGAATGCAGCATGATCTGGGTCTCAATATTCATTTTTGTAAGCATGCGCTGTAGTCTTCTTGCCGCAGGCTTTTCGTCTTCAATAATTATAATATCAATCACTCGTAAACGCTATAAATTAATGTTATTTCCAGATCTGTTTCTTATCCTTATCCATGATCTCTTTGATCTTCTTTTCTTCCCATTTTTTTCCGAAGATAAAATTAGGCCCGAAAACACTCGCCCAGTGAGCAAAGAGACCTATTCCCCAGAAAAATAAAGTGGAGTAATTTGAAAGATCGCTAAGACCTTCAAAAAAGCCAGTGTTCTGGGTATTTAAAATTAAAATCGCGGCATTAATAAAAATATAGATGAGCAGGTGTACATAAAATCCCTTAATGTCCTTGATCCTTTTTTGAGCCGTTTTATAGCTCATGCTTTTCTTATAATCTGTTTCCATTATTTCCATGATCTTTTTTGTTGCTGGTCTTTTTCCATCAGTTCCCTGATCTTACGCTCTTCCCACTCACTTCCATAACCGAATACTGAAAATCCATGAATGGTAAGTCCTATACCCCATCCAAATAAAGGAAACCAGAACCATTGAAATTCCCAGTAAGTATAGTAATTAATAAAAATAAGAAAAGGTATTACCACACAGTAGGAAATAAGATTTCCATAAAATTCCTTGATCTCCTTTACTCTTTGTTTTGCCTTGAAATAGGCATTTTCCTGATTGATGTCGTTCGTTTCCATAATTGAAATTTGTTTGGTTAAAACGGGTAATTTTACCCGGAATATATCTTTGGTTTGTTCGATGAGTACCTGTCTTTCAGTCACCTCGTGGTACCTGTTTACTATATTTTGAAGCCCTACTCCTTTTCTTCCGCTTAAAACCTCCTTCTTCTGAAAATTATTTTCAACCACCAAATAGCCATCAGCTTCATAGATCCTTATTTTAAGTGGCTTGGCCTCGCTTACAATATTATGCTTGATGGTATTCTCCAGAAGAAGCTGAAGTGAAAGCGGTACCACCTTGGCTTCCTCATTAGAAAGTTCTTCAGGAATTTCAAAATAAATACTGTTCTCAAAGCGCATTTTCAGCAGCTTCATATAGGTATTGGCAAAGGCGAGTTCTTCTTTTACACTCACCAATACCTTATTTTTTTGCTCCAGAACATACCGGTATATTTTAGATAATGCGGTGGTAAAATTTTGTGCCTGTTCTGGGTTTTCATCAATTAGAGATGCCAGTACATTCAGGCTGTTAAAAAGAAAGTGTGGATCTAACTGATTTTTTAAGGCGTCGAATTTTGCTGAAGCTGCGCCAGCAATGATCTTCTGCTCCTTTACTTTTTTATCCTGCCTGTGCTTGTAAAAATTAAAAATATAGAATATACCCCCGGTCACTAAGGTGATCACCAGAGAGACCCAGTAAAAAGAGATCTTCTCACCCTCAATAAATTGACTTAAGCTCCATCCATTATTTCTGTAAGCCCAGTAATAACGCAGCAGGAAGATGGTAAGTAAACTTAAAAAAACCGAAATTATGATCGTGACGGCGAGGTTCTCTGGTTTAAAAAACTCCTTTTTATATTTCTTTGAGAAATAGATGAACATACAAGCGTTAACCAGGTATATTGAAACACTATACGAAAGGTTTACAACATAATCTTCCCAAAGCTCTTTGTCAAGCCCTATATCATAGCCCTGAAAAATATATATCAGGAGGAACACCGCAAAAATCGAATTTCCAACAATAAATGCTTTGCCAAGCTCCTTTAAAATAACTTTTAATAAGTCCATTATTTTTTACAATTATTTGCCAGGATCATTTTCGCACGTTCCTGACCCCAGTCTGGGAAAAATTCTGCTTCTGGTTTAAAATTAGAGAAAAGTTCCAAACTATGTTCTATTTCTGGACAGTACTTCCCGGGATCCTCTCCAAAGAACCGAGCAGAACCCATATCCCACTCGGCTTTTGAAAATATTACTCGTGGATTTTCCGGAGCCAGTTCTAAGGCTTTTCGGTAAATTTCGTTGATGGTGCCGGAGAGTTTCATTCCGTAGACAGATGGATCCAGAGTGATATAAGAAGTATATAACAAGGCCTGTAATACCATAACTTCTGCATTATCCTTTTCTGAATACTGTTTTGCTTGGTCCAGTATTTCCTGGGCTTTTTCTAATTTTCGCTCCTTTAAAACCGGGTCTGCCATATCAAAACTTCCTATGATCTGAAGCTGAGCAGCATAATAATAAGGTAACCAGTTGTTCTTTTCGGCGCTTCCAATTCTTTCAAAGAGATTAGCGGCTTCGGCAGAATCACCCTTACCCCAAAGCTCGAATGCCTTGTTCATGCCAATTTGATAAGAATTCTGGGCATTTAAACCCATCCCAAGTGTTACTAACAGTAGTGTATAAATTAATTTCATTTCAGGCTGATTTAATAAATTGTGATATTCTGAATTTCCTTCGACTTATTCTTAAGGATGAATTTAGCGTCCTGCCATTTTGGAGGTCCAAATTTTGCCGGAGCGTTATTGGAACTGGCATAATCTTCTGAGGGATAAAACCCTAAGATCATATCGAATTCGCCATCATTATCCTCATCGTGAAATGCTGAAATTGCATATTCCCCGTCTGGAAGGTCTTCAAAAGTAGCCGTAGCCCTGTTATTAATAATTTCAGATTTATGGCCTTTGTAGATTTGTTTCAGCCAGTTGGTTTCTGAATCATAAAGACCAATTAAAGCAGCGCCTTTATTTGAGTTGAAACCCGTGATGGTTACTTCCACCGAATTCTGCGCAATTAGAAACTGCGAAAAAAAGCTGACAAGAAGACTAATTAATATTGTTTTCATAATTCTGGTATTTGTTATTTCAAAAGTGCATCCTTTTATAGCTTTATTAAAAACCTATATACCGAACTGTAATTTTTTATGGATGAATTGAAGTTTTTGCAGATCAGCTCAGAATAGCGAAGCTTTTTAAAGCTTATGAATTTCAGTTTTTAAAGATTATCCAGCTGATTTGTATTCTTGTTGGTACTGATAGTCCAGAAAAAACCAACAAAGAAAAACCTGTCTGCAGCCTGACGAATAGCGCGGGAAGAAAAAGTTCCATCGTTACCAGGGGTATTACTGTACTGGTAGCCAAAAATATTATCTCTTCCCAGAATATTGGAAACAGAGAAATAAAGGATCTTTTGTTGCGATATCAAATAGGCAATATTGAAACTCAAATTATGATAATCGGGAGTTTTTTCATTTAAAAAACCAGTGGTATTAGGATCTTCAAAAGGTCGCCCTGAAGCATAATTATAAGAAAAACCTAGCTGGCTCTTTAGATCTTCGATCCAGTACTTGGTAACCAGACTAGCCGAATGCGTAGCCACAAAATTGGGCGTGGCTTTTTCAGGAAAATCGCGATAATCCCTTTTTGAATCTATATAGCTGTAAGAAAACCAGTATTCCAGATTTTCGATCGATTTATTGTCACGGTAAAAAAGATCGATCCCTTTAGCATAACCCTCGCCGCTATTTGAAAAATCTGAATACACGAAATCTTCGGTATTACTAAATTTGATGAGATCACGATATTCTTTATAATAAACTTCGGTTCTGAAGGTATACCCCGGCCTGGTAAATTGATAGTTCAATAGATAATGGGAAGCTTTTTCAGGTGCTATATCATTCCTGAACTTTAAATATTCAGGCAGGCCGTTTTGATGAAAATCCCCGTAAGCGGCAGAAAATTGGCTATGGTCGGCCACTTTCCATGCCATCGCGAGACGTGGAGATAAAATAAAGGATTCACTTGCCTGCAGATATGAAAATCGCAGTCCTGGTTTCAATGCGAATTTCTTACCGAAATTAATGTCTGATTCCAGGAAACCTGCGGCAATATTATTATTGAACTTACTCTGAATATTAACCATATCTTCAGTATAATCTTCCTTAAAATCTGTCGCCAGGTATTCCAGTCCTGAATAGAACTTCAACCTATTATTATACTTTTTAGATACTTTCAGTTTTAAATGAGCTGCTTTCTCATTATCAACTATGTTAGTTTCATCGATTTCTATATTGTTTTTACTATACGATAAGCTTAACCCAGGCATTATTTGCCAGCCGTTACCAAGATGCCCATGATAGGAAGCATTGGAGTAAAGATTGGTGTTCCCCAAATCCAATAAATTTGTATCCTTCAAATTCTCATCTGGCTGGAATAATTCAAAATTCGTATGTTCAATTGCAGTATAGAATTTAAATAGTCCGTTTTGAAACTGACGGCGATAAACAGTTTCACCGGCAACTGACTCATAGGGTTTCTGAAAGTTATACCCCTCATTATTCGGAATGAGTTCCTGGTATGGTTTGAGATTGATATAAGTAAGGTTTAAAGATACAGAGCTGCTATCCCATTTTTTAGTATGGCCTATACCTCCACCTACGGTCATTATAGAAATATCGGTCTGGTCCTGTACCGGCTCATTAATGGTATTTAAAGTTAATACACTGGAAAGTGCCTGCCCGTATTCTGCAGAATAAGCTCCGGTGGAAAAGGTGATCCCATCGAACAGGAAGGGTGAATATCGCCCACGAGAAGGCAAATTTGCTGCACTGGCCGTATAAGGCTGGAATACCCGCAGACCATCAATAAAGATCTGGGTTTCTTCGGCAGTACCACCTCGCACGAACAATCTACCATCTTCCCCTACCCTTTGCGTTCCTGGTAAGGTTTGTAGAGCTCCGATAAAATCACCGGCTACTCCGGCAGTAGTTACCACATCTAAAGGTTTAAGTACCGATACTCTTGAATTCTCGCCTGCAGAAAAACTTCCTGCAACCAGGCTTACCGCATCCAAAGAATTTACATCTTCAAAAAGCCTTATTTCAAGGTTATTCATTTCTTCTACCTTGCTTTCCAATTTGTAACTTTCATAGGCAATAAAACTCACCATGATAGATTGCAATCCTGTAGATAAAGTGGAAAATTCAAATTTCCCATGTTCATCGGTAGTAGCACCATCATAGGTATTCTCTAAATAAACGTTCGCACCTTGCAGAGGATTACCTTTTCTATCTGTTACCATTCCAGATATTTCAGTTTGAGAAAAGCAGAGAGTTAATTTTAGGAATAGTAGCAGGATAAGAAAAGCTTTCATCTGTTTTAATTTTTAGATGAAGCAAATATGTACCGAATGCAAAATTTTAAAAAAATCAATATTCCGAATTGTCATTTTTCAATTCCGAATTGATTTCTTATCTCAATTTTGGCTTTTGCATTTGAAAATTAAATAATCTTTAACATTATAATGAATAACTTGAAGTCAAATCCAAAAAATTAGATAATGACCATTTTTGAAGCCTTAAGACAGGAACACGAAATCCAGAGAGACCTGATTGACAAGTTGATAAAGACCGAAGGAAAAACTGAAGAAAGAAAGAAGATATTTGAAGATCTTAAACACGAATTAAAGATACACGAGGATGCTGAAGAACGTCATTTTTATGTTCCGTTAATGGAAAAAGACATGACCCAGGAGAAAGCACGTCATAGTGTGGCAGAACATCATGAAATGGATGAACTTGTAGAAAAGCTGGAAGATACAGAGATGGATGCCTCCAACTGGCTGAAGATCGCCAAGGACCTGGAACATCAGTTGATCCACCATCTTGATGAAGAGGAACATGAAGTATTCCAGATGGCTGGAAAAGTTCTTACCGAAAAGCAAAAGACAGACCTTGCTTCAGATTATAATAAAGAGATCAAAAAGAACAGGTAATTAAAAAGCCCCGCTAAGATGCGGGGCTTTTCTTTTATACTTTTTCTTTATCCATGGTCATTTTTTCTTCATGACCCTTGAATGGCCTAATGATAAGCCTTGCAGCTTTATCGTAATTGATATAGTTGTAGATCCAGTTGAAAAAGGTCACGGTCCTGTTTCGGAAACCTACCAGGAACCATAGATGCACGAACATCCATACGAACCACGCGAAGAATCCTGAGAATTTCCATTTATGAAGGTCTACCACGGCCCTGTTTCGTCCAACCGTAGCCATAGTTCCTTTATCGAAATAATCGAAAGGTTCCAGGTTCTCTCCTCTTATTAAATGCTTGATATTCTTTGCCAGGTGCCTACCCTGCTGGATGGCAGGTTGAGCCACCATAGGATGACCTTTTGGGAATTCTTCAGTTTTCATTAGTGCGATATCCCCTATTGCGAATATATTCTCATAACCATTTACCTGGTTAAAGGCATTTACATCATACCTATTAGCTTTTTCAACCATAGCAGATGCGTTAAGCCCTTTTACAGGAGCACCGGTTACCCCGGCAGACCAGATAAAAGTTTCGGTCTTGATGGCGAGATCTGTATTTGTCTCTACCAAATGACCATCATAATTCTTTACCATGGTATTTAAATGGATTTTCACACCTAACTCCTCAAGCATTTTATGCGCTTTTTTGGAAGCATGTTCACTCATGGGAGGCAGAACTCGGTCCAGGCCTTCCAGCAAGTGGATATGCATTTCATTAGGATTAAGATCTGGATAATCTTTAGGTACAATATGATTTCTTAGTTCAGCTATCGCCCCGCTTAATTCCACCCCGGTAGGACCTGCGCCCGCTAGAACGAAATTGAGCAAAGCTTTTCGTTTTTCAGGATCTTCTGTGATCGTTGCCTGTTCCAAATTTTCAAGAATAAGGCTTCTAATATTTAAAGCCTGAGGAACGGTTTTCATCCACATTCCATGTTCCTCGATACTGTCATTTCCGAAGAAATTGGTTTTGGAACCGGTAGCGATGACCAGGTAATCATAAATAATTTCCCCAATATTGGTATGTACCGTATTATTTTCAGGAGAGATCGAAGTAACTTCAGCAAGCCTGAAAAAGCATTTGTCACTGGATCTGGTAATTTTCCGTAAAGGATAAGCTATAGAATCGGGTTCCAGACCTGAAGTAGATACCTGGTATAATAAAGGCTGAAAAGTATGATAGTTATGCCTATCGAGCAGCACCATTTGCATATCCTCTTTCAGGATCTTTCTGGCGAGCGCCATTCCGGCGAAACCACCTCCAATTATTACTACTCTAGGTAAGTCGGTTTTAGGGATGTTCATAGATTCAGCTGGTTTTACCCAAATTTAATATTTATAGAGGGATTGAAGGTTGGATTAACTTTAAATTAAAGTTTTTTGTAACATAGGCATTATTTTCACTACCTATTACTTGCTAACCAAACCATCGTGAACAAAGAATTAGAACATCAGTTTGTAACAAATCTGGAGAAACACCAGAATATTGCCCACAAAATCTGCCGTATCTATACTAATGACCAGGATTCTCATAATGATCTTTTCCAGGAGATCACTATTCAGCTTTGGAAAGCATATCCTAAGTTTCGCGGAGAGTCGAAATTTAGCACCTGGATGTACCGGGTAGCCCTGAACACTGCGATCACATTATACCGGAAGAAAAAAAGAAATATCAAGACGCAGGATTATGACACTGTTCATTTTAAAATAAAGGCAGAGGAATACGATGATGAAGCAGAACGGCATTTAAAGATCATGTATGATGCTATTAAACAGCTTAATGATATAGACAAGGCGCTTGTTTTTCTATACCTGGAAGATAAGAATTACGCCGAGATATCATATACGCTTGGGATCACAGAGGTGAATGCCAGAGTGAAAATGAACAGGGTTAAAACAAAATTAAAGAACATTATAAATCCTTAACTACCTATGGACGATCTGGATCTATTAAAAAAGGATTGGAAAAAGCAGGAAGCAAACCTGCCCCATCTTACGTACGAAGAAATTTATAAAATGATCTGGAAGAAATCTTCCTCGATCGTGAAATGGATATTTCTAATAAGCATCCTGGAATTCTTACTGGGTGCGGTATTGAATATTTTCCTTGCCGATGAAGAATACTGGCAGCAAATGGAACAATATAATCTAACCGAATTTACGGTTCTGGTTTATGTGTTGAGTTACCTCATCACCTTTTATTTCATTTTCAGGTTCTACAAGAACTACCGCAATATCAATGCTACCGATAGTGCCAAGAAGTTGATGAAGAATATCTTAAAGACACGTAAGACGGTAAAGCATTATATCGCTTTTATATTGATCTCTACAGGAGTTGTGTTTTTGATCACTATTTTCCTTATGTTGAGAAACCATGCGGTAACTACTACTTCAACTCAGAATATGGAGTTCGACGCGACGCAATGGCTAATATTCATTGGGGGAACACTCCTGGTCCTAGGAATCCTATTGGGTGTGGTATGGCTTATATACCGCGTGATCTACGGAATCTTACTTAGAAGACTCTACAAGAACTATAAGGAATTGAAAAGGCTGGAAGTGGAGTAGTTAGAAGTTAGAAGTTAGAAGTTAGAAGTTAGAAAAATTGATATTTCCGTTTTAAAAACAACGCTTATAATTCAATTTTCTCAAAGTAGTTTCAGCAATAATTTAAAAATAGTTATTTTAAAAAGAATCTCGTTGCCGGACTGAGCCTTTCGAAGGCCGGTGGAGAGTTGAGTATTGAGAATTGAGTAAACGTAATATTCCTGGTTTAGAAACAATGTTTCCAGATCAACATTTTTTGCAATAAGTTCTGCGATAATCTTTCAAACTAGTTATTCTACTTAGAATTTAGCTGCCGGACTGAGCCTGTCGAAGGCCGGTTGAGAGTTAATAAAAACTTAGAGCTAAGAGCTTAGAGCCTACAGCTTAAACCTATTCCCCTAATACCCCCAGCGGCGTTGCTCATTAAGATCTTCCATAGCCTGGATCTCTTCAGACGGAATTACTTTAAGGAAAGAAGGGTGTTGCTCAATGGCATATTCCAGCTTGCTTACGATCTCTTCAATACTTTCGTTCTCATAATCTATTTCCAGAGGCTCTTTGATCTGAAAAGTTTGCAGTATACCTCGCTTCTTGATTCGAAGTCCTTTTTTATCGAAAGATCTTCTGAAACCATCGATAACGATAGGGATAACAATAGGTTTATGATTTTTGATGATATGCGCAGTACCTTTTCTAATTGGTTTAAAAGGTTTGGTTGTTCCCTGTGGAAAAGTGATCACCCAGCCATCATCAAGGGCTAAACCAATATTTTCAGTATCATTAGGATTCACTTCCCTCTTTACCTCCTGTCCTTTAGCCCTCCAGGTACGTTCTACAGTGATCGCGCCGGCATAAGCCATGATCCTGGCCAGTAATCCTGCCCGCATGGTTTCCTTAGCTGCTACGTAATAGATATTGAGCTTTGGTTGCCAGATATACCCAATATTTTTGATGCTGTCTACCCTGCCACTTAAACTGGCATTGAAAACGTGGAACATGGCAGTAACATCTGCGAAATAGGTTTGATGGTTTGAAACGAAAAGTACATTCGTATCTGGCAGGTTTTTAATGATCTCTGATCCTTCGATCTGAAGTTCATTAAAACCCCTGTATCTTCTATGCGTAAGAACTCCGAAAATGCGGATCAACCACTTCTTCAGAATTAAATAATGCCCGAATGGATTCTTCTTGAATAATCCCATTGCTGATATCTTTTTTACCTGGTCCTTTATTCAGCTTATTTTGAACCGGCGGCAAATATAATAATTAGTTTAACACTTCTATAACATTAAGCCTACTCCAAATTTGAATAATCTATTCTGTATTAAACTTTAATTTAGCATTCAAATCTTTAAAAGCAACTCTCTTATCTCACTCAGCATCATTCCCGTCGCTCCCCAGACCACATGGCCATTAAGGCTGTAAGCGGGCACTTCGATCTCTTTGGCATAAGAGGTACTTAAATTCTCGGTGATTACATTTTCATCGTTCAGAAAATCACTGAGCTTCACTTCCAGGATCTCTTCCACTTCAGATTCCTGAGGGATCATATTCGGAGTCTTTTGCATTAACCCCAAATAAGGCTGCACCCAGAAATTGGAAGGAGGAATATATAATCGGGTCAATTTCCTAACCACTTCAATTTCATTTTGAGGGATACCTACTTCTTCTTCCGTTTCCCTAAGGGCAGTGTCCTCAAGGTTCTTATCAGATTCCTCTACTCTACCTCCAGGAAATCCAACCTGGTTGGAATGAACGCCATTATAGGTCTTTCTAAGTATAAGGACCAGCCTGGTTTCCATGTCCATATCAGGATAAAAAACGGCCATTACCCCGGCCTCCTGAGGATTCCTTTTAGACATATCTATTTCCTCAAGTTCATTTATCCTGATGAGAGGGGCCAGTTTCCTGTGTGCAGATTCTCCCGGAAGCTGCAATTTTTTTAACTTTGAAATCCTGTTTTTAAAAATTTCAAACTCCATGTTCAGACAGCTTTCTTTAGTAGCAATTTTTTTAATTCTTCTTTTCGCAAGTTGTGAAGATAAGGAAACTTCCTCAAAAAACGGTAAAACACTATCTCCTGAAGCTCTAAAAGCTCAGCAAAAAGAGGATTCTATCCAGCGTGCCAGAGACAGTATCTTTGAACTACGAAAGAAGGAACTGGCTGAAGACGATAAAGAAACAAAGATCGAAAAGAATGATATGTTTCCTATCGCTCAGGAGGAACTCATACCTACGCTTACAGAGTATGGAAAGAACAACCCGGAAACCAGGGTTCGTATCAAAACGAAATTCGGAAATATAGATGTGCAACTCTACCGGGACACCCCATTACACAGGGCTAATTTTATTATGCTGGTAAAGAATGACTATTTCAACGATACCTTTTTCCATCGTGTTGCACCAGGTTTTGTTATCCAGGGCGGTAACGCAGATAATCAGATAACCGCCAGCAATCGTGGTGATGTTGGAAATTATCTGATCCCAAGTGAATTCGATGCTGGTCATAAACATACCTATGGAGCATTTTCAGCAGCCAAATATGCCGAGCAAAATGTGAGTAAAGCTTCTTCTCCTTTCGAATTCTTTATTGTAATGGATAAAGGCGGAACTCCACACCTTAATAATGATCATACCGTTTATGGGAGAGTGATAAGCGGCATGGATGTGGCTGAAAAGATCGCGCAGGTAGAAACCGGAAATTCTGAATGGCCTATAGATAACGTTGAAATGGATATCGAGATCCTGGACTAATTATCGCTGGGTGTAATAATTATAATCGTTGATCACCCTTTTAACAAATTCAATGGGAGTCTCCTCGAATTTTACATCCATAAGATCGGCCAGTTTTTCGCTTAGTGAAAGAATAACATGATGTTGAGCTTCCCTCCTCGCCTGATCATATAGATTTTTGACTTTCTGAATATCCATATCGCTTAGCACGGTCACCTGTGGATATTTAGGCTGGTAATTTTCCGGTAGGTCCACGGCCAGGGTATTTTCTATACCGATTTTCCTTTTATCGGAGATCACCGTAGTTCCCGCAGCAATATCACCTAATCTTTGTCCCTTACCGTTAAGAAGAATCGTGACCACGGCACCCCCTCCTGTAGTAAGGCTGATATCGATGATACGCAGTAACCATCTCACCAGGTAATTTGAAAACTGTGGCCGGGTACCATCCATTTTCACCACCCTTATTTGCGCCAGCGCTTTCCCGGGGGTTCTCCCATCCCAGAAGGTTTCCCATAGCAAATAATATAAGAATGAGGGCAGTCCCAGAACAAGGTAATACATCATCAAACTACCGTTATCTTCTTTGATCCCTGCGATGATGAGGGATGCGAAGACTATATAAACAACGATAATAGCCAGGTCTATAATAAAAGCAAGGATACGCTCCCCAATTCCCGCAACATTCTGTTCAATACTAATATTTTGAGCGGTTTCAATTTGAAAGTTATCCATTAAATATGTTACTTTGGGTTTTATTCAATATTACGATGCGCGAGGCTGCTTTTGTCAGGCAAAATAAAGATAAATGGGTTAAGTACGAAAGCCTCCTGCAAAATAATAGAGTCCTTTCGCCAGAGCAGCTTTCAGATATTTATGTTGAACTGAGTGATGATCTTAGTTATTCTAAAACATTCTATCCAAAAAGCAATACCACGAAATATCTTAACGGTCTCGCCTCTACGGCCCACCAAAAGATATATCGATCCAAAAAGGAATCTGGCAACAGGATCATAAGTTTCTTTACGAAAGAATTTCCTTCAGAATTTCATAAACATCAGAAGCAGCTATTACTGAGCTTTCTCATATTTCTTGGATTTACCATCATTGGAGCTTTTAGTGCTGCTTCAGATTCCGCATTTGTAAGATCCATACTTGGCGATGCCTATGTGAACATGACCCTGGAGAATATCGCTAATAATGATCCCATGGCGGTCTATAAAGAAATGACCGAAACAGATATGTTCCTGGGGATCACCATTAATAATATACGGGTTTCGCTCATGGCTTTCTCGCTAGGCGTTCTGGCCGGGATCGGAACTATTTTCATGTTGATGCAGAACGCCATCATGCTGGGTAGTTTTCAATATTTCTTTTATGACAAAGGCATCCTATGGGAATCTGGGAGGACTATATGGATACACGGTACTATCGAAATTTCTGTAATAATTGTTGCAGGTTGCGCAGGCCTGGTGGTTGGAAAAAGCATTCTTTTTCCCGGCACTTACTCCAGGTTAAAATCATTCACCATGGGTATTAAAGACGGATTAAAGATCGTGGTAAGCACCATTCCTTTCTTTATAATCGCCGGTTTCCTGGAAGGTTTTGTGACCAGGTTAACCGGGATGCCAGATTTCGTCGCGATTTTGATCATATTGATCTCCCTGTTAATGATCCTGTTTTATTATGTTTATTATCCTCAATACCTACTAAAAAAATCTAAGAATGAACCCGGAACCAATTCAATTTAAAAAGCAGCGCGAGCTGGGAGAAATATTAAGTGTCACCTTTAAATTCCTGCGACAGAATTTTAAAGAAGCTGGCAAGATCCTAATTAAGATCGTTGGCCCCGTATTTCTATTGCTTATAGCCGCGGTCACATATTATTCGTGGTCTACCCTGGGCACCTCATTTTTTGCGGCAGGTCTTGAAGGCTCAGATTTCATTCTATCTTTCGGTATAATGATGCTGGCCTATTTGCTTTATGTATCAACCATGACCGGGACGGTCTATCACATAATACTTTCCTATATAAATAATCAGGGAACCATAAACTCTTCCGAAGTAAGCAATGGTATGAAAGCAGACTTCGGAAAACTTCTGCTTTTAACCTTTATTTCCTGGATCCTCATCTTTGCAGGAACCATCGCTTTCATCATTCCCGGTATTTATATTGCTATCCCCTTAAGTTTATCTACTGCGATCATGGTTTTTAGAAGAGAAAGCCTGCTTGAAAGTATTTCATCATCTTTCAAGCTGGTAAAAGACAACTGGTGGATGACCTTCGCCACCTTATTATGTATTGGCCTTATCGTTTATCTTATAAGCCTTGTTTTCCAGTTACCAGCGATCTTTTATATGTTCTTCCGTGCGTTTACCGTGGCGAGTGAAGGATCAGCTTCAGATCCATCAGAACTTTTGGGACCGGGATATATTTACATCAATGTTTTTACCTCGACCATTCAGTATATAATTTATACCATTACTCCTATTGGCGTTGCGTTCGTTTATTTTAATCTGAATGAAAAGCAAAACTTTACCGGGACTTACGAAACCATTCAGAACCTGGGTAATAAAAATTAGTCTTGAAAAACCGGATTCTTGTCATACTTCTTTTTCTTTTCTTCGGAAATATCTATCCGCAGCAAAAGGATTCTATTGCCGAAAAAAAAGAGATAAAATATGACAGAACTGAAGGATTGGTTCCTCTTGAATTTGACGAAGACAAAATTTCAGAATTCAAGACACAGGAAGATTTTGATTATATAGACGAAGTTGAAAACGAAAGCTGGTGGTCTCGATTTAAAAAGTGGATCAATGCAAAATATAATCAGTTTATCAGCTGGCTTTTTGGTGATTATGAGCCAAATTCCATACTCGCTTTTTTTATAACCATCCTTCCCTGGTTATTACTGCTCATCCTCCTTGGCCTGGTAATCTGGTTATTCTCAAGGCTGAATCCCGGAGGAAAAATACTTCAGAAACCTAAACAAAGCGAAGTTTTCCTTACTGAAGAGGAAGAACTGGTTAAGAGTCAGGATCTTCCCGCACTTATCACAGAAGCTATAAATAACAAGCAATTCCGGCTGGCCGTGCGTTATTACTATCTGAACGAACTGCGTAAGCTGGATGAGTTGAAACTTATAGATTAC
Source organism: Christiangramia gaetbulicola (assembly GCF_003054225.1). Lineage (GTDB taxonomy): Bacteria > Bacteroidota > Bacteroidia > Flavobacteriales > Flavobacteriaceae > Christiangramia > Christiangramia gaetbulicola. Next base: position 607,610 of record NZ_QBKQ01000002.1, read on the forward strand.
GAATATCAGAAGACCAATAAAGATTATTCTGAAGAGATAAAGGATGCTAAAATACGGGATCATTTTTCTGAGATCACCAAGTTGTATGAATTCATCTGGTATGGAAGTTTCCAGGTTTCTGAAACAGATTTCAAACTCGTGGAAAAAGGATTCTCCAGAATGGAACAGGCTCTAAAATCAGTAAGCTATGAATAAGACCTACAAGATTGCATTCGGCCTTTTCCTGCTGCTAATCATCTCGCTAGCCTGGTTGGAGAGTTCTGAACCCGACCCCATCAACTGGACTCCTAGTTTTACCGCTAAGGATAAAATTCCGCTGGGAGCTTTCGTTTTCTATGAAAGCTGGAAGAACAAACAAGAAGATGCGATTACAGATATCAGGATTCCGCCTTATGAATTCCTTGCAGATTCTCCTGCTCAGGGCACCTATTTCTTCCTGAACAATTACGTGAATTTCGATGATAATGAACTTAAAAACCTCCTCACCTGGGTTTCTAATGGCAATAAACTTTTTATTTCCGCCTATGATTTTGGGGAACATTTAACCGACACTTTAGAATTGGAAACGGCTTCCTTCATTAGTGCCGATGAATTTAAATCCAGGCCACAATTAAACCTGGTGAATTCTTCACTTAGATTTGAAAAGCCAATGGAATTTGATCAGGATCTGCCGGCAATATTCTTTAAAAAATTAGATACCACTAACAATGTGGTGCTGGGAACTGCCAGTTTTGGAGATAAAAATCCTGAAGAAAAGATCAATTTCATAAAAACTAAATTTGGGGAGGGTGAGATCTATCTGCATTCTACGCCACAGGCCTTCAGCAATTATTTTTTACTGAAAGAAGAAAACTATAAATATGCCGAAGCGGTACTGGCATATATATCTGGAAACAACATTTTATGGGATGCCTATTATAAATCTGGCAAGAGCTTTTATAGCTCTCCGCTTTATATTTTGTTGAATAACCGGCCACTTAAATGGGCTTATTATTTCGTGTTAATTTCGGCAATTCTATTTGTGCTTTTTGAAGGTAAAAGAAAACAAAGATCCATTCCCGTAGTAGATCCTCCCATGAACAAATCTTATGAGTTCACCGAAACTGTTTCCCAGTTGTACCTCGAGCAAAAGAAATTTCACGAACTTGGACTCAAGAAGATCGCACTTTTCATGGAATATATTAGAACTGAATACAGGCTGGATACTTCGCAGATCAACGAGCAGTTCTATAAAGATCTATCTGTGAAAAGCGAAAAAAGCATAGTAGACACAAAAAAGCTTTTCGAAAGGATCTATAATTTTCAGGATGAAAGGAAAAATGAAAAAGATGATTTCTTCGAGCTAAGCAAACACATAAATTCATTTAAAAAGAAACATGGATAATCAGGAAATAAATCCTCAGGAAGACGAGATTAAATTTGAAAATAGAATTCCGCTGGAAGGTTTAAAAGACTCGGTCGCTAAGTTGAAAAACCAGCTTTCCAAAGTGATCGTGGGCCAGGAAAACTTTGTGGAACTACTCATCGTAGGGATGCTTTCTAACGGTCACGTGCTTATAGAGGGAGTACCCGGAGTTGCCAAGACCATCACTGCGAAGTTATTTGCGAAATGCTTAAAAACAGATTTTAGCAGGATACAATTCACGCCAGATCTTATGCCGAGCGACGTATTGGGAACTTCTGTTTTTAATATGAAATCTTCAGAATTTGAATTTAAAAAAGGGCCGATTTTTTCCAATATCATTCTTATTGATGAAATAAACCGTGCCCCGGCGAAAACTCAGGCCGCTCTTTTTGAGGTAATGGAAGAACGCCAGGTGACCATCGATGGGAAAATGTACACTATGGAAGCTCCTTTTATGGTGCTGGCCACTCAAAATCCTATCGAACAGGAAGGAACCTATGCCCTGCCCGAAGCCCAATTAGACCGCTTCCTTTTTAAGATCGAAGTTGATTATCCAGATTTCGAAGATGAAGTGAAGATCCTGAAAACTCATCATGATCGAAAAGGCAAATTACCTGAAACAGAGATCGAAGCCGTGCTCACCCCTGAAAAGATCTCTGAACTACGAGAACAGATCCACGAAATCATCGTAGAGGAAAAACTGCTTAATTATATTGCAGAGATCATTAATAAAACCAGGAATCATCCCCACCTTTATCTGGGAGCCAGTCCCCGGGCATCGATCGCAGTAATGAATGCTGCTAAGGCCTATGCGGCGGTGAACGGACGCGATTTTGTAATTCCAGAGGATATAAAGAATGTACTTAAACCGGTACTGGCTCACCGTCTAATTCTATCTCCAGACAGGGAAATGGAAGGTATGACTGCTGGTAGCGTGATAGATATGATCGCTCAATCTGTAGAAATCCCTCGATAGTGCTAAAATTCATCAGGTCATTATATTTTGGAAGAAGGCTATTTTATGCCCTTTCCGCTATATCTATACTTTTCCTGGTTTCCTTCTGGTTCGAACCGCTGTATCGAATCACGTGGACTCTGGCGGCAATTCTATCGGTTTTGTTACTCACAGATCTGGTCACTCTTTTTAAGGGGCCTTCTATAGGTGCTGAACGAAATTTACCTGAGAAATTCTCGAATTCAGACGAAAATATCGTGAAGGTTAGCATTAAAAATAATTATGGATTCAAGGTGTTTTCAGAAGTGATCGATGAGATCCCGGTACAATTTCAGAAGAGAGATTTTTTGAGAGCTGCTGAAATTCCAACGCAGGCTAAGATCGATTTTGAATATTATTTGAAGCCTTTGCAAAGAGGAGAATATGTTTTCGGAAACCTGAATATTTTCATCTCTACTTTCCTGAAACTGGTTAAAAGGAGATTCGTTTTTAATAAAGATCAGGTGGTTAAGGTCTATCCTTCATTCATTCAAATGAAAAAGCTGGATTTCCTGGCCCTGGATCAGAAGATAAGTTTGCACGGCATTAAACGCATCAGGCGAATTGGTCATACCATGGAGTTTGAGCAGATCAAGGAATATGTGCGTGGAGATGATGTAAGGACTATCAACTGGAAAGCAACCGCCAAACATGGCAACCTGATGGTTAACCAGTTCCAGGATGAAAGATCTCAGCCTGTTTACTCAGTTATTGATTGCGGCAGGATGATGAAAATGCCCTTTGAAGGTCTGAGCCTGCTGGATTATGCCATTAACAGCTCCCTTGCATTTTCTAACGTAGCTTTAAAAAAGAAGGATAAGGTAGGCATGTTATCCTTTTCGAATAAGATAGATAATGTGCAAAAGGCCAGTTCAAAACTGAGCCAGCTTAACAAGATCATGGAAGCCCTTTATAATGTGAACACGGGTTTTTATGATAGCGATTTCAGTCTTTTGTATTCCCGGGTGAAAAAGCACATAAGCCATAGAAGCCTGTTAATGCTCTATACCAATTTTGAGCATACGTCTGGTTTACAGCGACAACTTCCCTTTCTAAAGGCTTTGGCAAAGCAACACCTTTTAGTGGTGATTTTCTTTGAGAATACCGAGGTAACCCAACTTATTAAAATGATACCTAAAAATGTGAGTGAAAGTGCCCACCAGACCGTGGCAGAACAATTCTCCCATAATAAACAATTAATGGCAAAAGAGCTGCAAAGACACGGCATACAGACCTTGCTTACCCGCCCTTCCGATCTTAGCATCAACACCATCAATAAATATCTGGAGATCAAATCCAGGGGGCTTTTATAAATAATTACAATTCGGTTTTAAAATTCTACAGTTCGGTTAAAACTTTTTCCGGAAGCTCTCCTTTGAGCCTAAGTTTGTTTCATAATCAATAAACAATATCATTATGAAAACAATTGCCGTACTAGTAGCCATGTTAATAGGAGCCTTGATGCAGGCCCAGACAGAAAATACCGGAACCATCAACGCCACCGTCTCTAATGTCATAGGAACTGAAGGAAATGTAAAATTCGGACTCTATTCTGAAGATACCTTTATGAAAACAGCACCAGAATATTCGGTAAAGGCTGAGATCAAGGACGGGAAGGCCATCGCGAATTTCGAAAATGTACCAGAAGGCACTTACGCTCTTTTAGTTATGCACGATAAGAATGATAACGGTAAAATGGATTTCGATGCCAACGGTATGCCTGTAGAAAATTATGGTTCCAGTGGAACCGGTATGAGCTATGGTCCTCCAAGTTGGGACCATTCCAAATTCGAATTCAATGGTGAACAAAAAGAACTGGAAATTAGATTTTAATAAAACTACCTATCAAAAGATCATTCATCATTCATTTCATCAATAGTAAACCCTTCTTCATCAGGAAGGGTTTTGCAATAGATAAATCAAAGTTAAATCTTATTTAAAATAAGAAAAACTTATACCTTTGTAATAGCAAAATTGTTAAGATGACTATTACCCAACTCCATTATGTACTTGCGGTCGCAGAACACAAGAATTTCACTAAGGCCGCGCAAAAGGTATTTGTTACCCAGCCTACTTTAAGTATGCAGATCCAGAAACTGGAGGAGGAACTCGAAGTAACTATTTTTGACCGGACCAAAAAGCCGATCCAGCTTACTGAAGTTGGTGAAAAAATAGTTCAGCAGGCGCGTAATATCGTGAATGAAAGTGACCGCATCCAGGATATCGTAGACCAGCAAAAAGGATTTATAGGAGGTATTTTCAGGCTTGGAGTGATCCCAACGATCATGCCTACCTTATTGCCCATGTTCATTGGTAGCTTTATTAAAAAATACCCCAAGGTTAAGCTTAAGATCGAGGAGCTTCACACCGAAGCTATCCTGGAAAAACTCAAGGAAGGACACCTGGATGCGGCAATTGCAGCTACTCCGCTGGAGGTTGAAGGAATCAAGGAAAATGTGCTTTATTACGAACCATTTGTTCCTTATATCCCAGGCGACCAGCAAAAGATAGATTCTGAAAAGATAAATGTTGAAGATCTCGACATTAATAAGATCCTTCTTCTTGAAGACGGACATTGTTTCAAAGACGGTATCATTAACCTATGCAAGGCTTCCAGGGATTATGGTGATGACCAGCTGCAACTGGAGAGTGGAAGTTTCGAAACGCTTATCAAACTGGCGAACGAAGGGTTGGGAATGACTCTTCTACCCTATTTGCATACTCTGGATCTAAAAGATTCAGAAAAGAAAAACCTGAAGATGTTCCATGATCCGGTTCCTGCACGCGAAGTAAGTCTTATTTACAACCGCAGTGAATTGAAAATGCAGATCATTGAAGCCATCAGGAGTACAATCGCCGGAGTGGTTAAAGGAGCGATCACCTTCCAGAATGTAAAAATTATTAGTCCCCTCAATAAAAAGAAGGAATACGATACAAATTAAAAAAAGCGGCTAATAGCCGCTTTTACTTTTTATGTATTTAAATAAATTAAACATTGATTTAATTCTGGATTCTGTTTGGTTAATGCCACTATCCAAAGTCTTAATTCCTCTATTTCGTGAGGCAGCAAACGTTGAAGTGCTTTCTTAACCTCCTTACAGAACAAACTAGCATCAAAACTTACTTTATCAAGTACTGTTTTGGTGTATTCAAACATTGCTCTCGCCATAATTTGAATTTGATTTAGGTTAAAGTTAGATTGATAAAAAAAGGTAGAATTGTATTATAGGCATTATTTTTTGGTCAGCTAAATATAATAAAACCTATTATATTTTAACAATTGTTTTAGAAGTTTAACAATATTAGAATCTGTTATCTCCACTTATTACATCGCCTATACCTCCTAAAATACTACCTTCTCCTTTATCCTTTCCACCACCCTGTGGCGCGGCCTGGTGAATTCTGCTGGCAAGTCTGCTAAACGGTAAAGATTGTATATAAACTGTTCCTGGACCGGTTAAGGTTGCAAAAAATAATCCTTCACCGCCAAATAGCGTATTTCGTATCCCTCCAATAAATTCTATATCATAATCCACAGTTTGATCAAACCCAATGATACATCCTGTATCTACTTTCAGCTTTTCACCGGGTTGTAATTCTTTCCTGGCCATGGTACCGCCAGCGTGAACAAAAGCCATCCCGTCGCCTTCTATTTTTTGCATGATAAAGCCTTCACCTCCAAAGAAACCTCTTCCAAGTTTTTTACTGAATTCGATACCGATAGAGACTCCCTTTGCGGCGCATAAAAACGCATCTTTCTGGCAGATGAATTTACCATTGAACCTGGTAAGATCTATAGGGATCACCTTTCCCGGATAGGGAGAAGCGAAACTTATCTTTTTCTTTCCCTGTACTTCATTAGAAAATATGGTCATGAACAGGCTTTCACCAGTTAGAAGTCGCTTACCGGCTCCCAGGACTTTTCCCAGAAAACCTTCATTTTGTTTAGATCCGTCTCCAAATATGGTATCCATTTTAATACCATTATCCATCATCATAAAGTTCCCTGCTTCAGCAATAACAGCCTCCTGAGGATCCAACTCTAGTTCTACATATTGCATTTCCTCACCAAAGATCTGGTAATCTATTTCGTGTGCATTCATTTATATAAGTTTTGGCTTAAAGTGGTTAGTTTTAAGCATGGTTAATCTTTATCTAATTTAAAAACTTTAAGCTTAACGCTCCGTGTTTTTTGCTTTTACCGTCCATTCAAATTCGAAAACTGAAACTTCATCGCCATCTTTATTTAGACCAACAGATTTCATCCAGAAGGTTTGACCTTCGCCAGTTTTCAAGGTTCGCTCTAGAGCTTCATTTACTTTATTCCCATCATAGCAAGTGAATTTGATCTTCCCGGTAGCCTTTTTCGTAAAAACCGATTTGTTCTGGGCAACCAGCATAGAGACCTTTTTATCTGACTGCTGAATTTTATTCATAACCAGTGCGCCGGTACTAAGCTCGGCTGCCATGGCCTGTACAGCAAAATACATAGAGTTGAAAGGATTCTGGTTTATCCAGCGATGTTTAACGCTTACAATACATTCTGTCTGGTCTATATGTTTCACCCTCACCCCACATAACCAGGCACTTGGTAATTTCAACATTAAAAAGGAATTCAGTTTTGAGGGAGATAGCTTCATTTATAAGGTTTTTGGTTGAATTTTCCATAAAAGTAGGAAATATGTTCCAGTATCCAATTCTTAATGTTATGTTAAATTTCAGTACTATGTGTTGCATAATACCTTCTTTTAAATATATATTTGTATAAGATTCTAATAGGTTATAAACTTATCAATCAAAAAACATCATGAAAAAATCATCTCACACTCAGACAATTGACTTATCGAAAGGAAGTAATTCATCGATAACTAGAACACAGATCTATCTAGCTGTAACATTTATTTACATCTATTTTATCACAGCTATTTTCTTTTAACATCAATCAAATTAAAAAACAAAGAATGACCACCGAAACCATCAACAATAATAAAACGCTTACAACCGTATTACATCTATCGGTTTTTACGAAATACTTCATACCACTAGGGAATTTTATTTTTCCAATGTTGTTATGGCTGGCACGTAAACAGGATCCTTTTGTAGATCATCACGGGAGAAATGCCCTGAACTTTCAGATTAGCATGTTCCTCTACACTATTTTCCTGGTTGCCGTAGGATTTGCCACTTTCGTTTACTTCGGACTAAGATTTACGGCAAACGAGCCTTTATTTTTCGTGCAGGACTCCTTTGTAATCGAGAATGTTAGCGACGCCATGCCCTTTTTCATCACGTTGGGCATACTAGGAATCATATTACTAGGTCTTTTTATCCTTGAACTATTCGCCGTCATCAACGCGAGTATCAAGGCAAATGAGGGACAGTTATATAATTACCCGCTAACCATCAATTTTTTAGGTTCGGAAAAACCGGACGACACTAATCATCAATTTAATCAATCAAGAAATGAACAGTTTAACGACACCCAAAAACAAACACTATGAAGATTGAAAATACAAAAGCCCAGATGCGTAAGGGTGTACTGGAATACTGTATTCTCTCGGTTCTCCGGGATGAAGACGCCTACGTGGCAGAGATTCTGGATACATTAAAAGACGCAAAACTATTGGTTGTGGAGGGTACAATCTACCCTTTACTTACCAGGCTTAAAAATGCGGGATTACTCAATTATCGTTGGGAAGAATCCACCAGTGGGCCGCCTAGAAAATATTACGGGCTCACCGAAACAGGAAAAATATTTCTCAGGGAACTTACCGGTACCTGGGAAGAATTGCAATCTGCAGTTAACATCGTAACCACTCAAAAAAAGAAGAACCATGAATAAGACAGTAAATATAAATCTTGCCGGCACATTCTTTCATATAGATGAAGATGCCTATGCCAGACTACAAAGGTATCTGGAAGCCATAAGGCATTCTTTTTCGAATACGCAGGGTCGTGATGAGATCATCTCAGACATCGAGGCTCGTATTGCTGAATTATTTAATGAGAAGATCAAGAATGACCGTCAGGTGATCAGCATCAAAGAAGTAGAAGAAGTCATCACTATCATGGGGCAACCCGAAGATTATATGGTAGACGAAGAGATCTTCGAAGACGAACCTAAGAGGACGAAAACTACAAAAACTGTAGGAAAGCAATTATACAGAGATACCGAGAATGGCCATGTGGGAGGCGTATCTTCAGGACTGGGACATTACCTTGGCATTGAAGCTATCTGGGTAAGATTATTATGGATCTTACTAACCATATTCTCCAGTGGAGCATTCATCCTTATCTATATCGCTTTCTGGATCTTTGTTCCTGAAGCAAAAACCACTGCCGATAAACTGGCCATGCGCGGAGAGGAGGTAACCGTCAGCAATATCGAGAAAAAGATACGTGAGGGTTTTCACGAGGTTTCAGATAGTATAAAAAATGTAGACTATGAGAAATATGGTAAGAAGGCATCTGCCGGAGCCAGCTCTGCGGCTACAACTCTTGGTGACATTATCAAGTTCTGTCTGAAACTGATCGTAAAATTCGTTGGAATACTGTTATTATTGATAGCTGGTTCTACCTTAATAGGATTATTCGTAGGTCTATTTGCAGTAGGAACTTTTGGAATTATAGAAGCTCCATGGACAGATTATATAGACGTGGTAAACAGTGGTGCACCAATTTGGTTAATATCACTACTGGCCTTCTTCGCTGTAGGAATTCCATTCTTCTTCCTGTTCGTTTTAGGATTGAAGATCCTGGTGAAGAACCTGAAATCCCTTGGTAGGATTGCTTTACTTACACTATTAGGAGTATGGCTTATCTCGATCATTGGATTAACAGTAATAGGAATTAGCCAGGCTACGAACCGTGCCTTCGACGGTGAAGTCGCCAGTACAGAAAAACTGGCGATCACCCCTCAGGATACGCTGTTCCTTAAAATGCGAAATGATGATAAATATACAGGTAAGACCTGGAGAAGCTCAGATTTTAGATTAGCCTATGATAATAACAAAAAGATCATTGTTGGTAACGACATCAGGCTTATCGTAAAATCTACTAAAGATTCTCTTGGTAAGATCGAGATCATAAAAATGGCTGAAGGCAAGAATTATGAGGATGCTAAAGAAAGAGCAGATAAAATAAACTATTCTACCAGTCTAATGGGAAATCAATTGCTATTGAATAGTTTTTATACCTCAGATTCGGGATATGGCTATCGTGACCAGGAGGTTCAGGTAACCCTATACCTGCCGGAAGGAATGACCTTATATGCAGATGATAACGTTTCATCTTTTCACAGAAACTATGAATCATACGGGGATATTCTGAATAGTGGCGAAGAAGGACATTTTCTAAAAATAATGGAAGATGAAACTCTTTGCGAAGACTGCCCTGTAGAGACCTGGGACGATGATAATGAAGATTGGGGTGATGAAGACAGGGACTGGGACTCAACTGATGAATTTAACGCCAGGATCAATGTTAACGGAGAAGAAATGGATATTCGCGTTAATGATGAAGGTGTAGAAGTGAACGACAAAAAGGTTAATCGTGTAAAAATAGACAGCAATGGAATTGAGATAAATACACCATCATGAGTTCTTTAATCAACCTTGTACTAAGTTTTATCATGGGTCTTCTATTTGGACACCAGTTAGAAGAACCCAAAACCGCTCATCACGAGTACCAAAAAGATACTATTGAAGTATTTAAAAGTCTCGAAGCCCGGCAACAAGTGCTGGAATCCTAATCAATCAAGAACAAAAGCCTCTAATCTGAGGCTTTTGTTATATTTGAGGTAAATCTAAATCTTATACATGCTAAAGAAACTTCCCCTTCTACTACTTATTATTTTCATTTCCTGTAAAGCCCAGGAAAAAGTCAAAGGCAGCAGGAATGTAAAAACCGAACAATATGATCTATCCTCTTTTCATTCAATACAGGCTAAAGGCGATTTCAAGATAGGGATATTAAAAGGAAACAGGTCGATGATAGAAATCGAAGCAGATGATAACCTGCATGATCTTATTCAATCTGAAGTAAGGGACGGTATTTTGTACATCAAACCTTTTAAGGAATTCAGCAGAACCAAAAAGCAGGAATTAAGGATCACCTTTTCAGATACATTGAAAGATATACTTATTACCGATGATGTTGAACTTGAATCTCTTCAGGATATTTATGTTGGTGATTTTAAGCTGGAAACAAGGAATGATGCTCAGGCTTTTTTAACCATTAAAGCTAAAGACCTTAGGCTTATCCAGAACGATGATGCAAAATCTGAACTCAATATCACTGCCACCACGGTAGATTTTCAACTGAATCAATCTTCAGATCTTAAAGCCCTGGTAAACGCACCAGATTTTAATGTGGATATATATGAAAAAGCAACGGCCAGAATCGAGGGAGATATTCAGCGATTTAAAATAAGAGCAGATCAATCTGCCAATTTCGATGGAGAGAACCTCACCAGCGTTACTGCTGAACTTCTCACCCAGAGAAATGCTGAGATCAAGATCAATGTTACAGATACCCTAAATGTGAGAGCTACCGGTAAAAGTGAGATCGAGGTCTTTAATGAGCCACAGATAAATCTTATCGAATTTAAAGATGAAGCTGTGATCTCTAAAAAGGAATTTAGCAAAGGTCTTTTTCAATAAATTATCTTTGCCAAAGTTTTCAAAAATAAAATTTTTATAACTCGTTTATAGTATAATTTTACTCGGTTTTTAAAACTATAAATAGATATGAAACATTTAATTAAAAGTAGCCTTATCCTTCTTGCAATCAGCCTTTTATTAGTATCCTGTAGAAATACAGATGAAGATACTAAGGAAAAGACCGAAGTGGAGCAAATGATGGAGGATCCAAATAACGAGGTGAAGGTTAAAGATGGAGGTGACAAGATCAAAATTGAAACTCCAGAAGGAACCGAAGTTAAGATCAAGAAAGATGATGGGGAATACAAGGAAAAGATAGACAGAGCTGATGGTAGCGAATCTAAAGTAAAAGTAGACAACGGTGAAGTTAAGGTAAAGACCGATAACTAATTCCGAAGACTCTACGCTTAATTTCAAAGCATAAAAAAGTCCCGCAAATGCGGGACTTTTTCATTTTATATACCTACCAGAATTATACTGTTTCCGGTCTTGTTTGTGGTCTTTCAATATCTTCTTCGGTTTCTATCTCTGCAAGGTAACGCTCAGCATCTAGAGCGGCCATACATCCTGTACCAGCTGCAGTTACAGCCTGGCGATATATTTTATCCTGAACATCTCCTGAAGCGAATACACCCGGGATATTTGTTCTGGTAGATTTACTTTCGGTGATCACATAACCGGTCTCATCCATATCTAACCAGCCTTTGAAAATATCGGTATTAGGTTTGTGCCCAATAGCAACGAAGAATCCGGTAATTTTGATCTCTTCCTTCTCCCCTGTCTGGTTATTCACCATTCTTAATCCTTCTACTACTTGCTCACCAAGGATCTCATCTACTTCGGTATTATACCTAAGGTCGATATTCTTAGTATTTTCAACTCTATGCTGCATCGCTTTAGAAGCTTTCATATAGTCTTTACGAACCAGCATGGTCACTTTATTACAAATATTAGCAAGATAAGTAGCTTCTTCTGCAGCAGTATCTCCACCACCAACGATCGCTACGTCCTGACCTTTGTAGAAGAATCCGTCGCAAACCGCACAGGCAGATACTCCACCTCCACGCAATTTTTGTTCACTAGGTAATCCTAAATATTTAGCGGTCGCACCAGTAGATATAATTACAGATTCTGCTTCGATCCATTTTGAGTTATCTACACAAACTCTGTGTATACCACCAACTTCTTTAGAGAAGTCAACTTCAGTGATCATACCTATACGTACCTCGGTTCCAAATCTTTCAGCCTGTTCCTGAAGATCCATCATCATCTTTGGCCCATCGATTCCCTGAGGATAACCCGGGAAATTATCAACTTCAGTAGTAGTGGTTAGCTGTCCACCAGGCTCCATACCTGTATACATTACCGGTTTAAGATCTGCCCGGGAAGCATAGATCGCTGCAGTATAACCTGCAGGTCCAGAACCTATTATTAAACACTTAACTCTTTCTATAGTATCACTCATTTTATTTGTTTTACACGATATAAAAGTAGGTAGTTAAGTAGAAAACTTACACCTTTTGTTATTAAGATCGTCTATTTGTTGATAAACCTAAAAAATATGGTCAGAATTCCGCCACAGTTTCAGCAAATTTAAAAGATAAAATTACCTTTGCCAAGCATGGAATTGAGTTTGTTCAACATAATGGATATATTGGGAACCATCGCATTCGCTATTTCGGGGGCACTTTCTGCTATGAACCGGCGACTGGATATTTTCGGTATTTTTATTATTGCCTTTGTTACCGCCATTGGTGGCGGTACCATTCGCGATGTGCTTATTGGAAATACCCCGGTGAGCTGGATGGAAAACATCGTTTATGTATATCTTATTGGTGTGGTCACCATCTTTGCGATCGTTTTTAGAAATAAACTGAATTATCTCAAAAAATCCCTGTTCCTTTTTGATACCATTGGTCTGGGTGTATTCACCATTACCGGTGTGGAGGTGGGTATACAGAACGGACTTGACCCTATAATTTCGGTGGCGCTGGGCGCAATGACCGGAACATTTGGCGGGGTGATAAGGGATATACTCTGTAATGAGATCCCGGTAATATTTCGAAAAGAGATCTATGCCACGGCCTGCCTAATTGGTGCTTTAGCCTATATAATTCTATATAAACTTGAAGTAGATGCAGATATTATTTACCTCGTTACCTCTCTTACTGTGATAAGTATAAGGCTTATTGTAGTTAAATATCACCTTACCCTGCCTTCCTTTTATCCTGTTCAACCTAAGAGCAGTGAACGAAGAATGTGAGACACATATAATTGATTATCAATAGTTTCAGTATCTTTATAAAAATTTACTGGATGGCCGAGGCGGAAAAAATAATAATAGTCGAAAATGATATTCCCATGGCTGCGAAGTTGTCTCTGCAACTCAACAGGCTTGGTTATAACATTACCGGTATTTTTTCGCGGGCAAAAGATGCCTTGCATTTTCTTGAGCAGGAAGTTCCAGATCTTATTCTACTCGACGACCAGTTAAAAGGACAATTAAATGGTTTGGAATCCAAAAGGTCTGAAAGTAAGATCTGCTCTCCGGTTATTTATTTCAACAAGCGTACCGCTGAAACCCTGGATCGTTTATTACCCCGGTCCCTGAAGAATAAAAAAAAGAAAAATTCTGAACCCGTTGATCCAATTCAACAAAAGCCGGAAAAAGAGGTCTTGAAGAAAAATGAGCATTGTATCCTCAACGACCGAATCTTTGTGCGGCATCATGAAAAAATGATACGTATTTCCCTGGACGATATACATTATATTGAAGCAGACCGTAATTACTGCAAGGTCTATCTTAAAGATAGAAAATACTTGCTGGTTACCACACTCAAAGAAGTAGATGAAAAATTATCTGATAAAAGGTTTCTTAGAATTCATCGCTCTTATATCGTAAATATCTCCCATATAGATGAAATTGGTGGCAATCACGTGGTGATCTGTTCACATTCCCTCCCCCTTAGTAAAAATATGCGTCCAGAACTTTTCAAGCACCTACAGGTGATCTAAAAACACATTTAAATTACTGTATTTCAGTTCGTTATAATCAAAATTTCCTATTCCGGTAAATAAAAGCATGCCTTCGGTAAGTTTTAAGGCCTTCTCATCCTATAATTAATTTCTATGCCATTATAACTAACTAAATTCAAGACAATTAACCATAAAAAAGAAACCAATGAGATCAAGCAAGACAACTTTGGTAACCTGTCTATTTCTGTTTATGATGAGTATTTCCATCTGGGCACAAAAAGATCGTTATCAATTATACGTAGTTCATGAAGACCATGTAAAAAGTGGAATGATGGATAAGCACCATGATGCTGATAAAAAGATCGTTGAAGCCGCCAGGAAAAATAAAATGAAAGATATGGACTGGATCACCTTTGTGGGTGACGACAGTCGCGTGATGTACCTTTCCCCTATTAAGAATATGGCAGACCTCGATAAGAATCCATTCGAAGATCTTCAGAAAAAAATAGGAGATAAGGAATTTGAAGAATTATTCGATTCCTTCGATGGTACTTATTCTAAACACGGAGATTATATCTTAAGACTGGACAAAGAACTTTCTTATATGCCAGACGGTTTGACGCAAACACCCGAAGGCCAGAATTACAGGGAACTTACCTTTTACCACATCCCTCCAGGTTCGGGTGATAAAGCTGAAGAGCTGGCCAAAACCGTAAAAAAGATGTATCAGGAGAAAAACTCCAAGATTCACTACCGTCTTTATAAAAGCGGGTTTGGTACTATGGGACAATATTTCTTGGTGGCAGTTGCCGCAGAAAGTCCGGAACAACTTGAAAAACGCCGGCAGGAGAATATGGAGTTAATGGGTGACGAAGGCAAGGCCATTCGTGAAAAAATAGATAATACGTTCTCTAAGCAGGAAAAACTTACAGGACGCATTATGCCGGAACTGTCCTACGTAAAAAATTAAATTCGATGATATGAGAAAATTGATTTTTATCGTATTCGGTTTTCTAATGATCACCAATACGAATTATGCACAAACAGTTTACAAGAACCTTCAGGTTCTTAGGGATAGCTATGCTGAAGCCTTTAAGAATTCTGATACGGAAACTATCTTAAAGTTATATTCAGATGACGCAAGTGTATATCACACAGATGGTAGCGTTCATAATGGAACAAAAGAAATACGTGATTTATACAATGGTTTTTTCGAGGAAAACAAAGCCAGGATAGAATTTAAAAATGTATCTGAAGATAAGTTAACAGATGATATTTTCTTTTACCATGACAAAGTCTTTGTAAATGTTGAGGGGGAAGAAAATACCAGAGATATTGAAGTTGTGAATATCGCTAAAAGGATCAACGGTAAATGGAGGGTCATTAAAAGTTATAGGTGGCCTAAACCATAATCAAATACATTCAATCCCCTGAAATCCAGCCTTCCCTACTTTGCCTGGTAATTTAATTTCACTAATCATTTAAATTAAAATTATGAATTTAAAATTAAACATTTCAGGCTTTCTGATCGCTCTAATCATGTCGATAACCGCCTTTGCTCAGGAAGGCTCAAATCAGGCCTTCTGGATCCATGAAGATCAGGTTAAACCTTCTATGATGTCTGAATATATGAAGACCTCTAAGGATCTTGTAGAAGCCTGTAAAAAGAACAATGTCAAAGACATTCAATGGTCTGTCGCTTCTATGGATGATGGTACATTCCTGTCCATTACTCCTATAAAAGATCTTGCAGATATTCAGAATATGAATTTCAGTGATCTAAGAGAAAAAGTTGGTGATGATACATTTAATAAAATGTTCGAAAACTTTAATAAATGTTATGATAACCATGGGGATTATGTGACCGTTCTGGTCCCTTCCCTTTCCTATATGCCAGATGGTCTTAGTACCACTACGCCTGGTAAAGAATACAGGGTATGGCACAGAATGGATGTTACCCCGGCCAACATGCAAAAGGTTCAGAGTAAAATGAAGGAATTAAAAGACCTGTTCGCTTCGAAAAATTCTAAAATGCATTACCGCATTTACAGAAGCGGATTTGGAAATGTTGGTGATTATTTCGTCGCGGTGATATCTGCCGAGGACGCTATGGATTATGATAGAATGAGTGCTGAAAATGATAAGTTAATGGGTCAGGAAGGCCAGAAGTTATTTGACGAAATGTTTGAATATGTAGACGCCTATTCAGTTAAGAGAGGTTCCATGAGGCCAGATCTATCTTACCAGGCATCTGCAGATAATACTAATATCGCAAAAGACTAGAAATCATGAAAAAGTTATTAATAGTATTACTTATCTCGGTTATCGCTACATCATGTAACGACGGGAAGAAAGAAGAAGTTAGATATACCCAGGACTCTAAAGAGATCAATACGTTAAAAGCGGCAATTCAGGATTATGAGGACGCTAACTGGGAGGCATACCAGAAACACTACGCAGATACCGCTAAGATCTATCATAACAGCAAGGAAAGCGTAGGCTCAAAACAACAGGTAGACAAACATAAAGAAAACATAAGCTCATTATCTGCTTATGGTTTTGTAGATGAAGATGATGAATATGAAATGGTTCTTACCGATGATAAAAATACCTGGGTAAATTACTGGGGAACCTGGAAAGGTACTATCGCTGAAAACAGCCAGGAAGTTACCATACCTGTTCATTTAACCGCAAGATTCGTTGACGGGAAGATTGTTGAGGAACACGGTTACTGGGACGGCGGCATCATGATGGCCGCAATGCAGGAAATGCAGGCGGCAAAACAGGATTCCATACAGGGTAGCGAATAGTAAAATATCATATATGAAAAGTATAGGAATTACCGGAGGTGCCGGATTTATTGGAAGTTATATAACCAAAAAGTTTCTTGATGAAGGTCATAAGGTAAAGGTATCTGTCACCAACATTTCAAGAAGTGATAAATACGAACACCTCTTTGAACTGGGCAATGAAGATAATCTGTCTATAAAAGACCTTAATGTTCAGGATATAGATTCATTGAGAAGCTTTTCCCGGGGTTGTGATATTATCATCCATTGCGGTACTCCTTTTAAACTTGGAGTTGAAGATCCCAAAAGAGATCTTTTTCACCCAACTATAAACGGAACGGAGAATTTTCTCAAGATAGTCACCGAGAATAAGGACCTGGAAAAAATCGTGTTCGTCGCATCTGTTGCGGCATTCAACACCTCTTTTCCATATCCGGTTACGGGCAGGGATCCTGATCATTTATATACCGAGGAAGATGAACCTTTCCTGGACGAGGCCAATATACCTTATGCCCAGGCTAAGTATTATGCCGATCAAACGGTAAGAAAGTTTATAAAAAATAATCCTTATATAGATACTGAAATAACCACGGTATCACCGGTTACGGTAATCGGGAAGTCACTTTCTAACCGTGAAGATTCTACTTCGGTAGGATTACAGCATCTTATAAAGGCTAAAACGGCACCAGATCCATTTATGCAGACTCTTTTCGATGAGGATGTGGAATTCGCTCTGGTAGACGTGGAAGATGTCGCTGAGGGTGTTTACAGGGCTGCTACAAAGAAAGGTATTCACGCTAAGAACTATCTGCTCACCAGTGAAAGCTGGAGAGTTTCAGATATTTCCAGAATGCTTAACAGGGAAGATCCTAAAGCCGAACCTCGTACTGTTTACAGTAATGAGCTCGCTCAAAAAGAATTGGGTCTTTACTTTAAGCCGGTAAGCGAACCCCTGAATAAATTCAGTGAATCCTGATGTTTCTGTTCTAATAGACTGGCATCAGAATACAATAATATTAATTAATCACAATATTAAAATGAAAACAAATAATATATTAAAATCGGGACTGGGAATAATTTTCCTCCTCATCCCCTTACTTAATCTTTTAGCCCAGGATGCTGCGAGAGTAGATCCGGAACATTATAAGGTGGTCGTGGACAATGACAAAGTTAGAGTGCTACGCATCAATTATGATCCCGGTGAGGAATCTGTAATGCATACTCATCCGGAAGGAGTGGTGGTATTCATGTCTGACACTAAAGGCAAAATGAAAACCGAAAGCGGAGAGTCTATGGACATGGTCATGAAAAAGGGCGATGTTATCTGGACTGAACAAGCTAAACACCAGCCAAAGAATGCTGGGAACGATCCTTTTGAAGTCATACAAATTGAATTGAAGAATAAAGGAAATGTTGCGGGTAAAAAGAGCTTACATTTATTCGACCTGCCCGCGGGCATGTCTGAAAAGCAGCTCAACGATTTTCTAAAAGAAATGAACCAAGCTATTGCTGACGAAGGTTATCCCGGTGCCGGCTATCATTTATATAAGATCACTTCTGAAAATAATGACTATAAATATTTCATGGAAGGCGTGTGGCCAGATTCGGCTACCTACGATAAGATCCATGATTCTGCAGGCTGGAAAGCTGCGGCAGATAAGGGTAAAGACATGATCGAGAAAATACAGGCACAGGAACTATATTTAAAAGCTGAAAAAGTTCAGTAATAGATGCAATTAAAATCAAAAAACGGTTAGAGAGTTTTACTTTCTAACCGTTTTTATTTTTTAGTGTGGTAATTTATCTCTTAATAAACCATAAAGGAAAGTTCCGAATATGGCTGCAAGGAAAACCACGATGACCGAAACATAACCGGCCCCTATCAGGGTATAAATTGGTCCCGGGCAGGCTCCGGCAAGCGCCCAACCCAATCCAAAGATAATTCCACCAAACATATATCTGCTAAAACTTTTATTCTTGGGGATGAACTGGATCTCTTCTCCATTAAAATCTTTTGCCTTGGTCTTTTTGATCCATTGTATTCCCAATACTCCTAGCACCAGGGCTGAACCAATGATACCATACATATGGAAAGCCTGGAACTGGAACATTTCGTAGATCCTGAACCATGAAGCGGCTTCAGATTTGAACATCACGATTCCGAAAAATATACCTATAAATAAATATGCTACTACTCTCATTTTCTAAAATATTAAAGGGAATAATAAATGTACCATCACCAGTCCGCCGATGAAAAATCCAACAACGGCAATAAGTGAAGGCAATTGTAAATTACTTAATCCAGAAATCGCGTGTCCGGAAGTACACCCTCCTGCCCATCTTGCTCCAAAGCCAATCATTATACCTCCGATAATTAAAATACTTAGAGATTTCCAGTTAGTGAGCGCTTCGAGGCTATATAGTTCATCTGGCAGATATGCTCCACCTGCACTATCAAAACCAAGACCTTGTAAGGTCGAGACCGTTTCTGGATTGATATTAACGGCAGCATCTGGAGTTAAAAAATTCATGGCGATAAATCCGCCAATCGCAGCCCCGATGATCACGGTGAGATTCCATTTTTGAGCACGCCAGTTAAAGTCGAAAAAACTCGCTTTGCTGTCTGCTCCACACATGGTGCATAGCGTTCTCAAATTGGACGACATCCCGAATTGTTTCCCCATAAAAATTAGGAGGAACATGATCAGGGCTATAAGAGGCCCGGCAACATACCAGGGCCATGGTTGTAATATATAATCCATAACTTTTTTTTCAGGTGCAAATTAACAATAACAAGAGTCGGAAAACAGTAACAATAGTTACAAACTAATTCTTCTGGCAATATTCCTTCAGGTGTTCCACTACTTTACTGGAAAGCCTTTCCAGGGTCTGGGCAGACCAGCCAGCGCTGTTATCATGGGCGATAACATTTTCATATTCCAATGTTTTTGAAGAAAGTTCATTCCTGGCGTCTCCATCAAAGATTGCGAAATTACCCTCGTTATTTATCCAATCTTGAAAAGCTTTTTCATCAAAAGGCAGACCTAAGGAGGTATTGATAAGGATCTTGCCATTTCCCATAACTTCAAATTCTGAAGCTTGTAATATTTCTGTATTTTTAGGAAGGTGGATTGAAATTACATCACAGGTTTTCAGTAATTCTGCGAGTTCGAGATACTTCACTCCACGATCACTCCAGTCCTCTTTTTTGCTCCGACTATAATAATAAAGATCAGCTTCAAAAGGCAAAAGGCATTTTGCCAGTAATTGGCCGGTCACTCCAAAACCTATAATTCCTATTTTGAGACTGGTTAGTTCCTGGGGGAGTTCTTTCCATTGTTTCCCGCTGTAGCCATTCAATAACTGGATAAGTTCAGAAATAATGAATTCTGCTACTCCGGGGTCTCCATAATCTTTGATACCTGTAACGGTGATTCCATTTTTCCGGGCAAACTTTACCGCCACGTTAGCCGATTCATTATCATAAAGGCTACAGGCCATTCCTATATATTTGATCTCAGGGCAAGCCTCTATAATCTCCTCATCTAATTGGGTATGCCACGAAACAATCACGGCTTCGGCATCCCCTATTCTCTGAATGATCTCTTCTTTGGTTTCAGGATAATCTGTATACACCTCAACCTCTTTCCTGCTATAATTTTGCAATTCGGAGATCGCTTGCTTATTTAATTTGGTTTGATCTACACAGACTATTTTATTGAATTTCATAAGCTATTATTGAACCTCACAAATTATGAAAATCTATCAAGTTTGTTTATAGGAGTTATTTTTACATTGAGATTGTTTCTCCCGAAGCGTCGAGATCGCAAAGACAATAAAAGGGTCTCTGCGAGGAAGTAAAACGACCGAAGCAGTCTCATGATACTATCTGCAAAGTTCTTAAGATTGCTTCGCTACACTCGCAATGACAACTAAAATAAAAATTTACATCACCCTAAACTCGTTTCAGGGTCTTAGGTTAGAGATGCTGAAAATCCCGATCCTTCAGGACAGCATGGCGAACATTTCAAGCTGAGATTGTTTCTCCAAGTACTCGGGCTAGCAATGACAATCAAAGGGTCTCTGCTAGGAAGTAAAACGACCGAAGCAGTCTCATAATGCCTTCTGCAAAGTATTTAAGATTGCTTCGCTACACTCGCAATGACAACATAAACTAATTTTCACGTCACCCTGAACTTGTTTCAGGGTATTGTCTTGAGAACATCCTGAACTAAAACAAAAGGCCGAAATCTCTTTCGGCCTTTTGAATTATAGCGGGATATTCCCGTGTTTTCTATTTGGTCTTAAAACCTGTTTGGTCTCAAGGGCACTAAAAGCCTTGATCAGTTTTCTACGGGTATCTTTCGGCATGATAACCTCATCGATAAAGCCACGCTGTGCGGCCTCAAAAGGAGTCGCAAACTTCTCTGCATATTCCGCTTCTTTTTCGGCCAGTTTCTTCTCTGGATCTTCAGCTTCAGAAATTTCCTTTCTAAAAATGATCTCAGATGCTCCTTTAGCTCCCATTACTGCAATTTCTGCCGTAGGCCAGGCGAAGTTGAAATCTGCCCCGATATGTTTGGAATTCATCACATCATAAGCCCCTCCATAGGCTTTTCTGGTGATAACAGTAACTTTTGGCACCGTGGCCTCACTAAGGGCGTAAAGCAGCTTAGCCCCATGTAAAATGATCCCGTTCCATTCCTGATCTGTTCCCGGTAAGAAACCAGGCACATCTACCAGTACTAATAGCGGAATATTGAAGCAGTCACAGAAGCGCGTGAATCTGGCAGCCTTCTTAGATGAATCAACATCCAGAACTCCGGCCAGGCTCATGGGCTGGTTGGCGATCACACCAACACTTCTACCACCAATTCTTGAAAATCCGACGATAATATTATCGGCATAATCTTTATGAATCTCAAAGAAAGAATCCTCATCGATAATTCCCTTGATTACCTCATGCATGTCATAAGGTTTATTGGAACTATCGGGAACTATATTTTCCAGAACTTCACGATGCTCATCTCCCAGTTCAAACTCAAGTTTTTCTGGTGCTTTCTTGTTATTCTGAGGCATATAGCTAATCAACTGCTTGATATTCTCAAGACAAATGATATCATTTGCTGCCGTAATGTGAGTAACCCCAGATTTGGTTGAGTGCGTGCTTGCACCTCCAAGCTCTTCTGAAGTAACCTCTTCATTAGTTACGGTCTTTACCACGTTTGGTCCGGTTACGAACATATATGAGGTATCCTCTACCATCAGGGTAAAATCGGTCATCGCTGGCGAGTAAACCGCTCCACCGGCACAAGGTCCCATGATCGCAGATATCTGCGGAACCACTCCTGAAGCCTTTACATTTCGGTGAAAAATATCTGCATAACCACCTAAAGATTTTACACCTTCCTGAATACGCGCACCCCCGGAATCATTCAATCCAATAATTGGTGCTCCAACCTTAACGGCCATATCCATGATCTTACAGATCTTTTCCGCGTGAGTTTCTGAAAGAGACCCACCAAAAACAGTGAAGTCCTGAGCAAAGACATAAACCAGACGGCCGTGGATAGTTCCGTATCCGGTAACCACTCCGTCACCATAGAACTTTTGTTTATCCATTCCGAAATCGGTAGTACGATGGGTTACTAAAATCCCTATTTCTTCAAAAGAATTCTCATCTAAAAGGTAATTCACCCGCTCACGAGCGGTCAACTTTTTCTTTTCGTGTTGTTTGGCAATTCTTTTATCACCTCCACCTTTATGGGCTTCAGCGATCTTTTCTTTTAATTTATCGAGGTTCTGACTCATCTCTGAATTCTGAATTTTAGTTGTGTGGTAATCTTAGTTGCTCCTTATCGGTCAAATACTGCTTTAAGGCCATTAATGCTGCAAGTTTTGCTTCTTCTTCGGTCTCTTCTTTCAAGGCTTCCGGAGAATAGTATTTCTTCACAAAGTGCGTATCAAAATTTCCGCTTCTAAAGGCATCATGCTGAAACACAAATTTCCCGAAAGGCAAAGTAGTGCTTACTCCTTCTACAATATAGTGATCTATGGCCTTGATCATCATCTGTATAGCTTCTTCCCTGGTCTTACCGTAGGTGATCAGTTTGGCCAGCATTGGATCATAATAGATAGGAACTTCCATTCCTTCCTCAAATCCATTATCAAGCCTGATGCCCTCTCCTGCCGGAACCTGGTATTTTTCGAGGGTTCCCGTACTCGGCATAAAATCTTCCAGCGGATCTTCAGCATATACCCTTAGTTCCATGGCATGACCTATAATTTTGAGATCATCCTGGGAAAACTGAATTTTTTCACCCCTGGCAACCAGGATCTGTTGTTCTACGAGGTCTACCCCGGTAATATATTCTGTCACCGGATGTTCTACCTGAAGCCTGGTGTTCATTTCCAGGAAATAGAAATTCCTGTTTTCATCGAAAAGAAATTCAACAGTTCCCGCTCCTACATAGTCACATGCCTTGGCTACTTTCACCGCTGCCTCACCCATTTCCTTTCTCAAAGCATCATCAAGTACAACCGAAGGGGCTTCTTCCACAACCTTCTGGTGTCTACGCTGTATACTACATTCCCTTTCGAATAAATGCAAATAATTGCCATGAGTATCGGCCAGCACCTGAATTTCGATATGGCGTGGTGAGGATACATATTTCTCTATAAAAACAGAGCCATCACCAAAGGCAGATTCTGCTTCAGAAATAGCGCGTTTCATCTGGTCTTCCAGATCCTTCTCTCTTTCCACGATACGCATTCCTTTTCCTCCTCCACCGGCAGAAGCCTTGATTAGGATAGGAAAACCGATGTCATTAGCAATTTGTTTTGCCTTTTCGGTATCGGTGATCGCTTCATCGATTCCAGGAACCATTGGGATATCGTATTTTTTCACCGCATCTTTCGCCGCGAGTTTACTTCCCATGATCTTAATGGCCTTGGATCCCGGACCGATCCAGGTAATGCCATTTTTCTCAACCGATTCTGCGAAGTTGGCATTCTCACTCAAAAAACCATATCCAGGGTGAATCCCATCGACATTTAGTTGTTTAGCTACTTCTATAATTTTATCGCCTTTCAGGTAAGATTCACTGGATGGTGCCTCTCCAATACAAACAGCTTCATCTGCAAATTTCACGTGGGGTGCATTTCTGTCTGCTGTAGAATAAACCGCAACGGTATCGATTCCCATCCGTTTTATGGTCTTCATTACCCTAAGTGCGATCTCTCCCCTGTTGGCTACTAATATTTTTTTCATATTCTTTTTTTAATAAGACCTCTCGACTGCGCTCGAGGTGACTTCTCATTAATTAAGTAATTCTAATTTTCTGGTTCCGGTTACTCCATTTCAATGAGTAACTGGTTCTTCTCTACCGTATCACTTTTGCTTACGGTAACAGATTTCACCACTCCGTCTCTGGGAGCCGTTAAAGTATTTTCCATTTTCATGGCTTCAAGTACCAGCAGGTAATCTCCTTCTTTCACCTCATCGCCTTCTTTCACGTTCACTTCCAGGATAAGACCCGGCATTGGAGCCTTGATATCATTTACCTGTTGTGAGCTTCCTAAAGAAAGACCCATTTCGTCTATCAACTGGTCCAGATCATTATTGATCTTAACTGTATAGATATTCGAATTGATCTTTATCTCGTAAGTCCTGTTTAAAAAATCTGGTTTGAAGATCTCTGCGGTGAAAGAGCGGTTATCTCTTAGAAGATGATAATTTCTCTCTGAAGTTTTTTGGGTATCCAGTGCTCTGATCTCTTCTTCGGAAAAATCAAATTCCATAGAATCGTTCACCTTAACCTTGTAATTCTTATCCATAAAGAGGTTTATGTGTTGTTATTTTTGACCTTGGAGCGTAAATATAGAAAAATTAAGGGTCTTGAAGTGTTGCAGAAATCTCAAAATATTGCGAAATATTATGATTTTTCCATTATCGTGATGGTATAATGTGCGGTTTTGATTAGGATTTTTCAGAAATGAGTGGCCTCGAGGCAAACTGATTTGTTTTACGCGTCTATCTTTCTGAGATGCTGAAACTCCCAATACTTTGGGACAGCATGACGAAATTCCATTTAAACTTAGATCGCTTCGTTACACTTGCAATGACAAGCACAACGTCTCTGCGAGGGAGTGCAACGACCGAAGCAGTCTCATGTGGAATTGGCACTAACAAAGAGATCGCTTCGCTACAATCGCGATGACAACTAAAATTAATGCGTGCGTCACCCTAAATTTATTTCAGGGTCTATCGCTTTAGATGCTGAAACTCCAATTAATACGAAGACATTCAACTCGTCTCTGCGAGGAAGAGCAGCGACCGAAGCAGTCTCAGAATAGTTTCAACAAAACAAGATGAGATCGCTTCTCCCGATGAATCGGGATCGCGAAGACAACTAAATATGAATGCTTGCGTCACCCTGAACTTGTTTCGGGTCTTTCTGGCACTCGCGAAGACATAAAAAAACCCGGGAGTAAATCCCGGGTTAATGCAATTGTTTGTCGACTTGATTATTTGAAATCATTGATTGCATCGCTTAGATCGTAGACCTTAGTATTTTCAAATCTTGCATCGAGGATGCTGCTACCTGCCGCAGACCTGTATCCACCGGCACAATGAACCACCACCGGTTTATGCGATGGGATCTCGGTAGTATTCTCTCTAAGTTCGTTAAGTGGTACTGCGATAGCATCTTCAAAGATCTTACCATCAGCCACCTCGCTGTTATTCCTAATATCTACAATAGTGTAGTTATCCTTATTATTCTTGAAATCTTCAAGATCTAGCTGATCTGATTTTTCAGATACCTTATCACTTAAAGTGATTACAGCTTTCACCTGCTTTTCGTAACCGATCTTGGCCGTTCTTTCCAGCATCTCTTCAAGGTTGTCTATACTTTCTATCACCAGGTAAAATTCTTCTTCAGGCTTAATGATCGCTCCCAGCCAGGTTTCATATTTATCCTTTTCTGAACGCGCCATGATATTGATACTACCATGAAGATGCCCATCTTTAAATGCTTCTCCGCTTCTGGTATCTACAATGGTGATTCCGTCTTCAACCTCTTCAACATATAATTTCAGTTTATTAGCCCATTTGGTACGCTGAACATTTTCAGGTCCGGTTTTATTCACGTCTACGTTGAAACCAAAATAATGCGGAATAAATGGCTGATCTTTCAGGATCTCCTCCACGAATTCATCTTCGGTCTGTTCTTTAAAAGCCCAGTTCCCCTGGCGCTCATTTCCTAAAGTACTGGAAGAAGCGTCGCTCATGTTCTTTCCGCATAAAGAGCCTGCTCCGTGTGCCGGGTATACTAGCGCATCATCTGGAAGATCGTTGAACTTATTCTTAATGGTGTTATACATCTGCTTGGCAAGATCTACTCGCTTCGCTTTCATATTTCCTGCTTTCTCCCTAAGGTCTGGTCTTCCAACGTTACCGATAAAAAGGGTGTCCCCAGTAAATAGAGCCGTTTTATCACCTTCTTTCGCCACGATAGTGATACTGTCTGGAGAGTGTCCAGGCGTGTTGATAGCACTAAAGTTGGTATCTCCCATCTTTAGGGTATCACCATCATCAAAGGTTTTGTGAGGGTAATCTGCTCCCAGCAATTCACTTACGTAAATAGTGGCTCCGGTTTGTTCATGAATTTGCATATGGCTACTCACAAAATCTGCGTGAGGATGAGTTTCAAAAACCGCTACAATTCTGGCATTTTGCTCTTCTGCATACCTGTAATATTCCATTGGGTTCCTGGAAGGGTCTACAAGAGCCATTTCTCCATTGCTCACAATAGCGTAAGAAAAATGCGCTAACGGATCATCTTTAAATTGTTTTATGGTCATTTTATTCGATTTTTATAAATGTTTGGTTCTTACTTTATTTCTTTTGAATGGAAACAGGGTCTGATGTCCGAAATCTTCCGGGAAATCTTCATCTCCACTGAAACCAAGTTCTATTTTCTTTCCGCTTTCAGGAATATATGCCGTACCAAAGATATAATCCCAAATACTAAGGCTTAGGCCATAATTCATTCCGTAGGGTCTGTCTTCTGGCAATTCTTTAGAATGATGCCAGATGTGCATTTTCGGGTTATTGAAAATATAACCTAAAGGGCCATAATTCCATCCCAGGTTCGCATGATTAAGGTGACCTATAAAGACCGCGAACATATGCACCACGAAAAATTCCTTTATACCGAAACCTATCATGGCCAGGGGTATATACTGCACCGTCTTATAAATGATGGTTTCCATAAAATGAAACCTGAACTGTGCGGCAAACCCCATTTCTTTCACGCTATGGTGGATCTTATGGAATTCCCATAGCCAAGGTCTCCTGTGTAATTGCCGGTGCACATTCCACTGTATAAAATCGGCGATCACGAACATGATGATCAACTGGCTCCAGGCGGGTAAATTCCCAAATTCTATGGCCACGATATTTTCAATACCAAAAAGACCAAGGAAATCATTGAAAAGCTCCACTCCAACATTGCTCAGGGCATTATAACCTATAAGCGAAAAAAGGAAAAAATTAAAAAGTATATAAAAACTGTCCAGCCAGAATCCTTTTCTAAAGACCTTCTGATCTTTTCTCCATGGAATCAAGATCTCTAAAGACCATACTAAAAGTGACAGACCAATTAACCAGTAGAAATAACTATTCCATGTTGGATGAGTTATTTCATTCACCAGATAATTGAAATACCCCGTAAAGGAATTCTGAATTATGTCTATATACTTTTCCAATCTTTTTTATTCTGGCACAAAAATATAAATATAGGAAGGTTAAGGAAGTAACTTTTGTTACAGTTATTTACAAAAGCATTAACACCCTAAAACCTTATATGTTAGAATGCGTTAAATGGAATCGTCTCCCCTGCGATTCTTATTAAATTTAAGCTACCAAAAAAATCAAAGTTATGAGTAAAGAAGTTTTAAAAGAAAAACTAGGTCTTGGTGGGGTTGCCATTGGGAATGGTTTTAAAGTAATGACAGACAAGGAAGCCGAACAAACGCTGGAAGCGGCCTGGGAAGCCGGGGTAAGGTATTATGATACTTCACCATGGTATGGTTTAGGATTAAGTGAAAGGCGCTTTGGCCATTTTTTACATAATAAAAAAAGGGAAGATTATATCCTTTCTACCAAAGTGGGCCGCGTTTTAAGCGCTACCAGTAACACTCCGGAAACCATGTGGAATGAGCCGGCTCCTTTTGATTATAAGTACGATTATTCGGCAAGTGCAGTAAGAAGATCCATAGAAGACAGCCTGCAGCGTTTAGGAGTGGAAAGCATAGATTATGTATTTATCCATGACCTGTCGCCAGACCATAATGATGAATATGAAGAAGGCACAGACTGGCTGGATCATTTTGAGGTTGCCAGAAAGGGTGCTATGCCAGAGCTTACCAAAATGAGAGAGGAAGGCATCATCAAAGGCTGGGGACTTGGAGTAAATACCATTGAACCCATCATCAAAACCCTGGAAGAGACCGATGCAGATCCAGATCTATTCCTTTCCGCCATCCAATATTCCATGGTGCATCATAAAGATTCGCTGGACAGGTTATTCCCGGTCATAGAAAAGCATAAGGTTGGATTGATCGCTGCGGCACCTTTTAATGCCGGATTGCTTTCAGGAAAAGATCGTTATAATTATTCAGGAGATATGCCCGAAGAGAAGGTTCAGAAACTGAATAAGATCAAGGAGATCGCGAAAAAACATAAAGTAGATCTTAGTACTGCTTCAATTCAGTTTTCTTTCGCCCCAAAGATCGTTAATACTGTTCTTGCAGGAGCAAGCAAGCCAGAACAGGTAAAAGAAAATGCAAAGGCGTTTGATGTTAAGATCCCTGCGGAATTCTGGGAAGATCTGAAAAATGAAAGCCTGATCGATGAGCGAGCCGAGGTGCCTGCATAGATAGAAAAGAGCTTATTTTTCTAATAGCCTAAGATACTGGTTACGGCCAAAGCTCATGAAATAGAAGATATATCCGAAAAGGAACATCATGACCGTAGCCAGGAACAGGCTATTAATATCGAATTTTAAATAGATCGCGAAATACAGGAGCCCGATAAAGACTGCTATGGGTAGCAGGTATTTAGAGTAGATAAATCCCCTTATCTCGATCCGCTTTTCTTCCCCTTCTTTTATTTCAAAATCGACCGGTTTACTGCCGCACCAATCAATTCTGGCCACTAACTGGTATTTACCCTCGGGGAGAGTATAAGATAAAACCTGCCTGTCATTTATTTCAGCAAATTTTCTTCCATTTAAATATAGTTCAAAAGACCTCATTTTATTGGCCCATTCCGAATTTCTCCTGATCAAAAGCTTTGGCATTCAATATTTTATAAGTGTCTATGTAACAAATGTTACAAAGTATTTTTGGTTTAAACTATAACTTGCGCCCCGATAAAGATGGTTTAGATTTTTTTGCCCGAACACAAAGTTTTCATGATGATTTTAACGCCGGTCTCACCCTACAGGGACTGGCGTTATTCATTATAAAAAACACCGATCTCTTCCAGAGATTTTCTTTGTATATCGGGAACGAAAGCATTATCTGCAGCATATCCTACTGGTAATAACAGAAAAGCTCTTTCATTCTTAGGCCGTTCTAAAAGATCAGCTAAAAAATTCATGGGGCTTGGAGTATGCGTGAGCGTTACCAACCCCGCGTTATGTATTGCTGAAATAAGCATACCGCAGGCGATACCTACAGATTCATTCACATAATAATTATTATGCTTTTCACCGTTCTCACCAAGCTCGTAGGCTTCTTTAAAAACCACTATGAGCCATGGTGCAATCTCCAGGAACTCCTTGTTGGTGTCTGTGCCCAAGGGAGCAAGGTCTTTCAACCAGCGCTCGCTCATCCTGTTATTATAATTTTCCTGTTCTTCTTTTTCTGCAGCTTCTCTAATGCTGGATTTTAATTCTGAACTGGATACGGCACAGAATTTCCAGGGCTGTTTGTGGGCTCCAGATGGCGCTGTTCCCGCAGCCCTGATAATATTCTCAATAACCTCCACAGGCACTTCTTTATCTGAAAAATGCCGCACAGTCCTACGTTTATCCAATTCCTGGTAAAATTCGGCAGATCTCTGGATCATTTCCTGAGCTGAAAAATTTTCGCCGTGGTAGGCGATATGCTTAAAACCATTAATGATCTTTTCTTTAAGGGACATAGAACTGTGCTTGCTGTTTTTTCAAATTTAGACAATGGAGAATTAAATCCTCTCAAATTTCAGAGCTTAGATCAAACTTTCGTGATGCTGCCCATGAACTTTATAAGCTTCTTTTTAGCATCTGTAAATGGCGGATGCAGAAAATCTGAAGCTGCAAAACTTCTCTGATGCATTACGGGTCGTTTTTTAGAGAAGGTCTTAAAACCATCATACCCATGATAATGTCCCATTCCGCTGGCTCCTACTCCACCAAAAGGCAGGTTATGTTGCGCCAGGTGATATACGGTATCATTAATAAGCACACCTCCAGACATCGTATGCCTTAGCAGCCATTTGATCCTTTTCTTTTTATCATCGAAATAATAAAGCGCCAGAGGCTTAGGATTTTCGTTAACATAGGAAACCGCTTCTTCCATGCTATCTAAATTCAATACAGGCAGTATAGGCCCGAAGATCTCTTCCTGCATGATCTGCATTTTTTCGGTAACATTAAAAACAAGCTTTGGCGTCATAAGCTTTGTTTCTTTTGACGATTTTTGTGAAGATAACTCCACGATCTTAGCGCCCTGTTCCTGGGCATCCTTCAGAAGATCTTCAAGACGATCAAAATGATCTTCGTTAATGATCTGGCTATATTGCTCGTTATTCGAGATATCTGGGTAAAATTTCTCAACCACCGCTTTTGCCTGGGTCTCAAATTCTGCATTCAAAGCTGCCGGCATGATGATATAATCTGGTGCCACACAGGTTTGCCCACAATTGAAAAGTTTACCGGCCATGATACGTTTGGCAGCTAATTTCACTGAATACGAACTATGTATGATCGCAGGCGATTTACCTCCTAGCTCGAGAGTTACCGGTGTTAGATTAGGTGCTGCGGCAGCCATGATCAATTTTCCAACCCGGGTAGAACCCGTAAAGAAAAGATGATCGAATGGCAGGGAAGAAAAATCCTTCGCCAGTTCGGCATCCCCGGTAACACAATGAATATATTCTTTGGGGAAATTTGAATTTATGATCTCTTTGATCACCTCTGCCGAGGCCGGGGCGATCTCTGAAGGTTTCAAAATAGCGTGATTGCCCGCTGCAATAGCATCAACCAAAGGGCTTAAGGTTAAGAGTACCTGGTAATTCCAGGCGCCCATAATCCCTACGGAACCGAGTGGCTGATATTGAAAATAAGCAGAACTGGGTAAAAGAAACCACGAACCTGGCACCGATCTTTTTTTGGTCCAGTTCCTAAAGTTTTTCATGGCATGGCGTATCTCGTCCTGCAGGGGAAATATCTCAAGGAAAAGGGTTTCTTCCCTGGCCCGCAACCCAAAATCTTTATACACCGCCTCAATAAGCCTGTCCTTATTTTCTTCCACGATATCTGATAGCCTCTTGAGACTTTCCATCCTGTTTTCAAAGGAAGGAGGAGCATTTCTAAAAGCGCTCTTCTGCTTTCTAAGTAATTGCGATAGTTCAGGTTTTGTCATTGTTTCCTTCCTTTAAATTCATCCATAGTACTATATATCCCGAACAACTTACCTATCACCACGTCTAGCATGCGTATAGGAAGCAATCCTTTTACCAACGGTAAGGTGTATATAATCCAGGGCGTTCTTAGAATTATTTTATTTTTCTCGATGGCTTTAATGATCTTTTCTGCAACGGTTTTAGGTTTGAGAATAGGAACCACGGGGGATTTCACTCCTGCGAACATTCCTGTATCTATATAATAAGGGGTTACGGTTAGCACATGTATGCCGGTATTGTTTTTTTCCATTTCGATACGCAGGGAATCTGACCATCCTGTCATGGCCCATTTACTAGCGCAATAGACAGACATTTTCGGGTTAGATAACATACTGGCCGCAGAGGAAATATTGATGATATGTCCGCTTTTTCTTTTGATCATACCAGGAAGTAATGCTGAAGTGAGCTTCATGGGTGCGATAGCGTTCACGGTCATATTCCTGTCTATATCCTCAAAGCTATGATCTGCAAAATTCTTTCCGGTGACCACTCCGGCATTATTTATAAGAATATCCACTTCTAATCCCGCTGAATCTATTGCTGAAACAGCAGATCTTATATCCGCTTCGTTAGTAATGTCTGTTCTTAAAGCAAGAATGTTACAGGTGGGCGATGCAAGATCTTCTTCGGTTTTACGAAGCGCTTCTTTATCGATATCTAAAATGATAACATTTGAAG
Source organism: Christiangramia gaetbulicola (assembly GCF_003054225.1). Classification (GTDB taxonomy): domain Bacteria; phylum Bacteroidota; class Bacteroidia; order Flavobacteriales; family Flavobacteriaceae; genus Christiangramia; species Christiangramia gaetbulicola. Next base: position 639,846 of record NZ_QBKQ01000002.1, read on the forward strand.
CACCTTTTACAATTGAGAGCTGTGCCATGAGGTAACCAATACCGGAGGCACCACCGGTAACGAGCAGCGTTTTATCCTTAAATTTTGTCAAAATCCTATTTAGTTATGATCCTAAAAATAGAATTTTTCAGCATTAATAGCCTTATTTAAGGGTTTAACTTACGCTGATAATTCATTTAAGAATAATTCTGAAGGCCATTCTTATTTAATATGCCACTCATATTTGAATAATTGGAAATGGGTTAATTGAATTCTGAACAGTCTTCTGAAGGAATATTAACTCCGGCTGCCTGTTGATAGACAAGTTCTGCTCCCAGATGCCCAACATAGGCCAGGCTGCCTGAACCAGCTATCATTAAGATTACCAGGACAATAGAGACTATTTTTGTTTTAATAAGATCTATGAACCTCATCAAGATATCTATAGCCAGGGCCGCAGTAAATATCCAGGCCGTGGTATAGGCAAAGTTCTCATGTTCTTTTAAAACGGTTGGATCACACAATTGCCTGGAAACAATCCCATCGGCTAGATTCCCGGTATAAATGGAGACCCACACACCTAATACTCCCAGGATCAATAGAAACCTGCCTCCATGGTCCCAGGTGATCTTGGAAGACCAAAGGCCGATCAATTTAAAAAGGGTGGCCATTAATAATAAAACGATCGGAAAATGAACGGACAGAGGATGAAACACCTCTGTCCGCCAAAAATCTGGTAATTGATCCATTATTATTCCATTATTTTAACTGAAATTGGATCTAATCTTTTTCCATTTTTCTCTACTTCCACTTCTACTTTCTGGCCTTCTTCAAGCTCAGAAAATTCAACTTCGCTACCATTCCTGGTAAGGCTTGTAGTTTCTGTGAAATAAAGCTCAAGGGTTTTGTTATCGTCTGTAGTGACATAGATCTCGGTCTTATCTGCCTCTACTTCTTTAACGGTTCCCTGGTATGTTCCAGATTCCACAACATCTGTACTTTCACCACAGGCGATAAAAAGCAGAATAGTACTGAAAAATAGTCCTTTTAGAATTGAAGATTTCATATGCATTGATTTAATTAGATTTCAAGGTTGAAATTAGCCAAAAAAGCTACCATGGCAAAGCATAAGGCTAGTTTTTAGGTTTTTTTAGCAATCATTCCTGCTCTTCTTTAGAAATCTGGGAAGGCAGCCTGATCATATTGAATGATTTCATAAGGTGAAATAAGCCCGGTAAAATTATCGCCCCTCCAATGATTAGTGAATAACCAAGAACCCTGATCACAGAATCTGGCGCTGTCTCATCCATCATGTTCACCTCTCCGGTAGTAGTGATGATCAAATTAGGGAAATGAGTATGCACCGCGGCGAATAAAACCAGTAATATCTGCAGCCCGGCATAAAACCTGGTAAGCAAACTATGCTGTTCCTTGATTGCTTTCCAAAGCGGGATCAACAATAAAGCTGAAAGACTTATGGCACTAAGGGAATAGGCATTTGCCAGGAAATCCTGCACAAAGACCATTTTATTCAAAAAACCGTAGAAAAGTAGTAAACCGCCTGTAATTACTACGGCTACCGTATAGAAGGCAGATTTCTTACTGTAGATCTTCCTTACCTCTCCAGAGGTTTCCCCGATCAATAAGGTTGAAGCCAGGAAAGCGCATAAGGCGGCATAGAATAGACCGGTAAGGAAAGTGAATAAATTCAGCCATGGACGCATAAAGATATCCACGAAGCTAACTTCAGAATAATCATCGGTGATCACGATCTCGCCGCTGATAAGTGTTCCGAAGCACATTCCCAGGAAAATAGGAGTGATCAAACTCGAGATCCTGAAAATACGATTATACCACACCTGCGATTCACCAACCACGGCATCATAATGCCTGAAGATAAAAGCGACTCCGCGCATGGTGATCCCCAATAGAACAAGGGTAAGCGGAATATGCAGGTAAATAATGATAATGTTGAAATAAACCGGGAAAGCGATCCAGAGGATCACTATAAGAATGATAAGCCAGATATGATTTGCTTCCCAAACCGGCCCCATCACTTTATAGATTGTATCTCTATTGAGCTTGCGATCCTTTTTGGGTGAGAACAGCTCCACTATTCCAGCTCCAAAATCGGCACCTCCAAGTAGCACGTATAAAAAGAGGGAAAAGAAAGTAAAGAATAAAACTACGTACAGCATGATCAATCTATTGAATTATTAAGAACTCTGATCTGTCTTTTCATTAGCCAGGTTACTGTGATCGCGAGGATAATATAGACGGCGACATACAGAAAAAAGCTATATTTCATCCCAGGCATGGGCGTTACTGCTTCTGAGGTTCTCATGATATTATAAACTATCCAGGGTTGCCGGCCAACCTCTGTCACCACCCATCCTGCTTCTACCGCAACAAAACCCAGCGGACTAAGCAAAGTAAAGAGCCACCAGTATTTGCGGTTCTCTAACCAGCTTTTTTTCCTCAGACTGATAAAGAATATAAGCCCTGCGATCATCATAAGAGTTCCTATTCCCACCATAGTTTGAAATGCGTAATGTACTATGGATACCGGTGGCAAAACATCTTCCGGAAAATCATTCAGTCCCTTCACCTCAGCGTCAAAATCTCCAAAAGCGAGAAAAGATAGAGCTCCGGGTATTTCGATCTTATGCTTTACCTCTTTTTTCTCTTCGTCTACGATTCCGCCTATATACAAAGGAGCAGATTTCTTAGTTTCATAATGCGCTTCCATCGCGGCAAGTTTTACCGGCTGTCTTTCGGCGACATCTTTTGCGGAAAGGTCACCACTGAGAGGTTGCAATAAAGCTGCTACTGCCCCAAAGAATATAGCGATCTTAAAAGCTTCCTTATGAAGTTCAGGTCTATTGTTCCTGAGGATCTGAAAAGCATGAATTCCCGCCACAGCAAAACCGGTAGCGGCAAAGGCCGCCAGGGTCATATGCAGGGCCTGGGTAAACCAGGCGTCATTAAGAAAGGCAGCTACCGGGTCTATATTCACGAATTCCCCATTCACCACATCAAAACCTGCCGGGGAATTCATCCAGGCATTGGCTGAAACCACTAATATCCCGGAAGCCACTCCAGATATACCCACGATGATCCCGGTGATCCAGTGAAAAGTTTCCGGTAGTTTGTTCCAGCCATAAAGGTAAAATCCGAGGGCGATAGCCTCTACAAAGAAGGCTGCACCTTCCAGTGAAAAGGGCATTCCGATAACCGGGCCGGCGTGTTTCATGAATTCTGGCCAGAGCATTCCAAGTTCAAAGGAAAGGGCGGTTCCAGATACAGCCCCGGTAACAAAAAAAATGGCCACACCTTTTTGCCAGGCTTTGGTAAGTTTAAGGTATACCGGCTTTTTCGTATTCAGCCATTTTCTATGAGCCACGACCATAAAAAAAGGCATTACCATACCAATACATGCAAAAATAATATGAAAGCCGAGGGTAAATGCCATTTGAAGCCTGGCGTAATCGAGATTTTCCATCAAGGGAAGTTTTTGAGAATTAGCCCAGGAAAAGCCCCGGGATCCTTCTGTTCTTTCGGCGAATAAATTTAAGCAAAATTAGGGCTCTGGCCTTAGGGATGAACGGCAATATTTTAAATTTTAGCTTAGTATTAAGAAGTTGCCGGAAATAATGAACAAGGAGCATCTTTCCGGAAAAAATAATTCGAGAACGGTTAAAAAAAAGAATCCCCGATACCGGGGTATCGGGGATGATATATGTTTGAGAATAAATACCCGGATCCTGAACAGAATAACCATTCTAATAGAAATCCAATAGTCTGGACTTCTGTCAGGGAGAAGGTTTTGTATCGGTTGCAACGCGGAGTACACGTGCACTTGTTTCCCCCCAAACCATAACTCCTGAAAAACATTGTTCAGGCATCCGGATAAATCTCATTATAAGTTTATCTCATTTCAATTTTTCTGAAAAACCATAAAACAGGTTTCAGATAAATTGTGGTAAATAAAAGTGGGGGGATTATTGGGAGTATTTCAATTTTCGGAAAGGTAAAAATACATCAAATCAATGAATTAGCCTCTAACAATTGTTATAATCTTTAACTAAAACAGTGTGTTTTAACATATTATTAATATAATTCACTCCAGATTATATAGATACCCATAAGTAAAACGAACCAGCCAAAACCTTTCTTCAGCTTTTTTCCGTCGAAAAATTTATTCAGGTAAACCCCGAGAAAGATGCCCGATATTGCAATAGCTGTGAAAATAAGAAGGAAGGGCCAGTCTATTTCCTGATGTCCCAGGTCTCCCAGGAACCCAAGGAGGGAATTTATGGCGATTATTAAAAGTGAAGTCCCTACCGCTTTTTTCATAGGCAGGCCTGCCAGTAGTACCAGGATAGGTATGATAATAAATCCGCCACCTGCTCCAACTATACCGGTAATTAGACCCGTAAGAATTCCTAACGCACCCAGTAAAAAGAAATTGACAGGTTTCTTTTCCTGCTTCTTTTCCAGTAATTCTTTTTTATCATAGATCATAGAGATAGACGCGAAAAGCATAAGTATGGCAAAGAACAGCATGATCCCGATATCTCTGGTGACCATAAAACCTCCTACCTCAAATAACTCTTCGGGCAAGGCCGGCACAAGGAATTTTCTTGTACTAAAAACGGTGATCACAGCTGGAATGGCAAAGATCAACGCGGTTTTAAATCCCACCAGGCCTTTTTGCAGGTTGCGACCGGCACCCATTAAAGATGAAGATCCCACGATAAAAAGGGAATAAGCAGTTGCGGTGACCGGATTTATGGCCATCATATAGACCAGTACAGGAACGGTTAAAATGGAACCTCCTCCACCTATTAATCCTAATACCACCCCTATTAAAAGCGCTCCAAAGTATCCCAGTATTTCTAGTATATCCATTTCTCTTATTTAATTCGGGGCAAAAGTACCGTCAAAGAACAGCCTATGCAGTAACATGAGTTACAGAGTGAATTATAGATCTATTACTTTTATCTGGTTTCGTTGCAGGGAAATCTTTTTATCCAACTCCAGTTTTTTCAGTAATCTGGAGATAACCACCCTCGAAGTATGCATATCGTAAGCAATTTGTTGGTGGGTACTGTGAATGGTCTCATCGCGATTTATCTTGGCCTTATCCCGCAGGTAACGCATCAATCGTTCATCCATATTTAAAAAGGCAATCGCGTCTATGGCATCCAGCATTTCAGAAAGACGGGAATGATAAGATTCAAAAACGAAATTACGCCAGGACTTGTACTTCGCCGTCCACTCCTCCATTTTTGAAATAGGGATCATAATAAAGGTAGTATCGGTTTCGGCAACGGCACGAATCTCGCTTTTTGTTTCACCAAGGCAACAACTCAGCGTCATGGCACAGGTATCGCCACGTTCCAGGAAATATAAGAGCAGTTCATCGCCATCATTATCTTCTCTCAGGATCTTTATGGCTCCTTTAATAAGCAGGGGCATGCCGGTGACGTATTCTCCTATTTCGATGATCTTATCACCTGCCGAAGCTGTTTTGATGGTTCCGTTTTCAACTATTTCGTCAAGAAGCTCTTTTTCAAATAGAAAACCATAAGCTTCTTCCAGTTCCTTGCGCATATTGATGAGGTTTGAGAGTAAAATTAGGAAGAATTATTAAGAATTATCCCTAGCGGACTGGTAGGACATTCAAGCTAATCTCTTTAGTGAATCATAGGAACTAAGCCTAATAATGGTTAAATTTAAGGTAGCTTAATGAGGAGATAAGATCTAGAAATCATGATCACTCAAAAATATATAAGGAAAAGTATACTGTGGATGGCCCGCATCTGGGGTAGTCTTATCCTTGGGTTTGTATTGTTCTTCCTCCTGGCTCACCTTATTGAACCGGAAAGACCTTTAGCCGAGGGCCTGCAAGACCCCAGGGATTTAATAACGTTCATACTATTTCCTGTTTTAAGCATGCTTGGTCTTATCATCGCATACAAATATGAAGGCATTGGTGGTTTGATCTCCTGTGTTGCCCTGCTTACGGCCATGTTGCTGAACCGGGTACTGGACCTGAAATTTTTACTTCTCATCTTTCCGCCAGGATTCCTCTACCTCATTTACTGGCAACTATCCCGAAAGGAAAAGCAGATAAAGAGAAGGATGAAGCTGCATTAATTATGAAGGCTTCAGATGATCATTATTTTCAGCATCTATGAATCTGAAAATTACCATGAAAAAATTGCCATAATGCTACCAGATCTTCAGTAATCTAAAAATCGGTCCAAAATTTATTAAAACTTTAGTGAAACCCGGCGTATTCTAGCGCTTTGTTAACAAGGCCTTATTACAAGAAAGCTTCTTTTCTAAGTAACTTTCATCTTCAAAATATTGCTAATTAAAAGAAGAATTATGTCTGACGAAAAAAATTTAAAAACCATTAATCCTGCAACCGGGAAAACGATCAAGACCTATGATCTAATGACCGATGAGGAAATGAACAAAGGCATCGAAGATTGCCATAAGGCCTTTTTAAAATGGAAGGCCAGACCTGCGGAAGAACGTGCAGAGATCATCAAGAAAATAGGTAAAAAGATCGATGAACATAAAGATGAACTTGCCCAGCTGATGACCCAGGAAATGGGGAAACTGCTTAGCCAGGGGAAACAGGAGCTTGAGCTCTGCAGTGGCATCTGTGATTATACCGCGGCAAACGGCCCGGATAGTTTGAAGGATGAAGAAAGAGAATTACCCGAAGGTGGAAAAGGCTTTATTACCTACTCTCCACTTGGTGTTATTTATGGGATACAGCCATGGAATTTCCCAAGCTATCAGGTCGTGCGCTACTCTATCGCCAACCTTATGGCCGGGAACGGAGTGTTGCTTAAGCATGCTGAAAATGTTACCGGAAGTGCACTTATGCTGGAAAAGATATATCGTGAAGCTGGCTTGCCAGAACACCTTTTCAAGGTGCTGCTAATTTCTCATGATCAAAGTGATGCCATTATTGAAAATGATCTTGTTCGCGGAGTGACCTTAACTGGTAGCCCAGGTGCCGGAAAGATCATTGGAAAAAAAGCCGGAGAGGCGCTTAAGAAAACCGTACTGGAATTAGGTAGTAATGATGCTTACCTGGTGCTGGAAGATGCAGACCTGGAGCTTGCGGTAGAAACCTGCGTAAAAGGAAGACTGTATAATAACGGGGAAACCTGTGTGGCAGCGAAGAGATTCGTGGTGGTAGAGAAAGTGTACGATAAATTCAAGGAGGCTTTTGTAAAGCAAATGTCGAATATCAAGGCTGGTGATCCTACCAAAGAAGACAGTGATATTGGACCAATGGCCCGAAAAGATCTGAGAGAAGAGCTGCATGAGCAGGTTGAGGAGAGCGTTAAAAAAGGAGCTAAGATCTTGTGTGGAGGAAAAATGCCTGAAGGTGACGGATACTATTATCCTGCCACCGTACTAGGCGATCTCAAACCGGGTATGCCGGCTTATGATGATGAACTTTTTGGACCTGTGGCCTCGCTTATCAAAGCTAAAGATGACGAGGATGCCATGCGCATCGCCAATGACAGCAGGTTTGGACTTGGCGGAGGTATCTTCTCTAAAGATGAAGAAAAAGCCAAGGAACTCGCTAAAAATCATTTTGACACGGGAATGGTATTCATTAATTCCTTTGGCCTGGCCAAACCTAATATGCCGTTTGGTGGCGTAAAAGATTCAGGTTATGGAAGAGAGCACGGAACTTTCGGTTTACATGAGTTTGTAAATGTAAAAGCGGTCATGCTCGCCTAGACTTCAATTGAAATAAATTAGTGGAGATCCGGATGGCTTAATTGCTTCCGGATCTTTTTTTTGCAGCAAACTCATTCGGTAATTACTGGTAATTTCAAAAAATTAAATTCAGAAGCGAACTTCGCAATGATCTGATTTTAAGTATATTTAAAATGAAATCAAAATCAATCTTTTCCGCGGACTGCTCCCGGAAAGTAAAAATGAAACTTTATGGAATTTAACCTGGCGGAAAAACTGGCGATTGTAAAGGCAATAGACAAGGTGATCCTGGCAGATCAAAAAGTCGCTAAGGGTGAAATGGAATACCTGGGACAGTTAATGAAAATACTGGATTTTGATTCTGAATTTGTGGAAGAAGCGCGCAAGTTCCATATGAAACAGGCTAATGCGATCCTTGAAGACCTTAGCGAACCTAAAAAGCATTCTCTGGGCATCATGCTACATGAAATGGCCTATGCAGACGGATACCTGGGCAAGGAAGAGGTGAAAGTCCTGTTCTCGATGTTTGAAACGGCAGGCATTAAAATTGAAGAACCGGGAAACCATTTATCTGTCTTCGATATTTCAGATGTATATTTTAAATCCTCGCGGCATATTCAGCATCATAAAGAAAAAAAGCTTTCCGAAGAGAATAAGGAGAAACGCGCGATCAAAATAGAACCGCATATTGAGGGAAAGAAAGGCTTTACCATAACGACTTTCAGGCTTGATGGATTTTTACCGTTCTGGGGAAACAAGGTGGAACTTACTCCAAAGCATATGGATATTATTGAATTGAATAACAGCAGAAGTATCCTCAAGGGATTTGCTGCCCCATCAGCCGATACTTCAGATCCCGCAGAGGTGCATTCAAATTACGGCCTGAGCATCTACCACCCTGATAATGAAATTGAAAAGATCGTTTTGCATAAACACCATGAGAATATAGATATCGAATATTTGAAATGATCGTTTAGAACCCGAGCTTTTTTCTTTCTGAAAAAATGTTATAACCTCCTTTTACTCAATAATTTATTCGATTTAGACCGCTTAAAATTTTCAACCACACAACACGTAACTATCTGTTTTTCAGTTATATTTAATCCTTATTTTAAATCGATGGATAAATTATCACTTAACGAGTTCGTGCTTCGCGAAAAAGCTCAAATTGGGATTGGTTTTAGTTACGACCGGGAGTTAATAGAACATTTAAAAAAGCTGGAAGGAATCTCGTGGAGCAATACTTTTGGAACGTTCTATTTACAGGCAAGCAGGCTAAACCTGGACCGACTTTTCAAGCATTTAAATGGCAAGGGCTTTTTTGTAGACTATTCTAATCTGAATATTTCCGGATTGCCAAAAGGAGAATCGGAACTTATTTCAGTCGAAACCGAGAGACCGGAAATCCTGGATTTTAGAAAATATCTTTACGGGCAACGCTACAGTGAAAGTACTGTTGAAACTTATACGCATTTCACTGAGAAATTCCTGAGATACCATGAATTCAAACAACATTACACCCTGACAGATGTTGACCGGTTCGTTGAGAATGAGATCGCATTGAAAAAGTATTCGATAAGCTCCCACCGGCAATGCATTAGTGCGCTGAAACATTATTTTGAACTTACCGAACAGGAAGACATCGACACGACAAAGCTCAAAAGGCCAGATAAAAGCAGGTATCTTCCCGGTGTTCTTAGTAAGGAGGAAGTGATAGACCTGTTACGTGCTACTCGAAATTTAAAGCATCGCTGTATCCTGGCTCTTATTTATGCTTCAGGACTCAGAATTGGAGAAATGCTAAGCTTAAAGCTAGAAGATATTGATGTGGATCGCCGGCAGATCCTGATAAGACAGGCGAAAGGCAGGAAAGACCGTTATGTGATGCTGGCAGAAAGTTTTCTACCCTTATTTTATAATTATTTGCAGACCTATACGCCGAAAAAATATTTTGCTGAAGGCCAGAACGAGCAGCCTTATTCATCGTCTGCGGTGCGAAGTTTTCTGAAAGATTCCTGCCGCCGGGCCAGGATAAAGAAAAGGGTTACGCCCCATACCTTGCGGCATAGCTATGCCACGCATATGCTGGAAAACGGGATCGATCTGAGGTATATTCAGGAATTGCTGGGACATTCCAGGCCAGAGACTACCATGATATATACACACGTTACCCAGAAGGATCTTTCGAGGATCAAGAGTCCGCTGGACGTAAGCATCAAGGAGATGATGGATCGTTCTAAAAGCGAACCAAACCCGCGCTTATCCCGGAACATACTCGAATAAAAATGTATATTGCCGTGGATATAACTAGTTGTCGTACAATTTTGTAGATTGTATATTGTAGTCATTATTCTGACTTTTATTCCACGTGTTAGCGTTTCTACAAAACTGCAAATTTGTTTTATTCTGCATCCCTATTACTACGATCGTAATTCAGCTTCATACTTATTTCTGCCACGAATGCACAAATTCGGGCTTCGCCTACACAACTAAGAATAAGGCAAATGCTAAGATTCGTTTTCAATAACGTGATCCGTTGCCGCTTATCCTTGAGTATAATTCAAGCTTAATAACATAAAGTCTTTATCAAAAACAAAAGAATAATCCCTACTCCACCCATGAGTGTCACTTTCATTTTCACCTCCCGTTTCTCCAAAAAATATATAAATTCTATCATCATCAATATGGCATTCATCAAAAATTAATTCTACTTCTTTATCGTTTTGGAAACGTTCGATTTTTTCTATTAAAGACGGGTTGTAATCTTTAGCAGTTTCTAGGCATATCTCTTCTTCCCAAAGTTCACCCCAGTTTATATATTTATTTATATTCATATTTCAGTTTTTAAGCGGTTAATGTTTATTTATTTCTAATTAGTTAGGTTATTAAAAGGCACTTGCCTTATTCATATACGTTATATGGCATTTTTTTAGATGATGATTCGATGAAAAAAGTAATTATAATTCTGACTTTAATATTTAATTTTTCTTCATTTGCACAAGAAAATGGACAAGAAGATATTGTTTTTTCAAGAATTGGAAATTTAACTGACGAACAAATTGATTCAAGTGGTCCAACAAAATTATTCTTTGCTAAAAAATCAGAAGTAAAAAAATTAGCGAAACAAGATATAGAAAATGGAATTCCATTTTTGCTTCTACAAGGAGGAGTTGCGCCAGTTATAATAGCTACTGACCCACAGTTTGAGGAGAAATATAAAATATATTTTTACGAATATGGCTGTACAGGTCCTGATCAAAATTTAATAGAAGAATACAACAAAATAATTTTCAATTATCTGTCAGATCAATATGGCAAAAAGTGGATTAAAGAAGTTAGAGATGATGTTGTGGGTTTGAAAGATTGGACAAAGTCAAAGAGATAAATTGTAATGAACAAACTTAAAATTATCGGATTATACTTATTAGGATTAATCTGTATTTACTCATTTTTCATTCTTCATAATTCTAAATATTTATCCTCTTTAATTGAAAAAGCTAAAGATTTTAGAACCAACGGATTTTTCATCTTTTTGGTTTCAGGATTAATAGAATATGGATTACTCCTAACAGGAATATTTATAATTATAGTTTTGACATATTTTATAGTTAAAAAAAACGCCACATAACAACGGTTCATCGCCAATTGACGGCAGCGTTAGTAAGAAAATAATTAACTTGACCAACAAATCAATACTAAGCCGACAAATCCGCATCCCTCACTCCGCCAACTGGCGATAACCGAGACCGTTGTAAACAATAGCCACAGTGATTTCGATAAGAAGAAGATCGATAAAACTTTTTAATAAATTAGAAATTCTGAAAGCTAAAATATGATAAGATCATTTGTAATCCTTTTGATAATAATTCTAAGCATAAAATCAAGTGAAAATAATCAGAAAGACTTGTGCAAGGAACTATCAGAAATGATTAAAAATGACCAGAAGCACAGAAAACAATTAGGATTACAAACAGCTACCTTTAAAAAAGTTTTTGATTCATTAAAAGAAGTAAATAATTTGTCTCAAGATGAGTTTTCAAAATTAAACTCAGAAGAACGAAATAGAATCTTGACGAAAGCAAGAGAATTAGCAAGTAAACCATCTAATTCCAGCAAAAAAGAAAGAGATTCAATATGGCAGTTACAAAGTGAAATTGACAATTATAACACCCAGCGATTGATTGAAATTGTCAAAAACAAAGGTTGGATAACAAAACAAAGTTTAGGTTGCCAGGAAGAAATAAAGACCTGGATTATTTTTAGACACGCACCAAAAACATATTTTGCTCAAATAAGAGAAATAATAGACAAAGAATACAAAGGAAATCGCATTAGTCAATATGAATATGAGGTAATCGATAATCATCTAAAAGGTAGACCTCCAATGCTTAATAAAAAAGAATAATTCGTAAAGGCTACAGTTTACAACAACGGTTCATCGCCAATAGACGGCAGCGTTAGAAAGAAAATAATTAACTTGACCAACAACAAACTACTAAGCCGACAACTCCACGTCCCTTACTCCGCCAACTGGCGATAACCGAGACCGTTGTGCATAATATTTTAAATGAAAATTTCTACTTCTATTGCTAGTGTCCTATTGATAATTTTCAAATACTGTAATAAAATAGACAATAAAAAATATAGCTTCAAAGTGAAATTTAAAAGTTGAAACTAAAGATGATTAAAAAGCTATTTTTATTAGGACTTCTATTTTTGAATTTGAACTCTTGTTCGAAATCAAAAAAAAGTCTCTCAGATTTTAAATTTGAAAAAGGAGAAAGTAGCTTAGAATTGAAAATTGTAAATGGAAATGATTATTTGACTTATAACAAGCCAATTAGAACAGATTTTAAATTAGAGAATATTGATCCAAATACTCTTTCAATTTTTGGAGCTGGAATAAAAATTCTAACAATAGAAAATGGAATAACGAAAACTGAGATAAATGTTCCAGATAATTATTTGGAATCTGACACTCTAAATATAAAATTGCGTTTTGAAATAAATGGAAAAGAAACAAAAACGGAATTCAATGTTCCAATCAAAAGAGAGCAATAAAATACAATGCACAACAACGGTTCATCGCCAATAAGCGGCACCGTTAGTAAGAAAATAATTAACTTGACCAACAAACCAATACTAAGCTGACAAATCCGCGTCCCCTACTCCGCCAACTGGCGATAACCGAGACCGTTGTGTGCAATACCTCCAAATGGATATTTCAATTTTGAAACTTGTTTTTCTCATAATCATATTTCAAGTAAGTTTACAGAAATTTTAAACTATTAATGGAGGAGTTTATTCCAACCTTTACAGATATAACTAAGTGGAACCAGAAAATTTATTCAGGTACTGGTGGAACAAGGGCTAAGAACATTTATGTTAATCCTCTGAATGAAAAGGAATATTTCTTTAAAGGATCCAAAGAATTAGATGATGGAACTTTTAAATATCCTTCAGAATTTTGGAGTGAAATTATCTCATCAAAAATAGGTAGTTGGCTAAAATTTGAGCTTTTAGACTACAACATTGCCTTTGATAAAAATGATGAGCAACAAATTGGATGCTTATCTAAATCTATGGTAGAACATACGGAAAATAAATTATCCGAAGGGGTTGAATTTTTAAGAGGGTTTGATCCAACCTATCTTCCAGAAAAAGACGAATATAGATATACATTTAACTTCATCAGAGAAACTTTAAATGATTTTGGGCTGAATGAATTTGAACCTAGAATCATTGAAATGCTAATGTTTGATGCTATTATTGGAAACTCAGATAGACATCAAGAAAATTGGGGTTTTATAACAAAATTCAAAGAAACTATTGAGGAATTTAATACGAATATAAAATCGAGCACAAACATTTTAAAAAAATGGGGGATAATGCTAAAAAGATATTTTGCAAAAGCTGCGAGAGATTTAGTCCATAAAGAAAACCCTAAACAAAAGATTAATAAAAGCTTACTCCGTACTCAAAGTACATTGATAAAAAATAGCTTTTCACCAATCTACGATAGTGGTTGTTGCTTGGGAAGGGAATTGGAAAAAGATAGAATTCTCAAAATGCTTAAAGATCCAAAGATGATGGAGAGTTATGTGTTACGTGGAAGAGCAGAGATTAGATGGCACGAGGGCAAAAAAAAGCCAAAACATTTCCATCTTATGATGGAATTGAAAAAAGAATTTCCAAGTTTATTTGAAGAAATTTTGAAAAGGATTGAAGAGAACTTTTCAGAAGAAAAATTAGAATACCTAATTGAAAATATAGATTCCAATATTCCAGAGGGTTTAGAACATTTTAAATTATCAGATTATAGAAAAAATTTGATATCAAAATTGATACCTTTGCGACTTGATAAACTGAGAGCATTGTAATGAAAAGAGTTGGGAACATTTTTTTAATTTGGCGTAAAGGACCTGGATCTAGGAGAATTCCTGTAGCTATAATTAAAAGAAATTCCTCAGAAGGCACAAAATTTAAATATATTCAAGAAAACCTTAAAGAAGCTGAAAATAAAGGTTTCATACCATATACTGGCTTTCCAGATACTGAGAAGGTTTATAAAGAAAATGTTCTTGAAATTCTATCCCAACGACTAGTAAAATCTGAAAGAAACGATCTATCATCGTTTTATAAGTTCTGGCGAATAGATCCAGAAAAGAAAACTGATAAGTATTACATGCTTGCAATGACTCAAGGTCTACTTCCCATAGATAACTTTGAATTTTTAGCAGATTTCAACCCCAAAAAAGGTTTGAACTTCATTTCAGAAATTGCTGGGTTAACCCGAACAAAAATTGAATCCGACTTTTTGGAAAAAGGCGATATACTTAAATATGTATTGGATCCGAAAAATGAACAAGATAAGAATGCCGTCAAATTATTTAAAGACGAAAAATTTTTAGGTTACGTCAAAAAGATTCATTCTAGAGTATTTCATAAAGCGAAAGGCCCTATTAAAGTTAAGGTTCACCACCTAGAAAGAAATGGTGTTATTACAAGAGCTTTCATAGAAATATTGCTTTAGTCGGTAAAGCACACAACAACGGTTCATCGCCAATAAGCGGCACCGTTAGTAAGAAAATAATTAACTTAACCAACGAACCAATATTAAGCCGACAACTCCGCGTCCCTTACTCCGCCAACTGGCGATAACCGAGACCGTTGTAGTGCATTATTCACAAAATATGAAAATCAAACAAACATTTAAAACATTAACCAAAAGCACGGAGAAACTTTTGGAATTTGGAGAAAATGAAACAGTTGATTACAAAAGAGACCTAAAAGGTTTGAAATCTGAAGATTTAGTCGCTTTTGCAAATTCGGAAAATGGTGGAATAATCCTAATTGGTGTTGAGGAAAAATCTAATGGTAAAACTCAAATTGGAGAAATCTACGGTTGCGATACTTCAGACAAATCAAGACTTGTAATCATGTCAAAAGCCTTAGCATGTATACCTCCAATTTCACTATCCATTATCATTGAAAACACAAATAAAAAACCAATTTTTAGATTAGAAATTCCGAGTGGTATACAAAAACCTCATTGTACAAGCGGTGGAACTTATAAAATCAGAAAAGATGGTAGAAATTCAGTTCTAACTCCAAATGAAATATTGGAAATTTATTTAACCAAAGAAGCAAAAAAATTCAATAAACAATTTAAAAAAGCTACTAAACATCTTGTCGAAAATATTGACAATGTTTCTTCAACAATTGATTTTATGGAATCCACAATTAGTTCAAAAGTTGAAAATATTTCTAGTCTTTTAGAATGGACTGAAATGTCAGCTTCGGATACGAAAAGTACGGTGGAGACAATAGATACGTACGTTAAAACTATTCTAAAAGAACATCGAAATACTGAAATACGTGTAAAATCATTAATTGAGCATAACGAAATTAAAGATCCAGTTCGGTTACGTTACATGAGTCAAATGGCAGAAAGTCTTGTTGAAGAATATGAAAGAGACGAAAAGCTTTTCGAACAAGCATTAAAAGGTGAAATTTCATTTGAAGACGATTCCGTTTGGAAGTTGACAGATGAGGAAAAGAAATTAATTGTTATGAAATCTGCCGAATATCTGTATGAGAAAAGATATCCAGGTCAAAAATTCGATGAAGAAGAATAACGCACTACAACAACGGTTCATCGCCAATAAGCGGCACCGTTAGTAAGAAAATAATTAACTTGACCAACAAACCAATACTAAGTCGACAATTCCACGTCCCACACTCCGCCAACTGGCGATAACCGAGACCGTTGTAATGCATTTTATACAAGATTTGACTTTTAAATGGAGAAAATAAATTATTCAATTAAAGAAGCTAAAGAATTTTCCGAGGAAGAAAGAAATAGATTTAAAGAAATTGTTCTTTCAAAAGGAGAAGTTTCAGAAGAGAGTTTTGACGGTTTAATGAATAAAAATCCAATTCTTTTATTTTATCCAAATACTAAAGAAATTGAAGCTATTGGAGCTTTAAAAATTCCTCATGATAGTTATAAAAATAAAGTATTTAAAAAATCAGGAACTACACTAGATCCTGATGATTACAAATACGAATTAGGATGGATAGTTTCTTTAGTTGAGAAAAAAGGAAATGGTGCATTAATAACAAAAATTCTTCATGACCATACATCCAGAATCTATTCTACTGTTAGAAAGGAAAATATTGGAATGAATAAAATAATTAATAGAACTGGTTTTCAAAAAGTCGGAGAAGCATATAAGTCGACTAGAGGTAATTATTATAACTTCCTATACATAAAATAAATGGACAATTCACTTCGAAAGGAATCGATTGAAAAAATTAAAGAAGAATTAGCTAAAATCGATGAAAACGGCAAAAAAACCAGAACAGGTAGATTTGTAGTTTCAGCTTTGGGAAGTATCCCATGGGTTGGAGGTGTAATAGCGGCAAGTGCAGCACTACACGGAAATTTGAACAAGGAAAAATTAATGAATTACAAAAAATTTGGTTAGAAGAACATAAAAAGAAAATAGATGAATTGTATTACACTATTTATCAAATAGTTGATAAATTAAACTCAGCAGGCGAAGATATCCAGGAAAGAATTGAAAGTGAGGAATATTTAGCATTAGTAAGAAAAGGTTTCAAAGAATGGGATAATGCAGAAACGTTTGAAAAGAAAGAATATCTAAGAAAATTACTCACGAATGCAGGCGCAATTAATATGATAACTGATGATTTAGTTCAATTGTTTATTGATTGGATAAAAACATATCATGAAACTCATTTTCTAGTAATAAGAGAAATTTATAAAAATGAAGGAATAACTAGAGGTGAGATATGGAGTAATCTTAATGATTCTTATCCTAGGGAGGATTCAATGGAAGCGGATTTATATAAATTGTTAATAAGAGACCTAAGTACTGGTGGAATTATCAGACAATACCGTCCTACTAATTATGATGGATCTTTTAGAAAAATGTCTAGAAAAAGTCCAAAGTCTACTACGCTTACTTCTGCCTTTGATACTACAAAATCTTATGAACTTACTGAGTTAGGGAAAAGATTTGTCCACTACACAATGGAGGAAGTTGTCACTAAAGTGAGTGAGTAATAAAACGCATTACAACAACGGTTCATCGCCAATAAGCGGCACCGTTAGTAAGAAAATAATTAACTTGACCAACGAACCAATACTAAGCCGACAAATCCGCGTCCCGAACTCCGCCAACTGGCGATAACCGAGACCGTTGTGCACAATGCTAACAATGTCTTGAGTTAGATAAATTGATAAAACATAGTGATGAATTTTTTTTCAACTTTCTTATTACTTACAATTTTACTTTTCAATGGTAAAAATGATATTGATCCTAGTGGAATTTATAGATCAAAAAACAACCAATTTGAAAGATTCTCAGAAATGAGAATAAATAAAAACGGAACGTTTATATATAAGTATGGATTAAGTGCATGCCAAGATGAAATAACTGGGAAATATCAGGTGCAAGGCAAAAAAATTAAATTTGAGAAAGATGTTGAGTTCACCAAAAAATTCCTACAAAAGCAAAAAGATTCATTGGTAAAAATTGATTCAACATATAAAGAAATGGAGATTCTGGAATATCCAGAATTAGGTGTTTGGAAATTAAATTCAAAATATATCAAACCTGAAGTAAAAATAGATTTTGGATGTATTGTAATAAAAGAAAAACATATCAAAATTTATTAATAACGCAAAGTGCACAACAACGGTTCATCGCCAATAAGCGGCAGCCTTAGAAAGAATTAATTTAATTTGACCAACAAACCAGTACTAAGCCGACAAATCCGCGTCCCTTACTCCGCCAACTGGCGATAACCGAGACCGTTAGCCTCAAGCATTCAAATGAAAACCCTACTAAAAATTTTTTTAATCATTGGTCTAATTGGGTCTTGTTTCTCAATTAATGGGCAAACGAAAGATCATATTTCGAGTGATAGATTATCTATTGTTTATTCTGGTGAAGCTGATCTTGTCCAGTTTCGAATGTTTGAAGGACTTACACAAGATTTAAAACAAGATTCTATTTCTGGAGATTTTAAGGGAATTTTAAAAATTTCAAATCTTAGTGAAGCTATTTTTACTTACGATATTTTGGTTTATAAAAAAGACTCTTTGAATCAGATGATTGAATTAGTTCCAAATGGGAAATCAATTAAATTAAATCAAAATAATGCAATTGTAGAAGGAGATAAATTTCTATGGAAAGGAAAAGATCGAAATAAAAATTATTTAGAAAACAAAAATCTTAACGGCAAAATAAGTACTAAGAAAATAACAAGTAAATATTTATTAGAAGAAAGAGAAATAACTGTTTATAAACCAGAAAAAGTAAATTCAAAAATTCCACATATTTATTTTACGGACGGTTCAGTAGTTAAAAATTATGCTCCTTATATTGACTATTTGATTTCAAATAATAAAATAAAACCAATAAAGTTAATTGGTATACATTCTAGTTCATCAAATAGACACCAGGAGTATGTGGAAGGTTATGAGAATAATGAACTTTTTAAAAGACATCAAGATTTTTTCTACAAAGAAGTAATAGATTCAATAGAGAATAAAATAGAAAACTGGG
Organism: Christiangramia gaetbulicola; assembly: GCF_003054225.1. Classification (GTDB taxonomy): domain Bacteria; phylum Bacteroidota; class Bacteroidia; order Flavobacteriales; family Flavobacteriaceae; genus Christiangramia; species Christiangramia gaetbulicola. Next base: position 658,682 of record NZ_QBKQ01000002.1, read on the forward strand.
AAGGTGAAAGGTATTTATTTGGACTTTCTAACGGAGCTGCTTTTTGCATTCATGCTGGACTTAATAATCCAACTATTTTTAAAGAAATTATAGCATTTTCAACATCAGATTATATTTCTCCATTTGCACAGTCGATAAATCCAATAAAATTCAAATTTGATAAGTATCCAATATTCTATATTGGAGCAGGAAAATACGAAACAAGTATATTAAAAGATAACATTGAATTTTTAGAGACCATGAAAAACAATGGAATTCAATTCAATTTTAAAGAATTTATTTCTGGACATGATTATAACGTATGGAGAATAGAATTTTTAAATTACATAGAAGAACATTTTAAAAAATGAATGCCAGAGGCTAACAACGGTTCATCGCCAATAAGCGGCAGCGTTAGAAAGAAAATAATTAACTTGACCAACAAACCAATACTAAGCCGACAAAGCCGCGTCCCTTACTCCGCCAACTGGCGATAACCGAGACCGTTGTAGCCAATTTTTAAAAAAAATTTTAGAACCAAATGGATTATTTTACACTGACTAAATTCTTATCAGAAAGATTAGGAACTAACCAAGAAATTTTTCAATTAGAATTTCCTTATCCTACTGATAAGGACTTCAAACAAATTCAAACAGAGAAAGTCAAAAATCATCATTATTTAAGTAAATACGAATATTGGGCAAATACTAAAGAAAATTGGAAGAGTATAAAATTATTCTTTCCTGATGGAATAAAGCTTGAAGTAATTCAAATCCTAAATGAGTATTTAAAAGAAAACGGTAAAGAATTAATTGACCTAGAAAGTATTCCAGAAGAATTTAGTCGTGATCAAGATGGTTTCAACCTAATTGTTGGGCAAAATCGAGATTATCTAATCATCGAAATTGCCCTTAAAGAAGATTAGTTTTGGCCAATAAAATCTCAGAAATAACAAGAAGAAATATTTTTGATTTCATTCAGGTAGAAAATTTCTGGTGGTCAGGAAGGCTGGAAGAAATTGATTTCTTGTCTAGAATTTACAATTTAGAAGAAATGGAATCTTACGATAGTAGATTCGAAAATGCTGCTGGAGATATTTGGCAACATCGTATAAATAACAATGATTGGAAAGATAATTGGATTTTCTACGATGACAGATTCAATCTAATGAAATGTGATGATTCAAGGTTCTTAAATTTCTTGTGTGAAATGATACATCCAATTGTGAGAGCTGATAAATCAGAGGTTAGCAAACTGTTACAAATATTTAATGATAATCTTCAGGATGATAATTTTGAATTAGTTGAAAAGACCAAAATTTCTGGTAGACCAATTTTTGTCGGTAGAATGAAAATCACAGGAAAAGAATCCTTGGCAAGGAAAACAGAAAATATTCGGAAAATTTTGAACGCTGAGTATGTAACCCAGCAAATCAATTTGATGGAAACATCGATTGAAAATTCTCCACATATAGCAATTGGCCTAGCCAAAGAATTAATCGAGACTTGTTGTAAATCTATTTTTGAAGAGAGAAAAATAGAATATGAGAAGAGTTGGGATCTTCCAAAATTAATGAAAGAGACAACTAAGCTTTTAAAATTAACCCCTGAAGATATTTCAGATGAAGTAAAAGCGGCAAAATCAATAAAACAAATATTAGGAAGTTTATCATCAGTTGTACAAGGAATAGGAGAAATAAGAAATGAATATGGCAGTGGTCACGGAAAGGATGGTAAATTTAAAGGTTTACAACCACGGCACGCTAAATTGGCTGTAGGTGCTGCTTCAACACTTGCCATTTATTTATTAGAAACCCACGAGCTAAGGAAATAAAAACTGGCTACAACAACGGTTCATCGCCAATAAGCGGCAGCGTTAGAAAGAAAATAATTAACTTGACCAACAAACTAATACTAAACCGACAAATCCGCGTCCCCTACTCCGCCAACTGGCGATAACTGAGACCGTTGTGCGCAAGCATCAAAAAAAGATTGCTAAAAAAGATGAATTATAAATTCTTAATACTGCTCACTCTATTTTTTGGGATTAACAGCTATGCTCAGAATAATAAATCTGACATTTACGATTCATTTATAGAAAATGAAAACTTTAAAGTCCAGATGAAATTATCTGACAATAAACACATAATAAAATATTCTCGTAAAATTGATTCTTTAAATTTCCACATAGAAGTAAATCCAAGTTTGAAGAAAATTTTTGATTCAGTATCTCATTTAAATAAAAATAAAAAAGTATTTATGAGAATAAGCCGAGTGCAAAATGCTTTATATCAAATAGAACAAATGAATTTCTTGAATGCGGATGGAAGGAATATTTCTCTTCACAAGAATTCAGACCAACAGTTTAATATAGATTTGTCGGATTATAAAATAAGAGTGATAAACTGCAAGAATTGTAAAAAAGATATTTCCTTTCAAATTTATGAGTCAGAAAATCTTAAAAAATAATAATCCAGGAAAATGCCAGCGCACAACAACGGTTCATCGCCAATAAGCGGCACCGTTAGAAAGAAAATAATTAACTTCACCAACAAACCAATACTAAGCCGACAAATCCGCGTCCCGCACTCCGCCAACTGGCGATAACCGAGACCGTTGGCAGCAACATTATAGAAATTTATAGAATGGAAGATATTTATGCCGAAGATTTAATGATACTATCAAGTATTCAAATTTTCGCTGCAAACCCCGATCATATTAAGCCAGAAGTGTTTGGAACAGGTTTTATTTTAAAACATAGAGATAATTTTTATCTAATAACTGTTTTTCATAACATTCAATACCGAGATCTTTCAATTTTCCTCGAAACAAATTTACCACCAGAGGACAATACTGTTCCGTTGGTACCTGTTGGGAATTTTCTTTTTTTCGATTTATTAAAAGTATCCAAAGACTCTAATTTTGAAGAGTTAAGTAATTTAATTGAGAATGGAGGACACAGACTCGATATCGCATTTAGCAAACTTGAAAAATTACCAAACCTTATACAACCAGGAATAGACTTCGGATTTACTAAAGTTGATAGAAGATCAAAACTTTATCTAACCTCTGACAGCATAACAGATCCTGATAAAAATGAAAGATACGGCTTCTATGGTAAAATAAATCATCGTTATGACAACTACTTTCTTAGAATGGAACCTACATTAAAGTTAAACTTAAAATATCACCACACAAGAAAGGAATTTCACAAATTTATAGCTCCAGAAGTTATAAGTTCTAAAAATGATTACGAAGGTTGTAGTGGTGCTCCCATTCTAGATTCACAGGGAAGATTGGTTGCTTTAGCCTGCCAGATTGCTTCTGGAACAAAATTAGTTTACGGGTTTTCTATTCAAGAATGTCTTAAACTTCTTGATATGTCAATAGATGCAAAACAAATTTAGAACACATAATGCAGCTGCCAACAACGGTTCATCGCCAATAAGCGGCAGCGTTAGAAAGAAAATAATTAACTTGACCAACGAACCAATACTAAGCCGACAAAGCCGCGTCCCCTACTCCGCCAACTGGCGATAACCGAGACCGTTGGCAGCAATTTCCAAATTAAGTAAGCACTATTTATGTTATACATACAAGAAGGAGCAGAATCAAAACTTCCAGAGAATTACCGTCGGATTAATAATATCTGTGCGATAATGTATGACCAAATAACAGAAGTTTTTGCTGACCAAAAATATGATGATTTAAAAAGTACCAAGTTTACTTATGATCGCGAAAACCATATCTTGGTAGATGAATTAGAAGACAAAAAAATTAATGTATTAGATTGGTTTAAAGAAAATAATCTTAATGAAGATATTTCAAACTTTCTAATAAAACATCTCACATTATCAATAAGCAGTGATATTGCAAATTTTATTTACGAATCACTAAGCTGCGCTCAAAGAGGTAAAATGACTGTAGCTTATGCTTTGCTTAGAAAGCCATTTACTGACGAGCTATTAATCTTAGAACAATTACTAATAGATTCAGATAATTTTATCAATAGATTCTTTCATTCAGGAGATCCGAGAAATTATGATCCAAGTTCAAGAAAAATTGAGAAAGAAAATATTATAGAGAATGCAGTTAGGAATCTTAATCCCAAATTACATTTTACAGCCGATTTCATATATAAATTAAGATATGATAAAAGTTCACCCAATGGACTTAATGGTATTACTAATCAAGCATTACATATAGTTACCAACGATAAAAATTATAAAACCCTAAATCAGAATTTAAATTTCGTTTTCAATAAAAAAGAAGATATAGAAAACTATTGGGACCACTATTACTATTTTGTACCATATTTATTAATGTATACAACTAGTATAATTGATAGCATAGTTTTCAAATTTGTAGATAACGAGAAAAGCGAGAACATAAAAAATATTAAAGCTTTAAAAAGATTTATAGGTATTCTTCAATGGATGGAAATTGTTAATGTAAGAACCAAAGAAGCTAATCAAAAAATTTATTCAGCTTTCCAAGAATCATTAAAAATTGAATGCCAGAACTGTAAAGAAATAGTAGAGTTGGACAAACCAGATTTTGATCTTTTTTTCGAAACAGAAATGTTTTTATGTCCTAAGTGTTTTACAAATATTTTAAATGGGGAAAATGCTGTGAAACCAATTAAAGAGTTTTTAAATGGCCTATAAAAATTCTGCTAGGGAAACGGCTGCCAACAACGGTTCATCGCCAATAGACGGCAGCGTTAGAAAGAAAATAATTAACTTGACCAACAAACCATTACTAAGCCGACAAATCCGAGTCCCCTTTTCCGCCAACTGGCGATAACCGAGACCGTTGTATGCTATTATTTCAGAGAAAATGCGTAAAATAAATTTCATATTCTTCACGGTAATATTCCTATTCATATTTAGTTGTAAAGAAAATCCAAAGAAAAAATTATTGTCTAAAAATGATAAATCAGAAATAAAAATTGAATTAGATAGTGTCTTTAAAACTGATCAAAAATATAGAAGAATGCTTCAAGATACTGTAGATAAGTATGGTTGGAATTCTCCTCAAATTGAAGATTTATGGAAAAGACAAAGCAAATTAGACTCTATTAACTTAATAAAGGTTTTAAAGATTATTAAAAAAATAAACACATATCCTGGGGATTCTATTGTTGGTTATCCAACTAGGAAAGCTGCATTTTTTGTATTACAACATGCACCAGATAGTATTCAAGATCAATATTTACCAATGATAATTAAGGCTTCTAAAAATGGCCAATTAGATGAAGATTTAGCAGCTATGTATCATGATCGCTATTTAATGCATCGAGGTTTACCACAAATCTATGGTAGCCAATTCTTGATTAAAACAAAAAAGGATTCAATTACAGGAAAGGAAGAAAAGGTCTTCGAATTATATAAAATTAAAGATACTTCAAAAGTTGATTCTTTAAGAAGAATGGTTGGATTGATTCCTTTGAAAGAATATAAACGTATCAATAATATACAGGAGAAGAAATAACAGCACACAACAACGGTTCATCGCCAATAAGCGGCACCGTTAGTAAGAAAATAATTAACTTGACCAACAACAAAATACTAAGCCGACAACTCCGCGTCCCTTACTCCGCCAACTGGCGATAACCGAGACCGTTATGTGGCATTAAAATAATCCGAACAATGAAAAAAATTTTACAGATTTTAATGCTCATCGTTGTTACTGCTGGAGTAGCACAAAATAACAACATCAATAAATGGAACGATCTAGCAAATCAAGATCCAAGTTTACAACCTGAGTATGGGAACATAAAGAAAACAAAAGAACAAATAGAATCCGATCAGGAATTTGTCAATAAATTACTTGAAGAATATAAAGGTGATAGAAAAAAGGCAGGTCAAAAAATGATAGAACTTGGCTTCCAATATCTTTATCAGAAAAGAGATCTAATTACTGCAATGCGGAGATTTAATCAAGCCTTCCTAATTAACCCTAAAGATGCAGATTTATATTATGGTTTTGGTGCTGTATATTTCAATCTTGGTGGAATGAAGCAAGCAAGAAAACAGTACGATAAAGGATTAGAAATCGAACCAAATCATTTCGAAATTCTTACTGACTATGGCACAACTTATTTAGGAGAATATTATAACGAAATCAATTCAGATCCTTCAACAGCAAGTAAGAATTTAGATTTAGCATTAGAGAAATTAAGGGAATCTTATTTAGTAGATCAAAACTATTCAAGCACATCATACAAACTATCAATAGTTTATTTGCTTAAAAACGATTGCAAAAATTCCAGAAAGTTTTTAGATATCACGAAAAAGATTGACTCTAATGTAATAACCCAAGATTATTTGAATGAATTTAATCTAAAATGTAGGAACGATAAAATAGATTGTTCTACTATAAAAACTGGGAAATTCAGGATTGATGATGAAGAAATTGGTATAACACTTATTACAAGAACGGATAATTTTCAAATAGAAGAAAACGAAAATCTCAATTACAAATTAAAGTTATCCATTACTTGGTTAGATGAATGTACTTATGAATTAAAACCTGTAGAGGATTTAATAAACCCGAATGCTGAATTACCAACAATGATTGTAACTTGTCATGTAACTGAAATAAATGGAAATAGTTATCAGCAAGTATCTTCTTCAAATGAAAGTTCAATTAAAATATCTAAAGAAGTAGAAATTTTGAACTAAACGCCACATAACAACGGTTCATCGCCAATAAGCGGCACCGTTAGAAAGAAAATAATTAACTTGACCAACAAACCAATACTAAGCCGACAAATCCGCGTCCCCTACTCCGCCAACTGGCGATAACCGAGACCGTTGCCAACAATTTTTAAAATATGATTGAATTACAAATTGAAAGAGAACCGATAGAGCAAGTAATAGACTTGTATTCCAGAATTAAAGAAGATCTAGGGCAAAAAATAAATTTGATTATAGAGGAAAATCCAGAAATAGATGGAAATTCTGATGTAAGATTAGTATCAATGAAACTTACTATGGAAGTCGTACAGACTAATATTTTAGTTTTTTATTGTATACGAGACAGCTTTAAAAATTTAGAAATTTGGGAATATCAAGAATTTGAAAATGAGGCTAAAAAACAGGAATTCCTAAATGATAGATTATATTTTATTTCAGGCGATTTAAGAGAAAATGTTTTTTCGAATACATTTTTAAGATTTGAAAATTTCATTAAAATAATAGCTAATTCATTAAATATTCCAGGAGAAAGAATAAACAAACTTTCTAAAGATTTAATCGAACATTTGGATATTGCAGACGATTACAAAAATTTAATCGATTTGTTTACCTACTTAAGAAATACTGTACATACAGCAGGTTTTCACAATAGAGATAATGTAACGGTTAACTACAAAGGTGTTGACTACGAATTTGTAAAAGATTCACCAACAATTTTTTACAACAATGACTTTTTAGAATTGTTAGTGAAAGAAGTAACCGATTTAATGAAACTAATTATTGACTCAGAAGAAATTAAAGAAAAAGATACAATTGAACATAATTATTCAAATTTAGTTTTTAACGATAATTAAAATTTCAAAAATGCCAATTAAGAAAACCTTCGTTGATGATAATGGAAATGAAATGATTTTTCATCTCAATACCGATGACAAACTGTACCTAGAAGTTAAAAATGAAAATTTTCCTGATCACCCAAATTATATAGTCCTAGAAAGAGATGATGTTGAAGAATTGATTTTACTACTCACAGATGAATTAAATAAAACTGTTGATTAAATTCGTGCGTAAAAACAGTTGGCAACAACGGTTCATCGCCAATAGCCGGCACCGTTAGAAAGAAAATAATTAACTTGACCAACAAACCAATACGAAGCCGACAACTCCGCGTCCCTTACTCCGCCAACTGGCGATAACCGAGACCGTTACCTGCAATAGCTCTAACAGGCTCTGATTGAACAAACAGTTAAAATTTATTGATCCTTTTAAACATTTTACTGCTTAACGGGTCTATTAAAATTGACCTGACGAAGTATTATACTGTCATTTTGAATTTCGTCTATATCAATTATGAAAATCAAAACATCTTCATCCCAACTATCATCTTCTTCAAAAGTTTTAGCAATCTTAATGTAAGGCGTTGTTCTAAAAAAATTAATGTCTAAAGTATTCCTATTTTTTAAAAATGATTTATGTTTTTGTAAGATTAAAGGCGGTTTGCCTCCAAAATGGTTATAAGCCTTTTGGCTTTGATTAAAATGTGAAAAACGAAATTTATCATCTCCATAGGAGTCTTTTTCCATTTGTCTTACCTTATAATCAATTGATTTTTCTAATTTTTGATCTGGAGATCCAGCTTGAACAAGTTCTGTAAAATCAACCTTTTCCATTTCATCATATCTCTGGTCAAATCTTATGTAAACTGTATCTTTTACTTGAGAAAAAGATAAAACTGGAACTAAATAGATAAGAATCAGAAGAACTTTTTTCATAATGGACTATATTCGTTTTATTAAATTTTTGAAAAGATACTAATCAAGTAAAGCTTAAAAAAATACAATCATAATTAGATAGTCGCTACGGCAGGTAACAACGGTTCATCGCCAATAAGCGGCACCGTTAGAAAGAAAAGAATTAACTTGACCAACGAACCAATACTAAGCCGACAAATCCGCGTCCCTTACTCCGCCAACTGGCGATAACCGAGACCGTTAGCACGCATATTTAGAGAGATAATGCCAAGAATAAAATTACTGACTCACATAAAGGCTGACAAAGAATTAGTATTCAATTTATCAAGAAGCATTGATCTCCATAAAATTTCAGTTGCACAAACTAACGAAGAAGCAATTGCTGGAGTAACAAGCGGATTAATTGGTCCTAATGAAAGTGTAACCTGGAAAGGAAAACATTTTGGAGTTACTCAAAAATTGACAACTAAAATTACTGAATACAACTACTCCAACAATTTCACCGATGAAATGGTAAGTGGTGCTTTTGAAAGTTTCAAACATCAGCACATATTTACTAAAGAAGAAAATGGAACTTTAATGACAGATATTTTTGACTACAGATCACCATTAATGTTTTTAGGTAAAATTGCAGATTATCTCTTTTTGAAAAGATATATGACAAAATTATTAGAGGAAAGAAATCAAATAATAAAAGAGTTCGCAGAATCTGATAGATGGAAAGAAGTGAATCTTGATTAAAAATATCTTTTATAGAAATTATTATCTTCCGCCAAAATTCAAACTACTACCTACAAATTTTACAATGATTGTCACTAACAATAAACCTTATCTATCCAAAAGAATTATAGCAACGATTATCGATTATGGAATTTATTACCTGTTCTTTTTCATTTATATCGGTTTCTTCGGAGAAGATAATGGTGAAGGCGGAAAACATGTAACAGGATTTTTAGGCCTCATTCCAATCATAGTTTGGTTTATATATTTTGTTCTAATGGAAGCTACTTTTTATGCAACACTAGGACATCAATTATTTGAATTAGAAGTTAGAGATATAGATGGGAGTAAGATCGAATTTACCCAGGCCTTAAGGAGAAGATTATTAGATTTTATAGACTTAGGTTTTTTAGGAATTCCAGCAATAATAGCAATTAAAAATACTGAACATCATCAAAAGCTTGGAGATTTATGGGCTAAAACCAAAATTGTAAAAATTCAAGATAAAAAAGCTGACGTAGAAGTAAGTTAGTGCTTAAATACGCGAGCTAACAACGGTTCATCGCCAATAAGCGGCACCGTTAGTAAGAAAATAATTAACTTGACCAACAAACCAATACTAAGCCGACAAATCCGCGTCCCTTACTCCGCCAACTGGCGATAACCGAGACCGTTGCCACCAATTTTAATGAGAGTAAAAAACCCCATATTTACATTTACAATTTTAGTCTTTCTTTTTGCTATACTCCTTTATGTTGTTTTAGGATTTTGGGGCATTGGCGCCATATTATGGATATTTGGAGTTTATATAATATTAATTGTTTCAAGTTTAATATTAAAAAAGCTAAAAGTTAAAAATAGAAACTTGATAGAGTGGACTTTAATCTTTCTCTTTATTTTATCTCACTTTTTATATTATTTAAATTGGGATGTTTCAAGTGAAATTTATTTTAATGATAATGAAAATCCTTTTGTAAGTAAAAATCAAAGTTTCATAATAGTTTTTGGTATTGAAAATCAACCAAAATTAGAAAACAACTATTTTTCAAACAACGAAATTCAAATTCCTGAAAATGGGATTTTATTGACTTCATCCAATAAAGAAGAATTTAAACAACGATATAAATTTCCAATCGTAGGAACTGGAAATAAATTTAAGACAAGCCATTTCGAACAATATGCTTGCTACGGTAAACAAAATCACAAATTTAATTACGTTGTTGGAACGATTAGTAATCAAAGAGATATTGATTATGAGTACAGAGACTCGATTGGTGATATATTATGTAAAAAGCTAAACAAGGAAGAAATTCATAGCAACTTAAAATCAGGTTATAAGGAAGGGAATTACTTAGATCAAAAGGATGTTTTTATAAATTATGCTAATCTTACTAAATTACCGGAAGGAGTTTTAGAACTAAAGAATCTAGAATATCTAAACGTTCATTCCAATAAGCTTAATAAAATACCGGAAGATATTATGAACTTCCCAAAACTTAAAAAGCTCTCCATTGGATATAATAATATTAATAAAATTCCCGATTGGATCGGCTCTTTAAAAAATCTAAAAAGTCTTTCTGTTAATGGAAACAATTTAAAAAAATTACCTGACACACTATTAACCTTGAGAAAGCTTGAATATTTATTAATTAGAGAAAATGATTTTGACGAAATGAAAATTGATGAAATTATTAAACCCTTTAAAAATAAAGGTATTCAAGTTCAATTCGAATAAAAACTGGTGGCAACAACGGTTCATCGCCAATAAGCGGCACCGTTAGTAAGAAAATAATTAACTTGACCAACAACAAAACACTAAGCCGACAAATCCGCGTCCCCTACTCCGCCAACTGGCGATAACCGAGACCGTTGGCAGTAATGCTTGGAGAGAAACAACAAAGTACAAATGAGAACAATATTATCAATCATAATTCTACTATTTTCAAATTTCCTTTTCTCGCAAAACCAATCACAGGAAAATACAGATAATTACATCTATAAAATTATTTCAGATTTAGAGAAAGAAAATAAAGTGACTGACAAACCGGTTATTGTAATAAATGAAATAGTTTATAAAGAAAGAAGCTGGGATACTCTAAGCTTTTCAAAATTTGACATAGAGTCAATCAGCATCATCCACAAAGATCAAAAAGATTTAGTTGAAGTTTATGGTGAACAAAGTATAAATGGTGTAATTCTGATAGAAGCAAAACCTTTCGAACAAAAAATCAAAGAAGAATATGAAGGTGATTCAAATGTACTTTTCATAATAGATGAAAAAGAAATAAGTAATTCAAAAGCAAAAAAGATAAATCCTGATTCAATTGCCCATATTCAAGTAATTAAAAACAAAGATTCGATTATAAAATACACTTCAAAAGAAGTTCAAGGCATAATTAAAATCACTTTAAAGAATAATCCGTAAAAAGCACTACAGCCAACAACGGTTCATCGCCAATAAGCGGCACCGTTAGAAAGAAAATAATTAACTTGACCAAGAAACTAATACTAAGCCGACAAATCCGCGTCCCCTACTCCGCCAACTGGCGATAACCGAGACCGTTAGGTCGCATTTAATATGAAGAAAAGTCTCAAAAGAATTGATAGAGGATTATCTCATTATCGTGATCTAAAAAAGGATTTAGAGAGTGAAGATGAAAGAATAAGCAAATCTCTTCCTCTCTTTATTAGGATAATGTATTATGACACCAATCCCTGGATCAAACAAATAAACCGATTTGACTTATTAAGATTAGCTAGTCTTGATGAGGATTTTGGGCAAATTGATTCCAAAATCAACAATCAAGTTTCATACTGCTCAAGAATAAATCCAAGAACAAAAACATACTTAGAAATACCTTTAAATGAATTCTTTGAAAGCGAAATTTTAAAAATTCAAGATAAATTATATACAGTTAAAGATTTTGTTTTTGCACTAGCTTATAATGGAGGAATTCATATGATTCCAGACAAAAAATTTGAAGAAAGCTACAATTTGATCTATGAAGAGTTTTTTGAGAAATTTCCCATAATTTCATTTGAAATCACAGAACAAATTTCAAAGATCCTAGTTCAAATTTTTGATGAATTATATTCTATTCTTGTTGGAGACAATAATGCCTACGCTTTTAATTCAAAATTTGCTCCTAAAATCGCGGAAAAGGGGAAAATATTGGAAGGAAGTTTATTTGAGCATTCCTATATGCAATTCCCTGTAAGAGAGAAAAAATCAAAAGGAATAAGATTTTGTGTGGAATTTAAAATTCGTGGCAATAATTCTAAGAACATAATATTTGAATACGGACACCGAGAAATTGAAGATTTAAGGATCAAACTTTTTAACAGTAAAACATATGTAATAGTAGAAGTTAAAACTAAAAATGATCAAGAAACTTTAAGGTATGATTTAAAAGAAAAAATCTCTGAATTTATTAATCTTGAAATTTCCCTTTATCCTAGCGGACATTTAATATTAGCAATAAACAATTTGACTGTAGCTAATGGGAAGGTTAATGATAAAATTTCAATCATTGATGGAAAGGTTATAATGGGAAGTAACCTATCAGGGAGTAATTTTGGAGAATTTTTCGAAAGAACTATTACTGTCCAATCAATTGATAATAATAATGAATTCCGTGTTCTAAATGCGTATGCAATGAAAAAATTAAGCTTACAACCACAGAATATTCCATACAATCAAATTAAAAGAGAATTCATTAATTAAACGCGACCTAACAACGGTTCCTCGCCAATAAGCGGCACCGTTAGTAAGAAAATAATTAACTTGACCAACAAACCAATACTAAGCCGACAAATCCGCGTCCCTTACTCCGCCAACTGGCGATAACCGAGACCGTTACAAGCGATAACCTCAACACGAAACACTCCCTTAAGGGTCGTGTTTCTGTTTCGCTACGCATTGAGAAACTCATTACATTCCGTTTCACCACAATGCTAATCACTTGTAACGTATCGCGGTTAACAATAAAAATAGCCCTTGCGATTTTGCAAATCGACTTTAATATGAAAAAAAAATTACACTTCGATCCTCCTAAACCAACTAAATTACATGAATACATCACTATAGAATATGGTAAAATAAGAAATGTACATTATTTACAAATGATTCAAGATTTACCACCTGGAATTCACGACGCTTTAAAGAAATCTAATTCAAAAATCACAATACCTGTCAATGATGAATATACAGTTCTTAAAAATTTCCATTTACCTCCAAAACTTGAAAAAGTTGATCCGTATATTAAAAAACAAAAAAACGCTAAATATACTCATGAATTAATACTACCTAATTGGGAATCAGTCGATAAATATTTCAAAAATTTTTCAACTACCAAAATCTATCCACCATCAGATTATATCCTAAAAACTATGGTTCGAGACAGAAAAGTATTTATAAAATTAACTCCTTTAGAAAAATTAAAAATTGATTATTATTTATTCGATTTTAGTACCCTGACAGCAGACCAAAAAATTAGTATAATTGGTATTACAATCGGAACAATAATTACTATAGTTTTAAGTGTCATAGGTTGGACATATTTTACTAATTAATAAAAACTAAAAAATTAATAATCGTATTTAGTAGTCCTAATCGTAAGAACTGTGATTCATATTTAGTGCTTTCGGTGACCGCATATAACTTCGGTTATAATCAATTGCCGTGCAATTGAGGGCTATTTTTATTGTCAGTTACCTTACGCGTTCCCGCGACTTACAAGCTAAGGCTTGACATCGCTCCACGCACGGCAACTGAACATAACCGCGATACGTTATAGGCAAGCGCTAAACAAACCTCATATTAGTTAAAGATTTTTCAAAAATAGCTGCCATTTAAAATTTTAGATAAAAATAAAAGCTATATTTGCAGTATAAATGCAAAAAAGAAGTTTATTATGCTGATTGAATTTTCAGTCCGAAACTTTAAAACCTTCAAAGAGAAGGCTACTTTAAGTTTAGTCGCTTCCAATTACGACAAAGATACTAGAGAGCAAGAGAACATCTCTATAGATAAAAAATTTAATCTTCGCTTATTAAAAAGCGCTGTGATTTATGGTGCTAATGCAAGTGGAAAAAGTAAATTTTTAGAAGCCTTAATGTTTATGAGGAGTTTTGCTAATTCTTCTTCTAAAGATAGTCAAAAAGGTGATAAAATCAATGTCGTTCCATTCAGATTGAATTCGGAGACAGAAAAAGAACCTAGTGAATTTGAGGTTATTTTTTCTAAAGAGAATGAGATGTACAGGTATGGTTTTGAAGTAGACTCAAACGAAGTGATTTCGGAATGGTTATACCATAAACCTAAAACAAAAGAAATTGAACTTTTTTATAGAGATTATCAAGATTTTGAGATTCATCCTAAAAAATTTAAAAAAGGAAACCTCGCTGTAAAGGAAGGATTGATTAGAAATAATTCTTTATTATTATCACTTGCTGCTCAATTAAATGATGAAATTGCTATCAAGGTAATCGAGTGGTTTAAGAGTCTTAAAACTATCTCAGGCTTACGAGAAGAGGGTTATGAAGGCTATACAATGCATAAAACTAAAAATGCAGAGCATAGAAGGAAAATTTTGGACCTTTTAAAGGCTGCTGATTTGGGAATTCAAGATATTAAGCTTCAAATGCTTGAGCCAGAGAAATTACCAAATGATATGCCTAAAGAATTAAAAGAAAAGATCCTTAAAGAAATTCAGGAAGATGATGCAGAGTTCTTTTCAGACATTCTCACGTTTCATAAAAAATATGATGATTTAAATAATGTTGTTGAAACGGAGACTTTTTCTATGGATAAAGATGAGTCATCAGGAACAAAAAAGTTTTTTGCACTCACAGGACCGATTCTGGATGTATTGGAAAATGGTTACACTCTAGTAGTGGATGAATTAGACTCAAAATTACATCCTAATCTAGTTTGTAAAATTGTTTCCTTATTCAACTCAACTGATTTAAATCCAAGAAATGCTCAGTTAATTTTTAATACTCAGGATACAAACTTATTAAATTCAGGACTTTTTAGAAGAGATCAAATTTGGTTCACTGAAAAAAATAAATTTGGAGAAGGTAAATTGTTCTCATTAGCTGATTTTAAATCTGAAGATGTAAGAAAAAATGAAGCTTTTGAAGATAATTATATCCGTGGTAAATATGGAGCTGTTCCTTATCTTAATTTGTTCGAAAATTTAATTCATAAAGATCTTTTTGTAGCCAATGAAAATGAAAAATAAAAAAGCTCTACAGAAAGAGGCGAGAGAAAAGCATAGGAAATTTTTAAGGAGAAACAGAAAAGATGAACCCGAGTTAGAGAGAAATAAACCTTCAAAATATGAAAAGCCTACAATTCTAATTGTATGCGAGGGCAAGAATACCGAACCATCCTATTTTAGACAATTTAAACTAACGACTGCCGAAGTTAAACCAATTGGAGAAGGATTTAATACAGTTACGTTAGTAAATAGAGCAATAGAGTTATCACAAAAAGGATATGACCAAGTATGGTGCGTTTTTGATAAGGATGACTTTCCAGATACAGATTTTAATAATGCTATTCAAATTGCAAAAACTCAAAATTTTGGAGTAGCATATTCTAATCAAGCCTTCGAATATTGGATTTTACTACATTTTGATGACCATCAGGGTGGTGGGATGCACAGGAATCAATACGATGAGAAAATAAATAATCATTTAAAAAATTTTGGATTAAGTTATGATGGCCAAAATTCAAAAGTTATTACAGAAGAAATTTTTGATCTACTAGAATCAATTGATGAAAAGTTCGAAAAGGACAGAAAAACTTTAGCAATAGAAAGAGCCAAGAGAATTTATAATAGATTAAGTAATATCAGTCCAGCAAAAGAAGAGTCTTCTACTACTGTTTTTAAATTAGTAGAAGAATTAAATAAATATATATAGTCTACAACAAACCCAATCCGCGCCAGCCTATAACAACGGTTCATCGCCAATAAGCGGCACCGTTAGAAAGAAAATAATTAACTTGACCAACAAACCAATACTAAGCCGACAAATCCGCGTCCCGCACTCCGCCAACTGGCGATAACCGAGACCGTTGCCACGCATTTTGAAGAAAGTAAACTACATATCATTAATAATCGGACTATTAGTTCAAACAGTTTTCTCCCAGGTAAACAATAATCTAGGATTTTCAGAAGCACCTGATTCAGAAAAAATCTATAAAACTGAAATAGATAATTATCAAAAAGTTCTCCTAGTTCAGACTGACAATAATAAATATTCTGGATTTGTGATAAATAAGGTTTGGAAACAAAAAAGGCATAAAAAGACAAATGATTCTTTGATCCAGAAGATTAAAATTCCAAATAAAGAAGTAAAGGAATTAATGACAAAATTGAACAAAAACGGATTTGAATCATTGATTGACTGCTATGAAATTGAAAATTGTATTTCTGGATTGGATGGAACAACTATTACGTTTTCTTTTCAGAATTCGGATAAAAGTAATAACGCATCATATTGGGAATTAAATTCAGACTATTATTACAAACAGAACAAGGTTGAATTACCAGGTGAAGTTTTAAAAGCAAGAAAAATCTATAAAATCATTAATGATAAATATGATTTAGAAAATACCTTTTCAACATTTTTAGATAGACTTCCTAAAGGAGAATATTCTTATGGAATGCTAATTATGACAAAAAAGTAACAAAACGCGAGGCAACAACGGTTCATCGCCAATAGACGGCAGCGTTAGAAAGAAAATAATTAACTTGACCAACAAACCAATACTAAGCCGACAAATCCGCGTCCCGTACTCCGCCTACTGGCGATAACCGAGACCGTTGTGATGCTATTGTTTACAAAGATTCTAATCCCATTTTATGATAAATAGGTTTATAGAAAGAACAAATACCAATAAATTTTACAATGACTGTAATTTTTATCTTGAATCTAAAAAGTTAATAACCTCCGAAAAGAGATTAGAGGTAGTTTATTCAATTAACCAAAACAGTTATGATATTCCTATCGAATATGAAGAATGGAAAATAACTTGTGATGGATATGTAAAAAGCGAAAACCTAGATAATAGATTTTTCATGCCATATGTAAAAATGGCAATTTTGGATAAACATCCATCACTTTGGAACTTTACAGAAAAGAAATTTAAATGTTATATAACTGGTATTCCTACTGATCTTAGAGAATTTTATGGGAATCTATTGATAGAACTGGAAAATGCCTCAGGCAATTGGATTAAGTTAACTGATCTTTTTTGGAATTTTGAGGATTATTTCAAAAATGAAAAGAAGAAATACAAAGAAATTCCAGAGCCTTTATTAGATGTAATAAAAAAAGCTTGTGAAGATTACGATCTAAGTTTTGAAATTAAAGAAGAAATTTCGATGCAAGAAGGAGCAAATTATAAGAAAGATCTGGGATTGCTAATTTTTGGAAATGAGATCGTAAGTCCTCATTCTTTTTATTTAAAACAACCATACATAATTGCTGATTCATTTGAGGCGATTCGTGTGAAGTAACAAAACAACAGCACACAACAACGGTTCATCGCCAATAAGCGGCACCGTTAGTAAGAAAATAATTAACTTGACCAACAAACTAATACTAAGCCGACAAATCCGCGTACCTTACTCCGCCAACTGGCGATAACCGAGACCGTTGGCACTAATTTGAACAGACAATGAAACTAAAATTTGGAATTTTCGTTTTACTATTAACTTTGAGTTTTCAAAGTTGTACCAAAGAAGAGGATGACCTAATTAGTCAAAATTGCGAAACCGATTGTACAGAAATTATTGGGAGGTTGATGACTGACAATGGAAATGTTCCGATAGTAAATCACACAATTACAGTTATTTGGGACAACACAAATTTTGGTTCTGGAATCGTAAGAACAAAAGCAACTACAAAAACTGATAATAATGGTGAATTTCAATTAAAGTTTTTTATTCGTGATGATGAATTAACTGATGGGATTCATAGAATGTATTATGAAAAATTAGATGAAAATGAGTTTCTTCGAGCAGATTTAAATGGAATTTCGATATTTCCAACTATTCGTGATACTACTATGACGCGGAATCACAATATTCCAAAAAAGGCATTTTTAGATTTAACTATATCAAATCTTGAGGATTTTCAGCAAGGTGATTATTTCTCAACAAATTTGAATTTCTTAAACCCTATTGGGTTTTCTCAATCTATCGATGGAGCAATTCATCCATGGTCAAACGAATCTGAAAACAATAGACTAATTGAGATTGCTGCAAATCAACCTGTAATTATAGAAATTGTAAGGAAAATAAATGGTGAATACGTTAGAGAGAATGACACCATACTTGTTAGAGAAGGCAATACATCGAATTATACAATAGATTTTAATAACTCAAACTAGTGCCAACACCGCTTCATCGCAAATAACGGGTGTTGCCGAAAAAGTGTAATTTAGAAAACCAAGAGACAAAAACGGTAAGCCGACAAGTCCGCATCCCTACTCCCGTAACTTGCGATAAGCGAAACCGTTGTGCGCAAGCTAAAGATTTGTCATTTCCTGATTAAGTATAATTTTATTTTTTACAGATTTCTCCCCATTTTTCAAGCAATAAAATTTGACTATTTTGAAACAATTACCTGGAATTATAAACACTTCTTAGTTTTAAAATTTTCACATGCTTGAAAAAACAGTTTTAAGGTATACGGGTTCTGATTTAAATTCATTCAATAAAGGAATTTTAGCTGAAGCTATATTATTCTATGATAAAGTAATTGTGACTTGCGGGTTTCCAGATTTAGAAAATTTTTTAAACGAAGTTGGTTATAGTGATTTGCAATTATTAACGGATAATAGTATGATAGAACTTATCATTGATTTAGATACCCCTATTTGTGCCACCTATAAAAACTCTTATGGGTTACCTGAATCTGATTTTGATTTTTATAGACATTTTCCCAAAAGCGATCCTAAGGAAGTTTTGGAAAATACATTTGAAAAATGTTTCGGGAAGAACAAGAAAAATTCTACTCTCATCGATAAAATATCTACAACGAGATTTGAACAGATCATTCATGAACAACCAGTTGAATTTGTAACATCTTTAAAAAGAAAAATTGTCGAAAATGGTTTTGGAACAAAGATCTGCCGTAAGGTAACTGATTATTTTAATCCTCCTATATCAACACCAGAAGTGTTTAACTATAGATTCCAATTCGGAGAATATGGTATTATAGGTACATCTCCAATTAAAGAAAATATTTCAATAAACCTTCCTTCTAGAATTGATGGAAAAGAAAATTTTCATTTTCTACCAGGTTCCTTTCTTACACTTATATTGGATACAGCTTATACAATTGAAATTAGTACACGTTATAAAGGTAGTCTTAGAGGTACAACTTTAGGTGCAATATGCACTAAAGAATTTTTTTTGAATAGTCTTACAAAAATTCAAAATGATATAAAAGAATTTGACTTATTTGTTAATAATACTATTACTGGATTAGCAAATTTAAAGGGAGCTATTAATTCTGGAGATAAAACTCTTAAAGATATTGTACCAATCTTTCAAAAAAAAGATAAGTTTACTAAATGGGCTCATGAAATTCCCGCAGATGCAAAATTAATTAATGAATATATTAAGAGTATTCAGAAAAGTTCATGGTTAGACAAACTTCCATACAAAACGGGTAAATTTATCATATTTTCATCAGCTGGATTAGCTATGGAACCAATCACTACCGCATTAGGAATGCCTGGGGTAGGAACAATAGGAGGTCTTGCTTTAAGTGCAATTGACACTTTTATTTTAGGAAAAATTGCCTCTGGTTGGAAACCTGACATTTACATAGATGAAGTTAAAAATAAAATCTGACGAATAATCTTTTATTGTGATAGAGAAATTAGCCAGCGCACAACAACGGTTCATCGCCAATAAGCGGTACCGTTAGTAAGAAAATAATTAACTTGACCAACAAAACAACACTAAGCCGACAAATCCGCGTCCCCTACTCCGCCAACTGGCGATAACCGAGACCGTTGCAAACAAGAACAACTTCAAAATTTTAGGTAAAAAGAAAATTATAAAAAGTAAATCGTAGATTGCTATAAATTCAAATTAGCAGACAACCAACTTTAGAGTCGCTTAGACGTATTTTAAATTTAGATTATGAAAAAATGGAGTTTTCAAGTAAAAAATAGTCCTATTGAGATTCGCCAAAAGTTAGAATCTTCTATTGGGAACGCGAACAGATTTGTACTCAATATCAATGATAATAAACAAAATCTGGTAAACTTTAAAATTCGTAAACGCCTTTTACTTCCATTTGAGATAAACACACAAAATAATATTATCGTAAATGGAAAAATAAAAAAAACTAATCCAAGAAAAGGTACAGGTGTAGAAGTCTCGTTTTCTCAACATCCTTTATCAAAGTTATTAATGTACGGACATATAATTTTAGGTTTAGGTTTTTTAGCTGCTATAATTCTAGAATACAGCAACAATTCTTATACATACCTAATTGCAGGAATATTATTGACTATAGGTACATTTTTAGGCTTTCAACTTAAAATGAATTTTGATAAAAATGTTGAGGAATACAAAAAATTGATTTCTGAGATATTAGGTCAAAAAATGAACTATTCGAAATAGATTTTCAAAAAAAGCTCGCAGTGTTGTTCCAGTTTACAACAACGGTTCATCGCCAATAAGCGGCACCGTTAGCAAGAAAATAATTAACTTGACCAACAAACCAATACTAAGCCGACAACTCCGTGTCCCTTACTCCGCCAACTGGCGATAACCGAGACCGTTGTGAGTAATAATTTCAACAATGATCTTAGTTTAAGATTTAGAAATTAAATTGAAATTATCTTAAACTCTTTTAAAAACAATAAATCCAATGCAAGAAAGAATTAATCGTGTCAAGCAGGAAAGAAAATTAAAAGGTTTACGTTGGGCAGATCTAGCAAAGGATTTACCAATTTCTGGAGAAGGTATCAGAATTGCATTTTATCGTAATAGTGTTGACCCATTATATTTAGATAAAATTGAAGAAACAATTGGATTAAAAAAATCGACACAAAAAGAAGAAAATATTAAAGAAGGTCAAAGATTCGAAGAGATAGTTGCGGAAAAAGTAATAGAAAAAATTCAACCCATATTAGATGAACTTGTAAAGTCTAATTTTGAATTGAAAATGAAATTAGAGAAAATTGAGAACGAACTAAAAAGAAAATAAAATGTCCTGATGTAGAATTCTGATAGACATTTAAAAGAAAATATATATTCTATTTTGTAATAACTCTATTTATGTTCAATCACATTTTTAATTAGAAATTACTACTCACAACAACGGTTCATCGCCAATAAGCGGCACCGTTAGTAAGAAAATAATTAACTTGACCAACCAACCAATACTAAGCCGACAAATCCGCGTCCCTTACTCCGCCAACTGGCGATAACCGAGACCGTTATATGGCATTAACTAAAACAAGATCCAGATGAAAACACTTCTACAGGTAATTTTATTTCTATTTATAAGTAATTCATTTGCTCAAAACAGTCCTTTTGAGAAATGGTCAGAACTTGCAGAAAAGGATCCTAGTCTACAGCCAGAATATGGAAATATTCAAAAAAATCAAGATCAACTTGAAAACGACCAACAATTCTTAGATGATCTTCTAAATGAATATGATGGTGATTCTAAAAAGGCTAGTAAGAAAATGACGGAATTAGGTTTTCAATATCTTTATGAAAAACAAGATTTTATTACTGCAATGAGAAGGTTTAATCAAGCATTTTTAGTTGATTCTGACAATGCAGATATATATTACGGATACGGTTCAATTTATTTTAATCTAGGTGAATTAGATAAGGCAAGAGAACAATATGATAAAGGCTTAAAAATAGATTCTAAACATTCGGAGATTTTAACCGACTACGGAACAACTTATATGGGAGATTTCTATCAAAATTTCGATACCGATAGAAAATTAGCCTTTCAAAAACTGGAACTTGCAAAAAGTTATTTAGACAAATCTTTAAAAATAGACGATAAAAACTCGAATACTGTCTATAAGCTTTCGATAGTTAATATGTACTTAGATAACTGTAAAGAAGCCTGGAAATATTTAAAGAAGGCTAAGCAAATGAAAAATCCGAATGTAACAGAAACTTATGAAAAGGAACTGATTACAAAATGTGGAAATAGTTAACGCCACATAACAACGGTTCATCGCCAATAAGCGGCAGCGGTAGAAAGAAAATAATTAACTTGACCAACAACAAAATACTAAGCCGACAAACCCGCGTCCCTTACTCCGCCAACTGGCGATAACCGAGACCGTTGTGCATAATATTTTACAGAATGAGCGATAACAAAACTGCTTTACTTTTAGATACACTTGACAGAGGTACAATTCAAACTGCTCTCCAAACTAATAACTATTACAGAATACTAAAATATCCAAATTCATCAGTAAAAAACTGGGAATCAATATTTGATATTTTAGAAAGTGAAGAGGATAATGAGAATTTTATTGTTCTTGGGAAATTAACAGAACATACTCTATTCAGAATGTGTTTACCAGAATATGAAGATGTTGTAAATCGAATAATTAAAAAGATTTCGGAAAAGAAACATTTAATATTTATTTACAAGGATAATTTAATGGGAGAATTCTCATTTTTTAAAAATGTTGAAATAAAACAATCTGTTTATGAAATAGACGAAAGAAAAGATTATTTCAATTACCCTGAAAATGAAATTACAGCTTGGATTGATTTTCATAATGTCAAATGTTCGGAGGAAGAATATCTACAAAAAGTCCAAAATTTAATCCTTAGATTAAATCAGGAGTTAAAGACTTTACCCTACGAAAAACTAATTGATATTGAGATTTCAGGTCAAAATTTCATAGAAAATGTAGCAGATGGATTATTGTTTCGAATTTACATCCCTAATGAAAGAATTTGGAGTAATGAGTTTGATAAATTCATTACCCTCTTTCGAGACTATGCCTCCACTATTTCAAAAGAAGAATTGAAAATAACTCAAAATAGAACAGATGTTGGTGTGATTTGTTCTTTATACTCAGTAAATAAAGATATATCTGAAGAAGAAATTAGTAGTCTATATAAAGAGTTTTCTAGCTTTATGGACCTATGCTCTAACAATCCATCAGAAGCAGAAAAAATCATTGATAAGACAGATTTAAGAGAGCCAGAAAAAAGAAACATTTTAAGAAAATACATTCGTGAATCAAAGCGACTACTTTTAGATATCTCTCAAGAAAGAGAATCTAAATTGCTTACTATTAAACATAGTCTTCAAAATGAATTACAGGAATCTGATCTTTCAAAAGAAATTTTAGATTATGTTGATCAATCAATTCCAGCTTCTAATTTCTCCGATAAAATTGCATTTGGAACTCAAAATGTACAGAACCAAACAATCAATATCAATCCACAAATAATAAGTCAGGTAGATGGGGTTGTATGTAATGAATTAAACGGTAATATTCATTTTAACGCCCAAGAAAAAGAACTCTCTAAATTGATTGAAAAATTTAGTGAGAATATTTCAGAGGCTAGTGAATTACAATCATCCTTATACGAATTAATTGACAAGGCCACTCCAAAGGAAAAGAAAAGAAGTTCTTGGCAGAAATTATATGGCTTTTTAAGTAAAATCGCTCCTAAAGTTGGTGAAACAGGATTAAATATTCTTCTTCATTTTATCGAACAAAAAATGAAAGGAGAGTAAAAATACTATGCACAACAACGGTTAATCGCCAATAGACGGCAGCGTTAGTAAGAAAATAATTAACTTGACCAACAAACCAATACTAAGCCGACAAAGCCGCGTCCCCTACTCCGCCAACTGGCGATAACCGAGACCGTTGTGCAAAAGTTAATATGAGTACTCCGAAGAACCACCATTACGTATCACAAGTCCACTTGAAAAACTTTTTTAATACAAAGGATGGTGAAATCTATATTTACGATAAATCGAGAAAGAATCTTTACTCTAAAAAATCAACTAAAAGCGTTTTCAGTGAGAAATTTGGAAACTCAAGATATATAAATGGCAAATTAGATCATAAGAGCTTAGAAGATGATTTAAATGAGCATTTTGAAAAAGATTTTCCAACACATTATAATACTATAAACTCTTTTATTGAAAACCGGACTTGGAATAAAGAAGTAAAAGATGCATTAGTATATATAGCAAAATATGGGATAATTGCAGATTTTCGTACGCCTCGATATAAACAAAATTTTGAAGACAATTTCTTTTCAGCTTTTCAGCAAATATCACAGAGTGCGATACCGGAATTAAAGAAAGAAATTGATCAGATGTTTGATTATAAAGATCAGGTCCAGTATATGAATGTTGTAGATTATTCTAACATAGCTAATAAGATATTAGATTTAATGGGAGATCTAATATTTAGTATTCAAGTACCTAGGGACGAAAAAGATTATTTTTTAATTCCAGATATTGCTGGTGCAACTTCTCGAGAAAAAATTAATCAATACTTCAATCCCGAAATAAAAGAAATAGCCTACATCGGAATACCACTCAGTAGTAAAATTTATATTCACTATTATTCAGAAAAATTATTTACCAAGGAAAAAAAGCCTACTTCAAGTCTTGTTTTTATTGATTCAGAAGAGGTGAATTTTATAAATAAAAAAAATTACGATTACTCACAGAATAAGGTAGCATGTGAAAATAAAGTGTTTTTAGAAGATTTTATTCGCAAAAATTAACCTTTGCACAACAACGGTTCATCGCCAATAAGCGGCACTGTTAGTAAGAAAATAATTAACTTGACCAACGAACCAATACTAAGCCGACAATTTCGCGTCCCCTACTCCGCCAACTGGCGATAACCGAGACCGTTGTGTGCTATTTTAATTGAAATTTGAACTTCATAAAAAACATATCCGACTACCTAAAATTTAAATTTTACTAGAAATTTCCAGATGCTATATTAGCAGCTATAATTTTAGATCAAGAAGAAAATCAAGTTTATGGTAGGGTAAAAAATGGATATGCAATTTTAGAAAGTTTACCATTACCCGAAACGGGTTACCGATATAAAGATATAGTCAAAGTTTCAAAAACTGATAAAGTCCAATTCTACAGAGAGGATAAAATTCAAGAATTTAAAAGTCAAAAGATTTATAGAAAGTCAAATATTCCAACCTTTGTTTTTAGATTGAAATTGTCTAAATATCAAGATTATTTTCAACTACAAGGAAAATTCAGAGAATTTGGACATAAGATTTTGATACCAAATTTTAAAGCGGATAAAATTGGAAAATGGATAACAAGTTATGGCAGCTCTGACAATCTAAAACAAGTAAAAGAAATTCTAAAAAAGTTTACTGACTCTAATAAGAACTGCAAAATAAGGAATATTGAAAAAGCGTAATAACAGCACACAACAACGGTTCATCGCCAATAAGCGGCAGCGTTAGTAAGAAAATAATTAACTTGACCAACAAACCAATACTAAGCCGACAAATCCGCGTCCCGCACTCCGCCAACTGGCGATAACCGAGACCGTTAGGTGCAAATTTTATAAAAATGATAGGAAATAAAACACTTGGAATATTAATTATCCTATTGATGATAAATTTTGGTAAACTACATAGCCAAGAACTAGTTATCGACGAACTTCAAAGAATCCAGTATTTAATACAGATGGAAAATTTTGAAAAAGCGATTGAATTTTCTAAAAAACTTGATGATAGTCTATTTTGCGAGAAAAATGAATTATTAGGGTTTTCGTATAAAAATATCGGTAATTATAGTTTAGCAATTAATCATTATAAAACTTATATCGAGCAATGTAATCCAAGCTACATACAAAGAATCAATCTAGGTGATGCATATTTCAAAATTGATAGTTTAGATTCAGCAGAAAAACAATTTAAAGAAGTAATAAAATCTAATCCAAAGATGGGACTGGCATATTTTAATATAGGCCAAATAGAATATATCCGAAATAATAAAAAAGAAGCCGCTGATTTTTATTTAAAAGCAGTAAATAATACGGGCTCAACATTAAACTTTGATTATGTAGAAATGATGATTCAGACCTTGATTGATTTAAAAGACTATGAAAAGGCAATCAAATTTTCAGATGAAGTAATTGGAATGTGGGAACAAAATACCAATGAATACAAATATTCTGAAATTCTCAAAGCAATGATTTATGGTGAAATGGGTGAATATGAGAAAGCTATTAAAAATATAGATGATATAATTGCAACTCAAATAGAACATCCCGCTATACTTTTAGAAGCATATTCAAACAAATTGAGATTTTTTGACAAATTAAAAGATAAGAATAAAGCTTGTCTAGAATATGACAAGATTAAAAATATAGATCCAAATGCTCCAATTCTCAAAAAATATGATTGCAAATAAAATCAGCACCTAACAACGGTTCATCGCCAATAAGCGGCAGCGTTAGAAAGAAAATAATTAACTTGACCAACAAACCAGTACTAAGCCGACAAATCCGCGTCCCTTACTCCGCCAACTGGCGATAACCGAGACCGTTGTGCTTAATATTTTAGAATAAAAATAATGACAATCAAAGATGTAAAATATAAAAAGAGTTTTCAAAATGATCATAAACTCTCTAAACTTCTAAATCAATTTGAAAGTCTTATCAACGAACTGAAGAAAAAAAAATTAACCGAAAATTTGGTTCTATTTATTAACTCTCAAATTGAAGAAGTAAATTCAATAGAAGACTCGAACAAAAGATTAAAAAATAAAATCAGGAAAAATCAATCAAAAATTATTCAACAAGTAGAGAAAGAAAGTAAGATCGTGCCAAAAAACCATTACAGAAATACCTGGCTGGCCCTTGGTATGGCTGTCTTTGGTATACCCATGGGAGTTGCATTCGGAACCATTTTAGGAAATTTGGCGGTTATAGGTATAGGATTGCCAATAGGAATGGCAATTGGAATAGCCATCGGAACTAATAAAGATAAACAAGCTTTAGAGGAAGGTAGACAACTTGATTTCGAAGTAAAATACTAGGCACAACAACGTTTCACCGCCAATAAGCGGCACCGTTATTAAGAAGATAATTAACTTGACCAACAAACCAATACTAAGACAACTCACGAAGCATCGGGACCGTGTCCATTACTCCGCCTCCCGATTCTTCGGGAGCGATAACCGAGACCGCTTAAAAAAATCGTTTTGAAAATATTGATTCAGATCAAATTGAAAAAGAGCAATATCCAAGAGGAGAAGGTTCTTATAATCCAGATGATAAAATAAATTGGTTAATTGAAGAATTGAATTTAGAATAAATAATAATATTATATGATCCAAAAAATTTTAAATATCAGGCCTATTTTTCTTTATATGCTTTCAGGGCTTATCACCTTTATTGCAAGAGAATTTTTCCAAATAGGAAGTGTATCTTACTACATAATGATAGCATTCGCCATTCTCCTGTTTATTTTAGCAATAATTAGATTATTAAAATAAACGCAGCCTAACAACTATTCATCGCCAATAAGCGGCAGCGTTAGTAAGAAAATAATTAACTTGACTAAGAAACCAATACTAAGAATACACATGAAGTATCTGGACCGCGTCCCTTACTCCGCCTCCTGATGCTTCGGGAGCGATAAACGAGATCGTTGTGTATAATTTTCCATTCTTGATTGTGCATCATATGTTAAAATATAATTTATACTTGTTAAATTTTTAACATAATTTTATTTTAGTCGAATCATATACTTAAGAGATTTCGCCATTATACATTAGATTTCAATTTCGATTACGTCATCTGCTCTTACTCTTCATACTCTAAGGATTACCAAATCCTGTATAAAATGTTGGAAGTAGAAATTAGAAAATTAAATACCAATAAAGCTCTTCAGAGCTCTACTTTAAATCATTTAAATGAAAAAATTATTTTTATTATTACTGTTATGTATTAGTGGAATTTCGTGTCAAAAAAGCGATGACAATTCTCCATCGCCTGAACCTACACCTGAACCTGAGCCTACTCTTGTTGAGGAGAAAATATATGAAGGTGAAGTTTCTTTGGAAACTCAGGTAGACGTAGAGAATTTTGGGGCAGAAAAATATACAGTGATAACAGGAGAACTTTATATCGGAAGTGACAATACAGATATTTCAGATCTAAGTTCATTAGGAACTTTAAAAAAAGTGGAAGGAAGTATCTATATTTTTAAAACAACTGCAGAGAACTTAAAAGGTCTACATAATCTCGATACAATTAATATGGATTTACATATTAATTATAATCACCAACTAAGTAACCTAGAAGGTTTAGAAAGTCTAAAATTTATAGATGCTAATTTCAACCTATCTTATAATGATAACCTAGAAAACTTAGAGGGTTTGACCGAAGTAAGTTCTGTTCACACATTTTATATCCAGGATAACAAATCTTTGACTTCTCTTTCAGGAATGGAAGCTATAAAGAAAGCTATTTATTATGGTTCGGTATTTCGTAATGAATCTTTATCAGATTTATGTGGTATGAAGAATGCTTACCAAAATAGAGAAGAGGAGGATATGGAATGGACAATAGACAAAAATTTATATAACCCTAGTCCTGAGCAAATTATTTCAGGGGTTTGTAAAAATTAAAATAGGCTAATTGAAGAATCGTGTGAATTTCTAGATTAATAGTATCTACAGAAAATTAGAATCTCTCTGATAAGGAAACTATTCACAACAACCCTTCATCGCCAATAAGCGGCAGCGCTAGAAAAAAAAATAATAAACTTAACCAACAAACTAATACTAAAGCCGACACCCGAAGTATCGGGACCGCGTCCCTTATTCTGCCAACTTACGATAAGCGAGACCGTTGGCTGTAATGCCAATAAAATAGAAAATATAAAATTTACATTAATCCAAATTATAATCATGAAAAATCATTACCTCCTTCTATTATTATTAATCAGCTTATTATTTAGTTGCTCGACAGATGAAAAGCCTTTATTAAGGGATCGAGATATATCCGGAACATTTGAAATGTTCCTAGCTAAGCGTATCGAACTGACTACGGATGAAAATGGGTATACAGAGGTTGATAAAGCAGAATTTATTTTACAAGAATGTCTATCCAAAAATCAAATTATTATTAAAGCTGATGGCACATTCGAACATATTGAGGTTACTGGAGCGGATTGTGAAACAGAAAAGTTAAGAAGAGGGACTTGGACTTATATACGTACAAGCTTTGGATCTTTTTACGGAGAATTAAAATTTAATAACTCTCCTATTATGTACGATACATTTACACTTGGTGGAACTGGAAATGATACACATATTGATAATATATCAATTAAAGCGGGAGAGATAACTAGCGGTCTTAAAGACACCACACAAGTGAGTTATATTTATCACTACCAAAAAATTAGTGATTAAATAATTCATACGCACTAATGCCGACAGCGGTTCATCGCCAATAAGTGGCACCGTTAGCAAGAAAATAATTAACCTGACCAACAAACCAATATTAAGCCGACTCCCGATGCTTCGGGAGCGATAATTGAGATCGTTTTAGTCAATTTGACAACTGAAATTGATAAAAAAAAACCTAAAAAAAAAATTGAGAATTGGTTTAATTAAAAAGTAATCCAAAAACTCCAACTATTATAGCTTCAGAAAAATTTGAAGCTCCATTTGGATTAAAGGAATCTCGAACAATATACCTAACGTCGTCGTCTAGCAATAAAGATCTGTTATTCATTAAAAGACTATTATTTTCTATAAACGAATCATTTCCTAAAAATAGATTTGTAAAAAAATTGGAATCATTTTTAAAAAAAGTTGATGAACCACTATAGCTATAATTGCCTTCATAATTCAAATAAGTATCATAAGAATTGGTAGTCTCATTATAAAGCACAAGAGAATTAGTGCCTGATTGAAAATTCAAATTCCTAATATCATAAGTTTGATTTTGAGAGTAAATTCTTGAGAATTTTAAAATCGATGTAGTATCATTAACGCTTTGTAAAGAATCATTTACTTGTCCATAAAATGACATACTTAGAAAAAAACAAAGTAAAATGAATACAGAATTAATATATTTCATAATTCATCAAAGATTGAAAGAAAACTAGATTCATGTAAGATATTAAGCTCAATCTAATATTAAATTAGCACAAATGAAGTCTTTTGAAAAATAAAGTCCTGATCTAATGTGTCACTAAACAGAATTAAGGTCATAATTCTGCTAAATAAAACTGGGAACAAAAACGGTTCATCGCCGAAAAAATAACTTCCGTAAACAATCAGCAAACAATGAAAAATCTACCATTTGTAATTTTATATATTCTTCTTTCAGGAGCACAAACCTCAGTTGGACAGAATAAAACAGATATTGCACTTGGAGGTAAGATTACTATTAAATCTAATATTTTAGATGAAGAAAGAACTTGCTTAATCAGTCTTCCAGATTCATATCATGATTCATTTAATCAGTCGAAAACATATCCAGTTATCATTTTATTAGATGGAGATACTCATTTCAAAACTGCATCTGGAATAGTTCATTTTATGAGTTCCAGTAGGAACCGGAACAATTTAATGCCGGAAAGCATTATTATCGCCATAGAGAATGTTGACCGTGAAAGAGATTTTACTGTCACCAAAATTAAGACGAAACGACCTAATACCATGGGAGGAGGCAGGGATTTTCTGAGTTTTATTGAAAAAGAACTTATACCTTTTATCGATGGAAATTATAGAACTGAATCTTTCAGAACTCTCATTGGGCATTCTTTAGGAGGTCTGCTTACACTGAATTCCTATATGGATAAAAATAGTGTATTCGATGCTTTCATTTCTATAGATCCAAGTATATGGTGGAGCGAGGAGATGATGAATAATAAAGTAGATTCTATTTCATCGATATCATTGAATAAAAAACTTTATATAGCTACCGCTAATCAAGGAGAGGCTAATTACGAGAGGAATAAAAAAAAACACGACTATTTTTATACCTTGATCGAAAAGAAAACAGAAGGAACCTTAAATGTTGAAATTAAATATTATGAAAAGGAAAACCATCGCTCGGTACCGTTAATCGCTATGTATGAAGGTTTAAGGTATATCTATGAACAGAATTGATCATAGATTCAAAGAATTTTTGGTAATCAAATTTCATTACCTATAGACGGCAAAGTTGAAAAGAGAATAATTATTTTGACCAGCTAATCATGAATAATTCGACTTCCGTATTATCGGGAACGTCTCCCCTACTTCGCCTAAGGGTATAAGCGAGACCGTCACCAACAAGTGGACTGTAGGTCTTAGTTTCTTGTTCTAGATTCCCTGCATGAGCCAATGAAGAACATGATCATAATCACATTTGATGTTCAGATTTTTAAAAAATGTAAATCAAAATGATGACCTAAATTCTAATTAGGTCATATTTTCATTATTATGTCTATTGCTTCGGTTTAACTGATACAGTATGAACTCACTCCAGGTACGTATTCTTTTATTGGCTTTTTTCAATTGAAAGAATAGAATGATAGTTAGTATCAAAACGATTATACTCAAGAGCAGTAAGAATAACTCGAAAAAAAGCATTATACCTTATATTTTGAATAAATCTAAATTTTAAGGACAAATTATCGTCTTTTAACATTTGTTAAAATTTTAATATTTGTATAATTAATTTGTTTTACGGTAAAACAAAACGTGTTTATCAATTCATTTTTCCCTGGAGATGATTAGAAAGGATAAGGAGCTACCTTTTACGACCGCAATAAAGCAAAGAGCTCTATAATCCTGGATAGTAAATTTTTAATATTAGCGTATTATATCGTTTAAAATCCCTGGTTTTTCTAACTAATCTACTAACAATACAGTATGAATTTGCCATAAGCAGTCTTAGATAACAAGCGTTCAGCCCCAATGAATGGTAGCTTTAGAAAGAAAATAATTAACTTGACAAACGAACCAATACTAAGCTGACTCTATGAACATAGGGACCGCGTCCTATAAAATGCCAACCGACGATAACCTAGAAGTAATTCCTCAAACACTAAAGAATTTGTAACAACCTAAATTAATATGCGTACTTAACTAAAATAGGAATATGAAATCCAGGCAACTTTATGTAATTCTACTTACTCTCTTTTCGTTTTATAATAATTATTCTCAAACTCAAATTTTTTCAAGGAATGAGGTTAGGGAAGATTTGGAAATCTTAAAGGACTTACTTGAAAAGAGCCATTACAATTTGTACGCTTATACTTCAAAAGAAGAGTTCGACTCAAATTTTGAGGAAATTGCGAGATCACTTAAGAAGGATTCGATTACTTTAAAAGAAGCCGTAGGGACATTTCAAAAAGTAATTTCAAAAGCAAACGTTGGTCACGCGGAAATCGATTTTCCAGCTATATCGTATATAGCTTTTGCTCAGCAGGGAGGAAAAATTTTCCCTTTAGAGATCGCCTTAGAAGAT
Source organism: Christiangramia gaetbulicola (assembly GCF_003054225.1). Classification (GTDB taxonomy): domain Bacteria; phylum Bacteroidota; class Bacteroidia; order Flavobacteriales; family Flavobacteriaceae; genus Christiangramia; species Christiangramia gaetbulicola. The sequence goes on from NZ_QBKQ01000002.1 coordinate 691,347, forward strand.
AGTAAAGCATATATAAGGAAAAACTATTCTAACAATCCTGAATTAAAAATAGGTTCTGAGATCCTAGAGGTCAATGGTAAAAAAATTGAAGATATCTTAGAGTTGATATATCCTCATATTTCAGCCGAAAGACCGTATCTGAAAAAAGCAAAAATTGAATTCTGGTCATTTCCAAGGCTGTACTGGCAGATTTTTGGAGAGCAAGCGGAGTTTTCAATTACCGCAAAAGAACAAAATCAAATAAAAGAATATGATATCCAATCGGTTTCGGCTATAGAAGATTATGAGTACAAAAGAAAAGATATCTTAAGTTCAGACAGGGAATTTAAATTCTATGGTAAGAATGCTTATTTAAATCCCGGGAATTTTAGCGGAGATGAAATGGACTATCGGAAATTTATTGATTCTGCTTTTTCAGTTATAAACGAAAAAGCACCAGAAAATTTAATAGTAGATCTAAGGAACAATGCTGGTGGAGATAATTCTTTTAGCGATTACCTAATATCTTATTTTGCGGACAAGCCGTTCCAATGGAATTCAAAATTCAGTTTAAAAACGAGTGAATACCTTAAAGAAAATACCAGAAGTGGCAACGATACTACCAATGCCTACTCTCAAAAAATATTAGGACACCAAAATGGAGAAGTCTTTCCATATCATTTTGAAGAAACGCAACCACAAGAATCTGGGAAAAGATTCAAAGGCAACGTATTTACATTGATCAACCGGCAAACTTATTCTCAAGCTGCAGTTGCGGCATCTGTAATTCAGGATTATCAATTTGGCACAATTGCAGGAGAGGAAAGTGGTGATTATCCTTCATTGTATGCTTCAATATTTACGGTTGAATTACCAAACACGAAGATCCCAGTTAAAATACCTAAAGGTTATATGGTGAGAGTAAATAAAAGTGAAAAGCAAGAAGGGGTAATTCCTGAAATTCCTATTAAAGATCACCTATTAGATGAGAGGGACGAAATACTGGACACTTTATTAAATAAAATAGGTTACTAAATTATATAGCACCGCAATTTTTGATCTCCAATAAGCGGCACCGTTAGAAAGAAAATAATTAACTTGACCAACACAAAATAAAAAGCCGACTCCCGAAGCATCGGGACTGCGTCCCTTAATCTGCCTCCCGATCCTTCAGGAACGATTAATAAAACCGTTGGCATAAAAACAATTAAAATTGAAATATGAAGAAAATCTACCTGACTTTTATTTTATTAATATTTGTAGCCTACGAAAGTTATAGCCAAGATACTATTGACTCAGAAACTAAAAGGACAGTGATAAGAAATGGAATTGGACTAGGAAGTGTTATTGCTGGAGTCACGTCCTGGGAAAGAAATAAATCTGTTCTATTAGCTATAATACATGGATTTTTCAGTTGGTTCTATGTGATTTATTTTGTTCTTACCAGAAAAAAAGAAGAAAGAAAATAATTTAATTAACCAATAATAAGCTGACTCCCAAAGCATCTGGACCGCGTCCTTTAAACCTCCAACCGAGGATAAACGGGACTATTAGCTACTAGATATAGAATGAGAACAACTAAAAAGAAAAATTACCTAAAAGGAAAAACAGTTTTTATAGTTTCTATAATTTTAATAATAGCCACCTTTTTAACCGTTTGGTTAACAGGGATAAATTACAATAGAGAGATTACATCAAATCTTTATTTATCGTTATCTATAATTGGTATTATTCTATTCTTATTCATGACTTATGGATTATATAAAGGCGTGGGATTAAAGGATAATTTCCCTAAATATAGAGGCTATAAAAGAGGTGAGGTTTTAGCTTATAGTACACCAGGATTCGAGACACCCGATACAGATGTAGGAGATGGTATTGCTGGCCTGCTCCTTTCAATACTTTTATGGGTTGTAATGACAATTGCTATAATATTATTGATCATATTTTTAGAAGCTTTATTTTGGTTCTCCCTGTTTATAATAATTATGATGCTCTACTGGATCTTTTTTAGAGCTCTAAAATTGGTATTCAACAAATCAGAAAAAACAGTTGGAGATATATTTTCCTCAATTTCATATTCCTTGACCTATACCGTTCTTTACTTAGGTTGGATATTTGCAATTGTATACCTGACGGAATTATTCTAAGAGAAGCTGGTGGTCTACCAGGAATCAACATTCCTAAACCACAATGCTAGAAAGGAAATAATTAAATTGTACATCTAAGCCAACAACCACGCGCCTCCAACTATAGCAACAACCTATAAACGAGACCATTGTAGTCAATTTTTATATTTAAAATATATGAATAAACAATTCCTTTACTTAATAGTCTTTCTATTAATATCATGCTCAGGAAAAGAAGAATGCTCTTACGTAGATGATTATTATCAATTAGTTTACGAAGCTGAAAAAGCATATTATCAAGAGGATTATCAAATGGTCTTTGATAAAATGAGTAAAGCAACCTCTAATTGTGAATTGATAAATCAACCAATGATTTATGAAATGGTAAAATATGCGGAATCTGCAGCCATTATTGGTAAAGAAGATAAGGCTTTAGAACTATTGCGTGATTTAATATTAAATGGCTATACAATTGAACAATTAGAAGAAAATCAAGCATTCTCAACAATAGTAAGAACTGAAAACTGGGGTAGAATTGAAAATGAATATTCTGAATTAAGAGAGAACTACCTTAACAGTATTAATTTAGAGTTGAGAGATCAAATTAGTGAAATGCAAAATGCAGATCAATATCATCGACAAATGTTGAATCATAAGGGCATAAATCGAGACAGTATATGGATGATAATTAATAAAACAGACTCTATTAATGATATTAAATTCAAACAGATTATTGAAGTCTATGGTTATCCTGACCAAAAATTAATTGGAGGATATAATATTGATCAAAGACAAATTGATCCAGGGATTCTTTTGTTCCATTTTGATGATTATGATTACTATACCAAAACCCTTAAAAAATTAATTATTAAGGGAGAAGCTCCTCCTGAAAGTTTGGGAAATTTCGTAGATAGTTATCAAAGGAGAGTACAGGATCAGAAAAAATACATCTATGGAATATATGATAATGTTGGTCCTGATCAAATTATAAATTTCGACAATCTGGATAAGAGAAGAAAATCAATTGGACTAGCACCAATGGAATTAAAAAAGTCTATAGATAGTTTAAAAAGAATATATTACAACTTGTAAAAACTGGCTTTACATCGGTTCATTACTAATAAGCGGTGTCAATAGAAATAAAATAATTAACTTAATAAACCTTTAAAACACTAGACCAAAAAATTGCCATTCATTAATCTGCCAGCTTGTTTTAACAGGAAATTTTAGCTTTCATCAACCTGCATTAATAATTAACTAAAACCAGTTTATAGGATGAAAAATGAAAAAAACAGCTCGGTTTCCAGACGCAGAGCAATTGGTCTTTTGGGTTTGGGAGTTATTGCCATGCAATATCCAATGAATTGGTATCAAGTGAAATCAGATAGGAAAAATCTTAAATCTAAAGAACTGCACTATTTGACAATTCAAGAAATTGGTGAGTTAATTAGAACAAAAGAAGTTTCATCAGTAGAGCTTACCGAAAATATGTTGGAACGAATCAACACCATAGATGTTGAGCTTCACAGTTACATTACGGTATTAAAAGTAAGCGCTTTATTAAGGGCCGGAGTTCTTGATGAAGAACTTAAAAACGGCAAATACCGAGGCCCTTTGCACGGAGTTCCGATTGCGGTAAAAGACCTTTTCTATACCCGGGATGTTCGTACTACCGGAGGAACAATTGTAAATGATTTTGTACCAGATTTTGATGCCACTGTAGTAAGTAGGCTCAAAGAAGCTGGAGCCGTTATTCTTGGTAAATTAAGCATGTCTGAAGGAGCATATGTCTCGCACCATCCAGATTTCAAAGTTCCTAAAAATCCGTGGGACCATAGACGCTTCACCGGAGTTTCTTCTAGTGGCTCTGGCGTTGCTACGGCCGCAGGACTTTGTTTTGGCTCCTTAGGTACCGATACTGGTGGATCTATTCGTTTCCCTTCAGCAGCAAATGGAATTGTAGGTTTAAAGCCAACATATGGGAGAGTAAGCCGCTATGGCGTGATGCCCCTTGCTTTATCTATGGACCACGTTGGCCCCATGACCAGAAGTGTTGCCGATGCAGCAACCATGTTCCAGATCATTGCTGGTTCAGACCCAAATGATCCGGAATGTTTAAATAATCCTGTTCCTAATATTACCAGTAAACTGGATGGCAATATTAAAGGAGTCCGTATAGGGTTCGATTCAAAATATGCCTCTGAAAATGTGGAAAAGCAGGTTAAAGAAGCAACTCAATCAGTATTAGAGGTATTGACATCACTTGGAGCTGAAATTATCGAAGTTCAAATGCCGGATGTTAGTCAACTAGTTGAGGCCTGGGTGAAAATTGCAGGCAGTGAGGCAGTCATGATACATTCCGAAACATACCCTAGCCTTTTGGCTGAATATGGTGAGGGATTTCGCAAAGTACTGGAGGCTTCATCAAAATTATCTGAAATAGAATTAAAAAATGCTAGAAAGATAAGGGCTGAAATAACAGCGGGATATGAGCAAATGTTATCCACTGTAGATGCCTTTGTTTGCCCTACAATGTGGTGCCCTCCAGGAATTTATGCAGAGGCAGAAATACCCGGAGATTTCAGATCAATTGATCCCTCTCCCTGGACCAATGAAATATTTACTAAACCTGCTAACTTTTCAGGATCACCTTCACTAACGGTCCCCTGTGGTTTTACAGATGAAGGTATCCCATTGAGTGTTCAATTCATTGGTAAAAAATTAAGTGAAGAAATGATATGTAGGATTGGGTATGCCTATGAGCAAAAAACTGAATGGCATAAGAAACACCCTGATGTTTGATTCAGCTAAAAACTAAAAAAACAATACTAGTAATTACGATAAATAAATGCTTATTCCCCCTCCACTCTAGAAAGATAATTTATAACAAGCGCAATTACTCAGAAACTAAAGCCTTGTAGCAGATATGTTGAAGAAAATATTCGTTTTCATATTAATTCTATTATCGCTTGCTAGCTGCGATAAGAAAATCGATCAATTAGAATTCGAAAAACAAGTTGCATATGAAATTTTTCCTCAATTATTAGATTCCTTACATGAAGATACCAGGTTGAATATCGCTCCAATAATATCGAAATATAAAAAAGTTGATACTCTTTCTGGAGAATGGTTTTTTGATAAAGAAAAAGTACTTGAGGAAATTGAGAGAAGAAAACAAATTCTTTATAAAGATTCAGTAAAACTAATAACTGCAATTTCAGATTCAACTTATTTATTAAAAAAGAGAAATGCCTCTCTTTTGTTAAAACATTTTAATTCCAATAGACTTACTCCAGATACTACTAATTTAGATTTCAAGTATCAAATTGATTTAGATAAGCTCAAGGCAGACGAAAAGATTGATTTTAAGTATGCAAGTAATTTTCCCAGGTTCAGGGAATTTTGGACCACAGATTATGACTTCTATATGAATGCTATATTTTCAATGAGTAGAATCCGTTTTGATTCTTCGTTTTCATATGGGGTATTAAAATGCGGATATGGTACTGGATATCTTAATAGTGGCGGTTATCGAGTTTATATTAAGAAAGTTCAGGGGAGATGGATAATTGATGAAATGGATTTAATTTCTAGATCATAATATAAGTTACTCACAACATTAAGGGTTTATCAACAATAGACGGCACCGTTAGAAAGAAAATAATTAACTTACCCAACGAACTAATACCAGGCCGATCTATCAAAGCCTCGGAACACCGTCCTTTACTGCGACGAATCAGGATAACCGGGAGAATAGGCTTTAATCTTTTTATAATGAAGCGAATATTATATTTTACTTTTTCAATCTTTTCAATTTTAACGGTATTCACAAGTTGTTGGTGGCAATCTGAAGGAAATTCAACAAAAATAACAGGAAACTATTATCTGCATTGGGTTGATGACAAAGCTGATCAATCAATTTTAAGAAGTTCAGGTGATGGAAAAAGCGGATTCATTCAAGTTCCTGAAACCGTTTATGCAGTAGGATATAACGATAGTTATATTATCGCTAAACAACATCCAAACCTGGAAAAAGAAATTGAGGAAAGATTATTCAATAATTTCCAGGGTGAAGATTATTTGCTGACTAACCCTTCTGATACAATCTATCTATCTAAAGATGATAAGGTTTATGAAAAGAATGGAAAATGGTATCATACCATTAATGGCTGGAATCCTCCGGATAGTTTAAAACCATATAGAGGTAAAACTCTTTATCACATAATTGATATTAATAATGAAGGTCAGGAAAGTTACGTTTTGGATAATGAAGAAGAGTTTTTGAATAAAAGAGAGGAACTCGGGATACCAAAAGATCTAGATTTCACAATTATTGATAAAGAATTAGAATAATCGCTAAAGCCAACGAAGGTAGATCACCAATAGACGCTAGCGTTAGAATGAAAATAATTAGCTTGACCCACGAACCATTACTGAGCCAACTACCGAGGTACCGGGAAGGCTTACCTTATTCGGCATTGTCGAACGTAATATCTACAACGATATGAGAAAAGAACTTATTATTTTTTTAGTATGTCTTTTACTATGTTCCTGTTTGAAGGAAAAAGAGGAATTCATTTTAGAAGGAAAATGGGTGGTTTTAGAGTTTAAACAAAATGGAAATGATGTTATTTCTAAATTAGAAAAAGAAATTCCTTCTCTTAACTTCTATATCAATGATAAATTTAAATATCCAGCAATTAGATTTGACGACTCAATTATGGTAATACCTGTATCAAAAAACCAGCGCTATAAATTGAAATTTCAAGCAGATAAGAATTTGGATAACATTGAAATTGAAAAGTTGGAAAAATACCATCAGGATAGTCTACCAAGCTTTTTCCAGATATCATTTTTAAAAAAATTTGAGATAGAAAAAAATTATAAAAAGAAAGAATTAATATTGAAATCAGATGACGAAAAAATTAGAATTATTAATTCCGAAGTCTTTTCTAACCAAATTCAAAGCAGGTTTTTAGATTAAACCAAAGTACTATACCCAACAACAATTCATCGCCTCTATTTAGCACCGTTAGAAAGAAAATAAATGCTGGTAACTAATCATGACTAATCCGATTACGCAGTGTCAGGTTGGCGTCCTCTACTCCAGGCAATTTGACCTAAATCAGACCATTGCATCTAATGCCACCAATCAACAATAAACTAAACTTCAAAAACTAAAAAGCCTCGAGTATTTAAACTCGAGGCTTGATTTTAAAGGCGTGGTTATATCCCTAAAATTTTAATTTGAAGCCACCATTAATCACAAAGCCGTCAACAGGAGCATAAATATCCTTGAAATTAGGATCATCAAGAGTTCCGGTATAAACGCTGTCAAAACTACTCTGCCGGGTATCGAGGATATTTTCAAAATTCAGGAACAGGGAAAAATGTTCTCCAAGCTTTTTCTCGGTCATAACCCCAAGGATCCAGTAAGGCTGGCCTGTAGTTCCGTCGGTTAATTGCTGTTCACTGTAATAGTAAGCTTCCAGTCCTATCCAGAAATTATCATGTTTCTCATACATCAAAACATTATTTAGCCTGTGTTGGGCCACCAGTGGATATTGCTGCGTATCACCGTTATAATGCTGATTTACATCTGCCAGGGTGTAGCCTACAAATAACTTGAAATCATGATAACTCCATCGCATGTTGGCTTCAATTCCTTTGCTATCTATATAACCATCCGGTTGAGAGAATTCATAAAATGTTCCCGCGCTCTGATTTAAAACTAAGGGATCATTTATTCTCGTATAGAATAGTAAAAGGTTGGTAGACAAATTGAGATCATTCGTGATAGACCATTTATAATTCCCGTCCAGGTTCAAACCTAAAGATCGTTCGGCTTTGGTATCGTCCATATCTATAGGCAGCACATTTTGAAATTGCAGCCGTTCTACTTCTTCCGTGAATATGCTGGGAGTTTTATATCCCATTCCTCCGCCGGCTCTAAAGGTTAACTGGTCTGAGGGTTCGAACATTAAGGAGAATCGAGGTAACAGGTAAAAACCATAATCACTCTGATAATCTCCACGTAAACCGGTTTCCAGGGTCCATTTTTGCTCGAAATCCCATATATTCTGAACAAAAGCACCCAGCGTATAATTACTGAAACTAAGGTCCTGATCTGGATCTCCCTGTTCCTGGTCAAAGTTTTCGGTCCATAAGTTCACACCGGCTATCCATTCAGTTTTGTCTTGAACAGTAGAAAGATTTATTTCTGAAAAAGAAGAAACCTGATTACCGGTAAAGGCATAATCTGGAATTTCGATCTGTCGTTCAAAAAGACTGATACTGTTTTTTACTTGCAGGGAGGTTTTGTCTGAAAATTTATGATTCCCCAGTAACTGAGTAGAAAAGCGCTCTGTATTATTTCGTTCAAAATAACCTGTTCCGCTTTCATTTTCGACATAGTCTATAGCGCCGCCCAATCTATCTTCAGAAACAAAATTAAAGCCCAGGTTGAAATCGGTATTTTCATCCAGGTCTACAAATAGTTTTGGATTCAGCGTAAAACGTTCAAATTTCGGGATGGCTGTTAAACCGTTGTCTGCGGGATCATAAGGTGTTCCTAAATTATAAGAGGCAAAAACGGTGGTTCCCAGTTTCCCGAATTTTTCGGAATAGAAACCACTAAGATCCAATCCTAAAGCAGAGGTTATATTGGCCATAAAACTTAATTCCTGCTCGTCTTCAGGAGTTTTTGAAATCAAATTTACAAGACCGGCAATAGCCCCTCCACCGTAAAGTGTTGAAGAGGCACCTTTAATTACCTCGACCTGTTTAAGGTCCAGAGGAGCAATTTGCATCAGACTTAATCCGCCGGAGTATCCCGAATACAAAGGAAGGCCGTCTCGTAATAACTGGGTATATTTCCCATCGAGCCCCTGTATCCTGATACTGGAATTATAACTGGTTGCTGAAGTTTGCTGGGTTTGGATGCCAGTACTTTCATTCAGCAACATGCGAATGTCTCCAGGCTTCATATTTCCTTTTTCGGCAAGCTCTTCACCGGCTATAAATTCAACCCTGGTGGGAATATCCTGAAAGGTTCTGGAACTTCTGGTCGATTCGATGATAATAGTTTCCATCTGCTCTTCAGAAGGATGAAGCAAAATTTCCTGGTTATTCTGTTCATCAGATAATGGAAATGTTTGGTTTATGGTTATGGTTTCAAAACCTATATAACTGATTACGATCTTATATTCTCCATTTGGTATATTCCGAAGAATGGCTTTTCCTTCCTCATTGGTGGTAGTTCCAATATTAAGTTGTGGTATGCCTATGGTCACTCCGTAAAGTGGTTCCATGGTCTCGGCATTTAGTATGCTTGTCTCAAATTGATTTTGAGCTATGATCGTACTGCTCGCAAGAAAGAGCAATACCAATATGATATTTTTCAAACTGATTATTTTAAAATGACTATATGAATATGCTTCACTAAACGTGAAAAGGATTATCTTATATAATCAGATTCTTTGGAGGTTTAAAATCAGGATTCTGGCAGACACTTTTAAATGAATGCACGTAAGAAGTGAAATTGACTCCTGGTAATTCGTCGTTAACATAGCTAATTTCTAAATTTTCTTTAATCGCGAATCCAGAACAACTTCCACAGTTAAAAAACGGTGAGCATGCCCCGTCACCAGGATGATCATCTTTGGTATTGGTATTATCTTCAATACAAATCGCGTTTTCTCCGATTTCCTCCAGGAAACAACATGAGAAACTGGACAGCGATAGCACCAAAAATGATATAAAAAAGACAATCAATTTCATAGATCCCAAAAGTACATTTTTAATAAAATACATGAAAGTCAGTGCAAGCTGGGATTCAGCTACCATACCTTAAACAACAGCTCATTATAAAATCTAAGGTTACTGTAGAAAGAAATTAATTAACTTAACCAGCAATCTAATTCTAAACCGACATGCAAGAACGGATTTGTCTGCAGAAATACGATAACCGCAACCGCTACCAACATTGTGAAATATGAGACTGCAACATTTATACATCTTAATAATAGCACTACTATTTTCCTGCAAAAAGGAAAATGAAATATCAGATTTCGATAAATTCACCGGAAGATGGAAACTCGACGTTGTAGAAGTACAAACTGATTCAAGTTCGATTTGGGAACCTCGACAGGACCATTACAAGAACCGAAAGGGATTTATTCTTTATGATGGTAAAGGCGGAATGGGAGTGCATCACGTAACTGAAAACTATGACAAATACGTTTTTGAAGGAAGCGGAGGACTCGATAGTTTAACCAGGAAAGATCTAAGACATCTGGCAGACAATTTTGTATACTTTGGAAAGTATCAAGTAAATGACTCCCTCAAAATTATTGAACATCATATTGAATCAGCAAACTTTCAAAATATGTGGGGAAGTGTTGCGAAAAGAAAATATGTCTTTTCAGGCGATACATTGATCCTTAGTCCAATTACGGACAGGTATCCCAAGATGCGACTGAAATGGATAAGTCTTGAAGATAATGAGTAGAAAGTTTTAGCTAAATTAAAGCCTTGTATTAATCTAAACCGATGGAAAAAATGAGATATCTAAATATTCTAATACTAGTTTTCATTGTTTTTAGTTGTGCCCAAAAGGAAGAAAATTCAAATTCTGCTTCAGAACCGGATAAGCAGGAAGAACTACAGCCAAGTGTTGAGGATACTTTGGCTATAAAAAACATAATTGACATTCAAAAAAAGAGTAAAAATTTTGAAGAACGCGAAAAAATATGGGCAGAGGACGGTCGATGGCTTCAGGCCTTTGGTCGCGTTTTCAAGGGGAAAGACTCTATAATCAATTTTATAAAAATACTCCATAATAATCCCGGATATTCAGCATCTACCGTAAACAAATATGGGGAGCCTGAGATTAAATTTTTAAGACCAGATGTGGCTGTGGTTCATCAATATCATGAACGCGAGGGCCAGATCATTAATGAAGTTGTTACCCCAACCAGAAAAATTAATACCACATATTTAATTACCAAAGAAAATGGTACCTGGTTACTTAGAGACAAAGTAACCATGGATGAAAGAGATAGAACGAAAAACTAAATAGCTAATGAAAACTATTATCAAAATTGGTTTAAATAAATAGCGGATAATGATAGAAAGAAAATAATCCAATTTACAAAGTATCAAGACTAAACCGATCACGAAGTGTCGGGATACTCACCTACTCTGTAATTGTCAAGAACCGTAGTCCTTGGGTCAGCATTTTTTCAATACTTCAAAAATATAAAATCAGACTAATATTAAACCCTGGAAATTAAATAGTAAATATTTTGCTCTCAGGATTTATAAATGATCCTGGTAACAATTCTTATAGAAAAGCTATATTTTAAAACCAGCAAAACCATAATATTTGACCTTACAGGTAATAATCTTAAAAGGATGGGAGATCAAAATAAAAGTATTGAAATTGGATTTTTAGATCATGTAGCTATTAGAGTATCAGATATTGAAGCATCTGCAGATTGGTATAAGACTGTACTAGGCCTCAAAAAATATAAATTACCTGAATGGGGTGAATTTCCAGTTTTTATGTTAGCGAATAGATCTGGAGTTGCACTTTTTCCGGCTAATACAAATCATAAAGAATTGGACATCGATTCGAAAAATGTCAAAATCGATCATTTTGCTTTTAATGTAGATAAGGAGAATTTTGAAAAAGCTGAAAAGCGATACCAGGAACTGAATCTTGATTATACCATTCAGAATCACGTCTATTTTAAGTCTATTTATACAAAAGACCCTGATAAGCATACCGTAGAACTTACGACCATTCTCGTTGATGAAAATGAATTCTATAAATGAAAGTCAAAAAAAATCTCCTGAAGCTTTCACTTCAGGAGAGTTCCCCTAATATTTATTATTTGGTATACGGTAAATCACTGTAGCTCCCAATCCAGAAATATAAATATCTCCAGATTCACCTACGGCCACTCCATCGAAGGACCAGGTTGGTGGTGAGCCTAAACCTAAACCAGGTGGACTTAATTCAAGTCCTTCTGCCAGGATTGTTTTATTTCCAGTAGAAAGTTCTATACGTGATATGCGTGCCGCTCCGGTTTCAATCACGAGCAAGCCACCTTTATTATCCAGGGCAAGTCCTTCTGGATTCATTAGATCTTCAGCAATAATTACCGGATCAAGAGGTGTTTTCCCATCAAAATCTATTCGGAAAATAGTTCCTGTAGCCCAATCGGCACTCCAGAGGCTTTCGCCGTTTGTTGCCAAACCACTCGCAACTGAAAGATCTGCTATTTTAGACTCATCACTGGCCCAGAAAAGGCCTCCAAGTTCAAAATCTGAAACTATTAGATCATCTGCAAAGCGAACCGCGTCTATAGGAACAGGAAATAAGTAATTTTCCAGGACCTGTTCATTTTGAGGATCCCAGACCTGTACAGCTCCGCTAAACCAGGATGATATCACTAGATTACCAGAATCGTCGGATGAGAGGTTCATAGGTAAGATTAAAGATTCAGGACCTTCTGGAACTAAAAAACCTTTATAAATATTCAGTTGCTTGCCACTAGTGCCATCAAATTGCCTAAGATTGAATAAATCTGCTTCATAAACATACTCCTTATTGTTAGGTCCAGACAAAACAGCCAGGCCAGAAGGTGCAATCATCCCACCAGGGCTTAATATACGATCCTGCCCACTTTTCAGGATCTCTGCTACCCAGCCTTCATCATTATTGGTCATATAAAGTGAACCATCCTCATCAAAGGCCATATTATCCAATCCGGGCTGAAGTTCAGTAAAAAGAGTTTTCTCCCCGGTGGAAATATTGATTTTAAACACCTCCCCGGTTTGATCTAAAACTGTGAGCATACCTTCGGAGTCAAATTTGGCGGATGCGGGATTCTGAAAACCGGTAGCTTCAATTCTTACAATTCCATCACCAAAAGGATCTGAAGAAACCGGAATATCGGCATCAACGTCTACGCTTATCACCAGGCCTGCGGCAAACAATGGTCCGTATAAGCGGCCATCAGGCCCAAAATCGAATGCATTAAGGAATCCGAGTGGAAATGGATTTTCAGGAGTAGAAACGATAATAGGTCTTGGAGGATCACTAAGTTGAGGATCGAGCTCATACAATCCATCTCCCAGGAAGTCCAGGGCTACAAATAGTCGGCCTTCCGGTGAAAATGTGATAGGGTTAACTCCGGGCGCCACAAATTGATAGCCTAATTGCTGTCCATCCATGGTCATTCTTCCCACAAACCCGGTTAGAATATCTGTCCAGTAAAGTGTACCATCAGGTCCAAATACAAGATCATCGGGTCCCAATACCCCGTTTTCTGTTCCAAACCTGTTTATGATCTTTCCATTATTCTTATCCATTACAAAGATTGCCTGACGATTTACGCTAGCAACATAGAGATTACCATCAGGTCCAACATCAATCCCATTAGCTCCATTTAAAATGGCTCCCTTGGTTAAAATTTTCAGATCTGCTTTTAAAGATTTTTTAGTATTCTCAGCTTTTGAATGGACTTCCTCAAGATTTTCTTCCGGTTCCATACTACAGGAGAGAAATAAGGTTAGTAATCCTAATAGAAATAGCTTTAGAATTAGCTTTACGGGCACTACTTTGAAAGTGTTCATTTTATGGCGGTTTATATGATTACGTTTTTATATGAAACCTAAAAAGCAAAATGAATTGGTAATGATAACCATACAGGCGGGAGGTAATCTGCAGTTTAAATCGGATTTTCAATTTACGATATTTAACTGATAATCAAACACTTATAATTAATAGTTGTGATTTATTGCCAGGTTAAAAGAAAGAAACACCCAATTTAAAGGTGTTTACATACAACGTAAAATGATAAAAGATTTTAACTGTCTCTCTGAAATAACCAGGAAAACCCTATATATCATTATTTTACCATTCAACTTCAGAAAATATATATCTTTAGAGAAACCAACCTCTAATGATAAAATTCTTTAGAAGAATTAGACAACAATTGCTTTCAGAAGGAAAAACTGGTAAGTATTTGAAATACGCTATTGGAGAAATTGTTCTGGTGGTCATTGGAATTCTAATTGCGCTACAGATCAATAACTGGAATGAATCGAATAAACTTAAAAAAGAAGAATTTGTTTACTTAAAAAGACTAAAATTAGATCTGGAAAAAGATACTGTCTATTATAATCAAAGTATTGCGAGAGCTAATCTATTAATTGATAGGAACACCACATTCTTAAAAAAGATCTACGAAGAACAAAGGTCGATCGAGGAAGGCAAAGACCTCATGAATATACCATTGTGGGATTCTGAATATCTAACTATCCAGGACAATACCTTTAGTGAACTCGTAAGTTCAGGAAAACTAAATATTATTTCCAGTCCCATATTAAAAGTAGCTGTGGTCGATTTTTATCGTAAAATAGAGGTCCAGGAGAATTATATTAAAGAGTTCAATGAATATTCACGGGAACTAATGGCCAATTATGTTAGTGCTCATCCGGGAACTATAAAACAAACCAGAAAGCCAGAAGAATTAGCAGAAATTTTAAATACCAGCATGTTTCGAATGGAAGATTTTCAATTTCTTAATAGTCCTTCTAATTCTCAATTTCAGGCCTTGGAAGACATAGTTCTGGTCTATAAAAACAAACATGAAATATTCGTTGAGCTGTTTCAAGAATTAAAAAGTGAATCAAAACACTTAATATCTCAAATTGGACAGGAATTGAATGAAGAATAAGAACATGAAAAAGGCTAATCTAAAGTAAAAAGTAACCACAGAAAAAAATAATTAACTTGATCACCTAAACAGATTTTCAAAGTATCCTGAAGTGTTGGAATCGCATTCCTTTTCCAGCAGATTATTTTCAATAGTATGCTTATCGCAAGCTATGAACCAGGAGAGATTATAAAAATTAAAAAGATTATCATGAGAAATTCAATTCTAACCCTGATGTTTTTAACTCCTCTATGTCTATTTGCCCAAAGTTCTGGTTATAACATTTCCTCATACCATACAGAGGGAACCAAGGCGCCAAATACACATTATATTGGTGAAGCCTGGCTAAATCCAATAATTCACGATGACGCCGAATTAGGTTATAACATCACCAAGGCAACTTTCAAGGCAAACTCCACTTTAGACTGGCATAAACATAGTTCTGTACAGGTTCTAATAATAGTAGATGGCCAGGCCTATTACCAGGAAAGAGGAAAAAAACCTGTAATTCTAAAACAAGGTGATATCATAAGATGTGAGAAAGATACCGAGCATTGGCACTCATCGACTATAGAAAATGATGTTACCTATCTGGCTTTCTATAGTGGTGAACAACCAACAATCTGGACCGAAAAACTCACTCAGGAATATTATGATAAGGTGCCTGAAATGCTAGAAAACCAATAGATAGTAGTAATTGTGGAGGACATGTGAATTTAGTTGGAAAAATTTCGCGTAAGCCTGAGGGTTCATTACAATTAACCTTCAGCTTGAAGATGGATTATTTGACTTTATCTAGATCATGTAAAAACCGTTCCCTAAGTATACGGACTGCCTCCCTTATTCGGTCAAATGGGGATAACCTCGACCTGGTAGAATATAGTAACCATGTAACAAGTCTTCCTGATTATCGTCATATTTCAAATCATGTTTGGGATATCAACAAAAAATTAGTTTTCTCAAAATCATAGAACCTATAAAACTGATAATTAAAGAAAATCAGAAATAATGGCTCATAACATCAAACAAAATCAGTTAGTCAAAACGGCAAGAATTGCGGGAATCTGGTATCTGCTTCTAGCCATTTCAGGTGTATTAGGGTTTCTTGTATATCATCCTCAGATATTCGTTTCAGGAGATTCAGAAAAAACTTTAACCAATTTAATCAACCTCGAATCCATTGCAAGGCTGAGGCTTCTCTTGGAATTCGCCATAGTAGTATCTCAAGCTCTAACCGCCGTATGGTTTTATAAATTATTTAAAAACTCCAATGAATGGGCGGCCTGGACATTAGGCATATGGGGAATGGTAAATTCTGTAGTAATAATGCTTAGTGCCATATTTATGGCATCTGCGATAAGTATGGCGAACTCCGCTAACCAAATTTTCGAAGAAAAAGTTTTACTCATACAAATTTCACAAGAGGTAATCGCAAACGCCTGGGGAGTTGGAGGTTTATTCTTTGGACTTTGGCTTCTTCCCATGGGATACTTGGTGATCAAATCCAGAATGATGCCTGTCTGGTTAGGGAGAGTTATATTAATTGGCGGAGTGGGATATCTAATAAGCACCATTATTAACTACCTCGGAATTGATCTTCCTTATAACAGGATTTTAATTCTTCCGGCTACAATAGGAGAGTTCTGGATGATTGGATATTTATTAATTTACGGAGTAAGAACGGTTAAGGAATAGTAATGAAACAAGGCGATTCAAAACAACGAATCATAGCAAATAGTTGGTATTATCGAAAAAGCATAATTTTAAAACCCAGGAGGGCAAAGAGTTTATATAATATCTGAATGCTCGGTGCGGCGTCCCCTACTCTAGCATTTATCGGGAAATGAGATCAATTGAAATCATTTTTCAAATTAATGAAAACTAAAAATGATTAGAATTAAGTTACTCGTAATCACTATTTCATTGCTTATTTTGAATTCTTGCAACGGAAAAAAAACCAGTAATGATCTACAGCCCGTCAATACTGAAAAGAAATTAAATACCCCTGAGTCAAATACTAATAACCAAGAAAACAAGTATTTTTCGAGTTTAGATAATCAGATAAGTCAGGTCGTAAGAACCATATTTCAGGATAGTAAAGGTAATTTATGGTTTGGAACTCAAAACGGAGCATTCAAACTACAAGGAGATTCATTAATTCAGATGGATAAAATAGTAAGTGCATCTGGAAAAGGGGTAACTATTAAAGATATTACCGAAGCCAGGGATGGAAAAATATGGTTGGGTCATACAGATGGAATAAGTAGTGTAGATGGAAATATCGTGACCAATTACTATGAATCAGATGGTTTGATAAGCAACGATGTTTGGTCTGTTGCAGCCGATGATAAGGGCAATATATGGATTGGAACTATAGAGGGCATGTGTGTTTTTGACGGTGAAGAATTTAAAGCCTTCAAGCTTCCCGAAGGTAAAAAAGACAAAACTTTAAGTATTTCAAGCTCAAAAATGGTTCATAATATCTACCAGGACACTAAGGGCACACTTTGGTTCAGTTCGAATGCAGGCCTGTTTAGCTATGTCAACGATAGCCTGACGAATGTTTCGGAAAGAACGGGGATACAAACGAATTTTATCAATGAAGTTTTTGAAGATAAAAAGGAAGAATTATGGGTCTCTACAAAAGCCGGCTTATACAATTTGAAAAAGGACCATTCAGAAAATATAACCGAAGGGAAAATTGAGACCGGAAAAGGGATTGGAAGTATCGCTGAAGATAAAAACGGAAATCTTTGGTTTGTTTCAGATCAGCATCATTTATTCACTTATGATGGAGAAAATTTGATCGAATTTGAGCAAACCGAAAATAATAAAGCACCGGTTACTTTTGAAATTTTTAAAGACCGGGATAACCGACTTTGGTTCGTAGGTTTTGGAGGAGCTTATAGGCTGGAAAATGGGAATTTTATAAATGTAACCAGGAACGGACCCTGGTGAAAGAAATAAAAAAACAAGAATACGATTAACTGATATTGCCCGGAATCCCTAGAAAACTGTAGTTTTAAAAACATAAAAAAATTATACGGAGGAAGAATAACTCTAATTCTTAATAACACTTATACTTGATCTTTAGGCCTGGATTTTAAAGATCGCTTTGGAACTATGACAAAGAAAAAAAGAACCTGGTTTTTTAGAATAGTTTTACTAATTGGAACATTAGTATCATTATATTTTGTACCCTGGCCAATTGTTATAGCATGGATCACTCCACTTCCTAAAACTGTACAGGAACAGGTTGATAAAGCTCCCGATTACGGTTTTGACGGAATTATCGTTTATGTCGATAAAAATGAAAAAGCATCTGAATTCTATGCTGCAGGCTATAAAAATAGAGAAACCAAAACACCGGCTGATCCGCATGCCTTATTTAAAATCGCCAGTGTTGGTAAACTTTACAATGCTTTAGCTACCGCCAAACTTGTTCGCAGCGGGAAACTTTCTCTGGATAAACATCTGGCAGATTACCTGCCTGAATTAAGAGGTAAGATTGCCAATGCAGATAGAATCACTTTGAGAATGCTGGTGCAGCACAGAAGCGGAATTCCGAATTTTACAGATTCCTATAATTATTGGGCTGAACCAAAAGAAACCGATGAAGAAAACCTCGCGCTGATCTATGATTTACCGGCAAATTTTGAACCCGGTGAAGACTATGAATATTCTAATACTAATTATCTTCTTCTTGGCAGGATCATGGATAAAGTACTGGGTTATGATCATTTTCAATTCATTAAAAATGAGGTTTTAAGACCCTTAGAACTAAATAACACTTTCAGATCTATAGACGAGGTCAATACAAATGATGTCATGAGTGGTTATTATGTGGGATATGAGACCGATCTAAAGACAGAAGATAAAAGATCCATGTTAGCAACCGCAGAAGACCTGGGTAAATTTATCAGGGCCTTAAATAATGGTATGGTTTTCAAAGATAAAAAGGAACAGGAAATTTATTCTTCGATCTACAATTATGAGCATACAGGTCTAATCCCAGGTTATCAAACTATTGCTAAATATCATAGTGATATTGATGCGGTAATCATCCAGTTTACGAACACAGTGAACTTTGAAGGATACAACTGGAGCATGTCTGAAATAATGTATGACAGGATTTTAAAAATACTGCGGAACGAAAAATAAGATTACTTCTGAGAAAGCATACGGTACCGCTAGAGATAAAAAAATCACTTGATTTACTGAAAAAGGTTGCTTCATAACCTACTGGTAATTCAGGTTATTAGCAATATTCAGGTATGGAATTATCTCTCCTGCTTAAAACTATCTATTCTTAAGTTCAGCTAACTTTAAAATTTAGCTCTTTCTTCCTTTGAATATATCTTCAGTAAACATTCAATTGTTTAATTATCATATATTTAGAGGGAATACTGAATCGTTTAAGATACAGTACAGCGTTAAATAATTGAATTTGTAATTATGAAAGCACTCTGCCTTTTTGGATTTTTATTGCTTTTAATTCCTGCCTTTACAACCGCTCAAAATCTAGGTTCTAATACTTCGAAGCAAGAAGTACTGGATGCACAATCTGCAAGGATAACCGCAATGCTCAACGCAGATTTAGGAAAACTAGACGAACTTTTAACTGAAGACCTTAGTTACGCCCATACAAATGGCTGGACCGAAACAAAATCTGGATATCTTGAAACTATAAGATCTGGAAAGATCGATTATGTTTCATTTGTACCCAAGGTTGTGGAAGTCAGAGTTTATGATGATTCAGCGGTTCTGACCGGAAAAGTGGATGTTAATTTAGGGAGAACAGATTTTAGTATCAGGTTTCTTGAGGTTCAACGAAAAGTAGATGGAGTCTGGAAACTCACCGCCTGGCAATCGGTCCTCAATAAAGTCGATTAGATTAAGCTGATCAATAATTTATCCAAGATAAATATGAAAAAAATATCCTTCCCTTCAGCACAGGCAATACTTTTGATCATTGCAGCATTTGTTGCGGTACTTACCTGGATCGTACCAGCCGGTACGTATGCATCTCTTACCTATGATAGTTCTGAAGATGTATTCCTGAAAAAGGATGGAGATAAAATTGAGAAGCTCCCGGCCACCGCACAAACCCTGGAAATGCTCAAAGTCAAAATTCCTGTAGAAAATTTTACTTCCGGTGCTATTTATAAACCCATCAGCATCCCCGGGACCTATAAGACAGTTGAGGCAAAACCCCAGGGATTAATCGAATTTCTTCAGGCTCCCATTAAAGGGATCATAGAAACTGCCGATATTATTTTCCTGGTCCTAATCATCGGTGGTACCGTAGGAGTTGTAGAAAGGTCAAGGGCGTTTAATGCCGGGATCCAGTGGTTATCTGAATTCCTGAAAGGAAGGGAATATATCCTGATTATAAGTACTACCGCTTTGATCGCTCTGGGAGGTTCTACTTTTGGATTTGGTGAAGAGACCATAGCCTTTTTACCCATCCTGGTCCCGGTTTTCCTGGCGGCCAAATATGATGCTTTGGTTGCTATTGCCTGCGTTTTCCTGGGATCGCAGGTAGGCGTAATGGCTTCCACCACAAATCCTTTTTCTACCATCATTGCTTCAGATGCCGCGGGAATCGTATGGACGACGGGGCTCTATGGCAGGATCGCCATGTTCATTCTTTGCGTAGGTATTACCATCATCTTTATTCTGAAATATGCCCGGAAAGTAAAGGCAGATCCTGGCAAGTCGATAATTTTTGATCAGAAAAAGAATATCGAAAAACTTTTCGCGGTAGATCCAGACCTGAAGATCCCAAAGCTTACTCCAAGGCTAAAGATCATTCTATTGGTTTTTATAATCTGCTTTGTAGTTATGGTATATGGGGTGATCGCATTGGACTTCTGGTTTATAGAGATGACGACCGTTTTCTTTTTTGGAGCCATCATTATCGGGTTTCTGGCCAGGATGAAAGAAGACACTTTTCTAAATGCGTTTATGAATGGTGCAGGCGATTTACTGGGGGTAGCTTTTATTATTGGCCTTGCCCGGGGAATCTCTATTTTAATGAGCGATGGCCTAATAAGTGACACTGTTCTTTACACCGCCGGTAGTTTTACCGAGGGTATGGAAAAAGGGGTTTTTATAAATACGCTTTTCGTGGTGTATAATTTCATCTCGTTCTTTGTGTCATCCACCTCGGGCACCGCGGTTCTTACCGTACCTATAATCGCCCCTTTGGCCGATACGGTTAATATTGGCAGAGAAGTTATTGTAAATGCATACCAATTTGGACACGGACTATTTAATCTCATTAATCCTACCGGTTTGATCCTGGCATTCCTGGGAATCGCGAAAATTGGATACGATCGCTTTCTGAAATTTATCTGGCCATTATTAGTCATCCTGGCGATCGTGATCATTGTATTCCTATCGGTTTCCGTTTGATCCTGACTTCTTCAGGCCTGAATTGGATAAATCGGTGGTTTATATGTAATTGATAATTCTAAAGAAAGACATTCAAACTTATTTTTTCAGGCTGTATATCACAGAGGTAGATAACAACTCTTTTGCCCTCCCAACCCCATTAATATTATTTCAGTTTTATACTTATTGAATTCAAAGGCCTACTATTCCGGCTTAAACTTTAGTCGCTTAGGAAGCTTTTTATAAGCATTAGCATAAAAAATCAGGCAACCAAATAATACCATTACCATCGAATGGTCTTGGTCGCGTAAAATTAAATTAGTTTCTTTAGCAGGTGAAACCGTTAAAATTCCAACTCACATCCACGAATCTATCAACCTCCCTTTAACTTAAAGCACTAAGTACAAAAGCCTTAATAAATCCATCATGAGAAAATATCTTATTTTATTTCTACTTATAGTATCTGCAACAACTCTCTTTGGTCAGGGAAAAGAGAATTATATCATCAGTTTCGAAGAAAACTCCGCCTGGATAAATAATTTCAAAACTGCAGAATTCGAAAATAGAACAAGGCTTTTAAAACAAAGATTAGTGGCAGATCAGGAAATTTATTTCAGCCCGGCCTATTCTCATGGTAAAACTCCGAAGCAACCGGACTTTGATACCATATCTCATGTAAGACCGCTATATTTGATAAAAACCAAAGGTGAAGAACAGGTCTTTTTACCCGCAAACCCTGATAAGACATTAGTAAAAAAATTGGCATCCATTCTGGATCAGGAAAATATCGCATCCCTTGAGCTAAAAGAGGATGAAACCACAAAAGTGATCTATGGAGTAAGAGGATCTTATGGGATCATAGTGATAGATCTTAAAAATAAAGACCTATATACCCAGCTAAAAGAATTGATCCAGGATCCAGCGTAAATTACCTTTAAAAAGAGGTTTGGAGCTTTTAGCATTAGCGGGATATTTAATTAAAAACAAACAGTACTAATCTCAAATTATTTGAAATCCCATAATCCTTATCGCATGGTCTTAAACGAACATTCCACCCATTGATTTTGAAACAAATGAGATTACTCTTATGTACTTTATGGATCTTGATTTCTGTCACTGGTTATTGCCAGAACAAAGGCTTTAAGGAAAACAAAGTTTTTAAGTTTTACAATGAAGATGGTTTAGAATTAAGCAGAAAGGAATTTTACCAGTCTAGAAAGAATTCAAGTAATATTCAAATGTATTTAGAAAATGATACCGCCAGGTTTGGAATTCTATATTACAGGGAAAATATGGCATTTTAAAAGATTCCACGTTTAATGACTTAAAAAATTACCTCAATACATTTAAAAGCGATCAAATTGGTTCTGAAAACTTTATAGTCATAAATTTTCTTACTGGAGTTTCCATAGAGGATCAGAAAAAAAGATCGCGATCTACCTGGAATATTTTTAATAGAAACTATATAAAAAAGCTAAATAAAATAACTGATGTTTCTCATTTCTGGATTTCATCTATAGAAAAAGAAAAGCTGAAATATTTTTATAGTAACCGGGTGGACTGGCATAAGGATGAGAAGAACTTAATAAAAAAGTTGTTTTTCCCTTTTGAGCTATCTGACGGATATTATATCATCATAAACCCGGAAGGTAAATACTACTATTACTTAGGAGAGTACAGCAAATATAATATTTGGGAAAAGACCGAGGAAATGCTAAACCTGTAATAATTACAAATAGGTTTTCTTAAAATCCAGTGCATCAATCCATTTTCCATATTTTTTTAGTAAATTCTCTAAAGAGATTGTAAAATAAGTTTAGCACGCAAACCAAAACCCTACCATAGATGACCTTTAAAACCAAAATCTCGAAAAATTATAGTTCGGGAAATTCTATTTTCTCAATAACAAGGTCATTTCTATTAGGTATACTCTTCATTTTGCCATTACTGGGCTTTTCACAAAAACAAGACAGTCTTCAAAAACCTCTTATCCCTAAGGATAAGATCGAGCTATTAAAGAATATAAATATCACCTTCGATGTTCGTATGGGTTTTCAGGCCTACACTTTTCGGGGCGGTGATAACTATTATAATGGCCTGCAGTTCCAAAATGGCTTTACGGCTTTAGGGATATCAGGAAAATTACATGAAAAAGTATTTTTCAACTTCAGGAACAGGTTTAATAAGAATAGTGATGTTCAAACCCTGGACAGGCTGGGGAGTAATATCGAATTAGCTTACGTCGAGGTTAAAGCCGCTCCAAAGCTGGACCTTCTGATGGGTAAAATGACTGCCTTCTACGGAGGTTACGAATATGAATTCAGTGCTTTAGACATTCTCGAGTATAATGATATCTACGGAAATGCCCTGGCATTTGTAACCGGCGCCGGAATTACTTACCAGGCATGGGATGATCACAAATTTGGCTTCCAGGTATTGAATTCCCGTACCATGCATTATGATGACCTGTATGGTGATATTGCTGCAGAAAACGTCCAGGAACCTGATTGGCCAGTAGCATTCGTGGGAAACTGGAGGGGAAGTTTTTTTGACGGAAAATTACAGACCATATATAGCGCCAGCCACTCCATCGAGGTAAAAGACCGGGGTACAACATTTTTTACCTTAGGCCATAAATATGAAAACCGGAATCTTGTTCTAATGTATGACTTCCATTACAGCTTTGAACAAATAGACACCAAGGGTATTATAACCAGTATCATCAGTGACGAGGAAGTAGCTGAAAATGTAGAGTATATCGAGAACTGGTTAAGGGTTGAATATAAGTTCAGTCCAAAGTTCAAGGGCTTATTAACCCTGATGACCAGTAGCGCCTATGACAATGTAAAAACCAGCAAAGACTATATTAGAACCAGCTACGGGATGATCCCAACCCTATATTACACTCCTTTTAAAAATATAGACTTCAGGTTTTACGCGGCTTATATAGGCCGATATTTTGACTACTCTAATTTTGCTGAACAGGAACTCGGGGTCACCAGTTATAATAAAAATGAATTTAGGATAGGTATCATTGCTCCCCTCCACTTATTATAGGTGTTCAGAATAGATTCAGATAAGTCGTAACAACGCATATTTCAAAGTTCTTCTATCCTTTCTTCTAGTCATATCCTAGGATTTTAAAATTTCAAGGATTTCCATAATAAATTGTTAATGGAATAAACAGTATAAACCTTCCTGAAAACAGGTATAGACTTTTCGAAACCTCTCTAATTACTACCCTTTCAAGACTTTCTAGCTTTATTTTTTAGATATCCAAACCCATAGAATCAGACTATAGAGAATCTCATTTTTTAACATTTCTTTTTATAAGTCGGTAGTTTATTTGTAATTTATCGGCTATGAATTTAAAAATGAAGTCATTTTTTATCGTTCTTTCAATTATTTTATCAGGATGTACTCAGGGAAATCAATTTTCTGCTGATGAGAATGGAATGTTTAATTCTGGTAAGGATAATATCCCATTTAAAGTATCCAAAGATCTGGACGCCATAAAAGAAGATGGGGTTTTACATGCCATCACGATCTATAATTCCACGAGCTATTTCCTGTATAAAGGAATGGCGATGGGTTTTGAATATGAGCTATTATCACGTCTTGCAGAAGATCTTGATCTAAAGCTGAAGATCACTGTGGCAGATGATATAGATGATCTTTTTGAAATGCTGAATAATGGTGAGGCAGACCTCATCGCATATGGTTTGACCATCACCGAGCCACGAAAAAAACTCGTAAGTTTTACAGAGAATCATTATGTAACCCACCAGGCTTTAGTTCAAAGAATGCCGGCGAACTGGAGATCTTTGCCCGGTTATAAGATCGACAAACAGTTGATTTCAAATACCCTGGAATTAATTAATGACACCGTTTGGGTTCGGGAAAATTCATCTTATGCAGAAAGACTTAAAAACCTGCAGGATGAGATCGGGGCAGAAATTCCTATAGAACATATTGAAGGAAATATTACTACAGACGAGATCATTAGAATGGTTGTAGATGGCGAAATAGACAGGACCATCGCAGATTATAACATCGCCGCCATCAATAAAACCTTCTACCCCATTCTTGATATAGACACCAGGATCTCTTTCTCACAACGTATCGCATGGGCCGTCAGGCAGAATTCTCCTGAATTGCTAAAGGCAATAAACAAGTGGATCGCCAAAGAGAAAAAGATGGACGATTATTATGTCATCTATAATAAATACTTTAAAAATAAGAAGTCTTACCGCGGAAGGATACAAAGTGACTTTTATAGTAAGAACGGTAATAAGATTAGTAAATACGATGATATTATAAAAGAGAATGCCTCTAAGATAGGTTGGGACTGGCGTTTTCTTTGTTCACAGGTTTACCAGGAATCCCAGTTCGATCCCAGGTCTAAATCCTGGGCCGGTGCCAGCGGTCTCATTCAGCTAATGCCTGCTACAGCAAAAGAAGTTGGGGTTACCAATTCTTTTAACCCAAAACAGAATATTAAAGGAGGGGTTAAATACATTAATAGAATTCGAAATAGATTCGAAAATGTGAAAGATTCCATTCAGAAAGTAAAATTTACCCTCGCTGCCTTTAATTGCGGACCCGGCCATGTTTTTGATGCAATGCGCCTGGCCGAAAAGAATGGTAAAGATCCCCTTATCTGGGATGATAATGTAGAGGATTATCTTTTAAAACTCAGAGAAAAGAAATACTATCAGGATGAAGTGGTTAGACACGGTTTTGTAAGAGGAGCAGAACCCTACAACTATGTGAGGGATATATTTTTACGCTATGAGCACTATAAGCAATTTATAGAAGAAGAAACCACCATTTAAATTCTGTTTGAAAATTAATCAAGTATTATCCCGATTCCTATTTTCTCAAGTAAATATGGATTATGATCAATAACCAGAATATCGTTGGTTTTACTTAGCTTTTTCAGGATCTCAAACAAAAGATCGATATCCGCATAATGTAAACCTGTGCTGGGTTCATCTAAAATATAGAGCTCATTTGACGCATTATCCTGTAACCAGTTCAACAACAGCAGGCGCTGCTTTTCTCCTGAAGAAAGTGTTTGCACCGGCTGATCCAATCTTAGATATGCCAATCCTATCTCTTTTAATCGATCCAGGAAATGCAGGTTTTGTCCAGAAAAATTCACCTCTACAAGCCATTCCTGAAATTCTTCTATGTTAAGAGAGAGTACCTCAGCGATATTGCTGGAATTAATCGTATGCTCTAAAATATGAGACTGGTAGCGCTGTCCATGGCATACTTCACATTCTTCGATCGCATTTGCAGTTACGTCCAGGCTGGTTTCAACATAACCCATTCCTTTACAATTGGGACACTGACTCGTCTTTGTTTTATAAGAAAAATCCTTAGCCTTTAGATCTGAGCCTTCAGCAAAGATCTTGCTGATATCTTTCAGCAGGTCCAGGTAAGAAACCAGTAAGGTCTTCGAATGTGAGCGCAGTTTTTTAGACTCAAAATAGTGTGCTGCCCCATAATTTATTGGAAATTTTATACTGCTGCAATTAACCAGTTTTCCTGTATTAATGCTTGGTATAAGAATCTCCTTCACCAATGTGGTTTTCCCAATTCCAGATTTACCACTTATCGCCGTGATACCACCAACCGGAACTTCCAGTATTTCTTTTTCCAGCGAATGTTTTGAAAGATCTTTGATGATAATTTGATCATCGCCTTTTTCAAATTTAACTGCTTTAGATTTAGTTTTAAGGAAAGGATGACTATCTGGTAGTTTTATAAATTCCTGTGGAGTTCCCTGGTAAGTAATATAACCACCCAGTTTTCCAGCCTGCGGTCCTATCTGTACCAAATGATCGGCAGAAAGAATGATCTCTTTATTATGTTCGATAACAAAGACTGTGTTGCCCTTCGCAATAAGCTCTTTTAAGATATTGATAAGATCTGGAATATTATCACTAGATAATCCAGCAGAAGGTTCATCCAATAGATACGTAATGCCTTTTAGCGGAGAGTTCAACTGTTTGATCAAAGCGACCCGTTGATTCTCCCCACCAGAAAGCGTGGTCGATTTTCTATTGAGTTGCAAGTGATCTATGTGCAATTGCTTTGCCCTCTTAATGGTATTCACCAAATGAGGTTCTATCCTGGATATTAATTCGTGGTCGATCGCAGCATACTCATTTAAGGAAGAAAGCCATTTTCCCAGGTCGGTAAGGTGCATGGATTTTATTTCATGAATAGACCTACCTCCTATTTTAAAATCAAGACGTTCAGGCTTTAGCCCGCTTCCTGAACAGTGACTACATTCAGAAGGCGAGAAAAGCGCTTTAAGCCTGGCAATGTTCTTGTTTTTCCTGGTCTTATAATATTCTTCTTTCAGGTAATGGAAGAGTCCCTCCCATTTCATTTTAATGGGCTGTACTCCTTCCCTGGTTTTGGTTTTAAAGGTCCACTCGGTCTCCCAGATCTTTTCACCGTCTCCATGGAGTAAAATATTCCTTTGTTCTACGTTTAGATCTTTAAAAGGAGTTTCCAGGCTAAACCCGTATGTTTTACCCAGCTCTTTCACGATCGCCATATATTGGCTCCCCGGCTGTCCATAATAGGCCAGTGCTTTGTTATGCTCAAAAAGTCCGTCAGCGATACTCTTATTTACGTCTTTTACAATTTTATCCATGTCAGGTAATAATTCCTCTCCATAACCATCACAGATCGCACATTTCCCCAGTTCATGATTATTCGAAAAATGACTGGCAGATAGGTCACTTCCTTCAAATTGCGCTTTCCTGGAGAATGCAAAACGAAAGATCTTATCTATACCGGTTTGTTTGGAAATATCAGAGCGTTCGGTAAAACTTCTTTCCTTGCGAGTGATACAGATCGTGGGACTAAGCCCGGTGATATTTTCCACCTCGAACTGAAAATTCACTCCGGCCCTGGATTGCTGGTAAGAAGTGAATTGCCTAGTCATTTCCTGTAATCCGTAACCATGCAGGGTGTCTATCAAAAGAGAAGATTTCCCGGAGCCTGAAATTCCGGTAAATACGGTTAAGCGATGTTTTGGCAGATCTAGGTCCAGGTCCTTCAGATAATGTGTCCTGGCTCCTTTTATAGATATCTTTTTTCGGTCATCTTCTGAAAAGGTTTTGAATTCCTGTGGTTGAACCTCCAGGGAATTATCGAACCAGGTATCGCAAGAAGTTTTAAATAACTGATGGTTCTCAAAACATATAATTCCAGCGGTCTGCTTTTTCAACTGATGCAAGGCTTTTAGCAATTGTCTTACATTCTGTTGATGTAAACCTATACTTGGTTCTTCCAGAATCAATAAGGTCTTCTTAGATTGCTTGGCAAAATGTTTAGTAAGTTTTATACGTTGAGCCTCTCCACCGGATAACGTATTTGATGGCTGACCCAGTTTTATATATCCCAGGCCTAATTGCAGCATCAATGAAAGGATCTTGGTGATCTGTTTTTCATTGCTGAAAAAATCATAAGCTTCCTCTATGCTCAGATCATATACATCTGCGATACTCCTGTAGTTCCAATGTGCTTGTAGTACTTTATCTTTAAAGCGCTTTCCGTTACAGCTGGGACAAACCTGGTTAATAGTTCCCAGTACGTTCATAGATAAAGTGATGACCCCGGCGCCTTCGCAATTTTCACATCTCCCCTTTTTATTATTGAAGGAAAAAGCTGCTTTGGACAACTTCAGGCTTTTCGCTTCAGGAGTTTTCGCAAAGAGATCGCGAATTTTATCGGCCAGGCCAGTATAGGTCGCGGGATTACTTCGGGGAGTTTTACCTATGGGCTGATCTGAAACCGTTGCGAGGCCAAGTTCTTCCCTGTCGGAAAACTCATGGAGTCTTTCAACCACTTCTGCTGTCTTTCTGGATACAACGCATAGTTCTCCGGCGGATGGCTCAAAATTGTCTATTGAAACTCTTTTCGCTGATTTGGTCTCAACTGATGGTTCTTCCCGTAATTCAATTAAAGTAGGACTATCTAAATTTTCTGAGTTCAGAAATTCCTGAATGGACCCATTAAAAACGATCTCTCCCCCATGAATACCAGCCTGCGGCCCCAACTCTACGATCCAGTCTGCGGAGCGTATAAAGTTTAGATCATGCTCAACGACCATCACCGTATTTCCTCGTTTAATAAGTCGGTTCAGAATATGCCTTAAATGGATCTGATAATCTTCAGCTAGACCTATGGAAGGTTCATCAAAAACATAAAGTATGCCCTGGAGATTGCTATTTACCTGTTTTATTAATCTTATACGCTGGGCATCTCCAGAAGAAATATCGGCACTGGAAGTACCTAAACTGTATTCTTCCATCCCCAGCCGGATCAGGTCGAATAATTGAGTGGTGATCTTTTCTACCAGTGCCCTTTCCCCACCTGTCAATTTTTGCGATTGAAGCTTCTCATATAAAATTTTCAGGGGAAGCTGCATCCATTCATGAAAGTTCAGTCCTTTCCATTTATATTTTAGATGTTCAGCTTTAATGCGCGCTCCTTTGCATTTTGGGCAGATACTGGAACTCACAAATTTTAAAATATTCTTATTCCGGTCCCGCTTTAAGATATCGGTCATAATAGGAAGAATCCCCTTATAATAGCCTTCTTCACGAGGCTTGGCTTTAAGACCCTGCCATCTCAACCTTGATTCTATACTATGCTTTCCGTAGAAAACTTTAATACGGTCACTGCCGTTCAGAATAACATCTTTTTGCTCAGCATTAAGCTCTTTCCATGGTATGTCTACACTAAAGCCATGAGCTTTACATACTTTATTCAACTCCTCCACGGTCACCTGTGAATAGACAATGTACCCATTGGGAAGCGTGGTGGTGATGGCGCCCTCCCTCAATGTCTTGTTCTCATCTCCCAGAAGTTTAGCGATATCTATATATTCTGCTTCCCCTATCCCATGACAGCGATCACAGGCTCCCTTTGGATGATTAAAGGAAAATAATGATTTACTCATAGTCTCTTCCCCGGCATATCGTGCAAAAAGGATCCTGAAATAGGAAGCCAGTTCTGATAGAGTTCCAAAGGTGGCATTAACAGACCTGAAGCGTTTTGATTGTCCCACCTTTATTACGGGCGGAAGCGCTTCTATATCATCTACCTCTGCAGTAGGAATAGACTGGGCGTTTTGCTGATTGTATGCTGGCAGGCTCTCCAGAAAATAACGATATCCTTCATTAGCGATGACATCTATAGCCAAAGACGACTTGCCTGAACCAGATAAACCGGTCACCACGATCAATTGATTTTCAGGAATATCGAGGTCAATATTCTTGAGATTGTTCTGGTGGGCATTTATTACTCGCATATAGGGTCAGGAATTTTTTGAAAAAAGATAAAGATAGAAAGATTAAAACGGCTTAGAAGGTTAAATCCTGATAGTTATCCGGGTCGCATCCATACTCAACTAAAGTATATTTAGAGCCGAATCAATATTAATTAACAAAGAAAGGATCTCTTAGTAACCACTTCATTATTTTTACAATATGATCGTAATAATAGGAGCTGGTCTATCTGGCCTTCTAACAGGTTACCGGCTAAAGAAAGAAGGTATTCCCTTTAAAATTCTTGAGGCAAGATCCAGAATTGGAGGAAGAATCAATACAATATATGGAACAGAAAATACACCCGTTGAAATGGGTGCTACCTGGTTTGGTAATCAGCACAGACATTTAATCTCTCTCCTGGAAGAATTAGGAATTGGATCCTTCGAGCAATATATGGATGGTACCGTATTTTTTCAGCCCTTCTCTACTTCACCAGCTCAATCCATACAAATTCCCAGTCAGCCACCCAGCTATAGAATTTCCGGAGGCACATCCAATCTTGTGAATACTCTTTATCAAAATTTGGATCAAAATGATATAAAATTAAATCAATCGGTAAAAGAAATCAGATTTCAGAATGATTCGGTTCAGGTAATTACAGAAGAAGTTTTTAAAGGAGATAAAGTTGTTTTGGCCATTCCGCCTAAATTATGGGCGAAGAATATAGTATTTGAGCCTGATTTACCCGATAATTTAATGAGTATCGCTCAGCAAACGCAGACCTGGATGGAAGACTCCATTAAAATTGCTCTAACCTATAAAAATCCATTTTGGGAAGAGGAAAATCTATCCGGAACTCTTTTCAGCAATACGGGACCTGTTACAGAATTATATGATCATTGCGATCACCAAAGATCTAAATACGCGCTTTGTGGATTCATCAATTCATCCTTTAAACAACTTACTTATTCGGAAAGGCGTGAAAAAGTAATTGATCAAATAAAGAATGTTTTTGGAGAGAAAGCTGAAGATTTTACTGATTATGAAGAATGCATCTGGAGTAAAGAACAACACACTTTTGAAACATCTGATATTCCTCTTTTTCCTCATCAAAACAACGGAAACCAAATATTCAGCAGATCCTTTATGAATGATAAACTATTAATTTCCAGCTCTGAATCGGCCTTAGAATTTCCCGGTTATATGGATGGAGCAGTCTATTCAGCAAATGAAACAGCTAAGAAAATTATTGCACGCTAATAATAAAGGTTTGTATTTACTAAATTTGGTGATCATACAACCTAAGGAATCCTCAACAAGCCCGGGCATTAATTTGAATAAATGAGACCTTTCCCACTAAAAAATACTATTGTCCTTATCCTAATAATCTTATGTATTATTGCCTGTAATTCACCAGCAAAAATATCTGGAAAATTAGAAGACACAGAAAAGAACGATACAAAAATTTACCTAATTGAACCTGGATCTTTAAAGGAAGTAGCCGCTTCATTTTTCGGAAAAGTCCTGGATTCTGCTGTGATAAATTCTGATGGCAGCTTTGAGTTCCACAATCTGCCAGAATCTGAAGAAACTGTATTGTTAGAATTAGCTATAAAACAACCCGGAAAGTCTCCTAAATATTTACAAACAGGCGATCCTTCGAAGGCTAATTATATGCCTGTCATTTGGCAATCTGGAGTGCCTCTAAAAATCACCGCGAAAACAGATGAATTTCAAAAAAGTTTTTCAATTGAACAGCCTTCAGAAATCAATAAAGCTTTGTTAGACCTTAGGGATATGAAGCAGAAAGCTTATCAAGCCTATCTTGCAGGAAAGCAATGGCAAATAGAAGATGGTAGCCAATTGCTGGAAAAGGAACACGCTATTTTACAATATCAGAAGAAGCTGATAAACTTTGCTGATAGCACCCAGTATTTAATGCCTGCAATGTTGGCTTTGAGATGGGTGAGTCCGGAGAAGGATTATGAACGGGTGCCGGAATTTCTGGTAAGTCAATGCAACAAATGGAAGGAAAAACAACCAGGTCATCCATGGGTAGAACAGTTATGTAAAGTAAGTGAACCCTCTAATTTACCGGTTCTGGTAGGAGATGTATTTCCAAATCTCAGGCTTCCCATGATCACAAAGGATACAATATCCCTAAAAGAGCAATTAGGAGACAAGCTGACTATTATAGACTTGTGGGCATCCTGGTGTGCTCCATGCCGAAAAGAAAATCGTAATATTCTAGCACCCATCTGGGAGGAATATCATGAGAAGGGCCTACAAATTATTGGTTATGGTCTGGAAAGTGATGAGTCTGCCTGGAGAGCAGCTGTAGAACGTGATGGAGCCAATCGCTGGTTACAAGCATCAGATTTACAGGGAGACGATGCGCCTTTCCTGAAAAAAATCCGTGTTCGAACCATTCCGGCTAATTTTATTCTTGATGATAGAGGGATCGTTATTGCTAAAAACGTTCATGGAAGGGATTTAATAGATCTGGTAGAAAATTATATCCAAAGAAAACAACCCCGTAAATCTCAGTAGAATCTATTGGTCATTATGATATTAGCAGTACTATTTGATGAATATTAAAACATGCCCACCCCGTTAATAATACACTCCTATTACAGTGAGAATGTTGCTGATATTTAGAAAAATGCAACAGGATACTCATAAAATAATAGCCTGTAAGTAATCCTGTATTTAGTTAATCGAACTGTTTAGAAAACATAAATACAACTGAACATCAATGAATTAGATTAACAGTCTAAAGAAATTGATTAACTTCATTGAAGTATTCGGAATCCTTAGCCCTATTTCTGAATTGATCTCCGCTTTTTTTACCAGTAAAATCTCAAGCCAATGAAAATAGCAGTATTTAGCACAAAAGTTTATGACCGGGAATATTTTGAAAAATATGGTAAGGATGAGCTATTTGATTTTACTTTCTTCGAAACCAGCCTTAGTGCCGCCACGGTAAATCTAACCCATGGCTTCGATGCAGTTTGTGTATTTGTGAACGATAAGGTAGATGATGAGACTATAAACGGCCTGGCTTCCAACGGGGTTAAATTGATCGCCCT
Source organism: Christiangramia gaetbulicola (assembly GCF_003054225.1). GTDB lineage: Bacteria > Bacteroidota > Bacteroidia > Flavobacteriales > Flavobacteriaceae > Christiangramia > Christiangramia gaetbulicola. The sequence goes on from NZ_QBKQ01000002.1 coordinate 724,967, forward strand.
AAGGTGTGCTGGTTTTAACAATGTTGACCTGGAATCTGCGAAAAAGAATAAGATCAAAGTGGTTAGGGTTCCTGCCTATTCTCCTGAAGCTGTGGCGGAACATGCCATGGCATTGATCTTAACCCTGAACCGGAAAACCCATAAGGCCTATAACAGGGTAAGAGAAGGTAACTTTTCTTTGAATAAACTTATAGGCTTCAACCTTTATAAAAAAACACTTGGAGTTATTGGAACGGGAAAAATTGGTGCTGCTTTTTGTAGGATCGGTCTTGGCTTTGGTTGCAAGATTATAGCTTATGATAAATATCCTTCAGAAGAATTAAAAACTTCCGGAGTAGAATATAAAACCCAACATGAAGTTCTTGAACAGGCAGATATTTTATCCCTGCACTGCCCGCTCACACCAGAGACAAAACATATTATTGATGCTGAAGCTTTAACCGGCATGAAAGAAGGGGTGATGATCATTAATACCAGTAGAGGTGCTTTGATAAATACCGGGGATATCCTGGACGGTTTGAAAGATGGGAAAGTCGGTTATTTAGGGATCGATGTTTATGAGCAGGAGGAAAACCTGTTTTATAAGGATCTTTCTGAAAGTATTATCCCCGATGATCTTATCCTGAGGCTTAATAGTTTTCCAAATGTACTCATCACGGCACACCAGGCTTATTTCACCAAGGAAGCTATGACCGAGATTACCATAACCACTCTTAATAATATTAAAAGTTTTAAGAAAGGTGAACTTCTGGAAAACGAAGTTTCCTGAAAATAATATAGATTCTTTTAATCGAATAAAGTGTTTTATAAAGCAAACGAATTAGAACTAAGACCAAGTATTCATAATTAATCACATCATCATGAAAAGAGAATTGATTTCCAACGGCAATCCTTTAGAAGATATTATTGGCTTTAGCCGGGCCGTTAAAGTTGGACCGTATATAACAGTGGGTGGAACCGCTCCTGTAGATGAAAATGGGAAAACTGTGGGCGTTGGAGATATTAAAATACAAACCAGAAAATGCATCGAGATCCTTAAGGCTGCTCTGGAACAAGCGGGATCGGGATTAGATGACGTGGTGCGAACCAGAATTCTTCTTACAGACATTAATAACTGGAAAGCCGCCGTGGAAGTACGCTCTGAATTTTTCAGGAAAATAAAGCCGGTAGATACGATCATGCAGGTTAGTAGTTTCGTAAACCCGGAATGGCTTATCGAGATCGAAGCAGATGCGATCATAGATGAAGCTTAGGCTTCTCAAGCTGAATGCTAGAATTTTATGATCGCATCCAGGAAAACTCTGAATTCAGAAAATTAACCTGGTCGTGAATAGAAAAGCTGAAAGGCTAACCTATTAGAAATTCTGAGAATATTTTTGAGAAGCTATCAAAACAAAAATTAGCGATATTTACCCGGGCTTTTCAAAAGCTCACAAGACAGGGTATAATCCTCAAGATATATTAATATGCATCAAAATAAGTTCCCGGAAAGACTATACAATTATTTAACTGAAAATACCCTTATCGAAATCAAGGGGGGAACTACCAGGGAGAATTACCTGAAGATCTGGATGGTTGAAGTTGATAAAAGACTATTTGCCAGAAGCTGGCAAAAAAGCGAAAAAAGTTGGTTTACCGAATTTCAGAAAACCGGCATTGGAGAAATAAAGTATGGACATGAAGTAATAAAGGTAAAGGGAGAAAAAGTAGATGCCTCGAATACTATTAATAAGGATATAAGCCAGGCATACCTCGATAAATATGATCAGCCTGAAAATTTAATATATTCTGAAGGGATCGCCCAGCCTGAATATTACGATTATACTATGGAGTTTACAATGATCGATAAGATCAAGTAATGAGCACTCCCAATTGCACATAAAGAACTACTTCAGAGTAAAAATGAATTAAAATATTCTAATTCCGAATAATTCATTCAAGATCCTCTAAAGGCATAAGGGTTAACCTTTGAAGAATCCAAGCAGTAAATTCATTCTTTAATGCCTGTCCTTTCCCTCCTGCACAATTTCCTTTTGAGTCTTCAGCCTGAACGTTCTTAGAATAGCCTGGTCAAAATATACTCCATCTCCATGCATATCGGCTAGCACAAAGTTCTCTCTGTTATTCTTTTGATAAGTTTCCATTTTTTATTTTAAAGATAAACTTTTTGTTTAATTATTTTTAAAAAAGGTTAAACGTTTAGAAATAATTTAACACAAATCCTACCTTGCAAAACTCTGATTACCAACTACCCATAACTCTAACTTTTTCAATTTATTACTGTTTCTGGGGTTGGTAAGCCTTGAAATTTCAGAATAAGAAAATTACTGGATGCTCCCTCTTCTTTGAGCCTTCTAATACCCCATAAATCTCAATATAGATCTACTCCGACGTCACTGAAAATAGCATTCCAGTGTCCTTAGAATTTATTTCAAATGAATCAGTTCATTCCCTTTCTAGCGATTTTAAAATCAGTACTGGATTCGATCCATCAGCTAAAAAACATTCTGAATAATATACTTATTTTCAGTAACTTAAAGGTTGTTTTTTAATTCCGTGATCATGAAAAATTCCAGAATCCTCTTTGCTTTAATAATCTTATGCTGCTTTTTATCCCTTTCTACAGCTAATGCCCAGGAACCTGGCTCGCAGGTGAAGCTATTCCATGGCGGTGATATTCTAACGATGGCTGGTGACGAACCTTCTTACGTTGAAGCCATGGTCACAAATGGTAAGTTCATAACTTATACCGGAAGTTTAAAACAAGCTAAGGAGATCGCTGGCAAGGATTTCCTTGAGATAGATCTCAAAGGAAAGACCCTGCTGCCAGGTCTTATTGATGGTCACGCTCATTTCAGCAGTTTCGCGGTCCAGGCCATTGGCGCAAACCTACTCCCATCACCAGACGGGAAAGCTGATGATATCAATAAACTCATTGACATTCTAAAGAAATGGAATACGCCTGAAAACCGGGAACTAACGGGATGGATCTTTGGAACGGGCTTTGACGATTCGGTATTAAAAGAAAACCGATTTCCCACCAAAGAGGACCTGGATAAAGTAACTACAGAATATCCCGTTATGATCACTCATATTTCAGGTCATTTCTCGGTGGTTAATTCTAAAGGTCTTGAAATGTTAGGAATCACTGCGGAAACTAAAGATCCTGAAGGCGGGATCATCCGGCGAGTACCTGGCACAAAGGAACCTAATGGTGTTTTAGAAGAATTGGCTGCCTTGCCCTATATGGGAAATGGCCTCTCTCCCAAAAGTGAAACGGCCAAGATGAAGTTTTTTGAAGCTGGTCAGGAAATGGCACTATCCTTCGGTTATACTACAGCCCAGGAAGGGAGAACTTTTCAAAACGCAGACCAGTTGATCGAAATGGCTGAAGCCGGAAAGCTAAAACTTGACGTAGTAAGTTATGTGGATTATTCTCTGGCAGACAAATATCTTTCTACAGATTGGTATTCCAGGGATTACAAAAATCATTTCCGCTTTGGAGGTATGAAGTTAACCCTGGATGGTTCTCCACAGGGAAGAACGGCCTGGAGAACTCAACCTTACCTGATCCCTCCAGATGGAGCCGCAAAAGATTATGCAGGATATCCTGCGATTCCCAGTGATGACGAGGTTAGTAATATCTACCGGAATGCTTTGAAGAACAACTGGCAGACACTCACGCATGCCAATGGAGATGGTGCCATGGATCAAATGATTCGAACCTTAAAACCATTGCTTCAGGAATATGGTAATGAAGATAGAAGGTTTGTACTAATTCACGGGCAATACGTTCGAGATGACCAGTTAGATGATTTCAGCGAAATGAGAGTGATAGGATCTTTGTTCCCACTGCATACTTTTTACTGGGGTGACTGGCATAAACAAATTATTGGAGATGAACTGGGAAATAAGATAAGCCCCATGAGAACTGCGCTAGATAAGGGTATGAAAGTTACCATTCATACCGATGCCCCTGTTGCCCTACCCAACCTAATGCGCGTGGTATGGACTGCGGTAGAACGTACCTCAAGATCTGGAGCCATCATTGGAGAAAATGAGCGCCTCACTCCCTATGAAGCTTTAAAGGCGATCACAGACTGGAGCGCATATCAGCATTTTGAAGAAGATAGAAAAGGAACTTTGGAGAAAGGAAAGCTTGCAGATCTGGTCATCCTGGACAAAAATCCGCTTAAAGTTGATAAAGACAAAATAAAAGATATCTCCATAGTGGAGACCATTAAGGAAGGAGTTTCAGTATATCAAAAATGAGCTGAAAACAATTTTTTATATCTTTAATAGGCTATTAACTAATTCGTTATAGCATAATTTCCAGGATATGTCTGTAGAACGAGGGCCTAAAAGCCTTCATGAACATAATAAATCATTGCTGTATTCCAACCGGCCTAAGTTCAAGGAAGACATCCGTGATAATATTTACGTTGATAAAATTAGAAATGACGGAATTGGTCAGGACAAGATTGATGAAAATCAATTGAAAAAAGTGATAGCGGAGATAAGATTCAATGCCAGGAAAGAATTATTAAAGCAATTCAAAATTCTTACGCTGTCTATTTTTATTACGATTCTCATTATGGCCTTTCTGAAAGATTACCTGGACCAAAGATTTTAGAGCAAAATTTACTAACATTCAATTCTATTGATTTCCGCTTACTGGTTTAAGCAACCCGGGATGACATATTCATATTTTAGCTAGAATTATACCTCCCATCTACCCTATAGAACATTTGAACCATTCTTAGACCCTAGAGTTATTTTTCTACGATCAGATCTTTATGGCATTCATTTTCAGCATATAGAAATAAAAAATATTAAAAGTAAAGATCTAAATCACTAAATTTAAGACGATTAGGATGTATAACTTAAAGAATTAAAAAAAATGAAATACTTACTACTGTTTATTTTTTTGTTTTCGGTATCAGGCTTTTCCCAGAATGATTCCTGGAAAAAGGTGGGAGAAAAGCTGGTAGCTTTTAAAAACGATAAAGACAACGTTCAGTTAACCGGGAACGAGCGAAATATCGATAAGGTTAAAATTAAATGTGTACAGGGTACAGTGCAGCTAAAATCGGTGACCATTGTTATGGATGATGGAGAAGAAAAGGAATATGATGCCCGTGGAGTTGGGATCCTGACCAAAGGAATGTCTTCTACAAATTTCGCTGTACCTAATAAGGACGAAAAAGTAAAAAGGATTGAGCTGGAATATGACTCTAAAGGAGCCATGGTTATCAACAAAAGGGCGAAAGTTGAGATCTGGGGTAAGAAAGATAAAGATGATTAACCACATGATGCAGATCTTCAATTTTAATCTGAACAACTCAAGATGATCGAAAAACTGGGAGAAAAATTAACGCACATATATTTAAAATATATGCCCAACGCGTTCGTATTCGCTATTCTCCTCACGCTAATCACTGGGCTTGGAGCCTATTTATGGTTAGAGGTCACGGCCCTGGAGATCATCGTTTCCTGGTATGATGGTTTCTTTGATCTGCTGGCCTTTGCAATGCAAATCGTATTGATTGTAATTACTGGCTATAGCATCGCTCTATCCCCTATTGTTAAAAAAGGAATAGACTTCCTGGCCAGGTATATTACTTCACCCTGGCAGGTTTATTTCATCGTCGTATTTATGGGTTTATTGCTAACCCTCATAAGTTTTGGCTGGATCGTAATTACCTGCGTACTGGCCCGGGAACTGGCGCTGCGTGTTAAAGGCGTTAATTATCCATTTCTTACCGCCTGCGTTTATTTTTCAGCGAACACATGGGTGTCGGGATTCAGTAGTTCTATCCCATTATTGCTGAATACGGAGAATAACTTTTTAATTAATTCTGGTATTTTGGAAGAGGTGATCCCAACCTCTTATACCCTGGGTTCAACCTTAAATATTACCATGATATTTACCCTGCTGATCCTCGCCCCACTAGTAATTCTAATCTTAAGGCCGAAAAATAGTAGCAACAAGGAAATAAGGGATCTCATGATCTCTAAAGAGACAACTAGTAATCAAACCATCAAAGAAGAAGCTCTTAGCCTGAAGCTACCGTTCAGGTCCTATTCAGATAAAATGAATAACAGTTCTATACTCCAGATGATCATCGTAATCATGGGGCTGGTCTACATTATTTATCATTTCAGCTCGAAGGGATTCGATCTGAATTTTAATATCATGATCTTCATTTTTATCATCTCAGGATTATTATTGCATAAAACCCCTATGCGGTATGTCATTTCTATGAAAAGATCCAGCAGTAATGTCTCAGGAATTCTATTCCAGTATCCATTTTATGCCGGCATCATGGGCATCATGCTTTATACGGGATTAGGAGAAAAGCTCGGGCAATTAATGGCTGCTCAGGCCACTATAGATTCCTATCCTTTTTACGCTTATCTCACCGGAGGCGTGGTGAATTTTGCTATTCCCTCGGCAGGTGGAGAGTTCGCCGTAGTGGGTCCCAGTATCATTAATGCGGTAAAAGAGATCGGTGCCGGCTTACCTGCTGTAGAAATAACTGAACTGGTTTCCAGGGCTTCCCTCGCAGTAGCATATGGTGAAAGCCTGAGTAATCTGCTACAGCCTTTTTATTTACTTCTTGTCCTGCCTATTATGGCTGCAGGAATTAAGGTTCAGGCAAGGGATGTTATGGGTTACCTAGTGCTTCCCTTTATAATATTTTTTATTATTCAGTCCCTTCTCGTTCTTTATTGTCCTATGTAAAACAGGACAAAAATTGCCGAATAGGTTTAATCTATAGCGATTCAGCAAACACCAGACTCAATTAAAATACATTTGTATCGCACACGATATAAATTTGAAATATGAAATCAGAAATAAAAACCAGTCTTGCCCAAAACATCTTTAGAATATTACTTGCCCTGTTTATGACCTATGCGGGGTTTAGTCATCTCACCTTTAACCGGATCGAGTTCCAGGCGCAGGTTCCAGATTGGTTACCAATGAGCAAGGACCTGGTTGTAGTGCTATCCGGAATTGTAGAAATGGCTCTGGGTCTAACCCTGCTGTTCTGGAAAAAGCAACGTGTAAATATTGGCTGGGTGCTGGCCATATTCTTTGTTCTGGTATTCCCGGGGAATATTTCGCAATACCTTGAAGGCAGGGATGGTTTTGGAGTATTGACCACAGACAGGGCTCGTTTGATAAGGCTTTTCTTTCAGCCGGTTTTGATCGCCTGGGCTTTATGGTCAGCAGGCTCCTGGAAAGCATGGCGAATGTCTAAAAAGAAGGACTGATGAACGAAAATTTAAAATTAGAGCAACAGATCTGTTTCCCGGTATATTCGGTTTCAAGGTTGATCACCAAGGCCTATATACCATTTTTAAAAGAAATGAGTTTAACCTATCCGCAATACCTGGTATTGCTGGTACTCTGGGAATATGAGACCCTATCTGTAAACAGTATCGGAGAAAAATTATTGCTAAATACCAATACCATTTCGCCGCTCATCCAGCGAATGGAGAAAGCAGGTCTTTTAAAACGCGAAAGGTCCACCCAGGATGAGAGGATGGTAATGGTTAAATTAACCAGCAAAGGAAAAGAGCTTAAGAAGAAAGCAAGTCCTATCCCAGAGAAACTTCTAAAAACCCTGCTCACAGATGATGTGCAGCTTGCCGATGTTATCTTGGTGAAGGACATGATGAACAAATGGATAGAAATTCTTTCAGAAAACAATAAAAAAAACCAAAAGAAGGATTAATTTACTGGTATACAAAGAGATAAAGATATAGACATGAAAGCATTACAAATAACCAAATACGGAGAGATAAAAAAAGGTCTGGCCATAAAAGAAGTAAAGAAACCAACCATAAGTTCTAAAGACATTCTTGTTAAGGTAAAAGCGGCTGGTTTGAACCCTATAGATTATAAACTGGTACAGGGACATTTAAAAGATATGGTCCCTCTTGATCTTCCCTGCACTATTGGATTTGATGTAAGCGGGGTGATCATCGAAAAGGGAAAAGACGTAAGTAATTTTGAAGTTGGAGACGAGGTATACTCGAGAGTTCCACAGGAACAAATGGGAACGGTGGCAGAATTAGTAGCCATAAACAGTGAACTTGTCGCCAAAAAACCATCGAATATTTCTTTTGAAAAAGCATCTGGCCTGCCCCTAACCGGACTAACGGCTATGCAGGCACTGGAAAGCGTTGGCATTAAAAAAGATGATAGAGTCTTGATCCATGCTGGATCTGGAGGCGTGGGCAGCTTTGCCATTCAGTTTGCCAAAAAGAAGGGAGCCATAGTTTACACTACTACCAGTACCAAAAATGTGGACTGGGTTAAAGCTTTGGGCGCAGACCGGGTTATAGACTATACCAAAGAAGATTATAAAGAAGTTGCTAATAACCTGGATATCGTCTTCGATACTTTGGGAGATGATCACACCTTTGATGCCTTCAAAATAATCAAGAAAGGTGGAAGAGTAAGTACCATTGTAGGCCCTCCAGATGAAGAAACGGCAAAACAGATGGGCATGAAAGATTATGAATTGCCAGAGAAACTCGCGAAACTCATCAAAGAGAAATCGGCAGTTTATAAACTAACCTGGATGCAGCCTAATGCCAGGCAATTGAACGAGATCAAGGAAATGGTTGAAAATGGAGATATTGAACCCATAGTAGATCTTATATACTCATTCGAAGATGCCGTAGATGCCTACGAATACCTGGCTAAAGGCAAAGCAAGAGGAAAAGTGATCGTAAAGATTTAGTGCATTAATATTCAAATTCAAAAAGAATAAACTATGAATAGTCCAAGATATCCTAAATCGTTTTCCCATATAGGGATTACTGTTCCAGACATTAAAAAGGCAGTGAAGTTCTATAAAGAAGTAATGGGTTGGTATATTATCATGCAACCTACTACCGTTAAAAAAGAAAAGGACACCGCCATTGGCCAAATGTGTATAGATGTCTTTGGCGAAGACTGGGAAGAGTTTGAGATCGCTCATATGTCTACTTCAGACGCCATTGGTATTGAACTTTTCTCGTTTCCGCATGGAAAAAAAGAAGCTCCGGAATTCAATCCTTTTAATACTGGTTTATTCCATTTCTGTGTTCAGGACCCGGATATTGAAGGCCTCATTGAAAAGATCGTCGCTTCTGGCGGTAAACAACGAATGCCTATTAGAGAATACTATCCTAATGAAAAGCCTTATAGAATGTGTTATGTGGAAGATCCTTTTGGGATCGTATTCGAGATCTATACCCATAGCTATGAGCTTACTTATTCGGCCGGGGCTTATGATGAATAGATGGGATATTTAAAAATAACTGTATCCTCCTTTTTATAAGTAGCCGGGCATATTCAAAACAAACCTTTTTAGCTGATTATCAGTTTTTTACATATATTTACTATAATAAAAAATTGTTGCAGGTAATTTCCTATCTGTACGTAAAATTCCTTTTTTACCTTTTGCCATTTGATCGAAGAACCAATAATTCTGGAATATCGCAGGTGCTTTAAAAGGAACTATTTATTGAAAAACTGAAAATTAACCTCCTCTGTTATACCTCAAATCAATTTTGAAGTATTTCAGGAAATAACTTTTGTAATATGTCAGATTCCAATAACTTCTCTCATTCGGCAGCTATTTTACCGGTAAGTGATTTGCCTAAATCCATAGATTTCTATACCAAAAAATTGGGATTCGAAAAAACATTTGAATGGGGTGAACCTATGTATTATGCCGTCGTAAGAAAAGGTGGTGTGGGAATTCATCTTACCAAACGATCTGATGGAGGGAAACCTTCAAGATACCATCGTGCTCTGTATATTTTCGTGAATAATATCGATGATGTCTACAAACAATGCAAAGACGAACAGATAAAAATTGTTAACGATATTGAAGATCGGGATTATAAGATGAAAGACTTTGATATAGAAGATCCGGATGGTTTTATAATAACCTTCGGAAAAGGTGATTAAGTGGTGTATTTCTTCATTTCATCGGTTACATAGACCAATACCTGTTCCCAGGCTGAAATTAGATCTGGAGTACAATGTTCTCCAAGCTCTTCGCGAATGGTTTCTATCATGGAGCTAAGCACTACCGGGTAATGTTCTTCGGTAACCCCATATTTTGCATGGCTTTTACCAAGAAAAGCAAGTCCGGTTTCCAAATGCTCTGGCCTGCTCATGGAATAAACGATGCCTCCCAGCATATGGGTAAGCAACCTGCCCTGGTCCCGCATATTCTTTTTAAAAAGATCCCTGGCCTGGGGCGCTTTTTCGAATACCCGTTCATAGAATTTTGCGGCAAACCTTTCTTTGTTAGAAAAGATGTAATCCAGTGATTTTTGAAGCTCCAGCTGTATGTCCATTTTTTTGAACCCTTTGAGCTCATATAACTGACTTTCATGTTCGTGCCCGGCAAAGCGGGTGATATAATCCTGGCCTATTTCAAAAGTATCTTCAGGGACGCTTTTATATACAGAATGAGAAATAAGTATCCTGGAATTAACTTCTTTATTAAACGACTGAATTCTACTCGCAGTATTGATGGGATCGCCTACGATCGCAAGCTGCTTATGCTTGGGATGCCCCAGGTGACCAATATAAGCCCGGCCAAAGTTGATCCCGATCCCTGTCTTGATCTTAAGGTCAAAATCTACAAGTTCCATATGATTCAAATGCTCAATGGCATAATACATCCCCAGGGCAGCCCTGGCAGCATCACGGCAGTTCTTCTCCCGGGTGCCTCCAGAAATTCCGAATAATCCCACGATCTCATCACCTATGTATTGATAAATCACACCGTTGTTCAATAAAATGGGATCTCCAATGATCGTATAGAACCGGTTGAGGACGTGAGCTATATCGAAAGTATTATTCTCAAAGGCCATTTTAGTAAAATTCCTGATATCACAAAACAGGATTGCGATAGCACGTTCCTCTGCCTCTCCATCTGGAACGGTCTCCAGCTGAAGTTTATTAACTTCTGAACTTGTCCAGACCAGCCTTTGTATATCTACATCACCTTTAACATAACACTGGCAGGCAAGCCTTATGGAGGGATCCCAGCGCCTGAATTCTGCCATCTGTTGCTCCTTTAGAGTACGTGGAGTTAGATTAGAAGAACCCTGGATCACCCGGATCCTGCAGGTAGAACATCTGCCATTGCCGCCACATTCATGTAAATGCGGAATTTGGTTACTTATAGAACAATCCAGGATAGTAGAATCGGGATCATCATAAGTCACCTTTTGATCTATACCTGTGTAGGTAATTACCGGTTTTCTAATCGCTGGCATTCGTGAAGGAATTACATATAGAAATTTACGAAATTTTTATAAATAACTGACCCTCAATTAATTTACACTAACTAACATTGTTTTTTAAAATCCTTTCTATTGAAAAAACATTCATTAGTCTTTATAAAATTTAAGTACATTTAAATCATTAAGGATCGCTTAACGGCATTATATCGATATCATGTACGTAAAAAGGAATTATGGTTTCTGGATGACCCTGAACTGGTCTAAAAAGCCATTATTAATAGGCTTGCTATATTCAGTCATTGTTTGTGTGGGGTATGTTTTGATAGATCGTCAGTTTTCTGTTCCCTGGCAACCCATCAGTATTATTGGTATTGCCGTAGCCTTCTACCTGGGGTTCAAAAACAATAGTTCTTATGACCGAACCTGGGAAGCCAGGAAGATATGGGGAAGTATTGTTAATAACAGCCGGAGTTTTGCTGCAGCTTCCATTTCCTTTATCCAAGGCGAAGATCATGAAAGAATTAAAAAGGAACTTATCTACAGGCACTTGGCCTGGATCACTTCTTTGAGACATCAGCTCAGGTTGAGCAGGCCCTGGGAACATCTAGAAAACAGGTTGAAAGAAGTATACTCCCCTACTATTTGTGAAGATTACCACACAAAACTGAACCAGGAACTACTTAATTTTATTACACAGGAAGAATTATCTCAACTTGACGGAAAGTATAATTTCGCTACCCAGATCATGAAAATGCAGGCTGTGAGATTACAGGAATTAAAAGACCTTGGTTATTATGATGATTTCAGACATATGGAGCTACATCAGTTAATGGTTAATTTTTATGAAGACCAGGGAAAGTCTGAAAGGATCAAAAACTTTCCTTTTCCGCGGCAATATGCTTCGACCGCCTTATGGCTAACCTTTGTTTTTTGCACATTCGTCCCTTTTGGTTTGGTAGATATCTTTCAACAGGCTAATGACTGGACCTTCTGGATCTGTCCTATTTTATCGGCACTTATCATCTGGGTATTTTTCCTGATGGAGAAGATTGGAGATTATTCTGAAAATCCATTTGAAGGAACCTATAACGATGTTCCTATCACCTCGATTGCCAGGGGAATTGAGATCGATCTAAGGGAAATGATCAATGATGAGAAAATCCCTAAACCAGTAGATTCTGAAAATGGTTTTCTAATGTAGTTTATACGGAGAAATGAAAAGCTTCCTTGTATTATTCATCGCAATTCTGATCTTCTCTGGATTAAGGGGAATCATGTGAAGTTGCAAAATATCTAAAATAAAAACCTTGATATTCAAACCATTTCCTTTACTACAAACCCAAAGATTAATTCTAAGAGAACCACAAATTGCCGATTGGCCGGTGGTCTCGCATCTTAGAACAGATAGCTATATTAATAGATTTGTTAAGCGGTCTAGTGCGGAAACTGAAGAAAAGGCTAAAGAATTTATTGAAAATGCCCTTGCTAATATGGCAAAAGACGAACTGGTGAACTGGTTCATATGCTTAAAAGAAGATCCAAAAATGATTGGATCCATATGTCTCTGGAACATTTCAGCAGACAGGAAAACAGCAGAAATTGGTTATGATCTTGATGCTCCATTCTGGGGTAAGGGAATAATGGATGAAGCCATGCAGGCGGTTATAAATTACGGTTTTGACATTCTGAAGCTGGATAATATCGAGGCCTATACAAGTTACGGGAACTCCGCTTCTTTAGGTTTACTTCGTAAAAATGGTTTTAAATTGAATAAAGAAAAAACAGATGCAGATAACCCCGATAACAGAATATTTGAGCTAATAAGATTTTAATGCAGCTGCATTTTGTTCATGAGTATGAATGAAAACAGAATAAATATTCGACAGGCTAATTCCGAGGAATTCCCGGAGATTGGAGAATTACTGGTAAAGGTATATTCCAGTTTAGAAGGTTTTCCTTCCAAAGAAGAACAACCCGAATATTATGAAATGCTTTTAAATATTGGACAGGTCACCAGGAAGCCCTGTACCGAATTACTGGTAGCAGTTTTAGATAATGATGAAGTCCTGGGAGCCGTTGTATATTTTAGCGATATGAGCTATTACGGTTCTGGGGGTTCGGCAACTAAGGAAAAAAATGCCTCAGGATTTAGATTGCTTGCGGTAGATCCAAAATTTCGCGGTCTTGGTGTAGGAAAAAAAATTGTGCAGCACTGTATACTAAAGACTATCCGGGACGGAAATAAGGAACTTATCATACATTCCACCGAATTCATGAAAATAGCCTGGAAAATGTATAAAACTCTTGGATTTAAAAGATCTGAAGATCTTGATTTTATACAAAAAGAACTCCCTGTTTTCGGCTTCCGTTTAAAAGTTTAGGATTTAAATAGTACGATCCTGCCAGTGTCTTTTACCTTCCAAGGCCAGCCTGTATTCATCCTTACTCAGGATATTTTCATTTAGTTGCATTTCGGTTTTACAGAAGATCCTGAAAAATTCTTCAACGTATTTTAGATCTGCCATCACCTTTTCCTGTAAATAATTCACGTCTACATTAATGCATATGGCTGCAACCAGACCAAGGTCTTTTCTGAAGATAGGGATAGTAGTGCATTTAAACTTACGCGCCCCAATATTAAGCTCATAGTTCAGCTTATCTAAAGATTGCATTTTACGGGTTTTGAGATCCAGGACCAAATTGGTCGCACCAGATTCAATCTTTCTACCGGTAATATTATTCTCTATGGCACATAATGATTTAGCGGGATTTGAAAGGTCATGCAATAGAATTTCTATACCCAGATCGGGAAAAGAATCACCAATAAGGCGGACGATCCTTTTATAATTCTCAAGAAATTCTGAATTATCACTAAAGATAGAATCGCCCTCGTATTTCTTATAAAGCTTTTGATATTGCTTTAGATCATTGCTATTCAGTTTATGTCTTACTTCATTCTGCTCTCCCAGAAGTATAAGTTGCCGAGCCGCAGAATAGTCCCTGTTCTTCAGGAAATAATAAATGCCTAATCTGAAATCTTTTAGGTCGAAATAAAGTCTTTTTTCTTCATCAAGGTCGAATGGATAAAAATCATATTCCTCGATATTCTTTCCCTTAAGCCTGTTCTTTTCTCTTCTTTTCCCAATTAAATAACCAAAAGTGAACAGGATAAGCGAGACGATCAAGCCGGAAAGAATATTTACAAGCCACGGAGAATCTATCATAATTAAAGAATTAGAAGCAGGAAAGTTGTGGCGGAGATGTTTAAAATTACGAAAAACAACAATTGAATTAAATTTTAAATTTTTCTAATATAATCTGACAAGTATCATGATTTTTTCCGACCGAATTTTATAACTTATTGCCTGGTTCAAAGGACCTTATTTACTTCTCCAGCTCCCTGTGCTGACAATTTTGTCAGATCTTCAAATCGTTTGTTTTTACTGCAAACTTTACAAAATAATAGCCTTAACCATAAATCAATAATCATGAATACGAAAGCATCTAATGCCTATGGCTGGGAGTCACCAGATATTATCCATAAATATTCTGTGATCTGGCATTCCAGACTCAGTTTTATTCTGAAGGAGATCGAATTTTTAAAGAACCTTTTGAATAATAATATCTTTCCCATCGTGGAATCCCATTTAGTGGATAAAGCTGAAACTTATCTGGAAGAGCTCTCAGAACTAAAAAAAGAGGTTTCTAAATTACTTAAAGATGTAAGTAATCATAAGAACGGAGTAAAGATCCTGTTTGTGAAACATGAACCGAATCAAAATGACTGGGATTATAAACACGAACATCGCAAACTAATGATCAAAATGCATGAGTTTGATAGTAAGTACCAAATCATTAAGAAAGATATTTTCAGGGTTGTGAAAGATGCGATAAGACATCAAAAGCAAAAAAGGATCGCATAGTTCATCTATAAACAAAAAAATAAGAACGGCCTGTGATTAGTTTACACAGGCCGTTCTTATTTTATTTAATCAATTATTTACCTCACTATTCTTAAAAGAGTCGCCATATACACCCATCTCAGATCCCTGGTAGTGATCCCGTCATCCATTCTGGTTTGAAGATCTGGCGTCATCCCGCCGTCAAATTCCATAGAGTTCAGGTACTGTTCCCAGCTATCGAACATATTCGCGGTAATATGAGTAGCGTATACTTCGGTGCCCTGTGGCATAAGAACTCTTAATAGTTGCCAGTCTCCTTTTGCTCCTGCGTCTATATAGGTTTTATGGTATGGCTTAAAAGTTTTACTCTCTGCACTTTCATAGTCCTCATAACGGCCTTCTTTGGCCTTCATTAAGTCTATCGATGCCACCATACCCTGTTTCATTTCATAATCTGGATTTGCCTGGTCTATAACTTTTAGATATAATCTAACAGATAGATCTCTGGAGCCACCGGCAAGGTTTACCCTGTTCTCCAGTTCCTCGTCACTTAGATCGGGATAGGCCATCCTTGCGCTTTCCATAACTCCCTCTCCTGCCCGCATCATTTTTACGGGATCATCAAATACAGTAACCGTTAAATATTGATATCCCTGGTCTTCTCCTCCAGGCAATAATTGCCATAGGTCCCAACCAACGATATCGCCACTGGCTACACGCTGTTCATGGATCTTCTCCCAAAAAGCTTCTGTCTCATTATAAAATGGTTCCTGGTCGTTATCTACTTTCATGAACTCAAAGGTGAGAAAGGTCTCCTTTTGAGCGTAACTAGAATTAAAAAGCATTAATATCAAAATCAAACAAAGTGCGCGTCTCATAATTTCATGGTTTTTATATACATCCTTATAAAGATATTAAAATAACCACAAATATTTGGTTATCAGATTTTTAAAATACCCAAAACATGAGAAATCTTTAGTAATTTTACTATAAGCCGTTGTTTTATGAAATTTGGAAAATGACGTTCCGCCTCTATAATCAACCATTATAAAGTCATTATTTTCCTGATTATGTTTTGTCCTACTTTTCAGCTTTTATGGTAAGGATAAAGTTATAGGCAACATCTGTAAGGTGAACCAGTAAAATATCAAATAGGTATAACATGCAACCTGAAGAACACAATCTTAGGATTTTCAAGATCCTTTATATCATCAAAGGCATTCTGATCCTTGCCTTTAGCCTCATCCCTTTATTCTATATTTTTCTCGGAGTTTATATTTTCAACGAAAATAATACGCCCCAGGAAAATTCTCAATTAGGTGGAGCCATAGTGATGTTCATAGGGATTGCCTTATTTCTCTTTTTCCTCGCAATGGGTATCCTGACCTTATTAGCTGCGAAATACCTGGGTGAGCAACGTAACTATGATTTTATTTTCGTTATCGCGATCATTAATTGTCTCACCGGGATATTAGGGATCATTCTAGGAATATTCACCATCCTTGAGCTTAATAAAGCCCAGGTAAAAAGACTTTTCGGGAAACCAGCCTGAATTGATTTTATTCAGAAAAAGAATGAAAAAAAATAGTCCAGATATCATTAAATCCTCTGGTAAAAGAGTGAAATTCTCCTTTTCCAAACTGCGAAGATCCCTACTTAAAAGCGGGGCTACCAAAGCAATGGTATCTCATATCATAGACGAAATAAGGGATGAACTTTATCATGGGATATCTACCAAAGAGGTATATAACCGGGCGTTCGCTTTGCTTAAGGATTATAAAGGAGCCTACGCTTCACGCTATGGATTAAAAAAAGCTATATATGAGCTCGGGCCATCGGGCTTTCCTTTCGAAAAATATGTTGCTGAAATTCTTAGTATACAGGGTTATGAAAACAGCCTCAATGAAATCCTTCAGGGAAAATGTGTTTCTCATGAGGTAGATATCATAGCCTATAAGGACTCGAAAAGACATCTTATAGAATGTAAATTTCATAATGAAGAAGGCCGGAATTGTGATGTGAAGATCCCTCTTTACATCCACTCAAGATTTGAGGATATATATTTAAATGAGCATCATAAAGAACCGGGACAGGGCTGGTTGGTGACCAATACAAGGTTTACTTCAGATGCCATAACCTATGGCAACTGCGTAGGAATAAAGTTATTGAGTTGGGATCTGCCCAAAGGGGAGAGTTTAAAAGAGTTGATCGATAGATCTGGAGCATATCCCATCACCACTTCTACCCTTTTATCTGCTGAAGAAAAAGATTTTCTATTGAAGAGAGGGGTCGTCCTGGGGAGACATGTGCTTGAAAAACCATTTTTACTGGATCACCAGGGAATTTCAGAAACCAGAAAGAACAGGATAATTTCAGAATTTAAAATGCTTTGTAATACCGGAAAATGTGATGAAAAATAAAGTCAAAATAAAATTCCTTGGTGCAGCAGAGACTGTGACCGGATCAAAATTCTATTTAGAATATCTAAACACAAGATTGTTGATAGATTGCGGAATGTTTCAGGGATTAAAGGAACTGAGATTACTCAATTGGGAAGATCTGCCGGTGGATGTTCCCTCAATAGATCATGTCATTCTCACCCATGGTCACCTGGACCACACAGGCTACCTGCCAAAACTGGTAAAACAGGGATTTCAGGGTTCTATATTATCCACCCCTCCCAGCCTGGCGATCGCCGAGATCATTCTGGAAGATACCGCAAAGATCCAGGAGGAAGAAGCTGAAAATGCCAACGAAGAGAAATATTCCAAACATTCTCCAGCATTGCCTTTATATACCTTAGATGACGTAGAAAATACCCTTGCGCTTTTCGAAAGCGTTGAACCTGAAGTCTGGACAGAATTATCCCCAGATATTAAATTCCGTTTTATAAAGGCGGGACATATCCTTGGAGCCTGTTCTATTGAGCTACAGATCAAGGAGAAGGTTTTCATGTTTTCAGGCGACCTGGGTAGAAATGAAGATGTGTTACTGGAGGCTCCAGAGAAACCAAAGTGGGCAGATTACCTATTCCTGGAAAGTACCTACGGGAATAAATTACATCCCGAGGAGGATGTTGAAAATATCCTTGCCGAATTAATTAAAGAGGTAATCAATGAACAGGGCATTTTGCTTATCGCTTCTTTTGCCGTAGAAAGATTGCAGATCCTCGTATATCTTCTCTACAAGCTTTTCAAGCATAACAAGGCTCCTGAAATCCCTGTTTTCATAGACAGTCCCATGGGGATTAATGCCACCCATGTTTTTAGCAGTTTCCCAGATTATCACAAGATACCGCCGCATGAATTTGAAGCGATGAAGAACAGGTTCGAACTGGTCTCTTCGTTTAAAAGAACCTGGGAAATAATCGATAAAAAAGAACCCAGGATCGTTATTGCAGGTAGCGGTATGATCACCGGAGGCAGAATACTTACCTATCTAAAGCAATTTATAGATAATCCTACTACCCGATTATTACTTACCGGATACCAGGCTGAAGGGACCCGGGGCAGGCAAATAGAAGAAGGAGTTCATGAGGTCAAGATCCGAGGGAAATATTACCCGGTAAAAGCCAAGGTGACCAAACTGGAAAGCCTTTCTGCCCATGCAGATCAGGGTGAATTACTGGATTGGTGCAGGAATATAAAAAACGTGCCTGAAGAAGTTTTTCTTATCCATGGTGAAAAACCGGTTACCGATGCCTTTAGGGTCAAACTAGTTTCAGAATTTAACTGGAATGTAAAGATCCCTAAACTCAATGAAGAAATAGAAATAGATCTGTAGATCTTCAAATTCATAAAGCTGTCGATATTTCTTATCTTTAGAATTATACCAACTAGAAAATCAATCCTATGCGAGTTATTTCATTATTTATATTGCTGATCATTTCCTCTTTCGCCCAGGCCCAAAATGAGATCTTACCGGCCGAAATCCAGATAAAAACCGCCGTTCTCGCCGCTCCCGAATCTAAACAAAGCGGAGCAAAGGTTTATGGTTATAACCAGCAGGGTGAACTGGTAGTTCTAAGAAAAGGTTCTAATAACCTTATTTGCATTGCCGACGATCCTGAGTTCGAAGGCATTCAGGTTGCCTGTTATTCCGAAAAGCTGGAGCCGTTCATGTCCAGGGGACGTGAACTTTCGAGCCAGGGAAAATCTGAAATGGAAAAAAGAAGAATTCGTAAAGAGGAAGCCGACTCCGGGAAACTTAAAATGCCAGATAGTCCCAGCACTCTTTATGTTTTTTCCGGTTCCGATGAAAATTATGATAAAACGACCGGAGATTTGAAAGATGGAAAGTTCAGGTATGTTGTATATATACCTTATGCCACCACAGAATCCACCGGACTTCCAGATAAGCCGGAAGCTCCCGGAATGCCCTGGTTAATGGATCCTGGAACCCATCGTGCCCATATCATGATTAGCCCTGTAGCAAAGGAATAGGTTTTAAATGTTCTGCACCACTTTTTGCAATTTGCCGGCAATGTCCTGAGCAACATCATTTAGCTTGCTATTTTCCACAGCTTGCATAGAGGCCAGTGGATTTACCGCTGCTACTTCTACCTCATTCTCATTAATTTGCTGAAGGATGACATTGCAGGGTAACATGGTTCCTATCTTATCCTCGCTTCCAATTGCCTTATAGGCATAAGGAGCATTGCAGGCTCCCAGAATATGATATCTCCTGAAGTCGACATCCAGTTTCTTCTTGAAAGTTTCATTCACGTTGATCTCGGTCAGCACTCCAAAGCCTTCTTTTTCAAGTTCTTTTTTCGTCCTGTCCATGATGTCATCAAAATCTCCTTTTATCTTCCTGTTATAATAATAGTCCATGATCTTTGATTTAAATTATTGGTCCTAAAACACCGGTAAGTCCGGTATCATAAACCTCTCTAATTTATTGATATATAATTTTTTGAATACTGATCTTCGTCATGTTTTTTCCCTTTTTAATTAAGTAAATTCAAGGGTCAAAATAAAGGAGTAATAATCTAAAAATTAAAGTTATGTCACTGGTTAAATCAAAAAAGCAAAGATTCCCTTTAATTAATGGTGGACTTGCTAAATCATTTGGATTAGATGATTTTTTCTATGATGACTTCTTTACAAAAAGAGATCTTCCTGCTATGAATGTAAAAGAACATGAAGACGATTTTGAGATCGAATTTGCAGTTCCCGGATATTCAAAAGAAGATTTTGAAGTAAGTATCGAAGATGATGTTCTCTATGTTTCAGCAGATAAAAGTTTGGAAAATGTAGAGGATGAAGACGACTATACTCGAAGAGAATTTAGTTACTCTAGTTTCCAAAAAACTCTTCAATTACCAAAAAGTGTAGATCCTTCCAAAGATGTGAAGGCTAAATACAAAAACGGGGTATTAAAACTAACCTTAATGAAAGATGCCGAAAATAAGAAATCACGAAGAAAAGAGATCGAGATTTCCTAAAAAGACGGCCTAACCAAGAAGAGAAAAGCTGAACCTAAAGTTCAGCTTTTCTTATGAATGCTATTAGGAATTCAATCTACAGGTACGAATACCAAATAATCTGTAAAGCGGACAAAACCTTACAAAACCAGTGATCACAAATATCGCTGCCAGGGCAAGTAGAATATATGCCAGGGTGCCTTCGATCATTTCCTGTGAATAAAGAATTAAAACTCCTAATGCTATTAATATCCTTATCACCTGGTCTGTATGTCCCATATTTTTTTTCATAATACTTAATTTAAATTACTACAATAATGATTTAGGTAAGGTATATTCAGACCTGGGAACCTTGGTTGCCAGAATATCTTTAAAGCCACCTCTTAGATCTGCAAACGACTCCCATCCTCTTTGTTTTAATATAGATGCGGCGATCATACTTCTATAACCTCCTGCACAATGCAGTACAAAGAACTCATCTTTAGGTATCTCTTCCAGGTGCTGGTTGATCTCGTTCAGCGGTATATTGATTGCTCCCCTGATATGTTCAGAACTATACTCGCTTCTTTTACGAACATCTATGACCTTAAGCGTTTCATTCAGATACATTTTCTCGAATTCACTGGCAGAGATCCTTTCAACATGATCAAATTCCTGTTTAGCTTTTAACCAGGCGTCAAAACCTCCTTCGAGATATCCAATTACATTGTCGTAGCCAACCCTGGAAAGTCTGGTGATAGATTCCTCCTCTTTCCCGCCATAGGTCACCAGGAGAATTGGATTATCCACGCTGGGGATCATCTCTCCAACCCATGGAGCAAAACTTCCGTCCAGGCCAATATTTATACTATTTGGAATAAAGGCCCTTGCAAAATCTTCGGCATTTCTGGTATCAAGGATCAATGCTCGAGAAGCTTCTGCTTCAGCAATGAACGTAGATGGAGTCAGACCCTTTTTTGCCCGGCGCATTACCTTATCAAAACTGTCATACCCCTTGATATTCAATAATACGTTCTGCGGAAAATACCCCGGTGGTTTGGCTAGTCCCTCCAGCAAGGCATCAATGAATTCTTCCTTAGACATTTCCTGAAGGGCATAATTCACCTTTTTTTGATGTCCCAGGGTATCTGTGGTCTCATTGCTCATTTTCTTACCACAGGCAGAACCCGCACCATGGTTGGGATAAATAATAAGATCATCGCTCAAAGGCATGATCTTATTTCTAAGTGAATCATATAAATGTCCCGCCAGTTTGCGTTCGGTAAGATCTGCAACTACATGCTGTGCAAGATCTGGTCTTCCCACATCCCCAATAAAAAGTGTATCCCCGGTGATAAGGCCATGTTCTTTACCATTTTCGTCTATTAAAAGGTAGGTGGTGCTTTCCATAGTATGGCCTGGGGTATGTATCACTTTCACCTTGTAATCCCCTACCTCAAAGATTTGCCCATCTTTAGCAATAGTTGCCTCATAATCTGGTTTGGCCAGAGGTCCAAAAACTATTTCGGCACCTGCTTTCTTTTTGAGGTCAAGATGACCACTTACAAAATCGGCATGAAAATGCGTCTCGAATACATATTTGATCCTGGCGTCATCTTTTTTAGCCCTGTCCAGATATGGCTGAACCTCTCTTAAAGGATCAAATATCGCAGCTTCATTATTATTCTCTATGTAATACGCGGCGTGGGCCAAACATCCGGTATATATCTGTTCTACTTTCATAATTATACTCGTTTAGGGCCGAAGAGAAATGAAAGAACATCTCTCTTCGAACCGGTTTTATTTACATCATAAATTTACTGCGTAGGCCTGAAGGAAAATCTGATCAATATCATTAAAACCGGTATTTACGAGCCTGTTTTCAATCCTCTTGCAGGATAAAATCCACGGCATTCTGCAAGTGCAGATCTGTGGTTGAAAACAGAGGAAATCCGTAGTCTTTTTGTTTAAAGATCAAAGGTAATTCGGTGCATCCAAGAATGATCCCTTCTGCACCCTTTTCCCTTAAATATTCCATTTGCCTGCTGAAGAAATACCTGGACTCATCGCTGAATTTCCCCTGGGTGAGTTCCTTGGAGATATAATGATGGCATTCGTCTATATATTTATCTTCCGGAATAATGGTTTCGATCTGAAACTTACTTTTTAGCCGGTCCTGCATAAAACTACCGGTCATGGTTGGCCGGTTTCCTAGCAATCCAAGCTTTTTCACATTCCTTTTATAAGCCTCCTGTCCTACCGCATCGGCAATGTGAAGAATAGGAATATCTATTTGTGGCTGAACATGCTCGTAGACCATATGTGGCGTATTGGCACAGATCACGATGGCTTCGGCGCCAACACTTTTCAGTTTTTTAGCTATATCCAGGTAAGCAGCATTTATTTCAGGAATATTTTGCTCACGCATTAGCTTTATATTCAAACTATAAATGATCATGGGAGGATTCTCCCAGCCTCCGATCTTTTCAGCCACCAGTTCGTTGATCCCGCGGTAATAGACTAAAGTAGAATGCCAGGAGGTACCGCCAATTAGACCCAGTTTTTTCATAATTTCAATTTTAAAATACAATGAACTTAAAATTAACTCCCTAGAACCTATTTTGTAATGACCATTATCATCATTACAAGGCAAATTACTCAACCATAGAAATTAAAAAAAGCGATGCTTTCACATCGCTTTACCATTTTAAAAGATCAGGTCTTTAAACTTCATAATTTGACCAGTCCATAATATCGTTCCTTTCTTCTGGCTTCACAGCTTCTTTCAGCATTTTTTCATCATAAGCCAGGCCATGTTTATCCAGTACTTCCTGCGGAACCCCGTCCCATACATTGGGCCTGTTACCAACATAGCCCAGGTAATCTATACCTTCTTTACTTGTAAAATAACCTGTGGTCACCAGGTTCCTGATCCTGCTGAAGAATTGTGCACCCTGGGTAAATTCAGGTTTTACATGATCTGGATAGGCTATATCTTCAAAAATTTCAATTTTCTGGACGTCTGTGATCTCCAGGAAATCTTTATCAAAACGTTTATAACTTTCATTCTTCAGCCAGCGCAAACCTCCACGCATTGGTATCTTATGAGCAGGAATATCCTTGGTTATAAATTCAATGAATTCGGGCACTCCAACTTCTGAAGCCGGTTTGTGGGTATCATCACCCGGCATTATAATGTCTGAGATCACCGCAATGGTTTTCATCTCCTCTTCGGTGTAAAATTCCTGTTCCTGTAATTCCTCAATAATAGCCTGTTCTTCAGGAGTTCTGCCATAATCGTATTCAGGCTCCTTTATATCTGTTAATTGGCTAACATCGGGATCTTCATCTAACCTGCAGCTTAAAAGCAGCCCGGTACCTGCTCCACCAATCAATAATGTTCTAAGCGATTCTCTTCTATCCATGATTATTACTTTTAAACATTTCCTTTTTTCAATTCATCTGCCAGATAATCTGACGCTCTCCAGGCCAGGGCTAGAATGGTCCAGGTTGGGTTCTTATCGGCCTGGGAAACAAAAGCTCCTCCATCCATCACAAAAAGATTAGGAACATCGTGAGCCTGATTGTATTTATTCAGTACTGAAGTATTAGGATCATCACCCATTCTGGTTGTACCTACTTCATGTATGATCTGCCCTGGATTGGTGAGACCATAATTAGATTCTTTTCCAGGTTTCTCTCCCAGGGCTATACCACCCATAGAATCGATGATCTCTTCAAAAGTATCCTGCATATGGGCTGCCTGTTTAATTTCTTCATCGGTCCATTTATAATCGAATTTAAGAACCGGGATTCCGTATTTATCAACTGTTTTATCGTCGATGGTACAGCGGTTATCCTTTTGTGGAATACTCTCTCCCCTTCCAGACATCCCTAGGGTTGAACCATAATAACGCTTCACATCTTCCATAAAACTCAGGCCATAACCTCCGGCTTTTTTGGTCTCACCATTAGCGCCGGGAACCAGGCTATTAAGGGCTTCCATATTAAATCCAAAGCCATAAGACGGCATTCCCATTCCTCCCCAGTATTCAATATGATATCCGCGGGTAAAACCAAGGTTCTTATTATCATTCAACCACCATGGGGTATAAAGGTGCATTCCGCCAACACCATCTTCATTATAGCGTTTCCGGTCCATTAACTCCGGCAGGAATCCCATTCTTGAAGCTCCGGTGGAATCATGTAAATATCTACCCACAACATCACTGGAATTCGCCAGTCCGTTTGGATGAGCGCTGGATTTAGAATTCAATAAGATACGGGCAGAACTACAGGCACTCGCTGCTAGGATCACGACTTTTGCTTTAACCTTGTAATCCTTTAAATTTAGTTTATCAATATAATGTACGCCGGTTGCCTTACCATTTTCATCTGTAGTAACTTCTCTCACCATTGCGTTTACATACAGGTCTACATTGCCGGTGTCCTTGGCCGGATTCACCAGGACAGAAGATGATGAGAAATCCCCATACACGGTACAGGATCTCGAACACTGGCTGCAATAGAAACAGGCCTGTCTTTTCTTATTGACTCTTTTGGTTAATATGGATAAACGCGAAGGTATCATTGGGATACCTGCCTTATCTGCTCCTTTTTTAATATATAATTCGTGTAAACGAGGTTTTGGAGGAGGAAGAAAGAAACCGTCTGGTTCATTCGGGATATTCTCCTTGGTTCCAAAAACACCCACCAGTTTATCTACTTTATCGTAATAAGGTTTTACGTCTTCATACCCGATAGGCCAGTTGTCACCCTTTCCGTCAAAATCCTTACGCTTAAAATCCAGCGGCCCAAATCTTAAGGATATTCGCCCCCAATGGTTGGTACGTCCTCCTACCATTCTGGATCTGAACCAATCGAACTCGGTTCCTCTTTCCTTGGTGTAGGGTTCTCCTTCAAGTTGCCAGCCCCCATAGGCCATATCAAAATCTCCAAAAGATCTCTGAAAAGTGGATGCACCACGTCTGGGAGATTCCCAGGGCCATCTTAATTGCGTACGCTGCTCGGGGTTGGCAGGATCAAAATCTGGACCTGCTTCCAGCAACGCGATCTTGTAACCTTTTTCTGAAAGTATCTTGGCAGCCATTCCACCACCTGCGCCAGAACCAACAATGCAAACATCATATTTTTTGGCTTGTTCAATAATCTGAAAGGACATAGAAAATGTTTTATGAATCAATATTTGTCTTAAAAACGAATTTCCTTTTAAGAAGGAAAAATACCGATTGATCTTATTCTAATCCCTCACCTAGCCTTAAAATTTTAAATAACATCAATCAACAACCACCCAAATTAACATTTTATTTAAATTCTATTATAAAAAAAGAGTAAAAGTTTTGATTCTTTTTAAAAAAAAATGATTTGATGAAAATAAAAAACCTCTGAAAATATAAAATCTCAGAGGTTCTGTATAATAATCAAAAAGTCGGGATGACAGAACTATACTAGTCTTTGGAAAAGCCCATCATCACTATGTTTTTTCGATGTATCTAAAATTAGGTAACCGAATAGGTAACTTTCACTTATTTTGAAATTCAATTTTAAGATACGAAATTATAAATTTATATAAAACTGCGAAATTAATCCTTCGGATAAAGAAAAGTCAAACCTGCGCTTATCCCGGAACATACTCGAATAAAAATGTATATTGCTGTGGATATAACATGTTATGTGGCATTAAAAGAATACGTAGAACTAATAGAAAATAACCGATTCGTCCTTCAGATAATTTTCAACTATGGTTAATATTTTAATTGGTTCCCTTTGCATAATAGCCGGAATCATCCTAATCATAATTTATATTAAATTGGTAAGAGAAAATAAAAGAGGATCAACAATAAAATTATTGGGTGCTGGAATTGGAGCTTTGTTGATCGGAATTTATTTAATTAAAGAAGAGATAAATTAAAGAACTAAATAAATTTGATCGATCTTATTAAAAGATTATTAATTGAATTTTTTGAAGAAATTCAAATTGAAAAGTGGCCTGCTAAAGAAAGAGAGTTGGTCAGTAGATTTGCTTTTTCGAAACTAGTAAAAAACACAAATAAAGAATCTGAATTTTATGATCCAGCACAAATAGGATTGGAAGTAAGAGTAGAACAAATTAAAGGTGAAAATAGAAAGGAATTCGTCTGCAAAGATTTGATAATTTGGAAAGAACCAAATTCAAATGCCTGGACAGAATTCAACGTTCCTAAAGTAATTATGGAATGGAAACATAATAATTCTCAACCTTCAAAATATGATATCGATTGGCTAAAAGAATACACAAAGCTAAACGGTGAATGTTTTGGAATAGCAATAAATATTGACACTAACAAAAAACTTAAATTAACAGCAACCTTAATTCACAAAGGAGAAATTAAAGAAGAAAATTGGCTGCTGCTTAACGCCACATAACAACGGCTCATCGCCAATAACGGGTATCATCGAAAAGGTGTAATTTTAGAAACCAGGAAATAAAACAAATAAGCCGACAACTCCGCGTCCCAATTCCCGCAACTGGCGATAGCCGAGACCGTTAGCGGCAAGCTTTTTACAAAGTTTTCACTTAAACAACTTGACTAAATAATGATTAAATTTAAAAGATATTAAAAATCTTATGATAAAAAGATCATTTTTAACTTTAGCGATTACCTTATCTATATTTTCATGTAAATCAGATAAAAAAGAACCTGAAAAAAGTGTAGAAAAAGAATCGGTAGAAAAGTGGCAGGCAAAAGCACCCGCAACTCAACCGTTCGGCTCTGAAGCTTTTGACAAATCAAACAATACGACCTTAAGATGGTTAGGTATGGCTGGTTTTTTAATAAATAGCCACGGTTCAACAATTATGATAGATCCATTACTCGGTGGGTTTGATATGCCAATCCTAATAGATTTTCCAATTAAATCTGACAGTGTTCCTAAATTAGATGGCGTTCTTATTACTCATAGCGATAACGATCACTATAGTGTTCCAACAAATCTAGAATTGAAAAATGTTACCGAGAAATTTCATTCAACAATTTATGTTGATTCTTTAATGAGTAATAGGGACGGACTACCATCTGTTGGCCACGAAATAGGAGAAACTTTTGAAATTGGTAATTTTAAAATTAAAGTAACTCCAGTTGACCATTCTTGGCAAAATGCTTATCCCGATGCAAGTGACAGGGTTTTCAAGGATGAAGATTCTTGTGGGTTTTGGATAGAAACTCCGGATGGTACAATTTGGGCCACTGGTGATTCCAGGTTAATGCCAGAGCATTTAAATATGCCTACTCCCGATGCAATATTATTTGATTTTTCAGATAGTGAATGGCATTTTACTTTAGAAGGCGCAGTGAAATTAGCTAATGCTTATCCACAGTCTAAATTATTGTTGCATCATTGGGGATCAGTTGATGCGCCAGATTTTCCTCCCTTTAATGCTAATCCAAAAGATTTATACGACCTAGTTGACAATCCGGAGAGGATTGTAGTTTTGGCGCCGGGAGAACCATTTATTCTTAATCAAATCGATCATAAATGAAATTTATAAAAGTAAGTTTTATCATTCTATCATTAATATTCCTAACTAACTCTTGTGGAGTTAGAAATAACACAAAAAATGAAGTTAGCCCAAACATGCTTATAAGAATCTCTGAAATAAAAATATATCCGCAATATATCGAGGAGTATAAGGCTATACTAAAAAAAGAAGCAGAAGCATCTGTAAGAATAGAGCCTGGTGTAATATCGATATTTCCAATGATTCAAAAAGGAGATTCTACCGAGATAAGAATTTTAGAAATTTATGCCAATAATCAAGCTTATAAATCACATTTAGAAACACCCCATTTCAAGGAATATAAAACAACTACATTGAAAATGGTAGAATCTTTAAAACTTATAGATATGGAGGCGATTGACTCTCAAACAATGCCAAAAATTTTTAATAAAATTAATAACCAGTAAAATCAAGTTTATTACTTCAGCCAGCCGCTAACATCGGTTCATCGCAAATAACGGGTATTACAGGAAAAAGTGTAATTTTAGAGACCAAGAAAGAAAACAACTAAGCCGACAAGTCCGCGTCCCTACTCCCGCAACTTGCGATAACCGTAACCGTTATGTGCAAGCGGATTTCAACATTATGAAGTACTACTTAGGATCATATTATTTATTAAAAATAAAACCTGCTGATTTTGGAACAATTAAAGGTTCTAAAATCTTTACATGCTGTAACTGCATAAATAAATCTTATTTAGATTCATGGTCAATATCGTGGTCGGAAGATGGAAAAAATATCAATAAAAATATTAGAAAGGAATTTAAACTTTCAGAACAATTGATAAATAAAATTCACAATTGGACAGATAAAAAATTAGAGGAAAATAAAATTGGTTGGATCAATAATTTTTCTGATCTAAAAACAGTTTTAGATTATAAAAAATCATTTTTTAGTGAAGAAAAAGATTTACAAATATTGAGTATTAATTTTCCAGAAACAGAAAAAAATCAAGCTTTAAATATTTTATCACCAACTAATCAAAAATCTGGCGAAATTGGAATTTATCAAAATCTAAAAAAAGAAATTAAAGAGAATACCTTAGAAGAACTACTTGGATTTGACCTTATTGGGATAGAACCAGGTGGAGATTTTCACTCATTTCATTGTCA
The DNA here is from genome assembly GCF_003054225.1 of Christiangramia gaetbulicola. GTDB lineage: Bacteria > Bacteroidota > Bacteroidia > Flavobacteriales > Flavobacteriaceae > Christiangramia > Christiangramia gaetbulicola. Next base: position 754,208 of record NZ_QBKQ01000002.1, read on the forward strand.
TGATTTAAAAGATGATTTAATTTCAAAATTTGAAATCAAGATTAACAAGAATGGATTGATTCAGGAAAATAAAAACTGGAAAGAAATGGTAGATTATATGAATAATTCTGACAATGGATTCGAACCAGTTCCTTGGTTTTTCGTTAAAGTAAATCGAGTAAAAACCGCCAGCACATAACAACGGTTCATCGCCAATAAGCGGCACCGTTAGTAAGAAAATAATTAACTTGACCAACAAACCAATACTAAGCCGACAAATCCAAGTCCCCTACTCCGCCAACTGGCGATAACCGAGACCGTTGTGAGGCATTTTACAATTAGATGGTAGTAAATAAAATTTTAAAAAAATATAAATTACTTAGATCATTTGAAGTCGATTTAAATGTTGAAAAAGAAGCATTTATTAAAGAGTTAAAAAACTTCACCGAAAACGGATATTACACCCCCTTCTTAATAATGCTTGACGTTTTCAAATCTGAAAACAAAATGTACATCGGAAATATAAAATCGAACAGTTTTAAAATCCGAGAGAGATTTAAAATTGACAATTCATGGCAGAACAATTTTGCAACGGTAAAAGCAGAGTTTTACGAAGAAAACGATAAACTGAAAATTAAAACTATAATCCAGGGAATGGAATTCTTTCCTTTCATTCTAAGAGCTTTAATTTTTGTTATTTACTTAGTTATAATGTTTCTTCTGGTAATTGAATTATTAATTCCACCAATAGATTTTGAGATTGAAATAGCATTCCTTTTACCTCCACTCATGCTGACAATTTTTGTCGGGTTTTTGACTTATTTACCGTACAGAATTGCAAAAAATAATATCGTAAATAAGAAAGATGATCTTGATTTAATATTTCAAGGTATAGAAAAACGCCTCACAACAAAGAACTAAGGTAAAATCCAAGTACTTCTAAGCTAATTTCGACATATGATTTTCCTGGTAATATGTTCCTGATTTGGCTATGGCAAAAGCCTGTTTTAGTAGCTTGTTACACACGGCAATCAATGCCAGTTTCTTACTCTTTCCTTGTTCCACAATGCGTTCATAAAGTTCTCTGCAGGCCTTGTTATGTTTACAAGCGGTAAAGCTACAGAGGAATAGTAGGTTTCGCAGTTTCCGGTTCCCTACTTTGCTGATTCGGCTACGCCCTCTTACACTGGTTCCGGATTGTCTGATCGTCGGTGTAATCCCTGTAAAACAGCAAAGCTGCCTGGCATTCTCAAAACTGGTAAACCCGTCTGTAAGTACAATTAATAGCATCGCCGTTTTCTTTCCCATTCCCGGAATGCTGGTTAATTGCTCCAGTTGTTCTTTCTGGGTCTTTCTGACTAAGGATTCCAATTTGGATTCGATCTGATCTAATTCCTTCTCTAATTGCTTTAGCGTTCGGACTAGTGATCGACTTACAGTCTTTGAAGGTGTTCCGAGAGCTTGCTCCCCATGGATCTTATTCTTAACAGCAGTGCGTTGTTTCAGGTATAGATCCTGAAGACTCAGTAGCTGTAAAGATTCAGCCTGAATAGCATTCCTGGCTGTATACAATGGAACTTGTGTTGCCTGGGCATACTCACAGATCGCTTTAGCATCACTCTTATCAGTCTTGATCTTGGAGAGTTTCATCTGAATAAAACGCTTGACCGAAAGTGGATTCACAACCGACACCGTTATACCTTTCTCATACAAATACTGGGCTAAACGGTAGTGATAGTAACCGGTGGCCTCCATGACCACCAGGCTGTCTTTCTGAATAAACTTCAGTAAGCCTTTAAAGCCCTTTACATCATTAGAGAACTGATCATGCTTGTTATTCTGATCAATTACATCAAAGAACGATTTACTAATGTCTACTCCGTAAAAATGTTTAATTTTATCCATATAAGAATGATTGGAAAGAACAGCTACTTTGGTTTTCATCGACTTTAAAACGAGATCCAGGTCTCACAGAACTAAACGAAATTAAAGTAGAAAAGAGAGGGTATTATCATTGTTGACGGAATCTCTAGTTCCCACGGTTCATGTAATCTTATTCCTCTCTTTTGTTCTTTCTGGTTATACATTCAAAATTTAGAGAAATTAAACTTAAGACGGTTCATCGCCAATAAGCGGCAGCATAAGTAAGAAAATAATTAACTTGACCAACAAACCAATACTAAGCCGACAAATCCGCGTCCCCTACTCCGCCAACTGGCGATAACCGAGACCGTTGGCAGCAAGCATTTGAAAATTCCCGATGATAGAAATCTTCAAAATAGAAAAAATACCATCTGACTTTTTAGAAGCTCTTAGGTTATCAATGAATTATGGATTTATCTCAAAAAAAGAAATCTGGGATTGGGCTTTAAAAACTATTCAATTTTTCGACAATTATGATCCCCTACTTTTAGACCTGGTAAAAGGAAAAGAACCGGATGGAAGACAAATTGATTATGTTTTGAAAACAAGAACTGAAAACGAAGAAACCGAAAATTCATTCAGGTTATTAATTAGTTCATTAAATGATAAAATTTCTAACAAAGAATTATCTTTAGAAGAAGTGGCAAATAAAATATATAACTTAACTCTTGAACTAGAAATAAAAGAGTCTGAAAGAACTTTTCTCTATCACTTCGAGAATGACCTATATTTGGCAAATTCTCAAATTAAAGGAGATTTAAATTCGATTAAAGAAAAATTAAAAAATACAATTCAAATTTATCAGGAACTATCATTCGAAAATTATAAAAATTGGAGTTTGATTAATAGTGAAATAGATTCTTCAATAGCACGTTTTGAAAGTCAACCTAAAAAATAAAACTAAAAACCTATTAATGATTTTAGGTATTCTAATCAATTTAGGAATTGGGCTAATATTGATTGTTCAATCTTTCAAAGGACATTCAAGCTTTGGGTTTCTATTTGGTGCACTTATGCCTGTTCTTTCTATATTATTTTATTCAAATTATTTAAAATTAAAAAGTGATAATAATGAGAAGGACTTCAAAAAAGTAGTTTTCCGTCCTAGCTTATTAATAGGATTTTTAATTTTTATAACTTCCATCGTAACTTCATTTTTGGTTTTAGATTTTGAATATTTAGAAAACACTTTAATTGAATTTATTCAGTTTTTCGGAGCCATATCAGCACTATTCCTTATTCCAAATCTGATTTATCAAATTATTATATTTCAACTATACAAGAAGAGTCTGAACTAAATGCCAGCTGCCAACAACGGCTCATCGCCAATAACGGGTATCACCGAAAAAGTGTAATTTTAGAAACCAGGAAATAAAACAAATAAGCCGACAACTCCGCGTCCCAACTCCCGCAACTGGCGATAGACGAGACCGTTACCTGGAAGCTACAAAGAAATAGGTATGAAGATGAATATTAAATTAACGACAATAATAATTTTTCTACTTTCTTGCTATTTTATCCATGGTCAAAATATTCACAATTCAAATTCTAACAACTTCGATTCAATATCGAGGGATTTAAAAAGAATTTATGAACGTAATGAATTAGCGGGTTTCGCTGTTTCGATATTTGGTAAAGACAGCATCTTTTTTCAAAGTGGGTTTGGATATGCTGATAAATCCAAAAAAATACCATATACGGTTAGTTCAAATCAACTTATTGCATCTATTTCAAAAACTTTTATTGGTGTTTCTCTCATGATTGCAATAGAGCAAAACAAAATGAAACTGGATGATGATGTGAATGAATATTTGAATTTCAAAGTAATAAATCCAAATTTCCCGGATACGAAAATAACATTAAGACACCTAGCTAATCATACTTCAGGTATTACTGATCCTAAATCATATAATAAAACTTATTTATTCAGTAAAAAATTAAAGAAAAAAAATTGGCCCCAGCAATGGCATGATTATTTAAAAATATATAATAGAAATAAAGATATACCTCTAGAGAAATTTTTGGAAAATTGTTTATCTGAAAAAGGGATTTGGTTCGAAGATGACACCTATTCTGAAAAGGCTTCAGGTACAGATTATGAATATAGTAATTTAGGATCCTCTCTACTAGCTTTAGCAATTTCAAATGCAGTAAAAGAGTCATATAAAGAATTTGTCAAAAAGAATATTTTTCAACCTCTTAGAATGGATGCCACAAGTTGGGATAATAATTTTGTTGCCGAAGATTTAAGAGTTACATATTACATCGAAAATGGAAATCCTATTCCAGATTATAGAATTTTAACTTATCCAGATGGAGGAATTTATAGTAGCGTTGGGGACTTGACCAAATATTGCCAGGAAATGATTAAATGTTCGATTGGTCAAGGCAAAATATTAACAAAAGAATCCTTTTTAACAATGACAAAGCCTCAATCTATATCTAATGATTTTCCAGATGCTATTTGTTGGGATTTGTCATTTGCTCCTTTGATTGGTCATGCCGGGAATGAATTTGGTAGCTCCACTTTAATGTATTTCAATCCAAAATCTGGAATTGGACAAATACTTTTTTCAAATAATTCGATTGGATCCCTAAAACAAGAGAAAGCATTCTTTGATATTTTCAATCTTCTTTTCAAATATGATTTTTAAAATTAAAATGCCTGCAGGTAACAACGGTTCATCGCCAATAGACGGCAGCGTTAGAAAGATAATAATTCACTTGATTAACAAACCAATACTAAGCCGACAAATCCGCGTCCCCTACTCCGCCAACTGGCGATAACCGAGACCGTTGTGCACAATATATTTTAGATGGAGATAAGCCAAATAATCAATTTTTCAATTTCAATACTCGCAATAAAAATCGCAGCATTATCATATTATCAAACCTATAAAATTGATCGAAGAAGTTTAAGAATAGAAAAACTTGAAGAAATTCTAGAAGTAATTCATATTCTATAAGGCAATTACCATTATTTTATAAGAAACAGAAATACCCTATGAAATAATTCAACAAGAAAATTTCGTTCCTCTCGAGATGATGGAATTGTCCCTCAATACCTTGTTTTTAAAACAGAGGATGAGTGTTCCGAAATTTATAATAGAAACATCGGTATTAGAAATGAAGAACAAGCTCAAAAATTTAGTGAATTAAATTTTGATTTTGAGAAAAATACATTAGTAATAATAACCTCTGGATATGACAAAAATTGCTGTAAACCAATTATAAAAATAAGTATATCGAAATAAAGGAAGAATTTATGTGACTTTCGATATTGGAGAATTGGATAATTCTTTAGAAGTTTTGAGTCAATCTTATATTCTCCACAATAAATTTACTCATATTAAAACTTTAGATTTTTACAGGACGATCGAGGAAGAATATAAACTTCATAAAATTGATCGGAAACTTGAAAAACTTAAAAATAACGAGGAATTCATTTCTAATAATTCCAGGAGTAATAATCTAAAAGAACTTATTTTTAAGGCAATCGATATTTCAGATTCATTAGATGATGTGATCCATGAATTGGAAAATCAAGTAATCAAAACCAGTATTGGTAGAGGAATATCATTTACAGATAAAAAAGGTGCTTCTTTTAAGGGTTCAGCAATAGATCGAAAACTGTCATTATCAGGTATTAAGAACTTGTTATCATACAAAGAACAAGAAAAGAGATTTAACAGAGGTCTTTCACGCTAATTCAATAATATAAATTATTGTAAAGCATTAGTTAATAGTCTAAGGTGTTTGTAAAAATCTAAAAAAAGGCCTGGACTTTATTAATCCAGGCCTATTAAATTTATTAAAAGAATACTTTATCAATTCTATAAGTTAAATTTAATACCCTGAGCTAAAGGTAAATCAGTACCATAATTTACAGTGCAGGTTTGCCTCCTCATGTAGGATTTCCAGGCATCAGAACCACTTTCTCTCCCTCCACCTGTTTCTTTTTCACCACCAAATGCTCCTCCGATTTCGGCTCCAGATGTTCCAATATTAATATTGGCAATCCCACAATCTGAACCCTCAAAAGAAAGAAATTCTTCAACTTCTCGTAGATTCAAACTAAACAGTGCAGAAGACAACCCTTGAGGAACATTATTATTTAATTTAATAGCCTCTTCTATTGATTTATACTTAACAATATATACTATTGGGGCAAAGGTTTCTGTTTTCATAATCTCCAGATTTAGATCTGCTTCTATAATCGTAGGAGCTACGTAACATTGTGAACAGTTATCTCCAACTAAAACCATTTTTCCACCCGAAATTATCTTTGCCCCTTGTTTTTTAGCTAATTCAATAGTTAAATAGTAATTATTCACCGCATCTTCATCTATTAATGGCCCCATATGATTCTCTTCATTCAATGGATCGCCAATTTTTATTTGTTCAAATGCATTTTTTAATTGTCTTAGAAATTTATTGTAAATATTTTCGTGCACTATTAATCGTCGTGTAGAAGTACAACGTTGACCTGCTGTACCTATAGCCCCAAAAACCAATGCTGGCAATGCTTTTTCAATATCTGCATGTTCGGAAAGTATTATTGCGTTATTCCCTCCAAGTTCGAGAATAGATTTACCTAATCTTTTTCCTACTCGCTGAGCAACATCTCTTCCCATAGCAGTACTACCTGTCGCTGAAATCAAGGAAATACGACTATCCTCAGCCATTTTCTTTCCTATTTCTAAATCTCCCATTATTAAAGAAGAAATACCCTCCGGTAAATTATTACTTTTTAAAACCCTGGAAAAAATCTCCTGACAAACAATCGAGGAAAACGGTGTTTTTTCTGAAGGTTTCCATATACAAACATTTCCGCAAACTAATGCAATAGCTGTATTCCAGGCCCAAACCGCTACAGGAAAATTAAAAGCCGAAATAACACCTACAATTCCTAAGGGATGCCATTGTTCAAATAACCGGTGAGCAGGTCTTTCAGATTGTATTTGAAGACCATATAATTGTCGTGACAAACCCGTTGCGAATTCGCAGATATCGATCATTTCCTGAACCTCGCCATACCCTTCCTGCAGAGATTTACCCATTTCATAACTAATCAAAGTTCCTAAGGCCTCCTTTTCTTTTCTTAACTCCTCACCTAATTGTCTTACAATATTTCCGCGTCCTGGCGCTGGTATTTTTCTCCATACTAGGAATGCATGCTCAGCTGTATTTATCACATTTTCATATCCTTCACTGGAAAGAAAACTTATTTCACCTATCTGCCTGTTATCTACTGGAGAAATTATTCTTCTACCTTTAGTTTCTTCACAATACCTATTTTCCAATCCTGTACTGTAACTATAAAAAGGACTTTCAATTTTTAGTTTATTTAATATTTCTATGGGTGATTTTCTCATTATTTCAACTGTTGTGATTCATAGGTAGATTCAAAAATTTTATCTGCATTTCCGGTTTCAAAACCATCACGACGGTGATCCTTCTTTATTTTGGATAGGGGTAAATCGGAAAATTCCGGCAATACCAGTCGTTGAGCAAATTCAACATAACTGCCTGGTATTTCGATAACTTCTGAACCTAGAAAATTAGCTCTCACTTTACCGGCTACCGAACTGCTTTGCTTTAAAAGTCCATCTCGACTTTCCTTTATTTCTCCTCCTGAATTATTTAATTTTATTTCTATGGATTTTAAAAAGTCATTAAATTTTTCAAGTCGGTTATAGTCTTCAGGTAAATCATGGATACTTATAGTAAAATGATTTAAATAATAGCGATTATAAATTACCCAGGCAGCATATTCACTTTCTTCAAGTAGGCTTTGATAATCATCCAAAGTTGGTAATTCCCATAATGCGGAAGTAAAAAAGTCAGAAACCTCGCTTACATTTTTAAAATCTATGTAATCCACTGGGTCTGAATTTATATTTTTAGTGTATTTCTGGATAATTTTCTGGGCATTCTGACTTAAATCTGAAACCCTTAACTCACTGATAAAGATCCGTGGATATTTATTTTCTGGATGCGAATACCAAAAAGCGTTTAATTTTTTCTCGGGAAAAAAATAATAGTCTCGTTTTTCATAGCCATAATGAAGGAAAATTTTTTCAAGTGAAGTTATTCCTAGGTACGGTAACCCCAGTGTACGAAAGGCTATATGGTCATTAATTATATCTTCTTCCTTGGAAATCATTCCTTTTTCAAGCATTCCATTTATTATTCTATATACGTCTGGAACCCTTTCTTTATATGGAATTATTAAAGAGTTTAATAATTCATTCAAATCATTTTCTGTACTGAATTTCATAATTCTCTAATTATTTTAAAAAGTGAATTCGACCTAGATAGGTCGAATTCACTAATGGCTAACTCAAATTTCTTTTTAATTAATTTCAGTATTGGTCTGTATCTCTGATAATGGTACAGGCAGATATGAATGTTGCTGCGCGTCAAAATCAACTCTACCGGCAGCATTCATTGCCGCATCAAGCATTCCCCATCTTCTTAGGTCAAAAAATCTAGTACTTTCGAGTGTTAGTTCCATCACTCTTTCATGTACAATTTGTTCAAATACAGCCTCTTTGGAATTTAAAGTAACGGCAGGAACATTTCCATGCGCTTCTCTCACTTGATTGATTAATTCCGCAGCCTTTTCAGTATTTCCGGTTTCATTCAAAGCTTCTGCATGCATCAATAGCACATCAGCATATCTAAGTAGAGTTACATTAAGGCCTATATATCCATTTCCTTCTACAGGTTCCGGCAGCCATTTTCTGAAAAATGCCACATCATCTTTCGCATCGGGATCACCGTAGGTAGATTCAATTAAATCATTCCAGGTACTCCCTTCCATCCTTCTGGCAGATTCGTCATTGAAATATGGATCATCAAAGTAAAGGGTTGCATATAATCTATTGTCATAAAGACCGTTCTCTGCAATCATTCCCTCTTCTTTCATTTCGGCTACTAAGCGATCATCAGCTAAAATACCGCCCCATCCCCCTATGGCCCAATCGGCTACAAACGAATGTAAACGTGTCGCATTCCAGGAAGTCGCATCACCACTTTTAAACTGCAATTCAAATATAGATTCCTTATTATTCTCGTTTTCACCATTAAACAAGCTCTTGAAGTCATCAACTAAAGCATACTGCCCGCTTTCACTAACTTTAAAAAAGGCTTCAGCTGCATTCTGATAGTCATCCCCGGTACTAGAAGAAGCATCTCCTGCTTTGTACATATATGCTTTTCCTAAATACCCCAGGGCAGCACCTTTATTTGCACGACCATAGTTCTGAGGCTGTATTTCAAAACTCAACTTATCTGCCGCTGTTTTAAAATCCTGCAAAACAAAATCCCATACTTCAGTTCTCGTTGCCAAAGCTTTATCTAAAGTACTTGAAGTTACGATATCGTCCCTTATGATAATTTGTTCAAATAAAGTGAGTAACTTGAAATGATAATATCCCCTAAGGAAATAGGCTTCCCCTAAAATTTGTTCCCTTTCACTATCAGAGATTTGATCTTCGGTCATTTCAGAAACATTTTTTATAACCTGATTCGAAAAATTAATTCCTTTATAATTAGTACTCCAAAGCACATCCAGGAAAATATGTCCATTAGTATAATTGAAATTATAAATCGACATCCAGTGCGAATAATTCGTGGCATCAGGGCCAGGTAAAACATAATCTGATCGAAAATATTCCACCACAGAACGACCTTCTTGCCAGCCATCCCAGAAATTACTTCTGGCTTCTAATTCTGAATAAGCTGCCGTTAAACCAGATCTTGCATCTTCGGCATTACGCCAAAAATTTTCCGAAGTAAGCTGATCCGGGGGTTGCTTATCTAGATATTCATCATCAGAACATCCTATAGTCAGTAAAATACTTAATAGAAAAACGGATTTTATTATATATTTTTTCATTTTAATACTTTTTAGAAACTAAGTTGAACTCCAGTTATTAGTGATTTATATTTTGGGTAAAGGTTTACATCGATCCCTCTGGAAAGTACACTTCCACCAACTTCTGGATCAAGGCCTGAATAATTCGTTACCGTAAAGAGGTTCTGACCTGTTATAAATATTCTTGCACGATCTACAAATGTCTTTTTGATCACATCTGGAGAAAAAGTATATCCTAGTTGTAAAGTTCTCAACCTTAGGTAATCTCCATCCTCTAGAAATCTAGTGGAAGCACGGTTATTGCGATTTGGATCATTTAAAACTGCTCGAGGCACCTCTGTATTAGTATTAGCCGGTGTCCATGCATCAAGGGCAGCTGTTCGATAATTTCTTCCGGTATCCAAACTTAAAAGCCTGAAATCATTTCCATTATAAATTTTATTTCCTCCTACACCCTGGAAGAATATGGTAAGATCAAAATTCTTGTATTCTCCAGTCAGGTTTAAACTATATTCATACTTTGGTATTGCGGTTCCTGCATATACTTCATCATCTTCATTTATCACCCCATCACCATTTTGATCTTTAAACCTTATATCGCCGGGCTCTGCGTTGGGTTGAATAAGATTTCCATTCACACTATGAGACTGTACTTCTTGCTCATTCTGGAAAATTCCATCTGCAACAGGGAGAAAAAAGGCTCCCGGTTCATAACCAATCTTTGTCTGATTTACAAAATGGTCAGATCCAAATAATAAACCGATACCATACAATACCTGGTCTTCATTACTTAATTTAGTGACTTCACTATTAATAGTCGTAAAAGTTCCTCCGACAGAATATTTAAAATCATTATCCCTGTTGCGATAATTAGCTTCAAATTCGAATCCTTTATTTTCGAATGCGCCAACATTTACAATAGGATTGTTAATTCCTGCGGAAGGGGACACTTCTCTTGTTATTAATAAATCTTCGGTTTTACTATTATAATAGTTTATTGAACCTTGGAGTTTATTATCAAATAATCCAAAATCCAATCCGAAGTTAGCGGAAGTATTAGTTTCCCACTGTAAATCATCATTTTGGAGGTCGCGCGCTATACTACCTAAATATGAGTTCTGCGGATTACCATAAACGTAGCCCCCATCATTTTGACTTTTACCTTGTGATATCAATGCAACATAATCATAATAACCTAAGGCACTATCATTTCCCGCCTGTCCCCAACTATATCGTAATTTTAGAAAATTGAGCACTTCCTGATTTTCCATGAAGTTTTCTTCGGTAATTTTCCACCCTAAAGCAAAAGAGGGAAAAACACCATACTGGTTATTTTTTCCAAATTTGGAACTCCCATCACGTCTTAAACTAGCCTGAACGAGGTATTTCTCATCAAAAGCATAATTTATTCTTCCAAACTGGGAAACTAAAGCATATTCAGCGTTCGTTCCACTAGCTGAATAGGTGCCATCGCTAAACGCATCCAGCGTATTGAAATCGGGATCTAATATAGTAGCTGGCACCTTATTCCCGTCATCATCGATCTTATAACCCTCAGCCTGAGCATAGGTACTTTTAAATGGTTCCCTAATTCTTTGGTATCCTGCCAATAGTCCCACTCTATGTTTACTTAAATCAAAGTTATACCTTAGTGTATATTCTTCATTTAATCTTCTGAATTCTGAATGGTATTCAGATAAAAAAGAAAATTCACGTTCAGCAATATCTTGTACATCTCTTACTCGAAATGGCTGGTGAAAATTGTATGTGTAATTTTGGCGGTCAGCAAGGCTAAAACCTGCTCCAATATGGAAATTCTCAAATGCTTCAAAATCAAAATTTACATTACCAAGAAAATATTTCTGTTTAGTATAGGATTCTAGAAAATGATCTTCTCCTACTGGATTTCTATGATCTGGAAGATCCCCTGACCTATATCCAAATCCTGATTCACGGTCTTCATCTAATACCGGAATTAAAGGCGAAATAAAATAGGTCTCCCTGATAGAAAATTTATGTTCTTCTCTATAGGTTTCACTATAATTTAAATTCGTGGAAACATTTAATTTCCCTTTTTCTAAATTAATCTGAGAATTGACACCTTTTTTAGTGAATCCGGAACCAATTAATAAGCCCGTTTCCTCAGCGTAATTACCTCCAACACTATAATTTATATTTTTACTACCGCCACTAATTCTAATATTATGATTAGAAAGATATCCTGTCCTGTGGGTTTCATTAATCCAGTCTGTATCATATGTGGATGGATTTACCACATATTGTGGAAGTTCTGCGCCTGCATTCTCATACATTTGACGGTGAACGGCAATATATTCTTGAGCATTTAATAGCTCCATTTCTTCCCTAGGTGTATTTATACTTAAAGAAGATTCAATCTCAATTCTAGGTTTTCCTTCCTCTCCTTTTTTGGTCGTAATGATTACAACCCCATTTGCTGCTCTGGTTCCATAAATTGCCCCAGAGGCTGCATCTTTAAGAATTTCGATACTTTCAATATTGTTGGTATTGATAAAATAAGGATCGGCCTGAACTCCGTCCACAATATAAAGAGGCTCATTGTTTCCGAAAGTTCCAATTCCACGAATCGAAATCTCAGGTGCAGATCCCGGACTTCCGGTTGAATTTGTAACTGTAACTCCCGAAACTCGACCTTGTAAAGCATCAAGTGGATTTGTAGTTATAACTTTATTAAGTTCTTCACTTTTAACTGAGCTAATCGCTCCAGTTACATCACTCCTTTTTTGAGTACCATAACCTACGACAACTACTTCATTTAGACTTTCAAGGTCATCTTCTAAAGTAACGTCAATTATTTGCTGATTCCCTACTTCAATAGTTTTCGTTTTAAATCCTATATATTGAAAGCTTAATTCTTCACCTTGGGAAACCTCAATGGAATATTTTCCATCAAAATCGGTTTGAGTTCCTCTATTTGTTCCCTTCACAGAAATATTTACTGATAGTAAAGGCATTCCTTTGGAATCTGTAACTGTTCCTGTTATTGTTGATTGTTCCGAAATCGTTTGCGTACCCGTATCATAAAAAACTTCTTTTTCTTTTAATAGAATTACATGTTCTTCAGTGAACTCATAGGTATAATCTACTAAGGATAGACAGCGATTTAATAAATCTTCTGCTGAAATAATACCAGCATTCAATCTAAGACTAGGCGCTTCATTGAAAAGGTTACTTGGGTAAATAAAAGTGTAATCTGTCTGCTCTTTAATTAGTTGAAAAGCATCTTCGACACTAATATTGGCAGACTTATCAATTTTTATTTTAGCATTCTGGGAAAACAGCTTATCAGAGTTAAATCCAAAGCTGCTAATGCAAAAGAATAAGATAAAGACTCTCATAATAAAGATTAATATTCCCTTCGGCAAAGGCAATAGTTTACCATTCAATTTAGTTTTCATAAATTTGTAGTTAGTTAATTACTTAATTAATTGGAATGAGGGTTTAGATTGTCCAGATATAAACCCCATTCCTTTTCATTCTTGGTATTGCATTACTTTGATTTTATTTCCATTTAATTCAAATCGTGCTCGTTTAGTATTTTCAATAATGCGAAGGATACTTTCAAGATTTTGATCTTTCTTGAACCTGCCATTAAATTTCATTTCTTCTAATTCCTTCTCCTGGAAATCTGCTTCTATATCATACCATCTTGATAAAACCTCGAAAATGCCTTTTAAAGATTCATCCTTAAATAAAAACATTCCGTCCTTCCAGGCTATATAATCGTATACGTCTACTTCTTTTATTTCTTTTAAGGCATTGCCTTCAATAATCGATTGCTGACCAGGAATTAAGGCAATAGCATTTTTACCATATAATAGGTTTACTTTACCTTCAACCAGCGTAGTCACAATTTTTTGCTCGCTATAATTCTCTATATTGAACGAGGTTCCAATTACCTCAATATTCTGATTCGAATTTTTAACAATGAACTTCTTACCATTATTTTCTAGAGCTGATGTAACCTGAAAATAGGCTTCTCCATAGACCAAAACCACTTCTCGCTTTTTACTTTGCTCAAAACTGGTAGGAAATTCAAGTTTAGATTTTGCATTTAAAGTTACTCTAGTACCGTCACTCAATTCAACAGTGAATTGCTTACCTGCAGGAACGATGATAGTATTAGTACCAGACCTTCCTTGAGTTTTATCGATTTTAAGTTTATCCTTATTCGCTTGGTAATACCCTCCTGCAACAAAAGAATCTTTTTTTCCAAAGCTTATGGTGTTACCATTCTGATCTTTAAAAATTATTTCGTCAGATTTGTTTTCTGTTTCCTGAATATTCACCACCTGATTTTCCTGATCAAAAGGACTATTCAGGAAAAAATAAAGTGGAAAACTTATTAAACTAATAACCAAAATCGCTGCAACGGTATATTTCCAAGAAGAAGTATCGCTTTTTACAATTTTAGATTCAAACTTTTTCCATGCGAAAGAAGTATTAACCTGAATCGTTGTATTTTTTTGATTATAATTTTTTAGTTTAAAATAATACTGGCGATGCTCCTCTGAAGAAGAATACCAATCCTGAAATTGTTTTTCTTCCTCTGGAGTTAATCCCCTTTTAATTCTTTTTATTAATAAACTATACTCCATTATAAATTAGGTATGATGCCCCCTTTATATTAGAGACAAATTATTTTATGATTTGGGTGACAATTTTTGGATTTTTTTTCTAAATCAGTTAAAAAAACAGAATATAGAAACGACTATGAGAGCTGATTCAATTTTAAATTTAGCACGTTTTAACTGGGTTTTTACGGTATTTACGGAGATCCCCATTTCTTCCGAAATTTCGTTATAACTTAAGCCATACATTACTTTTAGCTTAAAGATTTCCTGCATTTTCGTTGGTAAATTTTCCAGGATCCCTTCAGCCTTCTTAACTAGTTCCAACATTTCTTTCTCATTAAAAACCTCTACTTGAAGTTCTTCTGTTAGGGATATTGAGATATCTATAAAATAATCTGAATCGGAGACCTTAATTTTTTTTAGATGATTTAAACTACGGTTCCTTACCATAGTAAATAAATACGCCTGAAAGGACTTTTCAATATTCAGGTTAGAGATATTTTCCCATAAGTAAATAAAGGATTCCTGAACCAAGTCTTCACTGGCCACCTGATCGAGTGTGAATTTATAAGAGTAAGATACTAAACGAGCATAGAAAGCCTCAAAAACTTTTTGAAAAGCTTTCCTATCCTTTTTCTTTAATCTCTCCAGAATAAGATTTAATTCCACTCGTTAGTAAGGTTTAAACAAAACAAGATATTTTAACCGAGCTACACAATATTTTGAATTGAAGTTTTAACATTTTGTTAATCTTATTTCATTTAAACACTGATTTATCAAATCTTGAAAAATTTTAAGCTATTTATTTGGCATTTACTAATTTTTTGTAATTTGCATGCGTCCACACATTCTCATTTTTCAAAACAAGATTTTATTTCCATTTAATTCATTTCTATTTAAGTAACCTTTTCTGAGTTTTTCAGATTAAAGCTTTTATAAAAATGAATAGATATCTATTGCTATGCTTTTACCTCTTTATTAGCACTTTTTTTATGGTTGCTCAAAAAAACCATAATCGTTCGGCTAAAAAAGAAATTTATAACTTATTAGACTACAGAGGAACCCCAGATTCTCCAGAAGATAAATCTTTTCTCATCTTCTCAGATAAAGGTTCGTGGTTTGGATTTTCTACACCTAGTGCTATTAATCAAGATGGCTTTTCAGGTCCTTTTATCATGTCACAAAATAATGGTACTTGGTTAAGTCCTTCATTAGTTAATATTCGTATAAAAAGTTTAATGGAAGCCAACCAGAAAACTTTAATTAGAAACTCATACGAAGGAAGACTTTCTGGATTAAATTTTAAGAAAGAAACTAAAAACTGGCAGATATCACATTCGATGTTTTTTGCTTCAGCAAAAACTGCTGTATTTAAATTTCAAATTAAAAATTTTGATGATAAACTAATTTCTATCCAGCCCGTTATAGAAGGGAAGATATTTGAAGCCGGTTTTAGTCTAGAACAAGAAAAAAAGCTAATTAAAGTAAAAAGTAAAACCAATAATTTTTACGGATTGCTTAACCTACCCACAGAAGTTAAGCTGTCTTCTATTGTTATTTCTGACACATCTTACTCTGCCGATCTAAATCCAATTGAAGTTGCCTCGGGAGCAACCCACGAATTCATTTATTCTTTCACATTTGCGACTGAATTTGATAAAAATGAACTTGACTTAATAAATACTATCCAAGGCAATTTTTACCAGGAACACAAAAAAATCCAACAAGAAAAGCTTGCCTTAATAGGATCCATCCAAAACCTAATGCAAGATCAATGGAAGGATTCTACTTATTACCAATTAGCACAAAAATCCTTGCTTACCCTTCAAAACAATTGGCGAGCAGCCTCTGGCGGATTAAAATATGATGGATTTTTTCCTAGTTATCATTATAAATGGTTTTATGGCTTTTGGGCTTGGGATAGCTGGAAGCATGCAGTGGCGGTAGCCTATTACGATCCAGATCTAGCCAAATCTCAAGTGCTGGCAATGTATGATTACCAAACCGAAAACGGTTTTATACCAGATTGTGTATACCGTGATAATGTAATTGAAGAAAACAATTACCGTAACACTAAACCTCCACTTTCTGCCTGGGCCGCTTGGACCATTTTCAAACAGGATGGCGATAGAGATTTCATTAAAAAAATTTACCCAAAAATTAAAAAACAACATGAATGGTGGTACCTGTATCGTGATCATGATAAAGATGGAATTTGCGAATATGGATCTACAGATGGAACTTTAATCGCAGCAAAATGGGAGAGTGGTATGGACAATGCAGTGCGATTTGACGATACCAAACTATTGCCAAACTCCAAAAATGCCTTCTCTATGGATCAGGAAAGTGTGGACCTAAACTCTTTCTTGTATGCGGAAAAGCTTTATTTAAAGAAACTGGCGAAAATCCTGAAAATTAAAAAGGATGAAGACCTTTTTGAAAAACAGGCGGATATCTTAAGAGAACAAATTAACCACCAATTCTATAACGAGGAGGATGGCTGGTACTATGATACGTCCTTGGATGGTAATTCATTTATTAAAATAAAGGGTAGCGAAGGATGGATTCCACTTTGGGCAGGCATTGCTTCTAAATCTAAAGCCAATAATCTTTTGAAAATAATGATGGATAGCACACAATTCAATACATCCGTTCCTTTACAAACCTTGGATGCCAGTTCAGAAAAATTCAAGCCGGATGGAGGATATTGGCGCGGGCCAACCTGGATAGATCAATCGTATTTCGGAATAAAAGGATTAAAAAAATATGGCTATGAGAGTGAAGCGAATGAATTGACCAGAAAATTAATACACAATGCTGAAGGGGTAACCCAAAAAGGAAAGGCTATTCGCGAAAACTATAATCCAATATCCGGCAAAGGCCTTGAGGCATACAATTTTAGCTGGTCTGCGGCACATTATTTACTTCTACTTTTAAATAAACAATTATGAGTAATTTGAAGCTGGACTTTGACCAGGATACCATCAACGAAATTGCAAGAAAGCTTTATAATAAAACTGGAGCTGTGAAATCACTTCCAGGGGAATTAGACCTTAATTTTTTAATTAAGACAGATTCTAGGGATTATATTCTCAAAATAGCTTCAAAAGAAAAATGTGAAATCGAATTCCTGAATTTTCAGAATAATATTCTCAATCATTTAGAAGGTGGTGATCCTACCCTTTTGTTACCCGAAATAATTCTAGGCATCGATGGTAAACAAATAAATGAACTGAAAATCGAAGGAAACAATTATTATGTAAGGTTATTAACCTGGCTTCCCGGTGAACTTTGGAGTGATGCTAAAGAACATACCCCGGGACTCTTGAAGGACCTTGGAAAAAAAGCCGGTTATCTTACAGGCCTTTTAAATAATTTTGAAGATCCATTTCCAATAAAGAGAAAATTCGACTGGGATGTTTCACAAACTTCCTGGACTAAACCGCATCAAAACCTTTTTAAATCACAAAAGAAAAATTATATAGATCACTTTTACAAGGGCTTTAAATCTATAGAATCTCAATTAGCCAATTGTCGCAAAAGTATAGTACATAATGATATTAATGATAACAATATTATAATCCAACCCAACAACGAAAAGGTAATTGGTTTTATAGATTTTGGAGACGCTACTTATACTGCGACTATTAATGATCTGGCAATTTGTGTGACATATGCCATAATGCAAAAAGAGCAGCTGCTTGAAGCCGCTTTAGAAGTAATAAAAGGCTATCACGCTTCCTTCCCCTTAAAAGAAAATGAGTTAGAATTGCTTTACTGGCTGGTAGGTGCAAGATTGGTCATTAGCCTTACTAAATCTGAAATTAACGCTAAATCTGAACCTGAAAACAAATATCACCAGGTAAGTACTGCAGCTGCCTGGGAATTAATTGAAAATTGGTACCATATAAAACCCTATCTGGCAGGTGAACTATTTAAAGACGCATGTGGCTATAGGACAAGTAAAAAATATTTACGATTTCAAAAATTCTGTAATTCAACGAATTTGGAGCTTTCAGATCTTTTTGAGACTAAAAGAAGCACTTCATTTAAGTACTTGAATATAGATATTTCAACAGATTCAATTAGCAGTCTCCAAGATACAAAGGATAAAAGAAAAATAGCTAAAAGACTTAAGGAGCACTGGAAAGAAAATGCTGAGAATATAATTTATGGAGGTTATAATGAGGTTCGGCCTGAATTGATAAGAGAGGAAAATCGAATTAAAACTTTAAGGGGTGACTTTTGGTCTAATCTATTACTAGGGGTGCAATTTTGGTACTTTAGAAAATTCAACGTTTGTGCATTAATTCCTGGGAAAATTGTAGAGCTGAATGAAACCAGGAAAATTTGCATAATAGAAAATTCCTTTGGTAAGAATGGTAAATTTTATACCATTTACCGGAATCTTATGTTTGAACCTTCCTTAGTTATTCATGGGGAAATTGAGAAGGGAGATATTATCGGAAAGCATAAATCCAAAGAGAAAGAGGCATTTATACTTCAGCTAAGTCTTCATCATCCTAACGAAGTACATCCGATTACACATTGTTTAGACCGGGAAAAAAGAGTATTTAATCAAGTTTTTCCTGATCCTATATTTTTATTTAAACAGCATAAAATCCAGGACCCAGGATTAGATAACGAAGCCCTTTTCTCAGAACGAAAAGCATATTTAGGCAAAAGCCTTAGTCTAAGTTATGAAGAACCCTTAAAGATTGTTAGAGGAGATGGAGCCTATCTTATAGATGATAAGGGGCGCAAATATTTGGATATGGTAAATAATGTGGCTCATGTAGGGCACGAGCATCCAGAAATTGTAAAAGCGGGAAAAAAGCAAATGGAAATGCTCAATACTAATTCCCGTTATCTTCATGAGAATATTGTCACTTTTGCGAAAAAGCTTTTAGAAACTTTTCCTAAAGAACTCTCGGTAGTTCATTTTGTAAATTCAGGGAGTGAAGCCAATGAACTGGCCATTAGAATGGCAAAATCTTATACTGCCCAAAAAGATTTTATTGCTGTAGAAGTCGGGTATCATGGAAATACTAATGCCTGTATAGATATTAGCTCATATAAATTTGATGGCAAAGGAGGAAAAGGCGCACCTGAACATACCCAAATAGTTCCATTACCTGATTTATTCAGAGGAAAATACCGTGGGGAGCATACTGGTTCGCAATATGCTGCCCATATTAAAGAAGCTATTGAAAACATCCATGAAAAAAATAGAAAACCCGCAGCATTTATTTGTGAAAGTATCATTAGCTGTGGAGGGCAGATAGAGTTACCCAAAGGTTATCTAAAATTGGCTTATAAATATACCCGTGATGCTGGAGGTGTATGTATTGCAGATGAAGTACAGGTAGGTTGCGGAAGAATAGGCACACATTTTTGGGGTTTTCAAGAACATAACGTAGTACCCGATATTGTAACCATAGGAAAGCCATTGGGCAACGGCCATCCCCTAGCAGCCGTGGTTTGTACCGCGGAAATCGCTAATGCATTTGCCAATGGAATGGAATATTTTAACACGTTTGGAGGGAATCCCGTTTCATGTGCAATAGGAAAAAAAGTACTTGAGGTAATTGAAAACGAGAACCTACAGCAAAATGCAAGCGAAATGGGAAGTTATCTGAAAGCACAACTGAAAGTACTTCAAAAACAATTCCCAATTATCGGTGATGTTAGGGGTAAAGGATTATTTCTTGGCTTTGAACTTAATGACAAGAAAAAGAATCCCCTACCCCATGCTGCCGACTCACTGGTCAACAGAATGAAAGAAAGAGGAGTATTAATGAGCACAGATGGACCAGATAATAATGTACTGAAATTGAAACCTCCTATAATAATAAACCGAGATCAGATAGACTACTTTCTCCATCATCTTAGTATCGTACTTCAAACAAGTAATTTAAATGCTTCTTAAATTTAATATACCTCCATTAATGAAAAATCAATTATATTTCTTTTTATCCATATTATTAATAGGAACAAACCTATTCGCTCAGGGTAAAAAACCATACGAAGATCATACAGTTTTTCAAATTAACAAACTTGATCCAAGAGCCGACTTTTTCGCCTTTGAAACCGAAGATTTAGCCAAAAAAAATGAAAAGGAACTTTCTAATAGATTTATTTCTCTGAACGGTGAATGGGATTTTAAGTGGGTAAAATCCTTAAATGACCGTCCTGAAAATTATTATAATCCTGAAGTTAATTCAGAAGGATGGGGTAAGATAAAGGTACCGGGGAATTGGGAAACTCAGGGTTACGGACATCCTATTTACCTGGACGAACGATATCCCTTTGATGAAACCTGGCCAGATATTCCTTACGAATATAATCCCGTTGGCACTTATCGAAAAACCATTGAAATTTCAGAAGATTTTATTGAAAACAATAGAGTTATCCTACATTTTGCCGCTGCAAAAGCCATTGAAGTGTATTTGAATGGGGAATTCGTGGGGTATTCTGAAGGTTCAAAAACCCCTGCAGAATTTGATATCACCCATTTTGTGAAAAATGGCAAAAACCTGCTTGCCTTGCAAATGGTTCGGTGGAGTGACGCCAGTTATTTGGAAAGTCAGGATATGCTTAGGATGAGCGGCATAGAACGGGAAGTTTACCTTTATAATACTCCTAAAGTCCACGTTCAGGATTTTGGAATTAAAGCAAATCTGGCAAACAATTATGAGGATGGTGCTTTTGAGGGTAGCTTTTTCATCAAAAATTCTTCGAAAAAAAACCAAAAAGCAAAACTTTGGATAAAACTCAAAGATCCAAAAGGAAAAATTGTTTATTCAGCTTCGGAAGAAATCCTTGTTAGAAAAAATGATTCTGTAGAGAGAATTTTTTCAGAAGAAATTGAAAATATAGAAAAATGGTCGGCTGAAATTCCAAACCTATATACATTGGAAATTAGATTGCAACCAAACAAAAATGTTTCTCCTTCCTTTATATTAAAAAAGATTGGATTTCGATCCGTGGAAATAAAAGAAAACCAATTATTGGTAAACGGAAAGGCTATTTACATTAAAGGCGTGGACCGTCACGAAACCGATCCCTTCACCGGGCATGTGGTAAGCCGTGAAAGTATGGAAAAGGATATTCGCTTGATGAAACAAAATAACATTAATGCTGTACGGAGCAGCCACTACCCCAACGATCCTTATTGGTATGATCTTACCGATAAATACGGACTCTATGTAATAGATGAAGCCAATATAGAAAGTCATCCGCTGGCGATTGATGAAAAAACACAAATAGGAAACGAGGAAAATTGGATCCCAGCACATTTGGAGAGAACAAAAAGAATGTTCTACAGAGATAGGAACCATCCTTCTATTATCATCTGGTCATTGGGCAACGAGGCTGGCCACGGAAAGGTATTTGAGACAACCTATAAATGGTTAAAAGATCACGATTCCAGACCTGTTCAATATGAACCAGCAAAAACAGCAGATTATACTGACATCTACTGCCCAATGTATCCTTCACCGGAGCATTTGGAAGACTACGCTAAAAACAATCCTCAAAAACCGGTAATAATGATAGAATATGCCCATGCGATGGGAAATTCTGTAGGGAATTTACAGGATTACTGGGACCTCATTGAGAATTATGAAGTTCTACAGGGAGGATTTATCTGGGATTGGGTAGATCAAGCCCTAGAATATAAATATCCCGAAGGGAAACCTTATTTGGCGTACGGTTATGATTATCATCCCGATTTACCCACAGATGGAAATTTTTTAAATAACGGTTTAGTTGATCCTTATCGTAATCCACACCCTCATTTATCTGAAGTAAAAAAGGTTTACCAGCCGGTTGAATTTAAATTTGATAAAGCTTCTACTACAATAAAGGTTTTTAATAAAAATTTCTTTAAAACATTAAATGATGAAAAAATTAAATGGAAACTTCTTGAAAATGGAAAGAGTATAGATTCAGGAAAGATTTCTATAAATAACCTTAAGCCTAGAACAAAGCAGGATTTTCAAATAAAATTCGATAAAACCTCTTCTAAAAATGAACTTATATTACAGGTGTTCCTAAAAACAAGTTCAGACGAAGAACTATTACCGGCAAATCACCTACTGGCTTTTGAGGAATTTGTAATATCAGCATTTAAAGGATCAGGTTTCAAACTTGTAAACAACGATGGAGTAAATATTATTTCCCAATCAGACAACTTTATAATTAAAGGAAAAAATTTCCAACTGAATTTGGATAAGGTTTCCGGGGAAATCAAGGAATGGAAATATAATAATCAATTGATTACCAATGAGCCCATACAATTAAATTTTTGGCGTGCCCCAACAGATAATGACCTAGGAAACGGAATGGATAAATGGGCTAAAATATGGAAAACGGCTACGTATAATTACACTTCAAAACTAATTAAACAACCAGTGCTTAACGATAAAAGAGTTGCTTTTGAGGTGGCTTATGCGCTTCCTGAAAATATTGCGAAGGTAAATGTAGCTTACGAAGTAAATTCAGATGGTGATCTTAAAATCAACTATAAATTTGAACCGCTCAAAAAAGAGCTACCAAATATTCCAAGAATTGGAATGTATATGATTTTACCAAACGATTTTAAAGATCTAAGTTGGTATGGAAAAGGACCAGAAGAATCTTATTGGGATCGCAAAACGGGTCAACAAACCGGTATTTATTCAGGTAGAATTGAAGATCAATTTCATAGGTACCTAAGACCTCAGGAAACCGGAAACAAAACCGATGTTAGATGGATAAGGCTGGAATCTGAGAACCTTTCTCTTTCAGTATATGCGACGAACTCTTTATTAAATTCAAGTATATGGCCATTTAAAATGGCAGAAATTGATTTAGAAGAAAATGAAAAAGCCGCATCTGCTTCCGGACTAGTACCTGTAACTAAAAAACATGGAGCTGATATAAAATTGGGGGAAACTTTACAATGGAATATAGATTATTTGCAAATGGGTGTGGGAGGTGATACTTCCTGGGGGAGACTAGTTCATCCGGAGTATACTATTAAGCCGAATCCCTATTCATATAGTTTTATTATTCAACCAAACCTGAAATAATAAAAATACTCATTACGCATATTTGATGGGCTACAATTTTATTGATGTTTAGAATTATATTATTCTTTTTAAACTTTAATAGGAATTAGCCTTGCGATATTTAAAACAAAAATTAATTATGGGCCGACCATCGACAAAACCGAAAGATTTAAGGGACGGATATTACATTGAGGTTCGAAATAAAAATAAAAAAAATGGCGTCAAGATTAGAAGAGACACCAAAGAGCAACTCCAGCTGGCCATTGAAGAATATAAAAAAATAAAAGATGTGTTAATTCTAGGGAGATTCAAGAATGGAAAAATGATTGAAATCCCAGATCTCAAGCATCCAAAATAGAACTTTATAATACTTCTATACCGTTTTTATTTTTCAAAGCAGCTAAGAATTTAACTCCTTTCTATTGATTTTAATAGATAGGATGATAAATTAAAAAGCCCGGAAACATAGTGTTTACGGGCTTTTATAAGAATTTAATAAACGCTTATAGGAGAAATAGGATCTATTCTTCTATTACTTTTACATACATTAAGGATATATAATTATCCATATAAATTATAAGAAGTAGCTGAGAAAAAAAATTAAAGAAACAAAGGCGAATGCTCTTTAGCTTTAGATATAATTGACTAATTAAATGCATTATTACCACCATAAATAATTCACAGACGATTGGATTACAACGTTTTTTTGTAAGAAAAACTATCTAGGTTACTATTAAATTCCTTTGAAGGAAAAACTCAGGTTAAGAGCCTAAAAACAACCCGCTGATAACCAATTTATCTATTATAAAATAGTTCTCTCATTTTGAAACTGTGTACGAAATTGCGAAGGGGTGCTGTTTTTAACTTTTTTAAACTGCCGGTTAAAATTAGATAAATTCTGAAATCCTACATCGTAACCAATTTGTTCAATGTTCAAATCTTCCTTTATCAGTAAAACACAGGCATTTTCGATTCGTACCTCATTTAGAAACTGAACATACGTTTTCCCGGTCCTTTCCTTAAAATATCGGCTAAACTGGGATTTACTCAGATTTGCCTTTTCGGCTACATTTTCAACCAAAATATTCGTTGCATAGTTTGAAAAGGTATAATTGATCACTTTATTGAGACGATCATATCCTTTTTCATTCAAGGTTGGTGATAGGCCAGTAGCATTTAAGAATTCGTAATTTTCATCATTAAACTGACTCAATATTTTCAACAATTGAATCACTCTTCCCTCATTTGTTGCTGAGCGCATATCGAGCATCATTTGTTCCAGATTAAATTCAGAATTTCGACGTAGCTTTATTACTCTTTTTGCATTTAGCAATAGGTTTCGTATTTCCCTCAATTCAGGGACTTCAAAAAAAGATTCTCCAAAGCTATTATAACTAAAGAAAATTGAAAGACCTTTTATTCCAGGGGAATCGGATTCATAATATTTTGCTGAACTCTTTATTAAATGTGGTACATCCTGACCTATAAAATATAAATCTCCTTCTTCAAACTTGACAACATTCGTTCCTCCATAAAATAAACCGGTTCCCTTTTCAATAAGTGTAATCTGATATTCCGGGTGGTAATGCAGTTTACCATAAAAATACTTTCCGGCTTCTTCCTGGACACGGATCGCTTTATTCTCAGTTTTTGGTATTTTGAAATAAATAGGCTTCATACCCGAATATCAATCATTATAACCAAAAGGATCTTCTATACTTTTGGCTGGCTCGGTGAACCAAACCGGGCCATTTTCATCAATATAAACATGGTCTTCAAGACGAACGCCAAATTCATTTTCAACACAAATCATTGGCTCTATACTAAAACACATACTTTCTTTGAGCTTAATAGAATTATCTTTTACAATATACGGATGCTCATGGATCTCTATACCAATCCCATGCCCAACTCTATGCGGAAGTCCCGGCAATTGGTATTGCGGCCCTAAATTGTTTTTCTCTAAAAATTTCCTGGTTTGATCATCTATTATTCCACAGGCACTATTTTCCTGTATCGCTGAAAAAGCTGCAAATTGTGCATCTTTCTCTACCTGCCAGATCTGTCGCTGTTTGTCATTCGGTTTCCCAAAAAAATAGGTGCGTGTAATATCTGAAATATAGCCGTTAAATTCACAACCGGTATCCACTAGAACAATATCGTCCATTTCCAGATCCTTGGGATTCTTTACTCCGTGTGGAAAACTGGTATCTTTTCCAAAAAGAACAATGCAAAAGTAAGAGCCATTTTTAGCTCCCATTTTTTTATGTGCTTTATCTATAAAATCCACTACTTCTGCCGTAGAAATGCCAATTCTCAAAATACGGGCGGCAGCTTTTTGCACCTCCATGGTTATATTCATGGCATATTGGATATTCTTGATTTCAGCTTTAGATTTATACATTCGGCATTCCATGAATAGTTGTTCTGCCGAAAACTGTCTGGCATTCTGAATATGCCGGGTAAAACCATCACTTATCCTGAAAGCAGTTGTGTCGTCTATTCCCAACCTAAATTCATTTTTTATAGCAATCTTTTCGGAAATTACCTCGAACACATTTTCATGTTCTTCCCAGGCTAAAATTTCACCTTGTACTCCCATAAAATCTTTAATAGTTCCGATCTCAAAATCTGGAACTATATATATCAGGGTTTCATCTGGAAGAAGCAGGGCGCCAACCAGACGTTCAGAAGGAGACCACCTGGTTCCTGTAAAATAATAAAGATTTGGCCCGGCATTAATATAAATCATGTCTACTGATTCTTTTTGCATCAGTTTGCAAAGTTTCTGTAGCCGTTCGTTGAAGCCATCCAGCGCAACAGGATTTGGCGCGCCAGGTATAGGTTTTAACTTATTAAGTTCCTTTTCTATTGTACTTCCGCCAATTCCGTTTTTCAACATATTGATATTTTAAATTTTTCGATCTGGGCTAAAAGGATTGATATCCATTGATAATTTTTTCTCTGAAATGATTTCCGAAACCAATTTGCCTGTGGCTGGCCCCAAACTCCAGCCCATCATGGCGTGTCCGGTAGCAAAAATCAGGTTTTTAACAGCCTTGCTCCTACCAATATAGGGTAAACCATCTGGAGAACATGGTCTCAATCCAGATTTAGCATTGCTTATATCCTCTTCATCAATTTTTAAACCTTTATAATATCCTTCCGCAGCATTTGCGATAGTTTCTACACGATTTTTTGAAATTCTTTCATTAAGTCCCGAAAGTTCCATAGTGCCGGCAAATCTTGTGAAACCGTTCATAGGGGTTACTGCTACCCTAGCCTCTATCAAAATAGTGGGAATACTGATTCCAGTGGATTTCTCTACATTAAAACTATATCCTTTTCCGGCTTCTAGTGAAAGTGGAATCTTTAACTTTTTTGCAAGTTTCGAAGTCCAGGTTCCCGCGGCAATAATTACCTCATCGGCCGGAATTTCTCTAAGACTAGTTTTTACAGTATTAATTCTACCACTATTTATTTTGAAATCCTCCACTTCCTCATTCAATATAAAATTCACCCCTTGCTTTTTTAGAAAAGCTTTCATATCCCTCATAAAATCATTAGGAGTCATATGCGCATCTGAGTCATAAAAATAAGCTCCGTTTACATTAAAATCTACATTCGGCTCCAACAATTTAAGTTCTTCTTTATTTAGGTGCTTCACCTTTAATCCCCGCTTTAAGGCTATTTCAGCTACTTCCCCTTCCTCATCGCCTGTTTCAGCCAGTTTATAACACATTAAAAGCCCCTTTTGATTAAATTCGAAATCAAAATCTGAAGATTCTTTCATTGCCTGATATAAATCCCTGCTCATAAGATTAATTTTCAAAATTGCAGGAATGGATTGATCTACTCTTTTCTGAGTCGCAGACCTTTTAAAAGACCAGGCCCATTTTATAAAATCCATATCTGATCTGGGTTTTACATAAAAAGGACTGTTTTTATTCAGCATCCATTTTAAACCTTTGGTGATTATCCCAGGAGAACTAAGCGGAATAAAATGGCTAGGGGTTATATAGCCGGCATTTATGAAACTGGCCCCCGAAGAAAAGTCATTGCGATCTATAATCGTCACCTCGTGGCCCTCCTTATACAGATAATAAGCGATATTTAGGCCGATTATACCTCCTCCAATAATTAGGCATTGTTTATTCATGATTAATACTTATTTCTTAGATTACCTGAAATCCGAAAGCATATGGATCTTTTTCGTCAATCGTAATAGTATTACGTCCGAAGACCTTTGCCCAACCCTTTATGCTCGGGATAATTGCGGGATGATTCCCTATGCTTGTTTCCTTCTCGATCTTTCCTGTAAATTTTGAACCTATAAAACTTTCATGAATAAAGTCTTCTCCGGCTTTTAATTTACCACGCATATATAATTGCGCCATTCTTGCTGAAGTTCCGGTTCCGCAGGGAGAGCGATCTATAGCTTTATCCCCGTAAAATACCGCGTTTCTACCATGGGATTTAGAGTCTATAACATTTCCCGTCCATAACAGGTGACTTACATTTCGTATGGTGTCATTCTCAGGATGAATAAAATGATCTGGATATTTCTCGTTGATTTTCTGTCTCAGATATTGACTGTAACGCACTATTTCAGAAGCGGAATAGTTCTGAAGTCCGTGATAGTTCTTTTGGGGATCTACTATTGCATAGTAATTCCCTCCATAGGCGACGTCAAACTTTAATTCGCCCAATCCGGGGCAATTAATCGTTAGATCTTTAAAAGCTAAATAACTTTTTACATTCGTTAATTTTACCCAATCTACTTTATTCCCTGTTTGCTGATAATCAATCTCTACCAGACCGGCGGGTGCTTCCATCCTGATTTTACCAGGAACCTTTGGGCTAATGAGCCCTTCTTCTATGGCAATAGTAATGGTTCCAATGGTGCCATGCCCACACATGGGAAGACAGCCGCTAGTCTCGATAAAAAGAATGGCAAAATCGTTATCAGAATCATGAGGCGGATAAATCATACTACCACTCATCATATCATGACCGCGTGGTTCGAACATCAAACCTTTTCGAATCCAGTCATATTCCTTTATAAAATGCTGGCGTTTCTCACTCATATTTGATCCTTCTAAAAGAGGAATACCTGATTTTATAAGACGTACAGGATTTCCACAGGTGTGGGCATCTATACATTCAAAACTTTGATAGATCATCTAAATACTTATTTAATGAACTAAGGAAGTAATGCTTCTGGAAAGTCCTGAAAACTTATTGGTCTCAGCCATCTATTGATCGCTGAAATTCCTACGGAAGTAAACCTGCTATCGGTAGAGGCAGGATAAGGCCCACCATGTGTCATTGCCGGTGAAACTTCAACTCCAGTGGGCATACTATTGAAAATTATCCTACCTGCTTTATGCTGAATTAACTGTACCGTCTTTTTAAGATCACTAAATTCTTCTTCCTCAGCGATCAGACTGGCTGTAAGTTGCCCCTGTAAACTTTCTACCGCTTTATTTAATTCTTCCAGATTATCACATGTAACCAACATGGTGAACGGGCCAAATACCTCTTCCTGCAGTCTATTGTTTTCAAAGAAATTTTTAGCATTTATTTTTACGATAATTCCTGCTACCATATTTCCATCCTTATCTCCAGCTTCGCTTAATACAGTAATATTAGAATTAGATATAAAATCATTCTTTACCTTGATAAAAGCCTGTTTAATTCCTTGGTTTAACATACATTGCTCATCGATCTGGGAATTGGCCGACACCAGTTCTTTCTCAAAATCGGCTAGCTTATCATTTTCCACAGTAAAAATTATCCCCGGACTCGTACAAAATTGACCTGCTCCAAGATTAAAAGAGCCGGCAAGTTGCTGTGCAATCTCCTTACCTCTTTTCTCCATCGCTGCTGCACTAACTATTACAGGGTTTACACTACCCATTTCAGCAAATACCGGGATTGGCTCTTCCCTTTTTGCAGCAAGATCATACAAGGCACGTCCCGCTTTCAAACTTCCGGTAAAACCAACCCCTTTAATTTTGGGATGCTTTACCAAAAATGTCCCTACTTCTATGTTATTGCTATTTAAATGTGAAAAAACACCATCTGGCATTCCAGTTTGCTTCGCAGCTTGGATAATTGCTGAAGCTACCAGTTCTCCAGTAGCCGGGTGCGAAGGATGCCCCTTCACCACTACCGGACAACCCGCTGCTAATGCACTGGCTGTATCACCTCCAGCTGTGGAAAAAGCCAGTGGGAAATTGCTGGCACCAAAAACCGCTATTGGGCCAATTGGAATGCTAGTAAGAAGCAAGGCTGGTTTTGGCATTGGAATTCTTTTAGGATCTGCCTTATCTTCAAAACTGTTTTTCCAATTCTCATTTTTAATATAAGAAGCAAATGCGTTTAATTGTCCTATAGTCCTGCCCATTTCTCCTTTTGCCCTTGCTTCGGGTAAACCAGTTTCCCGGCAATAAGTTATAATCAATTCATCACCTAATTCTAAAATCTCGTGACCAATTGCTTCCAAAAATCCGGCTCTTTCTTCTACAGTTTTAGCTGAATATTCTAAGAAAGAAATTTGGGCTTTTTTAACCGCCTGATTTACCTCTTGATGTGTAGCAATATGAAATTTTTCATTTTTTTCTTCAGTTGCCGGATTAATTGATTCAAATACGGAAGTGTTTTCCGCAGAGAGCTCATAGCCCACATAATTTTTTCCTGTTAACATATCTTATAATTTCTATTAAACAGATAAATATTCTTCAACATTTGGCCGAGATGCCATGGCTGTATCTATGATATTCTGAACGTTTTCACGCTCTTTACCATTTAAAGATAATCGCGGTGCTCGCACGTTCTCGGTTCCAATTCCCGTGGCTACTTCAGCCATCTTAATATTCTGAACCAATTTTGCATTGATATCCAGCTCTAAAACTGGCAGAAACCAACGATATATTTTTAATGCTTCTTCAATCCTACCAGCTTTAACGAGATTATAAATAGCGACCGTTTCTTTTGGAAAGGCACATACCAATCCAGCCACCCAACCATCAGCTCCCATCACTAAACTTTCCAAGGCTATAGTATCTACCCCACTTAAAATCTTAAGCCTATCTCCAAATCGATTAATTATCCTGCTGATATTCGAAGTATCTCGTGTAGATTCTTTTACAGCCTGAATATTGTCTTGTTTGAGTAGTTCTTCGAACATATCAAGACTAACCTCGATTTTATAATCTACAGGATTATTGTAAACCATAATTGGAAGAGAGGTACTCTTAGCAGTTTCCTTGTAATATTCTACAGTTTCCCTATCATCTGCTAAATAGCGCATTGGGGGAAGCATCATTAGGCCTGAAGCTCCGTCTTGTTCAGCAGTTTCTGCAGCCTGGATGGCTCCTTTTGTAGATTGTTCAGCAATATTCATAATTACAGGAATGCGATCGCCAACAATTTCTTTTGTAAATCTGGTTAACTCCCGTTTTTCTTCAGCCAGTAGTGTACTTGCCTCGCCTAAGGTACCACCGAGGATAATTCCATTTACCCCTGCATTCAGCTGGGCGTGAATGTTCTTTTTGAACATATCCAAGTCTAGATTATCATCTGCCGTAAATTTGGTGGTAACAGCGGGCATGACCCCTTTCCATGTAATTTCCATAATTCATTTTTAAGTTTATATGCAAATATTCAAGCAATTAGCGGCATTTATCTCTTAAAAATGCTTATATAATGGTACTATAATGCTGATAGTTGTTTGGACAAAATACTTTGTTATTCTTCGCCATCTTCTTTTAGTTCTAAAGTTTAAATTCGAGATCATTTCGATAGATACATTAAACCGCAAGAAACAGGTGACAATACTGATGTTTGTTGGATTAGATTGGAATCCAAAATTATAATACAGCCATTAATACTAAAGTTTACTCTTAAATGCCAGTGTTTGGCCGATTAAAAAACACAAATTGATCCAAAAGAAAATGAAATTTCAGATTCGGCGTCTGATCTTAGGCCAACTAAGACTCACAATAGAAGAATATAGAGAATCAAAGGAAGTGGTAATTTTGGGTAAATCTAAAAATGGAAAGATGATTGAAATTCCCGACCTTTAAACTTATAAATATCCTTGCATGACAAAAGAAATTTCAATCTCTAAAAAACTGGAAGAGCGGGTTAAAGAACTTTCCTGTCTTTACGAGGTATCTTCTGCCATCCGCAAACATTCTGATTCAGTTTCAGAAACTCTAGAAGAAATTTGCAGCATCACAAAAAGAGCGTGGTTATTCCCAGAACATGCTATTGTTCAATTAGAATTTGAAGACTATAATATATTCACTTCTACCATTCCAGTAAATTCAGTTTTTCAACAAAGTAATATTATGCTCTTCAATGAAAGTAAAGGCGTTATAAAAGTTTATTATAACACCGATAAATTAGCCAATGCCCATTTTTTAGAAGAAGAACAGAAACTTTTAAATAAAATCGCAATCGAGATAAGCGAATTTTTTGAGCGCCGAGAAAATGTAAAAAAGGAAGAACTGTTAAAAAGAAGTGCTGAGCGAAATGATCGTCTTTCAATATTAGGTGAGATTACTGCCGGAATAGCTCATGAACTCAATACTCCATTGGGAAATATTCTGGGCTTTGCTGAATTGATAAAATCAAGTACGAAAGAAAATCAAACTCAGAAAGACTCTGAAAAAATCATAAAGGCAGCGATATATTCCAGAGATATTGTAAAAAAATTAATGTTTTTTGCTTGTGAGATGCCTCACCATAGAGAAGTTATTCAAATTAAACCTATAATAGATCAGGCTTTAAATTTATTAACTCCCAATTTACAGAAAGCAAGAATCTCCTATAATTTCACAATTGACGACCCAGCTCTAGAAGCACAAATAGATACAATTCAACTAACTCAGGTTTTATTCAATATTTTGATCAATGCAATATATGTTTCACCTGTGGGCAGCTTAATAAATATAGAAGTTTCAAGTTATACGGATCATTTTATTTTAGAGATAAAGGATGAAGGTCCAGGAATCCCGGAACACTTAAAATCCAAAATATTCCAGCCTTTTTTTAGTACAAAACCTGTAGGAGAAGGTTCTGGACTTGGTTTAAGCGTAGTTCATGGAATAATTAAAAGTCATCATGGCGAAATTATTACTTTTGACAATACACCTACAGGAACTGTATTTCAAATAAAATTACCATTAAAGCTTTAATCCATGGCACTAAAAAAAGCAAATATCCTTATTGTTGATGATGATTACGATATGCTTGAGTTAGTTCAACGCCAGCTTCGTGAGGAGAATTTTCACTCATACCAGGCAGCATCTGTGGTTGAAGCTATAGATATTTTAAAATTTAACGCAGTAGATCTTCTAATTACAGATTTACAAATGCCAGGAATTGGTGGCATGGAACTTATTAAATATGTAGAAGAACATTTTCCCAATGTACCTAAATTGGTAATAACGGGTTATCCTTCTATAGACGGTGCTTTGAATTCAATAAAATCTGGAGCCTTGGATTATTTGGTAAAACCTTTTACTAAGGAAGAACTTTCCAAAGCCGTAGAAAACTCACTTCCTAAAAGATCAATTCGAACTGAAAATAATTCTCCAGAAATAGATAAACCTTTCATATATGCCGGAATAGTTGGTAAATCTGAAAAAATTGAACAATTAATTGATCTTATAGAACGAGTGAAAAATAATCGTGCTACTGTACTTATACAGGGGGAAAGTGGAACGGGAAAAGAATTGGTGGCTCGAGCTATACATTATAAGGGTTCATTTGCCGCTAATCCATTTATCGCGGTTAATTGTGGAGCTATTCCGGAAGAACTATTAGAATCTGAACTTTTCGGATATAAAAAAGGAGCCTTTACAGGAGCTAATGATAACCGACAAGGATTTTTTCAAGCCGCTGCTGGTGGCACTATCTTTCTAGATGAAATTGGTACCGCTCCCCTTTCGGTACAAACCAGATTATTAAGGGTGCTTCAGGAAAAAGAAGTACGACGTATTGGTGAGCAAAAAGCACAGAAGATTGAAGTCAGAGTTATTGCAGCTACTAACAGCGATCTTAAGCAAATGATAAAAAAGGGTACTTTTAGGGAAGATCTTTATTACCGCCTGAATGTAATGCAAATTGAAACGCCTCCATTAAGAGATCATAAAATAGATATTCCTTTGCTTGCAAAAAATTTCCTAAAAAAATACGCTACAGAATATGCCAAACCTGGGATTGAAATTACAGAAAAAGCAATGGAAATACTTGAGCGTCATAATTGGCCAGGAAATGTAAGAGAACTAGAAAATGTTATTCAAAGGGCGCTTATAATGAGTGAAAAAAGTATAGATATAAAACAACTTCCTGATTATCTCAAGTATCCTACCCCAAACTTCGAATCTAATTCGAAATCATTGCAGCAGGTTGAAAAAGAGCATATTTTAAAAATTATGGCTAGTGTAGATAACAACAAAACAAAAGCTGCAGAAATTCTTCAAATTGACAGGAAAACTCTCCGAAAAAAACTTAAATAAAGACCATACTCCAAACGGTACTTTTCTCCCCCACCGGGGCGTTTCTCCCCGCTTATAAAATTCGATTCCAAATATAATACACGCGTAACACACTTATTACCTGATTATTACAACTAAGGCCTTATTGTTTATTTATTCTGGGCATAGCATTTGACTTTCTGTATATGAGAAAATATAAATCTATGATAGAATGAATTTGACTAACGGAAGAATAAAGGCCAACATTCCACATAAAAAGAACTTAAAAGGATTACCCCAGGATATGCTTAAAGGGCTGTGCTTTAATTGCGACCATCGCAAAACCTGCACCTGGAAAGATAACAGGAAATTATTTTGTGAACACTTTCAATAATATATAATGATAAACACTAAAAAAGCCATTAAACAATCTATGTACGAGACCGTGATGCATCAGTTCAATAAAACGGCCGATATGATAGATTTGAATCCCAACATTAGAAAGATTTTGGGTATTACTAACAATGAAATTATCGTGCATTTTCCAGTAAAAATGGATAATGGAAAAGTAGAAGTTTTTACAGGTTACCGAGTGCAACATAACAACGCATTAGGTCCCTACAAAGGAGGTTTACGTTACCACGATACTGTGGATATTGATGCCGCCAAGGCACTTGCGATGTGGATGACCTGGAAAACATCATTGGCTGGTCTTCCTTTTGGAGGTGCTAAAGGGGGCATCAAAATAGATCCTCGAAATTATTCAGATTCGGAATTAGAAAGGATCACTAGGCGTTTCACTTATGCCCTAGGTGAAAATATTGGCCCAGAGCATGATATTCCGGCTCCAGATGTTAATACCAATCCACAAACCATGGCATGGATCGTAGATACCTATATGTCAACCATATCATCTTCGGAGCGATCGCATAATCAACATGTGGTAACGGGTAAGCCTGTTGGTGCAGGGGGATTAGAAGGTAGAGACCGTGCTACCGGATTTGGGGTTTATTTATCTATAAAATTATTGCTGGCAGCAGAGGACAAGGATTTAAGTAATAAGAAATTTATAGTCCAGGGATTTGGTAATGTTGGGTATTGGGCTTCTCATTTTTTGACCAAAGATGGTGCTAAATTAATCGCTGTACAGGATGCACACGCTACACTTTATAATGAAGTTGGAATAGATACACAAGCTCTAGCGCAACATTGTGAACCAAGGAAAGGATCAATAAAAGGGTTTCAAGGTGCAGATGAAATCGAATCTAATGAGTTCTTTGGATTGGACTGTGACATCGTTATACCTGCAGCATTAGGAAACCAAATTACTGCAGAAAATGCCTTTAAAGTACAAGCATCTATTCTCGCTGAAGGAGCCAACGGACCTACTGATAAAGAAGGAGAACAAATTTTACTGGAGAAAGGGGTAACAATTATTCCTGATATTTTCTGCAATTCAGGTGGTGTGATAGGAAGTTATTTTGAATGGTTGCAGAATAGAAACGGAGAATTGTGGCAACTGGAGGAAGTGATGGCTAAAATCGAAAAAAAACTTACTGAAAATTTCTATAAGATCCATTCAGAAGTAAATAAACGCAATGTTGATTGGAGAACAGCAGCTTTTATTCTGGCTATATCCAGAGTAGAAACTGCTTATAAGCAAAGAGGAATATTTCCATAGATTATTGAACAAAAGAACATTAAAATGAAATACGGAGAATTAATTATTGAAAAAAAAGAATATGAATTTCTAAAACAAATCATGTCTTTAGCCAAATATTATAAAGATAATTCCTATAAGGCTTCAATATATAAACTAACCGAAGAATTAAAAGATGCGAGGATTATATCTAATGCTGATATGCCATTAGATATTATTCGCTTAAACTCCTTGGTCACCATAGAAACACCTTTTGCCGTTGAAAGAACATACCAAATTGTAACGCCAGAAAAAGGAGACATTCGAGAAGACAAGATTTCTGTACTTGCTCCAATGGGTTTGGCGCTATTTGGTTATGCACAAGGCGATAATATCACATGGACTTTTCCGCTAGGAGAAAGCCATATCCATATTAAAAAAGTAAAACAAATTGAACCAGATATAATGAAAGTGAATTATGGTAAACAGCATTCAGGAACATCATAATAATGAGGAAATAGAAGTGTTAAGACTTCAAAATGAAATTAATCAATGGAAATCTGAATTAGATTTTATTGAGCAAGAAATCAATTTTTATCTAGAAATTCTGAATTCTTCGATAGTTAAAGAAACAAAGGCTTCCAATATAGATCCTAAATATCTTTTAAATCAATTCAAGGACATAGAAATCTCTAATGATAAAATTAAAAAAGCTTGTAAACGATTTCAACCAAAATTGGAAGAAAAAAAAGAATGCGAAGATATTCAATGCGATCATGCATTTTTAAACGAACATGTACTATTGCGATTAAAAATTGAGAATTATCTAAGTAAGGTTCGAACAACCAAAGGTTTAACATTTGAATTTTTAAGAAATGTAATATAGGAATATCTAATAGCAAGTTTGTCTTAGTTGGTCCAGATAGTTCGGAATAAATAATTCTAAATGATTTTCATAACGGGTTAAAATTTCAAGCACATTTCGAGCTATCTGGTTTTTAAATAAATATTATGAAAAATAAGGTTTTTACAAGTTTAGCTTTTGTTTTACTGGTCGTGATTTGTAGATCAATTTATCTACACCAAGATTTTTATCAAACAATTTGGAATGAAAATCAACTAACAGTATTATTCATAGGATCAATTTTTACTTTACTAGTAATTATAGTAGTCCGATTCCATAAGCTTGAAAAAATAAAGGAAAAATAACGGCTAACAACTGATGTCCTGTAATTTTTTATCCTAAAATGATTCTATTAGTTCATGAATAAGAGGTTAATTAATTAAAGGGAAAAATTGATGTATGATGGATTGGTAATAAACCATATTTTAATGAGTGTATTTAGCAAAAGAATCCTAATAAGATCTCTATTTATTTGTGCCAATTTTAAAGGTTTATTTTCTAAAATCTATAATCTTTTTCAAAGAACAAGAATCAGAACCGTCGTAAAACCAGAAAAGCAGAAAAACAAATTATTTATTAATAAAACTAAACCTAAGACACTTTTATGGTTAGACGATCGGCTAAACCCATGGGATAAGAGAATGGACTGGTTATCCTATAGCCCCATCGGGCGTAACGTTGATGCAGTCTGGGTGAAAAATGAATTTGAGTTCAAAAACTGGATACTAAAAAATGGATTACCCGACGCTATATGTTTTGATACCGACCTTGGAGATTCGGTGAACAATGGCTTAGCCTGTGCTAGGTGGCTAGTAACTTACTGCAAGGATCAAGGTTTAAAACCTCCAATCTGGAGTTCTCAGAGTACAGATCCTGATGAAAAGGCAAAAATCAAGAGATTCCTGAAACAAAGTTATCCGTTATCATAGATTTTAAATTAGAAGACATGATTCAAATTTTATATCTATCTGTTTATTATTTGGAATAAATCTTTGATGAATAATTATATTTTTAGCAATTGGTAAATTTATAGTAGTCCAGTTTATAGTAGACTTCCCCTCTTTTTTCTTTAGCAAAACACAATGCACTAAAGCAATAACAGTATCTATCAAGCAAACTTGCAAAAGATTAGGAGTAGACTTGGACTGTGAGGTTCCATTTCTGTTTTCAGATAGTCTGAAGAAGAAATATAATAAAAACTATGGTGGCATTGTAGATTTTATTATTACACCCACTGTTGGACCTAAAGTAGTAATAGAACTAGATAGCCGATACAAGCGATTTTCGTTTGATAAGCTTAGCGAACTTAGTAAGCGAGAATTGAAAGGTCAGATAGAATATATCTGCTATTGGCTTAGGTATAAAATCAACAAAACTGGGAAACCTTATTATTCATCTTACAAAAAAGACTGCAGTATAGAGTATCGAAAACTTGGGTTCGAAGGTCCAAATGTGCATATTATAGAACATACTTTTCACCCAACTCCATTTAAACCATTGTGTTAATAATAGTTTGCTTTTGCTTAGAAAACGATCAAGTAAAACCTACTGAGTGAAGCGAAAGGAATTGATCCGAGTCAGTTTAAATAGATATAAAATGCAATTTATAATAAAACTATAAACATATATTACATTAATATAGTATTGCAGTAATACCTCTTTAATACTTTATAAAAATCCATTAAAGCCTTAATACTATTTAACCATTTTATAATATAAATGCATTGCCATGAAACAGAAAGTAATTCATATAAATCCAGCCCTAGGGTTCGAAAGTGAAAAATGATCAGAATGCTTTTTACCACCAAAGCGGTTAGTTGTCATTAAAATGATTGACTAAAGAGAAAATAGTTACTCTAATCCTTAAAACTATTCCGAAAAATTCTGATTATATAATCAATCATTTAAAATAGAATAGAAATCATTCTAAAATAAGGTCTTCATTTTTGCTACTCATATAATTACTTTCTTAAAAGCTTAAAGAACTATAATAAATTTTGATTTTTATTATTATAGAAGACTTATGTTAAAAAAAATGAATTTTAACTTTCCGAGAGCGGTAATTTTAACGTGAACGTTGTGCCCATTCCAGCACCTTCACTTATTGCAGTAATGCTTCCTTTATGTGCATCTACAAGATCTTTTACAATAGATAAACCTACACCTGTTGAAGGCTCACCACCAGTAGGTTGAGCGCTTAGAGAAATGAATTTTCTGAAAAGGTTTTTTTTATCATCCTTTGTTAGGCCAGGTCCCTCATCTTTTACCTCGACTACCCCCAAATTATTTTCAATTTTTATAGAAACATAAATAATCTTGCCAAAGGGAGAATATTTGATTGCATTGTTAATTAAATTATCTAAAATCTCTGTAAGGCGTTCGTGATCTGCAAATAGATTACAATCATTTTCGATATTTAATATTAAGTTTTGCTTTTTATTTCTTGCAAGAACCATATTCGAATCTACAACCCCTTTCACCACTTTGGATAGTTTTATAGGTTTTAATCTTAATTGTATTTTTTGATCGTTTTCAACCGCTGAAGCCAATAATTCAGTAATTATCCTATTCATTCTCTTTCCCGCATCCTTGATTTGTAATCCAATATCTTCTATGGCGTTTGGATTGTTTTTTTGTTTTATAATCATATCGGCAAGAAGAGGCATGATAGCTAGAGGATTTCTTAAATCATGGGCAGTTATGTACATTAATTGATGTTGATACTTAATTGCTTTTCTTGCGTCCATTCTTAAATCCATTTGATCCATTACCAGATCTGCAAGACTTTGTAATAATTCTATCTTTGATTTACCCAGCTTTCTTGGTTTTTTATCTATAACGCATAAAGTTCCTAAATTATAACCGTCTTTAGTTTTAATAGGAACCGCAGCATAAAATCTTAAACCAAAATCACCTGCAACTAAAGGATTAGCAAGTGACCTTAAGTCTTTTTTG
Organism: Christiangramia gaetbulicola; assembly: GCF_003054225.1. Classification (GTDB taxonomy): domain Bacteria; phylum Bacteroidota; class Bacteroidia; order Flavobacteriales; family Flavobacteriaceae; genus Christiangramia; species Christiangramia gaetbulicola. The sequence continues at coordinate 793,646 of NZ_QBKQ01000002.1, forward strand.
GCATCCTCTACTAAATAGAGTTCATCAGACAATATTGCCGATGCACACAATCCTGGATCTCGACTAATTTCAATCGCATCAATCCCATACCTGCTTTTAAACCAGATTCTATCTGTATCAACTAAAGTGACAATTGCAATGGGCATATCAAGCAATTGGGCTGCCATCTTGGTGATGTTATCAAATTTCCCATCTGGTGGAGAGTCTAAGATTTCAAGCTTCTTTAAGGCATTTATTCTTTTAGTTTCGTAACTAGAATTAAGCCTAGATGGAATCGACATATTACTATAATTTAATTAAAGATAAACAATTATTAATATTATCTTTAATCTTCTTAATGGCTTGTCAATCATGTTTCTGTTGCTAAAAACACAAATTAACTTTCGCATCAGATTAAGCCCGATGAATTGCACTGAAGTTTGGTTTTTACAAAAAATAATTAAGTAATTTATTAAAGTCTATCCTTTCAAAAGTTTTTACTATTTTTTATTTATGCGAGGTGACAAGAGAAAAATTGAGAATCAAGTGAGTTATATCATTATTACAGTAGTTATTTTGATAATTCTATACTTAACTTTTGTTTACTAGAAACTTCACTATTAGAGTTGCGATTCAAAACACATATTTATTTTAGTTTTTTTCAAATTTTCCTTTAGTCATTTTATACAGGTGTAACCTCTGTAAGTTTTTTCTGTCTTTCGAGAAAACAATATGAGGTATCTCTATTTAATTCTAATTTTAATTATTCCTTTTCAAGTAAACTCTCAGAATAAAGCAGTAGAGGTCCTTTGCTTAGGTACTTTTCATTTTAACTTTCCAAATAGGGATTTTGTAACTACCAGCGATATGGATCAGATAGATGTGCTGGAACCAAGCTTTCAGACTGAGATCGAAAATATCGTTAAAAAAATCGAAACTTTTGAACCTACGATTCTGGTGATTGAACAGCGACCAGAAAAACAGGGACAGGTCGATTCCCTTTTCCAGGAATACTTGAATGATAACCACAAACTTGAAAGAGTGGAATGGCAACAAATTGGTTTTAGACTAGCCCGTAAATTAAATATAACACAGATTTATTGCGTAGATGAGTGGGGAGAATTCAATGAGCAAGTAAAAGAAGTAATTAAGGGAAAAGATAGCTTAGAATGCATGAAATTCAGTAAATACTATGAAGAAAATCCTGACCTTCATAAAAGATATTCACATTATCCAAATTATCGAAAAAATGGAATATTAAAGGAACTTATCGAACTTAATAAACCTGAAAACATTCGTAAAAGTTTGGGGAACTACCTTATCGGTCCATTTAAATATGAAAGCAATAAAGGAGACTTTTTTGGGGTTAATTTCGAAACAGGCAGATGGTTTAATAGGAATTTAAAGATCTTCCGGAATATCCAAAGAATAAACTTAAACCCAGAAGATAAAATTCTGGTTATTTATGGCTCAGGTCATTTAAATATATTGAATATACTTTTTAAGAATTCCCCCGAATTTAAATTAAAGGAGATAAATAAATACCTAAAAAGTCCTTAAAAGTCTTCCAAGGCTAGCTATGTTAAATTTATAAATAGGATACTAAGTTTCGCTACTAAACTCAGTATCCTATTTTTTGACAATTTGAAGATTACATACCTAAAAATACAATACCTGAATTAGCATATAAAGAATATCAGGCACCATCCGGTCTATACCAGTTATAAATTTTATAGTATGTTTCTATTAAATATGAAACTATAAATCTAAAATAGATGGAGTAAGGTTGTAATTATATTAGGGTTTTCCCTTATTTAATGTCCTAACTTCAAAAGTTCAACGGTTAATTATTGAAAGTTAATTCAACCTTGCAGCAATAGAAGATTCTAAATCCAGAATAGGATCTTCTTTTATATAGGTGAATCTGAAATCTTCAGTAACTACATTGAGCCTAATAGACTCTCCACAAGAATGGCAGTATATCTTCTTCTTTTTCATCAGTTTGCCTAATTGAATCTTAAAATTATGGTTGCAACCTGTACAGCTTACTTGAATTTCGACAAAATTTAGATTTACCATGAGCAATAATAATTGGAAGTGAATTAAAATAGCAAGAAAACTAAAGATATAAATCTCATTTTAGTAATATCCTTAAAATTATGTGAATTAAGATTTAGAAATCATCTACCTATAAGTTCTAAATTCTATTTTCCAGGCTAGTTTTTTTTAGAAAACTTCTAACCTAATAAAATATACTTCTGTTTTAATTTTTCTAATTTTTCTATACTAAGTGGTTTCGAAATAACCTCAGATACAAAACGATTATTTTTTACATATTTCAACTCTTTTTCATTGTGAGAAAAAGTTAAAATGAAAATGGTTGGTTTTATTTCCAGGTTTTCAACCTCAAGTTGCTTTAAAAATGAAATTGCGTCCATTTCGGGCATATTAAGATCTAGAAAGATAATTGGATTATAATTTATCTCTTTTAGAATTTTTAATAATTCCTTTGCTGTATTGAACTTTAAAATTTCAGAATCCGGAAATTCAGATTTTAAAATTCTTGTTTGTATGGCATTAATGATCTCTTCGTCGTCAACTAAGAAAAATTTTTCCATTCTCATGATTCAATTATTACGATACAGATTTAAGTAATGGAATTAATGTGTCTAAAGTTATTGGCTTTACTATAAAGTCACTGATTTTATTGTACTCTCTAGCCCGGCGCCTATCTTCCTCATGTATACTGCTGCTTAGTATATATATGGTAATTTTGGATTGAACAGGGAGCTTTAAAAATTCATCCAAAAATTGCCATCCATCCCAAACGGGCATATTGATATCTAGTAAAATCAATTCTGGCAGCTTTTCTCCAGAATATAGAAGAGCTTTTAACTTTTCAAAGGCCTCTTGACCATTTGATAAGATTAAAAGATTTTCAATCATTCCAGACATGTCGAGGTATTTCTTTGAAAGAAAAGCATGAATGGGATCATCTTCTATTAAGCAGGCTAAATCAATTTTTTTCATTTGGGAGATAAATTTTGAATGTTGTTCCTTTATTGGTTTGACTTTCTACTTCAATGCGTCCATCCATAGCTTCAATTTGATTCTTTGTTAGAAATAAACCCACTCCTCTGGAATCAGGGTGTCTATGAAAGGTCTTATATAGTTTAAAGATTTTTTGCTTATGCTGGTTAAGGTCGATCCCAATCCCATTATCTCTAAACATTATACAACTCATACCATTTATTACTTCAGCTTTTATATTAATATGACTATTCCTTTCGACACTAGAGTATTTTATAGCATTAGTGATAAGGTTGAGCGTTATACTATCCATGTATGATTTCAGACCATACACGGTAACATCATCAGCAACTTCATTTTGAATAATAACTTTATTTTCAGTAGCCAAAGGTTCCACGCTTTCTACAATTCTATCTATTAGTTTAGATAATTTTATTTTTTGAAAATGTTTCCTGCTGGTTAAATTGACCTCTACAATATCATTTAAATCGTGAATGGTACTTTCCAGATTTGTAGAGGCATTTTTTAAATGATTAAAACTCTCGAAAGACATCAGATCTGGAGAGTCTTGAGCAAGAAATTCTATTAGCATAGAGATGCCGGAACTATGAGACCTTAAATTGTGTGAAACAATATGCGCAAAATTCTTCAACCTGTCATTTTGGTCTTCTGTAACTTCTAATAGTTGTTTTATATGGTTTAAACGCTTTTTCTCTCGTGCCTCATTCTTTTTTCTTTTACTAATATCTTCAATAAAACTCCAAATTTTTAAATTACCATCTTCATCTTTTACTAAGACTCCTCTTAGTAGGACAGGATATCTAGAACCGTCTTTTTTAATATATTCTTTTTCGTATGGACCATAGTATCCTTCAGTTTTTAAAAGGTCTAATTGTTTCTCCTCTTGTTTTTCGTAAGATTTCGGAGTAACATCCCAATAGCTTAGATTTAGAAATTCATTTTTCGTATATCCTGTGGGCTCGATTAGTTTATTATTTACATCCAGAAAAATTCCTGTTTTATAATCATTTAAGGCAATACCCAATGGGGAAAGTTCGTATAGGGAGTCAAGTAATCTTTTCCAATATAAAATTTCAATATTTTTCTTCTTTTTATCACTAATGTCTTGGATTAAACCATACATTATATCCAGTTGACCATCCTCATTTAAAGAATAAAATTTGCCTTTTGTTTCGATCCAAATCCAAAACCCCTTTTTATGACGTATTCTAAATTCCAGATGGAAGATGTAATTTGAATGTTTGAAATTGTGTAATAATTTTTCCCGAACGGATTCGATATCTTTTTGATGTACCAGGTTTTCCCAAAAGGATATTTTTCGTCCATCAAATTCCTCTTTTTCATACCCAGTGAGATTCCACCATTCCGAATTAAATTTTACCGAATTAGAATTTAGAGTCCATTCATATGTGGCTGTGGCGGTGCCACTAGTAATATGGTTAAATTGCTTTTGTTTGTACTCAAGTTCTTTATTGGTCTTAATAAGTTCAAGAGATTTACGTTTTAGTTCCAACAAATTCATTACCTGTTTGCCGAGCATCCGCAATTTATCTTTTTGCTCACTGTTCAAGGTTCTTGGATTTTCATCCACAGCGCAAATAGTTCCTATAGCATATCCATTAGAATTAACAAGTGGTAAACCTGCATAGAATACCACCGGATTATCTCCGGTTACGAAAGGGTTATCGTTAAACCGTGGATCTGTCCTTGCATCTGGGATAACGGTTATTTTGTCTGGAGAATTAATTGTGTGAGCACAGAAGGTAAATTCTCTTGGAAAAGATCTTACCTCTAGTTCAATGCCGTGTGCAGCCTTGACCCACTGTTCTTTTTTTGAAATTAAAGTAATTAAAGCGCTCTGAGTATTGCAGATCTCAGCCGCCATTTCGCTAAGAAAATTTAAATCAGAGATATTTAAATTATTGTCAGGATCATATTTATGAACCTCTTTGACCCTTTCGAGGTCATTAGTAGGCATAGTAGGATTAAGCATTTTAAATTTCGAATTTGGGGAAGGTTAAAATAAGATAAATATTATAAAAAAGACTTTAAAGTGGAGTTAATAATTCTTCATTTAATACATGGTAATAAACGTAGTTAATTAAATATGAAATTTAATTGCACATTAAGAAACCTATCATTTCACCTTTTAGATTATTACTACTATAAAGTAAAGCTCGGGTTGCTGCTAATGAAATCTATTAGAAAAGAAAATTATAATTGGTTAAAATGGTACTTCATTGAGCCATTCCCGGAATATTCAATTTTCCCTTCGTAGGTATTATAACCGCAGGCTTTCCCTCGCCAGCAGATGACCAAATAGATAAATCTATAGATCTTAATTCAGAGATCATTAAAGACCGGGAAGCTATTTTTTTTGTAGAGTTGAAGGAGATTCCATGATCGGAGCCGGGATAGAACATGGTGATCTATTGGTTATCAAAAAAGGTTTGGAACCGCGTAACGGTAAAATAACAGTTTGTTTTATTGATGGGAAGTTTAGCGTAAAGCGGATTAAAATCGAGAAGGATGTAATCTGGTTAGTTGCTGAGAACCAGAAATATAATTTCTTCGGTAATAGAAGAAGAACTAAATAAAAAAATTTAGTTTAATTTCTTATTTTTCAAGTGCTTAATCTCTCTTATCTGGCGCATTTTGATTAAAGGCTATCAAATTAAACAACTCTCTCATCCTGCTTCTTACCCGTTCTCCATATTTCTCTTCTAACTCATCGGCGTTCAGGTTTGTTGTGCCATGAGTTTTTAAAGGTGTATGTAAAAATAATTCATATCTGGATAGCAGAATTTCTCCGATTACATTACAATCTTTTCCATAGTATCTTCCAATAGGTTCAACTCCTATATCATCAAAACAGAAAACGCCACTTTCCCCATAATCTTCAATCGTTTTATATCCTAGGTGGTTAAAGGCAAATACGATGTTCCTGCAGGGCATTACTACATATTTTCGCTGGTGGGGCACCAGGTTTGGTAATAGCTTCATAAGGCTGGTCTTTCCACAACCTACAGGCCCTGAGAGCAGCAAACCTTTATTAGGATCAATCTCATATTTTTTACAGTTAATAGGATCTTTGATAAAATAAGAGCAAAGTTTAAGAAGTATTTCTTTATCGCTTTTATAAATCTTAAATCTATTTCCAAAAAGTAGTTTACCTTTCGCATCCAGGTAAACCAAAATCTTTGGAAAATCATATTTTACAGATTGCCCGTCGAATTTGCCCAGCGAATATTCCACGCCGCCTTCCATTATCTTAGAGGGGTTCTCCATAGTTCTTATTTTTAGATGTTTTTAGATTTTCATCTTTTAGCGAATTTGGCTTTTGTTTTTCTTTTTGCAAATTGCCAATAGATTTGCTACTCTCTATCCAACTTACTGCTAAAGCTTTCCAGTCATACACTGGTTGCTTATCACCTGTATGCCACTGATGAGACTCATAATATTCGAAGAATGCTTTTGCATAAATAGCATCAGATCCCATTTCTTTAAAAAAAATTATAACAGCCTTCCTGTTTGGTGGTTTATAATGTTTATTCTGTTTATTAATGTTTATATTAGATACCAGCGCTTGTCCATTTTTGGAACGGTATGAGTCCACTACTTGTTCATCTATGGGACGGTAGTGTTCCGCAACTTGATCTAAAATGGGATTGTAGTGTCCCGCTATCATATCATCAGTAGGTAATAATACGATCATCTTAACTTTACTGCCTTTAAAAGGATTGTTCGACGGAAAGTAGCTGAGATAATTCCAGGAGTGTAAATCCGTGATGCATCTGTGGTAAGTTGTTGGTGAACCGATCTTTGCTATTTGCATTAATTCTTTGCGATTCACAAAAAATTCATTGGTGAATCTGCAGACATTCCATGCCTGGAATAGAGCCATATACAAGCTAATATGCGAAGGATTGAGGCGTTGATCATGGTAGAACTTTTCAAATGCCGAGGTAAGTAATTTGATATAATTCATAGCCTAAAAATTAAAATTGTGGTGCACCCGGTTCTCTTCCATAATTTGTTGAATTTCCTGGGCGTCATAATAAATGATCCCGCCTATTTTGGTGTAGGGAAGGGTACCATTTATTCGAAGATTTTGTAACGTCCCAGGGCTGATTTGTAGTAGGTCCATGACTTCAGACGATTTCAAGTATCGTTTAAGAGTTAATTGGGTGTTTTGCTGAGAAAGAATACTTTTAAATTCTTCGAGCAATTCAATTTTAAATTCTCTTAGGTCATCTGTGGTGATAATACTGCTTGCCATAATCAAAGGGTTTTAAAGAAAGAGGCTACCAAATGGTTAAAACTTTTTAATTGATAGCCTCTAACATAGATTGACTTTCGTTGTACAAAATTGTTGGGTTTTGCCAAATAAAAATCACAAGATGACCGGACTCCGGTTAAAATTTAACAATAAATAAATAGCGCTAAATCAGAGGTTTTAAAATGAAATTTGGCTGGAATTCTCGCACTAATGTGCCAATTATTTATGATTTTAAGTCGAAAATAAGAAACCCGGAGATGGACCGTATATGGTTGTTTTTTAACAAAAATGAAGTGTTAGATCTCCCTCATTCGGGAAGATAGATTGAAGGACAATTCATCTAAAAATTGTGTTTGGCTCTTTTTCCTGGATTTTAATTCTGTGAAAGTTCTGTACATATCTGCATTATCGAAGTCATAAACATTTTGAAAAAAGCTTGCAATGTCTTTGAGGTCCACTCTGCCCCCATTAAAGGCTTTTTGCTCATGTAGCGCATATATGAGTTCAATTAATGCTGCTTTACTTTCTGTCCATTCCAGCTTTTTCGCGATATTGATGTTATTTCTATTGGAATCATTTATGCTTTCTAACTCTTTCTTCAAAAACCTTAAATACAGGCCGTTTGCGTTTAATTCACTTAATACTAAATCATGAGAAGTACTGAAATTAGGATCTCTGTAATAGTGATGGGTTTTACAGGACAAGGAAAAATTATATTTCCTGGTGAAGTAGAACTCATCAAAATGATTGTGATTTAATTCCATGTATCGTGAGAATTCTGATTCGTGCTGAAAAAAATTATTGATTCTATTTATTTCTAATTCAATGAAATTTTCTTGGAATTTCTTTCCGCCTTTTGGCAAATTATTCAGGAATGAGTACAGATTGGAATAGTAAACCAGGTTAGACAATGGCAGTTGCTTTTGTACCTTGAAGAAAAGAATTTCTGCCAGAGTATCAGGAAAGTCAATCAAGTAAATTTCTTTTCTATATTTTTCTAAAATATTTCGGCAATACTTAATTATTTCGATGTAGGCATTATTCTTATTGAGGAAGGTTTCTTCAATTTCCTGAATTTCATCTATCATCTGATTCTCCGTAACCAAAAAATCCATAATATTGATATTTAAGAAATACTACCTTAAATATCCTGTGATTCAGTCACATTTCATAATTTTAGAAATCTGCTTTTATAAACCGATGGCCGGTATATATAAACGATTGGGGATACTTTTTCGATTAAATTAGGGGGATTTGGTTAAAGGTTCATAATCCAAATTGGATCTGGCAAAGCTGAAAATCTTGCTATACAACTGAACGGTCTCATTGTAATTACCAAAGGTTTCATGCCCATTTTGATAATCAATGTCCAGTAAAACAGGATTAGGTGATTTACCACTTTGCAGTTTAGCTACATATTTTCCATTATCCCATAATGGTATGCGATCATCTTGATAACTTGGAAGAATAAGAACTGCCGGATAAGCAATATTGGAACGAATATTTAAATAAGGATCCATTTTTAATAGACCTGAAAATTCTGTACTATCCTGAACCGTTCCGTATTCAAGGTAACTTGTGCTGCTGGCTGTGTTTGATGATTCTAGACCAAGAGGATTCAACCTTGGGACTTCAGCAATAAATGAAGAATAGAGATCAGGACGCTCATTTACAGCCATACCGGCTGTAATTCCTCCAGCACTACTGGTATAAAGTGAAATAAGTCCTGCCTTTGTTAGATTTAAATTAATCAGAGCTTCAGTAGATGCAATGAGATCTTTCCATGAATTATATTTAAGATTCTTCATTCCCTGTTCGTGCCATTTTTTGCCTTTTTCCCCCCCTCCCCTTACATGAGGAAAAGCTAAAATTCCACCTTTGGTAGCCCAATCTAAAAATATAGGGGAGAAAAACGGGCTCATACTTTCACCATATGCACCATATACATATATAAATACTGCATTTGATGAATTTCTTTCCAGACCACGCTTATAAACCAGCGATAGAGGAACTTCTATTCCGTCATGCGATGGCACCATGATTACCTCAGATATGATATCTTCAAACTCCGGATAGTCCGATAGAGTCATAATTTCTTCAAGTGAAAAATTTCCATCTTCTCTTATAAGATAACGAGTCTGATCAGAGGTCCACCCATCTATAGATACTCCTATATTATTATGTTTTACAGACTCCCCAAAAAAGGAAATATAACCTGGATCAAAGGGAGGGTATAATTGTGTGAGTTGATTAGAAGAGTTTAATTTATAAAGAGAAACTCTTGTTCCGTACAAAGATCGCGAGAAATAGAGATTATCCTTGGTTACCTCGAATTTGGTAATAGGATTATCTTCACTACCCACTGCTAGAATAATCGGATTATTAAAATCAGGATTTACAATATTTACCTTTCCTATTAAGTTCCCTTTTAAATTTCCTTTTCGGAAAAAAAAATCTTTACCGCGAATTTCACCTTGGTCATAATATACCGAATGTTCTTTCTGAAAAAATGGTTTCCAATTCGGTTTTCCTTGCAAAACCTCAGAAATTTCTGCAATATAGCTGGAATAATAATCATCAGAACTGGCTATATATCCAATGACATACTTATCCAGACTCGAACCTATTTTAACCTTAGGATATAAATCTTCAGAAATTTGTATTTCCGAATTAGATTGGAAAATTGGTGTTCTATTATCGGGATTATCACCTAATTTATGAATAACTGAAAATGAATTCTTCTTATATCCCGCTTCCGAATAATCAACTTCCGGGAAATACAAATAAATAAACCCAGAGCTATCTGGCAACCACTCTATTCCTCCAAAGTCCGGATTGATATTAGTGATTTTATCTATTAAAATTTCATTTGTTTCAAGATCATAAATGAAAATTGTACTTGAAAAATTAGAATTTTCATTAAACCCAATTGCAATCTTTTTACCGTCAAAGGACGGATTTAAATAAGTTATTGTTTGAAAGTCACTGCTGAATCGCGAAGGATCGAAAAGTTCTTTTTCCTTGGCTGCTAACTTTTCCCTGTAATACAACTTATCGAATTTCAGACTATCATCATATTTCAAATAAAAATAATTGCCGTTTTCGCTGATTCGAATCATACTAACCGGGGACTCAATATTATTCTGAAATTTTTTAAATCTTTCTAGGTATTTTTTCATTATCTCGTTGGTGGAAAAATAAAATTCGGTTAGAGAATCCTGGGCTTTGAACCAATCTTGTACCTTATTATCTTCGAGCTTATTCAGATTGGAATACTCATCTATAAGCTTTTTACCATGATATTCTTCAGTTTTTGGTTCTTTTTGAATTTTGGGGTATTCTAAAACATTTTTCCTTCCCTGTGCACACGCTGTATAAAGGAGTAGAAAGATTAACCAGCAAATGAAAGATTTGATAACCTTTTTCATTTTTAATTTTTATTTTTTTTTAAATTCCCGAACCTAAATTTTGATTCGGGAATTTTATTGAAGATCTATACTAATTTCGTTTTCCAGCCTTTGGAACTTTTAATTTATCCCTGTCAATTGGTCCTTCATCTCCCCCGCCTTTAATCTGATTTAAATTTTTAATGGCTCGCCCTCTGTAATCTTTAAGTGCTTTTTTCATAATTAGAATTTTTAATGGATTAATAAATTTCAATACTAAATAATCACAATTACCTACAAGCAGCAACAAGTTTTACCCTCCATTTATAAATGAAGGGTTATTTACCGGGCTTTTAGTTCATCTAAAAACTTAGATGGATAAACCCCTGTTTTTTTATAAAAGGCTTTCGAAAAGGACTCTCCTGTTTTAAAACCAAAAATTTCTGCTAGGCCCTGGTAATTATATTTCAATAAATCTGAATTTTCACTCAGTTGGTTTATTGCCGTTTTAATTTTTAAATCTTTTACATATGTTGGAAAATTCATTTTTTTATAATGATTGATCACAATGGATAAATAGGTGGTGTTAGTACCTATTTGCTGGGCAAGACTATACATGTCCAAATCTTTACTCATGAATTGCTCTGATTTTTCAAATACAGCAAGTTTTTCTAAAATATCCTTCCGGATTTCCTCTGGTACTGATGTGGGATGTTCTGTAATTGTTTTGGTTTTTTCTTCCTCTATTTGGGAGCCTTCCATGAGAAGTTTTAACCTCTCTCTCATCTTCCTTGATCGAATATAAAAGTATAGACCCGTAATTATAGCTAGACCGGCAAGAATTGCAATTAAAATTAGATATAAGCTTTTTGTTTTAAGTTGATTTTCAGCTTTATTTTTTTGTCTTTTTAGATCGGGAATATCATATGCAACGACAGCCTTATTGGTTACATTTTCATGTTCTTTGGAAAGGATGCTATCATAATAGATTAGTTTTTCTATGTATTTAATTTGTTCTTTTTCTTTATCATTTAAAGCCGAATGTATTATTAACTGATGGTAAACATCTTTTACTTCCTCAAAAGGATCCTTTGTCGATGAGACTATGGAATCTATGTTTTTAAAATATGCAATGCCAGGCTCTTCATTTCCATAAAACTTTTCAATTTTCCCTAAATAATATAATTTGATAGCCTTGCTGGTTCCCTCCAATCCATCAATATATTTTAGTAGAGTATCCTTCGACCTTTTATAATCACTATTGAAATAGTTTATTTGCGCGTCTACAAGGACAAAGTCTTTAAAATCTTCTTTCTTATTCTTTTTCCTGGATAAATCAATGCCCTGTTGAACATAAAATTTTGCAGAATCGAGTTGGGATAATCTTAAATGTGTAAGGGAAAGATTGTAATATAATGTGGAAAAGTCGTCGTAAGAATCTACTGGACTTGATTTTTCCTTTAATAAATTGAGGGAACGCGTATATAGATCAACAGCGGCATCATGCTGTCCGTTAATATTTCTTATGGCAGCGATAGCCAGGGAAATATCACCTTGATCTTGAATATTTTCCTTTTTTATGGCCAGATCATAAGCCATTAAAAAGTTATCCAGGGCAAGCTGAAATTTCCCCTGATCGTAAAGAATATTTCCTTTTAGAGTATAACCAAGGGTCGGATAGTTCGGATGATCACTATTCTCGGTTACTTTAATCATGGAATCTGATAAAAGTAATGCTGTTTCTGGTTCCTCGATTAAAATCCTGTAATAATAAGCCCTGGCCATTTCAATAGAATCGTTCTCCAATTTGGCTTTGCTTAAATGAAGAGAAACAATTTCCTTTAGTTCCTCGATTCTAGAATCTTCCATGGCAGCTGCTTCGAGTTCATGAAATTCTGGAAAGGTGGTATTAACCGAATATTGAGAAGCATCTTGATTTTTGTTTTTTTGAGCAAACAAGGGGTATGTGATAAATAAAATCAATAGCATACATTGCAGAATGCTGTATTTATTGAGTTTTATTTTAGAACAGTATTTCATTGTCTAGATATCAAAATCGTTGTTGGACCATATATTGCGGAATTGAAAAAATATCCGTTCCATCAGAGTTACTTCCTGAAGAAGAATTTCTGCTGTTCCATTTAATTCCTGATGAAACTCTAATTCCTTACCATATGACGTTTTTAGGTCCTTCATGTTTAGGTAAACTATATAGCCAGGGTCATCTCCGCCTTTTGGAACTTGTGAAACTGATCCTACTTTTGCCCTTACTATACCCCATTCCTGATAAGGATAATTGTCAAGTTTTAAATTAACCTTTAGACCTTTTTTCAGCTTTCCTGCATTCCGAATAGGTATGATGCATTTACCAATTAACTCCTGTTGATTATCAGGAATAACACTAAATATCGGCTCTCCTACTTCTATATTCTGATATTCTCCCCAAATCTCAAAATATGATAATCTGCCGTTTATAGGACTTTTAAAAAGATAGGTGTCTTCCCATTTTTTTATAGCATTCAATAAATTCTGTTGAGATAATAGAAGATTAACCTCCAGATAATCCTTAGTTTTTAAATAGCTGTTTGTTGTTAGCTGAAATTTGGATTGAATAACCTTATTATCAAGAATTAGTTGATAATACTGTTGTGTTAATAATTGTAATTCTCGCTGTTCCGTTAAGAAATCCTTTTCAACCTTTTCCAGGTCAACTTGAGAAATCACTCCTTTATTAAATAATCGTTGAAACCTATTATAGTTAGTGGCCGACACTTCAAGATTTCTATTGGCAAGTGATAATTCTTCCTTCTTACTCTTGATGGAGTTAAATTGATTGGTTATTTCCTGCTTCATTAAAAGATCCTGAATATTCAGATCATTGTGCGTTTCGTCAAGTATAAAAAGATGATAATTATTCAAGAAAGTATTATAATACACCTGAAGGTCGTTGCCTAATTTCAGGTTTGAAGGATATACATCATCTAATTCATTGATCGACCGTAAATTAAAATTCGTATTTAAATTAGTTTTCAAATATTGAATATCTGTGGTTTTGGCGGCGTTTTCCAGTTCTCCCAATATATCTCCTTCTGAAACTAAATCACCAGGTTGAAAATTTAAGGCAAGGATCTTCCCTTCAGATTTTGCTCTAATTTGAACCGGTGGATTCTGGGAGGTGACAATTACCTCTCCTTCGATAACTTCATTAAATGGAAAATTTAAAGACAAAAGAATTAATAGCACAAAAAAGACAAAAGTTGCTATTGTACCATTGCGTAATATCCAACCAGGTTCCCGTTGAATACTATTTTCCTCCCTGTATTTTTTGATGTTGTTAGCCACAGATTCAAAGTTGATTTCTAATTAATTTGTGGTATACACCTTTTTGAGAAATCAATTCTTCATGATTTCCCCGCTCAACGACATTCCCATTCTCCATTACCAGGATTTGATCAGCATTTTTGACAGTAGACAACCTATGAGCCACTATAATCACCGTCTTGTTTCTATAAAAAGATTTTAGATTCTCTGTAATTACTTTTTCGTTTGCAGCATCTAAAGAGCTCGTAGCTTCATCGAAGAATAAGTATTTCGGATTTTTATATATAGCCCTGGCAATAAGCAGTCTTTGTTTCTCTCCTCCACTTAAAAGCTGTCCCTGTTCACCAATTCTGGTTTGATATCCAAGAGGAAGTGAATTAATCAAATGGGTTAAATTGGACATTTCAACAGCTTCTTTTAATCGCTTTTCGTTTACTGGTTCATCAGATTTTGATTCTGTTATATTTCGTTCTATAGTATCATTAAACAATTTTCCTTCTTGTAAAACCACTCCACACAACTTTCGCCAATAGTCAGCTTTGAGGTGTTCAAAATTTTGGTTGCCTATTTTTATACTGCCAGAATTTGGGTGGTATAGTTTCAATAATAATTTCAAAAGGCTTGTTTTACCAGATCCACTGGCACCCACAATCGCAGTAATCTTTCCATGTGGTAAAGTTGCCGAGACACTCTTGAGTACCGAATTTGATCCTGGTTCTCCGTAATTAAAGACAATATTATCAAGTATGATATCGCCTAATAATCCCGCACGAATGTTTTTATCCGGATACACTTCAGATTTTTGATCGTGAATTTCGGCCAGTCTTTGTAATGAAAGTTTTGCTTTCTGATATCCCACTATAAAATTCATCGTATTGGATATGGGTATGTAAAGACTACCTACTATAAACTGGGTTGCTAACATACCTCCTAATGTAATTTCACCTGATATGACTGCCTTTGCAGACCAGAAAATAATTAGGATTGCTGTAACTTCATTAATAAACTTACCGCCCTTAATTTGGATATGATCCACCTTCAGAATAGTAGACTGCAAGTCAAAAAGCCTTGCCCTATTCTTTCTCCACTCAGCTTTCCTTCTTTCTTCTGAATTGTTAAGTTTGATTTCCAACACCGCCAAAAGCATTTGTAGAAAATAGGATTGCTCCCTTCTATTTAAATCAAATTGCTGATGATCCAGAACTTCCTTTTTTTGCATAAATAAAAGAGACCAACCTAAAAACAAAATAGTTCCAATCAGAAAAATCAGGAAAATCGTCCTATCATAAATACCTAGAACGAAAGCAAAAACTATCATAGTAAGGAGGTCAAAAAATATACTCAGAGATTGTTCGCTTAAAAATTCTTCTACCCTCTGGTGGTCATAGATCCTTTGCATAAAATCACCCGTAGTTTTTGAATCAAAAAAGGAAATTGGAAGCTTAAGAATTTTATCCAGGAAATCGGAAACCATGGCAATGGTTACGTTTTCGCTGATGTGCAATAAAAGCCAATCTCGAATTACTTCTGTAATGGAACGAGTTAAAAATAAAAACAGCTGGGCTATAACGATAAGGTATATAAAATCGAGATTTTCATAATTGATTCCGTAGTCTACAATACTTTGGGTTAAGAATGGAAGGCTTAATTGGATCAACATTGCAGTGAATAATCCCAGCGCGATTTGGCTCAGGTATTTTTTATAAGGACTAAGGTAATCGAGTAAAAATCCCATCCCTTCACGGGGAACTTCTTCATTCTGTGTATTTATAAAACTTTCTCCTGGTTCGACAAGGAGCAAAAATCCTTCATCTTCATTAGCACCAGACCATCGATTCAGAAATTCGTTATGAGTATATTTTATTTTTCCAATTGCTGGATCTGAAACAAAAACATTTCTTTTATCTGTCTTATAGACTACCAGAAAATGATTATGCTCCCAATGGGCAATGACAGGAAGTGGTATATCTTCGATCAACTCTTTTAAACTGGCTTTGATGCCAACTGAATCTAATCCAATTCTTTCGAAGGCCTGGGAAAGTCCATGAAAAGACACACCTCCCTTTTGTTGGGAAGAAATTTCGCGTAAGAAATCTAAATTGAAATGTCTGCCGTAATATTCAGTAATAATTTTCAGGCAGGTAGGCCCACAATCCATCTGATCAAGCTGACGGTAAGCAGGAAAATTAACCGTTCCAAACATTGCACCCAATTGAAAATCATATCTCTAAATTAATCTATACTAAAAATGAATGAATACGAATTAGCAGGCTATTTATAAATAACGACCTATTCGTCAAAACATAATAAATCTACCCTTCGGGCTAAAATAGATTTAATCAGGATCTCAAAATTCCCCAAGCAATAATTATGAGCTTCGTAAGTTTCTGGAAGTCATAAAAGTATATAAAAATTTCTTATCCTTATTTTTTTTAATTAACTCAAAAGCAAAAATTTATAATGTATTAACTCAAATTTTTTCAAGGGTCTTAGAATCAATTTTTAATATGGAAAATGACTAAACTGACGTTTTGAGGAACAGTTTTCCATATGAACTTTTGAGTTATCAACAAGTTCACCTAAAAACTCCATAGAATTTATTGCTAAATAAGATTAAAAAAACACAGACGAGTTCAATCCATATTTTATTCACAAAATACTGATTTACAAATTTTTAAACTCTCCTATTTGTAATTTCCTCATAGCGATATTGCCACCCAAACTAAAACCGAATCGTTATGAAAAAAACTCTTCTTTTAGCTACGTTTATCTTCCTGAGCTCCACTTCTGTTTTTGCACAGATAGGTGGAATAGAAAATTCTGTTAATGACGTTTCTGATACCATTAGAACAATCTTCCCTATCATCCTTGGAGTAATTTTCCTGGTTGGTTTCCTGTTCAATGCAGGACACTTTTTCGGTGAGAACGCCGACCTTAAGAAAGGAATAACCCGGGTATTGGTCTTTGTTCTTATCGCTGGAGCTGTAGTAGGCATTTTCACTTACCTGATTACAATCGTGGTCTAATGAAAAGGTTTCAACCATATAAGAACATCCGTAAGAAGGCAATGATCTTTGGCCTGCCATTATCCTCATTCGCTTTGATGATGGTTTCCATTATAGCGTGTTTACTCGTCATAATATTTTCATTCAGTTTCATCATGGTAATTGGAGTTCTTTGCTTCAATACCACACTATATATTTCCCTGCTCAGATTAACCACCACACCCCGGTTCTTTCTGGTAAAAGCTTCCTATCCGGAAATCATAAGCAATAGAAAACAATCAAGCCTCCATTATGAAAAGCATTAAACTTTCTGCATATCATCCAATTTCCGATATTCAGGAGAATATCATCTTTTCCACTAACGGTAATGTGGTGGCTTGCTATGAAGTAATTTTACCGGAGATCTATTCCTTATCGGAAAAAGATTTTGAAGATCTGCATAATATCTGGTTCCAGGCAATTAAAAGCCTACCGGCCGGAACGGTGATTCATAAACAGGATATCTATCTGAAGAAGTCTTATTCTTCGGAACTTTTACCTAAGTGTACCTATTTAGCAGAGGCAACCCACACATACTTTAAAGGACGAAATTATATAGATCATACCTGTTACCTCTTTTTCATTTTAACTCGTAATAAAACACTTAACAATCCAAAATTCGTGAATCCTTTCCGGCAAATTCAGAAAGCTATTATCAGCGAGTTGGATGAAAATGTAAAGGCCTTTTTAAACTCGGTTAGAGATACGGTTTCATTTATCAATAACAGTCGCAGGATCAACCTAATTCCGGTACAAGAAGGTATGATCCAGAACCTGACCAATGCTTATTTCAATGGGTTTAATGAAGGTTTTGATACCGATATACTTCTGGATAAGGAACAATTCAATATTGGAAAAAACTATTTTGATGTGCTTGCAGTCAATAGCGAGCTATGCTTTGGGGAGAACATTCAAACTAGCAAGACCAATGATAAATTCACATCAGATGATTTTAAATTCCACCAGGGATTTATTGACGGGTTTGGACTTGCCTTAAAAGAAAATCATATTGTCAACCAGGTTCTTTATTTAGACGACAAGCATAAATGGAGAAAACTGCTTGATAAGAAAGTCGAGGAATTAAAAAAAAGCTCCAATTTCGGATCGCAGAACAAGCTAATCCTTGGGAAAATTCAGGATATTCTGGAGCAGATCAACGCCGATGATACTTCAAGGATCATCAGGGGGCATTTGAACATAATTTTCTGGGATCAGGAAATAAAAAACCTGAATGCCATTGCTTCAAGAATTAAAACCGAATTCAAGGAGCTTGACATCGTTCCTTATTATCCAAAAGGAACAGAACGCAAAAATTACATCCTGAATAGCTACTGTTGTTTCTCCTCTAACTTTTCGAATGAGGATCTATATGTGACCGACCTTAAACATGCTCTGTGCCTTTTCGTCAATAACACCAACTATAAATCTGATCCTGAAGGTATCATTTTCAATGACCGGGAACATAACATTCCTGTTATTAAGGATGTCTGGGATGAAGGCAAAAGACGAATCAAAGCACGTAACTTCGCCATCTTCGCTCCCACCGGAGAAGGAAAATCTTTCCTGGCTAATAATATCCTTCGGCAATACTTTGAAAATGGGGTTCGCCTGCTTATAATTGATTTGGGAGGATCCTATACAAAGTTTGCTAAACTTTATCCCGGTAAGTTCACCGTTTTACGCTATGAAAGCGGAAAGAGTTTAGGCATTAATCCTTTTTATGTTCAAAATCAATCTGATGTTACGCCGGAACGCCTGGAAGAACTTTCGGTTTTCCTTTTTGAACTATTCGGTTCAGGCCATAAGATCACCAAGGCCGAATCGGTTTCTATCAAAAAGATACTGCGTTTTTATTACGATAGCCTGTCAGCCATTCATTCCCTTAATAGCTTCTATCATTTTATAGAAAACAACCAGGAAGATCTTCTGGAAGGCCTTAAGATCCATGCGGATTATTTCAATATTTCAAACTTTCTCCACATTATGTCTGAATATGTAGATGACGGTCTCTATAGTTTTCTATTTGAAGTAAATGAAGATCAGACTTATAAGATCGAAGATAAACGGCTGATCGTTTTTGAACTGGATGAAGTAAAGGATAACAAGGAGATCCTTTCGGTCATGTTGAAGCTTATCAAATCGGCTATCCAGAGAACTATCTGGAGAAACAGGTCGGAGAAAGGAATTATCCTCTTTGATGAATTTGCCAAGCAATTAAAGTTCGAGAATGTTTTGGAAAGCGTGGAGTTCTATTACCAGGCCATCCGTAAACAGAACGGTGCAATTGGCATTATTTTGCAATCCATAAATCAGCTTCCGGAGAATAGTACTTCAGCAAGTATCCTTGAGAATACCCAGGTGATCTACAGTCTTCATAATGAAAAAGGATATGAGGAACTGGTTAGAAGATTAAAGTTGTCCAGCCATGATCTAAACCAACTTAAATCGATACGGAACAATTTAACCGGTGACCGAAAATACACCGAGATATTCATAAAGATAGGTAAGGAAAGTAATGTATTTCGCCTGGAAGTTCCCAGAGAAGTATATGCTGCCTATCTCACCGATGGATCTGAAAACGAGCAGATAATGGCTCTTTATGATAAATATAAATCCATGGAGAAAGCAATTAATGAATTCATCTCAAAAACCCGATAACAATGAAAAACAAGATTTTCACCCTAGTACTGGCTTTGGCATTTGCCTTTATAATGCCTGGCAGGGCAACCGCACAAGGGATGCCCGTATATGATAATACCAATTTTCTAAGCCTGGCAAAGTCCCTGATCGAATCGGCTAAACAAACTTCCCAGTTGCTCAAAACCGTAGATTTTCTAAGGCAGCAAAAGGAGAACCTGGAAAAGGTAAATAACGTGGTCAAGCAATTAAATGCTGTGCGAGAAATTACACAGAACAACCAAAGACTATTTGATCTGGTTCGGGAGGATCTTCGAGAGATTCTTAATTCACCATATATCAAACCGGAAGAAATTAACCGCATTTCAGAATCCTTTAATGCTATTATCCAGAATTCACTGGATGACCTTGCTTTTATAGATCAGATTCTTTCCAGTGATTATTTAAAAATGACCGATGCAGAGCGTGCCGCTATTTTAAAAGAAAAGGAAATTCAGTCCAAAGAAATGGTTTCTGAAATCCAGCTTAAAACCCAGCGCTACCGTGATATCATTTCCTTCAGGGAGATGCAGGATAAGATCAATAATCGGGAAACCGGGTTTTAAGTGAGCTGATGGGCATCTTTTTAGGAATCGGGTTGGAATATGTAGACGCTGTTTTCCAGGTTATTAAAAACAGTGATTTCTCCCAGTATACCATTGCCGGTATGAAAACCCTTGCCGTATTGTTCTTCCTGGTAAACATTCTTAAAAAGTATAATGAGGGGATCGCCGATAAAGACGGCTATACCTGGGGACTGAGTCCCGGAGAACTGGCAAAGAATTTTGCTGTGGTACTGCTGGTGATCTTTTCTACTCAGGTACTTGATTTTTTCGATAGCATCCTGGTCTCCATTGAAACACAATATAAAGACACCGCTCCTGCCCTGATCCCCCTGCAGCTTCAAGATATAGACCTGGAAACCGAAGTTGGCCCATTGGAGGTAGCCACCAAAGCCATGGCATTGCTCTACGATGCCCTGGTAACTCCATTGTATCCCGTAAAAGTCATTTCTTTTATTGTTGGCTTGTTCCTATGGGTATTAGATCTATTCATTTACCCGCTCTTCCTTGCTGAACGCTATTTTCTGCTTGGGATCTTACAGGCATTCTTTCCCCTGGTTATTAGCCTAGCAGTTTTCGAGAAATTCAGGGATATGGCCTATAATTTTTTCAGGTTGTACGCCGCGGTATATATGCTGGTGCCCGCCTTCTTCCTGGTGAATGTATTTGTAAATAACCTGTATGCAGAGATCAATACTAACTTCTGGTCTAATCTTTTAGGAAACTCGACAGACAATAATATCATCAGGATCATAGTAGAGGCCGGATCCATAGGTTTTATCGTATTCCTGAAATTCAAACTCTACAGCCGGGCCACTTCCTTCACCTTTAAACTATTCAATACTTAAACCGAACCCATTATGAAAACAGCTTACCGAAATATCTATTCAGTTTTAAAGTTAAACCGGCTGGTCGTGATTAGTGTAGTGATCCTGGCCATGGTATCCAGCGGATTCTCTGGCTGGATGGTCTATAATATTTACAAGGAAGCCATCAACAGTTCTTTCGCGGTTAATACAGACGGATCTGTAATTCCATTAAAATGGGTAAAGCAAAAGGAAAATATGGAAGTGGAAGCGCTGGCCCACCTGGAACTCTTTCATACCTACTTCTATAATATCGATGCCAGCAATTATAAAAGCAACCTGGATAAGGCTCTCTGGCTGGGTAACAGTTCGGTAGATGATCTTTACCGCCAGAAAAAGGCCGATGGGGTCTATAACCGGCTTATTCAGTATTCCCTGGTTCAGAAAGTACTGAGCATAGAATCTGAAGTTGACCTGTCGGTGGAACCCTATTTATTCCGAACCAAAACCATTTTTGAGATCAATCGCGGTACGATCACCGATACCTACGAACTGATCTCGACCGGGAACATCATCCTGGTAGATCGAAATTACCCGAATAATACCCATGGCTTACTCATCACCAATTATTTCGAAGAATCCTTAAAAAAACTGAATTATGAAAATTGAAAAGAACAAGGTGGTTTTTGCCAGTGTACTGGCCGTAGTACTCCTTTTCATAACCGCCTATACCTACATGGTATACTCTGAAGATGAAAATGAAACTGAAAACCTGGATCAAACAACAGTTCCCAAATTAGAGGGCGAAGAGAAAGAATATGAATCAAAATTAGATGCCATTAATGCGCTTAAGGAGATAAGAGAAACCAATGCACCCAGTATTTATGATGAAAGCCTGATAGATACCGCCGGTTATTATGATCCTGAACTTAGTGAACGTGAAAAACAAAGGATGATCGATAGCATTTATGAGCTGGGAAGCCTGAGAAGCGAGAAGCTGAACCAGCAATGGCAGCAGGAAGAAATCATCGAACCTGAAATTACC
Organism: Christiangramia gaetbulicola; assembly: GCF_003054225.1. Classification (GTDB taxonomy): domain Bacteria; phylum Bacteroidota; class Bacteroidia; order Flavobacteriales; family Flavobacteriaceae; genus Christiangramia; species Christiangramia gaetbulicola. The sequence continues at coordinate 815,796 of NZ_QBKQ01000002.1, forward strand.
CTGAATGACCCTGAGGAACAAATCAATGCTGAAATAAAACAACCCCTCTCTGCCCGGGAACTGGAGCTTGAACATTTGCTTTTCTTTAGCTCGAACCCTGCTCCTATAGTGGGAATGGACAACCCGAATACCAATAACTGGATCTATGCTGAAGTGGACGGTACCCAGGTGGTAAAAAAGAATTCCAGGTTACGTATGCGGCTTAGCGAGGATGCAAAAATAGCTGGGCGGATTTATACAAAAAATAGCCTGGTATATGGCTTTATCAGCTTTCAGCCTAACCGGGCCCTTATCGAAATTGAACATATTGATCACCAGCCGGTAAAACTCAAAGCTTTTGACCTGCAGGATGGCAGCGAAGGCATCTATATAGAAAACAGTATGAGAGCCGAGGCGACCCGGGAAGTGGTGGACGACCTTATCCAGGATATCAATATTGCCGGAGTACCCCAGGTAAGCGGTATCAAAAATGTTTTTCAGCGAAACAACCGGAACATCCGGGTAACGGTCACCGATAATTATAAACTCATTTTAAAACCTACACAAAGAAATTAAATCTATAATTATGAAAACTATCTTATTAACTACAATCCTTTTTTTGCCCTTTTTTGCTGGAAACCTATTTGCACAGCCCCCCGTTTCCAGCCGACCAAGTAGTCACGTTTTGGATACCATTTTCGCCAATGATTCCAAGAATGTGGCCCTGTTCTTCCCTGCCCCTATCAGGCAGGGAATTACGGGTGCAGAAAACTTTGCATTTACCTACAACCGGGAAAAAGAACAGAATTTTGGGCTGCTGCAGGCCCAACCGGGAGATGAAAGTAATTTGCTCATTATCAGCAGTAGTGGCGCGGTTTTTTCGTATATTGTAGCTTATAAAAAACAGCTCGAAAGGCTGAATTATTTTATCTCCGAAGATCAACGTATTGGCAGCTTAAAGCCCGCCAATGTGGATACTATCCAAACGATTGCAACGGCACAAAAGGCCGGTAATATAGATTCTTATTTTAAAAGATTTAGTGATTTCTTAATTGATAGAAACCAGCGAATAGGCAGGATCAAAATTCGACGAAACGGTATTGCTCTAAGTGTAGAAAATATCGTTTTCCAGAAGGAAGCCCTGTATTTTGTGATGGAGATCGAAAATGCTTCTACGCTGGATTATGACCTGGACTATTTAAAGTTCTATATCCAGACCAGGAAACAGGGAAAGAAGAAATCCATTCAAAAGCTGGAAATAGAACCATTGTATGTGTACAGGCTTCCGGTGAAGATCCCGGAAAAGCAAAGCAAGAGAATGGTATTTGTAGTTCCAAAATTCTCCCTCGCACGAGACAAGCAATTGCTGATTGAACTTAAAGAACGCAATGGGGAGCGTGCCCTACCATTAAAGGTGAAGCCCCGGTTTATTAATAATCCTAATTGATTAGCTATGAAACGACTTCTTATAATAGGAATGCTGACTTTCCTACTCGCCTGCAGTGAAAGTCCAAAAACACCTGTTGAAACCTCTCAGATCGTGGTGGAAAGCTTTTACCAGCGTAAAAACTCCAAGTTAAAAGAATATACCACCCCCGGTCTTTATAACTCTTATATGGCCGTCCAGGAGCAGATGACTAATGGCAAAAATGGCAGCTCCAATTTCCAGCTTGTAAAAGACACTGTATATACCGATACGGCCTGGGTGAAATTTACCTCTGCCTATGCCGACCGACCCGAGACTTTTAAACTGATCAAGCAGAATGGCAAATGGAAGGTTACTGAAACTGGCTTAAGAGAGCGGAGTCCTTTATAGTGAATTAATAAAATTGGTTTCCCATGTATGCAAATGCTTGCATAGGTATTCAAACTCTTTGATCTTATTATTCGTTTGTTGGTTAGACCAATTTTTTCTTCCTAATTCTACCGAAAATCCGCGATTGGACGAAGTTCTATGCATTTTTATTTATTAAAACATTATTTTGGAATTAAATGTTCAATTAGCGATTTCGGCTTTTTTCAAATCAATACTATTGAAAATTTAACAGAAAGACTTATAGTTTTAAAAAATCATTTATTTTAGATTAATGGGAAAAGTTAATAAATCACTTTTACTCAAGACTCTTGCACACACGCCTTTTTTATAGGCTTCAAACCAATTCTTTGCCTCTGGATTTTTTAAATTTTTTAGAAGCAATTTTCTTATTTCTTCTGTATTAGGTCTGACAACAAATACACAATCAGAAACTGGTATCAATCCTTTCTGAACTTCAATAATTTTACCTACACATGATCTGCCAACTCGCGCAATTAAAATATCCCCCTTTTCAGCTTTTTTAGAATTTAATTTTGAAAAAGAATATTTTCTAAGAGATAATTTTTTGAAATTTTCATCAAAATCAGATGTATGTATAAACTTTACTCCACTATCAACTAATTGTTTTTTTGATAGATTTCCACGAAAGATTTTCACTTCAAAATCTCCAATTTTCTTATTTGAATCGGTTAATAAAGCTTTTAATGAATGGTGATTGTAGTCCATTCTATTTATTGCGATTTTCTTATCTATAGTGATTGTGTTCTCAATTTCTCCCTCAATATTAGAAATTGATAGCTCTATCCATTTATTTAATGGTTGAGTCTTTTTAATAATTAAAATGTGGGCTTTAGCTTCAGTATTTGAAAAGGACTTTGCAGGTAATTCAACAATATTTTTAATTTGATAATTTGAAACCAATTTAGCCCTAAATGAAATAAAGTTTTGGGAAGTCATTAATCCATCGGGTAGAATAATCCCAAGTTCACCTTCATCCCTCAGCATTACTAGGTTTTGAGCAAGAAATATTAGATCACTGGTTAAAATTTTATAATCCAGCATGCAACCTAGATTCGCAGCTCGAAGAATTTCGTCATAATATTTTTTTTTGGTTATTACCTTATAGGGAGGATTACAAATTCCTATATCAATGGTACCGACTTTGAGATTAAATTTCTCATTAAACTTGCATGACAAACCATTCAGCTTGATTGCTTTAATTTCTGGAAATTTTTCACTTAGAAAAGTGATATTTTTTTTGTCAATGTCCCCACCATAAATTTCTGTATTATTCCACCTATTAATGGCAGCATTTATCAAAGAACCATTGCCGGCACCAAGCTCTAAAATTTTTTGTGGATTTTCCACATTTATCTTTGATACAAGCAAATGAGAAACTAGATCGTTGGTATAATATTGGCCGAGATTTTTATTCATTAATGTAATCGGATAAATTATAAATAAATGATTTTCCTACGCCTATGGTTCTAATTTTTTTTCCGTGCGAAGGGAAGTCGTAATATATTTGAACATCCTCATTATCAATTGCGAACATACATGCTCCAATTGAATGAGGTTTTGTTCCTAAGGGAGCTAACCATATTTCGTCTTCAGATTGCGATTTTTTTATGTCATTTAAAAGCCTGTAAATTCCAAAAGGCTCATTGGCTGAAGACCGATATATAAATTGATGAGACTTGGATGATTCTAAAGTATTACGATTTTCTAAATATACATAATATTGCCAACCAGGTTGAAATGAAGGAAAACCAACAAAAGCATAGGTTTTTCTAGTACCAGGATTTATATCCTCAAAAGCTTTTCCGAAGCGATTGCCTTCAAATCCCATTATAGCAACTAATAATTTATTCTTATTATGGTCAGAAATTCTAAGAAAACCAGGCATAGAATTTACATCACAAAATTTTTCTGTTAGGTTAAATTTTAAATTTATTTCATCGTTGCTGATAGTATCATATTCTTGAGGCTCAGTATAGGTGATAAAAAACCTCTTTGGATTAAGATATTTTTTGAACAGATAGATAAAGTAAAAAAGTAAGGGATGTTTAAAACTAGTGCTATCTAATAGAATAGATTTATTATCAATTTCTAAGCTCTTCAAATCATTTAGAAGATCTGAATTCAAACTCTTATAGGCTCGTTTTTTATCAAAGAGATTTTTTTTAATTGGTATGGTAGTTTCTTCTATTTGATAGCCCTCTTCTTCGATAAGATAATTTACAGCATAAATTTTACCAGTAAAATTTTCTTTAAATTTCAGTGGAATATGGCTTGATCTAAATTCTGAATTCGAGCCCACAATCAAAATATCAATATTTTGAATAAAGTTAGGATCAGAAGAAATTAAGTTTTCTAGTTCGTAATAACGAGGTAGTGTCATTTCAAGTCAATTTGAAGCTGATTTGTACCTCCATCTCTACCTTTAACGATTGCATTAGCAACAGATTTTGCTTTTTCATCCTGTTCTAAAATCAAACTTTCCAAATTTTTTGAATTTATTCTAAGACTTCTGATAGTACGCGGTGAAATTTGAAAATATGGCGAATAGATATGATTTAAATGAAATTCAAGGTAATTTGCATCTATAGAATTAGACTTATTTTTTGTTTCTTTTTTCTTCTGTAATACAGAATGTAAAACAGCACTATTTAAAAATTTCTTACTTTCTTCTGATAAGCCATCATATTGAGTTGTAAAATGGTTTCTTTCTGGCTCACTCATTCTAGGATCTCGATGCAATCGCTCAAATATTTTCCCTAAAAACGTAACAAACCTTTTCAGCTTTGTACTGTAAGGAGAATAAGTATCTAAAGCATTAAATTTATATTCACTAACGTAATTTGCTGCATCGGTTTGTTCTGCTGAACTAAGTGCTCTAGGGGATTGAAAGTTAAAATTATTTCGATGTGCATTATTAAATGCAGTTTCGCATAATTCTATAAAATAACGAATAATCCCAGAAGAAAGCATTTGAAAAGTTTTAAAACCACTATAGTCTTTCTCCCTTTTAAATTCTTTTGTTAATAAGAAAATAATTCCGTTTTTATTATTGTGAATCCATTCTTTGAATTTGGAATCTTCTTTCTTTTTAAATTTAATGTATTCATCGAGGATTTCTGCGCCACTTAATCCTCGTTCTATAAGAATTAAAAATAGTCGAACAATAACAATATCATTTTCTTCTAGTAGTGGTTGAAATTTTTCACCATCACCGTGCTCTAATCGATGAGATAGCTTAATCTTTAGTTTATTTAAATTGGATTTTTTCGAAAGAGCATCAATTTCTTCGTCCGAATGATTTTTTAAATAGAAGTTTATATCAATATATATGTCATCTTTCCCTTTTAATTCTACTACTTGTGATAATCTCTTTTTACAAATTTCAACCAGAAATTTTTCATAATCCTCTCTTTTAAATTTTTCTAAATCAAAGTGGCTGTAGTCATCAGGATATTTTATTATTTCATTTCCAGAAAGAGTTTCATTAGTATATAGCCCTTCTTTTCTCATGCCGACATCAAAAATAACTGGGCTAGGATGTTTAATTAAGGTATTGATAATTTTTTGCTGATATGGAAGCATATTTTCAAACTCATCTATAAAAACATGGATTGTTTTATTTTTTATCAAATCATTTTTGAGAAATTCGATGGCTAGCATGTTTATTAGATAGCCGTTGGAAATAATATGCGGTTTTTTTAACCCAGTATTTGGATTATTGATATATGAAATAAGTTCAATCTCCGCGATTTTAATTTTTTCATTTAATTCTTTATAGTTGGCTGGAATACTATCAATTCCTAAAATTTTTTGAGCTTGCTGTCCAATACGTAAACTGGCTATATTAAAATTCGTATCAACATCAATAATTATTTCTAGTAATCTCTTTGAAATTTCTAAATTTAAGTATGTTGAAAATAAACTCATCCATTCACTGCCATCAATTCCTTTATGTTGGAATGCGGGAACAAAATTGGAATCGGACCTATAATAAATACCAATAATCTTTTTGGATTCAAGAAAACCTTCAGGAAAATTATTTTTTTTCTGAGCTTCTTTTTTCTGAATGAAGTAGGAATTGTACAAGAAAAACATTGTTTTTCCAGAACCTCGTCCTCCTTCTAATAAAAGAGACTTATGCTTTAATAGGCCATCAAATCTACGATGAAACGCAAAAAATTCGAATAACTGATCACCTAAATGTTCCGCTCTATCTATAGAAAATGGATTATTAAATGTCGACATCTTGACTAGAATATTTATTTAGAAAAAGAGGAAACCAATTATTATTTTTTTTATAAAATAAAGGTAATGAACAATCCGGAATTGAATGATGAAAAGCTAGAGCATAGTCAAGTCCTTCATAACCTAATAATTCAATATTATTCAGTTCACATAGATCCTCCAAAACATTTTTAAAATCTTCGACCTTATCCTTTGGGAAATAGTATGAGGAACTACCAAAAACTTTATATCGTTCATCCAGCAGTTCACTGTAGGTTATCCGTAAGTTATTTTGAGGAAAATTTTCAGGGTTATTTATTTTATGTAATCCATCGAGAGTACTAACTAAACAGAAATATTCCAATTCTATATTTGGAAATTTATTTGATATTTCTCGCATCGTTAATTCCTCAGAATCCAAAGTTATTTTTTTAAAGTTATAAAAATCTAAAATTTGTTTACCAGACCCTATAAAATCATCTATTATAATAATATTATTAGCCTTGTTCAAAGTTTTAGATTCTAATCTCATTGGATTCAGAATATTCTCTTCGGGAAAATTTAGATTATTAGTGAGATATCTTACCATAGCACCAGAACTTTCTGAAGGTTTACCTTTTGTTAGAGGAATAAAAAATAAATTTTTGAGAAAGTCTATCCTTAACTCCTCTAAATGATCATTATCTAAGGAGTAATTATGTTTGATCTCTTCTTTTAAAATTTTTCGTTTAAAAATCTTTTCAAAAACCCCAAATTTTAAAAGTCTAATTATATCATCTTCAGAATAAAAAATAAAATTATCGAGTAAGTGATATGCTGCCAATTTTTCCTTTTTTCTCTTAAAATTAGATAACCAATTTAATAAGCTTTTAGAGTTTGGTTTTGACCAAAGTCCATTTTCTATATAGAAGAAAATCTGATCTTCAACCCTTTTAATAAATTTCAACTCTTTTTCAGTAAAATCCATTTATGAATATCAATTTTTAGAAAAAACCTTCACATTGATCCTTTCCCTGCTGATCATTTTGCTCCTATTCGTAGGCTTTTTAGCTTCAATGATAACCCCCACCGAACTTTTAGCCTTCCTGCCGTTGTGGATCACCAGGTCGTTGCGCCCCTTGGTATTGATGAAATGGTCTGGATCGTAATAGGTCTTTTTCAGGAAATCGGTAACCAGGTTCTTATGAAATTCCTCAGATTCGGAATCATTGGTGCGGTCCAGTAATTGTTTAAGGTTCTCTTTAAAGCTCTCTATTCTTGAGCGATTGGGTTTAACCTTTAAAAAGGCTTTATTAAGAGCCTTTCTTGGCTTGAGTAAATTGAAACTTTTGGAATTAGTTTCCTGTTCCGTTTCCATGTAGAAATGAGGTTAGTTTAATAACAGAGAGCTTGTAGGGAACACTCTCTGAAATGGAAAATCATAAAACATGACTTCCCGTATTAAATTTTTAACAAGATATAAAGAAGATCCATATCTTAAAATCTAAAATATAAAAAGCTATCAACAGGAAATTAAGGAATAGTCTGGAAGTTTATTTTCCAAAAATCGAATGCGCCTCAGCAAGTATTTTTTGAAAGTTCCTCTCGATCTCTTCTTCTGAATAGTATACCGATACATCGGGCAAACTTCTTTCTATGGAAGGGTTTAGAAATTGTAATTTTCTATCCTGGCCATCGGCATAAGTAATGAACTCGCCCTGCTTTAGCCTGAAAAATACATCTGCCCTGATCTTTGGCACCTCTTTTTCCCCGGTAGTCACCCGGGTGTCAAAATCCAGGTTATAGCCACGGCTGATGCTTCGTGTGGGATCCTTTATGATCTCAAAAAAACGTTCATAATATTTGGCGGTATCAGGGTCGTTCACCTTTCCGAAGAACTGATAAGAAAGATTGGCCAGGATCGCCTTGCTGGCTTTGTCTCCATACATCATATCATTCTGGATCTTATCCTGCATCACATAAACGGTCGCGATATCGTAGCTCCTTAAAGTGGCCGGGATTCGATGCATATTAAGCAGCCTGATGGTAGGAGCTTCTTCCATTAAAAGGAAGGATGGATTGGATCTTCTCACGCTCATTTGTTTGGTGATCGTGTGCATGATGGTCGCGATCACAGGGGAATAGGCGGTTTCGTATTTGGGATTGTTTACCAGGCATATTACCGCTGGATTTTCCGAGTGATTGATATTCAGCGGGATTTCATCTGTCGAAAGGACCATAAAGATGTGCTTGGTGCTGATCTTCTTTAAGGCATTAGACAAGGTACTTTTCACGCCGGCAGTTTGTCTTTCAGAATCTTTTCCGCTAATAAAGGCATTGGCCATGGTTCTTGAGATAGGATTTGTATCCAGGAAAGCGATCAGGCTTTCGGTATCCAGTAACTGAAAGATCATGATCAGGTGAGGCAGGGTACAGAACTGGGGATAGGAAGTTTTAAGTTTCCAGATCAATCCCCCAATCAAACCTTCAGCCGCATCATTAAAGAACTTATTGGTACCCGTTGCCCCTGTTTCTTTTTGCTCCAGAAGATTTTCAATGAGTACCCTGGAAATTTCATTCACGCTTTCCTCATTCTCAAGATACCTGGGAGCAATTGGATTGACTCGATGAACGATCTTATCGAAAGAAACTATATAAAAAGGAAGCTGCGATCTTTTAAAAACGGGATAGGCCATTTCGGTCAGTTCAAGATCCTTGTAATCATGTATGACCCCGCTGAAGGAAAAGTTACTGAAATGCTTAAGAAAACCATGCACCAGGCTTTCAGTTTTCCCGCTACCAGCTGAACCTATTATGGAAACTCCCCGGCGGATATTATTGATCGAGAATTCACCCTTATCTGTCTTAAAAGTCACCTGGTATTTCATGTCCACGTTCTCCTTCCTTTTATCCTGATGGAAAACATAAAATATGGTATTTCCTAAGAGCAAAGGACATCCAAGGTATAAACTTACTTCTGAAATATAATTTAGATCCAGCTCTGGATAAACAAGGTAAACAAGAAGACAAAGACTAATGATCAGGTTGAATAAATAAGCCATTTTAAAGATCCTGAAATTCAGGAAAAACAGGAGGTAAAGTCCGAATACAAGTAGTATGATATTAATGGCTGTCATGACATTATTTATTAAACCCCAATAGAACCGGAACTTATCGCTGTATCTATTCCTCGCTTCAGCTTATTGAAGACCTTAAGAGCCAGTTGCGCTTTATTAACGGGAATGGCAGGAATCATAGGCACTCCCCTTTCTCTTAACATTTTAAAAGCCATCGCTTTTTCATTCGCAGGTAAACCCAGGAGTACGGAAAAATAGATCTTCGGATCTTTAATAAATTGTTTCCTGGCCTCATAAGTTTCCATAAAATTTCGTTCATATTTGAATAGGCGGTCAAAGCTTTGCTCTGCCCTGTTGAAAAAGGCGTCCCTGTCAAAACCCCGTTTCACCAGTTTTCCATTGAACTCGACTTCAGAAGACTTGTATTTACTTCCCGGGGAAAGGCTATAAGAATTAGACATATCCTTTCGGCTAACGATGATATGAATATGGCTTTGATTTCCCGCCTTTAACATGCCTTGAGTAATTCGCTTTCCATTTAACTGATGTGGCGCCTCCCTTTCAAGTCGGGCTATCTTCTTTTCCAGTTTTGAGACATCTCCAATTATTTCTCCGCGTTTGATTTTTTGAATTTCGTCTTTACACTTTAATATTCTTGTAGCATATGGCTGATTTTCCCGAACCTGAACATCGGTACCTTTAAAAGTCCTCTGGTGCTCTATTTTCGCATAATACTTTATGTCTCGAACGCTTATGGCTTTTCCATTGATCTCCCTGTTAAAACTGGCCGCATAGTCTTTCATGATCTCACGGGTATAGGTTTTTAGATCCAGGCTATGATTTTGTAATTTTCGAAGCTCATACTGCGAAGGGCTCACCGTGATGGCATAGAATTTAGGTTCTACTTTTTTTAATTTTGAAGTATTGGCATCTATATCCCTAACAACCTCCTGGGTGTTTAGCTTCTCCCCATCCTGATTAAAGAAATGCTCCATATCTTCTATTTCGAGATTCTGGTTTTCCTTCTCCAGATACTCCACATAATCGGCTGCACTTTGAGAAAAAGTACTTCCTAATTTCTGAGGGGTGATCGTGATATACATTTTAATGGTCTTGATATTATAATTTCTTTTCAGGTAAAGTTGGATCGCTTTTTTCCAGGATCAGGGGTTTCTTTTTGGGTTCATTTTCTTCCATTAGAGCTTGCAAAATGGCCAGGGTAGGATTGGCTTTATTCTTCTCTACATTCTTCATGATCGCAATGATCGCATTGGTTCTCCTTTTAAAAAGTTTTTCAAGTTTCCTTCCGGTAGGACCAAATCTTTCCGTAGGTGACATCTCGTTGTAAAAGAAAAAATCCAGCATACATTCCATTGCATCAGTATGGGTTTTGAATTGTTTTTTAGAAAACTCCTGAAACCGTTTAGCTGTTTTCCGTTTGAATCGAATGGTGATAAATGTGTCCATATCTTTCGCATATTTGAGGCTTTGACGCAATTTTTGCAAGGATTACTAGCGGTTTCAGATGATTTGACGCAAATAGCTGAGAAATTGAATTTTCCCGTTTCTGAAATCACCAGAAAAACCGGGCGGTTCGAAGGAAATTGGAACATGTAACATCGCGTAGCGTGTTATCCTCTTGCTATTCCATTTCCGTCACGCGCAGGCGTGACAAAAATTTCATACAAACCCGGCCAGGGGGTGAATTGCATCATATTAAATAAAAATTTTGATAATTATGTTGAGCAGCGAAAGTCAGAATAGTAGGCTCAACATAGTATTTAAATTCGCTGTTTTACAGCTTTCTAAATATACGATTTTTCTAAATCAAGAAATAAAAAAGACCTGAGTTTATCAGGTCTTATAAATTGATAATTATGGTTTATAAAAGTCCTTCATCTGCAAAACTGAAGAACTGGCCGTCTGGAGTTATAATCAAATGATCCAAAACTTTTATATCCAAAAGTAAGCCAGCTTTTATTATCTTCTCGGTTAAGCATTTATCTGCTTCGCTAGGCTTTAAAGTTCCGCTGGGATGATTATGAGAAAGGATTACTGCCGTTGTTAAGCTCTTAAGTATAACAGCGAAAACTATTCTAAGATCTACCATAGTTCCGGTGATTCCACCGCTGGAAACTTCATAAATGCCTTTAACCCTATTGGCGTTATTGAGTAACATAATCTTAAAACACTCCTGTAGTCCAATTTTATCTTTATTCCAGGTTTTGTAAAAAACTGCGGTTGCATCTTCTGAAGAGGTGATCTTAGGAGCCTCAGCAATCTTAAAACTACCCCTATATTTTATCGATATTTCATTAACTTTAGTTTTCATATTAATCGTATTTAATGGTTAAGTGAAAAGAGGGCGTTACCGTGAACAAGTACCCGCCCTCTTGTTTTTAATTACCTGGCTGAATCGTCATTTCTTGCACTTAATAAAAGGATTTCATTGGCTTCCACTTCGGTTACATAACGCTTAACGCCTTCGTTATCCTCGTAGCTTCTGGACTTCAGTTTTCCACTAACTCCAATCTCTTTTCCCTTGCCGGCATATTTCTCGATAATTTCCGCGGTTCTTCCCCAGGCTACAATGGTATGCCATTCGGTGTTCTGAACTTTCTCACCCTGTTCGTTTTTGTAATACTCATTGGTTGCAAGTGAAAAACGGGCAACTTTCTTTCCGCTTTCCAGGTTGGTGATTTGTGGTTCCTGACCCACATACCCGATTAACTGTACATGATTTCTTAGAGTGCTCATGATTATAATATTTAAGATTAATAATTTACCTGAACCTTTCAGGCTTTTGCTTTTACATGATTTACTTTTTGTATCTGGAGCGTTTTCCTTTTTTGTTGTTTTTGAGGTGGCTTCCATTGATATGTTATCGTATGATTTCATGATGTTCATTTTAGATTTACTTCCCGTAGCGCTTTCGCTGTTACCTTTTTTTGTTGCTTATACAGTTTTCAATATTTGGAATTGAAAAGGACTTATAAAAAGGAGCTTGCGACTGGCTTATGCAGTCCGTCAATTTCCAAATGTTGGTATTTTGCTGTCAAAAAAAGAGTGAAACAGTGAAGGGGTTGAAGTATTTCTAAAGGTCCATGGGAAATAAGATAATATGGGGAGCCACCTCAAAGAATTAAATGGGATTCCGCTTAAGCGGACTCCATTCTCGATTGTGGATGGAATGGAGTAATCCAATTTATTTAATAGGTTTGGATTTGCGAAATGTAGGCCTAAGATCGGGGATGGTGTCCAAGACTTTTAAAGCGAAGCTCTTTGCCCGAAATGTAGCTGTTTAGCGAAATGCAGCGGCAATTTGCTGAGCTTTATTTCCTAATTTTATTGGATTTTCCCACCATTTAGATCAGAGTAATTTCCCAATTTTCAGTTTCCAATAATAAAGCAATTAAAAATAAATATCATATAAAGGACAAAATTGTCCTTTATATGATATTTGTCATATTTTCTGATTCCCTTCCACTATATTTTTGATTTAACATTTAAATATCTATCACCATGAAATATGTACTAAAAACTCTTGGTCTACTGATTTTGTTAATAATCATTAGCTGTGGCGGAAAAGAAGAAAAGAAGGAATCTGATGAAATTCAGCTGGGAAACTACGCTAAAAAAGAAGAAGTGAAAAAGCCTGAAGCATCATCTGCTAATGTTGACATGAATGACATGAGCAACAAAGGGATCGGGCCTATCAAAAAAATAGAAATTCCTGATGAGATAGACCCTGAAATGGCAGCCAAGGGTAAAGCCATCTTCGATTCCAAATGTATGGCCTGCCATAAACCCGATAAGAAATTCATCGGTCCTGCCCCAAAAGGAGTTCTGGGCAGAAGGTCCCCGGAATGGGTGATGAACATGATGCTCAATCCTGAGGAAATGATCCTTAAAGATCCTATCGCAAAACAATTATTAATAGAACACAACGGCTCTCCCATGGCCAATCAAAACCTGACCGAGGAAGATGCCAGACAGCTTCTGGAATACTTTAGGACGCTTGACTAAAGCCTAGAAACAGCTAACTAAATCAATTAAATATGAAAGCAATTATCAAATTTTTTCTATTGACAATTCTCATTGCGGGTATTTCCGCATGCAGAAATAGCAGCGAAGCAGAAGAAGAGGATATTTCTGCTTCAACAGAACAAGCCAGTGAAGAAAGGCAGGGCCAGGCTTTTGTAAAGGATGATGTTTCAGAGCCTACTGTTCTCGACATTGCAATACAGTCTGAAGACCACTCGACCCTGGTGGCAGCCGTACAGACCGCCGAACTTGAAAATGCCCTGGTTAACGCAGGGCCATTAATGGTCTTTGCCCCTACCGATGAAGCGTTTGAAGCACTACCTGAAGGTACCGTGGATGATCTTTTAAAACCTGAGAATAAAAATAAGCTCTCACTTATACTAAAACACCATGTAACGCCGGGAAAATACGATAAGGAGTTTCTCAAGAAGTTCAAAAAACTGGGACAGGCCAGTGACCTTAGCGTCCCCGTGGAAGTCAAAGGTGAAGATGTGTATGTGGGTGGAGCTAAAATAATTGCTAGTGTGCCTGCCGGCAACGGGATTGTACACGTGGTTGACAAAGTAATAATTCCCGAAAATTAATAAGCCTATAAATCAATCTTACAATCATGAAAAAATCAGTTTTATTTATAATATCGCTGTTCATGTCAGCAACTTTCATTAGCTGTAATAACAGTGAAAACTCCAAAAATGGAGATCGTGGAGCCTTAGCATCCAGTGCCGCTGAAAAAACATACGTGGCGCCCGGAGAACATGATGAGTTCTACGCGTTCATCTCAGGAGGGTTTAGCGGACAGTTATCTGTCTACGGTCTGCCTTCCGGAAGGTTATTAAAGGTTATTCCTGTATTTTCTCAGGACGCTGAAAAGGCCTGGGGATATAACGAGGAAACAAAACCTATGTTAAACACTTCCCACGGATTTATCCCATGGGATGATGCTCACCACCCCGACATTTCCCAAACCGCTGGAAAACTGGATGGACGCTGGGTATTTATTAACGGTAACAATACGCCGAGAATTGCCAAGATAGACCTTACTACTTTCGAGACTACAGAGATCATTGAAGTACCAAACTCTGCAGGAAACCACAGTTCATCTTTCGTTACTGAAAATACTGAATATGTAGTCGCAGGAACCAGGTTCTCTGTACCAGTACCTCAGCGCGACATGCCTATAAATGAATACAAAGGTAATTTTAAAGGTGCGCTTACATTCATTAGCGTAGAACCCGAAGAAGGGCATATGGACATCAAATTCCAACTAATGATGCCTGGATTTGATTATGATCTTGCTCATCCGGGACGTGGAAAATCCCACGGCTGGTTCTTTTTCTCTACTTATAATACCGAAGAGGCCAACACCCTTATGGAAGTTAACTCTTCACAGAACGATAAGGACTTTATCGCGGCGGTTAACTGGAAGAAGATCGAAGAATATGTGAATAACGGCGGTGGTAAAAAAGTGCCGGCAAATTATGCTCATAATATCTACGACGAGGAAACTCATACGGCAACCTCAACAATGAAGAAAGAGGTGCTTACAGTAGATCCTCTGGAAGTTCCTGGAGCAGTATTCCTTTTACCTACTCCTAAATCCCCTCACGGTTGTGATGTGGATCCAACAGGAGAGTATATCATTGGGAACGGTAAACTATCAGCCGACCTTACCGTTCACTCCTATTCTAAGATGATAGATGCAATAGAGAATGAAAAATTTGACGGAGATGCATACGGAATTCCGATCCTGAAATTTGAGGACGTTCTTGCAGGAACTGTTAAACAGGCAGGTCTGGGACCACTTCATACAGAATTTGACGGTAAAGGAAACGGATATACTTCTTTCTTCATCTCTTCTGAAGTTGTAAAGTGGAACGTTGAAACCCAGGAGGTAATAGACAGAAAACCTAGTTATTACTCTGTAGGGCACGTAATGATTCCAGGAGGAAATTCTGCTGAACCATTCGGTAAGTATGTTGTTTCAATGAACAAAATCACTAAAGATCGTTATCTGCCTACAGGTCCTGAGGTAACTCATTCTGCACAGCTTTATGATATCTCTGGAGAAAAAATGGAGTTACTACTTGATTTTCCAACTATTGGAGAACCGCATTATGCGGCAGGTATTCCGGCAGATATTATCAAACCTAATTCCAAGAAGATCTATAAACTGGATGAGAACAAACACGAACACGCAACCCTTTCTAACGGAGATGCCCGCGTGGAAAGAGACGGGAATGAGGTTCATGTTTATATGACCATGATTAGAAGCCACTTTACACCTGACAATATTGAAGGTATCAAAGTTGGAGATAAAGTGTACTTCCACGTTACCAATCACGAACAGGATTACGATGTGCCTCACGGAATCAGTATGATCGGTGCCAACACCTCTGAATTGTTGATTATGCCCGGACAGACCGAAACCTTCGTCTGGGAACCAAAACAACCCGGAGTGTGGCCATTCTACTGTACCGACTTCTGTTCAGCACTGCACCAGGAAATGCAGGGATATGTTAGAGTCTCTCCTGCTGACTCAAACATAGAACTAAGCTGGTCACTAGGTGAAGATTGATGTTTAGTTAGATTGGAAATGCATGAATGAGACGGCGTGTGTTTCCGTAAGGCGGGAGGTTGATGAGCTCTCGCCTTTCTCTTAAAATATATAACGATGAAAAAAGCCGGAATAATAATGATCATTGGCTCTCTGCTTTTGCTGGGCCTGTTTAAGTTCCCTCTGTGGAATATCATGCTGGGCGCTCCGCAATATCCTGATCCTCTTGGAATGAATATCCACATAACGGGGATTAAAGGAGTTCACGAGTTCGATATTCAAAACATAGATGGCCTTAACCATTATATAGGCATGAAAAAGATCCCTAAACCTGAAGAAATGTGGGAGTTTGATGTATTTCCAAAGGTGATTTTGGGAATGGTGACCCTGGGAGTGGTAATAGGTCTTTTAGGCATTTTCAAAAAACTAAGCTTTAGGTGGTTCCTGGGCTGGCTTATCCTGATGAGCATCCTTGGAGTTCTTGGAATGTATGACTTCAATCTCTGGCTTACCGAATATGGTACCGACCTGGACCCGAATGCCATCATGAAAATGACACATCCAGACGGATCGCCAATGACCTACAAGCCACCTCTGTTCGGGCACCAGAAAATGCTGAATTTTGACGTGGATTCCTATCCGCATACAGGAGGCTATATGCTGTTTGCTGGAATGCTACTTACTCTCATTGCATTCTTCGTTGGAAAAAGAGAATGGAAAACTCAAAAAATTTAGATCATGAAAAGTTCAATTTACATACTCATTTTAGCCTTAAGCCTGATCTCCTGCGAAATAGGTCCAGAACCCATCCATTATGGAGAAGATGGCTGCGAATACTGCAAAATGACCATCGTTGATCGACAGCATGCTGCCGAACTGGTTACCAGTAAAGGCAAGGTTTATAAATTCGATGCGATTGAATGCATGGTCAATTTCAGGAAAGATCACAAGGATATTCAATATGCTCTTTACCTGGTTACTGATTTCAGTAATCCGGGAGAGCTTGTAGATGCTACTATATCTACATTCCTGATCAGTGAAAATATTTCGAGTCCAATGGGCGCAAATCTTTCAGCTTTTTATGATGAATCTGCTGCTAGAGAGATCCAATCAACTCATGGAGGAGAAATATATGACTGGCATGAAATTCAACCATTTATCGGTAAAAACTAACCTTTGAGACTCCCTGTTTTCATATTAATCCTTTTGGCACTTTCCTTCAGTAATGCAAAGGCAGAACAGCTTGAAGTATGCAATAGCTGTGAGTATAAAAATATTAAGACTGCTATTGAAAGTGCTGCGGCCGGTGATACCGTCGTGATAAAAAAGGGTACCTACCGGGAATTCAATTTACAGATCACCAAACCGCTCACTATTATCGGGGAGGATCATCCCGTTATAGACGGTGAGGACCGAGGCGAGATCATTACTATAGAATCCGATAATGTGACCATCGACGGACTTAAGATCATCAATGTAGGTACCAGCTATACAACCGATTATGCCGCTGTACGGGTGGTAAAAAGCGAAAACTTTCTTATTCAAAACCTCCAGCTGGAAAAGCTGTTTTTCGGAATATATCTTGAAAAAGCCAAAAAGGGCAAGGTGATAAACAATACAATTCTGGGTGACGCGGTTGAGGAGTACAGTTCCGGTAATGGCATACAGCTCTGGTACTGCAAAGATATAGAAGTGACCGGCAATAAGATCCAAAAAGTTCGTGATGGGATTTACCTGGAGTTTTCAGATGACATCCTCATAGAGGATAATCTTAGCAAAGACAACCTTCGTTACGGACTTCATTTTATGTTTTCTAATAATGATTCCTATGAAAACAACATTTTTGAAAATAATGGTGCAGGCGTAGCTGTGATGTTCTCCAAGTTCATTACGATGAAGGGAAATATCTTCCGAAAGAATTGGGGACCGGCTTCCTTCGGATTGCTGCTCAAAGAGATCAATGATTCAGAAATAAGCAATAATAATTTTGAAGAAAATACAGTAGGCATCAATATCGAAGGCTCGAACCGCATCAACTATAACAACAATGATTTCAGAAATAACGGCTGGGCTGTAAAAGTGCGCGGCGCCTGCTATTCGAACATTTTCACAAAGAATAACTTCTTCAACAATTCATTCGACATTTCCTATAACAGCAAGCTAAATGATAACAGTTTTGACAGAAATTACTGGAGCAGCTATACGGGTTATGACCTCAACAAGGACGGCCTGGGCGATGTCCCGTACCGACCAGTAAAGCTGTTTTCCTACATCGTAAACCGAACCCCGGAAACCATCATCCTTTTAAGAAGTCTGTTCATCGACATTATCGATTTTTCGGAAAAGGTTTCCCCGGTATTTACACCAGATAACCTGATGGATCAAAATCCATTATTAAAACCCGTCTCTCATGATATCAATTGAAAACCTTCACAAAAAATTCGGCAAGAACGAAGTCCTGAAAGGCATTGATCTTAACATCGAACAGGGAGGCATATTTGCCGTGCTTGGGCCTAATGGCTCCGGAAAGACCACCCTGATAAAAAGTATTTTAGGGATGGTAGTTCCAAATTCGGGAAGTATCAAAATCAATGGAAAATCGGTAAAAAACGACTGGAAATACCGAAATAATATTGATTATCTGCCCCAGATCGCGAATTTTCCAGGAAACCTTACAGTTCGGGAATTAATTCGCATGATCAAAGACCTTAGATCCTATAAAAAAGCTGATGACCTGAGGCTTATCGAGCTATTCAAACTTGATCCTTTCCTGGATAAAAAACTGAGTAACCTTTCCGGGGGAACCAAACAAAAGGTGAACCTGGTTCTTACCTTCATGTTCGATAGTTCGCTTATCATCCTCGACGAACCCACCACTGGTCTGGATCCCATTTCACATATAAGGCTTAAAGAGCTTATCACTTCTGAAAAGCAAAAAGGAAAGACCATTCTTATCACTTCTCATATCATGAGTTTCGTGGAAGAAATTGCAGACGAGATCGTCTTCCTGCTGGAGGGCAAGATCTATTTTAAAGGAGGTATCCCGGCATTGAAGACCAAGACCGAACAGCCCGACTTCGAACACGCGATCGCATCAATTTTAACTACCAGTTATGTTTAAGATATTAAAATACAGTTTCTACGACCTAATGCGAAGCCGCTGGAGCTACGTGTATTTTCTATTTTACCTGTTGCTAGGGCTCGTTTTATTGTTCCTGAACAATGACCTGTCCAAGGCGGTAATAACTCTAATGAATGTGATCATCATCCTGGTACCGCTAATCGGGACCATTTTCGGGGTCATGTATTATTACAATTCCAAGGAATTTACGGAACTGCTGCTGGCGCAACCAGTAAAACGGAGTTCCATCTTTCTAGGTCAGTATTTCGGTGTATCATTATCACTGGCAATGAGCCTGGTGATTGGCCTTGGCATGCCTTTTATCTTCTACGGAATATTCAACAGTGATGCTATTGGCAATTTCGCCTTGCTGTTGATAACCGGGGCCTTCCTAACCATGATCTTTACCGCGCTGGCTTTTGTGATCGCACTGGTAAATGATAACAAGATAAAAGGCTTTGGTTATGCCATCCTGCTCTGGCTTTTCCTGGCGGTGATCTATGACGGAATATTTTTGATGTCGCTGGTCTTCTTTGAGGATTATCCACTGGACAGATTTTCGCTGGCAGCCACCATGCTGAATCCTATAGATCTTTCGAGGGTTTTGATCCTTTTGAAAATGGACATTTCTGCCCTATTGGGTTATACGGGAGCTGTTTTTCAGAAGTTCTTCGGGACAAACCAGGGGATCATTTTGTCTTCTTTGATGCTCGTATTATGGGTGAGTATTCCGCTGTATCTTATCAGAAGGATCTCAACAAGAAAAGACTTCTAGATAAAGTGGAGAATGATGAGAATGCTCATATAATTTGGGCTGAAGACTATATAAATTAGTGACTATCTAAAAAATTTTGTCATGCGTGAACTACTATTACACAGCCTGAAAAACTCCTTAAGCTACCCTGAATATATGGAGCTTCTGGAAGAACTTGTAGAAAATAAAAGCACTACAGGAAATCTTACTAAAGACAGGGTGAATTTTACAGCACTCAACTTCAAGCGCGTTCAAAGGCTTAACAAGACGATAAGTTTAAACCCGAAGCAGGAAGAACAATTCAAGTATATCGAAAACAGGCAAACCTGGCTCGTACTTCTTGAGCCCTGGTGCGCCGACGGTGCTCAAAGCATTCCTGTACTGAATCAAATAGCTGAGGCTTCAGAAAATATCAATCTTAGGATAGTTCTAAGGGATGAAAATCCTGAACTGATGGATCATTTTCTTACTGAAGGCACCCGTTCCATCCCCAAACTGATCATCCTAGATGAAGAGCTTGATGTCATGACCACCTGGGGGCCAAGGTCGTCAACCGCTACTCAAATGGTCATAGACCATAAAAAAGAATTCGGAAGAATAGACACTAATTTCAAGGCCAAACTTCAGGTCTGGTACAATAAGGATCGTGGGATGAGCATTATCAACGAACTGGCAGATATTGTTCAGAATCTTGAAAAAGGCTCCCTGGTTTAATCTTTTGCTAAGAACTGGCCGGCCAGGATCGTAGCGATCCCCACGCAAAGAACCAGGCTGGCCAGGCTTATTAGCCAGTGCACGGCGGCTATGGTTGGCACTACCTCTAAATTTACCAGTCCACGAGCGAAAATGAACAATTCGGTTAGAAAAAATCCCACCAGGTAGAAATTCAGCTGAAACCTGGATAATTTCAGCATCTCAAAGTAATTAAGAAATATCAGCAAGAGAGTGCTTACTACTCCTAGGAAAACCCAGTGGATATAACTGATGATCATATCCATATTGGTGAAGATGACTTCAGAGATCACAGGGAATGCACCCAGGATCTGCGCGATAAGTTTTACCGAAAACAGGAATACCACCATCCTTATCGAAAACCTGAATAAATCGGACAGGCTTCGGAAAATCTCAAGAGCTTTTGAGTATATCGCCCTAAAGAAAACTCCGAAAGCGATAAATTGTAATACACCTCCTATCAGGGCTAAAAGGTAAGAAGGCCAGTCTGGCTTCATCCATAAAACAGAGAGAAAGAAAGTAAGAATGACTCCTGCATTCAGCAGAGAATAAAACTTCTTAAAAGTATGTTCAGGAAGAGAAAAGCCATTCTTTTCGAGTATGTAAATAAAAATGCCAAAAAGAGCGACTATAAACCAACCATTATACTGGAAATGAAGGTAAAAATAGATCGCATTCCTGTACCAGGCAGAGCCGCTTCCCGCATTACTCATGATAATACCCAGGGCCCAGGGACCAATACTGGAAATCACCATATACCAGAGCGAAATCCTCACCAGTTTATACGAAGCTTTCTTCTTAAGATCTTCAGGACAGTGTTTAAAAAAGAAATAGACAAACCAGTAAGAAGCTATCAGGAAAAGAGTGGAAAAAATAATCGAAAATAAGGTATAGCCGGTAAAAGGAAAAGTGAACAGCATGCCTACTATGGTCGCCTGGGTAAACCAAAAAAGGATGCGGTATTTTTTATCGATAGCCTGAGAACTCAGATAGGTAAAGTAGAGCAAAGTGGTCAATGCCGTATAAACCCAGCCAAGCAGGGCGATATGTGAATGAGTATGAACAATGTACTTATAGGTTCCCGGAATATCCATCACCGCAAAAAGTCTAAGCCCAAGTCCTAACAAGGCTATAAGGCAAAAGTAAACCACCGCTATAAAGCTATGTTTTTTAAGCATTCTAATCATCCAAATCTCATTTTAAGAATCCTTGAAGGATAAATAATTTAGATATTAATAATAAAAAAGGACATTTTTATCTTATTTATTATCTTATATCATTTAATTTTATGCAAACTGAATTTATATGTTTTCTAAAGCTTGTGAATACGCAATAAGATCGACTTTGTTCATAGCAGGTGAATCGCAAAAAGAAAGGCGCACCAGTCTTAAAGAAATTGCCAGAGCGATCAATTCACCGGAAGCTTTTACCGCTAAAATTCTTCAAAAATTAGTTCAGCAGAATATAGTCAATTCTATTAAAGGGCCACGCGGTGGATTTTTTATAGATAAAGAAAAAAACACCACCAAACTCGCTGAGATAGTTCGGGCTATAGATGGTGATTCGATCATGAATGGTTGTGCTCTTGGTCTGGAAAAATGTTCTGAAGATCATCCATGTCCATTACATTTTGATTTTGTCAATATTCGCAGCGGCTTGAAGCATATGCTTGAAACTACCAGCATATTTGAGCTATCCTCAAAACTTGTTTCAGGTACGAGTTTCCTAAAATTATAAGGATGAGAAGGAACTAGAGATCTAAAAGAATCTCTAAGGCACCTTCTCATTCCTGACAAACAGTTTTTTATAATCTCAATTCCCTCTCAAGTTTTAATGCTTTCGGGTGAAGTATATTATTCTCAAGATGTATATGTTCATGAAGATCTTGTTCGAATTCATCGAGCTTATCGAAAAGCGCTTTATAAGTATTACAGGCATGTGCAGGAGGTGTATAATTATTCGTTAAGTGTGCAATTTCCTTAAAGATATTACCGGCAAATTCGTGCTCTTCTTCCATCATTTTGATTGGGTTCTCCACCGTGCTGAAATTTGGAACATTTAACGGGATTCCCTCTTTTTCAGCTTTTAGCATCTTCTTGATGAAAGGAAAAAGGATCAACTCTTCTTTCTTAAGATGTGCAGCCAACTCACCCGCTACTTTATCGAACAATTCATATACTCTTACCAGTTCAGGATTATTACCTCCATGTACTTTGGCCACTTTTGCAGAATACTGGATCAATATCCCAATATTTGCCTCAATATAAGTATGATGTTTCTCAATTATATGATCTATCAGTTCATCAAGAGGTATCTTATTGAAATCAGTTTCATTTTCTTCTACAGCACCTATCAGTTCAAGATCCTTTACAAGCGCAAAATAGTCCACTCCCCTTTCCTGGCAAGCCTTTTCCACACTGATTCCACCTCCACAGCAAAAATCAATTCCATAATTTTTGAAAACATGGGAGGCTTTTATATTCTGCGTAACATAATCTGCTACTGTTTTTTCAGGTTTTATAATCATAATTAAAAATTTAATATTAGACTTCAATATTTTCAAAACTACTCGAATCTGACAGGATTAAATATGATGAAGATCATCAATTATCCCAATTCTTATCTAGTTTATTATACCGTCAGATAACTATCTTTTTATTCGTTCAGGAAGGTGAAATAAAAGCTATCAAAAAATTAAAAATTTTATCTGGAGCGTTTTCCTTTTTTGTTGTTTTTGAGGCGGCTTCCATTGATATGTTATTGTATGATTTCATGATGTTCATTTTAGATTTACTTCCCGTAGCGCCTTCGCTGTTACCTTTTTTTGTTGCTTATACAGTTTTCAATATTTGGAATTGAAAAGGACTTATAAAAAGGAGCTTGCGACTGGCTTATGCAGTCCGTCAATTTCCAAATGTTGGTATTTTGCTGTAAAAAAAGAGTGAGACAGTGAAGGCGGGGAAGTATTTCTAAAGGTCCTTGAGAAATAAGATAATATGGGAAGCCACCTCAAAAGATTAAATGGAATTCTGCCTAAGCGGACTCCATTCTCGATCGTGGATGGAATGGAGTAATCCAATTCATTGAATGAAATTGGATATACGCAATGTAAGCCTAAGATTGGGGTTGGTGTCCAAGACTTTTAAAGCGAAGCTCTTTGCCCGGAATGAAGCTTTTTAGCGGAATAAAGCGGCAATGTGCTGAGCGCTCTACTTTTTTACAATTTCGACCCAGCTAGTTATCTTCAGGAATTTCAGCTTAGTAGAAGTGAAAAACATTTTAGAAAGGAATATGCTAAAATTAATTATTCTGAAATTATTAACTTTTTATTGACTATTTGCATAAAATATTTCGTTTAGATTTGATATATACAGATAAGAAAGAAGGGTTAATTCTGTCAAGACAGTCACGGCCCTTTTTTTATGAATTAATTTAAACGATTATTGAAATCCTTGAAATTAATTTTTCTTTTAATCTCTTCAGAAATCTCCAGAACTGAATTATTGATATAAAAATTTGAATAAATTTTGCTTCTACAGTGCGGGCAATTCAATTTTGCTTTTCGCGTTAACAGAGATAAAGTAAAACTGAAATCCTGATTGCATTCTCTACATTTTCTTGTTATAACACTCGAACCTACATAAATCATCATTTAGAAATTTAAAATTTTAAACAAAAAGGGTGGGATTCAATTAATTCTAAATATGAATATTATATAATCAAATTCATGTTTATAATTTCATAAAGTTTTAGTTACTAGATATCTAAACTTGCTATTTTTTAAAATTAACTGAAATATTAAGACTAGAAATAGATCAGAACAGAAGCAAAAGAGTGCATATATTTCTCTTAAATATAAAATTGGAATTTTTCCTAATGATTGGAATATTTCCATTTTGTACATTTGATGCATGAAAGTTTTACTTCCCTTCGCCATTCATAAAATCTTTAATTTTCCATTCGTCGGAAACATTACTGCTGGATTCCCTTCCCCGGCCGATGATCACCTGGACAAATCTATAAATCTTAATTCTGAGATCATTAAAGACAGGGAAGCTACCTTTTTTGGACGAGTTGAAGGTGATTCCATGACCGGTGCCGGTATAGAACACGGAGATCTTTTAGTGATCAATAAAGGATCGGAACCTCGTAATGGAAAAATTGCTGTTTGTTTTATTGATGGGGAGTTTACGGTAAAGAGGATTAAAATCGAAAAGAATGTCATTTGGTTGGTTGCAGAAAATCAGAAATATAAACCTATAAAGGTTACGTCAGAAAATGATTTCCTGATTTGGGGAATAGTTACCAACGTAATCAAGTATGTATAATGTACGCCCTGGTAGACTGTAATAACTTCTATGCTTCCTGTGAAAGAGTATTTGACCCTTCCCTGGAAAACAAACCAGTTGTAGTTCTTTCTAATAATGATGGCTGCGTCATTGCACGAAGTAATGAAGCAAAGGCATTAGATATCCCAATGGGGGCTCCGGCATTTCAATATGAAAAGATATTTGAAAAGAATAACGTCTATGTCTTTAGCTCCAACTATGCTTTATACGGTGATATGAGCAGAAGAGTAATGAATATACTTTCCACGTTCACCCCAGATATCGAGATCTATTCTATAGACGAGGCATTTTTGCTGCTAGCAGGCTTTAAAGAACATTTTGATTTAACGACCTATGGTCAGGATATGATCAAAGCTGTTCGAAGCAGAACAGGTATCCCAATTAGTATTGGAATTGCCCCCACCAAGGCCTTGGCAAAAGTTGCAAATAAGATCGCCAAAAAATTTGCAAATCACACAGGAGGCGTTCATATCATAGATGGTCCCGAGAAAATCAGGAAAGCTCTTTCATGGACTAAGATTGGAGATGTTTGGGGTATCGGCCGACAATACGAAAAGAGACTACTTGCCTTGAATATTAAAAATGCACAACAGTTCGTAGAATTACATGATGAGTATGTTCGGAAAGAATTCTCTGTTGTTGGCCTTAGATTAAAAAGAGATCTATCGGGGTTGTCCACTTTATCGTTAGAAGCTACTCCCTTAAAAAAGAATATCGCTGTAACCAGGGCGTTCGAAAATATGTACAGTGATTATGCCGAATTGAAAGAACGTGTATCTACCTATGCCGTAAAGATTGGTGAAAAACTCAGAAGACAGGATAGTAACTGTTCTTTGCTCCAGGTTTTCTTACTTACCAATCCATTTAGAAATGATCTTAAGCAGTATCGTGCAAGTATATCAGTGTATACTCCCCATCCAACTAATTCCAGCATTACGTTAGTCAAGACAGCTTTAACTGGCCTAGAGATGATCTATAAGGAAGGTTTTCAATATAAGAAGGCTGGAATCATCGCCATGAAACTTACGCCTGCCAAGCAAAAGCAGTTTAAACTTTTCACAGAAGAAAATCCTAAGCATGAACAATTGATGAAGGTAGTAGACCTATTAAACTTCCGGGAAAACGGCAAGGTGAAATTCGGAGGTCAGGATCTAGGACGTACCTGGAAAATTAAGCAGGAGAGATTGTCCAATAGATTTAGTACGAGAATGGATGAATTAATTAGAATAAAAATATGACGATTAGAATTTAAAAATAGGTTTATATACTCGCCTAGTATTCGGCTTTATTTATATTTTCAACATTACCTCGGATCGAATTCAATTTATTCCTCAGAATACTCATATCACTGGATAATTTTTGTTCTAAGACTTTAGCATAAATTTGAGTCGTTGCTAACTTTGTATGCCCAAGTAGTTTCGATACAGTTTCAATAGGTACTCCGTTGGAAAGTGTAATAGTTGTGGCAAAAGTATGACGAGCAACATGAAAGGACAGTTTTTTCCTGATCTTAAGTTCCGCAGCAATTTCTTTTAAAGAATCATTTGTTTTTTGATTTGAATAAATAGGAAGTAAGTAATCTTTTTTAGGTAGCAGTCTTTCATATTTTTTCAATATTTCAAAAGCTTTATCTAAAATCGGTACCTTTAAATTTTCATCAGTTTTCTCTCTTTTCGAATATATCCAGTAATTTCCATCAATTCCTCTAACAATATTATCTTCAGTAAGTTTTTTTACATCGATATAAGATAAACCCGTATAACAGGCAAAAATAAACATATCCCTCGCGATCTGATGTTTTGGTTTATTTAATTCAGCATCTTCGATGCACTTCAATTCAAATTCATTTAAAAAACTGCGTTCATGTTTTTTGAATTTCAAACTATATCTTATAAAAGGATCTTTTTCGATCCATTCTAACCTTAATGCTAGTTTCGTCATTTTTTTTAATCTCTCCAGATGCTTCATTACTCCATTATTTTTCAACGGCTGGGCATCGTTAATTGATTTTCCATTTCTTAGAAATTGCTCAAAATCAATGATGAAATTATATGAAAGTTGCGTTAGATAGATATCATTCGTTCTTAGTTTATTTCTTAAGAATCGCTGGATGTAACGTTCAGTAGTATAGTAATTTTTAAGAGTACCTGGCTTCAATATGGACTTCATATTTTGATTGTGGTAGGTAACCAAATCCATTAAAGTTTTATGCCTTTCATCTTCCCCTAGAAATCTCTCTTTAATAGCCCTAGCAGAAATATGCTTTGATTCCTCTATCAACTGTTTATGACAGTCCAAAAGTTTAGCATAAACCCTGTCCAGATATTGATTTAATGCTTTCCCTTCGTCAGTTCGCGACTTTGATCGTTTAGTTTTTGAATCCCAATAGGTAACCGAAATGGATCTTTTCAAGCTTAATTCAGCTCTTTTTCCATCCACAGTTATACGGGCATAAATAGGAGATAAATTCTTCTTTTCTTTCGCTGGATTAATCCAGAAATGAATACTAAAAGTCCTTGAAGTCTGCATAGTCTTTCGCTTTAATTAAATAATCGATTTGTTTTACGAAAGTCAAACCGAAGCGAAAGTCAACTCTAATGAATTACCAATTTAAGGAAAATATTACTATCAATTTAGGTAACCGAATAGGTAACCTATAATTTGATAATAAAGCTAATCTTATGATTTCAGAATTTATATAAAATACTTATTTTCATAAGATTAGCTAATTTTTGATGTCCTTTGACATCGAAGTTGTCGGGATGACAGGATTTGAACCTGCGACCCCACGCCCCCCAGGCGTATACGCTACCAGACTGCGCCACATCCCGATTGTGGATTGCAAATTAAACTGGTTTCTTTCAATTTTCAAAAGGAAAATAAAGATTAAAATAGCAATTAAACTATCCTCTATTAAAGTTCTTCGGAATTTTCGTCAAGGAATTTTAGGACCTCATCTAAATAAATATCCGGTCTGTCTAACCAGCCGTAATGACCACAATTTTCAATTTTCACCAGTTCGGATTCAGGTAAAATTTCATGGGCTCTTTCAGCGATTTCGATGGGTACTACATCCTGTAATCCGTGAAGAATTAAAACACTTTTCTGAAAATTTTTCATTTCAGCGGTTTTATCAAAATTATTTGAACGCATATCAGCCCAGATCAAACTATTCAAATCCCGATCTACTTCCAGTAATCTTTCGGCAATAATATTTTCATGTTGAGATTCATACAAATAAGCTTTAGCCATATAATATGCTCTTTTCTTCAACAAACTGGGATTACCCGGTGTGGTATGCATTAAAGCAGAATAATGCACCAGGCTGTCATTTTCAGCTTCGGTAAGTCGGTTCATAATATTAAAACTACTTACATTTCTTAAACTCATCCCTCCACTATGAGACTGAATCATGGCCTTAACCCGATCTGGATATTCTGCCGCATAAGCATAAGCGAGCATTCCACCAAATGAATGACCAAGAACGATCCATTGCTCATATCCCAGTTCCTGCCTTAGATTCTCTATATCTTCAACCATAAGATCCATAGTGAAATCTGAAGGATTACTGTCTTTAATCTCAGTGCCTCCTGTCCCCCTTTGATCGTAAATGATAGTAGTATTATTTTCTGAAAGCAACCTGGCCAGAGGAGCAAATCCGTTACTGTTCATTCCCGGCCCGCCATTTATAATAAGCACAGGATAACCACTACCAAAGATCTGGTATCTGGTATTTACCTTCTGCTCCTGCCCCGATACATTAGAAACCAAAAGGGTCATAAGTAAAATGAAAAAACGGTATTTCATAAATCGAAAATTTCTTAAAAATAGCTAATCTAAAATAAAGGAAGTTCCCTCCAGTATTACCGACCGATGTTAATAAATTAAAAGTGCTCAATTCCTTTTAAATAAATCTGTCATAATTGCTATCTTCACCGCCGTTGCCCCCAAATCTATTTAAATGATCAGAAAGTTTTTTCTAGTACTGACGCTGCTTTTTTCAGTAACAGTTTTCTCCCAGGAAATCCAGGAAAATAATACCGATAGTCTCTATTTCAAAGGCCTTGAACTTTACAAAAATCAGGATTTCAAAAGCTCACTCGCCTATACCAATAAAGGTCTGGAATTAGCTCCGGAATATCATGATATCAGAATATTGCGCGTTCGCAATTACTGGGCGCTGGATATGATCCAGAATGCCACAAGTGATCTTGAATATCTATTGACCGAAGCTGAAGATTATCCGGGAGTACGTGAACTCGTGCTCAAACAAACCAAATTGCTGAAAGACCCCGAAACTGCCCTGAACTTTCTTGGCAAGATCGAGCAAAGCGGCAGCTTAAATACAAACACCAGGATCCTGAAAGCGCAATTACTGCTTGAGAATAAGCAAAAATCTGAATCACGGGAAATAGCGCTGGAACTGTTCAACGATCCTGAACTTGATGAAAGGGACCGTTATCTGCTGCAGAATATATTAAAAAGGACCATTAGCAACGAAATTGGTGTTAATTACCAGTATATCCACTTTAGCGATAGCTATAACCGTGAGGCATGGCAAACGATAAGTCCTGAATTTCAGCATTATTTCAATAGAACTGCGGTGATCGCCCGGGTTAATTATAATGACAGAGGATCTAGAGACGGAACTTTATATGAACTTGAGGCCTACCCGGTTTTTAGTGACAGGGTATATTCATTCCTGAATGTTGGAATATCTGATGGTTCCTTATATCCAGACCTGAGAACCAGTGCTTCTATCTTCGTAAATTTTCTAAGAAAATTTGAATTTGAGGCCGGTGGCCGACTTTTGCATTTTTCAGAACAGGATTACTTTTCAGCTATTGCCGGACTTACCATGTACCAGGGAAAATTTTATCTGAACACCAGGATCTTTATGGGGCCTGAGATCAATGATCAGTATACTCAGAATTACCAGCTTAATGTGCGTTATTATCTAAATAATACAGACAACTTTCTAATGCTTCGTTTGGGAACAGGAATTTCTCCAGATGAAAGTACGATCTTCACCCAGGTTCAGGAAAACCCGGGACTGGAAGCTTATTACTCGAACCTTGGAATAAATTTCACCATTGGTCCACGCCATATTATCCAGACGGGCATTGGTTACCTATTCGAAGATATTACCAGCGAAAAAGAAGGAGACCAAGTGATTGGAAATATTGGCTACAGATTCAGATTCTAAGTATCTGATACCTTGAATCCCTTACGGGTCATAGTACCCCAACCAGATTTTATTCCGAAGATCTTTTTATAATATCCCTTCATCTGGCCGTAAACCAGAATTGGGTGGTATAGAAAAGGCTCAAGATAGGCCGCCAGCAGAAGTTCTATGATCTGCTTGGGTTTATGATAATGATCAAAATTCTTGACATACATAAAGATCGCTGCCGTAGAAAAAACGCATCCTATAAGATATGCCGCTGTAAACAGTAAGATCGCCATCGGCCAGTTGATCATTCCGAAGAAAGCAAAGGCGATGATACAGATCACTCCCAGGAATTCAATGATTGGCGCTCCAAATTCAAAGAACAACCAGTATGGGTAGAAAAGTATACCCATATAGCGATATTTCGGGTTAAGAAATAACTTGCGGTGTATCTTCAAGGTTTCCCAAAGTCCCCTCGCCCAGCGGTCTCTTTGTTTAATGAGGATACTGTGATCTGGTGGCCCCTCTGTCCAGCAAAGGGTTTCCGGAAGGTAAACCACTTTATAAGGCAGTTTCTTTTCTTCCATAAGCATTCTTAAACGTATACACAGTTCCAGGTCTTCTCCCACGGTCTTGGCATCGAATCCATTCACCTCGATAACTCTTTTCCTGGGGTACATTCCAAACGCTCCGGATACCAGCATAAGCCCATTGATCTCACTCCAGGCCATCCTGCCCAATAAAAAAGCCCTGATATATTCTACCACCTGCACCATAGGCACGAGGTTTTCCGGAAGCCTTAATTCCTTAAGCACCCCGTTCTTTATTACCGAATCATTGGCAATTCCAATTCCGCCACCGCAGGCGATAATTTCTTTTTCATTCTCTTCCAGATATGGCCTTACCATTTTTATAAGAGCATCCTGTTCTATGATACAATCGGCATCGGTACACACTACCAGTTCAGATGAAGCAAAGTTTATCCCGGCATTCAGCGCATCGGCACGTCCACCGTTGTTCTTATCCAATACGGTAAGATGTGTATATTTTGAAAGTTTACTGCGATAAAAATGCTTTACCGAAGCCGTGGGAATTGGCTGGGTTATAAAGGTCGCATCTCTTCGCTCCAATTGAAATTCTTCAATTAGCTGCTCAAGGGAATCATCTTTACTCCCATCATTCACCAGGATCAATTCGTAATAGGGATATTGAATGGAAAGCAGGGATTTCACATTTTCTATGATCGTTAAACCTTCATTATATGCCGGCGCGATCACCGATATCGAAGGAATATCTGTGGCACTTACAATATCATTTACCTGTAAAAAAAGAGATTTTCTTTTATTCCTCTTAATAGCCCTACTGGCCAGGATCACCCCGGTGAAATAAAAGCTCATCAATATTATTCCGTAGATAAAGAATATATAGTTTGCAGCAAGAAAAACGGCTTCACTGCTGAAAAACTCTTTAAGACTACTCCACATTCAATTCGGTTTCGGCTGGATATTGTTTATAATAGAACTCCTGGACTTTCTCTTTATAACCATTGTTCCATAGAATTTCGGCTATGCTCAGTTTAAGATCGTCACTTGCGTTATTTAATTGTTTCATATAGAAATCAAGATCCATTTCAGAGTTATGGTACAAATAATTCAATAATTGTCCCTGCTGGGTTGGATCTGTAATGTCTTCAAAAAGTACTTTGACATAACTTATCTTGGACTTGGAAAGAGCAAAGGTCTGCAAACAATAGATCGCCGTTTCTCTAACCTCGTAATCCTCATGGTTAAGATTATCAACTATATATCCGGTCTCGGCGTGTAGCTCATATTTCCTGATGATCCTCATCAAAAGCTTTTTACCAAATAGCCTTTCGGTCTTATAAGCCCGGTGCAGCCATTTCAGCTCCGGTTTGGGATAATGATCATAAAGTTTTTCAACGATCTTTATTTGTTGCCATAGGGTCATATTCCGCTTTAAATAAGGCAGAAACCTAAGACTTTCCCAACCTAAAAAAACTACCAGCGCGATCTGGGCTTCCCGTCTCACATATATATTCCTGTGGTTACGATACTTAAAGATCTCGTCGAGATACTGAGACTGGTTCATCTCATAGATCTCTCTTATGCCCCTCGCCTTTCTATACCAGCTCCAACTCGAGATTTTATTTATAGATACCCGATAAGGTGGGATCTGACTATATAACTTTTGAAGTTTGTAAAAATTCGTTCCCAAAATAGTGCGTTGTGTACGTATCATTAAACCAATAAGAAACTGAATATTATTCTTATTCTGTTTTTTGATACCAACGTTTTTCAGGGTTTTATTGATCTCGGTGAGCGTTAATGGATCATTTGGGTCATTGTAAAGGTAACCGCTCACGATCTCGGCGAAGGTCATCTCTATTTTTTGAAGCCGTTTAGTTCTATTCCTCCTGTATATAACGCTAATTACTATGGATATCCAGTAAATAACGAGAACCGCAAAGACGAATCCAATTAGAATAAGTATGGACGATTCATTCATTAATAGGCTTGTATTATGGCTTCAATTTCATCGAGGTCTATTGGCACTGCATAAAACCCGGTAATACCCCGAAGGTTAAAAATTTCCTGTTTTATTTTATCCTGCCCCATGTTGGTAACTATCAATAGATTCTTATGAAGCAGAACTTCCTGCACCTGAGCTACAAATTGTAATGGAGCGATCCCTTCGAACAAAATATCGGTAATAATGAAATCGAAATTGGTTTGCTGATCCTCAATATTAAGAGCACTTAAAGACCTAATTGCTTTACAATCAAAACCGTTTAGCCGCGTAAGTCTTTCCAGAATCTTAAGGATAATAATATCCTCTTGAATCACCAGGACCTTCTTCATTAAATTTTATTTGCTTGGAAATATACTAAATCCATCTTAATTATAACCTTATAAAGTTTTTTTACCACCTTTTAACCTACTGTTTAACTGTATACTGTAAGAATTAACCTCTTCTACTTTTTGAAGTATTAAAAATAAATAAGTCAGTTAAAACTTACGCAAGAATACGTCAATTGGATTTATTTTTTCTGAAAAATTTTCATGCGAAGAAAAATAAATTAAAGAGATGATTTTTATTAACCATGACCTGACAATTTTTCCCTTAAAATGACGTTTTTAAAAGCATTCAATTTCCTGAATTGAATGCCTTATTATTCCCAGATCCTGCCTGACCAAAATTCTTAAGCTAGACTAATTTAATTTTCAAGCAGATGAAAAATATCAGAAACTTACTGGTCATTGTAACGGCGGGCCTTTTTTTAATCACAGGCTGTTCCAGTGACGATGACGTTCGGGGTTCAGGGAATCTAACCTCTGAAGTCAGGGAGCTTTCTTCATTTTCAGCCATAGACAATGAGGGGGTAATAGACCTTGTTATCCTCGTTGGAGAGGCTCAAAGCGTAGAAATAATTGGTGACGATAACGTACTTAGATACGTGGAAACCCGGGTAGAGGACAACGAGTTGAAGATCCGGTTGGAAGACGGTCGAAATTATAACAATATAGACCTTGAGGCCATAATAAGTCTTCCAAGCTTACGAAGGCTAAGGAACGAAGGGGTAAGCCAGGTTCAGATTGACAATGTAAATTCAGGCTCTTCTTTCGAAGTTGAGAATGAAGGTTCTGGAAATATTCGAATATCTGGTGAGACCAGCAGGTTTGAACTGGAAAATCACGGCAGTGGTGATATTATGGCGTTTGGATTGTCTACTCAGACGAGCAAGGTTGACCTTGAAGGCTCCGGGGATGTGGAACTAACTTGTTCAGACGTACTGGAAGTAGAGATCGAGGGCAGTGGAAATGTTTACTACCGTGGATCCCCCGAAATAATTTCAGAGATCCAGGGCAGCGGGGCTGTTATCGATGCAAATTAAGCCTTTGAAACTATCAGCAAACAGGCTCCGAATATCATCGGGGCTTTTTTTATGCCCATCTCTTAAATTACTTAAAATCAAAATTCGTAAGGACAATTCAAGATCCTAATCTCTAAAATTACATGAATTTAACACTACTTCCTTGCGAGTATTATGATTGCAGAATACTTTTGCACGCCGAATGAAAAACGCATTTGAAAAATATTTTCTTTCGTTAGTATTTATCCTGATAAGTGGATTCGCACTTCTTCACGCGAATTCCTTTTTCGATGCTAACTATAATTTCAATGAGGTCGAAGAGATACACCTCAGCGAAGAATCAAATGCTGAATTCCAGGTACACCCTGCTCCTCTTCAAAATTCAGATTACGAAAAAGTTTTTATTGAGCTTACTGAAAGTGAAGAGCTGGAAATGCTTTCCAAAGCAGCCAAAAAGAATCTTTTATTATTCGCAAGCAGCGTATTCGCTGTCTTTTTCTATGTTTTCCTCTGGGAAACGAACCTTGGCAAATCTTTATTTTCCAGGTTTTCCACTGCACCTATTAGAACTGGCCTGAGCAAAAGGCACATTCAGTTCGAGGTTTTCCGAATTTAGAATTTACGACTTCCAGCATACCCGGGGTATGTGATAACATTGTTCTCAAAGGCATTTGAGAACGATATGGCGCGTCATGTCTTCATTTGACCGCCCAAGCACTTTTCAATTTCAATTATAAAATTCATTTAATTATGAAGAAAGTCCCAATTTTTATTGGTCTAATTGCCGTATTGTTCAATATCGGCTGCAATTCTCACGCAGAAGAGAAACATGAAGAGAGAACCTACGAGGTTACCAATCCTGTTTACAAGGATACTTCGATCACCAAAGAATACCTCGCCCAGATCCATTCCATCAGGCATATCGAACTAAGGGCCATGGAAAAAGGTTACCTGAAAAGCATCCTGGTAGATGAAGGTGATTTTGTTAAAAAAGGACAGTTGATGTTTCAGATCATGCCCAATATCTACCAGGCAGAACTTCAGAAATCTAAAGCTGAAGCAGAAGCCGCTTCCATAGAATATGAAAACACCAAGCTGCTGGCAGATAGTGATGTGGTTTCACCTAACGAATTAGCCCTGGCCAAGGCTAACTACGACAAGGCAAAAGCCGAAGTTGCCCTGGCCGAAACCCACCTTGGTTTCACCAACATAAGGGCTCCCTTCGATGGTATCATGGACCACCTGCATGTTCGGGAAGGCAGTATGCTTGAGGAAGGTGAATTACTTACCACGCTTTCAGACAACGAGAAGATGTGGGTGTACTTCAATGTAAAGGAGGCTGAATACCTCGATTATATTATGAGTACAGATCGCGATAAGAAAAAGGAAGTTGAACTCTTATTAGCCAACAACCGGAAGTTCAATCAGCCCGGGATCGTAGAAACCATCGAGGGTGAATTCGATAACGAGACGGGTAATATCGCCTTTCGTGCTACTTTCCCAAATCCCGATGGAATTTTAAGGAACGGAGAAACCGGGAATATCCTGATGAACATTCCCCTGCAACACGCCCTTCTTATCCCCCAGAAAGCCACTTTCGAGGTACTGGACAAAAAATATGTTTTCGTTGTAGGCGAGGATAATATCGTAAGGCAAAAGGAGATCAAGATAGGATCTGAAATCCAGCACCTGTTCGTAGTAGAAGATGGACTAAAACCAGATGACAAGATCCTGCTGGAAGGTATCCGCCTGGTAAAGGATGGTGAAGAGATCAGTTACGACCTTAAGGAGCCTGAAACCGTTCTGGCCCACCTGGATATTTACGCCGAGTAAAACCCTAAATCTTTAGAAAATGTTTAAAAAGTTTATAAAAAGACCGGTACTCGCCATCGTGATCTCGGTGATGATCGTATTTATTGGTACGCTGGCCATCAAGCAACTGCCTATTTCGCAGTTTCCGCAGATCGCCCCTACTACCGTAAATATCTTTATCGCTTACCCGGGGTCAAGTGCAGATGTACTTGTAAAATCAACCCTCATCCCGCTGGAAACGGCGATAAACGGGGTGCAGGATATGCGATATATAGCTTCCGACGCCACCAGTGCGGGGGAAGGAACGCTAAGAGTGATCTTTGAACCGGGAGTGGATCCCAATGATGCGGTGGTCCGGGTCAAGACCCGGGTAGACCAGGTCATGCCTTTGCTGCCCGAGCTGGTGCAGCGGGAAGGTGTGATCATCACTCCTGTACAGCCAAGTATGCTTATGTACGTGAACCTGTACAGTAAGAATAAGGATACCGATGAGAAGTTCCTCTATAATTATGCCTATACCCGGATAGTTCCTGAAATCCAGCGGATCAAAGGGATCGCCAATGCGCAGATCCTGGGAAGTAGAAAGTATGCTATGCGTGTCTGGCTGAAACCAGACAGAATGCGGGCTTACAATATTTCTGCGGAAGAGATCCTGGAAGCCATGGAAGACCAGAGTATCCTGGCCCGGCCGGGTAGGATCGGGAGAAGTTCAGGTAAGAGCGCCCAGGCGCTGGAATATGTCCTTACCTATCGTGATCGCTACAGTGAACCCGAAGAATATGAGGATATCATCATTACTTCTAATGAAGAAGGACAAACCGTAAGTCTCGGGGATGTCGCCAATGTGGAACTGGGAAGTGAATTCTTTGATATTTACTCCAACCTGGACGGGAAACCTTCGGCATCTATAGTTCTCAAGCAAACCTTTGGGAGTAATGGTAGCGATGTGATCAAAGACGTTAAGGAGAAACTGAAGGAACTTAAACAGGACCTGCCTCCAGGCGTAGATTACGAGATAAGTTATGACGTTTCCAACTTCCTGGACGCTTCGATAGAACAGGTGCTGCACACTCTTAGGGATGCATTTATCCTGGTTGCCATCGTGGTATTCTTATTCCTTGGTGACTGGAGATCTACGTTGATCCCTATTATCGCGGTTCCGGTATCGCTTATCGGGGCATTTTTCGTGATGCAATTGTTTGGCTTATCCATTAACCTCATCACCCTGTTCGCGCTGGTTCTGGCCATCGGGATCGTGGTAGATGACGCTATTGTGGTGGTGGAAGCCGTCCACCTCAAAATGGAAGAAAAGAATCTTACGCCCTATAAAGCAGCCGTTGAGGCGCTTGGTGAAATTGGAGGAGCTATCCTGGCCATTACCATGGTCATGGTATCGGTATTTATCCCAATTTCATTTATGTCTGGACCGGTAGGAGTATTTTACCGGCAGTTCTCTATCACCATGGCCGGAGCTATTGTTATTTCGGCAGTGGTAGCACTTACCCTTACCCCTGTTCTTTGCGCCATGTTGCTGAAGAATAACCACGGAAAACCAAGAAAGAAATCACCTATAAACAGGTTTATTGACTGGTTTAACCGGGGCTTTGAAAGGCTTACCGGAAGATATATAGGCTTCCTGAAGTATATCGTCAACCGAAGGATACTTACTTTCGGAATTTTGCTGGCCTTTTGCGCCGGGATATTCGTAACCAATAAGGTATTGCCTTCAGGTTTTATCCCGAATGAAGACCAGGGAATGATCTACGCGATCGTGCAAACCCCTCCCGGGGCGACTTTGGAGCGTACGAATGAAGTAGCCCAAAAGCTGATGAAGATCAGTGAGGAGATCGAAGGCGTGGAATCTGTTTCTTCCCTTGCCGGGTACGAGATCATGACCGAAGGTCGCGGTTCCAACGCCGGTACCTGTTTGATCAACCTTAAACCCTGGAGCGAGAGACAGCATTCGGTTCACGAGATCATGGAAGAACTCGAGGAAGAATCGAAAGACCTGGGGGCGGTGATCGAATTCTTCGAACCACCGGCGGTACCAGGTTTTGGTTCTTCGGGAGGTTTTTCCCTGAGATTGCTCGACAAGACCAACTCCACCGATTACCAGGAATTCGAAAGGATCAATAATGACTTCCTCGAAGCGCTTGGTGAAAGAAAAGAGCTAAGCGGATTATTCACCTTTTTCGCCGCAAATTATCCGCAATATGAACTCCAGATCAATAATAAAGCGGCCATGCAAAAAGGCGTTTCCATTGGTAAGGCCATGGAAAACCTGAACATTCTTATTGGTAGTACTTATGAACAGGGCTTCATTAAATATGGTAGGTTCTTCAAGGTTTACACCCAGGCCGCACCTGAATACCGCGCCATGCCTAAAGACCTGGAACAACTTTATGTGAAAAATGAAGAAGGAGAAATGGTGCCCTACTCTGCTTTTATGAAACTGGAGAAAAAACTTGGGCCTAACGAGATCACCAGGTATAACCTTTATAATTCCGCAGCCATACGTGGTTTACCGGCTAAAGGTTACACTAGTGCCGATGCCATCCAGGCCATTCGTGAAGTGGCTAAGGAAAAACTTCCGCGTGGTTATGATATCGCCTGGGAAGGACTTTCTTATGACGAAGCAAATCGTGGGAATGATGCCCTTTATATTTTCATCATCGTACTCATTTTCGTGTACTTCGTGCTGGCTGCGCAATACGAAAGTTTCTTGTTGCCGCTGGCCGTATTACTTTCTCTGCCCATAGGGATCTTCGGTTCCTTCTTATTGCTGAAGTTAATGGGGCTTTCTAATGACGTATATGCCCAGATCGGGATGATCATGCTAATTGGTCTCCTTGGTAAGAACGCCGTGTTGATCGTGGAATTCGCCGTGTTGAAGCGTCATGAAGGAGCCACGGTTCTCGAGGCAGCTATCGAAGGTGCGCGGATGCGTTTCCGTCCTATCCTCATGACCTCCTTCGCCTTTATCGCGGGACTTATTCCGCTGGTGATCGCTACCGGTGCCGGCGCTATAGGGAACCGAACCATTGGAGGTTCGGCCATGGGTGGAATGTTGCTGGGTACCATGTTCGGGGTGCTAATTATCCCCGGCCTTTATTACATCTTCGGAAAAATGGCCGATGGTAAGAGCCTTATCAGGGATGAACATGATGAGCCGATGAGCGAGGAATTCTTCAGAAATAATAATGGAGAAGGCCAGATTAGAAGCCGATTAAGGAAGATGAACAAGAAACTGAAAAAACTAATGAAAAAAGAGGAAGAACATGTTTAGGCTTTATAAACTCAGAAACACCAAAGTATTCCTCCTTGGAGCACTGGCCGTAATTTCAATTTACGGCTGTGTGCCCACCAGGGATGTAAGGGAAGAAAAGACCGATCTACCTGATAAATTTGGGGAAATTCAGACCAAGGATACTTTGAACACCGCGAACCTCAACTGGAGAGAATTCTTCCTGGACCCTCAACTGATAGCTTTGATAGATACTGCCCTGGTAAATAACCAGGAGCTTAACATCATGCTGCAGCAGGTATCCATGGCCAAAAACGAAATCAGGGCCAGGAAAGGAGAATATCTGCCATCAGTAAAAATTGGCGCAGCTGCCGAAGTTGAGAAAGTGGGTCGTTATACCAGCCAGGGTGCCAGCGATGCCAATACAGATGTTAGACCCGGAGAGGAATTTCCGGAGCCTCTGCCGGGATATTCGGTGGGCGCCTTTGCCTCCTGGGAGATTGATGTATGGAAGAAACTTCGTAATTCGAAAAAGGCAGCGGTGATGGAATACCTGTCTACGGTGGAAGGAAAGAACTTCATGATCACCAATCTCATTTCTGAAATCGCTGAATCCTATTACGAGCTTCAGGCCCTGGATAATGAACTGGCGATCATTGAGCAGAACCTGGAGATCCAGGCTAATGCTCTTAAAACAGTGAAACTTCAGAAGCAGGCGGCTAAAGCTACCGAACTTGGAGTAAGAAGATTCCAGGCTGAAGTTTTGAAAAATCAGAGCGAATTGTACGAGGTGAAACAGGAGATCACCGAAACCGAGAATAAACTGAATTTCCTGATAGGAAGAACGGCTGAGCCCATTCAAAGGAATTCCGATGATTTCCTCGAAAAGAAAATGGATAGCATTTCCACGGGGATTCCATCTCAGCTGTTACAGAATCGTCCGGATATACGGCAGGCAGAATTTGAGCTGGCCGCAGCCAAACTTGACACCAGGGTAGCGCGAGCCAATTTCTATCCTTCTTTCGCCATCAACGCGGGAGTGGGACTGGAAGCTTTCAGCACAAAATTCCTGACCTCTACCCCGGAATCTCTACTATACTATCTTGCCGGGGACATGGTCGCTCCGCTTATTAACCGGAATGCGATCAAGGCTGAATACGCCACGGCAAACGACCGGCAGCTACAGGCAATTTTCGAATATGAAAAGACCATTCTGAATGCTTTTATCGAGGTTAAGAATGGAGTTTCCAGGATAGAAAACCTGAGGAAAAGCTATGAATTGAAAGAACAGCAGGTAGAAGCACTCACCGAATCTATTGAGCTGACCAATAAATTATTCAGGTCGGCGAGGGCAGATTATCTCGAGGTGCTGCTTACCCAAAGAGAATCTCTGGAATCCAGGATGGAACTGGTGGATACCAGAAAGGACCAACTTTTAGCCCGGGTTACTTTATACAAGAACCTAGGAGGGGGTTGGAAGTAGTTAAATTCGATTAGCTGAATTTGAAAGGCCATTTTTAATTAAATGGCCTTTTTTTATTCTGAATGATCAAAATGATTTGACAAAAAGAGAATTAAGTGGTTTTAACATTTATAGACTTAAAATTAATTATTAACATCTACTTAACATAAAATGCAAAATTCAAATATCACTCTTAAAACACTGAAATAAAATAATTTAGAGTCTATTCCCTAGCAATACGGCTATCCTAAATTATATTCCCTGAGCTCTTTGAATGTTCTTTATTAACAATGTCTACATTACGAAGTTTCTAATGATTCTTGGATTTTAACTATTTATTAGCAATTTTTGAAAGTGGTTAATTCAAATATCTATCAGATGAAACAAAAATTACGATTAATTTTAATCCTACTTATGGCGCTCGTAACCGAAATTGGTTTAGCGCAGGAAAAAACAGTCACCGGAACGGTAACTGATTCAGACGGTTTGCCTCTACCCGGGGTAAACGTATTAATTAAAGGGTCCTCCACCGGTACCCAAACCGACTTCGACGGAAATTATGCCATTCAGGCAGAACAGGGAGATGTCCTTGTTTATTCTTTCCTGGGATTGCAAAAGGCTGAGTACACAGTTGGTTCGGTAAACATTATTGATGTTACCCTGCAACCCGATAACTCGACATTAGATGAAGTTGTGGTAGTTGCTTATGGTACATCCAGCCAGGAAGCTTTTACCGGTTCAGCGAGTGTGATTGGTTCCGCAGAACTGGAAACCAGGAACGTGACCTCTGCAATTGCAGCCATCGAAGGTAAAGCAACCGGGGTGCAGTTCACCTCTCCTTCAGGACCTGGTGAATCACCGGGAATTGTGATCCGCGGTGTGGGTACCCTGAATGGTGACACCGATCCTCTTTATATTGTAGATGGTGTACAATTTGAAGGAAATCTAAATGCTATAAACCAGGAGGATATCAAATCCTTCACTGTTCTAAAAGATGCGGCTTCTACTTCCCTTTATGGATCGAGAGCTGCGAACGGAGTTGTAATTATCACTACGAAAAGTGGTACAGCAGGAGAAACCAAGATCAATCTCTCTGCACAGACCGGTATGGTTACAAATGGAGTTCGCTTATATGACCAAATTTCTCCAGGTGAGTATTACGAAGTAATGTGGGAAGCTCTTAAAAACTCCAGTGCTGGAGGTGGTGATCCTCAATTCGCTACTGATAATATTTACAACCAGTTAGGATACAATCCTTTTAACGTACCTAACGAACAGATTGTTGGGGTGGATGGACGATTAAATCCAGATGCCGAATTGATCTATAAAAGCCTGGACTGGTTTGAAGAATTAACTCAAACTGGAATCAGAACAAATTACAACATGAATGTTTCCGCAGGTGGAGAGGATCATACCGTATACTTCTCTACTTCTTACCTGGATGAAGAAAGTTATGTGATCACCTCTGGATTCGATCGTTTAACTGCTCGACTAAATGGTGAGTTCGATGTTACCGACCGTTTTAAGGTTGGAGGTAATGCATATATCGCTATTTCTGAGGCAAGAGGTCCAAGTTCAGCAGGAACAGGAAGTATTGTTAACCCATTCGGATTTGCTTTAGGAGTAGGTTCGGTTTATCCGGTTTATGTAAATGACCTGGATGGAAATATCGTTTTAGACAACTTCGGAAATCCAGTGTATGACAATGGTGAAGGTTACGCGGAATACAATATTGGATCCAGACCTATCAATCAGGGACGTCACGCGATTCAGGAACTTGTGCTAAACAACGAAAGAGACAGGGATAACACTTATGGTTTAAGGTTATTTGGAGATTTTGAAATTCTTGATGGATTGAATATTCGATTGAATTATGGTCGTGATATCAACGAATTATGGGAAAGAGAATATGAAAACGCTATCATTGGTGATGCCCAGCCAGATGGTCGTTTAAGTGAAGATCGTGCAAGACGTGAAGTTGAAAACTTCAACCAGATCTTAACCTATAACAAGAGCTTTGGAAATCACAATCTGGATATCACAGCTGGTCATGAAAGCTTCGAAAGAACTATCTCTAATTTAGAAGGTCTTGCTACTATTCAGGCTGCGAACGGAATCTATGAATTCGCAAACTTCTCTAATATCGTAGATCTTGATGGAGCTACTTTTGATAAGGCGATCGAAGGTTACTTCCTTAGAACAAATTATAACTTCAAAGACAAGTATTATTTAAGTGCTTCTGTGAGAAGAGATGGTTCTTCTGTTTTTAACATGGATAACAGATGGGGTAATTTTTACTCTGTAGGAGCGTCTTGGAGAATTGACCAGGAAGGATTTATGGATAATGTTTCTTTTATCGATAAATTAAAACTTAGAGGATCCTATGGTGAAGTAGGTAACGATGACCTTTTAGACAGCTACCTGTCTCAGGCGAGGTTTACTATTACTTCTAATGCGGCAAATCCTGCCATCCTGTTTACAGACATTGGAAACACTAACCTGCAATGGGAAACTATTGAAAACTTTGATGTAGCATTGGAATTCGCTCTTTTCAACAATTTCCTTGAAGGATCTGTGGAATACTACAAGAAAAACTCTAGCGACCTTCTTTATAATCTTCCGATTGCATTGAGTAATGGTTTGAACCAGGTTCCTGTAAACCTTGGAGACATGTACAACTCAGGTTGGGAAATGGCTCTTACGGCAAACCTTCTAAACCGAAATGATTTCAACTGGAACCTTACCTTACAGGCTTCTACCTTTAAGAATGAGATCACCTCGTTACCAGATCCATTTATCAACGGTAGCAAAAGATGGGCTGAAGGTCGTTCAAGATTCGACTTCTTCCTTTTAAGAACTGCTGGAGTAGATCCTGAAACTGGAGATCAGTTATTCTTATTGTATGAAGATGATGAAAACGGTGAAAGCGTACCTGTTCTTGATGAAAACGGA
This sequence comes from Christiangramia gaetbulicola, assembly GCF_003054225.1. Classification (GTDB taxonomy): domain Bacteria; phylum Bacteroidota; class Bacteroidia; order Flavobacteriales; family Flavobacteriaceae; genus Christiangramia; species Christiangramia gaetbulicola. Next base: position 858,978 of record NZ_QBKQ01000002.1, read on the forward strand.
AATATCGCAACTACAAATGACTGGCAGGAAACTCAGCAGGCTTACACCGGAGATTCCTCAATTCCAGATCTTTTAGGTTCGGTAGCCAATAGTTTCAGCTACAAAGGCTTTAACCTTGACTTCCTTATCACCTATGGTGTTGGAGGATCTGTTTTAGATAACGCTTACTCAGGATTAATGCATAGTGGTAGCTACGGAAGTTCACTTCACCCAGATATCCTAAGAGCATGGAGAGAGCCTGGAGATATTACAGATGTACCAAGATTAGAGAATGGAAATCCAAACCTGGTTCGTACACAATCTGACAGATTCTTAACAGACGCTTCATTCTGGGCCTTGAAAAACGTAAACATCGGCTATAACTTCAGCAGGAATACGACCGATTCCCTTGGACTGGACAATCTACGTGTCTCAGTAACAGGAGAAAACTTATATTTAAGTAGTGAAAGAAATGGATTAGATCCACAATATAACCTTGCCGGAACTCCTCCTGGAGACGATTTCTCTCCGCCACGAATTGTTTCACTTGGTGTTAATCTTTCCTTCTAATCGATAAAAAAATACAACTATGATAAATAAATTTAAATACTGTGTTCTGATATTATTTGCGATATCGATCACATCCTGTAGTGAGGATTTTCTCGAAAGAACACCAACTGATGCTATCTCTGCATCAGACGCTTTGGCCAACGAAGAAAACATGCAGCTTGTACTTAACGGGATTCACCGTGGTTTATATTCTCAGTCTCAAACGGTATTTCCGGGTGGTAACACCGCCAGGGCGAACAACCATTACTGGGTGCCGCTTGGAGATAATTTAACCGGAGACCTCATTCACTCTGCTAACGCTAATAACCTTTCGTGGCGTTCTGCGATGCAATGGAATGAGCATACCCAGCCAACCTCTCTAACGGTAGAGCTGCTTTGGTATCACCGTTATAACATTATCCTGCATGCCAATTTGCTGATTAACGGAATCACCAATGGTGATTTTACTGAAACTCCGGAATTGAATTCAATTCTTGGACAGGCTTACACTTACAGAGCCTATGCTTATCTTTCTTTAGTTCAGCATTTTGCAAAAGGTTATTTAATTGGAGATCCTTCTTCAGATCCAGGAGTACCTTTATTATTCTCTTCTGAATCTCCATTTACCAGTGAGCCAAGATCAAGTGTTCTTGAGGTATACGATCAAATTGGTCAGGACCTGGAATCAGCTATCGCTGCTTTTGAAGCTGGTGCACCAAGATCTGGTGGTGGCCCGGAAGCTAAATCTCAACTAAACATCGATGTGACTTATGGCTTAAAAGCGAGATGGGCACTATCTAAAGGAGATTGGGCTACAGCAGTTGATGCTGCTCAGAAAGCAAGAGAAGGTTATGCTCTACTTGGAGAGGATGACTGGAAATCTGGATTCAACTCTAACAATCTTTCAGAAGTGATCTGGGGTAGCCATGTAATCCAGGCTGAAACAACCTTCTTTAGATCATATTTTTACCTGGCTAGCAATACCTTTAATGGTAGCCAGATTAGAAATAACCCAAAGATCGCCGATAGAAGACTGGTAGATGCCATTCCTGAAACAGATTATAGAGGGGATGTATTCCTACCGGATGCACCTAACTCGAATACTTCAGCTGCCAATGGTAATGGTGGATGGGCGAATAACACAAATCCACTATACACCTCAGAAGAGGAATTCGATGCTGCGATTGCTGAAATCAAAGGCACCTATGGGCTTGTTTCCGGCCATAATACGCATCCATATATGCATTTCAAATTAAAGCAGGCAAATCCAGGTACCATCGATCCAGATGATGTTATCTATATGCGCGCTTCAGAAATGTATCTTATCGAAGCGGAAGCTAAGCTAATGATGGGTGATCTTAACGGAGCTATTGAAGCATTAAGACCTCTTGCCGAGGCAAGAGACAGTGCATGGAGTGATGATTTTGCTTCAGAAGATGCATTCTTCGAGCATCTTAAGTTCCAGTGGAAATTGGAATTATGGGGTGAAGGTTTTGGATACACCAATCACATTAGATGGGATCAAGGTATAGACCATGCGGCCGATGGAGGTTCGGGAGCTTCAGAGGTTCTTTACCAGGATGCTTACCAGATCGAGAAACCATCTGTGAATGATGACTGGATCTTTAAGATTCCACAGGCAGAGATCAACGCGAATCCAAATTTAAGCCCGTCTGATCAGAACTAGTTTTAATTAGCCCTTAAATTACCTAGAACCCTCAACAATTCAGTTGAGGGTTTTTTTTATCCTTTACTAAAAAGAAATATCAAATCTTAAGCCTTAAAAGGCAATCCCGAAGCCTGGGGAGATCCTGCGTATTTTTTTGAAATAAAAAAGCCTCAAATAAAAATGTAAGGCTATTTTTAATTAAATGGCCTTTTTTTATCATCAACTTTTAGTAACCTAGGTTACATTCAACCCGCTGAGGAAAATTTATATTCGCTTCCATGCTAACCAGGATCATTATATCAACTTCACTAATCTTTCTCTTCCTGGGAAAACTGATAATCGTTGAGGCTCATTTACTGAATGTGATCTCTGAAGGAAGCATAACGATCGTGAACCCGAATTGTAAGAAAAAGAGAGCCACAGAGAGCAAAAAACCTTCATTTTCTGGTAAGGATACAACAGCTCACCACCAGATATTTCAAATAGCTCATTTATGCAATTCTTATTATAATAAAGTTCCTTTTGAATGGTCCATAGCTTTTCATACACAAATTTCTTTGAAAAAGCTGGGTATTATTTCAAATAACTACCTGTTCTATCCTGAGCAACATTCTCCTCCTCCAAAAATTGCGTGAACCATCCTCAATTTACTGAAGCTATCCTGAAAGGTGCTTCATCACTTTTACTAATTTAAATCACGCATAATGACGAATAAGATCCAAATTAATCGTCGTTCCATACAGTTATTGCGAATCCTTATTAGCGGTATTTTTCTCGTGGCAGGTGGAAACCACTTGTTGAATACAGAGAAAACTGTCCGCAGGCTTGAACAAGCCAGTTTTAAGGGAATTGCCTATTTCTTTGGTGATCCCGAATGGCTGGTAATCCTCTCCGGGATCGTAATGCTGGCAGCAGGTTTTCTATTTCTTATAGGATATAAAACCCGGTGGGCGGCAATCGTATTACTACTAGTATTAATCCCTATAACGCTTTCTGTTCAGGTGGGTCAGATAAACACGCTTGGACCACTTTTCAAAAACATAGCAATTCTTGGTGGTCTTTTATTTTTTGTAATGAACGACACCGATCAACTTTTTAAAATCAAATAGAATGAAAACGATTATTTATAGCAGTATTATAATTTTACTAAGTGTCTTTGCAGGAAATGAAGCAAAGGCCCAACGTGACAGTTCATATAACTATGTTGTACTCACAAAAAAGCTTCCCCAATTGAAACCGATCTTACTAACGGCTGAAAAGCTGAAAGAGAAAGATGGGGACAGATTCGGGGAATTCCAGGTAATCATTTGTGGAAAAACTATTGAGGATATTACCAAGCCAGAAAAGATCGACAAATTCAGAACCATATCAGATAAGATCGGAGTTCAACTGGTAGCCTGTGGCTTTTCCCTAAATAAATTTGAAGTGGATATTGAAAAAGTTCCTTCAGACATAAAAATCGTCGAAAATGGGATTCTCTATAACTTCGAACTTCAGAAAAAAGGATATTTAAGTTTAGGCCTATAGCGATAAGATCGAATATCAGAAAGAAGAAAGCCTGTCAAAAATCGATAGGCTTTCTCTTTTTATTAATTCTAGTACCTGCATGATCCTGAGTTTGGTATTGTTACCCATCAAAATCCAATCACACCATGTGGTTGGATTTGTATGCTCAGGGTGGCAGTCCCTAAGCTTCGGGAGAACCTTCACATTTTTTTCAGAAATAAAAAAAGCCTCACATAAAAATGCAAGGCTTTAAGTCGGGGTGGCAGGATTCGAACCTGCGGCCTCCTGCTCCCAAAGCAGGCGCGATAACCGGGCTACGCTACACCCCGATGGTCATCAATATACCGTTTTGCTCCTCGTTTTTTAATCTTTTTCTCCAAATTCATAGCTTCAGAGCGATTATCAACTTCAATTTGCAAAACAATTTTCCAGGGGTATCCACTTTTAGTAGAATTCACTCTCCCTGAATTGTGTCTTTTTAATCTTTCATCGATATCTGCAGTCTGACCTACATAATATCTAGAACTTTTTTCACTATAAAGAATGTAAACAAACATCTTTTAAGTCTTACGTTTCGGCGGCCTTCCCGCTTCAGGCGGGACGCGATAACCGGGCTACGCTACACCCCGAATTTGCTTTCGCAATTCATTCAATATTTTTTATTCAAAATTCAAAATTTTGAATCCTTCCTCAAGCTTGAAACCGGGCGGAGCCTGTGCCGAGCTTGTCGAGGTACTACACCCCGAAATGGCTTTTCAACCATAATTGGGCGGCAAATATAAGAATTATTAATCTCCCACAATGAAAACTTTTAATTTTTTATATCTTAGTTCACATAATACTTATTTAAGCCTTTAATTTATTGCTATGAGAAGAATTTTATTGGTATCGGGACTTGCTTTAAGTCTCATTGCCTGTGGTGAAAATGGAAATAATCCAGAAACCGCTCAAACTGAAGAAAATGCAGATCAATCTACTGAAGAAACTCAGGAACCAACCGATGTCCCTGACCCAATAGACGCCGAAAGTTCAGATAAATATTCTTATGAATTGGTGGTTGAGGACCTTGACATTCCATGGGGATTTACTTTCATGCCTGATGGAAGCATGCTTATCACCGAGAAAAAAGGTGAGATCATTCACTTTAAAGACGGCAAGAAAACGAAAATCCAGGGTGCGCCAGATGTATATGACCGTGGTCAAGGCGGATTACTGGACGTAGTACTTCATCCAGATTATGCGAGTAATGGATGGATCTATTTTACTTACTCTTCAAAAGAAGGAGAAGGTGATGGCGGAAATACCGCTCTTATGAGAGCAAAACTTGAGGGTGATAAATTAACCAGCAAGGAAGTTCTTTATAAAGCTTCACCAAATACCACCAAGGGTCAGCATTTTGGTTCAAGGATCGCCTTCGATAATGAAGGTTATCTTTATTTCAGCGCCGGGGAGCGTGGAGCACGTGATGTGAATCCACAGGATATTACTCGTGACAATGGTAAAGTGTACAGATTAAATGATGACGGCAGTGTGCCTTCCAGTAATCCTTTCGTAGGACAGGAAAATGCTGTTGAAGCTATATATTCTTATGGCCATCGTAATCCACAGGGAATGATCTTTAATCCTGAAACCAATGAGATCTGGGTACATGAACATGGTCCTAAAGGAGGTGATGAGATCAATGTAGTTAAAAAAGGAGCGAATTATGGCTGGCCGGTTGTAACCTATGGGGAAAATTATGACGGTACTCCAATTACCGAAGAGAGATCTAAACCAGGTATGGAAGATCCTATTTTCTACTGGTTACCTTCTATCGCACCAAGCGGATTTGCTTATGTAACTTCAGATAAATTCCCAGAATTAAAAGGAAATCTGTTAGTGGGATCTTTGAAATTTCAATATTTGGAACTTTTAGAACTAGATGGTAAGAAAATCAAAAAAAGAACTAAATTGCTTGAAGACTCTGGAAGAATGAGAGATGTAAGACAGGGTCCCGATGGTAATATCTATGTTGCCATAGAAGGTAAAGGAATCGCAAAACTAACTAACAAACAATAATATGAGAAAACTGTTATTTGTATTTGGACTGGCTGCAGCCATGGTAGCCTGTAAATCTGACAAAAAAGAAAAAGATTCAGAAGAAGAATCTTATGTGATCCCTTCTTCGGAAAAATCCAGCGAGAAAACTCCGCTAACGGCAAGTGTTGAGAGAGGTAAAAAGATCTACAATGAACTTTGCGTAACCTGTCACTTACCAAACGGAAAAGGAATTGCCGGCACCTATCCCCCACTTGACGGCTCTAACTGGCTTACCGAAAAAAGAGAGGAAAGCATCAGGGGTGTAAAATACGGCATGCAGGGACCAATTGAAGTGAACGGTGAAAAATATGATAATATCATGACGCCAATGGGTCTAAGCGACCAGGAAGTTGCAGACGCCATGAACTATGTGATGAACTCTTGGAGTAATAACATCAAGGATATGGTAACCGTAGAAGAGGTTGCTGCCGTCCAGGAGAAGGAATAATAATTACACATGTTATTTTTATATAAACCGAACTGCTAAACAGTTCGGTTTTTTTATTTTCCTGTAATCCTATTTTCTACAAATTGATCAAGGTATCTTCAAAAGTTTTTTAAAACTAATATTACCTTTGCCCAAATTTCAGGAACATGCTTATAATTGGTATTGCCGGAGGAACCGGTAGCGGAAAAACCACGGTTGTAAATCAGATCATAGACGAGTTGAAACACGAGGAAGTAGATGTGATCTCGCAGGATTCGTACTATCAGGACACTACCCACCTAAGTTTTGAAGACAGGAAAAAGATCAATTTTGACCACCCGAAATCTATAGATTTCGATCTTTTAGGAGAGCATCTGGAAACCTTGAGATCTGGAAAAAGCATTCAACAACCGGTTTATTCTTTCAAAGAGCATAACCGTACCGGAGAATTTATAGAGATCCAACCAAGAAAGGTAGTGATCGTAGAAGGTATCCTTATTCTTACTCATCCAGAGATCCGTGAGCTTTTTGACATCAAGATCTACGTTCATGCAGATAGTGACGAAAGATTGATACGTAGATTAAAACGTGATATCGCAGATCGGGGCCGTGACCTGGAGGAAGTACTTTGGCGTTATCAAACTACGCTAAAACCTATGCACCAGCAATTTATTGAACCAACCAAAGAGTTTGCAGATATTATTATTCCGACCAATCGTTACAATACAGTGGCTGTTGATATCGTTCAAACCATTATTAAAGATCGCTTAAGCTAATTTTGTATCTTTAATGCGTATGAAATTTAAAGACCTGCGTAAAAAATCCTGGTTCAGAATTATTAGCAATAAATATGTGCTGATAAGTCTCGTATTCGCGGGATGGATGTTCTTCCTGGACACCAATTCATGGTTTATCCATCATGAACTCGATCAGGAAATAAACGAATTGCAGGACAACAAAGAATATTATCAAAAGGAAATCGCGAAAGATAAAGCGGTCATAGAAAAACTTCAGGATTCGGTGGAACTTGAAAAGTTCGCCAGGCAAAAATATTATATGAAAAGGCCTAATGAAGACATCTATATCATAGAATATGACACTATAGATTAAAGATTTCGCGAAGCTTTCCAACCAAAACCAACGAGAATGAAACAATTGTTATTTCAGGAATTTGAAGAAGTTTCTGCAAAACAATGGAAACAAAAGATCCAGGCCGATCTTAAGGGTGCTGATTATAATGAAAAACTGGTCACGAAAACCCTCCACGGCATAGACATCAAACCATTTTATTCTTCAGAGGATGTGCAGGAAACCCTGCAGGTTTCCAATCCGGCTCACTGGAATAATTGTGAAAAAATATATGTTTCTTCTGCTGAAGCTGCCAATAAAAAGGCATTGGATAGATTGCAAAAAGGAACCGAGGCGATATGGTTTATTTTACCCTCTAAAGAAATCGATTTCGCTGAACTTTTTAATGATCTTCCCGCAGAGATCACGGTCTATTTAAAACCGGAATTTCTTGATGCGGATTATATTCAGAAATTGAATGAATTTTTAGTAGGGAAAGATTACAAGGTATTCCTCCAGACCGATATCATCGGGAAACTGGCCAGATCTGGAAACTGGTTTAACAACCTTAAAGCAGACCATTCAGAATTTGAGAAGATCCTGAAGAACTCTTCAAATTTAGAATCGGTAGTTAGTATAGACCTGGGATTGTATCAAAATGCAGGAGCAAATATTCCTCAGCAACTGGCCTACTCCATTGCCCATGTCTCTGAGTATTTAAATCACCTGGATCAACTTGGATTTTCAGAGGAAAAAAGATCAAAATTCACCTTTCAATTTATAGTTTCAGTAGGCTCAGATTATTTCTTTGAGATCTCCAAGATCAGAGCGCTTAGATGGATATTTGCGACGGTAGCTAAGGAATTCGGATTCAATACTGAATGCCATATCGTTGCCCAACCAACCAAGCGAACCAAAACATTATATGATTATAATGTGAATTTGCTACGTACTACTACCGAAAGTATGAGCGCGATCCTGGGAGGAGCTAATGCCATTTACAACATGCCTTATGATGCCATTTATCATAAAGACAATGAATTTGGAGACCGCATTGCTAGAAACCAGTTGCTTATCATGAGAAATGAGAGTTATCTGGATAAGGTTGGCAATGTTGCTGAGGGCACTTATTATATTGAAACCCTGACCAAACAACTGGCCGAAAAAGCATTGGATATTTTCAAGGATATTGAAAAAGGCGGAGGCTTTTTGAAAGAATTGAAATCTGGAGTCATTCAGAAGAAAATAAAAGAAAGCGCTGCTTTAGAACAGGAGAAATACAATAATGGAGAACTTGTTTTAATCGGAACCAATAAGTTCGAAAACCCCCAGGATAGAATGCGGGAGGATATCGAACTCTATCCATTCCTGAAAAAAAATCCAAGAAAAACTTTAATCGAACCTATACTGGAAAAACGGCTTAGCGAAGACAGTGAGCAGAAGAGATTAGAAGAAGAGAAACAAAGCCAGCCAACTCAACAAAATTAAGATTTATGCAACGCAAAGATCTTCAAAATATAAGCCTTACCGATAAGGAGTTCCCCAATAGAAAACCTGAAGCGGAAAAGGAAACTTTTAAAACACCTGAGGAAATAGAGATTAAAACCTCTTATTCCAAAGAAGATATATCTGAAGCTGAACATCTCAATTTTGCTGCCGGGATCCCACCCTATTTGCGTGGACCGTACAGCACTATGTATGTAAGCAGACCATGGACCATAAGGCAGTATGCAGGATTTTCCACCGCTGAGGAAAGCAATGCTTTTTATCGTAGAAACCTAGCTGCCGGACAGAAAGGACTTTCGGTAGCATTCGATCTTCCAACACATCGGGGATATGATTCAGATCATGACCGTGTGGTAGGCGATGTTGGAAAAGCCGGAGTTGCCATAGATTCTGTAGAGGATATGAAGATCCTTTTCGATCAGATCCCACTGGATAAAATGTCGGTTTCCATGACCATGAACGGAGCGGTGCTTCCTATCATGGCTTTCTATATAGTCGCTGCCGAAGAACAGGGAGTAAAACCCGAAATGCTTTCAGGGACTATTCAGAATGATATCCTGAAAGAGTTTATGGTGCGAAATACCTACATCTACCCTCCTACTCCTTCTATGAAGATCATTTCAGACATATTTGAGTATACCTCTCAGAATATGCCGAAATTCAATAGTATCAGTATTTCCGGATATCATATGCAGGAAGCCGGTGCTACCTGCGATATCGAATTGGCCTATACCCTGGCTGATGGATTGGAATATATTAGAAAAGGTCTGGATGCAGGAATGGATATTGACAGTTTCGCTCCTCGACTTTCCTTTTTCTGGGCAATCGGGATGAACCATTTTATGGAGATCGCGAAAATGCGTGCGGCTAGGATGCTTTGGGCAAAACTGGTAAAACAGTTCAACCCAAAGAACCCAAAGTCTCTTTCTTTAAGAACGCATTCCCAAACCAGTGGATGGAGCTTAACAGAACAGGACCCATTCAATAATGTCGCGAGAACCTGCATTGAAGCTGCCGCAGCGGCTTTTGGCGGAACCCAGAGTTTGCATACCAATGCACTGGATGAAGCAATTGCTCTACCTACAGATTTTTCCGCAAGGATCGCCAGGAATACCCAATTATACCTGCAACAAGAAACTAATATTACGAAAACTGTTGACCCATGGGCAGGAAGTTTCTATGTTGAAAAATTAACGGAACAAATTGCAGAACAGGCCTGGAAACTAATTGAAGAAGTTGAAGAGCTGGGCGGAATGACCAAGGCTATCGAAGCGGGAATTCCGAAAATGAGGATAGAGGAAGCTGCCGCCAGAAAACAAGCGAGAATAGACAGTGAGACCGATGTGATCGTGGGAGTAAATAAGTACCGCCTCGAAAAAGAAGACGAGTTGGTTACCCTGGAAGTAGACAACCAGACAGTAAGAAAACAGCAGGTGGCCAGGCTTAAAAAGATAAGAGCTGAAAGGAATGAGGAGAAAGTTCAGCAAGCACTGGAAAACCTAAGAAAAGCCGCTAAAGAAGAAAATGCTAATTTACTGGCCCTGGCTGTAGAAGCTGCCAGAGAAAGAGCAAGTCTTGGTGAAATAAGTGATGCTCTGGAAGATGTATACGGAAGGTACAAGGCGAAAATTCAATCCTTTAGCGGAGTATATTCAAAAGAAATGAAAGATAACAGCTCATTTAATAAAGCCAGGGAGATGGCAGACAAGTTTGCCGAAATGGAAGGTCGAAGACCAAGGATCATGATCGCTAAAATGGGACAGGATGGTCACGACCGTGGAGCAAAAGTAGTTGCTACCGGTTACGCCGATCTTGGTTTTGATGTGGATATTGGCCCATTATTCCAGACTCCAGCCGAAGCTGCGCAACAAGCCGTGGAAAATGACGTACATATCCTGGGAGTGTCTTCGCTGGCTGCAGGACACAAAACTTTGGTGCCCCAGGTGATTGAAGAGTTAAAGAAATTAGGCCGGGAAGATATCATGGTAATTGTTGGAGGGGTTATCCCTTCACAGGATTATGAGTTCCTTTTCGATGCCGGTGCAGTTGCTGTATTTGGTCCGGGTACCAAGATCAGTGATGCGGCAATACAATTGTTAGAAATATTAATCGACGAATAAAAACCAACCAGCAATATGGATTTAAAAAAGAAAATGCTTCGGGACGATGCTCTTGAAGGAAAGAATATTATCGTTACCGGTGGAGGTAGCGGACTTGGAAAATCAATGACCAAATATTTTCTTGAACTTGGCGCTAAAGTAGCGATCACCTCAAGAAATATTGAGAAGCTTGAGAATACGGCCAAGGAACTCGAGGAAGAGACCGGTGGGAAATGTTTCCCGGTACAATGTGATGTTAGACATTATGACCAGGTAGAAACCATGCGCGATGCAGTGGTAAAAGAATTTGGATCAGTAGATATCCTATTGAACAACGCCGCAGGTAACTTCATCTCTCCTACCGAAAGATTGAGCGCCAATGCTTTTGATACTATCATCGATATCGTATTAAAAGGAAGTAAGAACTGTACCCTGGCTCTTGGTAAACACTGGATAGATCAAAAAGAAGAAAATAAGACGATCCTCAATATCGTGACCACTTATGCCTGGACAGGTTCTGCCTATGTTGTTCCTAGTGCAACGGCAAAAGCCGGCGTTTTGGCCATGACCAGGTCTTTAGCTGTTGAATGGGCTAAATACGGAATTAGGTCGAACGCGATCGCTCCAGGGCCATTCCCAACTAAAGGTGCCTGGGATAGGCTTCTTCCGGGTGACCTGAAAGAGAAATTCGATCTTGCTAAGAAAGTACCTTTAAAAAGAGTTGGTGATCACCAGGAACTGGCGAACCTCGCTGCATACCTGGTTTCAGATTTTTCAGCGTATGTAAATGGAGAGGTTATTACCATAGATGGTGGTGAATGGCTTAAAGGCGCCGGACAGTTCAATTTACTAGAAGCAGTTCCTGAAGAAATGTGGGATATGCTTGAAAATATGATCAAGTCTAAGATGAACGGCTAGTTAAAAAATATCATTTTATAAAGACCGGACCAAATCCTGAAAAGACCAGGAATTGGTCCGGTTTTTATTTTACAGGATACCGTTAAATTTTTTCATTAAAAAAAGCTCAGTTTTATGAGAATCTTTCTCAAAAACTATATCTTACAGCCATATTTAGTAACACCTATATAAAATTTTATGAAAAATTACTTTACCAGTACCCTATGGGTATTATTTCTGGTTGTGTCTAATTATGCTTTTGCCCAAACCAAAAAAGCAGAAAAGATCCCGACAGATCCCAATGTTAAAATTGGTAAGCTGGACAACGGACTTACTTATTACATTAGAAACAACGGGAAACCGGAAGACAAACTAGAATTAAGACTTGCCATAAAAGCGGGTTCTATACTGGAAACCGATGAACAACAAGGTCTTGCCCACTTCATTGAACACATGAACTTCAATGGCACCAAAAACTTTGAGAAAAATGAATTGGTAGACTACCTGCAAAGTATTGGAGTTAAATTCGGCGCAGATTTGAATGCTTATACCAGTTTCGATGAGACGGTATATATTTTACCGATCCCGAGTGATGATCCAGAAAAACTTGAGGGTGGATTTACTGTTCTTGAAGACTGGGCACATAACGCGCTTTTAACCGAAGAAGCTATCGACGGCGAGCGTGGAGTGGTAATGGAAGAATACCGTCTAGGTCTTGGTCCAGATAAGCGCATGATGCAGGAATACCTGCCTAAGGTTATGTATAATTCAAGATATGCTGAAAGATTGCCTATTGGTAAAAAAGAAGTTATCGAAAATGCAGATTATGAGACCATCCGTAGTTATTACAAAGATTGGTACAGACCTGGTTTAATGGCCGTAATCGCTGTGGGAGACCTGGATGTAGAAACCATCGAACAAAAGATAAAATCTCATTTTTCAAATCTTGAAGCCAGAGAAAATCCGGTGGAAAGAAAAGAGTATGGAGTTCCTAACCACGAAGAGACTTTCGTAGCCATAGCATCAGATCCTGAAGCTAACTTCAGCAGGGTTCAGATCTATTATAAGGATATGGATGAAGCCAAGGATGTGGTTACCATAGACGATTATAAGGAGCAACTGGAGCAGAATATGTTCTCAACGATGATCAATAACAGGCTGGAAGAGCTGGCTAACAGCCCTACTCCACCTTTCACTTACGGATATTCTTATTATGGCGGAACTTTCTCTCCTTTAAAGGACGCTTATCAGTCATTTGCCATGACCGGTGAAAATGACCAGCTAACTGCTTTAAAAGCTCTGGTTACAGAAAATGAAAGAGTAAAAAGATACGGTTTCAATCAGAATGAATTTGAACGCGCCAAGCAGGAATATTTAGCCAGGCTGGAAAAGCAGTATAAGGATCGTGATAAGCAGGAAAGTAACCGTCTTGTGAATCAATACGTTTATAATTTCCTTGAAAATTCACCGATCCCGGGAACTGAATGGACTTACGAGTTCGCTAAAGAAAACCTGGATGATATAAGTCTTGATAACATCAACGCGCTTATCAATGACTTTATTCATGATGAGAACAGGGTTATCGTGCTAACAGGTCCTGCTAAGGAATCGATCAAAAAAGTAACCGAAGAAGAAGTTCTGGCGGTATTAAAAGAGGTGGAAAATTCAGAGATCGCCGAATATTCTTATGAAGAAGTTCGTGAAAACCTGATCACCGAAATGCCTGCTGCCGGAAGCATTAAGGAGATAAAGACCAACGAAGAGCTTGGTTTTAATACGCTCATACTTAGCAACGGCGCAAAAGTGGTTTACAAAAAGACAGATTTCAAAAATGATGAGATCCTGTTTTCAGCTTATAGCAAAGGAGGTACTTCTCTTTATTCAGATGAGGAATTCCAGTCTACCGTATTTGCCAATGGCGGATTAACCGAAGCTGGAGTTGGAGGTCTGGATAAGAATGAGCTCAACAAAATGATGAGCGGTAAAATCGTAAACGTAAGACCTGGTATCGCTACTTATTCTGAAGGTTTCAATGGGAGCACTACTCCGAAGGATTTTGAGACCATGATGCAAATGATACACCTTTATTTTACAGACTTAAATAAAGATGAAGAAGCTTATAATTCTTTCGCAACCAAGCAAAAGAACTTCTTAGGCAACCTGATGTCTAATCCTAATTTCTATTTTCAGAATGAACTTGGTAAATTCAGAAATGAAGGCAACCCGAGATATGTAGGCTTCCCTACTCCAGAGAAGTTCGATGAAATGGATTACGACCTTGCATATGAAAAGTACCAGGAAAGATTTAGCGATGCTTCAGATTTCACCTTCTACTTTGTAGGAAACATCGATGAAGAGAAATTAAAGGATTTCTCTGCGAAATATATTGCCAGCTTGCCATCGGTTAATTCTGAAGAAGATTATAAAGAACCAGCTTTCCGTGAAAAAACAGATTCTTACAGGGAAAAAACGGTATATAAAGGTACAGATCCAAAAAGTCGTGTGAGCATCATCTGGAACGGGGAAACTGAATATGACGAAGAAGATGATCTTGCGTTAACTGCACTTGGTGAGGTATTGACCATTAAACTGGTTGAAGAATTACGTGAAGAAGAAGGTGGAGTTTATGGTGTAGGCGCTCGTGGAAATATGTCCAAGATCCCTTACGAAAGCTATAACTTCTCCATAGGTTTCCCATGTGGTCCTGAAAATGTAGAGAAGCTTACCGAGGCGGCTTTAGCTGAAGTGGAAAAGATTAGAGAAAACGGTCCAACCGAAGAAGATCTTGCCAAGGTTAAGGAAACCTTTAAACTACAGCGTAAAGAAAAGCTTAAGGAAAACAAATTCTGGATAGATCAGCTGGAAAAAGCCGATAGCGAGAATTACGACCTTTCTGAGATCAAGGATTACAACGATATGGTTGAAGAGCTTGAAGCTGACGACCTGCAGAAAATGGCCGAAAAATACCTGAACGACAATTATCTTTTAGGAGTTCTAATGCCTGAAACTGAAGAATCAGCAAACTAAAAAAGAGGTTTATATTTTTTATGAACAATCTTTAAAACCGGTATTTCCATCTAACTATGGAAATACCGGTTTTTCTTTAGAAGCTGTTAACAATTTCATTTTCTAAACCTATAATAAATTGTATTTTTACCTTTCAAAAATCATACATTTTTAATGGGTAAAATCATTGCTATTGCCAACCAAAAGGGAGGCGTGGGTAAAACCACAACATCTGTGAACCTTGCTGCTTCGCTTGGGGTTCTGGAAAAAAAGATATTATTGATTGATGCCGATCCTCAGGCTAACGCTACCTCAGGTCTAGGAATAGACGTGGAAGAGGTTGAAAAGGGTACTTACCAGTTACTGGAACATTCCATAAAAGCCGAAGAGGCGATCTTACAAACCAGCTCACCAAATTTGGATATTATCCCGGCACACATAGATCTTGTTGCCATCGAAATTGAACTGGTAGACCAGGAAAACAGGGAATCTATGCTTAAAAAAGCCATAGAGCCCTTAAGAGACAAATATGATTTTATACTAATAGACTGTGCTCCTTCCCTGGGATTATTAACGCTGAATGCGCTTACCGCTTCAGATTCTGTAATTATCCCAATCCAATGTGAATATTTCGCGCTGGAAGGATTAGGCAAGCTATTAAACACCATCAAAAGTGTACAGAAGATTCACAATAACAAACTGGATATCGAAGGTCTGCTATTAACCATGTATGATTCGAGACTGAGACTTTCTAACCAAGTTGTGGAAGAAGTAAAGAAACATTTTGACGAAATGGTCTTTGAAACAATCATTCAGCGAAATGTACGTTTAAGTGAAGCGCCCAGTTATGGAGAAAGTATCATAAACTATGATGCTTCAAGCAAAGGAGCCAGCAATTATTTGAGCCTGGCACATGAAATTATCAAGAAAAATTAAGACAAATGGCGAAGGCTACCAGAAAACAAGCGTTGGGAAGAGGACTTTCAGCCCTACTGAAAGATCCAGATAATGATATAAAATCTGCAGAGGATAAAAATGCCGACAAACTGGTTGGCCATATTGTTGAACTGGAATTGTCTTCTATAGAAGTAAATCCATTTCAGCCAAGAACAAGCTTTAACGAGGAATCTCTTAAAGAGCTTGCTTCCTCCATTCGTGAGTTAGGCGTGATTCAGCCTATCACGGTGAGAAAACTGGACTTTGATAAATATCAGCTGGTTTCAGGAGAGAGAAGATACAGGGCATCTAAACTTGTTGGCCTGGATACCATTCCAGCTTACATAAGAATTGCCAATGACCAGGAATCCCTGGAAATGGCGCTTGTAGAAAATATACAGAGACAGGACCTGGATCCTATTGAGATCTCCCTGTCTTACCAGAGATTAATTGACGAGATACAGTTAACCCAGGAGCAATTAAGCGAGCGTATTGGCAAGAACCGTTCTACGATCGCCAATTACCTGAGGCTGCTAAAACTCGACCCGATCATTCAAACAGGAATGCGCGATGGCTTCCTGAGCATGGGACACGGTAGAGCGCTCATTAATATCGATGATCCCCAAAAGCAACTGGATATCTATGAAAAGATCATTCAGAAATCACTTTCAGTTAGAGAAACAGAGCAACTGGTTCGTGAGCTGAATTCTGACGGAAAGCCATCTACAGCAACTAAAAAAGTCAGCGTTCCAAAAACCTATAAAAAAGGGATCAAGGAATTCACTGAATACCTTGGAACTAAAGTAGATGTGAAGGTTACGAAAAAAGGTAGTGGAAAATTAACTATCCCATTTTCTTCGGAAGAAGATTTCGAAAGGATCAAAAAATTAATCCGGGGTGAAGAGTAATCCTAAATTTTTCCTGTTCTTTTTTCTACTGATCGCATCTATGGCAACAGCTCAGCAGGATTCCCTGTTGGTGACTTCAGAAAAGAAATCCAAAAAAGAGCTGAAAAGAGAACAAAGGGAAAAAGACTACGAACCTTATAATGCCCTTGCTCCCGCGAAAGCAGCATTTTATTCTGCCGTGCTACCCGGATTGGGACAGGCTTACAATGGCAGTTACTGGAAGATACCGATAGCTTATGCCGGGATTGGAACTGGAATTTATTTCTACCTGGATAATGACGAGAAATATGATCGTTATCGCAATGCCTACAAGGACAGGCTTGCCGGAAGAAAAGATGAATATACCGTTAATGGCGTGCAAAGGATTTCTACAGATGGTTTGATAAGGGCGCAGGAACTTTTTCAGAAAAACAAAGAGATTTCCATCCTGGTAACGGTTGGAGTCTATATTTTAAATATTATCGATGCCAACGTAGAGGCGCATTTAAGACAGTTTAATGTAGATGAGGACCTCTCGGTAAAACCAGGTCTGGATTTCGACGCCTTAACTGGAAAAACAAATTACGGACTTACACTTAATTACAGATTCTAATATGAATATCGCTCTTTTAGGTTATGGAAGAATGGGGAAGACCATCGAGGAGATCGCTGAAAACCGTGGCCATAAAATCGTATTAAAGATCAGTGATGATATAGAAAATCATGATCTTAAAGATAAGAATATCGATGTTGCCATAGATTTTAGTATTCCAAAAGCAGCATTCAAGAACATAACTACCTGTTTTAAGAATAATATCCCGGTTGTTAGTGGAACTACCGGCTGGCTGGACCATTATGAAAAAGCGAGGAAAATTTGTAATGAGGAGAATTCAGCCTTTATTTACGCCTCTAATTTTAGTTTAGGGGTGAATGTATTTTTTCAGTTAAATCAAAAACTAGCTGAAATGATGCAGGGACTGGAAGATTATAAGGTAGATATAGAAGAGATACATCACACGAAAAAACTGGATGCTCCTAGCGGAACGGCCATCACCCTGGCCCAGCAGATCCTGGAAGAGAATTCCAGATTGAAAGGTTGGCAACTGGACGATGCAGATGAAGATGAAATTCCTATTTACGCCAAAAGAATTGAAGATGTTCCCGGAACCCATGCGGTAACTTATGATTCCCCTGTAGACAAAATTGAAATTACCCATACCGCGAAATCCAGACAGGGATTCGCTTTAGGTGCAGTGGTGGCGGCAGAATATCTAAAAGATAAGACCGGAATATTTACTATGAAAGATGTGCTCGCCGATCTTTTTCAAAACTAAAATGTAACAATTAAAGGCAAATTCTGCCTTATACTGTAAAGATTCTAAAATATGACTTTTACCGAATGGTTTATTTTCTTCCTGTTATTACAGGTTGTTCATTTTCTAGGAACCTGGAAACTATATCAAAGAGCTGGTAGAAAAGCCTGGGAAGCAGCGATCCCTGTTTACAACGCGATAGTACTTATGCAGATCATTAACCGGCCAAAATGGTGGGTGATCTTGATGTTCATTCCTATCGTGAACCTGATCATCATACCAGTGATCTGGGTAGAAACCATTCGTAGTTTTGGACGGAATTCAACAGCAGAAACCATTGCCGTTATACTAACACTGGGACTTTACATATATTACGTGAATTACGCGACCAGCGATGCTTATATCGTAGATCGT
This sequence comes from Christiangramia gaetbulicola, assembly GCF_003054225.1. Classification (GTDB taxonomy): domain Bacteria; phylum Bacteroidota; class Bacteroidia; order Flavobacteriales; family Flavobacteriaceae; genus Christiangramia; species Christiangramia gaetbulicola. The sequence goes on from NZ_QBKQ01000002.1 coordinate 877,313, forward strand.
GATCTTAAGCCTCGCAGTGAGGCCGGGGAATGGATAAGCTCTATTCTTTTTGCGGTTATTGCAGCTACGATAGTACATACCTATTTTATGCAGCCCTTTACCATCCCAACATCATCTTTAGAAAAGACCTTACTTGTTGGTGATTTTCTTTTCGTAAGCAAATTTCATTATGGAGCCAGGGTGCCACAAACAGCCGTAGCCTTCCCAATGGTTCACGATACTATTCCCTTTCTTGGAGTTAAATCTTATCTGAACAAACCACAGATCCCATATTTAAGGTTACCTGGATTTGAAAATATAGAAAGAAACGATATCGTAGTTTTCAACTGGCCAGTGGATACTGTGCGGAAATTCTTTGACCGCTCAGGTAAACACTATGAAAAGCCGGTAGATAAAAAATCGAATTATGTAAAGCGGGCTGTGGGAATGCCGGGAGATTCGCTTTCGGTAGTTGATGGTTATGTTCATATCAATGGAAAGCAACTGGAACTTCCAGACAGAGCCAAGCCTCAATTCTCTTATATAGGACAAACCAAGGGGCAGCCTTTTAATCCGCAAAGCCTTTATAAATTATATGACATTACCGACGGGTACTCCTATAATCCTAATAACAATGCTTTCTTTATTCAGTCATTATCAGATGAAAGCTTTGAGCGTTTTAAGAACCATCCAAATGTGGCGTCGATAAGGCGATATGTTGATTCTGTAGGAGTTAAAAATCCGGGTGTTTTCCCAAATGACGGAAAAAGGAACTGGAACAATGATCAGTTTGGTCCTATTTATATTCCGAAAGAAGGCGTAACCGTAGATATTACGCCACAAAGCATGCCTTTCTATAAAGAGATCATCGAAACCTACGAAGGTTATGAAATGGGAGTAGATAACGTGCTCAGCGTTAATGGCACCCAGGTTTTACTGAATGGAAGGCCAATAGACAGCTATACTTTCAAGCAGAATTACTACTGGTTAATGGGAGATAACAGGAACAACTCTGAAGACAGCCGTGTCTGGGGTTATGTACCAGAGAACCACGTGGTAGGGAAACCTGTTTTTATCTGGATGAGCTGGGATTCCAATGCCAGTGGGTTTGATAAGATAAGATGGGATAGAGTTTTCACTACCGTAAAAGGTGACGGAGAACCTACCTCCCTGCTTCCTTATTTCCTGATCATTGTGGTGATTTTCTTCGGCTGGAAATACTTTAAGAAACGTAGAGAAGAAGCTTAATAACTATGAGATCTGTTTTATTACATCCCTCCTATTTTGGGCCAATAAGCCAATGGGTCGCGATCGCGGAAGCAGATAAGGTAGTTTTCGAGAACGAGGACAACTACCAGAAGCAGACCTACAGGAATAGAATGTATATCTACGATGCCAATGGCAAGCTTACCCTAAATATTCCCATTAGACATAGTTCGTCGCTTGGTCTGAAGACAAAGGGGCACCAGAAATATAAAGATGTACAGATCGAAAATGAATTCGATTGGCAAACACAGCACTGGAGAGCTTTTAAAACATCCTACCAGACCTCTCCTTTCTTTGAGTTCTATGAAGATGATCTTTACCCCTTGTATCACCAGGAATTCAAATTCCTGATGGATTTCAATTATAAATGCATGGAATTCGTGGCAGATAGTCTTCAAATAGAATGGGAATTCGAAAAGACTGACGAATTTATTTTAGAACCGAAAGATATCATCAACCACAGGGAGCTGGTGAATGCAAAGACGAATAAAGGTTTGATCAATGCTAATTACACCCAGGTATTCGATTCTAAAGCGGGTTTCTTACCAAATCTGTGTATCCTGGACCTTATTTTTAATGAAGGAAATGCATCCCTGGATTACCTGGAATCTCAACAATTAGATCCCAATTTTGGTTAGTACCGGATAATGGTCTGAAAAGTCTATTTCAAACTTCCTGAATTCATTGATGCTCATCCCCTTTTCAACCAGTAGAAAGTCTATACGCAGCGGAAAATAATTCAGTTTAAAGCTCTTACCAAAACCACTGCCTGCTTCAAGGAAAGCGTCCTTATACCTGTCATCCTGTTTAATAAGATTATAGATATAGGAGAAACTCGTATTATTGAAATCCCCGGCGATAATAGTTTTATATGGTGATCTTTTAAGTTCTTCCATCAACATCTCTGCCTGCTCCTGCTGCAACGAAAAACCATAACCTATTCTACCCAATAATTTCTTTGAGTCTTCCTTCTGCAAGTCATCTATTCCCGGCTTGATATTAAGGGATTGAAAGTGAACATTGAATATCCTGACCGTATCTGTTTTATTAACAACAACATCGGTGTAAATGGCGTTGTTGTTACCATCATGTGGGAAATCCAGCGAAGCCTGGTTTATGATAGGGAATTTTGAAAATATCGCAGAGCCAAATTCGGCATTCTTTCCCTTAAGCTTTACATATTCATACGGGTAGATATTGGCCAGTTCTGCCGCCCCAATATAGTGTTCCTGCACGCAAAGAATATCAGGATCATTCTCTTTGATGAACCCGGTGATCTTCTCTGGAATATCCTTTCTGGAAGTCCATTCATACGCATTAAACATACGTACATTATAGCTCATAAGAGAAAGGTCTGATACCTTTTCTATTTCATCATCACCAACCGGGATCCTAACGAAGCCAGCCACGTATTTATAACCAAGTAAGAGAACAATAAGAGAAAGTAAGACCTGTCGCTTTAATCTGAATAGCCAGTAAACCAGGAATAAAGCATTCAGAATAATTAGTACGGGTACACCCAGGCTTAATACCGAAAGTAAAGGAAATGATTTTGGAGGAATATGTGGCAGTAAATATGAAAATAGTAAAGCCGTCGCCGCGAGGGAATTCAGGATAAATATGAATTTATCGAATAAACCTAATTTCTTCATTTAATCTTCTTTACCGGCCTGGAACAGGAAATCCTTTTCAGCTTTGCTCAAACTTTCGTAACCGCTTTTGCTAATCTTGTCCAGTATAGCGTCTACTCTCTTCTGTTTTTCGTCTTTACTTACACTTTTAGAAGTCGAAGTACGCCTGGCAGTTTTTGCTGTTTTTCCGGTTCTATGAACGGTTTTCATTCGAGCTTTGCGCTCCCTGGGTTTAAAGATAGAAGCCACGTAATCCATTAAATTTTCGAACCACTTCCCTATATCATTGCCTTTCTTAAGCTGATTGGTATATAAATATCCAAGCGCTGCTCCACCAAGGTGAGCTAGATGTCCCCCGGCATTCCCCATTGGGATCTGGATAACGTCCAGCACTACTAAAAATGCCGCGATCCACCAGAATTTCACGCTGCCTATAAGCATCAATCTAACCCGCATATTTGGAACATGCGAAGCGATCCCGATCAATACCGCCATAACCCCGGCAGATGCACCCATAAGATAGGAACGCCCGGTTCCCTGGAAAGCAGGGAAAAGATTATAGCTTAACATATAAACTAGCGCGCCAATGATCACCCCCAGGAAATAATAATTAAGGAGACGTTTTGGCGAAAAATAGTTCAGAAAATAGATACCTGAAAAATACAGGATCAACATATTAGATAGAATATGCCATATCCCGCTATGTAAAAAAGAATAGGTTATGATAGACCATGGCTTCAGTAAGAATTCCATGGGTTCCTTCGGAAACACGAACCACTCCAGTAAAAAGTCTGAAGGTAGTTGGAAAAGATAAGCGATCGTTCTTAACAGAAAGAACAATATAAAGACCAGCACATTGATCGCAATGAGCTTCTCGGTGACCGTAGCGGTCTGGATCTTATACCTAATTCTGTCTGATGATCTCATCAATACCAGCGATTATTGTTAAACTGATTCCTTTTCCAGTAATACATCATGATAAAACCGAATAGTGCACCACCCACATGGGCAAAATGCGCGATCGAGCCACCAAAAATAGAATAACCGGTAACTCCAGAAAACAAATCTAAGACAATTAAAGCGGGAATAAAATACTTGGCCTTAATTGGTACCGGAACAAAAAGAAGGAACAGTTCCACATTCGGGAACATCATTCCAAAGGCCACCAGTATACCATAGATAGCACCAGAAGCACCAACGGCTGGATTAGAAAAAGCTCCGTAAAGATTTTGAAGCTGATCCATAGAGACATTCTCTAAGATACTCTGGGGATATTCTCCGGTATAAAGAAAATTATCTACCTGCGCCATGCTCATCCCGGCATTCATTAGATCCTGGATACCTGTATGATACCCGTAATAGTTCACTAAGGTATGTAATAGCGCCGCTCCTATCCCGGCAGAAAAATAGAAGAAAATGAACTTCTTCTGTCCAAGCATTTGCTCAATAGGGCTACCAAAAGCCCAGAGCGCATACATATTAAAAAGAATATGCATGAATCCGCCGTGCATGAACATATGTGTGATCACCTGCCAAACCTGGAAATTCGGATTTTTAATGAACCACAATGCAAAATACTCGTAAGCGACTTCACCGATTAACTGGCTACCAATAAAGAATATTACGTTGATTATCAATAAAACCTTTACGGTTTCAGTCATTCTTCCCATTAGGCAAATTTTTTATCTAGTTCATCGACCGATAAGGTAGTGAACACTGTTTTATTAAAAGGACTAACTGCCGGCTCTTTACAGGCAAATAATCTATTTACAATATGTTGTTGTTCGGCAGAGTTCAAAAGCGTTCCTGAGCGTACCGCCATGGATTTCGCCAGGGATTTCGCTAGCAGATCGGTTTGAGAAAATCCGTTATCGGGAACATCTTTTTCAAAATCTGCCAGTAATTGCTCCAGCAGGATCTCCACTTCGCTTTCCGCGATAAGGGTTGGTATCCCCGTGATCTCTACCTCGTCTTTCTTGATCTCAGAAAAGATAAAACCGGTTTGTTCCAGTGACTCCTTGATCTCTTTCAGCATTTCCACTTCCTGATGATTAAATTGAAGTCTTAAAGGAAATAACAATTGCTGACTCACTGCTGATGAGACCGTTATATTTTTTAAAAGTTCTTCATATAAAACCCTGGTATGTGCTCTATGCTGATCTATTACTAAAATACCGCTCTTTAGCGTAGATACGATATATTTCTTCTGAACCTGGAACGTAGACTTTTCTGTCTGCTCCTGTTTTGCTCCAAAAAGATTACCAGTAACTTCTTCACTTTCAAATTCTATCTGCCCTACGTCAAGATCGGTTTCGGTTTCAGTTTCAGACTGCATTCCCGAATACAAACTCTCCCATTCTGGTTGCCGGTCGCGTTTGTAACCTCCACCACCTCCAGAATACTGAGGCTTCGGACTACTTTCATCCTGAAACGGATTGAAATTCCTGTCAACTTCCACCTCCGGAACCTTTACTTCCTTATCCTTATAATCATAAGGAGTATCAAGTTCACCATCCCTTTCAAAATCCAGCATGGGCGAAACATTGAACTGTCCCAAGCTATGCTTGATAGAGCTTTTCAGAATAGCATATAAAGCATGTTCATCATCAAACTTGATCTCGGTCTTGGTAGGATGAATGTTTATATCTATAGATTTAGGATCCACTTCCAGGTAAAGGAAATAAGTTGGATAACTCTTTTCCTTTAAAAGCCCCTCATATGCTGCCACGACGGCATGATTAAGATATGGACTTTTAATGAACCTGTTGTTCACAAAGAAAAACTGTTCTCCCCTGCTCTTTTTGGCGAATTCTGGCTTTCCTACGAAACCTGAAACTTTTACGATTTCGGTATCCTCCTCTACGGGCACCAGTTTTTCATTGGTCTTTCCTCCTAAGATATTGGTGATTCGCTGTCTGAAACTAGCCACGGGCAATTGAAAAAGCTCATTCCCATTATGGGTTAGCGAAAAGCTTATATCGGGATGTGCCAGCGCCACTCTTTGAAATTCATCAATGATATGACGTGTTTCCACGTTATCTGACTTCAGAAAATTTCGACGGGCAGGAATATTATAAAAAAGGTTCTTTACGCTAATACCGGTACCTTTTGGCGTTACACAGGCATCCTGCGAAACCACCTGGCTACCTTCCACTTTCAGGCAGGTACCAACTTCATCATCTTCAGTCCTGGTCTTTAGTTCCACGTGAGCGATCGCAGCTATAGAAGCCAGAGCTTCCCCACGAAAACCTTTGGTTTTAAGACTGAAAAGATCATCTGCAATCTTTATTTTGGAGGTAGCATGTCTTTCGAAGCTCATTCGAGCATCGGTAAGGTTCATACCTACACCATCATCAATGACCTGAATAAGCGATTTACCGGCATCCTTGATAACCACCTGGATACGGCTGGCTTTTGCGTCTATTGAATTTTCGAGAAGTTCTTTTATTACCGAGGCCGGACGTTGCACCACTTCACCCGCAGCGATCTGGTTGGCAACATGATCGGGCAACAATTGTATTACGTTACTCATTTAACGGGGATTCGAGAAAATGGACAAATCAAAATCTAATATCCACAGACAAATGAAAAGTAAAATTATAATGATATAGATAACGCGACGGTTAATGCTTCGGTTTCCTCTGGTTCGGCTGGACTCTCTGGCCTCAGCCCAATGAGAACCAAAATCTATCGCGTTGGTCGTCTCTCTGTATTTGTTGAATTTTGAATCAAAATCATAAATATTACCGGTATCCTTCCCCTTATAATAGCGCGGGGTATAGTTATACCTGGTATTTTTTCTGATCTTGTTAAAATTGATTTTCAAAACTGTAGATTATTTGCTGATCCAAATTTACTCAAAATGCTTCAAAAATCCGAAGCATCAGGGTATTATTAAAGGAAGCAATAACAATGCCGTTCTGAAGACCTAAAAGACTGAATTTTAACCCTTATAGAATTTAGCGTCTTTTCTAAGCTGTGCCATTTTGATTGCTGCAATAGCCGCTTCGGTTCCTTTATTACCGTGCTTCCCACCGCTACGAGCGCGGGATTGTTCGATATTATTATCTGTAAGCACGCAGAAGATCACCGGGATATCACCCTGGATATTAAGATCTTTTATCCCCTGAGTTACACCTTCGCATACAAAATCAAAATGCTTGGTCTCTCCCTGGATCACGCTTCCTACCGCGATAATTGCATCCAGCATCTCAAAACTCTCCTGGAGTTTCTTGCAGCCATAGATCAATTCAAAGCTTCCGGGAACATTCCATCTTACGATGTTCTCCTTTTTTACATTGTTTTCTATAAATGCATCGAAGGCACCCTGGAAAAGTCCTTCTGTGATCTCGTCATTCCACTCAGAAACAACGATCCCAAACCGAAAATCTTTCGCGTTTGGGATCGTATCTTTATCGTATTGTGAAAGGTTATTACCTTCTGTAGCCATATTTTAATTTTTCATAGCGCGGGCCTGCCCAAGGTAAATTGGCACCTTGTCTGCCTCTGGAGCGTCAGGATACTCATCTTCGATCTCTAGAAGATACCCTTCAGCAGCATCTGCATCGCCAATCTTAATGGCAGTGATCGCAGCTTTTAATAAAAATCTAGGAGTAGTGAATGAGTTAGATCTCATTTCAGCAGCTTTCTCATAATAATTTAAAGCTTCTTCTGGTTGCTCTAATTGTAAGAAAGCATCTCCAATTCCTCCGGTTGCCAAAGCAGCAAAGATCTCATCATCACTTTCAAAATCCTCTAACTGCTCGATAGCTTCCTGATATTTCCCGGTTCTTAGATATGCGAAACCAGCATTGTAATGCGCCAGGTTTGCTGCATCTGTTCCTCCGTAATTATCAATAATATCTAAAAATCCGTATTTACCTTCTCCTCCGTTCAACGCAAGATTATATAAAGAGTCACTTTGTGCTCCATTGGCTCTTAAAGCAGAAGCCATATAATCCTGAGCCATAGACATCTCATTAGCAGCCTCATTTTGCTTCGGCTCTAATACAAAACGGTTATATCCCAAATATCCTAAGACAGCAACTATAGCCACACCTACAATGATGTAGATATATTTTTGATTATCGGCTACCCATGTTTCAGTTCTACTCGCTCCTTCATCTAAAGTATTAAAAACTTCTGCAGTGGTAGATTCCTGTTCTGCCGTTTGTTCTCTTTCCTCCTTATTGGAAGGCTTGTATCCTCTTTTCTTATACGTTGCCATAAAAATTTGTTAATGCGTGGCAAAAATAGAATTTTTTGTGAAAATTAAAAGATAAATTATTTGTATTTTTTGAATAATTTCGGGTCCTTTTGGAACTCAATTCAATACGAACCTTTTTCACCAATTCCAGCTGAAATACAGCGATTTATGCATTTAAAAAATCTTAGTCTGCTTAATTACAAGAATCTTAAGACGGCTGAATTTGAATTCGATGAAAAGATCAACTGCCTGGTTGGAAATAACGGGGTAGGTAAAACGAACGTTCTGGACAGCATCTATCATCTCTCCTTCGGAAAAAGTTATTTTAACCCGATCACCTCTCAGAATATAAATCATGATTCAGATTTTTTTGTGATTGAAGGCGAATTTGAGAAGAATGGTAAATCTGAAAAGATCCTTGCCAGTGCAAAAAAGGGCCAGAAGAAGATCATAAAGCGGAATAATAAGGCTTACGACAAAGTGAGCGATCATATTGGGTTTATCCCCACGGTTATTATTTCCCCGGCAGACCGCGACCTCATTATAGAAGGTTCAGAAACGCGTAGAAAGTTCATGGATGGGGTGATCTCCCAAAGCGACCAGGTATACCTGAATAAGTTATTACAGTATACCAAGCTTACCTCGCAGCGTAATTCACTACTGAAATATTTCGCCGCCAATAATACTTTTGAAAGAGACACTCTAGAAGTTTATAACCTGCAGTTGAGCAGTTTGGGACAGGATCTGTTTGAAAAGCGAAAGGAATTCCTGAAAGAGTTCATCCCGATCTTTAATAAGCGCTACGCAGATATAACCAATAATAAGGAAGAAGTTCAGATCATTTATAAGAGTCAACTTTTTGACAATTCACTTTCTAACCTGTTAGAAGAGAACCTGCAGAAAGACATGGCCCTGCAATATACTTCTGTAGGCACACATAAGGATGACCTGAGTTTCGAGATCGCCGGTCACCCCATTAAAAAATTCGGTTCCCAGGGACAGCAGAAGTCATTTTTGATCGCATTAAAACTGGCGCAATTCGATTTCATCAAGGAAATAAGCAAGGTGAACCCGATCTTATTGCTGGATGATATTTTCGATAAACTGGACGAAAATCGTGTGGCTCATATCGTGGCTTTGGTAGCCACCAATGAACTTGGGCAGATCTTTCTGAGCGATACCCATGCCGATAGAACCGAAAAAGTGGTAAAATCCAGTAATCAATCTTATAAAATTTTCAAGCTTTGAAAAAACTTCTCTTAATCCTATCCATTATCGCCATTACGGCCTGCTCTCAGCAGGATCCAAAGGAGCAGATAAAACACCTCAACGGATACTGGCAGATCGAAAAGGTAGAAATTGAAAAAGATTCTGTGATGGAATATAGTCTAAGTCCGTTTATAGATTATATTGAGATCAACGATTCTATAGGTTTCAGAAAAAAACTAAAACCAAAGATCGATGGCGGTTTTATAAAAGCTTCTAATGATGCAGAAAAGATCACCGCCAGGATCGAGGATAATACTCTAATCCTGTACTATTCCACGCCTTTTGATGAATGGAAAGAAGAAGTACTGGAGGCAGACGAAGAAGAGCTGGTTGTGAAAAACAGGGATAATAAAAAGTACTACTACCAACGATATAAACCTTTACTAAGCCAAGATGAAGAAGAGACGCAAGAATGAAGAAATGAAACTCGGTGACCTGCTCAAGAGTTTCGTAGATGAAAATAAACTGGATAAAGGATTAAACCAGGTAAAGATCAGGGATGTCTGGAACAGCCAGATGGGCCCGGCGATCGAAAAATATACCACCGCGATAAAATTAAAGAACGATACGCTTTTTGTACAACTTAGTTCTTCTGTGCTTAGAGAAGAATTGAGCTACGGGAAAGAGAAGATCATAAGGAACCTTAACGAAGAAATGGGCAAGGAACTTATTTCCAAGCTGGTTTTGAGGTAGCATATTGAAAGCCGATCTAAGATTTTTAAAATTTTTTGATTTCTGCTGAAGATTAGATTGCAATCCTATTAAAATGTTTAATAGATTAGCGGCCTTAAAATAAAAATTTTGAGGCTTTTTAAATTACTACTGCTTTTAACTCTTACTCAAGCAGCCTTTAGTCAGGAGATCCCGAAAGATTCCATAGCACTAAAAGAAAAAACCGGGTTAAATTATAAATCCTTAATAATACCATCGGCTTTTCTGGCATATGGTATTCTAGGAATCAACGGTGAGGAGATCAAAGAGATAGATTATTCTTTACAGGAGAAAATTTCCAAAAACGAGAGACCACCATTAGTAATTGACGATTATCTCCAGTATTCTCCCATTATATCTGTTTACGCACTGGACTTTTTAGGAATAAAAAGCAAAAACAATTTTAAGGACAGGTCTATTCTTATAGCCTCTTCGATTCTTTTTGGCGGCACCATCACCAAGATTTTAAAAAATAACAGGTTGGTTATACGGCCCAACAGGAAAAATAAATTTTCATTCCCCTCTGGCCATACTACCGTTGCCTTTATTGGAGCTGAATTTATGTACCAGGAATATAAAGCTGTATCCATCTGGTATGGCGTTACGGCCTATGCTGTTGCCGGTGCCACAGGATTTCTAAGAATATATAATGATCACCACTGGCCTAGTGATGTAATTGCGGGAGCTGGCCTAGGCATTTTATCGACCAAGCTTATTTATTTCATATATCCGAAGATTAAAAAAGCTTTTTCTAATAAGGAAAGCCGGATTTCAACGAATATTGTTCCGTTTTTCGGAGATAGGCAGGCCGGAGTCGGACTCTCGGTAAACTGGTGATACGGAGAGCTAATTCAACTTAGATTTTAAGCATAAAAAAACCGGACTTTTTTAGTCCGGTTTTTTAATTTATTGAAATTGTTCTCTTAGAACATCTCTCTTCCTGCAAAATGGAAAGCACCTTCGATTTGTGCATTCTCATCGCTATCACTTCCGTGAACTGCATTTTCTCCAATGCTCTTCGCGTATTTCTTTCTGATAGTTCCTTCAGCAGCCTCTTCTGGGTTTGTAGCTCCAATTAGAGTTCTGAAATCTTCTACTGCGTTGTCTTTTTCAAGAATAGCTGCAACGATAGGACCACGAGTCATAAATTCAACTAATTCTCCGAAAAATGGACGCTCTTTATGGATCGCATAAAAAGTTTCAGCATCTCTCTGAGTCATTTGAGTAAGCTTCATCGCTACGATTCTAAATCCTGAAGCTGTGATCTGGTCTAATATTCCACCAATATGCCCGTTCTCTACTGCATCTGGCTTAATCATGGTGAATGTTCTATTATCTGCCATTGTATGGTTTTTAAATTCCGTGCAAAAATAAATAATTCCTTTCCATATACAAGCCCTTTAAGCTTTTATGTTCACCTACTGAAATTCAACCAGATAATCCTGTTGCAGTTTATTGTTTTCACCCCTCATTTCCATAAGCACTTTATTTTTACTGAAATCGAATTTCAACAACCCAAAGCTTTTATACTTCACTACCTCTCCTACCCTGTACCTGTTAGGCTCGCCGTCAAAATCTTCATAGGTATGGGTAAGTCCGCTGGAGGTGAAATCCACCAGGGGATAATCCAGTCCGTCTACATTGGTTTTTGAAAATTCTGAAATATGGCGATCTCCGCTAAGTAGGATGACATTTCTGGCTTCGGAAGAGATCAGTAATTCTTTGAGTTTCTCAACTTCAGAAGGGAAATTAGCCCATTTTTCAAACCCGTGTTCTGCTGAAAGGATCTGTATACTGGACAAGATCACATTGAAATCGGCTTCGCTATTATTCAGCTCTTTTTCCAGCCATGCCCATTGCTGTTCTCCAAGAATGGTCCCTTCAGAAGGCGCATATCTTTTTTCAGGATCTGGATCCTCTTTTAATTCATCTCTAAAATACCGGGTATCCAGAAGGATCACTTTTATGCTTCCCTTTGGTGTTTCAAATTCTTCAGCATGATAAACTCCTTCCCTGCTCCTTCTTTTACTATTGGCCGGGACATCCATAAAATCGAGGAATAATTGCTGACTTTCCTCTTTAAAATGCCATTCCTTTCCGCCGTCATTCAGCCCATAATCATGATCGTCCCACGTGGCCAGCACGGTAGTTTGGTTCAGCACTTTTTGATAATCCTTATTTTGCTTTTGCACCAAATAATCTGCTTTCATTTTTTCGGCATCATCGGTATCACTATATATGTTGTCGCCTCCCCATAAAAATACATCGGGATCGTTTTTGAGAATAGCACTCCATAATGGTTGCGGCGCATCTTCGCGGTTACAGCTTCCGAAAGCGATCACAAAATCGGCTTCATTTTCAGAATTGATCCTGGAAGAGCTTCCGCAGGAAAGTAAAAAAAGGAATAGAGGGAAAAGCTTAAATACTATCTTCATGGGTTCATTTTTGTATTGCAAATTTAAAGGAAGCATTATTTCTGAAGTATTATTAAATTGTATATTTAGCCCCTATTATGATAGACACAAGAATACTGGAGATCACGGCCGAACTGGCCAAAGCAGAAAATATAGTGATTGTACCCCATAAAGGCCCAGACGGAGATGCGATGGGCTCTACACTTGGGCTGATGCATTTTTTAAGAGATAAGGGCCATAAAGCGACCGTTATCGCACCTAATGATTATCCTCATTTCCTTAAATGGTTACCCGGCAACGAAGAGGTGATCATTTATGAATCTGAAAAGGAAAAGGCCGATAAACTCATTAAGGAAGCACAGATCGTGTTTACGTTAGACTTCAATCATCTTTCCAGATGTGGCGGGATGCATGAATCTTTAGTAGCCTCAGATGCCGTTTTCGTGATGATAGATCATCACCAGGAACCTTCAGACTACGCGCACTACACTTATAGTGATTCTAAAATGAGCTCCACCTGCGAAATGGTGTATAAATTCATCGATAAGCTAAGGGCGAATAAAAAGATCACTCCAGAAATCGCTACCTGTCTTTACGCAGGTATCATGACCGATACTGGATCTTTCCGTTTTAGCTCAACTTCCAGCGATACTCACAGAGCGATCGCCGATCTTATTGATAAGGGCGCTAAGAACGACCAGATACACAATAATATTTTCGATACTAATTCTGAAAATAAATTACAGTTATTAGGTACTGCGCTTCAAAACCTGAAAGTAAATAAAGAACTAAGAACGGCCTATATAAGCCTTTCCCAGGAAGAACTGGACCGCCATAATTTTCAAAAAGGAGATACCGAAGGTTTTGTGAATTACGGCCTTGCTCTTGATGGAATAATTTTCGCGGTAATTTTTATAGAAAAAGCGAACGAAGACCTTATAAAAATGTCTTTTAGATCTAAAGGAGATTTCGACGTGAATAAATTCGCGAGAGCGCATTTTGAAGGTGGAGGCCATATAAATGCTGCCGGCGGAAAAAGCGATCTGTCCTTGAATGATACCATTGTAAAATTCAACGAGATCTTACCTGAATATTCTGAACAGCTTAGAAAATGAAAATTTTAATCCTATTATTAGTTATTCTGTCTGTTGTTAGATGTAAAACTCCAGAGGCGAGATATCCTGTTTCTCAAAATTCCGGTTCTTATATAGATGAATCTGTAGAACGAAACAAGGAGATGATCGCCAAGGAAGAAGATTACATCAAGCAAGTAATGGGAGAAAATACCGATACCGAATACCTTTCCTCTGCAGATGGTTTCTGGTATTACTACAATAATAAATCTACCGATAGCACAAATACCAGAACTCCTGAATTCGGGGATATGGTAGTTTTCGACTATTCCATCTCCACCATAGAAGGTGAAACTATTTATGCTGAAGGCGATAAACCCACCAGGGAGTATTCCATGGATAAGGAAAAGCTTTTTACAGGCTTAAGACAGGGATTAAAATTGATGAAAGAAGGAGAAACTGTCACTTTTCTTTTTCCTTCTCATAAAGCTTTCGGTTATTACGGCGATAAAGAAAAAATAGGCAGTAATGTGCCTATTACCGCAAAGGTGACTTTGCATGAAATAAAAGAAGAATCTGAACTAGAAACCAACAATTAAGAATGAAAACAAAAAGCATTTTTTTACTATTAACAGTAGCACTATCCTTATTCGCGTGTAATGAGGAGTACCCAGAATTGGAAGACGGTATGTATGCCGAATTCAACACTTCTATGGGACCAATAGTTGCTGAATTATACTTTGAAGAAACCCCTATGACCGTGGCCAGCTTCGTTTCTCTTGCAGAAGGGACCAGCAAAATGGCTGACAGTACTTATAAAGGGAAAAAATATTATGACGGATTGGTGTTTCACCGTATTATCGACGGTTTCATGATCCAAGGTGGTGATCCAACAGGAACCGGAAGCGGTGGTCCTGGTTACAAATATCCAGATGAATTCGTAGACAGCCTAAGTCACGATTCTAAAGGTGTGCTTTCTATGGCCAATGCAGGTCCGGGAACAAACGGTAGCCAGTTCTTTATCACTCTTGCTCCAGTACAACAGCTGGATGGCAGACATACTGTATTCGGAAAGATCGTAAAAGGTCAGGACGTTGTGGATTCTATCGGGAAAGTTGAAACCGGACCACGTGACAAGCCTTTAAAGGATGTTGTGATGAACGAGGTGAATATTATTCGTAAGGGAAGCGCCGCTAAAAACTTCGACGCTCCTAAGGTTTTTGAGTCTGAATTAGCAGATGTTGAAGCAGAAAAAGAAGCTGAAGCTAAAAGAATGCAGGAAATGGCTGCTGAAAAAGCTTCAGAATTCGAAGCACTGGAATCTAAAGCCGATTCTTTAGACAGTGGTCTTAAAATATACTTCGAAAATAAGGTCGATGGTGAAAAACCTAAGAACGGCCAGAAAGTAAAAGTTAACTACGAAGGATACTTCGCAGACGGAACAGTTTTCGACACTAACAAAAAAGAACTAGCTCAAGAATACGGAATCTACGATCACCGTAGAGATTCACAGGGAATGTATAGCCCAATGGCGATGGTTTACGGACCGGATGCTCCAATGATCCCTGGATTTAAAGAAGGAATTCAGCAAATGAGCATTGGAGATGAAGCTGTGATCTGGATACCAAGCGCGCTTGGATACGGAGAAAGAGGTGCCGGCGGAGTAATCCCTCCAAATACCGACCTTATCTTTAGAATAGAACTAGTAGAAATGGCTAACGACACTAAGTAAGCCGTTCCTTCTGAATATAAAAAAGCCCTTAAGAAATTTCTTAAGGGCTTTTTATTTTTCTAATCCTGAATCCTAATTCTCAGGAATATTCTTTAATACTTCCAGTAAGAACTTCCAGTATTTCTGAGCTGAACTAATACTAGCCCTTTCATCTGGAGAGTGTGCTCCCCTTATGGTTGGTCCAAAGGAGATCATATCCATATTCGGGTAGTGACTTCCAATTATTCCGCACTCGAGCCCTGCATGGCAAGCAGCAATATCCGCTTTTTCACCATTCATTTTCTGGTAGATCTCATCAAGTGTCTTTAAAATAGCCGAATCACTATTTGGTGCCCATCCAGGATATTCCCCAGAAAGTTTCACCTCAAAACCTGCCAGTTCAAATACCGCTTTAAGCGAAGATGCCAGGTCATTCTTAGAAGATTCTACAGAACTCCTGGTTAGACATTTAATATGCACTTCGCCATCTTTAAGCGTTACATTCGCAACGTTATTGGAGGTTTCTACAAGTCCTCCAATTTCCGGGCTCATCCTGTAAACCCCATTATGAGCTCCGGCTAACGCCAGAAGAACTTCACGCTGGGACTTCAGGTCCATGATCGAATTTTGAGAAGTAACCATCTGCACCTCGATCGCCAGGTTTGGTTCAAGAGAAGCATATTCAGCTTTTATCTCTGCCGCGCGGGTTTCGATCTCTTTTTTGAAACTTTCAACCTCTGTATCTGGAACTGCTACGATCGCTTCACTTTCTCTTGGAATGGCATTTCTTAGACCACCACCATTAATTTCAGAAATTCGAAGTTTTAGATCTTCAGAAGTATTCACCAGTAAACGATTCATCATCTTATTGGCATTCCCAAGACCTTTTATAATATCCATCCCGGAGTGCCCACCTTGCAGACCTTTAACCTTCACGGAAAAAGTTCTGTAGCTATCAGGCATTTTTTCTTCGCTGTATTGCTTTGTTGCCGTGATATCAACACCACCGGCACAACCAATTCCTATTTCATCATCTTCCTCGGTATCCAGGTTCAGAAGAATGTCACCTTCCAGTAGATCTGGACTTAAACCTTTGGCCCCGGTCATTCCCGTTTCTTCATCTATAGTAAAAAGAGCTTCAATAGCAGGATGCTCGATAGAATCGCTTTCCAGGATCGCCATCATCGTAGCTACTCCAAGACCATTATCGGCTCCAAGTGTAGTTCCCTTTGCGCGAACCCAGTCACCATCTACATACATATCTATGCCCTGGGAATCAAAATCGAAATCTGTATCGTTATTTTTTTGATGCACCATATCCAGATGCGCCTGTAATACGATCTTTTTACGGCTTTCCATGCCCTTGGTAGCAGGTTTGTAGATAACCACATTACCCACGCTATCTACCTCGGTCTTGAGATTTAAATTATTTCCGAAATTTTTTATGAATTCTATTACTCTTTCTTCCTTTTTGGATGGCCTGGGAACAGCATTCAAGTCGGCAAATTTATTCCATAAGACTTTGGGTTCCAGATCTCTTATTTCTTCATTCATTGATCTAATTTTTGGTATCTTCACAAAGGTATTCGAAATTACCGATTTCTAAAATTTGAGCCCTTCCTAATATTTGTATTTTTAAGCCGTGAAGAGAAAATCAGTCCTATTACTCGCCATCCTGTTTCCGGTGCAGATCATTGCTATCAGGTTCTTATCTGGCTATTCAGGCTTCGTGGAGGAATATTATTCCCATGGCCTGTATCCTGTGATCTCCAAAGTAATGCGCTACAGTCTTGGTATTGTGCCTTTCTCTTTAGGAGACTTTCTTTATGCTATACTGATCCTTCTGGCTATTTCCTGGCTGGTAAGGCGAATTTCGCAAAGATTTAAAAATCCGAAGATCTGGATCCCCGATACCCTGGCCACGCTTTCTGTGATCTATTTTTGCTTTCACCTGTTCTGGGGTTTTAATTACTATCGCTTACCTCTGCACAAAAGTCTGGAAATAGAAAGTGATTATACCACCGAGAAACTGATCAGCCTAACAGAAACCCTCATTGATAAATCCAATGAACTTCATTCAGAGCTCGTTCAAAATGATTCTATTAAAGTCGAATACGATTTCACCAAGGAGGAACTATTTGATATTACCCTGCAAGGTTATGACCATATACAAAAAGATTTTCCAGAATTAGCTTACAATGGAGAGGCGCTGAAAAGATCTATTTACAGCCTTCCCCTAACCTATATGGGTTTTAACGGTTATCTGAATCCTCTAACTAATGAAGCCCAGGTAAATACCATGATCCTACCCTACAAGATCCCCACCACTGCTAGTCACGAAGTCGGTCATCAATTGGGTTTCGCCAAGGAAAATGAGGCAAATTTTATTGCCTGCCTGGTTACTATGAACCATCCAAATGAGTATTTCAGATACTCGGGATATACCTTTGCGCTTAGCTATTGCCTGAGCGAACTATACAGAAGAGACCGTACCAAGGCCGAGGAGTTAATTTGTGAGATCAACCCGGGCATCATCAAGAATTATCGTGAAGTAGATGAGTTCTGGCTCAAACATCAAAATCCTTTCGAACCCATTTTCAAGGCTACCTACAACCGTTATCTTATCGTAAATAACCAGTCAGATGGGATGAAAAGCTATAGTTACGTGGTGGCTTTACTGGTAAATTATTTCGATGATACGCGTAATGCACTATAGAAGGTTAAAATTTCTGCAAATTTTATTACTTTCAGGGTCTTAAATTTTAGACCAATCTATTTTATACTTAATCCACTAAATTTTATGAAATTAAAATTATTGATCTTAGGGATATTCCTTAGTGCATTTAGCATGCAGTCTCAGGAATACTTCCCTAAAAATGATGGTGTAAAGACCCGAAACACCAATTACACCGTATTTAAAAACGCAAAGATCCATATAGATCCACAAAACGTGATCGAGAACGGGATGTTTGCTATCAAAGAAGGGAAAATTACCGCGGTAGGAAAATCTATCAATGTTCCTGAAAACAGTATCATCATCGATCTAAAAGGCAAGGAAGTCTATCCTTCTTTCATAGATCTTTATAGCGACTTCGGGATTCCGAAGCCGAAAAAGGCTGAAAACGGTAACTCTGTTCAATATGATGCTGGCCGTGAAGGTTATTACTGGAATGATCACATTAAACCAGACACTGAAGCGATTGCTAATTTCAGCTTTGATAAAAAGGAAGCTGAAAAATTCCATAAAGCAGGTTTTGGAGTGGTGAACACACACGTACCTGATGGAATTATAAGAGGAACCGGGATGCTGGTTGCATTGACTCCCGGAGTAACTGAAGGTGACAGAATCCTGAATGAGCGATCATCACAATATCTTTCTTTCGATAAAAGTGTACAGTCAAGACAGGCCTATCCAACTTCTATAATGGGAAGCATGGCCTTGATAAGACAGGCCTATCTGGATGCCAAATGGTACGGCAACGGAAATGCTAAAAACAAGGATCTTGCCCTGGAAGCACTTAATAAGAATAAGGATCTGGTGCAGATCTTCGCTACAGATAATCTTCTGAATGAATTTAGAGCCGATAAGATCGGGGATGAATTCGGTGTTCAATATGTAATTGTTGGAAGCGGAAAAGAGTATCAAAGAATAGATAAAGTAAAAGCTTCGAACGCGACCTATATCGTGCCTCTGAAATTTCCGAATGCTTTTGACGTGGAAGATCCATACCTGGCCAACAAATTAAGCCTTGAGGAAATGCGCGAATGGAACCAGGCTCCGGCGAACCTTAAAATGCTCGCGGAAAATAAAGTTCCATTTACCCTGACCACACATTCCATAGATGCCGAAAAAGACTTTAAAACCAACCTTTTAAAAGCAATTGATTTTGGTTTATCTAAAGAGGCGGCCTTAGCGGCTTTAACTACCGTTCCAGCTAAAACTATAGGACAGGAAGGAAAGATCGGGGTTATTAAAGAAGGTGCCTGGGCTAATTTCCTGATCACTTCTGGAGACTATTTCGATAAAAAGACGACTATTTATGAGAACTGGATACAAGGTGAAAAGAAACTGCTGAACAGCATGGACGTTACCAATATCACTGGTAATTATGACCTGAAAGTTGACGGAAAAACCTATTCTCTGAATATCAAAGGTGAACCATCCAGTCCTAAAACCGAGCTGAAACTTGGCGATACCAAAATAGGATCTAAGATCAGTTTTAATGACAACTGGATGAATCTGCTATTGTCTTCTCCAGACACTACAAAAACTGAATTTATAAGACTGGTAGCAAATATTCCAGCTCAGACAGAGCAATTCTCTGGAAAAGCCATTCTTCCAAATGGAAACGAGACAAGCTTCCAGGCCATAATGAAAAAGGATTCAGACAAGGATAAAAAAGATAAAAAGGATAAAGAGGCTGAAACACATAAAGTTGTTCCAGTCACTTACCCGAATATCGCCTACGGTTTCAAAAATTTACCAAAACAGGAAAATGTACTTTTCAAAAATGCTACCGTTTGGACCAGTGAAGATGAAGGAGTTCTTGAAAATACAGATGTTCTTGTAAAAAATGGCGAGATCATTAAGATCGGGAAAGATCTTAGTGCTGGTGGAGCTAAGGTGATCGATGCTACCGGAAAACATCTTACCGCTGGTATCGTCGATGAGCATTCACATATCGCGGCATCAGCAATCAATGAATCCGGTCACAATTCTTCTGCTGAAGTAAGCATGGAAGATGTGGTAGATCCTACCGACATCAACATTTACAGAAACCTTGCTGGTGGAGTTACCACTATTCAGTTATTGCATGGTTCAGCGAACCCAATTGGTGGACGTTCAGCAATATTAAAACTGAAATGGGGCGAATCTGCCGATAATATGATCTTTGAACAGGCACCTCCATTTATCAAGTTCGCTTTGGGTGAAAATGTGAAGCAATCAAACTGGAGTGGCGGTAGATTTCCTCAAACCCGTATGGGTGTAGAGCAGGTTTTTACGGATTATTTCAGCCGCGCCAAAGCTTACGAAACCAGTAAAAATGAAGAAGGTTTCAGAAAAGACCTGGAAATGGAAACCCTGGTTGAAATTCTTAATGGAGAACGCTTCGTATCTTCTCACTCCTATATTCAGAGCGAGATCAATATGCTTATGAAAGTGGCCGAGAAGTTCGGATTTAACATCAATACGTTCACCCATATTCTGGAAGGTTATAAGGTAGCCGATAAAATGAAGGAACATGGAGTTGGCGCTTCCACATTCTCAGACTGGTGGGCATATAAATATGAGGTAAACGATGCCATCCCATATAATGCATCTATCATGAATGAAGTTGGTCTTACCGTGGCGATAAACAGTGACGACGCCGAAATGAGTAGAAGACTTAACCAGGAAGCTGCTAAAAGCGTTAAATATGGCGGCATGAGCGAAGAAGAAGCATGGAAGATGGTGACCATCAATCCGGCGAAACTTCTGCATGTTGATGATCTGGTAGGTAGTATAAAAACAGGAAAGCAGGCAGATCTTGTTCTTTGGAACGATCATCCATTATCTGTATACGCGAAACCTGAAAAAACTATGGTAGAAGGAGTTTTCTATTTTGATATCGAACGCGATTCAGAAATGCGCAAAGACATTAAAAGAGAGCGTAATGAGCTTATTGGCCAAATGCTGAAAGCAAAGAACAACGGAGTGAAAACTCAGCCGGTAACCATAGAGGAAAAACAAAGAGTTCATTGTGACCTACTGGAAGAGGTTAAATAAAAAATTGAGCAAAATGAAAAAATTCAACATATATCTAATAATGGCGATCCTGGTAATTTCAGGAAATAGCTTCGCCCAACAAACGCCTGCTGCAAAACAGTCGGAACCGATCACGATCGTTGGTGCCACCGCTCATTTGGGCAATGGCGAGATCATCGAAAACAGCCTGATCATTCTGGAAGATGGTAAAATAGCCGAGGTAATCGCTAAAAGCCTTACCAAAAGACAATATCCAGGTAAGATCATAAATGCCGAAGGAAAACACGTTTACCCAGGGATCATTGCACCAAACTCAACGCTTGGGCTGGTAGAGATCGCTGCCGTAAAAGCAACCCAGGATGAAGACGAAATGGGTGAAATGTTACCAAACATAAGAAGTTTGATCGCCTATAATGCCGAAAGCAAGATCGTGGAATCCATGAGACCTAATGGTGTTCTTCTTGGACAGATCGTGCCTCGCGGTGGTAGGATTTCCGGTACCTCTTCTATTGTTCAGTTCGACGCCTGGAACTGGGAAGATGCGGTAGTAAAGGAAAATGATGGTTTACACATCAACTGGCCAGATTCTTACCAAAGAGGACGCTGGTGGAGAGGTGAAGACCCAGATCTAAAGGCGAATAAGGAATACCAGGAGGATGTGCAGGAACTTTCAGATTTCTTTATCTCGGCAAAGGCATATCTTGAAGGAAAAAGGGATTATAAGAATTTGCCTTACCTGGCCATGGAAACCGTATTCAGCGGAGACAAAAAGGTCTTTGTGCACGTAGACGGTGAAAAAGAGATCCTGGATGTGGTTCAGTTCAAAAAAGAGCACGGGCTTAAAAATGTTGTTATCGTTGGAGGGTATTATGCTCTTGATGTGGCCGAAACCCTAAAGAACAATGATATTCCTGTATTGGTAACCAGGCCTCACAGCACTCCTGAAGAAGATTACGAAGACTATGATTATCCATACAAATTAGCCAACCTGCTTAATGAAAAAGGAGTACTGGTAGCCATTGAAGGAAGCGGACAAATGGAAAGAATGAATTCCAGGAACCTCCCATTCTATGCAGGAACGGTTGCAGCCTATGGTATGGATAAAGAAGAGGCTCTGAAACTAGTTACTTTGAATACCGCAAAGATCCTAGGAATAGATGAGCATTACGGTAGTCTGGAAAAAGGTAAATCTGCCACCTTATTCATTTCTGAAGGGGATGCGCTGGATATGCGTGGAAATATTCTTTCCCACGCCTTTATAGACGGAAGAGAGGTTAGCCTGGAAACGCATCAAACTGAACTTTGGAAGAGATATTCCAAGAAATATAAAGACCAGGAAAGCGAATAATATTTTCTGATATTTTAAAGTTGCCTGAAAGGTTGAACCCTAAATAACGTCAGCCTGAGCGTAGTCGAAGGCTTTTGAGTGAGTCTTAAAACTTCGACTACGCTCAGTATGACAGGGTTTATTAACTTTTCAGGCAACTTTTTTTATGCCTATTATCTACGTATTTTTACGCCTATGTTAAAACAGATCACCAGCTCGCAGAACAAGGAGATAAAATGGCTGCTGCAGTTGCAGGAAAAGTCCCGTAATCGCAGAAAGGAAAACGCTTTTGTTATGGAAGGGCAAAGAGAAATCTCCCTGGCCATTAAAGGTGGATATATCCCCCTTCACCTCTATTTTGTACCAGAACTGGTCGATTTCCAGGAAGTCCTGGAAATTTCAAAATCGAATACTGAAAAACCTGCCGCTATCACCGAGATAAGCACTGAGGTATATGAAAAAATAGCCTACCGGGGAAGCACTGAAGGTTTGATCGCGGTATTTGAAACCAAAGAACATTCGCTGGAAGACCTTAAATTTAATACTTCCACTCCCCTTATCCTGGTGGCAGAAGCTCCTGAAAAACCGGGAAATATTGGCGCTATCTTGAGAACTGCAGATGCCGCAGCGGTTGATGCGGTAATAATAGCTAATCCTAAGACAGATCTTTACAACCCGAATATCATTAGAAGTAGTGTGGGCTGTATTTTCACCAATAAAATCGCTACTGGATCTACCTCTGAAATTATTGAGTTCTTACAACGACATAATATCAAAATTTATGCGGCTGCATTGCAGGCATCAAAACCCTATCATGAGATAGATTTCAAAAAAGCATCTGCTATCGTGATGGGCACCGAGGCTACCGGATTAAGCGAGGAATGGTTGAAAAATTCAACTCAAAACATAATTATCCCCATGCATGGTGAGATCGACTCGATGAATGTTTCGGTCGCCGCGGGAATACTGATCTTTGAAGCCAAAAGACAACGAATCACACACCCTGAATAAACCTGAATAACTTGACACCAGAAACTCTTTTCTATATAATCATAGCCATTATCGTGGTCGATTTTATAATCGACAAGATTCTTGATGGGCTTAATGCCAAACATTTTAACGATCCGGTTCCTGCAGAACTAGCAGATGTCTATGAAAAAGAAGAATATGAAAAGTCGCAGCGCTATAAAAAAGAACGCTTTAGATTCGGATTGATAACCAGCACTTTTTCAGTTCTGCTAACCCTTGGTTTTATCATTTTCGATGGCTTTGCCTATGTTGATAATATTGCCAGAAGCATTACCGATAATTCAATACTTATCGCCCTTATTTTCTTCGGCATTATCATGCTGGGAAGTGATATTCTCATGACCCCATTCTCCTGGTACAGCACTTTTGTGATCGAAGAGAAATATGGGTTCAACAAGACCACAAAAGGAACTTTCTTTCTGGACAAATTAAAAGGACTAGGCATGACGGCAATTATTGGTGGGGGCATCCTCGCGCTTATCGTCTGGTTCTATCAGATCGCCGGGGATAATTTCTGGTGGTACGCCTGGATCCTGGTAGCTGTTTTCTCGGTTTTCATGAACATGTTCTACGCGAAACTCATAGTTCCATTATTCAACAAGCAAACTCCTTTGAGCGATGGTTCTCTTAGAACGAAGATCGAACAATATGCAAAAAGTGTAGGTTTCCAGCTGGATAATATTTTCGTGATAGATGGCTCAAAAAGAAGCACCAAAGCAAACGCTTATTTTTCTGGTTTTGGCAGCGAGAAAAGGATCACTCTTTATGATACGCTCATCAACGATCTGGAAGAAGAAGAGATCGTAGCCGTTCTGGCTCACGAGGTTGGACATTACAAGAAAAATCATATTATCGTTAACCTTTTTGCCTCGATTCTAACCACAGGATTCACTCTATGGTTACTATCACTTTTTGTTGGAAATCCGGTTCTATCAGAAGCTCTTGGAGTGGCGAAACCAAGTTTTCATATAGGCCTGGTCGCTTTTGGAATCTTATACAGTCCAATTTCAGAGATCACCGGTTTGATCATGAACTATATTTCCAGGCAATTTGAATACCAGGCAGATAATTATGCAAAAACCACTTATAATGGTGATTCTTTGATCTCGAGTTTGAAGAAATTATCCAAAAACACTTTGAGCAATTTAACTCCTCACAAAGCCTATATTTTTGTACATTACTCTCATCCCAGTCTGCTGCAGCGCTATCGCAATTTGAAGGCCGGGATTTAGTTGTTTCCTTATAATCTTAATTGTATTTTTATCCCATGACAGAGGCGGCTATAGCAAAAGAGAACAAGCAGATCGCGAGGCAGTATAAAGAACTCCTGCGTATAAGCTATCAAACCCTTACCGAAGACGACAAGAAGTTGATTCGGCGGGCTTTTGATACGGCTGTGGATGCTCATAAAGATCAGCGTCGTAAATCTGGAGAAGCTTATATCTTCCACCCTATCGCGGTGGCGAAGATCGTAGCTTCAGAAATTGGTCTGGATGCCACTTCTATTGCGGCTGCATTGCTTCATGATGTTGTAGAGGATACAAAATATACCCTGGAAGATCTTAGGAGCATGTTCGGGGAAACCGTAGCAAAGATCGTAGATGGTCTTACCAAGATCTCCAGCCTTAAAAAGGACAAAGATGTATCGCTACAGGCAGAGAATTTCAGGAAGATGCTACTTACCCTAAATGATGATGTAAGGGTAATTATTATCAAGATCGCAGACAGGCTGCATAATATGCAGACCATGGACTCGATGAGGCCAGATAAGCAGGTAAAGATCGCTTCAGAAACACTTTATATCTATGCTCCCCTGGCCCACAGGATCGGGCTTTATAATATCAAAACCGAACTTGAGGATCTGGGATTAAAATATACCGAACCTGAAGTTTATCACGACATACTTACCAAGATCAAGGAAAGTAAGGAGGACCAGGATGCGTATATAAAAGAGTTTAGCAAGGTTATCCAGGATTCCCTGGACAAGGAGGAGCTGGATTATGACATTAAAGGCCGTCCTAAATCCATTTATTCCATTAATCGAAAGATCAAGGCTCAGAATATTAGTTTTGACGAGATCTACGATAAGTTTGCTATTAGAATTATTTACCGTAGCGAACCTTCACAGGAAAAGTTTCTAGCCTGGAAAATATATTCTATAGTTACAGATCACTTCCGCCCTAACCCAACTAGGCTAAGAGATTGGATATCCTCCCCGAAATCTACCGGGTATGAAGCATTACATATTACGGTAATGGGTCCCAAAGGTCGCTGGGTTGAAGTGCAGATTAGGAGTGAGCGTATGAACGAGATCGCAGAAAAAGGATATGCGGCTCACTATAAATACAAACAGGGAGATAATAATAAAGAAGAAAGAGGATTTGAAGAATGGGTAACCCGTTTACAGGAGGCGCTGGAAAGTCCGGATGTTAACGCGGTCGACTTCGTGGAGCAATTCAAACTGAATCTCTACTCCAAGGAGATATTTGTTTTTACTCCGCAGGGTGATCTTA
The DNA here is from genome assembly GCF_003054225.1 of Christiangramia gaetbulicola. Lineage (GTDB taxonomy): Bacteria > Bacteroidota > Bacteroidia > Flavobacteriales > Flavobacteriaceae > Christiangramia > Christiangramia gaetbulicola. The sequence continues at coordinate 903,188 of NZ_QBKQ01000002.1, forward strand.
AATCTTTACCAAAAGGTTCTTCCCCGCTGGATTTTGCTTTTAGCATTCATACCGAAATTGGATTACATACCAGGGGAGCCAGAGTGAACAACAAACTGGTTCCACTAAGTCATGAATTAAAGAGTGGTGACCAGGTTGAGATCATCACCTCAGATAATGCCAAGCCAAATGTAAACTGGCTGGATTATGCGAATACCGCCAGGGCAAGGGCAAAGATCAAATCTTCTCTTAAGGAGGAGAAAAAGGAAATTGCCGAAGATGGAAAAGCTGTACTGGCCAGAAAGCTAAAAGCTCAGAAGATTCAGTTCAACGAAAAGTCTATCAATGAGCTGGTGGTTTATTTTAACCTGAAAACCAGTCTGGACCTTTTCTATCGTGTAGGGATTGGTAAGATCGACAATAAAATGCTGAAAGAGTTCGCCAGTTCAAGAAGTAACTCTCTGGTAAGCTATTTTAAAAGCAAGATCAAAAAACCTCAGGTTTCCATAGATCTGGATAAAGAGGAAGTTACTGCAAAATATGATCAGCTTGTATTCGGTAAGGAAGAGGAAAAACTGGAATATAAACTTTCTAATTGCTGTAATCCTATACCCGGGGACAATGTTTTTGGATTTATTTCGGTAAACGACGGGATAAAAGTTCATAAAAAAGATTGTCCAAATGCATTGCAGTTACAAAGTAATTATGCTTACAGGATCATCCAGGCTAAATGGATAGACAGCTCGCAGCAGGACTTTACGGCTGTTATCAACCTTCAGGGTATAGATAATTTAGGGCTGGTAAGCGAGATCACCCAAGAAATTTCCAGTAACATGCACGTGAACATGAAAAACCTGAATTTCGACAGTTCAGATGGTGTATTCAGCGGCCGTATCACGCTGGTGGTAAAGAATAATAATATTCTAAATACCATCATTCAGAGGCTGAAAAAAATTAACGGGATAGACAAGGTTAGCCGTGAATAAACTTTTACCTTTGCAGAGCAAATTATGAGCAAAAAAGTTGTAAATAAGAACGATCAGGCGGTCGTTAAAAACGTTTTCACCAAATATCTCGAGGAAAAAGGGCACCGTAAAACACCGGAGCGCTTTGCCATTCTTCAGGAGATCTATAATTCTGACGATCACTTTGATATTGAGTCTCTTTACATAAAAATGAAGAACAAGAAATATCGGGTTAGTCGCGCCACCTTATATAATACTATCGAATTATTACTGGAATGCGGTCTCGTTAGAAAACACCAGTTTGGTCAGAACCAGGCTCAATACGAAAAATCATATTTTGATCGTCAACACGATCACATTATACTTACAGATACCGGTGAAGTAATCGAGTTTTGCGATCCACGTATACAGAGTATCAAGCAAACTATAGAGGAAGTTTTTGATATAGAGATCAAAAAACATTCTCTCTACTTTTACGGAAATAAAAAATCAACCAATTAAGTTTCAAAATTCATGGCAGTAGATTTACTACTAGGTCTTCAATGGGGTGATGAAGGAAAAGGCAAAATTGTTGACGTCCTTACCTCCAAATACGATATTATTGCCCGTTTTCAGGGTGGACCAAATGCGGGACACACTTTAGAGTTCGACGGTCAGAAACACGTTTTACACACCATCCCATCGGGTATCTTTCACGATGACAGTATTAATCTTGTTGGTAACGGTGTGGTTATAGACCCGGTGATCTTTAAAAGGGAACTGGATAACCTGGCAAAACACAATGTAGATTATAAGTCTAAGCTTCTTATTTCTAGAAAAGCACATTTAATCCTTCCTACGCACAGACTTCTGGACGCTGCTTCTGAAGCATCAAAAGGAAAGGCTAAAATTGGTTCTACCCTAAAAGGAATTGGACCAACTTACATGGATAAGACCGGTAGAAATGGTCTACGTGTGGGAGATCTTGAACTGGAGGACTGGAAAGAAAGGTACCGCACTCTTGCAGATAAGCATGAGAAAATGATCGCTTTCTACGATGTAGATGTGCAGTATGATCTAGCTGAACTGGAAAAAGAATTCTGGACAGCCATAGAAACATTAAAAGAACTTACTTTCATTGACAGTGAGGAATACCTTCACCAGGCGATGAAAAACGGTAAGACCATTCTTGCTGAAGGTGCCCAGGGATCTTTACTGGATATCGACTTTGGAACATATCCTTTCGTAACTTCTTCTAACACCACTGCTGCCGGAGCCTGTACAGGTTTGGGAGTTGCTCCTAGAAATATCGGGGATGCCTTTGGAATTTTCAAGGCTTATACTACCAGAGTTGGAAGTGGCCCCTTCCCAACCGAGCTTTTTGATGAAGTTGGCGAAAGAATGGGTAAAGTAGGAAATGAATTTGGTGCTACTACCGGTAGAAAAAGACGTTGCGGATGGTTAGACCTTGTTGCGCTGAAATATGCCGTACAGGTAAACGGGATCACACAGCTAATCATGATGAAAGGTGATGTACTTAGCGGATTCGATACATTAAAAGTTTGTACCGCATACAAGTACAAAGGTGATGAGATCACCCATCTTCCTTTCAATATAGAACCGGAGAATCTTGAACCAATCTATACTGAAGTAAAAGGATGGAAAGAAGATCTTACTAAAATGAAAGACGCTTCTTCTTTACCAAAAGAATTTAACGATTATGTAGATTTTCTTGAAAAGGAACTGGAAACGCCAATTACGATCGTTTCTGTAGGTCCGGATAGAAAACAAACGATCACGAGATAATATCAGAGATTTGATATCTTAATAAAAGGCTGCCAACTGGCAGCCTTTTCTATTGGCAAGAGTATCATTTAAAATAGTAGAAATATGAATTCCAGAGCTCGCTTCATTGAATTTTGAACAGCTTGATTTTTCATTCAACTCCAGATTTTGCTAAAACTTGTCATAAGATTTCATAGCTGTAATTTTCTTACTTTTGAAAAAAAATTAAGCTACTTGAAAACATATTTCATTTCATTATTGGTTCTCCTTACTTCTTTGCAGGTTTTAGCTCAAAAAAATCAGGAAATCAACTATGATTCAGATCGAACTTTAAAGAACGAAGAAAGATATCCGGGAGCACTTATCCTGAGTAAAGTAGATAACCAGGTGTATTTTGATCATGACGGGATAGAAGTCTGGTGTGATAATGCCGTATTCTACAAGTCTGCCAATTTCTTTAAAGCCTACGGAAACATACGCATGCAACAGGGGGACAGCGTAAGCATGACCAGTAATTATGCAGAATATAATGGAAATACAGAATTTGCCTTCGCCAGTGGAAATGTAAAAATGAGGCGGCCGCAAACCACCCTGGAAACCGACAGTCTTTTCTTTGATCGGATAAAACAACAGGCATATTACCGCAGTGGAGGAAAAGTTACCGACACGGCCAGTGTGCTAACCAGCAGGATCGGCAGGTATTACATGGAAGATGATAAATACAGTTTCATAAATAAAGTAGTCGTAAAAAACCCTGAATACACCATTAACTCCGAGCAACTGGATTTTTATTCGGAAAGCGGGCATGCCTATTTATATGGCCCCTCGACCATTAAAAGTGAAACCAGTACGGTCTATTGCGAAAGAGGCTTTTATGACACCCGGGCAGATAATGGTTATTTCGTAAAGAATTCCCAGATAAACTATGACAACCGTATCCTTAAAGGTGATAGTCTCTACTTCAACCGGCAGAATAGCTTTGCCTCTGCCACCAACAATATCAGGGTTATAGATACCATTAATAACAGCCGGGTGACCGGTCATTATGCCGAAGTTTACAGGGATAAGGATTCTGTTTTCATCACCAAAAAAGCATTAGCTGCCAGTCTACAGGACAGAGATACTCTTTTTATCCACAGTGACACCATCATGATCACAGGGAAACCCGAAAAGCGTATTATCAGAGGTTATTATGACGTTAGGATCTTCAAGGAAGACCGGTTAGGAGAAAATCCGATGAGCGGAAGAAGTGATTCTATTTTTTCAGATCAGCAATCTGGTCTTACCAAACTGATCAATATTAGCAGCAGAGGGAATGGGAAACCGGTATTATGGTCTGGTGACAACCAGATGACCGGCGACAGCATTCACCTGCAGAGCAATACCAAAACCGAGCAACTGGATTCTTTACTGGTTTTCGATAACGCCTTCCTGATCCAGAAAGATAGTATTGAAGGTTATAACCAGTTAAAAGGAAAGGAACTGGTGGGCTATTTTACCGACAACAGCCTTAATAAGGTGATTATCGATAAAAATACCGAAACGCTTAATTACATGCGGAATAACGATAACGAGCTCATTGGTATCAATAAGACTTTAGCAAGTTCGGTAGAAATTTTGTTCGTAGAGCAGCAGATCGAAGATATTTACTACTACAACCAGGTAGATGGTCAATTAACCCCGGAAGAGGATTTCCCTCCAAATGCACGACAACTGCAAGGTTTTAACTGGCGTGGAGAACAGCGAATTCTCAGTAAGGAAGGCTTGTTTGAAGGCGAAGCTGAACCAAAACTCACGAAGATTCAGGGAATCGCTTTACCAGATGAACCCGAAGAATTCTTTGATGAAAGAGAAGAAGACGATCTTTTGCTTGATGAAAATTCAAGGCTAAAACCTGATGTTTTAAAGAACAGGGAAACCGATAGCCTGAAATTCAAGAACAAGGTTTCAACAGATTCGTTGAAGAAAGATATCAAGCAAAACGATAGTTTAAAGAACGTTATTGAACAGGAGAAGTAGATTGAAAGAAGATTTTTTAAAATATCAGGCGCAAACCACCCCGCATCCTCTTGCTTTGGAGGTCTCTCATGCAAAAGGATCTTATATCACCACTACCGACGGGAAGCAGCATCTTGATTTCGTAGCCGGCGTTTCTGCCTGCAGTTTAGGTCACGCGCATCCGGCGGTTGTAAATGCTATAAAAGAGCAGGCAGAAAAATACCTGCACGTCATGGTTTATGGGGAATACGCCCAGAAACCAGCAGTAGATCTAACCAAATTACTGGCAGAACATTTACCCGATCCACTTAAAAAGACCTACCTGGTTAATTCTGGAACCGAAGCCATCGAAGGCGCACTAAAACTTGCCAGAAGGGCAATCGGAAGAAGTGAGATCATCGCTGCTAAAAGCGCGTACCATGGAAATACTATGGGATCTCTAAGCCTGATGGATTTTGAGGAAAGGGTGAAACCTTTCAGACCACTGGTTGGGGATATATCTTTTATCGAATTCAATAACGAAGCCGAGCTTTCTAATATCACCAACAAAACTGCGGCTGTTATCCTTGAAACAATCCAGGGAGGAGCAGGATTTATAATGCCTGTAAATAGCTACCTGCAGAAGGTGAAAAAGAAATGCGAGGAAGTTGGAGCGCTATTAATACTCGATGAAATTCAGCCGGGATTCGGTAGAACCGGCAAACTTTTCGGATTTGAGAACTTTGGGGTAGTCCCAGATATAGTGGTTCTCGGAAAAGGTATGGGCGGTGGTTTACCAATTGGAGCATTTTCAGCTTCAGAAGAGTTAATGGACCTGCTTATGGATAATCCTAAATTAGGACATATCACCACTTTTGGCGGAAATCCTGTGATCGCCGCAGCGGCTTTAGCAACCCTTAAAGAATTAACCGAAACAGATCTTATTCAGCAAAGCCTGGAAAAGGAAGAATTAATCAGAAAAAACTTACAGCACCCTCTAATTGAAGAAATTAGAGGAACAGGCTTGATGCTGGCCTTAATATTAAAATCTGCCGAAATTGCCGATAAACTTGTCCTTCTTGCTAAAGAAAAACAACTAATTCTCTTCTGGTTGTTGTTCGAAAAACGAGCCGTAAGGCTTACTCCACCGCTAACCATCTCAAATGAAGAAATATTGAAAGGTTGTGGCATTATTGTTGACATACTCTCTGAGATTGAGAAGAATGAAAAGGAATGTTAATTATTTTGTTAACAACAATAAACCGTATTTCCCGAATCGCTTTTAATCATTTATAACTTTAGTACAGTAGAAATCCCTTAATCACTCTCTTATGCAGTTAAGCCATAACGAAGAAGATAATTTCTCACTTGCCCGCTTCGAATCAATGCTTAAGACTAATGATGTTTTATTCTTCGATTCGAATGAGTTTGAAAATATTATCAATCACTACCTTGAGAACGGTAAGATATCTCTTGCCAAAAAGGCGGTGAAGATGGGTCTTGCCCAGCATCCGGCTTCAGTGAACCTTAGATTGTATAAGGTAGAGATCCTTGTCTTCGAAGACAAACTGGATCTTGCAGACGGGATTCTGAACGAGCTTAAAGAATTGGAAACCTCTAACGAAGAGATCTATATTCAAAAAGCACAGATCTACTCTAAAAGGGATATGCATACTGAAGCGATTCAAATGCTGCAGTCTGCCCTGGAGATCACCCTGGAAGATGCCGAGATATTTTCCCTTATCGGTATGGAATATCTTTTCCTGGAAGATTTTGAAAATGCCAAGTATAGTTTCATGAAATGCCTGGAGGCAGATGAAGAAGATTACTCTGCGCTTTATAATATCATGTATTGCTTCGATTTCCTTGAACAGAAGACAGAAGCCATAGATTATTTGAATCTATACCTTAATAAAAATCCATATTGCGAAGTGGCCTGGCACCAGGTTGGTAAGCAATATTTTGACCTTAAAGAATACAATAAGGCTTTGGCCGCTTTTGATTTCGCTATCATCAGCGATGACAGATTCGTAGGTGCTTACCTTGAAAAAGGAAAAGTGCTTGAAAAACTGAAACGTTATAACGAAGCCATTGAAAATTATAATATCACTCTGGAACTGGATGATCCAACTTCATTTGCTTACCTGAGAATAGGTAAGTGTTTTGAAAAACTGGGTTGTGATGATTTTGCTTTGAAAAATTATAAGCAAACAGTTCACGAAGATCCGTTGCTGGATAAAGGCTGGATCGCGATCACAGATTTCTATATCAAGAAACTGAATTTTCAGAAAGCATTATACTATATCAATAAGGCGATTAATATTGATGAAGAAAATGTCCTTTACTGGAAACGCTATGCTAAGATCAACAGCAGGCTTAATTTCTATGAGGAAGCTGAACAGGGTTATAAGAAAAGCCTGGAACTAGGAAATTATGAACTTGAAACCTGGATTAGAAGATGTGATATTCTAATAGGTTTGGGTGAATATGAAACTGCCATTAGTAGTATGCTGCAGGCTTTGGAATTCTATCCGAATACGGCCGAGATCGAGTATCGCCTCGCTGGTCTTTTCTTTTGCACCAATAAAGGTGAAAAAGGCTATTTCCACCTTAACAATGCCCTTAAGATAGATTCAGAATACTACATCATTATAGAAGAATTATTTCCGAATATTTTTGAGCGTAAAAGCGTAAAACAAATTATAAATTCCTTCGTAAAGCTCTCTTAGTAATTTTGCTACCTTTGGGCGAATTCATAAAAAAAGAAGATGCAACGAAGTTTTTTGGATTACCTGAAGGTCACTTTTAAAGGAATGGCTATGGGTGCTGCAGATGTGGTGCCCGGAGTTTCTGGAGGAACGATCGCTTTTATCTCGGGGATCTATGAGGAATTGATATCTACCATAAGCGGGGTAAATCCTGCCCTGTTCGTTACCTGGAAAGAAGATGGTTTTAAAGCCATGTGGAAAAAACTGAACGGTAACTTTATAATAGCGCTTTTTACTGGAATCCTTATCAGCATCTTTACGGTGATGCGACTTGCCAATTATCTGCTTGAAAATCATCCTATACTTATCTGGTCTTTCTTTTTTGGACTGGTGATCGCCAGTATCTGGTTTGTTGCTAAACAAATTCCACGATGGAATTTCAAGGTCATCCTCGCACTACTTATCGGGGCCGCGGTGGCTTTTTATATTGTAAGCCTCCCTCCTCTTTCACCCAACTCAAGTTCCCTGTTTCTGTTTTTTGCAGGTGCTATAGCAGTTTGTGCGATGATATTACCGGGGATTTCCGGAGCTTTTATCCTGGTGCTTTTAGGAGCTTACAAATCGGTGACCGAAGCGGCGCACGATTTTGATATAAAAACCCTTGGTCTGGTAGGACTTGGGGCTATATTTGGTTTGCTTACCTTCTCTAAAGTTCTAAAATGGCTTTTTGTGCATTATAGCAGTATTACTCTGGCAGTCCTTACGGGCTTTATAGCCGGCTCTTTGAACAAGATCTGGCCCTGGAAAGAGATTTTGGAAACCGCTACCTACGGAGAAAAGGAAGTTGTTTTACGTGACGCCTCTGTTTTGCCATGGAATTATAACGGAGATCCTCAAACCCTGTATGCTCTGTTGTTAATGCTGGCAGGTTTTCTTTTGATCGTTATCCTTGAAGTGGTGGCAAATAAAAATCCTGAAATTCCAGATGCAACAAACTAGAACGTTTACCGATAAGATCCTGCTTGTTCTAAAGGGTCTTGCCATGGGTGCCGCGAATAAAGTTCCCGGTGTTTCTGGTGGTGTGGTTGCGTTCGTTGCTGGCTTTTATGAAGAATTTATCTATTCCCTGCAGAAGATAAATCTTAAAGCATTTAAACTTTTAATTTCGGGCAGATTCAACAGCCTGTATAGATACGTAAATGGCAAATTCCTGGGATTATTGATCCTGGGTATGCTCATAAGCTATTTTAGCGTCTCCAAGATCCTGGATTACCTCATTGTTCACTATGAGCTTTATGTGTGGTCTGCTTTCTTCGGAATGATCATTGGCTCCATCTATTATATTAGTAAAGACTTTGATGAGTGGGATCGCAATTCCATCATTTTTGCCATTCTAGGTATCCTTGGCGGTATAGGCATAAGTTTCCTGGAACCCGCCCGTGAGAATGACAATCTCTGGTTCGTATTCGTCTGCGGAATGATAAGTGTTTCCGGGATGACCCTTCCGGGACTATCGGGTAGTTTTATATTGATCCTGCTCGGGAACTATGTTTTACTGCTGGTAGACTCGGTAAATGCGCTATATGATACTATTGCTGAAGTCATTCTTTTAGATTTCAGTTTTATGAATAATTCTGAAAGATTAAGAATGCTGCAGGTGTTACTGGTATTTGCAGCCGGATCTTTAGCGGGACTGGTCTCCCTGTCTCATCTCCTGGGTTATGTACTGAAGAAAAGAAAAAAGGAAACCTTTGCCGTTATTATTGGTTTTATCACCGGATCGCTGGGAGTGGTCTGGCCTTGGAAAGAAAAGATCTATAAACTGAATGAGAACGGTAAACCCCTAATAGACAGAGAGGGAAATAAGATCATAGACAATTATGACCGTTACCTGCCGCAAATAGACAATTCAGAAACCTGGCTGGCAATATTCTTTATTGTGATCGGGATCTTTATAGTTCTAGGACTGGCCTGGTACGAAAATCGAAATTCGAAAAAATGAGAACCTTTGGCCTAATTGGAAAAAATATAGACTATTCATTCTCCAGGAAATACTTTTCTGAAAAATTCAGCAAAGAAGATCTGAAAGATCAATATGTGAATTTCGATATAGCTTCTATTGAAGAATTTCCCGTCATTCTTAAGAATAATGAGATAAGTGGCCTTAATGTTACCATTCCTTACAAAGAAGTGGTAATTCCGTTTCTGGATAAGCTTGATGCTCATTCTGAAAAAATTCAGGCGGTGAACACCATCAAATTTGAAAACGATGGTAGTATTACCGGCTATAATACAGATTACTGGGGATTTTTAAATGCTTTAAAACCTCATTTGAAGCCTCAGCATACCAAGGCTCTTATTCTGGGAACCGGAGGGGCCTCAAAAGCAATCGCTTATGCCCTGGAGCTGCTGAATATCCAGTATAAATTTGTTTCCAGAAAACCGGAGAAAGATCAATTCTCATATACAGACCTGGATAAGGATATTTTAGATTCTTATACGCTCATAATAAACTGTACGCCACTAGGAACACATCCAAAGGTGGAAGCCTGTCCAGACCTGCCATTTGAACACATTTCAAACCAACACCTGGTTTTCGATCTAATCTACAACCCGGCAGAAACAAGGCTAATGAAACTTTCTTCAGAAAAAGGCGCCCAAACCCTCAACGGACTGGAGATGTTAAAACTTCAGGCAGAAAAAGCCTGGAGCATCTGGAATTCCTGATTTGCCTCAATAATTACCTCTTTAGCGTTATATAAATAAAACCAATCCCTTGTCCAATTTTAGGGGAGTTGTTATCTTTCAGCAATAAATGATTTTGAGGAACCCTAACATTGAAAGATATGTCACAGCAAGAGAATGAAAACAAGAAAAAAGAGCTTTCCTCTGAAAACCTAAACAAGCCTGAAGAGGCCAACCAAATGGAAGAAAAGTCTAAGAAAGATAGCAAGGAGAATGTACAGGAAGATTCTGTTGGTGCCCAGGAAAAAGAAACTAAAGAGAATACTTCAGATAATATAAAAGCATCTGCTAACACCGAGGAGTCTGATTCTACAGATCATGAAGATGCCATGCTGGACGAATCTGCTTCAGGTAAAGCAACTTCAGATCAAAAAGCAAGGGAAAAAGAAAACCCCGATGAAGATCCTTATACCGAAATCGAAGAAGACCTGGAACCTGAGAATCCATTTTTCAAGGAGCCAGAAGTAGCCAAGGATTCTGAAAAGGAAAAGAAAGAAGAGAAAAAAGAAGAGAAAATATCAGATTCCACAGATCATGAAGACGCGATGGTTTCAGAATCTGCTTCCAGAAGTAAAGAGACGGTAGACGAAGATGATGATGAAGACGATCTGGACAGCGAAATCGGTGATGCCGTAGTTGGAGAGAATAAAAAATCATCTGGCACAAGTCACGAAGAAGACATGGAAAGTGCCGTGGCTGAAGACAGCGAAGATGAAAGTGCCGGTGAACGTCATGATATTGAAAAGAAGGATTATCATTCCATGAGCAAGGAAGCCCTTGCTGATGAACTGGAAAGATTATTGAAAAATGAAAAAATCCAGGCCATCAAGGAGCATGTCGCAGAAATTCGTGCTGAATTCAATGCGAAATTCGACGAGGAACTGGAAGAGAAGAAAGAAGATTTTATCGCCGATGGCGGAAATATTATAGACTTCCACTACTCTACTCCGCTTAAAAAGAGATTTAGCTCGCTATATTTTGATTATAAAGAGCAAAGAAATAATTACTACCAAAGGCTTAAAAAAGACCTCAACGAAAACCTGCATAAAAGGCTGGAATTGATCGAGGAACTAAAAGGCCTACTGGATGTAGAAGAGAACATCAACACTACCTATAATCACTTTAAGGAGATACAGGATAAATGGCGTACGGCAGGACCTATTCCAAGAGACAAGTACAACAATGTCTGGAACACCTATCACCACCATGTAGAGAATTTCTATGATTTCCTCCACCTTAACAGGGAATTCAGGGATATGGACTTTAAGCATAACCTGGAACAAAAACTAAAGGTGATAGATCGTGCTGAAGAACTGGTGCAAGAAGAAAATACCAACCGTGCTTTCAGAGAATTGCAGATGCTCCACAAAATGTGGAAGGAAGAGCTGGGACCGGTTGCCAAAGAATATCGCGAAGATATCTGGGAAAGGTTTAGCAATGCTACCAAGAAGATCCATGATAAAAGACAGGAATATTTCAACCAGCTTGACGAGTTAAATGAAAAGAACTGGGAGCGCAAGCAGGAGATCATTGAAAAGATCAGGGAAATAGCTGAGCAGGATTTCGACAGTCACAATAAATGGCAGCAAAAGATAAAGGAGATCGAAGCTTTAAGAGAAGAGTTCTTCAATGCTGGAAAAGTACCAAGAAGTAAAAATCAGGATACCTGGAATGCTTTTAAGGAAAATGTTCGAAAGTTCAATCGAAAAAAGAACGCTTTCTACAAGAACCTAAAAAAACAGCAGTACGAAAATCTGGAAAAGAAAAAAGAACTTATTCAGATCGCTGAAGACAATAAAGACAGTGACGACTTTAAAACCGTTACTCCTTTAATGAAGAAGATACAGGCCGACTGGAAAAAGATAGGGCACGTACCAAGAAAAGATAGCGATAAGGTCTGGAAACAATTCAAAAAAGCATGTAATCATTACTTTGATCGCATGCATGCTCAGAAAAATGAAGATAATAAGGAAGAGGTTGAAGCTTTTGAAAAGAAGAAGGAGATTCTGGATCAGGTGAAAGCTATCGAACTTTCTGGCAATAAAAAAGAAGATCTGCCTAAGATCAAAGAAGCGATTAACGCGTGGAAAGAAGTTGGAAAAGTGCCTTATAACAAACGCTTTATAGAAGGAAAATTCAATAAAGCCCTGGATCAATTATTCAAGAAAATGGATATTGACAACACCAAGGCCGAGATGATGAAGTACGAGAATAAGGTGCAGGCACTGGATGATGCAGATGATGATAAGAAAATTAGAAATGAGCATTATTTCCTTACCAAGAAGATTGAAGAAACCAAGGCTGAAATAAGACAGCTTGAGAATAACCTTCAATTCTTCTCTAATGTAGATGATGATAATCCTTTAGTACAGGAAGTACATAAGAACATAGAAAATCATAAGGCCGATCTTGAAGTATGGAAAGAAAAACTAAGAAAGATCAAGTCTCTTTATTAAGATCATGAAAATGCCTTGCAGTTTATGCAATTGCAATACCCGTAATTTTGAAACTATCAATGACCGGGAATTTTTGCAGTGTGTGGGTTGCAAGGCAATTTTACTTTCCCCTGAACATTATCTTACTCCGCAAGCAGAAAAGTTTAGATACAGCCTGCACAAAAACGATGTGAACGATCCCGGTTATATCGCCTTTGTAAGTCCCATTATTGAAAAAATAAGATCCAGTCATAACACAGATGCTATTGGCCTCGATTTTGGATGCGGCACGGGTCCAGTGATCGCTTCCGAATTAAAGAAGTCCGAATTTCGGGTAGATCTTTATGATCCTTATTTTAAACCGGATAAAACTGCGCTGAATAAAAAATATGATTTCATTATTTGCTGCGAAGTAATGGAGCATTTCAAAAATCCACTGAAGGAATTTAAATTGCTTAGGTCATTATTAAAGGAGGAAGGCAAATTATATTGCAAGACCGAAATCTGGAATGAAGCTATCAATTTTAAGGACTGGCATTATAAGAATGATCAGACCCATGTTTTTTTCTATGATAGGGAAACTTTGAAATGGATCCAGGAAAACCTTGATTTTTCTAAAGTTGAGATCCTTGACAAATTTATAGTCTTTACAGCCTGATCACTGCTTCTTGGCCTCGTTCCAGAAAACATCCATTTCACCAAGGGTCATATCCTTTAAAGCCTTGTTATTTTCCTTTGCTTTTTCTTCGAGGTACTGAAAGCGTTTGATAAACTTCTTATTTGTTCGTTCTAAGGCATTCTCAGGGTTTACTTTAAGAAACCTGGCATAATTCACCATAGAGAAGAGAACATCTCCAAATTCGGCCTCTATTTCATCCTTGTTATCCTCGTTGATTTCATGCTGTAGTTCTTCCAGCTCCTCCTTGAGTTTTTCGAACACCTGTTGTGGCTCTTCCCAGTCGAATCCTACCCCGGCAACTTTTTCCTGAATCCTACTGGCTTTTACCACTGCCGGTAAAGATCTAGGCACTCCCTCTAGCACAGATTTCTTACCTTCCTTGAGTTTAAGGTTCTCCCAGTTCTTTTTTACCTCTTCTTCATTGGCAACCTCAACATCTCCATAAATATGGGGATGTCTATCGATCAACTTATCGCAAATGCTATTTGCCACATCGGCAATATCAAAATCGTTGGTTTCGCTTCCTATTTTTGCGTAGAAGACAAGATGTAAAAGCACATCGCCGAGTTCCTTCTTTATCTCTTCCATATCCTTATCCAGAATGGCATCTCCAAGCTCGTAGGTTTCCTCAATGGTTAGATGCCTTAGGGATTCCATGGTCTGCTTACGATCCCAGGGACATTGTTCTCTTAGCTCGTCCATTATGGTTAGTAATCTATCGAATGCTTTTAGCTGATCTTCTCTGGAATTCATAGCTGAAAAATAATTTTGGTAAAAATAGGATTTCGAAGATGGAAATTTGAATTTATTCCACAAAAAAAGCCTCTCTTTTCAGAGAGGCTTCTGCTTTTGGGTGGAAGACCGGTTTTACTTCGACTTCGCTCAGCACAGGCTTCTCACCGGTCTTCTTCTATTACTGTTTTGAACTTTTTGAACACAAAAAAAGCCTCTCTTTTCAGAGAGGCTTCTACTTCTGGGTGGAAGACCGGTTTCGAACCGGCGACCTCCGGAACCACAATCCGGCGCTCTAACCAGCTGAGCTACAACCACCATTTGATTAGCGGATGCAAATGTAAGTTATTTCAACTATTTCGCAAAGAAAAAATTCCAATTAAATAAGATCAAATATAGAATCTACCGCTACATGTCGTTCTACATTAAAGCCTTCGGCATGCTCTGTATTTATAAGCCTGCCCATGTCCTGAGCACGGTAAGTAATGCTATCCAGGAAGTTACTACTTGAAATTGGAGTTTCAGGCTCATTGCTATTCTCATCAAAGAACTGCGAACGATACGCTAAAACAGATTCAACTTTTTTATCAAGATAGCCGGTAATATCCACAACAAAATCTGGTTTCAGGTTTTTCCACTGTATATAATGGAAAACGTGCTTAGGTCTCCAGGCCGATTGTTTGTTACCATCCATAACGGTTTCAATCTTTCTCAAACCACTTAGAAAACAAGCCTCACTAACCAACCTGGCTCCTTTCCCGTGATCTATATGTCTATCTTCAACAGCGTTGCACAAGACGATCTCTGGCCTGTATTTTCTAAGGATCTTGATGATCTCCAGTTTATGCGCGGTATTATTTTCAAAAAATCCATCACTAAATTCAAGATTGTGTCGCATAACCACCCCAAGGATCTCTGCGGCAGCTTTTGCTTCCTTATCTCTGATTTCGGCAGTACCTCTGGTACCAAGCTCTCCCCTGGTTAAATCAAGGATTCCAACTTTTTTTCCACGATCTACTTCTTTTGCGATGGTTCCTGAGCAGCTTAGTTCCACATCATCGGGGTGTGATCCCACTGCCAGTATATCTAGTTTCATCTATAATTATTTATTTGTTCTTAATCGGTCAGATATAAATTCTTATTTGCTTTTTGCCATGGCTTGAGTAAGATCTTCCATTAGATCTTCAATTTCTTCGATACCCACAGAAAACCTCAACAGGTTTTCTTTGATCCCTTGCTTTGCTCTGCCCTCTTCTGTTAACAAACCATGAGAGGTCTTGGATGGAAGTAAAATGGTGCTTTCAACTCCGGCAAGGCTCATCGAAGGTTTAATTAATTGCAGGGTTTTCATGAATTTCTGAACGTCTAGGTCGTCGTTCAGTTCAAAAGATAACATCCCGCCAAAACCTTTCATCTGCTTTCTGGCAAGTTCATGATCTGGATGATCCTTTAAACCCGGGTAATAAACATTTGCAACTTCAGACCTTGAATTCAAAAATTCAGCAAGCTTCATTGCATTTTCATTCTGAGCTTTCACCCTTATCCCCATGGTCTTTATACTTCGCTCTAAAAGCCAGACCGTATAATCACTAAGGCTTCCGCCAAAATTCTTTGCCATTTGGAAGATCCTTTCAATATTCTCTTCAGAAGAGATCACCGTTCCAGCAAGAATATCGCTATGCCCTCCCATATACTTAGTGGCCGAATGAATCACCACATCAATCCCAAAATCTATAGGATTCTGGTTTACCGGAGATGCAAAAGTGTTATCGATCATACTTACCAGGTTATACTCTTTGGCCAGCTTTGCAACCGCTTCCATATCGGTTAGCTTCAATAAAGGGTTAGAAGGCGTTTCAATATAGATCACCTTTGTATTTTCCTTTATTTCAGCTTTGAGCGAATCGGCACTGGCATCTTTGGCAAAACTGTATTGAATACCGAATTTATCAAACTCCTCAGTGGCCAGATTACTGGTTCCTCCATAAAGCGAATCCTGAAACACCACATGATCTCCCGAACTTAAAAAAGCCATTAACGAGGTGCTTACCGCGGCCATACCACTTCCAAAGATCAGGGATGCTTCTCCATGTTCCAGAGCTGCCATCTTTTTGGCCAAGGCCACCTGATTTGGAGTATTAAAATATCTTGGATAACGTTTGGTCTCAACATCCTCGAACGCGTAGGATGTAGACATATATAAAGGCGACACTGCGCCCTTAAATTCTTTATCTGCCAATTCCCCTACATGCGTACAAATTGTGTTGATCCCTTTAGAATTACTCATAGATTATCTTTAAAAAAATTGAGCCCTAATGTACTAAGAATTCTGCTAAAGTCATTTCTAAAGCATTAACGCCACAGAAGAATTAAGACATTAGTTAATTAAAGTTAAACCTTCCCCATGAGCTCAGGTGATGCTTTCATTTTTGAGTAACTTTCGAATTATCTAAAAAATTGAAGAAATGAAGAATGTAAATGCATACGCAGCGAAATCGAATGACGCTGATCTTGAGCCTTTTGATATTGAAAGAAGAGAGATACTGGCAAATGATGTAAAGATCGAGATCGACTATTGCGGAGTTTGTCATAGTGATATTCACCAAGTAAGAAACGACTGGGGAAATAGTAAATATCCAGTAGTACCAGGACATGAGATCATTGGTCATGTAACCGAAGTTGGTAAGGACGTGAAAAATTTTAAAGTTGGTGACCTTGTAGGTGTTGGATGTATGGTAGATTCCTGCCAGGAATGCCAGTCTTGTAAAGATGATCTTGAGCAATACTGTGAGAACGGAATGGTCGCAACTTATAATGGGCCGGATAAACATCTTGGCGGACATACCTTTGGCGGTTATTCTGAAATGATCGTGGTTAGGGAAAAGTTCGTTCTTAAAGTTCCTGAAAACCTTGATACCAAAGCAGTCGCTCCTTTACTTTGCGCAGGTATTACTACCTGGTCCCCATTAAGACAATGGAATGTGAAGAAAGGTGACAAAGTAGGTGTAGTTGGTCTTGGAGGCCTTGGACATATGGGAGTTAAGTTTGCTTCAGCCCTTGGAGCTCATACCGTGATGATCACGACTTCACCTTCTAAAGCTGAAGATGCGAAAAGACTAGGTGCAGATGAAGTGCTTATTTCCAAGAACGAAGATGAAATGAAAAAGCACCAGGGAACCTTCGATTTTATATTGAATACTGTTCCTGTTGGTCACGATACCAATCCTTATGTAGGTTTATTAAAACGTGATGCGACCATGACCCTGGTAGGAGCTATCGATGAAGTAGATATTCACGGAGGTGGATTGATTATGGGTAGAAAGAGACTTGCCGGATCATTGATCGGTGGGATCAAAGAAACACAGGAAATGCTTGATTTCTGCGGGGAACATAATATAGTTTCAGATATCGAGATGATCGATATTCAGAATATTAATGAAGCCTATGACCGTGTTGTAAAATCTGATGTAAAATACAGGTTTGTTATCGACATGAAATCCCTAAAGAAATAATATGAGCATACTTTCTTCCCTTTTAGGAAACGCCGGAGCTAAAGAAAAAGAGAAGCTTCAGGAGAAATATGGAAAATTACTCATCCCTTCTGAAGAGATCGCAGCCGGATTCAAGATCATTCGCGATACTTTTATTTTCACCAATAAACGCCTTATCCTTGTGGATGTTCAAGGTATTACCGGTAGTAAAATTGAATATTTTTCAGTTTTATATAAAAGCATAACCCGCTTTAGTGTTGAAACCGCGGGCAGTTTTGATCTTGATGCGGAACTGAAGATCTGGATCTCGGGAGAACAAACTCCTTCTATTTCCAAGCGTTTTAATAAGAAAGTAGATATTTATGAAGTTCAGAAATTATTAGCCGAATATACGCTCTAGAAAAGAGCCTGATATGAAATTAGGATGACGTAGTGGAATTATGAATCTTCGTCATGCTGAACTGGTTTCAGCATCTCAATTTCTGATAATAGATAATTCAAAAAATTAAAGCCACTTTTCGAACGATTGAAAAGTGGCTTTTCTTATTTAAAGATATCACGGTCACTCCCTTATTCTGATCTGAGTTTATATCTTTGTTTTTTAGCATTTGTTGAACGATCAATCCAAAAATAAATGAGCTTACTTCTAACCAATATCAAGGAATTACTTCAGGTTAGGGAACAAAATATCCTTAAAGTATCCGGAAGCGAAATGAAGGAACTTCCAACCATAAAAAACGCATGGTTATTAATAGAAAATGACGAAATAGCCGATTATGGTTCTATGGAAAATATTCCTGAGATCAACGCAGATGAAACCATCGATACTTCCGGAAAGATAGTACTACCTACCTGGTGCGATTCGCATACTCATATTGTTTACGCAGGTAACCGCGAACAGGAATTTGCAGATCGTATCAACGGCTTAAGTTATGAAGAGATCGCTAATCGCGGAGGTGGAATTCTAAACAGCGCAAAAACACTTCAGGAAACCCCGGAAGATGAAGTTTATAAGCAGTCGGCAAAACGCCTTGAAGAAGTAATGAAACTAGGTACCGGTGCGGTTGAAATAAAATCTGGTTACGGTCTTACCGAGGAAGCAGAACTTAAAATGCTCCGGGTTATCAAAAAACTAAGGGAGAATTACAATCTGCCGGTGAAATCCACATTTCTAGGAGCCCATGCCATACCTAAAGAATATAAAAATGATCCGGATGCCTATATGGATCTTGTCATTAACGAGATACTCCCGAAAGTAGCGGATCAGAAGCTGGCAGAATACATCGATATCTTTTGTGAGAAAGGATATTTTAGTCTTGAAGACACTCATAGATTATTGGATGCTGCGAAAAAATTCGGATTAAAACCGAAAATTCATGTGAACCAGTTTAATGCTATTGGTGGCGTAAAAGCTGGAGTAGAACACAAGGCTTTAAGTGTAGATCATCTGGAGGTGATGAACGATGAAGATATTGAAGCATTAAAAGGTTCTAATACCATGCCGGTGGCGCTTCCCTCCTGCTCTCTATTCTTAAGCATTCCTTATACACCAGCCAGAAGAATTCTGGATGCCGACCTTCCCCTGGCACTGGCGACAGATTTTAACCCGGGAAGTACTCCAAGCGGAAATATGAACCTGGTGGTAAGCCTGGCTTGCATTAAAATGAAAATGACCCCTGAAGAGGCAATTAACGCGGCAACTATTAACGGTGCTTATGCCATGGAATTAAGCAAAACCCACGGAAGTATCACCAAAGGAAAAAAGGCCAATTTCATTATTACTAAAGAAATTCCTTCTTACACGTACCTGCCTTACGCCTTTGGATCCAACTCTATAGAATCTGTGTATATCAATGGTAAAATGATCTAAAATGACTGGATTAAAATTCTATAAAAGCTCGCACATTGATAAGCTAATTTCCAAAAGAAAAGGAGAGGAAAAATTCGGAGAGAAACTACAATTCGTTGCCAGTCTCGAAGAATTAAAAAACCATGAGGCAAAATATGTTTTATTGGGAATTCCTGAAGATATTGGCGTAAGAGCGAATTTTGGAAAACCGGGAACTTCGAGAGCATGGAAAACGGCGCTAAGCTCCCTGGTTAATATTCAGGTAAACCGGTTCAACGATCCAGAAAATTTAGTTCTTTTGGGAGAGGTAGATTGTACCGAGCTAATGAAAAAGGCTTCTTTTATAGATGAGTCAGATCCTAATTATCATGCGAAGCTTGGAGACCTTGTAAAACAAATAGATCAGCTGGTTTCTGAAATCATTGAAAAAATTGTCGCCGTGGGAAAGACTCCCATTATCATAGGAGGCGGACATAATAATGCCTACGGAAACATCAAAGGTTCTGCAAAGGCTTTAAAAAAGCCTCTGAATGTGTTGAATATAGATGCGCATACAGACCTTAGACAATTAGAACACCGGCATAGTGGAAACGGGTTCAGCTACGCCATAGAAGGGCAGTATTTAAACAAGTATTCTGTTTTCGGGCTACATAAAAATTACACTCCGGAATATATTTTCAAAGGGATGGAGGCATCTCCAAACATGAATTTCAAATTACGGGAGGATCTTTCTGAGGAACCGGGAAATATCTCTGATCATTTCCAGCAAATGTTTCATGGAATTAATGATTCTCCTTTCGGCTTCGAACTGGATTGTGATGCCATTGCAGATTTTCCCAGTAGCGCAAAATCGCCATCAGGTTTTAATGTAGACCAGGTTAGAAATTTTATAAGGCTGGTTTCAAAAGACGAAAACTGCTGCTATTTTCATATATGTGAAGCTGCTCCAGACGAAGACAATTCTGGATGGGTCGGCAAAGCTCTGTCATATTTCATATCAGATTTTATTCGTTCCTGATCATGGATTCTGATCAATCCTGTTTTCAGAAGGTTTTCGCTGCCAGGGGAATCTGCCTTCTATTTCTAATTCTATAGAAAGACTTAGAAATGTTCTAATTATTACAATTACCCCAAGAGTTAAGACCTTATCCATGGTAGGTTCAGTAACTACAGTTGCAATAATATCTGCCGCTACCAGGATCTCAAGACCTAATAAAATCCCCTTTCCTAATTCCTGGCGCAAAAGCTTATAAGATCTTTTATTTTCCTTTTGCTTAGAAAAGATAAATTTCCCGACAGATAGAATAGTCCCTATTAGAATTGTTAGAACTCCTGCTACTTCAATTATCCTGGCGATATATTCAATATACAATGCGATGTTTTCCATAAATTAATTTTCAGTAGATAATTTCTGATACACCCCGTTGGTCCATCCAAAACCATCCTGGGTTGGGTATTCCCCTCCTCCACTTTTTTTAGAAAGATCTTCAACATTATATTTTTCCAGCATTTTGTAGGTATCCTGGTAAACCTTGCGATTAAGATCCAGCCACCTCGAACTTATCTCTCCTGCCAATTGGTTATAACCGTAATTCTGCAGCCCTTTAATGGTCAGCCACTGCAAAGGTGCCCAGCCATTAGGAGCATCCCATTGTTCACCGGTATTATAGGGTGTAGTAACTACTCCGCCAGGTTTTAAAAAGACGGTATTGATTTTAGCTCTAACCTTAGCAGCCTGCTTTTCATTTGCAATTTCAAAAAATAGAGGGTAAACCCCGGCAAGTGATAATTGCTCTGCTTGCCCAGATTTTTTGAAGTTATAATCCATAAAGAAACCTTCAGCTTCACTCCAGCAATATTTAAGGATCGCTTTCTTCCTGTTTTCAGCTTTCAGTTTAAATTCTTCAGAGGTTTCATTATCCCCATTTATCAGGTATGCTTCTGCTATGCTCATTTCGAGATTATAAAGCAGGGAATTTAGATCTACTGGAATGATCGCTGTAGTATGTATGGTAGAAAGATCAAATTTTCCTTCTGTATTTTTGCTGAGCCAACGGCTTGAAAAATCCCAACCAGATTCGGCACCAGCACGTAAATTCCTATAAATCTCTTCTTTGGAAAGCTCCGGATTTTCAGAAACCGCAATTTCAGCAGTCTTAATATCTTCCCTGTAACTTTCAGGTCTTGGAGTATCATTGTCATCCCAGAACCGGTTAAGCACTTCGCCATCCTTCATTTTTACCACTCTGCGAAAAGCCTTTTCCTGCCCAAGGTTTTCTACTCCGTTCATCCAGAAATCATATTCCTTTTCCATTTCTGGTAAATATTTGGCTAAAACTTTATCCCCTTTAGCCTCGGCCAGAACCTTTACCATCATGGCAAAAAATGGCGGTTGAGATCTACCAAGGTAATAAGTTCTATTTCCGTTGGGAATAAAACCATACTCATCGATGAGATAGGCGAAATTATCTACCATATTTTCAATGGTTTCAACTTCTCCGTCCTCCAGAAGACCAAGCATGGTAAAATAACTATCCCAGTAATAGATCTCTCTGAACCTTCCGCCTGGAACTATATAAGGATTTGGTAACGGGATCAAAGTTCCGGAAATACTATCATCTTTTTTCCGCTTTAAGGCTCCCCAGAGTTTCGTGATATGCTGGTTAATTGAAGAAGAATCGGCTTCAAAAGCAAGTTTATCTCCTGGAACCTCAAAATGCTGTACTACAAATTCTGAAATACCAGTTTTGGTAGTGTCATCCAGCATATCATATCGCTGCCTGATAAGCCCAACATTGTATTGCGGCACCGCATCTACAAAGGTCTTACTATCCTCAAAGATCTCCCGGTTCTGTACATCATAGAACAGATCTCCGTAAAGTTCTACAGGAGGTAGGATCTCTACCTTTTCTTCCAGTTTTTCGGTTTCCAGTTCAGAATCCGGGCCTATTTTACAGGAAATAAAAAAGAGAACGATAAGCAGGTAGCTTAATTTATAAGGCATTTCAATTTTCATAAGACTGGATTTAATTGAAACATAAATATAAGGGAAATAGAATAGGCATCCTGAACGCTGCATTTTCCAATTAATTAATAATTTTACTTCTAAAAATTAAGCAATGCAGATAGTATCCTGGAAACCGGAATATTCAGAAGAGTTTAAAGAAATGAATTTATACTGGCTGGAAGAATTCTTCTGGGTAGAGCCACACGATGAAGATGTTCTGGGCAATCCCGAAAAATACATAATCAAACCCGGCGGAAATATATTCTTCGTAAAGGACAAGAATGAGATCATTGGCTGTGTGGCGCTCATGAAAATGGGAGAAGGAGTTTTTGAACTTACAAAAATGGCTATTAAGCCGGCTCACCGTGGTAAGAAACTTGGCCAGGAACTAATGAAACATACCCTTGAATTTGCCAGAAAAAAAGGCTGGGATACACTCATCATCTATTCTAACAGAAAACTCGAAAACGCGATACATCTTTACAGGAAATTCGGTTTTATCGAGATCCCAATAGAAGAAAACAATCCCTATTCCCGTGGCGATATTAAAATGCAACTAAACCTTTCATAAAACTTTATTAATTGGGAATAGACTCCCTTGATCCTTTTTTACATTTAAGAAAAAGAGAATTATGAGAAAAATAGTTACCCTTATTGCTGTTGGAATTATTCTAACAGGATGTAAGAATGAAACAAAATCACAGGAAGAAGAAGTAAATTCTGAAATCGCACAGAGCACAGCAGAAGTAAAAGCTGAAACAGATTCTTCAAATATCGAGATCACCCCTATTTCTCACGCTACGGCAGTTTTTCAATGGGATGATTCGGTCTTCTATACAGATCCGGTAGGAGGAGCAGAAGCATTTGCAGGAATGGCCAGACCAGACTTCATCCTTATCACCGATATTCACGGGGATCATATGAATGCAGAAACTATTATGGCCCTTGAACCTGGAGATACCAAGATTATCGTTCCTAAGGCGGTTAAGAAGCAACTTCCAGATGCTTTACAGAAAAACCTCATCGTGATGAATAATGGTGAAACTATAGAGCATGCTGGATTTAGTATTAAAGCCGTGCCTATGTACAATCTACCTCAGACAAAAGATGCCATGCACGTGAAAGGTCGTGGAAATGGCTATGTCCTGGAAAAGAACGGTGAACGCCTTTACATCTCTGGCGATACCGAAGATATTCCAGAAATGAGAGATCTAAAGAATATAGACGTAGCTTTGGTTTCTATGAACTTACCTTATACCATGCCGGTAGATCAGGCTGCAGATGGTGTACTTGCCTTTAAACCTAAAAAAGTGATTCCTTATCACTACCGTGGAAAAGATGGATTTTCAGATGTGGAGAAATTTAAGCAACTGGTAAATAAAGGAGATTCTAATATAGAAGTAGAATTAATGGAATGGTATCCTAAAAAAGGATAAAAAAAGAAGTCATCTCCTTAATACATTTGCGAAGGTTGATTATGTAAAATTCTATTTTGGCTAATTCAAATTTAACAGTATTTCAACGCAATTGACGCTTAGGAGATGACTTCAATATTTTCAATGAAATCTACATAAATATAGATATCTATTTAAATTTAACAAAATTTATTCAATGTAATCTATTAATTATCAGAATGTTTTGAAATTTTTCAATTTTTATTTTTCTGATACTTTGAAATTCATTTGCAAGCCCGTTAGATACTGCTTTCCGTTTTTTGACTGATGAATGAGCCCCTTGTTATGTATGACAGCAAACTGCAGTTTGGATCATACAACTCTTAACTCGATAAGAATTAACCTCTGGTAAATTATTCACTTTATACTCAAAGAACTGCTCAATATGTTCCAGTTTGGTATCTGTGGAAAGAGCAGCATACTGAACTTTTTCTTCTGGGACAAGACTAACTTTCGCTGCGATTGCCGCAAGAATGACTGCAAAGAGAAAAAACTGGACCTTCTTCATAATATTACCTTAGTTGTTCTATATAAAAGACGACCACACAAATTAATCGTTACAGTTTTTTCCAACTTTTAACATTTTGATTCTGAACATAATATAGATTTCCAGTAACCTCACCTCCAGGCATAAAAAAAGCCCTGCGCAGTGCGCAGGGCTTTTAAATATCAATATTCCGGCTGTTTAAGAAAGTACTTCCTGTACTTTATCTGCAGCTTCCTGGAATTGAATAGCACTATATACTTTCAATCCACTATTATCTATAAGTTCTTTAGCAATATCTGCGTTAGTACCTTGCAGACGCACAATGATTGGTACATTCATCGCATCACCCATATTCTTAGATGCATCTACGATTCCCTGAGCAACACGGTCACATCTAACAATACCTCCAAAGATATTTACTAGAATGGCTTCAACTTTATCATCCTTAAGGATTAGTCTGAAAGCTTCTTCAACTCTTTTTGCATCAGCAGTACCACCTACATCAAGGAAGTTAGCTGGTTCTCCACCTGCCTGCTTGATAAGATCCATGGTTGCCATGGCAAGACCTGCACCGTTTACCATACATCCAACGTTACCGTCAAGATCTACATAGTTAAGACCAACTTCTCTGGCTTCAACTTCGGTTGGGTTCTCCTCACGA
The DNA here is from genome assembly GCF_003054225.1 of Christiangramia gaetbulicola. Lineage (GTDB taxonomy): Bacteria > Bacteroidota > Bacteroidia > Flavobacteriales > Flavobacteriaceae > Christiangramia > Christiangramia gaetbulicola. Next base: position 928,121 of record NZ_QBKQ01000002.1, read on the forward strand.
ATATCACGCATCTCAGCGTAATCTTTGTGACGGAATAATGCATTGTCATCTAAAGTAACCTTAGCATCTACAGCCATGATTAGATCATCGCTGGTTTTCAATACCGGGTTAATTTCAAATAAAGAAGAGTCAGACTTTTCGAAAGCTTCATAAAGAGCCATCACGAATTTGGTCATTTCTTTAAAAGCTTTTCCGCTAAGACCAAGATTAAAGGCAATTCTACGTGCCTGGAATCCTAAAAGTCCTGTAGAAGGATCGATCTCTTCTGTGAATATAAGGTCTGGAGTTTCTTCAGCAACAGTTTCGATATCCATACCACCTTCAGTAGAATACATGATCATATTACGACCAGTAGCACGGTTAAGCAATACAGACATGTAATATTCTTCTGGTTCGCTGTCTCCAGGATAGTATACATCCTCGGCAACAAGTACCTGATGAACTTTTTTTCCTTCAGCTGAAGTTTGAGGAGTAACAAGATTCATCCCGATGATGTCTCCAGCGATCTCTTCTACTTCTTTAAGGTTCTTGGCAAGCTTAACACCACCACCTTTTCCACGTCCACCAGCGTGTACCTGTGCTTTGATCACATGCCATCCGGTTCCCGTTTTCTCGGTTAGTTCTTTCGCAGCATCTACTGCTTCTTTGGCGTTTCTTGCAACGGTCCCACGTTGAATGCGAACTCCGAAGCTGCTTAAAATCTCTTTTCCTTGATATTCGTGTATATTCATAATCAGCTATTTCTTCTGTATTAATTACGGAAGGCAAAAGTAACAAATACATACTATTGTACCAATCTTTTTTGAGCATCTTAACGCATGCAGAATTTAGCAATTCCCGCTCCCCCGGAATGTTTTTAAGAATTGCATGCCCTAACGAAAAGGTTATCGGTTAAAATATCTTAAATGCTGCCTTAAAAAGTTGATCTCTCGTAAATTGGGCGTTTAATTTTGAATTATGAAGAAGGCGTTACTGGCATTAGCGATCGGAGGTTTTGGAATAGGGATGACAGAGTTCGTAATAATGGGTATTCTGCCTGAAGTCGCCGAAGCATTAAATATTACCATTCCGCAGGCAGGACACTTTATATCTGCCTATGCCCTTGGAGTAGTTGTGGGTGCTCCCCTACTTACCATTTTTGGCAACAAATGGCCTGCCCATAAGGTCTTGTTACTGCTCATGGTCTGGTTCACGCTTTTTAACACCCTATCAGCATTTTCAAATTCATATACACTTTTAATGATCTCCAGGTTCCTATCAGGTTTACCACATGGTGCTTTCTTCGGAATTGGAGCCGTGGTTGCTGGCAAACTCGCTAAACCAGGGAAAGAAGCCCAGGCTATTGCCATGATGTTTACGGGCCTTACTGTGGCGAATGTTCTGGGAGTTCCTCTTGGAACATGGCTGGGACAGAATTTCAATTGGGGAACCGCTTTTCTAGCTGTAGGGATAGTTGGTGTTCTAGCAGTTATAAGTATAAAATTCTGGATGCCTGAAGTCAAAGAAATTAAATCGAATGGCTTTAAAGAAGACCTAAAAGTTATCAAAAAACCTGAACTCTGGATGGTGATCTTACTTACTACCATCGGGACTGGCGGATTTTTCGCCTGGTATAGTTATATAGCGCCTTTAATTACAGATGTTGCCGGTTGGAGTGAGGGCATTGTAAGTTATGCCATGATACTGGCTGGATTGGGTATGGTGGCTGGAAATTTCCTGGGTGCCAAGCTGGCTGAAATGTTCAGCCCGATCAATGCCGTTATTATCGCTTTAATCCTGATGGTTATCGCCCTTATCTCAAATACATTCCTGGCCTATGATCAGATCGGGGTTTTGGTTATGACCTTTATTATTCCGGTGATCGCTTTTTGCATCGCCACTCCTATACAAATGGCCGTAATAAATTCAGCAAAAGGTTCTGAAATGCTTGGTTCTTCCTTAAATCAAAGCGCTTTTAATATGGGGAATGCCAGTGGCGCCTATCTCGCAGGTTTGCCAATCGCCTATGGATATGGAATAGTTTCAGCGCAATATGTTGGCGCGGTCATGGCCGGGATAGGAATCCTACTTGGAATAGCAGTCGTTTATTTAAGAAAACAGAGATCCGTACAATTCGAAATGAGTAATTCTTAATTTTTTTCATTTTTCAGAATTAACAAATAGTGCAAATCGGTTATATTTGATATACACCTTACCCGGCAAAACTTTAGAAATATATTTTTGCGCTAAATTTTTAAAAGATGACACAACAGGAATTACTATCGGTTGCTAAAGAGTTTGGAAGCCCGGTTTACGTTTATGATGCTGACAAGATCATTTCTCAGTATAAGAGACTAACCAATGCTTTTAAAGTAGACAACCTTAGGATTCACTATGCCGTTAAGGCACTTTCTAATATATCTATCCTTAAATTATTGAATTCGCTGGGCTGCGGACTGGATACAGTTTCTGTTCAGGAAGTTGAATTAGGGATAAAAGCCGGAGTAGATCCTGCCAATATTATTTATACTCCCAATGGAGTTTCCCTGGAAGAGATCGAGGAGGTTGTTGAGCTGGGCGCTCAGATTAACATCGATAACCTTTCTATCCTGGAACAATTTGGAACGCGTCACCCGGAGATCCCGGTATGTATCCGTATTAATCCTCACGTGATGGCTGGCGGGAATTCAAAGATCTCTGTTGGTCACATAGATTCAAAATTCGGTATCAGTATACACCAGATGCCTCATCTTTTAAGGATCGTGGAGAATACAGGAATGCATATTAACGGTATACATATGCATACCGGTAGTGATATACTTGATATTGGCGTTTTCCTGCATGCTTCAGAAATTTTATTTGAAGCTGCCCGTCATTTTAAGGAACTTGAATTCATAGATTTTGGAAGTGGTTTCAAAGTGCCTTATCGCGAAGGAGATATAGAAACCGATATCGAAGACCTGGGAGAACAGTTAACAGAACGATTTAATAATTTCTGTAAAGAATACGGTAGAGAACTAACTCTTGCCTTTGAGCCGGGTAAATATCTTGTGAGCGAATCGGGGAAATTCCTGGCGAGAGTGAATGTGATCAAGCAAACCACTTCTACGGTATTTGCAGGGATTGATACCGGGTTTAATCATTTAATAAGACCAATGTTCTACGGCTCACACCATGAGATCACCAATATTTCTAATCCAGATGCTAAACCAAGATTCTACAGTGTTGTAGGATATATTTGCGAGACCGATACTTTTGGGAACAACCGCAGGATCTCGGAAATTCGTGAAGGAGATATCTTAAGTTTTAGTAATGCCGGAGCTTATTGTTTCTCTATGGCCAGCAATTTCAATTCGCGATTCCGCCCGCCAGAAGTTCTTTGGTATAACGGAAAAGCTCACTTAATTAGAAAACGTGAAACTTTCGAAGACCTTACCAGGCATCAGGTAGAAATGGAGTTTGAAACTTCTCCGAAAGAACTTGCTAATAAAGATTAAATATAGAAGCAGCCGGTTGGCTGCTTTTTTATTCATAAATGGTATCTGTTACGTCTCCAGACTGATCAAAATATACTGTATAGATCAAAGAACCATTTTCATCAAAATATTCAGTTTTCAGCTGGTAATTATTTTGAGGGTCTAAATTATAATAGGTTTTCTCCCTTAATACTTCAAACTTATATACTTCAAAACTTAATGTTCCTCTTGCATCATAATAACGCACAGTTGTTCTATTATCGATCAGATTTTTTCTGGTATAAGAGATTATTGCTTCATTCTCATCATATTCAGAAGTATGCTCAAATTTAATGTTTTCATCCTCATATTGGACCAGTTCCTTCTCGAGAGTATTGTCGCTCCTGTAGAAGTATTGAATGATATCCGAAACCTCTTCATTCCCTTCAGTCTTAATCTCTCCAAATTCAGTAGCTGTTCTAATGATCACACTAGTTAATTCTCCAGATATATCATAACTTCTGCCTTCGGTGCGAAAACCTTCGCTATTATAAACAAAATCTCTAATTCTTCGTACTTCTGTAGCTTCTCCGCCTTCCCTTATAATTTTTGAAACTAATGAAGTTATCCATTTATTTTCATTCAATTCAATTATTGTTCTCACATCCTCAAAACCATCTGTTGCAATACTTCCTGAAACAATTTCTTTCAAATAAAAGTCATCATCTAAGTATAAATTAAATGTGGATGTATATTCCTTTCCATATTGATAATAATTGATAGTTTTTTTCTCAACCTTTAAATGATTTGATTCAGGACTATAGATGAAAGTAAATTCTTCCTTTAATCTTGATGGGAATTTTTCATATTTACTAGATTTAACGATCATTCCTTCTTCATTAAATTCATGAATCCAGTTTACCGCTTTATTTAATTCACTAAAATAATTAGTAAATGTCGGAAGAAAATTAAACGTTAAAGAAGCTTTAGGTTCAAATACAATACCTAGGGTCTGTGATAAGTGAACGGCGGCCATTTCTGGATATACAATTTTAAGCTCTGAACCAGTATTCTCAAAAACTTCAAGAGTTATCTCTCCTAAAATTTGTACAATTGATTTAGTGAAATCGATTTCTGTAATACTTAGATTTTCAACCACTTCCTGATCTATTTCTATTCCATTGGAAGAATTTCCATCCAAATCAAGAGTCTGAAGGAGGGCCGCGATATTTTGTACTTCCAGTGTTTCTAAAGTCGCTCCTGGTAAAGAAGCTATAGAAATAGGAGTTAATTCTTCTGAAGCTTCAGCACTTCCTAATTTTATATCCCCGATGTAGAAAGTAACAGTTTCACCTTCTTCATAATTATATTTCCCATTTTCATCGGTAAAACCAGAATAGGTTTCAGTTTCATACCGCAGGCCCGAGACTGGCGAATCAACAAAAATTCCGGTCTTCGATCCTATTGGTTCTTCAATACCCGGTTGGTCTGAAGTTTCATCTGTGGAGCAGGAATAGAAAGAGCTTAAAAATATAGGGAGACTAAAAAGTATACCTCTGAATTTAAAGTAGTTACGGAATAACTGCATACTATATAAAAATTTCACCCCTAAAACTACTTAATTTTTTAGCATTAACCGTTTGATTTTCTTTTTTTTTGTTAAAATTTTTAACACAACCTATTTACTATGAAGTTTTATAAGCTAACCTTAGCTTTACTCGGAATGATCTATTTAACGAGCTGTGCCTCCGGTTATAAAATGATCGAACCCCAGAACCTTGATTACAATTCCCAGAATGTTTCAGAAAAAGGTATTTCGCTGGAATATCGTTATGATCTTCTTCCAAAGAAATATGCAAAAAAAGAGAAAAAGAGCGGGATCAAACTTGTAGCTATCGGGCTTAAGAACAATACGAACAAACCGCTAACCTTTGGCAGAGATTTTAAAATCAGTTTTGAAAATGGTAAAAGTGTGATGCTGCTTTCCCAGGAAAAAGTTTTTAGCAAACTGAAACAACAGGGAGCATATCATCTTTTCTATCTCGGTCTTACCCCTACCAATATTTATACAACCGAAACCAGTAATGGATATACCACCAGCGAAAATGTTTTCCCTGTTGGACTCATCCTGGGTCCTGGACTGGCGGGTTATAATTTATTAAGAGCTTCTTCGGCCAATAAGAAATTTAAAAAGGAATTAGAAGAGTATAACCTGAATGGAGAAATCATTAACCCGGGCCAGGAAAAATTTGGTCTTATAGGTATTCATTCAAATACTTATGATGCTCTGAAGGTCATTTACATTGGTAATATTGAAGAACAGGCAGAAAGTGAAGATACAGATGTAGAGTAAACTATTTAAAAAGCAGCCAGGTGGCTGCTTTTTTTTGATAGATAGTTGAAAAAAAATAACTTTTAGGTTTTCAACCATTAGACCATTTTTCAGAAATAAATTTAATAATTCTCTAACCCTCACTGTTAGTCCATTTAAGTATCTTAATTGAAAAGATGAAAATGACCTACCAGTTCGATAAAAGTCTTCCTTTAAAAAAGAACATCAGCGCAATTGCTGCGGAAGAAATAGAAGGTTGTTTTATATCCCTGGATACTTTAAATATTCATGAAGCTATTCATGACATCAGGAAAAGATTCAAAAAGCTTCGTGCCCTGGCCAGGTTGGTAAGGGATGAAATGGGAGAAGAAAACTATAAAGAGATCAATATTTATTTTCGTGATCTGGGTCGCGAAATTTCAGATCTGCGAGATCTTACCGCGCATATAGAAACTTTAAATGTGTTGAGGGAAAGATATGGCAATCATCTTTATGTAAATTTTTTCAATCCTATCATCACTCAATTAGAAAAAGAACGGGATAAGATGGAAAATGAATTCAGGTCTCAAAATTTCTTTTCAGAATACCTTCCGGAAAAATTAAAACACGCCCAGGAAGACCTAATAAAATGGCCGGTAAATTCAAATGATATCCAAGTGATCCTACCCAGTATTCAACGGGTTTACGAACGCGGGCAAAAAGCCCTGAATAATTCTTATGAGAATCCTACGACGGAAAATTTTCATGAATGGAGAAAAAGGGTAAAATACCTTTGGTATCAAACCCTGCTGCTTCAGGAAACCTGGCCGCAGTTCTTTGAAACCATGGAGGCAGAGATTCATCTTCTGGCCGATTATCTCGGCAATGACCATGACCTGATGGTATTACAAAAGAAATTAAATTCTGAAGATATAAAACTGAAAGACCCGCAACACTTGGAACTGATGCAGGCTATTATTGAAAGATACTCTCAGTTTCTAAGATCTGAGGCTAAAACAAAAGGACAGCTTATTTATGCTGAAAGTTCTGAAGATTTCACGAAAAGAATTGGTTCCTATACCCAGATAAACTGGAATTGATTTCATAATTTCAGAAGATAATTCCAACAGCATGAAAAACTTCAAGATCTTTTTTTTCCTCCTCATCACTTCATTAACCTTTGGTCAGGATATAGAAGGTGAGATCATTGATCTTACTCACACATTTTCTGAAGAGAGTGTTTACTGGGTTACTGCCAAAGAATTCCAGTTAGAGGAAGTTGCGAAAGGCAATACCGGGAATGGTTACTATTATTCTGCCAATAACTTTTCTACCGCAGAGCATGGCGGCACACATATAGATGCACCTATACATTTTGCCGAAAATAAACAGACCGTAGACCAGATTCCCCTGGAAAATTTAATTGGAACCGGGGTGAAAATCGATGTTTCAGCTAAAGCGTTGAAAAACCCAGATTATCTAATTAGTATCGAGGATCTTAAAAACTGGGAAAGTGAGCATTCAGAAATACCACAACAAAGCATTATCCTGCTCTACACTGGCTATGGAAAATATTATCCCGATGCGAAAAAATATCTTGGTACAGATGAGCGCGGACCAGATGCGGTTAAAAAACTTCACTTTCCGGGTCTTTCTCCCGAAGCTGCAAATTGGCTGATCAAGAACAGAAATATCAAAGCCGTAGGACTGGATACTGCCAGTATAGATTATGGGCAATCTACCAATTTTGCTACGCACGTGGCCTTGATGACGCAAAACGTGCCTGCGTTTGAGAATGTGGCAAATCTAGAGAAATTGCCGGCCACAGGATTCCAGGTAATTGCCTTGCCTATGAAGATAAAAGGAGGAAGCGGCGGCCCCTTAAGGATCATTGCAATCAGGTAAATAATGTCTGCAAAAACCAGAAATCCCCTTTATTTTATTGCTCTTATGCCTCCTGAAAGCATTAGAAAGGAAGTTGAAACTTTTAAAAAAGAGATCAAGGCTAAATACGGGATAAAACATGCGCTGAAATTACCGGCGCATATCACGCTGCAAATACCATTCAGAATATCTGAAGACGAGTTAAAGATCCTGATTGAAAAATTAGATGATTTCTGTCTTAACCACAAAGCCTTCCCAACTAAATTGAACGGCTTTGGCAGATTCTCCAAACAGGTTATATTCATCAAGGTCGAAGACCATGAACCATACTTAAGATTGCATGACGAACTTCAGCAGTTAATATTGAATTTCATAGATCTCAAAAAACATGAGATCGCATCTAAGATGCACCCTCATTTAACCATTGCGACCAGGGACCTCAAAAGGTCAGAATTTCCGGCAGTTTGGGAAGATTTTAAAGACAGGGATTATAAAGCTTCTTTTCTGGCCAGAGATATTTCTCTCTTCAGACATGATGGAGAGAACTGGGAGGTCTTAAAACATTTCTTACTTTCCGAATAAAATAATTTTAAATTCCTGGTTTATAAATACTTAAGACATATTTAAGTAACTTTGCATAACCAAATAATCCTGCCTGTATAAGGCAACCTGCCATAATAATTTCCGACTTCAGATCACTCCCCATTACCTGTACCATCAGGAAGTATCTCCCCCGATTTTAATATTCAATTCAAAAATTTCTAAATCAATCATTATGAGTACGTTAAAAATGGAAAACTCTAAGGTGGAAGAACTCCGACATTCTCTTCGCGGAGAACTCATCCTAGAAGGTGATGTTAATTATGAAGATTCCCGCAAGGTATACAATGCCATGATCAGCAAAAAACCTGCAATGATCGCCAAATGTGTTGACGTGGCAGATGTGGTAGCCGCAGTAAATTTTGGTCGCAAAAATAAGATCCTTACCGCTGTTCGCGGTGGAGGTCACAACGGAGGTGGCCTGGGAATATGTGATGAAGGGCTCGTCATTGACCTTTCTTTATTGAAAAATGTACGCGTAGATACTTCAAACAACACGGTGAGAGTAGGCGGTGGTAATCTATGGGGTGAGGTTGATCATGCAACCCATGCCTATGGCCTGGCTGTTCCCGCAGGAATAATTTCATCTACAGGTGTAGGTGGTCTTACTCTTGGAGGTGGAGTGGGACATTTATCACGAAAATTTGGTCTTACCATAGATAACCTGCTGGAAGTAGATATGGTGCTTGCAGACGGTAGCATAGTGACCGCAAATAAAAAACAGAATGAAGATCTTTTCTGGGCTGTAAGAGGTGGTGGAGGAAATTTTGGTATAGTCACTTCCTTCCTTTTCCAGGCTCACCAATTAAAAACAGTTATAGGCGGCCCAACTTTGTGGCCGATAGAACGTACCGAAGAGATCATGAAATGGTATGATGGTTTTATTCATGAACAACCAGATGACCTGAACGGATTTATTGCGACCATGGTGATCCCGGGAGATCCATTTCCAGAATTCCTCCATAAAAAGAAATTCTGTGCTGTGGTTTGGTGTTATACCGGAGACCCAGATAAATTTGATGAATTGATCCAACCTGCAAGAGACCTTGAACCTATATTCGAGCATGTTGGAGAAATGCCTTATCCCGCTATCCAAACCCTTTTTGACGGACTTATGCCTACAGGTTTACAATGGTATTGGCGCGGTGATTTCTTTAACAAAATTCCTCCGGAAGCTTCAAAATTACACAAGGAGTTTGGATCTAAAATTCCAACCAGTCTTTCTCAAATGCATCTCTATCCAATTAGTGGAGCTGCGGGAAGAGTATCTCCAGCAGATACCGCCTGGGCCTATCGTGATGCAAAGTATGCCGGTGTTATTGTGGGCGTGGATCCAGATCCTGAAAATGCCAGAATTATAACAGACTGGTGCAAGGAATATTGGAATGCGCTGCATCCATTCTCTATGGGAGGATCTTACTCTAATTTCATGATGGAAGAAGGACAGGAAAGGATCAAAGCCTCCTTCAAAAATAATTATGAAAGATTAAGGGAAATCAAAACAAAATATGATCCTGATAATTTTTTCAGGGTTAACCAGAATATTCAGCCTAAAGCCTGATCCTAAAACTCCCTTTGGTATTAACCAGAGGGAGTAAAATTTTTAAATTTTTGACACGGTTAGTTTTTCAACAATTTTACCCACGGTAAGCCCCTGTACCAGTATTGAGAAAACCACGATAAAATATGTGATCATAAGAAAAAGTTCCCGATGCATTTCTGCTGTTAGGCTTAAAGCAAGCGCTATTGAAATTCCTCCCCGCAATCCTCCCCAGGTCATTATTAGGTTAGTATTAGGTACAAAGTCCAGCTTTTTCTGAAAAAATTTTATAGGTACCAGTAAGGATGCATATCTGCAAATAAGTACTAACGGTATCGAAATTAGTCCTGCGATAACATAATCGGTCTCGAAAGTCAGGACCAGCATCTCCATTCCTATTAGAACAAAAAGGATCGTATTCAATAAAATATCTATGAGCTCCCAGAATTTATCTACGTAGGTTTCAGTAATTTCAGACATGGTGGATGACCTAACGGTATCATTCCCTACGATCAAACCAGCTGTAACCATAGCCAGCGGAGCCGAGAAATGAAAATGATGCGCTACAGCTGTACCTCCCATAACCGCCGCCAGGGTTATGATCACCTCTATATCATAATCATCTATAGACTTCATGAGCCTGTAGGTAATATATCCAAGCACAAATCCTATAGAGATCCCTCCAAGCACTTCCAGACCGAATAATTTAAGGATCTCCCCTACTTCTACATCGCCAGATGTTGAAGCCGCTATTTTATAAATAGTTAAAAAAACCACCACTCCTACGCCGTCGTTAAATAATGATTCACCAACGATCTTTGCTTCAAGTTTTTTTGGTGCACCGGCTTTTTTCAAAATTCCCAGTACAGCAATAGGATCTGTAGGTGAAATTAGCGCTCCAAACAAAAGACAGTAGATATAATCAACCTGCATAGAGATCAATTCCAGAATTAAAAAAATCGCAGAACCTACCAGAAAGGTTGAAACAAGCACCCCGATAGTTGAAAAAACCAATACCGGCCAGCGCTGTACTCTTAGCTGTTCAAAATTAGTGTGGAGGGCTCCCGCAAAAAGCAGGAAACTTAACATCACATCAAGTAATACGGTTTGAAAATCTATACTGGCAATGATCTCTTTTTCGGCATTTAAAAGAGTGTCGTCATAAACACTAAGCCCTAAAACTCCCAAACTAAAAATGATCGTTATGAGCATTAGACCTATACTATTAGGAAGCTTGAGAAATTTCACATTAATAAAGCCGAATAACGCGGCAAGACATACTAGAACCGAGGTAATAAGAAAATATTCCATGCAGAAATTTTAAAGCTGATTATACGGGTTAAGGATTTACCAGAAAGAATTTCCGATAAAACAATTATCCCGAAGGTAAGATATAGAAATAAATACTTACAAAGTGAGCGAAGGTTCCCAGTAACACGAATATGTGGAAGATAGCATGATTAAACGGGATCTTGTTCTGCATGAAGAGAATTGCTCCTATGGTATAAGAAATCCCGCCACCAAAAAGCCACCATAGACCTTCGGTCGAGAGATTCCGTATAAGCGGATTAATAGCGAAAATAATAAGCCAGCCCATGGCTACATACATGATGGTAGAAAGCAACTGGAACCGGCCGGCATACCAAATTTTCAAGATGACTCCCACTAAGGCCATGCCCCATACCAACCAGAGAATCGTATATCCTGTGGTCCCGTTTAAAGTTACTAAAGCATAGGGAGTATAGGTGCCCGCGATAAGAATGTAGATAGCGGCATGGTCTAAAATATTGAGTTTAATCCTTAGCCTGCTGGCCTTGGCACTATGATAAAAAGTAGAAGCCGCGTAAACTAAAACCATACTCGCACCAAAAATACTGAAACTCACCAGGTGTTCCTTTTCCCCCAGTCTGTTGGCCTTAAGGATCAATAACACCAGGGCAAGAATACTTAATCCAAAGCCTATCCCATGGGAGATTATATTCCATCGTTCTTCCTCGGGGGGATAATATTTCGGCTTTTTTATGCTACCCATTTCCAGTAGTAATAGTTCCTTTAATTTAACGGAAAATGGAATAATTCACAATAGAATAAGACATAATATTTTGTGAAACAAAAATATAGGGAATATCAAAGTCCGGAATATGGATACCGACTATTTTCAAAGGATTTATTCAGGTATCCTGATAATCGTTTCCACGCCTGAATTATCTTTCTTATTCCGAATCTCAAAGAAGTAATTATCTTTATAAAGGTTATATAACCTGTCATTGATATTCTTAAGGCCAACTCCTTTCTGCATAAGTTGAGTGTGAGTTTCAGAAACAGGGGCTCCGTCATTTTCTACTTTAATGACCAGCATTTTATCCTCTTCATAAACCGAAACAAGGATATTAAGGTCTGTGTGTTCATAGGAGTATCCATGTTTGATAGAATTCTCGATGACCGGTTGCAAAAGCATCGCAGGAATTTTTCTAAGTAAAAGAGATTCATCGATCTCTTTTTTAATGGTTAAGTGATCTGAAAACCTCACATTCACGATATTCAAATAGTATTCAAGTATCCTTAACTCCTCATCAAGGCTAATCCGGTTGCGATCACTGTTATAAAGGATCTCCCGCAGAAAATCACTAAGATCTGCAATGGTATCCTTGGCCTTGGCAGTATCCATATCTGTTAGAACAGCAATAGAATTAAGCGTATTAAAAAGGAAATGCGGCTGTAATTGAGAGGAAAGCATTTTCATCCTCGTATTTACCAGTTGAGATTCCAACTTAGAATGTTGCTTTTCGGCCTCCTTAACCTGTTTCAGGTAGTAATAGGTATATATTATAAAGACCATCGCAAAATAAATAAGGAAATTGAGGTCTATCACATAGATGAAAGCGTTTATACTTTTCCGCAGGTTAAAATCGGCAAGTTCTATTCGACCTATTAGAATAGCGTAAAAATCGAATATGAACCTGATGATCAATCCTATTAATATCGAGAAGATGGTATGTATAAAAATGATCTTGACCCACGAATAGTTCTTATTAAGGAATCTTTTGGTGCTTATCGCTATAAGGGTCATGTAGCTTACCACGATTATATAATCGAACAGCAGGTTATTGATAAGAAAATCTGACCAGATAAAGTGTCCATCCTCGCGAGGCATGAACTGCCTCATGTAACTAACTTTTACCAGGAGCACCAGGTCAAATAACAAATAGAATCCGGCCAGCAATAAAACCAGTTTAAAATCTATATACTTCTTTTTTAGGTTTGAGAGGGTCATTTATATTCCAATTTTTTCCAGAAACTCTTTTTTATGGGATTTGCTAATATGCAGCAGTTTCCCGTCGGTCATTTTTGCATCGATCTCAGAATATTCTGAATGTATTATCTCATCCACAAAATTCAGGTTTACGATGGTAGATCTGTGAATACGTACAAATACGTTGCTGTCCAGGATCTCGGCGAGATTATTCAGGGATTCCCTTAGCACATATTTTTTAGAGTCTACAAAGATCTCTGCATAATAACCGGAAGCCTGTATGTACAATATGTCATTTGGATCTACTAATGCTGTTTTATTCCCCTGTTTGATCGGGATCTTTGAGACAGAATTAAGCTGAAGTCCGCCTTTCGAATATTCATGAAAGAATTCAACCATCCGCTTTTCAAAATTGCTATTTGCTTCGGTCTTGGTAGTTTTCAATACCTTATCTATGGTCTTAAAAAAACGCTGATCCTTGAATGGTTTTAATAAGAAATCGAAAGCTTCCACATCAAAGGCCTTTAAAGCATAGTTGTCATAGGCTGTCACAAAAATAACTACAGGCTTTGGGGATATTTCTACTTTCTTAAGCACTTCGAAACCATTCATGTCTTTCATATTGATATCGAGAAAAAGAAGGTCTGGTTTATCGGCGTTGATCCTTTCAATTGCAGTACGCCCGTTTGAACACTCACCAATAACCTCGATCTTATCTACATCTTCCAGAAGATTTAGAACCCGTTTCCTGGCTAATTCTTCATCATCGATAACAAGTGCTCTCATAGTTTTTGAATGATTTGATACTTCCAATTTAAAACTATTTCAAGATTATTTTTAAAAAATTCACAATTTCAAGGTTCAATAGGTAATTATTTATAATCATATATCGATTTTTTATGTTTTACTACTCGCAATAAAAGGCCATCAAAAATTTAATTTTGACAGCCTTTATAACTAATTCAACTTATTTAATATTTCTAACCTAGTCATTACTTGCAACTGAAGTTCTTGCTTCTCTAGGATCTAGCTTCATAGTCTTACTTTGGTTTCCTTTTTCAAGTTTGATCTTATAATCTTCTTTCTCGATAAGATCGCCTCTACCAGAAGCTACATATTTATTTTTGGTCATGGTCCAACCTTTATTGGCCATATAAACTTCTCTACGTACATCCAGAGGAAGAACTATGTCTTTAAATTTCTGGTATGTTTTTACCAAATTACCCTCTTCATCAAAGTCTGCAGAAAGAAATCCTTTGCTGCTGGTCAAGGTCACGGCATAAGAATTATACTCGCCTTCATCGAACTGTGCAATAAAATTCTGGATGTCAAAATTAGCTTTCATAAACCCGATCGCGTCTTTTGAGAATTCTCCGGAGTAAGATTCGTTTACCTTGTAAGTAAAACTGTCTCCGTCACGGGTGATTTTTGAATCTAGAGGTGCAAAACCTACTTTAGCTTCTTCCAGTTCTGTAATTTCCTGAGCCTGACTGAATGTTGTCACGGCGACTAGCAATAAAGAAAAAATTAATGTTTTCATGATGAATGTTTTTAAGAATGAATAATGATTTTTGTTAACTGTTGATTAATTGATTAATGAATTAATAACACTGCTAAACTACAGGATAAATCCCTTCATTTAAGGAGAATGATCCCGGTAGCCCAACTATAGTAACCAATCACACCTAAAAAGCTTTAAAATTGAAACGGGGTTATTTTCTGGCGTTAAAATCAATATTTGGTGGTTCACCGCCTCTAAAGGTTCACCTACCGCGTTAAGTAGATGTTCTACTGCAACTAAATATCAAATTGATATTCAGCAGTTTACATTTGTTAAATTTTTAAATCTATCGGAATCATAGGCTTTTAGCCTGCTCCAAATAAAAATTGAAGAATATAGATGGACTTTAAATAAGGCAACTTATTACCTATTAAGTAGAAATGTAGATCCACGTACCGGAACTTAAATGGTATATATAATATGACAACTTATCTGAAGGGTTGCCTAAAAAAGCAAAATTTAATGGTGGGAATAATAAAAGGGAAAGATTAGAAAATAAAAAAAGGGTAACTAAAACATTTAAACCATTTTTCAGTTACCCTTCGCAATTATCATTTAACTGATAATTACTTCTATAAATATAGTTCACAATACGTTTAAAATGAGTTAATTGAAAGCTAATTTTTTGATAAAAATTTTCTAAAATGAAAGCTCAGAAATTGAGAGCAATCTATTTAGTGAATTTGTTTAGTCCTGTTTCTTTTCAGGATAGAAAGATCTGCTAGATACTTCTTAATAAGTTTCTCCTGTCGCGTATTATCCAACTGAAGTCTTATCCAGATACCTGCTACAATTATAACAGAAGCTACCACTACGGAATAGAATAGAATTTCATCCATCTTGTTGAGATTTATAAGTTATATAATGAAGCGAAAAGGGTTTCTAAAGATAAAATTATTGCCTCCTCAACAATTTGATAATTAGTTAATTAAGTTTTAATTAACAATATTCCTGATGTAAGAGAAGAATAGGTCTGTAAGAAAATTCTGAAGCCTGATTCTTTAGAAGAAATTTCCTGAAAAAATAAAAAAGGGCCGTGACTATCATTTCAGAATTGACCCTTTTCCTTATTCACTATTTATTACAAACCTAATACAGGATTTGAAAAAGTAGATTATCAAAAATTGAATTAAACAATAAATAAATGTAAACCAGATATTTGCGAACTTTTGCCGTCTTGCAAATTATAATTCAGGCAAATCCAAACCTCAACTCGCAGAATTAAAATTTTCACATAAAAAAACCAGGTGTAAAACCTGGTTCCTTTTATTAATATATGATCTTCTAGTATAAAACTCTAAACCTTATCGTTCCCTCTATCCCTTTGAGCTCCTTGATCACATCTGCATCATATTCCTTATCGATATCTGTGATCACATAACCAATAGTCTCATTGGTTTTTAGATACTGTCCTACAATATTGATATCATGAGCCGCCAGGATCCTATTAATATGCGCAATGATCCCAGGTTTATTATGGTGAATATGGATAAGCCTGTGGGCATTCTCCAGAATTGGTAATTGTAAATTCGGGAAATTAACCGAGTTGGTAGTACTACCGGTATTGATATAATTAATGATTTTTCCTGGAACGAAATTCCCAATATTTACCTGAGCCTCCTCTGTACTTCCCCCAATATGCGGAGTCAATATAAGGTTTGGTAATCCTCTTAATGGTGATTCAAATTCCTCCTCATTAGTCTTTGGTTCCTTTGGAAACACATCGACTCCTGCACCGCGAATACGACCAGATTCCATATGTTTTTTCAATGCCTGAACATCAACCACCTGTCCCCTGGCCAGATTCAAAAAGATAGAACCTTCTTTCATCCAGCTAAATTCCTTATCGGCAATCATGTTCTTGTTCTCTTTACGACCGTCTACATGCAAGGTAACTATATCTACTTTTTCGAAAAGTTCTTTTAAACTATGACACTTTGTAGCATTCCCTAGAGCTAATTTCTCTACCAGGTCATAATAATACACATCGAATCCAATCGCCTCGGCTACCACAGATAACTGTGAACCAATATTACCATAGCCCACAATTCCAAGCTTCTTACCTCTTACCTCATAGCTACCTTTGGCAGATTTATTCCATTGGCCTTTATGCATCTCTGCGATCCTGTCTGGCAGGTTACGCATAAGCAGAATGATCTCACCTATGGCAAGTTCCACCACAGAACGGGTATTGCTGAATGGTGCATTAAATACCGCCACGCCTTTCTTAAGACAGGCTTCCAGATCTATCTGGTTGGTTCCAATACAAAATGCTCCTACTGCTATAAGTCGGTTCGCATTTTCGAGAACCTTAGCGGTTAATTGTGTTTTTGAACGGATCCCTAAAATTGAAACATCCTTGATCTTTTCTGCCAGCTCTTCCTCATCCAGTGCTCCAGATATAGTAGATACGTTATATCCCTCATTTTTCATGATAGATACTGCATCTGCATGAACATTTTCTAATAATAGGACTTTGATCCTGTTTTTTGGATAAGAAATAGCTTTATTCATTTTATGAAGGTATAGGAATTCGTCTAAACTCGGGGTTATGTGATCTGCTTTATCGAGAATATTATCTCGTTCCACATTTTCAGTAAAAGCATAGAATTTATTGGCAAGTCCAGCTGCTTTGATCTCGTAATCGTTATAACCATCTCCAATCACGTAAACGTCGCCTTTAAGATCAAGTTGCTTTAAAAGTTCAACTTTACCGTTATTCGAAGAAAGAACGTTGTTTTGATCAAAACCGCTAATATTCCCGTTTTCATCAAAGACGAAGCTGTTTGCATAGACGTTCTCTTCTTTTACCCCATATTCTTTTACAATTGGTACTATAAACTCTTTAAAACCATTAGAAATAATATAGATACGGTCCTGATATTCGGTAAAAAACTCTTCGTTCCTCACGAAGGAAACAGAAACCTTTTCTTTTAATCTCGCTATAAGCTGCGGAATCTCATCCTTATGCGCATCAAGGATCTCCAGTCGTTTCTCCAGTGACTCTCTAAAAGCAAGCTTCCCTCCCATCGCCAGATCTGTAAGATCCTTTAATTCCTGTAATTTACTGTCTCTCTTGGGATTGTTCGCCAGGGTGATCTCTCCTAACACATCGAGGGCTTCTACCTGTGTAAATGTGCTGTCGAAATCGATAACAAAATGCCTTTTATTCTCCATATTGAAATTCAATACTATTGCTTTGAACCGATAAAACTAAGTCTTTTTGCCACATTTAGAAACAGATTTTTTTAAAGCTGAAATCATAAATTATGGTTTCCTTAAAAAAGACCGAAATAACTTTGAAAACGAAAATATTTCCACCGTTTAAATGATTTTATTGCGGAAAATTCAGATTTCAAAAGAAATTCTTTTTTGAACCTTACAACATGATACTTATTGCCTGAAAAATTTCCTGTAATAAAATTATCACTATCTTCATTTAACCAAGTCCAGATAAATCCTGGAGATCAAGACGTAAGATTTACAATGAGATCAATTAAAGGTTCTGCTGAACAAGGCCTATGAAAAGCTTTTTTAAAACCAGGAGTCAGAATAATGATCCGGTGATTCCATCTGTTAGAGGTGGTCTGGGAACTTTTGGTGGGGTATTCACTCCTTCTATACTTACTATTCTTGGCGTGATCATGTACCTGCGTTTTGGATGGGTTGTGGGAAATGTTGGTCTGCTGGGAACTTTGCTCATCGTCACCCTGTCTGTTTCCATCACCTTTTTAACCGCCCTTTCAGTAGCATCTATCGCGACAGATCAACAAGTACGAGCCGGTGGAGCTTATTATATGATAAGCCGTTCTTTAGGTGTGGAAGCCGGTGGAGCCATTGGTATTCCTTTATTTATAGCCCTGGCCCTGTCTATAGCATTATATACCGTTGGATTTGCTGAAAGTGTGGTAAGCGTTTTTCCTGAACTCGACTTTAAAACTGTCGGCATGGTTACTACCGTTCTGGTAGGAATATTAGCTATGATCTCTGCCAAAGCAGCCATTAAAGCGCAGTATTTTATAATGTTTGGGATTGGACTTTCACTCCTATCCTTAGCCTTTGGAAGCCCAATTGAAGAAACGAATATTGAAATGTGGGGCACCACTACCGGGGAAAGTGAAGGTTTCTGGGTGGTTTTTGCTGTTTTCTTTCCGGCGGTAACTGGTATCATGGCCGGGGTAAACATGTCTGGAGATCTTAAAAATCCTTCGAAATCCATTCCTAAAGGTACTTTTGCCGCAATAGGAGTAGGTTACTTTATTTATATGGCTTTGCCGATCATCCTGGCTAATCGCGCAGATGCTGAAACCCTTATTGCAGATCCGCTTATCATGAGGAAGATCTCCTACTGGGGAGATGCAATCCTTATTGGAGTTTGGGGCGCTACCCTATCCAGTGCGGTTGGAAGTATACTTGGAGCTCCTCGAGTGTTACAGGCTCTGGCCCGCGACCGGGTCTTACCTCAATGGTTGAGCTGGCTGGGCATTGGTTCAGCAAAAGACGATTCCCCAAGGTATGGTACCTTATTTACAATGGTGGTAGCTCTTATCGCTGTTTACCTGGGAAATCTGAATATCATCGCTCCAATTTTAACCATGTTCTTTCTTACTACCTATGGAGTATTGAATGCCGCGGCCGGAATTGAAGGAATACTCGATAGTCCTTCCTTCAGACCCGCGTTTAAAATTCACTGGATCTTTTCGCTTCTGGGAACTTTAGGATGTATAGCCGTTATGTTCCTTATTAATGGAGTGGCTACTGGAATCGCATTTATTTTTATTACTATCATCTTTGTCTGGCTGCAAAGCCGGGAAATGAAAACTGCCTGGGGCGATGTGCGCCGTGGAGTCTGGATGGCTTTGGTAAGAGTAAGCCTTCTAAATCTCAGGACTGAAAAAGAATCCAAGACCTGGAGACCTAATCCTCTGGTTCTTTCCGGGGCGCCTACAAAAAGATGGCACCTGATAGATTTCGCTTCGAATATAACTCACAATCGAGGCATCCTCACTGTAGCCACGGTTCTTACGAGTAGCCATACCACGATTGAACGTCGTAAGCAGATGCAAAATAACATAGAGGACTTTTTAACTAAAAAAGGTTCAAGAGGTTTTGCCCGGGTTATCGAAGCCGAAGATACTTTTAAAGGTGCAGAGGATTTTGTAAAAGCTTATGGCCTGGCTTCCCTCGAACCAAATACGATCATTCTGGGTGATAGTGAAAGTATTGCTTACAGAAAAAAGTATTGCGATATGATCACTAAATTCTATAAACTTAACCGCAACCTGGTGATCGTTCGGGATAACAAGGAAAAAGGATTTGGGAATAGAGAAAAGATAGATATCTGGTGGGGAGGATTAAAAGGAAACGGTGGACTATTGATGATCCTGGCTTATCTTCTTAAAAGTAGCAGAGCCTGGTATGGGGCAAGAGTTACCCTGAAAATGATGGTAGATAATGAAAAAGCTGGCGAAGATGCCCGGCACAATATCACCCAGGTAATAAAAAAATTAAGGACTGGCTTTAAGCTTGAAGTAATTGTCTCCAACGGCCAGAGTTTTGACGAGGTCTTACAACAGTCGTCAGCAAATGCAGATCTCATCTTTATGGGAATGGCCACCCCCGATTCAAATTTCGAAAGCTACTATACAAATTTACAATATCGATTAAAGGACCTGCCAACTACCATTCTGGTAAAAGCAGCAGAAGAAATATCTTTCGGGGAGGTTTTGATGCAACAGGATGTTTTTAGAAAAGATTGATTTTCACGAAGACCTTTGACAGTCAGCACTATATTTTCTTAGTCAGAAAAAAATTCAAATTTTCTTCATTTTTCGTGTAACAATTGGCTCCTTCAATACACTTGTAGGTCGAAATCGTCTTAATTTTTGATTAGAACCACATAAAATTACCGGATCGTAAAATTAGTAAGGCAAATTGAGTAGGGTCTGTTTGCCTGCTAAAGATCCGGTAATATTTTAAGCTTTTCGCCATCCTAACATCCCCGTTATTCCACAAAAATCAAGGTTTAAAGTCTTTACAGTTGTTAATTAAACAATAAAAGAGATCACAAGCCTTTTCAGCCCGACCTCTATTTTAAAAATTTCTGTAACTTTAGAAAAGACTGAGGTTTAATGGTTTATTTCTCAAAACCTCCTCCCAAATTAAATTGACATCCTTATAAAACCATCTGGTTTACATATAACCAAGAAATTTCAGAAAGCTCCTTTCTTTTGGGCTACTATTTTATATTTATCAATATTAGCCTGCGCTCCAAAAATGAAGGAGGTTGAGGCACCTATTGAAGATCCTAAAAGTTTTGCTGCTGATGGAAATGTTCGAATTCAGGCAAAATGGTGGACCTCGTTTGAGGACCCGATATTGAACCGACTTATAGACACGGCACTTACCGCAAATCTTGAGCTCGCAGGATCCTGGGAACAATTCCAGGCATCCATCGCCAGCGTTAAGAGTCAGCGATCCTTTTTATTTCCAAATATTCAGGCTGAAGCCAGAACAGGGATAAGCCGCCCCGAACCAGATTTCGCAGGTGGTGAAAACTCGAGAGTTGGAGTTTCAGCAGCTTACGAAATAGATCTTTGGGGAAGAATACGTTCAGGTATCGAAGCCGAAGAATTCAGGGCCCAGGCCAATTATTTCGACTATCAGGCAGCCGCCATTACCATTTCAGCAGAAACGGCCATCAACTGGTACCGGTTGGTGTCTGCCCGAAAGGAACTGGCGCTTATTGAAGAACAGGTTCAAACCAATGAGAATATTTTAAAACTGATAAGGGCGCGGTACGCTAGCGGACAGATCAGGGCTGTAGATTTTTTAAGACAGGAAAACCTGCTGGAATCTACCCGAAATCAACAGATCATTTTTGAAACCCAGGTTCAGCTTATTGAGAATCAGCTTGCGGTATTATTAGGAACCCCGCCTCAAAATCTTGCGGAAATACCGGTCGCAGGATTCCCGGAACTTCCGGAATTACCTGAAACCGGCCTTCCACTTGAGTTAACGAGGCGGAGACCAGATCTTAAAAGAGCCTATAGCCTGGTCCTGGCTGCAGACCGGGATATGGCTGTCGCCATCAGGAACAAATATCCCAGCATTTCACTCGACCTCAGCGCGCAGGCACGTTCCAACGATTTCAACGCTTTATTTAAAGATTGGGCCTATACCCTGGCGGGCAATATTGTGGCTCCCCTTATTTACGGCGGCAGACTCAATGACGAAGTAGATCGAACAGAGGCACTAAAAAATCAACGATTATATGAATACGGACAAACCGTGTTAATTGCTTTCAGGGAGGTTGAAGACGCACTCATAAGAGAACTGAAGCAAAAAGAAAGAATTACCACCCTGGAAAAACAACTGGACCTTTCTGCCAAAACGAATAAACAGCTTAAACTGTCATTTCTAAACGGTTTAACCGATTATCTGGATGTGCTCCTCGCATTGGGACAGGAACAGCAATTACAGAGAGACCTCATCAATGCCGAGCAACAATTACTCGAAATAAGGATCGCTCTTTACCGCGCCCTCGCTGGAAGTTTTGAAACAGAAAGAGAAGTTGAAATGGAAGAAGTAAAATACCTGGAAGAATAATATGAGTAAAAAAAGAATATTGATCATTTGCGGAGTCATATTGCTGATAGCGGTAGTGATCACGGCATTTATTTTTCTTACCGAACCTACGGCTCAAAGTGAAGGAGCGACCAAACAAATGGCTATGCTCGTTAAAGTAGAACCCGCAGTAAAAGGTGATTTTAATCCTATCATTGTGGCCACGGGAACGGTAAGACCGGTGGAAGATGTCATGCTTAGCCCCCTGGTAGGCGGGCAGGTAATAAGGCGAGATGATTCTTTCACTCCAGGCGGATTCGTGAAAAAAGGAGAAGTGCTGCTACAGATAGACCCTTCCGATTACCGGAATACCCTGGAATTAAGAAAAAGCGAGCTTCAGCAGGCCGAAACCGATCTTGATGTGGAAATGGGAAGACAGGAAGTGGCAGAACAGGACCTGGAGCTCTTAGGTATAGACTCGCTTTCCAAAGATCAAAAGTCACTGGTACTTAGAAAACCTCAGCTGAATTCTGTAGAAGCAAATCTAAAATCGGCCAGGGCCTCTGTAAAACAGGCGCAATTAAATCTTTCCAGAACCACCATCAAAGCTCCCTTCGATGCGCATATTCTTAGCCAGAATGTGACCATAGGTTCGCAAGTTAGCCCGGGAGATGATCTCGGCCGGCTGGCAGGCACAGATTTTTACTGGATAGATCTTACAGTTCCGATAAATAAGATCAAATGGCTGTATTTTCCCGGTTCAGATTCAGAAAAGGGATCGCCGGTGAAGATCATGAGTACTTCAGCCTGGAATAAAGATGAATTTCGTGAAGGATATTTATATAAACAGGTTGGAGCGCTGGATGATCAAACCAGACTGGCCCGGGTGCTGGTAAGAGTTCCAGATCCCCTAGGAAGGAATTCAGAAAAAGACAAACCTGAACTTATGATAGGTTCCTTTGTTGAAGCTCATATGCAGGCAGAAGAAATAAAAGATGTGGTAAGGCTCAATCGTGACCTGATAAGAAGCAACAATACGGTTTGGGTCATGCAGGAAGGGGAATTACAGATAAGGGATGTGGAGATCCTGCTTACCGATTCTAAATATGCCTATATCAGTAAAGGGCTGGAAGGTGGGGATTCAATCGTGGTTACCAATCTTAGCACGGTTTCAAATGGAATCAAACTGAGAACTGCAAAGGATAGCACTTCCGGGGAAAATAATGAAATGATGAATTAGGTCTATGAGCGGGAAAGAAGAAAAAAAAGCGAGGCGTGAGGGAGTCATAGGATATATGGCCAGGAATTCTATTGCCGCAAACTTATTAATGCTGGTTTTACTGGGCGGAGGAATCTATACCATGTTCAAGATCCAGAAGGAGGTCTTCCCGCAATTTCAATTAGATTATGTAGAAGTTAACGTTACTTATCCCGGGGCGGCTCCTGCCGAGGTGGAACAGGGTATTATCCTTCCCGTGGAAGAAGCTGTACGCGGCATACAGGGAATCAAAGAGATCGTTTCCACGGCCAATGAAGGTTCGGGAAATGTAACCATAGAGCTTATTGCCGGGGCGAACCGGATGAAAAGCTTTCAGGAAATTGACCAGGCGGTTAGCCGAATTAGAACCTTCCCCGACGATATTGAAGAACCCCAGGTAAATCTGCAAACCAGGCAGAGGGATGTGCTGGAGATAAGTCTCTTCGGAAATACCGATATCTGGACCCTAAGGCAGCTTGCTGAAAGACTCCGGAACAGGCTTCTCAGCAATCCGAATATCACCCAGGTAGAACTGGGTAATGTTCCAGATTATATGACCCATATAGAAATCCCCAGGAATAAGCTTCGTGAATACAATCTCACTTTAGGTCAGGTCGCAGATATTATTGAAAGATCAAGCCAGGATGTTCCGGCAGGTGCTGTGGAAACGGAATCTGGCGAGATCCTTCTTAGAATGAAGGAGCGCAAGCAGTGGGCTGAAGAATTCGGAAATATTACTATCATTTCCTCACCTTCCGGTGCAAAAGTGACTCTTGCAGATATCGCTAATATTACCGATGGCTTTGAAGAAACCGGTTTTCATGGGCAGTTCAATCAGCAGCCTGCGGTAAGCCTGAGTATTTACAGGGTAGGAGATCAGTCTCCCTTAGAAATTTCTGAGATTACTAACGAGATTCTCGATGATTTTCAACTTCCTCCCGGAATTGAATATAGAATCGATAGCAATCGCGCCGAAGATTATCGTGAAAGATTATCACTGCTTACAGAAAATGGAGTGCTCGCCATCATCATCGTCATGGTGATCCTCACTCTTTTCCTGGAATACAGACTTGCTTTCTGGGTGATGATGGGGATGGCGATTTCTTTTATTGGCGGAATGCTGTTTTTACCGCTTGTAGGTGTCAGCATCAATATGATCTCTATGTTCGGATTTCTGATCGTATTGGGGATCGTGGTAGACGATGCCATCGTGGTGGGAGAGAATGTTTACGAATATCGCCAGAAAGGAATGAGTGCGATTGATGCCGCGATCAAAGGAACCAAGGATGTTTCCAGGCCGGTGATCTTTAGTATACTTACCACGATCATTGCCTTTGTGCCCTTACTATTTATGCCGGGAGAGACCGGTAAGTTCTGGTGGCCATTGCCGGTGGTGGTAATCGTGATCCTCGCCATCTCGTTACTTGAAGCTTTATTCATTTTACCATCTCACCTGGCCCATCTTTCAATTAATAAGAAAAAAGGATTCATCCGGAAATTTGAAGACTGGCAGGAAAAATTTGCCCGTGGTTTCGACCGGCTTATAGATAAGTATTACAGACCGTTGCTGGATAAATGTCTTGAATTCAGATATATCACCTTAACGGCTGCCATTGCCCTTTTATTAATGGTAGGAGCTTACGGCTACAGCGATCACATGGGCATGATCCTGATGCCCGAGGTCGCTGCAGATGAGATCGAAGCCGGGGTTTCCCTTCCCGTAGGAACTACTCCCCTTCAGGCTGCCAGGGTTGCCGAAGAGATCACAGAATCTACCCGGCAGATGTTCGAAAAGCATAATTTATATGAAGTTGCTGAAGGAATAAAAACCAATGTACGGGGGCAGAATTTCATCGATGTGGAGATCGTCATGCGCCCACCAGACCAAAGAGAGATGACCGCTCGGGAAGTGATCGCCTTATGGCGCGATAATATTGGAGATATAGAAGGTGTAGACCAGATCACCTTTGAGGCTGAAAGAGGTCCCGGTGGTTACCAACAGGCCATTAGTGTCGACCTTAGCCATCCCAATATCGATGTCCTGGAAAGGGCAAGCCAGGCTTTTCTGCAAAGAGTGAAAGCATTTAGTAATACCCGCGATGTAAACGATAATTACAACAAGGGAAAGATGCAGTATGATTTCAAATTTAAGCCTGAAGGTCGTAACCTGGGACTTACTTCTTCTGAAGTTGGCCGGCAGGTTAGAGATGCCTTCTACGGTGCCCTGGCCATGAGGCAGCTAAGGGGAACCAATGAGATCGAAGTAAGGGTGAAATTACCGCTGGAAGAACGCCGGGATATTCAAAACCTGGAAAACTTTCTGGTGCGTACTCCGGCAGGAGTAGAAGTTCCCTTGCTGGATGTGGTTGAGGTAGAACAGCGGGAAGCCTTTACCAATATTAACCGCAGAGACGGTAGTCGGGTAGTTACAGTGGGAATGGATGTAGAGCCGGCGAACACGGTTTCCCAGGTACTGGCGTCTATAGAAGAGGAAGTGTTACCGCAATTACGCGCCGATTTTCCGGGCGTCACCTGGAGTTTTGAAGGTAGCCAGGCAGACATGAGGGAATCTACTTCCTCACTTTGGAGCGGCTTTAGTATTGCATTACTACTCATTTATTCCTTGCTGGCCATTGCCTTTAACAGCTATACCCAACCGCTAATCGTGCTTATGGCCATTCCTTTCGGTATCGTGGGTGCCGTGATTGGTCATATTTTACTGGGTTATGATCTTTCCCTGGTAAGTTTAATGGGAGTGATCGCACTTTCGGGAGTGGTGGTGAACGACTCGCTAATCATGATAGATTATGCGAACAAAAAACGTGAATCCAATTCGATCTATGATTCCATACATGAGGCAGGCATCAGGCGATTCAGGCCAATTATGCTTACCACGCTCACCACTTTTGGTGGATTAACTCCGATCATTCTGGAAACTTCCAGCCAGGCCTATTACCTGATTCCTATGGCTATTTCACTGGGATTCGGGATCGTATTTGCGACTTCGATCATCCTGGTTATCGTGCCATGTTTATATCTGATCTCTGAAGATATTAGGTTATACTCTAAAAAAGG
Organism: Christiangramia gaetbulicola; assembly: GCF_003054225.1. Taxonomy (GTDB): domain Bacteria; phylum Bacteroidota; class Bacteroidia; order Flavobacteriales; family Flavobacteriaceae; genus Christiangramia; species Christiangramia gaetbulicola. The sequence goes on from NZ_QBKQ01000002.1 coordinate 954,603, forward strand.
CAAGACCGTGGAAAAGGAACCGGTTTCTCAACCTTAGATTCACTTTTTCGATTTCATTTTTTCCGGATAATTCTTTGTAGATAAAAATTTCAAGACGACTTGAAATGGCGTTAAAACTTAATTACTTTGCAGGGTAAGTTCCAAAAACATGAAAATACTCCACACTGCCGACTGGCATATTGGTAAAAAACTACATAAACACGAGCTGAGTGAAGATTTTGATCTTTTCATCAACTGGCTCATTGAATATATAAGATCAGAACATATCGATGTGCTGCTCATTTCGGGTGATATTTTCGACCTGGCCAATCCTTCTTCGGAAGCCAGGAAACAATATTACCAGGCGCTGATCAAGCTTCAGCAATTAAAATGTAAGATCATCGCTACCGGAGGAAACCATGACTCCCCTTCTATGCTGGACGCTCCCAAAGACCTGATGAAAGCCCTGGACATGGAAGTGATTGGAGGTTTACCTACAGACCTCGAAGAAACCCTGGTCCCGGTATACGGTAAAAATAAGGAAATCGAATTAGTAGTCGCCGCGATCCCTTACTTGAGGGATTCAGATCTAAGATCGGGTGCCGGAGCCAGCAATTATGAAGACCGGCTGGAAGCCATCAGGGAAGGCATTAAAAATATATTCCATTCGGCTGCGGAAATTTGCCAGGAAAAATATCCAGAAATTCCGGTGATCGCCATGGGGCATTTATATACTGCCGGGATTGAATCTTCAGAAAGTGAAAGGGACATCCAAATAGGAAACCTGGCCGCTTTCCAGGCTTCCCAGTTCGGTGAATATTTCAAATATGTGGCCCTGGGCCATATTCATAAACCACAGCGGGTAAATGCGGGTATACCTGTATTGTACAGCGGCTCCCCTATTCCGCTTTCATTTTCCGAAAGAACAGATGAAAAACGAGTGCTGGTTTTGGATACCGAAAAAGGCTATGAACCTGAAAGTATCAACCTGCCGAACTTCAGGCAACTGATAAGGCTAAGCGGAAACCTGGAGGAGCTTCAGTTAAAACTGAACAGCCTTGAAAAAAGATCTGAACTCACCTCTCTTATCGAAGTCGACCTGGTAGAAGACCAATATGATGCGCAAAAGATCTATGCGCTGGATAGCATGGTAAACGACTTTAAGCGGGAAGATTTCGAGATCGTAAAACAAAGAGTACAGTTTAAGAACCGTGTAAAAGGTGCGGCAGAACTTTATAAGAATGAGCAGCAACTTGAAGATCTTAAACCGAAAGATGTGTTTACAGAGCTCATCGCGAGGCATGAATATTCTGAAGAAGACAGGAATGAAATTCTCGCCGCTTTTGACGAGATCCTGGAAGAAGTACAATCTGAAAATACCGCTGACTAAATGAAGATCCTGAAAGTAGAATTCGAGAATATCAATTCCCTGAAGGGTTTTCATGAGATAGATTTCAGCCAGGAACCTTTCCTTACCAATTCTCTTTTCGCCATTACCGGCCCAACCGGCAGTGGAAAGAGCAGTATTCTGGATGTTATCTCCCTGGCCCTTTTTAATCATGTGCCTCGTTTGGGTAAGATCACCAAAAATGAGATACAGAGTAAAGGCGCGATCCTTACCCGTAACCAGAAAAATTCCATGGCCAGGGTTACTTATGAATGTAATAATGGTGTTTACAGCTCGCAATGGACCATCGAGATCAATAGAAATGGTAACCTGAACGATTATGAGATGGAGATTCATGATCATCATTCAGGAAAGTTACTTGACCTGAAAAAGTCCATGGTACCGAACAAGAACGAGGAATTGATAGGACTCAATTATGATCAGTTCATCAAAGCGGTCTTACTGGCCCAGGGTGAATTCGCTCAATTTCTGAAAGCTAAAAAAGAAGAGCGCGGTGAACTACTTGAAAAAATTACCGGTACCGGCATATATCGCCGACTCGGTATCAAGGCCTTTGAAAAGAACAAAGAAGCAAATCGCGAGATACAGGAGCAACAGAATGAGATAAGGGTCATTCAAAACGACCTGCTGGAAGACGAAATTATCGATAAACATGAAGCTGACCTTAAACTGAAGACAAGTCAGTGTGAAACTCATCAGAAAGAGATCGAAAAATTTAAAAAAGCGATCCAGCTAAAAGATGATATTGAAACCCAGGAAAAGGAGATCCTAAAGCAGAAACAAATTGAAACAACGGCTACCGAAGAATTAAAAAAATTCGATGCTGAACATGGGTTCCCGTTAAAACAGCATGAAAAGGTACAGGCAGAAGCAGACCAGTTAAGAGCATGGAACCAGTTAAGAAATAACCTGAAGGAGGCTCAAGAAACAAAAGAAAAGATCTCTGCGGCTAAAAAAGCAAATCTGGAGCAGCAAACCCAGGTTTTAAAACAAAGCTCTGGCCTGGTTGGTGAATCGGTAACCGCAGAAACTATTTCTGATAAACTAAATTCCTTTAGGGAGAAAGTCCTCAATCTGCAGGAGACAAGAAAAAACAAGCTTAATTCCTATACCGCAAAAAAAGATCAGCTCTTATCTGAACTTCGGGACACCGGGATCGATTTTAATGAGCAGGACCTGGAAGGTTCTATAGCTACGCTTACTTCAGAATTAGAGATTTCCGAAAAGAAAAAAACGGCAATCAGCCAGGAATTAAAAATTGAAGCGACCGCAGACCTAAATGAACTTCAGCAAAAAACAAGGACAGGCATCAAAACTGCGCGGGAAGCTGCCAATGCATTTCTGAATATTGAAAACCTGAATTCAGAATTACAGAATACCAGGAAAGAGCTGGAAAAAGATGAGAAGAATTTTGAGCAACTTCCATCGAAAACAAAAGATAAAAAGGCGGCATCAGAATCACTTAGACTCCAACTTCAGAATGCTGAACAGAAGAAAGAGCTCGAACTGATGAAAGCCAGCCTGGAAGATCTTAGAAAGAAACTGAAAGATGGGGAAGCCTGCCCACTCTGCGGTTCTGAGCATCATCCCTATGCGCATGAGCAGGATCTTCAAGACAATGACCTGGATAAGGAAATTTCTGCACTTAAAGCAAAATCACAGTCGGCAGACAAAGAGCTTCACCAGTTGGAAGCGGAATTCTCCAGCCTTCAAAAGCGCCGTAGGGAGTTACAGGAAAAACTGCAAAAAATTCAGCAGGATCAGGAAAAAAGCAAGGCTACATTTTCGAACAATTACAAACAGTTTGAAAACTTTGATTCACGAAAAGAAATAGAGCAAGTCGCAGAACAACTGGAAGCAAGATTAGAAGCAATATCGGAACTCGAAAACCAGGTTAAAAAATCCAGGGCGATCAAAAATAGTATTCCGTTAGCGAAAGAATTGAAGGATATCGTGAGCCACGGAAAAGCATTAAAAAAGGAACTCGATGCCATCTACACTGGGAGCAACATCCAAAACGATGTACAGAATACCTCGAATACATGGATAAAATTGCGCGAGAATTTTTCCCATTACCAGGAAAGAGCCGGGGAAAATGAAAAGCAAATTTCAGATCTTGGTAACCAGATTTCAAAAACAGAACAGCATTTAGGGCAATTCGTATCCAATACCGATTTTGAAAATATCGAAGTAGCCTGGAAAGCCTTGATGCCGGAAGCTGAGGCCTCGAAACTACGCCAGGAAAAACAACAGATCTCTAAACGAATAGACGATTCCAGGGCTTCTATAAAACTGCTCAACGAGCAATTGGAAAGGCTAAAAAAACTGGATTCCCAGACCGAAAAAGAAAAGCTGCTGGAGCAACTGGAAGAAAAGAATACACTTTTCAGCAGCCTGAGCAATGAATGCAAAGAACTGGAGCGTAAGCTTAAAAATCAGCAGGAACGCCTTAAAAGGATGAAAGAACTGCAGGAACAGATCGCAGAAAAGGAAAAACAAACCAGACGCTGGAGGCTGCTTAATGAGCTCATTGGAGATTCCAAGGGGAAACAATTCAATGATTTTGCCCAGGACCTTACCCTTTCGCAATTATTAAAGTTAGCCAACGTGCGTTTGCAGGATCTTAACGACCGTTACCTCATCGACAAACCCGAACCAGAGGAAGACGACGGCCTGGTTGCAATCGATGAACATATGGGCGGGCAGCGCAGATCTGTAAAAACACTTTCTGGAGGAGAGACCTTTATACTTAGCTTAAGCATGGCGCTGGCTTTATCTGATCTAGCCTCAAAGAATGTCGAGATCAACAGCCTGTTCATTGATGAAGGCTTTGGGACCCTGGATCCGGAAACCCTGGATCAAACCCTGGATACACTGGAAAAACTACAGGCAGAAAGCTCTAAAACCATTGGGATTATAAGTCATGTGGATTCTCTAAAAGAGCGAATATCCACTCAGATAAAACTTACCCGAAACGGACAGGGATATAGTAGTTTGAGCATAAAATAAAAAAAGCCCCGTACATGTTACGGGGCTTCTGTTTTTAGGCTAATTCAATGATTAATAATTAATTTAAACAATCATTGTAATTATACTTAATCTTTATTTTTCCATATAAAACCTCCTTCTTTAGATTTATATATTTACGAGAAAAATAAGTTTACAGTTTTAGGAAAACGAACTCTAAATCCCAAAATGTTAACTCATTAGCAATATTTTATCTAAATTATCCCTTTGCAAACCGCATTTTTGCGTTTTTAGCTGTGCTTTATTTAATTAAATTTATTAGGCTTAGAAAATTCTAATTATGAATTTCTGGCTGATTATATTTACATCCCAATCCTTTATTTATGGAGAAGAACATTTTAATTCCTACAAATTTTTCAAAACATTCATGGAACGCTCTCATTTTTGCCATGAACCTTTATAAAAAGCATCCCTGTACTTTTCATCTTATCAATGTTTATCAATCTCAAAACTTTTTAGCTGAGGCCCTACCCCTTGGAAAAGCAAAGGATGATGATAAGGAAAGTGAAGAGGAGATCTCTGAAAATGGCCTGGAACGTATGATGAAAGGCTTAGGATTTAGAAAGGAAAATCAGAAGCACCAATTCAAAACTATTTCCTTTAAAGGTAATCTGGTTGAAGGAATTCAGGAAAGTGCTGAAAAATATGGTATAGATCTTATTGTCCTGGGATCTAACGGAGAAACGGCCGGAATAAATCCATCGAACGATAGCAAGATCTCAAAAATTACCGAAGAAGTAGAACAATGTTCTATTCTGGTGGTGCCTGAGGAGTTTGAACTTAGGACCGAAAAAATTCTTGAGATAGTTTTTCCAACAAACCTTAGATTACCTTTTAAGCAAAAAGAACTGGTTCCACTTATAGAACTGGCCCAGAGTCTTAATGCATCTATCAAGATATTATATATAAATAGCGATAACAAAAAACTGACCGAAGACCAGGAAGAGAACAAAGAAGATTTAGGTAAATACTTTACCGATGTTTCGCATAGCTTTCATCAGCTTACCCAAACCACTCCTTCTACGGGAGTACATTTATTCATAGAAAGCAGGGATTGCGATTTTCTGGCTTTATACCAGCGAAAACAAGGATTCTTCTCAAGACTGTTCAGACCTACCAGGTCTAACGAAATTAATTTTGATCCTAAATTACCGGTACTCATCCTGAAGGAGATCAACTAAAAAAATAAATTTCAGATCCATATTCCGGAGTTCAATCAATGAACTTGTACAGAATTCCGGAATATGGGTCTTTTTATTGTTCTTTAATATAACTCCAGCCCTGCGACTGTTTTTGTGCGATCTCGAGAATACCGTCGGGAACTACTTTCACCCCCGGTAATAATGCCGTTCCATCCTTATTCTCCCTGGCCATAGTGCCATTGCAAACCGCAACGGTCACGTGTTCATCCTGGGCAAGTTTAGAAAGGTCTTCGGCCACCGAAGATTTATCATTCAAAACCATATCCAAAGCCCCGCTGTAGACTACGATCTCGAAATCTGAATCTGGATAAGCTTCAGACATCATCTTAACATGTCTCACCGCTTTTTGATGCACCTTTACATCATCGCTGGTAACATCAAATACGATCTTTACCGGCTTTTCCTGAGCAAACAGGTTCAGCGATAGTAAACATGCAAAAAATAGAATTAAATACTTTTTCATAATACTCGTTTTAAATTAATTAGCCCGCAAAAATATAGGCACAATCATGCTCCTGGGCCATGGTTAATGCCCATACTCCTGAAGGTACTATTTGAATACCGGGAAGTACCGCCGCTTTCCATTCTTCATAAACTTCGGTGGCATCCATTCCCATTTCCTGTGCGGCCATACCGCTATAAACGTTCAAAGCCAGGTCGCATACGCAAAACATCGCTCCCCTGTCCTGAAGCTTTTTAATTCCTTCAACCACAGGCATCGGCATATCACCTTCTTTAGGCTCGTATACCACATTCCTTAGCGCGGCAGCCTTGGTTGAATTGTCTTTGATATCGAACATCTTACCCAAATTATATTTTTCCCAGGCACCGTCTTTCATCGCGAAAGGGATCGCATCATGTCTAAGAACCGTCATTCCGGTTAGATCATCGTCGTTTATTCCCGCACCGTTATTTGAATAATACCAGGCCCAGTTCCAGATGACAGGAAAATTATGATGCGGTGTAGAACCGTCAAAAACTACCCTATGCGAACCTTTGATCTTATCGAACCATTTTTCAGGGTCACCCAGGCTTTTTTTGTTTAAAGCTGAAACTTTAGCTTCCAGTGGGTTGGTGAGCATAGAAATACCACTTGCAGCGGCTCCTAATACCATTGCACCCAGGAAGTCTCTCCTTGTTGCATTTAATTGATCAGATTTCATTTTTATTTGCTTTATAGATTAAACAATTGTTAATAAAATTACGAATTAAAGAGCATTAAAACTCTAATTATCAGTCTTTTAAATACTGAGCCTTCTATTTGATCTTAGTTATTCCATATTCTTTCTGGTAGTAATCCATTATCGGCTGGAAAGGTCCCAGCTGGTGCTGGGATACAGGGAATGGATCTGCATAGGGAGGATAAGGTGTAGAGACTGGTTTTTTCTTAAGATCTGGAAAATCAAACTCAGGATTAGATTTAACAGGCCTTTCTTTTTGATTTATATATCCCGCGAGATCATAACTTTCCTCATCTGTTAATTCCGGATCATTGAAACTTGCTCCATATGGCATATTCGTTTTTATGAATTCGGCCGCAGTGATCACCCGCGTCATTCCCGCACCATTATTATAGGTGTCTTCACCCCATAATGGCGGATACAGGTAGCCAGGATTGTACTTCAGGGGGATCCCCTGCCCATCCTGTCCATGGCAGGAAGCACATTTTTTCAGGAATAATTTTTCACCTTTCTCAAGATCCACTGCACGGTCTGGAATCTCTATCCTGGCGTAGCCCATACCTTCTACCTTCCCATCTTCAGGAGCATGGCGACTCAGCCAGTTCATATAAGCCACAAAAGCCTTCATTTCTTTACCATTAGGCGGAAGTTCCTTCCCATTCATGCTCCGCTCCATACAACCATTGATACGGTCCTCTATCGTACCTATTTTATTTTCACGTCCTCTGAATTGTGGAAATCTCTTAATTACCCCGATCAGCATTCCTGAATAAGGCTTAGTACCTGCATTTAGATGACAATTGTTACAGGCAAGGTTATTCCCGGAATAGATCATCTCTTCTTTTCCGTTAGACGGACCGAGATATTTAGCAGTATTTGTGAACAGCTCAAAGCCATACTTGATCTGTTTGTTCTCTGGGGAATTGTCCAGGTAATAAGTTTCATAATCTGCAGCAAGTGGATCTATTTTCTCCTTGTCTTCGATATCTTCATAATCAGATTCAAAAGCACCATAACTAAAGAGGAGGTAGAATATGATAAGCAGCAGAACAAGAAAAGAGATGAGGATTATGAACTGCCTGCGAATACGTCCCTTATTTGAATTCTTGATAGTCATAATCCCTGTATTTTATGGATTATAAGCAGGCAGAGCAGGACGTCATGTTTAAATAAACACTATACTAAAATTACGAATATTCTGCATGCAAAACTAATTGCCCGGTAAAGAGAAAATACTCTGTTAAAAATTCTATTAGGCCCTTGTGAAATGAAGCTTTCAGGATCAAATATGATTTTGGTCATTCTAAAATTTAAGATAATACTAGAAATTTGAACAAATTAAGACAGAATGATCCGTCAAGTCACAGGATGTATTTTAAGCCTATTTCTTCTATCCTGCCAATCTAAAGAGGAAAAGATACAGCCTTCTTATGGCGAAATTTCAGAATTCGTCTATGCCTCTGTCACTATACAACCAGATAGTCTTTACAAGGTTTATTCCGCAGTAAACGGAATTCTGGATAAGGAATTTGTCGTGGAAGGAGACGAAGTGAAAGTTGGAGATCCCATCCTGCAGATCATTAACAGCAATCCAAAACTAAATACCGAAAATGCCTGGCTTTCATATAAACTCGCTGAAAAAAATCTTTCGGCAAGCGGAACTATTCTAAGCAGTATTAAGGATGAGATCAAAGCTGCCAGACTCAAACTGATCAATGATTCTATCTATTTTAAAAGGCAGGAAAAACTTTGGCAACAACAAATAGGATCAAAATCTGCTTATGAGCAAAAAAAACTGCAATACGAGCTTTCGCAAAATCAACTCGACCTGCTCGAAAATAAGTATGAACAAACCAGGAATGAGCTGGAAACCCAGCTAAAACAAGCCCGGAATAATTATAAGAATTCTATGATCACCACCGGGGAATATACCATCAACAGTAAAATAAACGGGAAGGTCTATGCCCTCTATAAAAATAAAGGTGAGATCGTAAATACCCAGCAGGCACTGGCCAGCCTGGGCAGTGATTCGGTTTTCGTGGTAGAAATGCTGGTAGACGAAGTGGATATCGTAAGATTAAAAAGAGGACAACAAACTTATATACATTTAGATGCCTATCCCGGGGAGGTCTTTGAAGCCGCGATATTTAAAATATACCCTAAAAAAGATGAGGCCAATCAAACCTTTCTGGTCGAAGCAAGATTTAAGGATATACCACCAACGCTTTACCCCGGCTTATCTGGGGAAGCAAATATTCTAATTGACCGTAAAGAAAATACTTTGAGTATCCCTAAAGATTATCTCCTTGAAGATTCCAGGGTAAAGACAGAAGATGGCATGGTTAGGGTAACCACCGGAATGGAGAATATGGAAATGGTTGAAATAACTTCAGGTATAGCTAAAGACACCTGGATCTACAAACCTTCACCATGACCAATTGGAAATTGATATTAAGCATCGCCAGGACGCATTTGCTAACCAAGTTCCGGCAAACAGCCATCGCTGCGCTGGGAGTTACTTTTGGAATTGGATCATATATCACCCTGGTTGGTTTTATGACGGGCTTGAACCAGATGCTGGATAGCCTGATATTGAACCAAACACCTCATGTTCATATTTTCAATGAGATAGAACCTTCAGAAGAACAACCGGCAGATCTATATACAGAATTCGAAAACAGCCTGATAATGATCCACTCGGTAAAACCGAAACAATCGCAAAAGAAGATCCATAATGCCCTTGCTCTCATAGATCATTTGGAAAAAGACAGAAATGTACTTGCGGCAATCCCACAGGTGAAAACCCAGATCTTTTATATTTCCGGGTCTATAGAACTGGGAGGAAATCTTACCGGCATCAATGCCATGCAGGAAGTAAGCTATTTCAATTTTGGAGATTACCTCATCGAAAGCGAGCCGGAATCACTTGAAAATATAGATAACGCCATTTTCCTGGGAGCCGGAGTTGCCAAAAAACTTTCCTTATCTCCGGGCGACCGGGTACAGATAAGTACGGTAAAAGGAAATAGTTTTCCCTTAAAGGTTGCCGGTATCTTTCAAAGCGGTATAGCAGATCTTGATAATATACAAAGCTTCGCTTCCATTAAAACGGTACAAAGGATCCTGGGTGAGCCGGAGAATTACATTACGGATATCAATATAAAATTAAAAGATATCGAGCAGGCACCGGCCCTGGCCAATAAGATCAAGAAACAATTCGATCTTCAGGCCATAGATATCAATACCGCCAATGCCCAGTTTGAAACTGGATCTACCATAAGGAACCTCATCACTTATGCGGTTTCCATTACCCTGCTTATCGTTGCTGGTTTTGGAATTTATAATATTCTGAATATGCTTATCTATGAAAAAATGAACGATATCGCTATTCTAAAGGCAACAGGATTTTCGGGCACAGATGTGCAATTCATTTTTATGAGTCAGGCAATGATCATCGGGTTTGTGGGTGGAGTTTTAGGATTGGTCATAGGTTACCTTTTATCTGTGGTCATAGATAGAGTGCCTTTCGAAACAGAGGCTTTGCCCACGGTGAGCACTTACCCGATTAATTACGATCCCTGGTTCTACGTGATTGGGATAGGGTTTGCGCTTATTTCAACTTTTTTAGCCGGTTATCTGCCTTCGCGAAAGGCAAAAAATATAGATCCTGTAGATATCATCAGGGGACAATAATCTTAAAAATGAAAACAGTTCTGGAAACAAAAAATATCAATAAATACTTTAAAAAGCCTGTGCTATTCCATGTGCTAAGGGATATCAGTTTTAAAGTGAACCCGGGAGAATTTGTTTCCATCATGGGTAAATCCGGCTGCGGTAAGTCTACCCTACTCTATATACTATCTACGATGGATACAGATTATGAAGGCGAATTATACCTTAACGATAAATTGATCACCGGTCTGGATAAAGATGAGCTTTCCAGGATACGCAGTGAGTTTATTGGCTTTGTATTCCAGTTCCATTATTTACTGGGAGAGTTTTCGGTACTAGAGAATGTAATGCTCCCTGCCAAAAAACTAGGACGAAAAAGTCCTGAAGAGATTGAATATTCTGCAATGGAAAAACTCAGAATGCTTGGTATCGAAAAATTAGCCTTAAAGAGAGCATCCAGGATCTCTGGGGGAGAAAAACAAAGGGTGGCCATCGCCAGGTCTCTCATAAATGATCCCATTATTATTATGGGAGACGAACCTACCGGAAACCTGGATAGCTTCAACTCCAAACTCGTTTTTGATATCTTCCAAGGGTTAAGCAAAGAACAGGGACTTTCGCTACTTGTGGTGACCCATGATGAGGATTTCGCCGCCAAAACAGATCGCATCATTGAAATGGGCGACGGTATGATCTTGAAATAAACCTCTATTGCTTAAGTTTTTACCTGATTCCCATCATATGAATCCTCAAATTTATGCCTTATCTTAGATAGAATTATTTAATAGAATCAGCATGGTACTTTCCACTAAAATACTGGAGCAGATCAATAAGCTGACCTTGCAACTGGAAACAGATTATCCCGAACTCTACTCATTTATTGACGAGGAGCCCATCACCATTCCCAGCTTTGAGCATCCCGATATTACCAATAAACTGCTCAGGGATTACCTGGAAAGTCTAAAGGGGTTGATAAGGTCTCATAAAAATAATTAGATAGTCTTTATTCATCACGAAGTACTATCAATTCCAGTAATGATCTAAACCATAGTTTATGGTAGGAGATCTTTTTGGAACAATTTAAATAACTGACAGATCTTGAATAAAACAATAGCTGAATACCTGATTAAATTTTCAGCGTAAGCAAACATTTTTTAATTTTTTGAAAACACTAAAATGAACACAGGATTAGTTCTTTCCGGCGGAGGTGCTCGAGGCGTCGCCCAGATAGGTTTTTTAAAAGCACTTGAAGAATTTGATATAGAGATCACTCATATCTCTGGTACCAGCGCTGGTGCCATCATTGGAGCGATGTATGCTTCTGGTGCCAACTGGAAAGAAATACTCACTTTTTTTAAATCGGTGCCTATTTTTCATTATAAACGCTATGCCCGGAATAAACCCGGCTTTATTGATACCAATAAATTCTATAATGACTTTCTGAAATTCTTTGCTGAAGATGACTTTAACATCCTCCAGAAAAAGGTTTATATCACGGCGACCAACCTTATAGACGGTAAACTGAAAATTTTTGAATCTGGTGAACTGATAAGACCTTTACTGGCTTCAGCTTCTATTCCCGGCATTTTCACTCCCATGCAGTTTAATGAAGGTATGTATGCCGATGGCGGAATCACCAATAACTTCCCCATAGAGCCCCTGCAACACAGCTGTGAAACGATCATTGGTGGTTATGTGAATCCGCTAAGAAAATTCCAGGTAAAGGGACTAAGACATTCTTACCAGGTAATTACCCGGGCATACCAGATAAGCTTGCATCATCAGTGTCAATCGAAATTTAAATATTGTGACCTGATGATCTCACCAAAGAAACTAGGAGATTACGGCCTTTTCAGCTTAAAGAATATGGATGCTATCTTTGACCTGGGCTATAGGGAGGCAATTAAAATACTGGATAAAAAAGGAGAAGTACTTTTTAGTAAAACCGAAAAAATATCTTCTTAATCTTTAGCTTCTTTTTTAGCAGCCTTTCTTTCCTGGCGCTCCAGTTTTCTGAAATACCCTCTGAACAAAAAGTTATGTCGCATCGCTTCCATGTTCTCGTTCATTTTTATTGATGACTCTTTGATATTGACCAGAGTGGTGTCAATATTTTTAACCAGCTCCTGGTCCTCGGTAAGATAATGCAGGGCTCCCTCACCGTTCTTTATCTCGTTAAGTATAGATTCTACATTTTTGGTGATTGCCAGGATATTACTGCTGGAAGAATCGAGTTCCATGATAATATGCTCCATGCGATCTCTGGATACCGTATCTGCCAGTAAGGTTCCGGCGAGGCTTTCGCTGAAGTTAATATGCCTGAGTTCCCTGTTGATCTTGTTCATAGCAATGGTAGTTTGCCTGCTGGTTTCCTTCAAACTGGCCAGGGTTAACTGTATGTCTTTGGCCAAAGTAGAATCACTTACCAAAACTCCTAAAGTTCCTTTTCCTTCCAGGATCTTATCTGTGATCTTCAACAGATCTGAGGTTAGCAAGGCGGCATTTTCATTGGTAACGTTCAGGGTAGATAACATATCATCTGCACCGATCCTGCTATAAGAGGCTATGGTATCGCCAGATTTTATAGAGGCGAGGCTTTCCTTCCCTGGAAGTATATTCACTACCATACTTCCCACAAGTCCATCTGAACCAATGGTCGCCGTGGCATCCTTTTTTATAAAGCTTCCGGTAGATTCTTCCACCATCATCTGCACCAGGATACGGGATTCTTCCAGCATCACGATTTTACTCACGGTTCCTACATTCACTCCAGAATAGCGCACATTATTGCCAATCTGCAGTCCGTTCACGTTTTCGAATTCAGAAAAAACGGTCATATTCTTAGTAAAAAGGTGTTGCCTGTTCCCAATGAAATACAGCGCGGCGATAAGCAACAAAGTTCCCAGAACTACAAAAACACCTAATCTTATTCGTTGTGATACTGTCTTGTCCATATTTCTAATTTTTAAAGAAGGCCTGCACCTTCGGATCCTTATTTTTCAATAATTCTTCGAAAGTACCTTCAGCATAATTGACCCCGTCCACCAGCAGGATGATCCTGTTAGAAATAACCCTGGCGCAATCCACATCATGAGTAATAATAAGGGAAGAGGTATTATAAGTCTCCTGAATGGTCCTCATTAGCTGAATGATCTCTTTTGAAGTGATTGGATCTAGCCCGGTGGTAGGTTCATCATAAAGGATAATGTTCGGTTTTAAGATAAGCGCCCGGGCAAGAGCCACCCTTCTTTGCATTCCGCCAGATAATTCTGAAGGCATAAGATCTATGGCCTTGGCCAGCCCCACATTCTCCAGGGCTTCGAGAACAAGGCTTTCTGTACTACCATCTAAATGAAGTTTCTTCTTATGCCGTCTTAATGGAAATTCCAGGTTTTCCCGAACGGTCATGGAATCATATAGCGCACTCCCCTGAAATAAGAAACCTATTTCTGTCCTGAGTACGTCCAGTTCTTCCCTGCCCAGGGAGGTAATATCGTGATCCTTGATCCTTATGCTGCCGCTATCTGCTTGCATTAGTCCTACCAGGCATTTGATCATCACCGATTTCCCGGAACCCGATTTTCCCATAACTACCAGGCTTTCGCCCTTAAATAGCTTCAGATTAAAACCATTCAGCACCTTTTGCTCGCCAAAGGACTTTCTAAGATCCCTGATCTCCAAAACCGGTTCGTTATTTCTGGTAGTTTCCATTATCCATAAAATATATCGGTTACAAAAACGGCTATAAAGTCTATCACGAACAATAACATAGAGGTGTAAACTACCGCGGCATTAGAAGCCTCTCCTACCCCAACAGTTCCTTTGGAACAGTAGTATCCTTTATAACATCCTACTAAACCTATGGCAAAGCCAAAGAAAAAGGATTTGATCGTAGCAGGTATAAGATCTGAGAATTTCAGCGCGTTGAACACCTTGTTGAAATAAAGAACAAAGGATACTTCGCCTTTTAGGTTCTCAATAAGGGCAGAGCCTAATAATGCAATGGCATCACCAAAGATAATGAGTAACGGCAACATCAAGGTAGTAGCCAGTATCCTTGTCACTACCAGGTATTTGAATGGGTTCGTACCCGAAACTTCCATGGCATCGATCTGTTCGGTCACACGCATCGAACCCAGTTCAGCTCCAATCCCGGAGCCTATTCTTCCTGCACAAATAAGCGCGATGATCACCGGCCCAATCTCCCTGACTATAGATATACTCACCATAGACGGCATCCAGGATTCGGCACCGAATTCCATTAAGGTTGGCCGGGATTGCAGGGTAAATACCAGCCCAAGGATAAAACCGGTTACGCCTACCAGCAATAAAGACCGGTTTCCCATATTATAACACTGCCGTAATAATTCTCTGAACTCGAACGGCGGCTTGAAAACCTCCATAAAAAACCGTCCGGCGAAATAGGCCATATCTCCCGCTTCTGTAAAAAAACTTTTTACATTACCCCATATACCTTCAGAATCCTGCATTATATAAAGTTCTGAATTTCAAATGAATATACCTATGAAATCTTTCAGGAGCAATGACTTTGATCAGATTTGTTAATATGAAAATCAATTGCCTGATTCTTTTAATGATCATGTAAAGAAGCTTTCCCTAAATAGATCAAAAAATACTATTTAGAAAAGTGACCTTGATACCTCGTTTCTGGGAGTTATGTGCCGAACCAATTCAGTAAAATTCCTGATACTGAAAAAAAGAATTAAATTGACGATATTTCCTGAAGAATTAGCTTATTATCGGCAATAGAAATAAATACCAGATCTCCCGGGCTATAAATCGTGAAACCTGAACCTACAAAACATAGGAAATCAAGGCTCAAACTGCTCAAGCGCATTGGCCTTATCCTGGCGGTACTCCTACTGGCACCTACCCTGTTGTTCACCATTGGTTGGTTCAACCGTGATCTGCTTATCGATCAATTACAGGACTGGTATAAAAATAATAGCCGTGGGCAGTTAGAAATTGGTAAGGTAGATGCCACCTTTTTAAAAGGATTCCCGAATGTAGGATTTACTATAAATGACATTTACCAAAGCAGTTTCGATACCATTCTTGATAAACGTTCTACGATATCGATCAAGCAAGCCCAGGTAAGCATCGCTGCGGCCGATCTGCTAAGTGGAAATCTTGAATTCAAGAATATAAAGATCCAAAATGCTGAAATTCACACCGAGGTTATCTCTGAAAAAACCGTTGAAGAATATGTGCGCCTGAAAATGCAAAAACAGGCCGATCCATCTTCAGGTCTTAACCTGCCGGAATGGTTATCTAAGAAAACAGATTTCAGTCTTCGTGATGTACACTTTATCTCCAAGGATACCATGCTGCATAAATACTTTGATGTAGAAGTACATAATGCTAACGGAAGCATTAGCATGGCTGATGACAAGGTCTCCGGTAAGATGAACTTTAAAGGTACGGTAAATGACCTTGGATTCAATACCAGGAAAGGAAGCTACATCAACGGCGCCATGGTTACGGGCAGTCCCGAATTTCTGCTGGACCAGAATACGAACCTGTTGAGCGTTCCGGAATTTCTAATGGAAATAGGCACTCAAAATTTCAAGACCAAAGCAGATTTTGATTTTAATGCTACTAACAGTTATTACTTTTCCTTACAGAATACAGAAACCGATTTCCAGGAACTTAAAGAACTATTGCCCGAGAATATTACCGCAAAACTTTCTCCTTATAACCTCACAGAGACTATCAGTGCAGACCTGCGATTAAAAGGTAAATTTCGCTATGGAGATGTACCTTACATAGATGCTGATTTTTCCACCAGTGGCAACTCAGGCAGTTTCAAGGACAGTCTACAACTGGAAAATATCGAGCTTAAGGGATATCTCACCAATACTCTGAGTAAAGAGAAGGATTCCGCTAATTATGAACCCTCACGCCGGGATATCAAGATCTACTTTGAGGATTTCAATGCCGACCTGGAAGATATAAAGATCTTTGCGGATAATTCTTATTATCAATCTTCAGAAGAAGCTCATAATTATATGAATGCGCATTTGAAGATGTACGGCTCTAATGAGACCCTAGCCAGGGTAATGCAAAATAGCAACTTCAATTTCATTGGAGGTAGTTTCGATCTTGTTGCCAGAATCGATGGAGATATCCCGAATACCGGGGAGGTCTTTAATTCGGCTGAAGGAAGATTTACGATTCGAAATACCCGCGTGGTTCTCAACGAAAATAATCTCCAGCTACCGGTGCAATTGCTGGATATAAAACTGAAGCAGAACATCTCTGTCCTGGATAATCTTATTGTCAATTTACCTAACGAGGAGCAGTTCATTTTTAATGGTACTATCAAAAATATCTCCTCGTTAATGGCAGATGATCCCGAAAAACCTGCTCTGGCTAATGTATTTCTGAAATCTGAGGCTTTAAACATCAACGACCTAATTACTACTGCCAAGGAATTTATTCCACCTGCAGAAAGGTCCGGCAACGATCTTAAGACGCTGCACCAGACCTTTAATGCTATCTACAGGAAATTTCAGCCGCGCTTCAGGCTGGATATTAATTCGGTGGAATACAATGACAATACCTACGAGGTTCTGGAAGCAGATATTCAACTCACAGACCCGGAAACCGTTAGCTTCAGCAATCTTGGCTTTATCTACCAGGATGCATTTACTGAGCTTAAAGGAACATTAAAGATCCCCAAGCCAGATAATAATTTTGAAGAACCAATATTTCTAAATGTTGCTGCGAATTCCTCAGGACCGCTTAAAATATTCCAGGACCTCTTCAATATTCAACTGCTGGACATCAACACGGGTGAATATACCTTCTCTGGAAATCTTACCGGGAACGTGCAGAAAACCGAAGAATTACTTCGTAATATCAACGGTGATCTTAAATTGCTGAATGCCAGTTTTTACTACCCGGAAGCAGCTATAGATATAGAATTCGACTCCTTAAAAGTTGGTGTACATGATTCCAATATCAAGCTGGATAGATTTATTGTTGAAATTGGTGAGCATCATCCATTTTCATTGCGTGGTCGCATAGAAGACTTTCCGGGATTTCTTCTGGACAGCCTGCAAAGCACTGGAAAGATCTTCGTTACCCTGGACTCTCCTTTGGTAGATATGGACGACTGGATGAAAACGGTAAATTCCATGGATCTTGAAAAAGCAGATAAATCTCTTAAAAAGCGTGACCTGTACGCGGTATTCTCCGATATCTACAGGTTCGATCCTGAGTTCAATCTGGTGGTGGACACCTTGAAGTACAAAGAACTGGTTTCAAAGGATATTAACGCGAAAGTATATTTTGAAGATGAATCCACCCTGAAACTGGAAGATTTGAAGATAAAATTTAGGGATTCAAGGGCAACCATCCGTGGTGAACTGGCAGCACAGGACCTAAATGATTCGCTAGGTAATCAGAATCCTTTTAATTTCAAGTTTTCGGCAGAAGCTTCGGGAAGATCGAATGATCTGAATGATCTATTACAAACAGTGAATTTCGATCTTAGATCGGGAAATTTCGAGTTCAGGGGAAGTTATAACGGGCAGGCCAGTGATCTTAAGATCATGAATTCGAACGCCAGCGGAGATCTAATCCTGGGAAAAACCAGGGTAGATATCAAGGGTACTTCTATACAGGTACCGGTAGACAGCCTGCATCTGTATATCGAGAATAACCTCGCTACCCTGGAGAGGCTGGATGTTGAGCTACCCGGGAAAAGTTCCATAGATATCACGGGGAAGATCGATAATTTCTCCAATTTCATCAATAACGACCAGGCCATAGATTCTCATAACTCTTCCTTTAAGATAACTTCTACTTACCTGGACAATAAGGATATAAAAACCTTTATTGGCGCCGACGAAAAGAAAAAGGATAGTGCTAAAGCAAAGCCATTCGAGATGAAAAATCTCAAGGACATTATTAGTAAGATCAATAATTCTTATTTCCCTTCTGCCACTATCGAGATCGATTCACTGATCTATAATAAAATGGCCTTTTCAAATTTCGCTTCAGAAATTGGATTTAACAATAGCGGAGACCTGAAGGTAGACAACACCAGTCTGGAATATTTTGAGGCATCGGCTAAGCTCATGCTACAAGCTGGCCTGGAAACTTCCAAGAATCTGCCTGTTCGCATTAAGATGAACATCGAAGATCTTGCCATTGAAAATTTAGTAAAGGACCTTGATTATTTTAAAGATGATGAACTACGTAAGGCGGAAAAGATCGGCGGGGATCTGGACCTTAATTTCGACGTGAACGGGATCTTGGATGAACGTGGAAAACTGAAGATGAATTCCCTTAATGGAACCATGCAGGTAGATATTACCGGCCTTGCCCTTTATGATTATCAACCGCTGATAGAGAGTGTGGTGCTTCTGAAAGAGGAACGTTTTGAAAGGTTAGAATTCCAGCCTATTCGGCAAACTTTCGAAGTTGTAGACGGAAAGATCATGGTTCCTAGAACGCAGTTACAATCTACCGCCATGCAGGTTTTTGTGGAAGGTGAACTAAAGCCTGGTGAATACTATAACCTATGGATCTCTGTTCCCTGGAATAATATTTTCAAGAGCCGGGATGGCATCGAATTACCCGAGAAGATATCTTTTGAAAAATCTGGAGCTAAATTCTACTTGCAGATCGTTCAGGATAAAGAAAGCGAAAAGGAAAGAGAGCAGAAGTTGAAAACCAAGTTCAGACTAGGCAACAGAAAGCTGGAAAAGTCTAAAGAGAATTGATCAAATTCATAATCCTATAGCCCGAAAATAGCTAATCAGCCTGTCTTTGCTTAAATTTAGGAAAAACAGAACGATCTCATGAAAAATTATATTTATCCCTTACTTATTAGTTTATTATCCTTTACATTTTTCCAATGCAAGGGACAAACTGAAAAAACCAGCGAACACTATACCTTTCAATCTGGTAGTTTTGATGGCACAGGTAAATTCTACAAAGGTCGGGAAATCTCTCATGTGATGGGTTACCAGGGAATACGATGGCTGGAGCGCCCGGAACGACAGAAAGAGGAAAATACAAGCAGGCTTATCAAGAACCTGGATATCTTGCCCGGAGACACTATCGCCGATATTGGCGCAGGTTCGGGTTACCATGTTTTTAAAATGGCTCCACTGGCTAACAAAGGCCTGGTCTATGCCGTAGATATACAACCCGAAATGCTTCAGGCCATTCGCGAGCAAAAAAAGAAATCTGGTCTGGATAATATTGAAATTGTTATGGGATCAGAAAAATCAGTAAACCTGCCGAAAAATTCCGTTGACAAGATCCTGATGGTAGATGTTTATCATGAATTCAGTTACCCCGTAGAGATGCTGGAATCCATGCACAAGGCCTTACGCGAAGATGGCCAGATCTATCTTATTGAATACCGCGGAGAAGATGCTTCAATCCCGATCAAAAAACTACATAAAATGACCGAGGCCCAGGCCGTAGAGGAATTCAAAGCGAATGGTTTTAAGCTGAAAGAGAATATCAGCAACCTTCCCTGGCAGCATTGTATGGTCTTTGTGAAAGAGTGATTTTTTTTACAATCAAATAACCCCATTTCAATAGAGATAAAAACCTATAGATCGCGTTAATTCGACTATTGCTCGCTCTGCTTCTCCCTTACCGGCATGACCATGAACGGAACATTGGTATGATACACCAGTTGGTTGATGACGGGTTTAAAAAGAATATTCTCGAAGAAACTGTGCTTTTTATGTACCATCATCATAAGGTCTATATTATTCTCTTTTTGAAAAGCCTCCACCGCTTCAGGAATATCATCACCTTCGGTGAGATGAAAAACAGGTTTACGATCTTTCAGGAATTCAGAAAGCTGTTTACGATGTTCACGCTGCTGTTCGTCCAGGTTTTCGGTATACACGTTTAGTATGTGTAAGCGTGCCGAGTGTAAGCCAATATAATATTCCAGAAACCTCAGATCCTGTGACCTTAAGATCTTATAATCTGTCGCGAACAATATCTCTTCAGGCTTTTTATAGTGATAACCCGAAGGCACGGCCAACACGGGACAGTTCACTTTCTTAATGGTGTACATGGTATGAGTCCCTAAAAATATCTCCTTGGCACCGGTAGCCCCCTGGGTTCCCATAATAATAAGATCTATATTCTTCTCTTTTACCATGCTTCTGATCTTTCCGATAAGCAGATTGAAATCTACCACCCATTTTAAATGATGCTGCGGGTTATTGAATTCAGCTTTAAGATTGGTTATGAGGTTTTTTATTCTTTCAGCAGCGGCATCCCTAGTGGCATGAACCAGCTCCATAGAGGTAAAATTCTGAAAAGCCTTACCCGAATGATAAGCCGCCGGAGTGAAAGTATGTAATAGATAAAAAGTACAGTTTCTCTTTTCAAAAAACCTCAGCGCATATTTGATCGCATTTATCGAATTCTCTGAAAAATCTGTGGGTAGAAGAATATTTTTCATGGCCTGCATATTAATTCCCAACAAAATACGGCAACCTATTTCTATAAAATATGACCCAAATCATAACTCATTGAATTTAAGAGCAATGAGCATTAAAATACCTTCTCTAAGATTAAGAAATAACCTGAAAATTAACTCCTTTTTTCCGTGGAAAATGGAGGAGTTTTCCGACTAAATTTCAGAAGGCCTTATGAAAGATCCGGCTGAATTTTTTAGCAAGCGAAAATGGTTGAAATCCCTTGATATATGATGACTGTCATATTATTCAGCCGATATTAGAAGTACCTTCAGGGATAATAATTGTTGACTTTAAATCTTTTAGCCATGCAAGTCAAGAAGAATCCAAAAGCAGACCTAAGCCGCAATAGCTTTATATTTTTCCAGATAGGATTGATCCTTATACTGGCCATCACCTATTTTGGTATCGAGTGGAAGTTCACAGAACATTCTGATACTTTCAGCTACGAAATTGTGGTGCCAGAATCAGATATGGAAGATATCCCGGTAACGGCAATCAAGGATGTGCCTCCCCCTCCTCCACCTCCACCACCTGTACCTGAAGTGATCGAGGTAGTAGCAGATGAACTGGAAGTTGAAGAAACCGAGATACGATCTACAGAATCCAACCAGGAGCAAAAGATCGAGAAAGTGATAGAAGTGGCCGAGATCAAAGAAGAAAAAATTGAAGAAAAAGTAGAGGAAGTTCCTTTCGTACTTATTGAAAATGTGCCTGTATATCCCGGTTGTGAAAACCAACCCGATAATGCTTCCAAAAAGAGATGTATGTCGGCTAAAATTGACGAATTGATACAACACGAGTTCAATACGAACCTGGGAGCAGACCTGAACCTGTATGGCATCAACAGAATCTACGTGGTCTTCAGGATCAACGAGCATGGAGATGTAACCGGAATCCAAACCCGTGGTCCGCATAAATTACTGGAGGCAGAAGCTGAAAGAGTCATTAAGATGCTCCCAAAAATGAGCCCGGGAAAACAAAGAAACCGTCCCGTAAGTGTGGTCTATACCTTACCTATCACTTTTGAAGTAAGAGAAGAATCTTTATAGCTTAGGATTATCGAAATAAAATTGGCCTAAAAACATAAACCCGCAGCTAAAACTGCGGGTTTATTTTCTCACGACGCCTCATTCTAAGCTGGATCGACTAATTCCAACACTTTACTTTCAGGCTTTTTAGAAACTATAAGTTCGTTATCCATAACTTCCTCCCAGTTCATATTTTTCTTATATCGTTTTACTTTATTCCCCTGCAGCGGATCCATGGCCAGCAGGTAGATCCACTCGTTATCCAGTAGCATTTTAAGGTTTTCATTTCTACTTAAGATCTCAGAGATCCTTGCTACCGGTGCGTTGATCATTACCGATAATCGCAGTGGCTGGTGGTACATTTCTGTATCTGTTTGCCTCAGGGATTGCAGCGGAAGCCCCATTTTAAGGTCTCCTCCATTTCCCTGTACCACTCCGAATCTTCCGGTGATATTATGCGTGATCTTGTTTCCTCCGCCAAAGGTCTCGTTATCTACGCTGGAGAAGTAATAGTGATTATTGATCCACTGGGTAACCACCATAGGCCCCTGCATGATAGTTTCCAGGGCTTTACCTTCTGCATCCTGTTTCCAGTCGTAAGAGTGCAGAAAACAACGGCTATCCAGGTTTGTCTTTTCAGTAAGACTTCTCGGGCCTACAATAAAGCCGGCATTTTTAGCCAGTCCCCATTCAGGCCTGGTATCGCTCCAGTTATTTGCTTTTCTTTCTGCCAGTGCCTTTCCATCTCCTTCAAATTTAAGCCTGTCCCTGGTGGCAGTGATCTGAGCTTTTTCGAGATCCTTTTTCAGCTCTGTAAGAAGTTCCTGGTGCGATTCTGGCACCTGAGAGTCAAAAAGTACGATCTCGTCTGTGGTCGTATTATGTTCTGCACCTACAAAAACCGTATTCTCAGGAATTTTGATATCGTGCTCAGTTCTCAACACTTCTCTTACTTCCTTCATATTTGCAAGTTTTGCGAGCATCCGGGCGTTATTCCTACCCGGGCTGGCGGCACATGCTCCGCAATCAAGGCTCGATCCAAAGGCGTTATTCGCAGTATGGCTTCCATGACCCGTGAAGATGACCAGAGGAGAAAAATCTTTCCAGCCCATCATGTCAAAACCACCTTTTACGATCGTGACCTTTTCCTGCAATTCTATTTCAGATAGTTCAGTATCTGAGTAAATTCTTTGAAGATCGGTCTCACAGAAATGCTCGTGCAGATTCTCATTTTTCTTTTTCTCCTTGTAAAGGAAACCAGGCGTAAGGGTCCTAGCTAGCAGGGAAGCGGCATAAAGTATTCCTGTTCCTTCCACATATCCAAAAGCAGAAGGCAGCATGTGTTTCATCCTTTTCAGAAAATAGCTACTAAAGGCAAAAACCTGGTTGTCTTTTTGCAATTTCTGCATGCTTTCCTCCTTTTGTGCCTGCGGAATTTCTGAAACCTTATAGGCAGAGTTGACTATCGGAGGGCAGGATTTACGAGCGAGGCCATCTTTTACCCCCACATAATCCATGGCGATCCCGAAAAATCCTGCATATCCGAAAGTTTCATAATTTCCCGAGGCCTCGACATGCCTGCGTATAAGTTCAGACCGGGTATCTATACAGAATACCATCTGGGCATCTGGAAGTTTCTTCTCAGAATTTTCTTGGTTTGAAGCACTTTCCTGCAGGCTTCCTATAAGCTTCTGCTGCCAGCTTTTTTCCCAGGCCCTGAGCCAGCAAAGCTGGATCCTGGTGATGCGGTTATCTTTACCTGATCTTTTTTCTATTGGAATTACAGGAAGTTTCAGCAGTTTTGCCAGCCAAAGGCGAACTCCCAGGTAATCCTGTAGGCTTATTGGATATTTTTCCTGCCAGAAAGATCCTGAAGCAATCCGGTAATTGATATATCCCGTCCAGCCCGGTAAAGCGGCGAGGTGATGTATAAAGGTCTTTAAAAGATCTTCTTCAGATAAACCCTTCAGAACAATTGAGATCGCTTCCTCACTGGTTTCAGGAATTTTTGAATTTTTATCGACCTTAAAGTCATCATCATATTTTGCCAGTTTCCGCCAGGCTTTATAAAAGCCCAATTCCCTATTGGGCATCGGCCATTCTGCCATCCCTTCATCCATAAAGCTCCCCATCCATTTTGCCATGATGCGATCCAGCTCCTGAAACTCATTTTCCTCTTCCTGTAAATCTTCAGAATCGAACAACTGCAGGCAAAGTTCCGGAGATTCTGAAATCCTGCGGGCTTCCAGTTCCTGCTTGAGGATATTTCTATCTATATCCCCATTGTTCCAGGCTTGCCGATAAAGAGAAGCCTCGGGAAATACATTTGCACCAAGAAGTTTTTCAGCTTCTTGCAGGGCTTCAGCAAAACCTGAAGCTTCATAACCAGATAAGGGATTGGAAGTGACAAAGGAATAAAGTGGCCAGGTCTTTCCAATAACCCGGGAAGCTTCATTGATCTGTTTTAAATAGTTTTCAGGACTCATAAGGTTCTAGATTTATACATTAATACAGACTTTTTATAAGCCTGGGAAGCATTTAGCAGTTTTACATACAGCCAGGATATTTTTAGGTATGCGCCAAGTTTCATCATAAAGAAACCCACCAGAAATATGATCCCAAAGGCCACCTGTATTCCAGAGAGTGGTGTAGCAGCATTTACCAGCGGCATATCGCTCATGATATGGGACACCCCGTTATACATTAGACCATACATCCCTATTCCACAGGCGAAAATGACCGGGGGAGCGACTATCTTTTGGATATTGCTCAGAGATCGCTCTTTAACAATGTTATAGGTAGCCTGCCCTACTGTTATGGCTACAATAAGAGTAAGAAAAATTCCACTGTCCAGCTTTGTTCCCTTGCCAGTGATGAGTGCAAAAAGGATCGCACCGGCAACACTATACAGTAGCACTACCAAAGTCTGCAGTGGTTTTATCCTGATCTTAGGTTGATCTGATGGCTGAGAGTATCTCACCTCCTCCCCTGCAGAAAGGAACAAATAGGCTTTATAGAATCCATGCAGGATCAAGTGCGCTACGGCTGCATTGAAAAATCCGAGTCCGCATTGCATGAGCATGAATCCCATCTGTGCGATCGTGGAGCAGGCTAGCTTTTGTTTCACATTTACCTGGATCAGCTTGGTGAACTGCGCGATGATGGCGGTAAGCCCTCCAATGATGAACAGGATATTCAAGGTATTGGATGCGAAAATAAGACTTACGAATAAGGCGAGTAGAATTCCAGATCCGTTTACAAAACCGGCATGCATTAAGGCTGAAGCTGGAGTTGGCGCGGTCATGGCCGACAGTAACCAGCGGTGAAAAGGATAGATCGCAGACTGGATGACCGCGGCCGTTATTATGCAAAGCCCGGACAGTAGGACGATATATCCGGGCATACTTCCTACCTCCTTCGCCAATTCGCTTAGGGTAAAAATTTCGCTCTGAAAAGCCAGTAATAAAATTCCCAGGCTTAAAAATACACTACCGGCTGAAAAGAATCTCTGGGTGTAATTCGAAGCCTGTCTCGCCTCGCCCCATTTCAGGTTCACCCCGATCAATCTGCTCATAAATAATCCCATGCTCCACCAGGACAGGATAAGCAAAAGGATATGTTCTGAGGCGACCAGAAGCATGACCGAACATGTAAAACCAAGGCTCAACCAGTTGAAGCGCTGGTGATAGGCAAAACCTTTCAGGTAGTTACCAGAGTAGGTGCTTACCACGGCGCTAAAGAAACTCACGGTTAACCATATAAGTATCGTAAACCCGTTAATTCTGAAAATTCCGTTGGTCCAGCTGGGAAGATCGTTGTAATTAAAGATCAGGTACAAAAGGTTGCCTGCGAAGAGCATCCAGAGAAACACGGTAAAGATCCGGGAGTAATCATTCAGGCCTGTTTCGCCAGGTCCAGCTGATTTTTTTCCGTGAAAGATCAGATCCTTGTTTTCTGCAGGATCATATTTATTAGTACTTATCATGTCTATTATTAAAATTTTTGGTTAGAAAAAGAACTGGAAAGTTGTTCCTTGTGGAATTGAAAAATAGAATACTGATACATTTTACTTTTCATCTGGATCAACCATTTTAATGTTAATAGAGCTGGAGATGTCGAGGTAACGATTTTCCCGGTGTGCCTGGGAAACCATTTTTTCAACCTTCTTTTTCACTGCGGTAAGCTCTTCGATCCTTTTTTCAGAATTCAATCTGGTACTGCTATCAGAAGCAGTGAGATTAAGAGACCTTAGAGAGTGAAATTTGATCTTGTCGTTCAATACAGAGATCAGGATATCTGCAGCTTCTGCCGGACTATATTTTCCTGTTATGAATTTTATAGAATCCTCCATTACTCTTTCCCTTGTAACCTATCGAAGTTTTGCTCATCATGATTATGAGATGGTACGCTTTCCTGAAGTCTCATAAAGAAAATGATCGCCAGGACTATGCTGCACATAAGCAGCTTATCGAAGAAAATATAATTGTTGATGTAAGACAGCCCTATAAAAAAGATCAGGACTAACATTCCGAGTACAGGTAATAAACTATTTTTTAAATGGTTCATGTGTTCTGTTTTTGGTTTAGTTAGCTGAATGATTATTAGTAGAATAGGCCGGATGCTTTACTTGTATCTCTAAAGTTCCCTTTATATTGAATACACAACCGGATTGATTTTGATTTGAAAGGAATTCTCTGGCTAATCTTTTTTGTTCTTCCAGTTCAGCGATCCTGCCATCCAGATCACGGGTCTCGCAGTCATGATTCCCTTCCCAGTGTTGAAGGCGCTGAATCTTATGAAAATTGATCTTTTGATCGATCAAAGCACCGATGATGTGCGAGGCTTCCATCCTGGTAAAATCGCCTTTTACCAGGTCGACATGTTGTAGCTTTTGTTCTGTTTGGGTAAGTTCTTTGATTTCCATTTTATTGAAGTTTTTGATTTCTGGTTACAAATTTGTGAACTATCATTGATATATTTTTATTTATATTTATTATGATTTACATTAATAATTTTTATGAACTACACTTTACACCAGTTGCAGATATTTCAAAAAATCGTGGAATTACGCAGCATCACCAAGGCATCTGAAGAATTGAACCTTACTCAGCCAGCAGTGTCAATTCAGCTGAAAAATTTCCAGGATCAGTTCCCAATTCCGCTCACTGAGGTCACCGGAAGACAGTTATATGTGACCGATTTTGGACAGGAGATCGCTAAGGCAGCAGACAAGATCCTGAAAGAGGTCTACGCCATCAATTACAAAACGAAGTCGTTCCAGGGGAAGCTTTCAGGTAGATTGAAGATCGCCAGTGCTTCAACCGGCAAATATGTAATGCCCTATTTCCTCTCCTCTTTTATTTCTGAAAATCCCGAAGTGGAACTCGCCATTAATGTGACCAATAAATCCAAGGTAGTTAGCAGCCTTGAAAAGAATGAAGTAGATTTTGCATTGGTTTCGGTAATGCCCAAAAAGCTGAAGCTTAATTCGGTCACCCTCATGCCAAACAGCCTGTACTTATTAGGAAGCCGCGATTTTAATATTTCAAAACGGACTAAAAAAAGGGATCTTTTCGAAAAAATGCCGCTTATCTACAGGGAACAGGGATCTGCAACACGTATGGCTATGGAAAGTTTTATCGCCCGCCGCAGGTATTCGGTACAAAAGAAAATAGAGCTAATGTCTAACGAAGCGGTAAAACAAGCAGTACTGGCAGGGCTTGGTTTCTCTATAATGCCTTTGATTGGCATCAAAAATGAGCTGAAGAATAATGACCTGCAGATCATCCCGGTAAAAGGTTTGCCTATGCATACCAACTGGTACCTGGTCTGGCTCAAGTCTAAAAAACTTTCTCCCGTGGCCCTGGCTTACCTGGAATACATCAAGGAGCATAAAGAAGAACTTATTGCAAAAAGTTTCAGTTGGGTTAAGGATTATGATGATGTATAATAGATCCAGGAATAGGAATAAAATCCGATTAAAAGTATAAATACACGGTCAAATAGTTTTCAATTCGGCAATAAATAGTAGTTTTATTTTATGATAAAAGCAGTCATCATCGACGATGAAATTAATGCCCAGAGTTTACTGGAGAAAACCTTAAACAGGTACTTCCCGAATAAATTCAATGTAGTAGCAAAATGCAATTCGGTAGACAGCGGGGTTCAGGCAATAAAACAACATGAACCAGACCTTGTTTTTTTAGATATACAGATGCCTGAAAAAAATGGGTTCGAATTGTTCAAATATTTCGATGTCATCAATTTTGAAGTCATCTTCACTACGGCCTATAATCAATTCGCCATTAAAGCCATAAAGCGTAGCGCGCTGGACTATTTGTTAAAACCCATAAATCACCTGGATCTGGCTGAAGCAGTAAAAAGATTTGAATCTAAAACTGCCGGCAGTTCTGCCCAGAAAAAACTTGCATTACTGCTCGAGAACCTGAATGTGAACGATCAGAAGGTGAGTAAAATAGCCCTTCCTACGGTAGAAGGCTTTGAACTTATTCATTCAAATCAGATATTATATTGCAAGGCAGAGAGCAATTACTGCTGCATAAAAAAGATCGATGGTTGTACGAAAACGGCTGCGAAGACCTTAAAGTTTGTTGAGGAAATACTTCCTGCTAATTCCTTTCAAAGAATACACAAAAGCTATGTTCTCAATTTGAATTACGTGGTGAGATACCATAAGGCCAATAAGGAAGTTGAATTAACCAATGGAGAGAAACTTCCCGTCTCTTTCCGGAAAGAAGAAGAATTTATCAATGCCATTCTGCAAAACCACTAGTCTATTCCTCTTAGTATTTTTATGGCTTAATTTAGCGTTCTCCCAGAATTTTCCCAGTAAAAATTATAATGCTGCCACCGAACTGCCAAACAATACCGTTAGAGCTTTGTTGGTGGATAGCGACAATATTCTCTGGATTGGTACCGATAATGGCGTGGTTAAGAAGGAAAATGACGTCTTTAAATACTTTTTTGAGGAAGATGGACTGGCGTTGAACAGTTGCTGGGCAATTGCCGAAGATAAAAATAGGAACCTGTGGTTTGGAAGTTATGGAGAAGGCCTCAGTATTTATGACGGCACTAAATTCCGGGTAATTTCAGAAAATGAGGGACTGGTGCATAATGAGATCACCAGCCTATTTTCAAATAGAGATGAAATGTTTGTTGGCACCAGTGATGGAGTTTCGGTGGTAAACATACACACCCTTAAAGTTCAAACATTCAATATTCCAGAAAAAGACGAGTTATTCCGGGTTCAGGAATTTTTTGAATATGAAGATCAGGTTTACGTGGTTTCTTATAGATCTGGAATTTTCAAATTCGAGAACAGGGAAAACCAAAAGAAACTGGTCAGGGTGAATGACCAAGAATATCTCTATTCAGTCTTTTTGGAAAAAGACAGTATTTACAGCAGCAGGAAAGGCTTTTTCAGCAAAACCAGTATAAAAGATTATTTTGGTGAAAAGGATAATACCCCTTCAAAAAAACTGGGACATTCCATTATCTGGGATTATATAAAAACAAGGAACGGGAAAATCTATGCTGCGGCATGGGGAATATACGATGCCAATGGCGGAATTTATGAGATTGCAGGTGATAGCTTAATCTCCAGGGCAGAAGATTTTAATATTCCCAGCAAGGAAGTGATCTCCCTGGCCTATGATGCCAATTTTGAAAAACTATACGCGGGCACGAGGGATGCCGGCCTCTTCGAGATCAAATTAAATCCACAGATAAAATTCCATAGAACCGAAGGAAAGAATATCCTGGGATTTGCCAATACTGAAAATTCTTCAGCAGTACTGCATAGTGACGGTATCTCTATAAAAAGTAATAATGAGGAGCAGAAAACGAGTTTAGAACAGCTTAAAAAATGGCAGGAAAAATACGTTTTGAACACCAGGATAGCATTGCCTAAACATGAGGATTCCTTTTACGAATTAGACTATACAACCAGGGCAAAGGATATTCAGTTTTACGACATTAAGACCCATAAAAACAGGTACTGGGTGAATTCCAATATTGGCATCTTTGCCATAAAAGAAAACGGAAAATTACATCGCTACCTGCCTTTACATTCAGAAGAGATCAATTTTACAGGGAACGGAGACCTTATTGAAACCCACCCCTATGGTGGCGTAAGAGTTTATAATGACCTGGACTTTTTTAAATACACCCACTTTCTTCAGGACGATGCCAGGACTCCTACCATGGTCGTCAACAGTTTACAAAAGGCACAAAAGACCTACTTCCTTTCTGTTTTCTCCGGACTTTATATATGGGAAGATCAAAAATTCAGTTCCTATTTAGAAAAGGAAACCTGGAAAGAGAAGAAATTAAGACATATTACCCCTTTGGGTAAAGACCTGGCAATTTCAACTGAATTTGGAGATATTTTCATTGTAAATGATGACTCCGCATTTGAAGTCTTAAAGAAAATCCCTCGTGCTAAAATTGCGGGGAATACTATTTCATTTTTAAAAGAATATGATTGTAGCTTATTGATTGGAACCGAAAAAGGATTGACCCTCGTTAAAGACGAACGCTTTATACTCCTAAATGAGGAGCAGGGACTCAAACAGCCTCTTTTGGGCGCAAAAGTAGAAGGAGACCAGCTGGTTATTGGAAGCAAAGATGGGTACTACAGCGTAGATCTTAAAGCGATTAGCAATCCAAAACCTTTGGTAAACCAATTAGAGATCAAGGAAGTTTACATCAATAATAACGAGTTTGCTTCCGAAGAACTTGCTGGAAAAAAGGACATCGATCTGGCTTATGATCAAAATACCGTGTTGCTAAAATTCAGCACGAATGCGCACCCGTATCCGCACAAACTAGCCTACCAATACCGCTTAAATAACAGCGATAATTGGAGTCTTCCCTCTTCTGACCCACAGATATTCCTGCCTTTCTTACCATCTAAAAATTACAAGGTAGATGTAAGGGTTCTGGACAAAAGCACCGGCCTAAATTATACGCAATCTCTATTGAGTATGAGCGTACTTCCACCTTTCTGGAAAACCTGGTGGTTCCTTCTGCTGTTATTCAGCAGCATTT
The DNA here is from genome assembly GCF_003054225.1 of Christiangramia gaetbulicola. Classification (GTDB taxonomy): domain Bacteria; phylum Bacteroidota; class Bacteroidia; order Flavobacteriales; family Flavobacteriaceae; genus Christiangramia; species Christiangramia gaetbulicola. Next base: position 985,656 of record NZ_QBKQ01000002.1, read on the forward strand.
CAATGTTGATCTTTAGTATATATAAATTTCAGATACGGCAGACCAGGAATTTTGAAATGCAAAAAAGCCTTATCCATAAACGATTTGAGGAAACTAAGATGGAAGCCTTACTGGCGCAGATGAATCCGCATTTTATCTTTAACGCCATGAATTCAATTCAAAATTATATACTAGACAGTGATATAGATAATGCAACGGTATTCTTGGGTGATTTCGCTAAACTGATAAGGCTAAATCTCGATCACTGCACCAAACCAAGCATTTTGCTAATTGAAGAGATTGAATATTTACAATCCTATATCCGTATAGAAAATACCAGGTTTAATAATGCGATCAGGGTGATAATGGATATAGACCCCGCGATAGACATTTATGAAGTGGAGATCCCCACAATGATATTACAAACCTTTGTGGAAAATGTATTTGTACACGCTTTCCCAGGCAATATTAAAAACCCCGAATTAAAAGTTTCTTTTAAGCTATTAAATGAGGAGTTGCTGCAGTGCAAAATTGAAGATAACGGTATTGGTTTTTCTCCAGGCACGACCAGTAAATTGCATAATTCCAAGGGAGTTCGCCTGTTGCAGGAACGACTGGCCTTGTTAGGCTATAATGTGGATGAGGCTATTCAAATAAATTCAACTAAAAATAAAGGTACCACTGTCATTATAACCCTTGAGGTCTAACGATTACTTTCAAATTCCATACGTTAACTAAACGGCAATTATTTACTTAAGACAAGCCTGTATATTTGAGGAAAATTAGGGCAAGTGGCAGCTACACCTAAATGAGGGCTGCTTTCGAATTTAATATTATGGGTAGGGTCGTAATATTAATTTGAGCTATGGTAGCAGTCACTTCTCTAGTCTTTTAATCTGAGAATATTCCAAACTAACCAATCTATTTTTTCAAGCCAAACCATTAGCGGGCAAAAATTCGTTGATGGTTTTTTATTTCTAGTAACCTGTAATTCGTCACCTACAAGCTTCAGTTTATATAAAATAAATCTCTTCTAAGTGTCTTATTGAAAGCAGCGAGATCGTGGTGAGGAATCTCCTATTATCATTCAGAGCAAAACAAGTAATATACATAGTTAAAAAAGGGAACTTTAAAGCGCCACAGCACAGCAATTCAAAATATAGCCTTTTGGAATTCCGCATTTAGAAAAGTGAGCCTGTACATGGCTATAAAACAAAAAACCCGCAATTTTCATTGCGGGTTTTTCTTTGCGGAGAAAGAGGGATTCGAACCCCCGGAGGTGTGACCCTCAACAGTTTTCAAGACTGCCGCATTCGACCACTCTGCCATTTCTCCTGAGTGCCTCATCAGCTATTTGCTGAATGCGGGTGCAAATATAACAAGCTTTTTCAATTAAGCACAACTAAAATCTGAACTTTTTTTGAGTAATTTTTAGAGACTTCATTTTCAGCTACTTCCCAGCTCATAAATTTTACCTTCCCATATGCAGGAGATCTCTTTTCAATTCAAAATTGAAGGTGCTCAATTCTTAGGTTCTATATTTATGATAAGCTTACCATATCTTTGGTTTAAATCTGCTATATTGGCGCCAATTATTATAAAAACAGATCATAAAATGAAGAAAATATTGGTTTTGGCCTTTTTACCGGCCATCCTTTTATCCTGCAGTGCCCAGAACGGAAAAGTAGAAAATGCTGATCCTATGGAATATGCTAAAAGTATTACTGCTGAAGAGCTTAAAGAACATCTCTATACTTTTGCCAGTGATGAATTCGAAGGTCGTGAAACCGGCGAACCTGGACAGAAGAAAGCTGCAGAATACCTGAAAAACGAATATAAAAGTCTGAACCTTCCCTCTCCACTTGGTGGTGATGATTATTTCCAGGAAGTTCCTACAAGTTATTTTAGAAATGGCAATATAAAACCAACCGAGAATGTGGTCGCATTCCTTGAAGGCTCTGAAAAACCAGAGGAGATCCTGGTTATCTCTTCTCACTATGACCATGTAGGTATCGATGATGCAGGAAATATTTACAATGGAGCCGATGATGATGGTTCTGGTACGGTAGGGATTCTGGAGATCGCTGAAGCTTTCGTGCAAGCGAGCAAAGATGGATACACTCCAAAAAGATCTATCCTTTTCCTTAATGTAACCGGGGAGGAAAAAGGTTTGGTAGGTTCAAAGTTCTATACAGATGAACCTATCTTCCCATTAGAAAATACGGTGGCCAACCTTAATATAGATATGATTGGTCGTATAGATCCGTTTCATGAAGGCAACGAAAACTATGTATATCTTATTGGAAGTGATAAACTAAGTACAGACCTACACAATCTAAGTGAAGCTGTGAATTCCAAGTACACTAATCTGGATCTGGATTATAAGTACAATGATGAAAATGATCCTAACCGTTTCTATTATAGAAGTGATCACTATAATTTCGCGAAGAACAATATCCCGATCATTTTTTACTTTAATGGAACTCACGCAGATTATCATAAACCAACGGATACTCCAGACAAAATTGAATATGAATTGCTTGCAAAAAGAGCAAGGTTGGTATTCCTTACTGCCTGGGAGATCGCTAACCGCGACGCCAGAATTGTGGTAGATAAAGCTGAAGATTCTGCCAGCGTAGGAAAATAATATTTTTTGAATTACAGATTCAGAGCCTCGTTTTATAACGGGGCTTTTTTTGTGAGTAGTTAGTACTGATAATTAGTCAGTTTTAAATATAGTATCGACTTAAAGCTTAAGGCTTAGAGCCTAAAACTTTCAGCCGTTTCGTACTTCAGAACTAGTTTTTATCTTCTAGTAACGGAACAAATCTGAATGCCCCATATTCCTTTTTATCGAATTCCTTCGCGGTTTTTCTAATGAAAAGGGTCATGGTTTGCACTTCGGTTCCCACAGGGATCACCAGCCTGCCTCCTACTTTCAACTGACTCAATAGATCTTTTGGAACCACGGGAGCACCAGCAGTAACGATGATCTTATCGTAAGGGGCATATTCCGGAATTCCCTTATAACCATCCCCAAAACTTAAATATTTAGGACGGTAACCTAATTTGGAAAGAAAGGTTTTTGTTTTCTTATAAAGCTCTCTTTGGCGCTCAATACTATAAACCTTCGCTCCAAGTTCGCAAAGCACCGCGGTTTGATATCCGCTGCCCGTACCAACCTCGAGTACCTTATCCCCTTTTTTGATCTCCAGTAATTGCGACTGGAAAGCAACTGTATAAGGCTGGGAAATGGTCTGGTCTGCAGCGATAGGAAAGGCTTTATCCTGATAGGCATGATCTTCAAAACTACTATCCATAAATAGGTGCCTAGGGATTTTCCCAATAGCCGCAAGGACTTTCTCATCAGTGATGCCCTTCTTTTTCACGGTTCTCACCAATTGCTGCCTTTTCCCCTGGTGTCTGTAAGTATCCTTCAAGTTTTCATGCTTTGTTCAGGCTATAAAATTAGGCAAACAAGCTGATTTATCCCAAGCAATTAGCCCCCGGGATTTAGCCTAATTTTATAAAGTATTTAATATCAAAATGCTATTTTTGTGAAAAACGCAAAAATATGCTGAAAGCAGGAGTTCTGGGTGCAGGCCACCTCGGAAAAATTCATCTGAAACTTTTAAAGCAATCTGAAAAATATGAACTTATAGGCTTCTATGACGCCAACAAGAAAAACGCTGAAAAGATAGCCTCAGAATTCGGTTATAAGATGTTCGATGATCTGGATGAATTGATCGCGGCTGTAGATATGATCGATGTTGTTACTCCTACCCTTTCTCATTTTGATGTCGCTAAAAAAGTGATCTCGGCAGGCAAACACCTTTTTATTGAAAAGCCGATCACCAATACTTTCGAAGAAGCCGAAGAACTTATAAAGCTTGCAAAAGAACATGGTGTAAAAGGTCAGGTTGGGCACGTTGAAAGATTCAACCCGGCGTTCCAGGCGGTGGCAGATCGCATAGAAAACCCTATGTTCATCGAGGCGCACCGGTTGGCAGAATTCAATCCTCGTGGGACAGATGTACCGGTAGTACTAGACCTTATGATCCATGACATAGATGCGGTGCTTAGTGTGGTGAAATCTGAAGTGAAAAAGATCAATGCCAGTGGAGTTTCAGTAATTAGTGATACTCCAGATATTGCCAATGCCAGGATCGAATTTGAAAATGGTTGCGTGGCGAATCTTACCGCGAGTCGTATTTCGATGAAGAACATGAGAAAATCAAGGTTCTTTCAACGGGATGCTTACATATCTGTAGATTTCCTGGAGAAAAAATGCGAGGTAGTAAAGATGAAAGATGCCCCGGAAAATCCTGACGATTTCGCTATGATCCTTCAGAATGCCGAAGGAATAAAAAAACAGATCTATTTCGACAATCCTGATGTTTCTCCTAACAACGCGATCCTGGAGGAACTGGAAAGTTTTGCCGATGCTATAAACAACGATAAAGAACCTGTGGTAACCATGGAACAGGGCGCTAAAGCTCTAAAAGTAGCCAACCAGGTTATCGCTAATTTTAATGTATAATTGAAAAATAAAGACTTTCAATGCAAAATCGTTAAGCTGTCCCGATGCTTCGGGAGTTTCAGCTTTCCAGAATTTGAGATCCTGAAACAAGTTCAGGATGACGTTTAAGGAAGTCACCATAAAAAACTAATTAAATGAAAAATATTGCAGTAATAGGTGCCGGAACTATGGGGAACGGTATTGCCCATACTTTCGCCCAGAACGGATACAAAGTTCAACTTATTGATATTTCAGAAGAAAGCCTGAAGAAAGGAATGGATACCATTTCCAAAAACCTTGACAGGATGGTTGCTAAAGAAAAAATCAGCGAAGATCAGAAAAAAGAAACGCTTGATAATATCACTACCTATACAGATATTTCAGAAGGAGTGGAATATGCCAGCCTTGTGGTGGAAGCTGCTACTGAAAATACAGAGCTGAAACTTAAGATCTTCAGACATCTTGATCAGCATACTTCAGACGATACGATCCTGGCGACCAACACCTCCTCGATTTCGATCACACAGATCGCTTCTGCGGTTTCTAATCCGGAGAGAGTGATAGGTATGCACTTCATGAATCCGGTGCCGGTAATGAAGCTGGTAGAGATCATTCGCGGTTACAATACCAGCGATGAAGTGACCAATACGGTGATGGATCTTTCAGAAAAGCTGAACAAAGTACCCGTAGAAGTAAATGATTACCCTGGATTTGTTGCCAACAGGATCCTGATGCCAATGATCAACGAAGCAATCGAAACTCTATACAATGGCGTGGCCGGGGTTTATGAAATAGACACGGTAATGAAACTGGGAATGGCTCATCCTATGGGGCCTCTGCAACTTGCAGATTTTATAGGCCTCGATGTATGCCACTCTATCCTTGAAGTGATGTATGACGGATTCAAAAATCCTAAATACGCTCCCTGCCCGTTACTAACAAATATGGTTAGAGCCGGTAAGATCGGGGTGAAATCTGGTGAAGGCTTCTATGACTATTCTGAAAGCAGAAAAGCAGAAAAGGTTTCTTCTCAATTTAGCAGTTAAGCTCAAGTATTGAGTAATTAGAATTGAGTATTTAGATTTCTCTCATCGGTAAATATTCCATTTTATTGTCATCTAGAAGGAGTCTTTAAAGATGACTGAGAAATCTGTATCTATTGAAATTCAATTAAAATTTGACCAAAATAATTCCATTTAAAGCAGTGAGACCGGCGCCCGCATTTGCGGGCCTCGTTGCTTCCCGTTCTTATGAAGATTACAGCGAGGAAGAGCTTAGGGCACAGTTAGAGTTCAATCCCTATTCTTTTCTTCACATCATAAATCCGGGATATAAATTCCAGCACGAGATTGGTGGGGAAAAACGCTTCGGAATGGTGAAGAACCGCTATCTCGAATTTAAGGAAGAGCATACTTTTATCCAGGACGAGCAGCCCTGTTATTATATCTATAATATCCAGAGCCGCGATGCTTCCTGCTGCGGAATTATTGCCGCGGCCAGTGTGGAAGATTATGAAAAGGAGGTGATTCGCCGCCATGAAGATACGATCGCGCACCGGGAAGAGCTTTTTAAAGAATATTTGAAAGTGGTTGGTTTTAATACCGAACCGGTATTACTTACCTATCCCGATAATTCGGTCATCAACGAATTGCTGGAGGAGAGAATGAAGTCGAGACCGGAATATGAATTCGCCACCTATAACAAGGAGATTCATTCGCTCTGGCTAATCGATGACCCGGAAAATATCGAAAAGATCAAGGCCGAATTCGGAGCTATGGAAAAGCTGTATATCGCAGATGGTCACCATCGCAGTGCTTCTTCCTGGTTACTGGCTAAGGAAAGCCGTGAAAGTAATCCCGATCATACAGGTGAGGAGGCTTATAATTACTTTATGAGCTACCTGATCTCTGAAAGCAACCTCAGGATTTTTGAATTCAGCAGGCTTATTAAAGACCTCAACGGACATTCAAAAGAAGAGTTCCTTATTCTGCTGGATGAATGGTTCAGAATAGAGAATCGTGGATTTGAAGTATATAAACCTTCCAAAAAGCATCATTTCAATATGTACCTGGGAGGGGAATTTTATTCACTTTACCTGCGGAAGACCAACTATAAATTCACCGATTCCCTAAGCGAGCTAGATTCCTATATACTTTTCGAAAAAATTCTGAAGCCAATCTTAGGAATTGAAGACCTTCGATATGACAAGCGCATTGCTTATATACACGGGCGTAATGACCTGATTGAACTAAAAACCCGGGTAGACAGCGGGGAATTTGAAGTAGGATTTGGAATGTTACCAGCTAGGATTGAAGAAATCAAGCAAATTGCCGACGAAAATTTGACCATGCCGCCAAAAAGTACTTATATTGAACCTAAGTTACGCAGCGGCCTTACGATCTATGAATTCTAGACCTGGCTCAACCAACCAACCAACCAGACGAACTGAGTTTTATGAATCCTTAATTTAAAATTGAAATAAAGGATGGACATTTCTGAAAATATTAAAAAATATAAAGACGAACTTCCCGAAAATGTGAGGCTCGTAGCCATTTCCAAGACCAAACCCAATGAAGATCTCATGGAGGCCTACAACGCCGGCCAGCGTATCTTAGGGGAAAATAAGATCCAGGAAATGACCGATAAATGGGAAACGCTTCCTAAGGATATCGAATGGCATATGGTAGGACACGTGCAGCGTAACAAGGTAAAATACATGGCACCTTTCGTTTCCCTGATCCATGCTGTAGACAGTCTTAAACTTTTGAAGGAGATCAACAAAAGGGCTAAACAGAACGATCGCACGATCAATTGTCTTTTGCAAATAAAGATCGCCGAGGAAGATTCAAAATTCGGTATCGATTCAGAAGAAGCTAAAGAGATATTAGAGTCTGAAGCCTATAAAAAAATGGAAAATGTAAAGGTGATCGGCCTGATGGGAATGGCGACCTTTACCGATGATGAAGAGCAGGTAAGATCTGAATTCAAACATTTAAAGTCAGTTTTTGATAAATTCAGAGACCAACACCCAGAACTAACCGAACTTTCGATGGGGATGAGCGGTGATTATCAGATCGCTGTGGAATGTGGATCTACCATGGTTCGTATTGGAAGTAGTATATTTGGGGCGCGAAAGTATAATTAAAGAAGAAGAGACTATTTGTACGCAATATTAGACATAGAGACGACGGGTGGCAAGTATAATGAAGAAGGGATCACCGAAATTGCAATTTATAAATTTGACGGCCATAAAGTAACCGATCAGTTTATTAGCCTAATAAATCCCGAACAGCCAATACAGCCGTTCGTGGTTAATCTTACCGGGATCAATAACAACATGCTTCGCAATGCTCCAAAGTTCTATGAGATCGCCAAGCGGGTGGTAGAGATCACCGAAGATTGTATCCTGGTGGCTCACAATGCGAAATTCGATTACAGGATCTTGCGTACAGAATTCAGAAGGCTGGGTTTTGAATTCGAAAGACAAAGCCTCTGTACCGTAGAACTTTCAAAAAAACTTATTCCAGGGCTTCCCTCCTACAGTTTAGGAAAACTGGTTAGATCCCTGGGAATACCATTAAGCGACAGGCACCGCGCGGCTGGTGATGCGCAGGCCACCATCAAATTATTCAAAATGCTGCTCGCCAAAGATGTCGAAAAAGACATCATGAAAGAGCATGTGCGCAAGGAACCTAAAAGGAACCTCGACACCAAACTGGTTTTTATTCTGGAAGAATTACCTTCAGAAACCGGCGTCTATTATTTCCATGATGAGAATGGGGATATTATTTATGTGGGGAAATCACGAAATATCAGGAAAAGGGTCAACCAGCATTTTACAAATGACAATCCTAAGTCCAGGGAAATGCAGCGCAAGGTAGCTTCAGTTTCTTATGAACTTACGGGTAATGAATTGATCGCTCTTCTAAAGGAGAATCAGGAGATCAAGGAAATAAAGCCCAGATATAACCGGGCTCTGAAAAAGGATATTTTCAGCCATGCCCTCTACCATTCAGTAGATGAAAATGGCTATGTGAACTTTAAAATTGGCCGGGCACATAAAACAAAGAAAAATATCACCACCTTTAGCTCTTTGAGGTCGGCTAAGAATTCCCTGACCAAATGGGTGGAGGAATATGAGCTTTGTGAGCGGCTTTCAGGTTTACATGGTGGAACAGGTAATTGTTTTGCCTACACTATTAAAAGTTGTTATGGAGCCTGCCTGGAAGAAGAAACTCCGGAAGAATATAATGAAAGGGCTGAAAAGCTTATAGAAAGATATTCTTACGAAAATCAAAATATGTTGCTCATTGGTCGTGGCCGCGAGGTAGATGAAAAAAGCGCTTTGCTCATTGAAGATGGGGAGTTTAAGGGCGTAGGTTATTTTAACCTGAACCACCAAATCAATAAACTGGATATCATTAGATCTATCATCACCCCAATGAGTAACAACAGAGACGCTGAACATATCATTCAGAGTTTTTTACGCAAGAAACATAATTTCAAAATCGTCCAGTTATCCATTCAGGAATAAGCTTCGGGATTTTTTTATATTTTTAACCTACTGTGGAAGACAATAAAAAATCAATGCCGCACTGGAAATTCAAGCTTCATGAAGTAATTTATGAGGCTGATACTCCTACAGGCAGGCTTTTCGATATCGCGCTATTAGTTGTCATTATTATAAGTGTTGTACTTGTAATGATGGAGAGCGTAACCTGGATGTTAGAAAAGTATGCTTATGAATTCTATGTAGCGGAGTGGATCATAACTGCTATTTTCACTATTGAATATGCGTTACGCATTATCGCCATTAATAAACCCAAGCGATATATTTTCAGTTTTTATGGGATCGTAGACCTTCTTTCTACCCTGCCAAGTTACATTGGATTTATCTTTGGAGGAGCCAATCTCCTTTTCGCCATAAGGGCTTTAAGACTTTTGAGGGTTTTCAGGGTTTTGAAAGTTACCCGTTATATCGGGGAATCCCGAAAATTGATCGATGCCTTAAAGAACAGCCGTGCTAAGATCTTTGTCTTTCTATTCGCCGTACTCATTATTTGTATCATTGCTGGCACATTGATGCACCTGGTAGAAGGTAAAGGTGGCGGTTTTGATAATATCCCGCTGAGCATCTACTGGTGTATCGTAACCCTTACCACGGTTGGTTTTGGAGATATTGCTCCGGTAACACCTCTAGGAAGACTTATAGCCTCACTGATCATGATCACTGGTTATGGTATTATCGCGGTTCCTACTGGCATCGTTAGCGCAGAGTATAGCAAGGCTACAGAAAAGCCTATACAGAACACACAGGTATGCCCAAACTGTAATGCCAGCAGGCACCAGGATGGGGCTAAATATTGCCATAAATGTGGATTCCTTTTAAATGACTAATTACCTTATCAACATTATTGGTCCTACGGCCATTGGAAAAACTTCTCTTTCCATTAAGGTTGCCAGGCATTTTAATACCGAGATCATTTCAGCCGATTCCAGACAGTTCTTCAGGGAAATGAAGATTGGTACTGCGGTACCAGAAAAGCATGAGCTCGAAGCTGCTCGGCATCATTTTATTCAGCATATATCTATTGGAGATAATTACTCTGTAGGCGATTTTGAAAGAGATGCTAACAAGAAACTGGAAGAGTTATTCAAATCTCATGATCTCGTGGTGATGGTTGGCGGAAGCGGACTTTATATTAAAGCAGTGACCGAGGGATTGGATAATTTCCCCGAAGTAGATCCTCAAATCCGGAAAAACCTGAATAAACGCCTTGAGGAAGATGGCATAGACTGGCTGCAACAAAAGCTTTTTGTCCTGGACCCGGATTATTATAAAACCGCCGATGTTCAGAATCCACATAGATTGATCCGCGCTTTAGAGATCTGCATAGAAACAGGAAAACCTTTTTCGAGTTTTCTGGACCAGGAGAAAAAGGAACGGGATTTTAAAACTATTAGTATTGGCCTTACTGCAGACCGGGAATTGATCTATGAACGCATCAATAAAAGGGTTGATCTTATGATCGAAAATGGCCTTGTGGAAGAAGCAAGGGCTTTATATTCTAAAAGAGAACTCAACGCATTGAATACGGTTGGTTATAAAGAATTGTTTCAATATTTTGATGGAGGCATAGACTTGGAGACCGTAATTTCAGAAATCAAAAAGAATACCCGCAGATTCGCCAAGAGACAGCTTACCTGGTTCAGAAAAGATGAAAATATCAAATGGTTCAAGTATGATGAAGATCCTCAAGTGATCTTTGATCATATAGAAGAACAGATTAATACTTAAAAATAAATCGTTTAGTGAGGGTTCTTTGGTTGGTAACGATCTTGACCACATAAACCGATTCCTGTAGAGGCCCCAGTTTCATCGCATATTCTATAGCTGTACTTTCGTAATCCCTGGCCGCGATAAACCTGCCGCGATGATCAAAAACCTCTATTCTGGTAATCTGTTCATCTGCTGGAGTAGCAATCTTGAAACTTCCGGTATTGGGATTAGGATAGATAAAAATATATTCAGAACCTTCGCCAAAATCGGTACAATAACCGGCATTGTCTAAAACAGTTACTTTTGCGGTCCTGGTAGAACTATTCCCGCTGCTGTCTTCTGCCGTAACCAGGATCTGATTCTCGCCAATATCCTTACAGGTAAAAGCTGAGCCACTGAGAATATAGGTCACGTCTCCATTACAATTATCCCTTGATCCTGCATCCAGGTCGTTAAAAGTGATCGTAGCTAAACCTGCCTGGTTCAGTGAGATCTCGATATCCTTTAAGGCTAATACCGGTGCAGACATATCCAGAACCTCAACAATTATTTCGCAGGCCCCTTCCTGCCTTCCGGTATAAACTAGTTCCGCGGTATTTTCACCAATATCGCTGCATGAAAACAGGCTCTGACTAAGTTCAAACTCAATACCTTCAGCATTACCAGTATACAGATCATTGATATCTAATTCTGCGGAACCTTCGGAATCGAGGCTTAGGGTAATTCTGTCTGTACAACTGAAGTCACCATCATTATTCTCAACATTAATAGATACGAAAATGATGTTCGAATTGAATTCACCGTCATTGGCTACATAGGTAAAATAATCCTGTCCCGTAAAATCCAGGTCTGGCGTATAAGTGAATGATCCATCTGCATTAAGAACCAGGGTTCCATTAGAAACATCATCCTGAAGGATTGCCGTAAGTTCATCATTCTCGGGATCTGTATCGTTCACCAGAACACCATTGGAGGCAGAAACTTCCAAAGTGGTATTTATATTGGTAGTGTATTCTTCGTCTATGGCCACAGGAGGCTGGTTTACTCCAGATCCGCCTGAAATTACAGTTACGGTGGTCTGGCAACTAGTGGTATTTCCTGATTCATCGGTAACCGTAAGCGTGACCAGGTTGGTTCCTATATCTTCCGTAGTGAATTCAGTTTTATCAAGACTCAGACTTATGTCACTGCAGTTAGCAAAGGAGCCGTTATCAATATCTTCAGGCGAGAGCACAACCGTTTCTCCCTCTTCCACCTGAATTTGAAAATCTGCTTTACAAATTGCCTGCGGCTCATCTTCCACCAGGGAAACATATAGATTACAGATTTTGCTTTCGCCGTTATAAGAAACGATAACCTCAACCTCTTCGTCCTGGAACAGCTGAGTGCCGGGAGCTACAGATTGTTCAAAATCTGCTTCTGCCGGACTATATTCCAGGATCCCGCTGAAATCTGGGAGAAAATATTCGCAATTCTCATCTGGCGAAAGTTTATACTCCACAATAAGGCAGGAGAAGTCAATTTCTCCGGGTTCTTCCACGATCACTTCCACGATCACCTCACAAGTATCTAAATTTCCGACGGCATCATTCACCGTGAACGTGATCCTGTTTACGCCTTCATCACTGCTGGAAAGTGAAGTGCGATCTAAATTATAGGATGCTATCTGGCAATTATCTGTACTACCGGCATCAAAATCCTGAGGGTTAAGCTGAACGGTTTCTCCTTCAGCAAGGCGAATTTCTGTAACTCCCACACATCTTGCTACCGGATCTACTTCGTCTACTGGCGAAAGATAAATTCTACAGGAATCTGACTGCTCCCCAATGGTCGCAGTAACCGTAACATAAGGATCACTATTAGGATCAAAGACAGAGCCAGCTGCTATATCCTGGGTTATGGATGCTCCTGCAATATTTGCACTTACCACATCAGATAGATCTGGAACTAAATAGATGCAATTTTCACCGGCAGGTACCGGCACACTCCCGGGACAGGTAATATCCAGAACCTCGGATTCTTCCCGCACTTCCACCTGAAATTCACAGGTAGCAGTGAGTCCATTAACATCGGTAGCCGTGTATTCAAAATCGGTAAATCCAAGCGGGAGCATTGCTCCTCCCTCCGGTCCCCTGGTTTGAACAACATTTGGATCTCCGCAATTATCTGTAGCCTCAATTGGAGGAGCTTCGAAAACTGCTCCTGTTTCTCCATTCTGAACAAAGATCACAATAGTTTCCGAGGGACAACTGGTGAAAATGGGTTTTTCATCATCTGTAATAGTTACGGTAAAACTACAGGTTACAGGATTATTAACTCCATCATCTGCCTGGTAGCTAATGGTCGTCTCTCCTATTGGAAATTGATCTCCTGAATTCAAACCAGTATTATCGGTTCTGGTTGGAGTAATTTCACCTCCATCGTCAGTCACCTCGGGTGGAGAAAAAGTTACAACGGCACCACAGACTCCAGGATCATTATTTTTGGCAATATTTACTGGACAGGTTATGGTTGGCGGTGTGTTTTCCTCCTCTTCCGTTATTGTAACCGTAAAACTACATGTAGCCGAATTGCCATTGCCATCATTGACCACAAAGGTGTTTGTTGTAGTGCCTACCGGAAACACTTCTCCTGGGGCCAGGCCTGAGGTCTGAATGATTGAAGGATCCCCGCAATAATCAGAAATACTTGGCATTGAATAATTAATAATCTTGCCGGTTTCACCAAAGGCTATACTTTCATTAATGTTTCCAGGACAACTAATTACCGGATCTTCATTATCTGTAATAATCACAGTAAAACTGCAGGTTACAGGAGCATTAACTCCGTCATCTGCCTGGTAGCTAATGGTAGTTGTTCCTTCTGGAAATAGATCACCTGAATTTAAACCAGTATTATCGGTTCTGGTCGGAGTAATTTCACCTCCATCGTCAGTCACCTCGGGTGGAGAAAAAGTGACAATAGCACCGCAGGCTCCCAGATCATTATTTTGGGTAATATTTGCTGGACAGGTTATAGTTGGCGGTGTGTCTTCCTCTTCTTCCGTGATCGTGACCGTAAAACTACATATAGCCGAATTGCCATTTCCATCATCGACTACGAAGGTGTTCGTTGTAGTGCCTACCGGAAAATCTTCTCCTGGGGCAAGGCCTGAGGTTTGTATGATTGAAGGATCCCCACAATTATCAGAAATACCTGGCATTGAATAATTAATAATCTTGCCCGTTTCACCAAAGGCTATACTTTCATTAATGTTTCCAGGGCAACTAATTACCGGATCTTCATTATCTGTAATCGTTATTGTAAAACTACAGGTTACAGGAGCATTAACTCCATCATCTGCCTGGTAGCTAATGTTGGTTACTCCCACTGGAAATAGATCACCTGAATTTAAACCAGTATTATCGCTTCTGGTCGGAGTAATTTCACCTCCATCGTCTGTCACCTCAGGTGGAGAAAAAGTGACAACAGCACCGCAGGCATCCGGATCATTATTTTGGGTAATATCTGATGGACAGGTAATGGTTGGAGGTGCGTTTTCATTAGATGGATTCACCGTAATTTTCAAGGTACATATAGAGGTATTTCCAAAGGTATCTGTAGCCGTAAACTTCACTTCATGCTCACCGACCATAAATTGACTTCCAGAATCCTGTCCTGATTTTGTAACCGTAACCCCGCAAAGATCCGTGGCGGTGGCATCATTGTAATTAACTATAGCAGAATTATCACCAGGTTCAGCCTGCACTGTAATATCTGCAGGGCAGTTAATGACTGGATCTGTAATATCAAAAGCGGGAGTTCTATCGTAAATCTCGAGATCGAATTCAATTTTTTCAGGTATATATCCAAAAAACGATGGCCGCCCAAAAACTTCCGCGTTATCCACGTACATTTTATCACACTGGTTGAAACTAATATCGATAGGGAAATCTATTTCTTCTTTATAAGTATACTCGTAACCTTCTAATGGATTAAATACCTTAATTCCAAAAGCATTATCCTTAGTTCCCTTATCAATTTCCTCTGCAATATCCTGAATCTCGCCGAATGACAAATCTTCGAAATTGATGAAACGGCTAAAATCGATCCTGCCTGCATACTCCACAACATGTATATAATCAAATGAATCAACAACAACGCTTCCGGCAGATTGAATGTTTGGGAGGCTGCCAGTGATCCCAAGATTCTGATTCATAATTAGAACGGCAGGGTTATTATTTCCTTCCTGACTTAGATACACTGTTTTATCTGAACTTACTGCTATTCTATAGGGTCGATCTACCAAACCATTTTGAGCAATTCTATTTCCTGAAGAGTTATAGATACTTACTCTACTAAATTCATCACTTTCACAACCGCTTCCTGGAGCATTGTATTCAGCAACATAAATATTTCCATCTGAATCTACATCAACTCCAAGCGGTCTGTAAAATCCGGTATATATAGTTCTATTAAGGGTGCCGTTTGGATTAAAGACTCTTATTTTACCATTTTGAGCACAGGTTCCATTTTCAGAGTAATCGGCTACGTAGAAAAATCCATTATCATCAATAACAAAATCAAGAGGACTGCTTAGGCCAGTAATAAAACTTGAATTTACTAAAGAGCCATTTGGATTTCGTTTTTGAATTCCATTTCCAAAAGTTAGATTATAAACAAAATTATCCGGTCCAGTATCAATGGCAAAGGTGATGTCATCTGTATTGACCGAAAAGGTTAAAATATTCACTGTAACCGTGGGAAGAGACACTTCACCAGAATGACTGTAAGAAGGAACTACATCCGCTGGATTCTGCCCAAAAGCAAATCCGAGAAAGGAAAAATAGATAAGTACCAAAAAACCTATCTCCCTAACAGAAGATATCCTAAAAAAGGATATACAGGATGTACTTATCAAATTCCAGCAGGTTTGGTGAACGCCATAAAGATAAGTAATGTAGGAAAACCGTTCTTAAATTTATGCTAAGATTACGGGTACGGGTCCGCGATGGGACCAGGTAAGAAAAAACCAGGAATATTAAGGGTCACCTGGGTTCAGTTCGAGATATAATACTGCATCATGGTTCTGGCCATGATGCAGTAAATCCCGGAAACTGAAAAATTTAAATTATGCTCCAGATTCTTCCTTGTTCTTAACAACAAGTCTGAAACCTTCACCGTGGATATTCAGAATTTCTACGTTCTCGTCTTTTTTCAGGTATTTTCTAAGCTTGGCAATATAAACGTCCATACTTCTGGAAGTAAAGTAATTATCATCTCTCCAGATCTTGGTTAACGCAAGTTCTCTAGGCATTAGATCGTTTTCATGCAAAGCAAGCAATCTCAATAATTCGTTCTCTTTTGGAGAAAGTTTTTGTGGCTCCTCATCTCTGAAAGTAAGGAATCTCAATTTTGAGTTCAGGTGGAAATCACCGATCTCGAACTCAAACTGCTTGGAGTCTGCCACGCTATCTGTAGCCTTACGCTGCATAATAGCCTTGATTTTCATTAAAAGAACTTCAGAATCGAATGGCTTGTTCAGGTAATCATCTGCTCCAACCTTGTAACCCTTAAGTACATCTTCTTTCATTGCTTTCGCAGTTAAGAAGATAATTGGCACTTCCTCGTTCTTATCACGAATCTCTTTTGCCAGCGTAAATCCGTCCTTGTAAGGCATCATTACGTCAAGGATACAAAGATCGAAATCATCTTTCTTGAACTTTTCGAATCCTTCCATTCCGTTTTTCGCGTGAGTCACCTCGTAATCATTCATTGCGAGGTAATCTTTAAGGACAGTTCCAAAGTTTGGATCATCCTCTACTAATAGAATTTTCTTGTTTTCAGTTTCCATATATTAAGATATTAGTGGTAGTTTAATTATAAAGGTACTTCCTTTTCCTTTTTCGCTCTGTACCGAGATCTCACCGTGGTGATCATCTACGATCTGCCTGGCGTAAGCCAGACCCAATCCATGACCTTTCACATTATGAATATCACCGGTATGTTCGCGATAAAATTTTTCAAATATTTTCTTCTGGACCAGTTTATTCATTCCAATCCCCTGGTCTCTAATTTCACAGTATATATAATTCTTTACGTTCGTGGTATAAATGTCAATTTTTGGCGCATCCTCAGAATACTTAATGGCGTTGTCCAGGATATTCACTATCACATTGGTAAAGTGATCCTGGTTTGCCAGTATGGACGATCTAAGAGCTCCAAAATGCGTTTGTATATATCCACCGCGATCTTCCACGATAAGCTCTACATGCGTTACCGCATCCAGTATGATATCGTGTAGCTGGTGTCTTTCCTTCTTAAGATCGAGTTCGTTCTTCTCGAGCTTGGAAATACGCAACACGTTCTCTACCTGTGCATGCATCCTTTTATTCTCATCCCTTATCATTTGCAGATAACGGGATACCTTAGACTGATCTTCGATGACCTTTGGGTTCTTAATAGCATCCAACGCCAGGTTGATCGTAGCAATTGGAGTTTTAAACTCGTGGGTCATATTATTTATAAAATCGGTCTTGATCTGTGATATCTGTCTTTGCTTGATCAACTGTGAAAGTGCACTAGAATACGCGATCACAATGATCAAAGTGAAAATTATAGAAAGACAGGCCATTAAGATCACCGATGATAACACCGCTTCTTTCTTATTGGTAAAATTAACCAGTAGCTGGTACGCACTGTTCCCGGCTCTGTCTGTAAAAAGCGGAACCGCGTAAGTGGCGGGATGATTAAGACTGAAATTATCTGAATGCAAATTCGTCGCAATAGAGTTATTATAAACCCCATATTCGAACTCGGTCTTAAGATCCCTGCTGGCTAATTCTTCTTTCAATAATTCTTTGATCGTCTCGTCTGATACTCTTTTGTGAACCGGAAGCCTAACTACCAGTTCTGAAATTGCTGAACGCAGGATATCCTTCTCCACCTCCTCCATCCGGGACATGCGTTCTATATGTTCTATTCGCTGCCTGGCGCTTAAATTGTCGCCATCCAGCTGGTTATTCCTAACAATATCGGTCACCCTTTTATTGATCATTTTGGTGAACTGTATACTGTCCTGGGCGAACTGCAGAAAACCCGAAGAAACCTTATAATCCTCTTCTAAAATGATTTCAGAATTGAAGTAGGTTTCATTCCTGGTCTCATCCCTGTTAGAATAAAAATATTCGGTTAAGGTCCTGTCGCTAAGCTTGCTGTTTATACTATCCGGATTTTTAAACTGAAAATAATAGCGTTCAAATTCCCTTTTCTGTATCTCTTCAGATACATTGATTAAAACCTGCTTTGCGTTGTAAGAAAACTGCTGTTCCCGATCATCTATAGTGCTTTTAATCCAATATCCCTGTACGAAAATTATACCGATTAGTGACAGGCTCATTAGGGCAACGAGAAGGACAAAAAGCTTCTTATTCATGCGGTCAAAAGTAATATTTTAACATTTAGACGTTAAAGTGTTTAACCAAATGTTAACAGAACTTCTAAGAATTTTGACCTGCTTTTAAGATTTCGCCGTGAATATGTTCAACCTGTTGTCTGGTCTGCTCTAGATCCTCATTTATTATTATGAAATCGGCGAGTTCAGACTTTTTTTCATCGCTCCACTGGTTGTCCATTCTTTGCTGGATCTCCTGCCGGGAACTTTCATCCCTTTTTTGAAGTCTTTCGATTCTGAGTTTTTTTGGCGCGGTAACGAGTATACTAAGGTCACACTTTTTATAGCCGCCGGTTTCGAAAAGAATGGCGGCTTCATAGATAACGTATTTTGAAGACTGGTCTTTTACCCAGTCACTGAAGTCTTGTGCTACTGCCGGATGAATGATCTTATTCAATTCTTCCAGAAGTTCTTTATCATTGAAAACTTTTGAGGCGATATATTTTCTTTCCGGGGTATCGCCTGAGTAAGCAGCTTCACCAAAAAGATCGATGATCTGTTCCCTTATCCTGGAAGAAGTATTCATCAATCGCTTCCCGGCATCATCTGCGATATAAACAGGAATTCCCAATTCCTTGAAAAAGCCTGCCACCGTGGTCTTACCACTACCTATTCCACCGGTTAAACCTACAACCATCATCTCTTTATCACAAATTGAATTCGGCGCTCATTTAACCTAACATTGTTGATGAAATCTGGTTTTTCCACGATCTGGGCGATCATGTAGTCATCTCCCTTTTTCACGTCCTTATAATTACAAACTACTCTGAAGTCGGCTGCACTGATACTTTCGAACTGCTTGAGATTTACCTGGTAATAAACTATCACCGATTTTGGAAAATAGGCCAGGTTGAGATTTTCGGGAACATTGATCACCTCCACCGGGATCTCTGCACTTCCCTCGGTGAACTTTTCTACTTTCTGAAAATATTTTACGCTGTTCTCATAAAAGCTCAAAGCTCCCAGGCCACTGGTATCTATTTTTACAGAACCATTCAGGTTCTGGTTCACCTTGTTAAGTTTTATCGCCTGGGTTTTAACCGTTTCTATGCTATCGATGATCTTTTCAGGCCCACTCACTTTAACCGAGTCTGGTCTAAGTTCCACAGGATTCTCCGCGGAAAATCCAACGGCATAACTCACTTCTATTTGAGGTACCACCTTGATCATCTTTTCTTTTTTGAACTGGAAAGGCACTACGATCTCTTCCTGAACTATCAGGGATTTCTCGAAATCTATTCTTAATTGTTCCTCTATTTCTGAAAGGTGATTCTGCAGCGTATAAACCAGCTTATTATTGGTTTCCCTGGCTTGCGAAAGATCTATGTCCAGCTTAGGATTGAAGATCTTAAAATAGTAAATACTGAAACCATTATCCTGAAGCTGCAGATCTACATGGTCTGGTCTTTCCTCTGAAATACTTTTATCCAGAGGAGCATTGATATAATTTACCGGGATCTCGATTAGCTGAGTATAGGTTTTTGAGAATTGCACTAAAACCCATACCACGGCAGCAAAGATCAGAAAAAAACCAAAGGTTTTTGCACTTTCTTTTTTGAATCTAGGTCTTCTACGCACCGGCATTTTTTTTAAAAAATAATTGAGGAAACTCCTTTTCTGGCTGCCTGTTCAAGATACCTGTCTTTATACTGGAATTTAAAAATCCCAGTCCATACCCGGTAAATTGAACAAACACAGCTCTTATCGCTAGCAACCCAATATAAATACTTTTATTTTTTATCGTAGCATCTATGCCGATAATTAAAAAATAAATAAGGTAAGAACCCGCATAGAACCACTCCCCTAATATTGCCATTAAAACAGAGAAAATAAAGCCCAGCATAAATAAGCTTGGAAACCAATAGGTGAGCTTCGAAGATCCGGGGTGCCATTTATTAAGAATAGGCCTTACCATCCCAAATTTCTTGACCTGTAGATAGAACTTGCTCCAGTCTATTCTGCGTTTGTGAAAGACTTTAGCTTCCGGTATGAGGCAGATTTTAAATCCTTCCTTTTCCAGCCTGAGACTTAGATCTGGATCTTCCCCTGGATGGATATACCCAAATCCCTGGCTTGCTTCAAAAGCCTTTCTGCTAATACCCATATTAAAACTACGTGGCTGAAATCCCTTCTTAGCACCGCCTCTAATTCCGCCCGTGGTAAAAAAGGAGGTCATGGTATAATCTATGGCCTTCTGAACATTGCTGAAAGAAGGATGTGCAGCGTCTGGTCCTCCAAAACAGTCACAATATTCATTCGAGATAAATTTATGCACTTCCATCAGGTAATATTCCGGAAGGATCACATCTGAATCCAGGATGATAAAATAATCTGCTTTCGCCTTTTTCATCCCATAATTGCGGGAATCACCGGGACCGGAATTGGCCTTGTAATAGTAACGGACATTGAGATCTTCAGAAAAATTCCTCACTACCTCATCTGCCCTAACACTGGAACCATCTTCAATAATAACCACCTCAAAAGAAACCTTTGAGATCAATTTCCTCATGCTTTCCAGCAACTCCCTGATCTCTTCAGGACGATTATAAACCGGAATGATAAAGGAATACTCTGGATTCATGTAAGGTGATTAAAAAAGAAACTGCCGAAATCTGCTCTATTAAGATACAGTTTTTCGGCAGTTAATAAAGTTTATTTTTTTACTCTTCGTCTTTAGTAAAAGCTTCCATCACTTCCTGGCTTACTCCTGTATTAGAGAAACCTCCATCATGGAAAAGGTTTTGCAGGGTGACTTTTTTGGTAAGGTCTGAGAATAAGGTCAGAGTATAATTTGCACATTCTTCTGCAGTAGCGTTACCAAGCGGAGACATCTTTTCAGCAAAAGCGATAAATCCGTCAAATCCTTTTACTCCCTGCCCGGCAGTTGTTGGTGTTGGAGATTGAGAGATCGTGTTCACTCTTACTTTTTTATCCTTTCCGAAGAAATAACCAAAACTACGGGCGATAGACTCAAGATATGCCTTGTTATCTGCCATATCATTATAATCTGGGAAAACTCTCTGGGCAGCCATGTAACTAAGCGCTACAATGCTTCCCCATTCGTTCATCGCGTCTTTCTTGTAAAGAACCTGCATGGTCTTATGAAAAGAAACCGCAGATACATCCCATCCTTTTGTAGTGTAATCGTAGTTCATATCTGTGTAGTGATTTCCTTTTCTCACGTTCACAGACATCCCGATAGAGTGAAGTACAAAATCGATTTTACCTCCAAGAATCTCTACAGCTTTTTCAACCAGATTCTCAAGATCTTCAACTTTAGTAGCATCTGCTGGAATGATCTCAGACCCGGTCTTTGCAGCAAGATCCTTGATACTTCCCATTCTCATGGCGATTGGCGCATTAGTTAGCACAAACGTTCCACCTTCTTCATGGACTTTTTCGGCAGTTTTCCAGGCGATAGAATTCTCATCCAAAGCTCCGAAAATTATCCCTCTTTTACCTTTTAGCAGGTTATATGACATGTATTTTTTATTTTGTGGTTGTTAAGCCTGTAAATATAGCAAAGTTGTTTGAATTCAGTATTCAGTATTAAGTATTCAGTAATTAGTAATGAATATTTTGAAATTTAGTGAAGATACTAATGATACAATTTAACGCTGTCTTTGCGAGCGAAGTGAAACGAAGCGAAGCAAACTCATCTAAGGAATTCCAACTTAAAAAGAGACTGCCGCGCTGCACTGCGTTTCGCTTGCAGTGAAAATGCACTCACTACTCAATTCTGAATACTAAATACTAGCACCTAATTAAGCAACGCCTTGGCATGAGCCCTGGCCGAATCACTCTTGGTATTTCCACCGAGCATGAGCGCAAGTTCCTCTATACGGTCATTTTCTTCCAGCTCAACGATCTTGGTTTGAGTAGCGGTTTCGTTATCTTCTTTAAAGATCTTAAAATGCGTGGCACCTTTCCCGGCGATCTGCGGTAAATGTGTGATCGCGATCACCTGCATGTTGCTTCCCATTTTCTTAAGGATCTCTCCCATTTTTTTAGCGATCTCCCCGGAAACCCCGGTATCGATCTCATCGAATATAATCGTAGGCAAATTACTTTGTGCCGCCAAAATACTTTTTACTGCAAGCATAATACGGGATAATTCACCTCCCGATGCCGCTTTTTTGATCTCCTTAAAACTTCCGCCTTTATTGGCTGCAAGGTACCACTCCAGTTTATCCAGACCATTGGCAAGAAACTCCTTACCGATCTCCAGCTCTATATTCAACCTGGCGTTCGGCATCCCCAGATCCTTCAATATCTGCTCGGTTTGCTCAATAAAAGCAGGAATGATCTTTTCCCTGTTCTCATGAAGTTTGGTAGCGGTCTTTTTCAATTGAATTTCCTGATCTTTTATGGCAGCCTGAACCTCATTCAGGGCAGATTCAGCATTTTCAGTAACCGAAACCTTTTCCTGAAGCTCCCGCATAATGGAAAGCAATTCCTCTATATTTTCAGCATTGTGCTTCTTCTGCAGATTATAAATGACCTGAAGCTTTTGGTTCACCACCTCAAGTTCTTCGGGGTTAGCTTCAATTCTATCCAAAGCATCGGTCATTTCAGCTTCAAGATCGTCAAGTTCGATAATCACACTTTGAACCCGCTCATGGAAATTCTCATAATTCGCAGAAAACTGGGCTATTCTTGAAAGACTGGCCCTCACAGATTTTAAGCTATCCAAACTTCCGATCTCTTCCTGCTGCAGCATATTCACCGCAGAACTTAGATTTTCGGTAAGCTCCTCCACATTGTTCAGCTCTTCGTAAAGTTCTTCAAGCTCTTCCAGCATACCTTCCTTCAAATTCGCTTCTTCAAGCTCATTTAAAAGGAAAATATTGTAGTCATATTCCTTAGCTGCCTGCGATTGCTGCTCTTTTAATTCTTCAAAACGGTTCAACAGAACCTTATACTCTTTTAGCTCCTTTTTATACTCCAGGATCACCGCTTCGTTCTTCGCGATCGTATCGATAACATTAAACTGGTATTCAGCATTTCCAAGACTTAAGGTCTCATGCTGACTATGAATATCTATAAGATAAGTTCCAAGTTTCTGAAGCGCGGTTATCTTAACCGGGGTATCGTTAATAAATGCCCTTGATTTACCAGATGGTAGGATCTCCCTTCTAATAATGCTTTGCTTTTCATAATCCAGGTCTTCCTTTTTAAAGAAATTCTCCAGTTTATAATTTGAGATCCCAAAGGTTCCTTCTATCACACATTTCTTTTCGGTATCGCGAATTGAACTAAAATCTGCCCGGTCACCCAGCAACAGTCCTAAAGCTCCTAACATGATAGATTTTCCTGCACCGGTCTCACCTGTGATAATGGTAAAACCCGGCTGAAGACCAATATTGATATCTTCAATTAATGCGTAATTTTTTATAGAAAGAGATGTAAGCAAATCGGTTAAAATTTGTGCTAAATATACGGGAGAAAAAAATTGAAATCAACCAAAAAGGTTATCGAATGTTTCGCCAGTTTCTGGCATACCTTGGCGCAATATTATTAAGGGTTTCAATAAGTTCAGCGCTATCCTCATAAGCAGGCCCTCCGGAATATACCGAGGTGATCTCATCTGCCTTTGAATCAAAGAAGGTTCTTAAAAGCAAGGAGTTATTCCGCCGGTTATTCATAACCTCCAGTTTTTCCATGGCTTCAGCGATCGCAGCTTTACCCTTTGGAAGATCTTCATGCATCACATCCAAACCTAAGCGATGGTATTCATAAAGTGCAGTTCTGTACTCTGCATAGGTATTAGCTAAAATATCTGCATTTAACCTGAATCTTGAACGTTGCCCGTCTGATCCTTTCCAACCCTGTGAATTTCCTTGCTGGGCGCTGGTCACAATTCGGTTAGCCTCTTCATAATATGGTGTACCACCTTCCGGAGCAAAAGTATCGGCATCCAGCCCCATAATGGTATAAACATAAAATGAAACTACAGATACCAGATTAGAAGTATAGGTATTCTCACTATAGTTAAGCGGCTGATATTCCCTGTAATTAAATGCTAATTGCTCGTCATTGAAATTAAAAACGGGAGTGATCATAGAAGATCCATAAACCGGTCTGGATGACTGCACCTGAATAGTACCGTTAAAACTTTCACCTTCAAAACTGGTAATAGTGATGAACATACTGCAATTGATACGTTCATGAGGCTGAAACCTCTTATCTGTCCAGTTGGTCTGATTTACGAACTCATTTAAGGAACGTTCCAATGTTTTAAAAACCGAAAGGTTTGCCTGCCCGGTCTGTTCAGCGTTTACAATAATTTCACAGTTGACCTGCTGTGCTGAACAAAGCTGCAAGCCAATAAAAATCAATATGAAACTAAAAACCTTATGCATCTAACAATTCTACGATCTCGTTTAAAATATCTGCGGCTACTTCTTTTTTAGATTTCAGTTGGAAATCCTTCTTTCTATCAGGATAAATTATGGAGATTTTATTGGTATCTCCTTTAAAACCTGCACCCTGATCATTCAGTGAATTTAAAACAATAAAGTCAAGATTCTTCTTTTCAAGCTTTTTTCTTGCGTTCTCCTCTTCATTATTAGTCTCAAGAGCAAACCCAATAAGCTTTTGACCGCTTTTTATTTTTCCCAAACTGGCGAGTATATCCTCTGTTTTGGTAAGTTCTAAAGTTAGCGAATCATCATTCTTCTTGATCTTTTGATCTGCTACCATTTTGGGCTTATAATCTGCAACTGCCGCTGCGGCTATAAAAACATCGGTATCTCCAAATTTTGAATGCGCAGCCTCATACATTTCCCTCGTGCTGGTAACCCTGATAAGTTCGATCTTATTCTCATCAATATTCAAATGGGTAGGCCCGGAGATCAAAGTAACCTCAGCTCCTAATTGCATAGCCCTTTTAGCGATCTCATATCCCATTTTCCCACTGGAATGATTTCCTATAAAACGCACAGGATCTATAGCTTCGTATGTAGGACCGGCAGTGATCGTGATCTTTTTTCCCTTTAATGGTAGATCTTCAGAAAAATGCTTTTCAATAAACAAAAGGATCTCCTCGGGTTCTGCCATACGGCCTTCACCATGCAAACCACTGGCAAGTTCTCCAGAACCTGCAGGGATCATGACATTGCCATAATCCTGAAGCACTTTAAAACTGTTGTTTGTAGATGGGTGTTTATACATATCCAGATCCATCGCCGGAGCGAAAAAAACAGGACATTTAGCCGAAAGGTAAGTAGCCAGTAAAAAGTTGTCGCTATTCCCCGAAGCCATTTTAGAAAGAGTACTGGCTGTGGCAGGGGCTATAAGCATGAAATCGGCCCAAAGGCCGAGTTCAACGTGATTATTCCATTTCGCATTCTCATCTTCCTCATCTGTAAATGAAGAAAAAACTTCATTTTTGGAAAGTGTGGAAAGCGTTAGCGGAGTGATAAATTCTTTCGCGGCCGGCGTCATTACGACTTTTACCTCTGCACCAGCCTTTACAAATAAACGTACTAACGAGGCAGTTTTAAAAGCGGCAATACCTCCGGTAATACCTAATAAAACTTTTTTACCCTTAAGTACAGACATATTTGAGTCCAGATTCTATTCTTCGGTATCTTTTGTGTTACGGTAGTAGATCTTGTCTTCCAGCCATTCCTGGATCGCAAGGGACTGAGGCTTTGGCAATCTTTCGTAGAATTTAGAAACCTCGATCTGCTCCTTATTTTCAAAGATCTCATCCAGAGAGTCATTGTAAGTAGCAAATTCATCAAGTTTTTCTAATAATTCCTTCTTAATCTCACCGTTGATCTGCCCAGCTCTTTTCGCAACTATCGAGATCGCTTCGTAAATATTTCCGGTTGGTGCATCCACTTTGTTCCTGTCTATGGTCGTGGTGTTTACCGGTGCATCAATTTTCTTAAAATCCATCATTCCAATTATTAAAAATTCTGTAACCTTTGATCAATTTCCAGCAGGGAATCTTCTATTTGAGAAGTATACTCCCCTTCAGGATAATATTTTTTATATGCCTTATAAAACTCCTTTGCTTCCTCAAGTCTTTCTTCCATCAAAACCTGGAAACTATTGATCGCCAGCCTGTATGCTGAATCGAATCTATAGTAAAAAGCCGCCTCTCTGAAAGGAGAACCAGGGTAATCTGAAATAAAATTATTAAAAGAAGCTATAGCAGCTTTGTAATATTCTGTGTGGTGATATTGCTTGGCAATTTCATATGCCTTTTTCTCCAGCTTGATCCTTAGTTCTGTTGCCATTTCGTTGGCAGAGGATGTAAATTCTCCTTCCGGATATTTGTTCAAGTGAACCTGCAGCTCTTCGATAGCCTTTCGGGTATCTGTCTGGTCCAGATCATATCTTGGAGAACGATAATAGTAACTCGCAGCCCTTTTATAGGAAGCCTCTTCAGCCTTCTGGCTGTTTGGATACAACTGTAAAAATCTTTCGAACTGGAACGGAGAATTATAGTAATCGTCCAGCTGGTAATACGTATCTGCCAGTAAGAAAACAAGTCTTTCTCCCTGTGGCTTTCCGCGGAATTCAGGCTCGATCTGCTCTAGTAATCTCAAAGCTTTTCTAAGCTTCTTATTAGAGTCTTCCTCCTTGCCTTCGTTATATAATTCTTCTGCAGCCGAATATTTTGGAGCAGTATCTTTACTCTTAAGCAACTGCTGATATTCACTACAAGAAAGTGTAACCATTAGCAGGCCTAAAACTAGAATTCCTTTTTTCATGATACGTAAAAACATCTGGCAAAAATACATTTTTTGTGACTATAAAAAAAACTTTCCTGAACTACTCAAATAACCCCAATATCAAGGGTTTATTGCCACATGAGCATAATATTAGAAAAAAATCCTACCAGATTTTCAATTAAAAGTTGTCCATGAAACTATGGATACGATTGGTCAATGCTTCTGAAGCTTCAACCAGCGGAAGACGCAGATTATTGGCTACCAATCCTTTCTTCGCCAGCAGAGCCTTGATTCCTGCAGGATTACCTTCAGCAAAAATAAGGTCTATAGAAGGAGCGATCCTGTAATGTAATTTATAAGCTTCAGCCACTTTACCAGCCAGACCTGCTCTTACCATATCTGAAAATTCCTTCGGAAGACCCTGGCCAATTACAGAGATTACACCTTTTCCGCCAGCAAGCGTCATAGGTAGCGTGATCATATCATCACCAGAGATGACCATGAAATCTTCAGGCACCATGCTAATAAGTCTCATTGCCTGAACTATATCTCCAGCCGCTTCCTTCACTCCTATTATATTATCACACTCTCTTGCGATACGATTTATTGTCTCCGGCAAAACGTTTGAAGACGTTCTTCCAGGTACATTATAAAGAATAACCGGCAATGGCGAGGCTTCTGAAACTGCTTTGAAATGACGGTAGATCCCTTCTTGTGTAGGTTTATTATAATAAGGAGAAACCGAAAGTATGGCATTAAAACCATCCAGGTTGGAAGTTTTCAATTCTTCGGTCACCGCTGCGGTATTGTTCCCTCCAATACCCAGAACCAAAGGCAACTTACCGGCATTGGCAGTTTTTACTGTTTCCTTTATCAATTCTTTCTCTTCAGTACTAAGAGTTGCGCTTTCGGCAGTAGTTCCTAGAACCACCAGATATTCGATCCCATTTTCTATCTGATTCTTTACCAGATTAGCCAGAGCATTAGTATCTACAGATAAATCCTCTTTAAATGGAGTGATTAGTGCTACTCCTGTTCCTACAAAGGCTTCCATCAATTCTTTATTTTAAAATTCTATAATATTTTATTACCTCCTGCTGAAAATCTTCTAAACTATTCGAGAAGACCTCTACGTCATAAATACCGTATTCATCGGGGTGATTTCCAACTTTTATGCCAGCATTCGTAACTGCAGCCAACAAGGAACCAGCCTGTGATTTTTCAGAAAAGTGACAGATCAAAAAATCATAACGGTCCCGGGCAAAGCCTCTAATTGTTTCTGATTTGAATTCCCCTGAAACTGTAATTTCTTTCAGGTCCAGGATCTTGAAATCGGAATTTTCAGGGAATTCATCTTTAGAACCGCAAACCACTATGCTTAGATCTTTCTTATCAATTCCCAGATCTTTGTAGAGCTCAAAAAGACGCTTCGTCTTTTCAAAATTTTCAGCATCAATGATCAATCCCACTTTTCCTGAAAACGATCTATCTGAAGAAACTTTATTATTTAAAGCCTTTCTGATCTTCCTGGAATAAATAATACTTTTCAGTTTAGAGTTGATCATCATTAATCTTAGGTGGCGCAAATGTAAATATTTTATAGCAGGAAAAAAGGAGATAATAAGCTGTTACGCTTTATAAATATTGGAATTTAACAGCTTTATTTATTCTGTTAAATCCAGGGGTTCTAAATGAGGTTGATAAGCTTGAGCTTCTTCTCTTCGGTAGCGAAAAACTGGTAGGCCATGATGATACCACAGAACTTTAGAAAATTCTGAAGTAATAACACACTGGTATCGGGCAGGTAATACAGCGCCATATCTCTCAATATATCTGCAATAAGTATAGTCATTACGAGGGTTACGAAAAACACAGATTTCCTGGAATAAGAATTCAAATAGTAAATAAGACATACTATAGCCAGGACAAAAAGAACGATATAATACATGGAGTAAAACACAAATTCTACCAGACTCACGATCTTGTGTTCCAGTTCCTGGAAATGCTCAGAGACAAAATAGCTATTCACCCCCAGCATTAAGAAAAAGAACAGTAACATGAATTTATTACCAGCCTCCCTCTGGGTATATTTTAAAGCTTCTCTCCCCAGAAATATATAGGAAACCATCTGGAAGAACATGATCGCGCTAAAGATCATGTCTACATCCTGGTAAAATTTAAATAAGGTAGCCACCATATTAAGGCCCAGAAAACACAAAATATTCAGATTAGAGAAATTGAGTCTTCTGGAGAATCCTTTTAAAAGTATGAGGTAGGTAGTGAATTCACCGATCACCAAAAGCCAGTCAGTCTTACTTAATACAGCGAACAGTATCAAAATAAGCATAGGTATACAAGCAAGGATATATAACCGGCTATACTTCATAAAATAGAAATGGGATTGGCAAAATATATAAAAGTTTTGAAAATCTTAAACATTGCTTAAAAAAATCTAAATTTTTATTAAAGATCGACAACAATAGAATTTAAACAGTAAGGATAATTAATTACTGTAGGTCGATCTTAAACAGTTTTGAATTCCAGCCTACAGGTCCTCAAAAGAGCGAATTAATTCAGCGATTAAGTTTTTATATTTGCAAAATATTGCAGCTTATGAACACAAAACTATTTATAACCCTTGCCTTATCTACCCTTTTGGTTTCCTGCAAGGTTTCAAATTCTGACAACCTAAAGTTATCTGAAACAGATTCTGAAAGAATTGCTATCGATGAGACGATTAAAGGAGATAAGGAGATCGAAGAGTTTATAGCTCCCTTCAAAGAACATTTGAATGCCACCCTGGATTCGGTTATCGCGTTTAACCCGAAATTACTTTCCAAAAATGACGGCGACCTCAACACAGCCATTGGCAATCTCATGGCAGATATCGTGATGATTCAGGCGAATCCGGTAATTAAGAAAAGGACAGGTAAAGACATCGATATGGTGTTACTGAATAAAGGCGGAATAAGGTCTGAATTACCCGAGGGCGGAGTGACCGCCAGATCTGCCTATAACCTTATGCCTTTTGAAAATGAGATCGTGGTGGCTGAACTCAGCGGAAAGCAGATCAAGAAAATGTTGAAATATCTTGAAAAAGCTAAATCTGCACACCCGGTAAGCGGCATTAAGATCGTCGCAGATAAGAATTACAAAACCATAAAAGCGACGATTCAGGGAAAGGAAATAGATGAAAACGAAACCTACCTGGTCGCCACCTCAGATTACCTTTTGAATGGAGGTGATAATATGAATTTCTTCAAGGATCCGGTGAATATATACGGTGCCGATTACAAAATTAGGAATGCGCTGATAGATTACTTTACAAAAGTTGATACCATTAAAGCCGAAATAGACGATCGTTACATTAGAGAATAGGAGCATGAAAAGAAAAGATTTTATACAAAATACAGCAGCGGCAACGGCATTTTTAAGCCTTGGAGGATTATCCTCACTTTCTTTTAATTCCGGATCGGGAAAACATATCACCATTTTACATACCAACGATGTGCATAGCCACATTGAACCCTTCGGGCCGGAAGAAGGTCGCAATGCCAATCTTGGTGGCGTAGCCAGGAGAGCTACTTTGATCGAAAAAATCAGACAGGAAAATCCCAATACTCTTTTATTGGATGCCGGGGATATTTTCCAGGGTACACCTTACTTCAATTTTTACGGCGGGGAACTGGAATTTAAACTGATGAGTAAGCTGAAATATGACGCAGCCACCATTGGGAACCATGATTTTGATAATGGTATCGACGGGCTATATGCCCAGTTACCTCATGCCGATTTTGATTTTCTGATCTCCAATTACGATTTCAGCAATACCATCATGGACGGTCAAACTAAAGATTACCGGGTATTCAATAAAGATGGAGTGAAGATCGGGGTCTTTGGAATAGGTATCGAATTGCAGGGCCTGGTGAATGACAAGCTGTATAAAGAGACAAAATACCTGGATCCAGTAGAAATGGCTACCGAGGTTAGTTCAAAATTAAAGAACGAGGAAAAATGTGACCTGGTCATCTGTCTCTCGCATTTAGGATACGAATATAAAAGCAATAAGATCTCTGATGTTAAACTTGCCCGGAATACTGAGAACATAGACCTTATTATTGGCGGGCATACCCATACTTTCTTAGAGAAACCAAGGGTAGAAAAGAACAAGGCTGGTAAAAATGTATTGGTAAACCAGGTTGGATGCTACGGGCTTTATTTAGGAAGAATAGATTTCTACCTGGATGCCGAAAAAAACATTAAAACTGAAAGCGCCAAGATCGCAGTGAGATAATCACTTTACCGGAAAATCGAAATAAGTATAAGGGTACGGTTCGGCATCATAAGTATAATGCCACCATTCTTCTGAGTAAGACCTGAACCCATGTTTACGCATGGCCAGCCTTAAGATTTCTCGGTTCCTCTTCTGTTCTGCGGTTATTTTATTTGTATTATGATGTGATACTTCCCCGAACAAGTCATAGTTTCCACCCATGTCAACTTCTTCACAATCATCCACATTTATTAGCGTAAGGTCTACTGTACTTCCCCGGGAATGTCCCGATTTTGAAGCGATATAACCTAACTCGAAAAGTTTGCTTTTTGGAACATCAGGATAAAATTCAGATTTCATCAGGGTATCACTTTCCACTCTCGCCCATTCTACGAAATGATCTACGGCTCTTTGTGGACGGTATGCATCGAACACCTTCAGCATACAATCTTTAAGTATCAATTCTCTCTGAACCTCCGCTAAGGCCCTCGCTGCTTTTTTGCTCATTATCGCCTGTTCAGCTTCGTATCCTTTAATAGGTTTACCTACAAAATTGTGATTGCCGGCATAGCGTATCTCATAAATGATATCTGGGATTACCTCATCAAGATGTACAAAACCCTCAGGAATCTCCTGGGCATTGATTAATCCTGAAAACAAGCTAAATAAACTGAAAAGTACCGGGAATAATTTTCTCATTATTTTCTTCTGAAAAGTGTACTTAATTTAACATTTTCAGAAAATCATCTTCGCTGATGATATTTGTACCTAGCTTTTCAGCTTTCGCAAGTTTACTAGGCCCCATATTATCCCCGGCAACCAGGTAATTCGTTTTTGAGGAAATGGAGCTGGATACTTTCCCCCCATTATCCTCGATCATTTTTTTAAGTTCATTCCTGGAAACCTTTTCAAATACACCGGAGATAACAAAACTATTTCCGCTAAGCAGATCTGTTTGATTAGCCAGTTTCTCTGCTGAAATCTCCAATTGAACCCCATAATCTTTCAATCTCTGAACTATCTCGCGGTTGGATTCTGTCTTAAAGAAATCTACCACACTCCAGGCTATACGCTCCCCTATTTCATCTAGGTTCACCAACTCCTCTTCTGAAGCCGAGGCAAGTGCATCGATATTCTTAAAGTGTTTGGCAAGTTTTTTCGCAACCGTTTCACCCACATACCTTATCCCAAGTGCAAAAAGAACTCTTTCAAAAGGGATCTCTTTGGATTTTTCGATTCCTGCAATTAGATTATCTGCAGACTTCTCTGCCATTCGTTCCAAAGGCAAAACATCTTCCTTTTTTAGGGTATATAGATCGGCATAGTTTTCAATCAGCCCGGCATTTACCAGCAAAGCAACCGTTTCTCCTCCTAAACCTTCAATATCCATGGCTTTTCTTGAAATATAATGCTGGATCCTCCCAATGATCTGCGGTGGGCAGCCATTAGTATTCGGACAGTAATGTTGAGCCTCACCTTCATTTCTTACCAGCTCTGTTCCACATTCAGGGCAATGAGTCGCATACTTGGTAGGTTCACTATCGGGATCTCTTTTGGTAAAATCTACCCCAACGATCTTCGGAATAATTTCTCCACCTTTTTCAACAAAGACAGTGTCTCTTTCCCTAACATCCAGCTTTTCGATCTGATCGGCGTTATGTAAAGAAGCTCTCTTCACCACGGTACCGGCAAGCTGAACCGGCTCAAGATTAGCAACCGGAGTGATCGCTCCCGTTCTTCCAACTTGGTAGGTGATCTTTTTAAGCCTGGTACTTTCCTGCTCTGCCTTGAATTTATAGGCGATCGCCCAGCGGGGAGATTTGGCAGTATGCCCCAGTTCTTCCTGTTGGTGGAAATCATTCACTTTCACTACCACACCATCTGTCTCGTAAGGCAGGTCGTGCCGGTGTTCATCCCAGTAATTTATATATTTAAGTACCTCGTCTATAGAATCTTTCAATTCAGATTCTCCGGGCACTTTAAAACCCCAGTTCCGGGCTTTTTCCAATCCTTCGAACTGAGATCCAATTCCGGTATTTTCTCCTACGATGCTATATAACAAACATTCCAAAGGCCTTCTGGAAACCTCGGCGCTGTCCTGCAGTTTTAAACTTCCGGAAGCGGTATTTCTTGGATTCGCGTAAGGCTCTTCCCCAATATCCACCCGCTCTGCATTCATTTTCGCAAAACCTTCATAAGGCAACACGATCTCGCCTCGAATATCAAATTTTTCAGGAAACTCACCTTTTAATTTAAGAGGCACAGATCTTATGGTTCTCACATTATTGGTAACATCATCTCCCTGAAAGCCATCACCTCTGGTTACCGCTCTTTCCAGTAAACCATTTCTGTAGGTTAGACTTATGGACGCCCCGTCATATTTAAGCTCGCAAACATACTGCACTTTGCCTTCCACAACTTTTCGCACTCTCGTCTCCCACTCTTCCAATTCTTCTTTAGAATAGGAGTTGGAAAGCGAATACATCCTGTGATCATGAACCACGGTCTCAAAATTTTTGGTAACCGCACCCCCTACTCTCTGGGTTGGAGAATTAGGATCTTCAAATTCAGGATGTTTTTCCTCGAGCTCCTGAAGCTCCTTTAATTTCATATCGAATTCATAATCACTAATTACAGGCTTATCCAGCACATAGTAATTGTAATTATGTTCCTGTAATTCCTTGCGAAGAGTCTGAATTTTATTTTCGACGTTCATGTAAAAATCAGTTGGTATTAGATTTCTGAAATCTCCAGCTCATCATTGCTGAAATTCAGTTTAAATGTTTTTGAATCATGTTCAAATTCCAGTTCGAAATCTGAACTATATGCCTTATCACTGGTTGGGAACCAGTCTTTCTTATCGTTATCTATAGTAATCAGCAAACCTGAAGGATCACCGATTGCGCAAAACCTTTCAAAATCGCCATCAAAATGATCCAGCCCGCATTCGAGCTTTAGCTTTTCGAACTTCTCCTTGATATCCTTAGTGACCAGGCCAATTTCAGCAATACCCACAATATTAGAACTATTGAAAATAGCCGACTCCGGTTTATGGAATTTCCTCCTGGAAATGAGTTCCATTATATTTTTATCCTGGTCATAGAAATAAACCGATTTAGCCTGCCAGTTAGAAAAATCTATGATCTTATCATCATTATATTTTAGCACAGGAACAATACTTTCCAGCCATTTCAATGCTTCTTTTTCCTGGTTATCTGGCACATGCAAAGCGATGTGATAAGGAGTCGCTTTCTCCCTTTTTTCAAATCTCAAACTGGAATAACCTGCAACAATATTGAAACCATCTTCAGAATAATTGGTGATCTCAAATCCCAGCTCATCCCGGTAGAATTCCAGTTGTTTTTCAATATTAGAGGTATATATTTTCAGTTCTTTGATTTTCATGATCAGGTTTGATTCTTATTCATCCATT
Source organism: Christiangramia gaetbulicola (assembly GCF_003054225.1). GTDB lineage: Bacteria > Bacteroidota > Bacteroidia > Flavobacteriales > Flavobacteriaceae > Christiangramia > Christiangramia gaetbulicola. The sequence continues at coordinate 1,020,259 of NZ_QBKQ01000002.1, forward strand.
TTGGAACCGGTTTTGGCTCAAATGTTCTCATTTTATCTAAAAGATCTTCAAAATTGTCTGAAACCAAAAGAATATCCAGGTTTTCTTTCTTCAGAAGTCCTTTTGAGCACATCGTATTCAACATGCTTATAAGATCGTCATAGAAACCACCAATATTGAGCAAGCCAATTGGTTTTCTATGCAAGCCTAACTGGGCCCAGGTTACGATCTCGAAAAGTTCCTCAAAGGTACCAAAACCTCCGGGTAAGGTTAGAAATGCATCACTCAATTCGTTCATAGTGAGTTTGCGCTCGTGCATATCCTGGGTGGTAATAAGTTTATCCAGACTCGTATGAACAACTTCCTTGGTTTTTAAAAAATCAGGGATCACTCCGGTCACCTTACCTTTATTATCCATCACTCCCCTGGCAACCTGCCCCATCAATCCCAGTTTACTACCGCCATAAACCAGCCTGATATCATTAGCGGCCATTATTTTTCCAACCTCATAGGCTGTTTCATAGATTTCGCTGTCATTGCCATCGCTGCTAGCACAAAACACCGCGAGGTTATGGATCTTGTTTAAATTCTCGTTCATATATTATTTCCTGATCGCTTTCAACATTCGGTGATTTCCAAAAATATCCTTTTTCAATTCAGCTTCAAAACCAAAACTTTCAACAAGCGCTTTAGTCTCCTCTCCTAAATATTGATTTATTTCAAAATACAGCACCCCATTCTCTTTAAGCGCCTCTTTGGCCAGTTGAGAAATTTGCCGGTAAAAGATGAGCGCATCATCATCTTGCACATACAGAGCCAGTTCCGGCTCATGCTCCAGTACATTCTTATGCATCTCTTTCTTCTCCAGCTCCCGCACGTATGGAGGATTTGAAACTATGATGTCATATTTTTCATCTAGCTTTTCCGCGGAAAGAATATCAAATTCCCGGAAATCGACCTCAACATTATTTTTCTGGGCATTTCTTCTGGCCAATGCTAAAGCCTCCTTTGAAATATCGAAGGAACCAACATGGGCATTATTTATATTCTTCGCCAGGCAGATCGGGATACATCCGCTTCCAGTACCTATGTCCAGAATATTAAGCTTCTCGCTTTTATTTTGATGGTCCTGAATGATCCATTCTATCAGCTCCTCAGTTTCAGGTCTTGGAATAAGCACATTCTTATTCACCTCGAATTCCAAACCATAAAACTCGGTTTGCCCGGTAATATACTGTACAGGCTCATGGTCTTTAAGCCGAAGCATGGCTTTTTCGAATTTCTGAAATTGTGCTTCTGATATCTCAAGATCACGATCCAGAGCCATGTCTATCCTTTTAATCCCCAGGTAGTATTCAGTGAGTATATAAAAAAAAGACTCAATTTCAGTTATAGGAAATTCATCCTGCAAACTTTCTATAAACTGAATTTTTAACTGAGAGATAAGCATACTCTGCTTCGAATTTTATAATTATCGATCTTAAAGATCCTTGATCATAAATACCGTACAATTATAATGACCGGTATTCCCTAGCGGCTTTTCAATAACCTCGAAGCCATTTTTATGATATAGCTTGCGGGCATTTTCCATATAAGGAAGGGTTTCAATATAGCATTTTTTAAAATCGTGATCCCGTCCAAATTGAAGACATTTGGTGATCATTTCCATGCCAATTCCTCTGCCCCTGGCTTCAGGCAGGAAATACATTTTTTGAAGCTCGCAAATCTCTTCTTCCAGGCCGGTGAGAGGAGCGATACCCGCACTCCCAATGATCTTAGAATTTTCTTCCACTACAAAATAGGCCCGCCTTTCTCCCTTGTAGGTATCGGTCATATCATCAAGGGCTTTATCCTCATAAGCAGTTCCTACTTTTGGAACTCCCATTTCTACCAGTACACTTCTAATTAAGTCTTTAACCTGCTGATTATCTTCGGATTTTATTTCCCGAATTTTCCATGTGCTCATTCTGCCTAATTAATTCTATTTTTGTGGCGTGAATATACACGAAAAATACATAAAACGCTGTATAGAACTGGCCCAAAACGGCCTTGGAACCACCTATCCCAATCCCATGGTAGGCAGCGTTATAGTTCATAATAACAAAATAATAGGTGAAGGTTGGCATCGAAAAGCGGGAGAACCGCACGCCGAAGTAAACGCGATAAATTCTGTAAAGAACGAGGAGCTTTTAAAAGACTCGGTGATCTATGTGAGCCTGGAACCATGTAGCCATTATGGTAAAACTCCTCCCTGCAGCGATTTCATCATTGCTAAGGGTATAAAAAAGGTTGTAATTGGTACCATGGACCCTTTTGCCAAGGTAGCCGGCAGGGGAATTAAAAAACTTCTTGATGCGGGATGTAAGGTAAAAGTAGGTGTTCTGGAGAAAGAATGTCTGGAACTGAACAAAAGATTCTTCACTTTCCACAAAAAGCATCGCCCGTACATAATTTTAAAATGGGCACAGACCGAAGATGGTTTTATCGCTCCGGAAAATCGAGATGACAACAGACCCGTCTGGATCACCAACAAATATTCGGGGCAAATAGTGCACAAATGGAGGAGTGAAGAGGCTGCTATTTTAGTAGGCACCAATACTGTTTTAAAGGATAACCCTTCGCTGAATGTTAGAAAATGGACCGGACATGATCCTGTTAGAATCATAATCGACCGGGAATTAAAAACTCCAAAGGACTTTTCCATACTGGACGGAAAGCAGAAAACCATCGTTATCTGTGAATCAAAAACGGAAAGATCAGAAATTGAAGGCCTAAGCTACGAACAAATAGATTTTACTGATAATATTTCTGAAAAGCTATGCGAGTTATTGTATAAAAATGAACTTCAATCTGTGATTATTGAAGGGGGAAGTCTTACCCTGCAACAATTTATAGATGCAGGGCTATGGGATGAAGCAAGGATATTTACTGGAAGGTCTGAATTCAAGAAGGGCGTTAAAGCACCAGGTTTTCAAGGAAAGTTAGTTTCAGAATTAGATATTGAGGGAGACCGGTTAAAAATTTACAAAAATGATCAAAGCAATAATATTTGATTTCGGGGATGTTTTTATCAACCTTGATAAAGAAGGAACGAATAAGAAGTTAAGCGCAATGAATGTGGAAGCCCTTCCCGAGGCGATCTGGGCTAAAAACCGGGAATATGAACAGGGATTCGTTACCTCAGATGAAATATCTGAACATTACCGAACTCAATTCCCGCAAATAGGAAAAGAGGAATTCCTTGATTCCTGGAATTCGATGCTACTGGACTTTCCAGAATACCGCCTTAAGTTTATCCAGAAGCTCGCACAAGAAAAGAATTTTAAGCTCATCTTATTAAGTAACACTAATGAGAATCATATTGAGCATATAAAAGAGAAGATTCCTTTTTATGAGGAGTTTAAATCTTGTTTCGACTCTTTTTACCTTTCGCATGAAATAGGAATGCGTAAACCAAATCCAGATATTTTTGAATTCGTACTGGACGAAAATAAGCTTGAGCCTGAGGAATGTCTATTTATAGACGATACTTCAGAAAATATTGAAACCGCTTCCAGACTAGGTTTTCACACCTGGAATATTGAACCTACTCACGAAGATGTCATCGACCTCTTTACGACCAAAAAAGACCTATTTTGATATACCTTCTTCTGAGTATTTTATCTTCCACGATAATTTTTGTGGTCTTCAGGTTATATAAAAAATTCGGTATCAACACCCTACAGGCCATCATTGTGAATTATTTTGTAGCCTGCACCGTTGGTTTTTTTGGATACATAGATGGATCAGATTTTACACACGTTCCAAATGAATCCTGGTTCCCGGGTGCCCTGATGCTGGGGTTCCTTTTCATCGCGGTTTTTAACCTGGCAGCCATCACCACCCAGAAGAGTGGAATGTCTGTAGTGGCCGTAGCGACAAAAATGTCGGTAGCCATTCCTGTTCTCTGCGGAATCTTCCTGTACAATGAAAGCACGGGAATATCTAAGATCATCGGTATAATCCTCGCTCTGGTCGCAGTTTATCTTACTTCCATAAAGACAAAAGAAGGTATAAGCATCAAAAGCAAGAATCTTATTTTCCCCCTGCTGGTTTTCCTGGGAAGCGGCATCATAGACACCAGCCTGAAATATCTTGAAACCAGTTATGTTTCAGAAACCGACGTTGGGCTTTTCTCTTCCACTATTTTCGCTACTGCCGGTTTAATTGGTACAATCATCCTCATTGGCCAGGCATTTATGGGAAAACTCAAGATCAGCTTTAAAAATATCCTGGGAGGAATTGCCCTGGGCATCCCCAATTATTTTTCCATATATTTCCTGGTATTGGCCTTAAGAACCAAAGGTTTTGACAGCTCCACGATATTTACCATGAATCATGTAGCCATCGTAACTATCTCTACCATAGTAGGCATCCTGCTATTCAAGGAAAAACTTATCCGAAAGAACTGGATAGGACTTGGACTGGCAATACTTAGTATAATTCTTGTAGCAAACAGCGCGATATGAAAGATACTTACCAAAGCATTACCAAGCCATCACCTGAAGTGTTATTCAAGGACCGGAACTCCAAGTTTTTCGGGTATGCCTTCCCTATAAAGACCGAAGCGGAAGCTAACGAACACCTGGAAGAATTAAGAGCTAAACACCACAAGGCAAGACACTGGTGTTACGCCTGGCAAATAGGCAAGGAAGACCACCAATACAGAGCCAATGATGATGGAGAACCTTCAAATTCTGCAGGCATGCCAATTTACGGCCAGATCCAGTCATTTGATGTAACGAATATACTTATTGTGGTCGTGAGATATTTTGGCGGGGTAAAACTGGGAGTTGGCGGACTTATTAATGCCTACAAAACCGCAGCCCAGATGGCGCTGGAAGCTTCAGACATAATAAAGCGGACCATAGACGAAGTTTTTATAGTAAAGTTTGATTATCCTGAAATGAATAAGGTCATGCAGGTGATCAAACAAAACAATCTAAATGTGATCGATCAAAAACTGGAATTAGATTGTAAAATTTATATTGCAGTAAGAAAAAAGGATGCAGAAAGTATCTTTGAAAAGTTCGACAATACTTACAAAGTCGAAATTTCAAAAAAGGAGGATTAATCCTTCAGTTTATCTAAAATATATTGTGGACATCTTACTGGCCTCCTAGTTTTAGAGTCCATAAAAACCAAAGTAGAAGTAGCTGAAGTTACTAACTCACCCTGTTCATTAAATACCGAGTAGTCAAAAATAATTTTAACATTTGGCATTTTCTGAAGGCGAGTTTCAATGGTGATATTTTCATCAAAAGTTACCGGTTTTATATATTTTAAATTTAATTCGTATACCGGCAACATTATCCCTTCCTCTTCCATACTTTTGTAGGATATACCTAGAGTGCTTAACCACTCAAGGCGCGCAATTTCAAGGTATTGCGGATAGTTTCCATGATGCACCACTCCCATTTGATCGGTTTCGGCATATCGAACTTTAACAAGAGTTTTATGTGATTTCATAGGAAAAAACTAGCCTTTCTGAGAAAGGTTTTTTATATTCAGGCTCGGAAACAAGTATGCATAAAATTTTCTTAAAATTCAACCCGTAAATGGTTTTTTTTTTACATTTTTTGTTCACATATTTGTTCCACTCAAGTTGGGGACGCAAGTTGATCCAGTTCCCGGCAAAGAACTTACTACTAACCTAAATTAACGTTTAACAAAGAATGTCAAAAACTGCGCAATCGGTTTGGAATAACTGTCTGTCATTTATTCAGGATAACATTACCCCTCAAGCTTACAAAACCTGGTTTGAACCTATCCAAGCAGTGAAACTTACAGATTGTGCCTTAAGCATACAGGTGCCGTCTAAGTTTTTCTACGAATGGTTGGAGGAGCACTATGTAAAACTTCTAAAAGTTTCACTTACCCGTGAACTTGGTGAAAAAGCTAAATTGGTATACGTGATCAAAATGGAGAATACTTACGGTAACAAGCTACCTTTTACCGAAAAGATCCCAAGTACTCAAAGGTCACAAATGGCTTCACAGGAAGTTGACGTTCCAATCAAGAATAAAAGTCCGGAGCTGAAAAACCCCTTTATCATTCCTGGAATCAGGAATGTAAAGATCGAGTCTCAGCTTAATCCTAATTATAATTTTGAGAACTTCCTGGAAGGTGAATCCAACCGACTGGCAAGATCAGCAGGGCTGGCTGTAGCGAACAAGCCCGGAGGAACCTCTTTCAACCCATTATTGATATTTGGTGGGGTTGGACTTGGAAAAACACACCTGGCACACGCTATAGGTGTTGAGATAAAAGATAAATACCCAGAAAAAACAGTTCTTTATATCTCTGCGGAAAAATTCACGCAACAGTATATAGAATCTGTAAAGAAAAATAACCGTAACGATTTTATCCATTTTTACCAGATCATAGATGTACTGGTAGTAGATGATATACAGTTACTATCTGGTAAGGCAGGAACACAGGATGTATTTTTCCACATCTTCAACCACTTACACCAGAACGGAAAACAGGTTATCCTAACCAGTGACAAGGCTCCGGTTGATATGCAGGACATTGAACAACGTCTGCTATCAAGATTCAAATGGGGACTTTCAGCCGAACTTCAACATCCAGATTTCGAAACCCGTGTTTCTATCATCAAAAGTAAACTTTACCGCGATGGTGTAGAAATGCCGGAAGATATTGTTGAATTCCTTGCGAACAACATTAAAACGAACATCAGGGAACTTGAAGGAGCAATCATTTCACTTATCGCTCATTCATCTTTCAATAAGAAAGATATCACCCTTGAACTTGCGAAAAAGATCGTTGATAACTACGTTAAGAATACTAAACGTGAGGTATCTATAGATTATATCCAGAAAGTTGTAAGTGATTATTTCCAGATGGATGTAGATACTTTGCAGTCTAAGACCAGGAAGAGACATATTGTACAGGCAAGGCAGATCGCCATGTTCTTCGCCAAGAAGTTCACGAAGGCATCTCTGGCCAGTATAGGATCTCAAATTGGAAGTCGCGATCACGCTACCGTGTTACATGCATGTAAAACTGTAGACAACCTCGCTGCCACAGACAAGCAATTCAAAAAATTTGTTGAAGACCTCAACAAGAAGCTCACATTATAAAATATAATTTATGAAAACCAGGGTATTGATGGTGTGCCTCGGCAATATTTGCAGATCACCACTGGCCGAAGGTATTCTTAAATCTAAAGTTGATCCTAATAAAGTATTTGTAGATTCTGCAGGTACGGGTAGCTGGCATATTGGTTCTGAACCAGACCGGCGCTCTATTGCTACTGCAAAAAGATATGGATTGGATATTACCGATCAAAGAGGTAGGCAATTCTCTGAAGACGACTTTGAAGATTTCGACCATATATTTGCCATGGATAACTCTAATTTTAGGGATATCATGTCTATGGCTAAGACAGATGAAGATCGCCAGAAGGTACATTTGATACTGGAAGAGATCTTTCCTTCAGAAAATGTAGATGTTCCAGATCCTTATCACGGAGGGGAACAGGGCTTCGAAAACGTTTATCAAATGCTTGATGAAGCCTGTGAGGAGATCGCCAGAAAACTGAATAACGGTACGCTATGAGTTCTAAACACCAGGAATACGGAAAACTTTACCTGATTCCTGTTAATCTGGGAGAATCTAATCCAGATAAGGTATTCCCACCGATGAATAAAAATATCATCGAAGGGATTGATGATTTCATAGTTGAAAATGAAAAATCTGCCCGGAGATTCATCAAACAAATACTTCCTGAAAAATCGCAGCCAGACCTTAGACTTCATGGTTTAAATAAATTCACTGTAGCTTCAGACATACCAGCCTTCCTGGATGCGGCGAAAGAAGGAAGAAATATGGGACTGTTAAGCGAAGCAGGCTGTCCCGGAGTTGCAGACCCGGGAGCTGAAGTTGTAAAGCTCGCCCACCGGTTCAATATTCAGGTAGTCCCCCTAATAGGACCTTCCTCAATTCTTCTGGCAATGATGGCCAGCGGGATGAACGGCCAAAGCTTTACATTTCATGGATACCTTCCTATAGATAAAAAAGAACGCAAGAACGAGATCAAACAACTTGAAAGAATTTCCCTAGAAAGGAATCAGGCGCAGATCTTTATTGAAACCCCTTATCGCAATATGAAGTTCCTGGAAGACCTTATTCAAAGTCTTCACCCAACCACGAGAATCTGTGTTGCCTGTGATCTTACGCTGGAAACAGAATTTATAAAAACCGCGACCGCTTCAGAATGGAAAAATATAAAAACCGATCTTCATAAAAGACCGGCTATATTTATTATTCAAAAAGATATTTAGACAGAAAGCTTGTCGAAGTCTACCCTGGCATTCTTTTCAGTCTTCACAAAGGATGTATCATATCCGCCAAAACGCTTCATATAGGTTTTAATGGTGGTTCCAAATGCATCGCTGAAAGCCTGAGCTCCCCAACTACGAAGATATTTCTTCACACTACCAGGACCGGCTAAATGCGCTGCGGCAAGGATACCAGACTCGGTAATTTCTACCCCATTGATGGTTTTACCAACAAAACGCTTGATATCTCTTTGCAGGATCCACTTATTCCTGGAAGCATTCGCATAGAATGCCGCCTCCTGCAAAGCAGGTGAATTAAGGAATCCAACAGTATCGTAAATACCCACGAGTTTTAGAGTACCCTTTCCAAACTGGTATTTACCAAGATAACCGTATTCGTTAATGCTTTTGTAATCCCCTCTTGATTCTTTAAAAGCCAGAGCTTCTTTAAAACCAACATAGGACTTGCCCAGGTAAGGTGAAGTGTGTGAGATTTCGAATTCCGGAATTATTTCATCTCGCAGATCTGGTACTGTATAATCCAGTTCCAGATCATAAGTGGAATAATCTTCCAGATCCAGTTTTGCAGCATCTTTAGTTGAAAAACTAAAAAAAATGGAGCCCGCTGCAAGAGGCAAGATTGAAAATTTTGCAATTTTCTTTCTCATTACTTTGTTTTTTGAAAGGTTACTGGCACACCTATATCATAAGTCATGCCCCTTTCATATTCGCCCGGCAAATGTATAACAAATTTTAATAATTTGACTTACAGGCTGTTAAAGGTATTATAAAGTTCCAGAAGCTTTAACCAAATTATAACTGCTTTGTTATCATAAACTTAAAGAATCCTAAATAAAACCTCTGCTATCTTTTTATCCCCTGCTTATTGATCCAGCGCACGTATTCCTGCTTGTTTCGATTGTGCTGTGCCAGGGTTTTAGCAAATTTATGATAGCCGAAATTTTCTACATCGGCTACAAAATAGTAGAAATCATGATTCTCATAATTTAACACGGCATCGATAGAAGAAATATCGGGCATCCAGATTGGCCCCGGAGGAATTTGCCTGTATTTATATGTATTATAAGGTGAATCGAGTTCGAGATCTTTATAAAGCACTCTTTTTATAATAGTATCGAAATTACCGGTAGTCTCTTTGATAGCATAGATCACCGTAGGATCTGCATCCAGTTTCCATCCGTTCTTATATCGATTCATATACACCCCGGCTACTTTAGGGCGCTCGTCAACCTTCGCCGTTTCCTTCTGAACTATGGAAGCCATAGTAATGACCTCTTTCGGAGAAAGACCTATCTCTTCAGCCTTTTTCAACCTCTTTTCATTCCAGAACCTATCGTACTCCTTTTTCATTCTGCTGCGAAATTCTTCAGCTGAAGTATTCCAGTAAAATTCATATTGATTAGGGATATACATCCCCAGGGCTGTTGGATCGCTAAATTCATTTTTAGCAAGAAAACTTGAATCTTTGAATGACCTAAGCAATGAAACACTATCGGCCTCGATCTGCTCAGAGATTCTACCGGCCAGATTCTCCAGTCTTTCCTGATTATTAAAAATAACCTTCACCGGCCTGTTACCGCTTCTCAGGGTATTCACCAGTTCATTATTATTCATTCCTTTTTTCAGAAAATATCTTCCGGGCCTCACATTAGCGGCATAACCTTTCTTTTCTGCAACCATGCTAAATGATGACAGGTCTTTCACCAATGGTCGCAAAGAGTCTATCACTGTCTGGAAAGTGGCGTCTGAAGGAATATAGACCACCTCCTCTTTCGCTTCAAAGCTTGTATTAGAAGAAAATATACTGTTATAGATATAATAACCGAAGATCCCAAAAGCTATCGCTCCAAGAATGGCGACTGCTATAATTATTTTTTTAATGTACATTATTTATCAATTGGTAGAGCCATTCATCTTTATACTTGCCGTTGAATAGCGTCCAGTCTTTTTTTAAACCTACTTTTCTAAATCCATTACTTTCAAAAATGCGCATACTCTCTTCGTTGTTGGAAGCCACGTTGGCGTATACCTGATGCAAACCAAGATGAGTGAAACAATAATCGCAAAGCAAGGCTAAACTTTCTGATCCGAATCCTTTTTTCCGGTCTTTTTTATCGGCGATAAGGATCCCGATAGCAGCTCTCTTATCCCTGGGTTCAAGATCGTAAACATCTATCAGACCAACCGGTCGACCTCGCTTGGTGCAAATAACCAGTCTTAACTGTTTGATATCATAGATATCGCGATGAGCATTCTCGATATATTGCCTGATAAGAAACCTTGAATAAGGCGCCTGGGTAGTACTTATCTCCCAGAAGTTTTCATCATTTTCGATCTTATGAACAAAATCAAGATCTTCCGGCTCCAGTGCTCTTAAAAATACTTTTTGCCCCTGTAATGTTAACATATGATCTCACCTTTAAAAACCTGTTCTGCCGGCCCGGATAACCAGATATCAGAATAGCCATTTTCAGACTTCTTAAATCTTACAGACAGATCTCCTCCCGGAGTGATAAGACTCACTTTTTCTGAAGTTGTTTTTCCAGATTCGTAGGCAGCGATCGCCACGGCCGTAACTCCTGTACCACATGAAAGTGTTTCATCCTCTACTCCCCTTTCATAGGTTCTTACTGAAAATGAATCAGAAGAAATCGGCTCTACGAAATTCACATTCGTACCACCGTTAGCATATCTTTCAGAATATCTCACTTTGGCACCATCTTTCTTAATATCCCTTAAACCTATATTTTCTGAAAAGATCACATGATGTGGGGAACCGGTATCAAGAAAAAGAAAGTCTTCGTTATTTGAAACTTCAGAAACATCCTGCATCTTCAAACTGACTATTCCGTTCTTCACAGTCGCTTCATGCACGCCATCTATAGCTGTAAATCTGGCAGTATCTTCTATGATCCCAAGGAACCTGGCAAACGCTACCAGACACCTCCCGCCGTTACCACACATACTGCTTTCATTTCCATCGGCATTAAAATAGACCATTTTGAAATCATCTTTTTCATCTTCCGGATTTTCCAGCAGAATAAGCCCGTCAGCACCTATTCCGAATTTACGGTCACACAGATGATTTATCAATTTGGTATCATTTTTGGATATTATAAGATCCCGATTATCGATCATTACGAAATCGTTACCCGTACCCTGGTATTTATAGAATGTCAGCTTCATAAGTCATTTTGAAAGTGGCACAAATATACAATTTTGAACAGGAATTCGGGATTGTTAAATGGTCGTTAAATTTCGGGTTTTACCATAATAATAAGAGAATCAAGAAAGTTTAATCATAAATAACAAAAGCCGAAAATGAAAAAAATAGCAACTTTACTATTTGTATCTATCCTTGGAGGCGCTCTAACCTTAGGAAGCTATAAGATCTTCTTTGAAGAAGATTCTAACCAGTTCCTCCCCCAGGATAATTCACAACAAAATTCGTTTATCCCGGTTACCAACACGAATCGAGCCTACGGTACAAATGCAGATTTCACAGAAGCTGCAGAAAAGACCGTGCATGCTGTGGTTCACGTAAAGAACGTAGCGGTATTTAAAAGCGGCCCGAGAAGTATCTGGGAATATTACCCTTACAATAATAATGGAGGAAGAGCCTTGCAAGGTGCAGGATCTGGTGTAATCATTACCCCAGATGGATACATAGTAACCAACAATCACGTAATAGACGGTGCAAGCGAGATAGAAGTTACCCTGAATAACAACAAAACCTATAAAGCTGAGCTTATAGGAAGTGATCCATTGTCAGACATTGCCCTTATCAAGGTTGATCCTGAAGAAGAACTGGATTATATTCCATTCGGGGATTCAGATAATACACAAATTGGTGAATGGGTACTGGCCGTTGGTAACCCGTTTAATTTAAAATCTACGGTAACTGCAGGGATCATAAGCGCAAAAGCCAGAGACCTTAATTTAAGAGATAATTCTCCACAATCATTTATTCAAACCGATGCGGCGATCAACCCAGGTAACAGTGGTGGCGCCCTGGTAAACATTAATGGTGAACTCATAGGGATAAACACAGCGATAAGCTCTCCGAGCGGCAGCTATATTGGATATGCCTTTGCGGTACCTTCTAATAACGCCAGAAAGATCGTTGAAGACATCATGGAATTTGGAGACGTTCAGAAGGGAATTCTTGGAATTCGAGGAACCAGCATCAATAATGAGATCACCAGAGAACTTGATCTCTCTACTTCACAGGGAGTTTTAGTTGCCGATGTTACCCCAGGTAGCGGTGCTGAAAAATCCGGCATCCGTCAAAAGGATATCATTAAGAAAATTGATAATATCGAGATCAACAAGTTCTCAGATCTTACAGGATATATCAATTCGAAAAGACCCGGAGATGAAGTCCTGGTAAAACTAATGCGCGATGGTGAAGAAAGAGAAGTAAACGTAAAGCTTACCAAGCTGGACACCTACCCTATTCCTGCTTTAGGTATTGAAGTAGCCAACGCTTCTGCTGAAGAACTCGAAGCTTACAAGGCTCCCAACGGAGTAAGGATAAATCGTATGTTGTCTGAAGACCTTCCATCTGCAGATCTGGTTGGTGGTATCATTTCAGAAATAAACGGTCAGAAAGTATCTTCGGTAAGAGAAGTTGAAGAAGTTATGCGAAGCCGCACGAGAGCAAATCCAATAGTTATCGTTTTTTACACTAAACAAGGAGAAAAACAGCGCATGATCTGGAAATAATTCTAAGGATCTTAAGTATAATGAACCCTTCCGCTCAGGAGGGGTTTTTTATTGAGAAAAGTTTTTACGAAAACGTTTGAAATATATACTTTTGCCGGAAATTTATAACAACATAACTCAACATGGACTTTAATAAAGTTTACGAAAAAGAACTTTCTTTCCAGGCAGATCGCCGCAAAGCTACCGTAGAATTCATAAACATTGTAAGCGACCTTTGGTATGATAAATCTATAGAACTGGTACTTTTCAGAAATCAACTCATCAATAGAAATGTAAGTGACATTCTGGATCTGCATGAATATGCCGGTGAGTTTGTGGGTAAGCCAATTTCTATTTTCGATTCTGTAGAGATCGCAAAAGCGATACAGGACCTGAATTTACCTCCGGCTAAGCTGGATATTGGGAAACTCACTTATGAATTTCACCTTGATGGTCAGCCACACAGTAACGCCATGGCCTTTGTATCTAATAAACTGAATGATGCAAAAGAAACTGAAACCGTAACTCCTAAAGATGTTGTGCTTTATGGTTTTGGTAGAATTGGCCGCCTGGTTGCCCGTGAACTTATGACCAGGACTGGGAAAGGAAATCAACTTAGACTAAGAGCTGTTGTTACCAGAGGAAAAGTTGACCGTAGCGTTCTGGAAAAAAGAGCCTCTCTTTTAAAGAGTGATTCTGTGCATGGCCCCTTCAGCGGAACAGTAAATATCGATGAAGAAAATTCGGCATTGATCGTGAACGGAACTACAGTTCGAATGATCTCTGCTAACCAGCCGGAAGATATAGATTATACCATGTACGGAATTAAAGATGCACTTATAATTGACAATACCGGTGCATTTAGGGATAAAGAAGCACTTAGCAGACACCTTACTTCAAAAGGAGCGGCTAAAGTACTACTTACTGCACCCGGGAAGGGAATTCCGAATATTGTACATGGCGTAAACCAAAAGGAATACAGCCCGGAAGAAATCGATATTTTCTCTGCAGCTTCTTGCACCACGAATGCAATTACACCTGTGTTAAAAGCAGTTCAGGATTCTTTAGGAGTGGTTCATGGGCACCTTGAAACCATTCATGCCTATACTAATGACCAGAACCTGGTGGACAATATGCACAGCAAATACAGAAGAGGACGAGCTGCCGGTCTTAATATGGTAATTACTGAAACCGGCGCCGGAAAAGCGGTTTCCAAAGCCTTACCGGTTTTTGAAGGTAAACTTACTTCTAATGCCATTAGAGTTCCTGTACCAAATGGTTCATTAGCTATTTTGAACCTGGAAGTGGAAAAAGAAACTAATCTGGAAGACGTAAACAACCTGCTGAAGAAATACGCGCTTGAAGGTGAGTTGGTAGAACAGATACAATATTCTGTAGATAACGAGCTGGTATCTTCAGACATCATTGGATCTTCTGCGCCGGCTATCTATGACAGTAATGCGACGATCGTTTCTGAAGACGGTAAAAACGTGATCCTTTATATATGGTATGACAATGAATATGGCTACAGCCACCAGGTAATAAGACTTGCAAAATATATCGCTAAGGTAAGACGATATACTTATTATTAGTAGTGTATAATTTTTATAAAAAAGACCCCGCCATTGTCGGGGTTTTTTTATTTTTGCACCACTTTAAAAACATTAAAAAACTGATTCAAAACAATTTAAAATTCAAAGAAGCGAATCTTTCCCGAAAATCTGAAATATACTAATCTACCTATTCGCTCCGTTGTTTTTATGAACCAAAAATCAATCCCCAAAGAAATGAGTAACAAATTTTACATTGTAGCTGCTTTTGTTATTGCTAGTGTATTTCAGATGAATGCCCAGACCGATAGCCTTAAAACCGACACCCCAATCCAGGATGAATTTTCTGCGTTGATACAGGAGTCTAACAACTACCAGGGCTATAAGGTTGTGGACTATGACAAGTTGATCGAACTAAGGAATACTACCAGGAATTATATTACCGAATTAAAGGAAGAGATCATAGTACATAAGAATACCCTGGATCAACAAAACGAAGAAATTTCCAAGCTTAAAAATGAGCTGGAATCTACTAAAGAAGATTTAAAAAGAGTATCTGAAGAAAAAGATGCTTTGATGTTCCTTGGAATGCCTTTCAGCAAAGGTGGATATAAAGGAATGATGTGGGGAATTGTAGCTGCACTGGTTGCAGTAGTCCTTATACTCTTCTTTAGATATAAAAGTTCCAATGCTGCTACTAAAGATGCGCAGCAGAAACTTGATGAGACCGAGAAAGAATTTGATGCCTACAGGACCAAAGCTTTAGAAAAAGAACAACGTCTTGGAAGAATGCTTCAGGATGAACGCAATAAGGCAGGTGGGACTTCATAAACCCATTTCAGGTCTGAAAATTTAGAAACAACCCCTACGCATGCGCATAGATATAATTACGGTAGTACCAGATATCCTTAAAAGTCCTTTTGAAGCCTCTATACTTCAGAGAGCTATACAAAAAGGACTCGTAGAGATACATTTGCATAATCTCAGGGATTATACTACAGATAATTATAAGCAGGTAGACGACTATCAGTTTGGTGGTGGCGCAGGTATGGTGATGATGATAGAACCCATAGACAAATGTATTTCCAAGCTTAAGTCTGAAAGGGAGTACCAGGAAGTGATATATATGACTCCTGATGGTGAGCGACTTCAGCAAAAAATGGCCAACAGGTTATCCATGCATGAGAATATCATCATCCTTTGCGGACATTATAAGGGTGTAGATCAAAGAGTAAGAGACCAGTTCATAACAAAAGAGATCTCCATTGGTGATTATGTGCTTTCTGGTGGCGAACTTGGAGCAGCGGTTCTTTGTGATTCCATCATAAGACTTATCCCCGGAGTTTTGGGAAATGAAACCTCTGCCCTAACCGATTCTTTCCAGGATAATCTACTGGCCCCGCCGGTGTACACCCGGCCTGCCGAGTACAAAGGATGGGAAGTACCAGAAGTTCTAACTTCAGGAAATTTTCCGAAGATAGAAGCCTGGAGAGAAAATGAAGCCTATGAGCGTACTAAACGTCTGAGGCCAGACCTTTTAGAAGAAGACTAATTTTTTCTGCAACAGGCTTGTAGAATAATATAAATTGATTAATTTTGCACTCATTCTAGAATAACCTCTGGCGATAACCGTGAATGTTGTTTTGGATTTTACTTTTAAAAAAATAAAGATGGAATCGTTAGTAAAATACGTTCAGGACGAATTCGTAGAAAGAAAAGATCTACCAGAATTTGCAGCAGGTGACACGATCACTGTTTATTACGAAATTAAAGAGGGACAGAAGACAAGAACTCAGTTCTTTAGAGGTGTCGTAATTCAGAAAAGAGGAACAGGCGCTTCTCAAACTTTCACTATTAGAAAGATGAGTGGTACTGTAGGAGTGGAAAGAATTTTCCCAGTAAACCTTCCTGCTATCCAGAAGATCGAGATCAATAAGAAAGGTAAAGTAAGAAGAGCTAGAATTTTCTACTTTAGAGGTCTTACCGGTAAGAAAGCCCGTATTAAAGAAGCGATTAGAAAATCATAATTCTTTAAGACTGATATATAAGAGCCCCGAACTTTCGGGGCTTTTTTTTTGCTCAAAAATCATCGAATTTATCCCCCATTAAAATGTTAAAAACCTTCATTCAAAAAAGGTTTATTCTTATCTTTATTATTGAAATTCGGCGGAATTAAAATGACAAAAGAATTTTTAGTGAAGACGATTTTCCTGTAAAGCAAGTTCTTTGCATATAGCTTTTACTTTCTATATAACATCAATATTTTGTACTTACAAAATCCGTTTGAAAGGTAAAAGCGAATTTGATTCAGTTTTATTTTCTTTAAAATTGAATCATGATTGAAACAGCATACACAAGAAAGCTTAAAACGCTTGATATCATCAGAGTGATAATACGCTGTTTCAATTGAAGCCATTTCATTTTAGCAATTAAGATGAAATGGCTTTTTTATTGCATTATTTATGATTTCTTAACAAGTGAGACCCCCTTTAAACTTAGGATAAAAGACCTAAATACTGTATATTGCGCGTATGATAACACCCTGGCTTTTTCCGGGGTTTTCTTTGAATATATTTCAACCAAAAACATTTAAAATGTCGCAGAAAGAAAAAATAATTTATACTAAAACAGATGAGGCTCCAATGCTGGCAACTTATTCGTTCTTGCCAATTATAGAAGCTTTCACCAAAGCTGCAGGGGTAAGCCTAGAAACCCGTGATATTTCGTTAGCTGGTAGAATCCTTTCTCAATTCCCAGATTACCTGAAAGACGACCAGAAAGTTTCAGATGATCTTGCTGAATTAGGAGAATTGGCAAAAAAGCCAGAAGCTAACATTATTAAATTACCAAATATCAGTGCTTCTATTCCTCAGCTTAAAAATGCGATCGCAGAATTACAATCTAAAGGCTTTGCTATTCCAGATTACCCGGATGAGCCTTCTAACGATAAAGAAAATGAGATACAGGCGCGTTACGATAAAGTAAAAGGTAGTGCCGTAAATCCAGTTCTTAGAGAAGGAAATTCAGACAGACGTGCTCCAAAAGCAGTTAAGAATTTCGCTAAGAAAAATCCACACTCTATGGGTGAATGGAGCAAGGATTCTAAAACTCATGTCGCTACGATGAGCGAAGGAGATTTCAGATCTAATGAAAAATCCATGACGCTTGCAGATGATGATACTTTTAAAATAGAATTCACTTCAGAAAGCGGCGATAAAAAGACCTTAAAAGACAATATTAAAGTTTTAAAAGGAGAAGTGGTTGATGCTACGGTAATGAGCAAAAAAGCCCTTCTGGACTTCCTTCGTAAAGAAGTGAAAGATGCAAAAGAGAAAGATGTTCTTTTCTCCCTACATATGAAAGCTACCATGATGAAGGTTTCAGACCCTATCATTTTCGGTCATGCAGTAGAGGTTTTCTTTGAAGATGTATTCGAAAAATATAGTGCAGAACTTGAAAAAGCGGGTGCAGATCCAACCTCAGGTCTTGGAGATGTGCTAAACGCTATCGACAGCCTGCCTTCAGATAAAAAACAAGAGATAAAGGCAGCGATCGAAAAAGATCTTGAAGAAGGACCGGATATCGCGATGGTAAATTCAGATAAAGGAATTACTAACCTGCACGTACCAAGTGATATCATTATCGATGCATCTATGCCGGCTATGATTAGAACTTCAGGACAAATGTGGAATGCTGAAGGAAAAACTCAGGATACCAAGGCTGTAATTCCAGATAGTAGCTATGCTGGACTATACCAGGCTACTATCGATTTCTGTAAAAAACATGGTGCTTTTGATCCTACTACTATGGGTACGGTACCAAACGTGGGATTAATGGCTCAAAAAGCTGAAGAATATGGTTCTCACGATAAAACCTTTGAAATTCCAGCTAATGGAACTGTAAAAGTGATTAACGCTAAAGGAGAAACCGTTCTTGAGCATAAAGTTGAAAAAGGTGATATCTGGAGAATGTGCCAGGTAAAGGATGCTCCAATCCAGGATTGGATCAAACTAGCCATTTCAAGAGCAAGAGCTACAAAAATGCCAGCAGTATTCTGGCTGGATAAAAACAGAGCTCATGATGCTGAATTGATCAAGAAGGTGAATAAATATTTACCAGAACATGATACTGAAGGTTTAGAGATCAAGATCATGGCTCCTGTAGAAGCTACCAATTACACCCTGGAAAGAGTAAAAGATGGGAAAGATACTATCTCGGTAACGGGTAACGTACTTAGAGATTACCTAACAGACCTCTTCCCTATTCTGGAATTAGGTACCAGTGCAAAAATGCTTTCTATCGTACCATTAATGAATGGTGGTGGATTGTTCGAAACTGGTGCTGGTGGATCTGCTCCAAAACACGTTCAGCAATTTTTAGAGGAAGGTCATTTAAGATGGGATTCTTTAGGAGAATTCCTTGCTTTGGCAGTTTCTCTGGAACACTTAGGTAATAAATACGACAACTCGAAAGCGCTAACTCTTTCTGAAGCTTTAGATGAAGCCACCGAAAGATTCCTTAACGAAGGTAGATCTCCTTCAAGAAAGGTTAACGAACTTGATAACCGTGGAAGTCATTTCTACCTGGCATTATACTGGGCAGAAGCACTTTCTACTCAAACAAGTAATAAAGATCTGAACATCTATTTCGCAAGGATCGCTAAGATGATGGAAGACAACCAGGAGAAAATTCTTCAGGATCTTCTTGATGCTCAGGGATCACCTGTAGATATAGGTGGATATTATGAGCCAGACGAAGAGCTAACTAAAAAAGCAATGCGTCCAAGTGTAAAATTAAATGAGATCCTGGCAACAGACGCTTAATATCATTTATATTGAAACAAAAAAGCCTCCGCTATAAACGGAGGCTTTTTTATTATTTAGACATTCTTACTATCCGAGCTCGCTCCATAAAAGTATCCCTTAATCTTTCCATTTTAGGCTCCATTTTTTCAGCAAAAACCAGATACTGGCATTTACTAATACTCAATGGTATTCTCACGATCTCATCAATATTGCCAGGTTTTGAAAGGAATTCGGCATCTTCAAGAATAAAAAGTTGCAATTGCCCTAAATGAATACCGGTCATGGAGAATAATTTTCCAAGTCTTCGCGGTGTAGCGATCACAATATCTACTCCGTAATAGATGTCATCTTTTTGATCGTCTATATTTTGTTCTTCATAGGCACAATATATACGAAGATCCATTTCCCTGGTAAACTCTTTAAATTTTTGTTCAAGCTCTAAAGCAGCTTCTTTATCCTTAACATAAATAAGAGCTCGTGGTGAGTCCTCAAAAGCTTCAGAATTCAACTTCTGAATTACGCTAATGATCATCGCCGTTGTCTTTCCGGCACCTTCGGGAGCTAAACAGTAAAGATCTGCTCCACTTTTTATTTTTGGTAAGATGTTCTTCTGGAATACAGTAGGATTTTCAAATCCTAAACGTTCAATAGCTTCTTTGAGCGGTGGATTTAATTTTTTGAACGACATAATACTATTTGAAATTTGATGATACAGAATCTAATTCATTAAAAACTGCATAGTTCCCTGCAAATGTCCGATTTTAAATTTTGTTAGGCTCGCTTTTACTGGTTATACTTTAAAATCTAAAAGTTTATAATTGAATCATTATTGGACTAAATCGAAATAGTTTAATCTTTCGTTAAACATCTCCGGAAATTAGAACATAATACAGGCTTTCCTGAAATTTGCAAAATGCTTCCAAATTCTACGGAGAGAAATAAAAAACAGGAATATATTATTCTACTGGTTCTGGGAACCCTGATTGCCCTTGGACCATTTTCGATCGATGCTTACCTTCCTGGCTTTGATAGTATTGCGAAGGATTTTAATACATCCATTAGCCAGATAGGACTCACCCTTACCAGTTATTTTATCGGGATATCCCTGGGACAACTAGCCTATGGCCCGATCATGGATAAATTCGGAAGAAAAAAACCTTTGTTGATCGGCCTGGTGATCTATTTTTTATCGGCGATTAGCTGTATGTATTCACCTAACCTGGAATGGTTGATCGTTTCCAGGTTCTTTTTAGCTGTGGGAGCAGCCGCCGGAATGGTTGCAGCGAAGGCTATTGTAAGAGATATTTTCCCGGTACATGAAGTCGCCGGAGCCATTTCCATACTGATGTTGATCATGGGAGGTGCTCCAATTATCGCCCCTACCGTTGGAAGTTTCATCATAGATTCTTTTGGCTGGGAAATGATCTTCGCTTTTCTGGCCGTATTCTGCCTTTTAATGATCATAAGTGTTACCAGGTTTTTACCGGAAAGTATTGTACCAGATAAAATGGTAGATCTAAAACCCAAACAGGTCGCTATTAAATATTTTGGGATTCTAACCCATTCTAAATTCTGGAGTTTTGCCTTTGCCGGAAGTTTTGCAATTGGCGCCATGTTCGCCTATATCTCTGATGCTCCTAAACTCTTTATGGGCAACTTTGACCTGACTCAGAAGGAATTCGGACTTCTATTTGGTCTAAATGCCGGGGGACTGATCTTAGGAAGCCAGATAAACCGTTTATTCCTGAGAAAGTTCACGACCCTCCAGATCACGTTATTTAATAGTGTGTTACTGGTAATTCTATCCTCGCTATTCCTATTGAACGCACTTTTAGAATTAGGATTCTTTTCTACGGCCATCCTATTATTTTTGATGTTATTCTTACTTGGTTTTCAAAATCCTAATACCACGGCCCTTTCCCTGGAACCTTTTGAAAAGAAAGCAGGCCGGGCATCTGCATTAATAGGAAGCTTGAAGATGATCCTGGGAGCTTTTACCTCGTTCCTTATAAGTTTATTCCATACTTCCAGTTCGGTTCCTCTCGCAGTGATCCTATTAAGCTGCCTGTTCATTAGCTTTTTGCTTTTATTCAGATTTTCGAAGAAGGAAAAGCGACAACTTCGGCTTAGTGAAGTTTAAACTTTTTTATTAGGATACTTAATTCTATTTTTGAAATAAAAAATTGAAATTCCGCTATTTAGCCTTACTACTATTATTTCTGTTTTTTAATAGTACCGTCAACGCTCAACAATTATATACCCTGAACGGGGTAATTACTGATGCATCCAGCAACGAAACTCTTATTGGAGTAAATCTCTTAGTTCCCGAAGCCAGCACCGGGGTAGTTACCAATGATTATGGTTATTATTCCATCAAGCTACCGCAGGGAGAATATGAAATTGAGATCTCTTATATAGGTTATCAGAGCATCCAAAAAACAATTAACCTGGATTCTAACCAGAAGCTGGATTTTCAGCTAACTGAAGCTTCAGAAAGCCTGGACGAGGTAGTCATCACCAGTGATATTGAAGGTTTGAACATTAGAAAACCTGAAATGAGTGTGAATAAGCTTTCTATTAGCACTATTCAGAAACTGCCCGTTGTTTTTGGTGAAGTAGATGTGGTAAGATCACTTTTGCTACTTCCGGGGGTTTCTAATGCCGGTGAAGGTTCCTCCGGTTTTAATGTTAGAGGTGGCGCGGTAGACCAGAATCTTATCCTTCTGGACGAGGCTACGATCTATAACTCTTCGCATCTTTTTGGTCTTTTCTCGGTATTTAACCCAGATGCCATTAAAGATCTGAAATTATATAAAGGCGGAATTCCTGCCAAATACGGAGGTAGAGTATCTTCAGTTCTGGATATTTATCAACGCGACGGGAATAGCAAGGAATTCAAAATGCAGGGAGGTATTGGTGCAATTTCCAGCCGGTTACTTGCTGAAGGCCCTATCGTAAAAGACAAGGGTTCCTTTTTGATAGGTGGACGTAGTTCTTATGCCCATTTATTCCTGAAATTAACCGATAACGAGAACTCTGCCTATTTTTATGATCTCAATACTAAACTGAGTTACAATCTAGATGACCGGAATAAACTTTTGCTTTCGGGATATTTTGGAAGGGACGTGTTCAATATCAGTCAGAATTTCGAAAATACCTACGGAAATGCCGTTCTGAACCTTAGATGGAACCATATTTTTTCAGATAACATCTTTACAAACCTTTCAGTGATCTATAGTGATTACTATTATGGCCTTAATCTGAATTTTGTAGGGTTCAACTGGGACAGCGGTATTAAGAACCTGAATATAAAATACGATTTCAACCATTATATAAATGATAACCTGCAGTTGAAATATGGAATGCAGAACACCTATTATGAATTCAATCCCGGGGAGATCAAACCTATAGATGAAGATTCCGGAATTAATTATTTTAAACTCACTAATAAATACGCGTTTGAAAATGCGGTTTATCTCTCAGCTGAACACAGGCTCAGTGATAAATTTTCTGCGGAATATGGATTGCGCCTAAGCACATTTCTAAGATTAGGCCAGGATGAAATAAACGTTTATGAAGACAATCATCCGGTAGAATATGACGCTGAAAGAGATATTTATAGGGAAGCAGATATTTTGGAAACTGTAGAGTCATCTAGAAGCGAAGTACTAAAAGCTTACAATAATTTCGAACCTCGTATTGCCCTGGCTTACACGCTAGATGAAAATCAATCTATAAAGGCCAGCTATAACAGGATGGCCCAGTACCTGCACCTGATCTCAAATACCAGTTCCCCTACTCCTCTGGATGTATGGGCTCCAAGCGGATCTTTTATAAAACCACAGGTTCTGGATCAATATGCGGTGGGATATTTCAGAAATTTCAAAGAAAATGAATTTTCACTGGAGGTGGAAGGTTTTTATAAGGATATAGATAACCGGATAGATTATATAGACGGAGCCAATCTGATCGCTAATAATGCTATTGAAAGGGTTGTTCTTAATGGTGAATCTAGAGCTTATGGTATGGAACTTCTTTTAAGGAAAAATACCGGTAGACTAACCGGCTGGCTTGCCTATACCCTTTCAAAATCTGAGCAGCGTACGCCAGGAAGAACAGCTATAGAACCAGGAATAAATAACGGAAACTGGTATAATACCAATTACGATAAAACTCATGATCTAAGCATGACGGGAAGTTATGAGCTGAACAGGAAGTGGCAATTAAATGCAAATTTCATTTTCCAAACCGGCCTGGCAACCACTTACCCGAACGCGCAATATGAATATGAAGGAATTAACATTCCTGTATATGGAGAAAGAAATGGGGACAGGCTGCCATCATATCATCGCCTTGACCTATCTGCGACCTATGAGCCCGGTGTAAAAGAAGGAAAGAAAGTTGAGTCTTTCTGGACTTTCGGACTTTATAATGTCTATAACAGGCAAAATGCCTATTCTATTAGTTTCAGGGAAAATTCTGATACCGGAGAGAATGAAGCGGTAAGATTATCCTTATTCGGAATTATCCCTTCGGTCACCTATAATTTTAAATTCTAATGAAGAAGTTAATCCTATATATTCCGATTTTACTGGTATTTATATTTTCATCATGCGAAGAAGTGGTAAATATAGACCTGGAAGAAAGCGAACCAAGACTGGTAATAGAAGCTTCTATAGTCTGGTTCAAAGGAACCCGAGGAAATGAACAAAGCATTAAACTTTCAGAAACTTCTCCGTTTTATGAAGAAGAATTGATTCCGGTTGAAAACGCTTCTGTAAAGATAACAGCCCAGGATGGTGAAGAATTTGTATTTGCTTACGATTTAAATGGCAATTACGTGAATACTGGATTCGATCCAGATCTTAATCAATCCTACCAACTGGAGATCATATACGAAGATCAGGTATATACGGCATCAGAAAAGCTAATATCCGTAACTCCTCTAGATTATGTAGAACAAACAGAATCTGGTGGATTTTCAGGGACCGATATTGAGATCAAAGCATATTACACAGATCCTGCAGAAGAACAGAATTACTATTTATTCAAGTTCAGGGATGATGATCTGAGCCTCGAGATCTATGAAGACGAATTTACCAATGGCAACCAGATCTTCGGATATTATTCGAATGATGATATAAAAGCCGAAGATCTAATTGAGATCCAAATACAGGGAATTTCTAAAAGTTATTATGAATATCTCTTTATATTGAGGTCCCAGGTAGGCTCCAGCGATGGAGGTCCGTTTGAAACCATGCCGGCTACTGTAAAAGGCAATATTATTAATCAGACCAATCCAGATAATTATCCTTTTGGTTATTTTAGATTATCTGAAGCTGATTCAACATTTTATAACGTAGAGTAAATGAAACATACTAACAAGGAAGTACTTTTAAAGGGATTAAAATTTCTGGCCGGAGCCTTACCATTGGCTTTTATAGGACCTTCTGTACTTTACAACGCCTTTAATAATCAAGGACATCCCTGGTATATCCCGGTTTTGATCGTTGGAATATTAGCTACGATAGGTTCTATCTTCCTTATGTTTAAAGGAATCATGACCATCATGAAGGCATTATTCGATTAAATTTTACCTGGTAGAACATTTTACTTTTTTTACCTAGTTTACTCCACAGGAACCTGCTTATAAAATAGACCTGGCCCATCACAACTCCACCAGCTACTTAGTAAAGTGGTTTTAGCTGCATCTAAATAAAGATACTCTTCTTTATTGCCACTACAGTTGCCAATAAGGCTACTCTCTTCTGAATATTCCAGTAAAAAAGCGACTCCGTCATCATTCGTTTGTAATATGTAAGATCCTTCTGCGGTAATTATATCATCCTCTGTAGTCCTAGTCTTTAAAAAAGAATTATCAGAATTAAAAATATAGAACTCCTGGTACTCCATATCCTCTCCGATAGTTTCTGAATATTGAATACTTCCCGTCATTTTATAAAGACTCCATTTCTGGGGAAATTTCTCTATTGAAAGATCCTGAGTCTCTAATTCATCAGAATTACTGGAACATGAAGAAAGGAGTAAAATACTAAGTAATAAGAGAAATTGAGATTTCATGGGATCGATAGATTAGTTCTTATATTCTATAGATGTAAAAATCGAAAATGGTTGCGTAGAAATTTCACATATAAGCATAAAAAAACCCCTTCAGTAGACTGAAGGGGTTTTCAAGAAGAAGGCGGCGACATACTCTCCCACAAAAAAGCAGTACCATCTGCGCTAACGGGCTTAACTACTCTGTTCGGGATG
>NZ_QBKQ01000003.1 GCF_003054225.1 Christiangramia gaetbulicola
AACGGATGTACCGCGACTACTTCAGCAGATATCGAAGTGCCACTGGCCTTTAGTGCGAGTGCGACTCCAACCGATGTTTCCTGTAACGATGATGATGGCAATGCTGCAGATGGAGCCATTGCGGTAGATGTAACCAATGGAGTAGCGCCACTGACTTATTCGTGGACAGGTCCTGGCGGTTATACAGCGAGTACAGAAGATCTAAGTGGTCTTAGTGCTGCAGGAACTTATAACCTGACCATTACAGATGGAAACGGATGTACCGCGACTACTTCAGCAGATATCGAAGTGCCACTGGCCTTTAGTGCGAGTGCGACTCCAACCGATGTTTCCTGTAACGATGATGATGGCAATGCTGCAGATGGAGCCATTGCGGTAGAGATAACCAATGGAGTAGCGCCACTGACTTATTCGTGGACAGGTCCTGGCGGTTATACAGCGAGTACAGAAGATCTAAGTGGTCTTAGTGCTGCAGGAACTTATAATCTGACCATTACAGATGGAAACGGATGTACCGCGACTACTTCAGCAGATATCGAAGTGCCAGATCAATTAAAGGTTAATTTAGATAAATCCTTTGATCCTAAATGTGTAGCTGCCAAAGATGGTTCAATTGAAGTAACTGCTAGCGGTGGAACTGGACCATATGATATGGTGTTAAGTAGTCTTGGAACAACTGTTGAATCGAAAGATAATGTTGTCTCAAAATATACTTTCAACAATCTGGGAGAAGGTTTCTATAAAGTAGTGGTTACCGATGAAAATGGATGTACCACAGAGAAGGACTTAATCCAAATAAGCGATCCACTGCCAATTCTGGGTACACCAACTCCAGGGGATGAAACTTGTTTCCTCGCAGATGGTACAATTAGTTTGTCTGTTTCAGGAGGATCTGGAGGTTATACGTATTCCTGGACAAAACAGGGAGATGCAACCTTTAGTAGTACTTCCAAGGATTTATCTGGATTAAGTGCGGGAACATACGATTGCGAGATCAAAGACTCCAATGGTTGTATTGGGTTAGTTAGTGATGTAGTAATTAATTCACCAATTAACTGTGACCATATTTTCCCTACCCAAACAGATTGTCAGGACTATAGTGAGAATATAGATGATCTTAGCGCAATTGTTCTGGATGCTGTTTGTCTAACAAAGGGTGGTAATTTAGTAAGCAACGCTACGCCAGGTGTATTCTTTTACTTTGGCGATTGGATTGCCACTTCAACAGGGAAGGTTACTATTAATATAGTACAAACGAGGGATAATTTAAGTGTGCTTTCTCCATTCCTGGTAGTGAATTCTTCTAACGTTAAGGTCCAAACTTTCGATAGTTGTAATGATATCAAAAAGGGAACAAGAGTAACAATCGAAACGGATAAAGGATCTCCTACAGGTAATGTAAGTGTTACATTTAATGCCGTTGCAAATGAGAGGTATGTGATTTCGGTGAAATACGATGTTAAGTCTATTCTTGATAAAACATATGGAGAATCTACTTATACTTTTGGAATGACTATTGGCGGCAATCCAATTTCTGGTTCATTTGGTCAGATCTCCGCTATAGATTGCAATGCTTCACCTGCAGCAGCGATTACAAGTGAGACAACTGCTTTGAAATCTTCAATTACCGTTGAAGAACCAAGCTTTAGCGTAGCTCCTGTTCCTTTCAAAGATCAGGTGACTGTAAGGTATGACTTTGAGTATACTTCAGATGTTAAGATCCAGTTCTTCGACCTTAATGGTTCGTTACTGAGGACTTATACAGATAAGCAGGTTAGCAATGGAGATGAAACTCAGATAAATATAGATTTCGCCTTAAGATCGAATTCGGTATATATCATGAGAATAGAAACAGACAGAGATTCCTTCTCTAAGAATGTTATGTCTGGTAATTAGAAATAGATTCATATTAAAACTAAAAGCAGCCGAGAGGCTGCTTTTTTTATTTCAGGAAACAAGGTCTTTATATTAAAATTTCAATTTCAAGAATTAAGGGAATCCCCCCATTATGATTTAACTCAGAATACTTTATAAAGCCCCAATTTTCCTGTAACTTTAAGTGATTTTAACGGTAGCTTTAGCCGTTTATAAGCTCGGCAATCTAGAGTGATATCTATTTTGAGAGTAAATAGATCAACTAAAAGTTGGTAACTAAATTATTAAGATAATTTACATTCTTCGTCTCTTGAAGATATGAGATTTACCCCCCTTTCCTAAGATTAATAGATTCTTCATTTTAGCCCCAATCCAGTGCTTCTCCGAACATATGGTAAAATAATTATTCTAACCTTAAATTAAAACCATATGGAAATTATTACATCCTGGATGAGAACATTATTTGTTCCCATCTTAAGTGTCAAAGACAGAGAGCCAGCAGATGGCTCAGAGATGAGTAGATGGTTTGCCAATAGAATTTTCCTGCTAATAACTGCAGTAATTTTTTCTTTTGGAGTTCAGGTAAATTTAAATGCCCAGAATATTAAAGGAGTAGCACCTTTGCTACAGCCTAAGGGAGGTCTTGCTATTGATGGAAATGCTTACGTAAGGGTGACGGGAGATGATCCTGATGCCGGAGACTGGCTTTTCGAAAATGGAACAGACCCTGAAGGTGCAGACCCCGGTGGGGTTTTTCCTCCTTCAGCATCAGACGGTATAGCAGAGGGAATTCCTGATACGCCATATCCTCCAGATTTTTATTTGTATCCCGATCAAACAACATTTTTCAGGGACAATATCACTAATAATGATCCTACGATCTTTACCAGTTCAAATAAGATCAATGATAACCCAAATACCTATACCTGGGGAACCGGTTCATCTCCAAACAAGAACGAGATACAGAATGCTATCGCGCATTTTTCCTATGCCGATCCTGGGATTCAATATGGTAATGAAGGAGATCTTTGGATAGCCTTTGCCGCAGACAGGCAGGTGACCAATGGTAGTAGTTATATAGATTTTGAGATCCTGCAGGCTCCCTTAACTTTAAATAATGATGGTTCAGTTACTTCAGAAGGACCAGACGGAGGTAGAACCCTGCTTGATTTATTGATCACTATTGAATTTACCAATGGTGGTGGAGCTGCAAAAGTTGTGGTAAGACAATGGTCAACTAATGGTTCCGGAGGATTTATCTATAAGATAATTACTCCGGTAACAGGAACCGTTTTTGGTACAGAAAACGATGTGCAAACCATCGTGCCTTATTCTATTTATAACCAGGATCCTATCAACGAAGCAGGTTTCTATCAATATTCTATCAACCAGTGGGCTGAAGGTGCAGTGAACATATCTGCGTTTTTCCCAGAGGATGCCTGCGTAAATCTTAGTACTCTATTTGTGCGAACCAGAACTTCTGGTAACTCGGCACAATCTGAACTTAAAGATTTCCCTGGTAAACCAATCGATATTGAAATCGACCTAACTCCTGAAGCACCTGAGTTAACAGACCAGGCTGCCTGTGATGTATGGGATGATACTCTTACCGCAGAAGGCTGTGAAGGTACGGTTACCTGGTATGCCCAGGCTGAAGGTGGTACAGCATTAGATACTGGAAATACATATTCACCTGGAGAAATTACAGAAACAACCTCTTTCTGGGCTAGTTGTACCATAGGAGAATGTGAAGGACCCAGGTCGATGGTTACCATTACCATTTACCAGTCTCCAGATTTTGATGTGTCAGATCTTGAGGCCTGTGAAGATACCGATACTGGTGCTCAAAGTTTCGATCTTAATGATGCCATTAGCAATGAGGAAGAGGGAACTTTAAGTTTTTACGATTCTGAAGCAGATGCCATCGCCGCTACAGGAGCCA
This sequence comes from Christiangramia gaetbulicola, assembly GCF_003054225.1. Lineage (GTDB taxonomy): Bacteria > Bacteroidota > Bacteroidia > Flavobacteriales > Flavobacteriaceae > Christiangramia > Christiangramia gaetbulicola. The sequence goes on from NZ_QBKQ01000003.1 coordinate 3,818, forward strand.
TAGGCGATCCAACTTCAGTAAGTGTTACTCTGGAAGAAAGTCCGAAGCAATTCTGGGCGAGACTGGATAATGATGATGATGGAGAAGAAGATTGTAATACCATTAAATCCTTTATGGTTACCGTTTATGATAATCCAGACTTGATGGTTCAGGATCTGGAAGATTGTGAAGACGAAGATACAGAAGCTCAAACTTTCGATCTTAATGATGCCATTACCGACGCTGATGGTGGATCACTTAGTTTTTATGAATCTGAAGCCGATGCTCTTGCAGAGTCAGGAGCAATAGGATCTCCAGAATCCTATAGTGCAGACCTTGGAACAACAACGCTTTGGGTACGCAGCGATAATGATGAAGATGCCGAAGAAGGTTGTTTTAGTGTAGCCTCTTTTGATATCACCGTTTATGATAATCCAGACTTGATGGTTCAGGATCTTGCCGATTGTGAAGATGGTGTTAGCGAAGCTCAGACCTTCGATCTTAATGATGCGGTTACCGATGCCGATGGTGGATCACTTAGTTTTTATGAATCTGAAGCCGATGCTTTGGCAGAATCTGGAGCAATAGGATCTCCAGAATCATATAGCGCAGACCTTGGTACTACCACCTTGTGGGTACGAAGTGATAATGATGATGACGGCGAAGAAGGCTGTTTCAGTCTGGCATCCTTTGATGTGACCGTTTATGATAACCCAGATTTTGATGTGGAAGATCTTGCTTCTTGTCAGGCAGATGATACGGAGACTGCCGAGTTCGATCTGAACGATGCTATTAGTAATGAAGATGCAGGAAGCTTTAGTTTCTATAACTCAGAAGCAGATGCTCTTGTTCCTGAAAATGCGATCTCAAATCCAACCATGGTAAGTGTTGGTCAGGAAGGTGATACCTTCTGGGTGCGTTTGGACAACGATGATGATGGAGAAGAAAACTGTTTCACCATCAAGTCGTTTGATGTATCAGTGTATGATAATCCAGATCTTATGGTTCAGGATCTTGCAGATTGTGAAGATGAAGCTACTGGAGCAAGAACCTTTGACCTTAATGATGGTGTTACCGATGCTGATGGAGGTAGCATAAGTTTCTATAATTCTGAAGCAGAAGCTATAAATGCATCCGGTGCCATCGAAAACCCAATGTCTTTTAGTGTAAATATTGGATCAGATCAAATTTGGGTAAGAAGTGATAATGAAAGTGATGGTGATGAAACCTGTTTCAGTATAGAATCCTTTATGATCAATGTGTATGATAATCCAGATTTAATGGTTCAGGATCTTGAAGATTGTGAAGATGGAACTACCGGAGCACAAACATTTGATCTTAATGATGGAGTTACCGATGCCGATGGCGGTTCAATTAGCTTCTATAATTCTGAGGCAGATGCCATTGCAGCTTCAAATAGTATTGCATCGCCACTAACTTATAGCGTGGACCTTGGGTCTGAAACTATTTGGGTTCGAAGCGATAATGATAATGATGGGGAAGAAGGATGTTATACTATAGATTCTTTTGAAATCACGGTCTATGATAATCCAGATCTAATGGTTCAGGATCTTTCAGATTGTGAAGATGAAGACACCGGAGCACAAACCTTTGATCTTAATGACGGGGTTACCGATGCCGATGGCGGAACTTTAAGTTTCTACAATTCTGAAACTGATGCTATGAATCAAACTGCTGCCATTGAAAATCCATTGTCATTCAGCGTGGCTATTGGATCAGATCAAATTTGGGTGCGAAGTGATAGTACCACAGATGGAGATGAGGATTGCTATACTATAGCATCATTTATGATCTATGTATACGATAATCCTGATGTCACTGCAACAGATCCAGATACTATCTGTAATGGTGAATCTGTAGATCTGTCACTATATGTGTCTGCAGATGGCGGAAGCCTGTCTTATCATACTACTCAGGAAGATGCAGATAGTGGTATGAATGCTCTTGGAAGCAGTATCGTTAGTCCTGGTGTAGGAACAACTCCTTATTATGTAAGAAGCGAGACTACCAACGGAGATGATATTTGTTACGGAACCGCTGTAATTATGGTAACTGTTGAAGAATGTGACCAGGAAGGATGTACCCTTGGTTACTGGAAAAACCATACAGACAGATGGTGTGATGCCTATGCAACCTGTGATATTTACGGCGATATATTTACTAATGCACCGTCAGAACTAGCAGATTTAACTTTATTGGAAGTGCTAAATATTCAGGGTGGTGGTATTTATAACCTTGGAAGACAATCTGTAGCTGCATTGCTTAATACATGTAGTTCAGAAGTTGACTTCGCATATACCAGTGTTGATGGTTTAATTAGTGATGTTAATGCTGCCTTTAGTGGTGGAACAGCAGGATCATTTGGTAGTTACCTGGATATGCTTAATATGGCAGGATGCCCATTAGGAGGTTCAGTTGCAACAACAGCTCCTTCAGATTCCTGTCCGTCCATTTTAGCTGTAGCATCTAGCGAGGCCATTAGCGGATTCGATGTGTCGCCTGTTCCTTTCAGGGAAACCTTGAATGTGAAATATAATTTTACATATACTTCCAATGTAAATATTCAGATCTTCAATATCAACGGCCAGATGTTACAAAACTTTATATTTAAAGGAGTAGCAGCCGGAGATATCAATAATCTCGAGCTTGGATTTACGGTAAGACCTAGCCAGGCGTATATTATTAAGGTGAATACAGATAGAGAAAGTTTCTCTAAAACGATCATCTCATCAGAATAATAATTTTAAAATAAATCCTTTTCAAAAGCAGCCGGAAGGCTGCTTTTGTTTTTTATATGCCAAACATGAGAAGCGTTAATGGGTGAAAACCAGTAATTTATGTATCAAACCGTTATTTTGAACCCTTGATAGCTAGCTAATGGATTTTTGTTAAATCTTTTTTAATATATTTGATTGTAACTAAAAATTCAGAAGTAATTCCTACTCTTCATTTTAGTTATTCCCTGCCCCCTGTAATGTTAATTTATTCCCCCCTGAATCGAAACCAGTTGAGACTATTTATTAGATAGTAAAAATCTGGTGTTTTCAGTGCGCACCTGCATATTTGGATATCTTATCCTAATAAACCGGCGCGTAATAATTATATAAAAGAAGTGATTCTTTAAATAGATTCCCAAATCGAAATTTTTCTTCCCCCCGGTAGTTGGCATTCCTAAAAATGCCCCTGGTCATTTAGGTCAGGTTAGACCCTATTTTATTTATTCAAAAATATAGTCCCCTTTTCTGCAGAACCAAACAGGTCCTATTTGTGTATGGCCAAAACTTAATATTGATTATTATGAAAAAAGTTACACTCTCTTCACGAACAAGGAGCTTAGGTATTAGCCGTTGGTTTGGTTTAATAGCTTTGTCTTTCTTTATTTTTTTCTCATTTGAATCCCAGGGACAAATTTTGCCAGGTTTCACAGATGGGAATTGTTTTAGTAATAGTCCAGATCCAGCTACCTCTGTAACAAATAGGGATGGGAAGTTAGACTGGGAAGATGTTTATAATGGTAATATTTTTAACACCTATCCTAATAGTATTTCAACTGGTATTAGATTCGATGACGGAACTACGGAACCTGATCGAAGCTTCATCGGTGGAAGTACAAAAGACCATATCGATATTCCTTCATGGCAAAATCAGGCAGGAACCTCAAGTGATAAAAGTGATATAGGGCAGGGAGGAGCGATTTTAATTAATGGTGTAATATACTTTTTTGGAAACCGTCTTTCTTCAGAGGGAACTACCAATATAGGATTCTGGTTATTTCAGCAAGATGTCCAGAGCCTAATCGGTTCTTTTTCTGGTGCCCATGAGGTTGGAGATGTATTAGTTGTTGTCGAGGTTACTCAAGGTGGAGCAATTGGTACGGTGAATGCTTATAGATGGGTAGGAACAGGAAATGGGGATATTCCTCAAAGTACTAAATCCCTGGTTCAGATTAATACCGATAATAGCACACTAAATGCATATCTGAATACAAATAATGAACCTACTCCCTGGCCACACCAAGTGAAAAATGATCCATTAACGAACAATATGCCTCCAGTTACCTTCTTTGAAGGTTTTATAGATATTGCCACTTTAAATTTAGCTAAAACATGCTTCTCTTCTTTTCTTATAGAAACCAGGTCCTCAAATGTCGTTACTTCGATTCTTGAAGACTATATTGGGGGTGGGTTTAACGTAGAGCCTAAAGTTACAATTGAGGATATTACTGATTGTGAAAATGAATTTCCGAAGGATTTGGTTGCTTCAGTAGATGGAGGTATACCACCTTTAACATTCGAATGGAAGAAAGACGGCGTTGTTATTCCTATGGAAACATCTTCCAGTATTTCTGTATCTGAAGCCGGTACTTATTCTGTTATAGTTACAGGAAGTGGAATAGCGGGGGGTACTTGTACTTCTGAGTCAGATTCGGCAGAGATCACCATAGATCCTTCACCAACTCCGGCAGATCCAATGATCGTGATCTGTATAGACGAGACCAGTACAGATCTAAACGATTATGATTCCACTGTTTTAGATGGTGAAACGGGAACGGTTGCCTGGTATGATGGTGATCCTGATTCTGGAGGAACATTGATCGATCCGGATAACGCGGTAAATTTGAATAATATTACCGACCTGTTTGCTAAGGTGACACTCACCGAAACAGGTTGTGAGGCTTCTGTAGACGTCACAGTAACGATAAATCCATTACCAACTCCAGCAGATCCAATGATCGTGATCTGTATCGATGAGACCAGTACAGACCTGAACGATTATGATTCCACGGTTTTAGATGGTGAGACCGGCACGGTTGCCTGGTATGATGGTGATCCTGATTCTGGAGGGACATTGATCGATCCCGATAATGCGGTAAATTTGAATAATATTACCGACTTGTTTGCTAAGGTGACACTCACCGAAACAAGTTGTGAGGCTTCTGTAGACGTCACAGTAACGATAAATCCATTGCCAACTCCGGCAGATCCAATGATTGTGATCTGTATCGATGAGACCAGTACAGATCTGAATGATTATGATTCCACGGTTTTAGATGGTGAAACAGGAACGGTTGCCTGGTATGATGGTGATCCTGATTCTGGAGGAACTTTGATCGATCCGGATAACGCGGTAAATTTGAATAATATTACCGACTTGGTTGCTAAGGTGGCACTCACCGAAACGAGTTGTGAGGCCTCAGTAGACGTTACGGTAACGATAAATCCATTGCCAACTCCGGCAGATCCAATGATCGTGATCTGTATAGACGAGACCAGTACAGATCTGAACGATTATGATTCCACTGTTTTAGATGGTGAGACCGGCACGGTTGCCTGGTATGATGGTGATCCTGATTCCGGAGGAACATTGATCGATCCGGACAATGCGGTGAATTTAAATAATGTTACCGACCTGTTTGCAAAGGTGACACTCACTGGAACTGGATGTTCAGCCTCAGTAGACGTTACGGTAACGATAAATCCATTACCAACTCCGGCAGATCCAATGATCGTGATCTGTATAGACGAGACCAGTACAGATCTGAACGATTATGATTCCATTGTTTTAGATGGTGAGACCGGCACGGTTGCCTGGTATGATGGAGATCCTGATTCCGGAGGAACATTGATCGATCCGGACAATGCGGTAAATTTGAATAATATTACCGACCTGTTTGCTAAGGTGACACTCACTGGAACTGGATGTTCAGCCTCAGTAGACGTTACGGTAACGATAAATCCATTGCCAACTCCGGCAGATCCAATGATCGTGATCTGTATCGATGAGACCAGTACAGATCTGAACGATTATGATTCCACTGTTTTAGATAGTGAATCGGGAGCGGTTGCCTGGTATGATGGCGATCCTGATTCTGGAGGTACATTGATCGATCCTGATAACGCGGTAAATTTGAATAATATTACCGACCTGTTTGCTAAGGTGACACTTACTGAAACAGGATGTATAGCCTCAGTAGATGTTACGGTAACCATAAATCCAGATGCAGAGCCAGCAGATCCAATGATCGTGATCTGTATTGATGAGACCAGTACAGACCTGAATGATTATGATACTACGGTTCTGGATGGTGCTTTGGGAACAGTTACCTGGTATGATGGTGATCCGGATTCCGGTGGTAGCTTGATCGATCCGGACAATGCGGTGAATTTGAATAATGTATCAGATTTATTTGCAAAAGTTACCTTAGGGGATACCGGTTGTGAGGGTACTGTTGACGTTACGGTAACGATAAATCCATTGCCAACTCCGGCAGATCCAATGATCGTGATCTGTATCGATGAGACCAGTACAGACTTGAATGATTATGATTCTACTGTTTTAGATGGTGAGACCGGTACAGTTGCCTGGTATGATGGAGATCCGGATTCTGGTGGTAGCTTGATCGATCCTGATAACGCGGTAAATCTTAATAATATTACCGACCTGTTTGCTAAGGTGACACTCACCGAAACAGGTTGTGATACTTCTGTAGACGTTACAGTAACGATCAATCCATTACCAACTCCGGCAGATGCAATGATCCTGATCTGTATAGACGAGACCAGTACAGACCTGAACGATTATGATTCCACTGTTTTAGATGGTGAAATGGGAACGGTTGCCTGGTATGACGGTGATCCTGATTCCGGAGGAACATTGATCGATCCTGATAACGCGGTGAATTTAAATAATATTACCGACCTGTTTGCAAAAGTGACACTCACTGGAACTGGATGTTCAGCCTCAGTAGATGTTACGGTAACCATAAATCCATTGCCAACTCCGGCAGATCCAATGATCGTGATCTGTATCGATGAGACCAGTACAGATCTGAATGATTATGATTCCACTGTTTTAGATGGTGAAATGGGAACGGTTGCCTGGTATGATGGTGATCCGGATTCTGGTGGTAGCTTGATCGATCCCGATAACGCGGTGAATTTGAAAAATATTACCGACCTGTTTGCTGAAGTAACATTAACCGATACAGGATGTATAGCCTCAGTAGATGTTACGGTAACCATAAATCCGGAAGCGGAACCTGCAGATCCGATGATCGTGATATGTACCGATGAGACCAGTACAGATCTGAACGATTATGATAATACTGTTCTGGATGGTGCTTTGGGAACAGTTACCTGGTATGATGGTGATCCTGAATCTGGAGGAACATTGATCGATCCGGACAATGCGGTGAATTTGAATAATGTATCAGATTTATTTGCAAAAGTTACCTTAGGGGATACCGGTTGTGAGGGTACTGTTGACGTAACTGTAACCATAAATCCATTGCCAACTCCGGCAGATCCAATGATCGAGATTTGTATTGATGAGACCAGTACAGACTTGAATGATTATGAATCTACTGTTTTAGATGGTGAAACCGGTACAGTTGCCTGGTATGATGGAGATCCAGATTCTGGTGGTAGCTTGATCGATCCTGATAACGCGGTAAATTTGAATAATGTTACCGACCTGTATGCTAAGGTGACACTCACCGAAACAGGATGTGCTGCCTCAGTAGATGTTACTGTTAAAATTAATCCACTGCCGACTTTTGAAACTGAAGAGCCACAGCTAACTTGTTTTGGAGAAGCTCCTTCTATAGCTGTGACTTCAGACACTAGTGGATTAGAATTTAGATTAGTGATTAAAGGTCAGTCTGGTACATTCGCAGATTATGCTGGTCCATTTACAGATCTGGAATATGATACGGACTATGTTTTAACTGCAAGGGATAAAACCACGGGTTGTGAAAAGGACTACGAGTTTACTACTCCAATTCCTTTAGATATTCCTTCTAACGTGACTTTAATGGTAAATGATCCAACTTGTGATACTTACAATGGATCTACATATTTTGGTAGTATTCAAATTACCAATCATGTACCTGGATATTCTTATGCCGTTATCCTTCAATCGGAATTTACTACCATAAAAGCTGTACCTGCGTCCTCTTATATGAATTATGACGCAAGTAATGGTTTAATTACCGGGGTTGCAGTTGGACAGTACTATGTAATTTCAAAAAGTCCAGATGGATGTTTATCAGCCATTGCTCCTGCAGTGCTTATCGAGCCAAATTGTATAACCTGTGAAACTGCTTTTGCAAAAGACGCTTCCAGCTCAAATTGCTTTGATCAATATCCAGATCTTATTCCGAATGATAATAGATGGGGATGGACCAATTATTATTCCACCGTAGGAAATTATTCCTTGGATCTTTATGCCGGAGCAGGTCAATGTGATATTTCCAAAGGAGCGCTTGTAGGAGAAGTTAATATTATTGATAATGGAGATGGAACAATTGATGTTCAGTTCGTTGCAGATCCTGGATATATTATGAGTTCTGTGCATCTATATGTTGGATGTGAGCCACTTCCTTATAAGCAAAAAGGTAAAAATTATGATTATACCGTGGCTCCTGGGCAATACCCTCAAAATCCACAAGGAAATATTGGGTATGTGACCGATTATACGATAGAGAATATCAGCGTCTCAGGGGATTTCTACCTGATAGCTCATACAGATATCTGTACAAGCGAGAATGCAGATTTAATTTCTGAAATTCGCAGCGAAAGTTCTCCATTGGTGTATACTCCTAAGAAAAGGTTTAGTGCTAAGCAAAGTTGTATTAGCTCTAATGGGCCTAGGAACAAATCAACTAATATAAGTTCAGAAACTCAATCTAAGGTAGACTCTTCCGAACCTATGTTCAGTGTAGCACCAGTACCATTTAAAGATGTGTTGAATATTGGATATCTATTTGATTATACTTCAGATGTTACCGTGCAGATCTTCGATCTTAATGGTAGACTCTTGAGTACCTATTATGATAAGGCGGTAAATTCAAGTAGTATCTCGAAATTTAATGTAGATTTCAGGACCAAGCCTAATCAGGTATATGTGGTTAGAATGATTACAGATAGAGCGGTCTATACTGCAAAAGTTATTGCAGATAAGTAAAAATGAACATAGTCCAAAAAAGAAAGAGCAGCCAATTGGCTGCTCTTTTGCTTTATATAAATTTCAAAAAAAAAATTAGTCCTTAAGGATACTTCTTGAAATTACGATCTTCTGGATCTCTGAAGTTCCCTCATATATCTGGGTGATCTTAGCATCTCGCATTAATCTTTCAACGTGGTATTCTTTAACATACCCGTTTCCTCCATGAACCTGAACAGCTTCTACGGTAACATCCATCGCCGTTTGTGAAGCGTGCAATTTAGCCATGGCACCAGATAGGTCATAATTAAGACCCTGGTCTTTATCCCAGGCAGCCTTCATTACCATATGACGTGCAGCTTCGATTTGTGTATGCATATCGGCAAGTTTAAATGCGATAGCCTGGTGGTTACAGATCTCTGTACCAAACGCTTTACGTTGTTTAGAATAATCTTTGGCCAGCTCATATGCTCCAGAAGCAATTCCTAAAGCCTGAGCAGCGATCCCGATTCTTCCTCCAGAAAGGGTTTTCATGGCGAATTTAAATCCAAAGCCATCTTCACCTATCCTGTTTTCTTTAGGAACTTTTACATCATTAAAATTCAATGAATGCGTATCACTACCTCTAATTCCTAATTTTTGTTCTTTTGGTCCTATTTCAAAACCATCCCATTCTTTTTCTACGATAAAGGCATTAATTCCTTTATGTTTTTTCTCCTTATCGGTCTGGGCGATCACCAGGTAGTAATCTGCAGAGCTACCATTGGTGATCCAGTTCTTGGTCCCGTTAAGTATATAGTGGTCACCTTTATCTATCGCCGTAGTTCTTTGAGAAGTAGCGTCACTTCCTGCTTCTGGTTCAGAAAGACAAAAAGCTCCGAGTTTCTCTCCTGTAGTAAGTTTGGAAAGGTATTTTTTCTTTTGTTCCTCAGTCCCGAAGGTGTCAAGCCCCCAGCATACCAATGAATTATTTACAGAGACCATTACTGAAGCTGATGCATCAATTTTCGAAAGCTCTTCCATGGCAAGGATATAAGAAATAGTATCCATTCCTCCACCGCCATATTCCGGTGATGCCATCATCCCTAGAAATCCTAGTTCGCCCATCTTTTTGATAAGCTCCTTCGGAAATTCCTGCTTTTCATCTCTTTCGATCACCCCAGGTAAAAGTTCTGCTTTCGCAAAATCCCGGGCTGCATCACGTATCATTATATGTTCTTCTGTAAGTTTGAAATCCATCTGAAAAATTTTTAGAAAAAACTGATTTTTGGACGGCAAAGATAGCTTTTTGGTAGCTATTTTTCAATTGATATTAAGTATTTTTACGAATATGGAAAAAACGGAATACAGAGTTATAGGGGTTATGTCTGGAACTTCGCTCGACGGGATAGACCTGGTTTTTACCGAAATAAGCTTTAAGGATCAGGTAGATTTTTCAATTTTAGCATCGGAAACGTTTTCATATACGCCGGAATGGAGAGAAAAGCTTTCAAATGCTATTAAGCTCGATGCACCAGAATTAACGAGTCTGGATAGTGAGTATACCGACTATCTGGCTAATGTAATTAGTGAGTTTATCACTAAATATGATATAGACCTTTTAGATGTCGTATGCAGTCACGGTCATACGGTAAAACATAGGCCAAGGAAGGGCATTACTTTGCAAATAGGGAATCTTCCTAAACTGGCTAAATCATTAAATATCCCCGTAGTTTGTGACTTCAGAGTTCAGGATGTTGAGCTTGGAGGCCAGGGGGCACCACTGGTTCCTATTGGAGACAGACTGTTTTTTTCTGAATATAAATATTGCATCAATCTAGGTGGATTTGCGAACGTTTCGTTGGAAAAAGAAGGTCAAAGAATTGCCTATGACCTGTGCCCTGTGAATACGGTTTTCAATTATTTCATGAATAAGATGGGTAAGGAGTATGACGAAGAAGGGCAGCTTGCCCGTTCTGGGAAAATTCATGAAGATCTGCTTAAAGACCTTAATTCTCTTGGTTTCTATAAAAAAGAACCACCAAAATCATTAGGAATAGAGTGGGTGAATTCTGATGTCATTCCATTAATTGAAAAATACGATCTCGAGATTCCCGATATTTTGAAAACCTTCGCGATACATGCCGCCACTCAGATAGCTGCAAACCTGGACAACGATAAACATTCAGATGTATTATTAACCGGAGGAGGGGCTTTTAATTCTTTCTTTATCGAGCAATTAAGATCGAAATCTGCCTGTACTTTTATAATCCCAGAAAAGCAGTTGATAGACTTTAAAGAAGCTTTGATATTTGCCCTTCTTGGTGTTCTAAAATTAAGGGATGAAGTAAATGTCCTTAGCTCGGTTACAGGTGCAAAAATGGATCATTCTTCGGGCAGAGTTTATGAACCCTGAATATTTTGCCAAATTCCAAATGTAGCCTGCTTAGTTTTATATATTTGCTTCAAAATAATTCAAAAATGAAAGAATTACTCAAAGTATACGAGAATAAAGAACCCGAAATTGTTTTTAACTGGAAAGACTCTGAAACAGAGGCCGAAGGCTGGACAGTAATTAATTCCCTTAGAGGAGGAGCTGCCGGTGGAGGAACCAGAATGAGAAAAGGTTTAGACCAGAACGAAGTACTTTCACTGGCTAAAACCATGGAAGTGAAATTTACGGTTTCAGGACCTCCAATTGGTGGTGCTAAATCTGGGATCAATTTCGATCCGGCAGATCCACGTAAAAAAGGGGTTTTAGAACGTTGGTATAAAGCAGTTTCTCCATTATTGAAAAGTTACTATGGTACTGGTGGTGATCTTAATGTAGATGAGATCAATGAAGTTATTCCAATTACTGAAGATTGTGGAGTATGGCATCCGCAGGAAGGTGTCTTTAACGGGCATTTCCAACCTACAGAAGCCGATAAAATTAACAGGATAGGCCAGCTAAGACAGGGGGTGATCAAGGTATTGGAGAATACTAATTTTTCGCCCGATGTGACTAGAAAATATACCGTGGCAGATATGATCACCGGTTATGGAGTGGCAGAAGCTGTACACCATTATTACACTATTTACGGTGGTGATATTAAAGGAAAAAGAGCGATCGTTCAGGGCTTTGGAAATGTTGGTTCCGCAGCTGCTTATTATCTTGCCCAAATGGGAGCTAAGATCGTTGGAATTATAGATCGCGCCGGTGGATTGATCAATGAAGAAGGATTCAGTTTTGAAGAGATCAAACAGATGTTCCTGGATAAAGACGGGAATGCTCTACGACATGATAATGTAATTCCTTTTGAAGAGATCAACGAAAAAGTTTGGAAGCTAGATGCAGAGATCTTCGCTCCGTGTGCAGCTTCACGACTTATCTCTAAAGACCAGATCACTAATCTTATAGATAGAAAACTGGAGGTTATTTCTTGTGGAGCAAACGTTCCTTTTGCCGATAAGGAGATCTTCTTTGGCCCTATTATGGAATACACCGATGAGCGCGTAAGCTTGATCCCAGACTTTATTTCGAATTGTGGAATGGCCAGAGTATTCGCTTACTTTATGGAAAGAAGAGTTCAGATGACCGATGAGGCTATATTTAACGATACTTCAATGACTATAAAGAACGCCATTCAGAATACCTTCGACAATAACAGCAGTAAGACCAATATTAGTAAAACAGCTTTCGAAGTTGCTCTAAAACAGCTTGTTTAAAAGTTTGTGCAAACATTTTTTTCTTTCAGTAAAAGCCTAATGCTGATTAATTAAATTTGGTTGACAATTAATATCATTAAAGCACGTTACATTAAAAAACCCATTTATACATATGCTTAACTTTTTTCAGCAGGACGAGGTAGCCGAAGCTGCACAGACGGCAGAGCCGATCGTAGAAGAAAAGACCTTATCATTATTCGACCTCATGTTTAGTGGTGGTCTTGGAGGTCAGATTATTATAATCATTCTTTTTGTTCTCTTATTCGCAGCGGTTTACATTTATTTTGAAAGATTGTTCGCCATTAAGGCAGCAAGTAAGGTAGATAAGAATTTTATGTTGCAGATCAAGGATAGCGTTCTTAACGGTAATATTGAATCTGCCAAGATGCGTTGCGCTCAAAGTGATTCTCCGGTGGCAAGATTAACCGAAAAAGGTATCTCCAGGATCGGAAGTCCGTTAGAAGACATTAACACTGCGATAGAAAATGCAGGTCGTCTTGAGGTCTATAAACTCGAAAAGAACGTTAGTATCCTGGCAACCGTAGCTGGTGCTGCCCCGATGATCGGGTTCCTTGGAACTGTGATTGGTATGGTGCTTGCATTTCATGAATTGGCGACCAGTAGCGGCCAGGCTCAAATGGGTGCTCTTGCAGAAGGGATCTATACTGCCATGACCACTACCGTTGCAGGTTTAATTGTAGGTATTATCGCTTATATAGGTTATAACCACCTCGTGGTGAAAACAGATAAAGTGATACATCAAATGGAGGCTACCGCGGTAGATTTCCTTGACCTTCTAAACGAACCTGCTTAATATGAATTTAAGAGGAAGAAATAAAATAAGCCCAGAGTTTAGCATGAGCTCGATGACAGATGTGGTTTTCCTGCTGCTCATCTTTTTCATGCTAACCTCTCCGGCTATAACTCCTGAAGCACTTGACCTTATTTTACCAAAGGCGAAAGGTAAAACTACCAGTAAGCAAACGCTTTCGGTTAGTATTACCAAAGATCTTCAGGTGTATATAAATAGCGAGAGAATAAGTAATAGCGCACTGGAATCTACTCTGAAAACCCGTCTTGCCGGTGAGGAGAATCCTACTATCATCTTAAGGGTGGAAGAAGGAGTGCCTATAGAGAAAGCGGTAAATGTTATGGATATCGCAAATAGAAATAGTTACAAGATCGTATTAGCGGTTAAACCTGAATAGAATGTCGTTGCTGGAAACTAAACATGAGAAGAAATCTTTTACCATTACAGTAGTGCTGCATGTACTGCTGATCCTTCTTTTGATATTTTTCGGCCTTACTTATTTAGATCCGCCGCCAGAAAGTGGGATTGCTATAAATTTCGGGACTTCAGAAGTTGGATCGGGAAATGAGCAGCCTAAAGAGCCGGTTAAATCTGCTCCAAAAAAAGTAGCTGCGCAGCCTGTAAAGTCTGAACCTGTGATCGAAAAAGAAGTCGTGACCCAGGATATTGAAGAAGCGCCGGTTATAGAAAAGAAGAAAAAGGAGCCAACTCCGGTTGAAACCAAGCAGCCTGAACCTAAAAAGGATCCTGAACCTGTTAAGAAACCTGAGCCTAAACCAGATAAATCAACGAACGATGCTTTAAGCAGTATCCTTAACGGTCCGGAAAGATCTGGAACTGCTACCGGTGGTGAAGGCAATGATAACGTCGCTGGAGATAAAGGTAGCCCAGATGGTGATCCTAAGGCCAGTTCATATTATGGCCAGGGTGCCGGATTGGATGGTGATGGGAATTACCGACTTGGTGGAAGAAAGGCTCTGAACAAGGAAAAGTTCGTACAGGATTGTAACGAATCAGGGATTGTTGTGGTTAAGATCGTTGTAGACCAGTCTGGTCGTGTTATAAGCGCACAGCCTGGAATGAAGGGTACTACCAATAGTGCCGCCTGTTTAACCGGACCGGCAAAACGAGCCGCTCTCGCTACAAGATTCAACAGCGATTCAAATGCTCCTGCCACCCAGGTGGGAACGATTATCTACGATTTTAAACTCACGGAATAAGTGAAAACGTATCAAGAAACTGTTGAATGGATGTTTCAGCAGTTACCGATGTTTCAAAGAATCGGAAAGCAGGCCTTCAAAAAGGACCTTTCCAACACCATAAAACTTGCCGAACATTTAGGTCATCCTGAAAATGATTTCAGAAGTATTCATGTGGCTGGAACCAATGGTAAGGGTTCAGTTAGTCATATGCTGGCTTCAGTTTTTCAGGCTGCAGGCTACAAGACGGGTCTGTATACCTCACCTCATTTAAAGGATTTCAGAGAAAGGATCAGGATTAATGGTAAGGTAATCCCGGAAGCGAATGTAGTGGCATTCATTGAAAACAATCAGGTTTTTCTGGAGGAGAACAAATTGAGCTTTTTTGAAATGACCGTGGGAATGGCCTTCGATTATTTTGCCAGGGAAAAAGTTGATATCGCCATCATCGAGACGGGTATGGGAGGAAGGTTGGATTCTACCAATATAATTACCCCCGAACTTTCAGTGATCACCAATATCGGCCTTGACCACACCGCCTTTCTGGGAACTAATCTTAGCGAGATCGCAGGTGAAAAGGCAGGAATTATTAAAGAAGGAATACCGGTAGTTATTGGAGAAAAACAAGAGGAAACAATTTCTATTTTTCAATCGAAAGCGCAAGAGAAAAGTGCTAGAATATTCTTTGCTGAAGACTTTAACTTACCTGATTACTCTACAGATCTGCGAGGGGATTATCAGCAGAAGAACTTAAGGACTGTTCTGTCTTCTTTAAAGGTTTTGAAAGACCTTGGCTGGAAAATAGATGAGAAAGCTATTGCAGATGGACTTGAAAATGTGAAAACCAATACCGGTCTACGCGGTAGGTGGGATATACTTCAAGATGCTCCAAAAGTGATCTGTGATACCGCACATAATGCTGAGGGGCTGCAATATGTCCTGAAACAATTGAAAAACGAAAACTACAGGCAGTTACACATGGTGATAGGAGTGGTAAATGATAAGGACCTTTCTACGGTTTTACCAATGTTTCCTAAAGAGGCTAAATTTTACTTTTCAAAACCAGACGTCCCAAGAGGTCTGAAAGCTAATTTACTGCAGGCAGAGGCCTTAAAATATGGATTAGAAGGGGATATTTATGAATCTGTTCAGGATGCATTTATGGCCGCTAAGAGCGCTGCTTTAGCAGATGATCTTATTTTTATAGGAGGCAGTAACTTTACGGTTGCCGAAGTAATATGATCGAATATTAGGTGGAATAAAAATTTCGCCTATCTTTATAAGGTATTGTTTAACAGTTAACTAGATTCATTTCCCCCGGTCTGTCACTTAACTTTCCGTTGTTATAACCCATCCCTACTCTTGAGTTGACTATTTAGCTGTGGATATTATTCACTAATAAATTCAACTAAAAATGAAGACAATTGCAAAACTATTAGTTTTGGTGCTATTTGTTTCCTTAAGCGGAAATGCCGTAGCCCAGGAACAAAATGATCAGCCTTACGAGCCGGTGTACATTACCATGACCACCACACATTGGAGTGATAATCCAGATGCCGATTTTTCAGATTGGCTGGAAACAGAAAAGGAGTATTTCGATAAGGTGACCAGTAAGAATGATCTAATCTTAAGCTCTGGTGTTTATACACATTATTTCACTCCAGACAATTCAGAGGTCGTACTTGTAAATGTATATAAGACCTGGGCTGATATTGAAAAAGCTAATGAGATAAATCAGGAGCTAATTGAAAAAGGTTGGCCAAACGAAGATGCAAGAGCTGCATTCTTCGAAAAGCAGGCTAGCTATTATGCGCCAGACCATAATGATGAGATCTACCAGTCTATGAACTATATGATCCCGGAAACAGGTGATACCAGTAAGTCTCGTATCTTTTATGTTCGAAGCAGTGATCTTGCCATGAATGGAGAAGGTTCTCCGGAAAAATTCAGAGAGTATTACGAAAAGGTAACCAAAAAGAGTAAAAAGCTTAAGGGCTATTACACCCACAGGCATCTATGGGGATCTAATAGCAGGGAAATGAGTGAGGTATTCGTCTTTGACAGCCTTGGAGAGATCGAAGAATTTTTTGATGAAGAAGGTAAGATTGCTGAATCTGTTTGGAAGGATGAAGGGGAGAGAACAGCCTTCATGGAAGAAATGGGTAAAATTTTTACCGGGAAGCATGCCGATTATGTTTACAGGAATGTACCTGAGTTAATGAAATAAAAAACTGGTCCTGAACTACTTAGTTCAGGGCTTTTTTTTGATTGCCGGATTTTATTTTCAGTCTGAAAAATTAATTCAATTTTTCGCTGAAATTGTTTTGTGTAATTGAAAATCTAGTCTATATTTGCATCCGCAATCACGCAAGGGCGCGTAGCTCAGTTGGTTCAGAGCACTTGGTTTACACCCAAGGGGTCAGGGGTTCGAATCCCTTCGCGCCCACAGAACAAGAGAAGGCTTCCAGGAATGGAGGCCTTTTTTAATGCCTGAAATTTTAATTGAAAATCATTAAAATTTTATACTTGTGGTAAGTGATTTTTAATATATTTGCATCCGCAATCATGAAGGGCGCGTAGCTCAGTTGGTTCAGAGCACTTGGTTTACACCCAAGGGGTCAGGGGTTCGAATCCCTTCGCGCCCACAGAACAAGAAAAGGCTTTCAGAAATGAAAGCCTTTTTTATTTATGCTTAGTATTGAATTCTGTTTTTAGGGGTATATTTATCCTGATGCCTTTCCATCTTTATATACTGTTCTCAAAGAAACTAGATCGATTTTATGTCGGTGCTACGGGTAATTTGCAAAAACGCTTAGAAAAACATTTAAGTTCTTCTTCTGGTTTTACTTCTAAAGTCAGGGATTGGACAATAATATATTCAGAAGAGTACGAAAGAAAGGAGGATGCTTTTAAGCGGGAAAAGCAAATAAAGCTTTGGAAGAGTAGGAAGATGATTGAAGCTTTGATAGATAAGGAGGTTTAATTGCTAGAGAGCATCCCGATTTCACATCGGGAGGGTCAGGGGTTCGAATCCCTTCGCGCCCACAGAACAAGAAAAGGCTTCCAGAAATGGAAGCCTTTTTTATTTATGATTAGTATTGAATTCTATTTTTAAGGGTATATTTATCCTAATGCCTTTCCATCTTTATATACTGTTCTCAAAGAAGCTAGATCGATTTTATGTCGGTGCAACAGGTAATTTGCAAAAACGCCTAGAAAAACATTTAAATTCTTCTGCAGGTTTTACTTCAAAAGCCAGGGATTGGACGTTAATATATTCAGAAGAGTACGAAAGAAAGGAGGATGCTTTTAAACGGGAAAAGCAAATAAAGCTTTGGAAGAGTAGGAAGATGATTGAAGCTTTGATAGATAAGGAGGTTTAATTGCTAGAGAGCATCCCGATTGCACATCGGGAGGATCAGGGGTTCGAATCCCTTCGCGCCCACAGAACAAGAAAAGGCTTCCAGAAATGGAAGCCTTTTTTATTTTAATCATCTGCACTTATTAAGTATTTCAGGATAATTCTTTTTAATATATTTGGGCTGCAATAGGAGTGTTAGCTCAGTTGGTTCAGAGCATTACCTTGACAGGGTAGGGGTCACTGGTTCGAATCCAGTACACTTCACATTATTAAACCTCGTGAAATCCACGAGGTTTTTTATTTGGTAAAATGAAGTATCTTGACATCAAATCGAATCCTGGATATGAAAAAAATACTCTTACTTCCGCTTTTGTTTTTTACTATACATCTTAGTGCCCAGAATCCTTCAGATGAGCAGCAGCTAAAAGATTTGATACAGAATTCTTTTGATGATATCTTTTCAGAGATGAATATTGATAAGCTGGATACATATTTTACCAGTGATTTTTTACTTCTTGAGGTGGGAGAAGTCTGGGATATGGAGCGTATAAAAAGTGAACTGTCTTCTTATGATCTTCAGGGTAGAAAACGTAAAAATGAATTCGAATTTATTGAAGTAAAGATAAAAGATAACACTGCGTGGATAGCTTATCACAACACTGCAACCTTTATTAAGGACGGAGAGGTAGTTGGAGAGCGACAATGGCTTGAGAGTGCCATTGCTGTAAGAACAAAAAATGGGTGGAAACTGGATATGCTGCATTCCACCCGTAAATCGTCTGAAGAATAAAAGCTTAATTATTGCTTCCTGAATATACCTGGAGACTTTCTAAAACTCTCTCCATAGCCATTCCTCTAGAGCCTTTGATCAGGAAGTAACAATTTTGAAAGTCACTTTCGTCCAGATGTTCCTTTAATTTTTCAAAATCTCTGAATTTGAAAATGAAGTCGCTGCTGGTGTCTGTATTCTTAAAATTTTCTCCAAGAAAATAAGATTCAGAAAAATTGCTATTGGAGATATAGTTGGCTATCACCTGATGCTCTGTGGCTGCTGCACTACCCAATTCAAACATATCTCCCAGGATCACTATTTTTTGTTTTTCTGTTTTCAGGTTTTTGAAATTTTCCAGGGCAGCATGCATGCTGGTTGGATTGGCGTTATAGGCGTCCATGATAATAACGTTAGTGCCGCTTTTGATAATTTGTGATCTATTATTAGAAGGGATATAATTTTCAATGGCGCTTTGGATCTTTGAGAACTCCACTTTAAAATAAAGGCCTATGCATAAGGCAGCGGCCATGTTGGTTGCGTTATAATCGCCAGTCAGCTGGCTTTTAAAATCTGTTTGATTGTAATGTAATTGTGCGTTAGAAAGACCTTTTTGATATTTAAGTTTAACATCTGCCAGCCTGCTTTCTCCAAAGCTAAAAGTATGACTATAAATTTCCTGCTTCTTCTGAATTTCATCATCCAGGTTTAGAAAGAGTAGTTTGTTTTTCTCTTGTAGATATCTGTATAATTCGGTTTTCCCTTTAATGACTCCTTCAACTCCACCAAAACCTTCCAGGTGTGCCTTTCCAAAATTTGTGATATATCCATAGTCTGGATTTGCTATGGTGCATAAAAACTCTATCTCTAGTTGATGATTTGCTCCCATTTCAACGATCCCAAATTCCGTTTGATCATCCATCGATAGGAGAGTTAGCGGCACCCCAATATGATTATTTAGGTTTCCTTTTGTTGCAACCGTTCTGAATTTTTGAGAAATAACAGCGTTCACCAGTTCTTTGGTAGTTGTCTTACCGTTGCTTCCGGTAATGGCAAGGATAGGAATACCCAGATAATTTCTATGAAAGATTGCTAGCTTTTGCAATGCTTCAAGACTGTTTTTAACTACAATATACTCTTCCTTGTTTTTTGCGTAATTCTTATCGTCTACAATGGCGTATCTGGCTCCACTTTTAAGGGCTTGCTCGGCAAATTCATTGCCGTTAAAGTTATCGCCTTTGAGAGCGAAAAACATGCTGTCTTTACGGATTTTCCTCGTGTCTGTATCTGCGCCTGAGCAAAGCAGGAATCGTTGGTGGAGTCTGGCTGTATTCATAAAATAAATCTATTAAAAAAGCCCTAAACAAGTTAGGGCTTTAAGTATAATTTATATTGAAAAATATTAATTGCTTCTTGCAGTCTTGTTCTTATCTAAAGATTTAGATCCAACTCTAGACATCGCATTTCTGAAACCAATATAATCTGTTGCCATATCCTGAGGGAAATAACGACGTTGAGCAGGATCCAGCCAGTAAGCACGGTCTCTCCAGCTACCGCCTTTATAAACTCTTACTTCATCGCTAATAAGGCTAGTTCTTTTCTCTTTATCATAACCTCTTGAGGTAATTCCTTCTTCAGCGGAACTATCTGCGTAAGTGAAGTTATCATAAGTAGGTGAGTTATACATTCTTTTAGAAGGATCTTCATCTACTTCCTGGAATGGCTGATAATATCTGCTAGAGCTTTTATCGCCATCTCTAAAGTCTCTCTGATCACTTTCAGTAAAGTTAGTTCTCATGTAAGTGTCTTCTTCAGTAACCGGAACCTGAGCAATTTCACCTGGAAGGTTTCTTGCAACTAGTTTACCATTACTTAGAGTGTCGTACACAACATCGTCTGTACCTACAACCTTAACTGTTCCGTCTTCGTTTATAGCGTGTTTGGTATAAACGTTACCACGGTAGTAGTTGAAATCATTAAATTCATCATCAACTATAGGTCGGTAAACATCGGCTACCCATTCAGAAACGTTTCCAGCCATATCGTAAAGACCAAAATCGTTAGGCTCGTAGCTCTTTACTTCTGCAGTGATATCTGCTCCATCATCACTCCATCCTGCGATTCCACCATAATCACCATCTCCTTGTTTGAAGTTGGCTAACTGATCTCCCATTTTCTTAACATCACCGTTTCTGGTGTACTGTCCATCCCATGGGTATTTTTTTCTACCTCTGTAAGTATTATAATTTCTAATTCCAACAAGTCCAAGTGCAGCGTATTCCCACTCAGCTTCTGTAGGAAGTCTGTATTCAGGATAGATAAGTCCGCTTTCACGACCAGGATAAATCTTCTTGACTGGGTTGCCAGCTTCATCGGTTTCGCTTAATCTGTCCTGAGATTTATCTCCACCCTGGCTAACTTCAGTATTACCACCGTAAGCTTTGCTTGGAGTGTGGATATAAGTTTCTGTGTTAAAAGTTGAAGATGCATTAGCATCTGTGATGTGGGCTCCTTCTTTAATGAATCCCTCTTCTTCTAGACGGTGTTCGTTAACCCTGTCTGTTCTCCATTTACTGAATTCCACAGCCTGGATCCAGCTAACTCCTACTACTGGATATTCAGCATAGGCCGGGTGACGCAGGTAATTGGTCACCATGGTTTCATTGTAACCAAGTCTGTTTCTCCATACTAGAGTGTCTGGTAACGCACCGTTATAAATATTCTTGTAATTTTCTTCTTCCGGAGGGAAAACGCGTTTTAACCAGTCAAGATATTCAAGGTACATCTTGTTGGTAACTTCGGTCTCATCCATATAGAAGGATTGCACGTGTTGTTGCGTTGGAGTGTTGTTCCAATCGTGCATAGGATCATCCTGTACACGTCCCATTGTATAGGTTCCGCCTTCAACAAAAACCAGACCCGGAGCAGCTTCCTGTTCCTTGTAATCTGTGTTGTATTGAAATCCACCTTCGTCAGAATTTATATCCCAACCGGTGGCTCTGGAGGTGTTTTTGTAATTATTGGATTTATTACAGCTAAGTAAACTAAGGCCGCAAACTACAGCAATAACGCCTTTTAAAGCTACATTCAAATTCATATTATTTCCTTCTTTATGATAGAAATTTAGGCTTTGCAATATACTAATTAACGATAAATGTACAAGATTATTTTGTTAATTCTAAAAGTCCGGAAATTCCTATAACTCTCTGATATGCTATAACCTAACTTTGTTTTATATTCGGTTTATTTCTAAGGTTTTATGGGTTGAAAATCCATGACAAAATTAAACGGTAAACATTCCGGAAAATTGTCTGGGTTTGTCATTTTTATCGAATTTAAGTGCCACTTGTCTCTTCATTGCAATAAATTCAATTAAATTGAGTTATATTCAATAACCCCTAATTTTTTTATCAATTTGATTTTACTGGAATTACCTAATTAAGAAAGCTTTTTCGAACAATGGTTCTTTCTTAACAGGAATATTACTATATATTTGTTTATCATTAACTACGATAATGAAAAAAATTACATTCTTTTTGATAACGGCAGTTTTGTTTGCCGACTTTTCAATTTTTGCACAGAACGATCGGGATAGGGTGATAACTACTGCTGTTCCATTTCTACTGGTAGCAGCAGATGCGCGTGCTGCCGGAATGGGTGATCAGGGTGTAGCAACCTCGCCAGATGTGTTCTCGCAACAATGGAATCCAGCCAAGTATGCTTTCGCTACAAGGGAAAATGGAGTTGCGGTTACCTATACTCCTTACCTGAGCGAAATTGTAAATGATATATTTCTGGGAAGCCTTAATTATTTTCATAAGATCAATGATCGTAGCGCAATGTCTGCGAGTTTAAGATATTTTAGTCTTGGTAATATTGAAACCAGGGAAACTTTTGAACAATTCCCGAATACAGTTAATCCAAATGATGTTACTCTTGATGTCTCCTATGCCTTGAAATTAAGTGAGACTTTCTCTATGGCCGTTGCTGGTAGGTATTTAAGGTCAGATCTGGGTTTACAGGATCTTGAAGACCTTGGTGCTGCATCTACTTTTGGTGTTGATGTCGCTGCTTTTTATGAAGGAGAACAATTAACCCTTAGTAACTTTGATGCCAGATGGAGGTTGGGTGCCAATATTTCTAATATTGGACCTAAAATGAAATATGATGATGCCGGGCAGGAGAACTTTATCCCGACAAACCTGAAACTGGGAGCCGGCTTCGATTTTATATTCGATGCAGATAACCGTCTGGGGACTTATGTAGAATTCAATAAATTATTAGTGCCTACTCCACAGGATTTTGATGGTGATGGAGATATAGATGCTGAAGACGATCAGGAATATAATGATATAGGTTCTATAGAAGGTATCTTCAAATCATTTGGTGACGCGCCAGATGGTTTTTCAGAAGAGCTTAAAGAAGTTACCCTGGCATTAGGGGCAGAATACTGGTATCAGGATAAATTTGCCTTGAGAGCTGGTTATTTTAATGAAAGCGAGGAAAAAGGTTTCAGGAGATTCTTTTCTCTAGGAGCAGGATTCGCTTATGAATCTATTGTGATCGATGCTTCTTATTTATTTTCAACTTCGTCTGTTCCGAGTCCTTTAGAGGGAACACTTAGATTCGGACTAAGTTTTAATTTTGGTGACAGCTTCACTAATTAGAATTATCAAAAATCTTAAAACTATCTTATAGGTACTGGAAACCCATGTGTTTTCTGTTACCTTGTCTCTCCAATTAATATATATGAAGCCACTTACTATTACTTCACGCCTTGAGGTATATGATTCTATCGATGAAACTCCAGAGGATGTTCAGGAATTGATGCAGAAAGCTATTGAAGTTAGAGATACTGCTTATGCTCCTTATTCCAAATTTAAGGTGGGAGCTGCAATTTATTTGGAAAATGATGAAATTGTAGTTGGTAGTAACCAGGAAAATGCTTCGTATCCTTCTGGATTATGTGCTGAAAGAACAGCGGTTTATTTTGCCGGAGCAAAATTTCCCGAAACCAGGATTTTAAAGATCACTATTTCTGCGAAATCCATGAGGCATCAGGTTGTTTCTCCAGTACCGCCATGTGGGGCCTGCAGACAGGCTTTAGTTGAATATGAAGTCAAGCAGGAAGAACCTATCGAATTATATTTTATGGGGGAAACGGGAAAAGTGGTAAAAGCCGATTCTGTAAAGGATCTGCTGCCATTAATTTTTGATAGTTCCTGTCTATAAGGTTTTCGTTATTTTTTGCTACAAAACTGTTTTCGTTTCTTAACGAAAATAGTATTTTTGTTATCCGCTTGGCAAAACCAATCTGTCTGGCCTTTAAATATAAATTTTAGATGAAGAAAATTACAAAAGCCACATACTTAAAGTGGTACGAGGATATGTTGTTTTGGCGCAAATTCGAGGATAAGCTTGCGCAGGTTTATATTCAACAGAAAGTTAGAGGGTTTTTACATTTATATAATGGGCAGGAAGCTATCTTAGCTGGTGCACTTCATGCAATGGATCTTGAAAAAGATCGTATGATCACCGCTTACCGTAACCACGTTCAGCCAATCGGGATGGGAGTAGACCCAAAAAGAGTGATGGCAGAGCTTTATGGTAAGAAGACAGGTACTTCAATGGGACTAGGTGGTTCCATGCACATTTTTGCCAAAGAGCAGAGATTTTATGGTGGTCACGGAATCGTTGGAGGACAGATACCTCTAGGAGCCGGACTTGCCTTTGCAGATAAATATCACAAAAGAGATAACGTGACCCTAACTTTTATGGGTGATGGTGCTGTAAGACAGGGATCTCTTCATGAAACTTTGAACATGGCCGTGAACTGGAACCTTCCAGTAGTTTTCTGTGTAGAGAACAACGGTTATGCCATGGGAACTTCAGTTGCCCGTACTTCTAAAGATACTGAGATCTGGAAATTAGGTAATGGTTATGAAATGCCTTGTGGTCCTGTAGATGCGATGGATCCTGTGAAGGTTGCTGAAGCTCTGGACGAAGCGATCACAAGAGCAAGAAAAGGTAATGGTCCTACATTCCTGGAATTAAAGACGTACCGTTATAGAGGTCACTCTATGAGTGATGCTCAAAAGTACCGTACCAAGGATGAGGTTGCTGAATA
The DNA here is from genome assembly GCF_003054225.1 of Christiangramia gaetbulicola. GTDB lineage: Bacteria > Bacteroidota > Bacteroidia > Flavobacteriales > Flavobacteriaceae > Christiangramia > Christiangramia gaetbulicola. The sequence continues at coordinate 28,715 of NZ_QBKQ01000003.1, forward strand.
TCAGAAACTGGACCCTATTACCAAGGTTCGTGATATTATTAAGGAGAAGAAATACGCTTCAGATAAAGAAATTAAAGAGATCGATAAACGCGTTAAGGAGAAGGTTGCTGAATGTGAGAAATTCGCAGATGAATCTGACTTCCCTGATAAGAATGTAATGTATGACGTTGTTTACGAACAGGAAAATTATCCGTTTCTAGCACATAAATTAGATTAAACTATGGCAGAAGTAATCAAAATGCCACGTTTGAGCGATACCATGGAAGAAGGTACCGTTGCAAAGTGGCTGAAACAAAAAGGAGATAAAGTAGAAGAGGGAGATATTCTTGCCGAGATCGAAACCGATAAGGCGACGATGGAGTTTGAGTCTTTCTATGAAGGTACTTTGCTGCATATTGGAGTTGAAGAAGGAGACGGAGCACCGGTTGATGCACTACTTGCTATAATTGGTGAGGAAGGTGAAGATATTTCAGACCTTTTAAAAGAAGCTGAAAGCGGAGATTCTTCAGACAAGGAAGAGGATAAATCAGAGGAAAAGGATTCAAAAGAAGAATCTAAGTCTGATGACGATTCTGATGATTCTGATGATTCCGAAGAAGGAGACGGGGAACTGCCTGAAGGAGTAGAAATTATTAAAATGCCACGTTTAAGCGATACCATGGAAGAAGGAACCGTGGCAACATGGCTTAAGCAGGAAGGCGATAAAGTTGAAGAGGGTGATATCCTTGCTGAGATCGAAACCGATAAGGCAACAATGGAATTCGAATCTTTCTACGATGGTACTCTTTTAAAGATCGGTATACAGGAAGGTGAATCTGCAAAGGTAGATAGTCTTCTTGCAATTATTGGTCCGGAAGGAACAGATGTTTCTAAAATTGATACTTCTGGAGGAGGAGCTAAAAAGTCTTCTAAGTCTTCATCTGAATCTAAGGATAAAGAAGAGTCATCTGAAGAGTCTTCAGATGATTCCTCAGATAAAAAAGAAACTAAATCCCAAACCGAAACTAAAGACGGCGGTAGAATCTTTGCTTCTCCACTTGCTAAGAAAATGGCAGAAGATAAGGGCATCGATCTTTCTGAAGTTTCAGGTTCTGGTGAGAACGGAAGAATTGTAAAGAAAGATATAGAGAACTTTAAAGGCGCAGAGAATAAACCTGCTGCTGAAGCTAAAGCTGAATCAGCGGAGAAAACGACTGCCTCTGTACAACCTTATACTCCTGCAGGAGAAGAAAGTTTCGAGGAGCGCAAGAATTCTCAAATGCGTAAGGTGATCGCCAAGCGTCTTGGAGAATCTAAATTTACTGCTCCGCATTATTACCTTACTATAGAGGTAGATATGGAGAACGCAATGGCTTCACGTAAGCATATCAATGAAATGCCAGATGTAAAGGTTTCATTCAACGATATGGTTATTAAAGCATCTGCTATGGCTCTAAGAAAGCATCCGCAGGTAAATAGCCAGTGGACGGGCGATACCATGAAGATCGCCAAGCATATCCATATGGGTGTTGCCGTAGCGGTTGAAGAGGGACTTGTAGTTCCAGTTTTAAAGTTTGCAGATCAAATGTCACTTACTCAAATTGGAGGTAATGTGAAAGATCTTGCCGGGAAAGCAAGAAATAAAAAGATCCAGCCAGCCGAGATGGAAGGAAGTACTTTTACTGTTTCCAACCTTGGAATGTTCGGGATTGTAGAATTTACAAGTATTATTAATCAGCCGAACTCTGCTATCCTTTCTGTAGGTACGATCGTAGAGAAGCCGGTGGTTAAAAATGGTGAGATCGTAGTTGGTAATACTATGAAACTTACTCTTGCCTGTGATCATAGAACAGTAGATGGCGCAACAGGAGCTGCATTTTTACAAACCTTAAAAACGTATCTTGAGAATCCAGTGACTATGCTGGCTTAATTCAAGCTTCTAATAATATATTGAATCCCGCTTAATCGCGGGATTTTTTTATCTTTAGCAATATGAGAAAAAATAAGATCACACTACGTTTCAGCGCATTATTGATAATGCTCTTTTTGTTTCAAATAAGTACCGCCCAATCTTCAAAAACTAATTCAAATAAAGTTTCAGTTGAGGAAGTTCAGAAGGATCTCAATTATCTTTCTTCAGATGAACTCGCCGGTAGAGAAACCGGGAGTGAAGGGATAGAAAAGGCTGCGAAATATATAGAAGAGCATTTTAAAGAAGCTGGTATTAGCCCTTATTTTGATACATACAGAGACGATTTTCAGGTTAATGACCGTAAAGGTTATAATGTTGTAGGTCTTCTTGAAGGAACAGATGAGAACCTCAAGGATGAATATATTCTTTTAGGGGCACATTACGATCATATAGGAAATGGTAAAGCCGTAGATGGGGATAATATTGCTAATGGTGCGAATGATAATGCTGCAGGTACGGTAGGAGTTCTTCAGCTCGCAAAACATTTAGCAATTTCAAATGATAACAAGAGAAGCATCATTATTGCCTTATTTTCTGGCGAAGAAATGGGACTTAAAGGTTCTGAGCATCTTGCCGAAAGATTAAAAGAAGAAGGTATAGACCTCTATGCCATGATCAATTTGGAAATGATAGGAGTGCCTATGAAAGCTAAGGATTATAAGGCATATATAACCGGTTTTGACAGGTCTAACCTTGCTGAAAAATTCAATGAATATTCGGGTGGAGATAAGGTATTGGGGTTCCTGCCACAGGCTGGCCAGATGAACCTATTTAAGAGAAGTGATAATTATCCTTTCTATAAAGAATTCAATGTGCCTGCTCAAACCATCTCTACATTCGATTTTTCAAACTATCCCTATTATCATCACGTAGATGATGAAGCGGAATTTCTGGATGCGGAGCATATGGCAGATCTAATAGAGGATCTTATCCCGGGTATACAGAAAATAGCTAATACAGCAGACAGGGAAATCAAAATGAATTTATAATGAAAAATATAGTTATAACCGGTACAAGTAGGGGAATAGGTTTTGAAATGGTCTCTATTTTTGCCGGAATGGGATATAATGTGCTGGCACTTTCCCGAAATGAAAAGCCGGTAACAGACCTGGGACTGGAGAATGTAAAAGCTTTTTCTTTTGATATTACCAGCGAAGACAGCCATTTGAAAGCTGAAAATTATATAGTGCATCACTGGGATTCTAAAGTAGATGTGCTTATTAATAATGCCGGGGCTCTTTTAAATAAACCTTTTGCAGATTCTACATGGGAAGACTTCAGTGAAGTCTATAAAGTGAATGTTTTTGGAGTAGCCGAGGTTACCAGGAAACTACTCCCATTTATGCATAAGGATTCGCATGTTTTGACGATTAGTAGTATGGGAGGCATCCAGGGAAGTATGAAATTTCCGGGACTGGCGGCATATAGTAGTAGTAAAGGCGCAGTGCTTACTCTTACAGAGTTACTGGCCGAAGAATATAAAGAAAGTGGTCCATCTTTTAATGCCCTGGCATTGGGAGCGGTTCAAACTGAAATGCTGGAAGAGGCATTTCCAGGTTACGAAGCTCCGGTTTCGGCAAGAGAAATGGCTGAATATATAGCAGATTTCAGCCTGAAAGGACATAAGCTCTATAATGGTAAAATTCTGCAGGTGTCCAACAGCACACCCTAAAGCATGAGAGATATTCTTGCTAAATACCTGCCGGTAAATGCCGTGGAACCTGTTTCAGAACTCATTAAAATGAACGGAGTTCATCTCAAGATCGTGAATGAACGTGTTACCAGGCACGGGGACTATAGGAGAATGCCAGATGGTTCACAGCAGATCACCATCAATGCGAATCTGAATAAATACAGGTTTTTGATCACCAGTATTCACGAGATCGCTCATCTCGTCGCTTTTGAAAAGTATGGCAGGACCATTAAACCTCATGGAGCCGAATGGAAACATTGTTTTAGGAGTTTAATGTTGCCTTTTATAAGACCAGAAGTTTTTCCGAATTCGTTGCTTCCGGTCATTGCAAATCATTTCAGAAATCCAAAAGCGAGTAGTGATACCGATGCGAAATTATCTGTAGCCCTAAAGAGTTTTGATCCCGATAACGATAAAAACTATATTTTTGAGATCCCTTCCGGAAGTTTATTCAAGATCCATAATGGGAAAACGTTTAAAAAAGGTCCTAAAAAGATCAAGAGGTATGAGTGTCTGGAAGTTGATACGGGAAGGATATATTTATTTCAGCCCAATGCTGAAGTACATTTAATTAAGGTTTGAAATTATGACTGGGACTAAAAAAGATAAATATTATGCAATTCTCATGGCCGGTGGTGTTGGTTCACGATTCTGGCCTTCGAGCAAAGCATCTAATCCTAAGCAATTCATAGATATTCTTGGGGTAGGTGAAACATTGTTTCAAACTACTTTTAAAAGACTTTCGGGATTGATCCCTGCAGAAAATATTTACGTGCTTACCAATAAGAAGTACGTAGATATGGTCAAGGAGCAGATTCCTCATGTAAAAGATGAACAGATAGTTCCTGAACCCGAGATGCGTAATACCGCTCCAAGTATATTACTGGGAGCTTTAAAGATCAGGAAAAAGAATCCTGACTCACTTATAGTTGTTGCTCCCAGTGATCACTGGATAAAGGAAGAAGCAGAATTTATGGATTCCATACAGGAAGCCTTTAATTATGCTGAAGAGGAAGATCGCTTGATTACCCTTGGGATTGAACCTGACCATCCTAATACTGGCTATGGTTATATTAAATATGACGAAAGTTCTGATGAGTCAATAAGAAAAGTTGAGCGTTTTACTGAAAAGCCACAGGTTAAACAGGCAGAGAGATTTCTTGAGGAGGGAAATTATGTCTGGAATGCCGGCATCTTTATTTGGAGCTCTAAATTCATTGTTGAAAGCTTTAAAGAGCATCTTCCGGAAATGTACAGGCTGTTTGAAAAAGGAGATGAGGTTTGGAATACAAAAGAGGAAGAAGATTTTCTTGAAGAGAATTATAGTAAGGCTGCCAATGTTTCTATCGATTACGGGATCATGGAAAAGTCTGATTCGGTATTTGTGATTCCGGTAAGTTATAGCTGGAACGACCTGGGAACCTGGTCTTCTGTTCAGAAAGAATTGCCACAGGACGATAATGGGAATACCTCTATTAACTCCAGGCTGGTGGCCGACGATTCAGAGAATAATATTATTTCTACACCAGATAAAAAGATAGTAGTTTTAAAGGGAATTTCAGACTATATCATCGTAGAGGATAAAGATGTTCTTATGATCGTACCAAAATCTGAAGAACAGGAAATTAAACAAATACGGGAGAAGGTGATGAAGGATTTTGGGGAAGATCTAGGATAAAAATGGCAAATACAGAAAAAAAAGAGACTAAGGAAAAACTACCGGGTAAGGATAACCTAAGGGAAGACGCTAAGGAAATTCAAAAAAAAGCCAGGAGTTTTATTAGTCGTTTACTAGACCTGCACGAACATACAGACAGGGAATCTACGGTAGAAGCAGTTCAAAAAGATATTTCCTTTAAGGGGCATAATGCCTGGATTCTAATCTTTTCAATTTTTGTCGCTTCTATTGGTCTAAATGTTAGTAGTACCGCGGTTGTTATAGGTGCCATGCTTATTTCTCCCCTAATGGGTCCAATCGTTGGAGTTGGTTTAGCTGTTGCGATCAACGATGTGGATACTTTAAGACGTTCTTTCGTTAACCTGGGTATTATGGTGGGTTTAAGTGTTATCACTGCCTCTATTTATTTCTTTGTTTCGCCAGTGAAAGAAGAAACACCAGAGCTTATAGCAAGAACCTATCCTACAATTCTTGATGTGCTGGTAGCTATTTTTGGTGGTCTGGCTCTTATAATTGCAAAAACTAAAAGAGGAACCATTGCCAGTGTGATCCTCGGGGTAGCGATAGCCACTGCGCTTATGCCACCGCTATGTACTGTGGGCTATGGAATAGCGAACGCTAAATGGGAATTTGCTTTAGGGGCATTATATCTATTTTCTATTAATGCAGTGTTTATTGCACTTTCTACTTTTGTGGTAGTAAAACTACTTGGATTCCCATTAGTGAGATATGCCAATAGTAGAAGAAGAAAAAGAACCGCCCAGATCGCTTCGACCATTGCGATCATTGTTATGATCCCAAGTGTGATCTTATTTGTAAACCTTCTTAGAAAACAGGTTTTTGAGAGTAAGGCACGTGAGTTCCTTTCAGAAACAGTTCGGTTTACCGGGACTGAAGCTTTGAAATCTACCAGCAGCTTTAAGGATAAGACCATTGACGTATACTTGATAGGTAACCCGGTTCCCTATGGAACGATCGAAACCTGGCAGGAAAGAATGGGGGAGATCGAAGCTTTAAAAGAAGCAAAGCTTATCGTGCATCAGGGTGCAGATCAAACTCAGGACATCAACAGGTTGTCTACCGAGCTAAGAAGCGGAATCCTGGAAGATCTTTATGTAAAGAACCAGGAAGCTTTGGAGGATAAGAATAAGCGTATAGAGCTGCTGGAAACAGAGCTTTCAAAATACAGGGGTGATGCCTTTTCATTTTCAGACCTGAGCAAGGAAGCTAAGATCAATTATGAGAATATTGAACAGATGGGATATTCAAATCTTATTTCCACTAATTTCGACAGGCAGGATACCATTCCAACATTTACCGTAACCTGGAATTCCAAATTAAAGAATTCGGAATTAAAGGAACAGCAGGAAAAATTTGAGAAGTGGATGAAAGTGAGACTAAATCTCGATACCCTCGCCATTAAGAATGTGCGTTAATTACATTCCCTGTTGCTGGGCTTTTCTAACCTTCTGGAATAGATTGGATGAATAGACGAATTCGGTAACGGCTTCATCTTCTGTTTTAAAGATCTCATCCTTGGTGCCTTTCCAGGCGAGTACGCCTTCTTTTAAGAAAGCGATCCTTTCGCCAATCTCAAGAACCGAATTCATATCGTGGGTAATAAGAACGGTAGTAATATCATTCTCATGGGTTAATTCCATGATGAGGTTATCTATAACCGTCGCTGTTTGTGGATCCAGACCTGAGTTAGGTTCATCACAAAAAAGGTACTTTGGCTTATTTACGATCGCTCTTGCGATCGCTACCCTTTTCTGCATCCCACCACTAATCTCTGAGGGCATTTTATTGCCGGTGCCTTCAAGGTTTACCCTTTCCAGTACTTCATGAACCCTTTTAAGCATTTCGCTCTTTCTTTGCTTTGTGAACATGGTTAAAGGGAACATTACGTTTTCTTCTACGGTCATGGAATCGAATAACGCTCCACCTTGAAAAAGCATACCCATTTCTGTTCTAAGCTCTCGTTGTTCCTCATCAGAAAAAGAAGAGTATGGTTTACCATCGTATTCGATGGTTCCCTTATCTGCTTTAAAAAGGCCAAGCATACATTTTAGAAAAACACTTTTTCCTGAACCTGACTGTCCAATGATCAAATTGGTTTTTCCTCTTTCAAAAGTATAATTGATACCCTTAAGAACTTCCTGCTCGTTAAATCCTTTATGTAAGTTTTTTACCTGTATCATAGCTTAGCTTAATAAGAGTTGGGTAACCAAGTAATTGGTTACAATTAGAACTACACTGGTCCACACAAAAGAAGTAGTTGATGCTTCTCCAACCTCAAGTGCTCCACCTTTCATATAATAACCGTGATAGGAAGGTACTGTTGCTAAAATGAAGGCAAAAAGGAATGTTTTTATAAAAGCATAGGTAAGATGAAAACCATCAAAATCGTCCTGAAGTCCTGTTATAAACTGGTCTGAAGTCACAAAACCACCAAACACGGCTGCACAATATGCTCCTGCAATTCCCAAGAACATAGAGACCGCAATGACAAATGGATACGTAAGCATGGCGATGATCTTGGGGAAAATCAGGTAATTTTTAGAATTAATACCCATAACCTCCAGGGCATCTATTTGCTCTGTAACCCTCATCGATCCAATACTCGAAGTTATAAATGAACCAACCTTACCCGCCATAATTATGGATATAAAAGTAGGTGCAAATTCCAGGATGATAGATTGTCGTGCTGCAAAAGCTACCAGTGACTTTGGAATTAATGGGTTATTTAAATTTAAAGCGGTTTGGATGGCGATAACGGCTCCAATAAAGAATGAAAGAAATGAAACTATTCCCAGAGAGCCCATGATTAGCTCGTTGATCTCTTTGAAAATAAGGTTTTTTAAGACCGAACCTTTGGTCATTCGGCCAAAAACTCCCTTAAGCATTAAAAAATATTCCCCAATGGAGTGCAGGTAGGTCATTAATTGATTTTTGAAAAGCTAAAATACTAAAATTTCGTTCTAAAGTATTTACGGCTTAATTAAACTTTAGCGTTTGAAGTTTAGTATTTTTGAGGTGTTTTAAATTTTTTAACCATATGAAACGCTATTTATTCGCTTTATTACTCTTAATAGGATTGTCGCCTCTAAAAGCGCAAATCACAAATGATAAACCTAAATTGGTTGTAGGTATCGTAGTAGACCAGATGAGGTACGATTATCTTACCCGTTTCTGGGACCAGTTTGAGAACGGTGGCTTTAAACGTCTTGTAAATGACGGATTCACCTTCAAGAACACTCATTTTAATTACGTGCCTACCTATACCGGTCCGGGGCATGCTTCAGTATTTACAGGGACTACTCCGGCATATCACGGAATCATCAGCAATAGCTGGTTCAATAAATTTGAAGATCAGTTTGTCTATTGTGCAAGTGATCCATCGGTGCAATCTCTGGGTACGGAAACTAGAGCAGGAGAAATGTCTCCAAATAGAATGTTGTCTACCACTTTTGCAGACGAGAACAGGCTGCATACACAGATGAAAGGTAAAACTATTGGCGTTGCTCTAAAGGACAGGGGCGCAATTCTGCCGGCAGGTCATACTGCCAATGCTGCTTATTGGTTCAATGGAGGAACAGAGGCAAATTGGATTAGCAGTACCTATTACATGGAAGAACTGCCTAAATGGGTACAGGATTTCAATAAGTCTGATAAAGCTGAATCCTACTTAAAAACATGGAAACCTTTAAAGAATATAGATACTTATTTCCAAAGTGGAAGTGATATCAATGAATTTGAAGGTGGATTTAATGGAATGGAAACGGCTTCATTTCCTTACGATCTTAAGAAGATCGCTCCCGATAATGGAAATTATGAGTTGATCAAAGCCACTCCCTTTGGAAATGATCTAACGGCTGAATTTGCAAAAGCGGCAATTAAAGGAGAGCAACTAGGAAAAGATGATATTACCGACGTGCTTACACTCAGTTTTTCCAGTACAGATTATGTTGGTCACAATTTTGGGGTGAATTCCAAAGAAGTACAGGATACCTACATGAGGCTCGATCTTGCAATCGCCGATGTTCTGAATTATCTGGATGAAACTGTTGGAGCAGGTGAGTATACTGTTTTCCTGACAGCAGATCATGGCGCAGCAGATGTTCCAAATTATTTGAAGTCAAAAAAGATACCAGCGGGTAATTTTCAGGATTCAGAATTGATCATGAAACTTGGACAGTTCGTTGCTGAAGAATATGATTCTGAAGAATTGATCGCTAATATTTCCAATAGTCAGGTTTTCTTTAATTATTCTGAATTAGAAAAGGAGAAAGTTGATGCTGATGAATTGGAGGATAAGATCGCACATTTTTTGCTTCAGCAGGACAACATCTCAAGGACGTTTACCCGTAAACAACTACAGAGCGGTTCTTTTGATAAAGGGATCGGAAGTTTGATAGAAAACGGTTTTAACCAGAAAAGAAGTGGTGATGTGGTCTATGTAATGGATCCAGGATATATCGTTTTCCCTGAGACCGGAACAACTCACGGTAGCGGCTTCTCTTACGATACTCATGCGCCTCTTATTTTCTTCGGAAAGGGAGTTAAAAAAGGAAGCACCTATAAGGAGGCATATATTAATGATATTGCACCTACGATTTCAGCAATGCTGGGGATCGCTTTCCCTAACGCCGCCACAGGTAAACCGCTAAGCGAAATGCTGGATAAATAAAATCTAGGCGATCTTCTTTCGAATATTCGCCCAGCGTAATTTTCTAATAAAACGACCTTCTTCTTCGGAAACGAGAAAGGGTCGTTTTTTCTTTTTGGCCTTAAAGTATCCCGAGACATAATGAAGAAAGGCGAAAGGATTCATTTTCATGGCAGCTAGTTTTGCCGAAGCGATAAGGCTAAGCATGGTGCCATATCTCAACCTGTAAAAAGCTTCTCCCTGTTTACGGCCTGAATGTTCAAAGTAATTCATTCCGGTAGGTCTAAGATGTTTTACGAGCAGGCTTTCATCTGTAACCACTTTCCATCCATGGAATCTCGCCAGTAATTCGTCTGCAGTGTCCCAGCCCATGGCTGGCTTTAATTCTCCTATCTGAATAAAACAATGTTTACGGTAAGCCTTTAGTGCTCCGCGAATATGGTCCTTACCGGTTAAGTTTTCAGGGATCCACTGGTTCTTTCTCTGGATACTGCAAAAACCGCCAACTATTCCTGCTTTTGGATCATTTCTGAAATGCTCGACTATTTTTTCGAGGTAATTTTCCGGAAAAATAAGATCTGCATCGAATTTACAGATGACGTCAAATTCATCTTCGAGTTTGTAATAGCCCTTGTAAAATGCATTTATAACCTTGCTTCCGGGAGCATGTTCGTTTGAAGAATTGTTTTTAACCAGTTCGATGAACGGATATTTGGAGGTAAATTTTTCTACGACTTCAGAAGTGTTATCGGTAGAGCTGTCGTCCACAATAACTACCTTATTTGGTAGAAAGCTTTGGTCGACCAGGGATTGCAGTGTCTGGCCTATGAAATTAGCCTCATTATGAGCAGGTATAACAATATCTATCTTCAAGGCAGGTTCATTTTACTTTGAAGTGCTAAGATAGAATTTTCGACTTAGACGCTTAGGTTCTTTCCGCGTAAACCGCATAGTAGCGCGGAGTAAATTTCCGAAGAATAGGTCTGATCCCTATTTTATTAACAGGATTGGTCCACTTTAAAGTTTCCTTGATCTCCCAGCCGCTTTTCTCAAAAAGCCAGTCGAATTGCCAGTCCTCAAATTCGTGGTAATGCCGGTCCCATTTATCGGTTTTACTGCGATAGGCCGGGGAAAACCATAATTTAAGGGGAACACTAGCCAAGATCTTATCAGCCTTTATCTCTCTAAGAATATTGTAAGGAGCTAAAAGATGCTCAAATATCTCAAAGGCAGTGACCAGATCGTAAGTGTCATTCTTTACTGCTGAAAAGTCATTGTCAAGATCTTCACCAGAAGTGTTGGTCACTTCATAACCATGTTCTTGCATGATCTCTGAGAAAGGATTCTTCACTCCAAGATCAAGCACTTTTGCCGGTGGAGGCACAAGTTCTTTTAAAAATTCTAAAGTCTTTTGATAACGTTTTTCGGGAAAGCTATTCTCGTACATTCTAGATCTCGTAAGTGATCGCATTCACATTCATTCCTGCGCCTACACTTGCAAATAGTACTATGTCCCCTTTTTCAAGTTTCTGGCCTTCGATCTTTCCTCTGGTAACCAGGTCAAAAAGAGTTGGTACTGTTGCAACACTGCTATTACCCAGTTCGTGAATGGTCATTGGCATCACATCTTCTGGTGCGGTTAATCCATGAAGTTTATAGAAACGATTAATAATGGCATGATCCATCTTTTCGTTGGCCTGGTGAATGAAAATTTTCTTTAGGTCTTTAATTGTTTTACCACTTTCTTCAAGGCACTCTTTCATTGCATTAGGTACATTCGTTAATGCAAATTCGTAGATCTTTCTACCATGCATTTTTATATACCTGACGTCTTCAGAAGCCTCAGTGCTATTGGATTTTCCAAAATAAATATATTCAGATTCCTGAAATGAGAAAGTGGCAGAGGCATGAGACAGAATTCCAGATTCTTTATCACTGGTAGTTTCGACGATCACAGCGCCTGCACCATCAGAGAAAATCATGGAATCTCTATCGTGTTTGTCAACCACACGAGATAAAGCCTCAGCTCCAATAACAAGACATTTTTTTGCCATCCCAGCTTTAATAAAAGCCTGTGCATGGATCATACCTTCGATCCAACCCGGGCAACCAAATAAAAGATCATATCCTACACATTTTGGATTTTTTATCCTTAAATGAGATTTTACTCTTGTGGCAAGACTAGGAACAGTGTCACTTTGGTTGGAATTAGATTTTACATCACCATAGTTATGGGCTACGATGATATAATCTAAAGTTTCAGGGTCTATACCTGAACTTTCTATAGCCTTCTGACTTGCTATTACCGCGATATCTGAGGTGTTGAGGTTTTCGTCTATATAACGTCTTTCTTCGATTCCCGTGATCGCTTTGAATTTACGAATCGTAGTTTCGTTATCATGGGGGAAATTTGATCCATCAAGATTATAGAACTCATGTTGATCAAAATCAGCATTTTTAGTAATAACATTTGGTATATAACTTCCAGTTCCCGTGATTTTACAATTCATCAGACTTTATTAAAATTAAGTTTACAATTTAATTAAATACTCCAAAAGAGCTATTAAATTAAGTGAAATTTTGGTCGAAAAAAAACCTGCCGGCTGACAGGTTTTTTCTAATTGTTTTGTAGCAAGTCTTCTAAGCTTCAGCGTATTCTTCAGTTGGAGGACAGGTACACATAAGGTTTCTATCTCCAAAAGCTTCATCAACTCTTCTTACACTTGGCCAGAATTTATTGTCGTGTAAATGACTTAAAGGATACGCCGCTTTTTCTCTCGAATATAGTAATTTCCATTCATCTGAAGTTAACATATGGATAGTATGCGGAGCATTTTTCAAAACGTTGTCAGGTTCACTTAGAGTGCATTCGTCTATTTCTTTTCTTATTGAAATCAATGCATCACAGAAACGATCCAGCTCTGGTTTACTTTCACTTTCGGTAGGCTCTATCATCATAGTTCCGGCAACCGGGAAAGAAACGGTAGGAGCGTGGAAGCCGTAATCTATCAGCCTTTTGGCAATATCGGTAACTTCAATACCCTGTTCTTTAAACGGTCTGCAATCGATGATCATCTCGTGAGCAGCACGTCCTCTTTCTCCTGAGTATAGAGTTTTATAATGACCTTTAAGTCTCTCTTTAATATAGTTTGCATTAAGGATAGCATATTCAGTAGCTTTTTGAAGTCCGCCTGTACCTAACATTTTTATGTATCCATAAGAAATAAGACATACCAGAGATGATCCCCAAGGTGCTGAAGAAATAGCTCCAATCGCTTTTTCTCCACCTGTTTTAATTACCGGGTTTCCTGGTAAGAAAGGTTTAAGTTGTTCTGCTACACAAATTGGTCCAACTCCTGGTCCACCACCTCCGTGAGGGATAGCAAATGTTTTATGAAGATTCAGGTGACAAACATCAGCGCCAATTCTACCTGGATTGGTCAATCCAACCTGGGCGTTCATGTTCGCTCCATCCATATAAACCTGTCCGCCATTTTCATGGATAATATTAGTGATCTCGCGAATTGCAGATTCAAAAACTCCGTGAGTTGAAGGATAAGTTACCATCAACGCCGCAAGATTATCCTTGTATTTTATAGCTTTTTCTCTAAGGTCGTCAACATCGATATTTCCGTTCTCAGAAGCCTTGGTAACTACAACCTTCATTCCTGCCATTACTGCAGAAGCCGGGTTGGTACCGTGGGCTGAAGAAGGGATCAAACAGATGTTTCTATGCGAATCTCCGTTTGCTTCGTGATAAGCTCTAATAACCATTAGTCCAGCGTATTCTCCCTGTGCACCAGAATTTGGCTGAAGGGAAGTTGCCGAGAATCCTGTGATCTCCGTTAACTGATCTTCTAATTCTTTCAATACGATTTGGTAACCTTCAGCTTGCTCCACCGGAACAAACGGGTGAATATTCCCCCATTGTGGATTACTTAAAGGAAGCATTTCTGAAGCTGCGTTCAGCTTCATGGTGCAGGATCCTAAAGAGATCATCGAATGGTTTAAGGATAGATCCTTACGTTCCAGTTTTTTAATATAACGCATCAATTCAGTTTCTGAATGATACAGGTTGAAAACCTCGTGAGTAAGGAATTCGGTCTTTCTTTCAAGATTTTCAGGAATTGCAGTTCTTGCTGGCAATTCTTCAACTTCAGATTTTTCCTTGTCTGCTAATTCAGCAAAGACAGCTATAATAGCATTAAGATCATCTGTAGTGGTAGTTTCATTAATAGAGATACAGGCGCTTTCAGCATCTGGGTAGAAGAAATTGATCTCATTCTTCTCTGCGATCTCTTTCAGTTTAGAGCTATCTGCCTTAACGTGAATTGTATCGAAATAAGCAGAGTTCAATTGCTCGAATCCTAGCTTTTTAAGATTGTCTTCCAGGGCAACTGCCGAAGCGTGAACCGTGTTCGCAATATATTCAAGGCCTTTTGGACCATGATATACGGCATACATTCCAGCCATAACAGCTAACAAAACCTGGGCAGTACAAATATTTGAAGTTGCCTTGTCTCTTTTTATATGTTGCTCTCTAGTTTGAAGAGCCATTCTTAGGGCGTTATTCCCGTCAAGATCTTTAGTTATCCCAATGATCCTTCCAGGAAGGTTACGCTTATATTCTTCTTTAGTTGCGAAAAATGCTGCGTGAGGTCCACCATATCCTAGTGGGATCCCAAATCTTTGGGTAGTTCCAACTACTACATCTACACCAAGTTCACCCGGAGCCTGAAGTTTTACCAGGCTAAGGATGTCTGCAGCAAAGGCAGTCTTGATATTCGCATTCTTACAATTTTCAACAAAATCTGCGTAATCAAAGATCTGTCCGAATTTTCCTGGATACTGTACCAGCGCACCAAAGTATTCTTCTGAAAAATTAAATTTCTCATGATCACCAACCACCATTTCAATTCCAAGGAAATTAGCTCTTGTTTCCATCAAAGAGATGGTTTGAGGTAGCACCTGTTGAGAAACAAAGAATTTATTTACTTCAGCTTTCTTCTGCTTGCGATCACGCACGGCATATAAAAGAGCCATTGCCTCAGCAGCCGCTGTAGATTCATCCAGTAAAGAAGCGTTCGCCAATTCCATTCCGGTAAGGTCACTTACCATGGTCTGGAAATTAAGCAGCGCTTCAAGACGTCCCTGAGCAATTTCTGCCTGATAAGGAGTATAGGCAGTATACCAACCCGGATTTTCAAAAATATTACGCTGGATAGGTGCAGGTAAAATAGCCTGGTGGTACCCTAAACCAATATAAGTTTTGAAAACCTTGTTCTTTTCAGAAAGCTTTTTGATATGTTCTGCATATTGGTTCTCGCTCATTGCCTTTGGAAGGTTTAGCGGGCTATGCAAACGAATGTCATCTGGCAGGGTTTCGTAAATTAGTTGCTCTATAGACTCAACGCCGATAGTGTCCAGCATTTCTTGAAGATTTTCTGCTTTAGGACCTATGTGACGTAATGCGAAAGAATCTGTTCTCATTAGAATAAAATAGTTGTGTTTTTCGTGCTGCGAAAATACATAATTTCAAGCTAATTTTTTGCAGTTTAATGATGTACAGTTGTTAAGATTTTAGTGCAGAATTTTTGAGTTTAAATTAATGTGTAATTTCGTAGGATGAAGTATTTGAAAAATGCTTTTGAACTCTATATAAATAGCAGTATTCATGTCTCTTTGGCGGTGGTAGCTTTTACGCTCATCACTTTTTTTGAACATGATCTGGAGATTGATTATAACCTGTTATTTTTTATTTTTCTTGCTACCGTTACGGGGTATAACTTTGTAAAATACGCCGGTATAGCAAAATTGCATCATCTAAGCCTGGCAAAAAATCTCAGGTATATCCAGATCTTTTCCCTTATTTGTTTCCTAGGTCTTATCTATTTCACGTTCCAATTAAAGCTGTCTGTATTACTAGCTACGGCAATATTGTGTGCTTTTACAGTTTTTTATGCTATTCCGGTTTTTGGAGAAGGGAAGAATTTACGCAGTCTGCCGGGACTTAAGATATTCATTATTGGTATCGTTTGGGCTGGGAGCACAGTGTTATTGCCTTTGATCAATGCTGAGAAAATTCTTGGCGTAGATCTTATGGTGGATTTTATTCAGCGTCTTATGCTCGTTGTGGTGCTCACACTTCCGTTTGAAATTCGTGACCTTAATTTCGATAATGAAAGGTTGGGAACCATTCCACAGAAACTGGGAGTTTACAAAACCAAGGTCTTTGGGTTCGTATTGATATTAATAATATTTTCAGCAGAGCTTTTACAAAATTCTTTTAAGAATACAGCATTTTTAGCTCTGGCAATCATGCTTATTTTAAGTGGAGTCTTTTTGTGGAAAGCTGGTAAGGATCAGGGGAAATATTATTCGTCTTTCTGGGTGGAGTCCTTACCGCTATTATATGTGGGAATATACCTTTTGCTTAATTTCTTTCTTCTACCAGTTCCTTCTTGATCTCTTTGCGCCATTGCTCTTTATTTTCATCGGGGCAGGTTTGGATCTTTGATTTTTCTATTAAACTGGTGAGTTTGGAATTTTTAGAGGAGAAGCTTCGGCAGGTTTTGCAGAAAGTTAAGTGAAACATCAATCTTACCTTATCAAAAAATTTCGCTTCCTTGTATTGTGACTTATTACAGCACTCAGCGGCTTCGGAACAGTCGATAAAAAAAAACTTGCTTTTATTACTCATAATTAGAACCAATTTTTTTCTAAACAGGCTGCCAAAGCGGTTCTGGCCCTGTGTATTATAACCCAAAGGTTAGACGGCGTGATATTAAATTCATTACAGATAGCTTCAGTATCTGCGCCATCAATTGTTTTTCTTTTAAATATTTCAGCGTGCTTTTCATTGATACTGTCCAGGCATTCCAGGATGGCAAGACCCAGTTCAGTATTCTCCATTTCATCCTCGGCAGTTTTGTCAAATTGGTCTGCTACCTGTTCCTCCAGCCATTCTCCTTCATTGTAATCGTCAGAATAATTGATCTTAACTTCTGCCTGGCCTTTTCGCGAATTGATTTTGCGATAGTAATCTATGATTTTTCTTTTTAAAATCGAAATTAACCAGGTTCTTTCGCTGGCTTCACCTTTAAAATATTTGGCAGATTTAAGTGCGGCTAAAAAAGTTTCTGAAATGAGATCATTCGCTACCTCACGATCGTTCACGCGAACAATCGTGTAATTAAAAAGGTAATCTGAATATCTATCGACCCATTTGTTAGGGTCGAGGGTGTTAGCAGGCATTATTTAAATTTCATCGGTTCTAATCAAAAATAGCAAAAGAAAGATTAGCAATCGTAGTGTTAAGATAAGAATTCTCTATTAGCCAAGCGTCTTCCGTTATTTTGAGATCAGTCCGGCTCTTCTTAAAAGAGCATCTGGTTTAGGTTCCTTTCCACGGAATCTTTTATACAGCTCCATAGGATGTTCGGTTCCACCTTTAGATAAAATATTCTCTCTGAACTTATCTGCAATATCCTTGCTGAAGATGCCATGCTCGGTAAAATATTCGAAGGTGTCTGCGTCCAGCACTTCTGCCCATTTGTAGGAGTAGTAACCTGCGGAATAACCTCCCTGGAAAATATGAGAAAAAGCTGTACTCATACAATTAGATTCAACGTCAGGGTATAATTTGGTAGGCTCAAATGCTTCTACCTCATGTTCTTTAACGTTAGTGACCCCTGAAGGATCTATAGCATGCCAGCTAAGATCCAGCATTCCAAAACTAAGTTGCCTTAACGTGGCCATCCCTTCAAGGAAATTAGCAGACTCTTTTATTTTAGTAATATATTCCTGTGGAATAGCTTCTCCAGTTTTATAATGTTTTGCGAAAAGCTGTAAAGCCTCTTTCTCATAACACCAGTTTTCCAGAACCTGACTAGGTAACTCAACAAAATCCCAGTAGACATTCGCTCCAGATAGACTTGGATAGGTCGTGTTTGCTAACATCCCGTGTAGAGCATGACCAAATTCATGAAATAGAGTAGTAACCTCGTTAAAAGTTAGTAAAGAAGGCTCTTTTGGGGTTGGTTTAGTGAAATTGCAAACAATAGAAATATGAGGTCGTTCGTTTTTATCATTCTGAACGTACTGTTGTTTATAGATGGTCATCCAGGCACCATCCCTTTTTCCTGGTCTAGGGTGAAAATCTGCATAGAATAAGGCGACATCTTCTCCTGTTTCGTTGGTAACCGCGAAGGTTTTTACATCTGGATGATATTTATCGATATTACTTACTTCTTTAAAATTTAAACCATAAAGCTTTTCAGCAACAGTAAAAACCCCATCGATCACATTTTCTAATTTGAAATATGGTTTAAGTTTTTCGTCATCAAGGTCAAAACGTTTTTGTTTTAGTTTTTCCCCATAGAAGGCCGAATCCCACTTTTGCAACTGATCAATTCCATCAAGGTCTTTTGCGAAATCTTCCAGTTCCTGAAATTCTTTTTTTGATGCCGGTTTTGCTTTCTCCAGCATTTCGTTCAAAAACGATTCAACTTTTTCTGGCGTTTCAGCCATTCGCTCTTCCAGAATAAAATGCGCATGAGATTTGAAGCCTAGTAATTTTGCTCTTTGATATCTAAGTTTAGCGATCTGTAGAACATTTTCCTGATTGTCCAGTTCATCATTATGGAATCCCCGAGATCCAAAAGCAAGCGCCAGTTCTTTTCTTAACTCGCGATCCTCGGCATATTTCATAAAAGGGATATAGCTTGGGTATTCAAGGGTGAAAATCCAGCCTTCCTTTTCTTTAGACTCAGCAACAGATCTGGCTTCTTCCTTAAAACTTTCCGGTAGGCCGCCTAATCTGGATTCATCGGTAACCTGAAGTTCATATCGGTTGGTTTCGGCAAGCACGTTTTCACCAAACTGCAGTTTCAATTTAGCGAGCTTTTTATCTATTTCTCTTAATTCAGCTTGTTTTTCTTCAGCCAGGTTAGCTCCGTTACGCGTAAAGGCTTTATATTTTTTCTCCAGCAGGGTTTCCTGTTCTTTATTAAGCTGAAGAGAGTCCTTGCTTTCGAATACCGATTTTATCTTTTGAAAAAGCTCTTTATTAAGAATAACATCATTTTTAAATTCAGATAAGACCGGAGAAACTTCCTGTGCGATCTTCTGAATTTCTTCATTTGTTTCAGCTGAATTAATATTGAAAAAAATGCTGGTTACCCTATCGAGTTTCTTTCCTGAAAATTCCAGGGCCTCTATCGTATTTTTAAATGTGGGAGTAGCTTCAGATTTTACAATCTCATCTATTTCTTCCTTCGCCAGCTCAACAGCTTTTAAAATAGCCGGTTTGTAATCCTCTGTCTTGATTTTAGAGAATGGAGCATATTCAAAATCTGTAAGTAAAATATTCTGAGAACTCATATGTGGTATGTGTTTTAACGCTATTAATAAAATTAATTAACGCAAATGATGATTTTTAAGAAATTTTTAATACTTTGGTCTTTCAAATGAGATTGAACTCATAAAGACTTAGTAGTTTACAAAGTTCTGGTTTTATATTTAGAATGGTTAATAAATAATAAGTACAGATTACAGTTTACTACTTGAAAGGCCGCAATTGCGGCCTTTCTTATTTTTTGAGCGATTTTGCTCCTTCAATAACTTTCTGTTTCAAACCTTCTTTATAAACCAGGATCTTATCCAGTACACATTTATCGGAAACGCCTATAATCTGTGCAGCCAGGATTCCGGCATTTTTTGCGCCATCAAGGGCAACCGTAGCGACGGGAACTCCTCCTGGCATTTGAAGAATGGAGAGTACCGAATCCCATCCATCTATGGAGTTTCTGGATTTAACGGGTACTCCAATCACTGGTAATGGAGACATGGAAGCTACCATTCCAGGTAAGTGTGCTGCACCGCCGGCTCCGGCAATAATTACCTTAATATCTTTTTCATGGGCTGTTTTGCTGAATTCAAAAAGCTTATCAGGAGTCCTGTGAGCTGAAACTATATCAACTTCTACTTCTATATCAAAGCCTTTTAAAATATCTATAGCTTCCTGCATTACGGGCATATCGCTGGTGCTACCCATTATAACTGCTACTTTTCCCATGTTTTATTTTTTACTTATCACTTTTATACTATTCTTTACCTTTTCAGCTACTTTACGTGCCTTGGCCAGGTCTTTATCTACGATGGTCACGTGTCCCATTTTCCTGAATGGTCTCGTGATCTTTTTCCCGTAGATATGAGGAGTTACCCCATCGAGCTTCATGATCTCTTCAATATTCTCGTATACGACTTCACCTTCATGATTTTCATCGCCAACCAAATTTACCATTATTCCGCCAACTTTACTGTCGGTATTTCCCAGGGGCAGATCAAGTATTGCTCTTATTTGTTGCTCGAACTGGTTAGTGTAAGAGGCTTCAATACTATAGTGCCCGCTATTGTGCGGTCTTGGGGCAACCTCGTTGATGAGGATCTCATCATCTTTGGTCTGGAACATCTCCACAGCCAGTAAACCTACATGCTCAAATGCTTCGGAAACTCTTTCTGCTGTTTTTCTGGCTTTCTCTGCTACCTTTTCATCGATCCTGGCCGGACAGATCACATATTCTACCTGGTTTGCGGTTGGATGGAATTCCATTTCCACAACCGGATACGTGCGTACTTCTCCAGATGGATTTCTGGCAACGATCACGGCTAGTTCATTTTTAAAGGGAACTAAATTTTCAGCAATACATTCTCCATCAGATAAACCATCAAGATCGGCAGTTTTCTTAATTACTGAAACCCCTTTACCGTCATAGCCGCCCGTAGCACTTTTCCAGACGAAAGGAATTTTTACAGTTTCCTTTTCAACGGCAGATCTTAATTCCTTCAGATCTGAAAAAACTTTAAAATCGGCAGTAGGAATATTATTGTTTTTATAGAACTGTTTTTGAACAGCTTTATTCTGGATTTTTTCCAATGTATCTGCAGAAGGATAGGTTTTGATACCTTCAGATTCCAGCTGTTTTAAAGCTTCGATATTCACACCTTCTATTTCGAAAGTGACCACATCTGCTTTTCTGCCGAAATTGAGCACGGTTTCATAATCCATAAGATCACCCTGTTCAAAATAATTGCAGGAGATCTTACAAGGAGCTTCCTCGCTTGGATCAAGAACCAATGTCTGGATGTCGTACTTTCTTGTCTCGTACAACATCATTTTACCTAATTGACCACCACCCAGAATGGCTAGTTTAAAGTCTGAAGAAAAATAATTTACCATAAATTTATTCGGCTTTCCGCAAAAATAACCTATTCGAAATTTCTGCCATACATATTCGGTAAGAAATCGGGCTGTTGAGCTTATGTAGATTCCTTATCTTTGCCACTTAAAATTTGACCATTTTGATAAAACTACATGATCTTGAATTCGAACCTTTTATTTCTGAAGGGGAGATCACCAAGGCAATAGACAGGATTTCAGAAGAATTGAACGCCGATTATGACGGGAAAATACCGGTATTTATTGGGGTTCTTAATGGGTCTTTTATGTTCGCTTCAGAAGTCATTAAAAGATTCAGAAGTGATTGTGAAGTGAGTTTTGTGAAAATGGGATCTTATGAAGGGACTGAAACTACTGGGAATGTAAGAACGCTGGTAGGATTAAATCAGGAGCTTAAAGGTCGCGAGGTAGTGCTGCTGGAAGATATTGTGGATACCGGTAATACGCTGGTGGAGATCGATGAGATATTGAAGAAAGCTGAGGTTGCCAGTTATAAGGTGGCGACTTTGTTTTTCAAGCCTGCGGCTTACAAAAAGAATGTTCCCGTGCAGATAAAGGGAATCGAAATACCAGATAAATTTATCGTTGGATTTGGGCTCGATTACGACGGATTGGGTAGAAATCTAACACAAGTATATAAACGCAAAGAAAATAAAATGACAAATCTAGTATTGTTTGGCCCTCCGGGTGCAGGCAAAGGAACTCAGGCAACAATTCTAAAAGATAAATATCAACTTGTTCATATTTCTACCGGGGATGTATTCAGGTTTAATATTAAAAATCAAACCGAATTGGGCTTAAGTGCAAAGTCTTATATAGATAAAGGTCAGTTGGTGCCAGATGAGGTTACTATTAATATGCTGAATGCCGAAGTTGAAAAGAATGAAGGTGCAAACGGTTTCATTTTCGACGGTTTTCCAAGAACCGAGGCGCAGGCTGAAGCTTTAAGCAAATATCTTGAATCTAAAGGCACTGAGGTTCATGCGATGATCGCACTTGAAGTTGAAGATGAGATCCTTGTGGAACGTTTACTGGAAAGAGGTAAAACTTCGGGTAGACCAGACGATGCAGATGAGGCGGTTATTAGAAACCGTATAAAAGTATATTACAATGAAACTGCCATCCTGAAGAACTATTACCAGAAACAGGATAAGTATTACGGAGTAAATGGAGTGGGCAGTATCGAGGAGATTACCGAGCGCTTAAGCAAAGTAATCGACGAACTAATGAAATAATAAGAAAATGACTGAAGGGAATTTTGTTGACTATGTGAAAATTCATGTTTTTTCCGGAAAAGGAGGGAAGGGCTCTGCTCACCTTCATAGGGAAAAATATATCACTAAAGGAGGGCCAGATGGAGGAGATGGTGGCCGTGGAGGTCACGTTATTGTAAAAGGAAACAAAAATCTCTGGACACTGTTTCATCTAAAGTTCAAGCGTCACGTAAAAGCTGAACATGGTGGTAACGGAAGTAAGCAAAGAAGTTCTGGAGCTCAGGGAGCAGATGAATATATTGAAGTTCCATTAGGAACCGTTATTCGTGATACCGAAACCAATGAGATCATCAAAGAGATCACCGAGGATGGGCAGGAATTTATTGTAGCTGAAGGTGGT
Source organism: Christiangramia gaetbulicola (assembly GCF_003054225.1). GTDB lineage: Bacteria > Bacteroidota > Bacteroidia > Flavobacteriales > Flavobacteriaceae > Christiangramia > Christiangramia gaetbulicola. The sequence continues at coordinate 51,559 of NZ_QBKQ01000003.1, forward strand.
AAAGGAGGACTGGGGAACTGGCATTTTAAAAGTTCAACCAATCAGACTCCTAGATACGCTCAACCAGGAATCGACGGTCAGCAGATCGATATTACTTTAGAATTAAAAGTATTGGCAGATGTTGGACTGGTAGGCTTCCCTAATGCTGGGAAATCAACCTTGCTTTCTGTGATTACCGCAGCCAAACCTAAAATTGCCAATTATGAATTCACGACCTTAAAGCCAAATCTTGGGATCGTAGAATATCGTGATTTCAAAACTTTTGTGGTTGCAGATATTCCTGGAATTATCGAAGGTGCTGCTGAAGGAAAAGGACTGGGACATCGTTTCCTTAGACATATCGAAAGGAATTCAACCTTATTGTTCCTGATCCCTGCAGATGCCAAGGATATTAAAAAGCAATATGACATCCTTCTGGATGAGCTGAAACGTTACAATCCGGAATTGATGGATAAGGATAGACTTATCGCTATCTCGAAAAGTGATCTTCTGGACGAAGAGCTTAAAGCTGAAATGGCTGAAGAACTGGACAAGGAATTAAAACTGCCTTATATTTTTATCTCTTCTGTAGCCCAGATAGGCCTTACCGAATTGAAGGATAAATTATGGCAAATGCTTAATAAAGAGCCTGTTTAAATCCTGTTAAACGTATTAGGTTCCGGATCGATTTTTCTTATTTTTAGTAAAAATCGGTTATGCGACTTATAAAATATTCTTTTTTATTATTATTCATAGCTGCCTGTAATTCTCCACAGGCAGTTTATGATTATGACCAGAAGGTAAATTTTGGTCAATATTCTACCTACTCATTATTTCCAGATTATCGGCCTGGCCTTAGCCAGTTGGACGAATCCCGGCTTACCGAAAGTTTAAAAACCGCCATGCAGGAAAAAGGTTTTACCATTTCGGAAGATCCTGGCATATACGTGAATGTTTATACCCAGCAATACGAACAAGATAACAGAAGTCGTGTTGGAGTAGGATTAGGTGGTGGAGGCGGTAATGTTGGAGTAGGGGTCTCGGGAGGCATTCCTATTGGACAGATGGATACTTATCTCAAATTAACATTTGATTTTATAGATGTTGAAAATGATATGTTGGTTTGGCAGGCAGTTGTAGAAAGTCCGTTTAATTTTGATGCAGACCCTCAACAAAGAAAGGAACGTTTCGATAAAATTGTCGCAAAGGCTCTTGAAGGTTATCCTCCGAAGAAATAAGTAATAAACTTTATAAATTGAAAAAGCCCGATGCAGTTGCACCGGGCTTTTTACTTTTTGATTGGTTAGTTAGTATGGGAAAGAAAACTTAGTTTTCTTCCGGGTCTTCCATATCCTCGTCCATTTCAGTATTATTCATAGAACCCTTATTGTTCGATACTACGAATACACTTCTACGGTTTTTAGCATATTGTGCTTCAGTACACATGTTAGGCTCTGTACAGTCATTAACTGGTCTGCTTTCACCATAACCTTCAGAAGTAAGTCTTGCTTTGTCGATACCTTTAGATACCAGGTAATCTACAGTAGAAGCAGCTCTTCTCTTAGAAAGGTCCATGTTGTACTTATCTGTTCCTCTTGCATCAGCATGAGACTCAACCTTCACTTTAATGTTAGGATAGTCGTTCATGTATGTTACAACTGAATCAAGTACAGGTTTAGATTCCGGCTTGATCGTAGCTTTGTCAAAATCGAAATAGATCTTGCTACCATCGATAGGAATAATATCCTGCCCACTAGTTTCATCTGTAACAGTTGGTGCTTCAATGATCTCATTCTCCTCACGAGTGAATTGGTAAAGGTTGTCTGTTCCTCTTCTGTTAGAAGCGAAATAACCCATTTCTTCACTTTCCTTAATTACGAATGCGAAATCATCATTTCCACTGTTGATAGAAGCTCCAAGGTTTTCAACTTCTGAAAAATCACCTTCAGTTCTGAAAATATCAAGATTTCCAAATCCCTGGTGACCATCTGAAGTGAAGTAAAGAACGTCTTCATCACTAATGAATGGGAATTGCTCTCTGTGAGCAGTGTTCACTCCAGGACCTAAGTTCTGTGGAGTTCCATAAGTTCCATCTTCATTCACGTCTACAACGTAGATGTCGAAAGAACCACTACCACCTGGCATATCACTAGAGAAGTATAATTTACTTCCGTCTGCGCTTAAGCTAGGGTGCTCTACAGAATAGTCTTCACTGCTAAATGGCAGTTTGGTAACGTTAGTCCACTCTCCATCAACATTTTCAGCACGGTAAAGGCTAATGTTCGCTACACGAACATCATTCTCGTTCTTTACACGGTCTTCGTTAGTTCTGTCGAAGAACATAACTTTACCATCCTGGCTGAAAGTAGCTGAACTTTCGTGCTCATCTGTGTTGATCTCGTCAGAAAAAAGAACGATATCGGTCATTTCTCCTTCATCATCCATCTGTGCACTGTAAAGGTCTAAAGTAGGAAGCTTGTTCCATGGGTAGATTGGACGCTCCTGGTTTCTTGTAGAAGCAAATGCCACACGGTCACCGTAGAATCCAATTCCGAAGTCTGAAGAAGACTGGTTGTTCATGATCTGGTCATAGTTGAATTTGTGCGGAACCATTGTATCTAGTTCGCTTACAAATTCTTCATGATTCCAGCTTTCACCAGTTAATTCATTCATAAGTTCATCAGCTTTTACATAGTTACCCGCTGCCATTAAAGCATGAGCATATCTAAACTGATACTCAGGTGCTACAGCTCCTTCATGTCTTAAGAAAAGCAATTCATATACTTCAGCAGCATTATTCATCTGGTTGGTGAAGTAGTATGAGTCTCCTAAGTTTTGAAGAACTTCCTGAGTTTTGTTGTTAACGCTTTCGTAAGCATCGGCCGCATCTATATATGCTGCCTGGGCGAAGTATTTATTTCCATCCCTAATGTCAGACTTCTGTCCGAAAGCAGTGATGCTTACAAAGATTATTAAAAGTGTACTATATATATTTTTCATGTTAGTCTGGTTTTAGAAGAATCTAGGTGATTTGTCATATCCTTTCTTAAGTCCGAATAGGTCAAGATCAAATAAAAGCATGATCTCATGTGATCCGTCGTTACTTAAATCGTAGGTTGGATAATCATAAGCATATCCAATTCTAAGGCCTGGAGTCACTCTAAAGTTTACCAAACCGGTTATGGTTTCATCGAACCTGTAACCTAAACCTGCTTCAAGTCTATTATATAATAATACGTTGGCATTTACATCAACAGATAGCGGAGCTCCTTTTACACCTCTTACCATGGTAGAAGGTTTTAATTTGAAGTTCTCACTAATGTCGAATACATAACCTCCAGTGAAGTAGTAGTGAATTTCTTCTGTACCACGATCACGAAGTAACTGACTGTCATCTAAATGATCTGCAGTTAAAAGGTTAGGAGCAGATACACCTATGTAGTGATTGTCTCCAAACCAGAATGCTCCAACTCCAAAAACCGGGAATATCTCACTGATGTTCCCCATTGCTGGGTCATTCGGGTCATTAACTACTAATCCAGAAAGATTCGCATCAAAAGTGGTTAAACCAGCTTTAGCACCAAAGGATAGGTTAGTCTTTTCACCTGTAGGAATTACGTAGGCGAAATCGGCAGTAATGTTATTGGTTTTTTCAACGTTTCCAATTTCATCATGAACTACCGTAAGACCAAGTTCAACTCTCTCGCTAATTGGTGTGTGGGCGAAGAAGTTGAGGGTGCGTGGTGCACCATCAACATCTGTCCATTGCATTCTATAAATACCTCCGAAATTCAACATTCCGGGATCGTCTGTCGCGTAAGCAGGATTCATCACACTCATGTTGTACATGTACTGAGTGAATAATGGATCTTGTTGGGCCATACCTTTAATAGAGAAAAGGATAATGCCTGCGAATAATAAATATTTTGTGATTATTTTTTTCATTTCGTTCTCTTGTTTATCCTAATTATCTACTTAAGTATACTGTTCCTCTTACAGGCTCTGTGCTACCATCATTGTAATCCAGATAGTAGAAATAAGCCCCTACTGGTAGAACTCCGCTTCCGAAAGAACCTTCCGAGCTAAATCCATCCCAGTCTGGAGTATTTGCATTTCCTTGGAAAACCAGGTCACCGAATCTATTGCGGATCTTCATGGTGAAATTAGGATACTTGTCTCTGATGTTTCTTATTTCAAATGTGTCGTTTAATCCGTCTCCGTTTGGCGAGAAAGCCTCAGGGATTGTGATTGGACAATCATCATCTATTGAAACGGTCACAGCTAATCTTACAGAGCTTTCACATCCAGAATCTACATCAAATAGTGTAGCGTAGTAAACAGTACCATCCTGTAAAGGAGTTCCTTCTGGAAGAGCATTATCTCCATCTGCAGTGTCATACCAGGTTATGTTACCTGTTTCGTTTACTGCATCTGTAAGATCTGCTACTGTTGCATCATCGAACTCACAGAATTCCTGTGTAGAATTTGAAATTGTTGGAGTTGCTGCATCGTTTATAGTTACTGTGATTTCAGCAGCTGCAGATTCGCAGGCACCTTCATCGTTTCTTTGGGTTACATAGTAAGAACCAGTTTCTAACGCATCTTCAGCCATAACCATAGTGGTTAAATCAGCATCAGAATAGAAAGTTAAATTAGTTCCAGTTGCGGAAAGGTCTGCTACAGTTGCACCATCAATAGCACAGAAAGTAAAAGGATTTCCTTCTACAGTTGGAGCTCCTGGCGCTTCTTCAACAGTAATGTTGAAAATTGCTGTGTCATCTCCACAGTCATTGATTTCTGGTACAGTATAAATAACTTCGTAGGTTCCAGCAGCAAAATTTGCTGGATCCATCATTCCGTCTGCAATCACATCTCCATCAAGAGTAAATTCTCCTGTAGTATCAGCATCTGTAGATAAGAAGTCGAATAAATTCTGAACTCCAGCATCCATACAAACACTTAGATCCATGTCCATACCTGCGAAAGCAGATTCTGTAACCGTGATCGTAAATGTAGCAGAAGCTTCACCATCAGTACATGGAGAATCATCGGTAAGAGTATAAGTAATATCAAAAGTACCTACACCTTCCATTACTGGGCTGAAAACACCATCTGCGTATCCTTCAAATGTTCCGTTAGGATTAGCATCTTCAGGAAGAAGATCAACTAAAGTTACATCTTCAGCATTTCTACAGTAAGTCTGATCTGCGATGTCACCGATCGCGGCTGGGATGGAATCAACCACATTAATAGTAAGTTCAACAGATGCAGAGCATTCGTCACGAGTTACTGTATAAACCGTTGTAAAAGCACCTATCTCATCCCCTGAATTGTACCTGTTTATCAAGCTTTGAATTGAAGGGTTGTAAGCTCCTTCTCCAACAACTTCAGGATCAAGCAGACTGTCATAAAAAGCTCTTACATCTGAATTTCTTGGGAATAATTCGTCAACCTGTACCTGGCAAATATCTCTTGATTGATCTTCACCAATAGAAAACGAATCTTGAACCGAGATGATAAAGGTTGTTGAATCAGTTGTTCCTTCAATCACACAATCTGCAGAATCATCTACACTATAGGTGATCTCGTAACCACTTTCATTAGAACCTAAGGAAGAATCAAACATTCCATCAGCAACTCCAGTTCCACTAAATACTCCTCCAGTTGAGGCAGTTTCTCCTAAGTAATCCGATAAATCAATCATTCCGCTATTAGAACAAACTGTTTGATCTTCAATTTCACCAGCATTTGCAGGTTGCGGATCATTCACAATAATAGTGAAAGTAGTAGAATCTGTTGTTCCATCAGTTGTGCAATCAGAAGAACCATCTACAGTATAAGTTATTACATAACCGTCTTGATTCGATCCAATGGATGAATCAAACATTCCTCCAGATACTCCAGTTCCACTAAATGTTCCACCAGTTGTAGAAGATGAGTCTAAAAAGTCGTTTAGATCAATCATTCCGCTTGTTGAACAAACTGTTTGGTCTTGGATCGATCCAGCATCTGCGGCGGTTTCATCTTGAACAATTGCGGTAATAGTAATTGAATCTGCACAATCTCCCTCTCCGATACTATAAACGGTAGAAAATGTCTGAGTATTATCAGAGTTGTATTGATCTCTAAGTGTCTCAATGGAAGGGTTAAAAGTTCCTGCCGATGAATAACCTGCTCCAATTAAGCTTGCAAAGTAATTTCCTATTTGAGTAGCGGTTAGGGTGTCATCAAGTTCTGTTTCACAAAAGGTGACAGTAATGTCATCTCCTAGATCTCTACCCTCAGTAACAGTAATATCAAAAGTTGTAGAATCTGAAGTTCCAGGAGTTGTACAATCTGCAGAATCATCTACACTATAGGTGATGGTGTAAGTTCCTGTCCCAATAGATGGGTCGAATGAATTCTCATTTACACCTGTTCCTGTGAAAGTTCCTCCAGTTGAAGCTCCGGTTCCTGACAGGTAACCATTTAGATCGATTGAATCATCACCAACACACACTATTTTAGGACCGATTTCACCAGCCTCAGCATCTGTCGTGTTGTTAATAGTGATATTGATGTCGATAATTAAATTGTCACATCTTACAACTGATTCATTCTCATAAGAAAAATTAAATATTTCAGAATCTGAAGTTGGATTATTTATGAAGTTTGATAACCTATTTGCTTCATTTAAAGTATCAGGACCAAAATTTTCAGGGTTTACAGTTTCAATACCTGCTTCATTAAGAAGACTATTTAAAAATGCCTGTCCTTCGATTGGGTTTGAGATTAGTTCTCTAGCCTCGGTAACACATAATGTTCTATCTATTGAAGTCGCTACTAAGCTTTCTTCCACAGAAATTATAAAAGTAGTTTCAGAGTTACCTACTACGCATGGAAGTGAATCATCTACTATATAGGTAATTGTATATTCACCAGCTCCGATTGACGGATCGAACTCATTGTCCGTAACACCAGGTCCAGTGAAAGTTCCTTCTGTGCTAGCATCTGGATTATTGTTAGCAATGGCTGTTAGATCAATTAGATCGTCATTTGTGCAAACGTCTTCAATTGAATCAAAATTTCCTGCGTTAGCCGGGTCTGGCCTAGTAACCGTAATCGTTAATTCTACGCTGTAATCACAATCATCGATCGAGTAGCTATAGATGGTTGTGAAATCCTGGAAGTTATTTACTCCATAACTTCGAAGAATGGATGAAATAGTAGGATTAAAAGATCCATCTCTTGGAGTTTCTTCAGGTAGTAAGCTAAGATATAGTGGAGCTACATCGCCAATATCATCAACTCTTTCATCTAAATCATCATTACATATAGTTAAAGAATTGCTTGGTGGAGCGGGGTCACAATCTGTTACAATCACATTTACAATCGAAGAGTCTGAACAAGATCCGTTTTCGACTGTATAAATAAAATCTCCTGGAGTATCTGTTGCAGGATTAAAAGTTCCATCTCCAGGATTCCATGTTCCTCCTGTATCTGGTGTGCCGTTTAAATAATCGAATAGATTTACAGTGTCATCTGTGGAGTTTAGGATTACGGTGCCGTCCTCACCTGCGTTGGAAGATTCAGATATGGTAATATTAAAAATAAAACTATCCGAGCACTCTTCCGGAGTTGTAAAAGTTGCTTCAGTAACTATAGGTTGAGTAGGATCGTTTTGAAACTGTTGAGCTAAAGCTGATAACGTTGGATTGAAGGATACGGTTTCAGGTAATGTTCTTCCATCAGTGATAAAACTAAGTAGGATATCTGCGCCTTCTCCATTAGCAATTCTTTGTCTTAAGTCGTCCTCGCAAATTTCACCATTTACATCTGCTCCGGCATCAAAGGATATAACTTCAACAATAACCTGTGTTCTATCAGATTCACAAGGGGGGAAAATGCTATTTCTCTCATTTACAATCTGTGATACAAAATAATCTTCTCCATCAATAAGAGCTACATCATCAGTTAATGGAGTGCTTGAAGTTGCAGATCTATACCATCTAAAAGCTTGAAAATTTTCTTCCTCGCTGCTCGCCATTAAATCACCTACAGTCGCGCCTTCACAAAATGTTTGTGGACTAGCAGCTGTTGGGGCTGGAGCATCAACAACATCAATTCCAACAGCTACTCTTTCTGAAGGACAATCCGTTGTCGGGTCATTTGGAGCAAAACCTACAAAATAGCTATTTCCATCTGTAAGGTCGGCTGAATAATCGCTTATCTCTGAGTCACCAAATTGGTCACTGTAAATTTCAAGGCTGTAACCTGCAGGTGCAGTTTCGAATAAACCTAATAAATCATCTCCACTAAAATTAGAAGATTCACAAGGAGTTACGGTAAATCCATCAGTGCTGTTAGTAACAGTGTTTGTTGGTGTGTCAGCTGAATTTACTGTTACTTCAACAGCGACACGTTCACATGAATCATCAGAAGTGCTTCCAACATAATAAGTTTCTCCATTAGTTAGAAGTTCATTTTCGTCAATAGGGTCGGTGTCATTTACGGTGTCTGCACTTTCAAAGATAGCAGTGTCTCCGTCATTATCGGTAACCCCTTCATTAATAAGGTCCTGGACAGAGTCTAAATAACAGTAGGTCTGTTCGTTTTCTGACGTCGTTCCGTCTTCGTCGTTAACGGTATAGCATTGTCCGTAAGAGGACGCGCTACCCACAAATAAAATAAAGGCAAAAAGGAACCAATTAAGTCCCTTCCTCCCAAAAGTAAAATTTTGCATAGGCTAGGTGTTAAATTCAAAATTAGTATTCGGTTAAAACTCATTAAAAGTTGCACAAATATTAAAATAATATTTAATATGCGGAGTTAAATTAAGAAACATCTTAACATTTAAATCCGATGGCCGTAAGTTTGCTGAGTTACAACTCCTTGGGCGATCTAAATGTATAAAAAAATTGTCTATGTTAATAAAAATCAAGTGTGTTATCGGGATTTTTTTACTTTTAACCGTCAGTTCTATGGCACAGCAATCCCTTAAAGATGCTGAAAAACTCCTCGAAAGTGGGGAAGTTGTGGAAGCGAAGAAAATTTTTCTTCAAAATGATAACAACTCGTTAGCAAAAGAGTATTTAGGAGATATTGCTAGTTTTAATAAAAACTGGGATGAAGCAATATCATATTACAATGAATTGGTAGAGTCGCATCCTGAAAACGCCATGTATAACTTTAAATTAGGTGGCGCTATGGGGATGAAGGCTTACTACGGATCTAAATTTCAGGCGGCTATGCTTCTGGGCGATGTTAAGAAGTATCTGAAAAAGGCAGCCGAACTGGATAGTTCTCATAAGGAAGCCAGAAGGGCTCTAGTGGAATTATTCATGCAAATCCCGGGGTTCCTCGGTGGGAGTAAGATAATTGCTGAAAGCTATGCCTCAGATCTAGATAGATTAAATGACGTTGATGCGCTTTTAGCTGACGCTTACATATACAAAATCCAGGAGTATCGCGATCTGGCAAAAAATAAATATGAGGAGGCGATTCGGGTAGCCCAAAGAAAGCCTGAATTGATCTCTCGTAACTACCTCAATTATGAATTAGGTGAAGCTGCAGCTATTTACGAGGTGCAATTGGATGCCGGCGAGAAATTCCTAAAAAACTATATTAAAGATTACGGATATAAAGACCTGAAATCCCCGGCCTGGGCATATTACAGGCTCGCTCAAATAGAAAGGATTCGTGAAAATAGACAGGCTGCTCTTGCTTATATTGAAAAATCACTTTCTATAGATCCTAAATTTGATAAAGCTTTGATCGAAAAACTAAAGATCAAACGGTTATAATCCATCAAATCCCGTCTTCAAACTATTATATTTGCACAAAAATTTTCTATGAGAATTCATTTTATTGCAATTGGTGGAAGCGCCATGCATAGTTTAGCAATAGCATTAACCCAGAAAGATTATCAGGTTACCGGTAGTGATGATGCTATTTTTGAACCTTCCAAATCCAGATTAAAGAAATTTGGATTACTACCTGACAGAATGGGTTGGTATGAAGATAATATAACTTCAGATCTTGATGCTGTGATCTTGGGTATGCATGCTAAAGCTGATAATCCTGAATTGCTAAAAGCAAAGGAACTTGGAATTAAGATCTTTTCCTATCCTGAATTCTTATATGAGCAGGCAAAAGATAAGACCAGGGTTGTTATTGGTGGATCGCACGGTAAAACAAGTATTACTTCCATGATCCTTCATGTGATGAAATATCATGATAAGGAGATCGATTATATGGTGGGTGCGGCGCTGGAAGGAATCGATAACCCTGTACACTTAACTCAAGAAAATGATTTTATAGTTATTGAAGGTGATGAGTACCTCTCCTCACCAATAGACAGAAGACCGAAATTTCATTTATATCAACCTAATATTGCGCTATTAAGCGGAATCGCCTGGGACCATATTAATGTATTTCCAACCTATGAGAATTACGTTGAACAGTTCCGGATATTCATAGATTCTATCGTGAATGGAGGGATATTGGTCTATAACGAGGAAGACGCTGAAGTAAAAAAACTTGCTGAGGAAACTGAAAATCCTATTAGAAAGCATCCCTACCAAACTCCGGAATATCATACTGATGGTGATCATACAATTCTGGATGTTCCTGAAGGAGAGCTGCCACTGGAGATTTTCGGTAAGCATAATCTTAATAATCTTGCTGGTGCCAAATGGATCTGTCAGCATATGGGAATAGATGAAGATGATTTTTATGAAGCGATAGCTACATTCAAAGGGGCTTCGAAAAGACTGGAGAAATTAGCAGAAAACAACTCATCTATAATTTTTAAGGATTTCGCGCATAGTCCTTCAAAAGTAAGCGCGACTACCGCGGCGGTAAAGGAGCAATTTTCAGAAAAGAAACTTATAGCATGTTTAGAGCTGCATACCTTTAGTAGTCTAAATGCAGAATTCCTTAAAGAGTATAGGGACAGCCTTGAAAAAGCGGATGAAGCATTGGTATTTTATTCGCCTGAAGCTATTGCTGCTAAAAAATTAGATCCTGTCTCTGCCGATCAGATCATGGAAGCTTTTAGTAAGGAAGGTTTAAGAGTATTTGTTACTGCCGAAGAATTTAAAAAAGAACTGCATAATCTTAAGCTTGAGAATTCAGTATTATTGATGATGAGCAGCGGGAATTACGGAGGTTTAGATATGGAAGAAGTGAAAGCGATGATTTAATAATCTGACTTTCAGTAATTTTTGAATAAGTTTCATTTCATTGTTTATCTTTAGATCAGGATGAGCGATGAAAAAAATAATCTTAGTATAAAGAAATGGGCGGAGGATGACCGGCCTCGCGAAAAACTTCTTCAAAAAGGAAAGCTTAGTCTAAGTGATTCTGAACTTATCGCAATTCTTATAGGTTCGGGAAGTAGAAATGAGAGTGCTGTTGAACTTTCAAAAAAGATCCTTTCTTCCACGCAGAATAATCTAAGCGCTCTCGGAAAACTTTCTATCACCCAATTATGTAAATTCAAAGGAATAGGTCCGGCCAAGGCAGTTTCTATTGCCGCCGCACTGGAGCTAGGTAGAAGAAGAAGGCTGGAGGAGGCATTGGAGCAAAAGAAAATAACATCCAGTAATTCCGTTTTTGAAATTATGCAGCCTGTCATTGGTGAATTGGGACATGAAGAATTTTGGATCATTTATCTTAGTAATAACAATAAGGTAATCGAGCAGTTCCAGATTAGCAAAGGTGGAATAACCGGAACTCTAGTGGATGTTCGAATCACTTTGAAAAAAGCTTTGGAGGTTGGCGCGGTTTCTTTGATCCTGGTGCATAATCACCCTAGTGGAAACCTAAAGGCTAGTGAGGCAGATAAACAGTTGACCAAAAAATTGAAAACGGCTGCTGAAAGTCTCGATATCAAAGTACTTGATCATATTATTGTAACCGAAAAGTCATACCTTAGCTTTGCCGATGAAGGTATGCTTTAAGTCCCCTTTTAATGTTATTGATCTATACTCAAAAAATCACCCCAAGGATTATTTATGTGTTCAAGCACATTTGTACCCATGTACTTGGAATTCCTATAAAATTCACCTCCAAGATTGAAGAATTTATTGCCCATGATGGTGCAAAACTATCCTATGGAAAACAGTCTTTAGGGAATGAGTTTTTTATCCAGAAGGTAGATCTATTGATGGCGCAGGGTTTTTCTGAATTAGAAATAAAAGTACAACCCTGGGACGATACAGTTTGTTTTTTTCCGGTGCCAGAAGCCAGCGACCTTCCATTCGATATTTTCGCGGCTTCCTTCTACTTGTTAAGCAGGTACGAAGAATATCTGCCCCATGTGAAAGATGCAGAAGGGAGATTTCCGGCATCTGAAAGTCTGGCCCACCAGGAGAGTTTTTTACACAAACCCGTAGTGGATATATGGGCTATGAAGTTTCGGGAAATCCTTGTTGAGCGTTTTCCTAATCTTAAGTTTTCCGATAGGCGTTATAAAGTATGCACCATTGTAGCTTCTGAAAATACCTTCATTTTTAAGAATAAAGGATTTTTAAGAAGTTTTGTAGGACTACTTTCAGATCTCTTCCAGCTACAGTTAGGTAAAGTAATAGACCGGCTTCAGGTCTGGATAAGAATCAAAGATGATCCCCATGATATTTTCGAAGACCTCATAGAATTGATTAAACAGCATAAGATTTATATGTTGTTCATGTTTCAGTTAAGTGATTTTTCGCTTTACGATCGCAATATCAGTCATAACCGTATTCCGCACCGGGCGGTTATAAAGTCGGTAGCAGATTATGCCAAAGTTGGTTTGTTGATGGGGTATTATGCTATGGACGAGATAAGAAGTTTGCGGAAGGAAAAGTTGCGTATGGAAGAGATAATTCATGTTCCGGTGGAGCATGTGATGAATTCAAAGTTCAATTTGCGTTTGCCAGACCAGTATAATAACCTGACGGAATTGGAAATTAATAATGACCATTCCATGGGATATCCAGATGTACCTGGCTTCAGGGCAGGAACCTGTACACCTTATCTTTTTTATGATATAAATATGGAGGTTACCACTCCTCTTAAGGTGCATCCTTATGCATTTAATTCGGCGGTGACCGAAACTATGACGAAAACTAAACTGAAGGAAGAACTAGCACGAATGTTGCTGGAGGTAAAAGAGGTTAAAGGTATGTTTCGCGGGGTTTTCAGGAATCAGGATTTTTCTGATTATTCTAATAAAGAATATTACTATTCACTTTTAAAACAGATTCATGAAATTGGATAATATAGAACACGTTTTTTTTGACCTGGATCACACACTTTGGGATTTTGACAAGAATTCTGAACTGGCTTTCAGGGAAATTTTCGAAAAGCAGAAAATTGCTATAAATCTAGAAGAGTTTTTGGAGGTGTATAAGCCTATTAATTATAAGTACTGGGAATTATATAGAAATAATTCGGTGAGCAAAAAGGACCTTAGGTTTGGACGACTTAAAGAAACCTTTGATTCATTGAAATTCCAAACCCAAGACGCAACTATCAATTTGATCGCCGATGATTATATTGAATACCTTCCGAATAACAATCATTTACTGGATGGTAGTATGGAGCTTTTAAACCACTTAAAAGGTAAATATAGTCTTCATATCATTACGAATGGTTTTGAAGAGGTTCAGCAAAGAAAGATGAAAAGCTCCGGGATTCATGAGTTTTTTGAGACCGTTACGACTTCAGAAGAAGCCGGGGTAAAGAAGCCGCATCCGCAGATCTTTGAAATCGCAGTTAAGAAAAGCGGTGCAAAAATTGAGAGGTCTTTAATGATAGGTGATAATCTAGAGGCAGATATTATCGGCGCGCATAACTTTGGTTTGCAGGTAATTCATTTAAATTCTCACGATCAAGCTGTTCAAAATCAGTATCCTCAGGTTCAAAAGTTAAATGAACTTCTAAATTATTTATAGTACCAGCGAATAGGTATTTTCGTGCGCAAAGAAAAAGCAGGTGTCGCATTTAAGAATCATAAAATTAGTTTTACCGGTAATAATTTCCGGGCTACTCCTTACTTCCTGTTTTAAAGATGTCGATTTTGGGCAGTCTGAAGATATTTCCTTGGAGCCAGACCTCGAGGTGGACCTTTTGTTCTATCAATTGAATGAAACCGATTTTCTGGATTCTGAGACAAATGCTTTTACACCGGTTATTCGCGATACGGTGAGGCTTGAATTCTTGGATGATGACTATATACAGGATGGCTTGATGTATGCTGCTCTGCGGTTTAAGCATGAGAATAAATTTCCGTACGAGATAAATAGTAATATTAAGTTTTTAAGGGAGAACGGCAGAGGTGAGTTTAACGTAGCTTATACCATCCCGCCAGGTTCAGAATTTTCTTCTGCAGTCGTAGATACCACACATATCCTGGAGGGAAATAATATAGTGAATTTACGCAGGTCCATTCAGATGGTCGTTGAGCTTGAGATCGTAGGGGCTAACCAGAGTTTGCAGGGTGAATTGGAATTTATGTCAAAAGGGCTATTCAGGTTTGAATTTTAATATGCAAAGAATTTTACTGGTATTAATATTCTTCGTTACCATTATATGCAATGGGCAAAACAGGCCGCTGTTGTATAATGTAGATGATCTGCCCCAGTCTTTGCTTCAAAATCCAGGTGCACGAATAGATTTTACCAGGCATGTTGGAATACCGTTTTTTTCTCAGATCCATTTATCTGCCGGTTCTACCGGGGTGACGGCCTATGATATTTTTGCCGATGATGGTTCAGATGTAAACCAACGGGTTCGTAATGTAATGAGAGATATTACCGCTGGGGATTATTTCTCTGTCAATGAACAATTGGAAATTCTTTCTGTTGGTTGGAAAATGGGAGATAGAGGATATTTCTCAACAGGTATCTACCAGGAATTAGATGTTTTTGCTTACTTCCCCAAGGATCCGGCGGTGCTGGCCTTTGAGGGGAATGCAAATTACATTGGGCAGGACTTCGATTTTTCAGATGCTAATTTTACCGGCGAGGTATTAACGGTATATCATGCCGGTTTCAATTTTAAAGTGGACGCGAAATTAAGTGTTGGCGGTAGATTAAAACTTTACTCTGGGATATTTAATGTTGAAAGTACCGATAATGAAGGTGTGTTCAGGACCATCGAAACTCCTGGTGGACCTAATTTTTACCGCCACGAAGTTAGCGGACTGAATGTTACAGTAAACACCTCAGGATATGCTTCTTTGAAAAATGAAGAAGGGATGACGGTAGACCAGGCAGCGGCAGAACTAATGAGCAGGTCACTCTTTGGGCAGAATGGTGGTGTAGGTGTCGATCTGGGCTTCAATTACCGGGTGACAAATCAATTTTCGGTGAATGCCTCGGTGCAGGACCTTGGCTTGATGTTCCATCAGAAAGATGTCGAGAATTATAATTATTTCGGGTCTTTTCAAACCAACGGTTTAGAACCATTATTTCCTGAACTCGATAATAACGAGGCTACCATTCCATATTGGGATATATTCGAAGATAGAGTGGATTTGAGTTTACAGGATGAAACCACTAATAATGCTTATACTACCTGGCGGCCTTTAAAATATAATGCCTCTTTCGAATTTGGTACAGGTAAATCTATATTGCCCTGTGATTACTTGATAAGCAAGAAGCCGCGCTTCATGAATTTATTCGGAATGCTTATTTCGGGTGTGAACAGGCCTAAAGGACCAACTTATGGAGTGACTGCTTACTGGGACAGGAAAGTTAATGATCACTTGAGATTCCGGCTCGCCTATGCCGTAGATGAATTCAGTATCACAAAACTCGGATTCATGATGTCTTCAAGATTTAAGAATTTTAATATTTATCTTGCGGCGAACGATATTATTGGATATACTAACTTAGCAAAAGCAAATAGTGCATCTCTGCAACTGGGGATGCAATTTATATTTAAAGATTTATGAAAAATTTAATAATAGCATTATTCCTTTTTGGTGGGATATTTACATCTTCAGCTCAGAATATCAATGAATATAAATATATTCTGGTTCCTGAAACCTTTGAATTTACTGGAGAGGTTAATCAATATCAATTGAATTCTCTTTTTAAATTTCTATTTGAACAAGAAGGTTTTAATACAGTTATGAGGTCTGGTGATAAACCTCAGGATCTGGCAATAGATCCATGTATGGGTTTAAAAGCAAACCTGGTTAATAATTCAGGATTGTTTGTAACTAAACTGGTGATAGAATTAGAGGATTGTAGAGGAAGTGTAGTTTATAAGAGTAAAGAGGGTAGAAGCAGGGAAAAAGATTTCAAGACTGCTTATCACGAGGCCTTAAAGGATGCTTTTTCTTCAGTTGAAGCGTTGGATTATAAGTACACTCCTAATGAGAATTCAAAAGTAGCTGCCACTGATGATATGAGTTCAGCAAAAAAGACGGTTAAAGTTACTTTAGGGGCTGAGGTTGCCGGAAGTGTTGATAATGTTGCTTCTGAAGAAAAAACTGAGAAGCCTGAAACTGTTTTAAAGACAGGATCTGATCTGAAATATTCCAATGCAGGCAGGACTTTCCTTCTAGAGAAAACATCGCAGGGTTATAACCTGATCCAGGAAGGATCTATCGAACCAATTGCAATTCTTATTGAAACTGAAGGAGGTAAAAGTTATATCTATAATTCACTAACCAAACAGGGGATTGGTTATTTCGATGCTGAGAACAACCTGATGGTGGAGTATCTAGATCGTGATAAAAATAAAAAGGTCACTCTCAAATACGAGGTAATGGATTAATATCCATACTTTTTCTGCCAGCGTTTTCTTAAAAATTCCCGCTGGGCATTTTCACGTTGATTATTTCCTGGGTTATATAGAGTAGTGTTCTTGATCTCATCTGGCATAAATTCCGCTGCTACAAAATTACCTTCGTGGTTATGGGCATATTTATAGTCTTTCCCATATCCAATATCTTTCATAAGCTTGGTGGGTGCATTTCTGATGGAAAGAGGCACAGATAAATTACCTGTTTTCTTTACCAGTCGCTGTGCTTCATTTATGGCCATATACGCCGCATTGCTTTTTGGAGAAGTGGCGAGATAGGTAACACACTGGCTTAAGATGATTCTTGCTTCGGGGTATCCAATGGTATTCACCGCCTGGAAGGAATTATTAGCGATGACCAGTGCTGTAGGATTAGCGTTTCCTATGTCTTCACTAGCCAGGATCAAAAGTCTTCGAGCAATGAATTTCACGTCCTCACCACCTTCGATCATTCTTGCCAGCCAGTAAACCGCGGCATTCGGATCACTTCCCCGTATCGATTTAATAAATGCCGAAATGATATCATAGTGCTGCTCTCCTGTTTTATCATACAGCACAGTGTTCTGCTGAACCTTGGAAAGCACAAGATCATTGGTGATCTCAACATTTTTTTCTGCCGAGGTTACTAAAAGTTCAAAGATATTCAGAAGCTTTCTCGCATCACCACCACTCAATCTTAATAAGGCTTCGGTTTCTTTCAGCTTTACATTTTTAGCAGCGATGATCTTATCTTCTTTCATAGCTCTTTCTAAAAGGGCTACGAGGTCATCTTTAGAAAAAGGTTTTAAAATATAAACCTGACACCGGGAAAGTAGGGCAGAGATCACCTCAAAACTCGGGTTCTCTGTCGTTGCTCCTATAAGGGTTACCCAGCCTTTTTCAACCGCTCCTAATAAAGAGTCTTGTTGGGATTTACTAAATCTATGTATTTCATCTATGAATAGAATCGGGCTTTTAGTGGTAAAAAGACCATCGCTTTTCTTCGCTTTTTCAATAACCTCCCTTACATCTTTTACTCCGCTGCTAATCGCACTGAGGGTAAAGAAGGGTCTGCCAGACTCGGTGGCAATGATATTAGCAAGTGTGGTTTTTCCAACGCCTGGAGGGCCCCAGAAGATCATCGAAGGAATCATGCCCTGCTGGATCTGCTGTCTTAAAGCTCCATTTTCACCTATTAAGTGTGACTGACTTAGGTAATCATCTAGAGTTTTTGGGCGAAGTCTCTCAGCAAGAGGTTGATTCATAGCAATTAATTAGGTGACAGTTTTTCATCCGGTAAAGTTTGGATGCTTTTTTGTAATATTAATTAAAATTGAAGAAAGTTTGAAACCATCCAGTCCTTTTGTTTTTAGTACCGGAACTATAGGTTATCCTATCTTATTCGTTCTTTTGATCTGGATCGTATTCTGGGTCGAAGTAAGATTTGGAGTTAGTTTCAACAGTTATGGTGTAAGGCCCGGTGAAATGATGGGTCTTCGGGGTATTTTATTTTCCCCATTCATACATTCAGACATAGAACATCTCTTCAATAATACCATTCCGCTTTTTATATTATCCCTGGCCCTGTTCTATTTTTACAGGCCTATAAGCTGGAAAGTACTGCTCATTGGTCTCATTGCTTCGGGATTACTTACATGGCTTATTGGCAGGCCGGCAAATCATATTGGCGCCAGTGGAATAATTTACGTTCTGGCTTCCTTTTTATTCTTCAAAGGAATATTCTCTAAGTATTACAGGTTGGTGGCTTTGTCCCTGATCGTTGTTTTTATTTATGGTGGGCTTGTATGGTATGTTATCCCGATAGATCCAAGCATTTCCTGGGAAGGGCACCTGGCCGGTTTGATTACCGGCTTTAGTCTGGCTCTGATCTTTAAGCAGAATATAGTTGAACCGCCGAAATATCACTGGGAAAACCCAGAATACTCTGAAGAGAACGATCCTTTTATGAAGCATTTTGATGAAAATGGTAATTTTATAGAGAATTTGCCTGAAGAGGAATCAGATTCAGAAGAGGTTCAGTATAACTATATCTATAAGGATTCTAAAAAGGAAGAGTGATCTTGCTAGTTTAGAATTCCATTGAAATCTTAGAAATAAAAAAACCACCCGAAGGTGGTTTTCTTTATTATTGGCTAATTCTAATTACTTGGGAAAGCCCAAATGTCATCATCTAATAAATGTCCTCCCTGAGCTTGAATGGCAGCCTCGTAATTTTCAAGGTTGGCCTGGCGTTCCGAAATTGGGTAAAGGAACCTTCTAGGTATTATTCCGGAAGGATTTACTCCTGGAACAGCATCAGGATTAGGGGTTAGATCTGGATAACCTGTTCTGCGGTAATCTACCCATGCTTCTAGTGGGGCGTTACCGTAAAAGGCGATCCATTTTTCATTGATAATGGTTTCAATTTTATCATCTTCAGAACCTGAAAGTGATAAACCGCCAACATAAGAGTTGATTTCTTCATCTGAAACTCCTATATAAGACATGTTCGCAGAGACAGCATCTTTAAGAGCTTCTAGTGCCTCTGCATCAGATCCTCCGGTTCTTACTAAAGCTTCAGCCTCAATGAATTTCACCTCCCAGTAAGATATTAACGGAGTGGGTGAATCTGCCTGTCCCCAGAAAAGTCCATCTATACCTGCAAAACTTTCACCGTCTGTGGTGTAGAAAGGTAATCTTGGATCATCATTATCGGTTAGTTCATCGAAAAGAACCTCAGATATACCTAGAGTACTGGGCCTGTCATTGTCAAAAAGAAACCAGGGGTTGGCATTCTGGGCAGGCGTACTGTAAATGAAATCTGGTTGTTGAGCCGTGCTTGTAAAGGCTTGCTGGATCTCTGTCAGCGCATTTTGAGCCGCTGAGGTTCCATTAACTGAGGTAAGGTGAAGATAGTATCTCGCCTTTAACGCGTGAGCAACTCCTTCCCAATTCACATCATCGGCACTTCCAGCTCCTGCAAAAGCACCGATACCGGATGCTACACCTTCATCTATCGCTTCTGTCAATAACTGCTGGATCTCTCCATAGATCGATTCCTGAGTATCATATGATGGGTTTAAATTTCCCTCGTCACCTACGAAAGCTTCAGAATAGGGGATGTCTCCCCAGGCACTTGTAGCTACCCCTAGATTTGCGGCCATATACAATTTTGCCAAGGCACTAATCTCTCCTTCGTTATTCTGAATGATCACAAAGGCATCTTTCATGGAGCCGGCGCCATAAAGTCCGAAATCCCAGAGGTCATCTATATCACTCTCACCAATGTTGTATTGGTCATAAGCAATTTGTTGTGCATCTAGACCATCGAAATGCTGAACCAGGATTCCGGCGATCCTACCGCCAAGGGCGACAGAATTCCTGTGAGTTTGGGCGATCATACCTGGGTAAATTGCACCCGCGTTTACCAATTCTGCTGAAGGATTATCTGGATCTATGTTCGCATCTGTAATTTCACAGGAAACAGAAACGCTGATCAAGGCAATCCATATTAATATTTTTATAGTTTTCATCTTTTCCTAAAAATTTAATTGAACATTGAGACCGTAACTCTTGGTGTTGGGCTGGTTAAAATAATCCAGTCCCATACCGTTACTATCACCTGTTAAGTTGGTTTCTGGGTCTACTCCCGGATAGTCTGTTTCTACCCATAAGTTTCTTCCGAAAGCTGAAAAAGTAAGGCCGTCAAAAAATGTATTTTCCAGGAATTTATCCGGAAGGGAGTAAGTTAGAGTGACTTCTCTTAAACGTATCCATGAGCCATCATAGATCGCAGTTTCAGAAAGTCCTCCAAAACCATATCTTCTCCAGTAGTTGTTATTCTCACTAATAGTTGGATCGGAATATGGAACCACCTGAGTGTTTGGCTGACCTGTAGATTCTACTACTCCTTCAAAAACAGTTGACTGGTCTCTTAAGAGCGTAGCTTCAGATACACCAAAATAATCCAGGATACCGCAGGTTCCGCACCATACATCGCCTCCCTGTCTAATATCGATAAGAAAGGAAAGACCAAAATTCTTGTACTGGAACTGGTTATTGATACCCGCAAGCCAATCTGGGATTGGATCACCTATTACTCCATCTGTAGTTGCCTGCAGTGGATAGCCGTCATCATCGATCAAAACCTCTCCTGCGTCATTTCTGGCAAATCTAGAACCGAATATGGCTCCATAAGATTCTCCGGCTACAGCTCGTGAACTTGTACTCGAGAATCCGTTTAAAGTAACAGATTCTACACCTTCAACAAGTTCTTCCACCACGTTTTCATAGGTGGTCCAGTTAGTGCTAATTGTCCATTCAAAATTATCAGATCTAATAGGTGTTCCGCTTAATGAAACCTCGTAACCAGTATTGGATACCAGACCTACATTTTCAAACCTGTCTACGAACCCTGAGGAAGGAGCGGCATCTACGAAAATGATCTGATCTTCGGTCTCTTTATCGTAATAGGCGAAATCGAATTTCAACCTGCTTTCAAGCATAGATAATTCGATACCAACTTCAAATTCTGTGGTTTTCTCTGGAGTTAAGGTTGGATTACCTGCTCTCGATGATCTTTCGAAAGATGTTGCATCGTAGGCAGGGAAGGTTACACTTTGAATAAAACCATCACCACTTACAGAGGTTCCTCCAAAATTGGTTATGGTCGCGTAAACCGGTGCATCGTTACCGGCTGCACCCCATGCACCTCGAAGTTTTCCGTAGTTAAGGAAATTGCTGTCCATTAACTCAGTAAAAACAAAACTACCCCCAATAGAATAAGATTGGAAGGTGTTATCACCAACAGGTAGAGTGGAAGACCAGTCATTTCTGAAAGATGGAGTTAGGAATAGCATATTGTCAAAGCTAAACGTAGCAGTTGCAAAGACACCAATAAGTTCTCTTCTGGAAGATAATTCCTGTGCCTGGGTAGTGCTTACGTTAGAAAGATTGAAGAATCCAGGAATGGTCATACCATCTCCCAGAACTGTCTGCCTGTTCGTCTTATTATAATATCCGTCGTAACCTATGTTGGCGTCTACTCCAAAAGTGTCGCTAAAATTGTACAACAGGTTGAAGATACCATTCCAGTTCACATCCTGGTTCGCAATCACATCATTGATAACCCTACCATTTCCGAAGGATGCGTCAATTACATCAAATCCGATCTTACGGGTATCTGTATATCTATCGATAGATCCGGAAGTTTTGAAACTTAACCAATCTGTAATATTATAGGTAAGAGCTAACCTACCAATGAACCTGTTTACATCATCCAGGTTTATATTCCTGGCGACAGCAAAGTACGGGCTATTATATATACCGTCCCGGTAACTTCTCTGCCCAGGTAATTCAGCTCCCGGAATATCATAGAAATAAGTATCTGGATCATCTGCCGCAGCCTGTCCTTCCTTGCCATTTCCCATGTCGAAAGTTGGAGTGTTACGAAGTAAACCGAGCATAACCCCGGAAATATTTGATCCTCTCTGAACTCTGTTTCCTCCTGAATTAGTATACTGGCCGGAAGCATCTATTACCAGGTCTTCTGATAAGTCTGCCATTAGATCCAGTCTGAAAGTCTTTCTTTCGAAAATTTCATTTGGAGAAATACCTTCCTGGTTTAACTTTCCGATGGAAGCCCGGTAATTTACCTTTTCAGAACCTCCACTAATACCTAAACTGATATCTGTGGTTTGTCCGGTTTTAAAGAAGCCGTAATTATCGTAAGCCCTTGCCGGCATTCCGTTACCAGTTCCCGCTGGTACTAGTCTACCATTCCTGTCAAAAGGATAATCTGTAGCTCCATCGAATTCAAGATCTGAAATAAGCGGCCCCCATGAGTCTCCTTCAAAAGTTTCCGGGCCACGATATTGCAAGGCACCTTCGAAGTGGCGTCCCTGGGCATATTCTTTTTGCAGATCTGGAACCTGGTTGTATTCGGCAAATGACAGAGTAGAGTTTAAAGTAACCCTGGTTTGTCCTGCCTTACCTTTTTTAGTGGTGATCAAAACAACCCCATTCGCTGCTCGTAAACCATATAAGGTCTGGGCTGCGATACCCTTAAGTATCGAAATGGATGCGATATCATTTGAGTTAATGTCTATCGCCCTGTTTGAAAAGTCACTACCTCCAAGACTGGAGTTGTTGTTAGTCTGGGTAGGATCTTCTGAGAAGGAAGAGTTGTCGATAGGAACTCCATCCACTACAAAAAGCGGCGAGTTGGACCTGGTAATAGAGGTGTTACCACGAACACGAATGTTTGCTGAGGCTCCTACAGAACCTGAGGATGAGGTAACCTGTACACCTGAAGCTTTCGAGCTTAAGGCTGAAACAAGGTTTGTTTCACGTGATTTCTGTACATCATCTGCTTCAACAGATTCTAATGCGTAACTCAGAGAACGAGGTTTTGCACGAATACCCTGTGCAGTAACCACTACTTCTTCCAATTCTGCTGAGTCTGATGCCAGAGTCACATTAATCGTAGTTTGATTACCTACGGTGATTTCCTGAGTCTCTTTCCCTACAAATGAGTATACCAGAATATCGCCCTGATCTGCGTTGATGGAGTAATTTCCATCAAAGTCTGTTTGCGTACCGGTGGTGGAATTCTTAATAAAGACATTCACGCCTGGAAGGGGTACTCCCTCTTCACCGGTTACAGTACCAGTTATTGTTTGCTCCTGACCAAAGGAAAGGAAGGCCGTGAGCATAGAAAACAATACCATGATAATGCGAGGTAATTTTTTTTCCATTTTAAATGAATTTTGTTTATCAAGTAAAATTGTCAAAAAAATGTTAATAATTCTTAGGATTTTAGTTAAAAATCGAGAAAAATGATTTGTAATTAACTAAAAACGAGGTGAATAGCCAGTAAAATATGGTGAAAGGAGATGAAAGGAGATATAATTAGTGAAATTAACTAAATAACTGAAATCCAGTAATTTGTAAGAAATGGATTATATTTTTACTGTTTTTTGCAGAAAATTGAATTTACCCGTGTAAACAATTGTTAAACAGGTATGTGCATGTTCTATGGAGGGAAGGTACTAAAGTCTCTGTCTCACTGCTTCATATAGAAAAGCACCACAAGCTACAGATACATTTAAGGATGCTATGGTTCCAAGCATTGGTAGTTTAGCTTTGAAGTCTGCCGATTTCAAAATAGAGTTAGAAACGCCTTTCTCTTCATTACCCATAATGATAGCAATGGGTTGTTTAAGATCAAGATCATAAATTACATCATCAGTTTTTTCGGTGGCAGCAACCGTCTTTATATCGTAGGTCTGCAAATGGAAGATGGCGTCCTTAATATGGTTCACCTTACAGATAGGAATTTTGAATACAGCACCTGCCGAGGTTTTAACGGCGTCTGCATTGATAGGAGCAGATCCTTTTTCCGGAATGATGATTCCGGTTACTCCACAGCATTCTGCTGTTCTTATGATGGCCCCGAAATTCCTAACATCGGTTAGGCCATCTAATAATAAAAATAGAGGAGTAGAAGTAGAGTTTTGAGAATCTTCTACCAGCTTTTCCAGGCTTACAAAACTAATGGGAGAGATATTGGCAACAACGCCCTGGTGGTTTCCTTTGCTAAGTTTATTCAGCTTTTCTACAGGTACGTAAGAAACTGTAAAGTTGCCCTTGTTCAGATAACGGTTCAATTCCTGGAATAAAGAGCCGGAAAGTCCTTTTTGTATAAATATCTTTTCGATGGATTTGCCACTTTCGATCGCTTCGATAACCGTTCTGATTCCAAAAATTCGGGTAGTTTCTTTCATGGGGGCAAAGTTAGCATTTAAAATATTTCTCTGTCCAGCTTTTATAAATAAAAAAACCACCCGGTTAAGGGTGGTTTAATTAAACTGATCTTAAATCAATTTTTATTCATCTAGACAACCAACATAAGTTGATTGGTCTGGAGTTGTAGTATCCCAGAAAATAGGAGTTTGAGTATCATCACCTCCAATTGCAGTCGAAGCATCGATGTAATTGGCGTTGTTAAGGTTTTGCTCATCTACAGGATAAGTATATCTGTAAGGAACTAGGTTGCAGTATTCCTGAGGAATTCTTAACGCTGGTTCATCATATAATCTCCATACAGACCATCCCTGGAATGGGTTGTCATACATAGCAATCCAGAATTGAGTTGCAAGTTGTTCAGTTGAACCATCATATGCAACATCTGGCTGTGCTAGGTAAGCTGCAGCTTCGTCAGCAGAAAGTCCCCAGTAAGTAATAGAAGCAGTAATTGCATCATTATAGTGAGTCTCTGCGTCACCTGCACCTGCATAACCTAATTCAGCAGCATTTGCAAGGTTGAATTCAACTTCAGCATAGTCGATTAAAAGACCTTCTCTTGTTGGATCTAATAATTGATCACCAACGTGAGAGTAAGATCCGTAGTTGTTACTGGCACCATAGATACCACCAATGTAACCTTCTACGTTATCATCGAAATAAGCCATTCTTCTTGGATCTTCAAACTGGTTCATGTAATCAACCAATGTGTTTGCAGCCAAGAAATCTGAACGACCACTCTGTACTAGATCTTCCCATAGCGGGTTAGTGTTTGGAGTAGTACTCTGGTAATTGATAGCTGCGATATCGTCATTAGAAGTAAATACTCCTCCTGCGATAGCAGATTCAACAGTACTTTGAGCTAAACTTGGGTTTACATCTTGCAATCTTAGACCCATTCTAAGTTTAAGAGAGTTTGCAAACTTTACCCATGCATCCATATCACCACCGTAAATAACATCAGCGGTTGTGTAACCCTGTCCTGCATTAAGCATTGTAGTTACACTGTTTAATCTTGAAATAAGATCTTCGTATATAGCAGTATCGTTATCGTAAGCTGGTAGAGGGAACTCATCTGCCTGTACGGCTTGAGTGTAAGGAATATCTCCAAACGAATCTACCAATAAATGCCAAGCGTATACTTCTACTACTTCTAACTGTCCTAATCTAGCATCCTTTTCAGATTGCTCTAGTTCAGTGTCTTCCATTACGATGCTTTTTGCATTCTGAAGATCAAAGATCACATCTCTGTAAAATTCAGACCAAACTGCATCTGGGTTCTGTCTTGCAGTGAAATCATAGTTAGGCTCATCAAGATAAGTCGTAGCTGTGAAATACTGCCCTAGGAACCTGTAAAGGGTTCTGTTTACGTTAGGACTGGCTGTATAATCTCCTATACTTACCGTAGCTGCTGTGAACAAAAAGTCGGAAGCTACTTCAGTAGGGTTTTTCGGATCCCTATTCAGGTCCTCATACTTCTCGTCGCTTTGGCAAGACCAAAGTACCACGAGTGCTGTTATAGCAACAATATATTTTTTCATAGTTAATTTTATTAAAAGTTAAATTTAAGACTAGCACCTATTTCTCTCATAGTTGGGTAAGCACCAGACTGGTATCCCTGGATGTTACCAGAACTTAGACCTGCTTCTGGATCAGAGTAAGGAATGTTCTTGTCGATGATCCATAGGTTACGTCCAATTAAAGAGATTGAAGCTCTTGTAAATGGAGTAGCGTCGATGAATTTATCTCCAAAGTTATAGGTAATGTTAGCTTCTCTTAATTTAACGTAAGAAGCGTCATATACGTGACCTGCGTTAGCGTTTCTCGCGTAACCGTAAGGGTTACCGAAATAATCTGTTCTAGCTCTTGTAGTGTTAGGAGAAGTGTTAGTCACTTCGTAAGATCCATCAGGATTGAAAGTAACATCACCTTGTACACCGTCTAGGATTACACCACCACCGTTAGCGATTGTGTTTCTAATTGGGTTACCAAGTTCGTTAGTTCCAACACTGCTCTGGTAAATACCAGTTGCAGTACCATACCACTGGTCAAGAGAGAAAATATCTCCACCTTTCTGAACATCGATAAGGAATCCTAAAGATAGGTTCTTGTATGCGAAAGTGTTCTGAACACCACCATTCCAATCTGGCTGGATGTTACCAATGATGTAGTTAGCGTTAGGAGTTCTTTGGTAGTAACCACCAGAGTTGATCAATTTGTTTCCTTGATCATCATATACGTAATCTGTACCTCTAATAGCTCCGTAAGGTTGTCCTGGTGCAGCGTTGATAGAAATACCACCTTGTACACTTGCCAACTGTAAGTTGTCAATACCATCAGTTAATTCAAGAACTGTGTTCTCGTTTTTCGCCCAGTTCACGTTAATGTTCCAGTTGAAATCTTCAGTTCTAATTGGGTTAAGGTTTAAAGAAACTTCAACACCCTTGTTCTCGATAGTACCTGCGTTAAGTAATTTAGATGTGAAACCTGTAGCAGTAGAAACTGGTACTGGAGTAATCTGGTCTTCAGTTTGAGAGTTGTAGTAAGATACATCAAAACCTACTCTTCTGTCGAAGAAGTTAGCCTCTAAACCAAATTCGTAAGACTTCATACGCTCCGGCTTCAAGTTTGGATTGTTCAAGCTGCTATTGTTACTAGCTACACCTGCTCCACCAAATGGTGCGGAAATTGTATAAGTGTTGAATACGTTGTAAGGATCTGTATCGTTACCAACTTCGGCGTAGTTAGCTCTTAACTTAGCAAAAGATAACCAGTCTCCGTTGATCACGTTAGATAGGATGATACTTGTAGAGATAGAAGGGTAGTAGAATACGTTGTTGTTGTCTTCTATAGGTAAAGTAGAAGAACGGTCTCTACGGATAGTTCCTTCAAGATAGTAAGTGTCTAAATAACCAACACCAGCTCTAGCATAGATACCATCTAGCATTCTTGTCATTTCATACTCTGTTGGAGGGTTTAGCGGGCTGGCACTGTTGCTTAATGCATAGAATCCAGGCGCGTTTAATCCACCGTTTGTTTGAGCATAAATACTGTTTCTTTCGTTTCTTCTTAAGTTGAAACCAACGTTACCATCTACGTTAAGATCTTCAGTAACATCTTTGTTGAAGTTAAGAATAAGGTCGTAGTTGTATTCTGCAGCTCTGTTGTTGTAACGGCTATATTTTGCTACGTCTGCACTACCTACGTTAATTCTTTCTTCCTGTAGTTCATCATAAGTATCGAATGTAAATCTACCTAGAAGGCTGAATACATCGTTGAATTCGTAATTAAGGTTTACGTTACCAAAGTATCTGTTACGAGTATCTGTCTGAAAGTTCTCGTAGAAAGTAAAGTAAGGGTTATCAGAGTAGATTGGAGAAAGATCTGATGGGCTGTTCGGGTTCCAGGTAATGTTCTCACCTGTTGCGAAATAAGCCTCTCTTTGCTCCTGGAAGTCTACGTTAGTTTGGAACCATTGTCTAAACTGCTGCATTACGTTTAATGAACTATATCCAGTTCCGTAACGTCCTTTACCGTCTGTCTTTGTGTAAGTAATGTTTGCCTGAGCACTGAACTTGTCAGTGAAATCATGAGAACCACTGAATTTAAGCGTGTTTCTCTTGATCAATGAGTTAGGTAAGTTACCTTGTTGGTTCAGGTGAGTTCCACTTATTCTGAATGAACTCTTTTCTGTTCCACCATCTAAAGCTACAGAGTTGATAGAAGTATAACCAGTTTCCCAGATTGAGTTAGGGTCATTTTCTCCAGCAACCCATGGGCTAGCTTGTTGGTAAGTATCTAATTGTGGATAGATTGAGTTCCACTGATAGATCATTCTGTTAGGGTCAAAAGCAGCACCAAAAGAAGCATCTTCTGTAAATGGAGTAGCTTCATCTAAGTTACCATCACCATCAATGTCATAAAGGTTGAAGTAACCATCTTCTGAATCGTAGTAAGCACCGTAACCAGCACCATATTCTTTCTGATACTCAGGAAGAGTTTTCATGTCTGGGTTACTTACAGTAATAGAAGACTGAACAGAAACTCCAATTCCTTTACTCTTACGTCCTTTTTTAGTTTCGATGATAATCGCACCGTTAGCAGCTCTAGCTCCAAATAATGCAGTAGCGGCAGCACCTTTAAGTACGTTGATCGAAGCAATGTCGGCCGGGTTAATATCCGAAGCGGCGTTACCGTAGTCATAACCACCACGACCAGTTTGCTGGCTAGATCCGTTAGTGTTAAGGTTACTCACAGGAGTACCATCAATAACGAAAAGAGCCTGGTTGTTTCCAGTTAAAGAAGAGTTACCACGAATTACAACGTTGGTAGAACCTCCCATAGTACCAGAAGTCTTAATGTTAAGACCGGCAACTTTACCAGAAAGAGCGTTTACGAAGTTTTGAGTTGGGTTGTCTGCAACAGCTTCACCTCCAACTTCCTGCGTCGCGTAACCAAGCGACTTCTTCTCTCTTTCAATACCAAGCGCGGTAACAACAACTTCATCCAGTTGGGCGGCATCTGCCTCCATAATAACATCGATAGTGTCATTGTTGCTTACTGCATACTCAGTCTTTTTAAGACCGATGAAAGAGAATACAAGAACATCTCCTTGTTGTGCAGAGATGGAATAGTTACCATCAAAATCGGTTTGTACACCAGTGGATGTACCTTTTACAACGATGTTTACACCGGGTAGTGGCAGACCGTCTTCGTCTGTCACTGTACCGGTAATCGTTCGTTCCTGTGCAAAGGTCATTTGCACCACAAACGCCAGTAATAGCGTTAAAATACTACTAAACTTTGTTTTCATTTTTAAATTTGTTTGAATTAGCCAGCGCCAAATGTGCTAATAAATGGTTAATTAAACAAGCTTTTGGAATTAAAAATTAGTCTTATTATTAAATAGGTGTTAATAAAGGGGGTATATTGTCGATAAGCTAATTTCCTTTTGGGGAAGGGGTGTGATTTTTATCAAAAATCCAATAATTCTGAATTTTCACAGTAGAGCTTTTCTCAATTAGATACAATAGGACGGAGTCTTCTTATTCTTGAATTCCTGTTGAAAATCAGGTCCAGTTGAATCCGCATGAACTGAATATTGTATCCAGTTATGAAGAATTTATTCTCGTAATCTTATTTAATTTCCGAAAAACTTGAAAATTAATAAACTAAGGTTTGAATAATAATTATTTATTTCTACCTTTGCAGACCCTAAAAAACAGGGGAGTAAATTTTATTAATAATTAGTGTATAGGAAATTATGCCAACAATTTCACAATTAGTACGAAAAGGAAGAGCCAAAATAACCAAGAAGAGTAAATCGGCTGCTTTGGATTCGTGCCCTCAAAGGAGAGGTGTTTGTACACGTGTGTACACAACAACTCCTAAGAAACCAAACTCGGCTATGAGAAAAGTAGCTAGGGTAAGGTTGACTAACGGAAAAGAGGTGAATGCCTACATTCCGGGAGAAGGACACAATCTACAAGAGCACTCGATAGTATTGGTTAGAGGTGGAAGGGTAAAAGATTTGCCTGGTGTTAGATATCACATTGTTCGTGGTGCGCTAGATACTGCCGGTGTTGAAGGTAGAACTCAGCGTAGATCTAAGTACGGAGCTAAACGCCCTAAGAAGTAATTAAAAACTTTTAATGTAAAGAAATGAGAAAAAGACAGGCGAAAAAACGACCTCTTTTACCGGATCCAAAATTTAACGATCAGCTTGTGACACGTTTTGTGAACATGATGATGTGGGATGGTAAGAAATCGGTTGCCTTTAAAATTTTCTATGACGCTATCGCGATCGTAGAAGAAAAGAAACAAGACGAAGAGAAATCTGGATTAGAGATCTGGAAAGACGCTCTTTCTAACGTTATGCCTCACGTAGAAGTGAGAAGTAGACGTGTTGGGGGTGCAACTTTTCAAATCCCAATGCAGATAAGACCAGACCGTAAGGTGTCTACTGCTATGAAGTGGTTAATTAGCTTCGCGCGTAAGAGAAATGAGAAATCTATGGCTGCTAAATTAGCTGCTGAAGTTCTTGCTGCTGCGAAAGAAGAAGGAGCTGCTGTTAAGAAAAGAGTAGATACTCATAAAATGGCTGAAGCTAACAAAGCATTCTCTCACTTTAGATTCTAAAACAACATGGCACAAAGAGATTTAAAATTTACTAGAAATATTGGAATTGCAGCTCACATTGACGCGGGTAAAACCACGACTACAGAGCGTATCCTTTATTATACAGGTATAAGTCACAAAATTGGTGAAGTTCATGATGGTGCTGCTACTATGGACTGGATGGAGCAAGAGCAGGAGCGTGGTATTACCATTACCTCTGCAGCTACACACTGTAAGTGGCCTTATAGAGATCAGGAATATACAGTTAACATTATCGATACCCCAGGTCACGTTGACTTTACGGTAGAAGTAGAGCGTTCTTTACGTGTACTTGATGGTGTTGTTGCATTGTTCTCTGCAGTAGACGGGGTTGAGCCTCAGTCTGAGACTGTTTGGAGACAGGCAGATAAATATAGGGTTCCACGTCTAGGTTTCGTTAACAAAATGGACCGTCAGGGAGCAGATTTCTTCAACGTATGTCGCCAGGTAAGAGAAATGCTTGGTGGTAACCCGGTGCCTCTTCAGGTTCCAATCGGTGATGAAATCGACTTCAAAGGTGTGGTAGATCTTATTTCTAAGAAGGCGATTATCTGGAATGACGAAGATCACGGGATGACCTATGATACTATCGATATTCCTGCTGAATTAGAAGCAGATGTAAATAAATACCGTGCAGAATTAGTAGAAGCGGTTGCAGAATATGATGAAGCTTTGATGGAGAAATTCTTCGAAGATGAATCTTCTATTACTGAAGATGAGATCATCGCTGCATTAAGAGCTGCTACTATAGATATGAGCATCATCCCGATGATGTGTGGTTCTGCATTTAAGAATAAAGGTGTTCAGGCGATGCTTGACGCTGTTATGCGTTACCTTCCATCTCCAGTAGATGTTGAGGCTATCGTTGGTACTAATCCTGATACAGGTGAAGAAGAAAGCCGTAAGCCAAATGTGGATTCTCCATTTTCTGCGCTTGCATTTAAAATTGCTACCGATCCTTTCGTGGGTCGTTTAGCATTCTTCCGTGCTTATTCAGGTACTCTTGATGCTGGTTCTTACGTATTAAACGTACGTTCTGGTAAGAAAGAGCGTATCTCAAGAATATATCAAATGCACTCTAACAAGCAAGAGCCTATCGATAGTATCGAGGCTGGAGATATTGGAGCTGCTGTAGGTTTTAAAGATATTAAGACCGGTGATACACTTACAGATCTTAAACACCCAATTATCCTTGAATCTATGTCTTTCCCTGCACCAGTAATTGGTATCGCAGTAGAGCCTAAAACTAAGGCAGACGTTGAGAAAATGGGGATGGCTCTTGGTAAATTGGCTGAAGAGGATCCAACTTTTACAGTAAAAACTGATGAGAACTCAGGTCAGACTATTATTTCTGGTATGGGTGAGCTTCACTTAGAGATCATTATCGATCGTATGAAGCGTGAATTCAAAGTAGAAGTAAACGTTGGTGAGCCTCAGGTAGAGTACAAGGAAGCGGTAAGAAGACCTGCAGATCACAGAGAGGTTTACAAAAAGCAATCTGGTGGTCGTGGTAAATTCGCAGATATCGTATTCGAATTAGGACCTGTAGATGAAGATTTCGAAGGAACTGGTCTTCAGTTCGTAGATGAGATCAAAGGTGGACGTATTCCTAAAGAATTTGTTCCTTCAGTACAGAAAGGATTTGAAGAGGCTATGAAGAATGGTCCTCTTGCAGGATTTACAATGGACAGCCTTAAAGTTGTTCTTAAGGATGGATCTTTCCACCCTGTGGATTCAGATCAACTTTCTTTCGAATTGGCTGCTAAGATGGGATATAAAGAATCTGCTAAGAAAGCAGGAGCGGTTATCCTTGAGCCAATCATGAAGGTAGAAGTTGTAACTCCAGAAGAAAACATGGGTGATATCGTTGGTGACCTTAACAGAAGAAGAGGTCAGGTAAACAACATGTCAGACAGATCTGGAGCGAAAGTAATCAAAGCTGAAGTGCCACTTTCTGAAATGTTCGGTTATGTAACTACATTAAGAACACTTTCATCTGGTAGAGCAACTTCAACTATGGAATTCTCTCACTATGCTGAAACTCCTTCTAATATTTCTGAAGAAGTGATCAAAGCAGCTAAAGGAGCAGCAAACGAATAATCTTAAGGAAATGAGTCAAAAAATCAGAATAAAACTAAAATCTTACGATCATAACCTGGTAGACAAGTCTGCAGAGAAGATTGTAAAAACCGTAAAGACTACGGGAGCTGTTGTTACCGGACCAATTCCGTTGCCAACAAACAAAAAAATCTTTACTGTTCTTCGTTCACCTCACGTGAACAAGAAATCCAGAGAGCAGTTTCAATTAAGCTCTTACAAGAGATTACTTGATATCTATAGCTCTTCTTCAAAGACGATCGATGCGTTGATGAAGCTTGAATTACCAAGTGGTGTAGAAGTAGAGATCAAAGTGTGATAAAACAGTTCCGCGCACTACGGTGCGCGGTTAACATGTCTGGCGCGTTTCGCAAAGGAAAAACGGTGAAAAATACAATTCAGGGCTGAATGTGTTTTTCAGCCCTTAGTTTTTTAAATAAGTAAACAATTAATAATTAATTAAATATGTCTGGGTTAATAGGAAAAAAGATCGGTATGACCAGCATCTTCGACGAGAATGGGAAAAATGTCCCATGTACCGTGATCGAAGCTGGACCATGCGTGGTTACCCAAGTCAGAACCAAAGAGGTTGACGGGTATGAAGCACTTCAACTTGGTTTCGATGACAAAAAGACTGTAAATAAAGCTGCTGAAGGGCACGCTAAAAAAGCAGGAACCGTTGCAAAACGTAAAGTCGTTGAATTCCAGGGTTATAATGAAGATTACAAATTAGGTGACTCTGTTACCGTGGAGCAT
This sequence comes from Christiangramia gaetbulicola, assembly GCF_003054225.1. Classification (GTDB taxonomy): domain Bacteria; phylum Bacteroidota; class Bacteroidia; order Flavobacteriales; family Flavobacteriaceae; genus Christiangramia; species Christiangramia gaetbulicola. The sequence continues at coordinate 85,108 of NZ_QBKQ01000003.1, forward strand.
TTCAAAGAAGGTGAATTTGTGGATATCGCAGGTACATCTAAAGGTAAAGGTTTCCAGGGTGTTGTTAAGAGACACGGTTTTGGAGGTGTTGGGCAGGCCACTCACGGTCAGCACAACAGATTAAGAGCTCCCGGTTCTATTGGAGCGGCATCGTATCCTGCGAGAGTATTCAAAGGAATGAAGATGGCCGGAAGAATGGGCGGTGAGAGAGTAAAAGTTGAAAACCTTAAAGTTTTGAAGGTTGTGGCAGATAAGAACCTTTTAGTAGTAAAAGGATGTGTGCCAGGACATAAAAACTCATACGTAATCATTAGTAAGTAATGGAAGTAGCAGTTTTAGATATAAAAGGAAAAGAAACAGGCAGAAAAGCACAGCTTTCTGATTCTGTTTTCGCTATAGAGCCTAATGAGCACGCTGTTTATCTAGATGTTAAACAATACCTGGCTAACCAACGTCAGGGTACTCATAAAGCTAAGGAAAGAGCAGAGATCTCGGGTTCTACTCGTAAGATCAAAAAACAAAAAGGTACTGGTACTGCAAGAGCAGGTAGTATCAAGTCTCCTATCTTTAAAGGTGGTGGACGTGTTTTTGGACCAAGACCAAGAAATTACGGTTTTAAATTAAATAAAAACCTTAAGCGTCTTGCAAGAAAATCTGCGCTTTCTATCAAAGCAAATGATAAGGCAATTATGGTAATTGAAGATTTTTCTTTCGATACACCAAAGACCAAAAACTTCATGGAAGTTCTTAAGGCTCTGGGGATTGAAAGTAAAAAATCGCTAATAGTATTGGGTGACTCAAATAAAAATGTATATTTGTCGTCGCGCAATTTAAAGACGTCTGAAGTGATAAGTAGCTCAGAATTAAGTACTTACAAAATACTTAATGCGAAAAGTATTGTCTTTTTAGAAGGGTCTTTAGAAGGAATTGAGTCGAAATTAAGTTAATAAACCGTTATGAGCATCTTGATTAAACCTGTTATTACAGAAAAAGCTACCGCAGATAGTGAGATGAATAATCGCTTCACTTTCGTGGTAAGTAACAAGGCAAATAAGATTCAGATCAAAGACGCGATCGAATCTGCTTATGGCGTGTCTGTTACTAAAGTTCGAACTATGAATGTCCGTCCAGATCGTAAAACCAGATATACAAAATCTGGAATGATCACTGGTAAAACTAATGCTTTCAAAAAAGCAATAGTACAGGTGGCGGAAGGTGAAACTATTGATTTATACAGTAATCTTTAAGATTAAAGAATGTCAGTTAGAAAATTAAAACCAATTACACCTGGTCAGCGTTTTAGAGTAGTGAATGGGTATGACGCCATTACTACTGATAAGCCGGAGAAAAGCCTATTGGCGCCGATAAAAAAATCAGGTGGTAGAAACAGTCAAGGTAAGATGACCATGCGCTACAAAGGTGGTGGTCACAAGAAACGTTACCGAATTATCGATTTTAAACGTGACAAGCAGGGAATCCCTGCAACAGTCGCTAGTATAGAATACGATCCAAACAGAACGGCCTTTATCGCATTATTGAATTATCAGGATGGCGAGAAAAGGTATATTATTGCTCAAAACGGGCTTCAGGTAGGTCAAAATGTAGTTTCAGCTAATGAAGCTGCTACTCCTGAAATCGGGAATGCAATGCCGTTGGCAAACATTCCTCTTGGTACTGTGATCTCTTGTATCGAGCTAAGACCTGGACAAGGTGCTGTAATGGCACGTAGTGCAGGTGCATTTGCTCAATTATTGGCAAGAGAAGGGAAGTATGCTACTATTAAATTGCCTTCTGGTGAGATCCGTAGAGTTCTTGCATTGTGTATGGCGACTATAGGAGCTGTTTCTAACAGTGACCATCAGCTAATGATCGGTGGTAAAGCCGGTAGAAGCCGTTGGTTAGGAATCAGACCAAGAACTAGACCAGTAGCGATGAACCCTGTAGATCACCCAATGGGTGGTGGTGAAGGTAGAGCTTCAGGTGGTCACCCACGTTCAAGAAAAGGTCTTCCTGCAAAAGGATTCAAGACCCGTTCAAGAACGAAGGCGAGTAATAAATATATTGTAGAACGTAGAAAGACTAGAAAGAAATAATAAGATATGGCACGTTCATTAAAAAAAGGACCTTTCGTTCATTACAAACTGGAACAAAAAGTGGCTCAGAATGTTGAGTCAGGAAAGAAAGCCGTGATCAAAACCTGGTCTAGAGCTTCTATGATTACTCCAGATTTCGTAGGACAAACTATTGCAGTACATAACGGGAAACAATTTGTTCCTGTTTATGTAACTGAAAACATGGTAGGTCATAAACTAGGAGAATTTTCACCAACACGTTCTTTCAGAGGACACGCAGGTGCAAAAAATAAAGGTAGAAAATAATTGAAGCTATGGGAGTTCGTAAAAGAGAAAGAGCAGAGCAAATAAAAGAAGCCAAGAAACAGGTAGCTTTTGCAAAGTTAAATAACTGCCCTACTTCGCCTAGAAAGATGCGTCTTATGGCGGATCTGGTAAGAGGTGAAAAAGTAGAAAAAGCGCTTCATATTTTGAAATTCAGCAAGAAAGAAGCATCAAACCGTTTAGAGAAGCTTTTAGTTTCTGCGATTGCCAACTGGCAAGCGAAAAACGAAGATGCAAATCTTGAAGAAGCTGAATTATTTGTGAAAGAGATTCGTGTAGACGGAGGAAGTATGTTGAAAAGACTTCGTCCAGCTCCACAGGGTCGTGCACACCGAATTAGAAAGAGATCCAACCACGTTACATTAGTGCTTGGAGCAAACAATAATACACAAAGCTAAGAGATAGTATGGGACAAAAAACAAATCCAATCGGGAATCGCCTTGGTATCATTAGAGGTTGGGAATCCAACTGGTACGGAGGTAATGACTACGGCGACAAACTAGCCGAAGACGATAAGATTAGAAAGTATATCCATGCTCGTCTTTCTAAAGCGAGTGTATCGCGTGTAATCATCGAGCGCACGCTTAAGCTTGTAACCGTTACTATCACTACTGCTAGACCTGGTATCATTATCGGTAAAGGTGGTCAAGAGGTAGACAAGCTTAAGGAAGAGCTTAAAAAGATTACCGACAAAGAGGTTCAAATTAACATCTTTGAGATTAAGAGGCCAGAACTTGACGCTCACTTAGTGGGGGCAAGTGTTGCCAGACAGATAGAGAATCGTATCTCTTATCGTCGTGCAATTAAGATGGCTATCGCGGCTGCAATGAGAATGAATGCTGAAGGGATCAAGATTGAGATTTCCGGACGTTTAAATGGTGCTGAGATGGCACGTTCAGAATCATACAAAGATGGAAGAATACCTTTGTCTACTTTTAGGGCTGATATTGACTATGCTTTAGTTGAAGCACACACTACTTATGGTAGATTGGGTGTTAAAGTATGGATCATGAAAGGTGAGGTATACGGAAAAAGAGAGCTTTCGCCTCTAGTTGGCCTTGCGAAAAACCAAGGTAAGAAATCCGGTGCCGGACGAGGTGGAAACAAATCACGTCGTAGAAAGTAATTTTTTAAAGGAAAGAAAAAATGTTACAACCTAAAAGAACAAAATACCGTAAGCAACAAAAAGGCCGTATGAAGGGCTTGTCTCAAAGAGGACACAGACTTTCTAACGGGACCTTTGGAATCAAATCTATGGATTCCAGCTTCGTTACTGCTCGTCAAATAGAAGCAGCGCGTATCGCCGCTACCCGTTATATGAAAAGAGAAGGTTCTATCTGGATCAAAATTTTCCCAGATAAACCTATCACTAAGAAACCTCTTGAGGTTCGTATGGGTAAAGGTAAAGGTGCCGTGGAATATTGGGCAGCTGTAGTTAAGCCAGGAAGAATCATGTTTGAAATTGGTGGTGTACCAATGGCAACTGCTAAAGAGGCGTTACGTCTTGCAGCGCAGAAGCTTCCTGTGAGAACTAAATTTGTTGTAGCTAGAGATTATCAAGAATAATATTGGAATTATGAAACAATCAGAAGTAAAAGAATTGTCTGTTGCAGAATTGCAAGAAGAGCTTGGTAAGTCTCGTAAAGCTTATTCAGATTTAAAAATGGCTCACGCTGTTTCGCCTTTGGAAAATCCGATACAGTTAAGAACTGTAAGAAGAGACGTGGCGAGACTAGCTACAGAGTTAACTAAAAGAGAACAACAATAATTGTTATTCTGCTGAAAGATGGAAAAAAGAAATTTAAGAAAAGAGCGTGTAGGAGTTGTTACAAGTAACAAAATGCAGAAATCTATCGTGGTTTCTGAAGTGAAAAAAGTAAAACATCCTATGTATGGAAAATTCGTTTTGAAAACGAAAAAGTACGTAGCACACGACGAAAATAACGACTGCAACGAAGGTGATACTGTAAAGATCATGGAAACACGACCTTTAAGTAAATCCAAGACTTGGAGACTAGTAGAAATAATTGAAAGAGCTAAATAATCATGGTACAACAAGAGTCCAGACTAAAAGTAGCAGATAATACCGGAGCTAAAGAAGTTTTAGCTATCCGTGTATTAGGAGGTACAAAGAAAAGATACGCATCTGTTGGAGACAAGATCGTTGTCAGTGTAAAAGAAGCTACACCTAACGGGAACATCAAGAAGGGTGCAGTTTCAACAGCAGTTGTTGTTCGTACCAGGAAAGAAGTTCGCAGACCAGACGGATCTTATATCCGTTTCGATGACAACGCATGTGTGTTATTAGGTCCTCAGGGAGAAATGCGCGGTACCCGTGTATTTGGTCCTGTAGCTCGTGAACTTCGTGATAAGCAATTCATGAAGATTGTATCATTGGCACCAGAAGTGCTTTAATACATTAAGAAAATGACGAAGCTTAAGATAAAATCAGGAGATACCGTTCGTGTAATTGCCGGAGACCATAAAGGTCAGGAAGGTAAAGTGCAGAAGGTACTTATTGAAAAGAATAAAGCCATTGTGGAAGGGGTTAATATGATTTCTAAACATGAGAAGCCTAGTGCTTCTAATCCACAAGGTGGAATTAAGGAGAAAGAAGCTCCTATCCATATTTCTAACCTTGCACTAATCGACAAGAATGGTGAAACTACCAGAGTTGGTTACAAGGAAGAGGATGGAAAGAAGGTGAGATTTTCCAAAAAATCTAATGAAGTAATATAGTTATGGCATACGTACCAAGACTTAGACAGGAATATAACGAGAGAGTGAAAAATGCTCTTAAGGAAGAATTCAGCTACTCCAATATTATGGAGGTGCCAAAACTTACGAAAATAGTAATTAGCCGTGGAGTTGGTGGAGCAGTGGCAGATAAAAAACTTATCGATCACGCTGTAGACGAACTTACCGCGATCAGTGGTCAAAAAGCTGTGTCTACTATTTCGAAAAAGGATGTTGCATCGTTTAAGCTGCGTAAAGGAATGCCAATTGGTGCTAAAGTTACTTTACGTGGATATAGAATGTATGAATTCTTAGATAGACTTATTACTACCGCGTTACCGCGTGTACGTGATTTTAACGGAATCAAATCTAATGGATTTGATGGTAGAGGTAACTACAACTTAGGGATCACTGAGCAGATCATTTTCCCTGAGATCGATATTGATGCAGTAAATAGAATTGCTGGTATGGATATCACTTTTGTTACGACTGCTGAAACCGATAAGGAAGCAAAAGCATTGTTAACAGAACTAGGATTACCTTTTAAAAAGAACTAATTATGGCTAAAGAATCAATGAAAGCCCGTGAGGTAAAAAGACAGAAATTGGTAAAAAAGTATGCTGAAAAAAGAGCTGCGCTTAAAGAAGCCGGTGATTACGAAGGCCTACAGAAATTACCAAAGAACTCTTCTCCAGTTCGTTTACACAACAGATGTAAATTAACAGGTAGACCTAAAGGGTATATGAGACAATTTGGTCTTTCTCGAGTAATGTTCAGAGAAATGGCTAACCAGGGTCTTATTCCAGGGGTTAAGAAAGCAAGCTGGTAGAATTATAAATTGAATGAAGGTTCATAAAAAAGTTGAAAACCACATTCGCAAATTAAGATAAATGAATACAGATCCTATTGCAGATTATTTAACAAGAATCAGGAATGCTAATGCAGCAAACCACAGAGTAGTGGAAATTCCCGCTTCCAATGTTAAGAAAGAGATCACCAAGATATTATTCGATCAGGGATATATTCTTAGTTACAAGTTCGAAGATACTACCGCTCAGGGAACTATCAAGATCGCTCTTAAGTATGATAAACTAACTAAAGAGCCGGTAATTAAGAAAATTCAAAGAATAAGTAAACCTGGTTTACGTAAATACGCCGGATCAACTGAGATCCCAAGAATCCTTAACGGTCTTGGAATTGCTATCGTTTCTACGTCTCACGGAGTGATGACTGGAAAACAGGCAAAAGCTGAAAAAGTTGGTGGTGAGGTATTGTGCTACGTTTACTAATACTTAAAAGACTAAAGAAATGTCAAGAATAGGTAAAAGCCCAATTACGATTCCAGAAGGTGTGACAGTAGAGCACAAAGATGGTCTTGTAACGGTAAAAGGAAAATTAGGAGAACTTAAGCAGCTAGTAAATGACATCGATGTAAAAATCGAAGATAATGTTATTACTTTCGAGCGTTCTTCAGACAAAAGTGATCAGAAAGCTAAACATGGTTTATATCGTGCGTTAGTTAACAATATGATTGAGGGAGTTACAAACGGATATACTAAATCTCTTGAATTAGTAGGTGTAGGTTACCGTGCGAGCAACCAGGGTAATAAGTTAGACCTTGCGGTTGGTTATTCCCATAATATTGTACTAGATTTGGCTCCGGAAATTAAGGTGGAGACTATATCAGAAAAAGGTAAGAACCCTATCGTAAAGCTTACTTCTTATGATAAACAACTTGTAGGACAAGTTGCGGCGAAGATCCGTTCATTCAGAAAGCCTGAACCATACAAAGGAAAAGGTATTAAGTTTGTAGGAGAGCAATTGAGAAGAAAAGCAGGTAAATCAGCTTAATAAAGTTTAGTTATGGCAGTGTCAAAACAAGATAGAAGAAATAAAATCAGAAAACGTATCCGTAAGGATATCGTTGGAACAACAAGCCGTCCTAGATTATCTGTTTTTAGAAGTAATAGAGAAATTTATGCTCAGATCATCGACGACGTAGAAGGTAAGACCTTAGCTTCAGCTTCTTCAAGAGATAAAGAAATCGCTACTGCTTCTGCAGATAGAAAAGAGCAGGCTCAAATGGTTGGAAAAGCCATTGCAGAGAAAGCGAAGAAAGCCGGAATAGATACGATCTCTTTTGATAGAGGTGGTTATTTATATCACGGTAGAGTTAAATCATTAGCAGAAGGTGCTCGCGAAGGAGGACTAAAATTCTAGAAAATTATGTATCAAGATTATAAAAACGTAGAACATGTAAAACCAGGAGGTCTTGAATTAAAAGATCGTTTGGTTGGAGTACAACGTGTTACTAAGGTTACAAAAGGTGGTAGAGCATTTGGATTCTCTGCTATTGTTGTAGTTGGAGATGAGAATGGCGTAGTTGGACAGGGACTTGGAAAATCCAAGGAGGTTGCAGACGCTATCTCTAAAGCGGTAGAAGATGCTAAGAAAAATCTGGTACGCATTCCTTTGCATAAAGGAACTTTACCTCACGAACAAAAAGGTAAGTACGGTGGAGCAAGAGTAATGTTGCTTCCAGCTGCTGCCGGTACCGGTATTATTGCTGGTGGTGCGATTCGTGCGGTATTGGAATCTGTAGGAGTACATGATGTACTTTCTAAGAACCAGGGATCTTCGAACCCTCACAACGTGGTAAAAGCTACTTTTGATGCCTTACTACAATTAAGAAGCGCTGAAACTGTTGCAAAACAAAGAGGTGTTTCATTGGAAAAGGTTTTTAAAGGATAAATCAAGGAATAAGATGGGAAAGATAAAAGTCACAAAAGTAAAAAGTGCGATCAACCGCACGAAGAATCAAAAGCTTGTTCTTGAGTCATTAGGACTTAAAAGAATCGGGCAGACGGTTGAGCATGACGATACGCCAAACATCCTTGGTATGGTAAATAAAGTTAAACACTTAGTTTCTGTTGAAGAAACAAAATAATAATCTCTCATGGATTTAAGTAACTTAAAACCTGCAGAAGGTTCAGTTAGAAAAAATAGCAAGCGAATTGGTCGTGGTGAAGGATCTGGTAAAGGTGGAACCGCTACCAGAGGTCACAAAGGTGCCAAGTCACGTTCAGGTTATTCTAAAAAGATTGGTTTTGAAGGTGGGCAGATGCCACTTCAAAGACGTGTTCCAAAATTTGGATTCACTAACAGAAATCGTAAAGTATACCAGGGTATTAACCTTGATACTCTTCAGGCTCTTGTAGATGAAGGGAGAATTAAGGATACAGTGGATATGGACGTTTTAGCTGAAAACGGTCTTGCTGGAAGAAACGAGCTTGTTAAGATATTAGGTAGAGGTGAATTAAAGGCAAAGTTGAAAATATCTGTTCATAAATTTACGGCCTCAGCGAAAGAAGCTATCGAAGCTGCCGGAGGTGAAGTTGTTACTTTATAATAGATAATCAAATGAAATTCATCAATACGATTAAGAATATTTGGAAAATCGAGGAGCTAAAAAATAGAATTTTAGTTACCCTCGGTTTGCTTTTGGTATATCGTTTCGGTGCACAGGTTGTGCTTCCCGGAATTGATGCAGCTCAGCTTTCAAATCTGGCGAACCAAACAGACAGTGGTCTTCTAGGGCTTCTTAACGCTTTTACCGGAGGTGCGTTTTCTAACGCCTCCGTATTTGCATTAGGGATCATGCCTTACATCTCTGCTTCTATTGTGGTTCAATTGATGGGGATTGCAATTCCTTATCTTCAGAAACTTCAGAAAGAAGGAGAAAGCGGGCGTAAGAAGATTAATCAGATCACACGTTGGTTAACAATCGCAATTACCCTGGTACAGGGACCTGGTTATATTTATAACCTGTTCGCAACACTACCAGGAGAAGCGTTCCTATTAGGAGATAACATCACCTTTGTTGTTTCATCGGTAATTATCCTAACAACAGGAACCATTTTCGCGATGTGGCTGGGTGAGAAGATCACAGATAAGGGTATTGGTAACGGTATTTCATTATTGATTATGGTTGGTATTATCGCCACCCTGCCTCAAGCCTTTATTCAGGAATTCGCTTCAAGAGTATTTGAATCGAATGGTGGTCTGGTAATGATACTGATTGAATTAGTTATCTGGTTTGCCATCATTATGGCATCAGTTATGCTGGTTATGGCGGTGCGTCAAATTCCGGTGCAGTATGCCAGAAGATCTGCCTCAGGTGGATATGAAAAGAATGTTTTCGGATCAAGACAATACATTCCGTTAAAACTGAATGCTTCAGGAGTTATGCCTATCATCTTTGCTCAGGCAATTATGTTCATACCTGTTGCTGTAGCTGGTCTTTCAGATTCAGATACTGCTCAGGGAGTAACTGCTGCATTTCAGAATATATTCGGATTTTGGTATAATCTTGTGTTCGCTATATTGATAATAATATTTACTTATTTCTATACAGCGATCACTGTTCCAACAAATAAAATGGCTGATGATCTTAAAAGAAGCGGTGGATTTATTCCTGGGATTCGTCCGGGGACTGAAACTGCTGAATACTTAGATCGTATCATGTCTCAGATAACTCTTCCAGGATCTATATTCCTGGCGCTTATTGCAGTGTTCCCTGCGATAGTATTCTCTTTGCTGGGTGTACAGCAAGGTTGGGCGTTATTCTTTGGAGGTACCTCGCTTTTAATTATGGTTGGAGTTGCAATAGATACTATGCAGCAGGTAAATTCATACTTGTTGAATAGGCACTATGACGGACTAATGAAAACAGGTAAAAACAGAAAAGCAGTAGCGTAATTATGGCAAAGCAAGCAGCAATAGAACAGGATGGAACTATTATTGAAGCATTGTCTAATGCAATGTTTCGTGTAGAACTTGAAAATGGTCACGTAGTGACTGCCCATATCTCCGGGAAGATGCGTATGCATTACATTAAATTGTTGCCAGGAGATAAGGTAAAACTGGAAATGAGTCCTTACGATTTAACTAAGGCTCGAATAACTTACAGATACTAAAAAGTAATTTTCAGCCTTTTATAAATTTTTTATACTTTTGCACTCTGAAAAATTTATGACGGCTAAAAATTTCACAGAAAGAGTTAATGCTCTGCCTGTGAATAAAAAAGAGATAAGATGAAAGTTAGAGCATCAATAAAAAAGAGAAGTGCCGACTGCAAAATTGTACGCAGAAAAGGGCGCCTTTACGTAATTAACAAAAAGAATCCTAGATTTAAACAAAGACAAGGCTAATTATGGCAAGAATTGCAGGGGTAGATATTCCCAAACAAAAGCGAGGAGTTATAGCGTTGACCTATATCTTCGGAATTGGCAGAAGCAGGGCTCAAGAGATACTTGCACAGGCTAAAGTAGACGAAAGCAAGAAAGTTTCAGAATGGGACGATGAGGAGATCGGAAAGATCCGTGAAGCCGTTGGTCAGTTTACAATCGAAGGTGAGTTGCGTACTGAAGTTCAGATGAGCATCAAACGTCTTATGGACATTGGATGTTACAGAGGTATCCGTCACAGAGCTGGATTACCTTTAAGAGGTCAGAGAACCAAGAACAACTCCAGAACCAGAAAAGGAAGAAGAAAAACAGTTGCTAACAAGAAAAAAGCGACTAAATAGTAAGTAGTATGGCAAAGAAAGCAAATCAAAAGGCCGGTAAAACTCAGAAGAAACGTAAAGTGACCGTTGAAGCAAACGGGGAAGCTCACGTTACTGCTTCTTTCAACAACATCATTATTTCTCTTACCAACAAAAAGGGAGATGTTGTAGCATGGTCATCTGCAGGGAAGATGGGTTTTAGAGGATCTAAGAAAAATACTCCTTACGCTGCACAGCTAGCTGCTGAAGATGCTTCTAAAGTAGCTCACGAAGCTGGATTGCGTAAAGTAAAAGTATATGTAAAAGGTCCAGGAAACGGAAGAGAATCTGCAATTAGATCTATCCATAACAATGGTATAGAAGTGACTGAGATTATCGATGTAACTCCGCTTCCACACAACGGTTGTCGTCCACCAAAGAGACGTAGAGTTTAATTAATTTTATTAATAGGAGAGGATTTAGATTATCGAAGGACTAATGCCTTAATTCATAATCCCTTTCTAAAACAACAATAGTAATGGCAAGATATACTGGTCCAAAAACTAAAATAGCCCGTAAATTCGGTGAAGCTATTTTTGGAGACGACAAATCTTTCGAAAAAAGAAATTATCCTCCAGGACAGCACGGTAACAACCGTCGTCGTGGAAAAAAATCAGAATATGCAATCCAGTTAATGGAGAAGCAAAAAGCCAAGTATACTTATGGTATCCTTGAGCGTCAATTCCGCAATATGTTCGAAAAAGCAACCCGTGCCCAGGGAATTACTGGTGAGGTTCTTCTTCAACTTTGCGAATCCCGTTTAGATAACGTAGTGTACCGTATGGGAGTTGCTCCATCAAGAAGAGCTGCCCGTCAGTTAGTTGGTCACCGTCACATCACTGTAAACGGAGAATTAGTTAACATCCCTTCTTACCACCTTAAGGCTGGTGATGTTGTTGGTGTTAGAGAAAAATCTAAATCACTTGCTGTGATTCAGGAGTCATTATCAAATAACAGCAGTGTTTACGAATGGATTACCTGGAATTCAGAGAAGAAAGAAGGAACTTTCGTTTCAGTACCTGGAAGAGTCCAGATTCCTGAAAACATTAATGAACAATTTATAGTCGAATTATATTCGAAATAATAATTCACACAGAAGTCGAAATATGGCAATACTAAATTTTCAGAAGCCCGATAAAGTAATAATGATTGATTCAACCGATTTCGAAGGGAAATTTGAATTTCGCCCTTTGGAACCAGGTTACGGATTAACCGTTGGTAATGCTTTAAGACGAGTGCTTTTATCTTCTTTGGAAGGTTTCGCGATCACTTCAGTACGAATTGAAGGTGTAGATCACGAATTCTCAACCATCGCAGGTGTAGTGGAAGATGTAACCGAGATAATCCTTAACCTGAAACAGATCAGATTTAAAAGGCAGATCGATGAGATCGATAACGAATCGGTTACTATTTCAGTTTCGGGAGAAGAGCAGTTAACTGCCGGTCACTTCCAGAAATTCATTTCAGGTTTTCAAGTTCTTAATCCAGATCTAGTGATCTGTCATATGGACAAAAAAGTAAGCCTGAACATGGAAATTACTATCGAGAAAGGTAGAGGTTACGTTCCGGCTGAAGAAAACAAGAAAGCCAATGCTCCACTAGGCACAATATTCACAGATTCTATTTACACTCCTATAAAGAATGTAAAGTATAGTATCGAGAACTATCGTGTTGAGCAGAAGACTGACTATGAAAAACTGGTATTCGAAATTATCAGTGATGGTTCTATTCATCCAAAAGATGCATTGACCGAAGCAGCTAAGACGCTTATCCACCACTTCATGTTATTCTCTGATGAGAGAATCACTCTTGAAGCAGATGAGATCGCACAAACTGAAACTTATGATGAAGAATCTCTTCACATGAGACAGCTTCTTAAGACGAAGTTGGTAGATCTTGATCTTTCAGTGAGAGCTTTAAATTGTCTTAAAGCAGCTGAAGTTGATACTTTAGGAGACCTTGTTTCTTACAACAAAAATGATTTGATGAAGTTTAGAAACTTCGGTAAAAAATCTCTTACCGAACTTGAAGAGCTTGTAAGCAATAAAGGTTTAAACTTTGGTATGGACCTTTCAAAATATAAACTAGATAAAGACTAAGCTGGAAATTAATTTCGGCTGAAATTTAAAAATAAATAACCGTCATAATTTGCTCCTCAAAGTGAGTTGCAGCAAGATGATGAAATATAAAATGTCATGAGACACGGAAAGAAGACGAATCATTTAGGTAGACAAACTGCACATCGTAAGGCAATGCTTGCGAACATGGCATGTTCCCTAATTGAGCACAAGCGAATCAATACTACTGTCGCTAAAGCTAAAGCTCTTAAAGTATTTGTAGAGCCTCTAGTAACAAAATCTAAAGAAGATACTACGCATAACAGACGTATCGTATTTAGTAAGCTAAGAAGCAAGGAAGCAGTAAGTGAACTGTTTCGTGAGGTAGCTCCTAAAGTAGGAGATCGTCCAGGAGGTTATACCAGAGTTATTAAACTTGGTAGTCGTCTTGGTGATGCTGCAGAGATGGCGCTTGTAGAGCTTGTAGACTTCAACGAAACCTACAACGTAGGAGAGAAGCCTAAGAAGAAAAAATCTACTCGTCGTGCTGGTAAGAAGAAGACTGAAGATACAGCTTCTACTGCACAGCCTAAAGAAGCTTCTGCAAAAGAAACTAAAAAAGAAGAGCCAAAGGCTGAAGAGTCTAAGGCTGAAAAAAAGGACGATAAAAAAGAAGAATAGTAATGATTCTAATTACCGCCTAAATTTTAAAAGGATAAGCTTTAATAGTTTATCCTTTTTTTATACCCAGTAATTAATTGATTAAATTTGCCGCAACAGCAACTATAACACAACTATGAAATATCAGGCTAAACGTAAAGCGATCATTTTACTTGAAGACGGAACTATTTTTTATGGAAAAGCAGTTGGAAATAAAGAAGGAAGCGCCGTTGGAGAAGTTTGTTTCAACACCGGAATGACGGGATATCAGGAGATCTTCACAGATCCTTCCTATTTCGGCCAGTTAATGGTGACCACCAATGCCCATATTGGTAACTACGGAACCAATGAAGAAGAAAATGAATCTGATAAGGCTAAGATCGCCGGGCTTATTTGTAAGAACTTCAGTTACACCCACTCAAGACCTGCTGCAGATAGAAGCCTTGAAGACTTCCTGGAGGAGAGCAATATTTTTGCAATTTCAGATGTAGATACCCGTGCTTTGGTAACTTATATCCGTGAGAATGGAGCCATGAACGCAATAATTTCTACAGATGTGGAAAATATTGATGAGCTTAAAAAGGAGCTTGCAAAAGTACCGGATATGAACGGTCTGGAATTAGCTTCAAAAGTATCAACTAAGGAGCCTTATTTCTACGGAAATGAAGATGCAACTTATAAAATTGCTGCCCTGGATGTGGGAATCAAAACGAACATCCTGAGGAATCTTGCGCAAAGAGATGCTTATATTAAGGTTTTCCCTTATGATGCTACCTATGAGGAAATGAAAGAGTGGAATCCAGATGGATACTTCCTTTCTAATGGCCCTGGAGATCCACAACCTCTGGAAAGTGCGATCAACGTGACTAAAACCATTATCGAAAAGGATCATCCATTATTCGGAATTTGTCTGGGTCACCAGATCATTGCGATTGCTAATGGGATCAAAACATATAAGATGCACCACGGGCACAGAGGTATTAATCACCCGGTGAAGAATTTGCTTACCGGTAAAGGTGAGATCACTTCACAGAATCACGGGTTCTCTGTAGATAAAGAACAGACTGAGGCACATCCAGATGTAGAGGTAACTCACATTTGTTTGAATGACGGCACTGTAGGAGGATTGGCTATGAAAAGCAAGAATACCTTTTCTGTGCAATATCACCCGGAAGCTAGCCCAGGACCTCATGATGCAAGCTACCTGTTCGATGAGTTTATAGATAGAATCAAATCTGTAAAAGCTTAATACATTCAAAATATTCAAAATAAGAAGACCGGATTTATTCCGGTCTTTTTTATTACCCTTAGGGATAAAATAAAATTTGGGTTTATGGAATATTGGTTTAGCTTTGGTTCTTTATTAAAATCCCCCTGAATGAAACATTACCTAATTATTGCTTTTTTATTGATCAGCATTAAATCCTTATCCCAGGATATTAAAACAGAAAACCAGTTCTCCCTAAATTTATTGGCGCCTTCAGCTGAATATGAGTTTTCGGTTTCAGACAATTCTACTATAGATTTAGATCTTGGCGTAGGCTTCGCTTACCATTATTCTTCCATCACCGGTGAGAATTATGGTTTTTACCCGGGTTTCGAGGGACAGTACAGATATTATTACAATTTTGATAAAAGGGCAGATAAAGGAAAAAAGACCTCAGAGAATTCTGCGAACTACATTGCCGGTGTTGCATCTATCACTAGTGGAAAGCCAATTTTCGGAGATCTTGAGTATGAAAATGAGTATGGTGCTTTTATTGGTCCTGCCTGGGGATTACAGCGTGTTTATAATAGCGGGTTTAAATTGAACCTGAATTTAGGTCTTGGTCTTGGATTCAATGACGACGGAGATACTTACTTGAGACCATTATTCGGATTGAGTTTAGGATGGCTGGTCGCAAATTAATCTTCATATTAGCGCTCTTCTGCAGTGCTGTTTCTCTCGCGCAAAAACATCCCGTGATTTATGCCGGCGCAGAATACTATCGCGATAAGGGATTTGAAACTAATTCCTATGTCGGCCTGCAATTTGGGTCACAATTATTTCAATGGGGGTTTCTGGCTCCAGAAGTTGGGTTTGATGCCTATTTCGGTTCTCCGGCTGAAATGGAATTTAATTACATAGGTGAAGCTAATTCGATCCCTGAAGCTAAACTAAAGACTCAATTCTCATCTTATTTCTTTTCAATTACTCCTAAGCTGAAGTTTGGAAATGAAGAGGCAGCTTTAGTGATTTTGCCACAATACAATATTGGGAAAGTTAGTGCTCGCGGTGATTATCTTGTGTATAACGGAAATCTTTATGCGTTAGAGGACCGTGAAAAAGTATCCGGTAATCAATCCTTCTGGAGTATTGCCGTTGGGGTAGAAGGGCAGATATTTGACGTAGATCATCTTTGGTTTTCCTTGTTTCTGAAATATACTCTGCTTAATTCTGAAGAAATAATTGAAGAACTGGGCTTTCCAGATCAGAATTTTGATCCCGCCGGAGGCAGTTCAGACGGAATTGGCGTCGGTTTTCGTGTTTATTATGATCTCTTTTCCGCTTTATGATAAAAAGTTTCTAAACCGAAAACGTTTTAGTGTGTTTTAATGTTATAAATGCTTTAAAACTAAAGGTCTCAGTCGATTTTTAATCCTTGTATTTGTATCTTGCAGTTTGTTGAACTAACTAAAAAATTTAAGATAATATGAGCGCTATATTAGATATTCACGCACGTCAGATTTTTGATTCAAGAGGGAATCCTACTGTAGAAGTAGATGTATATACAGAAAATGGAATTATGGGTCGTGCTGCGGTTCCTTCGGGGGCATCAACAGGAGAACATGAGGCCGTTGAACTTCGTGATGGAGGTAAGGACTATATGGGAAAAGGAGTTCAGAAAGCGATTGAAAATGTAAACGGAGAGATCGCCGAGAAACTTTTAGGTTATTCTGTTTTCGAACAAAACCTCATAGATCAAATGATGATCGATCTTGATGGTACTCCGAATAAATCGAAATTAGGAGCGAACGCTATTCTAGGTGTTTCCCTGGCAGTAGCAAAAGCGGCGGCGAATGAATTAAATATGCCTCTTTACAGATATGTTGGCGGAGTAAGTGCGAATACTTTACCAGTGCCAATGATGAACATTATTAATGGTGGGTCTCACAGTGATGCTCCTATCGCTTTTCAGGAATTTATGATCATGCCAGTAATGGCTGAAAGTTTTTCTCATGCTTTGAAAATGGGAACAGAGATCTTCCATAATCTTAAAAAAGTACTTCACGATCGCGGTCTTAGTACTGCCGTAGGTGATGAAGGAGGTTTCGCTCCAACCCTTGACGGAACTGAAGATGCTTTGGATACTATTCTGAAAGCAATCGAAAAAGCTGGTTACAAACCAGGTAAGGAAGTGATGATCGCCCTAGATTGTGCTGCTGCGGAATTTTTCGTAGATGGAAAATATGACTACACTAAATTCGAAGGAGATAAAGGTAAAGTAAGAACCAGCCAGGAGCAGGCAGATTATCTTGCAGAACTAGCTTCGAAATATCCGATTATCTCTATTGAAGATGGTATGGATGAAAATGACTGGGAAGGCTGGAAAGCTGTTACAGATAAGATTGGTGATACAGTTCAGTTAGTAGGTGATGATCTATTTGTAACCAATGTTGAACGTTTAGGAAGAGGGATTAAAGAGAACATTGCAAATTCAATTTTGATCAAAGTAAACCAGATTGGTACTTTAACCGAAACTATCGCTGCGGTGAATATGGCACATAACGCCGGATATACTTCAGTAATGTCTCACCGTTCAGGTGAAACTGAAGATAATACCATTGCAGATCTTGCAGTTGCTTTGAATACTGGTCAGATCAAAACCGGTTCTGCATCTCGTAGTGATCGTATGGCTAAGTACAATCAATTAATAAGAATTGAAGAAGAATTAGGGCATGTAGCTTATTATCCTCAGGATAAAGCTTTCAAAATAAAATAGTCTCTAAATACTATAATTCTAAAGCCTCTTCGCAAGAAGGGGCTTTTTTTTTGGAGACAATACCGTATATCCTTTATATTAACAATCATTTAATCAATATCGCATTGATTCCTGTATCTTAATCACTAATTTCAAATTATTAACCAACCATACCATTGAATACCAATTTTTTATTTGTTGCTGCAGAGAATGATGGCATTCCACGCTGTAAGGCGGGAGGAATGGGAGATGTTGTAAGAGATGTTCCCAGGCAGATCGCTGCAAGAGGCGACCAGGCTAAGGTCATTACACCATCTTACTCCAGATTACATACCCAGGAAGCTGAAAAGATTGCCGATGTAAATTTCGTCTTTCGCGGCGTGCCTCATAATGGGGAGATTTACGAAGTGCCGGGGAAAAAACAAATTGAAGGAGTAAAGCATTATGTATTCCACCATCCAGATATTAAAGCTGGGGATATAGCTCATATTTATTTTAATGACCCAGACCAACCCTTTTATACAGATGCTAATGTATTTTCTCTTTTCTGTACGGGTATAGCCGCTGCGATTAGAGAAGGCGTATTCGGGAAGATCGATATTATTCACCTGCACGACTGGCATACCAGTATGCTGTTATTTCTTAGGGAATTCAATCCCAGGTTCAAGATCCTGAAAGATATTAGAATAGTTTATTCTATTCATAACCTCGCGATACAGGGTATCAGGCCTTTTGATAATAATTTTTCTTCTGTTCAGGCATTTTTTCCTGATGTGAATTATGACCGGGAAAAACTTTACGATCGTCGTTATCCAGATTGTATTAATCTTATGGCAGTTGGAATTCGTCTGGCAGATGCTGTGCATACGGTTTCACCTTCTTATATGGAGGATATTCAGAAACCCAGTGACCCTCCACATTTTATAGGTGGCGAAGGCCTCGAGGAGGATCTTAAAAAAGCGAGCGAGGAGAAGCGTTTATTCGGAATATTGAATGGGGCTAATTATACCAATATTACCCAGGTTGAAAAAGGCATTCTTCTTCGTCAGTGTGTAAGAAGATTGTTTAGGTGGTTGCAGGAAGAGAAAAAAGATTATAAGGCCCACTATCTGGCACACACTGGCGAAAAGATAACACGCTGGCAGGAACATAAGCCAGATTTTATTTGTAGCAGTGTAGCCAGGTTGACCGAACAAAAATTTTTCTTTTTCAGAGAAGATCCAGAATTATTACCAAGGCTGATGGAAAAGCTTTCCAAAGTAAATGGGGTTTATATTTTGCTGGGAACTGGCGCACCCGAATATGAATCGATTTTCAGGGAAGCCAGTTATAAATACAAGAATTTTATATTTATCAATGCGCAATCAGATAGCATCATAGATATGCTTTACCAGGACTCAGATCTTTATTTGATGCCGAGTCAGTTTGAGCCTTGTGGTATTAGCCAGATGCTGGCCATGAGAAACGGGCAGCCTTGCCTGGTTCATCATACCGGAGGTTTAAAAGATACCGTAGTGCATATGGAGACCGGTTTCAGTTTTGAAGGAGGAACAATAGGCGAGAAGACCAGTAATTTTGTTTCGGTATTTTCTGAAGCTGTCGATTTATTTTTCAATGATAAGAAGCAATGGAAGAAGATTTGTGCCAATGCTAAAAAGCAAAGATTTACCTGGGAGAAATCTGTAGATGAATATTATAAAGATCTATACCGAATTTAAAATCATGAGGTTTTCTGAAAGCCTTCACGTGCTAAAGAAGCTGTCTATTTCTATATAGAGACTTAATATTTTAAACAGGATTTTTTCCATATTCCAGTCTTTCTTATTAAAACTGCCTTAAGTTTTTGGTAGACTATAGTTAAAATTCACGAAAACTGAATAAAATCAAGCTATTTGTGAAATTTCCTTACCAAGCTTAAAATTATTTTAACACTAAATTTCGTAATTTAGCAATCCTTAAAAATTAATCTAAAAGAACTATATATAATATGTCTAAAACAGCGACACTCGAATTTGACGGAAAGAAATATGAGTTTCCCGTTACTGTGGGAACCGAAGATGAAATAGGGATAGATATTAAAAAACTACGTGCAGAAGCAGGTCTTATTACTTTAGACCCTGGGTTTAAAAATACTGGAAGCTGCGAGAGTGCTATCACATTTTTAGACGGTGAAAAAGGTATTTTAAGATATCGTGGTTATGCTATAGAGGATCTTGCTGAAAAAGCTGATTTTCTTGAAGTAGCATATCTTTTGATATTTGGAGAACTTCCGAATAAAGCACAACTTGAAAAGTTCACTAATGATATTAAAGAACAGTCTCATGTAGATGAAGAGATGAAGAAGATCCTTGACGGATTTCCAAAGTCTGCTCACCCAATGGGCGTTCTTTCATCTTTGACAAGTGCCTTGATCGCTTTTAATCCATCTTCTGTTGATGTTTCTTCTGAAGAGGATATGTATAAGGCTATTGTAAAGATCTTAGGTAAATTCCCTGTACTTGCTGCATGGACATTAAGAAAGAAAAATAGTCTCCCATTAAATTATGGAGATGAGGATCTTGGTTATGTAGAGAACCTGCATAAAATGATGTTCGAGAAACCTAATAAGACTTACAATGTAGATAAGGCAGTTATCGATGCATTAGATAAATTATTGATATTACACGCAGATCATGAGCAAAACTGTTCTACTTCTACAGTAAGAATGGTTGGATCATCACATGCAGGTCTATTTGCGTCACTTTCTGCAGGTATTTCTGCACTTTGGGGACCACTTCATGGTGGAGCAAACCAGGCGGTGATAGAAATGCTTGAAAAGATCAAGGAAGACGGTGGGGATACTCACAAATTCATGCAAAAGGCAAAGGATAAGGAAGATCCTTTCCGTTTGATGGGCTTTGGACACCGTGTATATAAGAACTTTGATCCTAGAGCTAAGATCATCAAGAAATCTGCAGATGAAGTTCTTGGTCAGTTAGGTGTTGAGGATCCGGTACTTGATATCGCTAAAGGACTTGAGAAAGAAGCGTTGGAAGATGATTATTTCGTAAAAAGAAAACTATATCCAAATGTAGATTTCTATTCAGGGATCATTTATCGTGCGCTTGGAATTCCAGTGGATATGTTCACGGTAATGTTTGCTTTAGGTAGACTTCCAGGATGGATCGCACAATGGAGAGAAATGAGATTGAAGAAAGAACCAATCGGGCGTCCACGTCAGATATACATAGGTGAAAATCACAGAGATTTCAAACCTCTTGGTAGTAGATAAATATCAGATTTTATCTGAAACTAATTAATTAAAAAAGCTTCATCATAGGATGGAGCTTTTTTATTTTTCGGTTATTAGGGGTGTGTTGAGTTTTGTAATGCTGCGCATAACAAAATCCTCGGAAGGAGATTTAACGGTTAACAGCAACCGGTAAAAATCGTAATCATGTGGAATCTTTAAGGAAAGTTCGGGCTTATTACCTAATTTTTTCAATGCTAGAGGATTATTAAAAGTATCAGTTTTAATGAGGGTCCATTCATATAAATAATCCTCTTCTATTTTATTCCCATAAAACCATTTGCCATTTGAAAATAACATAGCCTGATAAGAAACTTTTTCTGAAGGAATTAAAGAAATGGCTGGTTTTAAAATTCCTATTTTAGTCTGGTTTGTTTTAATTTTTTTATTGCTCCAGTGATTGCTTAAATTTTTAAAATTCAGCTTTTTTCTGCCTTCAAAATCTAATAGACCGTCAAAACTTAATTTATTACTCAATCGTTCATCCTGCCAGTTTTCTACGATAAGTGGTGTATCGTCAATTTTCATGTTTAAGCCTATATCGGCAGATATAGAACTGATTATTAAAGGAATCTTATTTTGATTTGCGAAATGAATGGTCTCTTTTAGAAATACAGTATCCTTTACGATCAGGCCAAAATAATCTATAGGAACAGTTTTAACGATATCTTTCATTATTGATCTAGTATCGGCATTCAGCTCAAGATCGAGGATCAAAGGAATGCTTATATTACGTGCCTTTATTCTTGAAAAGACACTGCTATACCATTCTATGCTTGCTTCTCTTTCTTCAAATAGCAATGGCTTGATGAAATTTGATCCCGACGGCAGGTTAAATGAAAGTCCGGTGATATTCGGAAGAGTTTTTAATTCTTCAATCTTCTCCAGAATGGAATTCTCAAAATACCCCAGTTTAGATCTATCTTCTAAAAAATATTTCGGAGTTAATTCCCTGAAGTCATAAATAATATTCACATTTTGGTCAAGGGCATATTTCAAGGTGTTTCGCTCATAAACATTTCCTCCAGGGTAGTGAATGGTATTAATTCCATGTTCGTTCATTAGTTTAAAATCTTCTAATAAAGTTTCGCGACTAAGAACATAATAATTATCCTTCCAGTTTAAACCTTTTTTATAGCGAACTCCTTTTGGCTTTTCATTAAACTTTAATTGTTCGTCAAAAACCACGATTCTATCCTTTTTAGATTCAAATGCGGTTCTTTTTGAATCTGCGAAACTTTTTAAATAGCTGATAGAATCTGTAGTCCAATCCAGGTATTTTTTCGGATAAATTTTACCTACCGGAATATTATCGTCAAATGCACTATTGAACATGACCACGGCTGCGATCTCATTGTAATTATTCTTTAATTCTCTTGCGGCATTTTTTAACCATTGAGATTGATTCCCATTGTGCTTTATTGAACCAAATTCGGCAAGCATTACCGGTTTTCTGGTAAACCAGTACAATTTATCATGAAAACGCTGGTATAATTTTTCGAATGCTACACTTTTCCCATTCATATTTAATGGGCCGTAATTTAAAATTGTAAAACCAACCCAGTCCACATACTCATCTCCTGGATAAAATTTCCCCATGCCTTTAGCCTTCCAGGGATTCCAAACGAACATTGTTTTTTTAGCTCCCTGAGCTTTAAGGATCTTATAAATATGTTTCCAGGCTAATTTGAATTCTTCAGGATGCTTAGCATTTGTTTGACTCCAGGGATATTGTGGGTTGTCAAACTCATGGGCAAATCGCAAAAATACAGGTTTGTCAAATTCGGCAAGAGCCCTCCCGAAATTAGCAATGTAAGTGTCATAATCTCCACTGGAGATTCTTTGAAAAATGCTCCTTTTTTCAGCAACCCTGGCGGAGTCTGATATAACTGGAAGCCATGGTTCCCAGGTTATCATAGGGATTGCTCCTTTCCTCGCAATTGAATCCATTAATTGACCTGGAATAAGCTCATTCTGCCCTATATCCCACCCAAGATAAAATGATATGATGTCGAAATCTACATTTTGTTTTTCTTCTATTTGATTAATTTGATTCAGGTTTACCAGGCCCGTATCCTTTTCGGGATGATATATGCCTAAATAGGAATCCTTTTTAATTTCATGATACTGTGGAGATATTTTGTCCCATTTGGCCAGATCATTCTTTTGTTTGAAATGTAACGATCCTACCAGGATAAATAAAAGTAATGGCAAGGCTGCAAACCTGGTAATTGAGAAAATTGAATTTCCTGTTTTGAATAATTTTGATCGGAAAATATTCAGATCTGTTAGAATTTCCTGATTTAAGTTATTCTTTAGAATGTTATTTTCATTAGTGGTTTTTATTGTTAGGTAAACTCCCAGAAGCATAATTATAGCGTTAAAGATGGCAAAACCAGCCATAACCAGGGTAAAGGGTGTAAAATCTCTCATGAGACCAATGTATACCGCGAAGAGAGATAAGAAGGCTACAATAGAGTTGGGAATTATAATCTTCAGATTGGTGGCGAATTCATTTTCCTTTGGTGTTGGCAGATAAGGGATGTTTTTATCTATAATAGTATAAAATAAGCCCAGAATGTAGATCCACCAGGTGTTTATCTCCAGGAGACCACCTATTAAATGAAACCCTCTTTCTTTTTTATTAATTACCCATTTCTGTATAAAAGTTCTAATTAAGATAGAGCTAATCACAACTGGTAAGAGAACAAGAGCAAAGTCTATTACGTTCCCTTTCCAGGGCGTAACTGAAAATAAGAGTGAAATTATCGGGATCAGGAAATTTATCAAATAGATAACTCCGCTCAGGTAATGAAGTGGTAAAATTCCAAAGTGTACCTTCTGCCGTAAAGAAAAATCTATATAAAGTTTTGGATATACCTTAAAGAGGAGCTCGAAGGTTCCCCTTGCCCACTTTAGCTGTTGTTTAAAATAACTGGTAAGGTTAGAAGGAGCAAGCCCCTGAGCTAACACTTCCGGAAGATATACCGCTTGCCATCCTTTTGCATAAAGTTGCATGGCAGTATGCATATCCTCGCAAAGGCCAGGAGCATGACCTCCTATGCTATCTAAAGCAGACCTTCGAAAAACGCAATTAGCACCTATGGCGTTCACACTCTTATATGAATTAAGAGTCATCATCATGGGTCCGTAAAACTGAAAAGTTTGTTCAGCTGCACCACGAGCTACTAAGGTTTCTTTGATATTGTAATATCCCTGAACAGTTTGTACAAAGGCAATTTTAGGATCTGTGAAATAGGGTAAGACCGTATCAAGAAAATCCGGATCTGGAATATGATCTGGATCCAGGATTACCGCGATCTCTCCTGTTGCTACTTTTTCAAGAGCATTATTTATGTTTCCAGCCTTAGCATCTTTTCTGTTATTCCTAGTGACATGATGGATACCATTTTCTAAACAGAATTTTTTTAGATAGAGATCGTTAGCCTCATCACATAAATAAGTTTCGTGGGGATATTTAATTTTCAGGATCGCCTCCAGAGTCGTAATGATCATTTGGCGAGGTTCACCAGGGAAATAAGTAGTTAATACATCTACGGTGAATTCCTTTTTCTTCTCTGGGATTTTTGGGATAGAGATGTTGGAATAGTTATACCACAGATAAAGTTTTTTCAGAATTCCGTAGAAGAGACTAATTAGTAAAAGACCAAAAAGAAATAAATTACCCCAGTATTCTTCGTTCAAGAAAAAGAATATAAAGTTGAGGATACTTACGATCCCAAGGAGGATCAAAAACTTAATGATCCTGTCCTCATTTTTAGTGGGGGCTTTTATTTTATTCCTCATTATATGGTTTTAATACATAAAAAGGAATATTCGCTGTAGCATAATACTCTGAGTCATCGGTTAAGTATAAAAATAAACGATAGGGGCCCTCATCTTTTGGTGTTTTAAAACTAACTTCTTGACCATCAATTTTAAAATCAATTTCTGTAGAGATATTGCTTTCTCTGACATCATACCATGATTCCGGTCTTATCTCCCAGTGGTAATTCAATTTTTGAGCTTTTGAATCGGGTAATTTAACTTCAGCCTGAACCAATGTACCTGGAGAGAGGACAATACTTTCTTTTGCTCCCTGTTTATTTAAAAGGATATAGTCTAATTCGGGGCCGGGAAATTTTTCATCTTTATTTTTCCAGATATTATTTAATTCAAAGATTGCCTGTGTTTTTAATTTATTCTTTCCAAAAAGACTGTACCAGGTAGGGGTGAATTCATTTTTGGTCGCCCAATAAAATACAAAACTTCCTAAAGAGCCTTTACCTATCTTAGGCTCTAGATATTCAAAATACCTTTCTCGTATTTGCTCTGCCTTTTTCGTGCTGGTTTCCTCGACAGGAGCTCCCCAATATGTATGAGTGGCTTCCCATGGACCGTTTACGCCCCATTCAGAAATCACGTAAGGTCCATCCCAGATTGGAGAAATGGGATCAAGTTTACTAGAGAATTGACTTAATACCCCAAATGAGTTGAACGAAATGAAATCAAGTTGAGGACTTTTTGTAATAATGCTGAGTACCCGGGATTTGTTTGCACCAATTGTAGTGGTGCTCACGGGATGTTCTGAATCTATTTCATGTATAAGATCTATTAACTGATTATAATTATCGAAGAAATCGGTTGTTTCATATAGGTACGGATAATAAAGTTCGTTACCCAGATTCCAGTAGAGTAAAGCTGGGTGGTCTTTATGTCTCTGGACAATTTCCTCAACTTTTAATTTTAGTTCAGTGAATAATTCTTCATTTTCCCAATATTCAGGTGTTCTGTCAAACTTAGGTAATGGAATATCTACAGCCACTGCAAGGCCCAATGAATGTGCTTTGTCAAGCGTTCGTTTTAAATATAAAGTATCGTAAATACGTGCGGTATTGGCGCCAGCATCTTTTAATTCCTCCAGATATTCTGGCTTTGTACCAGCCCCTTTTATATAAAAAGGATTGCCATTACGAATTAAGCTGTAACCATCTTCCGTTTTTTCAAAATGTACTTTAGCAGGATGATTGGCATACTTTTCCTCATCACATGTAAATGCGATGAATAAAAACGCCCCCATAAGAATTTTTAAACTGAGTTCTTTTAGAAAATAGATATTAAGCAAACTAATTTCTTAGATATATGGCTAATATATCAAAGTATAGCCAATTTTTTGAAGAATGAAAGTCTGAAAATCAGTAAAGCATGTAAAATTATAATCGATGAAATGCTTGTTTTTATTCTTAAGCCTATTCGCATTTTTAGGCAAAGGCTTTTATTATATTTGCTAAAATTTGCGATATGAACCTGCATATAACCAACGAAACATCAAAACTTAAAGCGGTGGTACTGGGCACCGCAGAGAGCAATGGTCCTATTCCTACTCTGGAAGAGGCCTATGATCCCAAGTCTAAAGAGCATATTAAAGCCGGGACTTATCCAAAAGAGGAGGATATGATCAAAGAAATGGAGGCTGTAGCATCTGTTTTGAAAAAATATGACGTTGAGGTTTATAGACCTAAAATTATTGAAGATTATAACCAGATCTTTACCCGCGATATAGCCTTTGTGATAGACGATAAGTTCATTAAATCCAACATACTTCCAGACCGCGGTCAGGAGATCGAAGCTATAGAGCATGTTTTAAAACAAATTGATCCTTCTAAAATAATTACTTTGCCTGAAGATGCCCATATTGAGGGTGGGGATGTTATGCCAATGGGAGATCATATTTTCGTGGGAACCTATAAAGGCAAGGATTATAAGGATTACATAACTGCCAGAACTAATTTAAAGGCTGTAGAGGCTTTGCAACAAATATTTCCGGAGAAAAAGATCGTTTCTTTCAGTCTGAAAAAATCTAATACGATTGCAAAAGATAATGCACTGCATTTGGATTGTTGTTTTCAGCCCGTAGGAAAAGATAAAGCGATCATATATAAAGATGGCTTCCTTATTGAAGAGGAATATCAGTGGCTCGTGAATTTTTTCGGAAAGGCTAATATCTACGAGATCACCAGGGATGAAATGTATAATATGAATTCGAATATCTTTTCTATATCTGAAGATGTGGTGATTTCAGAAAAAGGTTTTACCAGGTTGAACTCCTGGTTAAGAGAGCAGGGGATTACCGTGGAGGAAGTGCAATACGCTGAAATTTCAAAGCAGGAAGGTTTGCTGCGTTGTTCCACCTTACCTCTAATTAGAGAATAAAGAAATAATGATGAGACAGATTACAGATACTATATTAATGGTTAGACCGGTAGGATTCAGAATGAATGAACAAACTGCCGTAAACAATTATTTTCAGACCAAACTGGAAGGAGATGATATTAACGAGATTGCGACTCAGGAGTTCGATATTTTCGTAGAAAAATTAAGGTATGTAGGGGTTAATGTGGTCGTCGTAGATGATGTGCCTGAAGATGATACTCCAGATTCCATTTTCCCTAATAACTGGGTATCCTTCCATGAAAACGGGCAGGTTGCTTTATTTCCTATGTTCGCCGAGAATAGAAGGAAAGAACGTCGCCTGGAATATTTCGCTGAATTGGAAGAAGCAGGGTTTAAGATCACAGATATTGTTGATTATACTATAGCTGAGGAAGATGATGTATTTCTAGAAGGAACGGGAAGTCTGATCCTGGATCGTGTAAATCAAAAAGCTTATTGCGCAATCTCTCCAAGGGCAGACGAGGAACTTCTAATCGAATTTTGTGAAGACTTTGAATTTACTCCGGTAATATTCAATTCTTACCAAACTGTTGGTGATAAGAGACTACCTATTTATCATACTAATGTCATGATGTGCATCGCAGATGAATTCGCAGTTATCTGCCTCGATACTATAGATGATAAAAAAGAGCGTAAGAATGTCGTGAAGCATTTGAAAATGGATGGTAAAGAAATTATTTCTATTACCGAGCAGCAGATGCATGAATTTGCCGGGAATATGCTTCAGGTGCAGGGAGCCGAAGGGAAAAAATATCTGGTGATGAGCGCAAGAGCTCATAGAAGTTTAACCGATGAACAGGTTAAAAGCATTGAGAAACATTGTGAAATCTTAAGTTCTGAAATTCAAACGATAGAAACCTGTGGAGGTGGTAGTGCGAGATGTATGATGGCCGAGGTTTTTCTTCCGAAAGCTTAAATTAATTACATTAATAATTTAAAAAAGGTGATCCATTTGGATCACCTTTTTTTATTCTCTCATTTTACAGCCACTTCAGAAGATTTTACTGTAGAATCGACGAGGTGTGCACCTATATCATCGTTAATAGCTCCCAATAGATTTCCATAAAAGTCCCGGCTTCCTGTATTGCTTAATTCTATCCCTGAGTTTATTGCAGGTGAAGTAGATTGAATGCGATATGCATCAAGATTGGAGATGCTGTTTCCGTAGCCAATGATGCCTCCATTTCCAGCGTCATTAAGAAGAGGGTCTGCCTGTATTCCCGCATCAATACGGTTATATATTTCGTTTCCGGTACTTCTGAAATCGTCCAGAGAAGCGTAGTTCTGTCCTTTGTAATTAATATTAAATGACGAAGAGAAATATAAGTTTCCAGCAAAATAACCGTCATATCCTGAAGGAATATTTATTAGATCTGCCCCATTTTCAGCGTAAAGGATATTATTATAAAAATTAATATTGTCTTTTACCGGCTTCCAGTAAATATATTTGATGTTTGCCGAAGCAGTATTGGTGCTTTGTTCGCTAAGGTATAAGGTATTGTTGTAAACATGAATGTCACTCATGCTGCCGTTATTCCCGTTAAAAAGATATATGCTGCCACCATTTGTTGCCGCGTCATTCTCGCTCACATTATATCTTACAATGATATTCTTCATAGTCCTTGCTCCAGTAAACTGGCCAACCATAAATCCTGCTCCATCATTATCATGTGAGTAATTATATTGCATAACACCGTTGGTAACTCCGCCGTCCATATCAAATCCTCCGCCGTCGCAACCAGTTCCTGAACTCATATTGTAAACTTCAGAAAACTGAATAGTTACCTGATCTGCATCCCAGTACCATATTCCTACAGGGCCTCCACAATTTGTATTTCCGCTACCAGAATCGTACACTGTAGAATGTTCTATTACCGAGTTTTGAACATCAGAAAGAAGTATACCGTTGCCGGAATGCTTATTCTTGTTATAACCTGTTATATTGAATACTTCACAATTTCTCACCGTGATGTTGGAATGCGCGTATCCAGTTTTTGAAGAAGAGAAATATCCGAAAGAAGAAATTCCCACATCTAGACAGTCGTGAACTTTATTGTTTTCGATAAGTACATTAGTAAACCCGGAGTTCCCATTGTATGCTCCAATAACGATCCCAAAATCCCGGAATTCATAAACTTCTGTATTTGTGATTTCAACCAAGTCTAATTTAATATCCCCTGGCAAATCATTGTAGAAGTATATTCCTGAATTAGTGTTAGAGTTCATTCCACTTCCTTTTATAACAAGATTATCTATCCTGATACCTGAAGTATTATAAGCATAAATTCCATAATCTGTCCCAGCATTGATCTTTGCTCTACCGCTTCCATAAGATGAGATTAAAATCGGGTTAGCACTATTATTTGCATCTTCGGCGTCCAGGTAGACATTTCCTGAAAACTCTTCACCACCTTTAAATAGAATTTTATCTCCTGGATTGATCTTTATGGCATTAATTTTTGAAATACTTTTCCAGGCATCATCTGGGGATAATCCCGTGTTGCTATCATTCCCGCTATTGCTTACAAAATAGGTTTTGTTAGGGCAGGTACTGTCACTTTTGAATTCTCCTTCTATGCTGCCAAAATTTCCATAGTTAAAATCAAAATTTCCTGCTAAAGTAGAACAACGTTCTCCACTTGTTTCATTAGAAGTATACCTATGGACACCAGACCAGTCCAGATTCTCGTTGGTTCCGTTTTCCCCGCTCCTGTAAACGCAGAAGGTATAATCTGAATTAGTAGTACACGTTTGCTGTGAGACTACTTTCGTTTCCTGAAGAGAAACCACCAGCGCCTGAATATTGATATTGGTAGTACCATCTGCAGTAGTAAGCAACATGTTAAATGTTCTTTCTTCATTATTCAGAACAATGCCGTTAAGTGGGGAGTCCTGGTCCTGGCAATTCGTACACTTATAAGTCCCGGTTATAGGAGTAACACTATTATTTGCCGTTTCTTCAGCAACTACGATTGTACCTTCCTGTTTTTTGAACACTACATCTGAGATGATAGGTTCATTTTTATCATTATACGTGAAATTGAAGCTGAAATCTTCAGAATCGAATTTCACCAATACATCTGAACTTTTAACCGGATTCTCAGCTTGTTTCACTTCAACAACTTCAGCAGTATATTTTTCTCCGCCAGGCAATGTGAGAACTCCGGAAGCATCTGGGTCCATCTTAGAAATTTCATCAGATTTTCCCGGAATTTTCAGAACAAAGGTTCCTCGATATTCAGATCTTGAAGCGGCAAAAATACCTTTATAGATAGAGATCTTCCGATCTCCGGTTTGGGTTAGGTCATTTTCATTGACCACCTGTTCTTCTTCTTGAATTAAATCGTCTGGATCTGTTGAACATGATGCGAGGAGAACCGAAAAAAGACATAGTAATGTACAATTAATAAAGATCTTGATCCAATGGGATATTGAATAAAAGCAAGTAGGGTTCATGTAGGTTATAGGGTTTTAAGAACTATTCTTCGGGAATTGAACAATCCTTAATATTTCATTTAAATTTTCATTGCAATAAAGTTATAAATCAGCTTAAATGCAAAAAAAATCGATGAAATACATATGTTAAAAATTTGGTT
Organism: Christiangramia gaetbulicola; assembly: GCF_003054225.1. Classification (GTDB taxonomy): domain Bacteria; phylum Bacteroidota; class Bacteroidia; order Flavobacteriales; family Flavobacteriaceae; genus Christiangramia; species Christiangramia gaetbulicola. The sequence continues at coordinate 115,643 of NZ_QBKQ01000003.1, forward strand.
TGTAGAGGTTTAGGGCAAAATCAGTTGGAAAGACGCGCTATGAAAGCGATTTGAGAAATTGCTGAATTATGTTAAATATAATTATACTCATTTTATTCATTTATTCTGGGCTTAATTCTAATCTTATATGATCAATAATCTGAATAGAGAGTTATTTGAAAATTATTGTAATGGAAAGTAGATCTTCAAAAATAAACCCCTATCTCCCTTTAGCTATCCGTCCGCTTTTTTCCTTTTATAGCTGTAACAAATTGAAGATCATTCTGTCTTTTAAACACATCAATCAATTAAAAATTCATTCTCATGTTTGCTCATAAAAAACAAATCATCTTCCTTTTTATACTTGCCTGTTTTTTAAAGGTAAATTCTCAAACAACAGATAGTTACCAGATCTTTTATAATAAGGATAATCCAAAACTTATCAAGGTTGAGGCTGAACTTGTGCTGGAAGATAGCTTGTTATATATGAGTCAGTTTGGTTCTCAGTCCCATTTCTTCCCTAATTATGTGAAGGAACTGGAAGTAAAAAATGCTTTGGGTAATACAATAAAAATGGAATTCAGGGACTCGATCAAATGGATTCTTTCAGGTGTAGATAGAGGTCAGGCTATAAAATTAAGTTACGAATTACATGTAAACCATGAAGAGCGTGCCTGGCCGGGTGGTACCGATGGAGTCGCCTACGTGCGGGATTATGGTGTTATGAACACAGGTAGATCCCTTTTCATTATGAATGGTAGCGAAAAGAAAGATCTGCTAGTTAAAGTTCACTTACCGGGGGAATTTAAAATTAGCACTCCCTGGGAATCTATTCCGGAAGAGAAAAATTTCTTCAAGGTTAGTGATCTCGTAGATCTGCAGGAAGCTTTTCTTTTTGCGGGCACATTTGAAGAAGAGATATTTGAAAAAGGCAATTTCAATTTGAAATTTATTCTTGGCGGACCTTCTCTGCTGGCTGAAAAAGACCGAATAATTAATACTACAAATAACTTACTGGATTATTATGTGAAAATGATGGGAGGAGAGCCAAAGCTGGCTAATGGTCAGGATTTAAAACAAAGTATGGTCATCATAACCGAGAATGATCAGGTAGATGGAGAAGTGATAGGCAGCCATATAAGCATGTTCATGGATCCTGATGCTCCACCGCAAAATCAAATGATAGGCTGGTTCATTCTTTCTCACGAGCTTTTCCATTTATGGAATGGAAAAAGTTTAAGATATGAAGGTTCAGGATCTGATTGGTTTAAAGAAGGAGTTACCAATTACTATACTTTAAAAGGATTAAATCAGGTTGGCTTTATCGATGAGAGCGCCTATCTGGAAATTATGAATAATTTATTTTACCAGAGATATATTAACGACCCGGGATTAGGAGAAAAAACCCCGGTAAATTCGGCAGATGGTTTTTCAAAAGATCAGCATTGGGGCTTGATTTATGGAGGTGGTCTTTTTGCTGGAATCGCTGCTGATATGGAAATAAGAAATAATTCAGATAATAAAAAAAGTCTGGATGATATCATGCGGGATCTATATAGGGAGTTCGCTACCAAGGAAGCGTATATTGATAATTCGATTCTCAAGTCCAGGATCACCGAATACAGATTTGAGGATTTTAACCAATTCTTCTCCAGTTATCTTGATGGAACAGATACTATTTTTCTTCAACCTTATTTAAAATTTGCAGGTGCTGAGGTAATCCAGGAGAATGGACAGTTAAAAATTCAGTCTTTAGAAAACAAAACAAATCTGGAACATGAAATATGGCAGGGCATGATGGGAAAAATTGACTAGGTTAAAGTATTTTTTAGGATTTAGGAACCGGCTCTTTAAAAAGCTGTAGTAGGAAGAAGAACATCATCAGGGCGGTAAGAATGGCGAATGGAAGTGAACTAATGATCAGGAACTTTTGCATGGCGGTGAGAACGTTGCTTTCAGGTTTTACATTTCCCAGGATTACGATCGCTTCACAAAAGATAAACAGAAGTACAGCCCAGATCAACCTGTATTTCTTCGCGGGTTCTTCATTACCTCTATCGCTGAACATGCTCAAAACGAATATCGCTGAATCTACCGAGGTTACGAGAAAGCTTATTAGTAGAAGAATTATAATGATGTTCGAGATCCCTGAAAAGGGAAGGCTTTCAAAAAATATAAAGACCGAGGTGAAAACATTGTTGAACAAATTCGGATCTGTTCCAGTTGTGTCTATGATGTCAAAAGCAGATGAGCCAAATACGCTGAACCAGAAAAAACTGCCTATAGGTGGGATCAATAAAACCCCAAGTATCATTTCTTTGATTGTTCTCCCTTTAGAGATTCGGGCTATAAAAACCCCGGTGAAAGGAGCCCATGCCAGCCAGAAAGCCCAGTAATAATAAGTCCAGTCGGTAAGGAATTGTTTTCCCGGATCAAATTTTCCCATGGCCAGGCTCAGGGGAATAAAATCCATAATGTAAAAATAGAAGGATTCGATGAACCGGGTGAAGATCTTCGTTGTATCCCCTATGATCAAAACACAGAAAAGAATAAAAAGGGTAGTATAAATATTCCAGTTCGAAATTCTTTTTATTCCTTTTTCCACTCCTGCCCAGGCTGAGAAAAATGCCAACAGACAGATCAGGAAAGTTAAAGCAAGGATCAGCAAAAGATTTCCGGATGGCCTTCCGGTTAGATGACTTATTCCTCCTTCAATTTGAGTGGTTCCAAGTCCAATGGCGGCTACTAAACCTGCAACGGTCGTAAGGATGGTTAAGATATTAACCCCGGCAGGCATGTATTTTAATTTTTTGAATTGTATTAAAGACGATCCAAGGCTAACCTGCTCTTTTCGAACAAATACAGCATAGGCAATTATTAGGGCGAATATTCCATAAAAGGCCCAGGCTGTAAATCCCCATTGGTAAAAAGTGTATTCTAACGCTATGAGGCTTTTAGATGATCCAGTTTCTAAAGGTGGATTCAGGTACATATATACAGGTTCTTGCACTGCCCTTAAGAGAATTCCGGCACCCATTCCTGCTGAATATAACATGGCGATCCAGGAAAGCCGGTCGAATTCTGGCGGCGATTTCCCCAGCCTTATCTTTCCAAATTTTGAAAAAGCGATGATGAGCAGAAAAAATACACAAGCGAGACCGAGCCACAAATAAAATGTTCCGAAGTATTCTCTCACCCAGATTGAGATAATCTCAATGCTATTGTAAAACTCGTCTGTGAACAAAACGATCAGGATCGAGCTTATAAAAAGAAGAATGGCCGGGATCGAAAAAACTTTATTTCTAAGCAAAGTATTTTAAGCTGAATTAATAAATAGAGATTCTAAGACCTTGAAATTAGGTTTTTTTCTTACCCCTGGCAATTCTGTTGATCATACCTTCAAAAATGAAAAAGTGAAAAGGATACATTGCATACCAGTAAGCTCGTCCCAGTAATCCTTTTGGCCTGAAAGTGGCATTTTGATGCAGAACATTATTATCGTCTATTTTAAATTCCAACCAGGCTTCCCCGGGAACTTTCATTTCGGCAAAAAGCAATAATCTTTTCTCTTCTTTATCGGCGAGTAAGACTCTCCAGAAATCCAGTGAATCTCCGGCATTGATCTTATTCGGGTTGGTTCTTCCTCTGCGCAATCCCACACCGCCGGCAAGCTTATCCAGGTATCCTCTTACTTTCCAGAGCCAGTTACCGTAATACCATCCGGTAAGACCACCTATGGCCCAAACCCTTTCTAAAGTTTCTTCCGGATCATCCACCTTTACAGATTTTTTATCCTGCATACAGCCATATTTCGGGATCTGCACATATTTGTTTAACTCCTTTCTAAACCTTCCACTGCTTAATGAATCTTTCCAGCTAGATATTACTTCATTTTGCTCTATCTTATAAAACGCAAGCCTTATCGCTTCTTTATAGGGGATCATTTCAATATCCAGCATTTCCTGTAGTCTTGTATCCCTGGTAATGACCTCTACAGACATGCTGTCAACTAAATTCTGCGCCAGGCGGTAAGATGTTGAGGTTACAAAATATAACCAGTAGGAACTTAATTTGGGAGACATGAAAGGCACCCCGAATATCCAGATCTTTAAACCGCGAACTTCGGCATATTGCTCCATCATTTCCTGGTAGGTGAGTACATCTGGACCACCAACATCAAAGGATTCATTGTAACAATCCTCGCGGCCAATGACCCCGGTGAGAAATTGTATGATATTTCGAATGGCAATAGGCTGTGATTTAGTTTTCACCCATTTTGGCGTAACCATTAAGGGTAACTTTTCGCAGAGATCTCTAATGATCTCGAAAGAAGAACTACCAGATCCTACAATGATCGCAGCTCTTAAAACAGTTAAATTAAAATCTCCTTTGTACAGGATCTCTTCTACCGCTTTTCTGGATTTTAAATGTTTAGAAAGTTTTTCTTCATTGATGATCCCACTTAGGTAGATGACCTGGTTCACCGAAGTTTCGGCCATCATCTTATTAAAATTCTTCGCTGCTAAAGCCTCCTGCTTATCAAAATCACTGGTAGAGGCAGTCATGGAATGTATTAGATAATAGGCGACATCGATATTCCTGATCTTTTCAGGAGCTTTGGTATCTTCCAGAAAATCTAATTCAACGATCTCTACTTTTTGCTTGAGTTCTTCTACAGAAGTAAACCTGTCTTTGTTACGAACGGCGCAAACAACCTCATGGCCCTGCTCAAGTAATTGGGGCAGTAGCCTCATTCCTATATAACCATTGGCACCGGTAACTAATATCCGCATTTGAAGAATTTGAAATTCAAATTAGAGATTTAATTCTTACTTTCACCCCAGATTAGTAAAACTTTATTAAATGAATAACGTGTTGAAATTTGTCTTACTTATAATAGGAGTGGGACTTGTTGGATATGGAGTTTATAACCTGGTAACACCTGAATTTGCTATAGATGCAGGTCCGTTACAATTTGAAGCCCATGGTGATAACACGCAATCTTATGCCATGATCGTTTTTGGTTTGCTTTCCCTTATTGGAGGTCTTGCTTTCAATAAAAGATGATCAGTTAAAAACGCTGTTCAGAATGTTCATTACAGATGAACTTATATATTCTACCCCTATCGCAATTACAATGAAGCCTATGATCCTGGAAATAGCGTTAATTCCAGATGCTCCCAGCATTGCGACTATATAATGAGAACTTCTTAATACCAGTAGAGTAGCCAGGCAAACCCCGAATATGGCTGCAACTGCGATCAATTTATCATTCCAGGATTGATATTCCTGGTAAAGTCCTATTAAAAATGAAATCGATCCCGGGCCGGCCAGCATTGGTATTGCCAGCGGGGTAAGCGATACACCATCCCTTTGATAGGCATCTTCTTTTACCTTCGGTTTATCCATTCCTTTATGTTTTGAGAATGAGCCGGTAAGTAAGGCAAAACCTGAAGTCGTGATGATGAGCCCGCCTGCTATTCTCAGGGAATCAAGACTTATTCCGAAGAAATTTAAAATATATCTTCCCGTAAAAAAGCTGATAAGCAGGATCACGAAAATATTGACTGCGGTTAAAATTGAAGTTTTCGACCTTTCGGCTTTTGTATCTTCTTTGGTAAGACCCACAAAAATTGGAACGGTTCCAAGGGGATTAATAACAGAGAATAATGCTGCGAAAACGTATATGAATAATTCCATTGATTTTTTCAGCAAAATTGCGTCAGCTTTTCCTGAGAAAAATTAAAATGAAATCAACTTTGCGTTAAGCAAAGAGTATTAAAAATCTCTATTTGTAAACAAAAGATTATTACAGGTCTTCTACTTGGGTAGGCGCGTTGTCTGATTTATAATCCAGGATCTTCTTGAAAAATTTATGAATGCCCGGTTTATCTGCTTTCACCTTAATAAAATGATGATCTTTATAGATGCTGTATTCTTCAGATTTACCCTTGTAAAGATTAAGTTTATAATAGGGAATCACTAAAGCATAGGTTTCCAGGATAGACCTGAACATTACGATAATACCATTATTGCGCATTTCAACATTACAAACATTGGCATTATTGTCTAGAATAAGCAGGTTGTGAATATCGATGCTCGTAGAAGTGATATGTAATTTTGGAGAACCCGTTCCTTTGAGTTTGACTCTTTCAAAAAGGGTAAATGGCTTTCCCACCTCATTATTAATTTTGTCTGAGATCGCCGGCCGATTGTAGGAAATATTAACTAGCATTTCTTTTTTCCTAAATATAAGGATTTGAGCACAAAGCCTGGCTCTCGAAACTCCAATTCTTTTTATCTTTGCGCACTTAATTAGTGGAAATAAGCCAAAAAGCATAGGAAAATGAATATTGAACAAATTCTTGCCTCAAAAGTTAACGAAGCTGTCAAGAAGCATTATGAAGTAGAACCTGAAAACATCGAATTTCAACCTACACGTAAGGATTTTGAAGGCGATATCACTTTGGTGGTTTTCCCTATGCTGAAGCAGATCAAAACCAATCCGGCTCAATTGGCCGATACTATTGGTAAGTATTTTGAGGCTGAGGTAGAGGAAGTGGCCGCTTATAATGTGATCCAGGGATTCCTGAATATCGTGATCAGCGACAAATATTACATCAACTTTTTTAACGACGTAAGAGATCGTGAAGATTTTGGAATTCTGCTTCCGCAAAGCGATGCCAGCGGAATTATGGTTGAATATTCTTCTCCAAATACCAATAAACCGCTTCACCTGGGGCACATTAGGAATAACCTTTTAGGATATTCTGTTTCTGAAATTTTGAAAGCAGCCGGTAACGAAGTTTACAAGGTGCAGGTGATCAATGACCGTGGGATTCATATTTGCAAATCCATGGTGGCATGGCAGAAATTTGGTAATGGAGAAACTCCGGAGTCCACGGGATTGAAGGGAGATAAGCTGGTTGGAAATTACTATGTAAAATTCGATCAGGAATATAAGAAAGAGATTGCTCAACTTCAGGAAGAAGGTAAGTCTGAAGATGAAGCAAAAGCCCAGGCTCCAATTTTCGTCGAAGCCCAGGAAATGCTTAGAAAGTGGGAAGCGAACGATCCTGAAGTGGTGAAATTATGGTCTACCATGAACCAGTGGGTTTACGACGGATTTGAGAAAACCTATGATGCTCTTGGGGTTGATTTTGATAAGAACTATTACGAAAGTGAAACCTACCTTTTAGGAAAAGACAATGTTCAGAAAGGTCTTGAAGACGGAGTGTTCTTTAAAAAAGAAGATGGCAGTGTCTGGATTGATCTGAGTGATGAAGGGCTTGACGAAAAGATCGTTCTTAGAAGCGACGGCACCGCTGTTTATATGACGCAGGATATTGGGACCGCAATCCAGAGATTTGCAGATTTCGATATTAACCAGATGGTTTATACCGTAGGTAACGAGCAGGAATATCATTTTAAAGTATTGTTCCTCATTCTTAAAAAGCTTGGTTATGACTGGGCAGATGCTCTTTACCATTTAAGTTACGGAATGGTGGATCTTCCTAGCGGAAAAATGAAAAGCCGTGAAGGAACCGTTGTAGATGCCGATGATCTTATTAAAGAAATGGCCGCAACGGCTAAAAGTATTTCAGAAGAACTTGGCAAACTTGACGGGTATTCTGAAACCGAAAAAGAAGAACTTTACAGGATTATTGGTTTGGGAGCTCTTAAATATTACATACTTAAAGTAGATCCTAGGAAACGAATTCTGTTTAATCCGGAAGAATCTGTCGATTTTCAAGGAAATACGGGACCATTTATTCAGTATACCTATGCCCGTATTCAGTCAATCCTAAGAAAAGCAGAATTTGATACTACCGCAGATCTTTCTAAAGATTTCAGTTTCCATGAGAAAGAAAAGGAATTGATCAAGCAGCTTCAGTTATTCCCTGAAACTATTGCTCTGGCTGCAGAAAATCATTCTCCGGCATTGATTGCTAATTATACTTATGAGTTAGTGAAGTCATTCAATTCATTTTATCAGAATGTCCAGATCCTTGGAATAGAAAATGAAGATGAAAAGGTATTCCGGGTTCAGTTATCGAGACTGGTGGCTAATGTCATAAAATCGGCATTTAAGCTTCTGGGAATTGAAGTTCCGGAAAGAATGTAATTGGAAAAATAAATTTGGAATTACGAAGTACGAATTTCGTTATGCTGAATATGTTTCAGCATCTAAATTGAAAAGAAATGAATTTTGGAAGATGAACTTTATACTTCAGCTTCAAATCATTAAATTTGCAATTCGCTGCCTCGCAGCAATAGAATAAAACTACAGGAAAGATTATGTTTGATAATTTAAGCGATAAGTTAGATAATGCCTTTCACGTCCTGAAAGGACACGGGCAAATTACAGAAATAAACGTTGCTGAAAGCCTTAAAGAGGTAAGAAGAGCGCTGGTTGATGCCGATGTTAATTACAAGATCGCCAAGGAATTTACCAACACGGTAAAGGAAAAAGCTCTTGGACAGAACGTTTTAACTACTCTTAAGCCAGGACAGTTGATGGTGAAGCTTGTTAAAGACGAGCTTACAGAATTAATGGGTGGTGAGGCTGAAGGTATAAATCTTTCCGGAAATCCTTCAATAATCCTGATGTCTGGTCTGCAGGGTAGTGGTAAAACCACTTTCTCTGGTAAACTGGCAAATTTCCTGAAAAATAAAAAGACCAAAAAGCCACTTTTGGTTGCCTGTGACGTTTACCGTCCGGCGGCGATCAACCAGTTACACGTAGTTGGTGAGCAGGTTGGTGTTGAGGTTTATTCAGATGAAGGAAATCAGGATCCGGTTGCCATCTCTAAAGATGCGATCGCTTACGCCAAAGAGAATGGACATAATGTCGTGATCATTGATACCGCGGGTCGTCTTGCTGTAGATGAGGGGATGATGACCGAGATCTCAAATATTCATGAAGCAATACAACCACACGAAACCTTGTTCGTAGTGGACTCCATGACTGGTCAGGATGCTGTAAATACGGCAAAGACCTTCAACGAAAGACTTAATTTCGATGGGGTGATCCTTACCAAGTTAGATGGTGATACTCGTGGTGGTGCCGCGATCTCTATTAAATCTGTTGTAAATAAACCTATCAAATTCATCGGTACCGGTGAAAAGATGGATGCTATAGATATATTTTATCCTTCCCGTATGGCCGACAGGATCCTGGGGATGGGAGATGTTGTATCTCTTGTTGAAAGAGCACAGGAGCAATATGATGAAGAGGAAGCAAGGAAACTTCAGAAAAAGATCGCGAAGAATAAATTCGGATTTGATGACTTCCTAAATCAGCTTCAGCAGATCAAGAAAATGGGGTCTATGAAAGATCTTCTTGGAATGATCCCGGGAGCAGGTAAGATGCTTAAAGATGTAGATATCGATGATGACGCCTTCAAGGGAATTGAAGCGATCATTCACTCGATGACACCTTTAGAAAGAAGCGAGCCTAAAGTTATAAACGCCAGCAGAAAGAAAAGAATTGCTAAAGGTTCTGGAACTACGGTTCAGGAAGTGAACCAGTTATTGAAGCAATTCAACCAGATGGGTAAAATGATGAAGATGATGCAAGGTGGCGGAGGCCGTAAAATGATGCAAATGATGAAGGGAATGCAATAATTTCTTTCTCTACCTATACACACAACAACTAACACACAACTATTAATGACAATTCTCGACGGTAAAAAGATCAGTAATGACATCAAGGATGAAATTGCTGCCGAGGTTACCAAAATCAAAAAACGTGGAGAAAAAGTTCCGCATCTTGCTGCAATCATTGTTGGTAAGGATGGAGCGAGTATGACCTACGTGAACAGTAAAGTAAAGGCTTGCGAGAGAGTAGGTTTTGAATCTTCATTATACCGGCTTCCAAATACGGTTAGTGAACTGGAATTACTGGATAAGATCGAAGAGCTTAATCAGAATGATGAGATCGATGGTTTTATTGTTCAGCTTCCATTACCTCCACAGATCGATACTCAAAAAGTATTGAATGCCGTGGATCCCGATAAAGATGTTGATGGATTCCATCCAACAAACTTCGGAAAAATGGCTCTGGATATGACCAGTTTTATCCCTGCTACACCTTTTGGTATTCTTGAATTGCTGGAACGTTACGACATTCCAACCAAAGGAAAACATACCGTGGTTATTGGAAGAAGTTATATCGTGGGAAGGCCAATGAGTATCCTGATGGGAAGAAGTGGTTTTCCAGGAAACTCAACAGTAACTCTAACCCATGAGTTTACCAGGAATATCACCCAGGTGACTTCACAGGCAGATATTATCATTATTGCCGTGGGTATACCAGACTTTCTTAAAGCTGAAATGATCAAGGATGATGCAGTGATCATCGATGTTGGAATCACCAGGGTTCCAGATGATGAGGCTGAGAGAGGTTATGTGATCAAGGGAGATGTGGATTTTGAGAACGTAAGTAAACGTGCTTCTTATATTACCCCGGTTCCGGGAGGAGTAGGGCCTATGACGGTTTCAATGCTGTTGAAGAACACACTTCTCGCCAGGGAAAGACATAATAAACGAGCCTTAGACGCTAAATTGAAATAAAAAAAAAGAGGGAATTTAAATTCCCTCTTTTTTTTTACGCGTCCTGCTGTTCAAGTTTCCAGTCCAGGTAATTGTGAAGATCAGATTCAATAAATCTGAGTCCGAAAGTGAGAACTCCAAGGTCATCGATATATCCTAGCCCAGGAATAAAATCTGGAATAATATCTAAGGGATTTAAAATGTATAAAAAAGCAAAAGCGATAGTGGCGATCGTAAACCACGGAACTTTTGTATAAACTCCTTTTCTATAATCTTTCAGCATTCCAAACATAACTTTACCAAGCTCACTATATTTCTGAAGTAAGCCGGAGTTATTTATCTTTTTATCGATCTCTTCCTTACTGTCCATAGCAATAGTAACATCGTCTTCATCGATCTTTGTAACTTCGGTTTTTACAAAATCCTCGTCGATCGTATTTTTCTTTTTTCCAAACATATGTTTAAGATTTAAATGTCTATAATCTGTGATGTGCGTTCCCGTATTCCTTTTTATATATCCTCAAAATAAGAATGAAAAGTGATATAAGCAACGGCCCGAATATTAAGCCTATAAAGCCAAATAATGGCACTCCCACGATCACCCCAAAAAGGGTAATTAATGGATGCACGCTGGCGAGCCTTTCCAGAACATAAAGCCTAATGATATTATCTGTAGATCCTACCACCACGAATCCGTATATAAGTAATGCAATTCCCTGGAAGTCGCTGCCTTGTGCAAAAAGTAGTATTGCAGCTGGAATAATACCTATGGCTGTTCCAATAAAAGGGATCATAGATCCAATAGCGGTAATTACAAACCAGAAGAATGGATCCGGGACGCCGAATATTAGGAACCCAATCAGGGCAATGATTCCCTGTACAAATGCAACCAGGGGAATTCCCAGGGCATTTGACTTTACTAGCTGGTTACTTTCGTCTCCTATGATCCTTAAATTGTCTTTTCCTAAAGGGATATAGGTAAGCATAGATTCCCTTAAAGACTGCCGGTTGGTTAGCATGTAGTACAGCATAAAATACATGATACCTATAGCTATAAATGCATTAAAGGTCCCGCCGGCAAGATTCTGGAGATTAGATGAGATCCAGTTGGTCACAGAGGAGGTATCTATACTGGAACTTAAGTTATACCCTATAGTATTTTCTATGTTGGTCAATTGTAGTTTAAGGGCGCTTAGAACCCGCTCAGAGTTTGCTACAGCCTTACCTATTTTTGAGGTTAGCATGATCGCAATAAGCGTTACTGGTATTAAGATCCCCACAAAAGAAGCTGCCATTAATAAAGAAGCTGCCAATGGTGGTTTCCACCCCCGGTCTAATAATTTTTTCATCCAGCCTTTCAAGATCACATAGAGAGTAACCGCTCCAAGAACTCCCGAGAGATATGGAAGAATTTCTGATACTATTAATACTACTAGAAATAGTATTAGTAACAGAACAAATATCTGGCGTACTAAAGACGGTTTGAGTCTATCCATTTTTGGTTGGTTGGCTGGTTTTAAATGTTGCTGTTATGTAGCAAAAAGCTGGCTCATGTCTTTAAAGGCCTTGAATTCAAGAGCATTCCCTGAAGGATCTTTGAAAAACATCGTGGCCTGTTCACCAGGTTTACCTTCAAATCTAATATAGGGCTCTATGATAAAGTTAATATCCTTGGATTTCAGCAGCTTTGCGAATTCATGAAAAACATCCCATTGCAAAACAACTCCAAAATGTGGAACCGGCACTTCCTTTCCGTCAACTGGATTGGAAGTAGATTCTTTTGTTTCCTGTGGATCCTGGTAGTGGATTACCAGTTGATGGCCGAAGAAATTAAAATCTACCCAGTGATCACTACTGCGACCTTCGCCGCAACCAAGCGTTTCCTTGTAGAATTTTCGACATTTTTCAAGATCTGAAACAGGGATGGCAAGGTGAAATGGTTGTACTTTCATACTTAATTGGTTAATCTTATAGGTTTAAAGATAAAATATTTGCCCGGATTACAAGCGACCTAAATTAATAAGAACCAATCACAACCATCTAGTTGCCTAAGCTAATTCTCTGTTAAGATTTAGGTTTCCTGGGACGTTTTCCTCTCCTGGGATTCTCCTTTTTTGGAGTGTTTTCTATAAGGGAGCCTTCTTCGGTCTTGGTAGATTCGTCGGTAAGATCATTTATGGTTTTTAATTCTTCTGGAGTTAGATCTCGCCATTCACCTACCGGAATATCCAGGGATACGTTCATGATCCTTATTCTTTTTAAGGAGGTAACTTCATAGCCTAAAAATTCGCACATTCTACGAATCTGCCGGTTGAGTCCTTGCGTTAAAATAATTCTGAAGGTATGATGACCAAGTTTTTCAACCTCGCATTCCCGGGTTACCGTATCCAGAATAGGAACACCAGATGACATTTTCCTGATAAATTCTGAAGTGATAGGTTTGTTGACCGATACCACGTATTCTTTTTCATGGTTGTTGCGGGCGCGAAGAATCTTATTTACAATATCCCCATCGTTGGTGAGAAAAATAAGTCCCTCACTGGGTTTGTCCAGACGGCCAATGGGAAATATCCTCTTTGGATAGTTGATGTAATCGATGATATTGTCCTTTTCTACCCTGGTATCTGTAGTGCAAACGATACCTACGGGTTTATTAAAGGCGATATAAACATTGGGTTCTTTAAGTTCTTCTTTTGAAACAGGTTTGCCATCAACTTTTACCAGGTCACCGGGAGTGACCTTGGTTCCCATTTCCGGAACCTTGTCATTAATAGTAATTCTACCCTGATCTATCAGCTTATCTGCTTCCCTTCTCGAGCAATATCCTAACTGACTTAAATACTTGTTTATTCGAACTTCTTCTGCCATAAAAATTATTCTGCTGCAAAGATACGAGATAAGAAATTGAGAGGCTAAACCGAAAAAAATTAAAAAATTTAAAACCTCAGGCAACCTTTTGTAACTTTCCTACGTCTATATAAATAGAAGGCCTTGTGAAAATGGTGAAAGTTATACAGCTTTTTAAAAATGAATCCTCTTTGATAAAAAGAGCATCGGCGGGAAACCGTGATGCTCAGCAAAGGATCTATGAAAAGCATTCACCTAAGATGTTGAGCGTTTGCCGGCAGTATATCAAAGATATTCATCACGCAGAAGAAGCAATGCTTAACGGGTTCTTTAAGGTTTTTAAACATCTGAAGGATTTTAAAGAGGATGGCAGTTTCGAAGGCTGGATTAGAAGGATCATGGTTAGGGAATCAATTTCCTTTTTAAGGCAGCATAAAAAACTGGAATTTCAGGAAGATCTGGGATTTGAAAATGAAGAGGTCTTTAACAATATAAATTCAAAAATGGATGTGGCCGATATACAAACTATCATAGACGCTTTGCCTGAAGGTTATAAAATGGTCTTTGTGATGTATGCGGTAGAAGGTTACAAGCATGCAGAAATTGCGAAAATGCTTGATATTACTGAAGGGACTTCAAAATCCCAGTTATTTAAAGCACGAAAAATGCTTCAGGATAAATTAAAAACAATTAATTCATCAGTTTATGGCGCCAATTAAATTTGAAGAGCATGTAAAGGAGAAGCTGGATGAGAGAGAAATTCAGCCATCGTCCGGTAGCTGGGATAAATTGAGTTCCAGGCTTGATGATTCTGAAAAAAGTTCAGGGAGGAAACTATGGATATCAGTAATTGCTGCGGTAGTGGTTTTGCTTATCGCGAGCACTCTTTATATAGATCAGCAACAGCACAATACTTACCCGGTAGTTAATACTCCTTCCGAAGATATGATCGACAAAAAGGATAATAATAAGCCTTTTAAAGAACCGGTTCAGGTAGCTTCAGAAGAAAAAGTCGAACAGAATATCCCGGATGAGAAAAGGTCTGAAATAATAGCTCCGCAACCTGTTGAAGAAGAACAAAAAGTAGCCGAGAATACAAATCCAGTGAAAGCTGAAAAAATAGAGGAGGTTATCTCGAAACCTTCCTCCAAGCGACAGCTGATAAAACCAATTTCTATAGAGCCTGCGGTGATCGCTGAAAATTCTTCAACTGAATTGTCTACCAAGGTGCAGGAGGTTCTGCAGAAGATCAAAAATGAGCAGGAACAATCGGGAGATCTAACGAATGCTGAGGTAGACGCACTTCTTACGGAGGCAGCGATGGAGATTAGTGATCAAAGAAATCTGTATTCTGAAGGTGCTGTGAGTGCAGATGCTTTATTAGCCGATGTGGAATACGAGGTAGACCAGTCTTTTAGAAAAGAAGTTTTCGATTTTCTGAAAGAGGAATTTTTAAAGGCTAAGACCGCTGTGGCCACCAGAAACGAGTAATCAAATAATCATTTAAATAACAACAATCCCGAAAGGGTCATTCATCAATCAAAACCTGATGAGGAAGACTTTTGTCTTAATCTGAGGAAAACTAAAACAATCGAACTATGAAATCTATCATTATTTATTTTACGCTGGCCTTATTCACTTTTTCAAGTAATTACGCCTATTGCCAGGAAGAACAAAAAAAAAGTAAGGAAGAGATCCTGGAGTCTAAAAGAGAAGAGATCATTAAAGAAGAAAAGGAAAAGCTCAGGATCAAAGTTGAAAAGTTAAATAAACTTCTGGAAGAAGGAGAGGTAACTCCGGGGCAGGCTGAGGCTTTGAAAAAAGAGGCTGCAGAACTTCATGCTAAAAATATTGAAAACCGCATCGCCATCATGGAAAATGAATATGAATTCGATGAGCGTAATGAAAACGAAACCGGTTACATCGCCTTTGGAGATGATGGGAAGGTGGTCACTGTTCGGGTGAATAACGTCCGAAATAAGAAGTATGATAAGAGAACTTCCAGTGACCTGGTGATAGCAGCTGGTTTCAATAATGCTTTGGAAGAAGGACAGTCATTAAATGATTCCGATTTTAAAATTGGCGGAAGCCGTTTTTTCGAGCTGGGCTGGGCCTGGAAAACAAGGGTCTTTAAAAATTCTAACTGGTTGCGTTTAAAATATGGTTTCTCATTTCAATTCGATGGGTTGAAGCCTACAGATAACCGGTATTTTGTTCAGGATGGAGATGAAACATTCTTGACAGATTTTGAATACGACCTGGACAAATCAAAGTTTAGAATGGATAAGCTTGTAGTGCCGCTTCATTTTGAATTTGGACCATCTTCAAAAACCGAATCTGAGAATTACCTGAGATATTCTACGAAAGGAAAATTTAAAGTAGGCCTGGGGGGGTATGCCGGAGTAGTTATTGGTGAGCGGCAGAAACTAAAATATAAAATTGACGGGGACAAACAGAAAGATAAATTAAAAGGGGGGTATAATACCAATGATTTTGTCTACGGTTTAAGCGGATATTTAGGCTGGGGCTGGGCTACCCTGTACGCTAAATACGATCTTAACCCAATTTTCCAGGATCCCAATCCAGAACTGCATAATTTTTCCGTGGGACTTCGTTTTGATGTAGATTAATTAGCCAGTATAAATTTGTAATTTTGCAGGGCTTTAGAAATATGAAATTCATATTTTTAAAGCCTTGTCTTTTTTACTAATTTCAGGAAAACTTTAAGAAATCTATTTCAATTGATCTCGAAAACCACTATTGATAATGTTTTTGAAACCGCCCGCGTAGAGGAGGTTATCGGTGATTTTGTACAGCTGAAAAAATCGGGGAGCAACATGAAAGGTTTAAGTCCTTTTACAGATGAGCGCTCTCCAAGTTTCATGGTTTCTCCCGTGAAGCAGATCTGGAAAGATTTTAGTAGTGGGAAGGGAGGGAATGTTGTGGCTTTCTTGATGGAACATGAACATTTTACGTATCCAGAAGCTATTAAATACCTCGCGAAAAAGTACAATATTGAGGTCGAAGAGACTCAGCAAAGTGATGAGCAGAAAGAACAGGCTAACGAGCGGGAAAGTATGTACCTCGTTTCAGAATATGCCAATGAGTTCTTTCAAAAGCGCATGCATGAGACAGACGAAGGGCAGGCGATTGGTCTCAGTTATTTTAAGGAAAGAGGTTTTACTCCTGAAACCATTAAGAAATTTGACCTTGGATATTCACCAGACGATTGGGAGGTTTTTACCAAAACAGCACTCGATGATGGCTATAAGCTGGAATATCTTGAGAAGACAGGTCTTACCATAGTAAAAGAAAATAAGCGTTTCGATAGGTTCAAGGGGAGGGTAATGTTCCCTATTCATTCCATGTCTGGTCGTGTGCTTGGATTTGGTGGGAGGATACTTTCGAATACCAAAAAAGCCGCTAAATATTTAAATTCACCAGAGAGTGATATCTACCATAAGAGCAAGGTGCTTTATGGAATCTATTATGCCAAACAGGCGATCGCCAAAGAAGATAATTGTTACCTGGTAGAAGGTTATACAGATGTGATCCAGTTCCATCAAAGTGGAATTGAAAATACAGTATCTTCTTCAGGAACAGCGCTTACACCAGAACAGATAAGATTGATTAACCGGCTTACTAAGAATATTACTGTTCTTTTTGATGGTGATGCGGCCGGGACCCGGGCTTCATTACGTGGGATAGATCTTATCCTCGAGCAGGGAATGAATGTAAAGGTTTGCCCTTTCCCGGAGGGAGAAGATCCAGATAGTTTTGCCCGGGCAAATTCTGAAGATGAATTAAGGGAGTTTCTTCAGGAAAATTCATACGACTTTATCACCTATAAGGCTTCCCTGTTAATGGATGAGGCCAAGAATGATCCGGTAAAAAAAGCAGGATTGATCAGGGATATGGTAAACAGTATTTCTAAGATCCCAGATAATATTCAGCGGGAAGTTTACCTGCAGGAATGTTCAAGGATCATGGACATTAATGAAGATGTGCTTTATGCTTCCCTGGCTCAGATAGAAAATAAAGATCCTAAATCTTCGGCTCAGCCCAAAAAGCGGAGCATGGAAGTGGTCAAGGAGAAAGAAACTCAAAAAACTAAGGTTGATCAGCTTTATGAGCTTGAAAGGAAGATCATCAGCTTATTGGTGCTTTATGGGAAACAGGATGGTGAATTCCATGATATTCTTTTAAAGCAAAATGAGCAGGGTGAAATGGTTTATGAATCTGAAGTTCAGGAAGCCAAAGTTTTTGAAAAAATATTCCTTGATCTGCAGGAAGATGAGATCGAGTTTACCAATGAAGATTTTAAAGAGCTTTTCTTTTTGCTGATAGAAAAACTGAACTCTGAAGACGAGTTTGGGGTGGAGATGATCATCAATGAACTAAAAGAATCCCAGGCCGTTAAGCTTACCGATATTCTAATGGAGGAGGAGCAATACGAATTGCACGACTGGGAAAGACATGATATTCCTGTGAAGAAAAAAGAACAGGGAATTTCACAATACGTTACTCAAACTATTCTATCCCTAAGAAGATACCTGGTTGGCAGAAAGATCAATGAGCTGGTTGAGGCAATGAAGGATGCCGATTCTGATGAAGAAAACAGAACCGAAATGATCCAGGAGATCATGAGCTATACCAGTTTAAGTACGATACTTTCAGACAGGCTGGGCAGGGTTATGTAGTATTTAACTGTAAAAGCCTGGACTGAGTGATGAGGTCTGCTACATTATCAACCTTTAACTTTTTAAGTAGCCTGGTCTTATAGGTACTTACCGTTTTCTCATTTATATCCAGAGCCTCTGCGATATCCTTATTCCGCTTACCAGATGAAAGTAAATTCAGCACTTCGGTTTCTCTGGTAGAGAGTTTTTTAAATTTTGTAATCAAACTCTTACCTCTTGAAATTCCTGAGTTTAGCTTTTCAGTGATCTTACGATTTAGATAGATTCCACCACGTGCTACCTGATAAATCGCTTTCTCTAAAGTTTCATTATCTGTATGTTTAGAAATATAACCAGCCGCTCCTGCTTTAATAGCACTTAGGGCATACATTTCTTCTGGGTGAGAACTGAATATGAGTGTCTTTACCTCAGGATATTCCTGCTTAATACGTCTAATAGCGTTGATCCCGTTTATCTGGGGAAGATCTAATTCTAATATCAAAACATCTGGAGCTTCCTTGTCTAACTGACTAAAAAGCTGAGTCCCGCTGCCAACTCTTCCTGTAACCTGAAGCGCCGGATTGTTTTGAAGCACACATTTTACACCCTCTAAAATGATCGGGTGATGATCTGCAATTAATACTCGATACATGATTTTAAATTAAAACAAGTCCGGGGGTAACTCGTTGAGTTTGGTTCTGTTAACCTAAAATAATGCTTTGACTTTTTATAAAGGAAATCTGTCAGATTTATTCGACAAGATGTCTATTTTTTCAGGTGAATGGGGATTTCGCAAACCGGTATCGGATGCATTTTATGCTGGTTGGCTTTATTCAGTCTGCTGTAGATGGAGAAGACTTCTCTCTTTCTGCCTTCAAAATCATCAATGGTTTTGCCATCTTCCTTGCTTTTCATGGCCCATTCTAATTCGTCGTAAGATGCTCCAAGTTGATCTTCATCACTTCTACTGTCACCAAAAAGACCATCTGTAGGAGGAGCCTGCATGATCTCATCTATAATATGCAAATACTCTCCCAGTTCATAAACCTCGCTTTTAACCAGGTCTGCAATTGGGCTTAGATCTACTCCGCCATCACCATATTTTGTGTAAAAGCCTACACCAAAATCTTCTACTTTATTTCCTGTTCCGGCTACAAGATATTTATGCAGGCCGGCGAAATAATATAGAGTGGTCATTCTTAATCTTGCACGGGAATTAGCCAGGCTAAGATCGAGGGTTGTGGTCTCACGATGCTGAGGCATGCCTTTTCTAAACTCTTCAAATACCGGGGTCAGGTTTATTTCAAGGCTGCTCACATTGGCAAAATTATGCTGTAACTCCTCTATGTGTTTCCTGGCTCTGCTTATTTGGTTCTTGTCCTGGTGTATCGGCATTTCCAGGCAAAGCGTAGGCATTCCTGTTTTTGCACATAGGGTAGAGGTTACTGCCGAATCGATTCCGCCGCTAACTCCAATTACAAATCCATTCATATTGGCTTTGGTTGCATAGTCCTTAAGCCAGTTAATAATATGGTCAGCTACTTTTTCGATCCGCATAATATTGGGTGATTTAGTTTGTAAGTAATACCTTTGCCACACAAATCTAATACTTAAAGCCAATTTTTGAAAGGCACAGGCGTTAAAGCCTTCATAATAGAAAGCTATGCTGAAGAAATTAGGGTTTATTATACTACTCATTAGTCTTTTTTCCTGCGACAAAAAATCTGAAACCGAAGCTAAGATCGAAAAGGTGGATGCCAATTTTGAGCTGATTAGATTTGACCAAAAATTCGCCGAAACCAGCGAAGAGAATTTGCCGCAATTAAAAGCTGAATATCCCTTTCTTTTTCCTGAACAATATCCAGATAGTTTGTGGGTGCAGAAATTGAATGATACTATTCAGCAGGAGATCGAAGCAGAGATCAATAAAGTGTTTTCAGAATTCACTAAAGAGAATGATGAGTTGCATAGTCTCTTCCAGCACGTGAAATATTATTTTCCAGATTTCCAGGTGCCAGATGTGATCACGGTAACTTCAGAAGTAGATTATAAGAACAAGACCATTTATACGGGTGAATATCTGTTTGTTGCTTTGGATACCTATCTGGGCCCAGAGCATAAATTCTATATAGGTATTCAGGAATTTCTAAAGAAGAATTTCAGAAAAGAACAGATCGTTTCTGATGCTGCTGCAGAAATTGCTGAAAAATATGTACCCAAGGCCGATTCAAGAACATTTCTGTCTCATATGATCTATTATGGGAAACTATTGTATTTAAAAGACAGGTTCATTCCTTTTAAGTCTGATGCCGAAAAGATCGGGTACAGTGATGATGAACTGGAATGGGTGAAATCTAATGAAGACCAGATCTGGCGATATTTCATAGAAAACGAGCTAATTTTTGATACAGATTCCAAGTTATATACAAGGTTCCTATACCCAGCACCTTTTTCTAAATTCTATTTGCAACTGGATTCAGAATCGCCGGCAAGGGTGGGGCAGTATATTGGCTGGAATATTGTGAGAGCCTATATGGAGAAGAATGATGTTTCCATCAAAACAATGCTGAACACTTCAGCAGAAGAAATTTTTAATAAAGCGAACTATAAACCGAAGAAATAATGTCTCAATTCAAGAAATCTGAAATAAATATAGAGGTAGTTACCGATGAAAATCACGTTCCGGAAAATATTACCTGGAGTGCAGAAGATGGTAATGTTTACAAGGAAGATGCTAAAGCTTTGATGCTTTCAGTTTGGGATTCAAAAGACCAGGAAACTTTAAGGATCGATCTTTGGACCAAAGAGATGCCGGTAGATGAGATGAAGAAGTTCTTCCATCAAACGCTGGTTTCTATGAGCGATACTTATTTTAGAGCTACACAGGACGATAAGATGCGCGATACCATGAAGGATTTCTGCGATTATTTTGCTGAAAAGACCGAAATAAAAAAGAGCTAGTGCAAAAACTGATATTTGTATATAATGCCGATTCTGGCAAGCTCAATGCATTGATGGATTCATTACAAAAAGTAGTGAATCCATCTTCTTATTCCTGTAAACTCTGTGAGCTCACTTATGGTTTGATGGAGGAGAAGAAGGAATGGAAAAGTTTCAGGCAAAGCCTGGATGTTGAAACCGATTTTCTTCATAAAGACGAATTCCTGAAAGCTTATGCCTCCAAATTCGGGCATAAATTTGAATTTCCGGTAGTCCTTGTTCAGACCGATAAAGGCCTGGAAGTGTTTATTTCCAAAAATGAATTTTCAGAGATCGACGATCTCAATGTTTTAATGGAGACGATAAAAGAAAGAATGCAGCTTTACTAGGATTTCCGCAGCTGCTCGTTCACTTCCTCTATATAATCCAGAACATCATCCTGACCTAATTTTGTAGTGGCTGAGGTAATAAAATACTGAGGCATTTCTTCCCAGGTTTCCAGCATTTCATTTTTGTAATTCTCGATGTTCTCTTCTAAAACCTTCGGTTTTAGTTTATCGGCTTTGGTGAATATGATGCAAAACGGTACTGCGTTCTCTCCAAGCCATTGCATGAATTCCATATCTATTGGCTGTGGTTTGTGCCTGGAATCTATCAGGACAAAAGCGCAGATCATCTGCTTTCTTTTCTCGAAATAAGCGGTAATGAATTTCTGAAATACCCTTTTGGTAGATTTTGAGACCTGGGCATATCCATATCCTGGTAGATCTACCAGGTGCCAGTTATCATTGATCAAAAAGTGATTGATCAATTGTGTCTTACCTGGTTTTGCTGAAGTTTTTGCAAGGGATTTTCTTCCCGTGATCATGTTGATGAGGGATGATTTTCCCACATTACTTCGGCCAATAAAGGCGTATTCTGGAAGGCTGCTGTTTGGGCATTGATCAACTTTGGAGTTGCTTACCACAAATTCTGCCGTCTTGATTTTCATAAGAGCTGTTTTAGATCTTTCGTTCTTTCAACCATTCATGAAGCAACTGGTTGAATTCATCTGGATGTTCCATCATCGCAGCATGCCCGCACTTATCTATCCAGTAAAGATCTGAATCTGGTAAAAGGCGCTGAAAATCCTCTGCAACTTCGGGTGGAGTAACCGTGTCGTTCTTTCCCCAGATAATGCAGGTAGGAGTATTCATTTTTGGAAGATCCTTTGCCATATTATGGCGAATCGCACTTTTTGCTATGGCCAGGGTTTTTACCAGTTTATTCCGGTCGCTTACAGTGTTGTATACTTCGTCTACGATCTCCTTGGTGGCAACTTCAGGATCATAAAAAACTGCTTCCGCTTTTTTCTTGATAAAGTCGTAATCGCCGCGCCTTGGGTAACTTTCGCCCATGGCATTTTCATAAAGTCCAGAACTTCCTGTGATCACCAATGCTTCTACAATTTCCGGAAACATTTTTGTTGCCAGTAAAGCGATATGCCCGCCCAAGGAATTCCCTAAAAGAATCACTTTTTCGTAGCCTTTAAAATCAATAAATTCTTTCAGGTATTTAGCGAATGTACCTACGCTTGTCTTTAAAAGCGACATAGAATATAGTGGCAGTTCCGGTATAAGAACTTTGTATTCTTTTTCCGGAAAGTAATTGATTACACCATCAAAATTACTGAGGCCTCCCATAAGTCCGTGAAGGATGACAATTGGTGTTCCTTCGCCTTTCTCAAGATATGTGAATTTTCCCTCTTGCCTTAAGTGATCTTTCATTGATAGCCTTTGCGGTTAGCAATCGCAAATATAGCGATTTCGATACAAGTATAATCATTTTTAAGTAACTGCAAAGGCTTTTATGCGAAGTGGGAAATTTATAAACAGCTGGTTTTATTAATGCTTCTATCCACAAATTCCCACCGTTTTTCAAAATACTGAATCCTAAGCCTATAGCGCTATTTCAAAGGTTTTCAATTACATACAGTGGTAAAACTTATCAACATTGTGGTAAAAAGTGGTAAATTGTGGTAATATTTTCAATATATTTGGCTCTATAATACCTAACCGTGATAAATTTAATTGGGACATACGAATGCAAAGTCGATGCGAAAGGCCGTTTAATGGTGCCTTCAGCGTTGAAGAAGCAATTAGCTCCCATGATGCAGAGCGGTTTTGTTATTAAGCGTGCAGTTTTCCAAAACTGCCTTGAGCTTTACCCTATGGACGAGTGGAATGTTCTAATGAGCAGAATGAACAAACTGAACAGGTTCAAGAAAAAAAATGTCGATTTTATTAGAAGGTTCACTGCCGGAGTTAAGACCGTTGAGGTTGATACTAATGGCAGATTGCTTATTCCAAAAGATCTGGTAGCATTTGCCGGAATCCAGAAAGAGATCGTGCTTTCCTCTGCTATTAATATAGTGGAGATTTGGGATAAAGATAAGTATGAAAATTCCATCGAAAATTCTTCAGATGATGATTTTGCAGATCTGGCTGAAGAAGTGATGGGTAACGATGATTTTGATGGAGTATCATAACCCTGTTCTTTTAAAAGAATCTGTTGACGGTTTAGATATAAAACCTGATGGGGTCTATGTGGATGTAACCTTCGGTGGAGGAGGGCATTCCCGGGAGATCTTAAAAAGGCTGGGGCCTAATGGAAAACTTTATGCTTTCGATCAGGATAAGGATGCTCTGGAGAATAAGATCGATGATGAGCGTTTTACCCTTATCAATGAAAATTTCAGATTTCTGAAACGATTTTTGAGGTTTTACGGGGTAAAGAAAGTTGACGGTATCCTTGGTGATTTTGGAGTTTCCTCGCATCAGTTCAATGAAGCTGAAAGAGGATTTTCTACCAGGTTCGACGCGAAACTGGATATGAGGATGAATCAGGGTGATAAGTTGAGCGCCTACGAGGTGATCAACGAATATGACGAAGAACAATTAAAAAGATTGTTCTACGAATATGCCGATCTAAAGAACGCTCCAAAACTGGCTAGAACGATTGTTTCAGAAAGAAAGAACAACCCGATCGAAACCAGTGAGCAACTAAATGAATTATTGAAGCCTTTATTATTTAAAGGAAAGGAAAATAAGATCCTGGCGCAGATCTATCAGGCAATAAGGATAGAGGTGAACCAGGAGATCGAAGTTCTTAAAGAGTTCTTACTGCAAACAGAAGAGATTATCAAGCCCGATGGAAGGTTGAGTTTGATCTCCTATCACTCCCTGGAAGACAGGTTGGTGAAAAGGTATATAAGGAGTGGTTTGTTTGAAGGGGAGCCGGAAAAGGATATGTATGGAAATATATCTGTTCCGTTCAAAAAAGTAAATGGATTGATCGTTCCTTCCAAGGAAGAGATCAAACAGAATAATCGCGCACGAAGCGCTAAGCTAAGAGTGGCGAGAAAGTTATAAATGTCCATGAAAAGAGGTTTTTATAACATACTGAAAGCGAATTTTCTTATCAGCGAAGATGCTGTAAAGAACTGGAGGTTCATAGTGTTCTGTACCATACTGGCTATTGTGATGATCGCAAGTTCACACAATGCCGAGAAAAAAGTACATCAGATCGCAAAACTGAATAAAGAGGTGCTGGAGTTGAGAAGTGAGTTTTTAGAAAGGCGATCAAAATTGATGAGAGTGAAAATGGAATCTACCATCACCGAAAAAATGGTAGAAAAGGGGATAGGGCCTTCAGAGACCCCACCCAATAAAATAAGAGTGATAATAAAAGACTAACCCAAAAATGGCTACAACCGAAAAAAGCATCCTGAATCGTATGTATTTCGTGGCTGGCTGTCTCTTTATTTTTGCGATAGCAGTAGGGGTTAAATTGCTTAATATTCAGTTTGTTCACGGTGAACATTATAAGGAATTGGCTGAAGAGCGCACTCTAAAGAACTTCAAAATTCCGGCAAACCGCGGGAATCTATACGATGTAAACGGCAATCTTCTGGCGACATCTGTTCCTAAATATGATGTAAGGTTCGATGCAGTAACTGTTTCAGATAAGAACTTCGAAGAAAATATAGGTCCGTTATCAGATAAACTTTCAAAGATGCTGGGGCAACCTGCTTCTTATTATTCTCAGAAATTAAGAGCGGCCAGGGCGAATAAGCAACGATATGTGCTAATTGCCAGAAACCTTGGTTATTCAGATTATATGAAGATGAGAGAGTTTCCAATGTTTAATCTGGGAGCTTATAAAGGAGGTATGATCACCGAGCAAAGTACCGTTCGTGAACATCCGCTTGGGAAAATGGGTGAGAGAACCGTTGGTTATGAAAGAAGGGATGAAAACGGATATTTTACCCGGGTAGGTCTGGAAGGTGCTTTCAGTAATTATTTGAGAGGTACAGACGGCCGCAGGTTAAAACAAAAGATCGCCAAAGGACAGTGGAAGCCAATAAGTGATAATAATGAAATGGAGCCGAGGGATGGTTATGATGTGGTTTCTACCATAGATGTGAACATCCAGGATATCGCCCATCATTCCTTATTAAAACAACTGGAATATTTTGAGGCAGATCATGGAACCGTGGTGGTGATGGAAACCGCTACCGGGGAGATCAAAGCCATGTCTAATCTTGGCAGAACCAAGGATGGTACTTATTTCGAAAAAAGGAATTACGCGGTCTATGAAGCTCATGAGCCGGGTTCAACGTTTAAATTAATGGCTATGGTCGCTGCTTTGGAAGACAAGGTGGTAGATACCAGCAAGGTTATAGATACAGAAAAAGGAGTGGTTAGATTTTACGGAAGGCCGGTGAGAGATTCTCATCATGGTGGCTATGGTAAGATCTCTGCTGCTAAGGCATTTGAAGTTTCTTCGAATACCGCATTTACAAAAATGATCACCGAAGGATACAAGAACAATCCTTCAAAATTTGTTGATCGACTTTATTCAATGGGACTTAACCAGAAAATTGGTCTTGAAATCAAGGGTGAGGGATCCCCCCGAATTCCTCACCCACAAGACAAAAGCTGGAATGGTTTAAGCCTTCCCTGGATGGCCTTTGGTTATGGCGTGGCCATAACACCTCTGCAAACGCTTACTTTTTATAATGCTATCGCCAATGATGGTGAAATGATAAAACCACGATTCATCAAGGAAGTGAAAGATCGTGACAAGCCTATCATTACCATGGAAAAACAGGTGATGAATCCTGCGATATGTTCCGTGGAAACCGCGAAGAAGGTGAGAGCGATGATGAAGAAAACCGTGGAAAGAGGAACGGCTGCTAATATTTATACTGAAAACTTTTCTATGGCTGGTAAAACAGGAACCTGCCAGACCGAATACTGGATAGAGCCGGGAAGATATATCGCATCTTTTGCGGGTTATTTCCCAGCGGAAAATCCGAAATATTCCTGTATAGTGGTAATCCATAAACCGAACCGAAGAAAAGGTTATTACGGGAATATTGTGGCAGCTCCGGTCTTTAAGGATATCGCCAGAAAGATCTATACAGATACTCCGGTGATGGATGAGCTGGAGTCTCTTGAAGTGAACGATGACAAGGTAAAAACAGATTTCGAAAAATACTACACCAAGATACAGGACGAAAAATTATTGATGCCAGACGTGACTGGAATGCCAGCCATGGACGCTATTTCTATCCTTGAAAATCTTGGTCTGGAGGTAAAGTTCAACGGCAGAGGTGTCGTAAAAAGACAGTCTGTATCTGCAGGACAAAAACTTAAGAATAAGCAAACCGTAAAATTGGAATTGAGTTAATGAAAGTATTAAAGGACATACTTTACAGGGTGAATATGAAGGCGGTTGCCGGGGATACCGGTGTGACCATTAACGATATACATTTCGATTCCAGGAAGGTGAAGCTTAATGATGTCTTTGTGGCCATTAGAGGAACTCAGTCTGATGGACATGACTTTATTAAAAATGCTGAAGATCAGGGCGCTCTTGCAGTTGTTTGCGAGGAGATTCCTGAAAATAAAATAAACGGGGTTACCTACATTGAAGTTGAAGATACTAAAAAGGCTCTGGCCTATATATCTGCCAATTACTTCGATGAACCTTCTTCAAAATTGAAACTTGTTGGAGTTACAGGAACCAATGGTAAAACGACCATTGCGACCTTGCTTTACGATCTGTTCTCTAAGGCCGGATTTAAATGCGGTCTTCTTTCTACAGTGAAAGTAATGGTAGGGACTGAAGAGCATTCTGCTATAAGAACTACTCCAGATTCTATAACTATCAATTCCTATTTGAAGGATATGAACGATGTTGGAGTGGAATTCTGCTTTATGGAAGTAAGCTCTCACGGGATAGATCAGCATAGAACTACCGCTCTCAAATTCGCAGGCGGAATATTCACCAATCTTTCTCATGACCATTTGGATTATCACAAGGACTTCGCGGAATATCGCGATGTAAAAAAGCGCTTTTTCGATGAGCTGCCTGCTTCTGCCTTTGCGCTTACCAATGCCGATGACAAGAATGGGCCGGTGATGCTTCAGAATACAAAAGCAAAAAAATATACCTACGCGCTGAAATCTTACGCAGATTACCAAGCGCAGATACTCGAAAATAATTTCACAGGATTACTTCTGAAAATAAAAGGTCAGGAGCTGTGGACCAAACTGATTGGAAGTTTCAATGCCTACAATGTATTGGCAATTTATGCCACGGCAGATCTTTTAGGATTGAAAACCATGGAGATCCTGCGCATTATTAGTGAACTGAATTCTGTTAGTGGGAGGTTTCAATATGTGATCTCTGAAAATGATAAGATCACTGCTATCGTGGATTACGCGCATACTCCAGATGCATTGAAAAATGTATTGGAAACTATAAACAGCATCCGTACTAAGAACGAAGAGTTGATTACGGTGGTAGGTTGCGGTGGTGACAGGGATACTACCAAAAGACCGATCATGGGGAATATCGCCTCTGCATTAAGCAGTAAGGTGATCTTTACCAGCGATAATCCCAGGACCGAAGATCCTGAAAAGATCATTGCAGATGTTGAAGCAGGAGTAGAACCGCAGAACTTTAAAAAAACAATGAGTGTTACCAACAGGAAGCAGGCTATTAAAACAGCTTGCCAAATGGCGGGACCTAATGATATTATTCTAATTGCCGGTAAAGGTCATGAGACTTACCAGGAGGTAAACGGAGAGCGATTCGATTTTGATGATCTCAAGATCGTGAACGAATTTTTAAAACAACTGGATAAATAATGCTGTATTACTTATTTAAATTTCTGGAAGAACAGTATCAGTTGCCGGGAGCGCAGTTGTTTGAATTCCTGTCGTTCAGGTCTGCCATGGCGATCATTTTATCGCTGGGTATTTCCACGATCTACGGTAAGAGGATCATCAATTATTTAAGAGCAAAACAAATTGGCGAAAGCGTTCGTGACCTGGGATTAAAAGGTCAGTCTGAAAAGGCTGGAACTCCAACCATGGGTGGTATTATTATCATCGTGGCGACACTTATTCCTGTGTTGCTCTTCGCTAAACTTGAAAATATTTATGTCATCCTTTTGATCGTAACTACTATCTGGATGGGAGTCATCGGGTTCTTGGATGATTATATCAAGACCTTCAAAAAGGATAAGGAAGGATTAAAAGGGAAATTCAAGGTGATAGGTCAGATTGGTCTTGGATTGATCGTTGGATGTACCATGTATTTTCACCCTCAGATCACCACCAAGGAGGTAGTGACCGAAACCAATCCTACAGAAGATGTTATTGCTCGTGCTGAGGTGGTAGATATGGGCCCGGAAGTAAAGGATACCAGTACTACTATCCCTTTTGTAAAAAATAATGAATTTGAATATTCGAGCCTGATCAGCTGGATCGACCCGTCATTAGTTAATTACGCCTGGCTTATTTTTATTCCTATCGTGATCTTTATCGTGACGGCTGTTTCTAATGGTGCCAATCTAACCGATGGTATCGATGGTCTTGCCGCGGGTTCTTCAGCAATAATCGTATTGACATTAGGCATATTTGCCTGGGTATCTGGTAACATCATTTTCTCAGATTACCTGAATATCATGTATATCCCGCGTTCTGGAGAGATGACCATTTTCATTACAGCTTTTGCGGGTGCCCTGGTTGGATTTTTATGGTATAACACTTTTCCTGCCCAGGTTTTTATGGGTGACACCGGGAGTTTGACCATAGGAGGAATTATTGCGGTTCTGGCGATCGCTACAAGAAAAGAATTATTGATCCCGCTTTTATGCGGAATCTTTTTAATAGAAAACCTTTCGGTAGTAATGCAGGTGGGTTGGTTCAAGTTTACCAAACGAAAATACGGCGAGGGCAGGAGGATTTTCCTGATGTCACCATTGCATCACCACTACCAGAAGAAAGGAAAACATGAGAGTAAGATCGTAGTGAGGTTCTGGATCGTTGGGATTTTCCTGGCTATTCTAACCATAGTTACGTTGAAGGTTCGATAAGCAGGAAATTGTGAGTAAGAAGATAGCGATACTGGGCGGTGGAGAAAGCGGGATTGGAACTGCAATTCTCGCGAAGAAAAACGGGTATGAGATCTTCCTTTCAGATAAAGGAAAGATCAAGGATAAATACAAGGAAGTTCTTAAACATATTGAGATCGAGTGGGAAGATGAAAAGCATACCGAGTCGAAGATCTTTGATGCAGATGTGGTGATGAAAAGTCCTGGTATTCCTGATACTGCACCAATGATAGTGCAGTTGAGAGAAAAAGGAATTCCGGTAATTTCTGAGATCGAGTTCGCCTCGTGGTTTTCTGAAGTTCCTGTGATTGGAATTACCGGTAGTAATGGTAAAACAACGGTGACCAGCCTTGTGCAGCATTTGCTGAAAGAAGGAGGGGTAGATTCCGGAATGGGAGGCAATATTGGGAATAGTTATGCCAAGCTGGTGGCTGAAGAAACCCATGAATGGCACGTGCTGGAGATAAGCAGTTTTCAGCTGGATGGAATCGCAGATTTCAGACCGCATATAGCGATCCTTACGAATATCACTCCGGATCACCTGGATAGGTATGATTATAAACTGGAGAAATATATCGCTTCGAAATTCAGGATTGCGATGAATCAAAACGAAGATGATTATTTCATCTACGATGCAGACGATAAAAATATTACGGACTGGCTTGAAAAGAATCCGGTGAGATCTCAAAAACTGCCATTTTCAATAGAGAAGAAAATTGAAAACGGCGCATTTATAGAAAATGAAAATATTGTTGTAACAATTAATAACACCAAGTTTACTATGCCAACATCAGAACTTGCCCTTCAAGGCAAACATAATGCTAAGAATGCCATGGCTGCGGCCACGGTATCGCAACTGCTCCGTATTAGAAAGCAAACGATAAGAGAGAGTATGTCGAATTTCCAGGGAGTGGAACACCGCCTTGAAAAAGTGCTGAAGATTAATAATGTGCTCTACATTAATGATTCCAAGGCTACCAATGTAAATGCTACTTATTATGCGTTAGAAAGCATGGAGTCTGAAACTGTATGGATCGTTGGTGGTGTGGATAAAGGGAATGTTTATGATGACCTTCTTCCATTGGTAAACGAAAAGGTAAAAGCAATTATCTGCCTTGGGGTAGATAACCAAAAGATCAAAGCTTCTTTTGGGAATATCGTGGAAACAATGGTAGAAACCACTTCCATGAGCGAAGCGGTACAGATGGCTTATAAACTTGCTGAAAAAGGTGATAATGTATTGCTTTCCCCGGCATGTGCTAGTTTCGACTTGTTCGAAAATTATGAGGACAGGGGAAGACAATTTAAAGAAGCAGTTAGGAATTTATAGAATTCTGAGACCGTCAAGCTGAACTTGTTTCAGCTTCTTTAAGAAGAGATCCTGAAACAAGTTCAGGATGACGAAAAAGAAATAAAAGAATGAGCAACGTTTTTGCAAATCTTAAAGGAGACAAGGTGATCTGGGCGGTAGCCGGACTGTTGGCGATATTTTCATTTTTGCCGGTTTACAGTGCCAGTAGTAACCTTGCTTATCTTCATGGCGATGGAAGTACTTCCGGGTATCTGGTTGTGCACTTTTTTCATTTGCTGCTAGGATTCTGCGTGTTGTTCGCGGTTCATAAAATACCCTACCATTATTTTCGGGGTATTTCGATATTACTGCTGCCGGTGGTAATTCTATTACTTCTGTTTACCATCGCACAGGGAACTACCATAGATGGGGCTTACGCCAGTAGATGGATACAGATCCCGGTACTAAATGTATCATTTCAATCCTCCACTTTTGCAGCGGTGGTTCTTATGGTTTATGTGGCCAGATACCTGTCTAAAGTGACCGAAAGAACAGTGACATTTAAAGAGACAATTCTTCCGCTTTGGCTGCCTGTTTTCGCGGTATTAGTATTAATTTTGCCGGCCAATTTCTCCACAACAGCGATCATTTTTTGTATGACACTGGTGTTGATGTTCTTAGGTGGATATCCAATAAAATATCTGGGTGCTATTGTAGGTGCAGGGATCATTATGCTGAGCATTTTCGTCCTTACCGCCAAGGCTTTTCCTGGTCTTTTACCAAACAGGGTAGATACCTGGACCAGCAGGATAGAAACATTTTTTGATGACGAAGAAGGAGCTGAGCAATACCAGGTTGAAAAAGCCAAGATCGCGATCGCTCAGGGTGGTATCACCGGAACCGGAATAGGCAAAAGTGTTCAGAGAAATTTTTTACCCCAATCCTCTTCAGATTTTATCTATGCGATCATAGTTGAAGAAATGGGATTAATAGGAGCTTTTGGAGTGATGCTTGCATATTTACTATTGCTTTTCAGGATAGTGATCGTGGCTACCAAAGCCAATACCGTCTTCGGGAAACTTGTAGTGATGGGTGTAGGATTGCCGGTGGTTTTCCAGGCGCTTATCAATATGGGGGTTGCTGTTGAATTGTTTCCGGTAACTGGTCAAACTCTTCCCCTTGTTAGTAGTGGAGGAACATCCATCTGGATGACCTGTATTGCGCTGGGAATTATTTTGAGTGTAAGCGCCAAAAGAGAAGAATTAAAGGAATTTGAAAATAAAGAATTTGAGGGCGAGGAAGAAAATCCTCTGGACATCTTAAGCGAAGCAATATGAAAGAAAGTTTACGCGTCATATTATCCGGTGGAGGAACAGGAGGACATATCTATCCTGCCATTGCTATTGCCGATGAAATAAAGAGAAGGCATCCAGATGCTGAAATTCTTTTTGTTGGAGCAAAAGATCGCATGGAGATGGAAAAGGTTCCGCAGGCTGGATATGAGATCGAAGGTCTCTGGATAAGTGGCGTGGATAGATCTTTTAGTCTTAAGAATTTCATTTTCCCTTTCAAATTAATGAGCAGCCTTTCCAGGTCCAGAAAGATCATTAAAAGATTCAAGCCTGATATTGTGATCGGGACGGGTGGATTTGCCAGCGGACCATTGCTAAGGGTTGCGATTTCTAAAGGAATTCCAACCTTGATACAGGAGCAGAATTCCCTGCCGGGGATCACCAATCGTATTCTGGCTAAGTATGCAGATACGATCTGCGCGGCTTATGAAAAAGTAAAAGAGGTTTTCCCTGCTGGAAAAACTATCATTACCGGGAACCCGGTAAGACAGGATCTTTTGGAGGTAAATAAACTAAGAGAAGAAGCTTTAAGTCATTTTAATCTTTCAAAGGATAAGAAAACTGTTCTGGTTCTGGGCGGAAGTCTTGGTGCTAGAAGGATCAATAAACTTATAGAGAACGATCTTAAGAAGTTTAAAGATGAAGATGTTCAGCTCATCTGGCAGATAGGTAAACTATACTACGATGAGTATAAAAAATACGATTCGGTTAATGTAAGAGCCAAAGAATTCATCAATAGAATGGATTATGCTTATGCAGCGGCCGATGTGATCATTTCAAGAGCAGGAGCGGGAAGTGTTTCTGAACTTTGTATCGTTGGGAAGCCGGTATTATTTATCCCGTCACCTAATGTAGCTGAAAACCACCAGGCCAAAAACGCCATGGCGGTTACAGATCATGATGCTGCTTTGATGATCACTGAAGATGAATTGACTGAAAGGTTTGAGCCATGTTTTTTCAGCCTTTTACAGGATGAGAGAAGGATGAACCGTTTTGCTCAGAATATTAAAAAACTGGCTTTGCCAAATGCGACTTCAGATATTGTGGATGAAGTTGAAAAGCTGATAAAAAATAAATAAAGAAGTGAAGGATCTTAACCACATAAAACATTTTTATTTCATCGGAATCGGTGGGATTGGAATGAGTGCGCTTGCCAGGTATTTCAAGGCGAAGGGCAAATTTGTGGCTGGGTATGACCGCACTTCAACCGAGTTGACCAGAACGCTGGAAAAAGAAGGTATCGAGGTCAATTATCAGGATGATCTTGAAGTAATTCCTGAAACTATACTTCAAAACAGAGAAGATACACTTGTAGTATACACTCCGGCGGTACCAAAAGAGCTGAAGCAGTTTCTTCATCTCAAAGAAAATTTTGAGATCGTGAAAAGAGCACAGCTGCTGGGTATGGTAACTCGTGAAAAATATTGTCTTGCCGTTGCCGGTACCCACGGTAAAACAACTACCACGGCAATTCTTGGGCATTTGCTTAAAGAAACCGGCGCAAAGGTCACAGCTTTCCTTGGAGGAATTAGTGAGGATATTCAGTCTAATTTGATCATGCAAGGAGATGATGTCGTTGTGGTCGAGGCCGATGAATTTGACCGCTCCTTCCTTAATTTATCTCCGAACCTAGCAGCGATAACCTCTATGGATGCCGATCATTTGGATATTTATGGAGATAAATCTGAACTGGAAAAATCCTTCAGAGAATTTGCGGCAAAAGTACCACAGGATGGAAAATTATTCATCAAAAGTGGATTGCCTCTGGATGGATTCGAGATTGGCATAAATGATGAGAGTGATTATACAGCACAAGATATTAGAATTGAAGATGGGAGTTATGTTTTCAACCTGAAAACCCCTTCAGAAATTATAAAGGATTTAAAATTTAATCTACCCGGCAATCATAATTTGCTGAATGCTATAACAGCCCTGGCGATGGCGATCGAGTACGGCTCCCCAACCGACGATCTGGCCAGGGCTTTATATACTTTCAGAGGTGTTAAGCGTAGATTTAGTTATAAAATAAAAACGGACAACCTGGTTTTGATAGATGACTATGCGCATCATCCTACAGAGATCTCTGCAGTACACCAGGCCGTTCGTGAAATGTACCCCAACAAAAAAGTTTTAGCGGTTTTTCAGCCCCACCTGTTTAGCCGTACCCGTGACTTCGCTGAAGATTTTGCCTCAAGCCTTTCAGACTTTGATAAGGTGTTCCTGCTGGATATATATCCGGCCCGGGAATTACCCATTGAAGGTATATCTTCAGCCTGGTTGCTGGATAAAATTTCCAATCCGGAAAAATCTCTCGTTACAAAATCTGAATTACAGGAGAAGATCAAGGCAGAAAATGCTGAGGTCGTGGTAATGATAGGTGCTGGAGACATTGGAGAAGAAGTAGAAAAAGTAAAAAAAGCATTGTTACATGAAGCGTAGTTTAGGTTACATAAAAGCTTTCGTTTTAGTGGCAATCGTTTGCTTATTGTATGGTTTTGCCGAAAAACGACATAAGTCGCGACAAATCAGTGAGGTAGATGTGAAATTTACAGATACCGAAAATCTCTATGTGACTGAGGAAGTGGTTAATAAATTGTTAATACAAAATGAAACCTCTGTCTCGAGTATAGATAAAGAAACTTTAGATTTGAATAGGGTCGAAGCCCTTTTAAATAAGCATCAAATGATTGAAAATGCGGAAGTTTACCTAACTCTTGATGGTAAATTGAAAGCGCAAGTAAGTCAAAGAAAGCCTATAGGAAGAGTAGTTGGGAATTCTTCTTTCTACCTGGACCGCAATGGGGAGCTAATGCCGCTTAGCCAGTTTTACACAGCGAGAGTACCGCTGATGTTTGGTTTTGATGGAGCTAATGTTACGAAGGCTTACCCAATTGTAAATCACATAAAGAACGATGAATTCTTAACAAGACATATTACCGGCATCAACCGGCTAAAAGGAGATAAATATACACTTGAGTTAAGAGAACTGGATTTTGAACTTTATTTTGGAGACTCGAGTAACGTGGCTTTAAAATTCAACAATTTCAAGGCCTTTTATAAGAAAGCACAGAAAGAAAATAAATTAGATACCTACAAAAAAGTGAACTTACAATTTGGTGATCAGGTTGTGTGCACGAAAAAATAGTTTATGGAACAAAACGATATTGCAGTAGGATTAGATATTGGAACAACAAAGATTGTGGCTATGATTGGCCGCAAGAATGAGTACGGCAAGGTGGAGATCGTTGGGATTGGAAAATCCAAATCTCTTGGTGTACACAGAGGGGTGGTGAACAATATCACCCAGACCATCCAGTCTATCCAGCAGGCAATACAGGAAGCGGAAGCCGATAGTGGTTTAAAGATTAGTGAAGTGGTGGTTGGAATTGCGGGGCAGCATATTAGAAGCTTGCAGCATAGCGATTATATAACCCGTCAGAATCCAGATGAAGTGATAGATGCAGATGATATTCATACGCTTTGCAACCAGGTTCACAAGTTGGTGATGTTGCCGGGAGAAGAGATCATACATGTGCTACCTCAGGAATTTAAAGTAGACGGTCAGGCTGAAATTAAGGAGCCTATCGGGATGTACGGTGGGAGACTGGAAGCTAATTTCCATGTAGTTGTTGGTCAGGTTTCTTCTATCAGGAATATTGGAAGATGTGTGAAAAGTGCCGGACTTGAACTTTCTGCAGTGACCCTGGAGCCTTTAGCTTCAGCAAATGCTGTTTTAAGTCAGGAAGAAAAGGAGGCCGGAGTAGCGCTTATCGATATAGGTGGTGGTACCACCGACCTTGCAATTTTCAAGGATGGAATTATTCGCCATACGGCGGTGATCCCTTTTGGAGGTAATGTGATTACTGAAGACATCAAGGAAGGTTGCTCGATCATTGAAAAGCAGGCTGAATTGCTGAAAATTAAATTCGGTTCTGCATGGCCGGGGGAAAACAAGGATAATGAGATCGTGTCTATTCCGGGATTAAGAGGAAGAGAGCCGAAGGAAATCACCCTTAAAAACCTTTCCAAGATCATTCATGCCAGAGTGGTAGAGATCATCGAGCAGGTTTACCTGGAGATCAAGAACTATGGTCATGATGAGCAGAAGAAAAAATTGATCGCCGGTCTGGTATTAACCGGTGGTGGTGCACAATTAAAGCACATTAAGCAACTGGCAGAATATATCACGGGAATGGATACCAGGATTGGTTATCCTAATGAGCATTTAGCCGGTACTAACGATTCGGAAACTACCAGCCCGGTTTACGCAACCGCTGTTGGTTTGGTGATGAACAGCCTGGAAAAAGGGAATAGCCGTTTTCAGGAAGAAGCTGTTCTTTCAGACAATAGTCCTGTAGAAGATTCCGAAGAAAATGAAGACGGAGATCAGTTTCATGACGAAGCAGATCAAGAGGAACAAACCTCGAAAAAAGTTGCCCGCAAAAGCATTTTTGATAAGTGGGCAGAAAAATTCAAAGATTTTTTAGATAACGCAGAGTAATAAAGATACAACCAGTAAAACAGAGTTTATGAGCAGTACAGAATTTGGAGACATCTCATTCGATTTACCTAAGAATCAATCGAACGTCATCAAAGTGATAGGAGTAGGCGGTGGAGGAAGCAATGCCATCAACCACATGTTCCAGTTGGGAATTAAAGGGGTTGATTTCGTTGTTTGTAACACAGATTCCCAGGCACTTGAGAACAGTCCGGTTCCTAATAAGATTCAGTTAGGTGTGACCCTTACCGAAGGACTTGGAGCAGGAGCTAATCCAGAAGTTGGAGAAAAAGCAGCAGTAGAGAGTTTTGAGGAAATCAAACAAATGCTGGACACCAATACCAAGATGGTATTTATTACTGCCGGTATGGGTGGTGGTACCGGTACTGGAGCTGCGCCAATTATTGCCAAGCAGGCCAAGGAACTTGGAATTCTAACCGTTGGTATCGTGACCATTCCTTTCCAGTTTGAGGGAAGAAACAGGAACGATCAGGCACAGTTGGGAGTGGAAAGGCTTAGAAGCCATGTAGACTCGCTAATTGTGATCAACAACAATAAACTTCGTGAAGTTTATGGAAATCTAGGTTTTAAAGCTGGTTTCTCTAAGGCAGATGAAGTACTGGCAACTGCTTCCAGAGGTATTGCTGAAGTAATTACGCATCACTACACACAGAATATTGACTTGCGGGATGCAAAGACCGTATTAAGCAATTCTGGTACTGCGATCATGGGGTCCGCTCAGGCCTCAGGAGCCAGCAGGGCAACAGATGCTATTATGAAAGCTCTTGACTCTCCGTTATTAAATGATAATAAGATCACCGGTGCCAAAAATGTTTTACTGCTAATTGTATCTGGAAACGAGGAGATCACTATAGACGAAATTGGAGAGATCAACGATCATATTCAGGCAGAAGCCGGTCACAGCGCAAACATCATTATGGGTGTGGGTGAAGACGAGGCCCTGGAAGATTCTATCGCTGTAACTATCATCGCTACTGGTTTCGATGTGGAGCAGCAGAATGAGATCACCAATACCGAAACAAAGAAGATCATCCATACTCTGGAAGATGAACAGAAAGCAGAGCAGGATCTTACTACTAAAAAGACTGGTTCGGTTTCTCAGGTCACCAATTCACCGGTAATGAATCCTTCAGAAAACTTATTGCAATTTGAAGAGCCGGCGAAAGAGGAAAAGATTGTTCATACTCTAGACGAAAATGAAGAAGAGGTTGATGAAGTAGGAAATATCCAAAAAAAAGTAGATGACGTTCTTAAGACGCCAGATTTCGCCAGGAAACTTGATGTGATCTATGAGGAAGTAGATCCTGAAGACTTCATCATTAACGACACGAGCGAAGAAGTAAGAAACATGGAGGTGAATGAGCCTGAAGAAGTTCAGCCTGAAACCAAAGAACAGTTCATGTTCACTTTTGATATGCCAATGAACCAGGAAGAGGAGAAAAAGACTTCTCCTAAATCTGAAGAGATCACCAGGCATAGTCTTGAGGAAGAAGAGGAAGACACTAGAAATATAAAGGTTAATGAAGCTATAGAGATCGTTCCGGTAACCGAAAGTTCAGCTCAGGGTATCAAGAGATACAGCCTGGATGACTATATGGAAATGGAAGAAAAGCTTGAAAGGTCTAAGGCTCCGAAAAAAGAAGAGCCTAAGGATGAGAGCATAGCTTTTGAAAAAAGAACCGTTGCTCCAGCTCCACAGAAGGAGAATACGGGAGATGATCATGATCCTTTTGATAATCCTATTTCTTCTGAGGTTGTAAGACAAAGAACCGCAGAGAGAAAGGCTAAAATGAAAGAATTCAACTATAAGTTCAGAACTGGTTCTGCGCAGATAGACGAGATAGAAAAACAACCTGCATACAAAAGAGCAGGAATAGAGCTTGATAATTCAAAACCTGGAGAAGGGAAACTTTCCCGTACCAGTATAGATCAGGACGAGAATAATGATCTTCACTTCAGGAAAAACAATTCTTTTCTACATGATAATGTTGATTAATTTTCAACCTAGCCACAAAAAAAAGGGATGCAATTTGCATCCCTTTTTTATTTTCTAAACCGAGAGAAAATTAGTTCTGGCTTTGTGCCTGTACTTCATCTGTATCTCTTCTATACTTCAACATTGAAATTCCTGCTACAAAAAATACGAAGCCAAGGATAGTGAGAGCCCAGGGGCTAAGCATTAATGCTACACTACCAAAAATTCCTAATACTCCCATTACAAGTGCGATCGCACCTCCAACGGTCATAATCATTGCTAAGACTTTAATCATAAGATAAATTATTGGTTATGATTTAAAATTAGCTAAACAATTGAGACCGTGATTTATATTAACAAAATTTAAATTTACTTTTAGGGAGTTTAACTTGATTTCGCTGATTTTGCCGTGATTTAATTCCAGTAGATCATAAAATATTTAATCTTGGCGTCGTCAGGAATCTGTGATGCCATGATCTTACTGTCTGTATCATACCTAAGATTCGTAGGTAGCTGATCTTTATCTATGGTGATATAAGCATTGATCTCGTCTATAAAGACCACCGCAGAATTAATGGTGTTCTCTATCCTTGAAATATTATAATTTTTAACGATGTCCTTGAATGTGCTTTTTACGGTTAGGCCGTTTTTAGTTTCATATCTTGGATCCAGAATCCTTATATAGCCTATGGTGCTGGTAGAATCGAATTCCTGTAGTGGCTCCAAACTCAATAAGGCTTCCCCATCCTGGCTATAGATCTTTATTTCATCTGTAGACCTGAATTCCTGTGGTCCGCTGGTTTGCCGAACGATACTGTCATTTTTAAAAATAGAATCTAATTGATTGATCTGGATCTCTTTTTTCAATGGACCTACCTGGGTAGATGAAATAAGATATGGATTTTCTTCATCGCTTGTACAGGATGAGATACTTGCACATAGACCAATAATTAATAAAGCTTTTTTGTACATATTAGATTGAGTAGTTATTATTTTAAAAATTTATTCAGAATGCCTAGAACTCCGCGAATAAAGGTTGCGCTGGTAAGCACTTTTATAACCGCACCTTCGGTGCTGCTGGTTCGACGCCGGGAGCTTGTATTTGTTACTTCTTTTCTTTCTTTTTTCGCCTTTTCCTGAGCTTCAGTTTTTTCGGCGATCTCGATTTTTTTATTCAGTATTTCGTAAGCGCTTTCCCGGTCTATTTCTTCATTATATTTTGATACTAGCTGGGACTCCTTGATAAGTTGTTTCAGTTCAGTCTCTGTAAGTACATCCATTCGGCTCATAGGGGCTCTGAGCATAGTAGCCACAAGAGGTGAGGGCCTTCCTTTTTCGTCCAATGCAGATACCAAAGCTTCACCTATACCTAACGCAGTAAGCATATTTTTGGTATCATAAAATTCAGAAATAGGATAATTTTCAGCAGCAAGTTTTATCGCTTTCCGGTCTTTTGCGGTAAAAGCCCTTAACGCATGCTGAATTTTAAGTCCTAATTGTCCCAGAACTTCTTCAGGTACATCTGCCGGATTTTGGGTAACAAAATAGATTCCCACTCCTTTAGAACGTATTAATTTAACGATGCTTTCTATCTGGTCGAGTAAAGCATCTGACGCTTCTTCAAAAATTAGATGAGCTTCGTCTATGAACATTACCAGCTCTGGCTTATCCATGTCCCCTTTTTCGGGAAAGGTGGTATAGATCTCTGCTAAAAGACTCAGCATGAAGGTGGAGAACAGTTTAGGCCGGTCCTGTATATCGGTTAACCTAAGGATGTTTACATATCCTTTCCCTTCTGTATTTTTGCGGAGTAAATCATTTACATCGAAAGATCTTTCTCCAAAAAACAGGTCTGCACCCTGTTGTTCCAGCGCAACGATCTTCCTCAGAATAGCGCCGGTGGAGGCTTTGGAAATTCTTCCGTAGTTTTCTTCAAATTCTTCCTCGCCCTCTTCGGTAGAATACTGAATGATCTTTTTAAGGTCTTTCAGATCTAAAAGAGGTAATTGGTTGTCATCACAATACTTGAAAATGATCGCCAGGATTCCTGTTTGAGTTGAGGTAAGATCAAGGATCCTCGACAGTAATACCGGTCCGAATTCGCTTACCGTTGCTCTTAGCCTGATACCTTCCTGGTCTGAAAGGGTCAGGATCTCTGCCGGTGATTTTTTAGGATCGAATGGGAAATCAAGTTTAGCGTGCCTTTCATTTATGAAATCTGCTCCTTCAGATGGCTGGGCGATACCACTTAGGTCACCTTTTACATCCATCAGCAAAACAGGTACACCTTTTTCAGATAGATTTTCAGCAATGATCTGCAGGGTTTTGGATTTTCCAGTTCCGGTAGCCCCGGCGATCAAACCATGACGATTCATCGTTTTTAAGGGAATCTTTACAGAGGCTTCAGAATGGACGTTTCCATCCAGAATTCCAGCGCCTAAATAGATGAAATCACCTTTGGTGGTATATCCTTTCTGGATCTCTTCAACAAATTGTACCGCTTTGTCCATTGATGCTAAGTTATTATAAAAATGATAATTCAAAAGAAGAAAACAGTCTCTGTCTCCTCAAAAATGAAAATTGTTTAAATTTAAATATAGGCTTACTTTTATAAATAACCATTTAAACTTTTTTAGAACTAACCAACGATCCCTATATGCGTAAAATTCTATTTCTCCTCGTTCTGTTTTTTTCGATCTCTAGCTGCAGCCTTCAAAATAATGTGCTGAAACAGGTTTCAAATTCTAAACAAACCAAACTTTCAGAGGTTTTTAAAAACCCAGGTAAATATGAGGTTCAGATCATTTATTCCAGGATCATTAAAAAGGATGGGAAGATCGATTTCAAAGATTTTAAATATAGGGTAGAGCCCGAAGCCTATTTCTATCCTGCCAGTACGGTAAAACTTCCGGTGGCGGTATTAAGCCTGGAAAAGATAAATGAACTTAATAAAGAGGGCATCAAAATAGACAAAAATACACCTTACCATTTAGAGAACGATTCTATCGAACATACCATTGCTAATGATATTGATGCAATTTTTGCGGTTAGCGATAATGGTGCCTATAACCGTCTATTCGAATTCCTGGGGCAGGATTATATCAATTCAAAACTCAGGGCTAAGGGTATTGCACCGGTAAGGATTTCTCATCGTTTTTCTGGTGAAGGCTCCGGAGCTATCGTGACAAGGCAAATGATCTTTGATACTGAAAATGGAAATTATGAAATGCCGGTTACCAATAATAAAACGGCAGATTCTTTAAAGATCCAGAATGTAATTAAAGGTGTGGGGTATATGAAAGATGGCGAAAAGGTGCCGGAGCCTTTTAGTTTTGAACTTAAGAATTACTTCCCTATCGAAACTCAGCATAACCTGATGAAGAGGTTGTATTTTCCAGAAACTTTTGAAGAAAGTAATACGTTTCAGCTAACTGATAAGGATAAGGAATTCCTGAAGGAAGCCATGTCCAGATTACCGCGGGAGCTGGACTATGATGAAACTGAATATTACGACAGCTACGGTAAATTCTTTATATATGGGGATTCAAAAGAGAGAATTCCTTCTAATATTAAGATTTATAATAAGGTGGGCTATGCCTACGGAACCCTGACCGAAACGGCTTATATAAAAGATGTTGAAAATGATGTTGAATTCCTTCTTTCCGCGACTCTGCTGGTAAACGAGAACGGAGTTTTTAATGATAACGATTATGAATATGACGAGATCGGTATTCCCTTTATGGCTGAATTGGGACGTGAGATCTATAAGAAAGAATTAGCAAGGAAAAAGTAGTAGTGGAGTGGTATTATTCAGGATCCAGGTTTTGTAGATCATTAGCAAAACCTGAATCCTGATTTTAAAATTTATTTTACCGCCGGATTTAGTAGCTGGATAGTTCCATTTTTTGCATCCATTTCAGCTTCTATCCCATTCGGGATAGTAACGTTATCGTCGATATGCCCTATCATGGCGCCGGAGTAAGCCGGAATATTCAGGGGCTTGATAAAA
This sequence comes from Christiangramia gaetbulicola, assembly GCF_003054225.1. Taxonomy (GTDB): domain Bacteria; phylum Bacteroidota; class Bacteroidia; order Flavobacteriales; family Flavobacteriaceae; genus Christiangramia; species Christiangramia gaetbulicola. Next base: position 158,237 of record NZ_QBKQ01000003.1, read on the forward strand.
TGATCTATAACTTCCTCCATGGTTAATGAGCCGTAACCGCTGCCTCCCGGGTCACAATCTGTACATTTTCCAAATACAAAACCGCTGATCTCGTTAAAGACACCGGCCAGGTATAACTGGGTCATCATTCTATCTACCGCATATATCTTTTCTCCCACATCTTCCAGGTATAGGATCTTGCCCTTCCAGTTTGTTGGGAAATATTCAGAACCCATGATCCCGGTGAGTACAGAAAGGTTTCCGCCAAGAAGCTGACCTCTGGCTGTTCCTTCATTTATAACCCTGATCCTGTTTTTGGTTTGTACCAGTTCGTCTCCTTTATTTACTGGATTTTCATATTTGATGGCTTCTTTATTGAAAAGGAGTCGTTTTAAATAATCTGCGCTAAATGAATTCCACGTAGATACCGCAACTGGGCCATGGAAGGTGATCAGCCCGGTCTTTTCGAATATTGCCATATGCAATGCCGTTATATCACTGTAGCCTATAAAGATCTTCGGGTTTTTCCTGATTGCCTCATAGTCCAGCTTGTCCAGGATCCTGGCGGCGCCGGAACCTCCTCTTAAAGCAATTACAGCTTTTATGGAATCATCACGGAACATATCGTTGAATTCTTCAGCTCTTTCTTCATCGGTACCCGCGAGATGTCCGTAACGGTTTCTTGTGTTTTTCCCGAATTTCACCTTTAAGCCCATTGCCTCAAAAGACTCCTTGGCGATCTCGTAAGGTTCAGATTCGAAAATGGCGCTGGCCGGGCTTACGATACCTATAGTATCTCCCTCCTGTAGAGCTTCAGGAATTATATTGGCTGCGTTTGTTATATAATTTCCCTGAGTACTAATAGAGGTTGGATCCAGTGGGAGTAAAAGTCCGCCTATACCTATATTTCTTATAAATTTTCGTCTTTGCATTATCGTAGGTCTGGTTTAATAATTATCTCTGATCCTTTCCAGAATTCTGGTCATTCCTTGTTTTAATTCTGAAGTTGGGACCGTATAATTGCTGTTCATGAAGCTAAAAATAAGAATTCTGCCGCTTTTGGTGACCAGGAATCCGCTTAAGCTGTGGTTATTTCTAAGAGTTCCTGTCTTGGCATAGATATAAGGAGTTTCAGCCTTGTAGTAATTCTTTAGAGTCCCAGATTCTCCTCCAACAGCGAGTATTTTAAATAGTTTTTCAACCGGTATTTCGTTTTCGATCTTTTCAATGAGCTTAACCATAGACCGTGGAGTGAAAAGATTATACCTCGAAAGGCCAGAACCATCATACCACATAGGTTCGTCTAACAGGTCTTTCAGGTGGTTTTCTTTCATATGATCTATGGCGATGCTGGTTTTTAGAGAGTCTGAAACCTTATCTGCAGCCATTAAAAGAATCTGTTCTGCAATGAAATTATCGCTCACCTGCATCATGCGTTTGTAAATACTGTCTGCAGGAACACTATATAAGGTATTGTCAAAATCCAGTTTTTTAATATCTCCGGAATAGATTTTCACGGTATCCTGAATAGTGTCAGAAATTATTTCAGTAATAAGCTCATTCGAGAAATGAAAGGGAATGTATTGCGTGAAGTCCTCAGTTCTTTCGAATTCCTGGAATTCCATTTTATTTGAACTAATGTCTCTTTGGGTATACTTATTCGCAGGATCTGTTGGTTTCACGGCGCTAATGGAATCTTTAAACCTTTGAGGTTTTACTGCTGAAGGTTTAGAACTTCCTTTATCAAATTTCACTTCGATCAAATTGCCATAAATGGGAAAATCGATCTTTTCTGCGGAATAATAAGAATCATAATCATCCCAGGCCCATCCTGGTCCCAGTCGCTTTTCCTTATAAACCGGTGGGGCGTAGAATAACTCTTTTTCGCTTTGCTTAAAAAAACTTAGAACCTTGGATTCCGGAAGATCGGGGTTCAGAAATGAAGGATCCCCGGTTCCTTTAAAGATCAAGCTGTCTCCCTTTATAGTGTACTTAATCCCGGGGATAGAATCACCCAGGATTTTCAATCCGGTATATAAGGTGAATAACTTGGTATTAGAAGCTGGCGTAAAATATTTATCGGCATTGTGGGTGTAAAGCATTTCGTCTGAAACAGGATCGTAAAGAGCAAAACCTGCAAATCCTTTTTTGAATTCGGCCGACTCAAAAAAATCTGATTCGATCTTCTTATTCGTTCTTTTTATGGCGGAACAGGACGTAATTATTAGTGAAGCAAGCACTAAGATTAAAGCCTGGTTAACAATTGTGGAACTAATTTTCAGCTTTTTGCGTTTTTTTAAATGCTCAGGGATCATGTTAAAAAGATAGGTTATAGTTATATAATGTTCAAAGATGGTTGATAATTGTTAAATATTTTAATAAGATAATGAACTTTTATAAAAATAGATGTTTTATATTTAAACTTCATTCACAATTAATTAACAAATAAGGTATGAAATTAAAAACTACGTTAATAGCCATTTTGGCTGTTTTTCAATTTGCATCCTTGTTCGCACAGGAATCATCTGTGAGTGGTTTAGTAACCGGGTCTGAATCTGGTGAACCACTATTTGGAGTAAATGTGTTGATCAAGGGTACTAATCGAGGTACAACTACCGATTTTGAAGGTAACTATCAAATAGATGTAGCTCCAGGCGAGGTTCTGGTGTTTTCATCTGTTGGGTATGAGAAGCAGGAGGTTTCATTTACGGGGCAATCAACTATCGATGTGAGCCTGGTGGAGGATCTGGAAAGTCTGGATGAGGTTGTAGTGACTTCATTCGGTATCGAACAGGAAAAGAAATCCCTGGGATATGCGGTGCAGGAGATAGGTTCTGAAGAGATCACCAAAACTAAACAGCAAAACCTGGTAAGTGCTTTACAGGGGCAGGCAGCTGGGGTTCAGGTGACCAATTCGGGTGGTGCTCCCGGGATGAGTGCCAGGATCATTATTAGAGGGGTTAACTCTTTAGATCCTAATGCAGACAACCAACCATTATTTGTGATAGATGGGGTGCCTATAGATAACTCTACAATAGAGTCTGCCGGTACGCCTCGTGGACTTTCCAATAGGGCTGCCGATATTAACCCTAATGATATTGAGTCCCTTAACATTCTTAAAGGTGCTGCGGCAACTGCGTTATATGGTGTTAGAGCAGCGAATGGAGCGGTGATCATCACCACTAAAAAAGGAAAAGCCGGAAGAGTTAGAATTAATTTGAACAGCTCGGTAGGTTTTGATGAGATCAATCAATTTCCTGAATTCCAGGAAACTTATGGACAGGGATTTTCTGGTAATTATGACCCAGAATCATTCTGGCCTAACTGGGGACCTTCCATGGAAGAGATCAACCAGATAGATCCTGATGTTAGATTCTACGACATTTGGTCTGATGCCATGAGAAAAGGTACTCAGTTCGATAATAACGTAAGTATTTCCGGAGGTAGCGAGAATGCTACTTTTTACGGTTCGATCGGGAAACTTGATCAGGAAGGGGTGATCCCTTTTAGCGACTGGTCCAGAACTTCAGCTAAATTAAGTGGAGAAGTAAAGTTCAGTGAGAAATTTAAGTTTTCAGGAAATATCAATTATAGTGTATCTGGTGGTAATCGTGTTCCTCACGATCGTTTTATGGAGCGTTTGGTTTACTGGGCGCCTAACCACGATGTAGAGGATTATATCAATCCAGACGGAACCATGAAAACCTATGGCAATACCAACCCTATCTATGATGCTCGCTTTAGTACTTTCGAGGATGAGGTGAATAGAACCGTAGGAAATTTAAGATTTACTTATAGCCCTGCAGAGTGGTTGGACCTTACCTATTTAATAGGTACAGATTATTACAGTGATAAAAGGACAGAGGTCACTCCCGGCCCAATGGGAATAGATGGAGAAAATCCGCTAAGTTCTACTGGATTTATTCGTGAGACCAGGATCAACAGCCGTGACATCAACTCCAACTTTTTTGTTACTCTTAAAAAGGACTGGACAGAAAAATTTAATACTACCCTTCGTGTAGGTAATGACATTTTTGAAAGAGACTATGAAAGACTGGATGCTACAGGTGAGAATTTTGTAATTCCTGAATTTTATGATCTAAGTTATGCCAGCCAGATCTCAACTTCACAGGATAAGAGAAAAAGAAGACTTGTGGGGGTTTATGGAGACCTTATGATGAGTTATGATGAAACTCTATTCCTGAATGTAACCGCAAGAAATGACTGGACCTCTACTTTACCAATAGGTAATAATTCCTTTTTCTATCCTTCAGTGAACCTGGGATATGTATTTACTGAAAGCTTTGAACAGGGAGACTGGTTTACTTTCGGTAAGCTTAGAGGTTCATGGGCACAGGTAGGTAAGGATACAGATCCATATCTAATTGGGCAAACCTATTCTTCACCTTCAATTTATCCTTTAGGAGGACAGGTAGGGTTTACGAGATTCAGCCAGTTTGGAGATCTTGGGTTAAAACCTGAAAAAACCACTGCGATAGAATTTGGTACAGACCTTAGGTTTTTTGAGAACAGGTTAGGTTTAGATGTTACCTGGTATAAATCGAATAGTAAAGATCAGATCATTCCAGTTCCGGTAAGTGAGAGTGCAGGTTTCTCAACTTTTGTAACTAATGCGGGAGAAATTGAAAACACTGGATGGGAATTCATTTTAAGAGGAACACCAATTAAAAGCGAGAACTTTAGATGGGATGTTTCCTTTAATGCTTCTTACAACCAGAATGAGGTTAAAAGTATTAGAGAAGGAATAGAAGAGATCGTAGTAGGAAGTCAGTTTGGTTATGGAGGTTCTTCGGTAACCATCAAATTACTGGAAGGTGAACCATACGGTAATATTTTTGGAACCAGCTATTCAAGGTTTGGAGCAGATGAAAATAGCATCTACCTAAATGAAGGTTTACCTATAATAATAGGAGAGAATGGATTCCCATCTAGAAACAGTACTCAATTGGTGTTGGGGAATACCACTCCCAAATGGATTGGCGGTTTAAAGAACGATTTTAGTTTTAAAGGTTTCGATTTTTCTTTCCTTGTAGATTTCAGAGCGGGAGTAGACCAGTACAATCAATATGACAACTTCTTCTCTGCTTTTGGTATCGCAAAATATACTTTAAACAGAAACGAAACTATTGTGTTTGATGGTGTAAATGCAGACGGATCTCCAAATACTCAGCAAGTTTGGCTAGGACAGGGAGAAGGACCAGATGGAAGAAACTATGGAGCAGGATTCTATAGAAATACTTACCGTACTGTAAGTGAGAATTTTGTGCAGGATGCAGCTTTCATCAAGCTAAGAAACATAACCCTTGGATATAATTTCCAGGATAATGTATTGAAAGTATTGCCTTTTGAGTCGGCAAGGATTTCTGTAGCTGCAAATAATATTATTCTTTATACTCCCTGGGATGGATTCGATCCTGAATCTTTTAGCTCGGGAGCAGGAGGAAATGCAACTGGTTTAACAGGACTGGGTTACCCGGGTGTTCGAAGCTATTTCTTTACCCTTAACCTTGGACTTTAAAATTTAAAAATTTTGGATATGAAATTTAAGATCAAAAAATACAAATACGTGATCCTCGCAGTTGCTTTCAGCTTTATATCCTGCGACGATTATCTCGATATTAATGACAATCCCAATAACCCTACCGAGGCACCACTGGCTGGGTTAATGGTGAATTCAACTTACGAATCCTCACAGAATACCTTCAGGATGGGGGATATCGCAACTAATTACGTTCAGTACCTGGCATCTCCCAATGCGGCGAGTTCTTCAGATATCATGGAGCCGGTTAGTTATAGCGGAACCTGGGGAGCGCTTTATAATGTGATGACAGATATTAATGATATGATCCTTCAGGCTCAGGCAGAAGAGGCAAATCATTATGAAGGTGTGGGACAGATTCTTATGGCTTACAATCTTGGAATGGCGGTAGATGCCTGGGGACAGGTTCCTTACAGCGAAGCCTTCAATTTTGTGACGGTTACACCTTCTTATGATGACGATGCCCAGTTATATGAAGAAGTTTTGGGGCTTCTGGATGCTGGTATTGCAAACCTTTCCGCAGAAACCAACGCTTCTATAGGTGATGATGATTTTATCTATGGTGGTAATGCCGAGAACTGGATAAAATTCGCTTATATGTTGAAGGCGAGATATCTTAATCATTACAGTGAAACCAGTAGTTATGATCCAACCGCCGTACTTGCTGCTGTAGGTAATGGTTTTGACGGTAACGAAGACGATGCACAACTGGAATATTTCGCAGAACAGTTCAATCCATGGGCAGATGTGGCTATAGATAACGCCAATCTTTTCCTTGGTGGATGGATCTCTGAACAATTTATCCAGGCATTAGACGGTACCACTTTTGGAGTGGAAGATCCAAGATTACCTTTGATGGTTGGAGCTACAGATGATGGAGAATATATAGGAACCGTAAATGGAGCTGGTAGAGGAGATGCACCCGAGCAGGGCGCGAGATCTGTTTTGGAAGAAGGTGATTTTTATACTACCCGCCAGGGACCATTATTATTGGGAACCTATGCAGAGCAGAAATTTATTGAGGCTGAAGCGGCATTTGGTATCGATAAAGCGAGATCTTACCAGGCATATCTGGACGGAATTAGAGCTCATATGAATAAAATAGGAGTTGAGTCGTCTGAGATTGAAGAGTATATCAGTTCTCCTGAAGTTAGCATGGGCGTAGATAGTTTTACCATCGATGATATCTTCAAAGAAAAGTGGGTGGCTATGTTCCTGAACCCTGAAGCATGGGTAGACGCACGCCGTTATGATTATAACTATGAAGATTTCGATCTTCCGGAGAATTTGAACCCGGATCTTAACGGAATGTTCATTAGAAGACTGGCTTATCCAGATTCTGAAATAAGTAGAAATGGAAGTAATGTTCCAGATGTTACTTTACTGGATGCAATCTTCTGGGATGAATAGGAAATAATTAAATTTAAGGCCCCGCTATGTCGGGGCTTTTTTTGTTTTAAAGCTCCATATATGAAGAATATTAAGATTTTGATTTTTGCCGCAATTTTGGGTTTAAGTCTTTTATCATGTAAAAGTTCCAGGATCGTAGACCGGCCTATAGACTTTGAGCAGGACCGCATCGATCTTACTTTGGAATACATGAATGAGCGCTATGGTTTAGATAGGGATAGTCCCGCGATAAAACCTAAGATGATTGTTCTGCACTGGACGGCGATCCCAACACTCGAAGGTTCTTTTAATGCCTTTAAAAGATCACAATTGCCACAATCCCGGGAGGCTATCTCAGGCGCCAGTCAACTGAATGTTTCTTCTCATTTTTTAGTAGACAGGGATGGAACGATTTATCGGTTGATGCCGGAAACTACTATGGCCAGGCACGTGATCGGTCTAAACCATGTCGCGATCGGCGTGGAAAATGTTGGGGGAACTAATGACACTCCCTTAACCGATGCTCAGCTAAAAGCCAATATCTGGCTGGTAAATTATTTAAGTGATAAATATGATATCGAATATTTGATTGGTCATTACGAATACACCAATTTTGAAGGTCATGAGTTATGGTTGGAAAAGGATGCCGGTTACAGGACTGAAAAAACCGATCCCGGAACAGAATTCATGAAAAAGGTTAGAGAAGCAACAAAGAACAGGAACTTTAAGGAAGTTCCCTCAAAATAAAAATTATGAAAAAAGTTTTATGGCTGGTCGCAGGACTTTTAATGACGGCCGGAAGTTCTGCTCAAAAGGACGCATTTGCAGAAAAGTTATTTGAAAACTATTCCGATTTTAAGGAAGAGTCTATCACTAAAAGAAGAATAAAACATGAAAATGTGCTTGCGCTGCTGGAAGATCTGGAGTCTGATAAAGATCTGCAGATCCAGAAGGTAGGCGAGTCGATCGAAAGACGCAGTCTTCATCTTATTAGTTTAGGTAGTGGTGATACAGATGTATTTCTATGGTCACAAATGCATGGCGATGAATCTACTGCAACCATGGCAATTTTTGATATTCTCAATTTTTTCAATTCAGATGAATTTCAATCAGAAAAGGAGGAGATATTGAAGAATTTACGCATTCATTTTCTGCCCATGCTTAATCCAGATGGAGCTGAAAAATTCACCCGTCGCAACGCTCTTGGTATAGATGTGAACCGTGATGCCTTAAGATTACAATCTCCTGAAGCCAAAACTTTAAAAAGAATCAGGGATAGCCTCGATGCCGATTTTGGTTTCAATCTTCACGACCAGAGTAAATATTATAATGCTGAAAGAACCGAAAAACCAGCAACGATCTCATTTTTAGCACCGGCCTATAATTATGAAAAGGAAATAAATGAGGTTCGGGGAAATGCGATGAAGGTGATCGTGAAAATGAACGAGGTTCTACAGCAATTTGCTCCAGGCCAGGTAGGACGTTATAATGATGATTTCGAACCAAGAGCCTTTGGTGATAATATCCAGAGGTGGGGCACCAGCACTATTCTTATTGAATCTGGAGGTTATCCAGAAGATCCGGAAAAACAGGAGATTCGAAAACTCAATTTTGTAAGTATTCTATCCGCTTTAAAAGCTATCGCGTCTGAAAGTTATAAGGCCGAAGACATTTCAGCATATGAGAATATCCCTAATAACGACAGGATGTTGTTCGATCTTAAATTGAAGGGATTGACCTATGAATTAAACGGAAAACCCTACGTTCTTGATTTAGGCGTTAATCGCTCTGAAAATGATCTCGAAGGGAATTCAGAATTTTATTATTCCGGAAGAATAGTAGATCAGGGGGATCTTTCCACCAGTTATGGTTATAAGCAGATTGATGCCAGTGGCATGAGCCTGGAATACGGGAAGATTTATGCCAATAAGATCAATTCTGAAAATGAGCTTCAGCAGCTTGATGCAGGTAAATTATTACAGCAAGGATATGCATATGTAAAAGTAGAGGCTTCCATGTTAGATAATAAGTATTCCAATTTTCCTTTGAACCTTGTTTCCGAAGATTTTGAAGTGAATAAAGGTTTACAACCAGGAAAGGATGCTAATTTCTTTCTATATGAAAATGGAGAGGTAGAATATGCTGTTATTAATGGATTCCTGGTAGATCCCAATAAAGCAGAGAGCCAGATAAGGAACACGCTTATTTATAAATAGGGAGGTAGATTTTATTCAGATTGGCTTAAGTATTCCAGATGATATAGTTTGCTTATCTTTGCACGCTATGATTTCAGAAGAGACAAAAGAGTTGGTAGATAGAGGAATTATGCTTCCGTTAATGGAAGAATTCTATACCATACAGGGTGAAGGATATCACAAGGGAACCGCGGCCTATTTTATAAGGATCGGTGGTTGTGATGTGGGTTGTCACTGGTGCGATGTAAAGGAAAGCTGGGATGCTGAGGTGCACCCACCTACACATGTTGGCCAGATCGTTGAAAATGCTACGAAGTATAGTAAAACTATAGTGATCACGGGAGGTGAGCCGCTTACCTGGGATATGACCGAATTGACCGGAAATTTGAAAAATAAAGGCTGCGATATTCATATTGAAACTTCAGGCGCTTATGATCTAACCGGAACCTGGGACTGGATCTGTCTATCTCCTAAAAAGATCAAGCTTCCAAAACCGGAAATTTATCCACTGGCAAATGAACTAAAAGTGATCGTTTTTAATAAGCACGATCTTAAGTTTGCTGAAGAGCAGGCGGCTTTAGTTAGTGATAATTGCATCTTATACCTTCAACCTGAGTGGAGTAATCGCGAAAAGATGATCCCTTTAATTGTAGATTATGTAATGAAAAATCCAAAATGGAAGGTTTCATTGCAAACACATAAATATCTCAATATTCCATAAAAAAAACGCCCTTTAAGGGCGTTTTTCATTTGTACGTTGGTTCAGTTACTTTACAGTTTCAAAAGGAACTTTGATATAACTATCATCCCAGCCGATCAAAAGATCTGCACCGTTATTAGATTCCTGGAATGCCATTGATAGAGACTCAATGGTATTTGGAGCTTGTCTCACGGGTACATTGATTCTTACTTTATCTTCTTTAGAAGAATATTCATAAGCTCCCCAGGTGTTGGTCTTATTATTTAAAATTACCGTCCATTCTTTTTCATCTGGAATAGTATACAAAGTGTAAGTTCCCGCTTTAACTACGGCATCTGCAATTTTCATATCCTCGTAAAAGGTAATTTCCGTCGCCTCGTTAGCTCCGGTTCTCCACACTTCCCCGTAAGGGATAAGTTTTCCAAAGATCTCACGATTTCTTTTCTGAGGTCTGCTGTAGATCACTCTGGCAACGGCTTTATCGTTCTGGTCTTTGTACATCGCCAGGTCCATAGGACTGGCATCCATTTTTGAAAATTTCAATTCTTCCTTGGAGAAATTTACCTTGTCTTCGTCCTGTGCATTCACCGGGTTGGAAATAAACAAACAAAGGATTCCAATTCCTCCTATTATAAGCTTTTTCATGACTTTCGTAATTAGTTTTAGTTTGCATTAAAGATAACGGTTGACTTCTGTAGCATTTGTTAAAAAAGAACAAAGTTGCTGTTAAAATTTATACAGATTTACGAATGAAAGAATTTTGTAGATTATTCCTGTATTTCATTTCATTCGGTATTTATTATTCTTAAAAAACTTTATGAAATTAAGTCAAGTAGCTTTTTATGTTTTATAAAGAGAAGTATAACTACATATTTGTATTGTAATTAAAAACAATATAAGTCATGTGTGGAATTTTAGCAGTTATCGGAAAAGACATTGAAGCGGCAAAAATAAGCAGCCTTTCTAAGAGAATGTCTCACAGAGGTCCCGATGAAAGCGGATTAAAAATTACTGAAAAAGGACACGTGCTTTCGCACGAGCGTCTTTCAATCGTAGATCTTACTACGGGAATTCAGCCAATCCAGGGAACTGGTTCGGCCTGGATGATCCATAACGGGGAGATCTATAACCACATGGCTCTTAGAAATAATGAACTAAAGGATCACTCTTTCAGAACCACTGGAGATTCAGAGGTCATCGTGCACCTTTACGAGAAGTACGGTTATGATTTTGTGGATATGCTGGATGGGGTCTTTTCATTTGTAATTATAGATGGAGATGATTTTATCGTGGGAAGAGATCCAATTGGGGTTAAGCCACTTTACTTTGGTACAGATGAATCCGGTGCCATGTGGTTTGCTAGCGAAATGAAAGCTCTTGTGGATACTTGTGTGGAATTCTCAGCATTTCCTCCGGGACACTATTATACACCTCAAACAGGCTTCGTGAGATACTATACGCCAGATTGGTTTGAGTCTGAAAAGGCGGTTCAGCCGGCAGATCTTACCAAATTGAGGGAAAGCCTTATCGAGGCGACCAGAAAAAGATTGATGGCAGATGTGCCTTTAGGAGTTCTTTTGAGTGGAGGTTTGGATTCTTCCCTTACTTCTTCTATTGCAGCGCGCTTAATGAAAGATTCAGGTCAAAAACTGCATTCTTTCTCAATAGGCCTTGATTCTGAAGCTCCAGATCTTATTGCTGCTAGAAAAGTAGCCGAGTTCCTGGGAACAGAGCATCATGAGATCCATTTTACAGTTGAAGAAGGGATCGAAATATTAAGCAAATTGGTTTGGCATCTGGAAACCTATGATGTTACTTCAATAAGAGCAAGTACACCGATGTATTTCCTTTCTAAAGCGATTGCTGAAAAAGGGATCAAGGTGGTACTTTCTGGAGAAGGATCAGATGAGATCTTTGGAGGATATCTATATTTCAAGAACGCTCCTTCTGCCGAAGAATTTCAGAAAGAAACCATTAGAAGGGTTCAGAGACTGGCCACGGCAGATTGTTTAAGAGCAGATAAGTCTACGATGGCTCATGGCTTGGAGGCCAGAGTTCCATTCCTGGATAAAGCATTTTTAAAGACCGCCATGGAAATGGTGCCTGAAGAAAAAATGCCGGTAACTTATGATGGTGTAGAAAAATATGTGCTTAGAAAAGCATTTGATACTCCGGAGGAACCATTTTTGCCAGAAGAAGTCCTATGGCGTCAAAAAGAGCAATTTAGCGACGGGGTAGGATACAACTGGATAGATCAGCTTATTGACTATGCTTCAAAGCAGGTAAGTGACGTGCAAATGGAGACTGCAGCCTTGAAATACCCGGTGAATACTCCGGCGACCAAAGAGGCTTATTTTTACAGAGAATTGTTCAGTAAACATTTCCCACAGGATTCTGCAGCAAAAACTGTAAAAAGATGGATCCCGAAATGGCAAAAAGATCTTGATCCAAGTGGAAGAGCAAACGAAACTCACGTTGCTCCAGGCTTAAAAAAAGAGCTTCAGAAAGCTTAATTTTTGTAGGAATCTAAATATTAAACCCGAAGTGTTCCGGAGATCCGGAATGCTTCGGGTTTTTCCACATAATTTGTTGATAACTTAAGGTGTTATAAGGCTGGTTCAACCTGTTAAAAATATGCGAATTGTTATATTTGTTCGTTATCCAAAATAGACGAAATTAATTAGCATATATATGAGCGAAGAAGCTAAGAAACATAATTATTCAGCCGACAGTATTCAGGCACTGGAAGGCATGGAGCATGTTCGTATGCGACCTTCAATGTATATTGGAGATACAGGCGTTAGAGGACTGCATCATTTGGTATACGAAGTTGTTGATAACTCGATCGATGAGGCGCTTGCGGGACACTGTGATAATATTAAAGTTACGATCAATGAGGATAATTCCATCACTACCGAAGATAACGGTAGGGGAATTCCTATAGATCTTCATAAAAAAGAAGGCGTATCTGCATTACAGGTGGTAATGACCAAGATTGGTGCAGGTGGTAAATTTGATAAAGATTCCTATAAAGTTTCCGGTGGTCTTCACGGGGTTGGGGTAAGTTGTGTGAACGCACTTTCAGAACACCTAACTGCAACAGTATATAGGGATGGAAAAATATGGCAACAGGAGTATGAGCTGGGTAAACCGCTTTATCCTGTAAAGCCAACTGGAGAGACAGAACTGAGCGGTACTATTGTTACCTTCAAGCCAGATCCAAGTATTTTCCAGCAAACTCTTGAGTATAACTACGATACTTTAGCAAGCCGTATGCGTGAGCTGGCTTATCTGAATAAGGGTATTCGTATTAGCCTGACCGATAAAAGGAATAAGGAAGATAATGGTGAATATGTTCATAATGACTTCCATTCTGAAGAAGGTTTAAAGGAGTTTATAAAATTTTTAGACGGTAACCGTGAGCCTATCATTGGAGATGTGATCTCTATGGAAGGTGAGAAGAATGATATTCCTGTTGAAGTAGCGATGGTTTATAATACCTCCTTCAACGAGAACCTTCATTCTTATGTAAATAACATTAATACTCACGAGGGTGGAACTCACTTGTCAGGATTTAGAAGAGGTCTTACGACCACTCTTAAGAAATATGCTGATGCGTCTGGTTTACTGGATAAAGTGAAATTTGAAATTACCGGTGATGACTTCCGTGAAGGACTTACCGCGATTATTTCGGTTAAGGTGGCTGAACCTCAGTTCGAGGGACAGACCAAAACCAAGCTGGGTAACCGTGAGGTAACTTCAGCTGTTTCTCAGGCAGTTTCAGAAATGCTTGAGAATTATTTAGAAGAAAACCCGAATGATGCCAAGACCATCGTTCAAAAAGTAATACTTGCTGCGCAGGCTAGAAATGCCGCGAAAAAAGCCCGTGAAATGGTTCAGCGTAAAACTGCCATGAGTGTTGGTGGTTTGCCTGGGAAATTATCTGACTGCTCTGAGCAGGATCCTGCACAATGTGAAGTATTCCTTGTCGAGGGAGACTCGGCAGGTGGTACGGCCAAGCAGGGTAGAGATCGTAAGTTCCAGGCGATACTTCCGCTTAGAGGTAAGATCCTTAACGTTGAAAAGGCCATGTCTCACAGGGTTTTTGATAACGAGGAAATTAAGAATATCTATACCGCCCTTGGGGTTACTATAGGTACTGAAGATGATAGCAAAGCGCTAAACCTTTCGAAGCTAAGATATCATAAGATCGTGATTATGTGTGATGCCGACGTTGATGGTAGCCACATTGAAACTTTGATCCTTACTTTCTTCTTTAGATACATGAGGGAGTTGATCGAGAATGGTCATATCTATATTGCTACGCCACCACTTTACCTTGTGAAAAAGGGACAGAAGAAGCGTTATGCGTGGAACGAAAAAGAGCGTGATGAAATAGCGGCCGAATATAGCGGGGGAGTTCAGATCCAGCGTTATAAGGGTCTTGGGGAGATGAACGCAGAGCAGCTTTGGGATACCACTATGGATCCAGAATTCAGGATACTAAGAAAGGTGAATATTGATAATGGTGGGGAGGCCGATAGGATCTTCTCAATGCTAATGGGAGATGAGGTTCCGCCACGACGGGAGTTTATTGAAAAGAACGCAAAGTATGCCAATATCGATGCGTAATCTTCACTAGAATATTTATTAAAAGACCCACACCTAAACTATTAAGTGTGGGTTTTTTACTTACAAATAATTTCGAAAACTAAATTTTACTATTTTTATTCCACCTAAACCTAAGTCACCGTGAGAAGCTTCAGAAAATTAATTCTACTTACAGCCCTATTTTTCGTTCAAAATACTTTTTCGCAAATCGTTCCTGAAGAGGGACAGGAAATCATACAGGATCTCCTTTTCCTTGCCGATGGTTTCGCAAGCCCGGCATCAGAAAGTGCTGCCTACCAGGCTACCGCAAGCTGGTTTACATCTGCCAGGGCACTTGAGCCATGGAAAGTTGATGTTTCTTTGCACGGTAACGGATTGTTAGTGCCATCCAGTAAAAAGGAATTCACTGTTAACAACAATGACTTTCAGAACCTGACAATTAACGATGGAGATCGTGGAGCCTTATTGCCTACAGCATTTGGGAAGGATTCAAATGTAATGTTCAAAGGGTCTTTTATGGGAGAAGAGTTTAGTTTTCAGGCAATTGAGGGTATTGATAAAGGGGCTCTTTTTTATCCATTTGCACAGGTCTCGGTTGGATTGCCTTACGGTTTTCAAATTGGCGTGAGAGCTTTACCTGAATTGGAAATAGATGGATCTCAGTTCAGTACTTACGGAGCTGGATTAAAATATAATATTAGTCAGCATTTTAGATTTAATAAAGAAGATGATTTCCAGTTGGCGGCAATTGTCGCATATGATCTATTTGACGTGAAATATGAGTTTGAGCAAATTAGTGTCCCGAATCTTGTAAATCTGGATCTAATAGATGTTAGTGCTGGCGTTTGGCTGGCAGAGGTTATGGCTTCCAAAAAATATGAGAATTTCGAGGTTTTTGGTGCTTTTGGTGTGGCGCAGTCTGATTTCGAATATGAATTTGGTGGCGATGGAATTGCTCTAGGCCTTGTGAATTCAGAAATTGCAACTTTAAATGATAAAGAAGCTCAATTCAAGGGAGATATTGGATTCAACCTATATTTCGAAAGATTCAAAATTTCCACCATGGCGACTGCCGGGAAATTCGTGAATTTAAATCTTGGACTTCACTTTATATTATAAGGACTCTTTGATTTAACCATTCCTTATTATTATTACTGCCTCATTATTCGTAATTTCGCAGTCAATATTAATAGAAATCAAATAATATTTTAACATGAAAGTTACTATAGTAGGAGCAGGTGCCGTTGGTGCCAGCTGTGCCGAATATGTCGCCATCAAAAATTTTGCTTCAGAAGTTGTGTTGCTGGATATAAAAGAAGGTTATGCTGAAGGTAAAGCAATGGACCTTATGCAAACCGCAACTCTTAATGGCTTCGATACAAAAATTACAGGAAGTACTAACGATTATTCTAAAACTGCTGATAGTGATATCGCGGTGATCACAAGTGGGATTCCGCGTAAACCTGGAATGACCAGGGAAGAACTTATCGGGATCAACGCGGGGATCGTAAAAGAGGTTTCTTCAAACCTTATTAAACATTCTCCAAATGTGACCCTTATTGTGGTAAGTAATCCAATGGATACCATGACTTATTTAGTTCATAAAACTACCGGTCTTCCTAAGAACAAGATCATTGGTATGGGTGGAGCTTTAGATAGCGCCCGTTTCAAATACAGACTTAGTGAGGCTTTAGAATGTCCTCCTTCAGACGTAGACGGAATGGTGATTGGTGGTCACAGTGACACCGGAATGGTGCCATTAACAAGACTTGCTACAAGAAATTCTGTTCCCGTTACTGCTTTTCTTTCTGAAGACAGATTGAATCAGGTTTCTGAAGATACTAAAGTTGGTGGAGCAACGCTTACCAAGCTTTTAGGAACCAGTGCCTGGTATGCTCCTGGAGCTGCAGTGTCTGGTCTGGTACAGGCCATTGCTTGTGACCAGAAGAAAATGTTCCCATGTTCAGCCTTACTGGATGGAGAATATGGTCTTAAAGACCTTTGTATTGGTGTACCGGCCATTCTTGGAAAAGATGGTTTGGAGAAAATTGTGGAATTACAATTGGATGATGCTGAAAAAGCAAAAATGAAGGAGAGTGCTGAAGGTGTGAAAAAAACCAACGGTTTACTTGACGTGTAGTTTTTTAGCAAAAACCATTAGAAATAACATGAAAAGCCACAGTATTTGTGGCTTTTTTGTTGGATTTAAAAGTTAAAATTATCCAAAAAAAAATATTGGGATTTGATAATTGAAGTCCTATATTTGTCCGTTTTTAAAATAGACCTAATAATCAATAATTTGAGGAATAATGCAGAATAAAGGACTGATTAAAGTTTTTGCAATTTTGTTTGGGCTGGTATGTCTTTATCAGCTTTCATTTACGTTTATAACAAATAATGTTGAAACTAATGCTGAGGAGTTTGCCGTTCAGGAAGTTGGTGAAGATGTAGAGAATTACTCTGAACTACGTGACCAGGCCGAGGCCCGTTACCTGGATTCTATCGGTAATGATGAAGTTATTGCGGGAATTACCTACAATGCCGCGAAAGACAAAGAGCTTAACAAAGGGCTTGACCTTAAAGGAGGAATCAACGTGATTCTTCAAATTTCCGTAAGAGATATCTTGAGCGGATTGGCGAACGATTCAAAAGATCCTGCTTTTAGAAAAGCGATCGCAGAAGCAGACGAAGCACAGACCGATAGTCAGGAAAACTATGTGGATCTATTCTTCGAGGCTTTCAACAATATCCCGAATGCAAAACTTGCATCTCCTGATATTTTTGCAAATAAAACATTGAGTGACGAGATCAACTTCAACATGAGCAATGAAGAAGTTGAGCCGATCATCAGAAAGAAGATTGACGAATCTATTACTTCAGCTTTTGAAGTATTGAGAAAACGTATCGATAAATTTGGAGTAACCCAGCCAAACATTCAGCGTCTTGGAAATTCAGGAAGAATTCTTGTTGAATTACCTGGAGCAAAAGACATCAGCAGGGTTAAAAACCTATTACAAAGTACAGCTCAGTTAGAGTTCTGGCATGTTTACAAGAACAACGAAATAGGAAATTTCCTTGTTCAGGCTAACAACAGGCTTGCTGAAATGAAGAGAACTCAGGAAGATGCTACTGAAGAAACAGATACAACTGCAACTTCAGGTGATGATGAGATCGATGAGCTTCTTGCGGATTCAGCAGACAGTACTGAAGTTGAAACTGGAAATAACCCACTATTCGATCTAATCGTTTCTCCAGGATTCCAGGGAGGACCGGTAATCGCAACTTTCAAAGTACAGGATACAGCGAAAGTGATGGATTATCTTCAGAATCCTCAAATTAGATCTTTACTTCCTAGCGAAATGCGTTATGCTAAGTTTGTATGGGGAGTTGCAGATGAGGAAACTCAAACAACAGGTCTTTATGCATTAAAAGGTAACCGTAACATGGAGCCACCATTAAGTGGTAGTGTTATTACCGATGCTCAGCAAACATACGATCAATTAGGTCGTATTGCGGTAAGCATGCAAATGGATGGAACCGGAGCTAAGATCTGGGAAGATATGACTGGTAAAGCTTCTAATGAGCAAAGCCAGATCGCTATCGTTCTTGACAATATCGTTTATTCTGCACCGGGTGTTTCTACTGGTCCAATTTCTGGAGGTAGAAGTGAAATTAGTGGAGACTTTACAATTACAGAAGGTCAGGATTTAGCAAACGTACTACGTGCTGGTAAATTACCTGCTTCTGCAGATATTATTCAGAGTGAAGTTGTTGGTCCATCTCTAGGACAGGAGGCTATAGATAGTGGTATCAATTCATTTGGTATTGCTCTTATCCTTGTATTGGTTTGGATGATCCTTTACTACGGTAAAGCTGGTCTTTTTGCAGATGTTGCTCTTGTGGTGAATATCCTTTTCATCTTTGGAGTACTTGCAGGTCTTGGAGCAGTACTAACTTTACCTGGTATTGCCGGTATCGTTTTAACTATTGGTATGTCTGTAGATGCGAACGTACTTATTTTTGAAAGGATTAAAGAAGAACTTGCTAAAGGTAAAATTCAACGTGATGCCATAAAGGATGGTTTCAATAATGCGTTGTCTTCTATTCTTGATGCGAATATCACTACAGGTCTAACCGGTCTTATTTTATTCGTACTTGGTACAGGTCCTATTAAAGGATTCGCGACTACCTTATTAATTGGTATCGCTACTTCTTTATTTACTGCAATTTTCATCACCAGATTGTTCATTGATGGATACGGTAAAAAAGGAAAATCTCTAGATTTTACTACTTCTCTTACCAAGAATCTGTTCACTAACATGAACATCGATTTCCTTAAGAAGAGAAAGGTTGCCTATATAATTTCAGGATTATTTATTGTAATTAGTGTTGGATCTTTATTTGTACAGGGTCTTAACCAGGGAGTTGATTTTGTTGGAGGTAGAACTTATACCGTAAGATTTGCCGATGATGTAAATCCTACTGAAGTTCAGAACGATCTTGTGGCTACTTTTGGTAGTGCTGAAGCAAAGACTTTTGGACCAGACAACCAATTAAAGATTACTACAAAATATAAGGTAGACGAAGAAGGTGCTGAAGTTGATGAAGAAATTCAGAGATCACTTTATGAGTCTCTAGGTTCATACCTTCCTTCAGATTTAAGTTACGAAGAGTTCGTTGACGGAGCAGATGACAAACAGGTAGGAGTGATGCAATCTATGAAGGTTGGAGCTACTATTGCCGATGATATTAAGAATGCTTCTTTCTGGGCTGTATTAGGTTCTTTGGTTGTTGTGTTCCTTTATATCCTGTTGCGTTTCCGTAAGTGGCAATTTAGTTTGGGAGCTGTAACTGCAGTATTCCATGATGTATTGGTAGTATTGGGTATTTTCTCATTATTATACAAAGTGATGCCATTCAACATGGAGATCGACCAGGCGTTTATCGCGGCAATCCTAACCGTAATTGGTTACTCGCTGAATGATACCGTGGTAGTGTTCGATAGAATTAGAGAATACGTTAATGAGCATACTAGCTGGGATCTGAATAAAACAGTGAACGCTGCTTTAAACAGTACCATTAGTAGAACTTTGAATACCTCGCTTACTACCTTGGTAGTATTACTTGCTATCTTCATCTTTGGAGGTGAAAGTATCAGAGGATTTATGTTCGCCCTTATCGTTGGTGTTATTGTAGGTACTTATTCATCGCTATTCATTGCAACTCCTGTGATGTTCGATAGCGTGAAGAAGAAGTCTTCAATTCAAAAGAAAGAAAAGCCTAAAGCAGAAGAGGCTGCTACAGCCTAATCTGTAATAGGATCATATATTAAAAAAGGCTTTCCAAATCGGAGAGCCTTTTTTAATGCCTGAAAATTATTAGTTTATTATGAGTAAAGAGGTTGAGTTCTCTACCATTAATATCATTGGATTCGTTCTGGCTTATCTGCTGCTTTTTCCAGTCGCATACCTGGTTAATTTATTCATCGAGTTCGATCCAGTATATATCTATAGCTTTATCCTTTTAATTGCGCCTATTTATATGCTTTTCAGTGGAAAGCTGCACTTGGAGCTGTGTGAAGATCATTTGTTCATCAAATGGCTTAAAAGGCCTCTTGTTGGAAAGCAGCCTGACTATAGAATCCATTATGGCAAAATTCTGCGATGGAAATATCGAAGAGGAGGTAGAGGACCGGATTCCCTGATTTTTATTTTAAGAAGTGGGAAGAAAATTCGGATTCGTCCATCCATATTCAATATGAAAGAATTGGAAACAGATTTTGTAAAATCTTTTGGAATGCGAATTTCCGAGTTCCATTCGAACCACTCAACTCAGGAATTAATGGAAGAATTGGCTCAATCAGCCTATGTTCAGAAGCTGAAAAAAGATAAAGCCATCCTGAATTGTCTGCTAATTCTGAATACGGGAATTGCCGTATTATTTCTTGCAGTCGGATCTTTTTCAGAAGGAAATTCAGCTGATGAAATCTGGATCTTATTTTGCCTTAGCATTTTAGTTTTCCTGCTGCTAAGTTTTAGATTTCATTATTTAAAGAATGAGCTGAAGGAAACTTTGTCCCTGAATTAATCCAGTTTCTTAAAGCTTATTTTATCGCCTTGTTCTACACCCCATGCGTCTGACAGGCCTCCGTTTATCTCGAGCACAAATTTTGTTGGTCCTTCTGAAGGTAAAGAGGTTTCATCTCTTGGAGTAGCATTCTTCTGTATACTCACCAAAGTGCTGTCTGCAGCGTAATAAATAATGTCTAAAGGGATATAGGTGTTCTTCATATAAAAGCTTCTTACCCTTGCATCATCGTAAACGAAAAGCATTCCCTGGTCGTCTTCCATGCTCTCGCGATACATTAGTCCGGTTTGATGTTCGTAATCTGATTCAGCCAGTTCTATATCCAGTTTTTTCAGAGTGTCACCTGAAGCCTTGATCATGTATAATTCACCTTCTTTAGTGAAGGTGATAGGATCGGTCTCAATGACCTCTTCTTTCTTGTCATCATCGCCACAAGAGGTGAAGCTCAGACTTAAAAAAAGAGAGAGCGAGGCAAGGCTTAAAATTCGTTTTTTCATACTGTCTTTCTTTTAACAGGTCTGTACATGAAGTACAATCCGGCAATTACGAATGGGATACTTAGCCATTGGCCAGTATTTAAGAGCCAGTTCGCGCGTTCTCCTACCTGTGGTTCTTTAATAAATTCAATAAAGAATCTTACCGTCCATAGCAATACAAGGAACAGGCCAAATAGATATCCGCTCTTAAAGCGTTTTTCGGTTTTCCAGTACAGGAACCATAAAATGATAAAAATGGCCAGGTAACAAGCCGATTCGTATAACTGGGCGGGATGTCTTGGGAAATCCTCTCCTAATTTTTCGAAAATAATTCCGTAATCTGAATTCGTAGGTTTTCCAATGATCTCTGAATTGATAAAATTTCCAATTCTAACGAATATAGCTCCACTGGCTACCGGTATCACGATCCTGTCCAGTATCCAAAGGACTGGTTTTTCAATGATCCTTTTGGAATAAAGGTACATCGCGATAATAATTCCTATGGCTGCACCATGACTGGCAAGACCTCTGAATCCAGTGAATTCAAATTCCGGTTCAAAACGAACCGGAAGGAAGATTTCTAACAGGTGATTTTGAAAATACTCCCAGTCATAGAAAATAACATGTCCTAATCTTGCTCCAATAAGCGTAGCTAACACCGTATAAATGAATAAGGAATCTAGTTTTTCAACAGATATATTTTCCCTTGTATAAATAGCCTTCATGATATACCAGCCAAGGGTAAAGGCGATTAAAAACATTAAGCTGTAATAGTGAAGAGTGAAAAATCCTAGATCTAATCCTTCAGAGGGATTCCAGCGAATGGCATTAAGGAGCATACTAATAATTTTGATTAGGCGTAAATATACATATTTGCCTTTTCTTTAGCTCGTTTTGCTGCTGGATTTTCGGGGCACCGGGTCGTATCCCGAACCGCCCCAGGGGTGACATCTACTAATTCGTTTCATCCCCATCCAGAAGCCTTTTACAGGCCCATGTAGCTCTATTGCTTCCAGCATATAACTGGAGCAGGTAGGCTGAAACCTGCACGAAGCAGGGGTAAGTGGAGATATGAATTTCTTGTAGAACTGAACAATAGCGGTCAATATGTTACTTAACCATCGGTTCAGCATAATAAGATTTATTTTACAGAAAAGGTTGTGCCTTCTTTTCCGTCTTTTAATTGAATACCTATTTCCTGTAATTGATCTCTAATCTGATCGCTCAAAGCAAAATTCTTGTTGTTTCTTGCTTCAGCTCTTAATTTGATCAATAGTTCGATAGTTCCCGTAAGCTTTTCTTCACCATTTTCATTTTCTGAAACACCATCAAGTAGTCCAAGAATGTCAAACATAAAGGCATTCATGGTAGACTTTAAATCTTCCCTATCTGCCTCGGTGATGGTTACAGAACCTTCTTTAATACTGTTGATCGTTTTAACGGCATCAAAAAGTTTAGCTATGACGATAGGACTATTGAAGTCATCGTTCATGGCGTCGTAGCATGACTGTTTCCAGCCTGCCAGATCAAAGCTGGTTTTATCTGAAACTGGAAGATCTTCAACCGAATAATAAGCTTCCATAAGTCGGTTAAAGCCTTTTTCACTTCCAAGTAATGCTTCGCTTGAAAAATCAAGTATGCTTCGGTAATGTGCTTGCAGGATAAAGAATCTCACCACGTTCGGCGAAAATGCTTTGGTTAGAACATCGTTATTTCCAGTAAAGATCTGTTCCGGAAGAATAAAGTTACCGGTGCTTTTTGCCATTTTCTTACCGTTAAGGGTAAGCATGTTGGCATGCAACCAGTAGTTTACAGGAGATTTTCCGGTGGCAGCTTCTCCCTGGGCGATCTCACATTCGTGATGGGGGAACTTAAGGTCCATTCCGCCTCCATGAATATCGAATTCCTCTCCAAGGTATTTTGTGCTCATCACCGTACATTCAAGATGCCACCCAGGAAATCCGTCGCTCCAGGGAGATGGCCATCTCATAATATGTTGCGGCTCTGCTTTTTTCCAAAGTGCAAAATCCTGAGGATTTCTTTTATCGCTTTGTGCCTGGAGCTCTCGGGTGTTCGCGATCATATCTTCGATCGCTCTTCCGCTTAGTTTACCGTAAGTATGTTCTTTATTGAATTTTAATACATCAAAATACACTGACCCATTCGCTTCATAAGCAAACCCATTTTCTAGTATAGTCTTAATGATCTCGATCTGTTCAACTATATGTCCCGTGGCAGTGGGCTCGATACTTGGCGGCAGGTTATTGAATTTCTGTAAGATGTTATGGAAATCAACCGTATATTTTTGAACAACTTCCATAGGTTCGATCTGTTCGATCCTTGCCTTTTTGGAAATCCTGTCCTCTCCGCTGTCGGCATCGTTTTCAAGATGGCCTGCATCGGTAATATTTCTTACATAACGCACTTTATATCCAAGATGCTTCAGGTATCTAAAGACCAGGTCAAATGATATGAAAGTCCGGCAATTACCTAAATGCACATTGCTGTATACGGTAGGTCCGCAAACATACATCCCTACATTTCCTTCGTTAATGGGCGTGAAAACTTCCTTTTCACCGCTCATGGAATTATAAAGTTTCAGGCTTTGTTCCTGGTAAAGCGCCATGTAATAAGTTGTTTATGATTTATTAGAACGATGTGTCTAATTTAATATAATCCAGAAATTCTCTTCTAACTTCTTTCTTTTTGAAAGCTCCGCCAAATTCACTGGTCACCGTGCTGCTTTCGATATCGCGTATTCCTCTGCTGTTTACACAAAGGTGCTTAGCATCAATTACGCAGGCAACATCTGGTGTTCCCAGAACATTCTGCAATTCGTGAACGATCTGCATGGTCATCCTTTCCTGAACCTGTGGTCTCTTTGCGAAATAGTCTACGATTCGGTTCATTTTTGAAAGACCAACTACGGTACCATTTGAAATATAGGCAACATGAGCCCTTCCAACTATAGGTAATAAATGATGCTCACAGGTAGAATATACCGTGATATTCTTTTCTACCAGCATCTCGCCGTATTTGTATTTATTTTCAAAAGTAGAAGCTTTCGGCTTTCTTTTAGGATGAAGTCCGGCGAATATTTCGTTAACGAACATCTTAGCTACTCTAAGTGGAGTTCCTTTTAAACTGTCATCAGTAAGATCAAGACCTAATGTTTCAAGGATGTTCTTAACGTCCTCTTTTATAAGATCAACTTTCTCCTGATCTGTTTTTTCAAAAGCATCCTCTCTAAGAGGAGTATTTGCACTACTGCTCGCGTGGGCATCGCCCATCTCTTCAATTTCGTTCAATATTTTGTCTATTTTCATGCTTTTTTGCAATAATAGTCGGTTAAAACCGTATTGGCTTGCAAAGATACATATTTATAAGCTTTTAGCAGTATTCAAAAATCAATAAGCCTGAAGGCTTTGTCTGCTTTATATTTTATATTTTGCGTTGGTTATGGTGATGACGGGAATGAAACCAATTTTAAACACATTATTACTGCTGGTATTTGGGGTTTTATCTAGTTACACGATAAATGCTCAGGGTTCCCTTTGTTCAGATATTGAACCTTTTTGTGCCGGCGAGGAACGTCTCACTTTTCCCAACTCCAACATGACCAATAGTACCCAGATCAATGGTGAGGTTGGGCCCGACTACGGCTGCCTTCTAAAACAACCTTATCCCGCCTGGTTTTTTTTACAGATCGAAGATTCAGGAAATCTTAATTTCAGAATTTCACAGGCTGAAAATCGAGATGGATCTGGTGCCCCACTGGACGTTGACTTTGTAGTCTGGGGTCCCTTTGAAAGAGGTGATGAGTACTGTAATGCCACTAGCCTTAATGCCAATAATATTGTTGACTGTAGTTATCTGGATAACGCCGTGGAGAATATGAGCATACCCAATGCCCAGGCGAATGAGATTTATGTGGTGGTCATTACCAATTTTCAGCAGTTACCTGGTTTTATAAGTCTGGAACAAACCAGTAGCCAGGGCTCTACAGATTGCTCCATACTCGATCTTGACCTGGGAAATATGATCTCCGTTTGTGATGAAAATGAATATACCATCGATGGTACTACCGAAGAAGCTGGAAAATACGAATGGTTCGTTTTTAACGATTCAACTTCTCAATATGATCTCATTCCCGGAGAAGATGGACCTACCTTAACCGTAACCACCTCCGGAAATTATAAATTGATCGTTACCGATGTTATTGAAAATAAAACCGAAGAGGATAATGTGACCGTTACTTTCTATGATAGCCCTGAGATCGGGGAGGTTGCGAATTTACCTGTTTGTGTTGATGGAGCCGAATTTGTTGATCTAAATGATCTCTCCGGCGATCTCTTAGCGCCCAATACTGGAGAGAATTCCAATTATGAAATTTATTTTTATGAAACCCGGGAAGATATCGAAGCCGGGAACAGGATCACAAATGCGCAGGCTTTTCCTTTTGTAGAGGGTAAAACGATCTATGCTGAAGTGGTTGATAGTGATAGTGGTTGCAGATCTGAAGTAGAAGATTTTGAACTTAAGACCTTTGATTTTCCAGAATTCTCTCTGGCGGAAAATACCATTCTTTGCGTGGATGAGAATATGAATCTTCTAAAGACCATAAGCATTGGTAAAGACCTTGGGTCTGGTTATTTCTATGAATGGAAAGACGGCGAACAAATTATTAGTACAGAACCAGTTTTGGATTTGGAAGAATTACCAGAGAATTCAGAAATAAGCGTGACTATAGAGCACCCGGAATCTGGTTGTATGCTGGAATTTTTTACAAACACCATCGCGGTGGCCGGTCCTGAAAATGTTAGCATAGAAATTTCAGGCTCAGATTTTGGTGATGGGTACACCGTGGAGGCAAATACAGATGATTTTATAGGGAAAGATTTTGCGCTGTTGGTTTACAGGCTGGATAATGGAATGTGGCAGGATAGCAATATATTCAACTCAGTTACTCCCGGTAGTCATACTGTGAGTGTGAGGGATCTTAATGGCTGTGGTGCAGCGACTAGCGATAGTTTTTTTCTAGTAGGGTATCCGCGGTTTTTTACGCCAAATTCAGATGGATATAACGATAACTGGAATTTAATTTCAGATAATAATATAAGTATTAAAAGGCTCTATATTTTTGACAGGTACGGTAAGCTTTTAACCCGATTAAATCCTTCAAATAAAGGGTGGGACGGTACTTATAACGGGAATGACCTCCCTGCAGACGATTATTGGTTCAGGGTTGAATTTGTAGATGAAAAAACAGGGGAATATCAGGAATATATGTCCAACTTTACTTTGATGAGATAAAAAAAAAGCGCCCTTTTAAGGCGCTTGGTTTTTTTATATATAAGATCATTTTACAGTCCAAAAGTGAGTGAAAGAACAACATTAGAAAGGTCCCGGTCTAAAGTGGTCGTGTTTATGAAACTTGTGCTACCGTCTTTATAATTAGCATAGCTATAAGCAAGGTCCACATTAAAATTACCAAAGCTATATCCAACACCTCCGGTATAACCGGTAAGATCTCCAACATTATTTTCGTCTTTGAACGGGCTCTCTTCAAATCTATATCCTGCTCTTAGGCTAAAATTGGAAATACGGTACTCACCACCAAATCTAAAAGTGGAGGCTGCCTGCATTTCTTCATCGATCGCATTATTAAGATCATAATATGAAATATCATAGTCTGAACTGTATTTCATATTAGAATAATCTTTCCAGCTGTAATCGAAACTTATCAATCCAGATTTCCCGAATAAATAAGCGAAACTTCCATTGAACTTCGAAGGAAGTCTAAGTTGATAATCAGGATAAACGTTCACAATTTGCGGAGCAACTCTTACGAATTCATCAAATGAATTATTAGATTCAAGATATTGCCTGGTTTCTTCTCTAAAGGTAAACCAGGTAGGGGAGTCATAGGTCAATCCCACTCTAATATTATCACTTACTTTGGCGATCCCTCCCAACTGAAATGAAAAACCATCTCCATTAGTAAATAGACTGTTTCCAAAGTAAACCTCGGTGGTCTCACTTCCGGTATTGCTATTAACCTCAGAAAACTCAGTAGAATTTTCATAATTAATAAAATGAGAATTCAGGTTAAGACCTAAATACAGGAAGTCTTTGTATTGCGTTCCCGCATTAAAGGTAAATTTTCCGTTAAGACCGGTAGCGGCATATTGATATCGCTGATCAAATGTTCCCTGTTCTATAAGCGAATAATATTCAGTATTGTTGGGATCATCAACTTCAGCTTCAATTACATATCCCTGATAACCAAGAAATGCCTGTTGAGCAGCAAAGCCGTAATTCTCTCCTAAGAATTGATAAAGGCTCGAAATGCTTTCATCATCCTGTAATTGTAAAAGCTCCAGTGGAACTCCGTCTGCATAACCTAGGAAATACTGATCTAAAGAATTGGATGAATTTCCACGAACATCAAATCTTTCATCATAATTTGATTCTGTACTGTAATTAAGTCCTAAGGAAAATTTTCGCCAGTCGCTATCTGCGTTATCTCTAAATACAAAAACTCCACCGGCGTTGGAAAGGTCGAAGTCGTCCTCTTCACTGCGACTTGTCCCATCATTAAATCTGATGCTATTCTCCAGGTCCCTGTAATTTAAGGTCATGGAAGCACTGCTAGATAGAAATACCGCAGAAGAAGCCGGGTTAAGGGTCATTGCAGAAATATCTCCTCCCAAAGCGCCAAATGCACCGCTCATTGCCATAAACCTGGCTGTTCCAGATAATTCGTTGTTAGAATAGCGGTAGGCATCTCGAAGATCCTGGGCCTGTATAGAAAGGGTGGTTATAAAAAGTAAGAATAGAATTCTTTTCATTGCTTGAAAACTTTGTGTTTATAAAAAAACCTCACAGGATGGATTCCCGTAAGGTTTGATCTAAAATATCATTTTAATTATCGGTTACCGCCTCTGCCGCCACCTCTGGATGATCCTCCAGAACTTCTGCCGCCACCGCCGGAACCTCTACTTGAACTTCCTGAGCTTCTCATTGAGCCGGAACTTGACCTGGTCGAGCTGCTGCTTCTGGTTGAAGGTGAAGACCTGTAAGTTCTGCTGCTACTCTGGCTTGAGCGTGAATAAACAGGAGAACTACTGCTTCTACTGGTTCTGTAACTTCCTGAACCTTCAGCTCTCCTTGTACTTCTGGTATAGGTTCTGGAATTATCTGTAACTCCTCTTTGTACTCTAGAAGCACGAGAAGATGATTCTGAACTTCTTATGTTTCTAATACTTCTGGAGTAAGAACTTCTTCTGTCACTTACATCTCTGTAACTGGATTGTGAATTTCTTCTTCCTCGGTTATAAGCTATATTATCGTTATAATAGTGGTAATGGTTGTAGCGCCATGGGGAGTAAAATCCTCCGTAACCCCATCCGTATCCGTAAGGGTATCCAAAGCCAATGCCAAATCCAAAACCTCCATAGCCCCATCCGGCAGCCCATCCTGGTCCCCATCCGGCGCCCCAAGGGCCCCATCCAGGAAAGAAAGGATCCCAGAACGGATCATAAAATCCGCCCCAGCCTGGTCCCCAGCCATATCCATATCCCCATCTCCATGGAGAATAGAATCCGCCGAAGCCAGTATTGATTATATTAATTGAGTAGGTGTCCGGATCTTCTCCCCAGGGAGCGTTACCGCCTACATAAGCGACATCACCACCAACTTCAGAATAATTTTCATATCCATCATTAGAACTATAACTGTCTACGTCTGTAAAAACTTCATTATCCAGTACCTCTCCAACCATTTGAGATTGTTGGGCAAATAGGTTTTTATAATAGGTGCTATTATTGTTTGGCTTTACTTCATTCGCTTCTGGATCTTCCTGTTCCCAGATACCCGGTCTTGACTCTCCGTAAATGCCATCGGCCTCATATCCCGAATATTGGTAAGAACCACAGGATGCCAATGCGAAAAGAACCACCGGTACGAACAAGAGGTTCAGTTTATTTCGTAAGGTGTAGTAAAGTTTCATTGGTAATTGTTTTTATTGTTGGGCATCCTAAAAATGCCTAGTTTTGCCCGAACGGTTAGTATACACTAATGGTAAAAGTTACAAGTTTTATGCCAAATAACAAGAAATGGGTAAGAATTTAACGAAGCGAAGCGAAGACTATTCAAAATGGTATAATGAATTGGTTGTCAAGGCCGATTTAGCCGAAAATTCAGCAGTAAGAGGCTGTATGGTCATAAAGCCTTATGGTTATGCAATATGGGAAAAGATGCAGGCTGAATTGGATAGGATGTTTAAAGAGACAGGGCATCAAAATGCCTACTTTCCACTTTTTGTTCCGAAGCATTTATTTGAAGCTGAAGAGAAGAATGCCGAAGGCTTTGCCAAAGAATGTGCTGTGGTAACCCATTACAGATTAAAGAACGACCCAGATAAACCGGGAAAATTGATGGTAGACCCAGATGCTAAGCTGGAAGAAGAACTGGTGGTAAGACCAACTTCTGAAGCGATCATCTGGAATACTTATAAGAATTGGATACAGTCTTATAGAGACCTTCCTATAAAAGTAAACCAGTGGGCCAATGTGGTTCGTTGGGAGATGAGAACAAGATTATTCCTTAGAACTGCTGAATTTCTTTGGCAGGAAGGGCATACTGCTCATGCCACTAAAGAAGAAGCACTTCAGGAAACTGAATTGATGAATGATATCTATGCGGAATTTGCCGAGAACTTTATGGCAATTCCCGTGGTTAAAGGATCAAAGACCGAAAATGAGCGTTTTGCTGGCGCCCTTGAGACTTACTGTATTGAGGCTCTTATGCAGGATGGTAAAGCCTTACAGGCTGGAACCTCACATTTCCTTGGTCAGAACTTTGCCAAGGCGTTCGATGTGAAATTTGCCACTAAAGAAGGTGGGCTTGAATACGTTTGGGCTACTTCCTGGGGAGTTTCTACCAGGTTAATGGGAGCACTTATTATGACGCATAGTGACGATAATGGATTGGTATTGCCTCCAAACCTTGCGCCTATCCAGGTAGTGATCGTGCCTATCTATAGAAGTGAAGAGCAATTGGAGCAGATTTCTGAAGCAGCTAATAAGCTGGTAAAGGATCTTAGGGCTGTAGGAGTTTCGGTAAAGTTTGATGATAATGATAATCAGAAACCGGGATGGAAATTCGCGCAATATGAATTGCAGGGAGTGCCGGTAAGATTGGCGATAGGACCAAAAGATATTGAAAAAGGAACGGTTGAGCTTGCCAGAAGAGATACTCTTACTAAAGAATTTGTGAAAAATGAGGAAGTTGTAGAGAAGGTGAAAGCCTTAATGACCGAGATCCAGGAGAGCCTTTATACGAAGGCAAAAGATTACCGCGATTCGCATATTACTGAAGTTGACAACTTTGAGGATTTCAAAAAAGTTCTGAAAGAAAAAAGAGGCTTTATTTCTGCGCACTGGGATGGTACTCCAGAGACAGAAAATAAGATCAAGGACCTTACAAAAGCTACCATAAGGTGTATTCCTTTTGATAGAAAAGAAGAGGCGGGAGCGTGCGTTCTTACAGGAAAACCGTCAGAAGGAAGAGTGCTTTTCGCGAAGGCCTATTAAAAATTTTAAAAAAAATTGGAGAACATTTGCGGCATTCCAAAAAAGTTGTATTTTTGCATCCGCATTTGAAACAAAACGGTCCGTTCGTCTAGGGGTTAGGACGCCAGGTTTTCATCCTGGTAACAGGGGTTCGATTCCCCTACGGACTACGAAAAGAAACACTGAAAGAATTGTGTTTGTTTTTAGCAACAAATTGAGTTGCACTTTGAAATAATTTTTGGTCCGTTCGTCTAGGGGTTAGGACGCCAGGTTTTCATCCTGGTAACAGGGGTTCGATTCCCCTACGGACTACTTTTAAAAAACATTTAAATACTAATTGTAATGGCAAATCATAAGTCAGCGTTGAAGAGGATTCGTAGCAATGAGACTAAGCGTCTTAGAAATCGCTACCAGCATAAAACTACAAGAAACGCGATCAAGAAATTGCGTGAAGCCGATAAGAAAGAGGCTGAGGCTATGTTGCCTGCAGTGATTTCTATGGTAGATAAATTGGCTAAGAAAAATATCATTCACGATAATAAAGCTGCTAACCTAAAGTCAAATTTGACTAAGCACGTCGCAGCACTTTAATTTTAGCAGTGTTCAATTTATAAAGGAATGCTTTTCGATTTTCGGAAGGCATTTTTTTGTGCCCTAAAATTAAAATACGGAAACTCCGGTAAGAGTAGTGAAGCGCTCCAGCGCTTTCATGCCCAGTTCTGAATTTCCTTTTTCATTTAAAATAGGACTCCATACAGCTACCGAATAATTATCTGGATGTATGGCAACTATTCCTCCGCCCACACCACTTTTTCCCGGCAATCCTACCTGGAAACTAAATTCCCCCGCTTCATCGTAGAATCCGCAAGTCTGCATCAATGCATTGATCCTTTTTACAGTTTTCGGTTTTAGAATCTTTTCGTTGGTTTCTAACATCCTTCCTTTGTTCGCAAAGATCATAAAGGCTTTCGCGATGTCTTTACAGGACATGGATAAAGAACACTGGTAGAAGTAAAAATCAACGATAGGTTCCACATCGCATTTAATGTTTCCCAGGGCCTTGATATAATTTACGAGGGCAATATTTCTATATCCAGTTGCTTTTTCAGAAGCAGCTACTTTTTCATCATATTGGATATCTGGATCACCGGTAATTTTCCTTACGAAATCTAGTAACTCCTGTTTTGGGTCTTCTAATTGATCCACGAGTATATCTGATAGCACCAAAGCACCTGCATTGATGAAAGGATTCCTGGGAATACCACTTTCATATTCTAACTGGGTTAGACTATTGAAAGGATCTCCCGAAGGTTCTACATTTAAACGATCCCAAAGATCCTCACCCATTAATCGCATGGCCATGGCCAGCGTAAAAACCTTCGAGATACTTTGTATGGAAAAATTCTCTTCGCTATCCCCGAATGAAAAATGCTTTTGATCTCCGCAATAGACGTGCATACCGAATTTTCTTCGGTCTACCTTTGCGAGTTCAGGAATATAAGAGGCTACTTTGCCCGTTACATCCCTGTAGCTCATTTCATCATTAATAGTATCGAGGATACGCTGATAATCCATATTAGTTCAAATCTGTTAAATCTGTTTCTGTGTCTATTTCGAAAGGTAATTTATCCTTTTTGAAAACCCTTGCCTGCAGCTTTCCTTTTAACGTAACTTTATTATCCTTTAATTCCAGCCAGCTTCCTTCTCTAAGGCCAATCACTGGTTGAGAATTCAATCCATGAAATTCTTTGATCCTGGTTTCCCTGGTTTCCCCTTTATGTTCTGAATTTGGATCTGGATCCAGGTAGTGAGGATTAATATTAAATGGTACCAATCCTAGCGTTTGGAAGGAGGGTGGATAAATGATAGGCATATCGTTGGTGGTTTGCATACTCAGGCCACCAATATTGGTCCCGGCGCTGGTGCCCATATATGGAGTTCCATTTTTAACCACTTCCTTAATAGCGTTCATCACCTTGTTGCGGTATAATTCTGAAACGAGCAGAAAGGTGTTTCCGCCTCCCGTAAAAATTCCCTGGGCTTGTTTTACCGCGTCAACCGGATCCTTAAATTCATTGATGCCTTTTACCTTTATTCCAGCTTTTGAAAATGCTTCGGCCGCTTTTGCGGTGTATTCTTCGTGAGAGATTCCGCCTGGCCTGGCGTATGGAATGAATAATACTTCTTCCACATTTTTATATAATTCCGGAAGCTGAGGGATCAGGTATTCCAGGTATTCCTGATTGTGTAAAGTTGAAGTGCTGGCAAGTATCGCGTTGATCATGTTTTTTAGTGTAAATTTAGAGAATCACTGGCATTAACAAAAGTTTACAGGCTTCTAAAGGCGAAATTGAAATTTCCTGCGTTATAAGTTAATCGAATACTAACCAATTCGTCTTGATCTTAAAAAACTATTCAGGCCTCTGGCCTTTTTTTCTGCTGCTTTTTTTTGCGGAATATGATATGTACTCCCAGCAAACAACCTTGCTGGAGGGACAAATTGTATCTGACAGTATCTCAACATCAAATATTCACGTTGTTAATCTAAATCTCGAAAAAGGTACTACCAGCGATACTTCGGGGAAGTTCAGGATCTATTCCAGGTCTGGCGATACCTTGCTGTTTTCTTCGGTGCAGTTTGAGAAAAGAAAGGTGGTTGTTACCCAGGCCGATATTGATGCCCGTAGCTTAAGCGTAAAACTTTTTCCTTCGAGAAATGAACTGGACGAGGTAAGGATCTCAGATTTAAAACTTAGCGGTTACCTGGATTCAGACCTTCCCAGGATAAAATATTTCGACCGGCAGCAATACGGGATTCCATATCCTGAGAAAAGACCTAGTCAAACCGAAAGGAGGTTGTATACTGCGAATTCCAATATAACAAGTAGATGGCAATATATTGGGGTCTTACTGGGCGGAGTTCCTTTAGATGTAATAATGAACGACATTAATGGCAGAACTAAATACCTGAAAGCATTAGATAAACAGGATAAATTGCAGCTTAGGGTGCAGAATGAGATAGATGTGTTGGGTAAAGAATTCTTTAAAAATGAACTCGGTCTTCCCGAAAACGAAATTGAAAACTTCGTTTATTATTGCGCTGAATTTCCCGGTTTCGAGAAGCTTCTAAAAACCGCAAACAGGCTGGGTATTATTGAACATTATAAATCCCGGAGACAGGATTTTATCGATCTAAGACAAATAAATGATATCATTGAGAAATAGCATCAGTATTTATTTAGTGGCAATATTGATCTTCTTTTTATGTATTGATCAGGCAACAGCACAGCAGAGAGAAATTATTACCGGTAAAGTGATGGTAGACAGTACCCGGAATATTTCTGGGATACACGTGGTTAATTTAACCGGTGAAACAGGCACGACCACTAACGAGAAAGGAATTTTTAAAATGCTGGCGCAAGCAGGGGATACACTTTACTTTTCTTCTCTTCAGTTCGAGCATAAAAAAGTAGTGGTGGAAAATTCCAATTTAGAGGAGATGCTAATTGTTCCTTTAAGAGAGAAATATAATGAGCTGGATGAGGTGCAGATAGACGATATTAAGCTTTCCGGAGTGCTTATGAAAGACCTGGACAAGGTGCCTAAATCTATTTACGAGAAACTTGGGATCCCTTTTCCTAAGCCAAGACGAACTAGCCTTGAACTCGCAGTGCAATCTGCCAATAATGGAGGTCCTTTGTTAACGATTATAAATACCCTGAACGGAAAGATCAAACAGCTGGAAAAAGCAGAAGAAAATAATGAAAGATCTATTATGGTCAATAAAGGTCTTAACCTTGTAGGAAAATTTTTCTTTGTCTCACAGCTGAATATTGAAGAATCTGAAGTAATTAATTTTCTTTTCTATTGTGTGGATGATGATGAATACAACAGCCTGGTGAATGAAAAGAGAGTTTTACAGTTAATAGAATATTTTGAACTTAAAGTAGATTCTTTCAAAGCATGGCGTGAAATAGATTAAATTCCTTTTTTTTGTGAAATCATGAATAGCAGCAATAACAATATTTATAATTTGAAATATAAGTTCAATAAAAATAAAGGTCTACTGGGTTTGATCTTTTTCTTTTGCCTCGTGGGACTTTCAGCTCAGGCGCAGGAATCAGTTTTACTAAAAGGAAAGGTAGAGGCCAGTAATCCCGATATTGAGAAGATCCACATTATCAACCTGAATCTTGAAAAGGGAGCGGTTACGAATACAGAAGGTGAATTTGAGATCTTTGCTAATGAAAATGACAGTTTATATGTTTCTTCAGTGCAATTCTATAATACAACTGTTGTCGTCACCCGGGAAATGATAGAGAATAAAAGCCTGCTTATCCAACTTCAGGATAAGATGAACGAATTGGCAGAAGTAGTGATAGACGACATTAAGTTATCTGGTCATCTCGCTAATGATCTTTCCAAGATCTCGATCACCGATGTGGAAAAAAAGTATGAGCTTCAGAATAATCTGAATGATTTCATAAGGAAAGACAGGGAGATGAATCCATATGAGAAGACAATGGCTAATGGAGGAATAAGATTAGATAAGATCGCGGGTGCGGTCATCGATAAATTATCTGGCGATAAACAAAAACCTAAAACCTATACTCCCCGTGAACTGGCGAATAAAAGTATAGCGATCGTAGGTCACGAATTCTTTCGCGAAGACCTGGACCTGAATGAAAATGAGATCTGTAATTTTGTTTATTACTGCACCGAGGATGTTCGGTTTAAAAGGCTTGTAATAAATAATAATGCCTTCGTGCTTATAGAATATTTCCAGACCAGGATAGACGATTTCAGGGAACTAAGAGGAGCCGGATTAAATACCCCATTACAAATTCCAGGATAATTTTGAACTGATTTTAAACCTTTTAGTTTTTTAAAGGTCTAACTACTGCAGCCGAAAATGATCGGTTTTGGTTCAATATTTGCTCCAATAGTACCAAAAATGACTATGAAGAAGACTTTTGCTCTTTTGCTTATTCTTGTTTTAGCTAGTTCCTTTGCTAAAAAAGACCATGAAACTTATCTAAGTGTTACCGAAATAGAGTACAAGGAAGATAAGAATAGCCTTCAAATAATATCCAGAGTTTTTATAGATGATCTTGAGGATGTGCTTTCTAAAAGGTACCAGCAAGAGATCAGTCTTTCCTATAAAGAAGACCTTGAAAAGAATAAGGCCGTAATGGAGAGATACATCAATAAAAAACTCCACATCACTATCGATGGTAAAAAACAACCTCTCAAATTACTGGGAAGCAAATTTGATGCAGATCAAATAGTGATGTTCATCGAAGGAACCAATATTCAAAAATTTGATAAGATCACGGTTGAGAATCTAATTCTTACAGATCTATTTGATTCACAGAAGAATATCGTTCACGTAAAAAAGGGAGAAGAGATAGAAAGTATGTTGCTGGTTAAAGGCAACGGTAGTAAAACAATAAATTTTTAAAAAGTTCTCTTGGAGAGAATATTAAATAATTATTTTTAGCAACCTTAAATTAAAACAAAGTAAATGAAGAAATTAAACATGCTATGCTCCGTGTTTTTGATGTTCGTTTTCGCAGGTGTATCTGCACAGGAAACAGGACAGAAAGAAGCGCGGCAGGAAGGCCACACAAACCAAAACAAATTCAGGCAAATGTATCAGGAGATGGCCACTCCTAACCAATATAGAACAGCTTCTGGTGCACCAGGACCTGCATATTACCAGAACGAAGCCGATTATAAGATGGATATCGTTCTTGATGATAAAAATTCAGTGATCACCGGTGATGAGACGATCACTTATCATAATAATTCTCCACAGGACCTTGAATACCTTTGGGTTCAGTTAGATCAGAATATCCGTAAAAAGGACGCTCCTCAAAAAGATGGTGAAGGAATGGCTCCTGTAGCTACTCCCGGAAGATTTACCAGTACTTATATGGAAGAAGCTTTTGATGGCGGTTTCAATATCAAAGAAGTTTCTAAAGATGGTACTCCATTAAAATATACTATTAACCAGACCATGATGCGTATAGATATGCCGAAGGCTTTAAAAGCCGGAGAGAGCTATACTTTTAACATCAAATGGTCTTATAATGTGAATAACCACGTGACCAACCGTGCACGTTCTGGTTATGAATACTTCGAAAAAGATGGTAATAAAGCCTATGTGATCGCTCAGTTCTTTCCGAGAATGGCGGTATATAATGACGTAGAAGGATGGCAGAACTACCAGTTCTGGGGTAATGGTGAATTCGCTCTTCCGTTCGGAGATTACGAAGTGAATATCACTGTTCCTGCAGATTACGTTATGGAAGCAACAGGAGAACTTCAGAATAGAAAAGAGGTTTACTCTAAAGAAATGATGAAGCGTTACGAGCAGGCTAAAAAGAGTTACGATAAGCCTGTTATGATCGTTACCCAGGAAGAAGCTGAAAAAGCTGAAAAAGGTTTTTCAGATAAGACCAAGACCTGGACTTATAAGGCAGATATGGTTCGTGATTTCGCATTCTCTACTTCCAGAAAATTCATCCTGGATATGATGGCTGTAGATGTGATGGGGAAAGATGTAATGGCCGTTTCTGTTTATCCAAAAGAAGGTAATCCTCTTTGGGAACAGTGGTCTACAAGAGCTGTTGCTAGCACATTGAAGAGCTATTCAGATCATACTTTCCAGTATCCTTATCACAAGGCAGTTTCTGTACATGCTAAAAACCAGGGGATGGAATATCCTATGATCTGCTGGAACTATGGACGTCCAGATGAAGAAGGAAATTATAGCGACCGTACTAAATTCGGGATGATAAGTGTAATTATCCACGAAGTAGGTCACAACTTCTTCCCGATGATCGTTAACTCAGATGAGCGCCAGTGGGGATGGATGGACGAAGGTATCAATACTTTTGTTCAGTATATGGCAGAGCAGGAATTCGCAGCAGAGTATCCTGAAGCTATCGCGCCATTAGAAAAATATCCTTCAAGAAGAGGAGAGCCAAGTAAGATCGTTAGTTACATGAAAGGTAACCAGAACTATATTTCACCTATCATGTCTAACCCAGAGCAGGTTCACCAATTAGGTAACAATGCTTATGGAAAACCGGCAACTGCGTTAAATATTCTTCGTGAGACCATTATGGGACGTGAGCTTTTTGACTATGCTTTCAAAACTTATTCTCACAGATGGATGTTCAAACACCCAACACCAGAAGATTTCTTCAGAACTATGGAAGATGCTTCAAGTGTAGATCTTGACTGGTTCTGGAGAGGATGGTTCTATACTACAGATAATGTAGATATAGGGATCAAAGAAGTGAACAAATATTATGTTACAGATACTCCTACCAAAGCTGGAAAGGAAATGTTGCAGAGATATGGAACCACACCAGAAGAGACTAAAGCTCTATATGTGGTAACTGAAGAAGATGAAGAGTTTAATGAAGATATGAAGAACAAGTCTCTTTTAGAGAATTCTGAAACTCTTCAGGCTTACTTAATGGATAACTTCAGCGAGGAAGAGAGAAAAAATCTTAGAGCTCCTAAGTATTTCTACCAGGTGGTTTTTGAAAAGCCGGGTGGATTGGTAATGCCAATTATTGCCGAGCTTACCTATGCCGATGGTACTTCAGAAAAAGTTACTTATCCAGTACAGATCTGGAGAAAAAATGATGAAGTAGTAAGCAAAGTGATCCCAACAAATAAGGAGATCACCAAGATTACTCTGGATCCAGATCTTGAGACAGCAGATGTTGATGTGAACAATAATAACTGGCCAAAAGCTGAGACCAAGAACGAATTTGAAGAGTTCAAAGACGCTTCTCAGGAATAGAAATATTCCGAAATAATATTTAAGCCGACTTTAAC
Source organism: Christiangramia gaetbulicola (assembly GCF_003054225.1). Taxonomy (GTDB): domain Bacteria; phylum Bacteroidota; class Bacteroidia; order Flavobacteriales; family Flavobacteriaceae; genus Christiangramia; species Christiangramia gaetbulicola. Next base: position 196,666 of record NZ_QBKQ01000003.1, read on the forward strand.
GAGTCGGCTTTTTTTATGCTTAGATTTGTAATTATATTTGTCCTGCTATGCATACGTTACCTTTATTTATTAGTGGAGCTGAAATAGCCTTTATCATGTTCATTCTGGTAATGGTTTTTGGAGCCGATAAGATCCCTGATATTGCCAGGGGGATGGGAAAAGGCATGAAAGCAATTAGAAATGCCTCGAATGATATTAAAAGTGAGATCCAGAAAAGCGCTGAAAAACAGGGTATAGATACAGATTTCACTAAGGATGTAAGAGGAGAAATAGATAAGGTAAAAGAAGATATTGAAGAAATTACAGGTTCTGTAAGACGCAAACACTAATTGTTTGAATTATGTGGGAGCAGATTCAGCAATGGGACAGGGACTTGTTTATATACCTCAATAGCCTTGGTATTGAAAGATATGACGCCTTCTGGATCTTTGTGACCAACCCCCGGCACTGGATACCTCTTTACCTTTTATTCTTCCTGTTTTTTTTCCTGGCGTTCCATTGGAGAAAAGCATCTTTTTCTTCCCTATTTCTACTTGCTACCGTTTTTACTACCTGGGGTCTTACCAACCTGGTGAAGGGTATAGCTTTAAGGCTCAGGCCGAATAATACTCCGGAACTTTCAGATGTTATAAGGATCCTGCAGGAACCTACCAATTATAGTTTTTTCTCAGGACATTCTTCAACCTCTTTTGCCGCCACCACGTTTATTGTTCTGGTGATATCTCAAAAAACGCGATGGATCTACCTGGCCTATATCTGGCCAATAATTTTCGTGATGAGCCGTATTTATGTTGGAGTGCATTACCCGGGAGATATCATCGTAGGGATGATCGTGGGCATCATCATGGCCATAATATTCTATAAGCTTTATGACAAATCGGGCAGGCGCCTCTATTTCTAGATCACCCTGGTTAAAGTTAGCCCGTCTCTTATGGGTAAAATAACGGTTTCTACACGTGGATCTTCATTCAGCATTTTATTGTATTCTAATAGCGCCAAAGTAGATTCATCATCTTTTTTTACCTTCTGAACCACTTTTCCAGACCATAAAACATTATCAGATAAAATAATCCCGCCTGGCTTCATTTTATCGATGATTATTTCGAAATATTTAGGATAGTTCGGCTTATCTGCATCAATAAATACCAGGTCGAATTTGGCATCAATTTCAGGAATGATCTCGGTAGCATCTCCGAGATATTGTTTAATTTGATCTTTGTATTCGGACCTGTCGAAGTACTTTTTCTGAAAATCGAATAACTCTTCATTTACATCGATGGTATGCAACATTCCATTTTTAGCCAGGCCTTCAGCAAGGCATAGCGCCGAATAACCGGTATAAGTACCAATTTCCAGAATGCTTTCAGGCATTTTCATTTTCGACAGAAGACTCAGCACCCGTCCCTGATAATGACCGCTTAGCATTCTTGGCTGCATCACTTTTTGGTTGGTTTCACGGTTGAGGTCTGCAAGCAGCTTAGGTTCAGATTGTGAGTGCGCTACTATATAATCGTCTATGTCTTCAGGTAAAAAATGCATTTCTCGAATTTTGAGGCAAAATTAAAGATTTTATGCGGTGTTTCGGCCCTATGTCTTTTAAAACGAAATCGTATTTTTACCAAAAATTGAAAATATGCAGTTCGAGAATACCAGGGAATTTGCCAGACAACTAGATAAAGACGATAAACTTTCGAAATACAGGGAAGAATTCATCTTTCCGAAGGTGAATGGAAAAGAAGTGATCTATTTCGTGGGTAATTCTTTGGGGCTGCAACCAAAAAGCGCTCAGAAGTATGTTGATGAGGTGATGAAGGACTGGGCAGAACTGGCGGTGGAAGGTCATTTCTATGCAGATAAATCCTGGTGGGATTATCATGAACGATTTTCTGGAAAACTTGCTAAAGTAGTCGGTGCAAAACCTACCGAGGTTACCGTGATGAATACGCTTACCGTGAATCTTCACTTACTGATGGTTTCATTTTACAGGCCATCTGGAAAACGCTTTAAAATCATATGCGAGGAAAAGGCTTTTCCTAGTGATCAATATATGATCTCAAGCCAGGTAAGGTTCCACGGGTATGATCCTGAAGATGCGATCGTGGAGATCAAAAAGCGTGAAGGAGAGAATAATTTCAGGACAGAGGATGTGCTGGAAAAGATCAGGGAAGTAGGAGAGGAGTGTGCTCTAGTGCTTATTGGAGGCGTGAATTATTATACCGGACAGGTTTTCGACATGGAAACCATCACCAAAGCCGGCCATGAGGTTGGTGCTTTTGTAGGCTGGGATCTGGCGCATGCTGCCGGGAATATCGAACTGAAGTTAAGTGAATGGAATGTTGACTTTGCGGCCTGGTGTAGCTATAAATATATGAATTCTGGCCCTGGAAATGCTTCCGGATGCTTCATTAATGAGAAATACCATAATAAAAAAGATATACCGAGGTTTGAAGGCTGGTGGGGTCATAATAAAGAAAGAAGATTTTTGATGGAACCTGAGTTCCAGCCGGAACCTACGGCAGATGCCTGGCAAATTAGTAATGCCCCGATCCTGGCTATGGCGCCTTATTTAGCCTCACTGGAAATGTTTGATGAGGTGGGAATGCCTGCTCTTATTGAAAAAAGGAATAAGATCGTAGCTTACCTGGAATTCGTTCTGCACGAAATAGATAAGGAAGTAGACAGTACTTTCGAGATCATTACCCCGGCAGACCAGGAGCATAGAGGGACTCAGCTATCTGTATTTTTACACGGGGAAGGGAAGGAGCTGTTCCGATATCTGATGGATAAGGGAGTGATCACCGATTGGCGTGAACCAAATGTGATAAGACTCGCACCGGCACCATTTTACTGTTCCTACGAGGATATGTATGAATTCGGACAGATCCTTAAAAAAGGCATACTAAGCAAACAAAAAGTAAATTAAAAAAGGAGGCGAAAGCCTCCTTTTAAGTTTAATGATCTGTTGTTCTATTATTCTTTTACCGAAATATCGGTGAAATATAATTCGAAGGAACCATCGGCAGATTTATGCATCTTGGCGATCTTAACGCCTTCATAGTCTTCATAGTCTTCCCAAGTAGTTGCCATTTCTCTTCCTCCTCCTGAAGCTTTATAGACCCACTCCTGTATCATATAATCATCGTTGAAATAAATATCGTAACTGTCTCCCGGGGTATATCCACCTTCTGAAGGATAGCTCACGGTTAACATTTGCATTTCCTTGCCACTAATTGGAGCTTTTGCAGTTTTAGCTTCGCTAATATCGGCATCAGACCATTTTAACTGGTAAGGGAATAATAACCAGTAAGAATCGTTCACGAATCTCTGGTCTATATATTCTTTCTCTTTGGCCAGGCTATCTTTCTTGGTATAGCTCATGGTAGAATCTTTTTCGGTAAGGCTTATTTTGTCGCTTTCCAGATTCCATACCCATTGCCGCTCAGATCTAAGAGTATCGTTTACTTTGACATTAAAAGTAAATTTGATCTCGCTAATACTGTCAAACTCTTTAAGACCATTGGCCATGGCGATCTTTTCATGGATTTCCAGGTTAGGATTCTCTGTAGCAGACTCTTCTTCTTTCTTTTTGTCATTACAGGACATTACAAAAAAGCCAAGCGCAAGTAGAAATAGTAATTTTTTCATTTAGTTAGTTTTTTCTAAAGGTACTAAATATCTTAGTTTACAACGCATTAATGCTCATTCCGCCATCAGCAATAATATTCTGCCCGGTAATAAAGGATGATTTGTCCATTGCTAAAAATGAAATGATCGAAGATATTTCTTCAGCTTCGGCGACCCGGTTTAGGGGAGTTCGGCTTAAAATAGCATTCATTTTTTCCTCGTTATGAAGGAAGCCTTCGGTTAAAGGAGTTTTGGTGAACCAGGGCGATACAGAGTTGACCCTGATGCCTTCCTGCGCCCATTCCACAGCCAGACTTCTGGATTGCTGCAATAAACCAGATTTTGACATGGCATAAGGAGTTCCGGTTCCAACATCCTGTATGGCTGCCGAAGATGCAACATTAATGATAGAGGCATTTCCAGACTTCTTAAGATTGGAATAAAGCAACCTGCTTATTTCAAAAGGAGCGATAAGGTTGATCTCAAGTACTTTTCTGAATTCTTCTTCAGAATAATCATTGGCTTTTTTACGAATATTGATACCGGCATTATTCACCAGTACATCCAGTTTTCCCCAATGCTTATCGATCCAGTTCTTAATCTTTTCACGATCCTCTTTTTTGGCAGAATCGGCCTCGATACCATGGGCTTTAAATCCTTTTTCACTCAATTCCTTTTCAAAAGCCCTGATATCTTCCTCGCTTCTCGAGGTAAAAAGTACATCAGCTCCAAGCTGTAAAAATTCAACTACACTGGCGCGACCAATACCTTTTGTACCGCCGGTGATTAAAGCCTTCTTATTGTCAAGTTTCCACATAAAATGATTTTTCCGAATAAATTATAAATAAAAAACCCTCTGATCGCTCAAAGGGTTTGAAAAATTTCAAGTTTTTATAGTCGCCTTCCGGTAAGTAACTTATATAGAATAAGTATAACGGCTAGTACTATTAGAATGTGGATAATGCTTCCAAGGTCTGGGAAAGCAAAATATCCTACAAGCCATCCAATTACCAGTAAAACGATAATAAGCCAAATTAAATCTCTCATGTCAGGTTGATTTTAAGGCAGACTTAAAGTACATGCCTATGGTTAATATTAAAATTAGTTAGTTAAAATTTTGATTAATTCTGATACTAATTTAGATAATAGAGCAAGCTGCTCCTTTTCATTTAACCTTGATTTAACTTTGATTATTAAAAATCTGACGGGCTGCTAATGATCTTTTTAGCACGCTCCCTGATCTTTTTCATTTCTTCGGGATCCTTCTTATCTAGAAGGCTTATCATCATATTCATCCGCTGATTGTCTTTGAATTCATCACGTTTTGCGTCTAAAAAATTCCAGTAAAGACTGTTAAATGGACAGGCGTCTTCTTCGGTTTTTTTGCTCACTTTATAATGGCAATCCTTGCAATAATTGCTCATTCTGTTAATATAACTGCCACTGGAAACATAGGGTTTGGTAGCTACAATGCCGCCATCTGCAAACTGGCTCATTCCTCTGGTATTGGTGATCTCTACCCATTGTATGGCATCTATATATATTCCCAGGTACCACTGGTCTACCTCGTCTGGATGAGTTTGGGTTAGAAGAGCATAATTACCAGTGACCATTAACCTTTGAATATGGTGAGCATAGGCATTTTCGAGACTATTCTTAATAGAGTGGTGGAGGCAATTCATCTTTGTGTCTGCATTCCAGTAGAAACCGGGTAATTCGTTTTGATTTCGAAGTTTATTCGTCCTGCGGTAACCCGGCATTTCTTTCCAATAGATGCCACGCATGTATTCTCTCCATCCCAGGATCTGCCTTACAAATCCTTCTACTTGTGAAATATCTATGGCATCCTTGTTTTGGTAATAATGATCTATTACACTTTCAATCACCTCTTTTGGGTGCAACATTTTGGTGTTCATGCTGAAAGAAAGGCGGGAATGGAATAAATATTCCTGTTCTGTATGCAGGGCATCCTGGTAATCCCCGAAATGTACCAATAAGTTTTTGCAGAAATAATTAAGGACTGAAAGGGAATCTTCCCTCGAAGTAGGCCAGTTGAAGTTTGATTCCTGTACCTCTCCAATCGTCTTTATTCCTGCTTTTTCTATCTCGGCCAGGATATCTGAAACATCTTTTCTAAAGCCTCTTTCGTGAGGAATTTTCGGTTCACCTTTCCATTTCTTGCGGTTGGACTTATCAAAATTCCATTTTCCTCCCTCGGGATCCTTGTCTGTCGCCATCAGGATATTGTGCTTCTTCCGCATATACCGGTAGAAGTATTCCATGGTAAGCTGCTTTTTGCCCTCATAGAATTTTTCCAGTTCAGTTCTATTGGTAAAAAAATGCTCAGAGTCGAAACTTTCAGTATCAATATCCAGGTTATTGCATAACTCCTTCAGCTGTTCGTCTAACCTGTATTCATCGGGTAGCTGGTATTCAAATTTTTCAAAATCGTTTTCCGAAATCAGTTTCTGTATATTCTTATCCAGGGCTTGCTGGTTGTCTTCATCATTTATCCTGAGGTATATAAGCTTATGATCTCTTTCTCTGAGGTATTCTGAGAAATTCCTCATCGCACTGAAAAACCCTATTACTTTCTGGATATGGTGGGTTACATAATCTGTTTCCTGTCTCATTTCCATCATTACATAAGTAATGTGGTCTTCGCTGCTGTTATACCAGCTATGTTTATGGTTTAACTGGTCGCCCAGGATTAGTCTTAAGGTTTTTAATTGTTCAGCCATAAATTCTGATATTCCTGATCTGGATCATAGCGATCTGCCTGACCCTCGATATTAAATTTTCTATCCCTGGGATCATTTCCAACCCCGCTGTTATACATCCAGTTTCCCCAATTGCTGTGAACGTCGTAATCTATGAGCAGACTTTCAAAATAGGCCGCGCCTATGCGCCAATCCTGCTTAAGTTCTTTTGCCCAGAAACTATTCACATTCTGCCTGCCACGATTGCTCATAAAACCGGTGGCGGCGATCTCTTTCATATTGGCGTTCACAAAATCATATTTGGTATTTCCTTCGATCCATTGGTTAAGTGTATGTTCATTCTTACTCCATTCCAGATCCTTCTCTAGGATGCCACCAATTTTGAAGATCTTATTACCATGTTTAAGTGAGACATATTTAAAAAAGTCCCGCCATATTAGTTCGAATATAAGCCAGTAGGTGCTTTGGTTACTCTTAACCTCTTTTTCGAATCTTTTTACCTCGTGGTAGACCTGTTTGGGAGAAATACTGCCATTGGCTAGCCAGGCTGATAGTTTTGAACTATAATCGGTGCCTACAAGGCCGTTTCTTGTTTCTTTATATTCTGCCAGGTTTTCGGTTTCCCAGAAATACTTTTTGATCCTTTTCATGGCCTGGTCTTCACCACCTTTGAATGGGAATGCCGATCTAGGATCTTCTTCAAAATCATCCAGACCCAGATCCTGCAGTGTCGGAATGCTGGTATTATTGGAAATATCTGATTGTGCAAATACTTCCGAAGTTTCTATAAGATACCTAACCTTGGATTTTTTCTCACAGGCTTTTCTAAAGGCAGTATACACTTTTGGAATGTCTTGAAATGAGTCGAAAGGGATGTCTTCTGGATGAAAAAGAAATTGCTGGTAATAGGATACGAGATCAACATCTTCTGAGGTTTTTATCACAGCATTTTCAACGTTTTTTTCTTCCTGTGTCCATTCCTTCTGAAAATATACTGTCTCAATATGGTTTTCCTTTATCAAATCAGGAATGATGTTCTCAGGTTTTTCCTGGTAGACAAGAAGCGGAATATTTAAGGAGGTGAGATTCTTCTGAAGTTCTGTTATGGTTTCGATCAAAAACCTGGCTCTGAATTTCCCGGTTTTAATAAATCCAAACCTGTCTTTTTCGTAATGTCTTGGATCGAAGCAATAAATTCCAATTACTCTATCGTGCTTTTGAGAAGCTGTATTCAGTGCTTCGTGATCTTTAGTTCTAAGATCGTTTCTATACCATACAAGGCCAGTGCTCATTTTTTATTTCTTCGACATCTTTCACTGCAATATTTTACATTATCCCAGTCTTTCTGCCATTTTTTTCTCCATTTAAAAGGTCTGCCACATACAGGACAGATCTTTTCCGGAAGGTTTTCTTTCTTCATTAATTTTTTTCCTTGCTAAAAAAGGATTTTACTTCCTGGTTTGGCCTGGCGTAATGGAACCTATCCAAAAGGCTGGGAAGAGAATATCCGTCCAGACCATTTATGGCTACCGTGCCGGCATCATCCAGGCGTAACCAGCCATCTGGCATTTGAATGCCTTCATCAAAATAAATATGTTCAATAGCAGCCACTACCAGTAGCGTGTCATTTTCTTTAATGTGATATTCATTCAGGTATTTACAGCCTAATTTTACTTCAGACTGTTTTACATATGGGGCATGGAAATCATCCAGGTATTCCTCATTGAGTCCTGTTTTATAAAATTCAGAAATATCCTCATCATATTTTGCGGCAGTATGATGGGCCTGTTCGATCATTTTTTCATGGATATGATTCACGGTGAAATAGGAAGTTTCCCTGATATTTTTATAGGTATTGCGGGATACATTTAGTGGCCTGGTAACAAATCCCAGCATGGCAGGATCACTGCCCATATGAGTGATAGAACTGAAAACGGCCACATTAGGGTTGCCGCTTTTGGATTTTGTGGCGATAAGGTTAGCAGATTTATACCCGGTGCAGCTGTTTATTAAATTTAAACGGAAGATCTTTTCCATCTTCTCGATCTCACTTGCTTCAATATGTTTCATAAAAAAAGGCCAGTTTTTATACTGACCTCAATTTATAGAATGCTTTTTTAAAAGCTGTTAATGTATTTTTAAATTAAGCCTGATTCTCCATTTTATTGATGGCCATTTCGTACTCTTCCATTGCTTCCCTAATCGCATCAATATTATCTGAAGCTTTCTGGTGGGCATCTTCCATGACCTTTTCCAGATTTTTATCGGGATGTTGAAATAAGTCGGTGATCACATGATTGATTTTATCAATGATACTGCTTTGAGTATTCTTAATATCTTCCAGTCTGTTCAAAGTAGACCTCATGTGGTCGAGTTTCTCCTGATCCATAATTTATATGTTTTTGTTCTTACTAATTTACTTTAACATTTAGAGGGTCCAAAAACTCTTAACAGCTTTTAAAACAGCTTTATAATAATATTATGAAACTTTTTCTTCCTCATAAGCCGGATAGTCGGTATACCCTTCCTTCCCGGTGGTATAGAACGTATCTTCATCATATTCAGCTATAGGCCATTTATTCTTGAATCGCTCCGGAAGGTCTGGATTAGAAATAAATAATTTCGCGTAAGCAACCAGGTCTGCATCTCCATCCTCGATCACCTTATTTCCAGATTCGCGGTCGAAGCCATTATTGATCATTAAAGTGCCTTTATAGATCTTGCGGTAGTGCTTGGCTATATCTGTTACCAGGTAGGGTACATCGCTCACATCTGTGAATGGTTCTGAAAGGTGGACATAAGCCAGATCATACGCATTCAGTTTTTCGATTATATGGTCGAAGGTTTCAATGCTTTCTTCGGTAGCTACTATTCCGAAGGATTTATGAAGGGAAGGATTGAACCTGCAACCTATCTGGTTTTCCGGCCATACTTCGGTGATCGCATCTAACACGTCAAAGAAGAAGCGGGCTCTGTTCTGTATGCTTCCGCCATAATCATCGGTTCTTTGATTTGCATTTTTATTGAAGAACTGGTGGAATAGGTAACCATTAGAAGAATGTATCTCTACTCCATCAAATCCCGCACCTTTAGCCATTTGAGCGGCATGCTTGAATTCCTGGATGGTTTCATGGATCTCCTGGATACTCATTTCCTTTGGTTCTGTAGTTTGTTCAAAACATTCCGGGGTGTATACTTTTGAATTAGGATTTACCGCACTTGGAGCTAAGGGTTTGTTCCCATTATGAAATTTTGGATGTGAAATTCTACCTACATGCCATAACTGGATAAAGATCTTTCCATCTTTTTCATGAACGGCATCTACAACTTTCTTCCAGCCTTCAACCTGTTCCTGGGTGTGAATTCCCGGGGTATTTACATAACCAACAGCTCTTTCTGAAACCTGTGCGCCTTCGGTGATTATTAATCCCGCTCCGGCACGCTGCGTGTAATATTCTACATGCATGTCTGTAGGTTTGTTCTCATCATTATCGGCTCTACTTCTCGTCATTGGAGCCATGATAACTCTATTTTTAAGGGTGATATTCCCAAGTTTATAGGGTTCTAACAGGGCTTGCTTTTCTGTACTCATATATTATTTTTCTTTAAAATTACCGGATAACATTAAGCTTTGCTGTTAATTAAATTATAAATGAAGTTTTGCTGCAGGAGCTGTCTTTATGCGCTTAAGGAAGTCAGTTTCATAATAATTAAGTAATTTCGCAATTAGAAATAACCGCAATCTTCAGGCAATTTTCAAACCTCTGCCGGGGATTTATTTTTCAAATCGATACATGCAAAAAGAAAAAGATGTAGCAATAGTAGGATCGGGACTTGTAGGATCTTTACTGGCTATTTTCCTTCGGAAACAGGGACATAAAGTAACTGTATTTGATCGCAGACCAGATGTGCGAAAAGTTCAGTTCTCGGGCAGGTCCATTAACCTGGCGATGTCTAATCGTGGATGGAAGGCTTTGCGTGAAGCAGGGGTAGAGGAAGAGATAAGGGGGCTTGCGCTTCCCCTCGATAAAAGAGCGATGCACGTTGAAGGCCAGCCGGTTTATTTTCAAAAATATGGTGAAGAAGGTGAAGCGATCTATTCTATTTCCAGGGGTGTCCTGAATAGAAAAATGATAGACCTCGCTGAAAATGCCGGGGCGAAATTCAAATTCGAAGAGAAGATCTGGGATGTAGATATGAAGGAAGCCAGGCTTTATACCGGTGAATCTGAAAAAAGCGTCTGGAAAGAATATAAATTCGATCTTATTTTTGGAGCAGATGGAGCCTTTTCCAGAGTGCGTCATAAAATGCAGCGACAGAGCAGGTTCAATTATTCCCAGCATTTCATAGATGTTGGTTATAAGGAGCTTACAATTTTAGCAAACGAGGACGGCAGCCATAGACTGGATAATTCTTCTTTCCATATCTGGCCCAGGGGCAACTTTATGCTTATCGCCATGCCTAACCTAGATGGGACTTTTACCTGTACCTTGTTCATGCCTTTTGAAGGTGAAGTGTCTTTTGAAAGTATAAAGACAGAGCAGGATGCAGACGCGTTTTTTGAGAACTACTTTCCAGATATCAAAGACGAGATCTCTAATTTGAAGAAGGACTTCTTCAAAAACCCAACCAGTGCCATGGTGACCATAAAATGTTTTCCTTGGTCTTATTACGATAAGATAACGCTGGTAGGCGATTCTGCCCATGCTATTGTACCATTTTACGGGCAGGGAATGAATGCCGGTTTTGAAGATATTTCTGTGTTGAATGATAAGATGAACAAATACGGTGATGACTGGGAACAGATCTTTGAAGAATATCAGACTGAAAGAAAACCGAATGCGGATGCCATAGCCGAACTCAGTTATCGCAATTTCGTTGAAATGAGCTCTAAAACGGCAGATCCCATGTTCCTTTTAAGGAAGAAGATCGAAAAGAAATTTGCGCAGGAACATCCCGAACTATGGACTCCTTTATACTCCCGGGTAACTTTTTCAGATAAAGCCTATGCCGATGCTTTAAAAATTGGAGATTATCAACGGGGCATCATGGATCAGGTGATGGAAATTCCGCACATAGAAGAAAAATGGGATAGTGAAGAGGTGGAGAAGGAGATTATAAAACTCATCAAAAAATAAAGCCCGCTCAAGAGCAGGCTTATACTTTTATTCCTTCTATAGGACAATATCCTTTTTCTAATTAGTCATTTTTTATTCGCTCGAATTAGAATGTTGATTCTCTTTCAATAGCTCAGGAAACTTCGATTTGAACCTGTTAAGTCTTGGGATTGAAACATTCCTGATATAAGGATTGTTAGGATTGTTTTTTTCATAATTCTGATGGTAGTCCTCTGCTTTCCAGAATTTTTGAAATGGTAAGATTTCAGCGGCGATAGGCTCATCGTAATTTTTGGCAACCTCGGCCTTTACTTCCTCAATTATATTTTTCTGTTCTTTGTTCTGATAAAAGATGATCGATCTGTATTGCGAACCTCGGTCTGGTCCCTGTCCATTTACCTGGGTTGGATCCTGAGAGCCAAAATATACCTCGACCAGGGTCTTAAAACTCACCACCTCTGGATCATAAATCACTTCAACCGCTTCGGCATGACCAGTTCTACCGGTGTTGCTTTGCTCGTAAGTCGGATTCTTGGTATGACCACCAGAATATCCTGAAATGGCCTCCTCGACGCCCTGAACGCTTTCATATACGGCTTCGACGCACCAGAAACAGCCACTGGCGAAATAGGCCTTTTTCATTCCATCCTGTACGGGTACTTCTACAGGTTCGGCGTTGGCGATCTCTGTTTTGGTAGCATTGCTTTTTTCAGCCTGATTACCACAGGCTAAAAGTAGCAGACTAATAAAGTTTAAAATCAAAAATTTCATAGTTATTTCTTTTTATAGGTTCCTTCAAGGGTTTTCTTTCCAAGTAATGCGTAGTCTATAGCGATCTCACCATCTATTCTGAATCCTTTCCAGTCAAGCTTTAGATCACCATTAGGCTCCGGGCTTAAGACTGCAATTGGCATACCAGTCTCAAATTTATCCCACGGAATTTTTTCAGCAGTTGTTTTTGCAGATCTGCCATTATAAAAAATATTGATGTTATTCCCATCTTGCTGAAATCGCGCATTGATATACATTTCATTTTCTTTCAGGCATAATTCTGAAGAACCACCGGTGGCAACATCAAGACAATAACATTTACAGGAAGTATCTTCCTGGTGTTCTGTGTTTAAATAAGTACCGGAAATTGTTGTAGCAGAATTAGCATTCTCAGTTCGATCTACTTCAGTTTTTTTCTCTTCCTTCGGAGTTCCTTCCTCTGCATTTATGGGTTGATCCTGGGCAGAAGAGCCTAGGTCATTCTTATATTCTAAAGAATCATTCTCCGCAGAAAGATCATCTTTCTCTTTGCTGGAATTGTTGCAGGAAATAAGGCATGCGCTGAAGCAAAATAGGATAATTAAAGTTCTCATATTCATCGAAATTGGGTTCTCTAAAGATAGCCCATAATTGATCGATTAATGTGAAATACTTGTTAATCCGGTGGGAGTTTGAATTTTAGGGCATAAAAAAACTGCCTGAAAAACTTTTGCTTCAGATCCTGAGATCTTACTGTTATTTTCCAGGCAGTTAAAAGATTAAGGTGTTCTAAAAAGGCTTAGAACCTTTTGAACATACCTTCCATTTTTTCTTGTTCTTCTTTAGCCAGTTCTTCGTCTACCAATATTCTACCACTGTGCTCATCTGTGATGATCTTCTTACGACCAGCGATTTCCATGATCACCTGTGGTGGAATAGTAAAGAATGAACCACCAGAAGCTCCACGCTCTACAGGTACAACTGCAAGACCGTTCTTTACATTGCTTCTTATTCTTTTATAAGCGGTAACAAGTCTTTCTTCAATATTTTTCTCATATTCTTTAGACTTGTCGATAAGAGCCTGCTCTTCTTTTTCAGTTTCTTTCAGGATCTCATCAAGCTCACCTTTCTTGTGCTTAAGGTGTGCCTCACGCTCAGCAAGTTTTTCTTTAGTCTGAGCAATAATTTCTTTCTTCTGCTCGATCTTTACCTTATATTCCTTGATGTGCTTCTCAGAAAGTTCGATCTCAAGCTCCTGGAATTCTACCTCTTTGCTTAAAGCGTTGAATTCTCTGTTGTTACGAACATTCTTTTGTTGCTCAGAATATTTCTTGATCGTAGTTTTAGACTCCTCGATCTGGTTCTTCTTGTTCTTGATGTCATTTTCAATGACTTCTATGTCCGCATCCAGTTTCTCCAGGCGTCTGTTTAAACCTGCTACTTCATCTTCCAGATCTTCAACTTCTAGAGGTAATTCACCACGTACGTTTCTAATTTCATCAATTCGCGAATCCACCAACTGAAGATCGTACAGTGATCTTAACTTCTCTTCTACAGTAACATCGTTTTTTTTCGCCATATTATAAATAATGTATTGGATTGGTATTTGTATCTGCTAAAATAAGTGCAAAACTACTAATTTTTTTGCTAAGAAAAGAATATAGTAAATTTTTTGTAAACTGTTCACTTTCATAGTGTCCAATATCTGCCAATACCAGCTTTTCCTCGGCTTTATAGAAGTCATGGTATTTTAGATCTGCCGTAATAAAAATATCAGCTCCGGCAGCTCTGGCATTATTGATCGCAAAGGCGCCACTTCCACCAAGTACTGCGACCTTTTTAATAGGCTTATGCAATAATTTTGAATGTCTTATACAACCGCTGTGAAATGTAGATTTAACCTGGTTAAGGAATTCCTTTTCATTTATTTCAGATTCTAGCTCCCCGATCATTCCCATTCCAAGGTGCTGATTTTTATTTTCCAGGCTATGGATCTCGTAAGCGACCTCTTCATATGGATGGGAGCTAAAAAGGTTTTTCAGGATCTGGGATTCCAGGTGGGCGGAGTAGGTCACCCCAATTTGTGATTCCTCTTCAAAATGAACCGAGCCTTTTTCGCCAACCACTGGATTCGATTCTTCATTGCCTTTAAAACTTCCCTTACCGGTAATATTAAAACTGCAATTATCATAATTTCCAATGCTTCCCGCTCCGGCAGAAAACAGGGCTTCTCTTACTTTATCGGCATCTTTTACCGGAACAAAAGTAGTAAGCTTTTTAATGGAATCTTTTCTAGGGATCAGGACCTGCCTGTTTTTAAGTCCTAATTTCTCGCAGATCATATCGTTCACACCTTTGTGCTGATTGTCCAGGGCAGTATGAATGGCATAAATCGCGATGTCATTCTTTATCGCCTTTAGAACTGTTCTTTGAACATAGTCTTTCCCGGTTAATTTTTTTAATCCTGAAAAGATGATAGGATGAAAACTGATAATAAGATTGCAATTTTTTGCAATTGCCTCTTCCACGGTAGCTTCTAGAGTATCGAGGGTAATTAACGCGCCTGAGACTTCAGTTTTAGAATCGCCTACCAGCAGCCCAACATTATCAAAGTCTTCAGCATAATTTAATGGAGCAAAATCTTCTATCAGGTCGATTACTTCCTGTATGATCATAATTTAATATTTTAGCTATCAATTTAGAACGCATAGGAGCTGAGAATTGTGGAATTAATGTCCATTTTCAAAGTATTTCTCAACAGCTATTCAAATATAAATATTATACAAAGCCTTTCATGCCGAATCCAAGAAAATTACTTTTTCCCTTTTCCCTCATTTACCATGGCGTGACAAAGGTTCGGAATAAACTTTATGATGCAGATCTTCTAAAATCTGAATCTTACGATTTCCCGGTGATCGCTGTGGGAAATCTCAACATGGGTGGAACAGGTAAATCTCCAATGATTGAATATTTGCTGAAAATATTAAGCGAAAATAATAAGGTTGCTACCCTTAGTCGTGGTTATAAGAGGGATAGCAAGGGTTTTCAACTGGTAAAAGCTGAGGATTCCGTAAATAAGTCAGGAGACGAACCTTTACAGTTCAAAAATAAATATCCTGAGGCTATCGTGGCTGTTGATGCGAACAGGAGGGAAGGAATTTCTGAGCTTATGCAATTTTCTCCAGATGTTATTCTGCTTGATGATGCTTTCCAACATAGAAAAGTCGAGGCAGGTTTCTATATACTTCTAACTGCTTATGGAGATCTTTATGTAGATGACCTGATACTGCCTGCCGGTAATCTAAGGGAGTCTTCTGCAGGAGCAGAGAGGGCAAACATCATCGTGGTGACCAAATGCCCCGGGAATCTTGGGATTGCTGAAATGGAGAAGATCAGAAAGAGATTAAAGCCAAATTCAGAGCAGTCTGTTTTTTTTAGTACGATCAAATATTCTGAAAAAATAATTTCTTCAGAAAAGAGTATTAGGATAGAAGATATAAGGGAATCAGAATTTGCGCTCGTGACCGGTATTGCCAATCCCAAACCATTGCTGGAGTTCCTAAATGCAAAAGATATTGAGCTGAAGCATTTCAAATTTCCAGACCACCATAATTTCTCTGAAAAAGAGATCGAGCAATTATCAAAGCAATCCAGGATACTGACTACTGAAAAGGACTATATGAGGCTGAAGGATAAATTGCCTCTGAATAAACTGTATTATCTGCCTATAGAAGTAGAATTTTTAGGCGGAGGGAAAGCTGATTTTGATAATCAGATCCAAAATTTCATCAATAAAAAAGAGGTGTAAAAACACCTCTTTTTCTTTTTGGCTAATTCAAACTATATAAAAATCTTTTCTATATAATTCAATTTGCCCTATTCTTTACAAAGCGTATGCCAAAAGTTTAAACTGCGGTTTCCCTAGCAGCAAGATATTTATTGATCTTATGGAAGAACTCTTCCGTTTTATATGGTTTAGGAATAATATCGTTAAAACCATTCAGATAGAATTCATCAAGATTATCATCCAGGGTCACTGCCGTAAGCGCAATGATCGGAATAGACTCATCAAATTTTCTGATCTCGATGGTGGCTTCAATTCCGCTTATTCCAGGCATATGAATATCCATTAAAATAAGATCGAAATCATTATTCTGTACCTTTTCGATAGCAACGGTTCCGTTATCGGCTACATCACAAATAACCTTATTCTTTTCAAGGATCTTACGGGTGATCATCTGGTTGATCTTGTTATCCTCTACTACAAGGATACGCTTGTCTTCCATGATGTCGTTGGTAAGTTTGGTTTCATCGATCGCTGGAGTGGCCGCGGCGACTTTTCTAAGTTCAGCTTCCGGGATCTCAAAATCCAGTTCGAAAGTGAATTTTGAACCTTTTCCAAGATCACTCTCAAGGTCGATCTCACTCCCAAGAAGACTTAGTAGGTTCTTAACAATAGATAGCCCCAGTCCGGTTCCTCCAAATTTTCTGTTGATCTGGGTAGAGCCCTGGGTGAAATTGTCGAAAATCGCTTTCTGCTTTTCTTTTCCAATACCTTCACCGTTATCCTTGATCTCAAATAAAAGAGTGATATTCTTATCTAACTGTTTGGTCTTCTTAACCTCGATCCAGATATCTCCGTCTTCAGTGAATTTTATGGAATTTCCAATAAGGTTTATAAGTATTTGAGAGATTTTAAGTGGATCTCCGCTCAACTTATTCGGGATCTCTTCGTCGAAATCGAAGTGTATTTTTGTGTTCCTTTCGTCGGCAGAATTCTTTAAAGCGATAAGAACATCAGACATTCTCTTTTTAAGATCGAAATTGGAATTTACAATTTCAACCTTGTTAGCCTCAAGTTTGTTGAGGTCAAGAATGTTATTGATAAGTGATAATAAATATTCACCTGAGAATTTCAGGGAATTAAGATGTTCCTTCTGGCTTTCGGTAGGGCTTTCTTCAAGCAAAAGATGGGTGAGCCCCGTTACCGCGTACAATGGTGTTCGTAATTCATGAGTGATCGTAGTTAGGAATTGAGCTTTTGCCAGTGACGCTTTTTCAGCATTTTCTTTGGCCAGAACCAGTTCAGAATTCTTTTTCTGAAGCAGTTCATTCGCTCTCGCCCTAAGATTGTTGTTCTTATAAAGAGAAAGGGTTAAAAGAGATAGTATTGTTATTAAAGCAACACTTAAAATCGTGGTGAGTTTATTTACTTTCAGGGTTCTTTCCTGCTCCGCATTTTGAATAGTTAATTCATCCAGAGTATTTTTTAAAGCATCGACCCCGTATCTGGCATCTGCTTCTTTTGCTAAAGCCTCTTTATTTGCATTAAATACCTCGTCCCTTTCCTTGTTCATTTTTTGAAGGTAGGCTAGGGCAGCGGCAGGGTTATTTCTTTCTTCTTCGATTTCACTCAGGATACCATAAGTATACATGGTCATGCCAGTGAAATTCCCTTTTTCAGCAATTTCTAAGGCTCCTTTTGCGGCTTGTTCGGCCTTCTCAAAATTTCCTTCCATGCTATAGGCTCTGGCTAGAAAATAATGCAGGCGGGTAATTTCATATTTATTGGTGCTTCCTTCCAGGTAGATCTCTGCATTATTCAATTCAGACATTGCCCGAGCATGGTCTTTTTTACTGAAAAGAAATATGATTGCCTTATTAAGGGCAATTACACCCATTTGCTCTGAATTCTCCTGTTCCTGGTAATACTCCATAGCAAGATCCAGATATTTCAACGCACGGTCATTTTCGTCTTTGGAATTCAGTAATTTTCCATACATGATGTAGGAATAATTCAAACCTGCTTTATCTCCAATTTCCCTTTGGATGGAAATCGCTCTTTCAAGTTGAGTTATACCCTTATCATATTCATGCCGAACACTATACATCCTGGCAAGAATACTACTGGTGAGCGCAATATACCGTTTATGGTCTATGCGTTTTGCTAATTCCAGGGACTTATTGAGCTGATTCTGAGCTTTGTCAAAAAGCATCATATCAATAGATTTCTCTGCCTGGCTAAGTAATTGTTTTATTTGCTCGGGTTCCGGCTGGTTTTCACTAACCTGTGAATCCTGAAATCCAAAGAGCACAAAACAACATGCTAATAAAAAGATAAGCTTTAAGTTCTTCATTCGGGAAAAATAGCAAGAAGCTGTTAATGTCGTTAAATATAGCTATTTATCGTTAATGAGTGAAATTAAATCGATAAGACGATTTGAGTAGCCAATTTCGTTGTCATACCAGCCGATCAATTTTACCAGTTTTCCACCTATTACTGAGGTCATTTGAGCATCAAAAATGCAACTATGACTGTTGTCTAGAATATCTATGGAAACTATTGGATCTTCAGTATATTCAATAATACCCTTCATATAGCTCTCAGAAGCCTTTTTAAAGAGGGCGTTAACTTCTTCGATACTGGTATCTTTATTTACATTAAGGGTCATATCGGTTAGGGATCCATTAGGAACAGGAACCCTAATACCGCAACCTCCAATCACCTCACTAAGCTTTGGGAAAATACTTGTTAAAGCTTTTGCAGCCCCAGTAGTAGTAGGAATAATAGACTGAGCGGCAGCACGACTTCTCCTAAGGTCTCTATGTGGTTTGTCGTGCAGGCTTTGGTCTGATGTGTATGAGTGAACTGTAGTGATGTAAGCCTGCGTTACTTCCAGGTGATCATTGATCACTTTAAGCATTGGAGCGGCATTATTAGTGGTACAGGAGGCATTAGATATGATCATTTCTGAGCCATCGAGAATATCATCGTTGACTCCCAGAACAACCATTTTAATATTATCATCCTGCGGCGGAACCGAAAGAATTACCTTTCTAACTCCGTCTTTTAAATGGCCTTTTAAAGTTTCTTCAGTTTTGAACTTTCCGGAAGCTTCAACAACGCATTCTACCCCATACTCATTCCAGGGAATACCAGCCGGATCTTTATGATTTAGAAGAGGAATTTTTCTTCCATTCACAACGATCTCAGAATCGGTCGAAGACACTTCAGCCTTCAGGGTTCTGTGAATACTGTCGTATTTTAAGAGATGCGCCAGGCTTTTAGCGTCATGAATATCATTAATGGCAACGACCTTGATCACGGGATGATCAAGAAGAATTCTGAAAAGATTTCGCCCTATCCTGCCAAAACCATTAATGGCAATATTAATTGTTTTAGCCATTATTCAGTGACTAATTAATATGTTTCTGTGCTTTGTATGAAGATCTAACCAGGGCGCTGCTTTCAACATGTCTGAATCCTAGATCCAGCCCTATTTCTTCATATTTTTTGAATTGGTCTGGAGTGATAAATTGCTTAACCGGTAAGTGTTTTTTACTAGGCTGTAAATACTGGCCAATAGTAACTACGTCTACTCCGGCTTCTCTTAGATCTTTAAGGGTTTGGATCACTTCTTCTTCCTGTTCTCCAAGGCCTAGCATGATCCCAGATTTGGTTCTTCTAATACCATTATCCTTAAGATATTTTAAAACAGCAAGGCTTCGATCGTATTTTGCCTGAATTCTAACTTCTCTGGTAAGTCTTTTTACAGTCTCCATATTGTGAGAAACCACCTCTGGCATCACTTCAATGATCCTGTCTATATTTCTTTCGTTCCCCTGGAAATCTGGAATAAGTGTTTCCAGTGTAGTTTCCGGGTTCATTCTTCTAATTGCCTTTACAGTTTCAGCCCAGATAATAGATCCCATATCTTTAAGGTCGTCACGGTCTACGCTTGTTACCACGGCATGCTTGATCTGCATTAATTTAATGGATCTCGCAACTTTTTCTGGTTCATCCCAATCTACAGTTTCCGGTCTTCCGGTCTTAACGCCGCAAAAACCACATGACCTGGTACAAACATTACCAAGGATCATAAAGGTAGCCGTACCTTCACTCCAGCATTCACCCATATTAGGGCAACTACCAGAGGTGCAGATAGTATGAAGATCATACTTATCTACCAGGCTCCTTAATTCGGTATATTTCTTACCGGTAGGAAGTTTAACTCTAAGCCATTTTGGTTTTGGCTTTCTTTCTGTTTTGGATTTTACGGGCGCAACGTCTGTATTCATAGCAAAAATCTGAGTTTCAAAGATACAATAATATCATGAACTGCATAAATTAGACTCGGTAGGATTTAAATCCTTACTTAGCTCTTTCTAAGTTCGATAATTTCTGCCAGAAGCTTCTTCGCTCTTAGCAGTTTAACCTTGATATTATTCATAGGCTCATCGAGGATAGCAGCAATTTCTTTATAAGATTTCTCCTGAAAAAACCTAAGATTGATCACTTGTTGATAATGCGGTTTCAATTGCTTGATATCTGCAAGAAGTTGCTCTAGGTTCTGTTCCTTGATCAATTTATCTTCTATGCCGGGGGTTTCATCAGCGATCTCATAAACCCTTTCTTCATCCTGCATGGAGGTACGCGACCTGATGGAAGCATTTTTCTTTCTAACCTGGTCTATGTGAATGTTTTTGGAAATGGCAATAAGCCAGGTGGTAAACGAGTAATTTTCATCAAAACTCTCTATTTTGTTGAAAGCTTTAGAAAATGTCTGAATGGTGATATCTTCAGACTCATATTCGTTTTTGGTCTTCTTAAGCTGAAAACCGTAGACATCGTTCCAGTATTTATCCAGAAGATAGTTGAAAGCCGATTGACTCCCGTTTTTTGCCTCCCTGATCTTATCAAGAAGATGGTCAGGATTTATTTCCAATGCTTAGGTTTTGAGATGAGGTTAGCTATAAAGATAGCTAATTGCATGAAAATCAAAAAAAGATCAAAAAATGGAAATAACCAAACCACGTCACTTTCATTTAATTTCTTTCCTGCTTTAATGTATACAAAGGCTTCGGTGATAAGTTTTAGGGCCAGAATACCAAGAGCAATCTGTGGATAAACCTGCAAGATCATCATAGCCGTAAATAGCACCCAGAAGATTACTCTGAAAGTGAAAAAAGTTCCAAGTAATACTTTGTGTTTAGTCTTATAATGTCCGGCTACTGAAACATGCCTGCGTTTTTGGTGAAACCACTCGCCAAAACTGCTTTTAGGAACACTTCTCGTAATGGCATCTGGATGAAAACAAATAGCCGTATTGTCTGGGGTAGAAGCTTCGTTCACAAAAAGATCATCGTCGCCAGACCTTAAATGAAGATGATTCGCAAAGCCTTTCATTTCATAGAATTTCGTAGAAGTATAGGCAAGATTTCTCCCTACACCCATATAAGGGGAACCTAATTTAGCGTAAGAAAAATATTGAATCGCAGTTAGTAAGGTCTCGAAGCGTATAAGTTTGTTCAGTAAGCTTCCCGAATGCTGAAAATATCCCCCATAACCTAGCACGATAGAGCTACCAGGTTGAAAATTTGCCGACATTTCCCTGATCCAGTTCTTGGTCTGGGGCGCACAATCGGCATCGGTAAATAAAAGATGAGTGTTTTTCGCCTTTTTGATGCCTAGGGTTAAGGCATATTTTTTATTTGCCCAGAACGCTTCGTTGTTCTGAACATTTACAATTTTAATTCTCGGGTCTGTTTTCTGAAAGTCTTCAATTATTTCCAGAGTTCCATCTGTAGAAGCGTCGTTTATAACGATCACCTCAAACTCCGGGTAATCCTGTTCCAGAATGGCCGGCAAGAAATTCTTTAGATTTTCCTCCTCATTCTTTGCGCAGATGATCACTGAAACCGGGACTTCAGGATGTATCTTGGATTTTATGCCAGAAGTGGCAAATGAGAAAAATGAAAAAAAGTAGAGTAGATTAACTAAGCTTACAACAATAAACAGCCCCAATAAAATTGCTCCCATTCAGCTTAAACAGTCTTTGGTTTATCTGAACAGTTTTCAATTTCATCTGGTAATTTACCACAGAAGCTGCAGGGTTCTCCAGATTTGTTTAGGTAAGGATTCTGGCTGGCGCAGGTTCCGGCAAACTTTCCGTCCTTTTTTCCCCAGATTTTAATAGCGATCCCCGCGAAAGCGAGACCTAGTAATATTATGCTTATTATTAAAAGTTTCATGTCCTTAAGATTCTGATGCAAAAATAACAATAAAAAAAAGCAACTAAAAATAGGACGTGTCATTAATATAGTCTTTACACTATTTAACTAAACTTTAATCAAAAAAGAAGCTATAAAAGGCTTTTGCACAATATCTTGCACCGTTAACACTAAAAAAAGACTATAATTATGAAAATTAAAATGTTATTTACGGTTCTTGCTCTTTCTGCAATCGTTTTCACTTCATGTGAAGATAATAAGAAAAAGGAACAGGCAGAGAAAGAACGCATGGAACAAATGGAAGCTGAGAAAGAAGCTGAAATGCAGGCCGAAAAAGAAAAAATGGAAATGGAATCCAACAGTATTGCTGCAAAAGCAATGGAGACCGATACCTTAAGTACTTTGGTAACTGCATTGAAAGCTGCTGAACTGGCTGAAATGTTTAAAACTGAAGAAGGACCATTTACAGTATTCGCTCCACATAACGCTGCTTTTAATAAAGTAGATAAAGCGACTTTAGAATCACTTCTTAAACCAGAGAATAAAGAAAAACTTGCCGACGTCTTAAAATATCATGTTGTTTCTGGAGAGGTAACTTCTCAACAACTGGTGCAGGCGATCCAGGATAACGATGGTAAATATGAAATTTCTACTGTAGGTGGAGGAAAATTAGTAGCTTCTATCGAAGGTGAAAATGTGATCCTTACAGATGAAAATGGAAATAAAGCAACAGTGGTTATGACAGATGTAGATGCTTCAAACGGAGTTGTACATGTAATTGACGCTGTAGTAATGAAAAAAGCTTAAGAAATTTACTTTCTTAAATAAGAAATAACCGGGAAACGCGATGATCGTATTTCCCGGTTTTTTTATATGATATTCACTTCAGCTTCCAGGTCTATACCAAATTTATTTTTGATAGTTTGCTGGATGTTTTTTGAAAGTGACAGTATTTCCTGTCCGGTCGCAGCGCCATAATTTACCAATACCAATGCCTGGTCTTTATGAACTCCTGCGTCTCCGCTTCTGTAACCTTTAAATCCTGCCTGGTCTATAAGCCAGCCCGCCGGTACCTTTATTTCGTTATCTGAAACATGGTAGGAGGGAACTCCAGGATGTTCAGTTTCTAATTTCTCGAACTGCTCTTTACTAATTATTGGATTCTTAAAAAAACTACCGCTGTTCCCTATCTTCTTGGGATCTGGCAATTTTGAGTTCCTTATAGCGATGACCGCCTTAGATATATCCTGAATTGTTGGTGAAGCAATTTCTTGTTTTTCCAATTCAGACCTGATTGCCCCATATTCTGTATGAAGCTTATGATCCTTTTTGGTTAACCTGAATTTTACCGAGGTAATGATGTATTGACCTTTTAGTCTATTTTTAAAAACAGAATTTCGATAATCAAAATCACAATCCTCGAGGCTGAATTCCTTTTCCTCCAGGGTTTGCACATTCATGGCCTTGCAGCTTAAAAAACTGTCTTTAAGCTCCACTCCATAAGCTCCTATATTCTGAATAGGGGCGGTGCCCACGTTTCCAGGAATAAGTGATAGATTTTCAAGTCCGCCAAAATCCTGTTCCAGAGTCCATAAAACAAACTTATGCCAGTTTTCACCCGCAGCTGCCTGAACGATCACTTCGTTCTCGTCTTCAGAAATGATCTCTTTACCTTTAAGAGCAATGTGAATAACAGTTTTGCTGATATCCTGCGTTAAAAGCATATTGCTGCCGCCACCAAGAACAAATAATTCTGATGCGTAATTTTTTCTAAGAACGGTTCTAAGGTCATCAAGGTTTTTAATGGAAACGAATTTCCCGGCCTTGACGTCTATGCCGAAACTATTGTAATCTTTCAGAGAAAAATTGCGCAGAACCTGCATTAATTTTGCTGATTATATTGCTTTAAAGCTTTCTCTAATATTACGATGGCTCTTTCCAGGTCTTCTTTCTTCAATACATATGCGATTCTCACCTGGTTCATCCCAGTGTTCGGGGTAGAATAGAAACCTGCCGCCGGAGCAACCATGATAGTTTCGTTATCATCTTCAAAACTCTCCAGTAACCACTTAGCGAAATCATCGGCATTCTCTACCGGTAATTCGGCAATGCAATAAAAAGCTCCTTTTGGCTTTGCAACCTTAACACCTTCAATTTTCTCAAGACCATCTACCAGAAGATTTCTTCTGAAAGTATACTGCTCGATAACATCATCGAAATATGACTGCGGAGTGTCTAAAGCTGCTTCGCTGGCTATTTGAGCGAAGGTAGGAGGGCTTAGTCTCGCCTGAGCAAATTTCATGGCAGTAGCCATAACCTCTTTATTCTTCGATACCAGGCAACCAATACGAGCTCCACACATACTGTAACGCTTGGAAACTGAATCTACCATGATCGCATTTTCTGACAATTCTGGAATGCTCATAATAGAATGGTGCACGGCACCTTCGTATGCAAATTCTCTGTAAACTTCATCTGAAACTATGAATAGGTCATGTTTCAAAGCAAGATCTGCCAGTTGCTTTACTTCTTCCTTGGTATAAAGATATCCAGTTGGATTTCCTGGATTACAAAGGATGATCGCTTTTGTCTTTTCTGAAATTAATTTTTCGAATTCTGAAATTGGAGGTAAGGCGAAATTATTTTCTATACTTGACTGAATAGGTTTGATCTTAACTCCCGAAGCTGTCGCGAATCCATTATAATTAGCATAAAATGGTTCAGGAATGATCACCTCGTCACCTGGGTCTGTAATGCTTCCCATGGCAAATAACAGAGCTTCAGAGCCACCAGTAGTAATGATGATATCATCTTTTTCTACCGGAAGAGAAGACTTCTGGTAATATCCCGCAAGTTTCTCTCTGTATTCTTCAAAACCAGCTGAATGACTGTAAGACAGTACCTCGATGTCATGATTTCTTACCGCATCTAAAGCTCCTTGTGGAGTCTTAATATCTGGTTGGCCAATATTAAGTTGGTATATTTTACGGCCCTTTTTGGTAGCTGCTTCAGCGAAAGGAACCAGTTTTCTTATAGGAGATTCGGGCATTTCCAGCCCTTTATTTGAAATTTTAGGCATAGCTATTTATTTGTGGATTGCAAAATTGCAAAATTAAACTATGAATCTATAATTATAGCTGGTAATAATCCGGTATTTTTTGTTTTTAAGCAGGTTAGATTAATAAATTCATATTATTCCAGTTGTAATATGATAATAGGCATAAAAAAAGCCTTCCAATATGGAAGGCTCTAATATTTAAGGTCATTAAAAATTAACTTTCGGTTTTCTCACTGTCAGTATCAATGACAGCACCTTTAATTTTCAATGCTTTTACTGGTTCGTCTGAATTTGAATAAACAGTTACGGTCTTTCTTATTGGTCCAACTCTTTTAGTGTCATACTTCACCTGGATCTCACCAGTTTCGCCCGGCATAATTGGAGCATCTGGTTTTTTAGGTACGGTACAACCGCAGCTGGATTTTACATCTTCGATAACTAAAGGAGCATCTCCAATGTTTTTTACTTCAAAGACTCTAAGGCCATCACTGCCTTTTTTAATTTCACCATAATCAATAGTTTCTGATTTAAATTCCATCTTAGCGACTTTCTGAGCCTGAGCCACAGATACGGCTGCAAAGATAAAAATGGCTATTGCGATTAGTTTTTTCATATTTTAAAAATTTAGCGGAATAGTAAAGATAAGCTGAATTAATTCAATTCTCAAAATTTATATCAATTCAGCAGCTTTCATAATCCTTCATTAATAATTACTTTTGCCATTATTTCAAAAATCAGACCAAGAAATGGCAATTGCTTCACAATACAATGCGAAAAAAGTAGAGGATAAGTGGTATGACTACTGGATGAAAAACAACTATTTTCATTCTGAAGTTGATGAGAGAGAGCCTTATACCATTGTGATCCCTCCACCAAACGTGACCGGTGTTCTGCATATGGGACATATGCTTAATAATACCATTCAGGATGTTCTGGTTAGACGTGCGCGTTTAAAAGGATACAATGCCTGTTGGGTACCTGGAACAGACCATGCTTCTATTGCTACAGAGGCAAAGGTGGTTGCCAAACTTAAGGCAGAAGGAATTGAAAAGAACGACCTAAGTCGTGACGAATTTCTACAGCATGCGTGGGACTGGACCCATAAACATGGAGGTATCATCCTGCAGCAATTAAAGAAACTTGGAGCTTCCTGTGATTGGGAACGTACTAAGTTCACCATGGATAAGGAAATGTCTGAATCTGTGATCAAGGTATTCGTAGACCTTTACGAAAAAGGACTGGTATATCGTGGTTACCGGATGGTAAACTGGGATCCCCAGGCCAAGACCACGCTTTCAGACGAAGAAGTGAATTATGAAGAAAGAAATGGTAAGCTTTACTATTTAAAATATAAAATAGACGGCAGTGATGAATATCTAACTATTGCCACTACCAGGCCGGAGACGATTTTAGGGGATACTGCTATTTGTATAAATCCTAACGACGAAAGATTCGAGCATCTGAAGGGTAAGAAGGCTATTGTGCCAATTTGCAACCGAACCATTCCTATTATTGAAGATGAGTATGTAGATATGGAATTCGGGACGGGATGTTTAAAGGTAACTCCGGCTCACGATGAGAACGATAAGAATCTTGGAGATAAACATAATCTGGATGTGATCGATATCTTTAATGATGATGCGACCTTGAACGAATATGGTTTGCATTATGAAGGTAAAGATCGCTTTGTAGTTAGAGCTGAAATCGTTGAAGAACTGGAGTTATCTGGTTTCCTTGATAAAGTTGAAGATCATGTAAATAAAGTTGGAACCAGCGAGCGTACTGGTGCGGTAATAGAGCCAAAGCTAAGTGACCAGTGGTTCCTAAAGATGAAAGAAATGGCTCAGCCAGCTTTGGATGCAGTGGTTGGAGATGAGATAAATCTTGTGCCTGATAAATTCCTGAATACTTACCGTCACTGGATGGAGAATGTTCGTGACTGGAATATTTCCCGTCAATTGTGGTGGGGACACCAGATTCCGGCCTATTATTATGGCTCAGGCAAAAATGACTTTGTAGTAGCTGAAACTGCCGAAGCAGCCCTGGAAAAGGCCAGGAAAGCAACCGGTAATAATGATTTGAGAGCTGCGAACCTTACTCAGGATAAGGATGCTTTAGATACCTGGTTCTCTTCTTGGTTATGGCCAATGAGCGTATTTAATGGAATCCTTGAGCCTGAAAATAAGGAAATACAATACTATTATCCTACCAACGATCTTGTAACGGCACCAGAGATCTTATTCTTCTGGGTTGCAAGGATGATCATGGCAGGTTATGAATATAGAGGAGAAAGACCATTTAAAAATGTTTATCTAACCGGGATTGTAAGGGATAAGCAAAGACGAAAAATGTCGAAATCTCTTGGTAATTCACCAGACCCGCTTGGTTTGATCGAGCAATACGGTGCAGATGGAGTAAGAGTAGGGATGCTTTTAAGTTCACCTGCCGGAAACGACCTTATGTTCGATGAGGAT
Organism: Christiangramia gaetbulicola; assembly: GCF_003054225.1. Lineage (GTDB taxonomy): Bacteria > Bacteroidota > Bacteroidia > Flavobacteriales > Flavobacteriaceae > Christiangramia > Christiangramia gaetbulicola. The sequence continues at coordinate 224,420 of NZ_QBKQ01000003.1, forward strand.
CTCTGTAAGCAGGGTAGTGCCTTTACCAATAAGATTTGGAATGCCTTCCGTTTAGTAAAAGGATGGGAGATTTCAGAAGAGATCGACCAACCCGAAACTGCCAGAATGGCTATCGACTGGTATAGATCCAAATTTCAGAAAACAATAGAGGAGATCGAAGATCATTATTCAAAATACAGAATTAGTGATGCATTGATGTCTACTTATAAACTTGTTTGGGATGATTACTGTAGCTGGTTCCTGGAAATGGTGAAGCCGGCTTATGGTGAGCCTATGGACGCAAAGACATTTAAAGAAATTATTGCGATCCTTGAGGATAACCTGAAAATCCTTCATCCTTTTCTGCCATTTGTGACCGAAGAGATCTGGCAGGAAATTACCGAGCGTTCTCCGGAAGAAGCATTGATCGTTGCAAAATGGCCTGAACAGAAGAATTTCGATGAAAAGATAATTAGGGAATTTGCCCATGCAGCAGAAGTGATTGCCGGGGTTAGAAAGATCAGAAAGGATAAGAATATTTCCTTTAAGAACGAAATAGATCTGAGTATTCTGAATAATGAGAATACATCTAAGACCTTTGATTCGGTGATCGCCAAAATGGGTAATATTGGCAATATGGAATATGTAGATAGCTCTGTAGACGGTGCTCTTTCTTTTAGAGTTAGGTCTAACGAATACTTTATTCCTATTGTTGGTGCAATAGATGTTGAAGCTGAGAAAGCAAAGATCCAGGAAGAACTTACTTATACTGAAGGTTTCCTGAAATCTGTAGACAAGAAGCTTTCTAACGAAAGATTTGTGAACAATGCCCCAGAGAAAGTGGTGGAAATAGAAAAAACAAAGAAGGCCGATGCTGAAGCCAGAATAGAAGCTTTAAAGGCTAGTCTGAAAAGCCTGGGCTAGGATCTTAGATCTTTTAGAAACAAAAAAGAGGACTAAATGTCCTCTTTTTTTATTTGAAATATTTTTTTAATCCTTTATTTCCCCAATATGCTCTTCAACCAGGTCTATGTAGCGCTTTTGGGCTTCTTTCTTGCTTAAATCCTTAACCTGAACCAGTGCATTGATCTTGAAAGCATTTCGAAGATCTCCCTGGTCTGTTGGCGGGATATAAAATCCGTTCTTCTCGGTAGCTCTCTTGTAAAGAGCGTAAAAGTGTAAAAGCACATCTGGCGGGAACTGCTTACTGGTGCTGCTCGCCATATCATAGGCTTTTAGAAATTTTGAATTTTCTTGTGCCATCATAAATAATTATGAGGCGACATCAGCGATCACACTAACGCCTCCTTTTACTTTTTGGTTAATCTCAACATTCACTTTTGTTCCCAGGGGAACAAATACATCTACACGGCTACCAAATTTTATAAATCCACTGTCACTTCCCTGAACTACCTCAGTATCAACTTCAGCGTAATTTACGATTCTTTTGGCCAAGGCGCCAGCTATCTGGCGATACATGATCTCTCCTGCGACTTCATTCTTAACCACCACCGTAGTTCTTTCATTTTCTTCGCTGGACTTTGGATGCCATGCGACCAGGAATTTCCCGGGGTGATATTTGCTAAATGTCACCTTACCACCCACAGGATGGCGTGTTACATGCACATTTATTGGTGACATAAAGATTGAAATTTGCAGTCTCTTATCTTTAAAATATTCTTTTTCGTAAACCTCTTCGATCACTACTACTTTTCCATCTACAGGAGCGACGATATGATTATTGTTATGCTTCGTTTCTCTTTTTGGATTTCTGAAAAACTGAATGATCAAAAGAAAAAATACGATAGATACAGCAAAAATAGCAAACTTTACCCAGTAAGTATTTATCAGACTGTAGGTTACGATGTTTATTGCGATCAAAATGAGCGCAGTGATCGTCATTATTTTGTATCCTTCTTTATGAAACATAATTTAATATATATAAATAGGCATAAACAAACGGGCTTGCAAAGATAATACTATCTAACCTATCAAACAATCCGCCGTGTCCCGGCATCAGTTTCCCGCTGTCTTTAACTCCTGCCTGTCGTTTGAATTTAGATTGAATAAGGTCCCCAAGTGTTCCGAAAATACTTAGAATAATAGCCATTCCCAGCCAGGACCACATGGTTAAGAAGTTGGTGTAATACCATATCCCATAACTCATTAGAACGCTAAATACCAGTCCGCCAACAAAACCTTCAATAGTTTTGTTCGGGGATATTTTTTCATAGAGCTTGGTTTTTCCAAAATTCTTGCCAATTAGATAAGCAAAAGTATCATTAGTCCAGATCAGGAAAAATATTCCAATTACCAGTTTCGGGATAAAAACGCCTTCTATGGTTGGTATGAGCGTTAGAAAAATGGTTGAGGATATTAAATAGAATATGATTATGATATACTTTTTCTTCTCGAAGACGGGGATCTTTTTTATCACAATAAGATCCTTGACTAGAAAAAGGTTTACAAAGATCGTAATGAATAATAATAGTATTGTGGCATCCTGATTAAACTTCAGGAAGCTGAAAAGATAGAAAAGAAGAGCTTGCAAAAGATAAAGCGCGTAGCTTTTTAATCTTAGCAGTTTCTGCATCTCAACAAGACAAACAAGGCTTAGAAGATAGAATAGTACAATAAAAATAACTTCGGAAGACAGAATTGAAGCGACCAATATGGATATATACAACAATCCTGAAATAGCACGAATAATGGTTTCCCTCATAAATTACAGATCTTCCAGCAGAAGCAAATATAGGTTTTTTGTACTACTTCCATAACTCATGAAATCACCCTCTTTTTGAGTTTCAAAATTTTTGATCGTGGTGATATTGGAAGGAATTTGCTGTCTGTTCTTGAATTTAATTCCTCTTAGGCCTTCGCCAATATTGTCTATCAGCTGGCTTGTAGAGGATAAAATAATGAAGTTCGAAGGAAGTTCGTGAAGTTTTCTTTCTTTGATCTGGTTTGAGGAAATTAAAATAGAGCCATCATTGGCTACGAGAAATTCACAGGTAGATAAATAAAATTCAGCGTCTGCCGATTTATTAAAATCCAGGTTGAAACCTTTAAATTTACTTTTTAATTTTTCATCGAAACAACAACATTGTTTCTCATACCAGTCATTTTCCAACAAGATATTGTCGAAAGCTTCCTGAATTTCAGCTTCATCTACACAGTATAAGAATTTACCGCCGTTATTTTTAAAATTGAGCATAAAACGCTCGTCGGTAGGTAGTTTAACCTCCGGCATATATTTCCCCCGGTCAGCTTTCTCAGGGACATCCTGATCCTGATCTGCTTTCGCCTTGGGATTAAGAAACCTTTTGAATAGATTCATAGGGTTTTGGGTGTGATTCTAACTGTCATTTTATCAAAGTTAAAAAATCTGAAATTAACTAATGTTCAATTTCAGATTTTTTACTTCAACTTCTACACTACTTATTAACCGAATCGTTTTCGGTTAATTCTCCTTCTTCGTCAGTATCTTTTCCTTTAGATGCCTTGGATTCCTGGCCGTTTTCGTCCTCTTTGTGGAGTTTGTTCTTCTCCTTAACAGGTCTTCCTTCAGCTTTTTCTTTTTCGAAAGGTCTTTTTCCGAAGATCTTTTCAAGGTCATCTTTGAATATTACCTCCTTGTCCAGAAGAATTTCAGCCAGCTGGGTAAGTTTATCTTTGTTATGCTCTAATAGATCGAGAGCTCTTCTATATTGTTCTTCAATAAGATTAGAGATCTCTTTGTCGATCAATTCTGAAGTTTTTTCACTGTATGGTTTGGTGAAATTATATTCACTTTGTCCCGAAGAATCGTAATAAGTAAGGTTTCCTACCGCATCGTTAAGACCATAAATGGTAACCATAGCTCTGGCTTGCTTTGTAACCTTTTCAAGGTCACTAAGGGCTCCTGTAGAGATCTTATTGAATATTACTTTCTCTGCAGCACGACCACCAAGCGCAGCACACATTTCGTCCAGCATCTGCTCTGGTCTAACGATCAATCTTTCTTCTGGAAGATACCATGCAGCTCCAAGAGACTGTCCACGTGGTACGATAGTAACTTTTACCAGCGGTGCGGCATGCTCCAGCATCCAGCTTACGGTTGCGTGACCTGCCTCGTGAAATGCGATGGCTTTCTTTTCAGAAGGAGTAATGATCTTGTTCTTTTTTTCAAGTCCACCAACAATTCTATCAACGGCATCAAGGAAATCCTGTTTTCCAACCGCTTTATTTCCTTTTCTTGCAGCGATAAGCGCGGCTTCGTTACAAACATTGGCAATATCTGCTCCAGAGAATCCTGGTGTTTGTTTAGCAAGGAATTCAGTATCTAACTCATCTGCTACCTTCTTTAAAGGAGCCAAATGAACTTCAAATATTTCTTTTCTTTCGTTAAGATCTGGAAGATCTACATAGATCTGCCTGTCAAAACGTCCAGCTCTCATCAAGGCTTTATCCAGTACGTCTGCACGGTTAGTTGCAGCGATCACAATTACATTTGTGTTCGTTCCAAAACCATCCATTTCTGTTAATAACTGGTTTAGCGTATTTTCACGTTCATCATTAGAACCTGAGAAATTGCTTTTACCTCTAGCTCTACCAATAGCATCGATCTCATCGATGAAAATGATGGAAGGGGATTTTTCTTTTGCCTGTTTAAATAGGTCACGTACTCTGGAAGCACCAACTCCAACAAACATTTCCACGAAATCTGATCCTGATAATGAGAAGAAAGGAACTTTGGCTTCTCCAGCAACGGCTTTCGCTAATAAGGTTTTACCTGTTCCAGGAGGTCCTACTAAAAGGGCTCCTTTAGGGATCTTACCACCAAGGGCGGTATATTTTTCAGGTTGTTTCAGGAAGTCTACGATCTCCTGTACCTCTTCTTTGGCTCCTTCCAGGCCGGCAACATCTTTAAAAGATGTTTTAACATCGGTATTCTGGTCAAATAGTTTCGCTTTGGATTTACCTATATTGAAGATCTGTCCTCCTGCGCCACCTCCGGCACCAGAGCTCATTTTTCTCATGATAAAGATCCAAACTCCAATGATAAGAATGAAGGGAAGTAAAGCCCAGAAAAGATCGCCTAAAACATCACTCGAAGTGTCATAGGATACTTCAGTAGTAAGGTTATTCTCTTCTTTGATTTCCTGGATGTCATCTTCAAAATTCTGAAGATCACCAAACTGGAAGCTATAAGTAGGAGTTTCACCGGTTGGTAGAAATTCCTGGTCTATATTTTTCCTATGTATATCTTTCTGCTTGGCTTCTTCGGTAAGAAAAACCCTGGCAACATTACGGTTGATGATCTCAACTTTCTTCACATCACCATTACGAAGATATTCCTTGAATTCAGCAGGATTTGTTTTGGCAGGTTCAGAAAAACCTCCATCACCAAACAAATTCAGGCCTAAAAATATTATAATGATCGCAGCATAAATCCAGTAGGCACTAAATTTGGGCTTTTTGGGATCTAATTTTTTCTTTGGTTTTTGATTCGCCATTCTGTCTTTCTAATGATTTGGATTTAATAACTTGTTTCTATGGAAGTGATCTTTGCATCACCCCATAGGCTCTCAATATCGTAAAATTCCCTGATATGCTTCTGGAATACGTGAACAACAACGTTTACGTAGTCCATAAGCACCCATTCTGCATTTTCACTACCCTCGATATGCCAGGGTTTGTCTTTCAGGCTTTTACTAACTGTTTTTTGTATGGAATTGACTATGGCGTTAACCTGTGTATTGGAAGTACCATTGCAGATTATAAAATAATCGCAAACTGTGTTTTCTATTTCTCTAAGGTCCAGGATATCAATATCATTACCTTTAACTTCCTCTATCCCTTTTATAATTTGTGCAATAAGTTGATCGCTGTTTTTTTCCTTTTTCGACATTAAATTAATTTATTTACGCAAATTTATCATTTTTTGCTCTTTTAAAGAGATTGTTTGCAGAAGATTTAACGCCTTATCTCTTATACTTTTATATGCGTATAATCAAAGTTAATGCCATTGATAGTACTAATTCCTTTGTTCGTAAATTTTACGAGGGAGGTAAAGATTTTGAACCTGTTTGCGTAAGAGCGGTTACCCAGACCGCCGGTAGAGGTCAGCGCGGGTCTGATTGGCTCAGCAAAGCAGGGGAGAACCTAACTTTCAGCATACTGTATCCTCAGAAAAAATTAAATATTTCCAGACATTTCCTGTTAAGTGCTACCGTTGCTCTGGCTGTTTTGGAAGGATTACAAGGGCTGAATATATCAGACCTGAAGGTGAAATGGCCTAACGACATTCTGTCAGCAAAAAAGAAGATCGGTGGCATCCTGATCGAAAATATCGTAAAAACCGAAGGGATAGTAGCCAGCGTGATCGGGATTGGGCTCAATGTAAATCAAACAGATTTTGAAGGATTACCCCAAGCGGGTTCCCTGAAAAGTATAACCGGCCAGAATTATAATATTGATGACATTCTGGAAAATCTCATCTTGAAAATTGAAACAAAACTGAAGGAGTTACCTTACAGGAATAGCACTGAGATCCTGGAAGAATATGCTAAGAACATGTTCCGTCTTAATGTTGTTTCCGCATTTCTATCTAAAGAGGGAGATAAATTTAATGGGATTATTAGGGGAGTTACTACTGAAGGTAAATTGAACCTGGAAATAGAGGACGCCGTATTTAAAACTTATGACCTTAAGGAGATTCAGTTACTTTATTAAATAAAAAAGCCGGGAATTTCCGGCTTTGAACTAAATGGTAAAAAATTAAAGTTTACCAATATTTTCGGTAAGGGCAGTGATGAATTTCTTCAATGGTCCTTTGATCATCATGCTCATCATGGGGTTAAAGTTTCCTTCAAAATCCATGTCCACTTCGCTTTTGCCTGCTCCGGCGTCAGCGATATGAGTGTTCAGTTTAAAAGGGAATTTATCTGAAGTTGATCCAAGAACTACTAATTCCGGCTCTTTGGTCTCAACAATTTTCAATCTAATTTCAGGCATTCCTTTAAGTTGAAAAAGAAAAGAGTCTTCAGAAATGACTTCGAACTTTTCTTTACTGCTAGGCATTATCTGCTCATAGTTTTCAACATTGGTCAAAAACGTATATAATTCCTGCTGGTCCTTTTCGGCGGTTACCTTTGGGCTTTCTAATTTCATATTTACGGTTTCCAGTTGGCAGGATCTTCTCTCCATTTGCGGAGTATCGCTGCTTCTTCTGTATTGATATAATTTGTGTTCTGTGCTGTCTCGATCAGGTTTTCGTAGTCGCTAAGAGTATGAAGTTCTACCTCAAGATCTTTGAAGTTTTCTACCGAGGTATCAAAACCATAGGTAAAGATGGCGAACATGCCTTTAACATTGGCGCCGGCCTCTTTTAAAGCTTTCACCGCATTAAGGCTGCTGTTTCCGGTACTAATAAGATCTTCGATGACCACTACGGTCTGACCTTCTTCCAGATTACCTTCGATCTGGTTTTGTCTGCCATGACCTTTTGGCTCAGGTCTAACATAGGCAAATGGAAGGCTTAAATATTCGGCTACGAGCATACCAATTCCTATGGCACCCGTTGCCACTGCTGCGATCACATCTGGTTTCCCATATTTTTCCTCGATCTGTCTGGCGAAATTCTCCCTCACGTAATTTCTTATCACAGGATATGACAGAATGATCCTGTTATCACAGTATATCGGAGACTTCCAACCGCTGGCCCAGGTAAAAGGTTGTTGTGGTTCTAATTTTATTGCTTTAATTTGCAACAAAAGCTCAGCAGTCTTTTTTGCTGTTTCTTTATTCAAAATCATAGCTGCAAATGTATAAAGTTTTTGTGAATGATATTCCCATAATCGTTTCCACGCAGAAAGAAATTGGGGAAAAATATACATCTTTCCCGTTAAAGACAGTTCGTCTTAAAAAAGTTATCAAGAAGATCCTTAATGGAGAATTAATGTACGTAAATCTCTACCATGCAGATGAGACTAAACTTTTAAAGCTCCTGCTGAAAAAGATGAAAGTGGTAACTGCAGCTGGTGGAATGGTGGTAAATGATAAGGAAGAGATCTTATTTATCTACAGGAACCACCGCTGGGACCTGCCAAAAGGGAAGACCGAGAAGAACGAAAGTATCGAGGATTCAGCTATAAGAGAGGTAGAAGAGGAGACAGGAGTTCAGGATCTTGAGATCAAACGTTTTATCACCAGGACCTACCATGTTTTCAAAAGAAAAGGAAAATTAAAGCTTAAAGAGACCTACTGGTATGAAATGTACACCGAATATGATGGTGATCTCGTTCCAGAATTGAGTGAAGGTATCAAAAAGGCAAAATGGAAGAATTTTGAGAAAAGCCAGAAAGCTCTCAAAAAGTCCTATGCTAATATTAAAATGCTATTTCCAGAAAAATACTTAGCGGGGAAGTCTGAAGACCGGGTAGCGTAGATGCGCCTCCTCGTAGTTCTCAGATCTTTTATGCAACCAATCTAATTGTGCATACCAGCTATTTCTGAAATCGGAATCCTGGCGTTTCTTTTCGTCGAATTCTTTCTTTAATTCCGGGTTGTTTTCAAGCATTTCTTTAGCTTCATCTTCAAATACGTAAGGAGAAAATCCTTCTTTTTGCTGAAGTACGGTGTCAAAGAAATTCCAGTTAAAGAAGGAATCTACTGCAGATGGCTCCAGGGTTTCAATTAAATATCTTGCTCCATCCTGAAAAGTGGTAATTAAATGATCTCCTTTTCTGAATTTTACTTTTTCAGAGGTTTTGGTAACCTGGGTGTTCTTATGCACATAATGCCCTTCGTACGCCGTTTCTGAAGTTTCATATTCCTCAATCTTATAGACTTCAACTTCAATAAGAGTATCTCTTTCCAGAGGTTCCATTTTAATGTTGTTCATTTTCAGACGGTTCACCACCTGCCACCAACCCTGCGGGATGATATAGGCACGTGGAATCTCTATCTCCTGAGAAACTTTATAATTGTCGAAATAGTCTATTTCTTCAGTAAAAGGTTTGTCGCGTTTGTATTTTAATCGTTGCTGCCCGGTAACCTCACTGGTAATATTTTCGTTCTCATAACCTTTGAATTCTCTCTTTGTTGGATTCTCTTCATCCACCTCGAATTTCAGGTTATAGCTTCTATCTGTAAGATATTTTCGCCTGGCCTGGTTTCTAAGGTCTTTGATAACCGAGCTTTCGGCATCGGTAATTTTTATCATGGATTTCATTAGCTCATAGGTTCCCATAACGCGTTTATCATAAGGCTTTAGCATATGGGTTTCCACCATCATGCCCAGCGTGTTCCAAAGGGTAGTATAACCTGTAGAGTACCTTGGAGTATCCATAAATTGGGAGAAGCCATCTTCTGGCACTTCATTAAAGACATTTACATATGGCGTGATATCCCAATCCTTAGCTTTAAGCGAATCTTCGAGGGCGGGCATCATTTTCTTCTGAACATAAGCTCCCAGGTTGCCACCTAGTTTATCGTGCTGTGTAAATAAATGGGTCAGGGTATATTGATAATCTGCTCCATTACTTACGTGATTGTCAATAAAAACATCGGGATTCAGATAATGAAAAATTTCGTAGAACGTCTGTGCATTTTTGGTATCAGCCTTTATAAAGTCACGATTGAGATCATAGTTACGGGCATTCCCACGGAAGCCGTATTCTTTAGGTCCATTCTGGTTTGTTCTGCTGGTGGAATTTCTATTAAGTGCCCCTCCAGCATTATAAATAGGGATGGTAGCGATAATGGTGTTTTTTGGAGAAGAGATCGAGTCGCCGGCAATATCCCTGAAAAGCATCATCGTTGCATCTATACCATCGCTCTCACCAGGATGAATACCGTTATTGATAAGCATTACGCTGTGGGATTTGCGCAGTTTTTCCAGGTCCTGTTCACCGCTTTTATTCAGGATCACCAGGTGCAGAGGAAGACCGCTATCGGTTTCTCCGAATTCCTGAATAGTGACACTCGGGTAGGCATCTGACAATTGCTGATAAAAACCAATGACCTCTGCATAAGTGCCTGTTTCGGTTCCGCCAGATTTTTCAAAACGGGTTTCGAAATCGTAATCCTTAACAAGCCTGTATTTTGAGAAATCACATGAGGAAAGGCTGATCATGATCCCCAATACCAACCACAGTTTTTTCATAAATTTTTCTAAAAATCTAGCCGTAAACTTAACTAAAAAGTCTGAAAGCAGCCAAAAACGATTGGCTTATCTCTGGACTCAACGATAGTTAAACCGGGCTAAGTCGCTTTATTAATACCTAAATAGTCATTCAATCCCCTATTTTTTGGTTAAAATTGCGGCATAAATGCTCAGATTTTGAAAAGATCACTAATTCTACTTCTTATTATAAATATTGTTGGAACCTTCTCTTATGCCCAGGAATTCGAAGGGAACGTCTTAGATGAAAAATCGGGAAAACCGCTTGAGAATGTTAAAGTAACAGACCTGAATTCAGGAAAAACCAGTTTCACCAATGAAGATGGAAAGTTTGAATTCGGTGAGGTGAAATTTCCGCTTGAACTTGAATTTAAAAGAATAGGTTACCTGTTTTTAATTAAGAGCTTTCAGGAAAATGAACAACCAAGCGATATTTTTCTTCAGAGGGAAATTTCCCAGCTTTCTGAAGTAATAGTAAGAAGTTCTAATATTCCCCAGGAAATCAGAAAAATTCCTGCATCTGTAAGTCTTATTTCAGAAAATGACCTGAAACGGACAGATAATTTCAACCTGGTTCAAAACTTTAATTATGTTCCCGGAGTTTTTGTAAGCCAGGGAGCACTGAATACCAACAAGATCAATATTCGAGGGATAGGTTCCCGGGCTCAATATAGCACCAATCGTATTAAAGCATATATAAACGGAATTCCGTTGACTACTGCCGAGGGAGAACTTACTCTGGATGATTTTGATCCAGAATATTTAGACAGGATAGAGATCATTAAGGGTCCTGTTTCCTCAGCCTTTGGTGCCGGTCTTGGTGGAGCCATAAACCTTTACACAAAAAATCGAACCAGGGATCAAAGATCGGTCGTAGCAGATTTCAGTTATGGCAGTTTTAATACCCGGAAGACCAGGGCTAATATTAATTATGTGAAAGACAGCCTTGATCTTTCCTTTAATTATAACCAGGTGAAAAGCGATGGATATAGGGAAAATGGAGAATATGACAGGATTTCGATGCTGGGTTCTGCAAATCTGCTGAATAAAAAAGGTAACTCCTGGTCATTCTTCTTCTCTTATACGAATTTGAAGGCCTATATCCCAAGCTCCTTAAATGAAGATGATTTTCTGAATGATTCTGAAAAAGCGGCATTTACCTGGTATCAGGCTGCGGGTTATGAATCTTACACCAAGAATATTCTGGGTATTTCTTATGAGCATAATTTTTCTGAAAGTTTTAAAAATCAAACTTCCTTATTCTATAATTCCAGAGATGGTTATGAGCCAAGGCCTTTTGATATTCTGGATGATGATAGAAAGTCTTTCGGAGCCAGGACCAGGTTCAATTATAAAACGGCGATTTTCAGCCGTGCCTCTGAAATAAGTTTTGGAGCTGAAACCATGTTCGAAAATTATGAAACTGGAACCTATGAAAATCTCTATGAAGAAGCAGAGGAGAGAAGAAGCATATTGGGTGATCGCTTGAGTCTAAATGAACAGGATAGAAATTACCTCAATTTGTTCGCGCAATTAAATATTGAGATCACGTCAAAATTATCTGCCGAGGCTGGGCTTAATTTTAATACCACTGCTTATAATCTGAATGATAAATTCAATTCTGTAGAAACTAACCAATCCGGGGATTATAGATTTGAACCGGTTCTTTCCCCCAGATTAGGGTTAAGCTATGAAGCTTTTGAAGGGAAAAACTTCTACGCTTCGGCCAGTCATGGATTTTCCACACCAACCGTTGCCGAGACTTTAACTCCGGAAGGACTAATTAATACCGATCTTAAAACCGAAACTGGATGGAATTACGAAATTGGTTTTAAAGGGAACTGGCTAAATAATAGGCTTTATACAGAACTGAACTTTTATTCTATCCAGATAAGGAATTTACTGGTGGCAAGAAGGGTAGGACAGGATCAATATGTAGGTGTAAATGCAGGAAAGGCAGATCATAACGGAATAGAATTTACCAGTGCCTATGAAACAATTTTATCTGGTAATCTTGTAATGAGGTTTTTTCTGAATAGCAGTTTCAACTTTTTCGAGTTTGACAGGTTTGTGGACCTGGGTGAGAATTATTCCGGAAATACGATTCCCGGGGTGCCTGAATATATGATCTCTCCTGGAACCGAGTTCAGCTATAAAAATCTTAGTGCAAATATCAATTTCCAGGCTTTCGGGGAAATGGCTCTGAATGATGCGAATTCGGGATACACAGATCCTTACCAACTATTAAATCTGAAACTTGATTATTACTGGAATTTAAGTCGGAAACTTGATCTCAATTTTAATTTCGGGATCAATAATATTCTGGATGAGAAGTATGCTTCCAGTATCGTGACCAACGCTATTGGTTTTGGAGGTTCGGCCCCACGATATTATTATCCGGGAAATCCAAGAAATTTCTTTGGAGGTTTAAGGCTGAATTTTAATTTGTAATGTCATCCAGAGCGTAACGCAGTAGAGCGAAGGATCTTTAATATGTTGAAGTCAAGATGAGATTCCTCACTACGTTCGGAATGACAGTTAGATTATTTTTTCCTTACCACATCTGGCACCATGAACTCATAATTTCCGCCGTGATGCATTACATCTCTAACCACCGTAGAGGAAATATGCGCCTTTCCCGAACTTGAGATCAGAAATACGCTCTCGATACCAGACATTTTATAATTGGTTTGGCCAATGGCCTTTTCAAATTCCAGATCCTGTCCGTTTCTTAAACCGCGAAGAATAAATCCTGCATCCTGAGATTTACAAAAATCCACCGTAAGTCCTTTATAGGTCTCAACTTTCACTTTAGGTTCATTCTTATAGGTTTCTTTCAAAAAATGAAGCCGGTCTTCCAGGGTAAACATATACTTCTTGCTGGAATTTGTACCAATAGCCAGAATGATCTCGTCGAATAAAGGAAGGGCACGGTCTATAATATCTGTATGTCCCAAAGTAAGTGGATCGAAAGATCCGGGAAAAACTGCTTTTTTCATCAGGCGGTTTTTGATCGGTTATGAATTTAAAAGATAATCAGAAAATATTATTTATCGCTTAAGAGCTGCTTCGATGGTACTTCCAAATAAGTCCTTCAGGCTTATTCCGGCTTTTTCTGCCTGCTGAGGTAAGATACTCGCTGCGCTGATTCCGGGATTCGTATTCATTTCAATGAAATGAGGTTCTCCTTCGTGGAAGATGAACTCAGACCTGGATAATCCTTTCATTTTAAGTTTCTGATAGATCATAACTGCGATATCCTGAACTTTTTTGGTATCCTCTTCAGAAATTCGAGCCGGGGTGATCTCCTGTGATTTTCCGAGGTATTTAGCTTCGTAATCGAAGAATTCACCGTCAGGAATAATCTCGGTTACCGGAAGAGCGATGACTTCTCCCTTATAGGTAATTACACCAACAGAGACTTCAGTTCCGTCCAGGAAAGATTCAATGATCGCTTCATCATCTTCAGAAAAGGCGGTTTTTGCCGCGGGAATAATTTCCTCTTCGGTCTTTACCTTAGTGACTCCAAAACTGCTGCCAGCTCGATTCGCTTTGATAAAGCAAGGAAGACCAACTTTATTCACGATCTCTTTGGTATCGATTTCCTCCCCTTTATTCAGAAAATAATTTGTGGCAGCCTTTATTCCGTAGGGTCTTAGCACGCTAATAAGATCCCTTTTGTTGAAAGTAAGGGCAGACTGATAATAATCACAGCTGGTCTGCGGAATCCCTATCAATTCTAAATATGCCTGTAAAAGGCCATTTTCTCCGGGAGTCCCATGAATCGTATTAAAAACACAATCAAACTGAATTACTTTATCATGGATCTTAACCGTAAAATTGCTTTTATTGATCGGGTAAGGAGTGTCGTCATCTGCCACTACGAACCATTCGCCTTTAAGAATATGAACGCGATATGGCTCATATTTTTCGCGGTCAAGGTGTTTATAAACAATATTTCCGCTGTTGATGGAAATGTGATATTCACTGGAATATCCGCCCATGGCGATGGCAATTTTTTTCTTCATATTCAATATATCCGGTTAGAAGTCGTTAAACAAAAATATCACTTAAAAGGGCAGTCACCAAAACCAAAGGGTTTTATATCTTTGCGCATTATCTAAAAACTATGGGATTATTTCGATTTATATTTAGCAAGACCTTTTTAATTCAATTGGTATTGGCAGGAATCATATTGGTAATTATAGGATTCTTCACCATGCAATGGCTGGATTATTCTACCAACCAGGACCAAAGAATAGAGGTTCCAGACCTTGCTAAAATGAATCTTGATGTCGTTGAAGACAGGCTGGAAGAACTGGACCTTGCTTATGAGATACTGGATTCGGCTAATTTTAATCCTGATTTTCCTAGATATTCTGTAATAGACCAGGTACCTGCTCCAGGTAAATTTGTGAAGGAAGACCGAAAGATCTACCTAACCTTGAACCCTTCAGGATATAGAAAAATTGAAGTTCCTAATAACCTTATTAGAAAGACCAGGAGACAGGTAGAACCAACTTTAAGATCTCTTGGATTTGAAATTGGTGAGATCACCTATAAGCCAGATATCGCTGAGGATGCCGTTTTAGAACTAAGACATAAAGGAAGCCTGGTAAAACCGGGAGATAAATTGATGAAAACTTCTAAGATTGACCTGGTTCTGGGAGACGGCAGTACAGGAAGATATAGAAATAGTGATGCAGATACTCTGGAAACAGAGACCGAAACCGAAAGCGAAGTAGATGAATTCTAATAAAGACCAGAGGGAAGAGATCGAGGATCAGGATGAGGATGAAAGTCTTTATGAGCATCATAAATTTGTAGCTGAAGTAGGGCAGAAGCCTTTAAGAGTGGATAAGTATTTGATGAATTTCATCGAAAATGCCACGCGTAATAAAATTCAGAAAGCTGCTAAAAGCGGAAATATCTATGTAAATGGAGAGATCGTTAAGCAGAATTATAAAGTGAAGGGTGGTGACACCGTTCAGGTGATGTTCGAGCATCCTCCTTATGAATATTTACTGGTTCCCGAAGATATTCCGTTAGACATAGTTTATGAAGATGATACTTTGCTAGTGGTAAATAAGCCTGCCGGCATGGTGGTACATCCCGGTCATGGTAACTATAGCGGAACCCTTATCAACGCCTTGGTGCATCATTTTGATAACCTGCCGAATAATAGCAGTGACCGTCCCGGACTTGTTCATAGGATCGATAAAGATACCAGCGGACTTCTTGTGGTTGCTAAGACAGAAGAGGCCATGGCGCATCTTTCCAAGCAATTTTTCGATAAGACCAGTGAGCGTGAATATGTAGCGATCGCCTGGGGAAATATTGCGGAAGAAGAAGGAACCATTGAAGGTAATATTGGTAGAAATCCTAAGAACAGGCTTCAGAACATAGTTTATTATGGTGACGATGCCGATAATGGAAAGCCGGCGGTTACCCATTATAAAGTGATCGAACGTCTGGGTTATGTAACCCTTGTTTCCTGTAAACTGGAAACAGGTAGAACTCACCAGATTCGTGTGCATATGAAGCATATCGGGCACACCCTTTTTAATGATGAGCGTTATGGCGGTGACAAGATCCTGAAGGGGACAACTTTCACCAAGTACAAACAGTTCGTAGACAATTGCTTTAAGATACTTCCAAGACAGGCGCTGCATGCCAAAACTCTGGGCTTTGAGCATCCAAAAACAGGGGAGTGGATGAGCTTTGATACAGATCTGCCTCAAGATATGGTAGATTGTATTGAAAAATGGCGGGGATATGCCAAAAATCAGCTGGAAGACCTTTAGCATAAAAGGCTTCTATAGATTCATAAGAAACAAATTTCAGGTATTTTTCAGTTTTTCGACTGATAGGTTATCTTTGGTAGAAAATTAACCGAAAAGAAATGAAAATTGTTGTTTCGCCAGCGAAAACGCTGGATTATGAATCAAAATTACCAACTACACGAGGAACTCAACCCGAATTTCTGGAAACAGCTGCCAAGCTGAATCGTAAACTTGCCAGACAAAGCAAGAAGGAGATTTCAGAATTAATGAGCATCAGTGATAAGCTGGCAGATCTTAATTATTCCCGTTATCAGGAATTTGAGGAAGATCATGATAAAAAGAATTCCCGTCCTGCCATGTATGCTTTCAATGGAGATGTATACACTGGTCTGGATGCTTATACCATACCAACAGATAAGATAGATAAAGTGCAGGATACCCTAAGGATCCTCTCCGGTATGTATGGTATTTTGAGGCCTTTGGATCTTATTCAGCCTTATCGCCTGGAGATGGGAACATCTATTGGGATCGAAAGAAAGGATAACCTCTACGAAGTCTGGAAAAAGAAGGTGACAGAATATCTGAATAATGAATTAGCAGATGATGAGTTATTTCTGAACCTGGCTAGTAACGAATACTTCAAAGCTGTAGATACTAAAAAACTTAAGGTTCCGGTAATTGCTCCTGTCTTCAAGGATTTCAAGAATGGTAAATTAAAGATCATTAGTTTCTTCGCTAAGAAAGCACGTGGATCCATGGTTCGCTATATCATCGATAAAGATTGTAAAACTTTAGATGATGTAAAAGGCTTTGATTATGATGGTTATCGTTTTAGTCAGGAGCATACTGAGAAAGAAAATGAACCGACTTTTATCCGTTAGAATCTCGTCATCCTGTCCCGAAGCCTCGGGAGTTTCAGGATCTCTGAGATGCTGAAATAAATTCAGCATGACGTGAAAACCCAAAATTTACATCTGCTTTGGTCCTCTTCCATCATAAACATCCATATCCACCATTTATACCAGAAACGGCGACCAAATTAGTCGTGGGTACGCTGCCACCACCTCGATTCACCAAAAGGGAATTCAAGGAAGATGACGTTGATTTTTGCTATGGCAGCCGCGATGGGCAATTATGGATCATCCTGGACAGAATTTTCGATCTTGAACTAAAATTTGAAAATACCCAGGAAGCTATTCAGCAGCGAAAGGATTTTTTAATTGAAAGAGGGATTGGGATTTGTGATGTGGTAGAAAGCAGCAGGAGAGAAAAGATAGATGCTTCAGATATTGGAATGCAGAAGGTAGAACTACGGGATATGATCTCTATTTTGAGAAATCATCCTAAAGTTGATATTTTGCTTTTTACCGGTGGAAACTCAAAGAATGGTCCGGAATATTTTTTCAGGAAATACCTTAAAGAGTCTGAACACGATATCAGGCTAAAAGTTGTTTCGAATAAAGCTCCCAGAATTCACCAGTTCTTATTAGATGGAAGATTGATCAAAACAGTTTCGCTAATCGCGCCATCTGGAGCAGCTAATATTGCAGTTGGAAGTTCACTTCTGTATAAAGAATTAAAAAAGAAAAACCCTGAATTCAATACTATTGATTTCAGGGTTCTTCAGTATAGAGAATTTTTCTAGATCATTGCAATTCTTTCTTGTCCTGGTCTGCCAGGGTAGTCGGTTTTATTTTAAACTTTTTACGTTTAGGTCTTAACTTACCACTGGTGCCAATTGCAATTTTTCCTCTTTTGGTTTTTTTATCACCTTTTCCCATTAACTATTTTTTGTTCTGTTGATCCTTAATGGTTTTCTCGTCAAAATCCACTTCGTTGGTTTGTTTCTTTCTATCACCGAGATCACCTGTTAATGGATCGTTTTCGCTTTTTCTTCGGTCTGTTTTTCCTTTGTGCTTATCTTCAATTGGTCCTCCCATAATTATAGTTTTTAAGATTTACTCTAATATAGGCAGAAGTAGTCTTAAAAGCTGCTAAGAGCCTGTTACAATTAGGTTAAAGCTTTAACATTCTCGATGAATCCGGGAATATTTGAGACTCCATTCTTCTCAACATACTTAATAAAAGCACTACCAATGATCGCTCCCTTGGCAAATTCAGTTGCCTGATCAAAAGTTTCGCTGTCTTTTATTCCGAAGCCTACTATTTGTGGGTTTTTAAGCTGAAGATCATTTATCCTTTTAAAATAGGCCCTGGTCTCTTCTCCAAATCCGCTGGTAGAGCCTGTAACGCTCGCACTGCTCACCATATAGATAAAGCCATTGGAAATTGAATCGATGAATCTAATGCGCTTATCTGAAGTTTGAGGAGTTATAAGAAATACATTGATAAGCCCATATTTCTCGAATAATTTCTGGTACTTTTCATGATAAACATCTACAGGGAGATCGGGGATGATGAGTCCGTCGATTCCAACCGACTGGCATTTTTTACAGAAATCTTCTACGCCATATTGCAGGATTGGATTGAAATAACCCATAATGATAAGCGGAATTTCCACTTTATCTCGTATCCCGTCTAATTGCTGAAACAATTTTGTAGTAGTCATTCCATTTTTCAGGGCCTTAGTTGAACTCTCCTGAATGGTTGGTCCATCAGCCAGCGGGTCACTGAAAGGTAGTCCTATTTCAATGAAATCCACACCGCTCTTTTCAAGGTCTACGATCACCTTTTCGGTATCATTAATATTCGGAAATCCGGCTGTGAAATATATGGATAGCAGTTTATGATCTTCCTGCAGTTTTTGATTTATTCTGTTCATTTTCTCTGCTTACTTAAAAATCCGTCATTCTGAACTCGTTTCAGAATCTTTAGAGACGCTGAAACGAGTTCAGCGTGACGTCTATTATAAATTAAAATATTCAATATATGTATTAAGGTCTTTGTCCCCGCGACCAGAAAGGTTAATCACGACCACATCATCTTCTTTGAACTTTCGATCCTTAAAGATCGCCAAAGCATGAGAGGTTTCAATAGCGGGAATAATTCCTTCCAGTTTTGCCAGTTCCAGTCCGGCTTCCATGGCGGCTTCATCGGTAATACTGATGAACTCTCCTCTTCCGCTGGTAAATAGGTTCGCATGCATAGGTCCAACTCCAGGGTAATCCAATCCGGCAGAAATAGAGTAAGGCTCAGTGATCTGGCCATCTCCCGTCTGCATCAGTAAGGTTTTACTTCCGTGGATGATTCCCATTTTTCCAAGTGCTGAGGTTGCCGCGCTTTCGCCAGAATCTATTCCTTTTCCGGCAGCTTCCACCGCGATAATTCCAACTTCAGGATTATCCAGGTAATGATAATAAGCTCCAGCAGCATTAGATCCACCACCCACACAAGCAACAACGTAATCCGGGTCTTCTTTACCTTCTTTTTCTTTAAGCTGAACTTTTATTTCTTCAGAGATCACCGCCTGAAATCTGGCAACCATATCTGGATAAGGGTGCGGTCCAACTACAGAACCAATGATGTAATGGGTATCCACCGGGTTATTGATCCAGTCGCGGATAGCTTCGTTGGTGGCGTCCTTTAAGGTTCGGCTGCCAGATTTGGCCGGAACCACTTTAGCACCCAACATTTTCATTCGGGCAACGTTAGGCGCCTGCCTGTCTATATCGATCTCGCCCATATAAACGATGCATTCCATCCCCATTAGTGCGCAAACAGTGGCTGTAGCAACACCATGCTGTCCGGCTCCGGTTTCAGCAATGATTCGTTTTTTACCCAGTTTCTGCGCCATAAGGATCTGCCCGATAGTGTTGTTCACTTTATGCGCGCCCGTATGGCAAAGATCTTCACGTTTTAAATAAACCTTTGTTTCATATTTCTCACTGAATCTTTTCGCATAATAAAGAGGAGTGGGGCGACCCACATATTCTCTTAAAAGCTCTTTGAATTCTTTCTGAAAAGACTCTTCTTTCATAATGTCCAGGTAGCGCGAACGCAATTCCAGAACATTCGGATACAACATTTCGGGAATGTAGGCACCGCCAAATTCTCCATAATATCCTTTTTCATCAACCTGATAGCTCATCTTATGAATTTATCTGTTTTTTGAAATCTTTCAATTCCTTTAATTTTTTTAATCCGGGTTTCAACTCAAATTTACTGTTCACATCAACAGCGTAGAGCAGATCCGGCTTACCTTTCTGGTAAAAATAACTCTTTAGTTCGGCAATGGCCTTGCCATGTTCCGGTCCAATTCCTCCACTTAGAAAAAATGGAGTACTGGACGGGTATTCTTTTAATATCTGCCAGTTAAATTCGGTTCCATTTCCTCCCCGGAAAATACCTTTGGTATCGAAAAGAAAATAATCCACGATGCCCTCATATGGCTTAATTTCCTGAAAATTGAATTCGTCCCCAACTGAAAATACCTTGATCATTTCTGGTACATTTTCTTTACGCTGAAGCTCAGCCTTAAGATCCTTACAAAAAGCAGCAGTTTCCTCACCGTGAAGCTGTACCGCTTTTAAATTATATTTTGAAACTTTAGCGGTGATCTCTTCGATAGTAGCATTCACAAAAACTCCCGTTTTCTTTATTTCTGAAGGAATTTCAGGAAGTTCATCATTAAAATAGCGAGGGGATTTATCATAAAAAATGAAACCCATATAGTCTGGCTTAAGCTCGGCAACCTGAATCATGTTCCCGGCCTGCTGCATTCCACAAACTTTGAGACTCAGTCCCAGGCTTTGACCCGAAGCTGAAATGAAAAGACTATTCTCTTTCATACTTTTCTCTTCCATTTATACGATAGATTTTAAGGTTCTAATAAATTCTTTGGCCGATGCACCGGGATCATCAGTTTTCATGAAGTTTTCTCCTATCAAAAAGCCTTCATAACCATAGTTCTTAAGATCTGCTATGGCTTCGGTATTGCTGATTCCGCTTTCTGAAACTTTTACAAATGCGTCCGGAATTAACTTAGCCAGTTTTTTAGAATTATCAATACTAACTTCAAAGGTCTTTAAGTTTCTATTGTTCACCCCAATCATATCGGCATTCACGTTTAAAGATTTCTTCAATTCTTCTTCGTTATGAACTTCCAGCAAAACATCCATACCAATAGATTTTGCTGAATTCGCCAAATGAATCAGTTGTTCTTCAGTCAGAACCGCGGCAATTAAAAGTATGACATCGGCACCATAAGCTTTTGCTTCAAGTATCTGATATTCATCTATCATAAAATCTTTCCTTAAAATGGGAAGGTCGACCGATGCCCGGGCATATAAAAGGTCATCAAGTGAACCGCCAAAATACTTCCCGTCGGTAAGCACAGAAATTCCAGAAACATCGGCATCTTCATAGCCTTTAGCCACATCTTGAACATTCAGGCTCTGATTAATAACAGATTTAGAAGGTGACCTTCTTTTATGTTCTGCAATAATTCCGCTGCCGGTTTTTAAATTTTCAGCCAGAGAAATACATTTCCTGTCGAATAAAACCGAACTCTTCAGTTGTGAAACCGGGATAAGTGTTTTTTTTAATTCAACTTCCTTGAATTTGTCTGCAATGATCTTAACGAGAATGTTCATTTAATTCAATTTTGACTTAATTCCTGCAATTTTTTAAAACTTTCCAGTGCCTTACCAGATTCCAGTGATTCTTTAGCTGCTGCAAAACCATCCTGCGGACTCAGATTCCTGGAAGTAGCAATTGCCATTCCGGCATTGGCACATACTACGTTATTTTGGGCCTGATTTCCTTTTCCTTTTAGAATATTCATCAGAATTCCTGCAGAACTTTCTATAGATCCGCCACCGGCAATTTCAGATTGTTTCAATTCTGAAACACCAAAATCTGATGCTTTCAGGATCCTTTCAGAATTGTTGCTTATGCTTTTGGTTTCTCCGGTAAGCGAGATCTCGTCATATCCATCCAGCGCATGTAAAATAGTATAGTTCTTATCTGTATTCTGATAAAGATAAGCATACATCCTGGCTAGTTCAAGGCTAAAAACTCCTACTAGCTGGTTCTTAGGAAAAGCAGGATTTACCATAGGTCCCAACATATTGAAAAATGTCTTTACTGCGAGGCTTTTCCTAACAGGACCTACATTCTTCATAGCTGGGTGAAATAAAGGCGCGTGCAGAATACAAATATTAGATTCAGCAATACACTTTTCAAGAAATCCGGCATCATTACTGAATTTGATACCAAGAGATTCCATCACGTTAGAACTACCGCTAACTGAGGAAACACCATAGTTTCCGTGTTTGGCAACTTTAACGCCTGATCCAGCTGTTACAAATGATGAGGTGGTGGAGATATTGAAAGTATCCTTTCCGTCGCCACCGGTTCCGCATAGATCCACTGCTTCATAACCAGAAAGGTCTACTTTTATACACAACTCCAGTAAAGCATCCCTGAATCCTTCCAGCTCTTCGATCGTGATGCTCCGCATCATATAAACTGTTAGAAAAGCCGCGATCTGGGTGTCATTGTATTTATCTTCAGAAATATTAAAGATCACCTGTTTGGCCTCTTCGGTGCTTATGGTTTCATGGCTAATGAGCCTGTTTAGTAGTTCTTTCATTCTTTATATTTCGTGCTCAGGTTTTACTTCGGATTTTGCTGTTTTCTGGTTTGGTTCATATTCTACCCAATTCTGGATCATTTTTTTTCCTTCCGGGGTAAGAACAGATTCAGGATGAAACTGTACTCCACGAACATCATATTCTTTATGCCTTAAGGACATAACCTCTCCCTTTTCATCATAACTTGTCGCCTGTAAGGCAGGTGGTAAATTCTTTTCCACCACCCAGGAATGATACCGTCCTACCTGCAATTCTTTATTAAGGCCTTTGAAAATATATTCGTCATCTACAAAAAGATCTATTCTGGTGGCCACTCCGTGATAAACATCATCCAGATTTCGTAAAGTTCCTCCAAATACCTCACCAATCGCCTGCATCCCCAAACAAACCCCAAGAATACTTTTGGTGGCACTATATTTTTCGATAATAGGTTTTAGTAGACCAGCTTCGTCAGGAATCCCTGGTCCGGGTGACAATAAGACCTTATCATAATCTTCAACATCATCTATATGCAGCTGGTCATTACGCCTAACCACAACTTTACAATCCAGTTCTTCCAGGTAGTGAACCAGGTTATATACGAACGAATCGTAATTATCTATCACTAATATCTTTTTCATCTCTTTCATTCTAAATTTCTTCAGCGATTTCCAGGGCTTTAGTCAATGCCCCTAATTTATTATAGACTTCCTGTAATTCATTTTCAGGTTTTGATTCTGAAACAATTCCAGCCCCGGCCTGATAATGTAACTCATGATTCTTGCTTACAAAAGACCTGATGATAATGGCGTGGTTAAAGTTTCCTTCAAAATCCATAAAACCAATTGCTCCACCATAAGCACTCCGGTTCACGTTCTCAAATTTTTCGATCAGTTTCAGGGCCATAGGTTTTGGCGCACCACTTAAAGTTCCCGCGGGGAAAGTGTCTGCAACGATCTGAGGGGTGGGGACATTAGGATCTTTCTTTCCGGTAACCTTGCTCACCAGGTGGATCACATGGGAAAAGAATTGGATTTCCCTATAATTCTCCACTTTTACATCGCTGCCATTCCGGCTAAGATCATTCCTGGCAAGATCTACCAGCATTACATGTTCTGAATTTTCTTTTTCGTCTGCAGCCAGTTCTTTCGCAATTTCCGCATCTTTTTCGTCATTTCCAGTTCTTTTGAAGGTGCCTGCGATAGGATGAATTTCGGCTCTTCCTTTATCAACTACCAGTTGAGCTTCCGGCGAACTTCCAAAAATTTTGAAGTTTCCGTAGTCGAAATAGAACAGGTAGGGGGATGGGTTTACATTTCTCAGGGCACGATAAACATTGAATTCATCACCCTTAAATTTCTGAGAGAATCTCCTGGAAAGTACCAACTGAAAAACATCTCCTCTATGACAATGTTCTTTTGCTGCTTTTACAACAGACCTGTATTCATCATCGGTTAAATTAGAAACCGCATCTTCGTGTCTGCTGAAATTATAAGAAGCAAAATTCTTTACTTTCAATAATTGCTCGATCTCATCGATCTTACTTTCTGAAGCATAAGAGTGATCAAAAATATAAGCTTCATTTTTAAAGTGATTGATGGCGATGATATTCTGATAAACTGCGTAATAAATATCCGGGATCTTAAGATCTTTTTCCTTCCTGGTCACCTCGACATTTTCAAAATATCTTACAGAGTCATAGGCTATGTACCCAAAAAGTCCATTATTTATGAATTTAAAATCAGAAGAATCTGCCTTGAATTGTTGGGAGAATTTCTGAATTTCCTGAGGAACGGAAACCGAAGGATCAACATTCATGGTTTCTGTTTTCCCATCTGGGAATGTTGAGGTAATTACCTCATTTTCCAATTTGAAGGATGCAATGGGATTGCAGCAGATATATGAAAAACTGTTATCGCTAGCGTGATAATCACTACTTTCCAGCAATAAGCTGTTTGGATATTTATCTCTTAACTTCAGGTAGATACTAACCGGGGTAATGGTATCGGCAAGAATTTTTTTATATTTTGTATTTAATTCAAACATTGAATGTTGATTTTAAGCAATAAAAAAAGGCTTGTCGTGAGACAAGCCTTTGTAATTTCTATAATGGAAATAGCAGTTTAGCTCACGAAGTTTGACGTAAGTTATTCCACCACCAGTTATTTTTTTTCATTGTAAACATGACTTCAAATATAGAGATGAATTTTTTCAAAACAAATCTTTTTCCAAAATAAAATCCCGGAGCCGAAACTCCGGGGAATAATTATTAGAACTTAAGATTTACTGCAAGGTCAAAATTGTCATAAATAGTCTTATCTCCAAGATTATCGAAGAAACTTCCTGACCCGTATCTTACGTTATACTTTGATCTGTCTATGGTAAGATTTGTTTTTGCTGAATTACCATTCATAACAAGGTCAAAAGTGATAGGATGTGTTTCGTTTTTGATTGTTAAATCTCCTACGATACCATATTTTCCATCACCTTTGGCAGCTGCACTAGTGATTACCAATTTAGCTGTTGGATGTTTCTCAACTCCGAAGAAATCCTCAGATTTCAAGTGACCTTCCAGCTTTCCTTTGTTCTCACCGGTAAGATCTGTCACAGTGATCGTGCTCATATCCATCACGAATTCACCTCCTACGATCTTATCGTCTTCCATCATTAAATGACCGCTTTCAAGCTGGATAGTACCGTTGTGAGAACCGGTTACTTTTTCTCCAGTCCATTCCACGGTGCTGGCTTTAACGTCTACTTCCTTTTTTGTGTTTGTAAATGCAAGCGTTGTTAAAACGATTACTGCGGCTATTCCGCCTTTTAAAATTGTGTTTTTCATAATTTTCAAATTTTAGTGTTTAGATTATTTCTATTAGATCTGATTTTGATTTTCTTACTTTAGCTAAGTGCTGATAATGATCTTCTTCGCTTCTGTATCCAATTGGAGCAATCACAGCAGTGGTCAGGTTTTTTTCTCCCAGACCAAGGATCTCATCAAATTTTGCAGCGTCGAATCCTTCCATTGGGCAGGTATCGATTTTTAAACTGGCCGCGGCCGATAAAAGATTACCTAAAGCTATATAAGCTTGCTTAGCCGCCCAGGTATTCTGCAATTCAGCAGGAAGTTGGAGCGTTGTGCTTTTGATCATGTCTTCCATACCCTTTAGATCTTCACGGGACATATTTCTTGTTTCCGCAATATTATCCAGGTAGGTATCAACATATGCTTCATTCACAGATTTAAGGTTGGCAAAAATCAGGACATAAGAGGCATCTGTAATCTGAGTTTGGTTCCAGGCGGCTGCTTTCAATTGTTCTCTGATTTTTTCATCCTCAACTACCATAACCTTGTAAGGTTGTAAACCATATGAAGAAGCTGTTAGCTGAATACTTTCTAATAAAGTATTTAGATCTGCTTTACTGATCTCTTTTTCTGAATCGAATTTCTTAGTGGCATATCTCCAGTTAAGATCTTCATTGTAGGTGGTTTTAGTATTAACTTCTAAGCTCATTTAATTTGGTGTTTAGTGATAATAATTCCTTTTCATTTATTTTACTCGCAAAGTCGTTTTCGACTTTTTCGATTATCGGATCTATTTGTTCTAGTAAATTCAGGCCATTCTCAGTAATCCTTATTTCAATTTTTCTTCTATTAGAAGGGCAGATAATCCTTTCACATAGATCTTTCTCTACAAGTTTGTCTACAAGTCTGGTAGTATTACTCATTTTGGTAACCATTCTTTCCTGAATAGTAGAAAGGTTGGCCGGTTTTCCTTTCTGACCTCTAAGAATTCTAAGAACATTAAACTGCTGAGAACTAATTCCAAAAGGTTTTATCGCTTCCTGTATCTTATCACTTATGTGATTTGCGGTAACTATTAAATTTAAAGCCAGCTTTTTCGAAGGCGACATAATATCTTTTGTTTTTAGTAACTCTTCAATTTTCATTTGTATAAACAACATTTGTATGTACAAATTTAGTTGATTTGTATTCCGAGTTGTTTAATTTTTTGTTAAAATTTCTCCTCAAATTCTGTTCAATGCTTCAGAAAAAAAAATGGGCTTATATTTACCATACCAATAAAATTTAATGTTACTACTATGAAAGAATTAAGTCAGGAAGAATGGCAAAAGCAATTAAAGAATGATAAGGAGGCCGTCATTCTCGATGTAAGAACTGAAGAGGAAGTAGAAGAGGGTTATATACCGAACTCAAAGAATATTGATATATATAAAGGTCAGGGTTTTATCAATGAGGTTGAAAAATTAGACAAATCCAAACACTATTATATTTATTGCCGCTCTGGTAAGAGGAGTTCTCAGGCTTGCACTTTACTGGATCAAATGGGGTTTAGTGAGACCTATAACTTGCTTGGAGGTTTTTCTGAATGGGAAGGAGAAAAAACCACAGATTAAAAGAAATCTATATAGAATTAAAAGCACCAATATTTGGTGCTTTTTTATTTGTGATATACTCAGGGCGGCTTTTTTACGTTAAAAACATGAGGTGAACTATTTGATTAGTCTATTAAATTGATATATTTATCCCCATAAGTCCGCGAATTATACTATGATTATGAATAAAGCACTTTATCTACTTGTTATTGGTTTGTTATGCTTTTCAGCGACTAACGCTCAGGAATTTAGCTTCGGTATTAAAGGAGGTCCCAGTTACGTGATGGGCGGTCAGATCACCGGTCGAGTAGGAGGAGGTACCGATTTCGGAGGAACTGTAGAGGCTGATTCAAAATTCAAATATCACGGTGGTGGTTTTTTTGAAGTTAGGTTCAATAAATTCATGATACGTCCGGAGCTTATTTACAGCGCAATGGAAACTGAATTTGGGTTTCCTAGGCGGCCTTCAACATATGCAGTAGAAAAAATTAGTGTCCCTCTTCTTTTTGGATATAACGTATGGGGACCTTTAGATATTTATGCAGGTCCTGCTTATCAAAAAATATTAGATGCAAGTTTAGAAGGAAATGAGCCAGATCAACCGGTAATAGTCCAGAATAGTCCTTTGGCGGCACAGGCTGGAATTAAGGCCGCTTTTGGACGTTTTGAACTAGATCTTAGATATGACCGCACCTTGGCATCCAAAGAACCCTATATTATCAATATAGTAAATGGAGGACAGGATGGGTATGGTATTAATACTGCAGATTTCGATGACTCCAGATTGAATCAGTTATTATTGAGTATAAGTTTTAAGATATTTGATAGTGCAGCAAATCCTGGAAGAAGAAAAGGCGGCTGTTATTTCTAGAATTATAATTAAAAAATTTCAAATTATATAAATGCCCTCTTTCTGGAGGGTTTTTTTTTGATCTTTATTAAGCTGAATAAAAAAGGGACAACTTCTGTTGTCCCTTTTCCTGGTTGGTTAGCTAATGAATAAGGTTGAATTTTTCACCTATGCTAGTCTTACTCAGTAACCAAAACTTTGAATATTAAAGCTATAGCTATTTTTTTTAATTTCCTATATATGTTGAAATTTTGCTTGAATTAGAGCAGAATGCAGTAAAAAAAGGAATATAAAAGCTGAAATATTCTACTTCTGCAATTGGGAATTGATCAGTTTTTTGATGTTTTTCTGTTTTACAGGATCCAGCACATTAATCCCGTAATGTGTATGAAATGTATGAGAATACAAAAAGTCTAGCTGAATTTTAAACCATTCCTTTTCGTCTATTTCCGGTCTGATATGTTTTAGCTCCTTGTACAATTGATTGGAATAAATATCATACTCGTCGGTTCCCAAATAAAATAGGTCTGCATCTGCAACTATTTTATCATAGATGTTATGGGTTTCCTGAGGAATACGGGTAGCATTGATCATTCCACAGATAGTCTCGATCTCCTCCTCAGAATAATTAAATTCTGGTAATTCCTTAGATGCCAGCTTACAGCTTTTGGTCTCGTGATCTTTACGTCCTATCAAAAAACCGGCATCATGATATAATGCGGCGACTTTAATTAATTCGATCTCTTCCTCTGAAAGACCCTCATCTCTGGCAAGAAAAACCGAGCGTTCTATCACACGTTTTGTATGATCCAGACTATGATAATAGAGATAATAAGGGAGACCTTGCTCCAGGCGAGTGAATAGATTTTCGAAAATCTGAGTTTTTTCCATGTTAAGGTCACTTCGTCTCACAATAAATCCTACCCTTATTTAATACTATTTACGAAAATTAATACAAATGAGTCTAATTTTACCTTTTAACTTTTTATGAAATTTCCTGATTGATGGAATTTAAAAATCAGATTTTCAGTAAAATATGAAAATTTTTAAGTTATTAAATATAACGTTTTCCTTTGCAAATAAATTCAGAAAGCCTATTAAAAATAAAAAATGAGTCTGTTGACTTCATCTTTCACCGAATTTCCATGCAATTAGACGACTTTTTTTATTTCCCAGAGCCATTTCTATGGTTTTGAATTCGGCTTTTAGTTTTTTTAATTGTTTGTAAATTTTCGGCAGGTTTTCTTTTTTTGAAACCAAACTGGTAAACCAACCTACCTGCGTTTTGAATAACGCACTTTCTCTAATCATTCTTTTTAAAAATAAAGCCTCTCCGCCGTTGCACCAGAGTTCATTCGCCTGTCCTCCAAAATTTAATTCTGAAGAATCTTTTAAACCAAGATTCTTTATTTTTCTGGATGCTGCTTTATCAGCTTCTTCTTTTGAGGCATGAAATGGCGGGTTACAAATACTGAAATGATAATATTCACCTGGTCTGATCATTCCCTTGAAAATGCTTCCGCGATCATCCTGATGTCTTATTTCAATGTCTTCAATAAGATTTGGATTAGCCTGAATGTTAGCTATGGCTGCTTCTACAGATAGTTTTTCAATATCTGTTCCCAGCATTTTCCAGCCATATATACGGTTAGCCAGAATTGGATAGATCGCATTGGCTCCAACCCCAATGTCAATACCTTTGATCTGGTCCTTTATATTTTCTTTAGATAGAAGATCTGACAGGTGATGAATATAATCTGCTCTTCCCGGAATTGGCGGACATAAATAGTTTTTGGGAATACTCCAGTTATCAACCTTGTAATGATGCTTTAGCAGAGCTTTATTCAGTTCAAGTACAGCATCAGGATCAGCAAAATTAATGGTCTGGGTTCCATATTTATTCAGAAAAACAAATTTGGAAAGTTCTGGATTTGACTGGACTAGAGCTTCAAAGTCATATGAACCATTATGAATATTCTCTGGATGCATTTTTTGAATTTAGAATAGCTTCAAAGGTAAAAGTTTTCAATCTGAATAAACTCTATAATTTAGCTGTACTTTTGGGGCATGGCCAATAACATTAAATCTGAGAGAGAAATTCTCAATAAACTGAATATAAGTAGCCTTAATCCCATGCAAAAGGAGGCGGCTGAAGCGATTAGTTCTTCAGAAAATACAATTTTACTATCCCCCACGGGTACAGGAAAAACCCTGGCCTTTTTACTACCCCTTCTGGAAGAACTTGATGCAGAGCTACCAAATGTGCAGGCAATGATCCTGGTGCCTTCAAGAGAATTGGCGATACAGATTGAGCAGGTTCTAAGAGAAATGGGAACAGGTTTTAAAGCTAATGCGGTTTATGGAGGCAGATCTTCAGCAAAAGATAAGATCGAATTAAAACATGCGCCGGCAATACTCATAGGAACTCCCGGAAGACTGGCCGATCATTTGAGAAGAGAAACTTTTTCTTCAGAAGATATTAAAACGATTGTTCTGGATGAATTTGATAAATCACTGGAAATTGGTTTTAAGGAAGAAATGTCTGAGATATTTGATCTTCTTCCAAATATTGAAAAGCGCATCTTAACTTCAGCAACCCAGAATGTTGAAATCCCACGGTTTGTAGGAATGAGGGATGCAAGGAAGATCAATTATTTAACAGAAGAAACTCCGCTGCTGAAGGTGAAAACGGTGAATTCACCGGATAGAGATAAACTTGAAAGTCTCATTGACCTGCTGGCACATATTGGTAATAAACTCGGGATCATTTTTTGTAATTATAAAGATAGCATAGAGCGGGTAAGCGAATATTTAGCTGAAAATAATATTTCGCATGGAACTTTTCACGGCGGGATGGAGCAACAGGATCGTGAAAGAGCCTTGATTAAATTCAGAAATGGAACGCACAGAATCATCATTGCGACCGACTTGGCTGCAAGAGGCATCGATATTCCCGAACTAAATTTTATAATTCATTATCAACTTCCTTTTAAAGAAGCTGAATTCACCCATAGAAATGGCAGAACGGCCAGAATGGATGCTAAAGGGACGGCCTATGTACTGAAATGGGAAAAAGAGGAATTACCGGAATTCATCGAGGAGTCAACCATTCAAAAACTGAAATCGAATCCTATAGAAAAGGAAACCGAATGGAAAACCCTTTTTATTTCTGGAGGAAGAAAGGACAAAATATCAAAGGGGGATATTGCCGGTTTATTTTTTAAACAAGGAAATCTTAACAAGGAAGAACTAGGGACTATTGAATTGAAACAGGATTGTAGTTTTGTTTCGGTTGCTGCTTCAAAAGCTAAAGGTATTATAGAGTCACTCGATAACTCAAGATTGAAAAAGAAGAAGGTAAGAATCAGACTGGTCTAGAATTATCTTCTTTCTTTAAGAGACCACCGGAAAAGAGTTTATGTTCAGGAGAATGAAAATTAGGATCAATGATTACTGATTTTCTATCAGTTTATCGACTATTAGAGCCAGCTCCTTTTTATTTTCAGCAACGGTCAAAAGCCCATCTCGGTGTAGGGCATTCAGGTTTTTTTTACTGGCATTATCTATAGAATTATCTGCATTGATGATCTTTGGTTGTATACGGTGATAATCCATTTGATCCGCCTTCGGTAGGGTTTGGTAAATCTTTCTAAGCTGATAGTCTACGGTTTCAGAGTTTCCACTCATCATCATGTCAAACAGAGGTTTGATCCATTGAAAAACACCTGCATTTTTAAAATCTTTATAATAATAAGGCTCTTTAATATCTCCTGAACCAATACTCACGATGATCATATCTTTAGCTGTAGGTTTTAAAGACTTGGAAGGGTTACTGAGTATTTTTTTAAAATCTATTTTCCTGGCCTCGGCGTAAGCACATAGAGCTGGATTATTTGCAAAGACACCACCATCTATTAAGGCATGCGTAGTATCATCCATAGATTTGATCCTTGAAGGTTCAAAATAGGTAGGAGCTGCAGATGTGGCCCTGGCAACCTCTCTCATGTAAAAGTTGTTTTTAGATTCTTTAGCTTCAATACTGGTAAAGAAAAAGGCTTTCCTGTTCCTTATG
Source organism: Christiangramia gaetbulicola (assembly GCF_003054225.1). Classification (GTDB taxonomy): domain Bacteria; phylum Bacteroidota; class Bacteroidia; order Flavobacteriales; family Flavobacteriaceae; genus Christiangramia; species Christiangramia gaetbulicola. The sequence goes on from NZ_QBKQ01000003.1 coordinate 256,197, forward strand.
TCATAACTGGAAATAATACATGGTTTTAGGCTGTCGCTTAAAAGATTTTGAGACAGATAGTTTTTAAGCAGTTTTTCCAGGAAGCGTTCAGGATATTTTTCATCTATAATGCCGTTAAGATTTCTGATCTTTTCGAGAATGGAAACTTTAAATATTTCGTCACCTTTCTCCAGGAAAAGGTTTAGAACTTCTTTGGCGCTATATTTTGACTTTTTTTTGTCATCTGGACATAAATATAATAGGGTAAGAATTCCCCCAGAACTGGTTCCTGCTACAAAATCAAAGTATTCAGAAATAGATGCACCAGGATTTTCACTTTTCTCCTTCAATTTATCTTCAATATAAGATAGAACGGTAGCGGGAATGATACCGCGAATTCCCCCGCCATCAAGAGATAAAATGCGGATTTTAGACATGGTGTTCGATTGAGTTAGTATTCTAAATTTAAGAATAAAAACCCGTTGAACGTCTTAAACAATTGATAATCAATTATTTTTGAGGTTTTTAGATAGTCTTTTTTCTATCCAAACCAGGTTTCCGCCTCCATTTCTTCACTAACTTCTGTAGAGGTAAGTGGTATTTTGGTCAGATTCTTTTTAGTATTCAGGTAGCGACTCACGATCCTGTCTGCATAACTGGAAGTTTTTGATTGCGTCAGGTAATTTCTAAAGTCCTCTGGATGCTTTAACTCCTCTGAATTATCTATATATCCAAACCCGGCATACCTGCCTTTGTTAAGATAAACGAAAGATTTTTCATTTTTGTTACGCCCTTTTTCTACCAAAAGGCAGGAATCCTCATATCGCGAAATGAATTCCACTGCCTTTTCTACACGACGGTTATATTCATCAATACTTATCTCATTCTCACAAACTCCACTGCAGGCAGTGATCTTATAATGATCGCATACCTTAACTCCGGCTTGTAACCCACAGTATTTGGGACATAGCTCAAATTCCTGACAAAGGTATTCTAGAAATTTTATGGCTTCTTCCCGGGTGTAGAATTTCATCCAGCTTACCGGTGCGATCTTATTCTTGTGTAATGCAAATTGTTCAATGCCTTTTTGATTGTGATAGGAGGTTAGGGTATAGGGTCTACTAACTTTTTTCTGAGCCTTATTAAATTTGGGATAGTATTTCAGGATCAGTTCAGATTCGCGTAGCAATGCAAGTAATTCATTTCCGGTTAGCTCGTAATCGATGCTATAAGTCTCCTGCATCAATTTATATTTTCGATTAGATCTTTCCTGAAAATGAGACTTTATCCTGCTCTTTATATTTTTTGCCTTTCCAATGTACAGAGGCCGTCCATCTTTATCCTTGAAAAAATACACACCTGTTGTGACAGGGAGCTTTTCAAAATCTGAACTTTTAAAATTGGGAGGTAAATAAGAAGCGGCAGTTTTTTGATTGAGTAACTGATTGATCACTTCAAATTCCGGATCTAGGGACAGGCATCTTTGAAATAGGGTTACGGTGGCATCACAATCCCCTTTAGCCCGGTGGCGATCTATATGCGGAATATTTATCGAGGTGCAAATATTGCCTAAACTGTAGGAAAATAATCCCGGAATAAGCTTTTTGGTTAGACGTACTGTGCAGAGTCTTTTCCGTTTAAAATCTCGCCCAAGGTTGGAAAATTCTGCCCTAATGATATTATAATCGAAATTCACATTATGAGCCACAAAGACACAATCTCTGGTGATCTTTTCAACTTCATCAGCTATTTCAGAAAACTGTGGTGCATTACTCACCATTTCGTCATTAATGCCCGTAAGGCTTTCAATATAAAGCGGGATTGCCTGGCTGGGATTCACAAGAGAAGAATATTCTTCGATCACTTTTCCATCCTGCACTACGATCACACAGATCTCTGTGATCCGGTTCCCTTTGATCCCGTTGCCGGTGGTCTCAATATCGGTAATGGCGAATTTCACATCTTTCATGCTGGAAAATTACTGCTTAATTGGAAAATATCCAAATGATAGGAAAAAATCCAAAAATGATTATCGGTAGCTTTTTAATGGTCGCATTAAATGCTCAAAACTTGCGATAAAAAAAAAAGGACTTAAAATCTTAAGTCCTTTTGTGTTAGAATGGGGTTTGTTATTTTTCGGTCATATGGTCCATGCTGCCATAACTTTTTGCCAGTCTTATAAATTCTGCGCGGTAACCCTCCTTATCTTTTCCCCGACCTTTTTCGGCAAGATCTATCACCATTGGAATTTCCTTTCCGTTTGTAAATTCAGAATCTCTCAAATTCATTCCGAATAAAGCCAGGGCAGAAATGAAATTGAAATCTTCGGAAAGTTCTTTTTCTGAAGTAGTAGTAACCACTTCTTCAATCAGTTTGCTTTTTTCACCGTCAGGATCTTTATATCTGAATTTTACGGTTAAAAGTTCTTCAGAATTCTTTGCTATTGGAACCTGTTTAGAATATTTATAATCGTCAATATCCTTAAGAAATTTACTTTTCACTCCTTTTGGAATTATTTCGTAAACGGCGGTAACATTATGTCCGCTGCCTAATTCTCCAGCATCTTTTTTATCATCGTTGAAATCTTCATCATTCAGTAGCCTGTTCTCATAACCTATCAATCTAAAGGCTTCCACATTTTCCGGATTGAATTCCACCTGAATCTTCACATCTTTAGCAATGGTATATAAAGTTCCGCCAAATTCAGTCCCTAAAATTCTTTGAGCTTCCTGCATGGAGTCTATATAGGCGTGATTACCATTGCCGGCCTGGGCCAGAGTTTCCAGTTTCGAGTCTTTATAATTTCCCATTCCGAAACCAAGTGCGGTTAAAAATACGCCTGATTCTCTCTTTTCCTCAATAAGGTCTTTCATGGCATTATCACTATTCAATCCCACATTAAAATCACCATCGGTTGCCAGGATAACCCGATTATTTCCACCTTTGATGAAATTTTCCGAAGCAATTTTATAAGCCAGTTCAATTCCCTGGCCTCCTGCCGTAGAACCGCCAGCAGCAAGTTGCCCAAGTGCTTCTTCGATCTTTATTTTCTGATCTCCAGATGTTGGCTCCAGCACTACACCGGCAGCACCGGCATAAACTACGATCGACACTTTATCCTGTTCTCTTAACTGCTGGGTGAGCAGTTTAAAAGCCGACTTCAGCAGCGGTAATTTATTTTGCTGATTCATAGATCCTGAAACGTCTAGCAGAAATACCAGATTGGACGCCGGTACATTTTCCATGGGAATCTTCTTTCCCTGAATGCCTATTTTTACCAGTTTAGTATCTCTATTCCATGGCGTTTGGGCATATTCTGTCTGGATCGAGAAAGGGTATTTTCCTTGTGGTTGCTTATAATCGTAATTAAAGTAATTGATCATTTCTTCGATCTTCACTGCAGCTTTAGGAATTTCAAGACCATTATTGATCATTCTTCTAATATTGCTATATCCAGCCTTGTCAACATCAATAGAAAAAGTGGAAAGAGGAGAGGCTTTTACCAGTTTAAATGTATTCTCTTCTATTTCTTTATAAGATTCATTTGCTGTAATTGGGGCCTGTGGACTCGCAACTCCTCGTATTCTTATCCCTGGGGAATAGCCACTGACTGCGATACTTTCATTTACCATTATCACTTCATCCAAAGTGCTGGAATCTGCTTCCATGACGACATTTATTTCACTCCTCTTCTCTACTTTTATTTTTTTTGTTTTGAAACCTACAAAGCTGAAAACAAGTATATCCCCGTCTTTGGCTTCTATGGAATATTTTCCATCCATATCTGTAGTTGTTCCAGTCGATGTCCCCTTAATTATGACATTTACACCGGGAAGGGATAGATTGTCGGTATCGGTGACTTTACCGGTAATAGTTTTTGCCTGTATGTTGAGGCAAATGGCGAAAATCAAAAAGTAGAATAATCTCATAATAGTTTAATTGAGATCAGAAGGTAGGGCGACTGAAAGTTAGTATTGTAATTTGTGGCGCAAATTTCAGGCCGAAAAAGTAAAAGCAAATAATTTCAGAATTTTATCTCTGGAAGTCAAACTAATTACATTTCCATTTTAATAATTCAGATGCGATAATTTCCGCGGCAGCTTCACTACCTTTTTCCGAAGGATGAAAACCATCGCCGGAATAATAATCGAAATTGTCGGTAGTATCGAAATGCTCTTTCCATTGCTCTCCAACAGGAAGTAGTAGGGCTTCATTAATTCTGGCTGCTTCCCTGTGATTTTTGATCACTGCATCAAACGTATTATAATATTCGAGGGAAGGCCAGACCATGAAATAAGCCGTTTCCGTATTATTTATTTCACATAGCTCACGGAATTTTTTGCCATATTCGATCAAAATTTCTCTTCCAAATTGTTGGGAAGATGGCCCTTGCTGAAGTATTACCAGGTCAAACTTTTCATTGGAGATAAGGTCTTGAGCCTTTTCTTCGTTCCAGTGATCTATCAAAGCATAATTGGGATACGCCAGCATTTCAGTTTCAATTTTCATTCCTTTCTTAAGAGCAACTTTTCTTACAAGGCCGGGAAGATCATTGGTATAGGTAAGACTATTCCCGATAAACAGAATTTTGAATGTTCTATCCGAATTGAATGAATAAAAAGTCAAACAAATAAGAATTAATAGGATAGGTTTAAATGCCTTCATAGGCTGTGTATAGCAAGTTGATCTATTAATTTAATTGTCCAGGGATGATCTCAATTTTTGAAATTCTGTTTCTAAGAACGAAAGTTTCTCCTTAATATCTGTATTTCGTTTTTCAGGAACGCGGTGATAGAAGACGTATTTTAATTCCCACAATTCCTTTACTTCAGTATGGTCTATTTCCAGCTCATCTATGCCCCGGTGATCTGCTTTTAAGATAAATTTTTTACTGGCCTGGAATACTCTTCTTAAAAAGATCCTGTCTTTTAATATTAACAGGTATATACAGGAACTTTGAAGATCGGGGAATCTTTTCCGAGCTATTCTTTCTCCAATGATGATATCTTTAGGATAAAGGCCGTCATTATCTGAGCTCATTTCAAGGTTATCCACGACATATGCTCTTAGCTCATTATCATTGGTTACAGGAAGGTTGAGATATGGCAGGTCATCAATAAAATTCGGGTTATCATGATGCCTAAGATAGTCAGTTTGGAGCTGAGGAGTGATACAAGGAATTTTTATAAAGAGATCGTTATTCTCTTCCAGTACATTAGATTCAAAATCTACTTTAAACTTTAGCAACTGATTTACCGTTAGTTCTTTGGTGAGCATGTCGCCAATAGGGATGCTAAAATAATTAGCAATTTTAATGATGGTTTCAATTTTAGGTTCGCTTCGGCCTTCCTCATAAGCACCTAAGGTACCGCGTTTTAAATCGAATATTTCAGCGAAAGCTTGCTGACTAAGCGATTTTACGCTTCTTATTTTTTTGATGTTTTTTCCGAATAAAGACATTTATTTGCTAATAATATTTGCAGAAATGAAATAATAGTGTATCTTAGTCTAACAATATTAGCAAATAACATCATCAATCGCTAATATTTTTAGTTTAAATCCTGTTCGAACGGTTTAATCTTAAGTATCAAATTTATTCATCAATCAAAAAACGACTTTATGATCGCTATTGTTATTTACGCTGTGACAGAGCTTGTCAATATTCTTTAACAAAGTCTTAATACTTTTTTGTATTATTAGGCTCTCAAATTTTTAGTACTAACCGTAACAACCACCTATGAAAAATCATTTCAATATCACGAGAGATTTTTTACTGGAATTAAATTTTAATATTACCAGGGAGAACCCAGATGATGGACTCTTTGTAATTCAGAAAGAAAATTCCGGAATTAGAAATCTTATCGTCGGGGTAGCCCCGCCAATATTAATTATGGAGCAATATATTTTTAAGATCAATAACCAGTCTGAAAAGATCTTTAAAAGCTTGCTGCAAAAGAACCGCGACATTGTCCACGGCGCTTTCGTGCTGGACGATTCTGGCGAAAAGGTAATTTACCGGGACACTCTTCAAATAGAAAATATGGATCTAAACGAACTGGAGGGAAGCCTAAATTCCTTAAGTCTGCTCATGAGTGAATACTCAGACCATATCATCGAATTTTCAAAATATTAAAACTAACCGTTATGAACATCTTTAGAAGATTATTTAAAATAGGAGAGGCAGAGACGAATTCTGCCATAGATAAAATGGAAGATCCCATCAAAATGACCGAACAGGGTATTAGGGACATGAAATTGGATCTTGATAAAAGTCTGGAAGCCCTGGCGCAGGTTAAGGCTCTGGCCATAAGAGCCAGAAATGACCAGGAGGAGTTTCAGAATAAAGTAGACGAATATCAGAATAAAGCTATCATAATTTTGAAAAAAGCTAATTCAAAAGAAATGGATGCTGCTGAAGCAGACAGGCTTGCCAAACAGGCGCTTGTTCAAAAGGAGTCTGCAGAACAGCAGGTTTCAAGGGCTAGAGAAGAATCGCTGAAATTCGATAATAACGTGGCCCAGCTTCAAAAGAACATTCAAACCATCAAAGCCAATATCGGCAATTGGGAGAATGAACTCAAAACATTGAAAGCCCGCGTAAAGGTGAGCAATGCTACCAAGAATCTGAACAAACAAATGGCAGAGCTTGACAGTACCGGGACGGTTTCCATGCTTGAACGAATGAAGGAAAAAGTTGCCCAGGAAGAAGCTCTGGCAGAGGCTTATGGCGATATTGCAAATGCTTCAAAATCTATTGATGAAGAAATAGACAAAGCAGCAGATACTTCTAAAGCTAAAGCAGATGATGAGTTGGAAAAGCTAAAAGAACAGTTAGGGATGAAAAATTCTAAAGACGAATAACCTTGGCTGAACTAACCAATATACTTTTTTCAGAAGTAAACGTAATATTGAGTGTTTTACTTATTATCCTGATTATTTACTGGATCATTACCATGATTGGTGGTTTTGATTTCGAACCAGACTTTGACGTAGATATCGATGTAGATGCAGATGTTGACGTTGATTCTGGGATCGAAGGAGGAAATATGGATTTTGAAGATATTTCAAATACCGAGATCAACCAGGAGGATGTGGTAGGTAAGAGGAGAAAACCACTAAAATGGTGGCAGATCTTTCTCATCTATTTCAACTTTGTTGGTCTGCCTTTTATGTTCACATTCACGTTCTGGATCTTTATCTGGTGGTTTATTACCGCGATCACTACGGCCATGACCTACACCTATGATAATTTTATAGGTTTTGGTATCATGATCCTGGCAATCTTTCCTGCTTTATTTTTAACTAAGATCTTTACCACCCCGTTCAAGGGATTTTTCAAAAATCTAAATAAAGATGGGGATGCTCCAATAGACTATCTGGGAAGAAAGGCAACTTTACTATCATCTATTTCTGCAGAAAAAATGGGAAATGCCGAGGTGAGTGTAAATGGAGATTCTATGTCTATTTACGTGAAATCGCTTAATGGCGAACCTTTAAACTACGGTGCCAGTATTTTGATCATTAAGAGATCTGCAGACCGCAATTATTACCTAGTACAATCTTATAACGACTAATTAATCTAATCAAAAATGGAATCAATTTTACCAATCATTGGAATTGGAATAGGCGTATTACTATTCCTTATCATCGTCTACTTCGCGATCATCGCGATGTTCTACAAAAAAATACCTCAGGGTCAAGCCCTCATCAGGACTGGTTTTGGCGGCACCAAAGTAGCTACAGATAAAGGACTTTATACGGTTCCGGTTTTTCATAAGACCGAGATCATGGATATTTCGGTAAAGAAGATCCAGATCGAAAGGCTTGCTCATGAAGGCCTTATTTGCAAGGACAATATGAGAGCAGACATTAAAGTGGCCTTTTTTGTTCGCGTAAATAATGATATTGAATATATCAAAAAGGTAGCTCAGACTATCGGGGTAGACCGGGCTTCTAAAATTGCCACCCTGGAAGATCTTTTTGAGGCGAAATTTTCTGAAGCGCTTAAAACCGTAGGGAAGAAATTCGATTTTATCGAACTATATGAAGCCAGAAGGGAATTTCGTGATGAGATCGTAAATATTATCGGGACAGATCTTAATGGTTATACCCTGGAAGACTGCGCGATCGACTTCCTGGAGCAGACCTCAGTAAAAGAATTAAAGCCAGATAATATTCTGGATGCCGAAGGTATCAAAAAGATCACTGAGCTTACGGCGGTTCAGAATATGAAAGCCAACCTTATTAAAAGAGATGAGGAAAAAACAATTAGAAAGCAGGATGTTGAAGCGAGGGAAGCGATCCTGGAACTGGATAAGCAACTAGCTGAAAAAGAGGAACAGCAAAAACGTGAGATCTCGAACATCAAGGCTCGTGAGGAAGCCGAAACTCTTAAAGTAAATGAAGAAGAAAGGCTGAAATCTGAAAGCGCCAGAATTGCTACGGAAGAAAAAGTGAAGGTTGCTGAGGAAAACATGCAACGCCAGATCATCGTCGCCCTTAAAAATAAAGAACGTACAGATGCTGTTGAATCTGAAAGAGTTGAAAAAGACAGATTGCTCGAAGCTACCGAAAGAGAAAGAGTGGTGACGCTGGCCCAGATCGAGAAAGAGAAAGTTGTTGAAGTTGAGAAGAAAAATATCCAGGATGTGATTCGCGATAGAGTGATGCTGGAAAAAGGAGTGGTAGAAGAACAGGAAAATATGAAAGATATCCAGGCCTTCAAAACTGCCGACAGGGATAAGCAGGTTAAAATAACTACTGCGGAAGCACTGGCTCAGGAAGATTTGATCAAAACAATTAAATCTGCTGAGGCGCAGAAAGAAGCAGCGAAACAAAAGGCCGAAGAGATCAATATCGAGGCTCTTGCTCATAAAGAAGCCAGCCAGAAACAGGCAGAAGCACGTAAGATTTTAGCGGAAGCGCAAGCTAAAGAAGAAGCAACTGTAGGTATGTCTGAAGCTCAGGTGATGCATGCTAAAGCTGATGCTAATGAGCGTCAGGGCTTAGTGGAGGCTACTATAATTGAGAAGAAAGCGAAAGCCGAGGCGGCAGGTATCGAAGCGAAAGCAGATGCCAAGCGCAAAGAAGGACTTGCTGAAGCCGACGTGATCAAAGAAAAAGCTATTGCCGACGCTTCAGGAATAGAAGAAAAAGCTGCAGCAATGAAGAAACTGGATGGTGTTGGAAAAGATCACGAAGAATTCAAATTACGTCTTAATAAAGACCTGCAGATAGATCTGGCTAATATCAATATCCAGAAAGAGATCGCAGATGCTCAGGCCCAAGTGATTGGAGATGCTCTTAGAGCTGCCAAGATCGATATTGTTGGTGGTGAAACCATGTTCTTCGATCAGATCGTGGGACAGATCACCAGAGGTAAAGGATTTGACAGACTGGTGCAGAACTCCAATAATATTCAGGAGGTAAAAAGCGCAATTTTAGGAAGTGAAGATGTAAAAGGAAATCTTCTTGAAAAAGTAAGGGATTTTGCTTCTAAGTATGGGATTTCCACAGAAGATCTTAAGAACATAAGTATTGCAAGTTTGATCACAGATCTTAAAATGAAATCAGATAACAAGGAAGAACAAACCATGTTGGGTAATCTTTTGAACCTGGCCAAAGGACTGGGAATTTCAGACAGTACTATTCCAAGGCTTACTAAATAAACAAAAGCCGGCGATAATCGCCGGCTCTTTTTAAGCTTCATCAATCACTTTTTCATCAAATTAATCTAAAAAATCAGGATAGGAGATAATGGCAAAGGAACCTATAAAGGAAGATAATGCGCAAAAACTGGATGTTGGTACTTATGAGGTCATCCAGAACCGGCTTCAGAAACAAAAGACAGAACTTCAGCAACGCCTAAAGAAATTAAATGAAAGCCGAAAGGAAGTCTTTGGGTCACTGGAAACTAAACTCATCGCCAATGATCGCATTAATACTGAAAATAACTGTATAGCCAGGGATATTGTATCTCTGGGAAATACCTGTCTTTTTGGTTATAATGTACATTTTGGATTAAGAACTGAAATTACGCTTAGCGATGTGATGAGTGTATATGAGTTCAGAGATAATAGTTTTGAAGCTATTTCAGCCGATCTACTGAAAGATGAGGTTTTTGAAGCAGATTTTAAGAATCTTTATAAATATTACAGAAACACCATCTTTTCCAAATTTGCCGTGATTGGGAATTACGTGTACATGGTTTTTCAGCTAAGTGAAAGTGTAACCGATATTAAGACTTTTAAATGGCTTATTAAAGACGGTGCACTTCAATACATAGATAATCGGAGCGATCACGAATATAAACTTCCAAAACAACATGAATTTAATTGGCAGGAAGTTTCCCGCGATATGCATCGCCAGGGGGTTCATGCGCATGTTTCTATTCTGGATCGTGTTTTTGTAGAAACCATTGGAGGTGATCTAACCATAAAGGTTGAAGATAATACTGATGATGGAAAGGGAATCTATTCTGAAGAGGTTGAACATCGCGATCAAACCCTGGATGATGGTCAGTATAGATTTGCCAACCTTGGTAACCTAATCATTTTAGAAGTTAAACCCTTTCAGGAAGAACCAAGATATTTTGTGTACAATCATAAGCTGAAAGAAGTTCAGAAGATCGAAAGCATAAAGGATTCCTGTGTCCTGTTGCCCGATGATCACGGAGTTATTTTCCCTTCCGGATATTATTTGCAGACTGGAGAATACCACATTTTTGAAAATAGCATCACTAATGTAAAATTTCAGGAAAAGGTAAGTTCTCCAAACGGTGAGGATTATCTGTATGTTTTTTACTCGCCAAATACCGGACTATACAACCTGATGAGTTACAATGTGATCTCCCAGGAAATTCAAACTCCCATAATTTGTAATGGCTTTACCATTCTTGAAAATGGGGAATTATGTTATTTCAGAAATGAAAATGAACAAACTCGCCATCACGTGATCCAGATATGGCAAACGCCGTATTTAAAAGGTGACTTTATGCCTTCCAAACATGAGGAAAGTCTGCTTTATAAAATCGGGAATAAGGATATCGTAAAGGCGATGGCGGAGGTTAATGGCCTTATAAACCTCCTTCATAAGGAAGATAATTATGACGGCTTGTATGCAGATCTTGCCAAGCAGTCTAAGGATATTCTGGATGCATACTACTGGATAAAAGAAGCTGAAACGCAGCAATTAAATGAACCTTTGAAAGAGATCAACCAGGCGGCCAACGCGGCGATGGATGAATTTCAAAAGGTGCTGCAATTAAAAAAGAATGCTCGCCAGAAAACCGATGAGATCGCGAAAAAAGCAGATCAGCTTTTCAGTAAAATTAAAAGCACTGGTTTTAGAAGTATCAATGACTTTGTTAATGCGCTAACTCAGTTACGTTCCTTGCGTGGAGAAGCGATAAGCCTGAAAGATATTCGGTATGTAGATGAGAAATATATTGATAGTCTTGAAGAGCAAATTTCAGAACAAACCGCAAAAATTTCTGAGCGTTGTGTCACTTTTCTCCTTGATGATAAAGCTTTAAAACCTTATGAAGCGGCAGTTGCAGAAAAAGAGAAGGAATTAGGGAAGATCAAGAAAGTAATCGATGCGCGAAAACTGGAAGAAGAGGTTAATAAAATTTCTCAGGATCTGGAACTTTTAATCGAGATCGTATCAAATCTTGAAATCGAGGATACCTCTCATTCCACCAGCATTATTAATAATATCTCCCTGATCTTTGCGACGATCAATCAGTTAAAGGCAGAGATCCGGAAGAAAAGAAAATCTCTGGGTAGTGAAGAGGCGCAGGCCGATTTTGCCGCGCAGTTAAAATTGATAGACCAGAGCATTATCAATTACCTGGATATCGCAGATACTCCGGAAAAATGTGATGATTTCCAAACCAGGATTTCCATTCAACTGGAAGAACTGGAAGGTAAATTTGCCGATTTTGAGGAATTCATCAGCCTGATTATTGAAAAAAGGGAAGAGGTTTACAATGCCTTTGAAGCCCGTAAAAACAGCCTGGTTGAAAAACGAAACAAAAAGGCGATCGCTTTACAGAATTCTGCGGAAAGGATCTTAAAAGGAGTTCGGAAAAAAGCGGAATCATTTTCTGAAATTTCAGATATCAACGCCTATTTCGCTTCAGATATATTAGTGAATAAGGCCCGTAATATCGCCAAACAACTTCAGGAAATGGATGATAGCGGGAAAGCTGAGGAAATTCAGTCTTTACTGAAATCTGCGCGGGAGGATTCTTTGAGAAAGCTGAAGGATAAAAAGGAGCTTTATGAAGATGGTGAGAATATCATTAAACTTGGAAAGCACAAGTTCGGGGTAAACAACCAGGAGCTGGATCTTACCATTGTTTATGCTGATGGCGGTCTAAAATATCATCTTACCGGAACAGATTTCTATCAGAAAATAGAAAATGAGATTTTGCTGGAATCTGAGGAATTCTGGGATCAGGATTATATTTCTGAAAATAAATATATCTACAGGGGAGCTTACCTGGCCTATAAGATTTTTCAGAAATATCAGGATACAATAACCGGTAAAACGGAGGAGGAGCTGCTAAAGTTAGTGCAGGAGGAAAGCAGCAAGGATTATTCTGAAGGTTATGTAAAGGGAGTTCATGACCTGGATGCTGCGAATATACTTTCTGTTTTCATTCAAAAATACAAGGCGCTGGATCTTCTGCGATTTCATCCCGAAATTAGAGCTTGTGCCCAGTTTTTCTGGAATTTCATCGATGCGAAAGATCAGAAATATCTGAATGAAACCATAAAAGCATCGGGAGATGTATTGCAATATTTCCCAGATTCCCGGGAGTATGAATTTCTCCTGAAAAAACTGGGTACGGCGATATTTGATTTTGGGGAGCAATCTGGAATTTACGAAGCTGCATTTGCGGAAGAGGCAGCAAAATATATTTTTGAAGAACTTCAGAATGATAACGATTTTCAGAAAAGCGGAATTGCGATTCAGATCAAAGAAGAATTTTTAAGCAAACTGAAAGAACAGAAGGCCGATCTTAAATTCCGTAAAACTCTGGATAACCTGGAATCGAAAGAAGCACAGGTTTCCTTGATTCGCCAATGGGTGAAGGCATTTTTGAATACTCAGGCCGGTGAAGATCTAAACCTGAATTTAAAATACGTCAACGAAGTTGTATGTCTTATTATGTTTGAAGACGAAGCGGTGCTGAATACAAAATTCACATCTCCTTCAGAAAAGATAAGCGGTTTAAAAGGTGAACATCATTTGATACAAAATGGTGTTTACGAATTCAATTACCATGATTTTGTAGCGATCCATGAAGGATATTTTAAAATAAAAGTTTCCGCTTTTCAGGAATTCAGAAAAGCAAAACATCAGGTTACAGTAGAACTGAAGGAGGATTTGAAACTGGAGGAGTTCAAGCCAGGTATTCTAAGTTCTTTCGTTAGAAATAAGCTGATAGATCAGGTGTACTTTCCATTATTTGGAGATAACCTGGCCAAACAACTAGGAACGGTGGGTGATCAAAAAAGAACCGACAGGATGGGACTTTTATTGCTGATTTCTCCACCGGGTTACGGGAAGACCACGCTTATGGAATATATCGCCAACCGACTTGGTCTTGTCTTTATGAAAATAAACGGACCCGCGATTGGCCATGATGTTACATCAGTAGATCCTTCTTCTGCAAAAAATTCGGCAGCCAGAGAAGAGTTGAAAAAGCTGAATCTTGCCTTTGAAATGGGAAATAACGTCATGTTATATCTTGACGATATTCAGCATTGCAACCCTGAGTTTTTACAAAAGTTCATTTCACTTTCCGATGGAACTAGAAAAATTGAAGGAATCTATAATGGTAAATCCAGGACCTATGATATGCGCGGAAAGAAATTCTGTGTGATCATGGCTGGAAATCCATATACAGAAAGTGGGGAAAAATTCAGGATTCCAGATATGCTTGCCAACCGGGCAGATATTTATAATCTGGGAGATATCATTGGGGATACCGCGCATTTGTTCAGGTTAAGTCTTATTGAAAACTCGCTTACCTCTAACCCGGTAATGCACCAGTTAAGCAGTAAGAATTTCGATGATGTATACAGGCTACTGGATCGTATTGAAAATGAGAATCAGGAGGTTCAGCTTACCGGGAATTATACAAATCAGGAAATTCAGGAATATATATCGGTGCTGGAAAAGATCATTAAGATAAGGGATACTGTCCTGAAGGTGAACGCGGCCTATATTAAGAGTGCTGCGATGGAAGATGAGTACAGAACAGAGCCGTCATTTAAGCTGCAGGGATCGTACAGGGATATGAATAAACTGGTAGCGAAAGTGGTGCCGGTGATGAACGATAAGGAATTGAGAACGCTTGTACTTTCTCATTATGAAAGCGAATCTCAGACTTTGACTTCTTCGGCAGAAGCGAATTTATTGAAGTATAAGGAGCTTGTAAACCAATTGACTGATGAAGAAAAAGAGCGCTGGCAAAATATTCGTGAAACTTTCCAGAAGAATAATAAACTTAAAGGTTTTGGCGATAAAAATGAAATGGCCCAGGTTTTATCTCAAATGATGCAATTTTCAGATAATCTGGAAGGAATTCGAAAAGCTCTATTGAACGGATTTCAGAAATAGGTAGCTTCCAAATTATTATAGACATAATTAAATAATGTAAATTCATATGTGAATAAATTTCTCCCACAGAAACTTGGAAACTAATGGATCTAAGATCAAAAGATTATAAACTAGTTGGCCTACAGATGCTGTTGTTCATTCTTTATGTTTTTGATCTAAAAATTCTTTCACTTGCGTTTCCATCTTTCATTAAAACGGTGGCCTTTATTGTAGCAATTTTGGGAGTTGTCGTTTTAATTCTAGCGATGCTGCAATTAAGTAAGAACCTGTCTCCTTTTCCTTCACCTAAAACTAATTCAGAATTAGTACAATCGGGCCTGTATAAATATGTAAGGCATCCTATTTACACTGGGATACTGATTAGTTCTTTTAGTTTTGCCCTGGCCACAGCATCTGGTTTCAGGATACTGATCTCAATTTTGCTTTATATACTTTTTATCGCGAAGTCTGAATATGAGGAGAAGCTGCTAATGCAGCGTTATAAGGAATATGAGACGTATAAGAAACGAACCGGCCGTTTCTTTCCAAAATTTTAAAAATTTAGAACTTGACTTCAGGAGTTTTATTCAGTTCTGCCTGGACTGATGCCTGGAACCCGCAGGAAAAAATTTCTAAAATACTATTATAGAGTTCCTGCCAATTGAGAATTACTTCAATTTGAAATAGTATTTTTGTTTACTCTTCTTTTTAGCTTTGTTGCAGAAGCTGAAAGTATCAAAATTCCAATGCATCAATAGATTAAATGGGCTATGACGATTACTGATTTTTTAAAGGATTTAGTAGATTTTTCTGAAGCAGAACTGGACGATATCCTGTCTCATTTTCAGAAGGAAATAGTCTCAAAAAGTCAGCCGCTGGTGGAGCAGGGGCAGGTATGTCGTAAACTTTACTATGTCGAAAAAGGCATTGGCCGCAATTATTATCTCAATAGTGATGGCAAGGAGATCACGCAATTGTTCTTTGGAGAAGGCAGGTTCATGACCAGCCTGGAAAGTTTTTTCGAGGAAAGTCCCAGCCTTTACAACGTAGAAATGCTTGAAGATGCAGAGATACATTCAATTTCCAAGAATGAACTGGAACTGCTTTTCGACAGGTACCACAAAATGGAAAGGCTGGGCAGGCTCCTTTCTACTGAAATGCTTACGAAAGTTGTGCATAAACTAAATGCGATCCAGTTCCAGACCGCAAAGGAACGCTATGAATATATGCTTACTGAATATCCTGATATCATTTACCGGGTTCCGCTGGGAATGATCGCTTCTTACCTTGGAATGTCTCAGGAAACCCTTAGCCGCATCAGGAAAAAGAAAATAAGAGATTAGCACCACAGATCGTTTTTTGATATAGGTCAAAAGAATCCTCTCTTTTCAACCAGACCTTTGCACTGTAAAATTAAAAACAGTGGAAATGCATATAAAAAGGATAGGTGTTAGTACAGTTCTTTTGATCTTTCTAGGTTTGATTCCTTCTGTTTCGAATGCCCAGGATCTTGATCCCAGGCTTCAGGAACTCATAGGGAAGGGCATAGAAAAGAGTCATAAACTGAATGAAAAGGAATTCGAAGCACAGCAGGCAATTCTGGATCAAAAACTTGCCAAATCGGTCTTTCTTCCAAAGATCACCGTAAACGGAAATTATACCAGGTTAAATGATGATATCAGCTTTGATGATGATACCCAGAATCTTTTACTAGGGACTCAGAAATTATTAATAAAGGAAGCCGCAGGAGTGCCTTTCAACGCAGGTTTTCCGGAAGGAGTTCCCGTACAACCCATCCCGGCGATCCAGGAGAAGAATATTCTAAAATCATCTGTAGATCTCGATTGGGTTTTATTTAGTGGCTTTGAAGCCAGCAATGCACTCAAGGCCAGTAAACATAAAGAAGCTTCAATTAATTATGCGGCTTCAGCGCTACAGGATAAAGTCGCCTTAGAGATCATCGAAAATTACGACAGGTTAGCTCTTGTCAATGCTTCAAAGAAGGTTTTGGAGAGTACCGAAGAATTTCTTGATCAGCAGGAATTCTATGTCAAAAAGGCCATAGAAAATGGATTGGCCACTCCAATAGAACGAAAGAAGATCGAATTAGCGAGGCAGCAACTTATAGCGCGCCAGCTAGAATTCGATCATAATAAGGCTATTCTTATTGAAATGCTGCATAAGCTCACCGGTGAATCCAAGGAAACCTTAGAATTAATGATGCCACAATTAGATCCTTTTGCTTCAACAGGATTTGGAAGTATAGAAAAACGTGACGAGATCAAAGCTCTGGAAGAGGCCGAAGAGGCAAGTCTTTACAAAGCTAAAATGGAGAGGAATAATTTTATTCCGAAGGTAGCTTTAAAAGGACATTATGAATTGCTTGAAGACGATCTTTCTCTGCTCGATCCAAGATGGTATGTAGGTGTGGGTGTAAAGTGGAATCTTTTTGACGGGAATAAATCCAGACTCGAGAGTCAGAAAACTAAATATGAAGCCGAAAAATACCGGGAACAGCGCGAAGAAGCTGAAGAGATGATTAACCTGAGTATTACCAAGGCTGAACAAAGCCTGGCTTCTGCAAAGCAGAATATCCTGATTGTGCAAAAAGAGATCGAACTGGCCGATGAAACTTATGAAATGGTGGATAAGCAATACAGGAACGATCTGGCTTCAATAACCGATGTATTGGATGCCTTAAGGGATCTTGAACAGGCCGGATTCAAACTTCAGGAATCATATTACCAGCAACGACGAGCAACCGTAGATCTATTACACGCTCAGGGACAATTAAAATACTAACAGAAAATTTAGAAAAATGAAAATGATTAAAAATATAATGTGGGGTGGATTGGCAGTTTTAGCGATGACTTCCTGCAGCGACGACGAAAAGATCACCTCTCAAAGGGGAAAAGTCAAATTTGAAACTGTTTCGGTAAGCGGTAAGGTGCCGGGAAGGATCAGTAAGATATATGTAGAAGAAGGGCAGGAAGTGAATAAAGGAGATACCCTGGCGAAGCTAGATATTCCAGAGGTCAATGCCAAGATGATGCAGGCAGAAGGAGCGGTAGCGGCGGCTAAAGGTCAGCTGGATATGGCCTATAATGGTGCTACTACAGAACAGTTAAACCAGATCGCAGGAAAGCTAAATGCGGGGAAAGCTCAGCTGAATTTTGCAGAAGAGTCTTTCAAAAGGATCAGCAATATGTATAAGGATTCCTTGGTGAGCAGGCAGCAATACGATGAGGTAAAGATGAAGTTGGAAATGGCGAGGTCCCAGGTTGCAGCGCTGGAAGCTAAACGTGATGAGGTGAAAATGGGAGCCAGAAGAGAACAGATAGACCAGGCCAGGGGACAATTAAACCGTGCTTTAGGTTCTAAAGAAGAAGTTCAAAGTGCCTCTAACGAGCAATACCTTATCGCCCCGGCGAATATGTCTATTGAGACCATAAGTTTGAGCGAAGGCGAATTACTTACCCCGGGTTATGTACTCATTAATGGTTATGAAAAAGACAGTGTTTATTTCAGGTTCACTATTCCGGAATCTGAGATCTACGATTTTAAGGTTGGTAATTCACTCAAGCTTAAAAATCCTTATACCGAAGAAGAAACTTCGGGAGAAATTGTAGCTATTAAGCAGCTGGCGCAGTATGGAGATATTACCAGTACAGCACCATTATATGACCTTTCCGAAGCTATTTATGAATTAAAAGTGGTGCCTAAAGCAAAAACTTCAGCAGATAAATTTTTTATGAATAGCAGCATTCTTATAAAACAATAAAATGAAGGATTTCAAGAGCTTATTAAAAATAGAATTTCAGAGAATCTTTTCGAATAAGGTGCTGTTGGCGATCTTCTTTGGAGCTCCCTTACTTTATGGTTTCCTTTTCGGCTATGTATATCAGCAGGCTAAGGTGGTGGACCTTCCAATGCTTATCGTAGATGAAGATCATAGTCCGCTTTCAGATAAACTTATAGATGCCTTTCAGGATAATGAAGGTCTTGAGGTTAGTGAGGTGAGATATACTTCGGGAGATATAGCTGCTGAAATGCCTTATAGGGAATATGCCGCGGTGGTGACTATCCCGCAGGACTTTGAAGCTGAAATTCTTCAGAAAAGACATCCGGAGGTAAGGGTAGACCTGAACATGGCGAATATTCTGAACGCGAATATTGCCAGTAAGAACATACAATCGGTTCTATTGACCATGAATGCAGGAATCGAAATTGAAGGCCTGAAGAAGCAGGGTTTTTCCCCGGAACAGGCCAAAGACTCATATGAAAGCTTCAAGATCAATTTCAATAAACTGTATAATTCCACAGGGAACTATTTAACTTTCATGCTTCCCGGATTGCTGGCAGCGATCATGCAACAGGTGATCTTCCTGGCCCTGGCATTGGTTTTTGCAAGGGATTTTGAAGATAATTATTTTCGAACGCTGGCCAATACCAATAAGTGGTCTGTTTATCATATTGGGTTAAAAGCGGTTCCTTTCTTTATTCTGATCCCGGTAATGTGGTTTCTGGTAAGTGGTTTCATTCCTTACTTCAGGATAGATGCAGATATTTTCAACCTGCCCATGTTACTGCTTACGATTTTGCTGAGCCTGGCTTCGATGGGAATAGGGATGTTATTCTCAATCATTTTTCCAAGCCAGCTAAAGGCAACCGAATTATTGATGGTGATCTCTACCCCGGCCTTTGTACTGAGTGGTTTTACCTGGCCTTCGCTGGCGATCCCGGTGGCTATTCAGAATTTCGCGCAGATAATACCGCTCACGCATTTTCTGAATGGATTCAGAAAGATCGCTTTTTATGGCGGAGACCTTTCTTCCATAAGTCATGAACTAGGATTTTTATCGATCATTATTGCAGTAAGTTTTATGGCCATGAGCATTATTCTTCACTTCAAGATCAAAAAGATACGATCGGCTGGAGAAGTCCAACTCGCATCTTAGAGTAAGAAAAAGCAGAATTAAAAAAATCCCGCTCAACTGAAATTGGCGGGATTTTCTATTTTATCTTAGGTTCATGCGGGCCTAAATGATATCATTATCTATAAGTACCTGGAAAGAATCTTCCATTGTTTTTCGCATGGGTTTGAATTGAATACCCAGATCCTTTTTGATCTTGGAATTATCGGCTTTCCATTCGATATCTACATTATTCCGAATAAATTTCCTGGAAAGACTTTTATTCACGTAGGGCCCAATTATAAGCAATAACCATTTTGGTAAGGCCTTGGTTGGTACCGGGTAAGCTTCCCCATATTTAGGTTCAAGAGCTTCCCCTAGTTCAACAAAATTGGTGTTGTGCGCTGAGGTAATATATCTGCCTTTTGCTGAAGGTGTTAACCCGGCTTTAAAATGTGCTTCGGCGACATCGCGAACGTCAACCAGTCCTATTCCTATTTTTGGTGCTCCCATTTTAAAAGTTCCGTCTCCAAGTTGCTTGAGTAAACTGAAACTTTCAGAAGTTGTGGACTTAGGATTCAGGGGAGGTCCCATGACCAAAGATGGATTAATGGTCACCAGGTCCCACTCATCCTGATCTTTATTGATCTCCCAGGCCTTTTTTTCTGCCAGGGTTTTGGAATAGGAGTAGGGCTGATAATCCAGGGAAGCCGTGGTATTCCAGATATCTTCTGTTAGCACATTATTAGGAGCATCCTTAACGTCTTTCGCATCGGTATAGATCGCAGCACAGCTACTGGTTAGAACAACTCTTTTAACACCAGGAGTTTTATTCGCCTGGCTCAAAACATTATCTGTTCCCTTTACCGCGGGTTCTATCAGTTCTTTCTGGGCATCATCGAAATCTGAAGTAAAAGGAGAGGCAGTATGAAATACCAATTCACAGCCTTGCATAGCTTCTGCATAAGAGCCTACGTCCAGAAGATCAGATTTGAAATATTTGATGGTTCCGGGAGAATTTTCAGCAATCCCATTAAGGTGATGCACCTTATGCTCTTTTTCGGGATCACGAACGGCGGCATGTACCGTTAATCCATCTTCGAGTAGTCTTTTTACCAGCCAGCCGGCAACGTAACCGGTTGCTCCGGTCACCAGCACCGGTTTTGTTTTATCTATAGTGGTCATATTTTCTTTATTATTTAAATTCTGTTGAATTCTACATTCATAAAAGGTAAGACTTTTTCTGCAGCTGGGTTAAAGAATAGGTTTCGGTCTAAGTTCCAGGCATAAAAAAAGCACCTGGTTGAGGTGCTTTTAAAAATAGGTGGTTCATTAGATTATTTAGAACCCTGGGCAGATTTTACCTGTCCACAAGCCACAGGCAATGATGGTATACCATCCAATCCATGCAATACAATGGTTTTGTTCTGAAGCGGGGTGATTTCCTTGGTTACATTATAAAAGGTCATTTCAAAATCTATATTTCCATCATCGTCGGCAGTTGGAAACGGTTCCAGTGCTAAACGGATTCCCCCATAGAAAGGTACGCCTTCACCAACTGAAATAAGTCCGTCACCATCGGTATCGGCAGAAGCTGGCGGGCATTCTGAATTCCTGTTATTTTCAAGAAATCCGTGAATATGTTGCGCATGGGTTCCCGGCTGAAATCCGGAGGCGGAAATCTTTACAGTTAAGTTCACACCGTCTAGAATCAGGTCGGCAGAACCGGATACTCCGGAGTTGTTTAATTCTCCGAAATCAACTGTATACATTTTTGCCTTTGCACCGTTGTTCGGAATGTCCTGTGGATCATAATGCGCATCTACAGTGTTTAATTCTTCCATTCCGGTTTCTTCTTTGGAACATCCAACCATAAAAAACATGATCATTGAAAGCATTCCCAGGTAACATAATTTAAAAGTTCTCATAATTAAAAATTTTAGTTTTATATAGATACCTACGGGATAGAAGTAGTCTTTGGTTTTATGTAAATAGTTAATATTCAGTTAAATAGGTGGTGTGTAAGAAGATATTTTCAGTATGTATTTCCTTTTCTAGACGAAGAGTATAAATCTAATGTTTATCTACAAAAAAGAGATTTACAGTAGGTTTTGAAAAAACATGAAAAATTGAAATTTTTCATGTTTAATATAAATATTTGGGAATCAGTATTATTTTGGGATATCTGAATTTATTTTTCAAATTCTGGTAAAATTGACAGAACTTACCTCCCTTTAAAAATAAAATTATGGCATCAGGATTTTTTGCACTTCTAGACGATATCGCAGCACTTATGGACGATGTTGCAACTATGGGAAAGGTTGCAGGTAAAAAAACAGCGGGAATACTTGGGGATGACCTGGCAGTAAATGCTGAGAAGGCCTCGGGTTTTATGTCTTCCCGGGAAATACCGGTCTTGTGGGCGATCACTAAAGGCTCATTCCTGAATAAGATCATAATTTTACCCGTCGCCTTTTTGCTCAGTGCATTTGTCCCCGTAGTTATTAAATTCATTCTGATCCTGGGTGGATTATACCTGGCTTATGAAGGAGCCGAGAAGATCTACGAATATTTCTTTCCACATGCTCACCCCAAGGAAAAACCAAAGCTGGAAAAGATCACCAAGGAGGAGGCACTGGCCCGTGAAAAGGAAAAGATCAAATCGGCAATTATCACAGATTTTATACTTTCTGTAGAGATTATCATTATCGCTCTTGGTACTGTAAGTGAGCAGGCACTGAAAATACAGATCCCTGTTGTGACTTTGATCGCCTTAGTGGCCACTGTTGGTGTTTATGGAATCGTTGCTTTGATCGTTCGTATGGATGAATTTGGTGCAAGGCTGGTAGATATGAACGAGCGGGATAATAGTTTATCAGATAAAATTGGCAATTTCCTGATAAACGCTTTGCCTAAAGTGATCAAAGGTCTTTCAGTCATAGGGACCATAGCTTTATTACTGGTTTCCGGAGGGATATTTACGCATAACATACATTTTCTTCATGGTATTCTTGAGAGCATTCCTTCTATTATAGTTGAACTATTTTTGGGTCTGATCGTTGGAATTATAGTTATGCTGATAGTGAATCTTGGGAAGAAAATCTGGAAAGGGATAAAAAGTAAATAAAAGAGAATAGTTTATATGCTTCTACGGTAGCAGGTATCTTTAGATGAAGTTTTTCCTGCCTAATTTGAATTTCTAAACTATCGGTTATCTACCACCTAAAGAACCCTCGATCTTTTCATAATCACCGGCAAGGCTGGTTCCCCAAGACCAGCAGATGGTAAGAACTTCAATATCTTCGGGTTTTTCAGGTTTGATAGATAGCATTTTATCGTCGAGGCTTAGCAATATCTTTTTACCTTTTATCATACTGGTATAAAGGCTGTCATTTTTCTTTTTCAGGTTCATATCCAGTGTGAATGCCTGTTTCGTATGTTGTTTTCCAGAGCTAAGCTTTAATTGAAAATTATTGCCGTGATTTTTTTTAATAGAAATCGTGGTTTTTTTGCCGGTAGTATCTTCCTTAGAAATATAACATCCTGCGATGGGCGTAAAATCGTATACATATTTCTTTTCTCCAAATTCGATTATTTCGGAAATTTTCGGGACGATCATTTCTGAATTAGTACTGGTATTAGTACATCCCGACGATTGGAATATGACTACCATAATAAACACTAATTCTTTAAATCTCATATCAACATTAATTCAACCGAACACGATCTAAAGGAAACCTTTGTTTCCGTTTAAAATCTCAAGCTTACGAATACTCCTTGTTTTTTATTATGGGGGGAGTAGATACTTTAACCGGTAAAACATCGAAACTGTTCACTATGATCCTGTGCCTTTTAAGATTTATGAATTGAATGATTATTATCAGGATAAAAGGAATCACAGCAATAGTTAAGAATACAGTTTCCCAATTGAAACTGGTCTTTAAGATGCCCAGCAGGCTGGCACCGGCAGCACGGCCCATATTAGAAAGGGCCATGTAAAGTGTAAACTGCGTCGCCGCCACAGTCTTCCAGCACAGATGCATCGCAGAGGCGAAAACCGCTATACATAAGAATGTATAGAGGGTACAGTAACATAGTATAAAAGCGATCATTATAATGGCGCTACTCCAAAGGTTCGTTATAAAAGCGAATACTCCTATTAGAATGGTGAGAAGGATAAGATATATGGTAAGCATCTTTATTTTACCAAAATAATCTACCAGGTAACCCCCGATAAACATCCCCAGAAACCCTCCAATTACATTAGTGGTAGAAAGGATATTCGAAAAATATGAATTAGTCCAGCCTAATTCCTGAATACTGAAAATAGGCAGAAGGGTATCAACCAAACCATACATGATCCCCAGAATAAAAATCCCGATACATAATATGAGACTGGATTTTAGTATCACTACTCTGTAGAGACTTTTAAAGATATGTGTCCAGCTTTTTAATTGTGTTTTTTTCGAAACCAGAGACGCTTTTCCGGGAGTCCACGGAAGTAATTTTTCACCTGCACGTTCTTTAAAAATTATCGGAAAGATCATAATACCCGCGACAGCCAAGGAAAGGGAGAAAACAGCAAAGGAAAAACCGAAATTATTAATGAGCCAGGTTCCAATAATCAAAGACAGGGATAGCCCTATAGTTTTTGAACCCCACATGAGACCATTAGCTCTGGCCTGTTCTTTTCGAGGTATTACTTCCACAGCCATTCCGTCTGTAGCCACATCCTGGAAAGCACCAAAGAAATTAACCAGGAACCCCGCGATCATTAAGCCATTCAGGTTATTCATGGGATCTGGCACCAGGCCGAGATTTAAAAAACTAAGGATCAAACCTATCTGACCAAAGATCACCCAGGGACGTTTTCTTCCCATCGATAAAAATGTAAAGCGATCCATTAGCGGAGCTATTAAAATTTTAAAGCTCCAGGGAATAAGCATTACGCTAACCAAAGCCGCGATTTCCATGGGTGATTTACCATTCATAGCCAGCCAGGCAGGTAAAGCGAAGTAAGTGATGCCTTCCGGAATTCCCTGCGCTGCATAAAGTGCCGAAAACGTAACATATCTCGTAACGGCATTATCAGATAAATTTCTGTCTAATCTATTTTTTAGTCTGTTAAATTTCCCCCTCATATTTCAGATTTTAAGATTAGTAGATTTAATTATACAGCTGATGATTTTTTGCCTTGAGTTAATTCAAATACATTTTGGCTTTAATAACTATTCAGAATTTTGATTGATGTTTTAATGACCCTCTCAATTAATTTTACTTTTTTTTAATAGGTCTTTAAAGATGAAAAGAGACCGTATGCAGTTCTTGTGATGACTAGTAATGCATACTCAGATGGTTATTATTAATTTTAAAAAAGGGTTGCCACTAGCGACAACCCATATAGAATGGCTAATTACTCATTTCGGTATTTAATTCGAATGTGTAGGACCAGCTATTTTGTAAGGTGTCAAACCATACTTCCCATAATTCGGCCGCCTTTTCTTCTCCCACAAGGTCTGTATAGATCTTTGCGGGACTATCCCGTTTAATATCCATGTCGGCATATTTTGTAAAGGGTTCAGCGATCATAAAATCTGGAGTATCGGGACCTCCATATTCGATATTATACCATAATCCCCGTGGTTGTCCTTCTTTCTTTCTAATAGCATCGTTCACTGCGGTTATCACCTGCTCGAATGCGTATTCTTTATGCACTTCGTAATAGTTTACCCGAATGTATTTTGCATCCTCAGGAAAGCTTCTGCTTACATCAGGCATGGTTCGCGCAATTCTTGTATTCACTTTTTCTATATGCGGCATGATGAGATTCAGCAGTATTACATAGCACTCATTACTAGCCTGGTCCTCTTTGTCCATTTCTGCCCAGTTTGGCATCATGCCAGACATAATGTAAAGGTTACCCACTCCCTGTTGTCTGTGCCACATATTCCATTCGTTTTCTCCATTGTTTTCGAGGTAACAGGCTTTCCAGTTCTTTACACCTTCGATAAACTGAGCATGATGTCCTTGCTTGACCGTAATTTCAGTAGTGGTTAGAATTTCACTCTCAGTATTTTGCGCGGAAAGTATACCACTGCTGAATACAGCTATGAACACCGTAGTAATTAATTTGAATGTTTTCATATGATTATCTGGTTTTTAAAGATACGTTCATTATGCATCTAATTAACTGATAATCAATGATTTTATGAAATGATATAGGACGAAACCATGTTCAGGCTGTCCGGGAAAGAAAGATTACTTAGCAGGAGGCTTAAATGGTCTGTAATCGTTTTAGTAATTCTTTTTTTACAGATTTACTGATGGGGATCGCTTTTTTACCGATCACAATATGGCTTGTGGCAATTTCTGTAATTTGTGAAATATTGATAATAAAGGATCTGTGGATCCTCAAAAAGTGTTTTGCTGGAAGTTTGTTATCCATTTCCTTTAAGGTCATGACTAGCAAATATTCCTTTTTATGGGTGAAAATACGGCAGTAATTCCGTTCGGCTTCAATGTAAAGTATGTCTGTAATATTTACTTTAACCATGGAATTTAAATGCCGGACAAAAATGCAATCCCTAAGAACAGTTGCTCCGGTATTTTCAGAAACTGAATCTTCCTTACTTTCCTCTTTAAGACTTACCTGGGAAATGGTTAATTCTATCGCCCTTTGCAGATCTAATTTTTTGAAGGGTTTGGCAATGAAGCCATAAGGATGGGTTTCTTTGGCCCGGTTAAAGTGAGCGTCATCTGCGTTGGCAGTTAAGTAGATTATAGGGATGTCGTGAGTTTTTTGCATCGCCAGCGCGGTTTCTATACCATCTAACTCTCCTTTAAGGTTAATATCTAGCAGCAAAATATCTGGAGTTTCAGATTTTATATGCATCAGGGCCTCTTCTCCACGGGGAATTATTCCGGTCACTTCATAGCCTAATTCATTTAATTGTAATGAAATATTGGCAGCAATGATCATCTCATCTTCTACAATAAGTATTTTAGTTTTTTCAATCATTAAGCGCTTTTTCTTATTAAAAAGTCAAATTCAATGTGAGTCCCTTCATCATTTCGCTCTATCATTTTTCCATTGAGTTGCTGGGTTAGTAATTGCACAAGCTGAGAGCCAAATCCAGTGCCTTTTGGCGCCAGGCCTACTGTTTTTCCAACGCCATTATCTCTAACCAGTAATTTTAAGTTCTGATCTGTATCCTTTTCCAGGCTAATATTGATGACACCTTGTTGCTGTTTCGGGAAGGCATATTTTAAGGCATTGGTAAGTAGCTCATTAACAATAAGACCTATAGGCACCGCAGTGTCTACATCCAGATCCAGGTTATCCATGGCGCATTCTATTTTTACCCGGTCTTCCGCATTAAAAGTGTCCAGAATACCTTCGCTAAGGTTAAGGAAATAGTCTTTCATTTCTATGCTACCCAGATTGGTACCCTGATATAGTTTTTGATGAATTATTCCCATGGATTGCACCCGGTTCTGACTGGCAATCATGGCATCTTTAGTAGCAGGATCTTCGATCTGGGCCGATTGCAATGCAATCAGACTTTTAACCATTTCCAGGTTGTTCTTCACACGATGGTGGATTTCTTTCAGTAATAATTCATTTTCGGCATTTTTAGCCCTGATTATTCTAGTAGCTTTTTTACTCTCATAGAAGAAGTAAAGCAACGAAAGTAAAAACACTAATAAAAGAGAAGCGATAACAATGAACAAGGTTTGGGTCTTGCTTTTTTGATCTATCAAAGCTGCCTGTGATGCCAGGGCCTCATCCTTCTTTTCTGTTTCATATTTGATGGCCATCTCAGATTTGATATTTTCGATCTTGCCCTCAAGTAGATTCTTCGAGTTGGTATAGGCTTTATCTTTATAGAATAGGGCATTCTCAAAATCCCCTAGATTGGTATACACTTCAGCCAGATCTAAATAGGGTTGAATTATTCCATTTTGGTCCTTGTCTTCATAAGCATTTACACCGGCTAAAAGATGATCTAAAGCCTGCTCATAGTTTTTCTGAACCAGATAGATCTTACCAATTTCTGTCCTGTAGGTGGTACAACGTTCTTCTCCAATATGTTTTTTGCATAAATTCCATGCGGCCAAATAATCTTTCAAAGCGTTATCGTAATCTTTGGCTTTCATATAGACCTCTCCACGATAGGAGTATGCTCTAACCGGTACAAAAATTTGATCCGGTGCTTTTGTTCGAACAATTTCAAGACAGTCCTCGGTAGCTTTATATGCCTTTTCATATTCTCCCAGTTCCCCGTAGCCTATGATTAAATTGAACTGTGCGATCGCCAAACTGCTGTAATTTTCAGATTTCTCTAATAATGGAATCGCCTGATTGGTATAGTATATAGATTTCTCATAATCCTCCATCACCCGGTATTTTACACCAAGCGTGCGGTAAGCGCTTCCCAGGCCTGCGTTGTCATTCAGATCTTCATACAATTCAATAGACTTGAATAAAACTTCCTGGGCCTTGTCCAACTGCCCGGTATTTAGATAATCTATAGCAAGTGACCGGTAAGTATCTGCGATCTTTTTGGTATCGTCACTTTTTATATGGTATTCTAAAGCTTTTTCAGCATGATAAACTACAGAGTCTGGAGAGAAAAGGCCATTGTAGGCATGCCAGCTGGCTAATGATTCATGAATTTGGGCAATTAAAGTATCATTCTCTGTCTTTAAACCACGCTTCAAAGTTTCAATGCCTATGGCGTGAAATTCTTGTAAGTTTTCTTCGGAAGTAGAATTTGCGTTCATCCAGGAAAGGACTGAATCTATTGGTTGATCATTCAGACCTTTTTCACTTAAAGTTTCAGACTGTGAGAAACTAACCTTGGAAAAAAAGCAGACCAGTAAAATTGTGGAAATTAATCTAAGCATACTTCTGAAAAACTGGTGGTAATAAACTTCTGGATTTAAATTTAAATATACAGAAATTACTTAGAAATATATCTCTCCTTTAATTATAAGTAACTGATTAGCAATTTATTTCGTAGTGAATAATTAAATAAGTCCTGCACCCAAAGCAAGGGAAACAATAATTAATAAAATTGCTACAACTACCTGGATGAATCTTAAGGTTACTTTTTTCAGAAGCCTGTTTCCAAAATAAGATCCGGCGATGCCCGAAAGGGTGGCACAAAATAGCAAGCCTAAATTGTCTGTAAGTTCAGACTTTATAAATCGTGTGGCATATACGCTTAACCTCGTAAAATCTACAAAGGTTGAAACCACTACGGCGGTCCCAATAAAAGCTTCTTTGGAAAGTCCTGCTTTAATGAGGAAGGCACTTCTTAACGCACCTTGATTTCCTGATAGTCCGCCAAAGAAACCGCTCAATGCTCCACCTATGGGTAATTTGCTTTTCCCAAATTTTAAATTGCTCAGGTATGGTATAAGATCAAAACTTGCGAAAATGATGAGTAGAATTGATATGAGGAATTTTGTGGGATATACTTCAAAGTGTGATCCAAAGGCATTATAAGAAAATAATGGTTCAGTGGATGGAATGTTGACCAGGATCCAGGAGCCCATAATAGCGGCGATCACTGCGGGAATACCAAATCTTATCAAGACATCTTTGTCTGCATTCCTGCCTACCAGGCTTACCTTATAAATATTGTTGAAAAAATGTACCACACCTGTTAGGGCAATAGCTAATTCAACTGGAAAGAATAGCATAAAAAGAGGTGTGAGTATGGTGCCTAGTCCAAAACCCGAAAAGAAGGTAAGAATGGCAACCAGGAAAGCCGCAATCGAAATGATTATAATTTCCATTGATTATTTATTGATGAAAGACCGACTTTTTCAAAACGCTCTAAATATCCTTTTTAATAGAAATTGGGATAGCTCCTAAATTAGGAAATTATATAACAACTCTATCCAACTTCTATCGAGACGAAAACAAGATAGTCCATCTCTTGGAATTGAGCATATTTAGCAAAACTCTGGTACCGAATTCCAGTTTTAAATTAGGTAAATAAAACAGGCTTCAGGCCTTTTTAAAATCTCCTAATTGAATTATATTCCCGGCCGATCTTTAATTGAAGAATATGAAAGAGCAAAATGTAAGTATGTATTTAGAAGATGTACTTGAAAATATGCCGATAGACTGGGTTAAGCTAACGACCCACCGCTTAGATATTTATAATGAATCCCTGGCAAAAACCGAATTTCTGGAGAAATTTGAAGAATTATATCATAGCAATAATGCTGAAAAAGCAGCTTTGAGTGAACTGCCCACAGCTTTCGATTATATCCGTCTCGGTCATCCCTTGTCTACAGTGCTGGAATGGGGTATAGCAAAACTGAATGTTCTTAAGGCAGATAATGTTATAAGTTTTTCTTCCAGGATGATGCCGGTTTTGGCTATCCTGAGAAAGAATCTTTTTGATCATAAAAATACCCTGATCTGCTATAAAGGCGAGCTACCGGAATTTTTTGATTTCGAATCTCTTAAGCAGGTTTACGGATATTCTTTTGAAACCAAACAGGTAAACAATATTGAAGATATCCCGGGATTTGACGGGAGTACTGTTTTTATTTCAAATCAGGATGATCTGAAACAGCTGCCTCTTGATGCAAAGATCGATTTCTATGTGAGCCTGCAGGCTGAGCTGGGAAGTGTAATTGTGGTGAATGGTTCTGAAAACGAGAAATATATTGCCGAAATCCAGCACGTAAGAAGAAGAGAGAGCATCGCGATGACCCCGGCAGATTGCCATACGGCATTACTGCAATTGTTAGGGAAATCTGGATCTGTAAAAGCAACCAATTATCAAGCAGATAAGGCCAAGGTTGTGGACTCGGTTCATAGCATTACTGCGACCAAATCCAAGGTTCTTCTTGGTTCCTGCGGACTTTCGGTGCAATATGCCATTATGATGGGACTTATTGATGATGCGATCGAAAAGCACCTGGGAAAAACCATCAATATCATTGTGCCTCCAAACTGTTATGGAGGAACTAACGACCAGGCGAGGAGAGTAGCAGCATGTCTTGATAATGTTGAAATCGTGGACCTCCCGGTTGATGGTGATAATGATATGGTTCAAAGTACAGACCTGGTTTTAGACCAGGTAGCAAAAGCCGGTGCAGTACCTTATATCATTGCAGAGATACCTACGAATCCAAGGGTTGAAGTTCCCGATCTTGAGAAATTAAGGCAGGTTCTAACTAAGGAGAGAATTAATGCGAATGGGGAAAAGGCGGTAGAGCCAGTTTTTATTTTAGATCAAACATTCTGTCCTAACGTGCAATTCTGCGGAAAGGATGGAATTCTTTCCGAAGTAAAAACGATCTCCTACGTAAGCGGGTCCAAATTTCCGAGTGGAGGTAGATGTACTGCTGGGTATTGTGTAGCTAATACAAAGGCTGATGAGCTAATGGATAAAATAGATAAGCATTTGAGTTTATGTGATAATGAAGCTACAGGTTTGCAAGTAGAAATACTGGCGAAACAATTACCATCGATGAATCAGAGGATCAAAGATGCCTATAAGAATACTCGTGAATTCGTAAGCTTTATTGAAGAAACCTTGCCTGAAGCGAGGATCAATTTCGTATCCGAAGATCTGGCGGAAGAAGGATTTACGCCTTCGGTATTTTCTTTAGACCTCCCAACAAAAGGAGAAACGGACGCAGAAAGGGAGACCTACAAAAGAGCACTGAACAATAAACTCATCAATATGATGATTGGTGAAATTCCTAATGAAAGTAAGTACTGTGTGAGCTATGGGCAGCTAAAAGGCTGTTACTGGACGATACCTGCAACTTCTACACAAGGAACCACGAAGGAAGATGATAAGGATTATATAGCCCGGGTTTCGGTTTCTCCAAACCTCGACCTAGAATTGCACAAGAAAGTGTTTGCAGATTTTGTGAAGGAAATTTAATAGTGACTTAAAAATCAACCTTAAAACCCAGTGTTAAATATTTTATAATTGTTTAATTAATTACAAAATAAATTAAACAAAAATATTATCTTTATTGTGTTGAAAAGTTAGAAATATAAGCATGATTTAATAAGTATTCGCGAAACTGTTAAATCATATTTTCAAGCATAAAGACATGCGCGTTGCAACAAAAAAAATCCTGCAGGATACGTCCAGCAGGATTTTTTTAGTTTTATCCGCTTCATATTTGAAGTGGACATTATAGCTGAATTACTAGCTAAACTATAGCCAGATTTTTTGTCAGAAGCTCATGCTGAAAAGCCTGTAACCCTTCCCCGGCTTTGACGGGATGGCCAAGTTCTATTAACGCGCGTTCTAAGGAACTGAGCACTGCAATGAGATCGTTCGAAGAGACCGATCCCATATGGCCAATTCTAAAATAGGATGTCTTCAATTCCGGAAGTAAACCTCCGGCAAGGATAATCCCGTCTTTAGATAACTTTGCGAGTAAAGCAGAACCATCGACTCCTTCAGGATAATAAGCAGCCGTAAGTGTATTCGCCGAAATTTCATTTGATTTTGGTAGAAAATCGAATTTCAGCGCAGCCAACCCGGCCCTGAAAGCTCTCGCCAATTCGCGATGTCTTTTCACCCTGGTCTCCATGCCTTCTTTTTGAATAATTTTCAGGCTTGTTTCCAGGGCAACAATCAAATTTACAGGCGGTGTGCCAAAGTAAGAAGGTCTTCTTTCCTCGTATGCCTTTATAATTGGAAGCCAGTTATTCCAGTCGGAATAATAACTGCCTACGGATGTCTTTCTATTTTCCCAGACTTGTATGGCCTTTTCAGAAGCTACCAGTAAGGCCAGGCCGGGAGGAACTCCTATAGCTTTTTGAGACCCGGTTAATACCACATCGATTCCCCAATCATCCTGTTTTATTTCTTCTCCGGCAACCGAGCATACACCGTCTAAAATACTGAGGCAATTATATTTTTGAGCCAGTTTCGCAATGGGTTCAGGGTCTACCCGAACACCGGTTGAGGTGTCTACATGAGTCAGGGTTAAGGCCTTGTATGCGTTGTTTTTCAATTCAATTTCAATGGCATCCAGATCTACAACTTCACCGACATTCGCTTCTAAAATGGTGGTTTTCGCACCATATCTATCTATGATATCTTTATAGCGTTTACCAAAATATCCTGTCGAGATGACCAGAACCCGATCATCTTTTTCAATCAGGTTGGCGGCTGCCATATCCATGGCTAAAGTTCCGGTTCCGGCTACGATGAATGGCTGTCCCTTTGGCGATCTCCAGACTTCTCTCATCAGCTCGATACATGTTCCGAAGCTTTCTATAAAGTCTGGCGCCACATGACTGCTGGTAGCTCTGCCCATGGCGTGCAGTACTTCCGGTTCGAATTCTATGGGGCCGGGGATCATTAATAATTTTCTGCCTTTCATAATTTTAGTTATTCTGTTTTCTACTTCAAATCATTCGTCACCCTGAATTTATTTCAGGGTCTCAATTTCAGGTTAACTTTCATAAGATTGAGTTTTTTGGTTAACAATCGAAAGCAGAAAAGCACAAGGCGGTCAATTTCACGCCTTGTGCTTTTCATAAGATTTATTTATCCATCACCAGTTCGCGTTTGGCGGTTTTTTTCTTTTCAGCAAACTGGTTGCTGGTGTTTTTCTCTCCACCGGCTTTAAGCGCTTTTTCACCTGCGAAGAAGGTCTTATGATCATCTCCCAGGTCTGAACCTGCCATACGCTGGTGTTTCACGCAGGAAACTCCTTTGCGTATTTCCTGTCTTTGTACACCTTCCACATAGGCCAGCATTCCGTCTTCAGAAAAATAACCTTTGGTAAGATCATTCATATGCAATGCGGTAGTGTGATAAGTAGGCAGCGTGATGAGATGGTGAAAAACTCCGGCTTCCCTGGCCGCATCTTTCTGAAATGTCTTGATCTTTTCATCGGCACGGTGGCAAAGTTCAGATCCGTCATATTCAGCATCCATCAGGTTATTTCGGTCATAAGCCGTCATATTCTCACCTTCGGCAAGCATTTCTTCGTAAGCCTGGTTGCGGAAGTTCAGCGTCCAGTTAAAAGAAGGGGAGTTATTATAAACCAGTTTGGCGTTTGGCACCACTTCTTTTACTCGGTTCACCATATGGGCGATCTGCCTGACATTTGGCGTGGGGGTTTCTATCCACAACAGGTCTGCTCCGTTTTGCAAACTGGTGATACAGTCTAAAACCACGCGGTCTATATTAGAACCATCTTTGAATTTATAGAGTCCGTTAGGCAGTCGAACCGGGCGCACCAGTTTACCGTCTCTTTTTAAAAGCACATCGTCTTCCCGGGCATCTTCAATAGCTATACTTTCAGCCTCTACAAAGGCCAGGTACTTTGAAGCCAGGTCACCTTCCTGCTGACTTACCGGTAACTTCTGAGTTAAACCGGCACCTTCAGAATCTGTCCTCGCTACGATAACGCCGTCTTCAACTCCCAATTCCAGGAAAGCATATCTTACCGCATTCAGCTTGGCTATAAAATCTTCGTGAGGAACGGTAACTTTCCCGTCCTGGTGCCCGCATTGCTTGGCATCTGAAACCTGATTCTCTATCTGGATGGCACAGGCTCCGGCTTCGATCATTTGCTTGGCAAGAAGGTAGGTGGCTTCCTCATTTCCGAAACCGGCATCGATATCGGCAATTATAGGTACTATATGAGTTTCGAAATTATCGATCTCATCCTGCACGTCTTCACCGTTTTCCAGCCTTTTAAAAAGATCGTTCAGTTCCACGGCATCGGCCTGGCGCAGGAAATCATAGATCTCCTTGATAAGGGCCGAAACCGCCGTTTTTTCGTGCATGGATTGGTCTGGCAGCGGTCCGAATTCTGAACGTAAAGCGGCAACCATCCAGCCAGACAGGTATAAATACTTCTTATTCGTTGTTTTGTGATGTTTCTTTATGGCGATCATGTTCTGTTGCGCCACAAAGCCATGCCAGCTACCAAGCGATTGAGTGTATTGAGAATGATCCTGGTCGTATTCGGCCATATCCTTTCTCATGATAGCGGCAGTGTATTTCGCAATATCCAAACCGGTTCTAAAACGATTCTGGGTGATCATTCTGGCGGCATTTTCCGGGTTAATGGAATTCCAGCTTTCCCCGTATTTCTGTTTCAGGTTTTGAACCTTTTCCAGGGCAGATTGATACTTAGTTTGCGATAAATTTTTCATAATTTTGCGTTTGATTATTGAATTTTTCTGAAATTTTGATAATTAGGTCTCGCAATCTATGGCAGTAGTTGCGAGACATTTTTTTATAGGTGTTTATACGCCGGAAGCGTTAAGAATTCTTCGAACCTTTCTGAAATGGCCAGTTTGTCGAAGAGTTTGAAGGCTAATTCAAACCTGGTGTTCTTTTTAATATTTGACTCCCCGTATTCGGTAAGTATCTTTTCAACTTCATCATCGAAAATATCGATATACAGCTCCATGTTGAATTTTCTTCCGTCTTCTAGCACCACTTCATTTTTCAACCATTGCCATAACTGGGTTCTGGAGATCTCGGCTGTGGCAGCATCTTCCATTAAATTGTATAGCGCCACCGCTCCGAATCCGCGCAGCCAGGCTTCCATATAAAGGATTCCGACATTAATATTTTTCCTGATACCGGCTTCGGAAACGCTTCCCTTTGGAATTTCAACCAGGTCTTTTTCAGTTATCTGAACATCATCTCGGGTTAAATCTAACTGATTAGCTTGCGGCATATGCTTATTGAATTCGGTCATGGCAACTTCCACGAGCGCAGGATGTGCTACCCAGGTACCGTCATGGCCATTCTTTACTTCACGCTCTTTATCTTTTCGAACCTTTTCGATAGCGGCGGCATTCGCGCGATCGTTATTTTTGATCGGAATTTGTGCAGCCATTCCTCCAATTGCCAGGATACCACGTTTATGGCAACGCTGTATCACCAGTTTGGAATAAGCATCCATAAACGGAGAGGTCATAGTCACCTGGTCACGGTTAGGCACCACAAAATCTTTATGGTTCCTGAATTTTTTGATATAGGAGAAAATATAATCCCAGCGACCGCAATTCAAACCTACAATATGGTCTTTGAGTTCATAAATGATCTCGTCTAATTGAAAACTTGCGGTGATTGTTTCTACCAAAACGGTAGCTTTAAAAGTTCCTTTTGGAACCTCCAGATAATCCTGGGCAAAATTGAATACTTCGTTCCACCAGCGCGCTTCCAGGTAGTGTTCCAGTTTTGGAAGGTAGAAGTATGGAGCAGTGTCATTTTCCAGCATGGTCTTAGTATTATGGAAAACATACAATCCAAAATCTACCAGGCTTCCAGACATTTCTTTATCTTCAACCAGCAGGTGTTTTTCATTTAAATGCAGGCCCCTGGGGCGAACCAAAAGAACCGCGGTTTCTTCGTTTAGCTGATATGATTTTCCACGTTTGGCATCGGTCAGGGAAATAGTCTTTTTGTTGGCATCGATCAGGTTACGCTGACCTTCCATTACGTTTTTCCAGGTAGGAGCGGTGCTGTCTTCAAGATCGGCCATAAAGGTTCTTGCTCCCGAATTCAAAGCGTTAATGATCATCTTTCTGTCAACAGGTCCGGTAATTTCAACCCGCCTGTCCTGAAGATCTTCCGGGATCTCTCCGGCTTTCCAGTCTCCTTCACGAATGGCTTTGGTTTCAGATGGAAACTCCGGCAAATTACCTTTATCAAAATACTTCTGCTGTTCCTTTCTTTTTTCCAGAAGCGATAAACGCTGAGCATTAAATTTCTCATGAAGCGTGACGATAAAATCGAGAGCTTCATCGGTTAAGATCTCAGGGTAGTAATTGGTTACTTCTTTTGAAAAGTTTAGATCGGCAATTTTTAATGATGTGGTTTCCATGATTTTAATGTTTTATAGGACAATATTAAAACAAAGAATTTAATAAAACAAGCGAACGTTCGCTAAATGAATAAATTCGCATTTTGAGGTGTTTCGCAGAATTGTCTATATTTGAGATATGGAAGAAGATTATATCAAACTGATATTTGGCTTGAAGCTAAAGCAGATAAGGACCGAGAAGAATTTATCCCTGTTCGGATTATCCAAACTTTCAGGCTTGTCAAAGTCGTATTTGAATGAAATAGAGAATGGAAAAAAATATCCCAAACCGGATAAAATTGCCTTGCTTTCAGACAAATTAGAGGTGCCATATGATCAAATGGTGTCCTTAAAGCTGGACAAAAATCTTGCTCCGATAGGGGAGTTGCTGCAGTCGAAAATCTTAAAGGAAATTCCGCTGGACCTTTTCGGGATCAAGGAAAGTAACCTGATAGACATAGTCTCTAATGCCCCGGCGAAGGTGAATGCTTTTATTAGTACGATCATAGAAATCGCCAAGCATTATAACTTCAGCAGGGAAAGTTTTTTCCTGGCTTCGGTGCGATCCTTCCAGGAAGCGAACAATAATTATTTTGATGACCTGGAGCAGCAGGTGCTCAAGTTTGCCAAAGCTTACCAGGTAGACCTTACCAAATCACCTACCTCAAAAGAACTGGAGGAGATTCTGATCGAGGAATATGGCTATAAGATCAATGAAAATGAACTGGCTAAATACGAAGACCTGGAGAGTCTAAGGTCTGTTTTTATTCCGAAGACCAATACTTTATTGCTGGCAGATGGAATTGATGAAGCCCAGCGCACTTTTATTTACGCCAAGGAGATCGCCTATAATTTCCTGGAGATCTCAGATAGGCTGCATTCTTTTCCCTGGATTAAATTTGAAAGATTCGACCAGGTGTTGAATAATTTTTATGCTTCCTATTTTGCGGGAGCACTGGTAATTCCGAAAGAAGAACTGACCTTAAAACTGGAGGAACTATTTGAAAAGGAAACCTTCGATGCTGAGTTGTTCACGAAAATGCTTAACGGATTCAATGCTTCCCCGGAGACCTTCTATCAACGATTAACCAACATCCTTCCAAAAGCTTTCAATATAAAGAACCTGTTCTTTTTAAGAATTACGCACCGGGCAAATAGCGGTAAATATTATCTGAATAAGGAATTGCATTTGACTCACCATCACTCCCCCAGGGCGAATGAAACAAATGAGCATTACTGCAGACGCTGGATGTCTTTGAAAGTCCTTGAAGACATATCCAAATCTGGTAACTCCCATGAATTTGGCGTTCAGATCTCCAATTATCCCAGTCATGAAAACCAGTACCTGATATTTTCATCGGCGACCCAAGATCCTTTCCGGGAGAATCAATACCGTAGTATAAGTATCGGGCTCCTTTTGAATAAACAGCTGGAACGTAAGGTGAAATTTCTTGAAGATGAAAATATTATTCGTAAAGATGTCGGGGTGACCTGTGAACGCTGTGCCATCCAAAATTGTGAAGTACGCCAGGCTCCGGCCATCGTCCTGAAAAAAAGGGAAAGGAACAGGAAGATCGAATCTATAGTGGATGAGTTAACAGAGAAGTTTCAGGTTTAGACTATATCTTCAGACTCCAAACTTCCAATATTTATTTCCATCAATATCCTTTAATCTTAAGATTACATTGGAGTTTTTTTGATTGGAATTTTACCATTAACCTATTGGTAAAATTCAATATTTCATGCGTGGGATTTAATTCTTAGAAAAAGTATATCAACCTATCCAGGAATTATTTAGAGCGAATTTTAATGATATAAAATAGGCGAGATCTTTCAGTGTATTCTTTGTTGTTCTTTGCTTAAAAATTTGCGGATTTTCATCAATACAATGCCATTTCCTTCAATTTATTTTCCCTTAGACTTCTTTTTTAGAGAACTCCTTATTTCTTTAACACTAAACAGAAGTTAAACTACGGTTAGCGTTAATATTTTTATTAAATGCGTTAGTTGTTAATTGTAAGCCAATTTTCTTTCGGTTACTTTCGAAATCCCTTAAAAATGGATTTTTAAACTAAAGAGTTAAACTCTTATTAATCAAATTTAAATTGCATGAAAACATTGACAAATTATTTTAAAAATGAGGAAAAAGATAGTGATCGTTCGCTGTCTTTAATCAACCTGAAAGGATTAAAAAAACTAAGTGTTTTAGGAATAGGTGCACTTATGTTAGCTTCCTGTTCTACGGATCCTGAAGGGACTGAAATTCAGGAATCCAGCGTTTTGGCAAAAGACACTTTTGTCCTGAACGATTTTGAAGGTAAATATCAATACCTGGAATCTAAAGGAGATATTAGTTCAATTTCCAAGCGTGCAACCGAGAAAGCAGGCCCAGACCAGGGACGTTTTAATATTTCTCTGAAATTTTTGGTTCCTGTAAGCGATAGGCAAAAGGAGATTTTTGAATCTGCCGCAGCCAGATGGGAGCGTATTATTATTAAAGATGAATCTTCTATTCCTGAAGAGGCGCTTGTGGGACCTCTTCCTTCTGCCTTCTTTGGATTTCCTGCTTTAAATGCTGATGGACCAGTTGATGACGTGGTGATCGAGGTAGTTCTTATTCCTATAGATGGACCTGGAAAAATCCTTGGATCTGCCGGACCTAGATTTGTGCGCACCAGTAACCGTTTGACCATAAGTGGGGTTATGCAATTTGATACTGCCGATCTTCAGTTTTTAGATGGTTTAGGTTTATTCGAAGATGTTATTGTCCATGAAATGGGGCATGTTTTAGGTGTGGGTACCTTATGGAATTCTGGCACTAAAAGGTTGCGTCAGGGGCCAGCAAGTAACCCTTATTTCGCTGGAGAAATGGCTAATGTATTCTGGAATGCCGAAGGCGGTGAGTTTGAACTTCCAGTTGAAAATATTGGAGGTCCTGGAACTGCAGGAGGACATTGGAGAGAATCTGTACTGCGTAATGAATTAATGACCGGATTTCTTAATCTAGGTGAAAATCCTCTGAGCCGTATCACTGCAGGTTCTATGAAAGATCTTGGTTACGGAGCTGCGACTGTAGGTGAGCAGTATGAATTGGCAAAAGGAACTCCTGGAGTTGATATAAGTGAGCTTGATGCCATGAATGTTGATGGCAGCCAGGGTATTAATATTTCTGAAAGTGAAGTTCTTCTACAGCCAGTAGGTGAGTTTAAAGATAAATAGATAACTAACTTTTACTTTAACTGAATTTTTGAAATTATTTAGCCTGATCTTTTTTAAAAAAGATCAGGCTTTTTTTATTCCAGGACTGGAGTTGCCTTTAGTTTAATTTTGGTATTAACTCGTAATAATTCCAGATTAGAAAGAAAGTTCCCGAAACCGCAAGCGGGAAAAAGGATTAAGATTATTTGAAACACGGAAGTCAGTATCAAATCCTTTTATAGAGGAGCAATCCAATAAATATTAAAACAAATAATATTGAGATCAGGATCAAGGTCCTCCAGAAAAGTTTATCGATGATATCCTCTGTCCTGTTGAAGGTAGCGTCAATACTTTGATTCGTTAAAGCATTGAGATCCTTAAAACTGGCTTCCCGCTGAGTGTTTATTTGTTCAGATAGTTCAGCCAAAATGATTGCCCTTTCTTTTTTGAACTCCTCCAGAATGATTTCCCGTTCCTGACGAAGAGCCTGGATTATTGCTATTCGCTCACCACTTATGTCCTTAAAGGCCGCCACTCGTTGGTTATCGATCAAATCTGAGCTCGATTCCAGTACTAATACCGTTCTTTTTAATAAGTTAGAAATAGAGTCAAAGCGATTGTTTAATTCAGCATTTGTCAATGCGTTATCGATAAGGAATTCAGACTCCCAGCGAACTTGTTTTGGTAGGACTTCCATATATGAACCTAGTTGAGCACGCATTTGATCAAGGCTTTGGGACATGTCTTCAGCCAGTCTTTTAAAAGTAACTTTCTCCGCATTCTGGATTTTGGTCATCAGTGGGATCGTTGACTGCCGCACGAAATATGAGCTGGTAAGAGGATGTTGTTCGGCGAAATTAGTTACGATCCTGGTTCCTTCGGAAATATCATTATCAGGTACCAAACTCCGGCCAATATCCAGCAGATCTTCCCAGAGCGAATCCACAGTCCCTATGGCAATATCCTGTTGCTGCCCGAATAGATCTCTACCCGCGCCTTTTTCAAAGTAGAGTTTCATCTGGTAGGTAAAAACGGCCATATCAATGTATCCGAGAAACGGATCTGAATTGTAGATCGCGGTATTGGCAACGGGGATGGAATTCATTTTCCAGATCAGGGCTTCCTTATCCACGGCTGGATCTGGTGAAGCTTTCATGATACTGTCGGCCGACTCGGTTATGCTCCGCTCGAACCTATAGAAGAAATCGTTCATGGTTGAGCTCAACTCCTGTTGTGAGATTTCAATTTCCCCTCCGCCCGGACCAACAGATTTCTTGTTTTTTTGAGCGGTGCAGCCCTGAATTCCAAATACCAGAATTAGAAATAACGAGAAAATGAAATGCTTTCTATGGAAGAAATTAAAACTGCTAGTTGAATGAGGAAGTAACATGATGTCGCCATTTATTGATTTATATCCTATAGTCAGGCCCAAACTGACCTTGTTCGGAATTGTCTAAATTCTTTTTTTCAGCCCATCGGGTATTGAATTGCTTTTAACCCATCTTTTATTTAACCCGCTTTCCGTAAATAGCTTTATTGACAATCAACTTTCTAGGTAAGAGGTTATTCTTCCTGTTTCTCTCTTCAATTTTATTTCAATAAGCTTACAATAAAAATTTTTAGTTCACTGAATTTCAGTATTTAAAAGATATAAAATAAATAGGAATTAAGTAAAAAAATAAAAATCCCTCCAGTCACAAATCTTCCCATAGGGAATAAGTATTTGCAGTATATTATAATAGATAGATCGCTATAAGGTCAGCGCTAAGGAGTAAATAATCATAAAATGAGCTCACTTTCGCTCAATAATGAGCTTCCGCTAGAACGGTATTCTGAATAAATTAAAAAATCCAGTGGAGGCTAGTACTGGGTCAAAAAATATCTAATTACGTCTGTAGTGGTTACGATACCTATCAGGTTATCATGCGACACTATAGGTAAAGCATGAAATTCATTTTGAGTAAATATAGTAGCGACTTCCCTGATACTGGTTTCAGGCGAAACGCTCACTACTTTTTTTGTCATTACATGTTCTATAGAAAACATATCATAAACGGTAGTCTCAATCTCTTCTTCATCATCTTCAACGGCATCTGCGAAAGAAATTCTAAGCAGATCATTATAACTTAGCATACCTACTATATGCTCTCCTTCCACTACCGGTAAATGTCTTATACGGTGTTTTTTAAAGAGTGCTTCGGCCTGGGATAGTTCATCCTGCAGATGAAGCTTGATGAGGTTTTTCGTCATTATTTCGGAAACAGGAACTTGCTTATCCATAATCTATGTATTTCAGGAATTAATCATTCATTACGAATCATTAATTAATACTTAAAAATACGGCCTATTACCCTAAAAATAGCTGTTGAAGTCACTTTTTTGACTGCAAAGGAATACCCGGAACGGGGAGAAATTGGGAAAGAAAGATGTTGACATCCCAGACAATTAGGAAATTGTATTCAAATCTATAGAACAAGCTTCAATAGATTTAATTTATTCCGAGAACTTCTTTGGGCATATGCATTACTACGAGCATATGAGGTACATCTACGGTTTCTGCAATTTTTAGATCTCCGGCCAGAGAGCATAAAGCATAAGCCTCATTTTCACTCAAATTATGCTCCTGCATTAAATAATCTATCATGTATAAGGTTGCTTTCTTAGCAGCGTCATCTATCGTGGTTGCAAAACCTGTAGTCGCATAGTAATCTTCGGTTTCATATTGAGGTTCTTTCATGGTTTTGTTTTTTATAACCTCTAATTGATAAATAACTCTTAATGGAGCTTCAATGGCTGTCCCACATACCTCACCAAGACCCTGAGCTGCATGCCCATCCCCAACTGAAAATAATGCGCCTTCAACAAATACGGGAAAATAAACGGTAACGCCTTCTGTAAGATTTGGATCGTCCATATTTCCTCCATTTGCTCGTGGAGGAATGGTAGATAGCATCTCATCTGTTGGTGGGGCAACCCCCATAACACCTAAGAACGGTTTTAATGGGATTCTGATATTATCATTGAAACTTACATGAGTCCTGTCTTTACCCAGTTCATAAATTCTTAAATATTCTCCTTTTATGGAATCTGCGACAAAACTAAAACCGGGATAAATAGCATTAAAACCCCATTCACCAAGTTCAATTTTGTGCAAAGTAACTTTTAATATATCTCCGGGAGCGGCATCTTCAACATAAACGGGTCCGGTTAAAGGATGGATAGGTTCAAAATTTAAATTCTTTAGATCTTCTACTGTAGAATTTGGATTTAATTGCTCATCAAAAGCATCCTCTGTAAAGACTTCAATTATAGCACCCGATTTAACCTTTAGAATGGGTTCTATAGCACTGCTAAATTTATTATGAGTTTGATCTTTGGTAAGCGTGAATTGCGGAGTAATTGTATTTTCGTTTTTTTCTATCTC
The DNA here is from genome assembly GCF_003054225.1 of Christiangramia gaetbulicola. Taxonomy (GTDB): domain Bacteria; phylum Bacteroidota; class Bacteroidia; order Flavobacteriales; family Flavobacteriaceae; genus Christiangramia; species Christiangramia gaetbulicola. The sequence goes on from NZ_QBKQ01000003.1 coordinate 299,160, forward strand.
CAATTTATTAGTTGCCTGTTCTTGCTCGGTATTTTCATTTTTACAAGCAACCAGGATCAAAGTGAAAAGACAAAAGGCGGACAGTAAAATACTTTTTTTCATGATTTAGCTTATAAAAAATAATTAATAATAAAATTTCTAATTTAGATAGACGCTTCCAGCCTGGCTACGATATCTTCGGGTAATTTATCTTTGTGGTCTTTCAGGATAATTTTATAAATCTCCTTCCACTCCGCGGCATCAGGATTTTTTAATGCAGTACGGTTATCTTTTAAATATCTCAGCATCGAATTGAGGTTATACTTACGGAATTTCTCACCGTACTCCTCTAAAGCAGATATACTTCTATCAACATCTTTATTTAAGGCTGCGAGCAGTGCATCCTGTAAAAGCCTGCTTGCTTCCTTTTCTTTCTCTTCAGATCCAAAATCGATACTCCCAAACTGCAATTGTATACTACGATCTGCGATGTCCTGCTCGGGAGAAGAAGGGCTTAGATCATCTGAATCTTTTATAACTTCTTTTCCTTGATATTCTTTGATCGCCATAACCTGCGGATATAAACTGGTTTCCTCATCATAAATCTTTGATTTTATCGTCGCAAGTGCCTGCATGGCATTTTGAATCGTAGTTTGGTTGATTTCAGAAGGTAAAGGGATCAAAGAGGTGACTTCCTTTGATTTGATACCAATGACTTCAATTATGAGTGTGCCGCTCAATTTTCCCTGTTTCGCAGCAAGACCAATAGAATAGAGGTCACTTATGTTGATCCCGGCTTCAGCAGTATTGATCAGCGAAATTAAACGTAGCCCAACTCCAACTCGCCGGGATCCAATAAATTTTTGGTCTGAAAATTTCGCCAAAGTGGCATATTTCATATAATCCATGGTGATCTTATAGCTGGTATTCTTTTTTGAAAATGCAATGGGTAGGTATTCCAGCGATCCCTCCTGCTTAAATTCACCTATAGAAACCAGGACAGTTTCATTATTTAAGAACCCCAGAGTTTCTTCCCGGCTTAAAAGCTTTATAGCTTTAGAATCCAAACTGCCGTTTATATTCTTAATCTTGATTTCATCTTCGAATTCTACCGGATCCACCGGTTCATAGCCCCGAAAATTTTCAAAGCTTTTACCCTCCAGGAAAATATCCTCTTTAAACTGAGATGTTTTGCAACCGACGAAAATAAAGAGGAGGAAGAATGACCAGTATTTCATAAGTAAGGAATTTTAAATCAATGAAAAATTCATATTCCTTCATAATCATTCTATCAAATCCAGGGAATATTTATTGTAATATCGTAAAAAATTGAATATCAGTGGTTTTTGATGGGTTTTAAATGAATTGAAGTGACCAGAAGAGTAGTCACTATTGGATGTAAAAGCGGCTAGTAATTTTATTTTCTGAGAAATTTTAAGGACTGGTTTAGAGAGCTTATTTTCCAATTAGCCTGTTAATTCAATTAATAAAAAAACCCCGTAAACACAAGGTTTACGGGGTTTTGTAATGGAGTCGGAGGGGTTGACTGCGTCTTCCCCTAAAGAATCCCATACTGCAAATGTCAGCTAAGCTTAACCATCCCTGCGGGCTGGGCGTCTTAAAACAAAAAAAATCCTGCTCGAATAAATTCGGCAGGATTTTCTAGATTTCATTCGCAGTCCAGCTGCGTTTAATTGTGGAGTCGGAGGGGTTCGAACCCTCGTCCAAACAAGCAATTCAGATGCTTTCTACACGTTTAGTTTTCACTTGATTGTCGATGCAAAGCCGGCCGAAAACCACCAACTTTACACGTATCCTCACTCGAGTTTCGCAACCGCATCAAGGCCCTACGGTCACTATATTTACTTTATCGGTGCCTCTGGTGTGGACGCCGTAAATCAAGGCTTCCACGAGACATCTTGGCTCCCTGCCTTGCAGGGACTAAGTATAACCTACTGTGATTCGGTTACGCAGCCAAGGCGTAGTTATTCTCGCCGTTTAAAAAAGTGTGAAATATGAGATTTAAGAGCTATATCCCAGCGCTCTACGTGCTTACAACTCAATTAGACTCGCTGTCAAAACCAAGTCGACCCCATAAAATAATGAACATCTCGAAGTAGGAATTCCGAAGTTAGAATTACAAATTTTTTATCATTCGTACTTCGTTTTTCTTACTTCTAATTTCAATGATGGCGTTGCCACTACACTCTCGCTTCCTGGCCGGACTATTCGCTGCAATCTATTTATTTTATCAGCTCGAGCGGAGTCGAGAGCCAAAATAAAAAGGATTTTCGCAGCTATCCCTAACGCAAAATTTTCAAAGAAATCCGATCGTAGTTTACGATCGGGCCAGCAAAGATACTCATTTAAATTTATATCTTTGAGACACTACAATAAGAAGCAAAACCCATACCAGAATGATAAAATTCGCCCTGATCAAAGAACGAAAAACTCCGCCAGATAGAAGAGTGATTTTTTCACCGCAAATGCTAAAAAAAGTAGTTTCCCAATTTCCGGAAGCTTCTTTTAAAGTGGAAAGTTCTGATATCAGGATATTTAGCGATGAGGAATATCGTGAGGCAGGTTTTGAAGTTTCTGAAGATATAAGCGATTGCGACGTACTGCTTGGAGTAAAAGAGGTGCCCATCCCGAACTTGATACCTGACAAAAAGTACTTTTTCTTTTCACATACCATCAAAAAGCAGCCATATAATCGTGATCTGCTTCGTGAAATTCTGTCAAGAAACATTGAACTATACGATCACGAGGTGATCACCAACAAGAACAAGGCACGTTTAATTGGGTTTGGACGCTATGCCGGCCTGGTAGGTGCTTATAATGGAATTAGATCGATAGGGATTAGAGAAAACAGTTTTGAACTTCCTAAGGCCGAGACCTTGCCAGATTTAAAATCAATGCTGGCAGAATTGGATAAGATCAAATTGCCTGCTTATAAATTTGTATTAACTGGTAGCGGTAAGGTTGCGCATGGTGCCAAAGAGATCCTGGAGCATCTGAACATAAAACAGGTGGAACCGGAAACCTATTTGGTGAATGAATTCAATGAACCGGTTTTTTGTCATATAGACGTGCTGGATTATTCTAAACGTAAAGATGGCGCCCAGGGAAGCCGCAAGGAATTCTATAGGGTGCCAGAGAATTATGATTCAGATTTCATGAAATTTGCGAAGACCAGCGATGTATTTATTGCCGGTCATTTTTATGGGCAGGGCGCTCCGGTGTTCTATTCCAAAGAGGATATTGAGCATAAAGATTTCCGCATTAAATATGTGGCAGATATTTCCTGTGATATAGCAGGTCCTGTTGCCAGCACAATTCGACCTTCTACCATTGCTGAACCTTTTTATGGCTATGATCCCGAGACTGGTGCCGAAACCGATTTCCGTGATCCCAAAGCGATCACTATCATGGCGGTAGATAATTTACCCTGTGAATTACCCAAAGATGCCAGTGAAGGATTTGGAGAGATGTTCCTTAAGAATGTGATACCGACTTTTTTCAATAATGATAAAGATGGTATCCTGGGAAGAGCAAGAATGACCGAAAACGGAAAGCTGACTCCTTTATATTCTTATTTGCAGGATTACGTAGACGGTACCGCGTAAATATTTCTGGTGTATTCCAATAGCAGGCAGGTGAAAACTCCAAGGCTGTAAGCCAGCAGGTCCCGAACCGAAAAACTGCTGCCAAGAATGATCATCACTATTTTAGGTGGCTGATACTGCAGCACTTTTACAATGTTGATAAGCTGGAAAAACTCGACCGCGAAAGAAAATAAGAGTACCGTGATTAAACCTTTGATAACAGAGATTCTGCTAACGTCCATCAGGAAACAATAAATCAGGATCACCACCAGGAAATCTCCCAGGTTTGGCCTAATAAAATCATCCTTTATATAGCTTGCTATAAAGATCTCGATGACCAGGAGGATGGTAAACCCGAACCAATAGTAAATTCTTTTATTCCTTTTCAAATTCATCTTTTCTCCATAAAATCGGTACGATATTTTTTAAGTTTAGAGAAAATAAGCCGACTGTTTTCAGTCTATTAATTCTTCAATTTCAATCTTTCTTGCGCGGTCTTCCTCAAATTTTATTATCAAAGTATAAAATTTCCATCCCATGGCGTGTCCTTCATTTCCCAGATTAAACTGCCAGGTAGTTATAGTATCCTGATCACTTTTCTGGCTGGAATTTGGTGAACCCAGCATTTCAATAATTTCAGCTTTGCTCTTTCCAATTAAAATATCATTTTCGACCAGGTCTGTGCTCATTTCATGACGATTCTGAATTTCTTCATTCCAGCTTTCCTTATTGAAATCCCGTTCTGGGTGATATTCATAGAAAATAAGGCTGAAGAATGCGATCAATATTCCCTGGTAAATTAGTGGACTCAAAATAATGCTACATAAAGCAGCAAACGGGACTTTTGGAATTCTGTTCTTCCAGATCTTTCCAAAAAGCCCATAGAAAAAAAATCCAAGCAATACGCTTATTAATAGGATGTAAGGCCAACCTGTAAAAAAATCAATAAGATTGTTTTGAAAATAATTTGTCATAAAAGTTAAATAAGAATAGGCATAAAATTATACTGAGAAAGCATTGCTCTGTTTGTGATAGCTTTGATTCTGTCCTGATACATCAGCATGATATATTTTAATATTTGTTTTCAGTGATTTAATTAAGTCGGATTAAAGTCCATCGCCCTTATTTCTTTTTTATATTCCTGGGGAAGGATAAGCTCCTTTAGCAACCAGTCCAGGTTGATACTTCGGCTAATTTTATAGCCCAGGATCAAAGGGCTTAGAAGAGAGATACTCCGCAACATTAATAGTCGCCTTACTTTTTTTGGGGTAATAAGGATCTGTGTTTCTAAAAGCAGTCTATACCGAACCCAGCCCAGATGTTTTGAATATTGCCTGTAAAGATCTTTGGTGTACTCGCCATAATCAAGATGTTGCTCCAAATGATTCTTCCGCATTCTTTCATAGGCTGCAAAAGTTTCCGGAAGGTCTTTAAGATGCATGGCTTTCCCAACTCTGAAAAAGACATCAAAAACTTCTGCTTTTTCGGAAAGGTCTAGTTTTCTTTCCAGGATCTCATAAGACCTAATGGAATAATCTATAAGCATAAAAAGTACATCCCGGTATGCCCAGTCTGGAATACTGCTACCACGTTTTGACTCTACCGAAGCGTGGATCTTATTCATGCCATCAATGGCAGAAAGGGCAGACTGCTTTTCTGAGTAAACTATTTTCCTGGCATAGCCAACGGTAGAAAATAATCTGCCTAGCGGGTCTTTAGGTAAACGTCCCGTATAATAAAGCCAGTCAACAGCTTTGTTTAGGGCAAATTCGGCAGAGGCACCAGCGAAAATGAAAAGGATCGTATCGCTTTTCCCCCATATCTCCCTGACTATCGAATCTTTTTTTACAAAATAATCCATATTCTAATTTTTAAGATTTGATCTCGAACATCTAACTACCGGCAAATGGAGTACCAAAGATGCCTACAGCTAGTTCTGCCCAGATAAGGAATAGCCCGAACAGAATTAAAGCGCAGGCGATTATTCTGCTTTTCATAGTACGTAATCTGCTTAAGGCAAATTCTATGGCCAGGCCAGTACTAAAAAGCAGTATTCCCATGATGATAAAATCCCGGATATCCCAGTCTACACCTTCAGCTCCAAGTTGCATGGCAAAAAATGGGATCGAAAGGATTGTGGCGGCGATTGCTAAAATGATAATTAAGCGTGTACTTTTCATATTATGTGGTTTTAGTTAATTTAAGTACTTTGAAATTCAAAGTGAATAGGTAAAAAAATATAGTTTGGTTTCTTTTATTCTTTTTTGCCGAGGTCATTGCTGTTATGTAGCAATTTTTCTAGGGCATCCAGATGTTCCTGGAATGCCTTTCGGCCCGTGCCGGTAGCAATATACCTGGTGTTTGGTTTCCGGTCTATGAATGATTTTTCAACTTTAATATATTTCTGTTTTTCTAAAGCTTTGGTGTGACTGGCAATATTACCGTCTGTAGCACCCAGAAGTTCTTTCAGGGTTTTAAAATCGGCGTGATCGTTCACCATAAGTACACTCATGATCCCCAATCTGATCCTATGATCAAAAGCTTTATTTATATTACTTATTATGTTCTTCATTAAGCGCTTTTTCTGTCATATTTATTATGCATCCAGATGCCGTAAATAATATGAAAGAGTCCGAAACCGATCGCCCAGAAATACAATCCATAACCAATAAACTGGGTAGCCACAAGGCCCAAAATCAAATTGGCATATCCAAGACCCTTAAGGTCTGCAAAGGTATACTTACTGGCATGAATTAAGGCCAATCCATAGAAAATAAGCATACTGGGGGCAATAAGGCCAATCAGATTATATTGTAGCAGAACCACGCAGAAAAGGCCTCCTGCAATTAGGGGTGCAAAAAAGTTCACTACCAGTCTTTTGCTCGTACTATCCCAGATCTTCTGTTCATTTTTTCTTGCTTTCCGGGTAGTTAGGAAAATAGCCGTACCAATCGCCAGCACAAGCACTGCCAGGGCAATAGTAACTAATTGTAAGGTGACGTCTGTATTTGCAATTCCGCTTGAGACAGATTCATAGGATTCATTGTAATATGAAGTATTGCTGTTTAGAACCATTTTCGCCATTACGGCACCAAGAATAGCATAACATCCGGCAAACACTCCTGAAAGTCCGCTTAAAGAAATAAAACGGGAGGAGCGATTCATCATATTTTTGATCTCGCTAAGATCCTTAAGATACTTTTCGTTTTCCATATTAAAGTACTTTGAAATACAAAGTAAAATAAAAAAGTCTAATTTAAGCTTATAAATTTTTAAAATTTTGATTTGACTCTATCTTTATATGGAATTTCAAAACTTATAAAAAATTCAATTTATGAGAATACTTTCACTCTTATTCTGTGTTTTCCTTTTTCAAATTAGCGTAACTGCGCAGGAGATCGAGGTAATGACCTATAACATAAAATACGCCAATGAAAATGATGGTGAGAACAGCTGGTCTAAGCGCAAGGACTGGATCACTAACCAGATACATTTTTATGAACCCGATGTTCTGGGAGTGCAGGAAGCCCTGAAATCTCAATTGGATCATTTTACCGATCATATTACTAGCTATAAAATGCTCGGAGTAGGCAGGGATGGAGAAGATAAAGGTGAATACAGTGCTATTTTATATAAGCAGGAAAAATTTGAGGTACTGGAATCTAATACGTTCTGGCTTTCGGAAACACCCGATAAAATAAGCATAGGCTGGGATGCCGCACTTAACAGGATCTGTACCTATGCTTTATTTGAAGATAAAGCTTCCGGAAAAAAGTTCTGGATCTTTAATACTCATTTTGACCATATGGGGGAGAAAGCGAGATTAGAAAGTTCAAGGCTTATCGTTCAGAAAATTAAAGCGATGAACCAGGAAGATCTTCCCGTTTTCCTTATGGGAGACTTCAATCTTGAACCCGATACAGAAGGAGTAGGGAGCATCCTTAGCTATCTCGATGATGCTAAACAAGAAGCCGAATATACATTTGGTCCCGCCGGAACTTTCAATGGTTATAATTTTTCTGAACCGGTGACCCGACGAATCGATTGTATTTTTATCAATGATAAAGTTGAAGTAGAAAAGTACGCCGTAATTAGTGATTCAAAGGATCTTAAATATCCTTCAGATCATTTGCCTGTTCTGGTAAAGGCGAAACTTATAGAATGATCTCAAATTGGAATAATTAAAAAAGCCCCGGCAAGTTGCCGGGGCTTTTTTATTTATTTTCTATGATTTAAGCTTGCGGAGATTTACTTTCCTGAGTCAGCTCAATCATCAAACTGATCTCTTTCAGCATTTTTTCATTATTCCCGCTATAGCCTACTTTCTTAAAATTCACTTTACCTTCAGGCCCAACAATGATCTTGGTTGGAATACCATTTATACCGAAGTTAGAAGTAGTCGTGAATTCACGACTTCCTTCAGCAACTGGTTCGTCCATAAGTACGTGGAAAGAATAATTGTTCTCCTCAATGAATTCTGAAACATCCCTTTTTCTGCTATCGCCATTTTCCCAGGTATTTACAAATAGAAATTCTACATTTTCATTATCTGAATATTCTTCCACCGCTTTTTGCATTCCCGGAAATGATTGTTTGCAAGGTCCGCACCAGGTTGCCCAGAAATCAAGGATAACGGTTTTACCTCTCAGGTCACTTAATTTCACCGTATTTCCTTCAAGATCTGTAAGTTCAAAATCCTCTGTCTTTTCACTCAGCATGTTCTTCTTTAAATCTTCCCTGGCTTTGGTTGTCGCTTTTTCTTCAAGCCTTGCCAGATAAGTTTCAAATTCTTCTGAATTATCATTTTCGGCATAAGCTGTTTTTAAATAATCGGTCATTTCAGCATTTGCCCGGTTATCTGCAATAAATTCTTCTGCTTTTTCCTGGGCCTTCTCAAATTTTTCAGCTTCTATAAGATACTGTACATATCTTGTGGTCATATCGGCGCCAGATTCTTCTGAAAGAGCTTCTTCCTGGGTTTCTATAGCACCTTCAAGATCACCTTGTTTGAACTGGATCAAAGCATAAGTATCTGAATACATGGAATGACTCCATTTCATTGCTCGGTCATATTGCTTGTTAGAATAAAATTCCGGTTTTGCTGAATAGTCGCCTGTCGCAGAAGAAATGATATTAATAGATTCTTTAGAGATCTCTGCTGCTGTATCGAGGTTCTCGCCATCTTCTGCAAGCTTCCAGGCCGTTGAGTTATAAAGCCTTGCTTTTTCCCTGGGCTCATTAATTTGAGAAGCATATTTTTCAAAAGCTTCCCAGTTTTCTTCTTCAGCAAATTTTGAAGCGATGAGGCGCAGCATTACGTCTTTTTCATAAACTGATTTAGCCCCATATACTTTTTCAAAATCTTCTAAAACTTTTACCTGCTCGTCAGAAGATTTCGCCTCAAATACCTTGATAAGCCAATCACGACGGGCAATTTCACTTTTTGGATACTTTTCTGCCACAAGTTTTGTAATAGAATCATTCTTGGCCTTATTTTTCTTGAGAGAATATAATCCGGAGAGCGCCTCATAATTTTCATAGTTCAGCGAATCCTTGGAATTATAATAATCGATCCTCTTCTGAATATACTTATCTGCCTTCTTCTGGTCTGCGGCCAAAAGAGCATTAGAATAATCCACATCAAAACTTTCCTCGATCTCTGGATCTTCACTAATAGCGTTTTCAAGGATTGCTGCAATCGAGTCGTTTTCAAGCTTTATATCAAAAGTATTCGCTGCACGTGTAAAATATACGCCTTTGGTAGCCTGAGATCGCTTTAGTTCTTCACCATTTTCATCATATAATGATAATACATAGCCATTTTTATTATTACTGTCGTATTTGTCGCCAAATTTGAAATTAAAGGCCATGGCATGTACCGTATCCGGGATGCTGATTTTTCCAAAAAGTGCATTTGCAGAATCTTTCAGTTGTATATCGGTAGGATAATACTTTTTTCCAACCAGGTAGTTAACGGTTGCCTCAGGCGCTTCAGATTCCTGATTATCGTATTTGATCAAAAGATCTTCTCCCGGTTGTGGTTTCGAATTTGAAACATAGAGATTGCCCATTTCTATGCCTGTATCTTTCGTTTTATCCTCCTCACAGGAAGACAATGAAACAAATATGGCCATAGCCAGTAATTGGGTTAAATTTTTCATTTTAAATTTAGGTATAGATTGATAGATGCCTAAATCTAAATAAATTATCCCCGATATTATAAAATTTCAGGACTTATTCGACGACTAACGCTTAGGAATGCAAATTTACTTCGCTATCCAAAGAGGAAGCTTCAGTGTAAGATCGAAAAGTTCATCCGTAACACTTCCCACTAAAAGTGAAGAAAATACGTTGCCTCCTTTATCTGCAACCATTAGTAGATCGGCTCCCGCCTTACCAGCTTCTGAAGTAAGTTTTTCAGCTACGCTAACATCGCGCCCGCGAATGATCTTAACATCGCAATCGGTTATTTTATATTTCTTGGCGAACTTTTCAAATTTCTCCCGGGTATGCTTTTCAATTTTCGGCACCATTTCCTCCTTGTTGAGGTAAGGGGTGAACTGTACCGGAACATTATAAATATTTACCGCAGAGATGCTCGCTCCGGTGTGGTTCGCCAGGACAGAAGCAGTCTGGAAAACCTTCGCAGATTGCTTGGAGAAATCTGTACCTCCCCAAATTTTATTCATACTGCATTTCACATTCTCCGGAACAGAAATAATATCACATTTAAGCAGTCGCATTAATTTATCGGAGACTATCCCAGTTCCTTCGCTTTTTGATTTATTACCAACCATTACCAGGTCGATCGCATATTTATGGACGATATAGTTAATGAGGGATTCTGTATAGGGATCTTCAGAAATAAGTACCTGCGATGGAGTGTCTGCTTTAAAATGCGTAGCAACCTTCTCGTCCAGTTCGTCGCTAATTAAAGTTTCCAGGTCCAGTTTTTCCAATTGTTCCTGGAATAGTTCTGAGATCTCGTATTTCTTAATATTATGTACAAAATATACCTTTTCTGGTTTCAGGGTATCACATAAGAATGAAGCATACCGTATGAGGTCTGTATCGGTTGAAGTAAGGTCAAGCGCGACAAGGATCTTATCTATATTTTTCATAATTACTGTTTTTTATCTGATTCCTGTAAATTTCTTTTGTTCACTATATCTGAAACGATCTCCTCGTAATTCTCCAGTTGTTTTTCGTCTTTTTTCTCTTTCAGTTTTTTCAGGTCTTCATTTAAACCTTTATAGAGGGAATAACACATGACCATTAAAATGATAGCGAAAGGCAAACCGGTAACTATAGTTGCTGTTTGCAGGGCCTGTAAGCCACCACCAACTAATAATACTGCAGCGACAGTACCTTCAGTAACCGCCCAGAAGATTCGTTGTCCCACAGGAGCATCTATTTTTCCTCCGGAAGTAAGGCTGTCTACCACTAGAGAACCTGAATCTGAAGATGTGATAAAGAATCCTGCAATTAATAGCACTGCAACCACATTAATGACCATCGATAACGGGTAATCCTGGAAGAATACGAATAATGCCGTAGCGATATCATCATTCACGGCCTGGCTTAGAGCGTCATTTCCAGACATGATCTCATTGATGGCAACGCTACCAAAAGCTGACATCCAGAAGAAGGTTACCAGAGAAGGAACCAGCAGTACTCCCAGTATGAATTCTCTTATCGTCCTTCCCTTGGAGATCCTGGCGATGAACATTCCCACAAACGGAGACCAACCTATCCACCAACCCCAGTAAAATACGGTCCAGTCGTTTTGCCAGTCGCCTTTGGTGAAGGTTTCACTCCAGGTAGAGATTTCCAGAAAATTGAAAAGATAACTTCCGGTATTTTCTACAAAAGATCTGAAAATAAAAATCGTTGGACCAAGAATAAGTGCCAGAATGAGAAGTACCACCGCGATTCTCATGTTCCATTCACTCAGAACCTTTACTCCTTTGTCTACTCCCAGGACCACTGAAGTTGTGGCAATTGCGGTTATTGCTGCAATAATGAGGATCTGGGTAGTAGTGCCATCGGGCAGGCCAAAGACATGGTTTAATCCTGAAGCGATCTGCTGAACCCCGAATCCTAGTGATGTAGCCAGTCCGAATAAGGTTGCCAGTACGGCAAAAATATCTATGATATCTCCAATTCTTCCGTAGATACGGTCCCCCAGGAATGGATAAAAGATAGATCTAATGGTAAGAGGAAGTCCCCTGGTATATGTAAAGTAACTAAGAGAAAGTCCCACCAGGGCATAAACGGCCCAGGCATGAAAACCCCAGTGCAAAAAGGTAAAATTCATGGCCTCTTTTGCTGCTGCCGCAGTACCAGCTTCAGCCATAGGAGGAGAATTAAAATGCATTACGGGCTCACCTACACTAAAGAATAAAAGACCAATCCCCATCCCGGCACTAAAAAGCATGGCGAACCAGGATAAGGTCTTGAATTCTGGTTTGGCATTCTGTCCACCAATACGAAGTTTTCCAAACCGGCCCAAAGCCAGGTAGAGAAGGAACACAAAAAAGATATTTATGGCGAGGATAAAAAACCAATCGGCACTCTCTGCCACCGTGTTTTGCAGTTCTTCAAAGAAGGTTTCTGCCTGTTCTTTGTAAATTAAGGTTAATGCGATGCTTATAATGATGAAAATAGAGGACGTAAAAAATACCGGACCGTTAACTTCCAGTCCGAATATGGATTTTTTCTCATCACTTCTGGTAACTTTCTCTGCCATATATCTAGTTTCTGTAGGGTTTAAAAATAATATCCGATATTAATATTGAATCTTGCTTCCCATTTTGCGTCAGGATTTCCAACACTAAAATCATCCACGAAATTTCCACCAAGCCACGAATGATTATAGCCGGCAGCGTAATCTATATATGTATAAACCTTCCCGGCGCTCACAAGAACTCCGGTAACGTTCATAAATGAATCTTCGAATCGATCAACTTTTTTATCCATGTAACCGAAGTCATTATAAAACTCCAGGTTACTAATAGGACCAAGTTTTACGGGAATACTTTTGGAAACAGCCGCAGTATATACACTAAAATCTGAAGCTACTTCATAAGGGACGCCGTAAGCTCCCATTTGCAGAATCTCGTCAGATTCTCCGGGTAAGTTCTTAGGATCATGATTAATGATCATTCCCTGTAATTTGATATTCCAGTTTTGCACATTCATCTCATAATGCAGAGCCAGCCCATTATGTGAGCCGGTCTCTTTAGTATCGAGATTGTATAAACCACCATATTGTGCCGAAACACCAAGCCTGCTCTTAATGGAATCACCGAACTTATAGATCAGTTTCCCATTGAACTGGTTTACTTCTTTATTCCTGCCCACTACATCATAGGAATACCTGTTGGGAGAAGATTCACTATCACCACCAAATGTCAATTCTTCAGAATTTTTATAGAAGGCGAGGTTGTATTCGAACCTGTCGTCTACATGCAAATATTTTACCCCCATATCGTGATCATCTTCCAGGCCAAAATAATAGGTGAGGTTGAAAAACCAGTTGTGCGAATTGTACTGCTGTATACCGAAAGGAACCTGGTTTAATCCAACCTGGATCTCATCCTGCTCATTGAAATGATAACCTACCCAACCCTGTTTTAGGAATCCTCCTCCAAATGCTTCAGAATACAGACGGTATTCAGCATTCAGATATATTTCTTTATAGGAACTGTTGAAATTGACTCTGAACATGTCGTACCCAAAATCACCACCACGGTTTTTCTGGCCTTCTTTCCACGAGGAAAGGTTATAGTTAAATCTTAATGCGCCGCCAACATCAACCTCCAGTTTATCCTGGGCATAAAGAGTCTGGTTTCCAGAAAGTGAAAAAAGAGAATAAATTGTGGCTAGAATGGTTAGTTTTTTAATCATCGGTAGGGTTGTAGAATTTCAAAATTAAAATAAAATCGCGTTAATGCTTGTGGTATGAGGCCTATTAACTTTAATTTAGAATGCTGAGGTTCAATTACTAAATTGTGTTAAAAGACAGTTTTAATTCGAAAATTGAAATTTTTGACCTGGTCAGTTACCGAAAATAAAATGATGAGATCTTGCTGAACTTTACTGTTTTTAGAAAACCTGAAAAAAAGAAAAAGCCACCTGATCCAGGTGGCTTTTTCTTTTGACTGAAATATAATATTTTAAAGTGTATTCACTGTCTTTCTGATAGCTACAAGATTTGTCAGTAGCTTTTCCAGGTGCGCAAGATCCAGCATATTTGCCCCATCGCTTTTGGCGTTTGCAGGATCAAAATGCGTTTCAATGAAAAGGCCATCTACATTATTTACAACTCCTGCCCGGGCAATAGTTTCAATCATATCTGGTCTTCCTCCGGTAACACCACTACTTTGGTTAGGCTGTTGTAATGAATGCGTTACATCCAGAACAGTAGGAGCGAATTCACGCATGGTTGGGATCCCTCTGAAATCTACGATCAGGTCCTGGTAACCGAACATGGTTCCGCGGTCTGTGACCATTACCTGCTCATTATTACAATCGGTTACTTTGGTCACCGCATGTTTCATAGCATCCGGGCTCATAAACTGGCCTTTTTTAAGGTTTACCACCTTGCCTGTTTCAGCCGCAGCAACTACAAGATCTGTTTGTCTTACCAGGAAAGCAGGGATCTGGAGAATATCTACATATTCCGCAGCCAATTTAGCATCGCTAATCTCATGAATATCTGTAACCGTAGGAATGTTGAAAGTCTCAGAGACCTTGCGAAGTATCTTTAGAGCCTTTTCATCTCCAATTCCGGTAAAACTATCAATTCTACTACGGTTTGCTTTTTTGAAGGAGCCTTTAAAAACGTAAGGAATTTCAAGTTTATCTGTGATAGCCACAACTTTTTCTGCGATCCTCAGGGCCATATCTTCGCCTTCGATAGCGCAGGGACCTGAAAGAAGAAAGAAGTTATTACTATCGGTGTGTTTTATATTAGGTATTTTGTCTAGTCTCATTATTTCAAAATTTGTCGCAAAGATAACTCAATTAATGCCGCATTGCAATTAAGCTATATTTTGAAATTGAATACCTCTGATTGTATTTTTCTGTAAATTAGGTAATTGTTTAATTTCAAGAATTTCAATTATGAAGATCCATGAGTTTCTAATTCCCCAATTGCAGCAGGAAGTGGCCTTAACCGAAAAGTTCTTAAAACGTATTCCGGAGGATAAAATGGGATGGAAGCCTCACGAAAAATCCATGACCATACAGCAGATAGCAAACCATTTAGCTGAAATTCCCGCCTGGATCACCGGTACTATGGAGGCCGAAGCCTTGGATCTAAAAGGATATACCTCGCCAGATCATGGAACGGTAGATGAGATCATAAAAGAGCTAAAGCAAAATACCGTCGCTGCCGAAACTTCGCTAAGAAAGTCTGATGAGGAATTTCACAGGACCTGGAAGATGACTAAAGAAGGAGAGACCTTATTTGAGATGCCAAAATTCAATGTTTTACAATCTATGGTATTGAATCAATTTCCTCATCACCGGGCACAACTGGGTGTCTATTTCAGGCTGCTGGATATTTCTGTACCCGCTACTTATGGGCCTTCGGCAGATGAGTCTTAAAATAAAAAAACCGCCAACTGGCGGTTTTTAGTTTTCCTATATAGTTTCTACTACATTTCATTCAGTTGCCCACAAGCTACTGGAATGGTGGCAACATATTCACCGTCATTATTAAGACCGTGAAGTACGATTACACGATCGTCAAGATCTGCCAGTTGAGCTTCGGTTAACACGTCATTCATACCTAGAGTGAAGGTTTTTTCATAAGATATGTTTCCATCGGCATCTGCCATTGGGAAATCATCTAGTGGCAATAATACCTCTCCGTAGAATGGAGCTCCTTCAGGAATTGTGATAATTCCATCTTCGTCTGCATCTGCAGAGGCTGGAGGACAGGTTGCTTCTTCACCATCACTCAATCCATGGATGTGCTGTGGGTGAGGCTGGTTTGGTTCCAGTCCCTGTGCTAATACAGTTACGGTTAATTGATCTCCGTTTTTGGTAACGGTCGCAGTTCCGCTAACTCCAGAGTCATTAAGATCTCCAAGTTGTGCGGTGTATGACATCATTTCGTTCATGTCGTCATTGTCATCGTCATCATCGCAACTAGCGAATCCAAGAAATAGTGTGGCTAAAAATAATCCTTTAATAATTTTCATAATATGATTTTATTTTGGCCGAAACTAGATAGAAAGCAGATTCTTCTGAAACTTTTTAGAATGGGTTTAACAGCATGGCGATTTTAATTTAACAGCACTAAAAAGCTAAGCTCTGCAGATTATTCTGTAGTTCAATTTGCTATGGAATATTTACAGGAAAACCGGATTGAAAAGATTAACGTTTTTGGGAATTTTTTTCATCCTGCGCTTTAATCTTGAATTTTTGAAATGCTTCCGGTTAAAATTAAATGGAGTGAGTGGTTGAAAGCTTCTGATTTACAGTAAATTAAAATCTTTTCATTATGCGCTGGTTTAGAGAAAAATAGCTGTACATTTGCAGCCTTAAAAATAAGGCTTCATGACAGCTATTAGAAATATCGCGATTATCGCACACGTTGACCACGGTAAAACAACCCTGGTAGACAAAATAATGCATCACTGTGAATTGTTCCGTGATAACGAATCTACGGGTGAACTTATCCTGGATAACAATGATCTTGAAAGAGAGCGTGGAATTACCATTACTTCCAAGAACGTTTCTGTAACCTATAAGGATACCAAGATCAATATTATCGATACTCCTGGCCACGCCGATTTTGGTGGTGAGGTAGAACGTGTTTTGAACATGGCCGATGGTGTTTTACTATTGGTAGATGCTTTTGAGGGACCAATGCCTCAAACGCGTTTCGTACTTCAGAAGGCGATCGATCTTGGATTGAAACCTTGTGTGGTAGTAAATAAAGTAGATAAGGAAAACTGTACACCAGAGGAAGTTCATGAAAAGGTATTCGACCTTATGTTCGAACTTGGAGCAGAAGAATGGCAGTTGGATTTCCCAACCGTTTATGGTTCAGCTAAGAACAACTGGATGAGTGACGACTGGAGAAACGAAACCGAAAATATCGAGCCTTTGCTTGATATGGTGATCGAGCATATCCCGTCTCCAAAAGTAGATCTTGAGGGAACTCCTCAAATGCTTATTACTTCTCTTGACTTCTCTTCTTTCACAGGACGTATCGCTATTGGTCGTCTTCAAAGAGGAACTTTGAAAGAGAATCAGCAGGTTTCTTTGGTGAAGCGTGATGGTAGCATCAAGAAAACAAGAATTAAAGAATTACATACTTTCGAAGGTTTAGGCCGTAGAAAGATCGAAGAGGTGCAGGCAGGTGATATTTGTGCGATCGTTGGTCTTGAAGGTTTTGAAATTGGTGATACTGTTGCCGATTTTGAAAATCCTGAAGGATTAAAGACCATCGCTATCGATGAGCCTACTATGAGCATGCTTTTCACAATTAACGATTCTCCTTTCTTCGGAAAAGACGGGAAATTCGTTACTTCAAGACATATCAAGGAAAGACTGTATAAGGAACTTGAAAAGAACCTTGCACTTCGTGTAGAGGAGACTGATAGTGCCGATAAATTCATGGTCTTTGGTAGAGGGGTTCTGCACTTATCTGTACTTATCGAAACGATGAGACGTGAAGGTTATGAACTTCAGATCGGTCAGCCGCAGGTAATCATCAAGGAAATTGACGGAGTTAAATGTGAGCCTATAGAAGAGCTTACTATCGACCTTCCGGAAGATGTTTCTGGTAAAGCCGTGGAAATGGTGACCATGAGAAAAGGGGAGATGTTGAGCATGGAAGCTAAAGGAGAAAGAATGAACATTCAGTTCCTTATTCCTTCTAGAGGTATCATTGGGTTGAGAAACCAGTTGCTTACCGCTACTGCAGGAGAAGCGATCATGGCTCACAGATATAAAGAATACCAGCCTTTAAAAGGTGGAATTCCAGAAAGACAGAACGGTTCTTTAGTATCTATGGAAAAAGGAAAAGCAATTCCTTATTCTATCGATAAACTTCAGGATAGAGGTAAATTCTTCGTAGATCCGGGTGAGGATATCTATGAAGGTCAGGTTATCGGTGAGAATTCACGTCAGGATGATATGGTAGTGAACATCACTAAAACCAAGAAGCTTTCTAACGTACGTTCTTCTGGAGCAGATGATAAAGCGAAGATCGTTCCTGCGATCAAGTTCTCTCTGGAAGAAGCTTTGGAATATATCCAGAAAGATGAATATGTAGAGGTAACTCCACATTTCTTAAGACTGAGAAAAGTTCTTTTAACTGAAAATGAAAGAAAAAGATCTAAAGCGATCTAATTGAAATTATATAATATTGAAAAGCCTGCCGTAAGGCGGGCTTTTTTATGAAATAAAACTAATCCCATGACTGAAATTTTTGGAATCACTATCACCGAATGGATAGGCTACCTGGCTTCTTTCTTTGTGTTGCTTTCTTTTCTTATGAGAAACATTGTAACCCTAAGATATGTGAACAGCATTGGCTGTCTTTTTTTCGTGGCCTACGGAATTCTTTTAGATTCATGGCCGGTGATCATCACCAACGTGGCGATCGTTTGTGTGAACATCTATTACCTGTTCATCAATAAAAAGCAGGTGCAGGAAGCTTAAATTTAGGTACTGTATTTATTTTTTGCAGCGTAGGCTGCACCAAGGATACCAGACCTGTTTCTTAATTCTGCTGGCACTAATTCGGTATTTACTTTCAGGAAATCCTCATATTGTTTCCAGTGTTTAGAAATTCCACCGCCAACGATGATGAGGTCTGGATTCAGTATTAAATGGGTGTAATTCAGAAAGACGTTGAAACGCTTTGCCCATTCCTTGTAGCTAAGGTCCTCTTTTTTCTTTGCCGAGGAAGCCGCCCAGTCTTCGATCTTTTCATAATCCAGGTAAGGGGTTTGGCCGAGTTCAAAATTGGGGATCAATTCACTATTAAGATAGGCGCCACTTCCTAATCCGGTTCCAACCGTTATCATTAATATAAACCCATCTTCGTTTTTACCGGCGCCGTAATTTACTTCGGCCAGCCCGGCAGCGTCGGCATCGTTGATCACTGTAAAATTAAGGCCTGTGGCTTTTTCAAATTCAGCCTCAACATTTAATCCCACCCATTTTTCACTTAGATTTCCTTCATCCTTGCAGATACCTTTCTTTATGATCGTGGGGAAACCACAACCTACAATTCCCTCGTAATTAAAATGCTCTACCATTTCTTTTACTTTTTCGGTGATCGCTTTGGGGGTGCGGGATCTAGGCGTAGGAATTCTGTGTCTGGGAGTTATAAGTTCACCTTTATAAAGGTCTACTACAGCTCCTTTAATGCCAGATCCCCCTATATCTATACCGAGTATTTCCATTTTATTTATTGAAGTAGCTACAAGTTATCAAAAATGAAAATTTCAGGGAAGGATTTTAGAAAGGATTATGAAGGAAAGCGATATTAAATTCCTTTTTTCATGCATCACGTCATGCTGTCCGATTGCTATCGGCATATTTCAGCATTTGTTGAGATACAGGAAGAGTTTGCTTCGTCGTTGCACTTCTCGCAAAGACGTTTCTTTGAAGAGTCTCTGCGAGCATAGCGAAGCAGTCTCACCTTAATAGGTTTTTCATGCTTTCCTGATTGCTATCGAGATATTTCAGCATTTCAGATACTGGAAGAGTTTGCCTCGTCATTGCATTCCTCGCAAAGACGTATCCTTGGAGTGTCTCTGCGAGCGAAGCGTGGCAATCTCATTTAAAGTATTTAAGACTCTTTCTTATTCCTTCTGTTATGCCGAATGGAGATAGTCATCGAAATTAGGATAAGAATATTTGCGACTGTGCGAAGCCAAAATCCAAGGTCAAAATCATTAGGATAGGCGTTCCAAAGATTTGCGAAAAGAAGTAATACAGTTAATATCGCAACGCCATAGGCGACCCTAATATCCTTCATTACACCGATTTCTGAACTACTTCAAAAACCCTTTGCCCGTCGCATTTTAAAGTTTTAGAAGGATACTTTAATAGAAGGGCATAGTCATGGGTGGCCATTAAGATGGTATTTCCATTTTTACTGATCTCCTGCAATACTTCCATTACTTCCACCGAAGTCTGAGGATCCAGGTTCCCGGTAGGTTCATCTGCCAGGATCAATTCTGGGTCATTAAGCAGGGCACGGGCGATCGCCACACGTTGTTGTTCCCCTCCAGAAAGCTGATAAGGATATTTAAATCCCTTGGTTTTCATGCCTACCTTATCAAGAACTTCGTCGATCTTGCTGTCCATTGCTTTTTTGTCTTTCCAGCCGGTTGCTTTCAGCACAAAAAGCAGGTTGTCCTTAATATTCCTGTCTGTAAGTAATTTAAAATCCTGGAATACCACTCCCAGTTTTCGGCGTAGGTAAGGAATGTCCTTTTCCTTTAAAGTTCGCAAGTTGAAATCCACAATATGGCCTTCTCCTTCGGTTAGGGGAAGATCTCCATAAAGGGTTTTCATAAAACTACTTTTTCCTGTTCCGGTCTTCCCGATGAGGTAAACAAAATCGCCTTTGTTCACTTTTACGTCCACTTCAGATAAAATAAGGCTTTCGCGCTGGTAGATTGCTGCGTTTTTTAATTCCAGAACAGGTTGAGACATGAAATTATTGGTTTGGTGTATTATACTGAATTATTTTTTCTTTAAAATCAATCGTCCTGATTATCATTTTATTGCCTCGTGGCACATTAAAATCAGGTATTGAAATAGCCTTTAAGGGCATTCAAATATACATTTTTCAAAAGGCGCTTACATACTTTTTTTTTCATTAACATAATTATAGAACTTAATCGCCGTTATAGAAGCAAGCTTTAAATTATCTTTGAATTCCAATCTAAAACACCTTAAATGACACTTAAAAGAGCTTACCTGCTAGTCGTTTTTATATCTATCTCATTTTCTGCTGTTTGCCAGCAATCTGCCGCATATACCCATGAGCTGGTAGACTTTAATCGCGCTCTGGAATTATATAATAACGAACAGTATTTAGCTGCCCAGAATCTCTTTGATGAGGTGATGGATGAAACCGATGATGAAAAGATCAAAGGGGACGCGGCTTATTATATTGCCAACGCGGCGGTTAGAATGAATCAGCCCGGAGCAGACCGGTTGATGGAGAATTTTGTGACCAGATATACTACGAGTACAAAGACCAATTCGGCCTATCTTGATGTAGCCGACTATTATTTCCAAACCGGAAAATATGCCCTTTCCAGGAGATGGTATGATCGTGTGGATGAAAAGGCCATGAGCAAGAAGGACCGTGAGCGTTTTTACTTTAATAATGGTTATGCCTATTTCAGGGCAAACCAGTTCGAAGAAGCTCAAACTTACCTGAACAGGGTTCGTGATTCCAAAGAATATGGAGCACAGGCGAAATACTATTTAGGATATATCGCTTATGAGGGCGATGATTATGAAGAAGCCAATGAATATTTCGAAGAAGTAAAAGGTAACGATCGTTATACCGAAGATCTTTCCTATTTCCAGGCCGATATGAACTTTAAACTTGGAAATTTCGAAAAAGCCATAGAGCAGGGACTGGAACAACTTCCGAAAGCTAATCGCCAGGAAATTCCTCAGCTGAACAAGATCATAGGTGAAAGTTATTTCAATCTTGGAAAATATGAAGAAGCCATTCCTTACCTGAAAGGTTATAACGGATTGCGCGGTAAATGGAATAATACAGATTATTACCAGTTAGGCTATGCTTATTACAAGCAGGGTAATTATGAAGCAGCGATCAATGAATTCAACAAGATCGTGGATGGTAAAAATGCTATCGCCCAGAATGCGTATTATCACCTGGCTCAATCTTACCTTGAATCTGGACAGAAGCAACAGGCCTTGAACGCCTTTAAGAATGCCAGTGAAATGGAATTTGATGCAAAGATCCAGGAAGATGCCCTTTATAATTACGCCAAGCTGAGTTATGAAATTGGTAACTCTTACGAGAGCCCTTCACAGGTTTTGATCAATTACTTGAACAAATATCCTGAGTCTGAGAACAGGCAGGCGATGGAAAGTCTTTTAATAGATTCATTCATCACTTCAAAGAATTATGAAGAGGCGATGAGATTACTGGAAAACAACAGGAATTTCAGCGATAAGCAGGCTTACCAGAAAGTAGCTTACTACTATGGTCTGGAACTTTTTGAAGAAGGGGATTATGAAGCTGCGATTCAGAATTTCGATAAAGCTTTAAAAGAACCTCGTGACCAGGATATCACTGCGAAAGCCACATTCTGGAAAGCTGAAAGTGAATACAGCATCAATAGAATGGAAGATGCCATCCTTGGATACCGTGAGTTTAAAGGAATGAGTGCGGCCAAGAATACCAAGGAATATGATGACCTGGATTATAATATTGGGTATGCTTATTTCAAAAAGAACGATTATTCCCAGGCGGTAAATTATTTTAAATCTTATACCTCCAGCCCGAATGCTGAAGGTGCCAAGAAAAATGATGCTTACCTGCGACTTGGTGATACTTATTATGTGACCAGCCAGTACTGGCCGGCTATGGAAGCCTATCAAAAAGCTATAGATAACGGGGTAAGCAACGCTGATTATGCGGCATTCCAGAAAGCGATAAGCTATGGCTTTGTAGATAGAAACGATACCAAGATCGAAGAGCTAAGCAGCTTTACCAGAAAATATCCGCGTTCGCCTTACCGTGATGACGCAATGTATGAACTGGGAAATACCTACGTGGCGGCAAATAATGTAAGCCAGGGGATCGAATCTTACAACCGATTGATCCGTGAGGTGCCTGAAAGTGCCCTTGTACCAAAAGCAATGTTGCGACAGGGACTTATTTATTACAATAATAATGACGGTAATAAAGCACTGGAACGCTTAAGAAAAGTGGTGGCAGAATATCCAAATACTCCGGAAGCCAAGCAGGCGGTTTCAACTGCCAGAAACGTATATGTAGATCTTGGAAGAACTGATGAATATGCCAGCTGGGTTAGAAATATAGATTTCGTGGAGGTAAGCGATGCAGATCTTGACAACACTACTTACGAGGCTGCAGAAAATCAATACCTGAACAATAATACCGATAAGGCGATCGCCAACCTGGAGAAGTATATTCAGAATTTCCCTAACGGAATTCATTCCATAAACGCCAATTTCTACCTGGCGCAGTTATATTACCGCAATGGAAATGTAGACAGGTCTATCCCGCATTATCGCTATGTAACTTCTAAACCTAAGAATGAATTCAGCGAACAGGCTTTAGCGAGATTATCTGAGATCTATCTGAAAAAGAACGATTATGCCCAAGCTTTTCCTTTACTTGAAAAACTGGAGGTACAGGCAGATAATGAGCAGAACGTGGTGTTCGCCCAGCAAAACCTGATGAAATCATATTACGAGACCGGTAACTTTAATAAAGCGAACGCTTACGCCGAGACGGTTTTAAACAATTCCAGCGCTGAAACTGCCGCCAGAAATGACGCCAGGATCATGGTAGCCAGAGCGGCTATAAAATCAGGGAATGATAACAAAGCTCGTTCAGCATATAAAGAAGTACAGAAAACCGCGACCGGGGAACTGGGAGCTGAAGCCCTTTATTACGATGCTTATTTCAAGCATAAAGACGGAAATTACGAAGCCTCAAATGCTGCCGTACAGATCCTGGCCAAGGATTTTTCAGGATATAAATTATGGGGAGCAAAAGGACTTGTCTTAATGGCCAAGAACTTTTATGCCCTTGATGATGCCTACCAGGCAACCTATATTCTGGAGAACGTTACCAAGAACTTTCAGAAGTATCCGGAAGTAGTAAAAGAAGCCCAGGCCGAATTATCCAGGATCAAAGCCCAGGAAGCAAAGACCAATTCTTCCGTAGAAACAAATAACTAAACTTAATCTAATAGATTCACTGCTATATGCAATTTAAAGCAATCAAGAAAAGTCTGTTTTTTAGTCTGTTCATATTTAGTGGGGTCCTATATGCCCAGGATCCTATTGGAAGCGAAAAAGTAACCGTTGTCAAACCTTATACGCCTTCGGTAAGAGATGCAAATAAGATAAGAGAAACCCCCAGCAGAAGCGATTCGGTAAGCCTGCAAAAGAAACCGGTGCAGTATTCGATATTTTCGGTGCCGGTAGCTTCAACATTTACCCCGGCGAAAGGTAGAGCGACTACTGTAGAAAGAGTAAGACCGCCTAAGGTGTATGATAATTATGCCACCCTTGGTTTTGGTAACTATTCTAACGTTCTCGCAGAATTCTATTCTAACCTGGAAATTGACCGAAGCAGTAATTTCGGGATCTTTCTTACCCATAATTCTTCCCAGGGTGGGATCGAGGATGTTCGCCTGGACGATAAATTCTATGATACCGAGTTAAACCTGAATTATAACACCAGGAACAGAGATCTTTCCTGGATGGCCGAAGTAGGTGGAGAGCACCAGCTATTCAACTGGTATGGCCTTCCAGAAACTGCCATCTTAACAAATGAGGAGCTGGCTAATATAGACCCGGCACAGAATTATTATTCGGTTTATTTAGGAAGTGAAATAGAATTGTATGATTCTTTCTTTGATAGTGCTAAAGCGCGTTTTCGCCATTCTGGTGATTCTTATAGCACGGCTGAAAATCATTTTAATGCCGAGGGATTATTTGAATTCGAGATCGCAGAAGAACTGATCTCGACAAAAATAGAAGCCGATATCGTAAATGGTGTTTTTGATAGAGCATATGATGTGAACAATGGTTACGATTATACTTTTATGAACTTTAGTGCGACTCCAAGCCTGCTAATTTTAAGAGATGATCTTAGTATCAATCTTGGGGTGGATTTCGTGTATGGAATGGATGTGGAAAATAGCGACGGAAGTTTTTATATCTATCCGCAGATATCTGCGAGTTACAGGCTTGCCGGCGATTATTTCACGGCCTATGCCGGGGTAGATGGAGACCTGCAGCAAAATACCTATTACAATTTTTACCAGCAGAACCCATATGTTTCTCCAACCTTGACGATCCAGCCTACAGATAATGAGTATAAAGGATATCTGGGTGGTAAAGGTAAACTGAGCAATGCCGTTTCTTATAACGCCAGGGCTAGCTACCAGTCGCAATTCAATAGAGCTCTTTTCAGAAGAAATTATGAAGCGGCTACTTTAGGTGGAGAGCCTTATACTTATGGAAATAGTTTTGAGGTGGTTTACGATGATGTAAAAACGCTTTCTTTTTATGCGGAATTGAATGTTGATGTAAACCGAAATTTCAGACTTGGAATAAACGGAGAATTCTTCGATTATAATACCGATGAACAGGCTGAAGCCTGGAACCTTCCTGCAATGAAGGCAAGCCTTAATGCCGATTACCAGATCACCGAAAAATGGTACACCGGCGCGAACCTATTCTATGTGGGAGAACGTAAGGATGAAAACAGGTCTATCAGCCTGGTTTTTGATGATCCTGTCGTGACCCTGGATAGCTATTTCGATGCGAATGCACATTTAGGATATCGTTTCAATGATCGATTATCTGCTTTTGTAAAAGGAAGTAACCTGCTGGATAATAACTACCAGAAATGGCTGGATTATGATGTACAGGGAATCCAGGTATTAGCTGGAGCGACCTATAAATTCGACTGGGATTAATAGAGACAAACTGAATAAAAAAACCGGGCTAATTTTAGCCCGGTTTTTTTTTGTCTTTATGTAGCTGTGAAGAAAATCGTTCATAAAGTAAAACCTCATAAACCTATTTTTAAGAAGCAGAAGGCGGCGGATATTTCTGAAGAATTTTATCACGATTTATATCAAAAATGAAAATGGAGTAAAAAGAATCATCCTGTTAATTTTTAACTGAATTAGTGATAGATGGTTTCAGCTCTGAAACCTTTAAAACCTTATTCTTTGTAACCACTGCATTGATAGATTCAAGATTTTCAATACTTTCCATAGGATTTTCAGAAAGGATAATAAGATCTCCGATTCTGCCTCTACCTATTTTTACATATAAATGTTGCAGGTCAAAGAATCTTGGGCCGTTCTTGATAGAGGTGAGCAATGCTTCCTGTGTATTTAACCCGGCATCAACTAAGGCTTTAAGTTCCTGATGTAAGGATTCTCCGGGATAAACAAAGGAGTTATAGGGACCGCAATCTGATCCCGCCAGTATCCTTATTCCCGAATCATACATAGGTCTGATCATTTTCTGAAAAACATTCTCGGGATAATCGCGCATACTGGAACCTGATTCTTTTGCCCGTTTAGCAGACATGATCCTGCCCTGATAAGTTTCCTGAATTCCCGGACCAATAAAATCAAGCAATTCGTCTCTGCTATGATCTGCGTCTGCGAGATCTTTCAGGATGCTTCCAATATTTAGAGTAGGGGTAACATAGAATTCTGCTTCCGCAAGTTCCTCAAAGACTATCTTTGCCACAGAATCATTGTAGGTACGGGCAAGTGGAATGATCATGGAATATCCTGATTTAACCTTTTCGATACTATCTTTTTTACCTGAAGTGGCTTTCATTACATAATACAGATGTTCATTCCCGTCTAAACCGAACTTTACAGCTTCCGTCACATCTGCAGATAAAGGCATGTGCCCTGTTACTTTCAATTTTCTTTTTTCAGCTTCTTTAATGATCTCGTAATACATCTCTTTGGTGATACTTCCGTCGTAAATTTTAATGTAGTCGGCATTCATCTTTTCAAGAGAATCCAGAGCCATCTGAACATCATCTTCAGTACTTACCGAAATTGATCCAGGCCAGGCCGGATTTTCGCCATCCAGTTTCGGGCCGGAAGAAAATATTCGCGGACCTTCCAGCTCTCCGTTTTCTATCTGTTCTCTCCACTTGAACACAGATTCACTGATATCTCCGCCTGCATCTCGTACGGTGGTAATGCCGTATTTCAGAAAAAGCGGTAACAGATCTTTGTTTTCAGAAATCAAGGTATCACCACCTCTAAAGTGTACATGGTTATCCCACAGCCCTGGCATCACGAAATTACCCTCGGCATCGTAGACTTCAGTAGCATTAAAATCGTTCCTGTTCCGCATGGTTTTTACCGCAATAATGGTATCATTTCGAATTGCCACAAACCTGTTGGGCCATTTTTTGTTTTGCTCTATATCCAGAACCGTAGCATTTGTAATAAGAAGATCCACCTCTTCTGGTTCTGAATTACAGGAAATCAGGCCTATCAAAAAGGAAAGAGAGAGCAGGAAAATTCGGTTCATAGATGTCGGAATTTGGAGATTTTTGTTTTTAAAAGTATCAATTTTAATTCAAATCGAATATCTATTGTGAACGCTGAAATATTCAAAACTCCTTATATAGAATAGCTTTCTTAATTCCTTTCTTTATTTTTAGGCAAAATTCTTTTAAATGAAAAAATTATCCGGATTACTATTATTAGCCATTTTCATGGTGAGTTGTGGCTCAAATAAAGAAAAAGCAGATCTGCTTATCTATAATGCGAAAGTCTATACAGTAGATGACAATTTTAGCGAAGTAGAAGCTTTTGTGGTAAAAGATGGAAAATTCCTGGAAACAGGAACTTCTGAAGCGCTAAGAGATAAATATGAATATTCAGAAAGTATCAATGCCGAAGGAAAAGCAGTATATCCTGGCTTTATCGATGGCCATGCTCATTTCTATGGTTTAGGAATGCAACAACAGCGGGTGGACCTTACCGGGACCAAAAGTTTTGATGAGGTAGTGGTGAGAATTGTTGAGTTTCAACAAAAGAATGGGGTAGATTTCATCGTGGGAAGAGGATGGGACCAGAATGACTGGGAGGTCAAGGAATTTCCGGCGAAGGATACCCTTGACGATCTTTTTCCTGATACGCCGGTAGCGATTACCAGAATAGATGGTCACGCCATGCTCGTAAACCAGGCCGCTTTGGATAAAGCAAATATCACTACCGAAACCGAATTTGATGGTGGCGATATCGAACAGAAGAACGGTGAACTTACCGGGATTTTGGTGGATAACCCCATGCTTAAAATAGAAAAGATCACCGATGATCTTGATATGGAAACTCAAATTAAAGCCTTGAAAGACGCCCAGGAGATCTGTTTTGGTTATGGCCTTACTACGGTGGTTGATGCTGGAATCGATAAGCAGGTCATCGAATTGATGGACAGCCTTAATGAATCTGATGAGTTAAAGATCAGGATCTATGCGATGGTAAGTAACACCAAAGAAAACCTAGACTTCTTCCTGGATAAAGGACCTTATAAAACAGACAGGTTGAACGTAAGATCGGTTAAATTCTATGGTGATGGGGCTTTAGGTTCCAGGGGAGCAGCTTTGAAAAAAGAATATTCAGATAGACCCGATCATTTTGGAGCTTTGCTTTCACCGGTTTCAGAATTCAAAGCTACGGCAGAACGTATCGCGAAATCTGAATTCCAGATGAATACTCATGCCATTGGGGATTCTGCCAATTATCTTGTATTAAAAACTTACGACTCACTTATTGGGGATGCTGATGACCGCAGGTGGAGAGTGGAACATTCGCAGGTGATAGATTCGGCAGATTTTAAATATTTCAGTAAAAACATTATTCCTTCTGTACAGCCAACCCATGCTACCAGTGATATGTACTGGGCTGAAGACAGGTTGGGATCTGAAAGGATCAAAGGAGCCTACGCATTTAAGAAGCTCCTTGATCAGGCTGGTATCGTAGCTCTTGGAACCGATTTTCCGGTAGAAGAAGTGAATCCTTTTTTAACCTTTTACGCAGCAGTAGATCGACAGGATACAGATAATTACCCTGAAGGAGGTTTTATGAAAGACCAGGCGCTTAGCCGTGAAGAAATATTAAAAGGAATGACCATCTGGGCAGCCTTTGCAAATTTTGAAGAAGAAGAAAAAGGGAGTATTGAGCCCGGTAAATTCGCAGATTTTATTATTCTGGACAGGGATATTATGAAGGTTGAAATAGACAGTGTACCAGATACGAAGGTCATCTCAACTTTTGTGGATGGCGAGCAGGTCTATAAAAATTAAACTGGATATCTTTGCACTCATCAAAAATTAAAAAAATGAACGACGGATTATATGCTAAATTTCATACTACCAAAGGAGAGATCCTGGTAGAACTGGAATACGAAAAAACGCCGGGAACTGTAGGAAACTTTGTTGGCCTGGCAGAAGGTAAAATAGAAAATGACCCAAAAGAAAAAGGAGAGCCATATTACGACGGTTTGAAATTTCACCGTGTGATTCCCGATTTTATGATACAGGGAGGTGATCCACAGGGAACCGGTGCTGGTGGCCCGGGATACCAATTCGACGATGAAATCCATCCCGAACTTAAGCATGACGCTCCTGGAAAACTTTCTATGGCTAATGCCGGTCCTGGAACCAATGGTAGCCAGTTCTTCATTACTCATGTGGAAACTCCTTGGTTAGACGGTAAGCATACCGTTTTTGGAAGTGTAGTAGAAGGTCAGGAAATTGTAGATAAGATCCAGCAGGGTGATAAACTTGATAAAGTAGAGATCATTCGTGAAGGTAGTGATGCTGAAAACTTTGATGCTGTACAGGCATTTGCAGATTTTAATGCTGAAAAAATAAAAAAAGAAGCCGAGGCAAAAAAGCAGGCGGAAGCTGAACTTGATAAACTGGCCGCAGGTTTTGAAAAAACTAAAAGCGGACTTCGTTATAAACTTATACAGAAAGGTGACGGTAAGAAAGCTGAAAAAGGTAAGAACGTTTCAGTTCATTACAAAGGCCAGTTGGCAGATGGTACTGTTTTCGATTCTTCATATAAGAGAAACAAACCTCTGGAATTCCCTGTTGGAGTAGGTCATGTTATTCCGGGCTGGGATGAAGGTATTCAATTACTTCATGTAGGCGATAAGGCGAGAATGGTAATTCCATCTCACCTCGCTTATGGCGAAAGAGGAGCGGGCGGAGTGATCCCTCCAAATGCGATCCTAATTTTCGACGTGGAGTTAATGGACGCTAAATAGAACTTTAAATAGTTTCCGTAGAATTAAAGTTATAACGTCACCCTGAACTTGTTTCAGGGTCTTCTAAAAAAGAGATGCTAAAACTCCCCAGGCTTTGGGACAGCATGACGATCTAAACGAGATTTATTTTAAGGTTCTAAACCCATAATATAATGATAAAACGCGCTGAAGTCTCAGCGCGTTTTTTTATTTTTAAGAATGAGTACAGATGAATTAGAAGTTTTGAAATATCCTATCGGGAAAGAAGAGATCCCAGAGGAAATAACTTCGGTCGAGATCAATGAATGGATCGATGATATTAGTGAATTGCCTCAAAAATTAAAAGAGGCTGTAAATAAGATTACCAAGAAACAGCTGGACACTCCATATCGCCCTGAAGGCTGGACCTTGAAACAATTAATACATCATATCGCCGATAGCCATATGAGCGCTTTGCTTAGATTTAAATGGGCGCTAACAGAAGATGAGCCAACCATCAAAGCTTATGATGAAAAGGCTTTTGCAGAGCTTTATGATTCCAGGCTGGCTCCCGTAGAAATATCTCTTGATTTTATTAGTGCCCTGCATGGGAAATGGGTGATCCTCTTAGAGAACATGAGTACAGATGATTTTGATAAGACCTTTGTGCATCCGGAAACGGGCCAGAGGTATACCTTAAAAGAAAGCCTTGGGCATTATTCCTGGCATAGCAGGCATCATTATGCCCATATGCACAATTTATTGCAAAGAAAAGGCTGGTTATAATACCAGCCTTTTTTATTGATCCAATTATTTTTTCAATTCCGGTTCAGGAGTCATTCTTAAATAAGGTTTTATCTCCTTATATCCTTTTGGGAACATTTTATCTGCTTCTTCATTGCTTACAGATGGGCTTATCACCACATCTTCGCCATGTTTCCAGTTAGCCGGTGTGGCTACCTTATTGTAAGCGGTAAGCTGCAGAGAATCTATCACCCTTAATAACTCATCAAAATTCCTACCGGTACTGGCGGGATAGGTAAGGGTCATTTTAATGGTCTTATCTGGCGCGATCACAAATACAGATCTTACGGTAAGTGTATCATCGGCTTTAGGATGGATCATTCCGTAGAGATCAGAAACCTTTCTGTCTTCATCGGCGATGATAGGGAAATTAACCGTGGTATTTTGAGTTTCGTTAATATCCTTGATCCAGCCTTTATGTGATTCCAGGCCATCGACACTGAGTGCCATAACCTTTACATCGCGTTTTTCGAATTCAGATTTATAATTGGCAACTGTACCTAATTCTGTTGTACAAACTGGAGTATAGTCTGCCGGATGCGAAAAAAGTATCCCCCAGCTATCCCCAAGGTAATCGTAGAAATTGATTTTTCCTTCTGAGGTTTCAGCGTCAAAGTTCGGGGCTTTGTCTCCTAATTTCAAATCACTCATAATCAATATATTTTTTTAATTAATAATAAAAACCTATTAAATCTATAGGTTTATAAATTTAAAGAAAATAACAGGCCAAAAATGCAAGATTCAGTTAAATTAATCCCTCCATTTTATATTACACCCAATACTGGGTTTCTGGTTCTCGGCAACCTTTCGGTTATTCAGTACTGCGTCCATAGCTTCTCTAAGATCTCTCCCGTTAGGGTGAATTCCATTTCCCGGCCGGCTTTCATCTAACTGGCCGTGGTAAATAAGTTTGAGTTCGTCATCAAATAGGTAGAAATCCGGGGTGCAGGCGGCATCATAAGCTTTGGCGATCTCCTGGGTTCCGTCAAAAAGATAGGGAAAGGAATACTGATGTTTGGCAGCATGCTCTTTCATCTTTACGGGACTGTCCTGCGGATATTTTGAAACATCGTTGCTCATGATTCCGGCGAAGCCGAAGCCAAGCTGCCTGTATTCATTAGCGATATGCACGATCTCCTCATTCACATGCTTTACAAAAGGGCAGTGGTTACAGATGAACATAATGACCGTGCCTTTCTCTCCCTTTATTTCGTCCAGGGTGATAAGGTGATCGGTGATAGTATCCACCAGTTTAAAATCGGGAGCTTTCGTTCCCAAAGCGATCATATTAGAAGGGGTAAGTGACATCTTTTTCTTTAAAATTAATTATTAATGCTGAATATTAGCTAATTTGAAGCCTTTAAAATAGAAAGATGAAAGAGATCGATTGGAATGATTTTGAAAAGATAGAAATGAGAGTGGGAACTATTATTTCTGCGGAAGATTTTCCGGAAGCAAGAAATCCTGCCTACAAGCTAACCATAGATTTTGGAGAAGAATTGGGTGAGAAGAGATCTTCTGCTCAAATAACCCGCAGATATACCCGGGAAGAATTATCGGGAAGGCAGATCATAGCGGTGGTGAATTTTCCAGTAAAGCGAATTGCGGGATTCAAAAGCGAATGCCTGGTGCTTGGTGTTCTTGGAGATAATAAAGATGTTGTTTTGCTTTCTCCAGATCAAAAAATGCCTAATGGATCTGTGATCGCTTAACCCAGGTCTCCTTCTTTAAATTTCTTATGCTCCTCAAGTAGTCTTTTGATGTTCTTATTGTGGCCGTATAAAACCATGATATCATCTTTATAAAGTACCGTATCGGCCCTGGCCACTCCGTTCACAGAAGCTTTTTCTGTTTCGGTGCCCAGTTCGTTTTTCGACGGTGACACGCTCATGGTGGTAAGTATAATGATATCGAACTGGTCTTTAATGTTCAATTCCTTAATGGTCTTCTCGTGGTATTCCTCAGGGATCTTGGTTTCTACGATACTAAAATCACTATCGATCTCGAAACTGTCTACCACTCCTTCCAGGTTCAGTTTTTGCGCCCAGCGGTCTGCGGTTTCCTTTTCTGGATGAATGATCTCATCTACCCCCATGGTTTCAAGTACCGTACGTTGTAGCGGATCTACAGCCCGGCTGATAAGTCTTTTTACCTTCATTTGTTTCATCACGGCGGCAGCCATGATATTTGCTCCCTTGTCTTCCCCGATTCCAATGATCACAACATCTGTATCATCCAGAGGTAAATTCTTTACCGCCTCCATATCTGTAGCATCAAGACTAATCGCGTGGGTGATCTTTTCCTTAATGGCTTCGACCTTGCTCATGCTAATATCCACGCCAATCACTTCATTTCCCATTTCGGCCAGTTTTTCTGAGATCGAAGCTCCAAAAACTCCCAGTCCTACAACTATATATTTCATCTGTTTGTCTTTCTTTTTTAGTTGATTAATATTTCATCTGTCGGGTAGCGGTAATTAAGGTGCTTAGCCCTTCTTAAAATGGCGATCAATAAAGTTAGCATACTAACCCGACCTATGAACATTGTAAAAATAATAACCACTTTGGAATATGATGACAGGTCTGAGGTAATTCCCGTTGATAGACCTACGGTACTATATGCCGAAAATGATTCGAACGCAATGCTAAGTAGTGACTTATCCTTGTCGAAGGTGGCTATTAAAAATATTGATAGTCCTATCACCAGCAGGGAAAGCGAGATTATAGAGAAGGCCCTTCTTACTGAGGCTTGTGAAATTTCCCTTCTATAGACCTCTATCCTGTCCTTCCCTTTGGCAAGGCTTAGAAAGTTTAAGGTAGCTACCGCGATGGTGCTTGTTTTAATACCACCACCCGTAGAGGCCGGTGATGCTCCAATCCACATAAGCAGAAAGATCATCATTAAAGTGCTTAAATTCAATGCGGTAATGTCTACAACATTAAATCCCGCAGTTCTTGGTGTGGCCGCGCTAAAAAATGCCGTAACGATCTTCCCGAACCAGTTATGTTCGGCCAGGGTGTTATTGTATTCAAAGGCGTAAAACCCAATTGTTCCAACTCCAAGTAATACAAATGTGGTTAAGATCACAATACGGGTGTTCAGGTTGATCACCCAGGGAGAATAGGGTAGGGGCCTGTTTTTCTTGATCTTCAGGATGAGGTTGGTGAAGATATATTTAATGTATTTATAAATATTCAGCACGATAGGAAAGCCAATTCCTCCTAATATAAAAAGCAAAGCGACGATGAGCTGTAAGGGATAATTGAATCTGAAATCCGGCTCATAGAGACTATTTTCTAAAGTGGAAAATCCGGCATTACAGAAACCGCTAACGGCATGGAATATCGAAAAGAAAAGCCGGTCTCCAATATGGGAAATTTCAGAGCTATTAAGGCTGAAATAAATAAAAATGGCTCCCAGTAATTCAACAATAAAAGTGATAAAAAGGATCTTTTTCAGGACACTGAAAACTTCTCCTATTTTTTCTGAATTGGTAGCATCCTTCAGCAATAATTGATTCTGATAGGAAGTTTGACCCCTGAAAAAATAACTGAAATAACTGGCAAAGGTCATGATCCCCAATCCGCCTATCTGCATAAGGAATAAGATGATCGACTGGCCAAAAAGAGTAAAATAGCTACCTGTGTCTACCACGATCAAACCGGTTACACATACTGCACTGGTAGAAGTGAATAGCGCATCCAGCAGGCTTATACCCTCATAAGTCGCCCTTGGCAACATAAGCAGGGCTGTTCCCGCCAGGATGATCAATAAGAAGCTGCCAATAAATATCTGTGCCGGATTAAGGTACCGGTTATTAAAATTGAATTCTATCGTAGAAAACTCCCTGATGAAGTAGACCAGGGCGGCAAGATAGAGGTAGGCCATTCTGTTCATGAACTCCAGCAAGGGAAAACTTTCCAGAACGAAATCTATTTTTACGAGGATAAGGATCGTCAAAAGTGCCCCAAGTAAGATATCGAAGATCCTGACCTTTAACCTAAAACGGATCCGGAACAAAAAATAACGCAGCAAAATTGCGATTACACCTATTAATAAGGCTCCAAAGTAGAAGTGGTTAAGTTGTTCTTCTTCTTTTTGAAGGTGCCTGAAGCCAAGATCGTATAAGGCGACCAGGACGGTAATAAGGCTTAATAAAAATGAAAATCGATTGAGATAGTTTAGGAACCTCTCATTTTTAAGCCAGCTTCTAAATCCTGAAAATTTCACCGAAAAGTTGTTTTTAGCATAAAGAAGGAAAATTTAAAACTAAAAAGTCCGGAAAAGACTTCCGGACTTTTATTAAGCTTTTAGTCTGTTACAAAGTTATTCAATTTGCATACAAGACTGCTAAAATTTCCCTAAACTATAGACTAAGGCTACATTTCTTCGCCAAAGAAAATGGCATTCATCAGTAATTTATTGGTTCCATACCAGAATGCTCTGAAGTTCGTATTATCTGTAAACAACATCACTTCACCTTTACCCAGGCTTTTGTGCTTGAAAGGAACAGTCATGGCCAGAGAGTCC
Organism: Christiangramia gaetbulicola; assembly: GCF_003054225.1. Lineage (GTDB taxonomy): Bacteria > Bacteroidota > Bacteroidia > Flavobacteriales > Flavobacteriaceae > Christiangramia > Christiangramia gaetbulicola. The sequence goes on from NZ_QBKQ01000003.1 coordinate 334,094, forward strand.
AGGTTTTGTTTGCTTATATAACCGCTTAGAAGAGGATCTTCGGTATACTGGATCGGGTTATTATAGCTTTGCTCATCGGCTTCCATAAAAATAGTGGTATTCCTGAACATTGCGATCTTTTCATCATCATAGCCAAAGGCAATTGGATGTGTTCTATCCAGTTTTACTTCAAAAATAGCTCCTCCAATTCCCTGGGCACCTTTAAAATCTCCCCGGTCTCCAAAACTTATATTTTTGGCAGTAAGCTCATTCTTTTTGGTTTCAAATTTTATAAAATCATTTTCCTTCATCCAGTTCACGGCATTTCTAAAGGCTATGATAGTTCCGCCATCTCTGGTCCATTCTTTTAATTTAGTAGCGTGTTCTTTATCTATACCGCTACCGTAAGCAGATGGCAAAATAATGTCTGTGTACTTGCTAAGATCTGTTTTTGAAAGATCGCTTACATCCAGTTTGGTGATCTTCATATCATATCTTTGATCGAATAGATGCCAGATCTCCCCGGCATCGTAAGGAGTGATAGATTCACCTACGATAAGTGCTACTTTCTGTGGCTTTACACCTCTAAACTGGTTACTTCCAAGGTTGATGCCCCGGGTCATCCCGGTTTCTATAGCTGAAATTTCAACGCCACTTTCTTTGGAAACCTCTTTAATGAATTCATAAAGTTCTGAGCGATCTAATTTTTGATTCTGTACCGGGATCATAATAGTTCCCGTGCCATATTTACTACCATTTATACGGAATTCCTCCATAGCCACTTTAGCTCTAAGACCTTCATCAAGGATCTGGTTCAGGGCAGCGGGAGCCATGTAATTATTCCAGTTCAGCAAATAAGCATAGTCGCTTTCTTCGGGAGCCTGAGGAGCTGGCATATTTAATTCCTCGATCTTGTTTCCTGCATTTTTCATGGATACATCTTCAGCGAAATCAAGGTTAAAAGCAAGCGGGAATGTCCAGGCTGAAATATCATAGAAAAGGCTATCTCTAAATTCGGTCCTTTTCTCGAACATCGCCTTTATAAGCTTGTATTGTCTTTGATCTTTCGGGACAATATATGCGGAGCCTTTTTTGAATTCTTCCCCGTTTTGTTTGAATTCGTTGGCCACCTCATGAACTTCTATTTTATGTCTTTTCAGGATCTCTGCAAGTTTGTAAGCGCTAACCGGATCCTTCGAACTACCAAAAGCATAAGCACCAGTGGTGGCAGCTTCGCGGGCATCATTAAAGAATTGGCGCTGGTAATTCAATAGTTCTTTCCTCATTTTCTGAGCTGCCTCCAGCGTAGAAAGGGCAGCGGTAAATTGATTCCTGATAGTAAATGGAAAAGTAAGCAGGCCATTTTCAGTTTCCTGGGCGTGACCACGGGAGCTTCCCTGTTCGAACAAGATCCCTACACTTCCATTAATATCCGGGAAGGTAGAACCTTTTCCATAGTAGAAATCATCATAGTTTTCTTCGGTGTAATACAATGAACCGATCTCATCCAGGGCATCCGCATGATAAGTACCTATCTCTTTGGTAAGGTCCTGATTAAGTTGCGGGGTGAGGGGATGGGTTCTCGAAGGAATTCCCGGTTGAAAAAAGAAAGTGGAATTAGATCCCATTTCGTGGTGGTCTGTAAGGATATTAGGATACCAGTTATGGAATGTGGCTATTCTCGCCTGAGATTCCGGTAATTGCACCGGTAACCAGTCACGATTCATATCGAACCAGTAATGATTGGTTCGTCCTCCCGGCCATACCTCACTATATTCCCTGTCCTGCGGATCTGGGTTTATATTTTTGCTTTTATTGGTATTTGCCCAGTAGGCAAATCTTTGCAGTCCGTCAGGGTTAAAAGAAGGATCAAGAAGAATTACCGAGTTGTCAAGGGTTTTTTCTATTTCATCACCTTCGGCAGCAGCCAGGTAATAGGCATATAACAGCGCAGCGTTAGAACCACTAGCCTCATTTCCATGAATGGAAAATCCCTGGTTTATCACTACCGGCATGGTTTCGATGTCCAGTTTTCCAGAATTCTTTTCAACTAAAGAAACATGCTTTTTTCTTATTTCCTCGAGATTCGCGAGGTTCTTTTCAGAAGAAATGGTTAATAGTACAAGAGGTCTGCCTTCATAGGTATATCCCCTGTTCTCGATTTGAATACGGGGAGAAGCATCGGCAAGTTTATGCATATACATTAACAGGCGATCGTGACTTACATGCCATTCACCAGGAACAAAACCAACCACTTCTTGCGGAGTTGGGATTTCGGGATTATAAGTAATATCTGATGGCAGGTAGTAATCCAGGCTGATATCTTCCTGCTGGGCCTGGGTAATAAAAAATGAAAATAATAAGAGTAAGCTAAAAATTTGTCTCATTGCAATAGTTTTGGAAAGCCTAAGATAAAAAAAACCGTCCTGAAAGGGACGGTTTAAATAGCTGATAGTATTTGTTTGTTATATGTCGTCGAAACTTACATCTGTAAATTTCTCAGCAGTAGATGATTTTTCACTGCTTTCGTCAGTGCTTTCATCATCATATTCTTTCTTGAAATCTTTTTGATGACGTTCGCTTATTACTTCTTCACCTTTTTCATTGATGATGAAGTTGGTCATCTCCTCAAGGATCTCTCTAAACCCATCAAAATCTTCTTTATAAAGGTAGATCTTGTGTTTCTTGTAGTAGAACGAACCGTCGTCATTCGTAAATTTTTTACTTTCGGTGATTGTAAGGTAATAATCATCAGCACGAGTTGATCTTACATCGAAAAAGTAAGTTCTTCTTCCCGCTCTTAAAACTTTAGAGAATATTTCTTCTTTCTCCATCATTCCCTTGTCGCTCATATAAATAGATTCTTTAATGGTTTGTTATTGTCGAGTCCAAAAATCTAAAAATTTTTAACATCTAACAAAATATTTTCACATTTCTTTTTCATTTAGCTGTTTTGCGTACAATTCTTTATAATATCCCGGAGTATCCAGCAACTGCTGGTGTGTGCCTTTCTGGACTATTTGTCCGTCTTCCAGGATGATTATTTTGTCGGCATTTTTAGCTGAAGAAATTCGGTGACTTACAATAATGGTCGTTTTATCCTTAGTGATCTCGAAAAGGTTGTTCAGGATCTCTTCTTCGGTCTCTGTATCTACTGCTGAAAGGCAGTCGTCGAATAACAGGATCTCGGGATCATGAATGATGGCCCTGGCAATAGAGACCCTTTGTTTTTGTCCACCAGAAAGGGTGATTCCTCTTTCTCCCAGAACAGTATCGTAGCCTTTGCTGAAGCCCATGATGTTTTTATGTACCGAAGCATTTTTCGCTGCTGCGATGATCTCCTCTTCACTAGCTTCGGTCTTTCCGAATTTGATGTTATTCCTTATACTATCGCTGAACAGGAATGCATCCTGAGGGACATAGCCGATACTTTCTCTCAGGCTTTCCAGGTTCAGGGATTCAATATTGCGCTCATCGATAAGGATCTCTCCCTGGTCGATATCATATAGCCGGCCTATCAATTCCAGGATCGTGGATTTACCAGATCCTGTTTTACCTATTATCGCCAGAGTTTCCCCTTTGCTAACTTTGAATGATACATTCTTAAGGGCGGTGATGTTAGTATCGTCGTAGGTGAAACTTACATTCTTGAACTCTATGGTACCGTTGATGGTATCTGGTTCAGATTTTGGATTTGTGATCTCTGGCTTTTCGCTAAGGAATTCATTGATCCTTTCCTGAGAAGCTTCGGCCTGTTGTACCAGTGAAGTTACCCAGCCTATAGACGCAACCGGCCAGGTAAGCATATTTACATATAGAATGAATTCTACCAGGACATCGATATTTTCGATCTCACCAGAAATTATTTTTCTTCCACCAACATAAATAACGATGATGTTGCTTATCCCGATCAGTAATACCATTAGAGGGAAAAAGAAGGCCTGTACCTTAACCAGGTCAATATTCTTATCGCGACTGCCGTTGGATAGTTCGGTGAAATTATCATTGGTCTGTGGTTCTATTCCGTAGGATTTTATCACCGCTATCCCGCTGAAACTTTCCTGGGTAAAGGTGTTCAGCCTTGAAAGGTATTGCTGTACCACCGTACTCCGTTGATGTATGGCCACACTAAGTTTATAGATCGCGAAGGATAGAATAGGTAAAGGAATGACCGTATATAATGTAAGTCCCGGTGCAGATTTAAGCATAAAAATCAAAACCACTATAGTAGAGGTGAAGGTGGTTACACTATACATAATAGCCGGGCCCAGGTAAAGTCTTACTTTCGAAACATCTTCACTTATCCTGTTCATAAGGTCCCCGGTACGGTTCTTTTTATAGAAGTTAAGGGAAAGATCCTGGTAATGTTGAAAAACCTCATTTTTAAGGTCGTATTCCATATGCCTGGAAACTACGATAAAGGTTTGTCGCATTAAAAAGGTAAAAAATGCCGAAACCAGGGTGGTACCAATAATCAGCATAATATTGAATGCGAGTTCACTTTTCACCGTGGAAATATCGGTCACGGTACCATTGATATATTTTTCAATGATCACGGTACTTTTTCCAATAAAAGGGATGTAATAAATGGCGAATATCCTGGCAGCGATGGTGATCACCAAACCAATCAATAACTTCCATTTGTACTTGTAAAAATATTTATTGAGGTGCTGAAGGTTTTTCATTCAGAGGATTTTGGCTTATTTGAGGATTCCGTAATTTAACACGTTTTAAATCCTTGTTTTTTAAAATATTATTATTTTTGCGGTGGATTTTTGATCAAATTCAAAATCTGAAATTTTTAAAAATCAACAAACTATGCAAGTTGACGTTCTAAATGCAAATGAACTAAAAAAGTCTGCTCCGGTATTCGGACAGGTGTCGTTTGACGAACACGAACAAATCGTTTTTTGCAACGACAAAGATACAGGTTTAAAGGCAATTATTGGTATTCATAATACTGTTTTAGGACCTGCGCTGGGAGGTACCAGAATGTGGAATTATACCAGCGAATGGGAAGCGGTGAACGATGTTCTTCGTCTTTCTCGTGGAATGACTTTTAAGAGTGCTATTACCGGGTTGAATCTTGGTGGAGGAAAAGCGGTGATCATTGGAGATGCTAAGAAAGATAAGACTCCGGCACTTATGAAAAGATTTGGTGAATTTGTACATTCTCTGGGTGGTAAATATATCACGGCAGAAGATGTGGGAATGGAAACTTCAGATATGGATATCGTAAGAGAGGTGACTCCTTATGTGACCGGGATCTCAGAATCTAAAGGTGGAGCCGGTAACCCATCACCTATTACCGCTTACGGAGTATTTATGGGAATTAAGGCATCTGCAAAATTCAAATATGGAACAGATGATCTTGAAGGTAAAAAAGTACTGGTACAGGGAATTGGCCATGTAGGTGAAACTCTTGTAGAGTATCTTACCGGAGACGGGGCTGAGGTTTTTATCAGCGATATCAACGAAGAGCGTCTTGAAGAAGTAAGCAAGAAATATGGAGCTCATGTTTATACGGCAAGAGATATTTATTCTGCAGATGTAGACATTTACGCGCCATGTGCTTTAGGTGCTACTATTAATGATGATACTATTCATAGATTAAAAGTAGATATCATTGCGGGAGCTGCCAACAATCAGCTTTCAGACGAGGTTTCTCACGGGGAGATCCTTCAGAAGAAAGGTATCGTTTATGCTCCAGATTTTCTTATCAATGCTGGTGGGATCATCAATGTTTATGCAGAACTTGAGAACTACGACAGGCAGGAGATCATGCGTAAAACTGAAAATATCTATAACACCACACTTAGAATTCTTGAGAAAGCTTCTAAGGATGATATCACTACTCATTTTGCTGCCTTGCAAATCGCAAGACAAAGAATTGAGGACAGAAAAAATCAAAATTTAAATTAGTCAGTTCTAATTTATTGATATTTTTGCAGGGCGAAAGTGAATGCTTTCGCCCTTTCTAATTTTCTAAAAAGTTCTTTTACAATTATGTTGACAAGAAGACATATCAGGGTTAAAGTAATGCAGTCGCTATACGCCTTTAGCCAAAGCCAGAATGATAACCTTGCTACCGAAGAAAAATTCCTGATCAAAAGCATGCAGGAAATGTATGACCTGTTTCTGCTTCAAATTAGTCTGATCACCGAATTAAGAGAACATGCAGAATCCTATTTAGAAAAATCCCAACAAAAACATTTAGCTACCAGCGAAGAGAAAGATCCCAACCGAAAGTTTGTGGATAACCAGATCTTCCAGATCCTTAATGAAAATGAAAGCCTCCAGAATGCTCTGGAAAAGCACAAGATCAACCAGTGGAAACAGGATGATGAATATGTGGCTATTATCTGGAACGAGGTTAGGAATAGTGCTGCTTACGAGGAGTATATGGAAACCCGCGACCGGGATTTCAAGGAGGATAAAAAGTTTATTATCCATATTTTCAAAGAGATCATAGCGCCTAACGAAAAGCTTTATGATTACCTGGAAGATAAGAAGCTTACCTGGTTGGATGACCTTCCACTGGTAAATACGGCCATCCTTAAATTCTTACAGAAGATTAAGGAGTCTACAGGAAGAGAAAAGAAGATCACTCAACTTTTCAAAAATGAGGAAGATAAGGAGTTTGCGATCAAACTTTTTAGAAAGACCTATTTAAATGACGATGATCTGGCCGAAGAAATGCTTGGTAAAACACCAAACTGGGATAAGGACAGGATCGCTGAGGTAGATATGGTACTTATTAAAATGGCTATCTGTGAATTTTTAAAATTCACCAGTATTCCGGTGAAGGTAACTATCAACGAATACCTGGAGATTGCAAAGGAATACAGCACGCCAAAGAGTAGTATTTTCATCAACGGGGTACTGGACAAATTATCCAAGGAATATCAAACAGAGGATAAGCTAAATAAAACCGGAAGGGGACTAATGTAGTTCAGAATTTTTATTATTTTTATCAATTAGAAATTTAACAAAATAACTTCACCATGAAAAAAACAATTTTAATGTTTGCAGCAGTAGGGGCGATGCTGTTCACCGGATGTAAAGATAACGCTTCAGATAAGGTAAAAGCTGAGAACGTAGAGGCTTCTGCTGAACGTGACGCACAGGAAACTCAATATCCTGAGATCACTTTTGAAGAATCTGAATTCGATTTTGGTAATATCGCAAAAGGAACTGCTGTAGAGCACGTATTTAAATTTACAAATACAGGAAATGCTCCTTTAGTGATCACAAACGCATCAAGCTCTTGTGGTTGTACAGTACCAACTTATCCTAAAAACGAAACTATCGCTCCGGGAGAAACTGGCGAGATGTTAGTGAAGTTTAATGGATCTGGAAATGGTCAGGTTACTAAAACAGTTACTGTATCTGCAAATACAGAATCAGGAAAAGAACAAATTAAAATCAAAGCTTTTGTAGAAGCTGACGAAAACGCTAGCTAAAAGCATATATGGATCAATTAACACAGTTTGCACCAATTATTTTAATGTTTGTGGTCGTGTATTTTTTTATGATACGCCCACAAATGAAAAAAGCTAAACAGGAAAAGAATTTTGCCGCCGAGCTCAAAAAAGGAGATCGTATAGTTACCAAAAGTGGTATGCACGGTAAGATCGTTGACTTTAGCGAAAAGAATAATTCGGTGATAATTGAAACCGGAGCAGGAAAAATTACTTTCGACCGTTCTTCAATTTCAATGGAGATGAGTCAGAAACTTAACGAACCTGTAAAGGAAAAGAAGTAAAAAATAATTCTTTAGAATAGAAAAAAGCAGCTGGAAACAGCTGCTTTTTTTATTTAGCAGTTTTTATACTTATCATTTAAGCCAACGCCGCTCTTGATCATTGGGATGACCTTTTCCAATCTGCTTTGCCTGGTAGCTTCTCTTTTAGCTTCAGAAATATGATCTGCATATTCCCTTTGTTTACCTGGGGACAGCTTCTTGAAAGCTGACTTTAATTCCGGGTCTTTTTTGAAAGCCGAAGAAAGTTCAGGAGGTACGATCAATTCTTTCTGTTTGGCTGGTTTGATCTCTATTCCTTCTTTCTGGTTTTGAATAGCCTCTTTGATATAAGGTAAAAGAATAGAGGTGTTAATTTCATCGCCTTTTTCAAATTTGATCTGCCTGAGAGCTTTCGTCTTGCCCTCCTGGGCGTTTACAAGCAAAGCCGTATTTTTCTTCAGCAGGGCGCCATTGAAGAACCAAATTCCGTAATGGTTCTTAAAGGCTCCAATTCCAACTACATTTTTACCGTCGATGGTGTAGACCGGAGCTCCCCACTTTATTGTAGGCTCCAGCTCTGTAGTGAGCATCATCTCGTGCAGCTGTCTTAATTCTTCCTCCCAGTAGGAATGACAGGAAATATATTCTTCAACACTTTTAACCGGCATGATCTACAATTTTAATTACTCATACTTTCTGGCGGTCAATTCTGCTAATTTCACGATAACCTCCGTGGCCTTTTGCATACTTTCTACAGGTACGTATTCATATTTTCCGTGGAAATTATGACCTCCTGCGAAAATATTCGGGCATGGAAGCCCCATAAAGCTTAGTTGAGCACCGTCTGTTCCTCCTCTAATTGGTTTTATTATTGGAGTTACATCTACTTCTTCCATGGCTTTTTGGGCCAGGTCTACGATGTGCATTACGGGTTCTACTTTTTCCCGCATATTAAAATACTGATCTTTGATCTCTATACTAATGCAGTCCCTCTCATATTGCGAACAGATATCGCTAACCAGGTCCTGCATCATTTGTTTTCTCGCTTCAAAATGGGTTTTATCGTGATCTCTGATTATATATTCCAAAATGGTCTCTTCTACATCACCATTAATACTGCTAAGATGAAAGAATCCCTGGCGACCTTCGGTATGCTCGGGGGTCTCCATTCTGGGCAGAGAATTAATGAAATCCTGAGCGATATACATGCTGTTCACCATCTTATCCTTGGCATATCCAGGGTGCACACTTTTTCCTGAAACCTTTACTACAGCCTGTGCCGCGTTAAAGTTTTCGTATTCAAGTTCACCGATCTGGCTGCCGTCCATGGTGTAAGCCCATTCCGCACCGAATTTCTCAACATTGAATTTATGAGCTCCGCGTCCAATTTCCTCGTCTGGAGTAAAACAGATCCTGATCTTTCCATGTGGAATTTCTGGATTGTCAACCAAATATTCCATAGCGGTCATGATCTCGGTGATCCCTGCTTTATCATCGGCACCTAACAAGGTGGTTCCATCTGTGGTGATCAATGTCTGACCTTTATATTGTTCCAGGTCTTCAAAATAGTCTGGAGAAAGTATGATATCCTTTTCTTTATTCAGCACGATATCTTTCCCGTCATAATTTTCAATGATCTGAGGATTTACATTTGTTCCGGTAAAATCTGGGGTAGTATCAAAATGAGAAACAAAACCTATTACGGGTACTTCGTGGGGTACGTTCGCGGGAAGGGTCGCCATTACATAGGCATGCTCGTCTATAGTAACCTCCTGTAATCCTATTTCTTTAAGCTCCTGAACGAGTTTATTCGCCAGATCCCATTGCTTTTTAGTGCTGGGTGTATCTGTGCTTTTTGGGTCACTTTGAGTATCGATCTTTACGTAACTGATAAACCTATCAATTATATGCTGTTTATTGGTCATTTTTGGTTTGATTTAATCCAAAAATACATATATAGAAAACTGCTTCAAAACCTTTTAAGTTTTCATATAGTTTTTTCCATATTCATTCTATTTTTGCACAAACCTCACAACCATGTATAAATCTTTAATTAGACCTGCACTTTTTAAATTTGACCCTGAAGAGGTGCACTATTTTACTTTTAATTTTTTAAGAAGATTTTGTAAAATTCCAGGCGCCCTCTCTTTTTTAAGGTCTAAATTCGGAATGGAAGACAAAAGACTGGAGCGAGAGGTTTTTGGTTTAAAATTCAAGAATCCTGTGGGCCTGGCGGCAGGTTTCGATAAAGATGCCAAGTTGTACAACGAACTTTCAGCTCTTGGGTTCGGTTTTATCGAGGTAGGTACGGTAACACCAAAGCCGCAACCTGGAAATGAAAAACAAAGACTTTTCAGATTAAAAGAAGATTCAGCTATAATCAATAGAATGGGCTTCAATAATCATGGGGTCGAAGAAATGGTAGAGCGTCTTAAGAAGAATAAAGATGTTCTAATTGGGGGGAATATAGGAAAGAATAAGATCACGCCGAATGAAAAGGCAAAGGATGACTACCTATTTAGCTTCGAAGCTTTATTTGATCATGTAAATTATTTTGTGGTGAATGTAAGCTCGCCAAATACACCGAACCTTCGAGAACTGCAGGATAAAGAGCCTTTAAAAGATCTACTCAATACACTTCAGCAAAGAAATGAGCAGAAGCCCGCTCCAAAACCGATCTTATTAAAAATTGCTCCAGATCTTACCGATGAGCAATTAATGGATATTATCGAAATAGTGAAGGAAACAAAGATCGCCGGGGTCATCGCCACCAATACCACTATTTCCCGTGAAGGTCTTAAATCTGAAAATAAGGATGAAATGGGAGGTCTAAGTGGTAAGCCGCTTACTAAAAGGTCTACCGAGGTGATCAGGTTCCTTTCAGAAAAAAGCGGGAAAGCTTTCCCGATCATTGGAGTTGGCGGGATTCATACTGCTGAAGATGCCATAGAAAAGCTGGAAGCCGGGGCTAGTCTGGTGCAGCTTTATACTGGCTTTGTATATGAGGGACCAGCGCTAATCAAGGCAATTAATAAGAAAATTCTGGAAAAAGGGCTTTAATCTATGTTAGAGCAGTTAATTCCATTTTTAACCGCTTCCATTCTTCTAACCTTTTCCCCGGGACCCGATATCATTTACGTGCTGGTGAGGTCTATAGCGAACGGAGCAAGGGAAGGAATAGTTACGGCTTTAGGACTGGTTAGCGGAATTTTGATACATACCAGTCTGGTTGCCTTCGGGGTTTCAGCCATTATCAAGCAATCTGATAATATCTTTCTTTTCATAAAGATACTGGGGGCGATATATCTATTATACCTGGCCTGGCAGGTCTACAAAAGTGATCCCGATATCGCATTTTCTTCGGAAGGAATTCGTGATAAAAATTTATCTAGCTTATTTAGGCAGGGATTTATCATGAATGTTCTTAATCCGAAGGTTGGAATTTTTTTCCTGGCCTTTTTTCCCGGTTTCCTGTGGGAGCCAGAAGGGAATACCATACTTCAATTTTATATACTGGGATTTGTGTTCATGTTGCAGGCGCTGCTAATATTCAGCCTGGTCGCGGTTCTGGCCAATAAGATATCTGTTTATATTAAATCACATCCGGGATCTGGTATGTTTCTAAAATGGATGCAGGTAGTGATATTCATACTTATTGCGGTGCTAATTCTTCTTTGATCGGTTAAGGAATCTATAGTCTGAAATCTAAAAACCAGTGTTGAAATTTAATATTATCAATAAAACTATATTCTTTTTCAATTTTCTCTAAAATGCTATCTTTGGCCATATGGCGAAAGTAAAACTAATCGAATGTCCCAGGGACGCTATGCAGGGTATCAGGGAATTTATCCCTACCGAAAAAAAGGCTCAGTATATTCAGTCTCTGCTAAGATGCGGTTTTGATACCATCGATTTTGGGAGCTTTGTATCGCCAAAAGCCATACCTCAAATGAAAGATACCGCTGAGGTACTTTCCATGCTTGATCTTTCAAGGACCAGGAGTAAACTTCTTGCCATCGTAGCGAATACCCGTGGGGCAGAAGACGCTTCAAAGTTTCAGGAAATAGATTATCTGGGTTACCCTTTTTCTATTTCTGAGAACTTTCAGATGCGTAATACCCATAAGACCATTGCAGAATCTGTAGAGGTGCTTCAGGAGATCCTGGACATTGCTCACAAGACCGATAAGCAAGTAGTGGCTTACTTGAGTATGGGCTTTGGGAATCCATATGGTGATCCATGGAATGTGGAGATCGTAGGGGAGTGGACCGAAAAACTTTCGGCGATGGGAGTGAAGATCCTTTCGTTATCTGATACGGTGGGGACCTCAACACCTGAAATTATAGATTACCTGTTCTCAAAACTTATCCCGAAATATCCAAATATTGAATTCGGTGCACATTTACATACCACACCTTCCAAATGGCATGAGAAAGTAGATGCAGCCTATAAAGCGGGTTGTCATAGGTTTGATGGTGCTATACAGGGATTTGGCGGCTGCCCGATGGCTAAAGATGAACTTACCGGAAATATGCCTTCAGAGCGTATGCTTTCATACTTCAACGCAGCCAAAGCAGATACGAATATCAAAATGACCAGTTTTGAATCTGCCTATAATGAAGCCTCAAAGATATTCCAGGCCTATCATTAATATTCAAAATTACCTTCCATGTTTTCTTTAAATGAGGTTGAAATGAATGTTTCAGTTTTTATTTATTGCACACTTATTTTTCTTTTATCCTTTTTATCAGCTTCATTTTGAGAGTTTTTCTTACAAATTCCACAGTCTCTTAAGCCTCACTATTAATAAGAATTATAGCTTTTTATAGTACTATTGGAAAAAGTTATTTAAAATTAATCTAAATAAACTTGCTGCAACAAAAGCGGGTTTTTATATTTGCTGCCGGAAATTATTTTAAACTAGTCTAAATAAGCAAATATGAGAAAGCTGTTATTTTCAGCAATGATAGGAGGTCTAACCTTAGTTTCATGTACTTCAGATGATGCTCCTACCCCCGGAGGAAACGAAATTGAAATTCCCGTAAATTATACATTCGAAAGAGATAATAGTTCTACCGTGAGCTACGATGGTCAAACGACCAGACTGCAAATGACTTCAGAGTTATTATCGAATTTCACCGATTTTGATAATGCCTCAGAAGAATTATTATTAAACATGTTCGCAAACGAGAATGATCCATTCTCTAATGCGAGTCTTAACGAATCATCTAAAAGCGTAAGATCTAAAGTTGCAGCTTCTAACATTTACTTCTCTGCAAATACGGTAGAAGGAACTCAGATCAAGAATGATTTTGATGGTTTTATTTCAGAGCAGTTTTCTACGGTAAAAGATAATAGAGATATGCTGGCCGAAGCCGGTGTTGCTGGACAGATCGCTCAGGGATCAAGTATTCGTTACGTAAACGAAAAAGGTCTTGAGTTGAACCAGGCTTTTGCGAAAGGATTAATAGGAGGTTTGCTTGCAGACCAGATGCTTAACAATTACCTGTCTCAAGCGGTACTGGATGAAGCAGATAACCGTATGACCAATGACGAAGGTATGGTTGAAGAAGGTAAGGTTTATACTACTATGGAACACAAGTGGGATGAGGCTTATGGATACCTTTATGGAGATCCTTCAATTCCGGCAGGAGATCCTAATTCTGTGCTAAATGAAAGTGAAGATCATTTACTATTCAATTATCTAGGTCAGGTAGATAAAGACGAAGATTTTGCAGGAATTGCAGAAACTGTTTTCGATGCTTTTAAAACAGGTCGTGCTGCGATCGTAGCTGGAGATTATGATACTCGTGACGAGCAGGTAGCTATTATTCGTGAGAACATTTCTAAAGTGATCGCCGTAAGAGCAGTACATTATCTGCAAGGAGGAAAAGCTGCTTTAGCTGATAATAATATGGGAGCTGCATTTCATGAGCTTTCTGAAGGATTCGGATTCATTTACAGTTTAAGATTTACAAATAAGCCGGGCACTAACATGCCATACCTGTCTAAAGAAAAAGTAGACATGTTCAAAGAGCAATTATTAGATGGAAACGGTTTTTGGGATGTAACTCCTGAAACACTGGATAGTATTTCTGAAGAAATTGCCGCGGCATTTGACTTTAGCGTTGCAGAAGCAGCAGAATAAAACAATTAGCCGGAGTTAGACTTATATCTGCTCCGGCTTTTTAAAAAAAAATATCTATGATAAGGATTTCGAAAATTTTATTGATCGCTACACTTGTTTTCACAGCCTGTTCTACCGAAGATGATGGACCAGGAACCGATGGAGGTGGGGAAACCACTTCTTTTGATCGTGGAGCCATGTTGGAGAACTGGGCAGATAATATTATCGTACCTGCTTTCAGTAATTTTAAAAGCTCAACTCAGCAGTTAGAAGACCTCACGCTTGCCTTTACGGCAGAGCCAACCGAGGAAAATCTGCTGGCATTAAGGAGTCAGTTTGAAAGCTCTTACATAGATTTTCAAACCGTAGCGATGTTCGATCTTGGGAAGGCAGAGGAGTTAAGTTATCGTCGATTCTTGAATACTTACCCTTTGGCAGCTTCTGAAGTTGAGAATAAGATCGCCAGCGGTACTTACAATCTGGAATTACCGTCAAGCTTTAAGGAGCAGGGATTCCCGGCACTGGATTATCTTCTTTACGGAATTGGTGAAACCAATGCTGAGATCGTTGGGAAGTATTCTTCAGAAAATTACAGGAACTATCTTTTAGATGTTTCAAAAAGGATCAATGCACTTACTGCAGAAGTGAATGCTTCGTGGCAGGGTGATTACAAAGATACTTTTGTTTCTAATACCAGTTCTTCCAGTACAGGTTCGGTAGACAAGTTGACCAACAAATACATCATGTATTTCGAGACTTTTCTTCGTTCAGGTAAAATAGGATATCCTTCCGGAGTATTTACCGGTACACCTTCACCTATTAATGTTGAAGCTTATTATTCTAATGATCTTTCCAAAGAGCTTTATATGAAAGCACTGGAAAGCACTCTGAATTTCTTTAACGGAAGATCATTTAATGGAGGACAAACAGGAAAGAGCTTTAAGCAATACCTTGAATTTCTTGAACGTGGAGATATTGCTACAGATATCAACAATCAGTTCAATGGAATAATGTCTCAGGCTACTAATTTAAATGCCAGTCTTAAGAGTCAGGTAGAAACCAATAATACGGTTATGCTTGCGGCTTATGACGAACTACAAAAAGCGGTGGTTCTTCTAAAATTAGATATGGTACAGGCACTATCCATCAGTATAAACTACGTAGACTCAGACGGAGACTAGTTGGTGGTAGATGAGATCGGCCATCACTAAATATTTCAATTCATATACCGAAGCGGCCCCGCTGGCTGTATTTCGCATAGGTTTTGGAATAATGATGCTCGCCAGTATCATTCGTTTCTGGCTCAATGGATGGATCGAAAAACTTTATATAACACCGAAATTTCATTTTAGTTATTACGGATTTGAATGGGTGAAACCGCTTGGCGATTTCACCTATTTACTTTTTGTGATCTGCGGGATTTCGGCATTTTTTGTAGCTATAGGCTATAAATACCGAATAGCGATCATTACATTTTTCCTGAGTTTCACCTACATCGAACTCATGGATAAGACTACTTACCTGAATCACTATTATTTCATAAGCATTCTTAGCTTTTTGATGATATTTCTTCCTGCCAGTGTTTATTATTCTGTAGACGCCTGGAAGAATACCAAGCAGTCATTCCAGAGAATTCCTCGCTGGTGTATTGATGCAATTAAATTGATGCTGGGAATTGTATATTTCTATGCTGGTTTGGCCAAGATCAATTCAGACTGGTTATTCCGGGCGATGCCATTAAAAATATGGTTGCCTTCAAAATATGATATTCCTTTCCTGGGAGACTTCATGCAGCAGGAATGGGTGGCTTATGCTTTTAGTTGGAGCGGAATGTTATATGACCTGTTTATTCCCTTTCTTTTACTCTGGAAGCGAACCAGGCTTTTTGCATTTATCATGGTGATTATTTTCCATGTGATGACCCGGGTTTTATTCCCGATCGGGATGTTCCCCTATATCATGATCGTGAGTGCTTTGATCTTCTTTAGTCCTGAAGTTCATCATAAGATCCTTCAGAAGATCTCCAGATGGTTTAGGATTAGAAAAGAGAAATTTGATAATGAGCTGTCTTTAATTTACAAACCTTTCAAACGAAAAATATTGACCAGTATAGTAGCGGGATTTTTCGTTATTCAGATCTTATTTCCATGGAGGTATTTGTTGTATCCTGGCGAATTATTCTGGACAGAAGAAGGTTTCAGGTTTTCATGGAGAGTGATGCTCATGGAAAAAGCGGGCTATGCCGAATTTAAAGTTGTAGATGCAGAGACAGGCAAAAGATTCTATGTGAATAATTCAGATTTTCTCACTCCTTTTCAGGAAAAACAAATGTCTTTTCAGCCCGATTTTATCCTGGAATACGCACATTTCCTGGCAGATCATTTCAGAAAAGATGGTCATGAAAATATCGAGGTTTACGTGGAAAGCTATGTGGGTCTTAACGGGAGAAAAAGCGTGCCCTATATAAGTCCCGATGTTAATTTGCTTAATTTCGCGGACACTTTTAAACATAAAACATTCATTTTACCATTTAATGATGAAATTAAAGGTCTTTAGTATACTCTTCTTTTTTACCATGATCGTGAATGCGCAGTATTCATTAACTGGTAAGATCACGTCTTCAGCTTCTGGTGAACCAGTTCCCAATGCAGAGGTCTGGAACAAAACAACAGGTAAATTAACCGTGGCTAACGAAAATGGAGAATACCAGGTTTCTTCTTTAAAAGAAGGAACTTATGTTTTCGCGGTCTTTAGCTATGAATACGAGATCATTGAGCGCGAGATCAACATCACTCAAAATACCGAAGTTGATTTTCAGCTTTCACCTTTAGCCGAAAGTCTTAGTGAGGTGATGATCACTAATAGAAGGGAGCAGATCTTTGCTTTAAGAAAGTTGCGAAAAGTAGAAGGGACCGCGATCTATGCTGGTAAGAAAAGTGAAGTGATCTTAATGGACAAGGTTGCCGGAAACCTGGCTGCCAACAACGCCAGGCAGATCTATAGCCAAGTGGTTGGATTGAATATTTATGATAACGGTGATGCTGGTCTGCAGCTGAATATTGGTGGACGTGGACTTGATCCTAACCGAACCCAGAATTTCAACACCCGCCAGAATGGATATGATATTTCGGCAGATGTACTTGGTTACCCTGAAAGCTATTATACTCCACCGCCAGAAGCCTTAAGAGAGATCCAGGTGGTTCGTGGAGCTGCTTCTTTACAATATGGGACCCAGTTTGGTGGTCTTATCAATTTCAGGTTCAAGGAACCTGTACCAGATAAAAAAATAGAGTTGGTCTCCAGGCAAACGGTTGGATCTTACGATCTTTTTACCAGCTTCAACAGCCTTAGCGGTACCGTGGGTAAATTCAGTTATTATACCTATTATAATTATAAAGGAGGGAAGGGATTCCGTCCGAATTCAGAATATGATTCCAATAATGCCTTTGCGCATTTGGGATGGAAGTTCAATGAGAAGACCAATATTAGCTTTGAATATACTTTCCTGGATTACCTTGCGCAACAGCCGGGTGGTTTAACAGATTTCCAGTTTTATGAAGATCCGGATTTCAGCAACAGGGAAAGGAACTGGTTCGATGTGAACTGGAATCTTTTTAATGTGAAGCTGGAACACCAGTTTTCAAACCGAACAGATTTCAGCCTTAATGTTTTTGGTCTTAATGCGACCAGGAAGGCTTTAGGATTCAGGCAGAACAGGGTAGCACAGGCCGATGATCCTAATGAGCCAAGAGAACTTCTGGTAGATGATTTCTCTAACTGGGGAGCAGAAGCAAGGGTCTTGACCAGGTATGATCTTTTTGGTGAGGAATCGGTTTTGTTGCTGGGAAGTAAATATTACCAGGCATCCAATCAACAGCAACAAGGAGCGGGAAGTGCCGCTTCAGGTCCCGATTTTGAATTTGCAAATTCGGAATTTCCCGATTATGAAAGACAATCAGAATTTGAGTTCCCGAACAGGAATCTCGCGTTCTTTGGAGAAAATATTTTCAATATTACCAATAACTTTTCGGTAACCCCGGGTTTTAGATTTGAATATATCAATACCGAAGCAGATGGATTTTATAAGAACATCATCAAGGATAACGCGGAAAATACCTTGCTGAACGAAACCATAGAAGATGATAGAAAATTCGAGAGAAGCTTTATTCTTTTAGGTGTAGGAAGCAGTTATAATCTGAATGCATCTAATGAACTATACGCGAATTTTTCTCAAAATTACAGGTCGGTAACCTTTAATGATATCAGGGTGGTGAACCCAAGTTTTCAGGTAGATCCAAATATCAGCGATGAAGAAGGTTTTACTTCAGATCTTGGTATCCGCGGAAGGTTGAAGAACTTTCTATCTTATGATCTAAGTGTTTTTGCTTTAAAGTACAATGACAGGATCGGAGAAGTATTAAGACCTGAAGAACGGGTTAATGCGCAAGGTGAACTTGAAGAAACCGGAAGATTGGTAAGATTCCGAGGAAATATAGGAGACGCTTTTATTTACGGAGTGGAAACTTTCGCTGAATGGAATATTAGAAATAGCTTTTTTGAAACAGCGAAAGATTACCAGTTGAACGCTTTTGTAAATGCCGCTTTCACCAAGTCTGAATATATCGAATCAGACCAGGTGAATGTTGAAGGGAATGAAGTAGAATTTATACCGGAAGTCAATTTAAAGACCGGGCTGAATTTTGGATATAAGAACTTCCTGGCCGGGCTTCAGTATACTTATCTGTCCAGTCAATATACAGATGCGACCAATGCACCACAGGATAAAGATGAAAATAACAGGGGGATAGAAGGAGAAGTTCCTGCTTATGGTATCATGGACTTTTCAGCCTCATATACCTTAGGGAAATTCAGGCTGGAGGCTGGTATCAATAACCTTCTGGATAATTCATATTTCACGAGGAGAGCCACAGGATATCCAGGTCCCGGAATAATACCGGCACAACCTATAACCTGGTATACTACTTTACAAATCAGGCTGTAATCTAAGCTGAAGCTTGTGGAGCCCAGTGATTACAGAGCATTCCCGGTGCTGCCTTTTTAGGATTGGCACAGGTTGGTGAATGGTACCTGCTGCAATTAAGGCAATTCGGTTCATTCTTGATCGCCGCTTTCATCTTAAAGCTATCGCAGGTATGCTGGTAACCTACATTGGTTTCATGTTTTGTGCAGTAATTGTTCTTGAACCTTTCGCAATTCATGCAGCTGTTTCCTAATCTTATGCTCATGGCCTTTAATTTTATAGATAAATAAATTTACGACCACAGTTTTTAAGAAGCAATATAAATAACTTTACATCAGTGTGTTAAGTTGATGATTTGTTCTGAATTCAGTGATGCCGGGAGCTAGGAAACTTTAAAAAATGGATCCCGTAAGTTTATCTTCTCTTAACATATAAGAACCTCATTTTCTCACTTATTAACCCTATATTTGCATGCAATTAAATCCTTAATTGCAATGACCGCACACGAATCAAAAATACTTGGCGACGGACTTACCTACGATGACGTACTTTTAGTACCTGCGTATTCAGATGTTCTCCCAAGAGAAGTAAGCATTCAATCCAAATTCACACGTAATATCCCGATCAACGTTCCAATCGTTTCCGCAGCGATGGATACAGTGACCGAATCCCGCATGGCGATCGCTATGGCCAGGGAAGGCGGTATTGGGGTACTTCATAAGAACATGACTATAGAGCAGCAGGCTTTAAAAGTTCGTAAAGTGAAACGTGCCGAAAGCGGAATGATCATAGATCCCGTAACCCTTTCTATTACGGCGAAGGTTCGTGATGCTAAAGAATCCATGAAAGAGCACAGTATTGGTGGCATACCAATCATCGATGAAGATGGAAAACTTCTTGGTATAGTAACCAACAGGGACCTTAGGTTCGAAAAGAATTTAAATCGTCCTATCTCTGAAGTGATGACCTCTAAAAACCTGGTAACGGTTTCAGAAGGTACTTCTTTAGATGAGGCAGAAGATATATTACAGGAAAATAAGATCGAGAAATTACCGGTTATCAATAAGGATAAAAAACTGGTAGGTCTTATCACTTTTCGTGATATTACCAAGCTAACCCAGAAGCCAATGGCTAATAAAGATACTTTCGGAAGATTGAGAGTAGCTGCCGCGGTTGGTGTTACCGGTGATGCTGTAGACAGGGCAGAAGCTTTGGTGAATGCAGGTGTAGATGCAATTATTATTGATACAGCCCATGGTCATACCAAGGGAGTTGTATTGGTTTTAAAAGAGATCAAAAAGAAATTCCCAGACCTGGAAGTGGTAGTTGGGAATATAGCTACCGGTGAAGCTGCGAAATACCTGGTTGAAGCCGGAGCAGATGCAGTTAAGGTTGGAATAGGACCTGGTTCTATTTGTACAACCCGTGTGGTTGCAGGAGTTGGTTTTCCTCAGTTCTCTGCAGTGCTTGAAGTTGCTGCGGCAATCAAGGGATCTGGAGTTCCGGTAATAGCCGATGGAGGTATTCGTTATACGGGAGATATTCCTAAAGCGATCGCTGCCGGTGCAGACTGTGTTATGTTAGGTTCACTACTTGCAGGTACCAAAGAATCTCCGGGTGAAACCATCATTTTTGAAGGACGAAAGTTCAAGTCTTACCGCGGAATGGGATCTGTGGAAGCTATGGAAAAAGGTTCTAAAGATCGTTATTTTCAGGATGTGGAAGATGATATCAAGAAACTGGTTCCTGAAGGTATCGTTGGTAGAGTACCTTACAAAGGAGACCTGGAAGAAAGTATCCACCAGTTCATAGGTGGACTTAAAGCAGGTATGGGCTATTGCGGTTCCAAGGATGTGGAGACTTTAAAAGAGACTGGTAAGTTCGTAAGAATTACAGCGGCAGGGGTACATGAAAGTCACCCACACGATGTGACCATTACCAAGGAATCTCCAAATTATAGCAGATAAGAATTTATCATATATAAAAAAAGCCCTGAAGTTATTCAGGGCTTTTTTATTTGTTGTGGTTTGATCTTAATTCGAAGCGGCGCCTTGCGGAGCTGGTTTAGCTTCTATACCAAGTTCTTTCATTACCTTCTCGGTGATATCATCTTCAGATCTTGAAAAAGCAAGACCGTTTGCACCAGCGTGAAAGATCTGGGTGTAGCCACCTTCATTGATCACTTTCTTCATGGCAACATCTATCCTGTCATATAAAGGGCCATTTAATTCGTTCCTTTTCATCTGTAGCATTACCGAAGCTTTTTGACGGAAACCTTTGATGTCATTTTCTAATTCAATAATCCTGTCTTCTTTCTGTTTTTTTACCGTATCGGTTAGATCTGCCACAGTTTTCTGGTATTCCTGAACCATAGCTTCGTATTCCCCGATACTGGTTTTTAATTCTGTCTGCAGTTCCTGGTTATAAGTCTCAAGTCCCTTATTCACTTCAGCAGTTTCGGGCATTTGAGCAAGTATATATTCAACATCTATAGTGCCAATCTTAGATTGAGCATTTGATGAGAATGCGATGAACATCAATAAAATTCCTAAACTTATTCGTTTCATTTTGTGTTATTTTTTCGCAAATATAACTGGCTGAGTAGAATATATCTAGAATTTTGAATCAAAAAATAACTAGTGGTCCTTTACGCTTTTTCCTTCTTCCACAAAAGCTTTAAAATCTTCCATGTATTTTCGGGATTGTTTTTTAAAGGCTCCCGGCATGAACCATCCAAATAGTTTCATGAATCCGCTAAACTGAAATTCATTATCTGTAGTCCATAAGGTTGCAGATTCCATAGTAGGGGAAAACCTGTTTACCTGGTAGTTGTAAACACCTTTAGCTTCGTAAGTGGCGCTGTACTCGTCAGGGAGATTGTTCTTAATTATGGTTTCGGTCATTTCTATCTCGCGCTTGCCCATTTCGTATTTCAACAGATTCTGTGAGCCTTCGTCCCCGAGATTACCATTAATAGGCTTCATAAAAATAAAACCGCGCTGCCAGTGCTTCATATTATCGGGATCAGAGAACTTGGCAACCACTTCTTTTCTGGGTTTATTTATAGTGATCTGCTGCTGGTATTTCATAACTGATTGGTTTATCGTCTTTTAAAGATAATGTAGAATTTATTATTGCAGAAATTTATAATTTAAATCTGCTGTTTTCGTTATGGCTTTAGCTTGCAGAACCTTAACTAATTCTTATTTTTGCCCAGATAGAGAAATTAGGTTTATCCATTTTGTCTTCTGGCATTTAAATTGAGAGGTGCTAAAAAAATTGATTTTGAGGAAAAATTTTAGCAGATTTATTTTAGTTCTTTTTTCCCTGATCCTGGTCAGCTGTGAATATTTTCAGCAAACCGATGATCGTAAAGTGGTTGTAAGAGTCAATGAAACGTATTTATATGAAGACGATATTCAGGCGCTTATCAATGAGAATACTTCAGCAGAAGATAGCGCGGTTATAGTTTCTAATTATATCACCCGCTGGGCTACACAGCAATTACTTATAGATCGTGCAGAGTTAAATCTACCTCAGTCTCAGCAAAAGGAATTCAATGAACTCGTGAACAATTATAGAAACGAGCTTTATACGAATGCTTATACAGATGCTGTAGTTTCCCGCGCTCTTGATACTGCTCTTAATCGTGCGGAAATTGAAGAATATTACGAGCAAAATAAGCAGAACTTCATTTTGGGTGAAGACCTGGTAAAGCTCAGGTATATTAACCTTGCGAAGAATAGCAACAATATTGAAGAGATAAAAAAGAAATTCACCAGGTTCAATGAAGAGGATCAACAGGATCTTTTGAACATGGCCATACAGTTCAAGAATTATTCGATGAATGATTCTGTTTGGGTAAAATCTAAAACTGTATATAATAAAATTGGTCCGCTTACTGCGGAAGATAGATCAAGCTTGCTTAAGAAATCTAATTTTATGGAATTACAGGATTCACTAAATGTGTATCTTGTGTACGTAAATGACGTTCTAAGCCGGAATGAGCAGGCGCCTATTGAATATGCTTCGGCAACCATACGAGAGATTTTGCTGAATAAGCGAAAACAGTCGTTAATTAAGGAATTAGAAAAAGATATTACTAAAGATGCAATTAAGAATAATGAATTTGAAATTTTCAATTAAACCTGTTTTAGCAGGCTTCGGTGTTATGCTTTCTACTTTTGGTTACGCCCAGGAAGTGATCGTAACAGACAGCACATCCATTCAGCCAGACGCAGAGGTAACCAAAACTGAGGTTACGAAACAGGGAAGTCAGAGAAAAAAGGTTGATGGTATTGCGGCAGTGATAGGAGAGTATATTATTCTGGAGAGTGATATAGATCTAATGTATAAAGATATGCAGAGCCAGGGAATGTCTACTTCTGAAGTGACCGATTGTAATCTGGCAGGTTCTCTTATGGAGAACAAATTATATGCGCATCATGCCATACAGGATAGTATCATTATTGCAGATGCCCAGATCAACAGTATCGTAGATCAAAGGATCCAGGGACTGGCTCAGCAGGCTGGTTCCATGGAAAAGATCCTGGAATTCTACAATAAGGAAAGTGAAGAAGAACTTAGACAGGAGATCTTTGATCTTACCAAGCAGAGTCAGTTGACTCAAAGAATGCAGCAAAAGATCATCGAGGAGATTGAAATTACCCCGGAAGAGGTAAGACAATATTATAACAAGATGGAAGAGAAGCCGATGTTTGGTACAGAGGTGGAGCTTTCTCAAATCGTTATAGAACCTGAAATTCCGGAGTCTGAAAAACAAAAGATTATAGACAGGTTAAATGAGTTTAAGGCAGATATTGAAGAAAACGGAGCTAGTTTTTCTACAAAAGCCGTACTTTATTCTCAGGATCCTGGAACTGCTTCAGATGGAGGTAGAGTGACCTTAACGAGAAAAGATCCTTTTGTAAAGGAATTTAAAGACGTAGCATTCAGTCTTCAGGAGGGAGAGATAAGTGAACCTTTCGAAACTGAATTTGGATACCATATCATCCAGATCGATAAGATTAGAGGACAATCTGTAGAATTGAGACATATACTTTTGATCCCAGATGTTACTAACGCTTCAGTTCAGGAAGCTAAAAAGGAAATCGATACTTTAAGGAGTAAGATCGTAGCCGGAGATCTTGAATTTGCTGCTGCGGCCAGAGAGGCTTCAGATGAGGAGGAAACCAAGAATGAAGGTGGGAAACTTATCAACCCAAGAACCGGAGATACAAGATTCGAATTAACCAAGATAGACCCTGAATTGTTTAAGCAGGTGGAAGATCTTGATGAAGGTGAGATCTCTCTAGTTCTTACTCAAAAGGATAGAACAGGTAGACCTCAGTTTAAAATTATTCAGGTTACCAAAAAGATATCTGAACATGAGGCAGATTATGCCACAGATTATCAGAAAATTAAAGAACTTGCCCTTCGTGATAAGCAGTTAGATGCGATCGAAAAGTGGCAAAAGGAAAAGATAAATGATACCTATATCAAAGTGAATGGTAAATATCGTGATTGCGATTACACCAGCGATTGGGTTAAAAATTAAAACATAATATGAGTGATGTAGCACTGGTAGAAAAATTGGTAGATAAGCACCGCGATCTAAAAAGAGAGATCGCAAAAGTTATCGTAGGTCAGGATAAGGTTGTAGATCAAATCCTGCTCTCCATTTTTTCCGGTGGTCATTCATTATTAATTGGTGTTCCCGGCCTGGCCAAAACCTTAATGGTAAACACCATTGCCCAGGCCTTAGGATTGAATTTTAAAAGGATTCAGTTTACTCCAGATCTTATGCCAAGTGACATTCT
This sequence comes from Christiangramia gaetbulicola, assembly GCF_003054225.1. Classification (GTDB taxonomy): domain Bacteria; phylum Bacteroidota; class Bacteroidia; order Flavobacteriales; family Flavobacteriaceae; genus Christiangramia; species Christiangramia gaetbulicola. Next base: position 358,744 of record NZ_QBKQ01000003.1, read on the forward strand.
TGGTTCTGAGATCCTGGACGAAAACAGGAAATTCAAGTTTATAAAAGGTCCCATCTTTACCAATATTTTGCTGGCAGATGAGATTAACAGAACACCGCCAAAGACCCAGGCCGCGCTATTAGAAGCGATGCAGGAAAGAGCTGTTACGGTTGCCGGTCATCATTACAAACTTGATCTACCTTATTTTGTACTGGCTACGCAAAACCCGATAGAACAGGAAGGAACTTATCCTTTACCTGAGGCCCAGTTAGACCGGTTCATGTTCGCCATTAAACTGGATTATCCGAGTTTTGAGGAGGAGGTAGATGTGGTAAAGACGACAACTTCAGATGATCCTCAAACGGTAAATCCACTTTTTAGCGCACAGGAGATTTCAGATATTCAGCATGTGATTCGAAGGATCCCGGTGCCAGATAATGTCGTAGAGTACGCGGTAAGGTTAGTAGGAAAAACAAGACCGCTTAATGGTGCGCCAGATCTCATCAAGAATTATGTTGATTGGGGTGCAGGACCCAGGGCTTCTCAAAATTTGATCATGGCTGCCAAAACCCATGCTGCTGTAAATGGTAAATTCTCACCAGATATTGAAGATGTTCAGGCAGTTGCTTTTGGTATACTTCGTCATAGAATCATTAAAAACTATAAAGCAGAGGCCGAAGGAATTACCGAGGAAGAGATCATCAGGAAACTCTTTTAATCTTCATGGAAATTCTCGTTAAGAATAAAATTTTAATAAGCATAGCCTTCTATTTTTTGTGGGGATCGTCCTTTTTCACAAATGTTCTGGATCTCGAAGAATCTACATCACAGATCATCATCTGGACCTGCAATGCAGTACTCTTTCTTTTCTGGTTATTTGTGTTACTTGATATGGTCAGAACAAAGATCAAGGACAAAACTTTTTGGATATTATCTATGTTCCTGCTTCCTTTTTTCGCTCCTGTAGTATACATTTTCAGGAGGAAAAATCTCTTTCATTTAGAGAATAACAAATTTAAATCTGCCCAGAGATTTAAGTAAATTTTGACAAATTCTCATTTTTCTATCCTTATATTGAGTTTTACTGAATTTTTAGAGGTGTAAATTATAATTTTGGAAATTATTTATACTAAATTCTGAGTATCACTTGTAATTTTCAAATTCCCTTTAAAATCCCTATTTTTGCAAGACTTTTTTAGAACATAAATTAAACAGAATATGGCATACGATATTGATATGATTAAAAAGGTGTATAGCCAAATGGCTGAGCGTGTTAATACAGCACGGGAAGTTGTTGGAAAGCCTTTAACACTTTCAGAAAAGATCCTTTATTCTCACTTATGGGATGGCAATGCTAAAGAGGCATTCACCAGAGGTAAGGATTATGTAGAATTCTCACCAGATAGAATTGCTTGTCAGGATGCGACTGCGCAGATGGCTTTATTACAATTCATGCAGGCGGGTAAAAAACAGGTTGCAGTTCCAACGACTGTTCACTGTGATCACCTTATACAGGCGAAAATGGGAGCGGCGATAGATCTACAGTCAGCTAACAAGAGTAGTAGCGAGGTTTTTGATTTTCTGGAATCGGTATCTAATAAGTATGGAATTGGATTCTGGAAACCGGGTGCAGGTATTATTCACCAGGTAGTTCTTGAAAATTATGCCTTCCCAGGTGGAATGATGATTGGTACAGATTCTCACACTGTAAATGCAGGTGGATTAGGAATGGTTGCCATTGGAGTTGGTGGAGCAGATGCTGTAGATGTGATGGCAGGTATGCCTTGGGAGCTTAAATTCCCTAAACTAATTGGGGTAAAGTTAACTGGAAAACTTTCCGGATGGACTTCCTCTAAAGATGTTATTCTTAAAGTTGCCGGTATCTTAACTGTAAAAGGTGGTACAGGTGCAATTATTGAATATTTTGGTGAAGGAGCACGTAATTTATCATGTACCGGTAAAGGTACAATTTGTAACATGGGAGCTGAAGTTGGTGCAACTACTTCTACTTTTGGGTATGATGACTCAATGGAGCGTTACCTGAGAGCGACCAATCGTGCAGATGTTGCCGATGCTGCCAACGAAGTACGTGAGCATTTAACTGGTGATGATGAAGTTTATGCAAATCCAGAGCAGTATTTTGATGAATTGATCGAGATCAATTTAGATGAATTGAAGCCTCACTTAAACGGACCGTTTACTCCAGACCTTGCGACTCCTATTTCAGAAATGAGCGCAAAAGCTAAGGAGCACGACTGGCCAATCAATGTAGACTGGGGTCTAATTGGTTCCTGTACTAACTCTTCTTACGAAGATCTTACCAGGGCAGCTTCTATCGCTAAACAGGCCGTAGATAAAAAAGTAAAAGCAAAATCTGATTTCGGAATTAACCCGGGATCTGAGCAAATTAGATATACTGCAGAGAGAGACGGATTACTTAAGATCTTTGAAGATCTTGATGCAACCATCTTTACGAACGCATGTGGACCATGTATTGGCCAGTGGGATCGTTCAGATAGAAAAGGTGAAGAAAAGAACACGATCGTTCACTCTTTCAACCGTAACTTCTCTAAAAGAGCAGATGGTAACCCAAATACCCACGCCTTTGTAGGTTCACCAGAAATGGTTGCTGCAATCGCAATTTCTGGTAGACTGGATTTCGATCCTACTCGTGACAAATTGATGAATGAGGATGGTGAGGAAGTAATGCTAGACGAGCCACAGGGAATTGAACTTCCAACAAAAGGTTTCGCTGTAGAGGATGCTGGTTATATTGCTCCAAACGAAGATGGAAGTACTGTAGAGGTTAAAGTTGCCGAAGACAGTGAAAGACTGCAATTGTTAACTCCATTTGAGCCATGGGATGGTAAAAATCTTACTGGTGCGAAACTTCTTATCAAAGCATGGGGTAAATGTACTACAGACCATATCTCTATGGCTGGACCATGGTTACGTTACAGAGGTCACCTTGATAATATTTCTAACAACTGTTTGATTGGAGCTGTAAACGCTTTCAATAAGAAAACAAACTTTGTTAAGAGTCAGATCACTGGTGAGTATGATGGTGTACCTGCAGTACAAAGAGAATACAAAGCAAAAGGTATCCCTACAGTTGTAGTAGGAGATCATAACTATGGTGAAGGTTCTTCCAGAGAGCACGCGGCCATGGAGCCAAGACACTTAGGTGTTAAGGTGGTATTGGTGAAATCTTTCGCTCGTATCCATGAGACAAACCTTAAGAAACAAGGAATGTTAGGTCTTACTTTCGCAAATGAGAATGATTACGATCTTATCCAGGAAGATGATACCTTCAACTTTATAGATCTTGAGAGCTTTGCTCCAGACAAGCCATTAACGATCGAGATCGTTCATGCAGATGGAAGTAAAGATACGATCAAGGCTAATCATACTTATAATGCTCCACAGATCGAGTGGTATAAGCATGGTTCAGCTCTTAACCTTATTAAGAAGCAGAACGCGGCTTAATTCAAGCAGCCTTTTTAATATCAAAAACCTCCAGATTTTTAGATCTGGAGGTTTTTTTATGCTAGTTATTAAACCCCATTAATAATTAGCCCTAGGCAAAAACTCAACTTGATGTATGTTGAATAAAATCCAACCAATCAATTACCCGGACTCCCTACAAATCCAGGCTTGAGTTCTTGCTTTAGATTCTTTGTACACTCATTCATTTTTTCTCATCGTATAAATAAGATGGTACTAAAGGGCTATAAAATTTTAATTTGGGGAAGTAGGCTGTTTCGAAATTTCCTTAAGAAATTAAAAGAAGCTGGAACAACCTAAAGACCATTATCATTTCGTACCTTAACAATACTCTTGTCGAAGTCTTAAGCATCTAAAGCTAATTTCTTATCCAGTTTGAGACATTTTTGCCTTCCCTGTATAACTTCAAATGAACTGGAAGGCTTAAGAATCAATTCAAATTTAATTCCTAATAAGGACAATTTTGGACTTTCAATAGCATTAAAAATTATGACCTGGATGCTAATTATCATTTATAATTATAATCCATTTTAAACTAAAAACTATACCCGTTATTTGGGGGTAGTTAGTCTAATTTTATTCAATAAGAAGTAGCTTTTAAAATGAGTCATAGAGCCGAAATAGGTAAAAGATTAAGGACGTTGAGAAATAATAACAATCTTTCTCAAACGCATGTGGCGAATATTTTATTTATTTCACAAGCGGCCTACTCTCTTATTGAAAATTCCCAAAATGGTATTGTTGTAGATCATATTATAAAGTTGAGTAAGCTTTATGATATTTCTACAGATTATATTCTTAAGGGTGAAAACAATTTCATCAAGGTGGAAAGAGGAAATGGTTTTGTGCCCCTGATCCGTGCTCATCATCATTCCACGTTCGTTAAAAATCTGAGCGATGATTTCTTTACAGATCTTGAAGACTGGTTTCGTGTGCCTGGATTTACACCTGTTGAAGACCATAGGCTTTTCGAGGTAAATTCTAATAATTTAACTCCTACGATTTTACCAGGTGATATCCTGGTTTGTCAAAATCATCAAAAACTAGATGAAATTTTAGATGGGACCGCTGTAATTGTGGTTACTGGGGAGCAAATCTATATGAAACGATTCAAAAGGTCTTCAGAAGAAGATTATTTGCTACTTGAAAATGATAATGAATATCCCTCTGAAACAAGTTCGCGAATCAAGATCGAAGATATAAGAGAATTGATGATCATTAAAGGTAAGATTAGCAGTGGGCTTGTTCAATACCACGAGATTTCTGGAAAAGGAAAAATAAATGCTCTGGAAAAGGATCTGGAAATTCTAAAAAAGGAACTCTTCAGTATGAATAAAAAGCTGACCATTCTTAGTTCCAAAAACGACTCATAGAATTTGAGGTGATTAGGTTTTTTCCGTTCTTTACATAGAATAATACAGGAAATGAAAATCTTCAAAAATCAGTGGTCTAATATCATCATTATTGTGCTAGTATTGGCCATGGTGATTCCCCAGACCAGGAAACCTATACAAATCTTCGTTAATAAGCTTATTTCATTCGCTCCATCGATCAATGATGAGGAAGACCGGGTGAAGATCGCAGATTATAACTGGGTTCTTGAAAGTAACCGTGGAAAGAGAACAGAATTTTCTCAATTTCAGGGAGAAGTAGTGATCGTTAATTTCTGGGCTACCTGGTGCCCGCCATGTATTGCAGAAATGCCGAGTTTCCAGGAATTGTATCAGGACTACCAGGGTAAGGTTACCTTTCTTTTCGTTTCAGGAGAACAGCATCAGACCGTAGAGAATTTTATGAAGCGCAAAAGATTCGATCTTCCGGCCTATAAAATGCTTACAAAAGCTCCCGAGCCTATGGATGGCAGGACTTTGCCTACAACATATGTTATTTCTAAAGATGGCAGTATTGTCGTGGATAAAGTTGGATCTGCCGATTGGAATAGCGAAAGTTTCCGCGGTACGCTGGATCAACTTATAGCTGAATAAGAATTACAGTTTTTTAAAAAAGGCTTTTAAGAATTCAGGATGATACAGGGAAAGCATGATCTTGATATCCTCAGAAAAGCTGGTCTCCTCATCCAAAAACCTGAAAATATCCTGAATAGAATTCCTGGTGTAGAATTTCGTAAACAGTGATTCGCCAAGATCATTTCGATTGCTTAATACCTCCAGAAAAATGGAGTCGTACTTCTGAAATTTTTTATTGAATAGTTCTTTTGATGGTCTTCTGCCACTTTTGATATTCTGGATAAGAAGATCTATCTTTCTTTCAGTATTTTTAAAGGAATATCCTGATGAAGCCTTCACCCATCCTCCTGCAGTACCTATTTTAGTGATCTTTCCTGTGCTTTTTTCATGAAAAGGGTAGTCTGTCATGGGAATCATCCCGATCTCTTCCTCTATGATCTCAAATGAAGTGACCTTTAGGATCTCCCTGATATATCTGTTCAGATATTTGTCGTAAGTCTTTTCGTTGGTAAGAAAAGGAGTGAAAAAAGTGAATTCCACCAGTGCCTCATTTGCTGAAAGCGGCAAAACATAGGTGAAACTGGCCGAATCTTTATAATTGATGCGATAATCCATCATCGTAAAAGATTCTGGATCGAAAATGTCCTCTTCAGTTTTAATATACCAACCCTTAAAATGTTGATAGATCAATGTCGCATTTTCACTCTTCTTATAATCTTTTGGAGGTCTGCTATCGAAGAAATGGGTAGCGGTATAATCCTGCTCTTTTCCTTTCGCGGTACGAGTTACCGGATCTATGGCTGTTATCTCATCTTTTATGAAAACAATATCTCCAGAGGCTTCAAGATCAGACTTTACATGTTCATAAAAGTCTAGCGAACGAAGCATTTTATAGGTATAAGGAGCTAGGTCAAGATCTTTGTTGATTTCCGAAGAAATGAATTTTCCCTTTTGCCAGGTTTTGGTTGTTAAATGGTCCCAGGCACCGGCGCCTTTTTCCCAGAAACACCAGGTTTTATCATTTATTGATTTGTCATCAGGCTCGATAATCGCGATTTTTTTTCCTCGGAAGAAAATATCATTATTGATCCTGGAAGCTAACTGAAGACCAGCCATACCACCGCCTACAATGACGTAGTAATAATCTGGTGTTAACATGAAGTTAGGGGATTATTTTCTGAAATATTTGAAAGGTACGAATAGCATTCCGAAACATTCACCATCATCTTTTCCAAGATGTTTATGGTGCATTTTATGAGCTCGTCTAATTCCTTTCGCATATTTGTTATTTGCATTTCTGAAGATCTTAAATCTTTGGTGTATAAAAATATCGTGTACGGTAAAATAGGTGATGCCATAGGCTAGAATTCCAAGTCCTATTGGCAAACCAATCCAAATGTCTTCATATTTCCATAATAGAAAACATCCAATACTCACCAGGGCGTAGAAAACAAAGAATAAATCATTGCGTTCCCACCAGCTGCTGTGGTCTTTTCTATGATGATCTTTATGAAGTTTCCATAAAAATCCATGCATCACATATTTATGCGTAAACCAGGCCATTCCTTCCATGATCATGAAAGTTCCAAGAAATACTACGATCCACAATAAGGTATTCATTTTTAAAGTAATTTATATAAGGTTCAATCTATAAGAAATATAAGATTTTGCAAGTAAACCAGCCTTTTGATAGTTAGGCACTCTTACTCTGCGCTTTCTTATTTCTAACGACGGAATCCTCTTTAATTTTTGTAATAATTTTCGATAATAGATATAAGCGGTATAGACACCAAATTTAGCTTCTACCGGCAAATGAGCAATACCATGAAGACCTTTTCTAAAATCTTCTTCTATTTCTTCAATGATCTGCTGCTTATTTTCTTCGTTTAGCTGTGCAAGGTCCATATTAGGAAAATAACTTCTGCTCAGGTCTTCATAATCTGCTTTAAGATCTCTCAAAAAGTTGACCTTCTGGAAAGCAGAACCTAAACTCATCGCGCTCTCTTTAAGTTCCTCATATTTCCCCTGATCTCCATTTACAAAGACCTTAAGGCACATTAACCCAACAACATCTGCACTGCCGTAAATATACTGCTTAAATTCCTCAATACTCAGGTATTCAGACTTGTGTAGATCAAGTCGCATACTATCCATAAAAGAATCATATAGTTCCTTATCTATATTGTATTCATGCACGGTTTCCTGAAAAGAGTTCAATATCGGATTCAATGATATTTTAGCTTCAATGGCCTTGTGCAGGTCTTTTTCAAAATCATTGAAGAGAGTTTCCTTGTCATAATCGTGAAATGTGTCTACGATTTCATCTGCGAATCTAACAAAGCCATAAATATTATATATATGCTGCCTAATCGAAGGAGCAAGCATCTTAGTTGCCAAAGAGAAAGAGGTACTGTAAGAGTTTGTGACTGTTCTGCTACAGGACCTGGATACGATGTCAAAAATAGCTTTCATATTACTTTTTTTCATTTTTTTCAATTAGACCTGCGGCTAGTTTTCCTGATATCAGGGAAGGAGGGACTCCTGGTCCTGGTACGGTTAATTGTCCCGTGAAATAAAGATGCTCTACTTTTTTACTTCTTAATTTAGGCCTTAAAAAAGCAGTTTGAAACAGTGTATTCGCCATTCCATAAGCATTTCCTTTATAGGAATTGTAGGCTTCTTTGAAGTCATTAACGCAAAAGGACTCTTTAAATATAATATTACTTTTTAATTTTTGACCGGTAATTCTCTCAAAACGGTCTAGAATAATATTAAAATAATGTTCTCTAATCTCTGGAGTATCTTCGAGATCTGGCGCAAGGGGTATTAAAAATATACCGGCTTCCTTGCCTTCAGGTGCACAAGAATCGTCGGTTATAGAAGGAAAACTGGCATAAAACAAGGGGTTGTCTGGCCATCTTGGATCATCATAAATGTCTTTAGCATGATCTTCAAAATTGCTATCGAAGAAAAGTGTATGATGAGAAACGTTTTTTATTTTCTTGTCGAAAGCTACATAAAAGAGCAGGGAAGAGGGGGCAAAAGTCTTTTTCTCCCAGAAATTAGAAGAATATTGTCTTAGTTTTTCCGGTAATAACTGCTCAGAGTGGTGATAATCTGCTCCGGTAAGAACGATATCAGCAAAATGTTCTTTGCCGTTTACAACCAAACCCTTCGCTTTTCCTTTTTCGGTAATGATCTTTTCTACCGGTGAATTGAGATGAAATATCACACCATAGGATTCTGCTAGATCTTTGATGCCTTCTATCACCTTGTACATACCTCCTTTTGGATGCCATGTTCCCAAACCGAAATCGGCATAATTCATAAAGCTGTAAAACGCCGGAGTATCGCTTGGTTTTGCTCCAAGAAATAAGACCGGGAACTCCAGTATCTTCCTTAATTTTTTATTGCTGAAGTCTTTCCTTACTTCCTGGCTTATATTGGTGAAAAACCTGCCAAGTCTCTTGGCGGTTTCGGGAGTTACGAGTTCCATTGGGGAAACGCCGGGTCTATATACAAGATCCTTTATGGCAATATCATAATTGTCTCTCGCCTTGGTAATAAATTTCTCCAGTTTATCTGCGCTCCCTGCTTCCTCTTTTTCGAAATTATCATAGATCTCGTTAAGATTCCCAGGTATCAGGATAGAATCATCTTTATCAAAATATACCTGATAGGCAGGGTCTAATTTTTCCAGCTGATAATAATCGGAAGTTTTCTTGTCGAAATCTGCAAAAAACCTTTCAAAGACATCGGGCATCCAATACCAGGTTGGGCCAATATCGAAGGTAAAACCTTCTTTCTTGAATTGTCTTGCGCGACCGCCAACCGTGCTATTCTTTTCGAACACTTCGACCTGGTATCCGGCTTTTGCCAGATAACATGATGCCGCAAGCGACGAAAAACCGGAACCGATAATATTTATTTTTTGGGACATTTAGGGGGGTTATAGGGAGTTTGCGAAATCAAAAGCAGAGGTGTAAACCTTGACATTATCTGGAATTGAGTTTCTATCTATTTCTTTGGTTCTTTGTCCAAAAAGCAGCAATTCATGTTGTTTTTCCTTACAAACGCTTTCTTGGAAATCCTTAATAAATTCTTCTACATCTGTATTTACAGGAGATATGGTTAGATAACTTACGAAAACCAGGTTCTTATGGATTTTCATTAAATAATCCAGATCGCTTAGAGGTAAGCTAGGTCCAAGGTAAATAGCGTTCTTACCCGCATTGAGTAATTCGTAATTAAGGTAAAGGATGCCTATATCATGAATTTCATTCTCAGGAAGAAAAAGCACATAAAGAACTTCATCATCTTCTTCGGGAATTTCAGCTTTTAGATCGGCTATGTTGATATAGATCTTTTGTTTGATAAGTTCCACGATATAATGCTCGTGGATAGGCTTTATAGTATCTGTTTGCCATAACAGGCCGATCTCCTCAAGAAGGGCCAGGAAAACATCCTGAAATACCTCTCTAAAGGTTCTTTTCTCCCGTAGCTTATTGTAGGTTCTTTGGAATAGCCTGTCGTCAAAATTCATCATGGCCAATTTGAAGGAGTTCTTCGCTCGGTTCTCTTCACTTGATGATGCTGAAATTCTTTTGACCAGGTTATTGATCTCATCCTCTTCCATCTTGGAAATTCTGGAGATCTTATAGCCGTGACTGTTCAGGAAAGAAATGTTTAACAATTTCTGGAGGTTCTCTCCATTGTAAGTCCTGATGTTGGTATCTGTTCGTTCCGGATTCAGGATATCATATCTCTTTTCCCATATCCTTATGGTGTGAGCCTTGATTCCACTTAAGTGTTCCAGATCCTTTATACTAAAATTTTGTTTAATGTGTTCCATGATATGTTATAGGAGTTAAACAAAACTAAACAATAATCAGAAGTAAAATGATTATTAAAATGTTAAAATGTTTAATTTAATAACACATTTATTAAACAAAAGATTTTTGGGCAAAAAAAATGCCTTCCTGAGATTTGTTGAATCCTGGAAGTTCTATTGCTAAAGAAAAATTTGAAAAGTGAAGGGAGAGAGGGTTAAATAGTACCCGGAGCGGGACTTGAACCCGCACGCCCTAATGGACACATGGCCCTCAACCATGCCTGTCTACCAATTCCAGCACCCGGGTAAAAGAAGCGGAATTAAAATTCCACTGGCTGGTAAAAAAAAACCGGAAAATATCCGGTGTTGAACTTAGTAGTGATCTTGGCATGAATTCCTTTGGTATAACTCAGGAATGATTTCTCGCGCAACAGGATCAAAACTGTTTAGTGATCTGGCTGGGGCTCGAACCCAGGACCCTCTCCTTAAAAGGGAGATGCTCTACCAACTGAGCTACCAGATCTAGAACAAAATCAAATTTTGAACATCTTTTAGTGATCTGGCTGGGGCTCGAACCCAGGACCCTCTCCTTAAAAGGGAGATGCTCTACCAACTGAGCTACCAGATCATTAAAAAGCATCCGTCTTTTTGCGAATGCGGGTGCAAATATACATTCATTAATTTATTTTTCAAGCCTTATTTGCTATAATTTTATCATAGTTTTGCCTTTCACTCATTTTAAGCGATTTAAGACATGAAAATTTTTCTATTAGGATACATGGGATCGGGAAAATCTTATATCGGAAAGCGACTTTCTGATAAATTAGGCTACGATTTCCTGGATATGGATAATCAGATAGAAGAAAAAGAGGGAAAAAGTATTTCTGAGATCTTCGATAAAAAGGGAGAGGTCTATTTCAGAAAGCTCGAAAGAAGAACTCTGGAAGAATTGATCCAGCGAGAGGAACCGGCTGTGATATCCCTGGGAGGTGGAACACCATGTTACGGTGATAACATGGAATTAATAAAAAATGCCTCAGATATAACTTCTTTTTATTTGAAACTTAACATAACTAATCTTACCGATCGTCTCGATAAGGAAAAAGAGCATCGCCCTATGATTAGTCACCTAGAGGACAGAGAGAAGCTGGAAGAATTTATTAGAAAGCATCTGTTTGAAAGAGGTTTCTACTATAATCAAAGCAATCATGTGATCTCTTGTGATGAGAAATCTGCCAAGGAGATCATCGAAGAGATCTCTGAAAAACTAGGATAATTCTACCCGTTCTTTATTTTTTTCGAAGATAACCTTTACGGTTTCGCTAAGGGAAGTAGAAAGAGAAATACCTTTAAAATCTACTTTTACCGGGTATTTTTTATGGTTCCTGTCTACCAATACAGCCGTATTAAAATGCTTTAAGGGAACTTTTAAGAAATGACGTACTCCGTAGATGAGGGTTGTGCCAGAGTTAAGTACATCATCCACAAGAATGATGGCTTTATTCTCATATTGATCTGGGGAAAGTGATGTTTCGATCTCTCCAAGGGGATTCTTTTTATCGATCTTTACTTCGCAAAGGGTTATTTGGATAGGCGAGATATCTTTTAATTCAATTTCCAGTTTCTGGGCCAGCACAAAACCATTTTTAGCGATCCCGGCAATAATGATCTCTTTTTCTTCGACATTGCTTTCATAAATCTGATAGGCAATTCTTCGAATCTTATGTTTGATCTGTTCCTGGTTTAAAATGGGATGATTTTTCTTCATCTTTTACTTTTTTCTGAATTTAAAAAACAACTCGTTCCCCTTTCTCGGAGGTATGGAATTGTAGCACCTTTCAAAAATATCAATTTTGAAGTACGGGCTAAAATACGTCAAATATTCTTCTTTATTTCCACCGAAGGGAGGGCCATCTGCATTAAGTTTGAAATCAAAAAATAAACCTGCTATTCTTCCATTTTGATCCAGTAATTCTGAAGTTTTTCTGGCATATTCCTGTCTCATCTCTACAGGGATCGCGCAAAAGAAAGTTTGTTCCAGAATAAGATCATAAGTTCCCTCAAGCTTGAAAAAATCTGAGTTGATCATTTGTTCCTCGGGAAATTCAGGCAGCCTTTCTTTCAGGTTTTGTAGAGGTTCCCTGGCGATATCGCAGATCGTAACATTTTTAAAGCCGCTTTTAAAAAGGTATTCAGCTTCATAAGAGTTTCCCGCGCCAGGTATAAGGATCTTCAACTCTTTACTGGTTAACTGATCTGTGTATTCTTTGATCGGGGTAGAAACAGAGCCTAAATCCCAGCCGGTCTTATTTTCCTTATAACGTTGCGACCAGAATTCCTCATTCATCCTTTTTGTCTTTAGGCGTATTTATGTCATCTTCGGCATTCTCAAACCAGTCATCAATATCCCGGCGGTCTTTTTTGGTAGGCCTTCCAGTACCTTTTTTCCGGTAGTAATCTTTAGAATATTTGAGCAGGTCAAGTTTTTCAAAAGCTTCCTTAGGGGTAACATCATGAACATAGAGATTTACCAATTTTGCGCCCACCCGGCTTTTCGGAATATCCAGGATCTCGATCTCATAATTGATCTGGTTCTTTCTAACTCTTAATTTATCACCGGGAAACACCTCTTTTGATGGTTTCAGGATCTCTTCTTCCAGTCTCACTTTTCCTTGTTTGCATGCGTTCGTTGCTATACTTCTGGTCTTGAAATACCGAACACACCACAAAAACTTATCAACTCTCATAATTTGACCTCTAAATCAGCGTTCATATTGAAACAAAAATACAAGATTATTGTATCTTGCGGCTCCAAAATAAAATTCTGATGAGATTAAACAAAATAATGATGATCTGCCTTACGGCATTTCTTATTTATTCATGTGATAATGATGATGATAATGGCCCTGAGGTAATTCCGCCGAGAGATAGGGGTGAGCAGGCTATTGAAGATGATCAGGCCCTGATAGATTACCTTTCTACGCATTTTTACAATTATGAGGAGTTTGAAGAGCCTGCAGAAGGTTTTGATTACGTGGTAAGACTGGATACTATTGCCGGAGAAAATATCGATAAGACTCCAATTATCGAATCTGAAAAATTAATTACCAAAACGGTTAATTTTCAGGGAGTAGATCAACAGTTATACATTTTGGTAGAAAGAGAAGGAGAGGGTAAAAAGCCAACTTACGCCGATTCTACTTATGTGGCTTACGAAGGAGAATTACTTAGTGATGATGTTTTTGATAGCAGATTAAAATCGCCTTTATGGTTCAACCTTACTTCTTACTACGAGGTTGGTCCACAGGGACCTTCTTTAAGACCAGGACCGGTAAAAGGATTTACCGAAGGTTTAGAAGAATTTCGCGCTGCTACAGGATTCAAAACGAATCCAGATAACACGGTGACCTGGAATAACGATTACGGGGTTGGAGCTATCTTTATGCCTTCGGGGCTGGCTTATTTCAATTCTGCTCAAAATAGTATACCGGCATATTCGCCGCTCATTTTCAAGGTGAACCTGTATAAGGTGAATGTTGCGGATCATGACAGGGATGGTATTGAGTCGTATCTAGAAGATCTTGACGGTGATGGAAACCTCTTCAATGATGATACCGATGGGGATGGCCTGCCTAATTTCTCTGATGCAGATGATGATGGTGACGGTACTCCTACCAAAGATGAAATTGAAATTAATGCAGACGGTAGTATAACGTATACCGATTCTAATGATGATGGAACTCCAGATTACCTGGATCCGGATGTTTTTTAAACAATCATCTATATTTAAAACATAAAAAAACCCGGAGAATTCTCCGGGTTTTTTTATGTCTAAGTTTTAATTATTTTCCTCCTATAGATTGAAGATCTTCTATACAGGCGTCATCTAATTGCGGAACTCCGCCGCCGTCCAATCCATTAACCAAACCGCTTCTAAATTCAATAGATGCTCTCATTAAGCAGCCGTCTGTATTACAATGACCTTCTTTTTCTGGATCTTCATGGTCTGATACTGGTTCGATGCCTAGATCTACCAGCCCAAATAAATGACCAAATTCGTGATTTAAAGTAGATGCCTCTATAATTGCTCTTGATGGTGCTCCGTTTCTGGCAGCGAATTCTCTAATTGTCTTTTCATAGATAATGATCGAGGTATTTCTAAAAGCCGTACCCAAAGTGACCAGATCATCAGATCCTTCTTCCTTTTCGCCATCTGCAAAATAGATCCATATTGCGATCTCATCACCAACATTATATAATGTCCTGGTTTCTTCTTCTACTGCTTTTAAATCATCTTCATCAAATGGGGATCTTCCTGAGGGCTCTACAGATCTAAGGTTGATCTTAATACCATCGGGTTTATAAACTCTAGATTCCAGGAAATTTTGAAAAATGCTTATTGCTTCACTGGTAGGTCTGTTCCCATCTGCATACACAATTTCAATATTCATGGAAGTGAACTCCATGTCGCTTATCAAGTCTGCACCAGAAGAACCTGTAAGTTTAAGATTAGCAGATTTACCATTATCCTTTCTATCAACGCTCTCTGTGGTACAGGAGAATACAAAAGCCGTTGAAATAAAAAGTAGTAGTATTTTTTTTATTCTTATCATGTCAAAGTTTAAGCAGTGCTTCAAAAATATGAAAAATAGTGAGTTAGACGGTTATTTTCAAAAGTTCAACAACAAACAGGAGGATCTGTTATAAATATTTAATTCTTTTTTACGGTTAGGGAGGCCAGAAAATCATAGTTATCTCCCTGATGTATTATTTCACAATCGAATCCATTAGATTCAGCATATTCACTTAAGAGGTCCGGACTTATAAAGAGCCAGTCAAAATCGTCGGACTGCAGATTCTTGTAGCTTATGCTATAAGTGAATTCACCGAAATAATTTTCAGGATCTTCAAATTCGTCCTCGAACAGGTAAATAAGATCTGAGGAATCCATAAGGATTTTTCCGCCTTCAGCCAGAAGGGAACGGGAATGCTCAAAAAAAGATTTAAGGTTTTCCAGTTTACCTATGATGCCGCTGCCATTCATCAGCATAAGGATGGTGTCAAATTTCTGATCCTTTAATTTGAAGAAATCTTCAGAAACTGCATTTTTCAAACCTCTTCTTTTAGCGATCTCAATCGCTCCGGTAGAAGTGTCTATAGCCTTTACCTTTAAATTTTTCTTTTTCTGAAGATGTAAAGCATGGCTGCCGGCACCACAGCCAACATCAAGAACTTTACCTTCGCAGAGCTCCAGCGCTTTTTGTTCGATTTCTGGCATATCTTCAAATTTCCTGAAAAGATATGCTATGGGAATCACATCATCCTCGAAATCTGGAGAATGAACAATGATGTCTGTTTTGTCTTTTTCTTCGTAAAATGCTTTGATGGCCGTGCCGAATATATCCTTATTTTTGTCCAATGGAAGAGATTCTTAAGAGTTTACCTGATAGGGCCAAAGATAAGAAGAAGGAGAATAGAAAGTTCTTTTCTAAGCTAAAGAAACGTCCGCCAAAAGATCTCGATGCTCTAATGGTTGAGCTTCATGAAGATGAGTTCTCCAGGACCGATTGTCTTAACTGTGCTAATTGCTGCAAAACAACCGGCCCGTTATTTACTCAAAAGGATATAGAAAGGATCAGCAAACACTTTAGGATGAAGCCGGGCGAATTCATCGATACCTATTTAAGGCTGGACGAAGAAAATGATTTTGTATTACAGCAGGTTCCCTGTCCTTTTTTAGGATCAGATAATTATTGCTCTATCTATGAAAAACGACCAAAAGCCTGCCGGGAATATCCGCATACCGATAGAAAGGATTTCCATAAGATCTCTAGTATTACCATTAGAAATACCGCCGTTTGCCCGGCCGCTTATAATATCGTGGAAGAGATGAAGCGCAGGTTGAAATAGGTTTTCTTATTTATAGAAACTTCTATTAACTCTGACTTTTTCCATGATCTGAAATAAAATATAAGGTTGCTCCAAAAAGAGTAGTGGATAGAATGACCAGGGACCATATAATTTTAGCCAATACGCTTAGCTGGCTATTCAATACATGCAGAAACATTTTGATAGTGAAGCCAAGTGCTAAAAGTACCAGGGCGATGAGGAATACTTCTTTCATTTCTACTAGTTGTAAATCAAGTATTGCTTTCTTTTAGACTGGAAATTTTCCAGGCCTTCTTTCCAGCTATCTTTTATTTCCTGAAAAGACTTTCCGCTTTCTATTTGCTGCTGAAGTTTTTTAGTTCCCGCGAGTTTGGTAAAAAACTGGTTGAAGAATTCATCTTTTCCAGAGGTATTATTATATGCTTCTATAAGCCATTCCAGATTCAGTGAATTCAAATATTCTGAATCGGTAAGATCTTTACCAAAACATTGCAAGCCCGAATGTTTTGGGTTAGTCGCGCCTGGCATTGGTTCTGGCTTGTATAAATACTTGAAGTGGGTTTTGTGTAGGTAAGGCGATCCAAAAACCTGGAATTGTTTATTGGTTCCCCGTCCTGCATTTACATTGGTTCCCTCAAAGAAGCACAGGCTAGGGTACAGGTTGATAGATTTATCATTGGGCAGGTTTGGAGAAGGTTTCACCGGTAGGGAGTATTTTTTCTCATGATCATAATTTGCCATTTCAATAACTCTGATTTCACATTGAATACCGTCTTTTAACCATTTTTCACCATTGATCATTTTGGCGTATTCCCCAATGGTAAGACCATGTACTACCGGAATTGGATGCATGCCCACGAAACTTTGATATTCCGGTTCCAGAATAGGACCATCTATATAGTGCCCGTTAGGATTTGGTCTGTCCAGGATTAAAAGAGGAATATTATTTTCAGCACAGGCTTCCATCAGGTAATGCAGAGTGGAGATATAAGTATAAAATCTCGCTCCGACATCCTGAATATCGAAGATCATCAGGTCTATACCTTTCAATACTTCAGAAGATGGTTTTTTATTTTTTCCATAGAGAGAAACAACCGGAAGTCCGGTTTTGGTGTCCAATCCATCCTTTATGACTTCTCCCGCATCGGCAGTACCACGAAAACCATGTTCTGGCGCAAAGACTTTTTCGATCCTGATGTTCAAACTCAGCAGAGAATCTACCAGGTGGGTGTAATCACCATTTTCGGTTTTGATGATCGAAGTTTGATTTCCCACAACTCCTATCTTTTTATCTTTCAGCAGGGGTAAATATTCTTCGGTACGATTTGCTCCCACAATTATTTCAGAATCTCCAGAATCTGATTTCTCTTTTTCTGAATTATTAGTCGAGGCTTCTTCAGATTGACTGTTACTGTTTCCGCAGGAAAGAATTCCGATAAGAAAGAATAAAAATGTACTTTTGAGCAATCTCTTAATCATAGGATATTGAATTTCGAGTATTTCGTTGTAAAGCGTTTAATCAGCGCTAAAAAGTATAAAAGTAGCATATCTGCCCCTATAATAAAAATAGCGATCACGGCGATCGCTATCGGGGTTATTATGATGCTTGTTTCCTTTGCGACCGGTCTTGGTCTGCAGGAAAAGATAAGAGATAAGATCGCTGCTTTTAACGGGCATATCAATATTTCCAGTTACGATAATAACAGTTCCAAGGTTTCTTTGATCCCGGTTTCTAAAGACCAGGATTTTTATCCGGAATTCACTACGGTTGAAGGGATTAAGCATGTACAGGCAGTAGCCACCAAATTTGCGGTTATCAGGACCGAAGATGATTTTGAAGGTATCATCGTTAAAGGTGTTGGGGATGATTATAACTGGGAATATTTTGAAGAATTCCTGATCGACGGAGAGCTGCCAGATTTTTCTGAAAATTTAAATGATGAGGTGCTTATCTCGCAATACCTGGCCAATAGATTGCAATTAAAGGTCGGGGATAAAGTTCCTACCTATTTTCTTAGAGATGATAGTGAACGCCCGCTAGCCAGAGGTTTTGAGATCACCGGGATTTACGAGTCTGGTTTTCAGGAATTTGATGAACTTTATCTGATATCAGACATTCGGCATATACAGCGGATCAATAACTGGGAAGATGATGAAGTAGGGAATTTTGAGGTTTTTGTCGAAGACTTCAATGAATTAGATCAAAAAGGAAACGAAGTATACGAGAATACCGGTTCTTTCCTGGATACTCAAACCATCAGCCAGAAATATTATTCAATTTTTGAATGGCTCTCGCTCTTTGATTTCAATATCGCCTTGATCATAGGAATTATGATCCTGGTGGCAGGAATAAATATGATCACCGCCCTGCTGGTACTAATTCTTGAAAGAACTCAAATGATAGGGGTGCTTAAAGCTCTTGGTGCTGGTGACTGGAGCATAAGGAAGATCTTCCTGTACAACGCGGGATATTTAATTGTTCTTGGACTCTTCTGGGGTAACCTTATTGGGATAGGAATTCTGGCACTTCAGAAATATTTTAAACTTGTTCCGTTGGATCCCCGTACTTATTACGTGACCGAAGTTCCTATCTATCTTAACTGGGATTACATATTAGCAGTTAACCTAGGAACCCTGCTATTATGTATGATCATGTTGCTGGTGCCTTCTCTTATTATCACCAAAATTTCTCCGGTGAAAGCTATTAAGTTCGAGTAAAAATACCGACCAAAATATAAGCAGCTGTAATCCTTGGTTTAAGGCTTCAGGATTTTTTACATTTGCACTCTTAAAAATTGAAAATGGAATACGTTGAAAATATACTGGGTACTATAGGGAATACTCCTCTTGTGAAAATGAACAAGATCGTTGAGGATATTGATGCCCTGGTACTTGCTAAATATGAAACTTTTAATCCCGGGAATTCTGTAAAGGACCGTATGGCCGTGAAAATGGTTGAAGAGGCTGAAAAAAAGGGTCTGCTAAAACCAGGGGGAACTATTATTGAAGGAACTTCCGGAAATACGGGAATGGGACTTGCTCTTGTTGCCATCGTTAAGGGTTATAAGATGATCTGTGTAATGAGTGATAAACAGAGTAAGGAGAAGATGGATATTCTTAAGGCTGTTGGTAGTGAAGTGATCGTGTGCCCTACAGATGTTGAGCCAGATGATCCACGCTCTTATTATTCAACTTCCAGAAGGCTGGCAGAAGAAACTCCAAATTCATGGTATGTGAATCAATATGATAACCTTGCCAATCGCCAGGCCCATTATGAATCTACAGGTCCAGAGATCTGGAGACAAACAGATGGGAAAGTAACCCACTTTGTAGTTGGAGTTGGAACCGGAGGAACAATTTCTGGTGTTGGAAAATATTTGAAGGAGCAGAATCCAGACATTAAAGTTTGGGGAATAGATACCTATGGCTCTGTTTTTAAGAAATACCATGAGACCGGTATTTTCGATGAGAAAGAGATCTATCCTTATGTAACCGAAGGAATAGGGGAGGATATTCTTCCGAAGAACGTAGACTTTAGTGTAATTGATGGATTCACCAAGGTAACAGATAAAGATGCAGCGGTCTATACACAAAAGCTTTCCAAGGAGGAAGGTTTCTTCCTGGGGAACAGTGCGGGCGCAGCTGCTAAAGGATTACTTCAGCTAAAAGAACATTTTAAGAAGGACGATGTGGTGGTTGTACTTTTCCACGACCATGGAAGCAGGTATGTTGGTAAGATGTACAATGATGACTGGATGCGAAAAATGGGATATATTGAATAGTATATTTCATCAAGAATAAATTAACCTCGCTTTCTGCGGGGTTTTTTTATGTCAAGGAAAGACTAAAAGCCGGGTAAAAATTTCAGATTAGTTTCAAATATTCTATTTTCAGAGCTTAAAATTAAATCATGAAGAAATTTTACCTGCTATTCATTAGTGTCATGCTCTTTTCCTGTAGCTCGACCCTGGATGTTGTTAATAACCCTGAACCTGAAAACCCTAATTATACTTATCTCGCCCTGGGGGATTCATATACCATTGGCGAAAGCGTAATTGAAACACAGCGATGGCCGGTGCAACTGGTAGAGCAATTAAGAGCTCGTGGATATAAAATGGCACCTCCAAAGATCATCGCGAAAACTGGCTGGACCACCCAGGACCTTCTACAGGGAATTGATAATGAACTAAGTATTCATCGTGATTTCGATCTCGTTTCAATTCTAATTGGGGTAAATAATCAATACCAGGGTAAGCTGATCACTGAATATGAAGAAGACCTGAGGACCATCTTCAGAAAGGCGATAAATCATTCCAAGACCAAAGAGAAAGGTGTTTTTGCGGTGAGTATCCCAGATTATGGATATACGCCTTTTGGTGCGGCCAGCCAGGAAGAGATTAGTGCAGAGATAGACCGATACAATGCAGTATTCAGACGCGTAGCGGCAGACTTTAATGTACCTTTTTATAATATCACCCCAATTTCCCGGGAGGCAAAAGAAAATCCTGATCTTGTGGCAAGCGATGACTTACATCCCAGTGGTTTAATGTATAAATACTGGGTAGATCAATTTGTAAACCAGGTAGCTGAGAAACTTCCGGAATAATTTTTTATCCCCTTCATTTTCAATTAGTTAATTTGATACATTTGAAGGGTGAGAGAGGATTTTTTATATCATGTCTGGAAGTTTCAGAAGTTTAATATCGAGGGTATTAAGACTGCTGAAAATGATGTTTTAGATATTATTCATCCCGGCTTTCAGAACGATCTTTCAGGACCCGATTTTTTCAATTCTAAAATTCAGATTGGCGATCAGCTATGGGCCGGAAATGTAGAAATGCATTTAAAATCTTCAGACTGGTATTTTCACAATCACGAAACAGATCCTAATTATGATAATGTCATTCTTCATGTAGTTTGGGATCATGATGCAGAGATTTACAGAAAGGACAATTCTGTAATTCCAACCCTGGTTTTAAAAGATAGAGTGGAAGCAGGTATTCTAGAGGCTTATGAAATACTGCTTGAGAAATCACATCTGGTTTTGAATTGTGAAAATGATTTCAAAGATTTTTCAGATTTCCAGGTTAATCATTGGCTTGAGCGTTTATACTTTGAGAGACTGGAGTCCAGATCTAAATTGATCATGGAACTACTGTCTAGCACCGGGAATAACTGGGAGGCAGTCCTTTTTATTTTGCTCTGCAGAAGCTTTGGCTCTAAAGTGAATGCCGATGCTTTCCAGAAACTAGCTGAGAGTTTTGATTTTAAGATCGTACAGAAATTTGGTGCAAACCAGTTTTCTCTGGAGGCACTATTGCTGGGGCAGGCCGGGTTGATCAGGGAAACAGATCAATACAGCCTGGACCTTAAAAAAGAATATGACTACCTGAAACATAAATTTTCCCTCGAAAACGAATTTCTGGAAAGTCCGCAGTTCTTTAGATTGCGACCAGATAATTTCCCCACGATCAGGTTAGCGCAGTTGGCCGCTATTTATGCAAAACATAAAAGTTTATTTCAAAATATAATATTGGAGAAAAACCTGGCTGAATTTTATAAGCTCTTCGAGATTGAAGTTTCAGAATATTGGAATAGGCATTATAACTTTGGAAAATCCCATTCAGTAAGGAAAAAGAAACTCACTTCAAATTTTATAGATCTGCTTTTGATCAATTGTGTGATCCCACTGAAACATTCTTATGCCAGTTATCTAGGGGAAGAAGATGAAGGAGTAATACAGGATCTTATTTCAGAAATTAAAGTTGAGAAGAATTCAGTAATCAGTATATTTAACCAGCTAAGGCCCGGAACAGCAAAAAATGCCATGGATTCCCAGGCTCTGTTGCAGCTAAAAACGGAATATTGTAATTTAAACAAATGCCTTCAATGTGAATTGGGGGCTTCTATATTGCGAAAGTCTGCCAAATACATCTAAATTTGTGACATGACAACTTTTGTTTCTAACATAAGGCATTACCTGGAAAAGCACGGCTTTTATGTATCTACGCGTCTTGCCGATAAACTTGGGATGCGCGCCAAGAATGTGAGGCTATTCTTTATATACGCTTCTTTTTTTACCATGGGAGTTGGTTTTATCGTTTATCTTATCCTGGCTTTCTGGCTAAGGCTAAAAGACCTTATTTATACTAAAAGAACCTCTGTTTTCGATCTATGAGAGAACTTTTAGATTCAAGAATTAGACTGGCTGTAGGTTTGATCATTCTGGTGTTTATTTCCGGGGTGGTTGGATTCCATTTTTTATACGATTATTCCTGGATAGACGCCCTGTATATGACCATTATTACCGTGAGTACGGTAGGTTATGGTGAGGTACAGCCTATGGGGCCCTATGGAAAAATTTTCACTTCAATATTTATTATTTCAGGTCTTTTTATCTTTGGTTTTGGCTTCTCAGTCATTACGGAATATATCCTGAACAAAAATAATATTGGTAATCTAAGACGAAATAAAATGAAAAAACGAATTGATTCTTTTAATGATCATGTGATTGTTTGCGGTTATGGACAAAACGGAAAGGAGGCTGTTCAAAAGCTGATAGATTACCGTAAGGATTTTGTGATCATAGACGAGAATGAGGAAGTTTTTCATGGTTTTGAAAATGATAACCTTAACTATATCGTAGGTAATGCGACCGAAGATGAGGTGCTAATGCTCGCTGGTATCGAAAGAGCTTCTACCCTTATTTGTGCCTTACCCAGGGATGCTGATAATCTATTCATCGTACTTTCTGCCAGGCAGCTGAAAAAGAGCTTAAAGATCATTAGCCGGGCGACCGAGGAGAACAGTTATAAAAAATTAAAGCTTGCCGGGGCAGATAATGTAATAATGCCAGATAGAATAGGAGGGAGTCATATGGCTTCCCTGGTGGTGGTTCCAGACCTTGTGGAATTCCTGGATAATCTATCTGTATCTGGAAGGCATGATAGTATTAATGTTGAACAGATACCTTTTTCTAAGGTATGTTCAGACGGCGTTGAGAAAACCATTGCAGAGACTGATATAAGAAAGAATACAGGTTGCTCCATCATTGGTTATAAGTCACCAACGGGTAATTACGTGGTGAATCCTGAGCCATCTTTAAAGCTGGAGAAGGAGTCTAAATTAATCATGATAGGAAGGCCGGAACAGATCGATACTCTTAAAAAATATTATTCGGTTTAATGCCGAAACTTAGGCTAGCAGCCGTTTGCAGAATGAACTTACATTTAACAGTTAATTCACATTTTAACTCCCAAAAGTTTGATTTAGCCTATTTTTTTAGCATATTCACCGGCTGAAATTTTAACTTTATTTAATAAACGAAAATCTATATGAGAAAGTATTTGCTTTCAATGTTCTTTTTATTTTCAATTTTTGGATTGTCTGCACAAGAACTAGACGTAAAAGCCAAGGTTGGTAATCCTTCTAATGTTATTAATAATGGGTTTATCGAATTGGATGTGACTGGGGGAACTCCTCCTTATCAGTACAAATGGTCTAATCAGGGAACAAGCCTGGAATCCAATAGAACTGAAGGACTAACTGAAGGTATTCCTTACAGTGTAGTAGTTTCTGATAGTGAGGGGAATTCGGTTGAAAAAACTTACACAGTAGATGCAGAAGCTATTACAGAGCATTTCAACGGGACATTTGCTCCTATTGTTGCCAGTATGGGAAGTGTACTTTTTTGGGATCCGTTTTCAGCAATTGGAGTTTACGACCCGATCGTATATGCCGATCTAAAAAGAGTTGAGGCTCCGGAATGGGATCCTCAGGAAACCTCTAAATTCGTTCTTAAGGAATGGAAAATAGCCGAGGGGGAGCATGTGAATGAAGGTGATCCAATCGCTACCGTTTCAAAAAACGGAGAGGATATCGTCGCTTATGCTAATGCTAAAGGTACTTTAAAGCATTTCCTGGATGAAGGAGAGGTTATCTATAATTCAGAGAACAAAAAGGATGTTATCGAGCAAGGCGCTCAGTACTTTGCAAGCATCACTTATGATGAACCTATTCCATTACTTCACCCTAACGGTGATCCACAGCAAAAGAATATTCCTTTTATCGTGGTATGGCTTGTATTCGGAGCACTTTTCTTTACGCTTCGTTTAGGTTTTATCAATATCAGAGGATTTAGACATTCATTACAACTTGCTAAAGGTAAGTTTGATGATCCAAACGCTCCGGGACAGGTTACTCACTTCCAGGCCCTGGCCACTGCGGTTTCAGGTACTGTAGGTTTAGGTAATATCGCTGGTGTTGCCGTGGCTGTATCCTTAGGAGGTGCAGGAGCAACTATGTGGATGATCCTTGCTGGTTTACTGGGGATGTCTTCAAAATTTGTGGAATGTACTCTGGGTGTAAAATATAGATTTATTAATTCTGAAGGACGTGTATTTGGTGGACCAATGAACTACCTTAGATACGGTCTTGAAAAAAGAAATAAAAGAGGTTTAGGTAAATTCCTTGCCGGCTTCTTTGCAATTCTGGCTATTGGAGCTTCCTTTGGAGGAGGTAACATGTTCCAGGCTAACCAGTCGTTTTCTATACTTGCAGGAGAATTTCCTATGCTTGCC
This sequence comes from Christiangramia gaetbulicola, assembly GCF_003054225.1. Taxonomy (GTDB): domain Bacteria; phylum Bacteroidota; class Bacteroidia; order Flavobacteriales; family Flavobacteriaceae; genus Christiangramia; species Christiangramia gaetbulicola. The sequence continues at coordinate 383,493 of NZ_QBKQ01000003.1, forward strand.
GGAAACGGATTCTGGTTCGGAATTGTAGTGGCAATTCTTGTTGGAATTGTGATTATTGGAGGTATTAGCAGTATTGCTAAGGTTACTGGAAAGATCGTTCCTATCATGGCAGCGGTTTATGTGATTGGTGCTTTAGTGGTAATTGGAGTGAATTTTGGAAATATTGGTCCTGCTTTTAGCGCGATCTGGGATGGAGCATTCAGTCCTAGTGCCTTAAAAGGTGGAGTAATTGGAGTTCTTATCGTAGGTTTCCAGCGTGCCGCCTTCTCGAATGAGGCAGGTGTTGGATCTGCTGCGATCGCTCACTCTGCAGCGAAAACGAATCATCCGCCTTCTGAAGGTTTTGTTGCCCTATTGGAGCCATTTATCGATACGGTAGTAGTTTGTACACTTACAGCACTTGTATTGATCTTTACCGGTATGCACGAAGTTGAAGGTGTTGGAGGAGTTGAATTAACATCAACCGCTTTTGGTAGTGTGATCTCCTGGTTCCCTTATGTACTTGCAACCGCGGTATTCCTTTTCGCATTCTCTACGATGATCTCATGGTCATATTACGGAATGAGAGCCTGGACTTACCTTTTTGGAAAGAGCAAAAGAAATGAGATCGCTTATAAGGTTCTTTTCCTTGTATTTGTTGTAATCGGTGCATCGGTTAGTTTAGGTGCGGTATTGGATTTCTCAGATATGATGATCCTGGCGATGTCTTTCCCTAATATTATAGGATTATACTTCATGATTGGTGAAGTAAGCACAGATCTAAAAGAATATACGCACAGGCTTAAGGCTGGTGAGTTATTCAAAAAAACAGAACCTAAAAAGGCTGAAGCAGCCTCTTAGGTTTTTATAAAATGAAATTTCTTAAATCCCATTTTGCACTTTCCAGAAGTCAGCAAAATGGGATTTTTGTTTTAGTACTATTAATTATAATTCTACAGGCTGTTCTGATTTTTGATCTCTTTATTTCTGACTCAGAATATGAGGTGCCAAAAGATCAGCAGGCACAAATAGAGTCTTTTCAGAAGGAACTGGATTCTTTAAATCGTAGTTCCAAAAAATTGAAAAAGGACACGATATATCCTTTCAACCCAAATTTCCTCACAGATTTCAAAGGATATCAACTTGGATTGAATGTAGAGGAGATCGACAGGTTTCTTGAATATCGTTCCCAGGGTAAATGGGTTAATTCTGCCGAGAAGTTCCAGGAGGTGACCGGTGTTTCAGATATTCTACTGGCAAAGATATCTCCCTCGTTTAGATTTCCTGAATGGACCAAAAAGGAGACAACTGCTAGTCCAAACCAAAAAATAGTTCCGGCTGAAGTTAAGATCACAGATCTTAATATTGCCTCTGCTGAGGATCTGAAAACTGTAAATGGAATCGGAGAAGTTTTATCTGAGAGGATCGTGAAGTATCGCACCTCTATTGGAGGTTTTGTAGATGTAGTTCAGCTGAAGGATATTTACGGACTTTCTCCAGAAGTCATAGAAAGAGTAGAGCAGAAGTTTCAAATACTTACCCGGCCTGATGTTACCATAAAGAATATCAATTCAATAAGCAGTTCAGAGCTTGCTGAAATTCCTTATTTTAACGCTGCTTTGGCTAAGGAAATTATTAGTTATCGTAATCTTCATGAAGGCATATCTTCTTTTGATGAATTAATAAAAATCAAGGGGTTTCCTTCAGATAAAATCGATAGAATTAAATTATATTTGGCCATAGAGTAAAATTTGGGAAAAAATCTGTCCTAAATTCCTAATAATATAATTACAAAATCAGGTTCCAAATTCAGGAATCTTTTAAAATATAAGAAATAATTATGAGTAGATATTTTACCGAGGAGCATGACCTTTTCAGGAAAAGTTTTCAGGAATTTTTGCAAAAGGAAGTAGTGCCTCACGTTGATAAATGGGAGGAAACCGGTACGATCGAAAGATTTATCTGGGAGAAGTTTGGTGAGATGGGATATTTCGGCTTAAACCAGCCTGAAGAATATGGTGGAATGGGGCTGGATCTTTTCTATACGGTGATTTTTCTGGAGGAACTTCAGAAGATCAACTCTGGAGGATTTGCAGCAGCAATGTGGGCGCATGCTTATTTAGCGATGACCCATTTAAAGGTTGAAGCAAGTCACGAATTAAAAGAGAAATATCTTACGCCGGCAATTAATGGTGAAAAGATTGGATGTCTTTGTGTTTCTGAACCTTTTGGAGGTTCAGATGTGGCCGGGATGAAAACTACTGCCGTTAAAAAAGGTGATAAATATGTGATCAATGGTTCCAAGACCTTTATTACAAATGGAGTCTATGCCGATTTTTATGTAGTAGCAGCGAAAACAGATCCTGATAAAGGGAATAAGGGAATGAGTATTTTTCTTTTAGATAAAGAGTTTAAAGGAATTTCGGCTACAAAGCTTAATAAACTTGGGTGGAGAGCATCAGATACTGCAGAACTGGCTTTTGATAATGTGGAGGTGCCGGCAGATTATTTACTGGGAGAAGAAGGAAAAGGATTCAGTTATATCATGCAGCATTTCGCTATGGAGCGCCTTATTATGGGTATCAATGCGCATGCGAGATCTGAATTTGCCCTGGATTATGCGATGGGATACATGAAGGAGAGAGAGGCCTTTGGTAAAACTCTGGATAAATTCCAGGCTTTGAGACATTCGGTTGCCGAAATGGTGAGTGAAGTAGAGGTGATCAAGGAATTTAACTATGCTACTACCCAAAGATTGAATGACGGTGAGTACGTGGTAAAAGAGGCGAGTATGTCTAAGCTTCTAGCTACTAAGATTGCAGATGAGGTGATGTATAAATGTCTGCAGTTGCTAGGCGGCTATGGTTATATGGAAGATTACCCAATGGCTCGTATGTTTAGAGATAGTAGGCTGGGACCTATTGGTGGTGGAACTTCTGAAATTTTGAAAGAAATTATCGCCAAAATGGTGATCGATCAAAAAGAATACAAGCCAGCTGCGAAGTAAGACAGAAAGATCACTTTGGCGAAAATGGTTTTCCCATTCGCCAAAATGGTGATCGATCAGAAAGAATACAAGCCAGCTGCGAAGTAAGACTGAAAGATCACTTTAGCGAAAATGGTTTTCCCATTTGCCAAAATGGTGATCGATCAGAAGGAATACAAGCCGGCAGCGAAATAGTTATTACGCAAAAGAATATAATTTTAAATAAACCATGGAGCTAATCCGGGGTTTGTTTTTTCAGGCTTTTATAGAAAGTTCCGCGTATTTTGGGTCCGTTGATAAAGAATTCAGAGGCTTCCTGGTCTGTAAAGAATTCAGAGGTAAGTTCTTCATTCTTAATGATCTCGTCTTCAGTCGCACCGTCTTCAATCGCTTTCTGTACATTCTCCCGGATAGTCTTCAGCATATTCAGGTAAGCTTTGTAATCAGATCTTTTAGCGATCGCCCCATGACCGGGAATGATTTTCGTGTTATCATTGATCAGGGAAATTCCTGTTTCAGCTGCTTTGATATCCCCATCTACACTTCCGCCGCTTTCCAGGTCGATATATGGAAACATACCATTAAAAAAGGTGTCTCCTGTATGTAAAACGTTGCTCTGCGGAAAATAGATCAATGCATCACCATCGGTATGCGCATTATGAACATGGGCAATTACGATATCATTGTTATTTATATGCAGGTTCATCATGTCATTAAAGGTTAGGATGGGCAGGCCGTTGTTTTCCGGGTCTGTACCTTCTTTGTTCAATCTTTTTCTAACGTTCTCGTGAGCCATAACCAGGGCGCCATCATTTTTGAAATTGGTATTTCCGCCGGTGTGATCGCCATGGTGATGCGTATTTACCAAAAAGCGGATAGGTTCATTGCTAATGGTTCCTATCGCATTTTTAATTTTTTCGGTAAGCAGCGCAAACTGGTCGTCTATCATGAATACTCCGTCGTTACCTGTAAGTACTCCAATATTTCCTCCGGCACCCTTTAGCATATATACATTATCATTTACCGGGATAACCTCGATCGTCACATCCTGCATGTCCTGAAAGGCAAATAGGGAAGAGGTGGACAGGATTAAAAAGGAGAAAAGGGCTTTTATAGTAGTTTTCATGCGCTTTAATTTTTAGACCCTAATTTACAGAATTGATTCTTTACTTGCCTGAAAAATACTTTAGTAGAAATAAATAGTAAAAGTATTGGGGTTTTACAGAAATCATTTATCTTTGCAGCCGATTCCAAAAGAGAGGAGGTTATGACACTATGTTAATTATACCAGTTAAAGACGGAGAAAATATAGATAGAGCTCTTAAGCGTTTCAAGCGAAAGTTCGACAAGACAGGAACTATGCGTCAGCTAAGAGATCGTCAGCATTTTACTAAGCCATCTGTGGAGCGTAGAGCTCAGATTCAGAAAGCTGAATATATCCAGCACCTTAGAGACGCAGAGGATATCTAGTATTTAAACTAGATGGGCGATTGTAAAATAGCTCAATAATTTTAAGAACTGTTGGTAGTCTAAAGTTTAGTAACTTTGTCTATCAACAGTTTTTTTTATGCCCTTTTCTGACTTTTTGGATTACCTTGAGCTCGAAAAAAAATATTCCTCTCATACCATTACTGCGTATTCCCGGGACCTTCGCGATTTTCAGGATTTCCTAATAAAAACATTTGAACAGGACTCTCTGGTGGAGGTGAACTACTCCCAGATTAGAAGCTGGATCGTAGACCTGTCTGAATTCGGTATTACCAATAGAACCATCAACCGTAAGCTTTCTTCTCTTAAATCTTATTACCGTTTCCTTTTGAAAACCGGGCAGATCGAATCTTCTCCCTTGATTAAGCATAAAGCCTTAAAGACATCTAAAAAGGTGCAGATACCTTTTTCTGAAGCAGAGATCGTAAAAGTCCTCGAGAATATCGATGATTCTAATTTTGAGGGGATACGGGACAGGTTTATTGTAGAATTGTTTTATTCTACTGGAATAAGAAGGATAGAACTAATAAATATAAGATTGCAGGATCTGGATCTCGACTCTGGTGTTCTAAAGGTTCTGGGGAAGAGAAATAAGGAAAGGTATATTCCTTTGATCAATTCTGTAGTAAAAACCGGACGGGCTTATTTAGAGCAAAGAACCGCTAATCACGGAGCCCTGCTGGGGGACCATCTTTTTTTAACTTCCAGGGGAGATAAAATCTATGAAAGTTTTGTTTATAGAGTTATAAATAATTATTTTAGTGAGGTGTCTGGCAAACTAAAAAAGAGTCCGCATATACTGCGACATTCGTTTGCCACTCATTTATTGAACCAGGGAGCTAATCTAAATGCGGTAAAAGAATTATTGGGTCATTCCAGTCTGGCAGCGACTCAAGTCTACACTCATAATAGTATCGCCGAATTGAGCAAAATACATAAACAGGCTCATCCCCGGAACAATAAGGATTAACTAATCATTTTGTTTAATTAAATTCTACAGGATATGAAAATGAATCTGCAGTCCGTAAACTTCAATGCTGATCAAAAACTGATTGATTTCACCCAAAAAAAACTTGATAAACTAGAAAACTATTTTGATAAGATAATCCATGCCGATGTATTCTTCAAGGTGCAGAACACAAGTGCCAAAGAGAATAAAATTACAGAAATATTAATAAGTGTACCAGGAGGTGATCTCATGGTGAAAAAGACCTGTAGTAAGTTCGAAGCCTGTGTAGATGAGTGTGTTAATTCATTACAGCGACAGTTGATTAAACGAAAGGAAAAAATGAGTGCTCATGTTTAGCTGATTTTTTTTAAAATTATTTTTTGATAAAGGAATAATTTATATACATTTGCAGTCCGTTAGAAATAGCGGACTTTTTTATGCTGAAAAAGTTAGCATAAAGGCCGATGTAGCTCAGCTGGCTAGAGCAGCTGATTTGTAATCAGCAGGTCGTGGGTTCGAGTCCCTCCATCGGCTCTTGAAATACTGAAATACCGAAGTTTCGGAGATTTTTTAAAATTTAAAACCTTAAGGTTGAAACGATTGAAAAATAATCTTCAGAAATTTTAAAAAATGCTTTGGATGGTGCTTTAAAATTGCTTTAATTTGCACCCGTTTTAAAAACCATTGGAAGCTTAGCTGTTTCAGCTACGGTTCTATGAAATAGTGTAAAATTGGGGAGATACTCAAGCGGCCAACGAGGACAGACTGTAAATCTGTTGTCTTTCGACTTCGCAGGTTCGAATCCTGCTCTCCCCACAAAGATTTTTATAGAGACCGCGTAGAAAATTTATTTTCTAAAGCGGGTGAGATAAAAATCTTGGTAAGGGGTCACCCTTACAGGATCATCAAATTTATTTGATAACCCTATTAAAAATATGAAATGCGGGAGTAGCTCAGTTGGTAGAGCGTCAGCCTTCCAAGCTGAATGTCGCCGGTTCGAACCCGGTCTCCCGCTCTAAATAAATTGAATCAGGATATTCCCCGGTCGTAAGATAGTTCAAGATTAAAGGTTTTTTACTCCTTTTGAATTGTTGAGCTATTTATTAGGTTACTAATAATGGGTTATTTCGGCTGTATTACCTCACTCCTGATCTTTTCCATAAACCCTTGATAGGTTTATGGATATCGCTGTTTAAAACAGTCAATTGTCTGGCCGACGTAGCTCAGGGGTAGAGCGTTTCCTTGGTAAGGAAGAGGTCACGGGTTCAATTCCCGTCGTTGGCTCTAGTTTTGTATAAAATTGAACACTAATATATAACTAAGATTAAATAAGTATTAATTATGGCAAAGGAAACTTATGATCGTTCCAAACCGCACCTAAATATTGGTACAATTGGACACGTAGATCACGGAAAAACTACTTTAACTGCAGCTATTACTAAAGTAATGGCTGATGCTGGATATTCAGAAGCTAGTGCGTTCGACCAAATCGATAACGCTCCAGAAGAAAAAGAAAGAGGTATTACAATTAACTCTTCTCACGTAGAGTATTCAACTGCAAACCGTCACTACGCACACGTTGACTGTCCTGGTCACGCCGATTACGTAAAGAACATGGTAACTGGTGCTGCTCAGATGGACGGTGCTATCCTTGTTGTGGCTGCGACTGATGGTCCTATGCCTCAAACTCGTGAGCACATCCTTCTTGGACGCCAGGTAGGTATTCCAAGAATCGTTGTATTCTTAAATAAAGTTGACCTTGTTGATGATGAGGAGCTTCTTGAACTAGTTGAGATGGAAGTAAGAGATCTTCTTTCTTTCTACGAGTATGATGGTGATAACGGTCCTGTAATTTCAGGTTCTGCACTTGGAGCTTTAGAAGGAGATGAGAAATGGTCTAAGACTGTTCTTGATCTTATGGAAGCTGTTGATAACTGGATTGAACTTCCACAGCGTGATGTAGATAAGCCTTTCTTGATGCCTATCGAAGATGTATTCTCTATTACAGGTCGTGGTACTGTTGCAACTGGTCGTATCGAGACTGGTGTTGCTAACACTGGAGATCCTGTAGAGATCATTGGTATGGGAGCTGGAAAACTTACTTCTACTATTACTGGAGTTGAGATGTTCCGTAAGATCCTAGATAGAGGTGAAGCTGGAGATAACGTTGGTATCCTATTAAGAGGTATCGAGAAAACTCAGATCTCAAGAGGTATGGTTATTACTAAGCCTGGATCTGTAACTCCTCACGCTAAATTCAAAGCAGAGGTTTATATCCTTAAGAAAGAAGAAGGTGGACGTCACACTCCATTCCATAACAACTACCGTCCTCAGTTCTACGTACGTACAACTGATGTAACAGGAACAATCAACCTTCCTGATGGAGTAGAAATGGTAATGCCTGGTGATAACCTTACTATTACAGTAGAGCTTATCCAGCCAATCGCAATGAATGTTGGACTACGTTTCGCTATCCGTGAAGGTGGTAGAACTGTAGGTGCTGGTCAGGTAACTGAAATTCTAGACTAAGAATTATTATATATAAAAAGGTATCCCGTTAAAAGCGGGATGCCTTCACTTATATTTACGGGTTTAGCTCAGTTGGTAGAGCACTGGTCTCCAAAACCAGGTGTCGGGAGTTCGAGCCTCTCAACCCGTGCAAATATTTTTTTTGAAAATGGCAGGAATTGTTAATTACGTATCAGAATCATATAACGAGTTAAGAAACCACGTTACCTGGACAAGTTGGACTGAGGCTCAAAAGCTAACAGTGCTTGTGGCTGTGTTCTCGATTATTTTTTCATTGGCTATTTGGGGTGTTGACACGCTTTTTAGTGGAGCGATTGAGCAATACTTCGAATGGGTTAAATCTTAAAATAAATGGCGATGGCAGAAGCAAAGGAAAAAAAATGGTATGTGGTTCGTGCCGTTAGTGGACAGGAGAACAAAGTCAAGGATTATATCGAGAAAGAGATCGAATATTTAGGTCTTCAGGATGCGATAGATCAGGTTTTGGTTCCTACTGAAAAAGTTATCCAGATTCGTAATGGTAAGAAGGTAAACAAAGAAAGAGTTTACTTTCCAGGATATGTAATGATCCAGGCGAATATCGCCGGGGAAATTCCTCATATTATTAAAGGAATCAACGGAGTTATTGGATTTCTAGGTGAAACAAAAGGAGGAGATCCTGTGCCGCTTAGAAAATCTGAGGTGAATAGAATGTTAGGTAAGGTTGATGAGCTTTCTGTGAAGGCTGATAATGTTGCGATTCCGTTTACTATAGGAGAGACCATTAAAGTAATTGACGGACCGTTCAATGGCTTTAACGGTACAGTAGAAAAGATTAATGAAGAGAAGCGTAAACTTGAGGTAATGGTTAAGATCTTCGGAAGAAAGACGCCATTAGAATTAAGTTATATGCAGGTAGAAAAAGTATAATAATAACTGTTACATATTTTTTGATTGTTTTTTAAGCTTCCACTCAACAAACGATCATTTAAAAATTTGAAAAATGGCAAAAGAAGTAAGTAAAGTTGTAAAACTACAAGTTCGCGGAGGTGCTGCTAACCCATCACCACCAGTTGGACCTGCTTTAGGTGCTGCCGGAGTAAACATCATGGAATTCTGTAAGCAATTCAATGGTAGAACTCAGGATAAGCAAGGAAAGGTACTTCCAGTTGCAATTACTGTTTACACGGATAAGTCTTTCGATTTCGTTATCAAGACTCCACCTGCGGCAGTACAATTGATGGAAGCGGCAAAAACTAAAAAAGGTTCTGGTGAGCCGAACAGAAAAAAAGTAGCTAGTGTTTCTTGGGATCAGGTTAAAGCGATTGCAGAAGACAAGATGCAGGATCTTAATGCATTTACTGTAGAGTCTGCAATGAAAATGGTTGCCGGAACAGCTCGTTCGATGGGAATAACTGTAAAAGGTGATGCACCGTTTTAATCCAAAAAGAAATTAGAAAATGGCAAAATTAACTAAAAAGCAAAAAGAAGCTCAGTCTAAGATTGAGAACGGCAAGACTTATACAGTGGCCGAAGCTTCTGCTTTGATAAAAGAAGTTTCCAACGAGAACTTTGACGCTTCTGTAGATCTTGCAGTTCGTTTGAACGTAGATCCACGTAAAGCTAACCAGATGGTGAGAGGTGTAGTAACACTTCCTCATGGAACTGGTAAGGACGTTAAGGTTTTGGCTCTTGTAACTCCAGATAAGGAAGAAGAAGCTAAAGAAGCTGGTGCCGATTACGTTGGATTAGATGAATACCTTGAGAAGATCAAAGGCGGTTGGACAGATGTTGATGTGATCATCACTATGCCAAGCGTAATGGGAAAACTTGGACCGCTAGGACGTGTTCTAGGACCAAGAGGTTTAATGCCTAACCCAAAGACCGGTACTGTAACTATGGATATCGCTAAAGCGGTTTCTGATGTGAAGGCTGGTAAGATCGACTTTAAGGTTGACAAAACTGGTATCGTGCATGCAGCAGTTGGAAAAGCATCTTTCGATGCTGAGAAAATTGCAGGTAACGCGAGAGAATTATTAACTACGCTGGTAAAATTGAAGCCTCAGGCAGCTAAAGGTGTTTATATTAAGAGTATTTATATGACCACTACTATGAGCCCGAGTGTAGCAATAGATACTAAAAGGTTTACTGAGCAATAATTTAAGATTATGACAAGAGAAGAAAAATCACAAGTTATAGAAGATTTAACTGCCCAGTTAGCCGGATTCCAAACTATCTATTTGGCTGACATTTCTGGCCTTGATGCTGGAAGTACTTCTAACTTACGTAGAGCTTGTTTCAAAGCTGATGTAAAGTTATCGGTAGTTAAAAATACATTGCTTGCAAAAGCTATGGAAGCAGCTGATAAAGATTTCGGTGACCTTCCAACTGTTTTAAAAGGCAATACCTCAATCATGCTTTCTGAGACCGGAAATGCTCCGGCGAAAGTAATTAAGGATTTTAGAAAGAAATCTAACAAGCCTCTACTTAAAGGAGCTTTCGTAGAAGAAGCAATTTATGTAGGTGATGACTATCTTGAAACACTTGTTAACATCAAGTCTAAAGAAGAAGTTATCGGGGATATCGTTGGATTGCTTCAATCTCCTGCTAAAAACGTTGTTTCAGCACTTAAATCAGGTGGTGGAAAGATCGCAGGAATCCTTAAGACCCTTTCAGAAAAGGAAGGATAACATAGTACGCACTTTTTAACAATTATAAATTAAAGAACTTTTTAAAAACGATAGAAAATGGCAGATTTAAAAGATTTCGCAGAACAATTAGTTAACCTTACAGTAAAAGAAGTAAATGAGTTAGCTGATATCTTAAAAGAAGAATATGGTATCGAGCCTGCTGCTGCTGCAGTAGCTGTTGCTGGTGGCGCTGCTGCTGGTGGTGAAGAAGCTGAAGAGCAAACTGAATTCGACGTAATTCTTAAAGCTCCAGGTGGATCTAAATTAGCTGTAGTTAAACTTGTAAAAGAACTTACAGGACTAGGTCTTAAAGATGCTAAAGAATTAGTAGATGGTGCTCCAAAACCAGTAAAAGAAGGAGTAGCTAAAGACGAAGCAGAAGCTCTTAAAAAGCAATTAGAAGAAGCAGGAGCTGAGGTTGAGCTTAAATAAGCTTAACACAAGCAATATTATTTAGGTTTAGACCTCAGGATTCACTCCTGGAGGTCTAAACCATTTTGCGTATATAGAACCGAACGTTTAAAAAGCGCAGTTTTTTTTATATAAATTATAATCCCGTCCATTGATGTTAGCAAAGCAAACTGAAAGATTGAGTTTCTCTTCTGTTAAGAACAAGCCTGCTTATCCGGATTTTCTGGATCTGCAGATTAAGTCTTTTCAGGACTTCTTTCAATTAGAGACAAAATCAGAAGAGCGGGGAAATGAAGGTCTTTACAACACCTTCCTCGAAAACTTCCCCATTACGGACACCCGTAATCAATTTGTACTAGAATTCTTAGATTATTTTGTGGACCCGCCAAGATATTCCATTCAGGAATGTATCGAGCGCGGATTGACCTACAGTGTACCACTTAAAGCCAGACTTAAGTTATACTGTACCGACCCTGAACACGAAGATTTTGAAACCATCGTACAGGACGTATACTTGGGAACTATCCCATATATGACACCTAGCGGAACTTTCTGCATCAACGGTGCCGAGCGAGTAGTAGTATCTCAGCTACACCGTTCACCTGGGGTTTTCTTTGGACAGTCTTTCCATGCAAATGGAACTAAATTATATTCAGCCCGTGTAATTCCTTTCAAAGGATCATGGATTGAATTTGCTACCGATATTAACAGCGTAATGTACGCGTATATCGATCGTAAGAAAAAATTACCTGTTACTACTCTTTTCCGTGCTATTGGATTTGAGCGTGATAAGGATATCCTTGAGATCTTTGACCTCGCAGAAGAGGTTAAAGTTTCTAAGACAGGACTTAAAAAATATCTTGGACGTAAACTAGCGGCCAGGGTACTTAATACATGGTATGAGGATTTCGTAGATGAAGATACTGGTGAAGTTGTTTCTATCGAGCGTAACGAGATCGTTCTAGACCGTGATACTGAACTTGAAAAAGATCACATAGAAGAAATTCTTGAAACCGGAAGTAAGACTATCCTTCTTCATAAAGAGGATAACCAGACCGGTGACTATGCGATCATTCATAATACTTTGCAAAAGGATCCTACCAACTCTGAAAAAGAAGCGGTAGAACATATCTATCGTCAGCTTCGTAATGCTGAACCACCAGATGAGGAAACTGCTCGTGGAATTATCGACAAGCTTTTCTTCTCAGACCAGCGTTACAGCCTTGGAGAAGTAGGTAGATATAGAATGAACAAAAAACTTGGTCTTGATGTTGAGATGGATAAGCAGGTGCTTACCAAGATCGATATCATTACCATCGTTAAATATCTTATTGAGCTTATCAACTCTAAAGCTGAGATCGATGATATTGATCACTTATCTAACCGTCGTGTTAGAACTGTAGGTGAGCAGTTGTCTCAGCAGTTTGGTGTTGGTCTTGCCCGTATGGCGAGAACCATCCGTGAGAGAATGAACGTTCGTGATAACGAGGTGTTTACTCCTATTGACTTGATCAACGCGAAGACATTATCTTCAGTGATCAACTCTTTCTTCGGAACAAACCAGTTATCTCAGTTCATGGACCAGACCAACCCTCTTGCAGAAATCACGCACAAGCGTAGACTTTCGGCATTAGGACCAGGTGGTCTATCCAGAGAAAGAGCAGGTTTCGAGGTACGTGATGTTCACTATACTCACTACGGAAGACTTTGCCCGATTGAAACTCCTGAAGGACCAAACATTGGACTTATATCTTCACTTTCTGTGTACGCTAAAGTTAACGGAATGGGATTCATTGAAACTCCATACCGAAGTGTAACCGATGGAAAGATCAACATTTCTGAAGAGCCTATTTATTTAAGCGCTGAAGAAGAAGAAGGTAAGAAGATAGCTCAGGCTAACATTCCATTAAAAGACGACGGAACTATAGATACAGATCGTGTAATTGCACGTATGGAAGGTGACTTCCCGGTAGTGGATCCTAAAGAGGTTCATTATACCGATGTTGCACCAAACCAGATCTCATCTATTTCGGCTTCATTAATTCCATTCCTGGAACATGATGATGCCAACCGTGCACTGATGGGATCAAACATGATGCGTCAGGCAGTACCACTATTAAGAACAGATTCTCCTATCGTTGGAACTGGTCTTGAAAGACAGGTAGCTACAGACTCGAGAGTATTGATCAATGCAGAAGGAGAAGGAGAAGTAGAATATGTAGACGCTAATAAAATCGTAATTAAGTACGATCGTACAGATGAGGAAAGAATGGTAAGTTTTGATGATGATTCAAAATCTTACAACCTTATCAAATTCCGTAAGACTAACCAGGGAACCTGTATCAACCTTAAGCCAATCGTAAGTGTAGGTGACAGGGTAACAAAAGGACAGGTACTTTGCCAGGGTTATGCTACCGAGGCTGGGGAACTTGCTCTAGGTAGAAACATGAAGGTTGCCTTCATGCCTTGGAAAGGTTACAACTTTGAGGATGCGATCGTAATTTCAGAAAAAGTGGTTAGAGATGATATTTTCACCTCTATTCATATAGATGAGTACTCTCTTGAAGTTAGAGATACAAAACTAGGTAACGAAGAATTGACCAATGACATTCCAAACGTTTCAGAAGAGGCTACAAAAGACCTTGATGAGCATGGTATGATTAGAGTTGGTGCTGAAGTGAAGCCTGGTGATATTCTTATTGGTAAGATCACTCCTAAAGGAGAAAGCGATCCAACGCCAGAGGAAAAACTTCTACGTGCGATCTTTGGAGACAAAGCTGGTGATGTAAAGGATGCTTCTCTAAAAGCTTCTCCATCATTAAGTGGGGTTGTGATTAACAAGAAGTTGTTCGCAAGAGCTATCAAAGATAAGCGTAAGAGAGCACAGGATAAAGAGGATGTTGCAGCATTAGAGAAAAAGTACGATGCTAAATTTGCCAATCTTAAGGCTGAACTTGTTGAGAAATTATTCGCTATCATAGGTGGTAAAACAGCTCAGGGAGTACAGAATGACCTTGGTGAAGAAGTAATGCCAAAAGGTAAGAAGTACACTCTTAAGATGTTAAACGCTGTAGACGATTATACTCACTTAACCAGTGGTACATGGACTACAGATGATCACCTTAACGAGCTTGTTGCAGATCTTATACATAATTATAAAATCAAGGAAAACGATCTTCAGGGTAACCTAAGAAGAGAGAAATTCACCATTTCTGTTGGAGATGAGCTTCCATCAGGAATTCTTAAACTGGCTAAAGTTTACATCGCTAAGAAACGTAAGCTTAAAGTTGGTGATAAGATGGCAGGACGTCACGGTAACAAAGGTATTGTTGCCAGAATCGTTCGTCAGGAAGATATGCCATTCCTTGAAGACGGAACTCCGGTTGATATCGTGTTGAACCCACTTGGGGTACCTTCACGTATGAACATCGGTCAGATCTACGAAACAGTACTTGGTTGGGCTGGACAGAAGAATGGAACCAAATATGCGACTCCAATTTTCGACGGTGCAACAATCGATGAGATCAATGATCTTACAGATAAAGCAGGTATTCCGCGTTACGGTCACACTTATCTTTATGATGGTGGAACCGGAATGAGATTTGACCAGCGTGCGACTGTTGGTGTTATCTACATGCTTAAACTAGGTCACATGATCGACGATAAGATGCACGCACGTTCTATTGGACCATACTCACTTATTACTCAGCAGCCGCTTGGTGGTAAGGCACAATTTGGTGGTCAGAGATTTGGAGAGATGGAGGTTTGGGCTCTTGAAGCTTACGGAGCATCTAGTACTCTAAGGGAAATCTTAACTGTGAAGTCAGATGACGTGATCGGTAGAGCCAAGACCTATGAGGCTATTGTTAAAGGTGAGCCAATGCCAGAACCAGGATTGCCGGAATCTTTCAACGTACTTATGCACGAATTGAAAGGTCTTGGATTGGATATAAAACTTGAAGAATAACATTCTGTTGATCGGGACGCCACCGGCGTCCCAATTAAACGGAATATTCACAATAATTAGCAGCATTTATTATGGCTAGAAATAATGATAAAAATACAGTACAGAGGTTCAACCAGATCTCTATAGGTTTAGCTTCTCCAGAGTCCATCCTTGCGGAATCTCGTGGTGAAGTTCTTAAGCCTGAAACGATCAATTACCGTACGCACAAACCAGAGCGTGACGGATTGTTCTGTGAGCGTATTTTTGGTCCTGTAAAGGATTATGAATGTGCCTGCGGAAAATATAAAAGAATCCGTTATAAAGGAATCGTTTGTGACCGTTGTGGAGTTGAAGTTACCGAGAAAAAGGTTCGTAGAGATCGTGTAGGTCACATTAACCTTGTAGTACCTGTAGCTCATATCTGGTATTTCCGTTCTTTGCCTAACAAAATTGGTTATTTGCTAGGTCTTCCTTCGAAGAAACTTGACATGATCATCTACTACGAAAGATACGTAGTGATCCAGCCAGGTAACGCGAAGAATGAAGAAGGGGAGCCATTAAAGAAAATGGATTTCTTAACTGAAGAAGAGTATCTGAACATCTTGGATGAACTTCCTCAGGAAAATCAATATTTAGAAGACAGCGACCCAAATAAGTTTATCGCTAAGATGGGAGCTGAATGTCTTATCGAAATTCTTAAGAGAATAGATCTTGATGATCTTTCGTACGAATTGAGACACAAGGCAAACAACGAAACTTCCAAGCAACGTAAGACGGAGGCTCTTAAGAGACTTCAGGTTGTGGAAGCACTTCGTGACGCGAACAAGAACCGTGAGAACAATCCAGAATGGATGATCATGAAGGTAGTACCGGTTATTCCACCGGAACTTAGACCTCTTGTACCTCTTGATGGTGGTCGTTTCGCGACTTCAGATTTGAACGATCTTTACCGTCGTGTAATTATTCGTAACAACCGTCTGAAAAGATTAATGGAGATCAAAGCTCCTGAAGTGATTTTACGTAACGAAAAACGTATGCTTCAGGAATCTGTGGATTCATTATTCGATAATACAAGAAAATCATCAGCAGTAAAAACTGACTCTAACCGTCCGCTTAAATCACTTTCAGATTCATTGAAAGGTAAGCAAGGTCGTTTCCGTCAGAACCTGCTGGGTAAACGTGTGGATTATTCAGCACGTTCGGTAATCGTTGTAGGGCCAGAATTGAAGATGTTCGAGTGTGGTCTTCCAAAGAATATGGCAGCTGAGCTTTACAAGCCTTTTATCATCAGAAAACTGATAGAAAGAGGTATCGTAAAAACAGTGAAGTCTGCTAAGAAGATTATCGATAAGAAAGAACCTGTAGTTTGGGATATACTGGAGAACGTTCTTAAAGGGCATCCGGTACTATTGAACCGTGCTCCTACGCTTCACCGTCTGGGTATCCAGGCATTCCAGCCTAAACTTATTGAAGGAAAAGCAATTCAGCTTCACCCGCTTGCGTGTACTGCATTCAACGCCGATTTCGATGGTGACCAGATGGCGGTTCACTTACCACTTGGGCCAGAAGCTATTTTGGAAGCACAGTTATTAATGCTTGCTTCTCACAATATATTGAACCCTGCAAACGGTTCACCAATTACAGTACCTTCTCAGGATATGGTACTTGGTCTTTACTATATGACCAAGCACAAGAAATCTACTCCTGAAGAGCCTGTAGTAGGTGAAGGACTTACTTTCTATTCTGCAGAAGAGCTTGTAATAGCTTACAACCAGAAGAGAGTAGACCTTAACGCAGGTATCAAGATTAGAACTAAAGATTTCAACGAAGAAGGTGAATTGGTTTATATGATCAAGGATACCACAGTTGGTAGAGTATTATTTAATGAAGCTGTGCCAGAGAAGGCAGGTTACATTAACGAAGTACTTACCAAGAAATCACTTCGTGAGATCATTGGTAAGATCCTTAAAATTACAAGTGTACCAGAAACTTCAGAATTCCTTGATAACATTAAGGAACTTGGTTATGGATTCGCATTCCGTGGTGGACTTTCTTTCAGCTTAGGTGATATTATCATCCCTGAAGAGAAACAAGCTATGATCGATGAAGCTAACGAACAGGTTGAAGGTATCATTGGTAACTATAACATGGGTCTTATTACCAATAACGAACGTTATAACCAGGTAATTGACATCTGGACTTCAACTAACGCAGGTCTTACTGAATTGGCTATGAAGCGAATTCGCGAAGACAAGCAAGGATTCAACTCGGTATATATGATGCTTGACTCTGGTGCGCGTGGTTCGAAAGAGCAGATCCGTCAGCTTACTGGTATGCGTGGTCTTATGGCTAAGCCGAAGAAATCTAACTCTGGTGGAGGTGAAATTATCGAAAACCCGATTCTTTCTAACTTTAAGGAAGGTCTTTCGATTCTTGAATACTTTATCTCTACTCACGGTGCTCGTAAAGGTCTTGCCGATACCGCACTTAAAACTGCCGATGCAGGTTACCTAACCCGTCGTCTGGTAGATGTTTCTCAGGATGTGATCGTTAATGAAGATGACTGTGGAACATTAAGAGGAGTAGAAGTTAAGCCACTTAAGAAGAACGAAGAAATCGTAGAATCATTAGGAGAGAGAATCCTTGGACGTATTGCTCTTAATGATGTTGTAAATCCTTCAACAGACGAATTAATTGTTGCTGGAAACGAAGAAATAACTGAAGAGATCGTTGCTAAGATCGAAGCTGCGCCAATCGAAAGTGTTGAAGTACGTTCACCACTTACCTGTGAGGCGAAGAAAGGTATCTGTATCAAGTGTTACGGTAGAAACCTTGCAACCAACAAGATCGTACAAACAGGTGAAGCTGTTGGTGTTGTTGCTGCACAGTCTATTGGAGAACCTGGTACACAGCTTACACTACGTACGTTCCACGTGGGTGGTATTGCTGGTAACATTTCTGAAGATAACAAACTTGAAGCAAGATTTGATGGTATTGCAGAGATCGAAGATCTAAAAGTTGTTAAAGGTGAAGCCCCAGATGGTGGAACTGCAGACATCGTGATCTCTCGTACTGCTGAACTTAAGATCAAGGATAAGAAAACAGGAGTTGTATTAAGTAACAACAACATTCCTTACGGTGCACAGATCAATATCAATGATGGTGCTAAAGTAAGCAAGGGAGATGTGATCTGTACTTGGGATCCATATAACGGTGTGATTATTTCAGAATTCGCCGGTAAGATCAAGTATGAGAACGTTGAACAAGGTGTTACTTATCAGGTAGAGATCGATGAGCAGACAGGATTCCAGGAAAAAGTAATTTCTGAATCTCGTAACAAGAAATTGATCCCAACCTTACACATCCTAGGTAAGAAAGACGAAGTAATTCGTTCTTATAACCTTCCGGTAGGTGCTCACCTTATGGTGGACAACGAAGAGAAGATCGGAGTTGGTAAGATTCTGGTTAAGATTCCACGTAAATCATCTAAAGCAGGGGATATTACGGGTGGTCTTCCAAGGGTAACCGAGCTTTTCGAAGCGCGTAACCCATCTAACCCTGCGGTAGTATCTGAGATCGATGGTGTTGTATCTTTTGGTAAGATCAAAAGAGGTAACCGTGAGATCATCGTTGAGTCTAAACTTGGAGAGGTTAAGAAATACTTGGTTAAGTTATCCAATCAGATCCTTGTTCAGGAAAATGATTACGTAAGAGCTGGTATGCCACTTTCAGATGGTTCTATCACTCCAGAGGATATCCTGAACATTAAAGGACCAAACGCTGTACAGCAGTATCTTGTGAACGAAGTTCAGGAAGTATACCGTTTACAGGGTGTGAAGATTAACGATAAGCACTTTGAGGTTGTTGTAAGACAGATGATGCGTAAAGTAAGAATCGTTGATCCGGGAGATACTATATTCCTTGAAAACCAACTTGTTCATAAGGATGATTTCATCGATGAGAACAACAAGTTATTCGGAATGAAGGTTATCGAAGATGCAGGTGATTCAGAAAGGCTGAAACCAGGACAGATTATCACTCCAAGAGATCTAAGAGACGAGAACTCTATTCTTAGAAGAGAAGATAAGAATCTTGCTACTGCCAGAGATGTGATCACGGCTACTGCGAATCCGGTACTTCAGGGTATTACCAGAGCTTCACTTCAGACTAAATCATTCATCTCGGCTGCTTCCTTCCAGGAAACAACTAAGGTATTGAACGAGGCTGCGGTAAGCGGTAAGATCGATCAACTTGAAGGATTGAAGGAAAATGTAATTGTAGGACACAGAATTCCTGCAGGTACAGGTATGAGAAAATACGATAGCATTATCGTTGGTTCTAAAGAAGAATTCGACCAGATGCTTGAGAAGAAACAGGAAGTTAACTATAACTAATTCCTGATAATATTTCAGAAAAAAGGCTCCACGAACTGTGGGGCCTTTTTTTATTTATAACGATATTTGATATATGAAGGAGTACTTTAAACAATTACTGGAATATTCCCATTATTATAACCTGGAGATCATTAAGAAATTCAATGATGGGGATCTGCATTTTATGGTGCCAGACAGGGCCATAAATCTTTTATCACATACGCTAAATGCTCATAAGATCTGGAATTACAGGTTGGAGGGAAGCGAAGAGGAAGTTGAACTCTGGAAGAACCTGGAGAAGGATCAGATGGAGTATGCCGAGAACGAGAATTTTGAAGCTACAATGGAGGTACTGGAAAAAGAGGATCTGGACAGGGTAGTGGAATATAAGAATACCAAAGGTGAACAATATCAGAATTCAGTTCGGGATATTATTTTCCATATGGTGAATCATTCTACCTATCATCGCGGGCAGATCGCTACCGAATTCAGGAAAGAAGGTATAGATCCAGTGGTTTCAGATTATGTGTTTTACAAGCGCGATAAATAGCAGGTAAAAAATAAATATTAAATTGAAGAAAATTTAAATCATGGAAGACGATAAAAAACATAAAAACCAAAAAGGAAAGATCAATATAGAGCTGGATGAAGCCGTGGCAGAAGGAACTTATTCCAACCTGGCCATTATCAACCATTCTGTATCAGAATTTGTGGTGGATTTTGTGAATATCATGCCGGGAAGGCCTAAGAGTAAAGTTAAGTCCAGGATCATCCTTACTCCGCAGCATGCCAAAAGGTTATTAAAGGCCTTAGGTGATAACATCAATAAATTTGAGCAGGCTCATGGAGAGATCAGGGATTATGATAAAGCTCCGTTGCCACTTAATTTTGGTCCTACAGGACAGGCGTAGTTTAGCAATACAGATTTACTAAAAAAGAGATTTCTCTCGTTGCCCTGAATGACAAGATTAAAATTGTCATTTCGAAGGAGCATAGCGACTGAGAAATCTCTTTTTTATTTTCAGTTTTTAAAGCGAAAAAATCCTACTAATCATTGTATTTGGCAAAATAGATCTTTGCGGCTTTCATAACTCTTGGTGAAAGAATCAATGTAGCGATCATAGTTGGAATTGCCATTAAAGCGAAAAATCCGTCGATTAGATTCAGGATAAAACTTAATGAGGTTGTAGCTCCAATAATGATACTCAGAATATAGACCCAGTTGTAATATTTTTTGTTTTCGGCACCTATAAGGAATGAAAGACATTTTGTTCCGTAGTAGGAATAAGAGAAAAGCGATGATATACTAAAGGCAAGTATACAAAGCAATAATAAGTAATGTCCAACATATGGAATCGCCTGGTCAAATGCCGCGGCGGTAAGGCTTACCCCATTCACATCTTCTGTCTGCCATACATCTGTTACCAGAATTGCCATTGCCGTTAAAGTACAAACCACCAAAGTATCGATGGCCGGGCCTAACATGGCGATAAGACCTTCCCTGATAGGTTCAGAAGTTTTACTGGCACCATGCGCCATCGTAGCTGTACCAATTCCGGCTTCATTAGAAAATGCCCCTCGTCTTATCCCAAGTAAGATCAAGCCTCCTAATAAACCTCCCAGAAGCGGTTCTCCCTTATAATTATTAGCAGCAAAAGCATCTGTAAATATCATCCCGAAATAATGGAAAACCACCTCGTAATTCACCAATAGAATTGCCAGAACCGAAACAAAATATAAGGCCACCATCGCCGGTACTAATTTAGAAACAGTTTTACTTATACGGTCCAAACCTCCAATAATAACAACAGTGGTAATAAGTGTAAGAGCAATTCCTATAATCAGGCTGGAGGTAAATCCTGTTTCAATATTGTTAGGTTCAAGCAGGATATAATTGATCGCCTGCGTAAGCTGGTTCACATTGAAAACCGGTAAGGCACCTACCAGACCCGCCACTGCGAAAAATACAGCCAGAGGTTTCCATTTTTTGCCAAGACCTTCAACGATAAAGTACATTACTCCACCCTGAATTTTCCCCTCGGTATCTTTACCTCGGTACATCACCGCCAGGCTGTTTGTAAAGAACTTTGTGGCCATACCTACAATAGCACTAATCCATAGCCAGAAGATCGCACCTGGGCCACCTACGGCGATAGCGACTGCTACCCCGGCAATATTACCCATTCCCACCGTTGAGGACAAGGCTGTAGATAAAGCCTGGAAATGATTGATATCCCCCGGATCATCCGGATTGTTATACTTACCACGAAGCACTTCAACAGAATGTCCAAGGTATCTGAAAGGTAAAAATCGGGAATAAATTAAGAGATAGATCCCGCCACCAATAAGCAGGATGACTAATGGAATACCCCATACAAAAGAGGCAAAATCTTCAATGAATTGGTTGATTAGGGACATAGGTATACTTTGTCCCGAAAATAGTAAAATTTGTGGGTGTATCTATCCTATTAAAATGACTTTTAAAATTTAGCTTCCAATTAAATTCATTTTGCCCAAACCCAGCCGGAGTTTAAGTATCCTAAATTAAAGACCCTGAAACAAGTTCAGGGTGACTTTCTATTTTTTTCGTCATGCTGAACTAGTTTCAGCATCTCAAATGATAGGTTTTGAATCAAGTTCAGGCTAACGAATCTTAAAACTCAGACGTAAAATGGAATTTTATAGATGGATATTTTTGTTGCGTCATTTGTAAAGAGAACTGGGAATCGGCAAGAAATACCATTTGCCCGGATTTATCCTTAGCGAGGTATTTAGATTTTACCCTTTTAAATTCCTTGAATTCTTCACTCTTTTCATCTTCAGCTTCGATCCAGGTAGCTTTATGTACGTTCAGATTCTCGTAAGTGCATTTAGCACCGTATTCGTGCTCCAAACGATATTGAATTACTTCGAACTGAAGTGCTCCCACAGTCCCGATGATCTTCCTGCCGTTCATATCCAAAGTAAATAGCTGGGCAACCCCTTCGTCCATCAACTGGTCAATTCCTTTTTCCAATTGCTTGGATTTCATAGGATCGGCATTGTTGATATACCTAAAGTGTTCCGGGGAGAAACTTGGGATCCCTCTATACATCAGGTTTTCACCTTCAGTAAGAGTGTCTCCAATTTTAAAGTTCCCGGTATCATGAAGTCCAACGATATCACCAGGATAAGAAACATCCACGATCTCTTTCTTTTCAGCAAAGAAAGCGTTTGGAGAAGAGAACTTCATGTTCTTGTTATGGCGAACATGAAGATAATTCTTATTCCTTTCGAATTTTCCTGAAACGATCTTTATAAAGGCCAGCCTGTCGCGATGCTTAGGATCCATATTCGCATGGATCTTGAATACAAAACCTGTGAAATCTTTTTCATCTGGTTTTACAATTCTGGTATCACTTTCTTTAGGTCGTGGTGGGGGAGCGATCTTGATGAAACAATCCAACAATTCTCTAACACCAAAATTATTCAGGGCAGAACCAAAGAATACCGGTTGCAGCCTTCCCTCAAGATATGCTTCGCGATCAAATTCGGGATATACACCCTGCGCAAGTTCAAGCTCCTCTCTAAGAGTTTCAGCTGCGGAACCTCCTATCAATTCATCAAGTTCTTCAGATTTAAGATCGCTGATCTCTACTGTTTCTTCGATATCTTTTCTCGGATCTCCGGTAAAGAGATTCACATTCTTTTCCCATATGTTATAGATTCCTTTAAAATCATAACCCATCCCAATAGGGAAACTCAAAGGAGTTACGGTAAGATTCAGTTTTTGTTCGATCTCATCAAGTAGTTCAAAAGCATCTTTACCTTCACGGTCAAGTTTGTTAATGAAAACGATCATTGGGATGTTACGCATTCTACAAACCTCTACCAGTTTTTCAGTTTGTTCCTCCACACCTTTGGCAACATCAATCACTACGATCACACTATCTACAGCAGTAAGAGTTCTGAAAGTATCTTCAGCAAAATCCTTGTGACCCGGAGTATCCAGGATATTTATTTTAATATCGCGGTATTCAAATGCAAGAACAGAAGTAGCCACCGAGATCCCTCTCTGTCGCTCAATTTCCATAAAGTCACTGGTAGCACCTTTCTTGATCTTGTTAGATTTCACCGCTCCGGCTTCCTGGATAGCACCACCAAAAAGCAAAAGCTTCTCTGTTAACGTGGTTTTACCGGCATCGGGGTGAGAAATGATACCAAATGTCCTTCTTTTATTTATCTCTTTCTGATAATGCTTCATACCTGCTGATATTGGAGCGGCAAAAATACTATTATTTTCACGAATTTCCTTTTTAAAGAGGTCGCCTTTTTATCGTTGAAATTTCACCTTTAAACCATTAAACAGTAACTTTATTGGGTATATGTTCGATATGGCGGATATTTGATGTAATCCTGTGAGAAATGATGGATTTTACCCTACAAGATCTTAGATCTGTAATTTTGTTTTTTACTGTAAATCTTATTTTCAGCTTCTCTTCATTTTCTCAAATCCACACCGAAACAATTGCCAAGGATTCTTACGCCATTAACCTTGGTATTACTCCGCAGACAACTGCTAATGCCTTAAAGCCCTATGGTTTTATCTACGAGTTATTAAGTGAATACCCGGTAGAGATCAAATGGATTATAGATCCTGAAAAAAGGAAGGATGGAGTTGATTTCAGGCTTGGCGAGGAAGATTTTAGATCAGGTTCTTTTGTGATCCCGGTTTCTTATATAACGGAAGAGGTAAGATCCAGGATCCAGAACTGGGAAGATCGGGGGATAATTGGAACTTATTTGAGTGAGGATAAAGCTTTACCCATATTTACAGATCTTTCCATTGCTCCAAAATGGACACTGGATAAGCAAAACGGTAGTATCGCGCTGGCATATTTTAGGGCGGCCGGTATCCCCGGGGATGCCCATGGAGGCTATAATTCCAGCAACTGGAAGACACCAGATGAACTGGGAGTTTGTGATGATATCTTTGTGATGCCTCATGCTGAACCAAAATTTGAAACTCATAAGAATCTTTATTACTGGAACAGGGAATATAAAGGTGCGATTTGGGCCGGTTGCCATGCCGGGAGCCAGCTGGAGAATTTACACGGAATGGTCCCGGCGGTGGATACTACAAAAATTATCCAATTAAATTTTTTATCTGAAGGCGCTGCAGGGGCCAGGACCACTGGTCTCATTCCGTATTATGAACACCGGTATGCCACTCCTCCATATACGCATCAACTCCCAGCCGATCCCGTTTCACAATACCTGGGACGAAGCGATAAAGCTTTGATCAATGGTTCTGAACGTATTTTTTATCCTAAAAAAGCGAATGTCTGGCGTCAATCTGCCAGGCAGATAATCATAGATGTCTCGGCTCCAGATGTTCCTTTACTTTCAAATGGTCCCGGAGCTGTTATGATCTACGGCAATGGTTTTGGTGATGCCAGGAACGGATTGGTAATGTACCAGGCTTCCCATGATTTTTCTGGTGATGCTCCTGAGAATATTGCGGCCATGAGAGCTTTTTTCAACTGGAGCTTTTATGCTGCAGAAGTGAAGCGCAAAGAGAATATCATAAGATTTCAGAATGCACAGGGAGATAAGATCTTTGCGGCGAGGGTAGGGGACGATCTGGCTAAAATGCTGAATTTGGATCCGATTTTATTCGACCTCGATAAGGCTGAAATCAAATCTCAAGCGGCAAAACAACTGGATGAGATCGCGGCCTATATGCTTGAATATCCAGAATTGCTTATCGATATAAGATCCCATACAGATAGCAGGGCAGACGATAGCTACAATATTAAACTTTCTAAGGAACGGGTGGCGGTTACCATGGATTATCTAATCAATAGTGGTGTTGATGAAGCCAGGATCTCCGGTAGGGGCTATGGGGAGACCGAGCTGGTCAACAACTGCAGGAACGGCGTAAGATGTTCTGAAAATGACCATGAAAAGAACCGCCGATCTGAATTCATACTTTCCATAAACTGCGATATTTATAGCGGAAACCTAAAACTTTAGGAATTGCTTAATCAGCTTCTTTATGATACAAATCACTGTTTTTGTACATTTGAGCTTCAATTAAAAAAATGGCAGAAGAAAAAGTAATCTTAGTTAACGAAAAAGACGAGCAAATTGGGCTCATGGAGAAAATAGAAGCCCACGAAAAAGCTTTACTGCACAGAGCTTTTTCAGTATTTGTTTTCAATGACAAAAATGAGCTGATGATCCAGCAAAGGGCCTTGTCAAAATATCATTCTCCAGGATTGTGGACCAACACCTGCTGTAGTCATCAAAGAGAGGGAGAATCTAATGTTGAGGCTGGAAAAAGAAGACTTCAGGAAGAAATGGGGTTTTCTACAGATCTAAAGGATACCATTTCTTTTATTTATAAAGCACCGTTTGATAACGGACTTACAGAACATGAATACGATCATATTCTTGTGGGAAATTATGAAGGAGTCCCAGATCTTAACCCAGATGAGGTGGCTGCCTGGAAATGGGTGTCGCTAGATGATCTAAAAGTGGACATGAAAAAGAATCCACATATTTACACCGAATGGTTTAAGATCATTTTCGATAAATATTCTTCACACGTAGGATTATGAGAGTAACGGTCCATAGAAAAGCTCACTTTAATGCGGCGCATCGTCTTTTTAGAAAAGACTGGGATGATGAGCGCAACCTTGAAGTTTTTGGAAAATGTAGTAACCCTAATTACCACGGGCATAATTATGAGCTTATCGTTTCAGTTACCGGAGAACCAGATCCTGAAACTGGTTTTGTGATGGACCTGAAAATTCTAAAGGACCTTATAAATTCTGAAGTTGAAGAACCTTTTGATCATAAGAACCTTAATATTGAAGTTCCCGAGTTTAAAGAATTGAATCCTACTGCAGAAAATATTGCCGTAGTGATATGGAATAAATTGCGAAAAAAGATAAATAAAAGTCATGAACTGGAAGTTACCTTGTACGAAACACCAAGGAACTTCGTGACTTATAAAGGAGATTAATATGAACGTAGGCGATAAAGTACCAGATCTGGAATTAAAGGATCAGAATGGAAAAGCATTTAAATTTTCAGATCTCATAGGGAAGAAGGCCTTTGTAGTATATTTCTATCCGAAAGATTTCACCCCGGGCTGTACTAAAGAAGCCTGTAGTTTTAGAGACAGTTACGAGGATTTTAAAGAACTAGGTGCTGAGGTAATAGGAATAAGCGGGGATTCTACTGAATCACATTCAAAATTTGCATCAAGGTATAACCTGCCATACGTTTTCCTTTCAGACGATAAAAAAAGGGCAAGAGATGTATTTGGCGTAAAATCAAGTCTGCTTGGTTTGATCCCGGGTAGGGAAACTTTCATTTTTGATAAGCAAGGCAAGCTGCTTCATAAATTCAATAGCATGAATGCAAAAAAGCATATGCCCGAAGCTTTATATGTTTTGAAAAAAAATCAGAATTAATTTTATCGAAAAATCATTTTGGTTTCGAAAAATAGTTTAAATTCGCAGCCGAAATTTAATGATAATGGCGAGTAAAAGATTGCTTAAAAAGGACGTGAATTATGTAATGGGAGACATCATCGATGCTGCCTATATTCACCAAATGGCTAACCCAAAAGAAGACCCAGCGAAATCTGAGGCGATCGTGGACGAGGCTATTAAAGAATACGATGCATTGATCACGAAGATCAACCGTCGTGACGTTGAAAATAAACAGAAACACTTTAAAGAAGTTCAGTCTGAGCTTGAGACTAAAGCAAACGCTTTGATCGAAAAGCTTAACGCACTTTAATAAGTTGCCGATGTAGCTCAGCTGGCTAGAGCAGCTGATTTGTAATCAGCAGGTCGTGGGTTCGAGTCCCTCCATCGGCTCAAAGAAAAGCTTCTCCTTTAGGAGGGGCTTTTTTGTTTTTATCACGTTGGGACGAGAAGCTTGTCCTGAGCGAAGTCGAAGGGAGTCCCTCCATCGGCTCTTAGCAAAAACCTCTCTTTTTAGAGAGGTTTTTTATTTTCAGGTAAGTTCATTTTTAATTCTGGATCAATGTAATACTTCCAGTTCCAGGTTTTTTGAGCATTTTTCCTGTACCTTTTTAAAATATGCTTCATCCTCACGAACATCTTTATCCCAGAAAGGGATCATTTTATTCAGTTTTTCACGGTATTCTTCAGATTCTATTTTTTCAGGAAAAGCGATCCTTAGTACTTCCAGCATAATATGAACTGCTGTGGAAGCTCCCGGCGAAGCTCCTAAAAGAGCTGTGATCTTTCCATCCTTGCTATGCACCACATCGGTGCCGAATTCCAGTACTCCTCCCTGTTCTTTATCTCTCTTAATGATCTGAACACGTTGGCCAGCGACTTTTAACTCCCAGTCATCGGGATTTGCATCTTTAATGAAGACCTTCAGGTCGTTCACACGGTCCTCGTGATCCATTCTCACCTGCTCGATAAGATAGGAGGTAAGGGGAAGGTTATGCCAGAATACACCCCACATGGAGGGTAGATTGTCAAGTTTTATAGATTTGGGAAGATCCAGAATAGATCCTTCTTTCAGGAATTTTGTGCTGAACCCGGCAAAGGGCCCAAATAGCAGTTCCTTTTTACCATTTATATACCTGGCATCAAGATGAGGAACAGACATGGGTGGAGCGTCCACCCCGGCTTTGCTGTAAACTTTAGCATGATGCTTCTCTATGGTCTCCCTGTTCTTGCAAAATAGCCACTGGCCACTTACGGGGAAACCACCATAGCCATCTTTTTCGGGGATCTCAACTTTTTGAAGCAAGGGTAAGGCACCTCCACCAGCACCTATAAATATATGTTCGGCATCATAATAACTTGTTTCGCCGGTATTTCTGTCTTTAATTTTGGCCGACCAGTCTTCAGGGCCATCCGGATCTATGTCCAGAACCTCGCGGTTTCTTAATACCGGCACCTCGAACTGCTCTTCAAGGATCTTAAAATATTGTTCGGTAAGTGATCCAAAATTCACTCCTGTTCCCAGTTCCATTCTGGTCGCGGCCATTACTTCATCTGCTGAACGATTTTTCATGATAAGAGGGAACCACTCCTTCAGTTTTTCATGTTTGTCTGAAAATTTCATTTCCTCAAACATGAAATTTGAGCTCATGGCTTCGTATCTTTTTTTAAGAAACTCCACATCTTTTTCTCCCCGTACCCAGGCATGGTGAGGTATGGTATGTATGAAACTCTGAGGATCCTTTATTAATTTTTGTTCAACCAGGTATGACCAGAATTGTTTAGATCTTTCAAACTGCTGAAAGATATCGATAGCCTTGGATATGTCTACCTCGCCATTTTCATCCTGGGGAGTATAATTAAGTTCGCAAAAAGCCGAGTGTCCCGTCCCGGCATTATTCCAGGCCTTGGTGCTTTCCTGGGCTACACTGCCCAGTCTTTCAAAAATTATAATTTTCAGTTTTGGGTCTGTAAGCTTAAGCATTAGCGCAAGAGTAGCGCTCATTATTCCGCCACCAACACAGATGAGGTCATAATCTCGATTGGTATTATGCATAGTAAAAAGAATTTTTCTCAAGATAATTAATGCATAAGCTAAATTGAGCCAATGAAATATTAAGAACTTGTTATAAACTAAAAAAGGAGCCGAGTGGCTCCTTTAATGTTATATGTGAAATTGATTTGTCCTATGAATTTTGATCCACAGTCTGATCTTCAACTTTCTCTTCAAGTTTTTCCTGCTTTCTGCGCTCCTTTAAAAAATCTTTCAATTCTTCTCCATATTTCGATTTCTTTACTTTCGGAGCCAGAGAAGAATAAATGGTATCCAGATATTTTATATTAGCATCGAATACTTCTGAAAGGGCAAGGTAAGGAGCGATCTCGTGTTCCTTGTTATTGATGGCGAAGTTCACGGTGTACAGGTACTTTCTTTTCAGAAGTTTATCATATTTCTTATCGATCTCCATTAATTTTTCTTCGTCCTGAGCTTTTTCAGCTTCAAAACTCTCCTTGATTAGATCAAGGTTTTGATCGTTAAACCTGCTTATCATTTTACGGTATTCCACCAGTTTTTCCTGATTTACAGAACCAACGATATTTGCATTGGTCTCAAATTTCTCAAGACTTGTATTAATGGTAACCTCGCCTTTGTCTGCGAAAAAATCTATACGATCGTCGTATCTGTTATTGTCAACTTTCTCTAAATAGAGGTACATGATCTGCGGGCTTTCAATATAGGTCTCCATAGCGAAATTTGGATCGCCATCTACAATTACAGAGTCTACATTTACCAGAACGGTGTCTTTTATTTTCTGAAGATAAAGGGTTCCTTTTTTAAGACCTTTAATTTCACCGCTAACAATAAGGTTGCTTTCTTTCTCAGAACAAGCTGTGATGCTTATTATAATAACTAAAAGAAGAGCTAATTTTTTCATGTGTTGAATTCAGATTTTTTAAGGTGGGCAAATATCTTATATTTTTCTGTTTAATACTAACTCCCGGCTGCTATTTGCATTAAAATTGTACACAGGATCGCGCCGTATGTTCCTACCACGTATCCAAAGACAGCTAGCAATACTCCAACCGTAGCTAAAGAAGGATGAAACGCAGCTGCAACCACTGGTGCAGAGGCGGCTCCTCCAACATTCGCCTGGCTTCCAACTGCCAAAAAGAAATAAGGTGCCTTTATAAGTTTTGCGGTAGTAAGCAATACGATCACATGGATCAATATCCAGATAAGACCAATGCCTAATAAGCCCGGGTTTTCGAAGATCTTCCCAAGATCCATTTTCATACCTATGGTAGCGACCAGGATATAAATGAAAATACTTCCTATTTTACTTGCTCCGGCTCCTTCATATTTTTTCATTTTGGTAAAAGAAAGAAGTATCCCGATGGCAGTAGCGATAGTGATCATCCAGAAGAACTGCGACGAAAATGAGGAAAGCGCGCTTTTGGAATCGCTGAAGATTTCAAAATTGGCGAGAAGGTATTCAGACATTCCATCTGCTCCCCAATGCGCAATTCCCACGGCTCCGAAGGCCAGCGCCAGCATGATCATAAAATCTGGTAGGGTTGGAATTCTGGTTACGCTTTCAGCATAACTGCTCACCTTCACCTTTAGTTCCTGTATTGCAGAATTATCTGCTTTTAACCAGTTGTCTATACTTTCATTTTTACCAATTCCCATAAGGATGATGGCCATCCAGAGATTCGCCACTACGATATCCACGAGGACCATACCGCCATATAGTTCGGGGTTGTACTCATAGATTTCCAGCATTGCGGCCTGGTTGGCACCTCCACCAATCCAGCTTCCGGCAATGGTAGAAAGGCCTCGCCAAATAGCATCTGGCCCAACACCGCCTAAAGTTTCAGGTGATATTACAGACATAATAAGAATGGCCAGGGGACCACCAAGTACGATACCTATAGTTCCAGCAAAGAACATGATCAATGCTTTGGGTCCAAGGTTGAAAATGGCTTTTAGATCTATACTCAAAGTCATAAGAACCAGGGCTGCCGGTAACAGAAATCTACTGGCTACGAAATATAATTGTGAAGTCTCATCATCGATCAATCCTAAAGAATTGAAGATTGCAGGGATGAGGTAACACATTAATAAGGCTGGAACAATTTTATAAAATTTACCCCAAAAACCTTCTTTCTTTGAAGATGTATAAAAAACGAAGCCCAGTGCGAGCATTAGAAGTCCGAAGACTATCGCGTCATTAGTAAAATAAGTAGTTTCTTCCATAAAATTAGACTAGATGGCCGGCAAAATACAATTTTTATTATTTAGGATTAAAGGCAGTACAAACTTAAATTTTGAGCAATTCTGAAATGCTTTTTGCTACGCCATCTTCTTTTCCGGGAGTCGTCACCATATGCGCTATTTCCAGTACCTCTGGCTTTGCATTTCCAACAGCGATACCCATTCCTACACCTTTTAGCATTTCGATGTCATTGTAATTGTCTCCAAAGGCCATGCTTTGGGAAAGTGGGATTCTGAAATGATTGTCCAGCAAATGTTCTACCGCGGTTAATTTCGAGATCGCTTTTGGAGCTATTTCCAGGTAAGAAGGTTTTGATCGATATAGGTGCAGATCTTCCGGATAATTTTCTAGTAGGAAATCCCGGATGCGGTCTATATTTTCCTCTTCACCCATGGCCATGATCTTGTGAGCTCCCTTTTCCTCGCTTTTCCATTTAGAAATAACATTGCTGTTGCTTTCAAATTCAGGATTTACCTTGGTGTTGTTGATCTCCCGCCTGGTCCAGAAATCGTCTTTGGGCACATACCATTCATCATTATGAAACAAACTTAAATGTACATCGATGCTCTCGTTGAATTTGCTCAGGTCACTAAGAATATCAATTGGGATTTCGGTAGAGCTTACCGATTTTCCATCCACCAGGATCAAACCTCCATTATAACTGATAAGAGGCAGGTGTTCTATATCCATCTTTTTCTGAAGATGCCTCATTGCTGCGGGCATTCTTGAAGAAATTAGAATGAAAGGAATATTGGAATTATTAAGCTTTTTAATAGTTTCTACGGTGTAATCTGAAAGATCTCTTTCGGCATTCAGCAGTGTGCCGTCAATGTCTGAAAAAATTATTTTGAACATTATTCTTCCTGCTTTTTATTTTTAGGGTTTCTTTTTGCTTCTTTTAAAGCCTTGTTTAGCATCCATTCTATCTGCCCATTGGTACTTCGAAATTCATCTGAAGCCCATTTCTCGATAGCTTTTAACATATCTTCATCTACTCGTAAGGCGAATGCTTTTTTCTTGCCCATAATTTACTCAAGTTCTTTGATAAAATCGGTAATAACCGGGATCAATTCAGGATGTAAAGGCCTGTTGGGTTCGTTGTAGGATTTGGTGTTTACCAGCCTGTCTTTGCTTTCTACTTTTCTGAAAATATGGTTCATGTTCTCAAGTAACACCAGCTTGGAATTTTCATTGGCAGAATGCAGCATTTCAGCCTCCTTCGGTTCTGTTTGAATATCCATGGTTCCATTAATGATCAAAACCGGGATGTCCAGATCTTTAATTTCTTCTGAAGGATCGTATTGCATCCAGCTTTTAATGAAAGGCTGTACATATGGTGCGAAGATGGAAGCAAGCATAGGATTATCATTTTCTGTAGTTCCTTTTTCCTCTAGCTCGTCAAACTTTTTACGGGTACTTTCTCCCAGCTCAGGTGCCATCTTTGAATACTGTTCTACTATAATGTCATCTATAGGTTGTCCCGGGCCAGCCAGGGAAATAAACGCATCTGCATGTTCCTTGGAAGCCAGTATCCCAATTAGCGATCCCTGGCTGTGACCGGCTACGATGAAATTTTCAAATTCATCCTTAGCTTTAAAATAATTAAGTATATCTACTACATCACCAGCCATATCTGAAATGCTGAGGTCTTCGATCTTCATTTTAAGTTCCATCATTTTGAAGATCCTCTTATCAAAACGAAAGGAAGCTATACCATTTCCGGCAAGTTCGCGAGCCATCTTTTTCATTCCATCGTTTTTCATCATGGATTGGTTCCCATCCCTGTCTGTAGGACCAGAGCCCTGTATAAAAATGATGAGGCTTTCTGCCTTTTGATCTGCTGGCCTGGTTAAGGTTCCAGGGATCAACTCGTTTATACTTAATTCTTCTTCGGTATATTTTACCTCCTGGGCAAATCCTGAAAAGGATATATTTAAAAGGAGAATAAGGGTTATGCTGATTTTTTTCATTTCTGGTTTAATTTTTCCTGATATCGCCTGATCACTTTTTTGGCTTCTTCAGGCTTATTGGTTCCTATCAGGAATTTCTTTTTGTCTTTTGTAATGATCTGTATGCCTATATTTCCTGATACATTATAAGCTTTTTTCTTGCGGGATACTCGAATTCCCCAACCGCCATATTCTGTCCAGGGAGAATATTTCCTGACGTAACACTCATTGATCTCACTCCATTTAAATTCTTTCCTGAAAAAGCTAAAAGCTTCAAACCTGGCGCTTATTCCCTTGGCATCGATCTTAGTATGTAATCTCAAAACCCAGAAAAGAAGGATGATCAATAGCACTAGACCCAGGCCAAAAAATTCCGCGGTCGCCGTTCCGTGTAATTGATAATTTTTTACCATGGGAATAATACAGCCTACCATGGTAAGAGCGAGGATTGCGATGAACCACCATTGCCTGAAAGCCTGTTCTTCCTTAAAAATTCGCATTCCTAATGATTCAGGGTTCCGGCATTTACCACAGGAGTCGCATCTTTATCTCCGCAAAGAACTACCATAAGATTACTAACCATAGCTGCTCTTCTTTCTCCATCAAGTTCTACCACTTCTTTTCTGCTTAATTCATCCAGAGCCATTTCTACCATACTTACGGCACCTTCAACGATCTTATGTCTTGCGGCAACGATTGCAGTAGCCTGTTGTCTTTTTAACATGGCGCTGGCAATCTCATTGGCATAGGCCAGATATCCGATCCTTGCTTCCAGGACTTCGATACCGGCAATATGTAATCTTTCTTCCAGCTCTTTTTCTAAGGCATCGCTTACCTCATTTACACTCGATCTAAGGGTAATATCCTCATCCAGTCCTTCGTCGGCAAAATTATCATAAGGATACAAACTGGCAAGTTTTCTTACCGCAGCATCTGTTTGCACTACCACAAAATTCTCAAAATTATCCACATCAAAAGATGCTTTAAAGGTATCCTCGACCCTCCATACCAGGATGGTGCTAATCATTACCGGGTTACCAAGTTTATCGTTCACCTTAAGACGCTCACTATCAAAGTTTCTTGCCCTAAGCGATATTTTCTTTTTAGTATAGAAGGGGTTTACCCAGAATAATCCGTTTTGTTTTACGGTTCCCTTATAATCTCCAAAAAGCAAAAGTACGCGGGACTCGTTGGGATTTACCAGGATAAGCCCTGGCAGAATTAAAATAGCGATAATAAAGGCGATGCCCCATGTTGGGTTGCCTGTAGAAAGAACAGCTGCAATACTTCCGAAGAAAAGTATTAGAAATAGAAATAACATTACGTAGCCGTTAAATGCCTTTAGTGATTTTTCCTGTGTCATGATCGAAATTAGTTATGATATTAAAATGATATCATAAATATATAATTTTAAATTTTAATCTTTTGTATTGTTAACAGTTATTTTTTGTTGTCTTGATTATATTTGCGGCAAATAACAAAAAAGATGAGAAGAATATTTTTTGCAGTCACTTTTATATTTGCTTCAAGCTTTGGATTTGCTTCTGAAGGAGATTGGGGTAAAACAGGGCATAGGGCTACAGCAGAAATAGCCGAAAGTCATTTAACCGAAAAAGCAAAAAAGGCTATCAACGATCTATTGGACGGATACGGTCTGGCATTTGTCGCTAATTACGCCGATGATATTAAAAGTGATCCGGATTATAGAAAGTATGGTCCATGGCACTATGTGAATATAGATCCAGAAGCTGAAGAGTATGTTGTTGAGGAAGCTAGTGAGAAAGGTGACCTGGTACAGGCTATTAGAAAATGTGTGCAGGTTTTGAAAGATGATAATGCTTCAGAAGAGAAAAAAGAATTTCATCTTAAAATGCTGGTTCATTTTGTAGGGGATCTTCATCAGCCTTTTCATACTGGCCATGCCGAAGATAAAGGAGGAAATGATATTCAGGTGCGCTGGTTCAATGACGGTTCTAATATTCACAGGGTATGGGACAGTGAAATGATCAATTTTTACCAGATGAGCTATACAGAACTGGCAATGAACACTAAAGACCTTACGAAATCTGAAATTAAATCAATTCAGAAAGGAAAGTTATTGGATTGGGTCTATGAATCCAGAGCAATGGCTGAAGATCTTTATGCAGGAGTAGAAAATGGTGAAAAGTTAGGCTATTCTTATATGTATGAGCATATGCCTACGGTGCTTACTCAATTGCAAAAAGGAGGTTTACGTCTGGCTAAGATCCTTAATGATATATATTCCGGTAAAGAGAAGGATTCTTAGTAGATCTTTCTGAAAGTAAGATTTATCCTGGGATCAACCTGCATTTTAGTTTTTGGAAGCTGATGTTTCCAGAACTCCTGAGTTGTTCCCTTCATGATTAAAAGGCTGCCATGTTGCAGCCTTATTTTATGCTTAGCCGTTGTATCTTTTTTATGTTTTAGATGAAATATTCTTTTTTCTCCTAAACTTACAGAAGCGATAATCGGATTTTCTCCTAATTCCTTTTCGTCGTCAGAATGCCATCCCATGCTATCTGAGCCATCCCGGTAATAATTCGCCAGGCAAACATTGAAACTGGTTTCGGCGTATTTCTCACATTTTCTTTTGATCTCTTTCAAATCCCTGGTAAAAGGATCGGGCTTCATTTCCAGGCCTGAATAGGTATATGATTTTCCAGATTCACCGAACAAGGCAGTTAATCTTGGTTGATAGATCTCCCTGCCGAAGAGCTTTATTTTATCATGCCTCCAATTATCTAGATTTTTAAGATGATCTAAATAGGTATTTGCCTTTTTCTCATCAAGAAAATTGGGGTAATACTCCAGCTCTGCGTCTTTAAGATCGATCTTCATGAGATTAAAATTCTAAAATCTTAAATAATACCATGCCCACCAGATAATAATAAATTGTAAGAAAATCCTTACAATTAAAGCCCAGCGGGGTAGTCCCGCTCCTGCTTTCTCTGAGGATAACATATAGAAGTGTACCAGGAAGAAAATAAGCAACATCAATATTATCCCATAGATGGCGTAATCTTTTGTTGCCGGGAACAAAAGGCCAATACCTAAAATGATCTCTGCCAGTCCGCTAAGGAGCACCAAAGCCTTATGGGCCGGGAGGTATCGAGGCATGATTCTCATATACATTTTAGGTTTTATAAAATGAAAAATACCTGCGACGATATACATTATCGCCATTAAATAAAGATGCCAGGGGTAGGTCATGAAAATAATTTTTGATGAAGATAAGAGAATTTAGCGTTCGAAGAAATTTGTTAAAACTTTTACTCCTACAAATAAATGTTGCGTAAATACTTTAATTAGAGTAATTTCAAACCCCAAAATCTAACTGTTAACCTAACCAGCTTTTGAAGAAAAACTACTTTCTTTACATTCTAGTATGTGTTTTTTTCTGGAATTACTCCGCGGCACAATCTACCGATAAGATTTCTGAAGATTCTCTAAGGGTTATTTCAGAAACTATTGCAGATCAGATGGGTAAGTACCATTATGAGCAGGCTATCGAACAAGCTCATAACCTTTTGACTCTCGCTAAGGATCAGGAAAACTTCTATTATGTTACAAAGGCTTATAATTATTTAGGACACGCCTATACCGATCAGGAAGATAGTGCACGTGCTCGTAAAAATTACACACTTGGTCTGGAGTACGCTCAGTTAAGTAAGAATGACACTGTTTTAATGCATTCTTATAATAACCTTGGGAATATTTATTCTGAGATCCCTGAAACACAGGAAAGGGGAATTGCCTATTATAATAAAGTGATTGATATTGCTAATAGAATTGGTGCTACTTCAGAACTTATTGCTCCAAAGACCAATATCGGCTGGACTTACCTTGATGATGGGCAATATGAAAAGGCTTTTCCATATATCTATGGTTCCCTGGAATTAATGGATTCCCTGGTCCAGGAGAAACCGGAATACCTGAACCAAATTGATTATTTCTATTCACCAATTTATATGCTTCATGGAAGGTATTATTCGCATAAAAGGCAATTTGATACCGCCAAGTATTATTTTGAAACCTCTATTGAGTTAGCAGAAAGAGATAGTTTGATCTTTGAAGCTGCAGAGGCATATGATGAATATTCAAAAATGCTGGCCAGGCAGGGAGATTATGAAGCCGCTTACCAGGCGCAGCAAAAATTCATCGATTATAAGTCGATGTTCTTCGAGAGTGAAAAATTAAAACAAACAGAGGCCGCTAACGCGAAATACAATCTCAACCAGTATAAAAAGGATCTTCTTATCGCTGAGAAGGAACAGAAATATCAACATGATATTATTCAGAAGTCCAAAGAGAAGGTTGTGGTAATGGTATTTTCTTCCATTGGGATGATCTTTATTCTGGTCTTCCTTTATAAAGTGAACCGTGACAGGCAGAACCTTATCGAGAAATTAAAATTCAAGAATATCCAGTACCGGGATGCTAAGGTAGAGGCAGAGAGGCTTTCCTTGTTAAAAACAAGATTCTTTAGTACAGTTAGTCACGAGATCAGGACTCCGTTATACGGAGTGGTAGGTCTAACGTCCTTACTGCTTGAAGACAAGAGCCTTAACAAGCATAAAACAGATCTTAAGTCCTTAAAATTCTCAGCAGATTATTTACTGGCTCTAATTAATGATGTTCTCCAGATGAATAAAATGGAGTCTAATGAGGTAAAACTGGAGAATGTATCCTTCAGCCTGAAGGATCTCATGAATAGCATCGTGAATAGTTTCGAATTTACCAGGGTACAGAACAAGAATAAGATCCACCTGGATATAGATGAGAATATACCAACCTTTCTTATTGGAGATTCGATACGGCTATCCCAGGTTCTTATGAACCTGGTTGGTAATGCCACGAAATTTACCGAAAGAGGTAATATATACATACAGGCGAAGCAAACAGATTCATCAGAAGACAGGTCTAAAATCTATTTCGAAATTAAAGATGATGGTCCGGGTATTCCGGAAAGCAAGAAGAAGGTTATCTTCGAGGAATTCTCCCAGCTAAATAATTCGAACTATAATTACCAGGGCACAGGTCTTGGATTGCCAATTGTGAAAAGGTTGCTTAAACTTTTCAACGCCAAGATCAAACTTGAAAGTAAGGAAGGGGAAGGGTCTGCCTTCAGTTTTTATATAACCTTCAAAATAGATAATTCTAAGAAGGAAATATTAGAAGAGATCGAGCCTTCAGAAATTATTGATCATTCCGGAAAAAAGAAGATCCTGATCGTTGATGATAACCGAATTAACCAGGTGGTCACCAAAAGGATCCTGGAAAAGAAGGATTTTGAATGCGAAGTTGCTGCAAACGGACATCAAGCTATCGAAATGGTGAATAATGGTAAGTATGACCTTGTACTTATGGATGTGAATATGCCTGGAATTTCTGGTTTGGAGGCTTCAGTTGAAATTAGAAAATTTAATCGTGATATCCCTATTCTTGCCTTAACTGCAGTTGAGGTAGAAGAAATACGGGAAGATATTAAGGCTGCCGGAATGAGCGGAATCATCATAAAACCTTATGATGTTCAGCAATTTTACCAGATCGTATATAAAAACCTAAGCATTAATAAACTTACCGAAGAGGTATAGCTCATTTATTTCTTTACCGGTTTCGCAGATTCCGGAGCTTCAAAAAAGCCTTTTTCAGGTTCGAAAAATTTAAAGTTGGAAAGTGTGGCCTCTCCCAGTTTTTCTCCAAATCCTGTTTCAGCATTCCAGTTATGAAAACGCCATTCGGTGGCCAGGTCTACGTTCTCATAATTCTGGTAATTTGAATAAACTATAGCGTGGGGGTTTTTTTCTGCCTGTTCGCGATCCTTGCTAAAGGTCACGATATAAGCAGCCGCTTTTAATCTATTCGTTTCCGGATCTTTATAAACGATATACCAGTCATCTGGCGAATCACCTATGTTAGATTCAAAACTGAGTTTCGCGGTTTCATATTGCAAACTGTCTAGGAGACGATTTTCCTGTGTTTCCCAAACCGTTCCCGGATCTGTGAGCTTAAAGGGCATCGCGAAGAAATATTGCCAGGTGAAAATATCGAATCTGGCATCTTCAACGTTTGCCGTATCTGGAGTGATAAAAACTTCCTCTCCGTCATAAATTATAGAGGTACCGTTAGATCTATCTAATCTTACCTTAGAAGAGTTAGTGGTCATGCTAACCTTGCCGTCCAGCCTCGTGCTACCTCCAAATTTCAGGTTAATGTCGAAGGAGATCGCTTCGCGGGTCATGAAAGCAGCCTTGTTATGAGCTTCCTCAATATTTTCTGAAAAGGAAAAAACCTTTGGGGGCGTTGCTCCATCTCCAATTCCATTATCTGGTTCTACAGGTATCTTTTCTTCAGATGTATTCTGTTTACAGGCTATGATCAAAAGCAATGCGAAAAGGAGGCTTAATTTTTTCATCAGGGATAGTTTTGGTTAAAAATACGAAAGAAAAGGGATTGGAAATAAAAAACCGCTTCCGAGGTGGAAAGCGGTTTTCAATGAGATCTAAACAGATCTTATTTTACCATTTCAAAACTTCTCTTGATGAAGTTTGTCAATTCTTCTCCTTTAAGGAGATTTTGAGAAAGTCTAGCAAGATCTAATGATTGTTTAATTAGACGCTGCTGTTTTTTCTCTGTTTTGGTATTAAGAATGGTGTTGATGAGCTCGTGATTGGTATTCACAACCAGGTTATACATCTCTGGCATATTGCCCATTCCAAACATTCCGCCGCCACCGGTCTGCTGCATTTCTTTCATTCTTCGCATAAATTCCGGCTGAGTGATGATCAATGGGGCAGCATTGCTGTCCATCGCTTCCATCTGTATCGTATACTTTTCAGAAGGGATCACCTTTTCAAAATCACTTTTCAGCTTCTCTTTTTCTTCTTCAGAAAGTTTAGAGATCTTATCGTCATCTTTCTTGATAAGGTTATCTACATGATCTGAATCTACACGTACAAAGGAGATCTTTTCTTTTGAAGTTTCCAATTTTTGAAGCAGGTGAGAAACGATAGGAGAGTCCAGTAATAATACTTTATATCCTTTATCCTTTGCAGCCTCAATATAACTGTGCTGCTCATTTTCGTTGGAAGCATAAAGAACAACCATGTTACCATCCTTATCGGTCTGGTTCTCCTTAATCTTCTCCTCCAGCTCAGTGAAGGTATAATACTCTCCATCTGTAGTTGGGTATAGAGCGAATTTGTCTGCTTTTTCAAAGAATTTATCTTCGGTAAGCATACCATATTCAATAACGATCTTAATATCGTTCCATTTCTTCTCAAAATCTTCCCTGTTATTATTGAAAAGACTCTTCAGCTTATCGGCCACTTTCCTGGTGATATAACTAGAGATCTTTTTCACGGCACTATCTGCCTGCAGGTAAGATCTGGAAACGTTAAGAGGAATATCTGGTGAATCTATCACCCCTCTTAGCATAGTAAGGAATTCAGGAACGATACCTTCAACATTATCGGTTACAAAAACCTGGTTCTGGTAAAGCTGAATTTTATCTTTCTGAATGTTCATATCCTGGGCCATTCTTGGGAAATAAAGAATTCCCGTAAGGTTGAAAGGATAATCTACATTTAGGTGTATATGGAATAATGGCTCCTCGAATTGCATAGGATACAATTCTCTATAGAATTCATTATAATCTTTTTCTTCAAGATCTGTAGGCTGCTTGGTCCATGCCGGTTCCGGGTTGTTGATGATATTATCAACGGTCTTGGTTTCCGGTTTAGCATCTTCCTTGGCATCTTCTGGAAGCGGAAGAGTTTCTTCCTTGGTTCCAAATTTGATCGGGATTGGCATAAACTTGTTATACTTCACCAATAATTCCTGAATACGGTTCTCTTCTAAGAACTCCTTATCATCTTCATTTATATGAAGAATAACCTCGGTACCATGTTCTTTTTTATCTCCTTCTTCTAAAGTAAACTCTGTAGTACCTTCACATACCCAATGGGCAGCTGGTTCATCTTTATGAGATTTTGTACGAATCTCTACTTTATTCGCTACCATAAAGGCAGAATAGAATCCAAGGCCAAAATGGCCGATAATTCCACTGTCTTTGGCGGAATCTTTATACTTATGTAAGAACTCCTCAGCGCCAGAAAAAGCAACTTCGTTGATGTACTTTTCTACTTCTTCTTTGGTCATTCCAATTCCCTGGTCTGTAATGTGAAGTGTATTATTATCTTTATTGATCTTCACTTCGATCACAGGGTTACCATAGTCTACGTTGGCCTCACCAAGGCTGCTAAGGTGTTTAAGTTTAAGAGTCGCATCGGTTGCATTTGATATAAGCTCCCTCAAAAAGATTTCATGATCACTGTATAAAAACTTCTTGATGAGCGGAAAAATGTTTTCAACAGATACATTTATTTTTCCGGTTGCCATATTTATAGTTTTAAATTTTGATTCACTCTCCTGAATTCAAAAAAAATACCATTAATGATTTGCTGTCAAACTGACACGATATGTAATTCGCAACTGTCTTTTGCGTCTAAAAACCTAGTTTTCAATAGGGATTGAAATTTTTAACAATAATTTGTTTAAACTTTAAGTGAATTACTTAAACAAAGTTGTAAATTTATATCAGAATTAAAAGTTATGGCAAAGACATCAGGAAATAAGACAGTGAAGAAAGCTCCAAATGCTGATAAACTTATCGCTATATATATGGATTATGTACTTGAGCACGAGAAGACACCTAGAAGTGTCTACAAGTTTGCCAAGGATAATGAAATGACCGAGGCAGATTTTTATAAGCACTTTGGAAGTTTCGAAGGTTTAAGAAAAGCTATTTGGGATAAATTTTTTGAGAATAGCATGAGTGTAATGGAAAAGGCTAAGGAGTACGCGACTTTCGATAATCGCGAAAAGCTACTTACTTTTTTCTATACATTTTTTGAGGTGCTAACAGCAAACCGAAGTTACGTTCTTTACGTACTTAATGAACATGGGCAATCTTTAAAAGGATTAGACCAACTGAAAAATTTAAGGAAGAAAATCAAGAGTTACGCTAAAACTCTTATTCAGGATGGCAATAGGGAAAAATCTCTAAAATTATTTCAGCAGAATGAAATGATCTTTTCTGAAGGAGTATGGGTACAGTTTTTATTCCTACTTAAATTCTGGATGGATGATAATTCTCCAGCATTTGAAAGTACAGATATAGCAATAGAAAAATCGGTGAACACGGTATTTGATCTATTTGATAACACTCCCTTAGAAAGAGTGGTAGATTTTGGAAAATTTCTGTGGAATGAAAGAATGGCGTAAGCCAAAAGTGAAAGATAGATGAAAACCATAGATAAAATACCAACAGGAAAAATAGGCAGGACCGGGAAACTGGTTTCCACGGGAGTGAAAATCGGTGGAAATTACCTTAAATATTACGGGAAAAAAGCCTTTAATCCTGAATTGACCAGGGATGAGCTGGATGAAGATAATGCTTCAGATATATATGACGGCTTGAAAAGTTTGAAGGGGAGTGCTCTGAAGGTAGCACAAATGCTATCCATGGAAAAAAACCTTCTACCTGGAGCTTATGTTGAAAAATTCAGTCTGGCGCAGTTTAGTGTACCACCATTATCTGCTCCTTTGGTAAGAAAGACATTTAAGAAATATCACGGAGAATATCCGGAAGATCTATATGATACGTTTGCAGCCCAGTCGGTAAATGCGGCCAGCATCGGACAGGTGCATAAGGCCACAAAAGATGGGAAAAAACTTGCTGTGAAAATCCAATATCCGGGGGTTGCAGACAGTATCAGTTCAGATCTTGCTATGGTAAAACCCATAGCGCTTAAAATGTTCAATTTATCTTCTAAGGATTCCGAGAAATACTTTAAGGAAGTTGAAGGTAAGCTTTTGGAGGAAACAGACTATATACTGGAAGTGAAACAAAGTAAAGAGATCTCTGAAGCTTCCTCGCACATCCCAAACCTTAGATTTCCTAAATATTACGAAGATCTTTCGAGTGAACGTATCATCTCGATGGATTGGATGGAAGGAATTCATTTGAGCGATTTTGCCAAGCAGAATGAAGATCAGGAACTGGCCAATAAAATAGGACAGGCACTTTGGGACTTTTATATGTTCCAGATCCACGGATTAAAGCAGGTACATGCAGATCCACATCCTGGTAACTTCCTGGTAGATAAAGATGAAAATCTTATCGCGATAGACTTTGGTTGTATCAAACAGATACCTGAAGATTTTTATGAGCCTTATTTCTCTTTAACGAATAGAGAAAATTTAAATGATAAAGAATTTTTTTACAAAAAACTCTATGAGCTTGAAATTCTGAATGAGAATGATTCAGAAAAAGAAAAAGAGTTCTTTTCAGAAATGTTTCATGAGATGTTTACAATGTTCTCGACCCCATATCAATCTGAAAAATTTGATTTTACCGATGAACAATTCTGGAAACATCTTACTGAACTAAGTGAAAAATATTCGAAAGACCCTGAATTACGAAGAATGAATGGAAATAGAGGAAGTAGACATTTTCTCTATATGAGTAGGACCTTTTTTGGCCTTTACAATCTATTACATGATCTTAAAGCGAAAGTAGATATTCAAAATTTTAGAGTGTATCTCTAATGGTTGATTTATTGGTTAGGTTGTTAGGAAGCGTAGTCGATCCCAATCGGATGCGCTTCCTTTTTTTATGAAAAAAAAATCCCCGGTAATTGCCGGGGATTTTTCATTATAGCTTTTTAAGCTTATTTTCCTGCAGCATCATTAGGTGTTTCATCTTTTGCCTCGATGTCTTTTTTGTTCTTTACATACTTTTCCAGCCATT
Organism: Christiangramia gaetbulicola; assembly: GCF_003054225.1. GTDB lineage: Bacteria > Bacteroidota > Bacteroidia > Flavobacteriales > Flavobacteriaceae > Christiangramia > Christiangramia gaetbulicola. The sequence goes on from NZ_QBKQ01000003.1 coordinate 427,364, forward strand.
GATCCTGTTCCCATAACACGTGTAGCACAGATTCTTTAGCGCTGTAGCCATGACTTTCTTTTGGCAGCATTACCAGTCTCGCCGTAGCTCCAAGTCCTTTAAGCGCGTTGAAGTAACGTTCACTTTGCATAGGATAGGTACCAGAATTATTATCTGCTTCTCCATGTATAAGCAGTAAAGGAGTTTTCATTTTATCTGTATGCATAAATGGTGACATCCTGTAATACACATCTGGAGCTTCCCAGTAACTTCTTTCCTCACTTTGGAAACCGAATGGAGTCAGGGTCCTGTTGTAAGCACCGCTTCGCGCTATTCCGGCTGCAAAAAGATCTGAATGCGATAAAAGATTTGCGGTCATGAAGGCGCCATAGCTGTGTCCACCAACGGCAACACGATCGCGGTCAACATATCCCATTTCATCTACTGCATCTATCGCCGCCTTGGCATTAGATACTAATTGTTTTCTAAAGCTGTCATTAGGCTCTTCATCTCCCTCCCCAACAATTGGAAAAGAAGCGTCATCAAGAACTACGTAGCCTCGGTTTACCCAGTAAATAGGTGACCCGTAATAAGGATAGGTGAAATCATTGGCATTCGAGGTATTTTGGGATGCCGAATTTTTATCCTTGAACTCACGTGGATATGCCCACATGAACATTGGAAGCTTTTCTGGATTCTCTTTATCATAACCTGCAGGTAGATAAAGTGTGGCATTCAACTCAAGTCCATCTTCTCTTTTATAAGTGATCACTTCCTTGCTTACATCTTCCAGACTTTTAAATGGATTTTCAAATGTAGTGATCTGGGTTAAGCCGTCTTTTGAATTGATATTCCTGATAAAATAATTCGGATATTCTTTAGAGGACTCTATACGCACAAGGATCTCTCCTTTTTTCATATCCAGGGCTTCTACTAAAGTTTCCTTTTTATTCTTGAATTCAGACTGATAAAGTCTTTTGGTAGTACCATCTTCAAGATCTATTTTGTCTACAAAAGGGAATTGACCTTCTTCGGTATAACCTGATCCTAAAAGGAAGGCTTTTTCCCCATCCAGGTTAAGAACGCTTTTACCAAATTTATTCTTTTTAGTTACGAAGCTTCCGGGGTCACTGTAAACATCCTGGTAATTCCTGTCGAAAATGATCTCGGGTTTTTTAGATGCATTAGATGGATCAAAAACATAGGTTTTCGTATTTCTAGTATTCCACCAGTAATCTGAGGCAATAGCTGTATTCTTATCTCCCCATAAAATTCTGCTACCTCTGTTTTTTACCTTAATTAAGGATCTACCGTCGTCGTTAAATGGAGCTTCTATCTGGAAATATTCATCTCTGTATTCAGCTTCAACTTCAGGATCTCCTCTATCAAGCGCTTTTACATAAACCAAAGTTGCCGGTTGATCATCACGCCAGGTGAAATCCCTTTTTCCTTCACGCTCTGCCATAAAACCTTTTGGAAGATCTTCAATTAAAGGAACTTCATTGATCTTATTTACAAGTTTACCAGCGGCATCATAAATATTGGTTTCTGAAGGAAACCTGTAATAAGGCACCAGGTATGAGAACGGCTTTTTGATATTGGTGATCATCACATAATTTCCGTCAGGTGAAAAGGAGATGTCACTATACATTTTTGGAGCCATCCATTTGGTGGTTTTTCCATCCAGGCTAACTTTTACAAGTTCAGATCTGGCAAGCTGTTCAAAATTGTATTCGTCATTTGGGTTTTTCAACAGATCCTGGTAAGTTCTGTTTTGAGCTTCTTTACCATCACTTACCGATACGGTTGGTCCTGTAGGTACAGAAGTTTCAGTATCGATTAGTTTTTTTCTGTCAGATGGAAGCATGGTAACCAGCAGTGCAGAATTGTCTCTGAACCAGTTCACGGTGCTTCTCATATTTGCATTCAGCCTGGCTTCAGTAAGCTTTTTTGCAGTTGCTGCTTCCACATCCAGAACCCAAAGTTCAACACCTTCATTGGTGGTATGGGTGAAAGCGATCATTGATTCATCTGGTGACCAGGTAAAATTTGTAAGACGTGGAGATTCAGGTAGTCCCGTAACATCTTTAGGGGTAGTCCCACTCACGGTTTTCACCTTAAGATCATTATAATATCTGGCTCTACTATTAATATTAGTAACAGGATTGATGCGTAGACCGCCCAATCTCATTTCTTCCTCACTTAATTCTGCAATACTCTTGAATTGATCCCGGTAAAGAAAGACCATCATTTCTGCATCACTGTCTATAATTGTAGCAGGAGCAAGAGGTACGTCAATTAGATCAAGGATTTCTTTGGGTGGTTTTTGATAATCCAGGTTCTCCTGGGCGACTAATCCTGAAACAAACAGGAATACAGCCGAAAGGCAAATAAAAACTCGGTTCATAAAATAAATTTTAATTCAAACTTTAAGGATAGCAAAAACGGAATCAATGTTAATGTTTGTTATATTGCGAGCCCGTTTTTTTACAATTTGCTTAAATTTAATAAGAATAATTTTTAATATCATAATTATCGTCCATGTATCAGACAAAAATTGCAGGATTAGGAAAATATGTTCCGGAAAACGTTGTCACAAATGATGACCTATCCAAAATGATGGAGACTAATGACGAATGGATCACTGAACGTACAGGAATTAAGGAAAGAAGACATATAAAAAAAGGTGACGGCAATTCTACAGCCGTTATGGGTGTAAAAGCCGCCAAGATAGCCATAGAACGCGCGGGAATTTCAAAAGATGATATAGACCTTATCGTTTTTGCAACCCTGAGTCCAGATTATTATTTCCCTGGATGTGGTGTTCAGGTTCAGGAAATGCTGGAAATAGACACTTGCCCGGCATTGGATGTACGTAACCAGTGTAGTGGTTTTATCTACGGTATGTCTGTAGCAGATCAGTTCATTAAAACAGGAATGTATAAGAATGTTTTGTTGATAGGTAGTGAGAACCATAGTGGAGGTCTTGATTTTACAACCAGGGGACGTTCGGTTTCTGTGATCTTTGGAGATGGAGCAGGAGCAGCCGTTCTTACCAGGAGCGATCATAACGGTGAGGGCATTCTGTCTACGCACCTGCATTCTGAAGGTAAACATGCTTTAGAACTTTCTTTGAAAGGACCAAGTACAGAGCATTGGGTGCCAGAGATCATTGCCGAGAATCCACAGGGAGATGATATACCATATTACCCTTATATGAACGGACAGTTTGTATTTAAAAATGCTATTCAGCGTTTTTCAGAAGTTATAAATGAAGGATTGCAGGCCAATGGGCTCGAAGTGTCAGATATAGATATGCTTATCCCGCACCAGGCAAACCTGAGGATCTCCCAGTTTGTTCAGCAGAAATTCAAGCTTAAGGATGACCAGGTTTATAATAATATACAGAGATACGGAAATACCACCGCGGCTTCTATCCCGATCGCTTTAACTGAAGCATGGGAAGAAGGAAAGATCAAGGAAGGAGATATCGTGGTGCTTGCCGCTTTTGGTAGTGGGTTCACCTGGGGGAGTGCGATCATTAAATGGTAGCAGACCGCTTGAAAGATTTTTATATAAAATAAAAACTCCCGGTTCGCCGGGAGTTTTTGATTTTATTATTTATACGCCTTTATAATATTTCCAAAGATCATAGATCCCAAATCCTATAAAACCCACCGCGAGCAAAATTCCGAATGCGTCTGTTTCGCCCATCTGCAGTTTTTGATAGAGTCTGAAACTTCCATAGCCAAGAAATAATATTCCCAGGATGAGGTTCCATTTATTTCTTTGTACTCCGGGATCGCCGGTATTTAGCTCTTCGTTATTCATTATCGAAATCTTTTGGGAAGGTTTCCTTGGCGATCTTTACAGCCAGGTCATATTCCTTTTCCAGAACGAACAGCAATACCTGCCCAGGTAAGCCTCCACCAAAACCAGCTCTTAGCCCTGAGTCAAAATCATTTCGAACCCTCGAGTGTATCCCTTCTTTTTCGAATAATTCCTGTAAATACTGTACGTTGGTTTCCGGGCCAGTATAGACCCTTTTATAACTGATATCCTCACTCATTATTTAAAGTTTATCCCTCTAAATTACGAATTAGGAAGCTGCTATTTTAACAATTTAGACTGAAATTAACTTTCTAGGCATTGTAGAACTTGCTGTTCCAGATCTCTGTACTGAAGTTTTTACCCATTTTAAAGCCATAGAATATAGCCAGGCCTGCAAACCACTTGAATATGAAGAAGAAGATCATAAAGAACTCCGTTGTAGATTGCTGCTGGCTGAACATACCATTTGGAACCAGCAATGCAGTTAAAAAACTGATGGCAAGAAGCAGAAGTATAAAGTTTTCAAGAGTTTTGAAAGGCCACATCAGCATTTTTCGAAATGGATGTAGGTCGTTACCCCATTTATGCACCAGGTAGTAGTAATCATTCCCAATAGGAGCAAATAGTAATGGATCATCTGCATTCTCCAGTTTAAAGAGTTTAGAGGGAGCTACGATCTTGAAACCTCTGAGGGTGGTTTGATGAGCTCTTTCTAATTGCTTTATTTCCATAAGGGCCTCATAAGGAACCTCAGATTTAAAATATTTTGAATCCAGAAATCGCAATCTATAATCCACACATATTTCGTAGATGTCTGAAAGGTGGAAGATCCTGTTGGTTTCCAGAAGGTCTGCATCAAAATCATTGTGATCTATGCCATCTCCCTGCTTGATCTCCTTAAGAACAGCTTTATCTTTCTTTTCTGCTTCCGCGAGAATAAGATTAACCTGATTCAGAATTTGTTCTTCTGTGGATCTTTTGTTTCGAACTTTAAGGAGTTGGTGTTCTACGTTGGTGCGGGGAAATCTCAGCTTCATTTTCTTTTTCTTTAGCAACACTAAATTAGACAATTATGCTTAGAATAACAATCGCAATACTCTTAAAATGAAGCTGTAAGAAGGGTTTTTTGACTTACACAGATGTTAATTCTATACTAATTGGGGTGATTTTAAAAACCGTCTAATAGGCTTCATCGTAATTTTCTATATAAATAATTAAACCTTGTATTATGAAAAAGCTAAAATTTTTTACCCTGCTAAGTTTGTTTCTTATTTTGGGAACGGCAGCAATTGGTCAGAATGTAAAAATGGTAGGAGGAGCAGAGATGTATTCTTCTAAAAATATCGTGGAGAACGCGGTTAATTCGAATGATCACACCACTTTAGTTGCGGCAGTTAAAGCTGCAGGACTGGTAGACGTACTTTCCAGTGAGGGCCCGTTTACCGTGTTCGCTCCAACCAATTCAGCTTTCGAAGCTTTACCAGCCGGAACTGTTGAAACTCTGTTGAAAGAAGAGAATCAGAAAAAATTACAGGCAGTATTGACCTACCACGTACTAGCCGGAGATTATGAAGCGGCAGATATTGTTGCTGCGATCAAAAAAGGTAATGGAAAAGCCACCTTTACTACCGTTAATGGAGCAGAAGTTTCTGCAATGTTAGATGGTGATAAAGTAAAATTGAAAGATGCAAACGGAAATGTAGCGACGGTAACAGTTGCTGATGTGGACCAGTCTAATGGAGTGATCCATGTTATAGATACTGTGATTTTACCGTAGGTAGAAGCAAATTTTAAACAGATTTTATGAAAAGCGGCTTATGGCTGCTTTTTCTAGTTAAATAAACGTCAAATAACCTAAGGTTTTTTTCTAGTCTGTTACTTTCGGGTTACTTTAAAAAAAAGAAAAAATTATTACTATGAGATTTTTAAAATTCAATTCTTTAATTATTCTGGCCAGTATCTTATTGGCTTCATGTGGATCCAGCGGACCAACGGCCAAGGATGATCTTAAGAAATTAAAATCATACGAGTCTTATGCTTATCTACCTAACAAGGATACCATTATAGATCGTGATTTTAATAATGAGGAGATTCAAACCACTATTGTTGAAACCATAAATGCCAATATGCGTGAAAATGGTTTTGTACTGGATCGCAAAAGTCCCGATGTCCTGGTGCATTATCATGCCATGTTCGATGAGAAAATCGCGGTAAATGCAAACCCGGTATATACTAATTATGCCTATTACCGTCCTGGATATTACGTTGGACCTTATTACCAGGATTTCATGTATGATAATTACTTCACCGTTCAGCGATTAAACGGCCCCAGAGTAGATCAGGTGCCATATCGTGAAAGAACAGTGGTTATAGACCTTATAGATAGAAGGACCAATGAGATCCTCTGGAGAGGAACTTCCAATGAAACTATTAGTACACGAAGAATGGACAGGGAAATAAGAGAGTATATAGATGAGATCTTTAAAGATCAATTCTAGTTTTTTCCAGGTAACCGAAAAAAAAACCGTGTGATTGTTCACACGGTTTTTTTATTTATCTCAATTCAGCTTTGAGTTCTTTTTCGAATCTATGCTGAAGTTTATTCATCATTTTGTCAACCTGTTTATCGGTAAGTGTTTTATGTTCATCCTGGAACACAAAGCTAACGGCGTAACTTTTCTTGCCTTCAGGTAGGTTCTTGCCCTGGTACACATCAAAAAGGTTAACGCTGGTAAGCATTTTCTTTTCGGTTTGTCTGGCGATCAGCTCGATTTCCTCATAAGTAACCGTTTCATCCAGTAACAAAGCAAAATCTCTCCTAACACTTGGATATTTCGGGATAGAGGTGAAGCTGGTCTTCTGCTCCTTGGTCATTTCTATCACTTCGTCCCAGTTGAAATCTGCATAGATCACTTCCTGGTCGATATCCATTTTTTTAAGAATAGATTTCTTTACCACTCCAAACTCAACAAGTTTAGCCTTTTTACCACTCAGTTGTAAACCTTCAGAAAATATATCGCTTTTCGCAGACTTAACTTTAAGATCTTTAATGCCTAGTTTTTCAAAAATAGAATTGATCACTCCTTTTAAATAAAAGAAGTTTCCGTTTCCGGCAGCAGCATTCCAGCTTTCAGCAGTCTTTTCACCGGTTATGAATAAACTTAAATGTTTATTTTCTTCTCTTCCACTTACGTAAGAATGATATGTTTTACCAAATTCAAAGATCCTGATATTGCTTCGCTTTCTATTGATATTGTAGCTGATTGCTTCCAGGCCAGAGAAAAGCATGGTCTGTCTTAAAACAGAAAGATCCTGGCTTAAAGGATTAAGCATTTCTACCTGGTACTCATCTTTAAGCTCTTCACTTAATTTATTGTAGTTCGCGGTTGTTAGTGAATTTGCCATGGTTTCATAGAAGCCCTGACCAATTAATTGTCCCGCGATTAGATTCTGGATCTTGTAATCTTCGAATTTAGAAGAGTTCGCCACAGAAAGGCTCAACTTATCTCCAAATTTTATATTGTTATATCCATAAACCCTTAGTATCTCTTCGATCACATCAGATTCACGCTGAACGTCTACCCGAAAGGACGGAATGGTAAGTCCCATACCGGTTTCGGTTACGTTGTTCACCCTAATATCCAGGGATGCAAGGATAGATTTAATAGTTTCCTCCTCCAGGTTCTCCCCGATAAGTTTATTTACTTTTTCAAAGGTTAGGAATACCTGGAAATCCTCTATCTTCTTGAAATAAAGATCATCGATATCGCTGGTGATCTCTCCTCCAGAGATCTCAGAGATCAATAAAGCAGCTCTTTTTAAAGCGTATTCAACAGAATTAATATCTATGCCTCTTTCAAATCTGAACGATGCATCGGTGTTTATCGCATGTCTTTTAGCGGTCTTACGTACACTCACCGGATTAAAATAGGCGCTTTCAAGAAATACCTGAGTAGTAGCCTCGGTCACTCCGCTGCCAATCCCGCCAAAAACTCCGGCTATACAAAGCGGTTTTTCAGCATCACAGATCATAAGATCTTCTTCATGAAGTTCTCTTTCCACCTCATCTAAAGTGGTGAATTTTGTTCCAGCCTTTAAGGTCTTTACATTGATCTCATTACCGGCGATCTTTCCGGCATCGAAAGCGTGAAGTGGTTGTCCCAACTCGTGCATTACGAAATTGGTAGCATCTACCACGTTATTCTTTGGAGTAAGGCCAATGGCTTTTAATCTATTCTGAAGCCATTTTGGAGACTCCCCAACTTTTACTTTAGATAAAGTAACTCCGCAATATCTTGGAGCAAGGTTAGAATCATCTACCTTGATCTGTATCTTTAAACTGCGATTATCAACATGAAAACTGCTTACTGAAGGAGTAATTAGCTCCAGGTTCTTTCCCAGTTGCTGGTAGCCAGCCTTCAGGTCCCTGGCAACACCCCAGTGACTCATCGCATCGGCACGGTTTGGCGTAAGGCCTATTTCAAAAACCTCGTCATTTTCAACTTCAAAAATTTCAGCGACGGGAGTACCGGGAACAAGTTCATTATCCATTACCATAATACCTTCATGGCTTTCTCCCAGGCCTAGTTCTTTTTCTGAACAGATCATTCCATAACTTACTTCCCCACGGATCTTTCCTTTTTTGATCTCCCAGCTTTCGCCTTTTTCGTCATATAGTACTGTTCCTATAGTTGCTACCGGAACTTTCTGGCCTGCATCAATATTCGGAGCTCCGCAAACGATCTGTACCTCTTCACCATTACCAATATTTACCTTGGTTAACTGAAGCCTGTCTGCATTAGGGTGAGCTTCGCAACTAAGCACGTGTCCAACCACAATCCCATTTAATCCGCCTTTTACACTCTGGAAGCTGGTTATTCCTTCCACTTCAAGACCTAGATCTGTTAGTAATTCGCCAGTTTTTTCAGCGTTTTCAGGTAGTTTAATGAACTGTTGCAGCCAGTTATATGAAATCTTCATGAATAATCTTTTTCAGGCAGCAAAGATAGTATTACGAATGGTTTTGTCATAATCTGAAAAATAATTTTGTGAGAACCTTTTGGAATAAAAAGAGAGGTGAATTCACCTCTCTAATTTTGATCTGTAAATTATTCTATTTAATTCTTTTTCGTAAGGTTCATGGTTCTAACTTTCTCCCACTCACCGTCTGTTGAAGCATAGGTGGTCCATTCCACTTTATTCGTTTTTTTTACGATATCGTGTTTCATGGTAACCTCTTCATCGTCATTGTTGGTATAACTTTCAGTCAATTCCAGATGGTTTGGATCCAGCTCCTTGATCTTCATTTTTGAATTATAGATACCGGTTGGCTGATTTCTTCGCATAAAAGCAACGTCGAATTCATCCTCATTAGGATCATAAACCATTATTCTCTTACAGCATGGTTTGTTGCCAGGATCATTATGGTCTACGATCATTATAGACCCCTCGTCACTATAGGAAATGCTATTTGAACTTACAGAACTATTGGTTTCCTCTCCCTTGCTATAGGTTTTGGTTTCATTTTCCCAGTTGCCCACCAGGAAGTTCATCTGTTTATCCTTGTTCTCCAACATGGCCATTTTTACTTTTCCAGCCTCGATTACCAATTGATTCTCTTCAGTATCTTTTTCTGAAGCCATCTTCATCGACTTTTCGATATACTTCTTGGCCTCATCTTTTTTACCCATTTCCATGAGTACATCTGAATATGAGTCATAAGGATTAGCCTCATTTGGATATTCTTCGATCTGGGCTTGTAAAAGCATTTCTGCAGCTTTTAGGTCCTTGTCATCCTGCATTAATCGGTAGGCCAGCACGTTCAAAGGCTCGGCCATACCTTCATATTCCTTGTTGGTATTGTTTTCATTATATACCTTAAGTACTTCTTTCGCACCTTTTTGCTTATAAGTTTTATAAAGCTGATCTGCCATTATCTGGCCCTCGTTCTGAGCCAGTAGGGAAGTTGAGAAGCATAGTAGCATGATACTAATGCTCCATCTAAGTTTGATAATTGCTCGCATAATTTTCATTTATTAAAGTTTGATTAATTGTTCCGAATTATTCTAGTAGGTGAAAAATATGGAGCAAACAGCTAAGTAGGAATTATGTTTTAAAATCAGGGGAAGTGACTTAAAGATAAGTAAAAAGATCTTATCCTATTATTTAAATAATTGAAGGGGAGTTGTTTATAATGTTAAAAGAAGAGGGCAGGTGAGTTAACTGCCCTCTTCTTTAATATAAAACAGATTTAATTTTTCTTTTTCATGACACGATGAGCGACTTTCTTTTCGCCTTCATCTGTAATGTCATAAACTATCCAATTTGCTTCGTTGCCATTTCTATCAATGACGTGTCTTGTTTTGGATATTTTACCGTTTTCTTCCATGGTTTCCATCAATTCAAGCTTATTGGTGCTATATTCCTCGATCTTCATATCGGCAGTTTGAACACCATTCAGCGTCATGTTATTTACCCTGACTACATCGTAAGTGTTGTCCATAGCATCATAAGCGATTAATTGTGTTCCTTCCCAGCCTTCATCCTCGTTACTCATGGTCATTACCATGGCAGAATTCATTTTACTAGGCATAAAACTAACGTCATCTGTAAATCTTAATTCTTTTTCACCCTTATCGTTAAAGCCATAGCCTTCAACCTTCCAGTCGCCGGCAAGGAAACTAAAAACCTTATTTAGTCCCTTCAATTTTGCCAGTTTAGATTTTGATGCCAGTTTAAGGTTGTTGTTAAAATCATTGTCCTCTGCACCTTCCAGGAGACTCAGGGATTTTTCTAACTGCACCTTAGCTTCGTCTTCATTTCCTTTTTCTATCAAGGCATCGGCATAGGAATCATAAGGATTCGGCTCATTTGGATGTTCCTCGATCTGTGCCTTGAATACTATGGCTGCAGCATCGGCATCGTTTTCTGTGTTCAGCAATCTATACCCCAGTACATTCAATGGTTCCTGTAGACCGTGATATTCAGAGTCCTCAGGCATTTTTTTGTACATGGCGACAGCAGCATCGATCCCATTGGATTTATATTCCTGATGAAGCTTGTCTATCATTTCGTTATTGGCTTCTCCATTTTGCGCGCTAAGCGAAAAGCAGAAGATCATGAAAATACTGAAAATCGTTCCTTTAATTGTGTTACTTAAATTCATCTTCTTTAGATTAAATGGTTATTAAATCAACAGTTATAGAAGTTGCCTTAACGGCGTTTTCTAAATTTCTTAAAACTGGGGCATTAAAGATTTAACCTCGAAGATTACTTGGGGAATTGAGGTTTTGGTAAGTATTGAGATTTTATCGGATCAACTAAAGATAATTAAATTTCTTAATATGCTGAAATTCAGAATATAAAAAAGGGCCGAAGCCCTTTGAACAATAGATATTTAACCTTAATTAATTACAACTTTGTTTGAGAATTGGTGTGTTTTCATTCCTTTTGGAGTCTCCATTCACCTTAAAATCTGTCCATACATTACTATTCGGGCTATTCCCGCTGCAATTTTTTTCTAAGGTTACGGTCCAGGAATATTCAACACATTTTTCCAGATCCATGATTTTCCGTTCTGGTTGGCCATTTCCATCCCAGCCTTCCAGGCCTGATACTTCTACAGATTGAGCAAAAGTAAATACCACCAGGGCATCATCCATATCCTCGGCAGGAGTGTAGAAGAATGTATATTCACTTTCTCCATTTACGGTATAGGAGAAACTTTCTTCGCAACCGCAGTTTTCTATTGTAAGATTTCTTTCTATAAAGCCTCCGCTTCCAATTTTATATCTGAATAAATAAGTTCCTTCTTCCTCAAAAGTCCAGCTGTCGCAAACACTGGTTCCTCCTTCGCCTTTGAAAATCTGTTGAAATCCGTCATCGTCATCAGATTGCGGATCATCTCCATAAACATATAGTTGAAGCTGAACTTGCGTATCCTTATTTTTTGGTCCGGCGGTTGCCTGTGGAAAAGAAAAACAGAAATCTGCAGGAACTCCCATACAAATCACTTCATCATAATCAAACAATTCTGGAATAACCTCTTCCTCAACTGAAGGTTTTGCATCTGCCGTGATTAATGGCCCGGTCTCAAGAGTATCTGTACTACAGGCATATAAAATGCCAAGACCGAAAATAAAATATAGAAATTTCTTCATAATTAGTTGGTTTTTAAAAAATTAGGAAGATTAATTTACACAAATGGGGGATTTCCCCTATTGTTTGTTTCAGTTTTTCGATAACTGAAAGTAATTTATCGACGAGTAGCGTAAGTCACTGTAATTAAGTGTATTGACTAGCTGATGTAATTCCAGATAGTTTTGTTCTTTACAAGTCTGGAGTAGGCATTTTTTACAACAAGGTTTTTCTCTTCAGATAGATTTGGATCTTCTTTTAAGATCCTGGTAGCGTAATATCTGGCAGATTGAAGTATGGAATTATCTTTAACGATATCAGCTATTTTGAGATTAAGCACACCGCTTTGCTGGGTTCCCATCAAGTCTCCGGGTCCCCTAAGTTTAAGATCTACCTCGGCGATCTCGAAACCATCATTTGTAGTGGTCATGGTTTCAAGCCTGGTTTTACTGTCATTAGATAATTTATGTCCCGTCATCAGGATACAGAAACTTTGTTCGGCACCACGACCAACACGTCCGCGTAGCTGGTGTAACTGTGAAAGTCCGAATCTTTCGGCACTTTCAATGATCATCACACTGGCATTAGGAACGTTTACACCAACTTCAATAACCGTGGTGGCAACCATGATCTGGGTTTCAGCCCGTACGAATCGGTCCATCTCGTAATCTTTATCTGCGGGTTTCATTTGCCCATGGACTATTGAGATCTGGAAATCTGGAAATTCTCTGGTGATACTTTCGTAGCCATCCATAAGGTCTTTATAATCCATTTTTTCAGATTCCTGAATTAACGGGTAAACCACGTAAACCTGCCTGCCTTTTTTGATCTCATCTCTAATAAAAGCAAAGACCTTAAGCCGGTTACTATCAAATCTGTGTACCGTTTTCACCGGTTTTCTTCCAGGGGGCAATTCATCTATGACCGAAATATCCAGGTCACCATAAAGACTCATCGCAAGGGTTCTAGGTATTGGAGTTGCGGTCATTACCAGCACATGCGGCGGGATATGATTTTTCCTCCAGAGTTTTGCCCTTTGAGCCACCCCGAATCTATGTTGCTCGTCTATTACTGCCAGCCCAAGATTATGGAATTTTACTTTGTCTTCTAAAAGCGCATGAGTACCAATTAAAATATCAATTTCACCGGCTTCAAGCTTTTCGTGGATCTCTCTTCTTTTGGCAGTTTTGGTAGAACCGGTAAGAAGGTAAATGCTTACATCTATTTCTTCGCAAAGTTCCTTTAGTCCATTATAGTGCTGGATGCTGAGAATTTCTGTGGGAGCCATTAAACATGCCTGAAAACCATTGTCCAGAGCAATGAGCATGGACATGAGTGCTACAATGGTTTTTCCAGAACCAACATCACCCTGCAGTAACCTGTTCATTTGCGCGCCACTGCCCATATCACCCCTTATCTCTTTGATCACTCTTTTTTGTGCATTAGTAAGGTCAAAGGGTAGATTATGCTGGTAGAAATCATTAAAATATTCCCCGATCTGTTCAAAATTGAATCCTTTGATCTTCTGCTTATGCAGCATATTTTTTCTGATGAGCTGTAGCTGGATAAAGAACAACTCTTCAAATTTTAACCTGAACTGGGCTTTTGCCAGTAATTCCTGGTTTTTCGGAAAATGAATATTGAAAAGCGCCTCTGCTTTCGAGATAAGTTTAAGCTCCTCAATAAGTTGTGTTGAAAGACTTTCAGAAAACTTCAGACCAGTTTGCTGAAGCACTTCCTGCATCAGCTTCATAATAACCCGGTTGGTAATCCCTTTTTTCAGCAACATTTCAGTAGAAGGATATACCGGTTGCATGGCTGTTCTAAGATTCTTTTTATAATCTGCGACCAGCTCCATCTCGGGATGTGGCATACTGAAAACCCCGTTATACCAATTCGTTTTTCCGAAGATCACATAAGGGACATTCAGCTTAAGGTTTTCCCTGATCCATTTATGTCCTCTAAACCAGATCAATTCCATTTTTCCTGTATCGTCTACGAAATCTGCCACCAGTCTTTTTCCTCTTTTTTGCTCCACCATTTTCATGTGAACGATCTTTCCCACGATCTGAACTTCAGAGGAATTCCGTTGCAACTGATTTATCTTGTAAAAGCCTGTTTTATCGATATACCGGTTGGGAAAGAAATTGATGAGGTCCCGGTAAGACTGAATATTGAGTTCTTTCTTAAGAACATCGGCCCTGTTCGGGCCAACTCCTTTTAAATACTCAATGGGGGTCTGCAGCAGATTCTGGATCATAAAAACGAAGATATTAAAACAGTTTGATTTTTCGGGATGGGCTTTTATGAGAAGATGTTTAAACTTCAATTTTTATGCTTACAACGTTCAAATTTGTATTTTGCGGTAGTTATTCCCAATAATTACATGCGAAAATACCTGATCTTCCTATTTTCATTTTGTTCGGTTGTTTTAATGGCTCAGGAACAAAATCTTTCCCAAACCGGATATTTTGATTTTAAAACCGTTAATGCTCATGTCAGGATTCAGCCTTTAGAAAAAGCTGTTTCTGGCAAGGTGAGTTATACTTTCGAAGTTCTGGTGCAGCAGGATAGCCTTTACATCGATGGTAGAAATATGCAGTTTACCGATGTTAGTCTGAACGGAGAGGCTGTAAAATTTTCGTCAGATGAAAAAGGGATCTATATACTTTCAGAATTTCTGCCTTCAGAAAATAACCTTCTAGAATTGAATTATTCCGCAAAGCCGACAACCGGGATGTATTTTATCAACTGGGAATTTCCTGAAATCGATGACGCTCAAAAACAGGTTTGGACGCAGGGCCAGGGAAAATATACTTCTAACTGGTTGCCTAGTTTTGACGACATGGAAGAAAAAGCTGAATTTGATCTCAGCTTTGAATTTCCTTCAAAATTTCAGCTTATTTCCAACGGGGAATTAAAGAATACAGAAAATATAAATGACTCTACCAGGCTCTGGCAATTTGATATGGAGAAGCCTATAAGCAGTTACCTTGTTGCTGTCGCTGCAGGGAAATATGATTTTAAAAAGGTGCAATCTGAAACCGGAGATCTTATAAGACTTTATTATAAACCCGAGGATTCTCTAAAAGTAGAGCCTACCTACAGGTATTCCCGTGAGATATTCAACTTTCTGGAAAACGAGATCGGTTTAGCTTACCCGTGGCAAAAATATGACCAGATCCCAGTGCAGGATTTTCTTTATGGCGGAATGGAAAATACCGGCACCACCATTTTTTCAGGTTCTTTTATGACAGATTCTACCGGATTCAAGGATAGAAATTATGTAAACGTAAATGCTCATGAACTGGCTCACCAGTGGTTTGGTAACCTGGTGACTGAAGTTTCTAGTAAACATCACTGGCTTCACGAAGGTTTTGCTACTTATTATGCTCTTTTAGCTGAAAAAGAAATTTTTGGAGAGGATTATTACTATTGGAAATTATACGAATCTGCGGAGCAGCTCAAAGCATTGAGCGATTCAGGGAAAGGAGAATCCTTGCTAAATCCAAAAGCCAGTTCTCTTACCTTTTATCAGAAAGGAGCCTGGGCACTGCATATTTTGAGAGAAAGGGTAGGGGATGAAGCTTTTAGACAGGGCGTAAAGAATTATTTAGAACTTTATAGTTTTAAAAATGTGACGACAGATAATTTGCTGGCAGAAATGGAAGCTGCATCTGGACAGGATCTGTCTCAATTCAAAGCTGATTGGCTGGAACAGTCCGCGTTCAAAGCTACCCAATCTTTAGAATCCCTGAAGAAATCAGAATTCATTATCAATTACCTCAATATTGCTGCCCTTAGGGAAACCTCTTTAGATCAGAAATATGAATATCTGGAGAAGGCTTTAAGTTTTCCGGTAAACGATTACATTGGCCAGGAAGCGGTGCTTCAACTAGCTGGTCTACAATCTCAACAGGCAATCAATCTTTATAAAAAAGCATTTGAATCTAATAATATTTTCGTTCGTCAGGCCATATCTTCAAGCATGGATGTTATTCCGAATGACCTAAAAGCAGAATTTGAATCCCTGCTGGATGATGAATCATATCTTACCATAGAAGCAGCTTTATTCAGGTTATGGGAGCAGTTCCCCGCAGATCGTACAGCATATTTGGATCAAACCCGGGATTTGGTTGGTTTTTATAACAAGAATATTCGAATGCTTTGGTTAACTTTAAATCTGGTGACTCCAGATTATGAGACAGAACTCAATCAGCAATATTATGAAGAACTGGCCGATTACACAGATATATGGAGGCCATTCAAGGTAAGGGAGAATGCTTTTAGTTATTTATTTCAGCTGGGAGCATTTAACAAATCGAGTTTACAGAGTCTAATAAAAGGAACCGGACATCATACTTACAGTTTTCGAAATTACTGCAGGCAGTTGCTTTCAGAGCTTTTGAAAAATGAACAATATCGCAAAGAATTGATAGAACTGTCTGGGAATATGGCAGAAGAAGAAACAGCTTATTTGAGATCTAAAATCACGGGCTAATATGCGTGCACTGGTAATTTCGGGAGGAGGTAGTAAGGGCGCCTTTGCGGGCGGTGTTGCTCAATATCTTACCGAGGTACTTAAAAGAGATTATGATCTTTTTATTGGCACTTCAACTGGTAGCCTGCTTATGTCGCACATGGCTCTTCATAAAGCTGATAAGGTAAAAGAGGTTTTTACTTCGGTGAATCAGGCTAGTATTTTTAGCAGTCGGCCATTCTATATTAATAAAAAGCACGGGCACGAAACCATTTCTATCAATCACTTTAATGTCATCAGGAATTTTCTAAAGGGGAAGAAGACATTTGGCGAAAGTTATAATCTTAAAAATCTCCTGGCAGATACGTTTACCAGAGAAGAGTTTGAAGAATTGAAATCTGGCGAAAAAGATATAGTCGCCACGGTTTCCAATATTTCACTGAATGAAGTTGAATATAAATCCATAAAAGATTATGAATATGAAGAGTTTATCGAGTGGATATGGATCTCCTGCAATTATACTCCATTTATGAGCCTGGTGAAGAAGAATGGCTGTGAATATGCTGATGGCGGACTTGGATCTATGGTGCCTATAGAAGAGGCCATAAAAAGAGGAGCGACAGAAGTTGATGCGATCATTTTACAAACCGAAGTCACCTATTTTAACCGGATGCCTTCTAAAAATGTATTTTCCTTGATCACGAATTTGTTTGCCTTTATGTTAGACCGTATTGAAAAGCAGAATATCAGGATTGGAAAATTTGCCGCTAATAATAAGGACGCTATTCTTAATATTTATTATACCCCTACTGTACTTACTACGAATTCTCTTATTTTTGATGAACAACAGATGAAGGCATGGTGGGAAAGCGGATATGAATTCGCGAAATACAGAAATGAAGAGTTGAACCAAATTGAACCTTAATGCGTGCATTGGTAATATCTGGAGGAGGGAGTAAAGGAGCTTTCGCCGGCGGCGTTGCTCAGTATCTTATCCAGGAACAAAAGAAAAGTTACGATCTTTTTTTAGGGACTTCTACCGGAAGTTTATTAATTCCCCATCTTGCCGCTGGGAATATTCAAAAGATCTATGATATCTATACAAGCGTAACCCAAAGGAAGATCTTTAGTGTAAATCCTTTCGTGGTTAAGAAGAAAGACGGCCGGGAATATGTAACGATCAATTACCTCAACACCGTCTGGCAGTTTATAAGGTCCCGAAGAACCTTTGGTGAGAGTAAAGCACTTAAAAGGAATATTCGTAAGAATTTCTCACGCCAGGATTTCATTGAACTCAAGAGAAAGGTGAAGGATGTTGTGGTGACAGTTTCCAATCTTTCCAAGAACAGGGTAGAGTATAAGTCTATACATGAATTTGAATACGATGATTTTTGTGACTGGATCTGGATTAGTTGCAACTATATTCCATTTATGAGTCTGGCGCAAAAAGATGGTTTTGAATACGCCGATGGAGGGTTGGGTTGCGTGGTACCTATCAGGGAAGCTATTAAACGTGGAGCCACAGAGGTGGATGCGATCATCCTGGAAGCTGAAAATATGGAGTACAATAAGATCCTGGGGAAAAATCCATTTTCCCTGATGGTAAACTTATTTGGGTTTCTTCTCGACCAGGTAGAGTATCATGATATCGTAGAAGGTAAACTAGCTGCGATGAACAAAAAAGTAAAGCTGAACATCTACTATACCCCAACCAAACTAACTGAAAACTCTTTGGTTTTTAATAAAAAGGCGATGACCGAGTGGTGGCAGCAAGGATATGAATATGCCGAGAAAAAAGAACTGGAGAAGAAAGCTGCGAAATCATCGTGGTTTAAGCTAGGCTTCTAACTTCTTTCTTGATATAGCTTAATGCAGCATCGGTTGGAGGCTGCTTTTCCATTAAATTCCTTAGAATTATATCCCGTAATTCGTCGGTATTGGTTACGCTTTCCTTTCCCGCAGCGTTTCTAATCAGAGTAATGGTCGCGTTCTTGGCCGTTTTTATATAATCCCAGCATTCGTTACTCACGTATATTTGCTGGGCAAGATTGTGTTCAAATTCTTGTTCTATATTGGCGATCAAAAGAGAAGCATACATTTCTGCGTCTCCAGAAGTAGGTTTTACCCTGAAAAGGATCTTGCCGGGGGAAATTCTTTCTAATAAAAGCGTTAGTCTTTCATAGGCCTGCAATCTAATGGGAAGAGAGGTTTTCTGCTTTTCCCGAAGCATTATAAATCGCCTTCTGTTTTCTTCATTTTTCGAAAACGTATTGAAAAAGTAAAAAGATATTAATCCTACTACCACTGCCGGCAGGATAGCGTATAGAAAATTCAGGATCTCTGTTTCGTTCATTATATAATTTTTAATCTATGGCGTCTTCTGTCTTTCTCAGGCTTTTTAAATTGAGATTTCCTCCTAAATGGGGACAAGCCAGAAGTTCCTTAACAGATGCGAAATTTACTTCATCTTTATGGTATGAGAAAGTCGTGGCCAGAGTTTTTGCCAGATTCTTGTCACTCAGGTTAATATCTACATCGTCTGTGCTGAACTGGCACGGATGCTCATAGCCGCAGGCATGACTTATCTGCAATAATTCTTTTCGGAACTTTACAAAATAGAAATTGGTTCTCATGGATTTGTCTTTCACATTGATGCCAGACTGTAGCCATTTGTTCTGCGTGGCGACCCCGGTTGGGCAGGTGTTGGTATGGCAGCTTTGCGCCTGTATGCATCCAATACTCATCATAGCTTCACGTGCTACATTGATCACATCTGCACCTAAAGCAAAAGCCATGGCGGCCTTCGCAGGAAAACCTAATTTTCCGGCAGCTACAAATACAATTCTATCTGTTAATTTATACTTCTGAAAGATCTTATAAACATCGGTAAAAGCATAGATCCACGGAAGGGAAACATGGTCTGCAAAACTTGGGGGAGCAGCGCCTGTACCACCTTCGCCACCGTCAATGGTAATAAAGTCTGGACCATGATCTTTTTCCTGCATGATCCTGGCAAGTTTATCCCAGTCCTTTAGTTGTCCAACGGCAGATTTTATGCCGGTTGGTAATCCTGTAGCTTTTGCGATAGACTCCACAAAATATATCATGCCTTCAACATCATCAAAAGTAGAGTGATAGGGGGGCGAAACCACATCTTTTCCCATGGGTACACCACGAATCTCGGAGATCTCTTTTGAAATCTTTGCTGCAGGAAGCACCCCGCCTTTTCCCGGTTTTGCTCCCTGGGATAATTTTAATTCTATGGCGCGGATCTCCGGATTTTCCTCTACCATTTCTACCAGCTTCTCCATAGAGAAATTGCCGTTTTCATCCCTAACTCCAAAATAGCCCGTACCAATTTGAAAAACCACATCTGCTCCCTTTTTATGATAGGGAGAAAAACCACCTTCACCGGTATTATGGTAGGCACCGGAAAGTCTACAGCCTTCATTTAACGATTCTATGGCTTTAGCAGAAAGAGAACCATAGCTCATGGCCGATACATTTATGACCGAGGCTGGCCGGTAAGGTCTTTTTCGCTTATTCCAGGCACCCATGATCTTGGCGCAGGGAATTAATCCTGAATTTTTAATATTTGGATGTCCCTCTGGTAATTTATAGGGTAGAAGTGCATTATTGATAAAAATGTAATGTGTGGAGAATATATCCTGGTCTGTACCAAAGCCTTCATAATTGTTCATGTTCTTGGCAGAAGCATAGATCCATCCTCTTTCCCTTCGGTTAAAAGGAAGCTCTTCGCGATTATTAGCAACAATATATTGCCGCAATTCCGGACCGATGCTTTCCAGGAAATATCGCAGGTGGCCTACAACAGGGAAATTATGCTTTATGGTATGCTTCTTATTGAAGAAAATATCAGCAATGGCAATGATCAACAGAATGGCCAGAAGCCAGCCCCACCATGGGATCGCGCTTAAGAAATTGGCGAATTCCTGCATTAGCTCTGATTTAAATAATCAAGGGTTAATTGCGTCATGGTCTTTACTCCCAGAAGCAGTCCGCTTTCATCAATAAAAAAGTCTGGAGTATGATGCCTGGTGGCTTCAGCATTTAAAGGCATTCCACCTAAAAAGAAATAGAAGCCCGGAATTTCCTCCTGGAAGAATGAAAAATCCTCACCCCCGGTAGTAGCTTTCATCAGGTTAATATTTTCAGCTCCAGCAACTTTTTTAAGGGTGGGAAGCATTTGTTTGGTTAATTCTGGATCATTGAAAGTGATCGCCGTATTATTTTGAAATTCAATGGTAGCATCTCCTCCATAAGCCTTCGCGATCGCCGGTACCATTTCGTTCATTCTTTTAAGGATCAATTCTTTGTTCGCAGGGTCTAAAGTTCTCACCGTTCCTATCATTTCGGCAGTTTCCGGGATAATATTGAATCTAACTCCGCTGGTGATTTTTCCAACTGTGATAACCGATGCAGATTCGGTAAGTTCTGCATTCCGGCTAATGATGGTTTGAAGTCCGTCGATGATCTTGGCAGAGATCAATATCGGGTCAACCCCGCTCCAGGGTGCTGAACCATGGGCTTGTTTTCCCTGAACATTTATCACAAATCTTTCCACCGCGGCCATGGTGCCTTCGGGTTTATACTTTATGGTTCCAACTGGAGTAGCCGCATTAATGTGCAGACCAAAAATGGCATCTACATCTGGATTCTTTAAAACTCCTTCTTTGATCATTAATTTAGCTCCACCTTCTTCACCCGGAGGTGGTCCTTCTTCTGCTGGTTGAAAGATGAATTTAACCGTACCATTTATTTTGTCTTTATTTTCTGAAAGTATCTTAGCCACCCCCATAAGAATAGCGATATGGGTGTCATGTCCGCAAGCGTGCATCACCCCGGTCTTGGAACCAAGGAATTCTGTTTTAACCTCAGACTTGAAAGGTAGATCGTTTTTCTCTGTAACTGGTAAAGCATCTATATCTGCTCTAAGAGCTACTGTTTTTCCGGGATTATTTCCTTTAAGTATTCCCACGACTCCGGTTTTGGCAATACCCTTCTTGGTTTCAATACCCAGAGAGTTTAGGTGTGCAGCAATTTTTTCGGCTGTTTCAAATTCACGGTTAGAAAGTTCAGGATGCTCATGGAAATCCCTGCGCCATTCGATCACTTTATCTTCAATATTTTTGAATTCCTTTTCTGCAATGGAATTCTGCGCAAAACTTGCTCCTCCAAGAAATAAAGAGAGTATTAGTATTTTGATCTTCATAGGTTCATTTTAAAAATTAATAAGTCTGTAATTATCATTCTGTAGCTGGACCAGGGCGGTCATCGCTGATAAAGCAAACACAGCATGATCGTCTGTATTTTCACGATTTACCTCATAATGGGTGGCACTTTGACCACAAATTATTATGTCTACCCCGTTTTCTGATAGTGCTTTGATCAGCGGTAAATTAGGGTTTGAAGTTACCTCTGGAAATTTCTTTTTGTAAGATTCGTCGTTTAAGGCATCCTGAACTGCCTTCCCGTGCAAAACTATCGCTACTTGCATATTCCCGGGATCAACCCCGGCGTGTTCATGCATGTTGAGGTATCTCGCCGCTGTTTCAATAAGTTTATTTGGTTCAGCTTCATCAAAGCTTCGGTTTACATCAAAAACGACTTTTAGTACTGAGGAAGTATCAGTTTTGAATCCGGGTGTTTCGACCGGGTATGTCTTTCCGTAGTCTGGGATTACGTCCCCTGGCATTAGATCCTGGGAGAAAGTGTTCAGAGAAAATAGAAGAAAGAGCAGGAAAAGTGTTTTTTTCATAGATGTTGACAGAAAATAGGATTTAAGGAAATTAAAGATATTAAAATATAATGCACTGCCGGTCTGCATTAGCAAATGTTTAAAAAACGGCAGGCTTCAGGTTTCCTTTTTTAAGCATTTTAGTTACCTTTCAGCTTTTAAAAACGGAGAAAATTTGGAAGCTTATTTAGCTGGATTAAATGACGCACAGAGGGCTCCGGTGCTGCAGAAAGACGGGCCCATGATCGTAATTGCCGGAGCGGGTTCCGGTAAAACCAGGGTACTTACTTTTAGGATCGCCTACCTGATGAATCAGGGTGTAGATGCTTTTAACATTCTTGCACTTACTTTTACCAATAAAGCGGCAAGGGAAATGAAGCATCGTATTTCCCAGATCGTGGGAAGCAGCGAAGCCAAGAACCTGTGGATGGGAACCTTCCATTCGGTTTTTGCCAAGATCCTGAGGTTTGAGGCAGATAAGCTTGGTTATCCTTCCAATTTCACGATCTATGATACGCAGGATTCCCATTCGGTGATCAGGGCGATCATTAAGGATATGAGGCTGGATAAAGACGTTTATAAATATAAACAGGTATATAACCGAATTTCATCTTATAAAAACAGCCTGATTACGGTAAAAGCCTATTTTCAAAATGGTGAACTTCAGGAAGCAGATGCCATGTCTAAGAAGCCACGTTTGGGTGAGATCTACAAAGAATATGTAGATCGTTGTTTCAAGGCCGGCGCGATGGATTTTGATGATCTACTGCTGAAGACGAATGAACTTTTAAACCGTTTTCCAGAAGTACTTCATAAATATCAAAGCAGGTTCAAATATATCCTGGTGGATGAGTACCAGGATACGAACCATTCGCAGTATCTAATTGTTCGTGCACTTTCAGATAAGTTTCAGAATATATGTGTGGTGGGAGATGATGCTCAGAGTATATACGCCTTCCGTGGAGCGAATATTAATAACATTCTGAATTTCCAGAAAGATTATGATAACGTACAAATGTACAGGCTGGAGCAAAATTATCGTTCTACCAAGAATATTGTAAGCGCGGCCAACTCTATTATCGATAAGAACCAGACCAAACTGGATAAGGTGGTTTGGACGGCAAATGATGATGGTCCCAAGATCGTGGTAAATCGCTTGCTTACCGATGGGGAAGAAGGAAGGTATGTGGCAAGTTCTATTTTTGAGAACAAAATGCAAAACCAATTAAACAACGGTGATTTCGCGATCCTTTACAGAACCAATGCCCAGAGTAGGGCGATGGAGGATGCTCTTCGGAAAAAGGACATTCCATATAGAATTTACGGTGGGCTCTCTTTCTACCAGAGAAAGGAGATCAAGGACGTGCTTTCCTATTTACGTCTTATTCTGAATCCTAAAGATGAGGAGGCCTTAAAAAGGGTGATCAATTACCCGTCTCGTGGGATTGGGATGACCACGATGGACAGGCTCGCCATAGCGGCTAAAGAACACAACAGGTCTATTTTTGAGGTTATTGAGAATATCAAAAATCTTAACCTGAATATCAACCGCGGAACTCAGACCAAGCTTGAGAATTTCGTGAATATGATCAAGAGTTTCGCGATCATGAACGAAACAAGTGATGCTTTCCAGGTGGCAGAGACCGTGACCAAAAAGACCGGTTTAGTTCAGGAACTTAAAAAGGATGGTACGCCAGAAGGTATTGCCAGAATTGAAAATATTGAAGAATTACTGAATGGTATTCGCGATTTCGTGGAAGGACAACGAGAAATTGCAGATACCACGGGATCGCTTGCAGAATTCCTGGAAGACGTAGCCCTGGCAACAGACCTGGATAATGATACCGGCGACGATGACCGCGTGGCCTTAATGACCATTCACCTGGCAAAAGGGCTTGAATTCCCCTATGTTTATATTGTTGGGATGGAGGAAGATCTTTTCCCGTCAGCAATGAGTATGAACACCCGTAGTGAACTGGAAGAGGAGCGAAGGTTGTTTTACGTGGCTCTTACTCGTGCCGAAAAACAAGCGTATTTAACCTATACTTTATCACGTTACAGGTGGGGAAAACTTGTAGATGCCGAGCCGAGTAGATTCATCGAGGAGATCGATGACCAATACCTGGAATTAATGGTGCCTCAGGATGACTATAAATACAAGCCATTAATAAATAC
This sequence comes from Christiangramia gaetbulicola, assembly GCF_003054225.1. Lineage (GTDB taxonomy): Bacteria > Bacteroidota > Bacteroidia > Flavobacteriales > Flavobacteriaceae > Christiangramia > Christiangramia gaetbulicola. The sequence goes on from NZ_QBKQ01000003.1 coordinate 451,723, forward strand.
CGATATCTTCGGAGATGAGGTTGATAAGAGTAAATTGAGGCAGACCAAACCAAAAAGTGGAACTCCGCCGCCTGCTCATAAGCCATCACAGGAGCAATTACGTAAACTGCGTAAGCTGAAACCTGCTTCACCAGAACCTGAAAAGGCAAGAAATACCATTGAACTTGCAGAAGGAAATGAAGTGGAACATCTCAGGTTTGGTAAGGGGAAAGTGCTTAAGATCGAAGGAGTTGGCCAGGATAAAAAGGCTGAAATAGATTTCCAGCAAGGTGGGATCAAGAAACTTCTTCTACGTTTTGCCAAGCTGAAAGTATTATCATAAAAAAGAATTTGTATTTAAATGTATAAATTACATATATTAGCATTGAGGATTAGATGATCCCTACAATCATCTAATTTTTAAGAATCAAACAAAAAAACTTTTTGGAGAGACCTTTCGGGTCTCTTTTTTTATGCCTGTATTTTAAGTTATGCTTTAATGTCAATTTCTGTACCTATTATTCCTGCTTCAATTTTACCAAGACATGTGACATTTTGTTAAAAATGATGTAAAAAACGATTCGTCAGCAGCTATGAGGGAAAAAGATCGCTGAATATTCTTTAAATTGAAAGAAAAAAATATGATTAGAGAAGGAAGTAAAGTGAAATGGAAATGGGGCAACGGGACGGCCACGGGTAAAGTAATTTCAACCTATACTGAAGAAGTTACCAAGCAGATAGACGGTAGCGAAATCACCCGCAAAGGCAAGGAAGGAGAAAAAGCTTTGTATATTGAACAGGAAGATGGCAGCAAAGTGCTGAAATTAGAAAGTGAAGTTGAAAAGGCAGATTAAAGAAAACCGTCTGTAGAAAACTTCAAAATTTATAATTATTAATAGGTTTTAAAGAAAAAATTATGGCTGAATTACTAAGAATTTATGATGAGAACCCGGCTCCAAAACATATTAATAAAGTAGTTGAAACCCTTAAAAAGGGTGGACTAATAATTTATCCTACAGATACCATTTACGGCCTTGGCTGTGATATTACCAATGTGGCTGCACTGGAAAAGATCGCGCAGATCAAAAATGTAAAGCTCGAAAAATCGAATTTCTCCTTCGTTTGTGAAGACTTGAGCAATCTTTCAGATTATGTGAAACAGATAGACTCAGCGACTTTTAAGATACTTAAAAGATGTCTACCCGGGCCTTATACTTTTATCTTACCCGGTGGGAACAATCTTCCGAATGTTTTTAAAAAGAAAAAAACGGTAGGGATCAGGGTTCCAGATAATAATATTTGCAGGGCTATTGTGAAGGGATTAGGAAATCCAATTGTGTCTACATCTATCAGGGATGAGGATGAAGTACTGGAGTATTCTACAGATCCGGAACTTATCAGGGAAAAATGGGATCATTTAGTAGATATTGTTATCGACGGCGGTTATGGAGATAATATACCTTCTACGGTAATAGATCTTACAACTGAAGAGCCAGAAGTGATACGTGAAGGAAAGGGAAGTATCGAGATCATGTGAAAATTTCATAAAATTCTCTAGATGCTAGTTAATTACATTCTAAAGTAGGTTCTATTTTAGCTAGTATCCCATAACATTCATACCTTAAATAAAAAACTGAATGTTATGAGTTTTATCGAAACTACAAGTAAGGAAAAAGGAAAGCCTATTAATCTGTATTATGAGGATTATGGAGAAGGAAAGCCTGTTATTTTAATTCATGGCTGGCCTTTAAGCCACAGAATGTGGGAATACCAGATCAATTCAATCGTTGATGCCGGGTTTAGGTGCATTGCTTATGACAGGAGAGGATTTGGAGATAGCGATAAGCCCTGGACAAATTACGACTATAATACGCTAGCCAAAGACCTTGAAGATATTATCAATAAATTAAACTTATCAGAAGTTTCTATCATTGGATTTTCTATGGGGGGTGGCGAAGTCGCTCGCTATATAGGTAATTATGGAACTTCAAAACTTTCTAAAGCAGCGCTTATATCTGCGGTTCCTCCTTTTATGCTAAAAACAGAGGATAATCCCGAAGGATTGGAGAAAGAAGTTTTTGAGGGTTTTAAAAAGGAAATTAAAAAAGACCGACCTTCTTTTCTGCAAGGATTCGGAAAACAATTTGTGAATTTTGAGAAAGTTGGAGACAGAATAAGTCAGGAAATGGCCGATTATTACTGGTCTATTGCCTGTAATGCTTCACCTAATGCTACTTTAGAATGTATAAACTCTTTCGGTCTTACAGATTTTAGAGAGGATCTTGGAAAATTTGATATCCCTACCCTGATAGTACATGGAGATGCCGACCAAATTGTACCAATCGAGATCTCTGGTAAGAAAAGTGCTGAACTAATCGCGGATAGTGAATATCATGTGATTGAAGAAGCACCGCATGGCCTGGTATTAACGCATACTGCTGAATTCAATAAGATTTTAATTGATTTTCTGAAGTCATAAAAAATTAAAAGCCCTGCAAGTGCAGGGCTTTTTGTTTGCGGATGAACTACCGATTATAGTAAAGAATCGATATTTTCATTGAAAACATGATGATATCCATCCTGGCTAAATATGAAGTCTTCCATATTATGGGTTCGAAGATCCCTTTCGTTCATTTTGATACAGATATTAATTCAGAAAACGAAAGTAAAGGCCATTGCTTTAATGGAAACAAACGCCTCCATTTTGGTAATCTTCATAAATAAATTTCAGAGTTAATAGAATGTTAATTTTGAAAACCCGAAAATATATGAATGATTACATTTTACACGAGAACGTTTGTTAAAATTTGATTTTTTTACGCGTCATTATGGCCTTTTTCTGAAAACAAATAAGATTTTTTGATAAATGGCTCAGGAAAAAAGCAATTGAATGTTAAAGGATCATAGAACCACGGATTCGTAACGCTCAATAAAAATTTGATGTACTTCTTCGGGAGTGAGTATTAATCCTTTTTTTTGAACAGATTCTGCAAGTTCATATCCAAGCCTTGCTGCGGCAAGTCTTTGTTCGGGAGTCCCGTGATGTTGACTGCTAAAGGTGAGGCAATCACCAACATTAAAGGAGAGCCGGAAATAATCTTCAATTCTTTTCCAGTTATAGGTAGCACCACGTTTATGAGTCATAAAATAAGCTGCCGCAAAATCGGCTTCTAGTTCAAAAAATCTGGATCTTTCTGCAGCGGAATCTAATTGATCTTTATAATCCCAGTCTGCATCATTTTCAAATTGTGCCTGGTGCCACCATTCATGAGAAATTATAGAGGTAAAGGCAATATCGCCTTCTATGCCAATAGCCACGAGACTTTCCAGTAAGCCATCTCCAATAACCAGCAAGCCGTTGGACCTGGTAAAGGCATCCAGGGCGAAATAGGGGTTTTCAGGAATATTATTTGATTGGGTATTTAATTCCAGAAGCATGTCTGCTTTTTCATAAGCCTCATCCCTGTTGCGCACTGTCCGGTCAAAGCTTTCGATCATATCTGTAAGCGTTTCACGGTCATTTAGGCTTGACGTATGAATAGCATTAAGGGTGATCTCACGATCTAGGTTCCAGAATTTGGTTAATTCCCTGATGCGTTTTCTGGCTAGCTGGTTATACTCACCGTTGGGTCCATAATAATTTTCTCCAACGTAGTAAGTAGCATACCGGCGATTTAGATCGGCATAATAATGTATTAGTTCAAGATCAAAAAGAGGATCATTAATAAGGCTGGAAAAATAAGCCTGTAGTACTTCACCAAAATCGGTGACCTGGCAGTTCGCAGATATTATATCATCAGAAAATATTCCGTTTACCGCATAGGAAACAGGTTCTGTATGGGTGTAAACAAAACTGGTCTTATTATAGTTCTTAGGTGAAGAGGTAATGGCATTCTCTTCAGATTCATTAAAAACCAGATCTTCTCCCGAGCAGGATTGCATGCCGTTAGCGCAAATAAAGGCACCAAGACACCAGGTATACACATCTATCTTCTTCATAGCATCAAAATTTAGGTGTGGTTGGCTATGACTAAAATAATATAAAATACTGATTTTTAGGTTTCTAAATCCTTAAATAAAAAAAGCCCCGCAATTGCGAGGCTTTTCTTTTAGATTTTAATGGATGCTTACTCCTGGTTAGAAGTCGCTTTTTCCATTCCTTCTTCTATCATACTGTAGAACTGGTCAAGTTTAGGAAGAACAACGATTCTTGTTCTTCTGTTCTTAGCACGACCTTCAGCAGTTTCGTTAGTAGCAACTGGAATGTAGTAAGATCTACCTGCAGCAGTCATACGAGCTGGTTCAACACCAAAATCATCCTGAAGAACTCTTACTACAGAAGTTGCACGCTTCACACTTAAATCCCAGTTATCTTCGAACATTGAAGTGCTAATTGGTTTGTTATCTGTGTGACCTTCCACCATAAACTCGATGTTTGGCTTGTTCTTAACAACAGTAGCTACTTTTCCAAGTACTTCTTTCGCACGAGGAGTGATATTGTAACGACCACTGTCGAATAACAACTTATCTGAAATAGATACGTAAACAACACCTTTTTCAACGTTGATCTCGATATCCTCGTCGCTCATGTTTCCAAGAGCACCTTTAAGACTAGTAACTAAAGCAAGAGTTACAGAATCCTTTTTATTTATAGCGTCTTGCATAGAACGAATCGCAAGATCCTTTTCTTTGATACTTTCTAATGAACGCTCAAGGTTTTCAGCTTCTTTCTTAGAAAGAGTAGCAAGATCACCAACGTTATTTAAAAGGGCAGCATTTGTATTACTAAGACGAGTAATCTCAGTATTCATTCTGTCTTTTTCATCCAGACATGAATTCAATTTAACCGTAGCGGTGTTCAATTGATCCTGAGTTTCTCTTTGCTTGGTTTCCAGTTCGTTGTATTTTTTCTGTGAAACACATGAAGATAGCAAAATGGCAGCTGTTGCCGACAAAAGCATGATTTTTTTCATAATTAGTTTCTTATAAATTTAAATTGTTAGAATGCCCAAAAATATCAAAAAAATAATAAGACGGAAGTGTATTTTAACAATTCCTTTTTTAAATATTTTTAAAGTTCGGTGAATTTGTTTTTTCCCATAAAATAATGGGCAAACACGATGGAATTTATTTTATGGTAGTTCTTGAAAATAAATGCTTTAGGTCTTTTTTTTCTAATCTTCCCATAATGCCTGTAGAAGCTGGCGTGAGCTTCTAAAATTGCGAAGAAATGATTGAATTTTCCTTCAAAAATGAATTTGATTCCCGCGAGACCATCCAGTACCATTCTAAAGAAGAGAATAAAGAAAACTTTTGATGGTTCTACGTTCTTTAAAATTAAAAAAAGACTGTTTCTAAAATTAAAAAAGGTCTTTTTCGGATTCATATCGGCCAGAGTCGCTCCACCTACATGAAAAACCCTGGAAGCACTTACGTATTTGATGTTGTATCCTGTATTTTGAAGTCTCCAGCATAGGTCTATTTCTTCCTGGTGCGCGAAGAAATCCTCATCCAGACCTCCAATCTCATCAAAAGCTTTTTTGCGAACAGCCAGGCAGGCACCACTGGCCCAGAAAATATACTGATCGTCATTATACTGTCCATGATCTTCTTCAAGTTCCTGAAAGATCCTTCCGCGGCAGAACGGGTAACAAAACTTATCAATATAACCACCCGCAGCACCTGCATATTCGAAATGGTCTTTTTTCTTGTAATCCAGGATCTTTGGCTGAATGGCTGCAGTCATAGGTTCTGCTTTAAAAACCTCTATGATAGGTGTTAACCAGCCTTCCGTAACTTCTATATCGCTATTTAATAATATGTGAATTTCTTCCGACACAGACTTAAGGGCAAGATTATAACCACCAGCATAACCGGCATTTACTTTGTTCCTTATAATACTTACCTGCGGAAAGTTATTTTCTAAAAAACTGATAGAATCATCTGTTGAAGCATTATCTGCTACATATATATGAGCGTCTTCAGAATATTTTATTACAGAAGGAAGAAATTGTTCCAGCAATTTTCTTCCATTCCAGTTAAGTATGACTACAGCTATGTTCATTATCTAATATATTCCGGGAGCTCTTTTAAAAAGATATAGTTCTCATTTTCATAGTCCATCTGGCAGAAAAAATGTTCCAGTCCATTAGTGACCATAAGGTAATTCGCCTTTAAGGTCAGGTTGTAACGGGCTATCTGATCAAAAGTGTTCTGGGTGATCTTGATCGAAGGAGCTTTACATTCCACGATGATCTGTATTTCTCCTTCAGGTTGAAACACCACGATATCATATCTTTTGGTAAGCCCGGCGATCTTCAGTTGTTTCTCTACATTGATGAGGCTCAGAGGATAATTTTTTTCTGAATGCAAAAATTTTACACAATGTTGTCTCACCCATTCTTCCGGGGTTAGAATTACGAATTTTTTCCGCAGATCGTCAAAAACGGCTATTTTATTTTGATTATTTTTGAACCGAAACGAATATGGGGGGAAATTCAGTTTTTGCATGTTTCAAAAGTAATAAAGAATATTACAGCCATGCAATTTAGTTTTTGAATTCCCTGTATCTAAATCTGCACCAAATTCCCTATGGACGAAGCAAGACAAATCGTTACCGACATTCAGAAAGGAAATATCAAGCCGATATATTTCCTGATGGGTGAGGAACCTTATTATGTAGATAAGATCTCAGACTTTATTGCAGAAAATATACTTACTGAAGAGGAGCGCGGTTTTAATCAAATGACCATTTATGGCCGGGATTCGAATATCGATGATATTGTGAGTAATGCCAAACGCTATCCCATGATGGCTGAAAGACAGGTGGTGATCGTAAAAGAAGCTCAGGACCTTTCCAGGACTATCGAAAAACTGGTGGATTATGCCGAAAATCCGCAGCCTACCACAGTACTGGTTGTTTGTTATAAATACAAGAAAATAGATAAGCGTAAAAAACTTCATAAAGCCATCGCTAAGACCGGGGTGATTTTTGAAGGGAAACGCATGTATGAGAACCAGGTAGGGGACTGGATTATAAAAACCCTGAAAGCACGAGGATTTGGTATCTCGCCAAAAGCAGCCCAGATGCTGGTGGAATTCCTGGGGACCGATCTTGGGAAAATAGATAATGAACTGCAGAAGCTGCAACTTATATGTCCTGAAGGCACTACCATTAGTCCTGAGATCATCGAGCAGAATATAGGTATTAGTAAAGACTTCAATAATTTTGAGCTTAGAAAGGCGATAGGAGAGAAGGATACGCTTAAGGCGCATCGCATCATCAATTATTTCGCACAGAATCCCAAGGATAATCCTATGGTAGTAACGGTATCACTATTATTCTCTTATTTTTCCCAGATCCTGCAATATCATGGATTGAGTGATAAGTCAAAGGGAGCCGTGGCCAAACAGCTTAAGGTAAACCCTTATTTTGTGAATGATTATGTGAATGCTGCCCGGAATTATCCTATGAAAAAAGTAAGTCATGCGATTAGTTTGCTCCAGGAAACCGATGTGAAAAGCAAGGGAGTTGGAGCAGCAAATGTTTCTCAGGGAGATCTTTTGAAGGAACTTCTGGTGAAAATAATGAATCAAGAATGAGTGCATTTTCATCATGGATCAATGCCGCAAGGCTTAGAACTTTACCGCTTTCAATTTCCGGAATTTTAGTTGGTAGCAGTATTGCCGCCCATGCGGGGCATTTTGATATTGCCATTTTCAGCCTTGCCCTGGGAACTACCCTTGGTTTACAGATCTTATCGAATTTCGCCAACGATTATGGCGATGGGGTAAAGGGAACAGACAATGATGAGAGGATAGGGCCGGTGAGAGCTATTCAAAGTGGATTGATAACCCAGAAGGAAATGATGATGGCCATGGTGATCACGGCCATAAGTACATTATTCTTAGCGGTACTGCTTATTTACGCATCCTTTGGATCTGATCAATTGCTTTCAGCTTTTATCTTCTTTATTCTGGGAGTTGCGGCTATCGTAGCGGCTATAAAGTATACAGTTGGTAATTCCGCTTATGGCTACCGCGGAATGGGGGATATATTTGTATTCATTTTTTTCGGACTGGTTGCCGTTTATGGCTCCTATTATTTATATAGCCATGATCATGAGATCGTGAGCATTTTTCCGGCGATCTCGGTTGGTTTCTTAAGTGTTGCCGTATTGAATTTGAATAATCTTCGGGACAGGATTTCAGATGAAAAATCCAAAAAGATTACCCTGGTCGTGAAATTGGGGGAAAGAAAAGCGAAAGCTTATCATTATATTTTGATCATTGGGGCATTGTTGTTCTTCCTCTTATACTCTGTGATTACCACTTCAGAACTGAATGATTTTATTTATGTCCTCGCTTTTATCCCACTGGTATTTCATCTGCAAAGGGTAATGAATAATAAGGATCCAAAATCACTTGACCCAGAGTTGAAGATTGTAGCCTTATCTACCTTTGGGATCTCGATCTTGTTTGGATTAGGGCTTATCTGGTAGTGTTTCCGCTAAGTTTAACAAAATTATAAATCCTGTCTATTAATGGTTTTTTATTGAATCCTTACTTTTATAAAAACCAATATTTTTAGATTATGAAAATTACTTTTTATGGCCAGAATACCCTGGCATTGAAAATAGGAGATATTAATGTACTTGTAGATCCATTTATTACCGGTAATGACCTTTCTAAAGACAAGGTTGATATCATGGACCTTAAAGCCGATTATATTTTATTAACCCATGCTCACCAGGATCACATTCTTGATGCCGAAGCCATCGCCAAGAATACCGGTGCTGTGATCGTAAGTAATTTCGAGATTGCAAATCATTATGAAGAGAAAGGTTTCGAAGTTCACCCTATGAATCACGGAGGTAGCTGGGATTTTGAATTCGGAAAAGTAAAATATGTGAACGCCATTCATACCAGTTCTTTTCCTGACGGAAGTTATGGTGGCCAGCCTGGAGGTTTTGTGATCGAGGGTGAACACAAGAATATTTATATAGCCGGCGATACTGCCCTGACTATGGATATGAAATTGATCCCGATGCAAACCGAGCTTGATCTCGCCGTGCTGCCAATTGGTGATAATTTTACCATGGGAGTAGATGATGCTATCGTGGCTAGTGATTTTATAGAGTGTGACAAGATCCTAGGTTGCCATTATGATACTTTTGGATATATAGAAATAGATCATGAAGAAGCAAAAAGAAAATTCTATGAAAAAGGGAAAGATCTTATGTTGCTGGAAATTGGCGAATCTATAGAATTATAAACTGCGATCTCACGATCTAAATATTGAGCAATTCAATAATATAATATGACAGCCGACTATAAAAGGTATATGTTAAAATTCAAACGCCCCAGTGGAACTTCCCGGGGCGTTCTTACTGAAAAAGAAACCTGGCTTTTAAAGATCTCTGATGCTGATAATTTCGGAATTGGAGAATGTGGAATCCTTAGAAGTCTTAGCTATGATGACCGTCCAGACTATGAGGATAAATTAAAATGGGTTTGTGATAATATCAATCTCGGGAAGGATATGCTCTGGGAGGAATTAAGAGAATTTCCAAGTATCCAGTTTGGGGTTGAAATGGCTTTTAAGAGTTTGAATGCTGAAGATCCTTTCATTCTTTTTCCTTCAGATTTCACTTCAGGGAAGAGCTCAATTCCAATCAACGGTTTAATCTGGATGGGCGATAAAGCCTTTATGAAAGAGCAGATCTCAGAAAAGATCGAAGCCGGGTTCAACTGTATTAAATTAAAAATAGGTGCCATTGATTTTGAAACTGAGCTGGATCTACTTAAATCTATACGAAGTAATTTTTCTGAAAAGGAAATTGAATTAAGGGTAGATGCCAATGGTGCTTTTTCTCCGGAAGATGCCATGAATAAACTGGAACGACTTTCAAAGTTTAAATTGCACAGTATAGAACAACCTATCAAACAGGGACAGGTAAAGGAGATGGCCGAATTATGCCGAAATACTCCCTTACCAATCGCATTAGACGAAGAACTTATTGGGGTTACAGATGTAACAGAAAAACAAAAACTCATACAAACAATTAAACCTCAGTACGCGATCTTTAAACCAAGCCTTATTGGCGGTTTTAAAGGTACAGAGGAGTGGAAAAATATTTGTGAGGCCCAGGATGTTGCCTGGTGGATCACCAGCGCTTTGGAAAGCAATATTGGGCTGAACGCTATTTCACAATGGACTTACACCTTAAAACCAGAGTTGCCTCAGGGTTTGGGAACTGGAGGTTTGTATACTAATAATTTTGAAAGTCCGCTCAAGGTTGAAAACGGCAGAATTCAATATGATAATTCCCAGGACTGGGAATTTAAATTTTAAATAAAATATGTTTATAGCACAGGCATTCAGATATTCACATTCATTCTGGAGATATATAGTTTTCCCGGTTTTGTTTTTCGGCCTAATGGCGCTTAATTATGTGTTCATCGAAGTCATGGACCTAGATGTCGCCCAGATCATGCAGGAAGAGATAGCACGTAAAGGATCTAATCGTGTGCTTCTGGAAAATCTTATTGCTTTTGTGATCTTCCTTGCGGGATTGTTTTTATGGGTTAGATACGTACATGATCAACCAATAAAAGCATTAACTACAAGCCGTAAGAAAGTTGACTGGAGCAGGTTCTGGTTTGCTTTTATTCTCGTCGCCAGTTTTAATACGGTTATTACTTTAATAGATTACTTCGCTAATCCCCAGGATTTCGCGCTTAATTTTCAATTAGAACCTTTTCTATATTTATTAGTGATCTCGGTTATTCTTATACCTATTCAGACGAGTTTTGAAGAATATTTCTTCAGGGGATATCTAATGCAGGGATTAGGTCTTCTGGCCAGAAATAAATGGATCCCGTTGATCCTTACTTCTGTTGTTTTTGGCGGCTTGCATTATTTTAACCCGGAAGTGCAAAAGCTGGGAGATATTATCATGATCTATTATATAGGTACAGGTTTTATGCTCGGTATCATGACACTCATGGATGAAGGCCTGGAGCTGGCGCTAGGTTTTCATGCTGCCAATAACCTTATTACTGCCTTGCTGGTCACTGCAGACTGGACGGCATTTCAGACCAATTCTGTCTTTAAGGATATATCTGAGCCATCTGTTGGTTGGGACATGCTAATTCCTATTTTCGTTATTTATCCTCTTTTTCTATTCATTATGGCCAGAAAGTATAAATGGACCAACTGGAAAGAAAAATTATTTGGGAAAGTAGAGAAGCCTGTAGAAATTCAGGAAACCTAGGGTTTTCCTGTAATTTGGTGAATAGCAAGCAATTAGATGAGTGCCAGGATTACTTTGGAATTCACAAAATTTTCTCAAGAAATTTAAGAATTTGGTTTCAATTTGTTAACTTTAAATAATAAGTTATTAACCAACTTTGTCTAAATATGCCAAATTCCTATAAAATACCTGAAACACATCCGGACTTCAGACTCAATAAAAGGCATTATACCAATGCTGAACTTAGGCAGGTAGCTTATAGTTTTATAAAGGAAGGCGAACCTTATGAGCAAAAGATCGGGAATTTTCTTCTAGACTGGTTGAAGCCGACGTCTTATATAGAGGTACATACTTCCGGTTCCACAGGAACGCCAAAAAAGATAAGGTTGAAGAAGCAACACATGGTAAATTCTGCTTTGGCTACTTCCAGGTTCTTTGAGCTTCCAGCATCTACTCATGCCTTAATGTGCCTCCCTGCGGAATATATTGCCGGGAAGATGATGCTGGTGAGAGCAATGTTTCTTGGCTGGGACCTAGATACGATACCTCCATCTTCCAATCCTCTAGATCAGCTTTTCAAAGTTTACGATTTTTCTGCTATGACTCCATTTCAACTGGATAATTCTATTGCCAGGCTACATTTGGTTAAAAAACTGATTATTGGTGGCGGTGCGGTTTCTCCACGTTTAAGAAAAATGATCAAGGACGTGGATTCAGAAATTTATGAAACCTACGGAATGACCGAAACTTCCAGTCATATCGCCGCGAAAAAACTGAATCCCAAGAAAAAGAAAAAGTCTGAGCGCGCCTTTAAATTGATGCCTAATGTGAGCATCGCCCAGGACGAGAGGGGATGTTTGATCATTAAGGCTCCTAACGTGCTCGATGAGGAAATCGTGACTAATGATGTGGTCGAGATAATAACTTATAAAAAGTTTCTCTGGATAGGCAGGTATGATAATGTCATTAACTCTGGAGGAATAAAATTGTTTCCGGAACAGATCGAACAAAAGTTAAATGACGTTCTAGACCATCGTTTCTTTGTAACTTCCATGCCAGATGAATCCCTTGGAGAAAAGCTGGTTCTTTTTGTAGAGGATGATTTTTCTGAAGATACCATAAAGGATCTTCAAACGACGATCAATAATATAGGAAGCCTGGGTAAATATGAAAAACCTAAAAAGATCTATCTTATCGAAAAATTTGAGGAAACTCCCAATGGTAAGATACATCGTGAGAACACCCTGAAAAGCAAAGTAAGTTAACCTACTACCTTCATGAAAAAAATATTAGTTATTATCCTGATGCTATTTACTACAATAGCACAAAGCCAGGTCCTTGCCGAAAGAGAAAGGTCTAAGATCACAGATGAGATCATGGGTGAAAGATTCGATAAGATCCTGCCAGAATTGATGGATCGTACAAATATCGATATGTGGATCCTGATTTCCAGAGAATATAATGAAGATCCGGTGCTTAGAACTATGTTGCCTTCCACCTGGTTGAATGCTAGAAGGAGGACCATTTTGGTATTCCATAAAGATCAACAAAACGATTCTATCGAAAAACTTGCGATCGCCAGGTATAATATTGGTGAGAATATTAAGTCTGCCTGGAATAAGGAAGAACAGCCAGATCAATGGAAAGCACTTGTTGATATTATAAAAGACAGGGATCCGGCAAAAATAGGACTCAATTTTTCTGAAAATTTCGGGATCGCAGATGGGCTGGTTAAAACCGATCATGAAGAATTCATGGAGGTTTTGCCTAAGGCATATAAAGAAAGAATCGTATCTGCGGAAGATCTTGCTGTGGGCTGGATAGAGACCCGCACTTTTCGTGAAATGGTTATTTTTAGTGACCTGGTAGAAATGACGCATATTATAATTGAAGAGGCCTTCAGTACAGAGGTGATCCAACCAGGAGTTACCACCACCGATGACGTTGTTTGGTGGATGCGGCAAAAAGTGACCGAAATGGGAATGGAAACCTGGTTTCATCCTACCGTAGATATCCAGAGAAGCAGCGAAAAACTTGTGGATCATATTACCGCTTTTTCTGATGAGAACGGAAGTTCGGTCATACTTCCAGGCGATCTTCTACATTGTGACTTTGGTATTACCTACCTCAACCTGAATACAGATTGCCAGCAAATGGCTTATGTGCTTCAGGATGGTGAAAATACTGCTCCGGAATATCTTACCGCAGCTTTCAAAAAAGGAAACCGCTTGCAGGATATTCTGACTTCAAATTTTAAAACCGGATCGTCAGGAAATGAGGTCCTGAGCAAGAGTTTAAAGCAGGCCCAATTAGAAGGTCTTAAAGCCTCTATTTACACCCATCCTCTTGGTTTGTATGGACATTCCGCTGGCCCAACGATTGGAATGTGGGATCAGCAGGATGGAGTTCCCGGCGCGGGAGATTATCCTTTATACGAAAACACGGTTTACGCTATCGAGTTGAATACCGAAGTGGAAATTCCTGAATGGGAAAAAAGTGTTCGCATCATGTTGGAAGAAGCTGGTTTCTGGGGTGATGATGGCTTCAGATATGTAAATCAAAGACAAAGAGATCTTATGCTAATTCCTTCGGAAAGAGCAGAAAATTAAAAGAGCCAATTCAAATTCATTTAACTAGTATCCCATTTTCATCATATAATCTGCGGAATGTTTTCCGGATCCGTAGAAAATGAAGAAAATACTAATTGCTGTAATTACAAGGGCAAGGATCAGCGCGGAAGCATTCATTGTTCCCACGAAATTGATGAGGATCGCCCCGATAAGTATCGGTAACTGGACAACCAACGCCCACCTGGTCAATAAACCGAAAGCGATAAGGATACCTCCAACCAAATGTGCAGATGCTACATAATGCACTATTAGCATCGTACCACCAAAGCCCTGTAAAGGCTTGATGAGTTCGGCTAACATTTCAGTTTGTGAAATGAACTGGATTCCTTTTATAAAGAAAAAGACTCCCAGAGCTACCCGAAAAAGGTCCAGCCAGTAATAAGTATGTGAATTGGCCCACTTATTAAGTGATTTTATACTTAACATAATGCTGTGAAATTTACATTAAGTTACTAAAAATCAGATTAATATGAAATAAGAATACTATTTAAAAGATTTAGGGAATTGCCTTATCACATGCTATTTATAGCTGAAGATGAGAGCTTGATATGGTTTTAAAGTTACTTTTGAATCTTCTAATTCTACATCAGACAGATTATTTATCACTAATTTAAGGTCCTTAAGCTTTTCGGATATTTCTATTGAAGTGTTTTCCGTGGAAAAATTAAGCAGTATTAACATCTTCTTTTCGTTCAATTTCCGGGTGTAGGCATATACGTTTTTATTTTCTGTAAATAGTAATTCATAATCTCCATACACCAGTACGGGATTATCCATTCTTAATTTTACGATATCCCGGAAATAATTCAGGCAGCTGTTGGGATCATTATTTTCTGCTTCTACATTTACCTTTTGATAATTTTCATTAACTGGTAGCCACGGAGTACCAGTGGTAAAACCAGCGTGTTCAGAATCATCCCATTGCATTGGAGTACGGCCGTTGTCGCGTGAAAGAAACTTAAGTTCGGTCATATACTGTTCAATATCCCCACCTTCATTAATCGTTTTTTCATAGCCGTTTTTCGCCACGATATCCTGGTACTGGCTAATACTATCGAATGCGATATTGGTCATTCCCAGTTCATCGCCATAATAACAATAGGGAGTTCCTCTCATAGTGAGGATAAAAGTATTCAGCATTTTAGAAGAGGCGGCACGAAATTCGGGACTGTCATTTCCAAATTTTGAAACCATCCTGGGGACGTCATGGTTGGCCAGAAAAATAGATAACCAGCCCTCTTTGGCAAAGGCGCTGTCCCATTTCGTATAAACCTCCTTGAATTCTGATAGCTCGTAACCTTCAAGACTGTTGCCTACATCCATTCCCTTAAAATGGTAGGCCATTTGTAGTTCATTTCTATCTGCATCTACCAGGGAATGAGCATCTTCAAAAGTACTTCCTGCTCCCTCCGAAACGGCAAATACATCGTACTGGCTCAAAACTTCTTTATTCAGTTCTTTTAGATATTTATGAAGATTAGGTCCCATACCGTAATATTTTATCACGTCTTTCTCATAACCTTCAGGAAGAGGAGGGAAGCTGGTGTCTTTAGAAACAAATTGAAAAGCATCCAGGCGGAACCCATCCACTCCTTTTTCTGCCCAGAACTTCATAATATCATAAACCTCTTGTCGCACTTTCGGGTTTTCCCAGTTGAGGTCAGGTTGTTTTTGTGAGAAATAGTGCAGATAATAAGAATTGGTTATGGAATCATATTTCCAGGCATCTCCTTTAGGATCAAAGAGACTGTACCGATAGTTTGGTTCGCCTTTTTCTGCCGGCCACCAGTGATAATAATCGCGGTATGGATTATCGCGGGATTTCCTAGATTCCTGAAACCATCTGTGTTCATCACTGCTATGATTCACGACCACATCCATGACGAATTTGATATCTCTCTTATGCATTTCGTTCAGCATAAGATCGAAATCTTCCATGGTGCCAAATTCATCCATGATCTCCCGGTAATTGCTAATATCGTAACCATTATCGGCATTTGGCGAGCTGTAAATAGGATTCAACCAAACCATATTTACCCCCAGACTCTCAATATAGTCTAGCTTCTCTATTATTCCTTTTAGATCTCCAACGCCATCACCATCTGTATCTTTAAAGCTTCGTGGATAGATCTGGTAGATAACTGCCTCTTTCCACCATTTCTTTTGAATATCGGTGGTTTCAGAAGTTGTTTCAGGTTCTTTTTTTTCGTTATTGCACGCGATTAGTGCAATAATTACCATTAGACAAATAAAAAATCTTTTCATTAGAGATGTTATATGGTTGACTATCAATCTCTAATTTAGAAAAATTTATTTTGAATCTGCGTTTATTCCATCACCTCAGTTTCGACATAGAACTCCAGATCGTTAACCTTCAACTCATCAAGTTCTTCCCCGGTTTCGTAGGATTGCCATTCAGTAGTCGGCTTCAATCTTATTTCCTCTTCATCGATAATTACATCTACAGGCATCTCAAAGTTGATGACATCTGCCTTCCATTTATAGAGGATCTTATCATCTGCCTGTCTTAGCTGAAGTACCGGTAATGATGCATGTCTCAAATATTGATCGAAAACAGGTTTTAGGTCAACATTGGTAGCCTTATCGAAAAAATCCTCAGTATCTTCGGTGGTGATCGTTTGATGTTTGAAGGTTTTAGTGTAATCTCTCAAAGTATTCCACCATAACTCATCGTCATCGTAAATACTTCTTATCATATTCAGAAGATTTGCACCTTTATAATACATATCGCCTGATCCTTCAGCATTGACTCCATAATCCCCAATGATCTTACGGTTATTACCAATATTCTGACGAATACCCCTGATATATTTCAAAGCGTCTTCTTTACCATACTGGCATTCGATGTAAATAGATTCAGTGTAGCTCGTAAAGCCTTCATGTATCCACATATCGGCTATATCCTTGGCAGTAATACTGTTTCCATACCATTCGTGACCAGATTCGTGGATAATGATAAAATCCCACTTCAGGCCAATGCCTGTTCCAGAAAGGTCATTCCCAAGATATCCTTTTAGATATTGGTTGCCGTAGGCCACGGCACTTTGATGCTCCATCCCTAAATACGGAGTTTCAACCAGTTTAAATCCATCTTCCTCGAAAGGATACGGCCCCATTTTTTCATAAAAACAAGCCATCATGTCTTTTACCTCCGTGAAATGTTCTTTAGCTTTTTTAAGATTGTAAGGAAGAACATAATAGTCCAGGTCCAGGTCTTTATACTTCTCTGAAAAATGTTGAT
Source organism: Christiangramia gaetbulicola (assembly GCF_003054225.1). Classification (GTDB taxonomy): domain Bacteria; phylum Bacteroidota; class Bacteroidia; order Flavobacteriales; family Flavobacteriaceae; genus Christiangramia; species Christiangramia gaetbulicola. Next base: position 468,849 of record NZ_QBKQ01000003.1, read on the forward strand.
AGTTCCCGATATTGATCATAATATTATAATTATTGATCGGGTTTACTACTTTCCAGCTCCATTCCGTAAATCCATTTCCAAGATCGGTTTCACCAAGGAAACGGCCATTAGAAACATTCATTAAACCATTAGGAACCGATATATCGATCTGAGCTTCTTCTGGTTCATCGCTTTGATGATCCTTGTTTGGATACCAAAGGCTTGCGCCCGTACCCTGCACAGCGACTCCTACCCATGGGTTACCTTCTTTATCTTTTGTCCAAACGAATCCTCCATCCCAGGGCGCATTTTCAGCGATCACTGGCTTGCCATGGTAAAAGAACTCGATAGAATCTGTAAGGCCTTGCTTTAAAGCTTTCTCAAACTGAATAAATACAGCATTGTACCTACGCTCATAATCAACTTTTTGATTTCCATGCATGATAGAATCGATTTGCATATTTTCAAAAAGATCCAGTTGCATGACCGGCATATCCTTTAGTACATTGAAGCTGATCACATTGGAGCCCGAAATAAATTGTTTTTCCGGTTCAACTTTTAGTTTAAGGTGATACTTCTGTACATCAAAACTTGTTCTTTCTGGTCTAAGAGAGCCTCTTAAAGTATCAGCTTCGGTATAATTAGAGTGATTTTCTCCTACTATTTGCGCACTTAAAAAGGTAGAGGCGAGTAGGCAGAAAAGCGTAAATATTTTATTCATGATGTGCGATATATAATTTTGCGTCCGGTTCTTCCTCAAGTTTTTTGTTCATCCTATTGGTTTGTTCGGTAAAGGTTTTAAGGTCCACGCCTTTACAAACCCCATAAGAATAATGGTAACTCAGAATTTCCAGATCTTTTGGAGAAAGCTTTTTTGCTCCGGGACATTTTGAGAGATAACTTCCACATATTAAAAGGTCGGAGGTTTTAAAGTGGCCTAGAGATTTGAAAAAGTTGGATTTCAACAGCTGTTTTTGTTCGAACTCTGCTCTAACAAATTCGGTGTTGATTTTCAAATGACCTTTATAAATTTGCTGTTTGCCATTCCAGCCAATATAATATCCATTTTCCTGATATCTCATTTTGGGTTCGTACTCTGTAGAATGCTTCTCATTGAGATAATAAACTACGTAGTTTGCTTTTTCCTCATCATATTTTCTTGAAATATTCAAGGAATCGATGTCTTTAGAGATTTTCGCAGCAAATTTCATTAATTCGTTAGCGTGATCTTCGGGAACACCTTCGTCAAAATAAATATTGATATCATCCTTCCAAAGATGCATTCTTTGATCAGAACTATTAGAATTGTCTGGATTGTAGACAACCTCCTTATAGATGTTTAGAAAAACAGAATCTTTTGGTTCATATTCAACCTTTACCATATTTTTTCCTTTCAAGGGATCAAAATCTAGAGGGACACTAACTAAGGTGTCTCCATCTCTGAACATGAATTCGGTAGTGTCTGTAGTTTTTCCAATAAACCTTTCGTAGGCATTTAATGGAATAAATTTCTTTACCAAACGTCTTGAAATAGTGTCCTGGCCGAAGGAAGAAAATGAAATTAAAATTGTGGCAATTAGAATAAAAAATCTTGTCATGAATTAGGTTTGGATTACGCCCATGTTAAAATCTTTTTCGATTGGAGCGTGGTTAGCGGCTTCGATTCCCATAGAGATCCATTTTCTGGTATCTAGAGGATCTATGATCGCATCTGTCCAGATACGCGCAGCAGCGTAGTAAGCTGAGGTTTGAGCGTCATATTTGGCTTTCAGTTTTTCGAAGACTTCTTTTTCCTTTTCTTCGTCAACCTTTTCTCCTTTTTTGGCCATGGAAGCGGTTTCTATCTGTGCAAGCACCTTTGCAGCCTGAGTTCCACCCATTACTGCAAGCTCTGCACTTGGCCAGGCCGCAATAAGTCTTGGATCATAGGCCTTGCCGCACATAGCGTAATTCCCCGCACCATATGAATTTCCAATAATGATCGTGAATTTTGGAACTACAGAATTACTTACTGCATTCACCATTTTCGCACCATCTTTAATGATACCACCATGTTCACTTTTGCTACCTACCATGAACCCGGTAACGTCCTGTAGGAATACTAAAGGAATTTTTTTCTGGTTACAGTTTGCAATGAATCTAGTCGCTTTATCGGCAGAATCTGAATAGATCACGCCGCCAAACTGCATTTCACCTTTCTTGGTCCTTACAATTTTACGCTGGTTGGCAACAATTCCAACGGCCCAGCCATCTATCCTGGCATATCCGGTGATTATGGTCTGGCCATAACCTTCCTTATATTCTTCGAATTCAGAATTGTCCACTAGTCTGTAGATGATCTCATGCATATCATACTGGTCACTTCGCTTTTTTGGAAGTATTCCATAGATCTCTTCTGGCTTCTCTTTTGGTTTTGCCGGTTTTGTGTGATTATAACCAGCTTTGTCGTAATCACCGATCTTATCCATGATATTCTGGATCCTGGTTAGGGCGTCCTTGTCATCTTTAGCTTTGTAATCGGTAACCCCGCTAATTTCACTGTGCGTAGTTGCACCACCCAGGGTTTCATTGTCTATGGATTCCCCTATGGCAGCTTTTACCAGGTAGCTTCCTGCCAGGAAAATACTTCCGGTCTTTTCTACAATAATGGCTTCATCACTCATAATTGGGAGATAGGCACCACCGGCAACACAACTTCCCATTACGGCAGCGACCTGGGTAATTCCCATACTGCTCATTACCGCATTGTTTCTGAATATTCTTCCGAAATGTTCTTTATCCGGGAAGATCTCATCCTGCATAGGAAGATAAACCCCGGCGCTGTCTACAAGGTAAATGATAGGCAACCTGTTTTCAATAGCGATCTCCTGTGCTCTCAGGTTCTTTTTTCCAGTAATAGGGAACCATGCTCCAGCCTTAACCGTTGCATCATTGGCAACCACAATACATTGCTTTCCTGAAACGTAGCCTATTTTAACCACAACTCCTCCACTAGGGCAACCACCATGTTCTTCATACATGCCATCACCAGCAAATGCACCTATTTCGATAGATCTTTCCTTGTCGTCAAGGAGAAAATCTATACGCTCCCTGGCGGTCATTTTACCCTTAGCATGATGTTTCTCTATTCTTTTTTCTCCCCCTCCTAATTTTATTTTTGCAAGCTTTTGTTTCATAGAGGAAACCAAAAGCTTGTTATAATCTTCATTCTTGTTGAAGTTGATATCCATTATATTGAGCTTTTTACAATAATTTGTTTATTTTAATATGATTAATTTTAAATTAATCTGATTTCCGGAGAAATTTTGTGAATTTTCTTCCAGAAATGGCTTTTGGCTAAAATACAAAAACACAACAATTCTCGGCTTTAATTAAAGCAATAAAAATTAGCCGATATTTGTATAAAATCAGCATATATGGCAATGAATAAAAATACCATTTTTGGATGGGCTTCCTTTCTTACCTTCCTTGTAGGAACAGCTTTGGTACTTTTAGGTGTTTTAAAATATAAGGAGTTTGCGATTGGATTCTCGGTGACGGGAATCGGTTTCTTTTTCATCTCCTGGGTTTTCAATGCCTTGAAAGGACGGGTTTAAATTCAGCTTAAATGATATCAGAAAAATCGACGAGAGACCAATTAGTAAGACACCTTGAAGGTGGTTTAGCTTATGCCAGTATAGATAGTTTTTTAGATGCAATTCCCTTTGAGAAGATCGGGAAGAGACCTGCTGGTTTACCATATTCTTTTTACGAGGTGTTTTTTCATATCGCATTTGCACAGAAAGATATATTGGAATACACGATTTCTGGAGATTACGAAACCAGGAACTGGCCAGATGATTACTGGCCCGGTGTGCCTGAGCCCGGTAGTGAAGAAGAATGGGAAGATCTAAAAGCAGATTATTTTGAAGACAGAAGACTGCTGAAGGACTTTATACTGGATGAGAAAAACGAACTAATCAAACCTGTGGTAAATTCGAAAGAACACAGCTTATTAAGGGAGATCTTTCTTGTTGTTGAACATACCGCCTACCACACAGGACAGTTGCTTATAATTCAAAGATTATTGGGAGTTTATGATAATTGATTTCTGTGAAAAATTCAGGATATTTGCAATCCTGAATAATTAAGAAACTAAATTTTAAAATATATGTCAGACGATAAAAAAGTTATTTTTTCGATGTCTGGAGTTACCAAGACCTTTCCGAAGGCGAACACTCCAGTATTGAAGAATATTTATTTGAGCTTCTTTTATGGAGCTAAGATCGGTATCCTGGGTCTTAATGGTTCTGGTAAATCTACTTTGCTTAATATCATTGCCGGGAAAGATCAGAATTTCCAGGGTGATGTGGTATTCTCTCCAAATTACAGTGTAGGAATGCTTGAGCAGGAACCTGAACTTGATGAAGAAAAAACGGTACTTGAGGTCGTAAAGGAAGGTGTTGCTGAAACCGTAGGGATCCTGGATGAATACAACAAGATCAACGATATGTTTGGTCTTCCGGAAGTTTATGAAGATGCAGATAAGATGCAGAAGCTTATGGACAAACAGGCTGAACTTCAGGATAAGATCGATGCCAGCAATGCCTGGGAACTGGATACAAAACTGGAGATCGCTATGGATGCGCTTAGAACTCCAGATCCAGATAAGAAAATTTCGGTTCTTTCCGGAGGGGAAAGAAGGAGAGTGGCGCTTTGCCGCCTATTGCTTCAGGAGCCTGATGTACTGTTACTGGATGAGCCTACCAACCACCTTGATGCAGAATCTGTACACTGGCTGGAGCATCATTTACAGCAATACAAAGGAACGGTGATCGCGGTAACTCACGACCGTTATTTCCTTGATAACGTAGCGGGATGGATCCTTGAACTTGATAGAGGAGAGGGAATTCCATGGAAAGGGAATTATTCTTCGTGGCTGGACCAAAAATCCAAGAGACTTGCCCAGGAACAAAAGCAGGCTAGTAAACGCCAGAAAACACTGGAGCGAGAGCTTGAATGGTCAAGAATGAGCCCAAAAGGAAGACAGACCAAGCAAAAAGCCAGGCTTAAGAATTATGATAAACTATTAAGCCAGGATCAAAAGCAACTTGATGAAAAGCTGGAGATCTATATCCCTAATGGTCCTCGTTTAGGTACGAATGTGATCGAAGCCGACGGAGTTAGTAAAGCTTTTGGAGATAAATTATTATATGAAGACCTTAATTTCAAACTTCCTCAAGCAGGGATAGTTGGAGTTATTGGTCCTAACGGTGCTGGTAAAACCACTATTTTCAAAATGATCATGGGAGAGGAAGAACCAGATAAAGGTAGTTTTAAAGTAGGGGAGACCGCTAAAATCGCTTATGTAGATCAGAGTCATTCTAATATCGACCCAGATAAGACCATCTGGCAGAACTTTAGCGATGAGCAGGAGTTGATCATGATGGGAGGCCGTCAGGTGAATTCAAGAGCATATCTAAGCCGATTCAATTTTAGTGGAAGCGAGCAGAATAAAAAAGTAAGCATGCTGTCTGGAGGGGAAAGAAACCGTCTGCATTTAGCGATGACCTTGAAAGAAGAAGGAAACGTTCTGTTACTGGATGAGCCTACGAACGACCTGGATGTAAATACCCTTCGTGCACTGGAAGAAGGTCTGGATAACTTTGCGGGATGTGCTGTAGTTATTTCTCACGACCGTTGGTTCCTGGATAGAATTTGTACACATATCCTTGCCTTTGAAGGTGATTCGCAAGTGTATTTCTTTGAAGGAAGTTTCTCAGATTACGAAGAGAATAAAAAGAAACGTCTTGGCGGAGATATTATGCCGAAACGTATTAAATACAAGAAGCTTGTTAGATAATAGCTTTGAGATATAAGTAATAAGAAAAAAGGAGCTGAAATTATTTTTCAGCTCCTTTTTAATTTCTTCTAAAGTTTAATTTTTTACTTCTTCTTAGGCATAGGCCCTCGAAGGTGAATGATCAAACCGTCCAGGAAATTTCTTAGAAACTGGTCTCCGCATTCCACATATTTTTCATGATCCTCTCTTCTGAAAATAGCTCCCAGTTCACTTTTTGAAACTTTAAAATCAACCAGTTCACATATCTTTACAATGTCTTCATTAGTGAGCTTGTGAGCTACGCGTAATTTTTTGAAAATATCATTATTCGTTAGTGCCATCTTTAGTTTGTCTTTGTAGATTAAAATTTAAAGCCAGGTTAGCTGCTTTTTCAATGTCTTCTTCGTTATCTATAAATGCTTTCGCATCTTTTAGTAAGCTTTCCGCCTCATTTTTAAGTATTCTTGAATATTTTGATTCGCTTGTTTGCTGCTTTTCCAGATAATAAAACATGAGCAATAGTTTTTGTACCAGGATAATATCATGTTTACAATATGTGCGTATAGATGCCATTATATTGTATAGAAGATCTTCGAAATTTATCGTGTTCAGTTTAATATAAACTTTTTCGTCCCTAACAATCACACTGGAATCCTTTTTCTTCATGCGTAGCGATAGCAGTTCTGTAAGATAATCTATCCCGTTAATCGCAGTACCTGGATCATTAATACCCGGTGACATTGCCTTCACGATAATTTCAGTGATCTGTTTAAAGGCAAGGGTGTAATTATCGGCTACCAGTTCTTCCCTGGAAAAGTTGAAATTAGAAAGTATCTTTTTTACGAGATCTTCATCAAGATCTTTGTCGGCTTTAAATAGAGGAATTCCGCTTAGAACAAAAATCCCTTTTACGGGAAGTATGTGCAATAGAATATCATTTTCTTCACAGATATCGACCAAATTGGTAAATGAAATATTTTGTAAATATCCACTCTTTTCACTGTGGTATTCTTTCCAGTCTTCTGTAGAGGGAAAATCATCATTCTGGTTTTCTTCTGTATTTATCAGTTTGTCCAGTCTCTTTCTAGCCGTCTCAAAAATATTTTGGAGAATGTTACTTATCTGTATGCTCTGGGAAATATTATGGATAAAATAAATAAAGGCATAGATGCTTATAACGGTTTGAACAATACCAAGAAGTACGGAGAATCCAGGGATCTGTTCTTTATCTACCGTAGGCTGAATTGAAAATAGGATAAAGATACAATAGAGGATGGTGAAAAGATAGATTCCTAGAATTACCTGGTGTCTTTTATCGCTTATTAGACCCGGAAGTAATCTGGGCGAAAAATTACTGGAAGCCTGGCTTAATAATAACATCACCATGGAGAAGCTAAATACGACCATGGAGATAAGGCCTGAAATAAGCGCACTAAGCATGGTCATTGCGGTATCTCCATTGTCCATGACCAGAACGGGAACATGCTCTAATAGATATTTAGATATACCTCTGTTCTCAAGGTATAGCATGAAAAAGGCAAAATTGAAACCTAAGAAAGCCAGCAAGGTCGGGTAAAATGCGATCTTACTTTCAACGACATTGAAAAAGGCAATAGTGCGATTGTAGAGTTGTTTCATGCTATCTGAAATTCAGTTTTTAAAGTTAAACAATCTACTGAGAGTCGGCTTAATTTAATCTTTATTTATAACAGCAGACAAAATGACACTTTAAAATAGGTGAAAAGCGACAAAAAGGCATGGTTTTAGAAATGGTATTTCAATTGCTATAGAATAGGTGAATTCAAAATAAATAATAACTAAAAAACATAAAGCCATGAGTCTAATTAAAAGAAACGAAACAAATTGGTTGCCTTCAGTATTTGATGACATTTTCAGAACTGACTGGCTAGGTGGAACTACTAATGTAAATAGTATTGGAACCAGCATTCCAGCTGTGAATATTATGGAGACCGAAGACAGTTTTAATGTTGAGGTTGCTGCACCGGGAATGACCAAAGAAGATTTTAATATCGAACTTGATAATGATGTCTTGACTATCTCTTCTGAGGATAAAAAGGAAAAAGAAACTACCGATAAGAACGGAAGGTTCACCAGGAAAGAATTTAGCTATAGTACTTTTAAACGTGCCTTTAGCTTACCAGATTCGGTAGACAGTGCTAAAATATCAGCTTCATATAATAATGGAGTTCTGGAAATTGCACTTCCTAAAAAAGAAGAGGCAAAAGTCCAGGCAAAGAGATTGATCGATATCTCATAACCAGGTTAAATTTGATTAGTTAGAAAAAGACGCCTAATTCAGGCGTCTTTTTTATTGGTTTAATAATATCCACCGGTTCCCCGCACTCTGGATAGTAAAGATCTGTTGAGGTTTTATGCTTACTATTTTTGAATTTGTTTTTACATCGAATAGATCATCTCCACCCTGGAATAGTAAGGTCTTTTCAGAATTCCCCGGCCAGTTGATCAGCCTTATTATTCTACCTTTATTTGAAGCAGAAGGAGGAATTACCAATCCCGAGATCTGATTATTTATTCTTAGAGAACCTATCTCGTCGGTAATAACGAAATCACCAGTAGAACTCGTGGTTGATGAATAATTTTCAAATCCGGCATTGCTCCAGGTTACCTGCCCGGTTGCATTGGTCATCATTATCTGTCCTTCGCTACCACGGGAAGCGGGTAAAACATATTCGGTTTCCGGAGTGTTTCCTATCCCAACCCGGCCGGCAAAGTAGGCGGCAAATACATTACTGTTGGAATCTCCTATTGCAATACTATAGATACCGTAGATATTCCCAACACCCTGGATAGATCCTATTTCGCTGTAAATGCCGTAATTATTGCTTTTTGCACCAAAGGTTCGCCCCACGCGATTAAATATCCCGTAGATATCGTTGGTTCCTGTGTTTTGGTAAGTTTCATTGAAAATGCCATAATGAATGCCGATCCCAACACCTCCAACATTCGATTTTATACCGTATTTGTTTCCATTCGTCTGGCTCCGGTTATCATTGATTATACCATAGGTTGTTAAATTATCGGTAGCAGAATTCGCATTATCTACCTCTAATCCCTTCTTTAAAGTCAGATCTTTTCCGGCAGCAATAGCTACCTGCAATCTCGAGGTGATGAGGTCAGTTCCTATGCCGATACTCGCATCCCGGTAAATAAGGTCTGAAAGATTATTAGGACTTTGAAAAGTTCCGGGTTTATAAAAATTTGATCCAGAAGCAGCAGGAGTGATAGCTTTCCATTTTGTTTCGGAAGCATTCCAGAAATAAAATCCGGAAGCCGAGCCTATAACGTCTTTGTCTAAAAAAATAAGCATTCCGTGCTGCGCAGCGCCAGGATTCTCGACCGGAAATTTATCTATCCTGGGGATAAGAATTCCGTCAATACTGGCCGGATCCTCCTTATTTGTTGCGGAAATATCCAGCTGTGCCTTAGGATCTGAGTTGCCGATCCCTACTTGCGCTGTTAAAGTGAAACAGCACATGATTAAAAATGAATAGATAAAATTTTTCATGGACAAACTATTTGTTTGTCATGGTAGAAAACGCAAGTGCTTTTGGATCTGATAAATATAGTTTAAAATATTGACCCTCAGATAATTATTTAAGCCATTTCACTTATTTTTCCCTGCAGGATTTTTATTTCATCACGTAAACGCGCTGCCTGCATGAAGTCGAGTTCTTTTGCAGCAGTCTCCATAGCTTTGCGTTTTTCTCTTACTTTCTTCTCCATTTGGGGTTTGGTAAGGTATTCTGCCTCTTCTTCTGCCGCCTTTAGATCCGGGCGTTTCTCATGATCGTAAATATCCAGCTTTTCCTTGATTAGGGAATTGTTATATTTTTTGACCAGGGCTGTAGGAGTGATATTATTAGCCTTGTTATATTCTATCTGTTTGCTGCGTCGGTATTCTGTTTGATCAATGGTCTGCTGCATACTGTTTGTGATCTTATCTGCGTAAAGTATTGCTTTTCCATCTACGTGTCGGGCGGCACGTCCAATGGTCTGAGTCAATGATCTGTTACTTCTTAAAAATCCTTCCTTATCGGCATCAATAATTGCAACCAGGGAAACTTCCGGAAGATCCAGACCCTCGCGAAGAAGGTTTACACCTACCAGCACATCGAAGATACCTTTTCGCAGGTCCTGCATGATTTCTACTCTTTCCAGGGTATCTACATCTGAATGTATATAGCGACAACGAACGTCGATCCTGGTCAGGTACTTAGTAAGCTCCTCGGCCATTCTTTTGGTCAGGGTGGTTACAAGAATACGTTCATCTTTTTCAACCCGAAGCTGAATTTCTTCGATCAGGTCATCTATCTGGTTCAAACTTGGCCTAACCTCGATCACAGGGTCTAAAAGACCTGTAGGTCTTATCACCTGTTCCACATAAACTCCTTCGGTTTTCTGAAGTTCATAATCTGCCGGAGTAGCACTTACATAGATAACCTGGTTTTGAAGAGCTTCAAATTCTTCAAATTTTAAAGGTCGGTTGTCCATGGCCGCCGGAAGTCTGAATCCATAATCCACAAGAGTTTCTTTTCTGGACCTGTCTCCACCATACATTGCATGTACTTGTGGGATGGTCACGTGACTTTCATCTACCACCATGAGATAATCATCCGGGAAATAATCCAGCAAGCAGAAGGGCCTTGTTCCGGGTTTTCTGCCATCGAGATACCTGGAATAATTTTCAATTCCCGAACAGTAACCAAGTTCCCTGATCATTTCCAAATCGAAATTGGTTCTTTCGTCCAGACGTTTGGCTTCAAGAGTTTTTCCTATATCCTGAAAATAGCTTACCTGTTTTACGAGGTCATCCTGAATTTCATGGATCGCGTTCTGAAGGACATCCGGTGAGGTCACGAACATGTTCGCCGGATAAATATTCAAGCGTTCATATTTTTCAATAATATCATTGGTACCCGGATCAAAAGCTTCAATTTCTTCGATTTCATCGCCAAAGAAGTGAATTCTAAAAGCATTATCTGCATAACTTGGAAATACGTCCACAGTATCTCCTTTAATTCTGAAGTTACCATGTGTGAATTCCGCTTCTGTCCTGGAATAAAGACTTTGTACTAAACTGTGTAGAAATTTTGTCCTTGAAATTTCCATATCTCTTTCGATGGAAACCACATTTTTCCTGAACTCGACCGGGTTACCAATACCATACAAGCAGGAAACCGAAGCGACCACGATCACATCCCTTCTTCCGCTTAAAAGTGAAGAAGTGGTACTCAATCTTAATTTTTCGATCTCTTCGTTTATAGAAAGGTCTTTCTCGATATAGGTTCCGGAAGTTGGTATAAAGGCTTCAGGTTGATAATAATCGTAATAACTCACGAAATACTCCACGGCATTTTCTGGGAAAAACTCCTTGAATTCTGAATAAAGCTGCGCGGCCAGAGTTTTATTATGGGCTAAGACCAGGGTAGGCTTTTGTACTTCCTCGATCACATTAGCCACCGTAAAGGTTTTTCCGGAGCCTGTAACACCAAGTAAAGTCTGGTATTGCTCGTTCTTATTTAATCCAGAAACCAATTGCTTTATTGCATTGGGTTGATCTCCGGTAGGTTTATAGTCAGATTTTATATTGAATTTCATTCAGCAGGTTTTCTTTTTCATCTGTTTGTCATCGCCTTTCAGCCATCAGACGCGTTTCGTCAACAATATTCAACTTACGGTATACTTTTGTTGACTCATTTCATAGCCTCACGAAATTAAGCAATTATCCTGCCTAAATCAATTTTTTAGGATTCATCTAACAAGTGAGAAATGTCCGTTGAATTCCTGGTCATTCTCAAGTTTAACCCTGAACCAATAATCATCTGCAGGCATACTTTTCCCATTAAAATTACCATCCCAGCCATTATCGGTGTTTTCCAATTTCACTATAAGCTTTCCATAGCGATTATATATACGCACCGGATTATTAGATCCCTGGAATCCCTTGATTCGCCAGATATCATTTATACCGTCGTTATTAGGAGTGAAAAATTTTGGAAATCCCAGGATTGAAACTTCGGAAATCTCAAAACCACAGCCATTCCTTTCCCGAACATAGATCTCATGCCTGCCTGGTGGAGCGTTCTCAAATAAGTTACTTTCCTGGTATACTTGGTTTAGATAAGAGGTGCTAAATTCATAATCACCCGGTTCCCTCATTTGAATTAATATTTGATTGCTGTAGCCCTGTTCAATTTCCACGGCTTCAATTTCAGGATTATCTATGGCAACAACACGGAATGATCTTTCTGTGGAGCATTCGTATAAGGCATTATTAATATTATAAGTACGTGTGGCGATAACCGTATAGCTCCCTCCTTCACTTATTTCGGCAGTGGAACTTCCGCTTAACAGATTTGAATCATTTTCTTTAAACCACTCATAAGTAAAGTTTTCTGAAGGTAAACTTAGATTCAATGAACCTTGATCTGCACAGATCTGATATTCTTCTTGTAGTGTGACTTCTGGTTTATCAAGAATATTCAGTGATAGGCTGTAAATAGGTTCACAAGTATTCTGTTTTCTTATATACACAATAAATTCCTGAGCCAGAACCTCCCCGAAGGCAAAATTTCGATCATTTTCGAAGGCCTCATAGATATTGGCATGAAATGTAACATCCTCATCACCAAAAAGCGATCTGCCAATTTCTTCAAAATCATAGACTGCCGTTGGGGAACCTCCATCGGTGTTCGAGTTACATACGTAAAAATCACCAATCGGTACCGCGGTTTCAGGAATAGGAATAACTGTCAAAGTCACCTCAGATATCACTTCACCATTATTACCATTTATTCTTTTACCGAAAACAATCTGATTGAACGGATTTGTGTTCCTGTAATTACCAGGATTTATTATTTCTACGTCGTTCTCAAGATCTGCTCTGTTTTCGTAAAATGAAATATTTGATGTATTTGGCGGATAGGCAAGGAGTAAATTAAATGATGTGATGCCGTCAACTGAAGATAACCCGAAACCCCTTTCATAATCACATTCCTGTAGGGAAATTCCCTGAATATCCAATGTTGGGTTTGTATCATTTCTTTTGAAAATCGGAGCTGGAAATTCAGAAGGATGAAGGAGACCAGTGCTAAAAAGATATTCTGATTTTGGTAGAGATGACTCTGCCGCCTCTGCGTGGTTGATAGCAGAAATATGAAAATGAAATATTAGTATTAAAGCAAAAATCGTTTTCAAGCCTTCTTGATCTTACTGACATTATTTACGTACGACAATCGAGAAATTCAGGTTTTAAATTCTCTGAAATTTTAAAAACCAGAGTTGATATCTTTCAAAAAGTCAAGGCTTGTAAATTAAGCAATTAAAGGGGCTTATTCAATTTTTTAATATTCGTCTAACTAGTGAAAAGTGTCCATTGAATTCTCCAGTGTTCCGGATATTTACCCTGAACCAGTATTCGTCTTCCGGTAATTCCCTTCCGTTATAGGTGCCATCCCAACCCCGGTCATTTGCGGATAATTTCTGAAGTAATTTTCCGTATCGATCAAAAATGAAGATCTCTGTTGCGCTCGCTAATTCTGGATCTACACCTTTTAATTGCCAGAGATCATTTATGCCGTCATTATTTGGGCTAAAGAAATTGTCATAACCAAGAATGAGTATATCCCTGGTGATAACGGCGCAACCTTTAAGATCTCTGATGTAGACAGTCTGTAAACCAGAATTGACATTGTTAAAAATGGTGCTTGTTTGATAAGGGCCATCGATATTTCCAATTGAATATTCATATTCTGAAGCGCTATCTATTTCCAAACTTATGGTATTACTGTTTGAATTTACCTGTGGCTGGATGACGGTATAAGATTCAATTTGGGGTGGCGAATTTACTATCAGGCTCACTTCAGCAATATTGAAACAATCGGGATTTGAAGATTCTGAAACCCTGGCATAAATGGTTTCATTTCCAGCAGAACTATAATCTGTAGGAATTGGGTTTTGCCTGACGTTTGCTTCATCAGGGCTGTAAAAATATTCTACGAGGTAATCATTAGGATTCAATCCATTCAGAATTGTAGAATTCTGATCTGTTAGTACAAATTCTTCCAGTCCATTTTGATCAAGATCACATTGCTCAATGATATTATTTTCATTTAGAATAGGTCCGTCGTTTATGATAAGATCAAATTCCGTGATCTCGGCACAACCGGTTAGATCATTTTCTACCCGGGCATAAATCGTTTTTACAGGTGAATTGCTCGTATATGAGCCTTGAATCTGGTTTGTGTTATCTGAAGCATCTGCTAAAGTTTCGTGATAGCTAAGGCTGGTATTGTTTTGTGAAATGATCTCACCGGCTGTACTGCTTATGTCAAAATCTGAGACCCCATTTGCATTGCAGGTTTGAAGATCATTGGGTTTATTGATATCAGGACCTTCTGGAAATGGAAATTCTCCTACAGTGGAGGTTCCATTCCATTCAAGTTCAAAAGGACTATTACCAATAGGCCTGTCAATAACTATAAAATATGTTTCTCCAGGAAGTACATCCAGGGAACGAACAAAATTGTTTCCGTTCTGTCCCGGTCCTTCGCTGGTGTCGGTTTGCCGGTCATTCATTCCCGTGTGGTTAGAAGTTGAATTTGAAGCCAGGGGATTGGTAGTGGAACAGCGAATTGCCTCGCCCAGGGAACCACAACTTACATTTGGGCCAAAAATGAAAAAGTCATAATCGATTTCCAGATCGCTACTTGTAGGTTTCAGCGTAAAGCCTAGTGTACCCGCTTTGGTGATTTCTATTTCCAGCCAAAGGCTGTTGTGTTCCTCGCTGGAACAATTGTTTCTTCCGGTAAGTTCCTGCTGGCCCACGCCATTAGCATTACTGGAGATAGCTCCGTCACCGCAAATTTTAATGGCACCAGAGCAGTTACTGGTTTCGGTTTGAGCAAATGAGAATGCAGAAAAAAGTAGAAAGATTGAAAACAGGATTTTTTTCACCATTTACCTTTTAAGAGTGAAATGACCTTTAAAAATGCTACCATTCTCCATCACGGCATTAAACCAGTAATCATTAGAGGGCATAGGTCTGCCATTAAAAGTGCCGTCCCAACCTTTTGTATCATAGGGCAACTCTACCAGTAATTTTCCATACCGGTCGTAGATCTGGATTCCTTTTAACTTATACTCTGGATCGGGAATATCATAGGGTCTCCACCGATCGTGGTATCCATCGTTGTTGGGAGTGAAGTAGGGTGGAAATCCAAAAAGCGTAACATTGGATTCGCCAATTTCACAGGCTTTGTCATTTTTCACATAGATCGTATGCGTTCCTCCGGGAACTTCTCTGAAAACCGGACTGGATTGGTAGGGACCGTTGATGTCATCAATTGCATATACTGTGTTTTCATCAGCTTCAGAATTTGTGACCACGTTCAATTCATTATCTGCGCCATGATTTTCAACCTGTATCTGGTTAATTTCCGGAGCCTGATATTTTTCAACATTATAGGTAATTTCCCTGCCACAACCAGATTCGTTCAGGATCAGGTTGAGGGTATAGATGCCGCCATTATACACTTCAATACTACTGCCGGTTTCACCTGTGCTCCACTGGAAAATATAATCTTCGGGATTTTCTACATCAATATCTGTTCCCAGTTCAAGAGGAAAATCGGTGTTGCAGCCACTCAATTCATTGATCTGTTTTACCTGGGGGAGGGTGGTCACCTTTAGCTCGATAGATCCAAAACCATAGCAAAAACTTTCACTGTTAGCTCGTATATAAAAGGTGCCGGGTTCTGAAACATAATTGTCTGGTAGCGGGTTTTCACCGAGGATGGCATCATCTTCAGATTTATGAAAAGTAAGACTCACGGTATTGTCCAGACCAAGTTCAGAAATCGCATTTGCCTCGATGGCTGCGAAATTATACTGAGCTTCACCACCGCCTATATCACACCCGGCTACGGGAGAAGGGTAGAGGTCTACACTTTCTGTGGTTTGAAGGCGCATTGGTGATAAATCTGAACAGGTACTTCCAAAACCAACTACTTTTACAAATATCTCCTGATTGGGAGTTTTGTTTCTGTATATATTATTCAGTGAATTTTGATTCTCCGTATCATTAAGAGCGGCCTGTCTATTTTCATAAAAATAAAGCTGTAGTCCCGGGTTTCCCTGGGTTAGAAAATCCTTTGCCAGTTGAAGATTGAATTCTGCCAGTCCATCGGTACTATTATCATCCTGAACATCGCATTGTTTCAAAACGTAATCTGAAGGAACTGTAGGGATATCGAAAATTGTTACCTCTTCACACACGGGTTCCAGTGGAAGGCCGTTCACGATCCTGGTAAGGCTCACGGTATAAGTGCCGGCTTCAGCAAAAGTATGAGTTGGACTTTCTTGCTGGGAAGTATTACCGTCGCCAAAATCCCAAAGGACAGAATCAAAAGGATCATCTCCCGCAATAGTGAAAGTTGTTTGATCTCCCAGGCAAATATTATCGTATTCAAAATTAGTATTGAACAGAGACTGAATAAATGGAGGTAAACCTAGTTTTACATCTCTCGGCGCGACACTAAAAGAATTATGTCTGTAATCTACCGCGGAAGCATTTTCTTCAGGTTTATGGATCACCGAGAGCTTTTCCCATTCCTCAAATCCGCCACCATCTGTAGGATATCCAGCACGATAAATCTTTCCATCTATACCTAACTGCAAAGCCCCGGCGACATTTCTCGAGCTATGTATATTATTTATAGATGCCTGGATATTTGCAGCTTCGAGATTGAACTGATATAACTCTCCGCTCTGCAAAATATCATCATTACTATAGGTGTTAGAGGTTACATATAGTTTCTTTGATTCCGCAGAAAACTCTACTCCATAAGGATAAGCATTTGCCAGTAACAATTGTTCATTTGAAACCTTTCCGGTCATATCATCAAAGTCATATAAAAAAACCTTTCCGGTCTTTTTTGCTCCACCTGAACGTGGACTTCCCAGGGCTGTACCACTGTAAGCGGCCGCCATTTTTTTTCCGTCAGGAGATATTTTTAGATATCCGGGAGCAGTTACATTAAGGTCCTGATCATTTATAAGCGGCCTGAAATTGTTATTTATAGTAGAAACCACAGGGTCGGTATTTACCCCGGAAGAACTAACCCTGAAAGAATAAAATCTATTGGCGAACTGGGTCACTACCCAATAGGACACGCAGTCCCCACTTATCACCGCAGATATCTTTTCTGAACTTTTAAACTCGTTTTCGAGTGGGTCTGAAGGATTATAGGTAACCAGATGAATGTTCTTTTGGCCGGTCACCACACCGCCATTCCCATTGTTCAGGGACATGTCTACTTCAGAAAAATGTACTCCTTCAATAGGATCATTAGTGATCCTGAAATAATCTGGCTTATCTATAGTAAAAATAAAATAGGAGCCTGGATTCGCTGGCTTAGGAACAATAATAGCAGATTGAGTACTGGAAACATTTCCCTTGAGTCCGGTTCCGTTTTGCATTACATTATGATTCCGATCATAAACGGTGGAACCATCTGTATAGAAAAGGAGGTTTCCATTCCTATCTGAGATAGAGGCAGATCCTTCTATGGTTTGCAGCTTACCATTGTTAAGTGGTACCGGGCTTCCAGATTGGAATGATATTCCCGCCCCGTCTCCGAAATACCAGTTAGCCGCTTCTTTTTGTGCTAATGCCGCGGTATATACGAAAACAGAAAGTATACATACGATAAGATATCTTAACTCCATCTGCAAGTGTTTCCCCAAATTGCTATAAATCTCTTTTCTTCAGAAGAATAAAGGAGAAATAAACAAATATAAGGATCCAGATGCTAACTATTATTAACTGATACCAGTGAATGCCATAATCCTTGTTCAGTTCCCCTCCTATCTGGTTTGCGGCTGCCTGCACGGCATTCAGTCTTGAAAAAGGTTCTACGATGAGATTGCTCATCGATTCTAACGGGAAAAACTGCATGATCTTCCCTGCTATATCAGTGCCCTTGAAGATCCTGAAATTTAATATTCCGTAGATTATATTCTCAATAATTACCCAGACCACCAGGAAGCCTAAAGCAAATGCCGATCTTTTTACCAGTATACCTAAAAACATACAGAAAGCGAAAAAGCCGGTTAGTTTTATGAAGTAGGCCAGTAGATATTCCAGGTCTGAGAACACGATCGACAGTTCATTATAATCTGAAAATGATAGACCAAGTATCAAGGTCACTACAAAAAGGAACAAGGTTGAAATTCCAGAAAAAGCCAACACTGTAAGAAACTTAGAAAGCACGAATTCCTTTTTGCTAAGCCCGTCTATAAGGTTTTGTTTGATGGTCCGGTTACTGTATTCATTAGACATCATGGACACGATTACAATAGCCAGGAATAATTTCAAAATGGCCGCTATATAACTGTTAAAGTGCCAGATATAAGGAAAATTGAAAATGCCCTGATCTGCCACCCTGAATTCGAATTCTCCAATTTTGAATTCGATAGATGCGATAAGCGCTATAAAAGTGATCAGGATAAAATAAGTGATGATCAATATCCTTGCAGAACGGCTATAGCGTAATTTGTTATATTCTATTTCGAGTAAACGTAGCATTAGTTTTGAGCGGTTTGGTTGGTTAATTGAAGGAATTGTTCTTCCAGGCTTTCCTTACGTTTATTTAGATATGAAAGAGAAAGTCCTTTTTCAAATAGAAATCTGTTGATCTCTTCGGCTTCCATTGGTTCATCAAGAATGGCCGTCAAAGTGCCTTCTTTTTCGGTGATATTACCAATTTTAGGATGCGTTCGCAGCAATTCCTCGAGTTTGGTCATATCTGTAGCCTTCAACTCGAAAAACCCAAAACTGTTGATGATCTGGTCTACCGGCCCGCTATATAATTTTTCACCTTTCCTGATAATGACCACATGAGAACATACCTTTTCAACTTCATCCAGAAGATGTGAAGCTAATAAAATAGTAGTTCCTCCGGCGGCGATCTTTCGAATGATCTCCCTGATCTGGTGGATTCCTTGAGGATCCAACCCATTGGTAGGTTCATCTAAAATAAGGATCTCAGGATCGTTTAGCAGGGCAGAGGCAATGGCTAAACGCTGCTTCATACCTAAAGAAAAAGTCTTAAACTTGCTGTCTTTCCGGTCCAGGAGTCCAACGATCTCAAGTTTCTCGGCAACCTTGCTTTTTTTTGTCCCCTTAATTTTGCAGACTAGCTTCAGGTTCTGTTCCGCGGTCATATAAGGATAGAAATTTGGGTGCTCTATGATCGCGCCTACTTTTTTAAGGGCCTCATGGGTTGACATGTTACCGTCGAACCATTGAAAATCCCCTGAAGTTTTATTTACAACATTAAGGACCATGCCTAGAGTAGTGGATTTCCCACTACCATTAGGTCCTAGAATTCCGTAGACGTTCCCTTTTTCGATACTGAAACTCAGATTATCGACGGCGGTGATCCTGCCAAATCGTTTCGTAAGGTTATTTAAACTTAAAATTGTTTCCAAGATGGGTGAAGTGTTTAAAATACGACGTCTAAAATAGGATTTTGTTACAGGTTTCCCTATAATAACCTTAATTTTGAGGAAAACGAGGATAACTATGGACGAAAAACTGATGTCAAAGAAGAAGCCGGCATTTCCTATCAATGAACGCTTCAATAGATATCTTGCAAAATATAACCGCAATACTAAAATTCCCGTTTTTTATGATGATCTGCTAAGGTTTTCAGGATCTATCGTAGTGTATGACCAGCATGATGAAGATACATTCTGGGTGCGTTGTTATTATCCAGACCATGAAAGGATAGAGATAGATAACAGCCTTAAAAAAGTTTATACCATCCTGCATTCAGATGGTAGCGAGGATTCGCTGGATTACCTGAATGTTGATGCTATCGACTATTGCACCTTCGGAAATTCAAAACCATTCAGAATAAAGGTCAGGAATATCCTGAACGATAGTTTTACTTATTTCTACGTGAAGAAAGCTGATGCTTCCAGATTATACGGGCTGGAATTTGAACATTTATTATCTCCACACCGTATCAACTTTCTCGTTTATAAGGATACCCTTATCGAAGAGCATATTGCCGGGATCCCTGGGGATGTATTTATAGAAGATCATTTGCCAGATTGCGACCTAAGAGCCCAGACCCAGATCGCTAAGCAATTTGTGAAATTCAATGAGAGATGTACCGTTCGCTTGTTAGGAGATATGAGATCCTACAATTATGTGGTCATCCCAACCCACGATTTTGATCATGTGGAATACCAGATTCGGGCGATAGATTTCGATCAGCAGTGTTTTGAAGGAAACTTGAAGGTCTACCGACCTCAGTTCTTCAAGGAGAATTATAAAATGGTTAAGCTGGTTTCAGATAAGTTAGAGGATTCTTCCATAGAGCAATATCGCAAGGAAGAACGCTCATTGTTAGCCAAGAGAATGATCAATACTCAAAGCAGGTATAAAGAACTTATCAGGTGCATGATCAACGATCATGTGTCTACCAAGGATAATGTCAAAGAGTTGAGAAATGATCTTTACGCTT
The DNA here is from genome assembly GCF_003054225.1 of Christiangramia gaetbulicola. GTDB lineage: Bacteria > Bacteroidota > Bacteroidia > Flavobacteriales > Flavobacteriaceae > Christiangramia > Christiangramia gaetbulicola. The sequence goes on from NZ_QBKQ01000003.1 coordinate 489,225, forward strand.
TTTCCAAGGATATGAAATTCAAACGTGCCAGTACCATGGGGCAGATCTTAAGAACAGCGCTGGATTTCGTAAAACGTAATTATGAGAATGTGAATATGAAGAGATTGTTAGAGTAACTTTTAATGATTGTTCTTCCGACGCGGGAGGAATCTCATATTAGTTAAATTCCCTGTGGTAGATTCTTCGCTACACTAAGTTTCGCTCTGAATGACAATAAAGGTTTTTCGAAATGAACTTCAGTATTTGTCATTCCGAGCGAAGCGAAGGAATCTCTTTATTGAGACTGCTTCACTTCGTTCGCAGTGACAGTTTTATTTTTATTTCTTTTCTTCCTTATTAAAATAAACCAGGTAGTAATACATCTGTTTTTCCTCGTCCCAGCCTTTCTCCACGAATTTTTCCGCAGATTCAGCATTTACAAAATCCATTTTTATCTGGATGTTCGTATCCAGAGTGATCACGTTTTTGATCTTTTTACGGGCGTCGGTTACCGCTTTATTCGCGATAGGGAAATTGGTAAGATCTTCTACCTTGTATTTAGGAGCTTTTTCGGTTTTGTAATTCTGAAATTCAGGGATCAAAGCCGGATTGTCTATCACAGAATTGATGTAATTTGACTCTTCAAAATCATCATTTTTAGCGAAATAATCCATACTTCTGTTCATGAACATCACTTCCTGCTTTTTATCTTCTGCAGGTAAAACCACATCTTTAGCGAAGTTTTTCGCAAAGTTCAGATAGTTCTTGGTGAAATAGTTCTCATCTGCCAATACATCCACACCAAGGAAATTCTCCAGCCAGTATTTAGTATCGTAACGGTTTGAGTCTACAGAAAGGATCTTATATCCCTCTTCGCGATTCTTGTTGAAAATAATAGCCCCTTTATCCAGTTTCTGAAGGTTAACTCCTTGCTGAACGATCATTTCCAGGTTGCTTTGCTTCTGCTCGAATTGAAGGAAATCATGTTTCAATTCAGATTTAAAGATCCCGATTCCGGAAACTTTTTCGTTATCCAGCTGAAGTCCTTCAAAATACACCACGTATACCTCTCCGCTTTTAATATGCGGATGGGTAGACTGCTCATAAAGGATAGTAGCGATCTTTTTAGAATACTCATGAGTGTTATAAGGATCGTCGAAGATCTGGTTGGCCAGGTTATACAATTCGTTGAACTCAATATCTGTTTCATGACTAAAACGATAGTAAGATTCTTCTTTTTCCCGGAATGGTTTCAGAAAATATTCCTTGATCAAAGGCTTTATTTCATCATTTAAATGAAAAGTAGAAGCGGAAACGAAGATGTTTTCGCCCCTGTTCTTGTTTCCTACGCGATGTATGGAAAGTGATTCAATTTGGGCATTAAAAAGATTGATCATCTATATCTGAAGTTTTGACTAAATAAAGTTGAAAAATGTGAATTCTGAAAGAAGTTTCTCAGAAGATATTATTCGGGTAAATTACCGAAATGGATTAATTCCAGTTTTCGTCAAATTCGAAATCGTCATATCCATCTGTATCGAAGTCATCATCGTAATCACCGTTCAGGATGCCTTCATCTTCACCGGTAAATTCCTTTTCGGGAGCATTTTCCGGGATCTGCCCATGAACATACATCAGGTTTGGATAATCTCTTCCTTCTTCGATCTCGGCGATCTGACCTAATTCCACGAAAAAAGTCCACATTTTCAGAAAATCGTAAACGTAAATAAGTTTCGTTTGTTTTTCTGAAAGTATGCTGTCTAAAGAAGTTTCATTCATTAATTTAATCGAAGTATCGTGACCGCTCATATCGAACTGGTGGATCTCTTCGCCCTGGTTCCACTCATCATCGCTAATATAAAACGAAGCCATCTCTGTACCGTCAAAGCCAAAGGACTGGACGATAGTGTTGTGAAGGTCTTCCAGGGTGCTTTCCTGTAGTATTTCTATATCTCTGAAAACATCTTCATCAGCATCGAGAATTACTCGGAATCTATATACCATATCTAAAAAATTTGGAGGTCAAAGTTACAATTTTTTAATCTTCTCTGTGGCATAAATGCTTTCCATTAACAGGTAAAACTGAAAACCGAAAAGCAGGGAAGCGATCACAAGATGAAGGGGTTGGGAAAGAAATGGAAAATCGAAATTATACATGGCGACCCCGGTAGCTACTTCTAAAAGGATCAAACCTATTACTATGTTGATCCGGTTAAGGTTGAGGTTCAGTTTCCTGTTTTTCCACCATAAGGCCAAATTAACCAGTAATACGATTATGGAAAAGGACCTGTGTACGTAAAAAGTGATATTCGGGTCGGCGAGCCAGCTCTCTTTAGCATCGTAACCTAAGCTCCGAATCTGCTCATCTACGAACTGTCGTACCTGGGTTCCCATAACCACCTGGATAAGGGTTAATATTACCGCAATGCCCAATAAGGTTTGAAATGTCTTTGTTTTATACTGGTTGGATTCTTTTTCTGAAGAGATCTTCAGAAGATAAAGGAGCACGGCAACGATGACTAAGGCCATGACCATATGCACTGTGATCTTAGCCGGTGCCAGAACCGAATATACTACAGTTGCTCCAAGCCATGCCTGGAATCCCATCATGAAAACGCATAACCAGGATAGGATTGGAATTCTTTTTCTGAATCTTATCTTTTTCAGGGATAGAAGGGCCATTATAAGCACTGCAATACCGGCTAATGCACCAAGCAATCGGTTGATATATTCTACCCAGGTGTGCGTGGGATTGAAGATCGCGTAATCGTGTTTTTCGTAATTCTCCCAGTTGGAAGGCTGATATTCTTCTGCAGTCTTGAAATCCTCAACCGCAACTTTCAGGCTTTGATCTACAATGATCACCTGACCTTTTTTATAATCCCTGTTTGGCTGAAATTCCAGTTCAGTGATCTCGGTAGGAGGGATGTAGTATCCAAAACATTTTGGCCAGTCCGGGCATCCCATTCCGGAACCGGTCATTCTAACTACAGCTCCTGCTATAATCACCAGGTAAACAAGAACGAGCGAAACTTTTACCGATTTTCTATACATCTTTATTTTTCAGTATTAACCACCGTTAATCCAAGTTTTTCACCTTTTTCGATCATGAAATCCCTGGCCGGTTCATACTCATTTGGTATATCACCTTCCAGAATTGCCTCTTTTATAGCGTCTTTGATCTGTCCCACTTCCCGGCTTGGTTTGATGCCGAAAGTTTCCATGATCTCTTCACCACTTACAGGTGGCTGGAAATTCCTTACATGGTCACGCTCTTCAACTTCTTCGATCTTCTTGCGAACCAGCTTGAAATTATTATGGTATTTTTTGAATCTCTTGGGATTCTTGGTGGTGATATCGGCTTCACAAAGGGTCATAAGATCCTCAATATGATCCCCGGCATCAAAAATAAGCCTGCGCACGGCCGAATCGGTTACGCTGTCATCGGCGATCACGATAGGCCTGGAGCTCATCAAGACCATCTTCTGAACGAATTTCATTTTCTCGTTAAGAGGTAACCTGAGTCTTTTAAATAGTTTAAAGACCATTTTAGCGCCAACGAACTCATGACCATGAAATGTCCACCCGATCTTTTTATGGAATTTTTTGGTAGGTGCCTTTCCAATATCATGGAGTAAAGCAGCCCATCTTAACCAAAGATCATCGGTGTTTTTAGAAATATTGTCTACAACTTCCAGGGTATGCCAGAAGTTGTCTTTATGGGTTTGACCTTCTACTTCATCAATTCCCTGCAGGGCCGTCAGCTCCGGCAGGATCTTTTTTAGAAGTCCGGTTTTATATAAAAGAGCGAAACCTTTGGAAGGTTTATCGCTCAACATGATCTTATTCAGTTCATCTAGGATCCTTTCCTTGGAAATGATCTTAATTCGTTCTTTGTTACGCTCTATAGCATTTAAAGATTCAGCTTCAATAATAAAATTAAGCTGGGTAGCGAACCTGATGGCGCGGTACATTCTTAATGGATCGTCTGAATAGGTGATATCTGGATCCAGCGGAGTTCTGATGATCCTGTTGTTAAGGTCTTCATACCCGTTAAATGGATCTAACAGGTCTCCAAACCCATCTTTATTCAATTTAAGCGCCAGGGCATTTATGGTAAAATCCCTGCGGTTCTGGTCGTCCTCCAGGGTTCCGTCTTCCACGATAGGTTTACGGCTATCTTTACGGTAACTTTCCTTTCGGGCTCCCACGAATTCAATTTCCATATCTCCGTCACGAAGCATGGCGGTACCAAAGTTCTTGAATACCTGGACTTTTGGCTTATTAGGTAACTTTTCAGCAACCTTTTTGGCCAGTTCTATACCACTGCCAATAGATACAATGTCTATATCTTTATGATCGCCGCGATCCAGGATATGATCACGAACAAAACCTCCAATTACGTAGGCATCCACAGACAATTCATCTGCAGCTTCTGAAATAACATTGAATATTTTATGATGTAAGGCTTTGCTGTAATTGTGGTATTTCGGCATCTGTCTATTTGCGTATCACACTCACCTGACCGTCGTTGCTCAACTTGATTATCGCTGATGGTCTCGGTGATTTTTTTGAACGCTGCAAATTTACTACATAGTCTACACCTTTTAAAATTTGAGGAGTGATTTGATCGAATGATTGCGGTGTAGGCTGGCCGCTTACATTTGCCGAAGTAGAAACCAAAGGTCGTTTCAGTTTTTTGATAAGATCTGAGCAGAAAGTATCTCTCACCACTCTTATGCCCAGGGATTCATCTTCACCAACCAGATTCTCAGCGATCCTGATAGGTTTATCATAAATGATCGTAGTTGGTTTTTTGGCGTATTTTAATATATCGTAGGCCATTTCAGGAACTTCTTCCACATATTGCTCCAGCATTTTGAAATTTGAAACAAGGCAGATCAGTGCTTTAGATTCTTCCCTTTTCTTTAATTGATAAACTTTGTCCACTGCGTCGGCATTGGTAGCATCACATCCAATTCCCCATACGGTATCTGTTGGATATAAAATGATACCTCCCTTTTTTAAGACGTCTAAGCAATTTCTAATTTCCTGTTCCATTCGTTCCATAAAGCACTTTTTTATATTCGGCTAAGGTTTGCTCAGCCATTTTTCTGGTGGTAAAGTTTTCGATTAGTTTCTTGTATGATCTTTCTGCAAATTTATTTCTTAAAACTTTATCCTGCGACAAAGCTATCAATTTATCTGCTAAACTTTGAGGTTCATGTGGATTGGTTAGCATGCCGTTAATGTCATATTCAATAATTTCCGGAATTCCCCCAACATTCGTGCTCACTACCGGAACTTTATAATAGAAACTTTCAAAAATAAATTGTGGCACTCCTTCGCTTTGTGAAGTAAGAATTGAAATGTCGAACTGCGGAATGAGAGCTGAAGCATTTTCAATAAAACCAGTGATACTTACTTGCTTTAGTAGTCCTAATTTTTTGAGTTTGTCTTTATAAGCTGGAGTTCTGTTAGTATGGCTGCCAATTAGGACAAAGTGAAAATCATTGATCTTTTTTCGATTAACCAGATAGTCTATCATCTCTATCCAGGTATTTAGATTTTTCGCTCTTATATGATTAGCTATAGTGCCAACTAAAACCTTGGAACCAGGTATTTTGAATTCCTCGCGAAGGTCTAAAGAATGCTTGTTTTTTTTGTCTAAACTGGTACCGTGATAAATAGTAGTTAGTTTAGACGGATCTTCGATTTTTTCAGATGTAATTCTTTGGGTTTCCTTAGAGACACAAAAGATCCTTTTTATGTTTTCGTGATTGTATTTATAAAGGGTACGACCACGATCTTTGATGGGAAAAGAAGTTTTTTTGCTGAGCACATAAGGAGGTAATTTTCCGAGTTTCGTTGCCATGATTGCCAGGGTCAGGGCAGTAGAATCATGAATATGTATAAGGTCTATTTTCTGTTTTTTTGAAAGACTAAGAATCTTACCAGCATAACGAAGATCCATTTTAATAGTGAGGGGAGCAGATTCTACCTGGAATCTGGAGTTCTTGATTTTCTTATGAAAAGCTGAATTTCGCACACATAAAATAGTGTTTTCTATTTCAGGATCGATTTCATTAAGCTCTGAACATAGGTTTTCTATGTGATTTTCACCACCGCCCCAGTTTTTCACGGCAGATAAATGAAGGATTTTTATTTTATGATCATTCAACATGTTGCCATTGAAAAAATAAACTCCTTTAATGAAATTGCTTTTACAGCTTTTATTCGTTTAAAGATTCTTGTAGAATTCATAATATTCTTTCTGCATAACCTCGAGAGTGAACTTTTGGTGGACAAGTTCATAGGCATTTTCGATCATAGAATTTTTAAGTTCAGGATCGTTTAATGTCAATAGTACATTTTTAGCAAGTGCAGCTGCATCCTTAACCGGAGAAATCATCCCGGTGATCTTATTTTCTATTGCTTCCCCGGTACCACCTGCAGTTGTGGCAACTACAGGAACTTTGCAGGCAAAGGCTTCCATGATAGATAGTGGTAAACCTTCAGTTTCCGAAGAGATCATAAAAAGGTCAAATTCAGGGAGAATTTCAGGGACATCTTTTCTGAAACCCGTAAAAATAACATCTTCCTGCAGTCCTAAATCATCACGAAAATCTTTTAATTCTTTTTCTAAAGGACCCTGTCCCACAATAAGGAATTTGATTTTTCCATGATGGCTGGACTTTATTTCTTTTGCCGCTTCAATAAAAGTAAAGAGATCCTTTTGTTTGGTGAGTCCTGCGATATTTCCAATAATGATAGTGTCTGGAGAAATATCATAATCCTTTTCCAGTATTTCCCGGGATTTCTTGGGATTAAATTTTGAAACATCGATCCCGTCATAAATTACCTTGATCTTCTCGGGCTTTTCAACCACCGGTAGCAAAACCTCTTTAACGGCATTGGAAACACATACGATGCTTTTTATTCTCTTATTATTATATTTTAAATTCTTGAAGTAATTTTTCTTGATGCGGTTATTGCGCTTTCGCGAATAAACAAACTTTACATCTTTCAGGAATTTCAAGGCCAGCATACTTAATGAAAATGCGTTAGAATCATGAACATGCAGCACATCCACATTTTCATTTCGAACAACATTTACCAGCTGTTTGATAAAGGCCAGAGAAAATTTGGATTTTCTCTCGGCAGTATAGTGGGGGATATTCAGATCTATGCATTTAGATTCCAAAACAGAACCGCTAGGGCATAAGATCAATTGATCAATATCAGAAAAATCTTTAAGGATATTATAAGTGGTAAGCATTTGGCTATCGCCTCCTCGCCATTCTATAATTGTTGAAACGTGCAGGATCTTCATGGAACAAAAATAATTTTTTTAAGATATTATATACTTGCTTATAATTTAATTTTTAGGTTTCTTAATTTTGACGCATGAACTGCAGCATTAATCCCGATTCTAACATTTCCAGGGAAAAGATAGAAGAACTTATCCGAGAGTTCGAAAGTGAAGGGGAAACCCTTTTTGATAAAGGCCGGAATACTATCAAGCTTTTTGAACTGGAGCAGGGGATTTTTAATATAAAATCTTTTAAAATACCGAACCTGGTAAATAAAATTGCCTACAAGTATTTTAGAAAATCCAAAGCTGAAAGATCTTATAATTACGCTCTTGTGCTTAAGAAGAAAGGAATTGGCACTCCAGATCCTATCGCTTACTGCATCAATCAATCTGGATTAACCTTTGGAGAAAGTTATTATATCAGCGAGCAGATCAAGGCAGATCTAACCTACCGGGAGCTGGTAACAGATCCAGGCTATCCAGATTACGAGAATATCCTTAGAGCTTTTACCAGGTTCACTTTCGAGCTTCATGAAAAGCAAGTTCAATTCCTGGATCATTCTCCGGGAAATACCTTAATTCAGAAAAAAGGTGATGATTATAATTTTTTTCTGGTAGATCTGAATCGAATGAATTTTAAGGAGCTGAATTTTGAAGAACGCATGTTGAATTTCTCCAGGCTTACGCCGAAAAAGGAAATGGTAGAAGTAATGGCCGATGAATATGCAAAATTGATCGACAGGCCGAAGGCTGAAGTTTTTGAGAAAATGTGGTTCTATACCAATCAATTCCAGGAGAAATTTCAACGAAAGAAGCGATTGAAGAAAAAGCTGAAATTCTGGAAAAATTAATCTTGCTTTGGAATATATGGGGCTTCTCTATTCGATTTAAAGGTGAAATAGTTTAGCTGCTTTCTTATCTTATATCTTCGAATGAGATTTAACGGCTTCTTCTTAAGATGGGATTTATCTGAATGCAGAAAATCTATGCAGGCCTTGATCACTCTTTCACTGGAATTGCCATCTGAATAAGGATGGGAAAACTTAGCGAATTTCTCAATTTCAGAAATGAGATCTTCCGGTCTGGAAAGCGCCAGGTCAAAAGAACTTTCAATATCTGCGACATTTTCTATATCTATAAGATATGGCCCAGGCATATTGTTTTTAAAGGTGACCACCGGTTTCCGCTGAATTAAAAATTCGATAATAGCCGATGTGGTATCAGAGAACATGATATCGGCTTTTTTGAATAAGGGGATAAGATCTGTGGTGTCGTGGAAAGTAAAATTTTCATTTTCAAGAGCCTTGAATTTTTTTACGGTCTCACGATCAAGTTTGGGATGTAGGGTCGCAATGAACTGATATTTCCCTGTTTTCGATAATCTCTCTATTTCCTTAACTACTTCATCTCTTAAAGCCAGGCTATAATAGCGTGTAAAGGTGGAAGAGATCAGGATCACTGGTTTTTCATTATTGGTAGGTTCCAATGGGAAAAGCGGATCCATTTTAGACCAACCAGTCTCGATCACTTCAAAACTCTTGTACTTTTCCTGCTGCTTTTTGAACGGCCCAGTACTGGAAGGCCCTTGTGTGCAATAAAGGTCGAAAAAACCTCTAATGACAAATTGATCTGTACCTTTTCTTTTATTGGCTGGAAAACCGTGAAAGATCTGGACTTTCAAACCCGGAAAGAAATCAGGCACCGTGTCTGTAATCGCCAGAACAAAATGCGGGTCATAGTCGATCGCCTCTTCAACAGTTTTAATTAAATTTCCATTTTCGGGGAAATACTTCTTTGGTTCCTCCATACCTGAAAACCATTTCAGGGAAAATCCCATTTTTTGAGCCTGCTCCTGTATAGGGAGGCCTATGGGCAGTCCATAAGTATGGTTGATATATATTAGGAACCGGTATTTCATTTGGAATTTTGCTTTAAAAAATGCTGCAATTTATCTGTGAAAAGTGATGGCTTCAATTTGTTATAAAGCTCGGTATTATCTTTTGAAAGTTCTTTAAAGGTCTTACTCTTAAATAATTCCGGCTGATAATCTTTAAGGTGTACCGATACATTTTTCTTCCCATCCTCATACATATTCCAGTTCTCTTTATTCAGTGGGGGGGAGAAAATAGCGAAAGTTGGAATATCTAATGCCTTAGCCATATTTACCGCTCCACCCTCGTTCCCGATCAGGGCATCGCAATGTGAGGTTAAAGCCAGGAACTCCCTTAGACTCTTTCCATAAATATCCAGGTGAATACGTTCCTGTGTTTCCGATTGGCAAAGCTGGTAAATATTTTCTATATCTGTTTTTTGGGAAGGTACATAGTTAAAAAGAAGATTAGCATCTGTTCGTCTAACGATTTCATCCAGTAACTCGGCTAAATAGGGAAGAGGATAGGTCTTTTTTTCTGAACTTCCCAGAGCGCCAATCATATATAGAGTACTGAAAAGGTCTATATCTGCTTTTTCCAATTTCTTTTTAGCATGGTTCTTTTCCTCTTCGGTCAAAAATATCTTTGGTTTGATCTCCAGAGGAAAATTTGGGGATAACGGACTCAGCATCCGCATTCTTTTTTCAATAGCTGCACCAGCATTAGTTTGTGCCTGGATATTCCTACTGAACAAATGTGTACAAAGCGGACGTGTATATTTCTTATTGTAAGCTATACGAAATTTAGCGCCAGAAAACCCTGTTATGAGGGCAGTTTTTAAATTGGAATAGACATCGATGACCGCATGATATTTTTCTTTTTTGGTCATCTGGATAAGGTTTCTCAATGATCTATCCTTATCGGTAAAAATAAACTTATCGATATTCGGGTTGTTCTGGACAACCGGGTACGTATGCTCATAGATCATGTAATGCAGTTCGGCTTCCGGGAATTCCTTCCGAAGGGCCTCAAAGAGGATTGAGGATGTAAGCACATCCCCAATCATTTTTATCTGTATTACAAGTATCTTCAATTTTAAGATCTAAACTGCCACGTTATATTCACGTAGCGCATCGTTCAGGGAAGTTTTTTTATTGGTGCTTTCCTTTCTTTTTCCAATGATAAGAGCACAGGGTACCTGGTATTCACCCGCAGGGAATTTTTTGGTATAACTTCCCGGGATCACTACAGATCTTGCCGGAACATATCCTTTAAATTCTTTTGGCTCGTCACCCGTCACATCGATGATCTTGGTGGAAGCAGTTAACACTACATTGGCACCTAGAACAGCTTCTTTTTCGATTCTGATCCCTTCTACTACAATACTTCTTGATCCTAGGAAAGCGTTGTCCTCGACGATCACTGGGGCAGCCTGAAGTGGTTCAAGAACACCACCAATTCCAACTCCACCGCTAAGGTGAACGTTCTTGCCAATTTGCGCACAGCTTCCAACTGTTGCCCAGGTGTCTACCATCGTCCCTTCATCTACATATGCTCCAATATTTACATAACTCGGCATCATGATTACTCCTGAAGAAATATAGGCTCCATGTCTGGCTACGGCATTAGGTACCACACGAATTCCTTTTTCTTTATATCCTGTTTTCAAAGGGATCTTATCGTGATATTCGAAAATTCCGGCTTCCAGGGTTTCCATTTTCTGAATAGGGAAGTAAAGTACAACGCCTTTCTTTACCCATTCATTTACCTGCCATCCATCAGCAGTTGGTTCAGCCACACGCAATTCTCCTTTGTCTAAAAGTTCAACGACCTTTCTAATTGCGTCTATGGTTTCTTTATTTGAAAGCAGGTCTCTGTTCTCCCAGGCCTCTTCTATTTTCGATTTCAATTGATCCATATTCTAATTTTTTTCAAATATAATAGCTATAAGGCAATATTTATGGACAAACGAATATAAACCTTACCTTTGCCTAAATTTTTGAAATGCCCAGAATTTTAGCCCTGGATTACGGAACAAAGAGAACGGGAATAGCCGTTACCGATGAATTGAAGATGATCGCTTCTGGTCTTACTACGGTTCAAACTCCTGAACTTATAAAATTTCTTGAAGACTATTTCAAAAATGAGAAAGTGGAACGGGTTTTGGTCGGTGAACCAAAGCAGATGGATGATACGCCTTCTCAAAGTGAGGTTCATATTCAGGAATTCTTAAAGAAGTTTTCTGAAAAATTTCCTGATATGCCTTTAGAAAGAGTAGATGAGCGTTTTACCAGTAAATTGGCCGTGCAGAGCATGATCGATGGAGGATTGAAGAAAAAGAAGCGACGCGATAAGGCCCTGGTTGATGAGATTAGTGCCACGATAATATTGCAAACCTGGCTCTATGAATAAGGTCAATTGTTTAAGGACTAAGGTTTAAATGCCTGACAGAATTATTATTAGATATTAATAAATTAAAAAGAAGCTTATAGCTTAAGGCTTGAAGCTGAAAACTTTAAAGAATGATTTTACCAATTGTAGCATACGGAGATCCGGTTTTAAAAAAGAAAGCCAAAGAGATCGATAAGGATTATCCGAAACTTGAGGAATTGATCAACAATATGTGGGATACCATGTATAATGCTTACGGAGTTGGTCTAGCCGCTCCACAAGTAGGACTTCCTATCAGGATTTTTATGATAGATCCCGCTCCCTTCGCAGAAGATGAAGAATTAGACGAAACAGAACAGGAAGCGCTAAAGGATATGCGAAAGGTTTTTATTAATCCCCAGATCATTGAAGAGACCGGTGAAGAATGGGCTTTTAGTGAAGGCTGTTTAAGTATTCCTGAAGTTCGTGAAGACGTCTTTAGACAACCCGATATCACTATCGAGTATTATGACGAGAATTGGGAAAAACACACCGATACATACTCAGGATTGGCAGCAAGAGTGATTCAGCATGAATATGATCATATTGAAGGAATCTTGTTCACCGATAAGCTTTCCAGCCTGAAAAAGAGATTGATAAAAAGCAAACTGGCGAATATTTCTAAAGGGAAGATTAATGTTGAATATAAAATGCGTTTTCCTAATGCAAAAAAAGCCCGCTAAAGGCTTTGATAATTGAACCTGGGAATTGATATTTGCCAACCTAAATAAAAAAATACTATGGGATTAGATAAAATTCTTGCTATTTCTGGAAAACCCGGTTTATATGAGCTTACAGCTCAAACCAGAGGTGGCTTTGTAGCAAAATCTTTACTTGATGGGAAGAAGATCGCAGTGAATATGCGTCACAATGTGAGTATTTTAAGCGAGATCGCTATTTATACTTATACAGAGGAGATTCCGTTAGGTGAAGTTTTCCAGAAGATCAAGGAAAAAGAGAATGGTGAGGAAGCTATCAGCCATAAAGCATCTAAGAAAGAGCTTGAAGATTATTTTTCTGAGGTACTTCCAGACTATGATGAGGACAGGGTGTATGCCAGTGATATGAAAAAGATCTTCCAGTGGTATAACATATTGATAAAAAACGGTTTCACAGATTTTTCTAAAGAAGAGAAGGCTGAAGAAACCAGGGATGAAGAAGAATAGAATTCAGAATCCTTATCGCATAAATTAAAAGCTGAAATTTTAAATTTCAGCTTTTTTTATTGTTTAAAACTCGTTACCCTCAACTTGTTTCAGGGTCTTATTGTTGAGATGCTGAAACAAGTTCAGCATGACGTACGGAGAGGTGTTTTGATAGAATTGTCAACCTGTCCCGATGCTTCGGGACTTTTAGGGTCTGTTGTCATCTCGACCATAGGGAGAGATCTCTAATTTTATTGAGATTTCTCAGTCGTTGCTCTTCTTCGAAATGACATGTGTAATTGTTTAATTTATTTCAGGATTTTTTTGTCATCTCGACCAAAGGGAGAGATCTCTTATATAGTAACGCTACGAAAATAGATTTCTCCTTCGCTATGCTTCGTCGAAATGACAATTGCTTTAGTGTGATCTAGAACTTAAGCCCGAAGATAAAAGCGCCATCCCTTTTTCCTCCAAAGTCTGAAACCACATAATCCAGTCTCAGGAACCTGAATTTCCCGAATCCAAGATTATCGATTCCCACCGAGTATTCTGAATAAGGATTTCTGTCTTCAGTGATCAACCTGTGTGCTCCAACTACCAGGTTGAAGTTCAGTTTATTGATCAGGGGTAATTTTCCAAGTGCCCAGCCCTGGAAATCATGTTCGGCATGTATCTCAGCATAATTATGGTTGGTGCTGAGGTTGTAATAAGGCATTAAATTGAATTTACCTACATAACTTCCAAAACCTATCCTGGTCTGGTTTCCATTGAAATGTTGATAATCTACCAGGCTGATCTCCTCAGCATTCGAGAAGATCCCTCCGTTTAAGAGATATTGGAATTCACCTTTATTACCGAGGTCCAGGTTCTGTCTTATTTCGGCCTTGAACTGGTCAAAATTGTATTTGTTTTCGCTGCCGCCAAATCCTTTTTCCCATCCGAGTCTTAATTTGGGATATTTGGATTCATACACATCATAGCGACCATTTGGATAACTCATATATTTCTGGCCAAAAGTGATATCTGCAGTAAGATTTGTTTTGAAAATTGAATGTCCTTCAAAAGGAAGGCTTCCTAAATTTTCCGGTTGCAGTGGATTATTCGAGGTGTATTCACGATCTTCCCAGTCTATGATAACGTGGTCTGTATGGTTCGTTAGGGCCTTCCTGTTCTCCCATGCGAATTCCCCAGACAAATTGATACCGGGAAACACATCCTGACCATAGCCGATCTGGGCAAAGCTTTTTTCATATAGCTTCATGTAATTTCGCTCGAAGAAAATTGTGGTGATACTATTTAAAAGAGGAGGAATTGGTTCTTTATCATTGATCTGTTCCGCGCTGGTTCCGCCAGAAATGCTAAGTACTGGCTTATCGAAATTGTTGAACTTCTTGAAAAAACCACCTTTGATCCTGAACCTATCTTCACTTAAACCATAATCTATATTTGAAAAGATTCGCCAGTAATTCTCCTGATCTTCACCGGTTCTCTGCCTGTAAGATAAGGTCACATCTGTATTCCAACCCTGCACCGTGTTGAAACCAATTCCAGTTACAGGAGCACTGATACTAAAACTCCGGTGCTTCCAGGAATTTGTATAAGAATATCCAAAAACTACATCGGTAATGCCAAATTTATTGCGGACCGTATCTACAGAGTCCTTATATTTCTTGGTGCTTTTCACTTCCTGGATACTGTCTTTTTTTACATAATCTTCGATCTCTTCGGTAGTTAAGGGAACCGGTCTTTTTTCTTTCCAGTACAGTGAATCTTTTTTATTGGCTTGCTCCTGGAAACTCAGGATCTCTCTTCCAAAGCTGTTTTTTGTGAATTGCGGGTTGAAATTATAATCGCTGTAGACAGCCGTGAATCTTCCGTCGCCGCCAAAGCCAAACATTTTAAAACTGAAATCCACGCTTTGCGAGATCTGTATATAAAGCTGGTTCTCTTTAGAATATTTATAATTCTGCCTGAAAACCAGTTCTTCTATTGGCGGCACCTGCACCGCTTTTCCGGTGGTGGTGAGTTCTACACCGTAAATTTGCCAGAGATCTTCCACGATGTAGATAAACCCTGAAAAAACACGGTCGTTTTCTCGCTTCGGAGTTACTTTGATCTTGTTAATAAGGTTGCCCCAGTCATCAAAAAAAGTTCCTTCGAGTTGATACTTGTAGTAGTTAAAAGCGTAATCTGCAATAGGGGAGACCATTTCACTATTGATCTCCAAAGTGTTTTCGTAAAAAGAAAAGTAGGCCTCCTGCGCCGAATTCAAACTGAAGCCATTATCATCCCCGCTTACTTTAGAAGCGATGATCTTCTCCTTAAAATCATCGGGTTTCTGATAAGCGATCTCTGAAATGGTTTCACTCAAATAAACAATTCCGCTTCGGGTGGAGTCAAGACCTCCGCCAAGGTCACCCACGTCCTGGCCTAAAATTTTCTCAGGAGCGTTCTTGATCCTCCATATTCCACGGGAATAAAAGTCGGCAGTAAAAGACTCCAGCTTTTCGGCATTTAGTTCTCTTATATCAATAGCATTTCTAATGATCCTGTTAGCGGGATTATCCCCACTTTGTACCGTAACTTCCTCCAGACTTGTGCTTTCGGCTTTCAAAACAACATCTATTTTAATGGGAAAAGGCTTAGCTTCAATTTGCTTTTTAAGTGTTTTATAGCCCAGGAACTGATAAACGATCGTGTAATTCCCTGCTTCGTTTATTTTGAGTTCATAGATGCCGTCATCGTTGGTGGTTGTACCTTTTGAGCCTGTTTCGGTATAAATATTTACATAAGGAAGGGGATTGCCCTTTTCGTCTTTAACTTCCCCGGTGATCTGAGAAGACATTTGGGAAACTGCAAAAAGCAGCATTAGCCCAAGTAGCTTTTTAAGCATGGATTAGATTTTGGATTTTAAGTAGAACGGAAAGATCTTAAATTTATTTGTAATCCTTCTTAATTCGGTCTAAACGACGCTTACTTTCCCTGTCTTTGATAGTTTCCCTTTTATCATAAAGTTTTTTACCCTTGGCCAGGGCGATCTGTAATTTCGCGAGTCCGCGGTCATTGATAAACAACCTGAGCGGGATAATGGTCAATCCGGAATTGGTCACTTCTTTCTCCAGTTTTCTTAATTCCCGGCGTTGCATCAAAAGCTTTCGCTCACTTTTGGGATTGTGGTTAAAGTGGGTGGCATGAGAGTATTCTTCAACATGCATATTAATCACAAAAAGCTCGTGATTATTGAATTCACAAAAACTTTCGGCAATATTCGCTTTTCCTTCCCGTATAGCTTTGATCTCTGTTCCGGCTAATTTGATACCTGCAGTATATTTATCCAGGAACTCATAATTGAACTTCGCTTTACGGTTCTTTATGTTGATAGAATTCTTCATACAAGCACAAAAATACAAGCTTTAAGCTAATTTCATACTAAAGCAATTTTAAAATTCGGCGAATATGGATACTAATCAAATATTGCTATTTTTGCGCCACTCAAATTGCCTCTTATGAAAAATATATTGATCGCCCTGATGATTCTTTCCCTCGCCTCTTGTGCCGAGAAAAAAGATGCACTCACCGCCAATGAGATCGTGGATAAAGCAATTAAGAATGCCGGTGGGGAAAGATATAAGAATGCCGAAATTGATTTTGTCTTCAGAAATCGTGAATACAAGAGCAAAAGAGAAGGAGGGAAGTTCAATCTCCAGAGAAAAATGACCGATTCCACGGGAAATGAGATCCGTGATATTTTAGATAATAATGGGTTCCAAAGACTGGTTAATGATACCGTTGTAGAAGTAGCCGACTCTATGAAGGTGGCTTACGGGAATTCTGTGAATTCTGTACACTATTTTGTGCAGCTGCCTTTTGGTTTGAACGCTGAAGCCGCTAATAAAGAACTAATTGGTAAGGACAGTATTGCCGGTCGTGAATATTTTGAAGTGAAAGTTACTTTCGCTGAAAACGGAGGAGGTACAGATCATGAAGATGAATACATGTACTGGATAGATACCAAGAATTTCGAAGTAGATTACCTGGCTTATAATTTTGAAACCAATGAAGGAGGTTTGCGTTTTAGAAAAGCCTTTAACCACCGAATTATTGAAGGTATTCGTTTTGTAGATTATGAAAATTACAAATATGATGATCTTTCCACCCCACTAAGCGAACTGGACGAACTCTTTGAAAAAAGAGAGCTTGAATTGCTTTCTATTATCGAAACCAAAGATGTAAAGGTCAAGCTCGGGTCTTAAATTTTAATTTATATAAAGCACCTGGCTGGTAGTCTCACCATTAGGAAGAACCTGCACAATAAATAGCGCACCGTTTTCCTTATCATCGATATCCCCATATCTTTTTTTACCAAGGATTGCATTGGCGAATTGAGGAGTAGTATTGCTATGGCCAACCACCAGTACTGTTTTCCCTTTCGTAGCCTCTTGAAAATCTTCATTATAAAGATTCTTAGTGTCGTAATTAAGGATCTCTAATTTATTCATGTCTGCCGTAGGTTTAGCCGTTTGCAGAGTTCGATTATAATCGGTGCTGTAAACCGCGTCAAGCTTAACGTTCTTAAGTACTTCTGCCCATTTTTTCGCTCTGGCCATTCCTTCCTGGGTTAGCTCAGGATTTCGATTAGAAGAATCACTTCTGTCTTTTTCAGCATGCCTGATCAAATAATACGTGGTGATCTCATTTTGCTGAATATTCATATTGCTTTCTTCTGCAGGATTGGTGATCCCTAAAATTATTGAAAAGAAAATAGTGATAATATTGGCCATGGCTAAAGTGTTTTAGTTGAACATTTGACGATGTGAGTTCTAATCTGTTACAGAACTCCCGTTCTTGATATTTATTTGCATTAAGATAAACTGGTTTATCTGTTCGGCAAAACTGTTGAAATTATTGTCTGAAACAAGTATCAAAGACCGCTCTCCGTTTTCAAGAGTTGGACCAAAGCACATGCCTTCGATATTGTCTATGATCTCTTTGGTAAGCTGATCTTTAACCGATTTAAAATTGAAGATCAATTTCTTTTCTGCTTTTTTATATTTTTCGCCCTTCAGTTCATTTTTATCCAGGATGTTGGTGACCTGAGAAGCATCCACATCGAAAATTTTTACGGTGTTACCATGTGAGCCATATCCAGCAGAATAGGATCTTTCCAGGACTAAAAATCTATCCTGGGAATACTCTAAAATTTCGGTCACTCCATTAACTGCAAAAAAATTGATGGGTAATTTTGAAACCCCGTCCAGTTTATAGGCGAATTGCTTCGTCGCTTTACCGGTCTCCTTGTTAAATTTGGTCATCCTTACATGAGACCTGGAAGGATAGATCTTTGGTTTTGGACCATCTTTCTCCAGGGGTAATTCCATTGCGACCCAGTACCCCTTATTATCGATACTCTCAGTAATTCCCTCAAAGACCCCATTATTTCTTGGTCTTTGATCTGTATTAGCCTTAAAATGTTCTGGAATCGTATAAGATCTATTTGCGCGGCCAAAGATCGAGACCTCGTAAATGCCGGGATCTTTGCCATCCTTGATAGCACCTTCACTGGTTACGATAAATTTGGTTCGATCTTTATCATATCTAATAGCCTCCAGATCTAAAACTTTATTTTCAAGTTCTTCAGATTTTTTAATGCTAATGATCTGATCCAGAGTTATAGCCTTGATCTTTTTACCTTCAATACTTAAGTCTGCTAGGTAAATGCGTGGATTACCGGCATCGTCGCAAACCATAAATAACTTATCGTTCTTGTAATCTATACCAGATAATCCGCCTACAACGGTATTTTCTAACCTGGTATCTGCAGGTAAAACATATTCGTCCAGAAACCTTAATTCAACATTGTCATTTTCGATCTTCCTGCTTACCGCGCAGCTGCATAAAACAATAGAAATAAGGCACAGGAGGGTAATTTTCTTCATGGGGATTATTTGGATTCCAAAAATAACAAATGTTTAAGACAATAATAGCAGTTTCTTGGGATACCTAAGCGTGATGATTAGGTACCTTTATTTTATTAACAACAAAAACCAATTAGTTATGAATGAAGATCAGATTGAAGGAAAATGGAAACAAGTTCGTGGAGAGTTCAAGCAGAAATATGGCAAACTAACCGATGATGATGTAACCTATTCTGAAGGGAAGTTTGATGAGATGCTTGGTCGTATGCAGGAAAAGACTGGAAAGTCTAAAGAAGAACTGAAAAAAGAAATCGATAAATGGTGATCTTGAATTAATGATAGAAAAAAGGCGGTAAAGAAATTTACCGCCTTTTTTATTTTGAAAACTAATATTTGATTAATCGTTTTTTGCAAGTTCTTCCTGGTTCCTGAAAACCAATTCATCATTGAACTCATCCAGTAAAATGATACTGTCTGTATGAATTTTTCCGGCAAGGATCTCTTTGGAAAGTTTATTCAGAACTTCTCGCTGAACCACCCTTTTTACCGGCCTTGCACCAAATTGTGGATCAAAACCTTTTACTGCCAGATATTCGATAGCCTCTTCAGTAGCATCCAGAACGATATGCTGTTTTGCCAGCATCTTTTTCACTCCTTTCAACTGCAGACCTACGATCTCTTTGATGTCCTTTTGTGTAAGCGGACTAAACATCACGATGTCGTCTATCCTGTTTATAAATTCAGGTCTTACACTTTGTTTTAATAATCCAAGAACTTCAGTCTTGGCAGCTTCCATGGCTGTATCAAGATCCTTGACATTTTCAAATTTCTCCTGGATGATATGACTTCCCATATTCGAGGTCATGATAATGATCGTGTTCTTGAAATCTGCCAGACGACCTTTATTATCAGTAAGTCTACCTTCATCTAGTACCTGCAACAGGATATTGAACGTATCCGGATGTGCCTTCTCGATCTCATCAAGCAGGATAACCGAATATGGTTTTCTTCTTACTGCTTCGGTTAACTGACCACCTTCATCATATCCAATATATCCCGGAGGTGCACCTACCAGTCTGCTCACCGCATGCCTTTCCTGGTATTCACTCATATCGATCCTGGTCATTGCTGCCTCGTCATCGAACAGGTATTCGGCCAGAGCCTTGGCTAATTCGGTTTTACCAACCCCGGTGGTACCAAGAAACAGGAAGGATCCAACCGGTCTTTTCTGGTCCTGCAGTCCGGCCCGGCTTCTTCTTACCGCATCACTTACCGCGATGATCGCTTCATCCTGGCCAACCACACGTTTGTGCAGGTCCTGCTCAAGTCTTAAAAGTTTTTCACGGTCACTTTGTAGCATTTTGGTTACAGGGATACCTGTCCATTTAGCAACAACTTCAGCGATATCTTCATTGGTAACCTCTTCCTGGATCAGTGATTTCTCATTCTGATTTTCGGCTACCTTTTCCTGTAGCTTCTCCAGTCTTTCCTGGGCTTCCTTGATCTTACCGTAACGTATCTCTGCGACCTTACCGTAATCTCCTTCACGTTCAGCTCTTTCAGCTTCCAGCCTGTAATCCTCAATTTCAGATTTTAAATTCTGAATATTATCCACGATCTCTTTTTCGCTCATCCAACGAGCATGCAGATCGTTTCTTTCTTCCTTAAGATTAGCCAGGTCTGCTCGTAAAGACTTAAGTTTGGCTTCATCCTTTTCCCTTTTTATCGCTTCTATCTCGATCTCTAATTGCATGATCTTACGATCCAGTACATCCAGTTCTTCTGGCTTGGAGTTTATCTCCATACGCAGTTTTGAAGCAGCTTCGTCCATAAGGTCAATAGCCTTGTCTGGAAGGAAACGGTTTGTGATGTATCGCTGCGATAACTCTACCGCGGCAATGATCGCCTCATCTTTGATCCTCACTTTGTGGTGAGTCTCATATTTTTCCTTGATCCCTCTTAAAATAGAGATCGCACTTTCGGTATCAGGTTCCTCAACCGTCACTTTCTGGAAACGACGCTCAAGAGCTTTGTCTTTTTCAAAATACTTCTGGTACTCATCTAGAGTGGTTGCACCTATGGCTCTTAATTCGCCTCGGGCAAGCGCAGGTTTCAGGATGTTTGCAGCATCCATGGCTCCTTGTCCACCTCCGGCACCAACCAGGGTATGGATCTCGTCAATAAATAGCACAATGTTACCGTCACTGGATGTTACTTCCTTGATTACGGCCTTTAACCTTTCCTCGAATTCACCTTTGTATTTCGCCCCCGCGATAAGCGCTCCCATATCAAGGGAGTAGATCCTTTTGTCTTTTAGGTTTTCAGGCACATCTCCGTCAACGATACGGTGAGCCAAACCTTCTGCGATCGCAGTCTTACCGGTACCCGGTTCCCCAACCAGCATCGGGTTGTTCTTGGTTCTACGGGAAAGGATCTGCAGAATTCTCCTGATCTCTTCATCTCTACCAATTACCGGATCTAATTTTCCTTCTTCGGCTAACTGGTTCAGGTTACGTGCGTATTTGTCCAGAGAATTATAAGTTTCCTCTGCGCTTTGAGAAGTTACCCTGTCTCCCTGGCGTAATTCAGCAATTGCTGCTTTAAGGCCTTTTTCTGTAGCTCCCTGATCTTTCATTATCTGAGCTACTTTACTTGAAGATTTAAATATCGCCAAGATCAAATGCTCAATAGATACATATTCATCTTCCATTTTCTTTGCGATGGAAGAAGCTTCGTTCACTGTTTTGCTGGCTTCACGGGAAAGCATGATGTCTCCACCACTAACTTTCGGAAAGCTTTCCAGACTCTTATCCAGGATCTGGTTAAATAGGTTTACGTTAATGTTCAGTTTTTTCAGCAAGAATGGAGTCACATTTTCGTCTACCATAGTAATGGCTTTAAAAATGTGTTCGTTCTCAATTTGCTGATGGCCCATTTCCTGAGCAAGCTGCTGCGCCTGCTGGATAGCCTCTTGTGATTTTATGGTAAAATTATTAAAGTTCATTATTTCTGTTTTTTAAAATTCATATGTCAAGAGGTGTACCATTAAAAATAAATGTCAAAATGACGCATACTCCTGAAGAATATCAAGACAAAACGGCAGTTTGCAGAGAAACCATCAAAATTTATCCTTTATTTTTCTCTATTAAATTTACTTAGATTTACTTTTGCGAAAAAGAATGTTATGGGATTATTTGATAAAATGTTCAATTCAGAAAAGAAGGAAGAGAAAGTAGAAAAGAAGTCAACGCCCTGGATAGATCTTAATTCCATGGATCAGTTAGATGAAATTGAGAAGAATTCAGAAGATCATACGGTGGCTATTTTAAAGCATTCTACCAGATGCGGTGTAAGTAAAATGGTACTTAGAATGTTTGAGGCAGATTACGATCTTGATGACAGCAAACCGCTGAAGCTTTATTTTCTGGATCTCATAAGTCACAGGGATATTTCTAATGAGATCGCAGATCGTTTTAGCGTGAGACATGAAAGTCCGCAACTTATCGTTTTGCAGAACAGGGAAGTGGTGCACCATTCTTCACATCAGGAAATTTCAGCAAATAAATTAGCTGAATTTGTAGCCTAGGCTTTTTACTTTAGGAGTACTTCATAAGTATTTACCCGTATTTTTTGACAATAGTGGCTTAATCGATGCTTTAACCTGTTGATTATCAATTGGTATCTCTATTTTTAAAATTCAAACTTAAAAATATGAAGAAGCAAATAGAGCGATCGGGCGCGTTTCAGGATTATATCGCTGAAGCAGTAAAAGCAGGTAATAATATTTATATCTCAGGACAGGTTAGCCTCGATGATGAAGGTAACCTTATAGGTGAGAACGATATGAAGGCACAGGTAGACAGAGCCTATCATAATATCGCAGAGCTGCTTGAAAAATTCAACCTTTCCATGGATAATATTGTCGATGAAACCTGGTTCGTTACCAATGTGCAGCATACCATGGAAAATATCGATGAGCTATTCGAGGTAAGGCATAAGCATTACGGCAAATTTCCGGAGGTAGCTAATACTCTTGTTGAGGTAAAGTCTCTTGTAATGCCCGAGCTGATGATAGAAATTAAATGTATCGCCCAGGCTGAATAAAAAAAGCCCCCGCATTTTGCAGGGGCTTTTCTATTTTATAATTGAATTTGTTATTTCTTCTTTGGTTGGTATACCGGAAGTAACTTGGATCTTACTTCACCAAAACCAATTCTGGAATTACCGTTCTGGCAATATCCTCTCATGATCACGGTGTCATTATCTTCAATGAATTTACGTTCAGACCCGTCTTTCAATTTTAAAGGTTTGCTTCCGCTCCAGGTAAGCTCTAGCATAGATCCGAATGAATCTTCAGAAGATCCGGAGATCGTTCCCGAAGCCATCATGTCTCCAGAATTTACCGGGCAACCATTCACCGTATGGTGTGCTAGCTGCTGACTCATATTCCAGTAAAGATATTTGAAGTTCGATTTTGAAAGTGAATTCTCTTCACCGCCTTCAGGCTGAAGGAAAACTTCCAGGTTGATATCAAAACTCTTATCTCCGCTATATTTTAAATAAGGGAGTAATTCTTTTTCTGGTTTTGGACTGGCGGTTCTAAAAGGCTCCAGGGCATCCATAGTTACGATCCATGGAGAAATAGAAGACGCGAAATTCTTGGCCAGGAATGGCCCTAGTGGCACATATTCCCATTTTTGAATATCACGGGCACTCCAGTCATTGAAAAGCACCATTCCAAAAATATATTCTTCAGCTTCATCTACCGGGATTGGCTCACCTAAATGGTTTGCATCTGTGGTGATAAAAGCCATTTCCAGCTCAAAATCAACTCTTTGAGATGGCCCAAATACTGGAACTTCTGAATCTGCCGGTTTGGTTTGCCCTTGTGGACGGTGAACCGGTATTCCGCTAGGAATGATAGAAGAACTTCTACCATGGTAACCTACCGGGATATGCAGCCAGTTTGGTAACAGCGCATTATCTGGATCTCTGAACATGGTTCCAATGTTGGTCGCATGTTCTTTAGAGGAATAAAAATCTGTATAATCTCCTACCTGAACAGGCATTTGCATTTCTATCTCATCCAGGGTGAAAAGAACAGTGTTTCTATGGTTTTGATTATCCTTTAATTTTGGATTATTGGCATCGAAAATATCGGCGATCCGGTTTCTCACCAGGCGCCAGGTTTTCTTACCGTCAGATATAAAATCGTTTAAAGTATCCTGTAAAAATATATCGTCGGTTAGTGGGATCCCTTCAAAATAACCCAATTGATGCAAGGCTCCAAGGTCTATCGCGTAATCGCCAATTCTTGTACCAATGGTGATAACATCATCACGGGTTAAAAATACTCCGAAGGGAATATTCTGAATAGGGAAATCGGTATCGCCAGGAATATCCAGCCAGGTTTTTCTTTTTGGATCGTTAGCGGTAATTGGCATAAAAATGTTGGTTTTTTGTTAAAATCTAATTGACTCAAATATATTATTTTCCTGTAATTAACCGAATGTATTTGTTACTTTTACCGAATATTTAACGTAAAAGATTGTAATGCAACGAGACACCCAAGTATTTGATTTAATAGCTGAAGAAAAAGAGCGCCAGTTAAATGGTTTGGAACTTATTGCAAGTGAAAATTTTGTGAGTGATGCGGTACTTGAAGCTGCCGGATCTGTGCTTACAAACAAGTATGCTGAAGGCTACCCCGGGAAACGATATTATGGTGGATGCGAGGTAGTAGATAAGGTAGAACAACTTGCTATAGACCGTCTAAAAGAATTATTCAACGCTGAATATGCCAACGTGCAACCTCACTCCGGTTCACAGGCAAATACAGCAGTTTTTCATGCCTGTATGAAGCCGGGCGATAAATTCCTTGGTTTTGACCTTGCTCATGGTGGGCATCTTACCCATGGATCACCGGTAAATTTTTCAGGAAAATTATACAGTCCTTCTTTCTACGGAGTAGATAAGAAAACCGGTCTTATAGATTATGATGCTGTAGCCGAAATCGCAGAAAGAGAAAAGCCTAAAATGATCATCGCAGGTGCTTCTGCTTATTCCAGGGAGATCGATTATAAAAGATTCAGGGAAATAGCCGATAGCGTAGGTGCTATTTTGCTGGCAGATATCGCACATCCTGCCGGGCTAATCGCCAAAGGTTTGATAAGTGATCCAGTTCCTCATTGTCATATTGTAACTTCTACGACTCACAAGACCCTTCGTGGTCCAAGAGGTGGGATCATCATCATGGGGAAAGATTTTGATAATCCTTTTGGTGAGAAACTGAAGAATGGAAATCTTAAGAAAATGTCGGCCCTTCTCAACTCAGGTATTTTTCCTGGTAACCAGGGAGGACCACTAGAGCATATTATCGCGGCTAAGGCGGTTGCATTTGGAGAAGCTTTGACAGATGAATTTCTTCACTATATGGTCCAGGTTAAAAAGAACGCGAAGGTACTGGCTCAGGCATTCGTAGATAAAAATTACGGAGTTATTTCTGGCGGAACCGATAATCATATGATGCTGATCGATCTTAGGAATAAGGATGTAAGCGGAAAAGATGCTGAGGAGGCTCTAGGAAAAGCAGATATCACCGTGAACAAGAATATGGTGCCTTTCGATGATAAATCTCCTTTTGTAACTTCAGGAATTAGAATTGGAACTCCTGCTGTTACCACCCGAGGACTAAAAGAAAATGATATGGCGAAGATCGTGGATCTTATAGACCGCGTGATCACCAATATCGATAATGATACTGAAATTGAAGCAGTAAGAAAAGAAGTGAATTCCATGATGCATGGACTTCCGCTTTTTCAGATGTAATCTGATCTTCTAAAATTATATTTTAAGCCATTCTTCGGAATGGCTTTTTTTATAGCCAGATAATAATTCCGCAAATGATAAGAAGGGTCAAGGCTGGCAAGGTTTGTTTAAAACTATCCCTGATCTTAAGGTGCATGATGATAGCTCCCAGCATCATTACTGCCATTCCGATAGCTGCCGGATCTACCAAACTTTCTATCCAGATTCCTGCAATAAGCATGATGGCTAGAGTGACCTTGATAAAGCCAACGATATAGGTCATGGTTTCCGGAAGTCCGTAAGCTTTGAATTCTTCTTTCATACTGCCGGCATTTCCGCCGCGGTAAGCAGTCTTTTTATTAAACCTTAGGAACCAGACATTCAGTATTCCTAATCCTACAATAAGTTGAAGTATGATCTTGAGTATTTCCATAACTAGAATTTTTACTCAATATATAGATGTTTAAAGTTTAATAAAAAAGATTAAACAAAAATTATGATAGTTTCCTAATGTAATTATAAAGGTTAGGGCTACAGAATGTTATGGGTTATTGGAGGAAAACAGATTTTAACTCCTGGGATATTTTTACTGGTTTTTTGGTTTCGGCATCTAACAGGCACCAGGTAGTCTTCGCTTCTGTTAGTACTTTGCCTGTATCTGCATTTTTTATGATTACATGCCTTATAGAGGTCACATGAGTAACTTTTCCTACATAGGTTTGCAGGGAAATTTGATCATCCAGGAAGGCTTCTTTTTTATAGCTTATCTCGTGTTTTACCACAACCCAGATAACTTTTGCTTTCTGCTCTTCAGTTGCCCTGGCTTCCCAGTGTTCTTCTGCCACATCCTGAACCCACTGCACATATTGTACGTTATTTACATGCTCTTGTTTGTCAAGATGTTCTTTCTTAACCACGAGTTGTTTTTCATAGATCTCCGGGTTTAATTCCATTATTTTTCCATGATTTTAACCTCGAAGATCTTATCCCAGTTCTTTCCGGTAACGTATAGCTTATCGGTTTCAGGATTGTAAGCGATGCCGTTTAAAACGTCCAGTTTATTATGTTGAGTTACTTTATTTCTCAGATCGCTGAAATTAATAATCCCTTCTATTGCCCCGTTTTCTGGATTTATAATTGCTACACCATCTTTCTGGTAAGTATTGGCATAAATTTTACCGTTCACCCATTCCAGTTCATTGAATTTTGTGGAAACAGATTTATGGGTTGTTGGCTGGATATAGCTCTTCTCGGCTAAAGTTTCAGGATCCAGTATCCAGATCTTTTCGGTGCCATCACTTTTAAAGATCTTCTGACCATTGTTGCATAATCCCCAGCCTTCTTCACTTTGGTTGTAGCCAAAAGTTCCTGTTTTTTCAAAGCTATCCAGGTCGTATATAAAGCCTTCGCCTTCCTGCCAGGTTAGCTGGTAAAGTTTATCGCCTAAAATGGTAATGCCTTCAGCAAAATACTGTTCATCTAATTCTATCTCTTTAAGTACCTCTCCAGATTCAAGATCTACTTTGCGAAGTTTTGATTTGCCGTATTGCCCGATACTTTCATATAAGGTATCTCCATGAAATTCCAGTCCCTGTGTATACGAAGTGATATCATGAGGGTAGGAGTTGATCACTTCATAAGTATATAGAACGGGAGCCTTGGTATTCAGGATTTGTATCGACCTGGTAAGCGTATCGGCAGATTCTTCAGAATAAACGATCGCTTTTAGAAGTTGATTTCCTAAACGAACTTTATCCAGGTTCAGGTTGAAATTACCATCTTTTGAGCTGTTCAAATATTGATCATTGAAGAAGAAAGAAACAGAATCAATACTTTTATTTTTTGTATTCAGAATTGAAGCTTTTAATTCATCGTTTAGCTTAAATTCAGACTTATTTTCATTGATCTGAAGAGAAAAATCAGATTTTTTATTTCCATTATTACTTCCGCAGGAAAAAATTAAAAAGTTTAAAATAAAGAGTAACAGTAAGTTAAATTTGTTCATCATAAAATAGGCTTGAATACTGAGCTAAATTAACTAATTCGCATTAAAAAAAGCTTGCCTAAAGTTACAAAGATTGTATATTTGCACCGGCAAGTCCCACACAACCAGCTCCTGCTGAATCCCCCAGGGCGGGAACGCAGCAAGGGTAGGCGGTCGTAGCGGTGTGATGTGGGTCGCTTGCCATTTTTTGTTTCTACCAAGTCCTAAAATTATTGCATATTTGTGCGATATGAAAAAAGGAAAATCTCCCAAAAAAGTAGTACTCATAACAGGCGCATCTTCCGGTATCGGAAAATCTGTTGCGACCTATTTAAGCAAGCGTGATTTTATTGTTTACGGCACCAGCAGAAAGCCGAAAGATTCTTCTAATGAGGATTTCCATTTCGTGGCATTAGATGTTACCCAGGAGGAAACGATCAAAGAAGCGGTTCAGCAGGTTTTTGAAAAAGAGGGCAGGATCGATATCCTTATCAATAACGCAGGCGTTGGAATTACCGGGCCTATAGAAGAGACTCCAGAAATTGAGATCAAAAAGGCTTTTGAGACCAATTATTTTGGTCCGCTAAAAATGATCAGGCATATTTTACCCATCATGCGCAAGCAAAGATCGGGATTGATAATCAACGTGACTTCTATTGCCGGGTATATGGGCTTGCCTTACCGCGGAATTTATTCCGCTACTAAAGGCGCTTTAGAGATCACCACTGAAGCTTACCGTATGGAAGTGAAACAATTCGGTATTAGAATGACCAATGTTGCGCCGGGTGATTTTGCTACGAATATTGCTTCGGGAAGATATCATGCCCCGGTAACTAAAGGCTCTCCATATGAGGAGGTTTATGGTAAAACTCTGGATCTAATGAACAAGCATGTTGATGCCGGGCAGGATCCAGAACTAATGGCGAAAGAGATCTTTAAGATCATTAATACTGAAGACCCAAATGTTCATTATAAAGTAGGGGAGAGGCTTCAGAAATTTTCAGTTAAACTGAAGAGTCTGTTGCCCGATAAAGTATATGAGAAAATGCTCATGAAGCATTATAAATTGTAATTTTATTACGATCGCAAATACGTATTTCATTAATATTCAAAATAACACACAACTATGAAATTTTTTATTGATACTGCTAACCTGGACCAGATCAAAGAAGCACAGGATCTTGGAGTTCTGGATGGAGTTACTACCAATCCTTCATTGATGGCCAAAGAGGGCATCACTGGGAAGGATAATATATTTAAGCACTATAGAAAGATCTGCGAACTTGTAGACGGAGATGTGAGTGCAGAGGTGATCGCGACAGATTTTGAAGGAATCGTAAGAGAGGGAGAAGAGCTTGCAGAATTACACGACCAGATCATCGTGAAAGTTCCAATGATCAAAGAAGGAGTGAAGGCTCTTAAGTATTTTAGCGATAAAGGAATTAAGACAAATTGTACGCTTGTATTTTCAGCAGGTCAGGCGCTTCTGGCTGCAAAGGCCGGGGCTACTTATGTTTCTCCTTTTATTGGAAGACTTGATGATATTTCTACAGATGGTTTGAACCTGATTGCAGACATTAGATTGATCTATGATAACTACGGTTTTGAAACTGAAATTCTTGCAGCTTCTGTAAGACATACCATGCATGTACTTGAGTGTGCTAAGCTTGGAGCAGATGTGATGACCGGTCCTTTATCTTCTATCGAAGGTTTATTGAATCACCCTTTGACAGATATAGGTTTGGAGAAATTCCTTGCAGATTACAAGAAAGGTAACCAGTAAGAATTTACATTATAAAGATTCAAGAGAAAGGCTGTCTGGAAAGACGGCCTTTTTTATTTATTAAGGAATTGTAATAATTCCTGCTCAAATTCAGGGCTACCGAATTGGATGTCTCCCTTAACGATAGTTCCGTTTGAGTTTACCAGGAAGATTTTATTTAAATACTTTCTATAGGTTTCCTTAGATGTGTTACGCCTGGCGATCTGAAATTCATTTTCCTTTTCATAGCCGAATGTTTCAATAGTTCTCAACCATTCTTCCCTTTCATTAAGATCTATATTAACGCCCAGGAAATCTAATTCTGGATATTTCTGCTTTAGCTCTTCGATGATCTTGTGTTGCCATCTGTGATGAGCAGGAGAATATAAGGACCATGCGTAGGTAATAGTCGGTTTACTTATAATATCTCCATATTTTATCTCATTGCCCTGGGTATCTATGGCGCTTAATTCATTTATGGAGTTGCCTACGAAATAGGTTTCCTGTATGTCTGCAAGTTCTTTTGCACTTTCAATTTCGCTATAATCAATTTTTTCAAGCAGCCCTATCACAGAATCCAGCCTGGTTTCTCCTTCAGCCATGGTTATGGCCTGGGCGGCAAGTCTGTCTATGAATTCGTTCTTCAGGGATTGAATTTCAGAGATGGAATCGATCAATAAAATTCTTCTTTCAAGGTTCTTGAAAGTGTTCATATTAAAACACGCTTTATGATCGTTGTGATCTTCAGCGCAATCCTCGATAGATTTAGCCCTTAGGAAATCATCTATAAGATTCGTGTAGACGTAGTAATCCTGAAGTTCTTCATTATTAAAATCTATCTCCTGGCGATATTCGTTGAAGTTCTCCGGTATCTTTTCAGCAAAGGTGTTATAGTATTTTCTAATAAGAAAAGTGTATCGCTCCCTCAGGTCGTAATACTCGTAATCTATACTCGCTCTGGCTGTTTTTAGAAATTCATCTGAAAATTCATTTCTGGACTTGAGTTCTTCTAAATTTTTAAGCCTCTCATTTTTGATGGAATCGGTGATCTTGGCGAATTCTGATGGCTCTATCTTGTAATAGGTAAGTATAAGGTCGTTATTACTCTGGTTGTTCAGGAACATATCCAAAAGGAAGTTGCTTTTTTCAGCACCCTGTCCGCTAAAGTTAAGGGATTCGTCAAAAGACATGGTGTTTAGCCAGATAACGATGCTGTCCCCAGGTTCCATATACATGATCTGGCTTTCTGGTGGATGTTTGAACGTGTAGATGCCGCTTTCAAGATTTTTAAAATCCTTGCCGAATTGATTTTTCTCGTCGAGGAATAAGGTATCAATAGTTTTATTGTCCTTTGATATTACGACATAATCTGTTTCGGGATTGTTGATCTGCCCGCCAATGAACACAGAATCTGCGGTAGACGAGTCATCGTTACAACCCGCTACTAGAAGGATGCAGCATAATAAGAATAAATAATAATTCTTCATTAATGGTATTGGGCGAATGAAACTTTTCGGTTAGCCTCATTTTTTAACAAATATAGAGGGTGGTGCAAACCAGCAATGTTAAGTGTGAGTTAAAACAAATATTTAAAACGTTAATCTTTCTTAGTAAACACGATAATAACTACTTTTGCAAAAAATTAATTTTATCTGTTTATGCTTTCAGTATCAAACCTTTCTGTACAGTTTGGAAAACGTGTTTTGTTCGATGAGGTGAATACAACCTTTACGCAGGGAAACTGCTATGGAATCATCGGTGCCAACGGTGCCGGAAAATCTACCTTTTTAAAGATCCTTTCTGGGAAATCTGAACCTACCTCTGGTCATGTTCATTTAGAGCCTGGTAAGAGAATGTCTGTTCTGGAGCAGGATCACAACCTTTATGATGACTATCCTGTTTTGGAAACGGTAATGAGGGGTAATAAGCCTCTATTCAAGGTTAAAACTGAAATGGATGCTCTATATGCTGATTATTCAGATGAGAATGCAGACAAGATCGGTGAGCTTCAGGTAGCATTTGAAGAGATGGATGGTTGGAACGCAGAAAGCAACGCAGCTTCGATGCTTTCAAACCTAGGGATAAAGACTGAATTGCATTACTCTCAGATGAAAGATCTTGATGGTCAGCAAAAGGTACGTGTACTTTTAGCACAGGCGTTATTCGGAAATCCTGACGTTTTGATCATGGATGAGCCTACTAACGATTTGGATTACGAAACCATCACCTGGTTAGAGAATTTCCTGGCTAATTATGATAATACTGTGATCGTGGTATCTCACGACCGTCACTTCCTTGATGCTGTTTGTACGCATATTTCTGATATAGATTTTGGAAAGATCAATCACTTTAGTGGTAACTATACTTTCTGGTATGAATCTTCACAATTAGCGGCAAGACAAAGAGCACAACAGAATAAGAAAGCAGAAGAGAAGAAGAAAGAACTTCAGGAATTCATTCAGAGATTTAGTGCGAACGTGGCTAAGAGTAAACAGGCTACGTCCAGAAAGAAGATGATCGATAAGCTAAACATCAATGAAATTAAGCCTTCCAGCAGAAGGTATCCAGCGATAATTTTTGAAAGAGAACGTGAAGCCGGAGACCAGATCCTGAATGTTGAAAAACTGGAAGCAAGTATAGAAGGTGAAACTCTTTTTAAGAATGTAGATATTAACCTTGCCAAAGGAGATAAAGTTGTTGTTTTCTCAAAGGATTCCAGAGCAACTTCTGCGTTTTACGAGATCATCAACGGGAAACAGGAGCCTGTAAATGGAAAATATCAATGGGGTGTAACCACTTCACAATCTTATTTACCTGCAGATAACTCAGATTTCTTTGATAACGATCTTAC
Organism: Christiangramia gaetbulicola; assembly: GCF_003054225.1. Classification (GTDB taxonomy): domain Bacteria; phylum Bacteroidota; class Bacteroidia; order Flavobacteriales; family Flavobacteriaceae; genus Christiangramia; species Christiangramia gaetbulicola. The sequence continues at coordinate 521,284 of NZ_QBKQ01000003.1, forward strand.
TTTGGTAGACTGGTTGCGCCAGTGGGCAACTTCTGAAGAAGAAAGAGAAGAAGTTTATATCCGTGGGTTCCTTGGTAAAATGTTATTCAGTGGGGAAGAGGCTTTAAAAACCTGTAGAGTGTTATCTGGAGGAGAGAAAGTTCGTTGTATGTTGAGTAGAATGATGATGATTAGAGCGAATGTTCTTATGCTGGATGAACCAACGAATCACCTGGATCTTGAATCTATTACCGCATTCAACAACTCTTTAAAGAATTTCAAGGGAACTGTTCTATTCACAACTCATGACCATGAATTTGCACAAACTGTAGCGAATCGTGTGATCGAGCTTACTCCTGGTGGAGTTATAGATCGTTACCTGAGCTTTGATGAGTATATGAGCGATAAAAGTATTAAGGAGCAAAGAGAAAAAATGTATGCTGTAGAAGCATAATCTTAATTCATAGAATATAAAAAAGCCCCTGCAATTTGCAGGGGCTTTTTTTGGCTAAAATAAATTACAACTAGAATACTCCGCCTCCTCCGTCATCGTCGTTTTCACGACTTTTACGTTTTAAGGCTTTGTTCTTTCCACCTCCAAACCTATATGAGAAACCAAGGTAAACGGTTTGGGTTTCTCCTTTGAATCTTCCTCTTTGTTCAAATGGGCGTCCATCTGTAACCCTGAATTCCTGAGTGTCGAAAACATCATTGAAATTCAGGCTTAAGGTGGCCTTATTATCCTCAAGGAAGGAATATCTCGCTCCCAGGTTCATGAAGTAGAAAGATTTTACGTCTAACTGAAGGTCCTGACTTTTACTTCGGTAAAATCCGAAAAGTGAAAAGGTAAGAGATTCAGTCGCTTTGAAATTATGATTGGTTCTGAAGGTGAAAGCTTTGTTGTCTATTTCTATGAATTCACTTCCCGCAACTCCCTTAAGCGTCTGCCCATATAGTTCCAATCCGGTGTTAGTGCTCCACCAGTCGGTGAATTTATAATTGGCAGAAAATTCAGCTCCATAAGAGTCATTAGAATCAAAGTTGTCAAAAGTCAAGAATATAGATCCCGGATCTCCTTCCTGGTTGTCGAAGACCTGGTTGATCTCATCTACAGTTCTTCGGTAGAAAACTCCACTGGTTAAACTTCCTTTTTTTCCAAGTTTACGAGTATAATTAAACTCAATAGAATTCGTGAATTGCGGCAATAACTCTGGATTTCCAGCAACGGTCAATCTTGGGGAGGCTACTTCACGTATTGGGTTTACCTGCCCAAAGCCTGGTCTGTCCACTCTTCGACTAAAGCTTAACTGATATGAATTCTTTTCACCCGGAGTGTAGCTTACAAATCCTGAAGGATACACTGTGAAATAATCGTCTTCGAAGACCAGTTCTCCATTAAAGGTTGCGTCTGCATTAAAGCTTTCAAGTCTTGCTCCCAATTGATAGGACCATTTTTCAAAATTCTGCCCGAAGGTGGTATAGAAACTATAAATATCTCTTTTGTACTGGTATTCGCTATTATTGAAAAGAGGGTTTGTGGTCTGGTAATCATCATTTGTGTCTAAAAGCCTTACTTCGGCTCCCATTTCCAGTTTTGAAACCTCGCTTAACGGATTCACGTAATCGATGTTTCCGGTGAAATTTTCTCGACTTTGTTCTACAAAGTCTCTATAAGGTACCAGACCTTGATTCGTTTCTTCGAAATCTATTAAGGTATTTTCCTCTTCAGCAAAGTCATTGAAATCTAACTCGAACTGGATATCATGACCGTCCTTTTCAAAATCATGGTCAAAAAGTAAGTTATAAGATGAATTTCTGTTATCCATGTTCATGTTTAGAAGCTGAGTGATATTCATGCTAGCATCGCTTAGGTCTCTTACCGCAATAAATCCATCTGGCCCACCGTCATATAAACTCTGGTTGGTATAAAAAGACAGGGTATTCTTGTCATTTAAGTAGTAGTCTACACCAACTTTGTATAGGTAAGATTCTCTTTCGTTATCGACCTTAAAGGTTTGTTCAATGTTCTGCTCAGGAAGAAAAATAGTTCCACCGTTTTCTCTGGGACCAAAATCGGTACCTAGATTAGTATAGAAATTCAGTTTTCCTGTTCTGTAGTTCATATCCAGCGTCCCGTTAAACCTTGTGTTCTCACCCACGGTAAGTCCTGTGGAAAGATTCCCGTTAAAACCTTTATTCGCATTTTTATGCAAAACGATATTTATGATCCCGCTCATTCCTTCCGGATTGTATTTCGCAGATGGATTCGTGATCAATTCTATGCTTTTAATAGAAGTTGAAGGGATTTGCTTTAGAAGCTGGGCCGGATCCATATTGGTTGGTTTTCCATCCACCAGGATCCTGACATTAGAGTTTCCGCGAAGGGCAATATTTCCATCCTGGTCTACATTTACAGAAGGAATATTATTCATGATCTCAGAAGCGCTGGCTCCCGTGGTCATAAGATCTTTACCCACATTGATAACCTTGCGGTCTACGCGTTGCTCTATGGTTGTTCTTTCAGCGATAACAACCGTTTCATCTAGCATGGCGATATCTGGCGCTAATTTTATGGTTCCTATTTCAATTTTGGTATTGTTGCGGTCTATATGTATTTCTCTCTGGTAGGTTTTGTAGCCTATAAACTGAATTTTGAAGACATAATCTCCAGCCTTAATGTCTTCGATCTGGAAGGTACCATCGCCACTAGAAGTGATCCCAGTCACAAGATTTCCATCCATGTCATTAATAATTATAGTAGCAAAGGGGATAGGTTCATTTAATTCTTCATCTATTACAGATCCTGAAATTTTCCCGGTTGGATCTGTAGATGCCATACTGATGGTTGTGGTAAAAAGAAATAAAAAGCTAAAAAATAACTGTCTCATTTTTTGATTGATTTTTGATGATTATTGTTATACAAGTTACTTGGTATTGCATAATAGATGGTCACAATACCCCGTATTTTAATGACCTTGTACTATAAAGACGAATGCCGAAATAGTTTGTTACAAGATTTTTTAAAAAAAGAACCTGCATCTCTTTTAAGAAATGCAGGTTTTAGCAAGATCATCCTTCTTAACACTAACCATCAAAATTAATAAGATGATCCCGCAAGGCCCGGACCTCATTCTAAAGACTATTCTGAATAATAATTGTTACACCAATTTTTGATTAACTTTGGAATATGAAGAAAAAAACCCTCGTTTTAGGAGCTTCTCTCAATCCTGCCCGTTATTCCAATCTTGCTATTAACAGGCTGGTAAAACATGACCAGCCAACTGTAGCTGTTGGTTTGCGCGAAGGTAAAGTAGAAGGAGTAGAGATAAAGACAGAAAAATATCCTTATGAAGATGTAGATACGGTAACTCTTTACCTAAATGCAAAACGTCAGAAAGAATATTATGATTATATAATATCCCTTCAGCCAGATAGGGTGATCTTTAATCCCGGCACCGAAAATCCTGAACTTTATGATCTTCTTCGGGAAAATGGAATAGACTATGAAAATGCCTGTACCTTAGTGATGCTTTCTTCTCACCAGTATTAATCCCAGGAAGGTTAGGAGTCCGTTGAGGATAAGGATGAAAAATCCAAATTCGAACCCGAACCATTTAAGGCTGTTAATGCTAATGATATAAGATAATACCGGTGCGGCAATAGCGATAACCGGTACCAGTTTATCCTTGATCTTCCACTTTGTAAATAATCCGAAAGCATATAGACCAAGTAGTGGGCCGTAGGTATAACCCGCGAACTGGAATAATTTGTTGATCACACTTTTATCTGCAATGGCGTATTTAAAAGCCAGCATCACCAGGATCAATAATACCGAAATAGCAACGTGAATTTGCTTTCTTATCCTAACCTGTTTCTTTTCATCATATCTTTTTTCTATATCCAGGATATCTATGCTGAATGAAGTGGTCAATGAAGTAAGAGCACTGTCTGCGCTGGAGTAGGCCGCGGCAATAAGCCCAAGAATAAAGAAAATGGCGACTCCCAGTCCCAGGTCTCCACTGGTGGCTATCGCCGGGAAGAGATCATCTCTAACTTCAGTGATTCCATTAATCTCAGCATAATCTGTAAGCAAAACTCCCAGGGTAAGAAACAGGAAGTTTACAAATACGAGCACTATGGTAAACCAGAACATGTTCTTCTGGGCATCTTTTAAAGTACGGCAGGTAAGGTTCTTCTGCATCATATCCTGATCCAGCCCGGTCATAACAATGGCGATGAATGCACCCGAAAGGAATTGTTTTACAAAGTGATCTTTGCTTTTCCAGTCATCAAAAAAGAACATTTTTGAGTGCTCGCTTTCAGCCAGGTAACCCATGAGGTTATTAAGTGAAAATCCTAGATCGTTGGATATAAAATAAATAGTGATCCCTAGGGCCAGTAACATAAAGAATGTCTGCAGGGTATCTGTCCAGATAATGGTCTTAATTCCGCTTTTAAAAGTATACAGCCAGATTAGAAGAATTGTGATAGAAACCGTTACATAATAGGGTACTCCCATGGCGTCAAATACAATTAGCTGAAGCACGTTTGCTACCAGGAATAATCTGAAACTTGCTCCAACAACTCGTGATAACAGGAAAAAAGAAGCACCTGTTTTATAAGAAGAATTTCCGAACCTGCTTTCAAGATAGGTGTAAATAGAAGTAAGGTTCATCTTATAGTATAGAGGAAGCAAAACCTGGCCGATGACGGCATAACCTGCGGTGTAACCAAGTACCACCTGGAAATAACTGAATGAATCAGATTCCACCGTTCCTGGTATGGAGATAAAAGTGATTCCGCTTAAGGAAGCTCCAATCATCCCAAAAGCCACCAGGTACCATGGAGCCTGTTTATTCGCTTTAAAAAATTCGGCATTGCTGCCACCGCGACCGGTAAAATAAGATATAAGGATTAGAACTGCGAAATAAGCAGCAACTAGAATGAGGACCTGGTATGGTTGCATAAGTAGTAATTCTGCGGAGCAATTTACAAATTAAGCTTTAAGTAATTTCATCCATCAAAAAAATCATAAATTCGCATATGGATTTTTCTTCAAAATTACTGGAGCAGGCAGTAGATGAAATGTCACAATTGCCGGGAATTGGAAAGCGAACCGCTCTAAGGCTCGTTTTGCATCTTTTGAAACAACCAGAAGAACAAACTGAACAATTGGCCAAGGCTCTTCAGAATCTTCGATCGAATATTAAACTCTGCAAGAATTGCTTTAATATTAGTGATACAGAGCTTTGCGAGATCTGTGCGAATCCATCCAGGGTTTCAGAGATCGTTTGCGTGGTAGAGGATATCAGGGATGTGATGGCTATAGAAAATACCGGTCAGTACAGAGGACATTATCATGTTCTTGGTGGTAAGATTAGCCCTATGGACGGGATTGGTCCTTCGCAATTGACTATCAAACCTCTGGTCGAAAAGGTGACTTCAGGAAAGATTGAAGAGATCATTTTTGCCTTGAGCAGCACCCTGGAAGGGGATACCACGAATTTCTATATTTTTAAGCAGCTTGAAGGTACCGGCGTGAAAACTTCAACTATCGCCCGCGGAATTTCGGTTGGGGATGAACTTGAGTATGCAGATGAGGTTACTTTAGGCCGAAGTATTACCAACAGGATTCCATTTGAAAATTCTATGAAGGGTTGATCTGGTTAGAGTCTTTCCACGATATAATTTTTTAAAATCTCCCGAAACTTTTTCAATTCCGTAGCTGAAATCGTAATTTTAGCGGGAATTTGAATCCTTAATGCTACTAGAAGAAATTCAGTGAAATCTAATTTTATTGATTTTTTAATATTTAATAAGTGGTATTTTGATTAAATTCGCAACTCAAACAACTAAAATCGCATCTGATTTAACGATATGGCAAAATTTGAATTAAAATTACCCAAAATGGGTGAAAGTGTTGCAGAAGCAACGATAACAAGCTGGCTTAAAGAGGTTGGAGATACAATAGAAATGGATGAGCCTGTGCTGGAGATAGCTACAGATAAAGTTGATAGTGAGGTTCCGAGTGAGGTAGATGGTAAGCTGGTTGAAAAACTTTTTGAGGCCGATGATGTGGTTAAGGTGGGACAAACCATCGCTATTATAGAAACCGATGGTGAAGTTGAAGATTCTTCAGTAGAAGGAGAGGAAGATAATGAACCGGAAGAAGCAGCTGAGGTTGCTGAAACGGTAGAGACTGCAAAATCAACGGCTACAGGAGGTTCAACTGAAGATTTTTCAGATTCTTCAAGATTTTATTCTCCTCTCGTAAAAAATATCGCCAAAGAAGAAAATATCTCTTTAGAAGAGCTTGAAAGTATAGAAGGAACTGGTAAGGAAGGTAGAGTTACCAAGAACGATATTCTGGACTATGTGGAGAACCGTGGTAAGCAATCTAAAAAAGCTTCAGAAGCTAAAAGTAAATCTACTGAGACAAAAGGTATGGCGGCCGGAGTTTCTAAGCAGCCAGAGCCTGTTGTGAGTGGGGAAGATGAAATCGTGGAGATGACGCGTATGGGTAAAATGATCGCTCATCACATGGTGGAGAGTGTTCAGAAATCTGCGCACGTACAGTCCTTTATAGAAGTAGATGTTACCAATATTTGGAACTGGAGAAATAAACATAAGGCGGAATTCCAGAAGAAAGAAGGTGAGAAATTAACCTTTACTCCAATCTTTATGGAAGCTGTCGCTAAAGCGATACGTGATTTCCCGATGATCAACATTTCGGTGAACGAGGATGCTACGAAAGTGATCAAGAAGAAGAACATTAATTTAGGAATGGCTGCAGCATTACCTGACGGTAACCTTATCGTTCCGGTAATTAAGAATGCAGACAGACTTAATCTTGTGGGTATGGCCAAGGCGGTAAACGACCTGGCGAATCGTGCAAGACAAAATAAACTGAAGCCAGATGAGATCCAGGGTGGTACTTATACCGTGACCAACGTGGGTACTTTTGGAAGTATCATGGGAACACCAATTATCAATCAGCCGCAGGTTGGTATCCTGGCGTTGGGTGCAATTAGAAAAATGCCTGCAGTTATAGAAACACCTGAAGGTGATTTTATTGGCATACGTTATAAAATGATCCTTTCTCATAGTTACGACCACAGAGTGGTGAACGGAGCTCTTGGTGGACAATTTGTTCAGCGAGTGGCGCAGTATCTGGAAGGTTTCGATAAGGACAGAGAGATATAATTTCTCCGGAATAAAATAGAAAAAAGCTGTGATTTATGTCACAGCTTTTTTTTGTTAAAGATTATTTACGAAGGAATTGAGCAGTTCCAGGGCATAATGATTTTCCTTTTCATGCTCTTCAGCAAAAACCTTTTTTTGCTCCAATACTTCATAACCCAGGATTTCTTCAGCCTGTTTCTCATTTACCTTTTTAAAGGCCATGGACCATTTAGAAAATTGTCTTTCAGAGATCAATCCTGAACTTAGTTCGATCACGGTATGGTGTCTTGGATCCTTTTTGATCTTTTGGAACAAAAGGTCAATTTGCGCTGGATCTCCTTCAATATATTGTATAAAAAGTCCCAGGTGTGAAATCAGCATCCCGGTAATATTATTCGCAGTGTTGTTTTTACGGCAGTTCGAAAGTAATGTTTCTAGGTCTGCATCTTTCAGAATATGGGATTGCTGGCTGATATAAGAAATGTATTTCAACACGACTTTAGTAGTTGTTTAGTTCCTTAAATATATAAAATGATTTTGTTGTGACCATTTTTTGGTTAGTTTGCCTGATTTCCTTCAAGCTTTTCAAAAATTACCCTGGTAATAAAATGCTTAAACAGGTTTCGGGGTCATGTTCATATTATACTATATTTGCTCTGATAAAATTATTAGAATGGAATTAAATCTTAGCAAGCCTATTTGTTTTTTTGATCTTGAAACTACTGGTACAAACATCTCTAAAGACAGGATTGTAGAGATCGCTATCCTTAAAGTATTTCCTAACGGAAATAAAGAAAGTCATACCTGGCTGGTGAACCCGGAGAGGGATATCCCTGCAGAGGTTGTTGCGATTCACGGTATTTCAAATGAAAAAGTTGCTAACGAACCAACTTTTAAGGAGCTGGCGACTAAGATCCATGATCTAATAAAGGGCTGTGATCTTGGAGGATATAATTCCAACCGTTTTGATATCCCACTTCTTGTAGAGGAATTGCTTAGAGCAGGAATAGATTTTGAGATGAAGAACGTAGTGGCCGTTGATGTACAGACCATTTTTCATAAAAAGGAACAACGAACTTTATCTGCAGCTTACCAATTCTACTGCGGAAAAGAACTTGAAGGCGCACATGGAGCCGAAGCAGATACCGAGGCTACTTATGAAGTTTTAAAATCCCAGCTCGATAAATATGATGATCTGGAGAATGATATGAAGTGGCTGGCCGGTTTCAGTTCCCGTAAGAAATTCGCAGATTTTGCAGGTTTCATCAGTTTCGATAAAAAAGGAAAAGAGGTCTTCGCTTTCGGGAAATATAAAGGTAAACATGTGGAGCAGGTTCTGGAAGATGAACCAGGGTATTTCGGCTGGATACAAAATGCCGACTTTCCATTATATACCAAGAAAGTGCTTACCGCTATTAAACTTCGTAAACTAAATAATAAACTTTCCTAATTGAGGTTCTTTCTTCAGCTCATACTCATTCTATCCTGTTTGCAGCTTTCACAGGCTCAGAACACGAATATAAAGGGTAGGGTTGTAGATGAAAATTCAGAACCTTTGCCCTATGCGCATCTGTTATTTCAGAATTATGCCATAGGTACTACTTCTAATGCCGAAGGATATTTTGCCTTCAGTATTCCCGATAGCCTCAGAAATGAAAAGGTGAGAGTGAGTTATGTAGGTTTTCATTCGAAGATCGCTAGGATAGAAAATATTGCCGGGAGGGATGTTAAACTAATTCCTAAAAAAGAGGACCTGGATGAGGTTCTCCTGAAGCAAATCCTGAAAAATAAAAGTTATACTTATCGCCCAGGGTGGAGGAATGGAACCATAGGCTTTGGAAATCTCAATGCCGGCCTGTATCCTTCGCAGATCGCTGTTTTTTATCCTAAACCTGATAAATTTGATGCATCCTGTTATTTGGAGGAAGTGCGGGTGTATTTCTTTAAGACGACCGAGCAGTGGCAGCGATCTTCAAAATTCAGATTACATATATATAATGTGGATGAAAATGGAAAACCCGGTGAAGATCTATTAAAGAACTTGATCGTTGAAAGAGATCCAGGAGAGTCCAGTATAGATGTGGAACTGCTTAAAGAAAAGATCAGTATTCCTGAAGATGGGATCTTTATTGGTGTAGAGCATTTATTTATCAAGGAAAATCAATTTACCGAAGCCAGGAATTACTACATTAATGATAGCCTGGTAGCTCAGGATTTTGAACTTGTTAAATATGCGCCTGTTTTTAAGGGTGTGCTAATGGACGAAGCTGAAGATGCCTGGTTCTACGGTCCTTTAGGTTGGCAGAAGATCTCTGAGCTAGAATTATCTCATGAAGCATTCGATTCTAAAATTCCTTTACCGGCTTTTAGAGTAAAGATTACAGATTAAAGAAGTTCAACTAAAATGTATCTAAAATTGGCTATATCAGCAGATTTTCTAGTGCTTTAAAATCCTTTAAATTTCTATATTTGAAACCCAATGGGGCCTTGGGACCCGAAATTCAATTTTCAATTTTATATTCAGTTTCAGATGAAGATCATTTGCGTAGGCAGAAATTATACAGACCATATTGCAGAGCTAAAAAATGAGAAGCCAGAGGATCCGGTGCTTTTCCAAAAGCCAGATACTTCAATTCTTCTAAAGAAACAACCCTTTTTTATCCCAGATTTCTCTAATGATGTGCATTATGAAGTAGAAGTGCTGGTAAAGATCAAAAAGATCGGGAAGCATATCCAGGAGAAATTCGCTCACAAGTATTATGATGAAATTGGCCTGGGAATAGACTTTACCGCGAGAGACCTGCAACAAAAATTGAAGGAAAAAGGATTGCCCTGGGAAAAAGCAAAAGCTTTTGACGGAGCCGCGGTGGTAAGCAATAAGTGGCTGGATAAGAAAGACTTGAATGATGTGAACGATCTTAAGTTCAGCCTTCAGAAAAATGATGAGGTGGTACAGGAAGCCAGTACCTCACTTATGCTGTGGAAAATTGATGAATTAATTGCTTATATTTCGACGTATTTCACCTTAAAAATAGGGGATATCATATTTACAGGAACTCCCTCTGGAGTTGGAAAAGTCTCTCCCGAAGATCGTTTGACCGGCTTTCTGGAAGGCAATAAAATGTTTTCAATCAGAGTAAAATAATTACTTAATGAGTAGCTATAATCTAGACGAAGTTAAAGAGATGGCCGGCGGGGATGAGGATTTCATGCTGGTAGTGGTGCAAACCTTTCTTGAAGAAATTCCGCCAGATGTGGCTGCGATGAATGAGGCAATTAGCAATGATAATCCATCTTTGGCTTATCAATATGCCCATAAGATGAAACCAAATCTGCAGCTTTTCGGTCTTAATCTAATGGACCAGATCCTTACCATAGAGGCATGGTCTAAGAAGGGGCAGCGAAAAGAGGAAGTGCCTCAGGCTGCTGAAGCCATTACCAGGAAAGTAGATGTGGCTGCCATAGCCTTGAAACGTGATTTCAACCTGGAATGAAAGCAGAGATAATCACAATTGGGGATGAGATACTTATCGGTCAGATCATCGATACCAATTCTGCATATATCTCCAAAGAACTAAATAAGATAGGCGTAAGCGTTCACCAGATAACTTCTATCCAGGATGAGCGTGAACATATTCTGCAAAGCTTAAAGGAAGCGGCAGAGAGGGTTGATGTGGTTATTATTACAGGAGGGCTTGGTCCTACCAAAGATGATATCACTAAAAAGTGCCTCTGTGAATTCTTCAATGATAAACTTGTCAGGAACCAGAAGGTGCTTAAACACGTTGAAGATCTTTTCGCAAAATATATAGATACTCCAATCTCAGATCTAAACCGGGACCAGGCATTATTGCCTTCCAAAGCGACTGCGCTACATAATGAATATGGTACTGCTCCGGGAATGTGGTTTGAAGAGAATAATAAGGTTTTTGTTTCCATGCCCGGTGTGCCTTATGAAATGCGTGGGCTCATGGAACGCGAGATCATTCCGAGATTGATAAAGAACTATTCCAGGCCGGTCATTTTGCATAAAACGGTGATCACTTATGGCCTCGGTGAAAGTGCGATCGCAGAAAAGATCGAGTCCTGGGAAGATGATCTCCCTAAAAATATCAAGCTGGCATATTTACCTAACCTGGGTAGAGTTAGACTTAGATTAACCGCGAGGGGAGATAATGAGGAGCAACTGATAGATGCGGTGGATAAGGAGATCATGAAGCTGCATGAAATCATTGGAGATATTATCTATGGATATGAGGGGGATGATCCTGTGGAGCTGGTCATAAGTAAATTACTGGTTGAAAAGAATTGGACCCTTTCTACTGCTGAAAGTTGTACCGGGGGAAGGCTGGCCTCAAAATTCACTAAAGCACCTGGTTCTTCAGCTTCTTTTAAGGGAAGCGTAGTTTGTTATTCTTCAGAATCAAAAATTGAACTGCTTGGCGTTTCCAAAGAATTGATAGAAAAGCATTCTGTGGTGAGTGCAGAAGTGGCTAAGGCCATGGCTCTGGGCGCTAAAGAAAAATTCCATACAGATTTTGCGATTTCTACTACCGGTAATGCCGGTCCTACCAAAGGAGATAGCGATGCCGAGCTGGGTACCGTCTTCATTGGGATAGCCACGCCAGATGGTGTTAATACGCATCAATTCAATTTTGGTAATCACCGTGAAAAAGTGGTTGGGAAATCTTTGAATAAAGCGATGGAATTGCTTCAGGAGAGCGTCATCAAACTTAGAGATGATAATTGATTTTCAGTTCTCTACTGAAAATAACTGAAATATTCGCTGTCCATTCCCTTGATTTGTATGTATTAAAAATATTATTTTTGCACCCGGAACAGCGCGAAGGCAAGAGCTTAACGTTTATTCAATAGAATTATTTTCAGCGTAAAATATTTTTTTTGAATTAGTTGCCTGTTAGGTAAAAAAATCGTTAATTTGCAGCCTGTTTTGAAATAACGAGAAAAGTATAGAGCAATGTCAAGAGTTTGTGAACTTACCGGGAAAAGAGCTATGGTTGGGAATAATGTTTCTCACGCCATGAATAAGACTAAACGTAAATTTAACGCCAACCTAGTTAAAAAACGTTTCTTTATTCCTGAAGAAGATAGATGGGTAACGCTTAAAGTGTGTACATCTGCATTAAAAGATATCAATAAAAAAGGCATTTCTGCCGTAATTAAGGAAGCTAAAGCAAAAGGATTTCTTCAAAAATAATCCTAAGCAGCACCTAAAAATATTTCACAATGGCAAAGAAAGGTAACAGAGTTCAGGTAATTCTAGAATGTACAGAGCATAAAGCAACTGGACAACCAGGTACTTCAAGATATATTACTACAAAAAATAAGAAGAATACACCGGATAGAATGGAGTTGAAAAAATTCAACCCTATTCTTAAGAAAATGACGGTTCATAAAGAAATAAAATAATTGAGTCATGGCAAAGAAATCAGTAGCATCTATTCAAACAGGATCTAAAAGATTAACCAAAGCGATAAAAATGGTTAAATCTGAGAAAACCGGTGCCTACACATTTGTAGAACAAATCATGGCTCCGGAAGACGTAAACGACTTTTTGAAAAAGTAAGGATCGTTCACAAACGATTTTAAATAATCTTTAAAAGCCGTCCTGGATTTAATCTGGACGGCTTTTTCTTTTTATGTATATTTATTGCCGCAATAACAGAGGGTTTTAACCTTCTTTTGTTTTAAACCTGCCAGAAAAAAATGAGTTTATTTAAAAAGATATTTTCTAAAGAGAAAAAGGAAAACCTCGATAAGGGACTGGAAAAGTCTAAAGCCAGTTTCTTTGATAAAATGAGTAAGGCTGTCGCCGGTAAGAATAAGGTGGACGATGAGGTGCTGGATGACCTGGAAGACGTGCTTGTAAGCAGTGATGTAGGTGTGGCTACCACGATCAAGATCATTAACAGGATCGAAGAAAGAGTTGCCCGTGATAAATACCTCGGGACAGATGAATTAAATAAGATACTTCGCGAAGAGATCGCAGCTTTGCTTTCTGAAACTAATGTAGGTGAAGGTTCCGATATTCAGATTCCAGAAGGGAAAAAACCATATGTGATCATGGTGGTTGGAGTGAACGGAGTAGGGAAGACCACTACCATAGGTAAACTAGCACATCAATTTAAGAGTAAAGGTAAAAAAGTGGTTCTTGGAGCTGCAGATACCTTTAGGGCTGCCGCAATAGATCAGCTTCAGATCTGGGCAGACCGAACAGATGTGCCGATCATAAAACAAAAAATGGGTAGTGACCCTGCCTCTGTTGCTTTCGATACTGTACAAAGCGCGGTGAAAATGGATGCCGATGTGGTTCTAATAGATACCGCCGGAAGACTTCATAATAAGGTAAACTTGATGAAGGAGCTTACCAAGGTAAAAAGGGTAATGCAGAAAACCATTCCAGATGCTCCACACGAGGTTCTTCTGGTTTTGGATGGTTCTACAGGCCAGAATGCTTTTGAGCAGGCTAAGCAGTTTACAGCAGCTACCGAAGTTACATCCCTTGCCGTTACCAAACTTGATGGTACTGCCAAAGGTGGTGTGGTGATTGGTATCAGTGATCAATTCCAGATCCCGGTAAAATATATCGGCGTTGGTGAAGGCATTGAAGATCTACAGGTATTTAATAAGTACGAATTTGTAGACTCTTTCTTTAAATAAGCCTTTAATAGGCAGTCTGAAAAGAAAGACAAACGTCAATTGAAAGATTTCAATTATTTCCAATAAAAGTTTTCCTGAATGAAAAGACTATTATTTCTTCTTAGCGCGGTTATTATTGTTAGTTGTAAAAATGATAAGAACGAGAATATTACTGAAGCCGAACAAGTACAGTCAGATTCTACAACCAATGTAGAAGAGATAAAGTTTAAACAGGTGGATTCAAAGATGATCAACAACGATAGTCTCTGGAAACCATTTGAAGCAGATCTTTCAGAATTTTCTACAGAAGTTTATGAAGAGGTAAAAGCCCTGGTTTTTGAAAAATCCATTCCAGAAATTCAAGAGGCTATAGCCAGTGATAAGTTAACTTACGAAGAACTAGCTCTTTTCTATCTTACCAGGATCAAGGAATACGACAGGGAAAATGAACTATCTCTAAATTCTGTCATCTCACTGAATCCCGACCTAATTAAAGAAGCTCGTGAAAAAGATGAGCAAAAAGGGAAAACTGAAAACCAACATCCTATCTACGGGATTCCGGTACTTTTAAAGGATAATATAAATACCTCTGCAGTGCCTACAACCGCAGGTTCTGTTGCGCTTAAGGATAACAAGACCAAAGATGCTTTTATCACAGAGAGATTAAAGGAGAATGGTGCTCTTATCCTAGGGAAAGCGAATCTTAGCGAATGGGCTAATTTCTTTTGCGAGGGATGTCCTAATGGTTTTTCAACTATGGGAGGACAGACTCTGAATCCTTACGGAAGAAAAATTCATGATACCGGTGGATCTAGCTCTGGAAGCGGGGTAGCGGTTGCCGCAAACCTTACTCCTGTAGCTGTTGGATCTGAAACTTCAGGCTCTATTCTTTCTCCTTCAAGTTCAAATTCTGTGGTAGGTTTAAAACCGACTATCGGAGTTTTAAGTAGGGGTGGAATTGTGCCTATCTCCAGTACTTTAGACACTCCTGGTCCCATCACAAAATCTGTTATAGATAACGCGATTCTTCTGGATGCAATGACAGGAGTAGATAAGGCAGATCCTGCTTCAACGAATGCAGGAAAACAAAATGCGGTCTATTACGCAAAACTCGGAAAGGGAACTTTAAAGGGTAAGCGCTTTGGTGCCATAAAGTCTTTAATGGAGGACACTCTTTATGTTAGAGCGATAAATGACCTTAAAAATTCCGGAGCTGAGATTGTTGAATTCGAGGCTGAAGAAATAGATCTTCCAAACTTTCTGAGATTGCTAAACCTGGATATGAAAAAAGATCTCCCAGCTTATTTAAAGAATTATGGGGGAGATGTTGCTTATAAAAATGTTCAGGACGTTATAGCCTATAATGAAAAGGATTCTTTAAATCGCGCTCCTTACGGGCAGGCTCTTTTTATTGGGATCGTAAACGATTCGGCTAGCGAAAAGGAATTTTCAGCCATCAAGGATACCCTGAAAAATAATGGAACCATGTTCTTCGAAAAACCTATGCAGGAACATAAACTGGATGCAGTTCTATCGATTAATAATTACCACGCTGGTTATGCCGCGGTTGCGAAATATCCCGCTATAACAGTTCCTATGGGATATACTGCTGAAAACAGGCCTAAAGGATTGACCTTTATTGGAAAACCTTTCTCTGAAGAGCAATTGCTTCAATTCGCATATATTTTTGAAAACACCACTAAAAGAAGAAAAACACCAGAAAATTATAATGAGTAGTAATTCCCAAAGATATCTCGTTCTAATCTCCAAGATCATATTCTTCTATAGTATCTTCTATGTGGTGATGAAGATAATAGCCATGTTTCAGGGTTCCTGGGTGATCCCAAATCTTATTTTATCTCTGCCATATCTTGTTTTCGCTGTGGTTGGCGGATTTATGGTAAAAAGAAACTCCTACCACTGGGCTTATGTTATTGCTGGTGCGATCCTTATTAGTATCGTGCGTTATTACGAAAGGGAATGGATGCTGCAATTACATAATTACTTTCAATAAATGTTACCTCAAGTAAGTGGGAAAACCTATCCAAAGGAAGTTTGCCTGAATAGAATCTGGCAAAAGCCTGAGGAAGCTAAAATTTCGGTTTTCGATCGGGGATTTATGCTGGGGGATTCTCTCTATGAAGTTATCCCGTTTTACGAAGGAAGAGTCTTTGCACTTGAAGAACATCTTTCCCGCCTGAAATATTGCCTCAAGGAGATCTCTCTGGATTTTGATGTTGAAATGCTCATTCCCTATATCGAGGATGCGGTTAGAAGAAGTGATTATGCCAGTAATGATGCAGCGGTATATTTGCAGGTAAGTAGGGGAGCAGCACCAAGAAGTCATTTCTTTCCGGAAAAGTCTGAACCTATCTTTCTTTTGTATTCTTTCCCGGTTAACCTTCGCGGATTTGAAAATAAACATTGGAAACTCCTGATATCTGAAGATATCCGATGGCATCGCTGCGATATAAAAACTACTTCTTATCTGGCTAATACCATGTTGAATGACAAATCCTATAAATTAGGATTAGATGAAACACTCCTGGTTAAGGAAGGAATAATTACTGAAGGTTCGCATTCATCTGCTTTTTTCGTTCAGGATGAAATCATTTATACCCACCCTGAAGGTCACCAGATATTATCTGGGATCACCCGTAAGATAGTTCTGGACCTATGCCGCAATTTGGGATTGGAATTAAGAGAAGAAGCATTTCCTTTTTCTGAAATTGCCTATGCAGATGAAGTATTTTTAACCGGGACTACGACTCAAGTTATGGCAATAAGTGAGATCCAGTTCCAGGATAATATTCTTTTTCAGTCATCTGAACCGGGTCCGATCACCCGAAAAATACAGGAGGCATTCATTCAAAGAACAAGAAATCTCCAGGTTTAGATCATTTATTTATCACCCCATATTTCTTTAAGATCGGCAAAACCTGATCTTTTGGTAAAGCTTTTATTGTTCTTCCCTTGTATCCAGTCATGGTTTCGGCCATAAAGAGGGAGTTTAAGATCGCCTCTTCGGTTGCCTCGATAGCTCCCATAAAAATAGGAGACATCAGGTCGTTGGGAACAACTTCCATTTGCAAAAGATTTGATTCAATTTTATAGGGAATTCTGTTGGATTCGTAAGTAGAAAAAGCGATCACATAGTCTCCGCTGCCATTAGAGGCGATACCTCCGGTTTTTCCCAGCCCTAACACGGCCCTTTTGGCAAGTCTTTTTAAATTTCTGCTGTCCAGAGGCGCATCTGTAGCTACCACGATCATACAGGATCCGTCTGCGCTATCCAGGATCCGGTCCCTGAAACTGAACTGTTGCAATTCTTCTCCAACCGGAGCTCCATCAATTTGCAGGTTTCCGCCGAAATTAGTTTGTACCAGTACTCCAATGGTATAACCGCCCAGACTTTCCGGTAATTTTCTTGACGAAGTTCCTATTCCTCCCTTGAATCCAAAACATATGGTTCCCGTTCCCGCACCAACATTGCCCTCTTCAACCTCAAGATCTGCATTTTCGATGGCAGAATTCACATCATCTATCTGTACGTGCTGACCTCTAATATCGTTCAGGTAACCGTCGTTAGTTTCGCCAACTATCGCATTTATAGACCTAACCTCTTCATTTCCCTGTTGCTTCAGGCTGTATTTTATCACTGCATTTATTCCTGTTGCTACGTTCAAAGTGTTGGTTAGAATTATAGGAGTTTCAATATTACCAAGTTCTTCAATTTGAGTACTGCCGGTAAGCTTTCCGAAGCCATTGCCAATAAAGACAGCTGCAGGAACCTTTTCCTGGAAGATATTACCATTGTGAGGAATAATAGCTGTAACACCAGTTCGAATAGAATCGCCTTTTACTAGGGTAGTGTGGCCAACTTTTACTCCCAGAACATCGGTAATAGAGTTTTGCTTTCCCGGCGCTAAAACCCCAGGTTTAATCCCAAGGTCACGAGCCCTTGTCTGGGCATCGGAATTTTTTATCGAAATAAAAGTGAAAAATAGGAGTAAAAGAAAGTTTCTCATCAGGTCATATTTTAGATTCTGAAGATACAAAACCGGGCCTTTCTTTCCAGAAGACTTTAAGTCTTAAGTCCTAAGCTTCTTGAAATCT
The DNA here is from genome assembly GCF_003054225.1 of Christiangramia gaetbulicola. Classification (GTDB taxonomy): domain Bacteria; phylum Bacteroidota; class Bacteroidia; order Flavobacteriales; family Flavobacteriaceae; genus Christiangramia; species Christiangramia gaetbulicola. The sequence goes on from NZ_QBKQ01000003.1 coordinate 539,221, forward strand.
ATTTTTAGATTGTATCTTTGCACCCGCTTTGGACATTCCTTCGGAATTGATCAGGGCTAAAAAGTATATAATTTTATGAGGACGAAGTCACTAAAAAAGAACAGGATCAACGTGGTAACCCTTGGTTGTAGTAAGAATGTTTACGATTCCGAGGTTTTGATGGGTCAGCTAAAGGCCAATGATAAAGACGTTGTACATGAAGAGGACGGGAATATTGTAGTGATAAATACCTGCGGATTTATAGATAATGCCAAGGAGCAATCTGTAAATACCATTCTTGAATTCGTTGAAAAAAAGCAACAGGGTGATGTAGACAAGGTTTTTGTGACCGGTTGTTTGAGCGAACGATATAAGCCAGACCTGCAAAAGGAAATCCCAGATGTAGACCAGTATTTTGGTACTACAGAATTACCCGGGCTACTTGCGGCCCTGGAAGCAGATTACAAGCATGAACTTATAGGGGAGCGTATGACCACGACTCCTAAGAATTACGCTTATTTAAAGATCGCTGAAGGTTGTGACCGTCCCTGTTCATTTTGTGCGATCCCGTTAATGCGTGGAGGGCATAAATCTACGCCTATCGAAAACCTGGTAACCGAAGCTGAAAAACTTGCCGCTAATGGGGTAAAAGAATTGATTTTGATCGCTCAGGACCTTACCTATTACGGTCTTGATCTCTATAAAAAACGTAATCTGGCCGAATTACTTGAAAACCTGGTAAAGGTTGAAGGTATAGAATGGATAAGATTGCATTACGCGTTTCCAACCGGTTTCCCGATGGATGTTCTGGAAGTGATGAAACGCGAACCTAAGGTTTGTAATTACCTGGATATCCCGCTTCAGCATATTTCAGATGACCTTTTGAAGTCTATGCGTCGTGGAACCACTCATGAAAAAACTACCAAGCTTCTGAAGGAATTCAGGAAAACAGTTCCAGAAATGGCTATTAGAACAACACTTATTGTTGGTTATCCGGGAGAAACTGAAGAACATTTTCAGGAATTAAAAGAATGGGTTAAGGAGATGCGTTTTGAGCGTCTTGGTTGTTTTACCTATTCTCATGAGGAGAACACCCACGCTTATAATCTTGAGGACAATGTGCCACAGGAAGTAAAACAGGAAAGAGCAAACGAAATTATGGAAATTCAGTCTCAGATCTCCTGGGAGCTGAATCAGCAGAAAATAGGGGAGACCTTTAAAGTGGTGATCGATAGAAAAGAAGGTAATTACTTTGTTGGGCGTACTGAATTTGATTCTCCAGATGTGGATAACGAGGTGCTGATCGATGCTACTTCGGTATATCTAAAGACCGGTGACTACTACGAGGTAAAGATTACTGATGCTGCAGATTTCGATCTTTATGGAGAGGCTTTAAATGTTACTTCTGAAAAACCTAAACGTAAAGAAATAAAAGTAAGAACTGAATAAAACTATTCAGTATTGGAATTAAAAAAGGCGGGAAATAGATTTCCCGCCTTTTTTATTTTTGTTACGCTTTCTTAATTATTCGAATTGTCATCATTCAAAAGTATCGGCTTTCCGTAGCCGAGATCTTCCAGTTTATCCATCTGGGTTTCGGCATCACCAACGATCAGGTAATACATACGGTCAGGATCTACATATTTTTTTGCTAAATCCTGTATATCCAGAACGCCTATTTCCTCTACTTTTTGTTCACGCTCCTTGATGTAATCATAGTCATATCCATAATCGCTTATCTCGCGGAGCATATTTAATTTTGCACCAAGGGTTTCAAACCTTCTGGCGTTGCTCTTTATCATATAACTTTTGGTCACCTCAAGATCCTCCTGATCAAAGGTCGTAGCATAATCTTTCACTATATCTCTTACCAGTTCTGCAGCTTCATAGGTAATATTACTTCTCACCCCGCTGGTGATCATAAAAGGGCCTATATAAGACCTGTCTGTAAACCTGGATCGTATCCCGTAAGTGTAACCTTTTCCTTCTCTTAGTTCCTGGGTAAGTCTTGAAGCGAAGCTACCACCACCTAAACGGTAGTTCATTACTTCTGCCGGGTAGAAATCTTCATTTTTTGCAGACAGTGAGGGCGCTCCAAAAGCAAAGACAGATTGTTTCGCTCCCGGTACATCATAAAAATATACCCTGGATTTCTTCGGAAGTTCAAATTCCGGGATCTCGGGGAAGGCAACATTTTTTGGAGCCCAGCTAGCTGAAATAGCTTTTACTGAGTTTACCGCTTCAGATTTATCTACCGCACCCACGGCTAGAAAAGTCGTGGCCAATGGAGATAAGTTATCTTCATAATAATTCTTTAGATCCTCTATACTCAGACTTTTTACAGTTTCAGGAGTTCCCAGTTGATTGTAGGAAAGAATGCTGTTCTCGCCATAAACAAGTTTTTTAAACTCATTTTGTGCGATGGCATTTGGATCACCTTTTTCTTCCTGAAGTTCGCTTAAGGTTTGTTGTTTAAGCAATTCAAACTCTTTTTCATCCCATCTTGGTTCCAGCAAGATCTCCTTAACCAGGACCATGGTTTCTGCATAATTTTTAGCCAAAGTATTCCCGGAAATAGTGATCTTTTCCTCACCGGCATTTACATAGATCTCGGCACCCAGTAATTCGATGGCCTCTTCAAGTTCTGCCGGGGTTCTTTTAGCGGTTCCTTTGGTCATCATACTGGCGAGCATATTTGAAACTCCTGCTTTATCTCTGCTTTCCAGTAACTGACCACCTTTCATTTCCAGGCTGAATCGTACTACCGGTACTTCGTTATTGGTAATTCCCATAACCTGCATTCCCGATGGCATTCTTGCATCCCAGATCTCTGGAATATTCAACTCTGGTTTCCCATGATAGGGAGGTTCTATACTCCGGTCAAAACTCGAGGGAGTCTTCTTATAACTTACTTTTTGATTCGGGTCGAAATCTTCTTCTGCACCTTCCATGATCTTTTCTTCAACGACTTCAGCTTTTTGAGAATTTGTGAGAGCCAGGTCTATTTCTCCTTTCGGAACAAAGCTTGTTGCAACGTAATTCTTGTCTTTTATGTATTTCTTGAATACCCGCATCACGTCTTCTGCGGTAACTGCCAGCATTTTATCAACTTCCTTATTGATGAAGTTAGGATCTTTAGCGAAGATCTCATACTGGGCTAATTGAAACCCTTTCCCGAGAACACTGGATATAGAATTGTAGAAATTCGTTTCCAGTCCCGCTTTGATCCTTTTGAGGTCTTTCTGCGGAATCCCATTTTTTTCAAACTCAGAGAAAGTTTCCTCGATAGCCAATTCAACTGAATCTAGATCCTTACCGTCATAAGCTCTAACCTGAAGCATTAATTGCCCGGCCAGCTCAGAGGTATAATTGAACATGTCTACATCACTGCTAAGTTTTTCTTGTTCTACCAGTTTTTTATAAAGTGGTGCGTTCTTTCCTTCTGCCAAATAATTCGAAAGGATTTCCAGGGCGAAGGAGTCTTCGTGGTAAGAATAGACCGAAGGCCAGGCCAGGGTCAACTCAGGTAGTTTGGCAAAGTTGTCTTCATGATACAGGCTTTTAGATTCCTTAAGGCTCACTAATTGCTTATCCAGTTCCTGCACTTCCGGGCCACGTGGGATCTCATCAAAATATTTATGAACCCATTCACGCGCCTGTTCTTTATCAAAATTTCCCGAAATGGTTAAGATCACATTATTAGGTACATACCATTTATTATAAAAATCCTTTACGTCCTGCAAGGTAGCATTCTGCAGGTCTTCCAGGCTTCCAATTACCTGCCAGTGGTAAGGATGATCTTCAGGGTAAAGATTGCGGTCTACCACATAGAAAGTATGCCCATAAGGACGGTTATCCACTCCCTGGCGCTTTTCATTTTTAACTACCTGCTTTTCCTTTGCCAGCACTGGCTCGGTTACGGTATTAATGAAATAACCAAGTTTATCGGCTTCTGCCCAGATCATTTTTTCCAGGGCATCATTCGGTACGGTCTGGAAATAATTGGTTCTGTCTCTACTGGTAGAACCGTTCGCGCCCGAACCTCCTATACGTGCACTTAATTTATCAAGTCCGCCCTTTCCGAGATTTTCAGACTCAAGGAATAAAAGATGCTCGAATAAATGCGCAAAACCTGTTCTTCCATCTTTTTCCCTGGCAGAACCTACGTGAGCCGTTAATGCCACGGCCACCACTGGATCTGAAGTGTCCTGATGTAGGATCACTTTTAAACCGTTCTCCAGGTTGAAAGTTTCAAAATCTACCGAGAAATTTTCTGTCTTTTCCTGACCGTAAGTAAGGCTTACGACTCCCAGGATAAAAATGATTAGTAATGATCTTTTTAATTTCATTTTATGATGTCTTTTTTAATAGTCGTATCCGGTATTGTTGGTAAAGAAGAGGGCATTAGCAAAGAAAAGCTTTCCGTTTTGCCAGAATGCACGGAATAAAGGATTGTCTACCATATAAATGATACTTCCTTCACCCATTTTTACTTCTCCAAATACCAGTGAATTATCTAAATTTTTAACCGCATCGTTCCCGGCAAATCCTGAAACCACTTCAGGATCCTCAATATAGGAAACATTGTAGCCGTCGCTTAAAAGTGCATAACTGTCGCTGCTTAATTTAAGACTGAAATATTCGTCATCATATCCAAAGGCAAGTGGATGGGTATTATCAAGTTTAGTTCTTATGATACTACCGGTGATAAGGTTTTTGATGCTCTCGCGTTCTCTTTTCGCATAAGGGATAAGATTAGCATCGGTAGCTGTAGAATCTTTTTCTGTTTTCTTATTTTCGGAGATCCCGAAACCTTCTTTTTCGTTAAAGCTGCCCACGGCATTTCCAATTGCGATCAATTTTCCACCATTACTGACCCAGGAGGAGATCTTATCGAATGTTTTTTCATCCAAAAAATCGCTGTACCAGCCTTCAGGCATTATAAGTACATCGAGGTCATTCAGGTCAACTCTGTCAAAATATTCAGTATTTATAGGTGTTACAGGGTAATTAAGATCCTGCTCGAAAAAATACCAGATCTCACCATAGTTCAAGGAAGAAACTTCATTTCCTTTTAATAAACCTATTTTTTGTTCATTGATGATCTTGATATCTGGAGATCCAAAATCTGGACCGTTTTCGGCAAAACTGGTTTCGGTAGTTAATAACTGGCGCTCGTGAGCATCGGCGGTTTCAATCACCTTTGCATCAAAATTTTCCAGTTTCCTATTATCGCTTTTGGTAATGATAAGACTTCCCGGAGCGAATTTCTGTCCGTTGCTTTCAAATGGCACTTCGCTAAACCTAACTTTGATACCATTCTTAATAAGATCTGCCAGGAACTGCGCATCCTGCATGCTGTTCCACTTTGTGATATAGCCAGCCCCGTTTTCATTTGCTGTATTTTGAATAGTATTAGAACTGGTTCTATTTGATCCTGAAATTTTTCTGCTGCTGGCCACGGCATCCAGACCATAGGCATAAGGAAGACTCCAGGCAGTAATATCATAAGTAAGCGAATCCTGTAATTTGGTTTTAGGTTCGAATAAGACCTTTACCATTTTACCTTTCGGTTGATCTGTAGACACGATAAGGGTGTTCTCATCACTACTCAAACTTCCATTATCGTTCTCTTTATAACTATAACCGACTACTTTACCGGAATTGGCATAAGAATATTCAATTTCATGTCTATCCAGCAATTGCTTTAATGACTCTAATTTGTCCTTACTGCCATTTAGCGCATAACTTTTATATTCAAAATCCTCATCGCTGAAGTAATTCTGAAACTCTTTGTTCAATTCTGAAGCGTTCTTTGAAGCTACTTCAACGGTTGAAAGTCCGGTGGTGTAATGATGCTCGAGGCGATCTTTTAAGGTTAATATATAACCTTCGTCTGTTTTAATTCCCAGGCCTGCTCTTCCATGACCCGCCTGCTCATAGGTCATCCCGATTGCTCCCATATAAGTTGGATAAGTATCGCCGTAGCTGGGGTAGAGAAGGTCGAAGCGTTCCCCGGTGAAATATAACCAGCCCTCTTTATCAAAATATCTTGCGTGATTTTTCCCAATCCTGGTCTGGAAATCTCTCTGAAAAGGGGTGATCACCTCGTGAAATGGTTCAGCTGCGGGAGCAAAATAATAAGGCTCATTGATGCCCTGTTCATGGAAATCTACATGAATATGTGGCAACCATTGGTTGTAAACTTTTAATCGTTCCTGGGTCTCTATTTGCGTAGCCCAGGCCCAGTCACGGTTAAGGTCAAAAAGATAATGGTTTGGTCTTCCACCAGGCCAGGGTTCATGATGTTCAGATGCTTCCTGGGAAACGTTATAAGGTTCGGTTTTTACCTGATTGTACCAATTGGCGTAGCGATCTCTTCCATCTGGATTTACACAGGGATCCATGATGACCACAGTATTCTCAAGCCAGTCTTTTTTTTCCGTAACTAGGTTGTATAAAGTTTTCATGGCAGCTTCTGTGCTGGATGCTTCATTCCCGTGCACATTGTAGCTCAGCCAGACCACAGCAATTTCTGAATCTTTTTCACTGGTCTTATCATCGGTACTATTGAGATGGTTTTTCCTGATATTTTCAAGATTAGAAATATTCGCTTCAGAAGAAATTACGGCATAGGTGAGGGGCCGGCGCTCATTGGTTTTTCCGTAGGTATTATATTCGACCATCGGAGAATTTTCTGCGATATGTTCAAAATAATTTACCACATCGGCATGACGGGAAAACTGACTTCCAAGTTCGTATCCAAGAAAATCTGAAGGGGATTTTAATTCCTGTGCGGTTAAAAATTGTCCTATAAAAAGAAAAACGCTTATAAAAGCATACTGATATTTCATTCAATTCAGGGTTTGTGAATAATATCAGTAAATATAAAGCCTGTTTATAATATAAGAATATTGAATGCTGAAAAATTCTGCTGTTCCAGGAGTTTATTTAGTTCCAGACATCATTTTGCAGCCATGTTGCGGCATTCTTCAAATATTGCACATAATTACAGGGTTCATTATGGGTAAGTCCGGGAGCCACTTCCAAAGATACATCGCTGCCAACGCTTTGGGTAGCTTCCACCCATTCCTGGGTTTCTTCCAAAGGGAATAATTCATCCAGTTCACCGTGAATAACATACATGGGAATATTCATTCTTCTCGGATTGCCCTGAGTATTATAGGTGTTATAGGAACTGGCCATGGGGATAGCCGCGCTTAAAAGATCTGGCTGGGTCTCACCATAGAACCAAGCCCCGTTACCTCCATTGCTATAGCCGTTCACCACGATTTTAGAATCATCTACGGGTAAATAGTCCTTAGCAAGGTCAATAAGGCTTAGTACGAGATCCTGATTGGCAAATTGAAGCCAGTCCATAGTTCCGCCATTAGGGCTGATAATTATAGGGTTTATAGCTTCAAAACCGGGTTCAGCATAACAGGCAGTTGTTTTATGTGCATCCGGGCTTCCACCAGCGGCACCATGCAAGGTCATTACTAGGGGTCTTGGATTCGAAGAAAGGTCTCCTTCCGGAATTATCACTCTAAAAAACCACTCTCCACCAAAGGTATTTACTAGGGAAACATCATTAATTCCCGGTTGAAAATCCAGTTCCTGAAAATCTGCCTGCACATCTGCATAGGTCCTTTGCTCTGGCGGCGGATTGGAATCATCTGAGGAACTACATGATAAGAAAACGGCTACTGAAAATATTAATACGATCTTAAGAATATTAGAATTCATAATTCTGAAATTTAGCCTTAGAAAGTTATTAATTAAATACTTGGCTATTTTTCCGGTATTGTTAATAATTTCTTAAAAAAACAGACTTTTAGATAAGAATCCAAAACACCGTATATTTACGCCAAACATCATACGATACAATGTCGGAAGAAACAATTCTCTATCCCGAAACCAATTATTTTTCACCCTTTATTCTCGATTATCTGGCTGAAAAAAGCAGCCTTAAAGATTTCTATAATCGCTATCCAAAAATTGAAAATTTCGGACCTCAAATAGAGGAGAAAAAGAACAGTTATGATCATAGTATCCGCAAAGACCTTATCGAGGTTTTAAATGAACAGTATTCAGGGCTGGAAGTTTCAGAATTGACCAGAGAAAATATAGAGCTTTTCGGTTCAGAAAAAACTTTCACCGTTGTTACCGGGCACCAGTTGAACCTTTTCACTGGCCCGCTTTATTTTCTTTATAAGATCATTTCCACGATCAATCTTACCAGGCAGTTAAAAAATAAGTATCCCGAAAATAATTTTGTTCCTATTTACTGGATGGCGACGGAAGATCATGATTTTGATGAAATAAACTTCTTCAATCTTAATGGCAAGAAATTCAAATGGAACAATGCAGATAAAAGAGCAGGGAAGACCGCGGTTGGAAAACTTTCTACTGAAGGACTGGATGAGGTATTTAAACTTTTTTCAGCTGAAATTGGTGGTGGCGAAAATGCGGAATATCTAAAGAACTTATTCGAAAAGGGCTATCTGGAACATGATAATCTAACCGATGCCACCCGTTATATCGCTAATGAGCTCTTTGGCGAATCTGGACTGGTGATCGTGGCAGCCGGTGACAAGAGGCTGAAAAAGCATTTCATTCCTTTTGTGGAGAATGAACTCACCAAACAGGTGTCGCTAAATAAAACTACCGAAACTGTTGAAAAAATAAATTCCCTGGGATATAATATCCAGGTGAATCCAAGGGAGATCAACCTGTTTTATCTAACCGAGGAACTGCGTGAAAGGATCATTGAAAAAGATGGGAAATACTTTGTTCATGAAACCGAGATCTCCTGGACCAAAGATGAGATCCTTAATGAACTAAAGGAACATCCTGAGCGGTTCAGTCCTAATGTAATGCTAAGGCCGCTATACCAGGAAGTGATCCTGCCTAACCTTTGTTATATAGGAGGTGGGGGTGAGCTGGCGTACTGGCTGGAACTAAAGTCATATTTCGAGACTGAAAACATTACTTTCCCTATGCTATTGTTGCGTAACTCTGCTTTATTGCAAACAGCCAAGCAGAATGAAAAGCGTGAGCGATTGAATATCACTATGCCTGAGCTTTTTCTAAAGCAGCATGAGCTTATAAACAGGAAGGTTAGGAAGATCTCGAATATTGATATCGACTTTTCTCCGCAGAAAGAGCATCTTGTCCAGCAATTCCAGCAAATGTATGACCTGGCCGAGCAAACAGACGAGTCATTCCTGGGAGCCGTAAAAGCACAGGAGGTGAAACAATTAAAAGGACTGGACAATCTTGAAAAAAGGTTACTGAAAGCTCAAAAGAGAAAACTAAAGGATGAAGTGGAGAGGATCGCCAAATTACAGAACGCTCTTTTCCCGAATCGCAGCCTGCAGGAAAGACAAACCAATTTTTCTGAATTTTACGTGGAGTATGGTAAGGATCTAATCTCACATCTGATGGAGAATTTAGACCCTCTGGAATCTAACTTTAAAATTTTGACATTTGGAAAATAATAAAATGCATACCATAGATATGGATCTAGTGGAAATGACCCTGGATGTCATGAAATACACCATAGATCGTATCTCAAACGTTACCCCTGAACTTGGATCTCCCAAAAAAGAGGAAGATCTTTTAAGAATAGTAGGAGAAACCATTACTCCTGAAGGAATTGGAGGTGAGAATGCCTTCCAGTTATTCAGAGATGTACTGGTAAAGGCTACCGTGCCTATAGACCATCCCCGTCACCTGGCCTTTGTACCCGCTGCACCAACCAGGGCAGCGATCATGTTCGACCTTGTTACCTCGGCTTCCAGTATTCATGGAGCTTATTGGATGGAAGGTGCCGGTGGAATTTTCTGTGAAAACCAGGCTATGAAATGGCTTGTTTCCCTAACTAAATTACCTGAAGGCGCTTTTGGTGTTTTTACCAGTGGAGGAACAGCCGCGAATCTTTCGGCTTTAGTGACGGCAAGAGAAGAATGGAGAGAACAAAAGCCAGAACACGCCAGAGACAGAGCGTTATTATTAGCCTCGACAGGAGCGCATAGTTCTATAAAATCCATGGCTAAAGTAATGGATGCCGATATTCAGCTTATAGAATCTGAAGATGAATATCTTTCAGGGAATGAACTTAGGAAAGCGCTGGATGGTTTAGACGAAAATGACAGGAACAGGTTGTTCGCGATTGTAGCTACCGGTGGAACCACCAATGCTGGAATCATTGACGATCTGCAGGGGATAGCAGATATTTGTGAGGAAGAAAATATCTGGTTACATGTAGACTGCGCTTATGGCGGAGGAGCACTGGCGGCAAATTCAGTAAGGCATCTTTTCAACGGCATCGAAAAAGCAGACAGTATCACTATAGATCCTCATAAATGGTTGTTTTCGCCTTATGATTGCGGTGCGGTTATTTATAAGAATCTGGAGCTGGCCAAAAAAGCCCATTCACAAAAGGGCGCTTACCTGGAGATCTTTAAAGATGAAGGTGCCCAGGGATTTAATCCGGCAGATTATCAAATACAACTGACCAGAAGACTACGCGGGATGCCACTATGGTTCTCGCTGGCGATGCATGGCACCAATAAGTATAAGGAAGCGATTGAGCGCGGAATAGAACTGGCTAAAATTGCCGCAGAGAAGATCAAGAATAATGATAACCTGGAGCTGGTAAGACCGGCTAGTCTATCGGTCGTTCTTTTCAAAAGAAAGGGATGGGCGGCAGAAGATTACCGCGACTGGACTTACAAAAACCATAATTCAGGTTTTGCCCTGGTAACTCCCTCACTTTGGAAAGAGGAGAGCGTGGTGCGTTTTTGTTTTATAAATCCAGATACCACAGAGAAGGATATCGACGAGATCCTGGCAACGCTTGCTTAGTTGTAAGTGACTCTTAATTTGATATTTAGCGGCTATTTTTCATATATTAGAATACTTTAGGGAATTAATTAACCAACTAAACCAATTTTAATTATGAAAAAACTAATGTTGCTGCTATTTGCGGCCGTATTGATAAACTTCAGTGTGAAAGCTCAAAATTATTCGGAAGTGAGATCTGTGATCGAAAGGAACTCCAGGATTATGCAGAAAGCCATGGAAGATGGGGATTTTGATAAATTCGGGTCTTTCTTCGCCGATGATGTGATCTTCAAAATGTCTGGACAGGAAGCTTTAAACGGAAGAGATGCCGTTACTGCCGCGCATAAACCTATGGCCGAGCAAAATATGAAATTAGTAATTCATACAGATGAAGTGCTGGATTTTGGAGATTACGCTAACGAACTTGGTACTTACGAGATACATACCAAGGAAGGCCAGAAGGTAGATCATGGGAGATATTCAACTTTATGGAAGAATGTGAATGGTGACTGGAAAATATACCGGGACTTTGTAAGCACATCAGCTGGCGCAGGCCAACCCTAAAAAAAAGATCAATCAATTTCATATTCCAGCCTCATAGTAATTGAGGCTGTTTTATTTTTGTCTGCGGTATTGTAAGCACCACTCCAGCTGTAATCTTCCCCGCTATTCTGCCCGGTAATCTGAAATACACCCATACTCGCGCTTTTAAGATCTCCCAGTGATTCACCACTGTTGGCAGCGATCTTTTCCGCTCTTAATCGTGCGTCTTCTGTGGCTTTAGAGATCATTTCAATTTTAAGATCGGCGATCTTGGTATAGTAATATCTTGGTGGCGAAGAATTGAATTGTACTCCTTTGTTCAGTAATTCGGTGATCTCCCTGGATACACTTTCAATAAGTTCAACTTCGGTAGATTCTATTTTTATCGGTTGGATGAGTTCATAGCCTTTAAATATACTGCCGGTGAAATTCCCATTTTGATATTGGTTTTCCATCTGCTCGATGGTTTGTACCGAGTTAAAGACGATATTTTCAGCTTTGATACCCTGATCTACCAGGTATTTTCTCACGATCTCCTTATCCCGGTTCAACTGTTCATAAGCTTCTTCCAGGTTGGGATTCATTCGGCTAAATCTTCCTTCCCAGACGATGAGGTCTGAAATGAAATTTTCACTGCCAGAACCGGTCACCGAGATGACACCATCTGGATTAGCTCTGGAAACATAAGAATTGCCTAAAAACCAGGCGGCAAGGACTATCGCGATAGAAAAGATGATCGCACTAAGGTATTTCATGTGAAGAGGTTTATGCTTAATTAAATATAGAAAATTTATCAAATCCTTTGCTTTCATTTTTTCTCGTTTTCCTATTTTTGCGCATGCAAAACAACGTACTCATCCTAGACTTTGGCTCGCAGTACACACAGCTTATAGCACGAAGAGTTAGAGAGCTGAATATTTACTGCGAAATTTATCCCTATCACAAAATACCAGAAGATTTATCAGGTTTTAAAGCAGTCATCCTTTCCGGAAGTCCATTTTCGGTAAGAGCTGAAGACGCACCACACCCTGATCTTTCACAAATTCGCGGAAAACTGCCTGTTCTGGCAGTGTGTTACGGTGCACAGTACCTGGCGCATTTCTTCGGAGGAAAAGTAGAACCTTCAGATACCAGGGAATATGGTAGAGCGAATCTTTCTGTGATCAAGGATGCCGAACCTTTATTTGAGAACATTAAAGAGAATTCTCAGGTTTGGATGAGTCATAGTGATTCTATCATAGACCTTCCTGAAAATGCCGTGAGACTGGCCAGTACCTCAGATGTACTTAATGCCGCTTACAGGATAGATGGGGAAGATACTTTTGCAATACAGTTCCATCCTGAGGTTTATCACTCGACAGATGGAAAGCAATTACTGGAGAATTTCCTTGTAAAGATTGCCGGTACCCAGCAATCCTGGACTCCTGGAGCTTTTGTAGATCTTACGGTTTCAGAACTTAAAGAGAAGATCGGTGATGATAAAGTGGTACTTGGTTTAAGTGGTGGAGTAGATTCTACTGTAGCCGCGGTTCTGCTTCATAAAGCTATCGGGAAGAACCTTTATTGCATTTTTGTAAATAATGGTCTTTTGAGAAAGAACGAATTCGAAAGCGTTCTGGATCAATATAAACATATGGGGCTTAACGTAAAGGGAGTTGATGCTTCGGCACGATTTCTGGATGCGCTAAAAGGATTAAGTGATCCTGAAGAAAAGCGTAAAGCCATTGGAAACACATTTATTGAAGTTTTCGACGATGAAGCTCACGAGATAAAGGATGTGGTTTACCTGGCCCAGGGAACCATTTATCCAGATGTTATCGAATCGGTTTCAGTGAACGGACCTTCGGTAACTATCAAATCTCACCATAATGTGGGAGGTTTGCCAGACTTCATGAAACTTAAAGTTGTGGAGCCTCTTAGAATGTTGTTCAAGGATGAGGTGAGAAGAGTTGGTAAGGAACTTGGTATAGATAAGGAACTACTGGGTAGACACCCTTTCCCAGGTCCGGGACTTGCGATAAGGATCCTAGGAGATATCACCGCAGAAAAGGTGCGCATACTTCAGGAAGTAGACCATGTATTTATCCAGGGCTTAAGAGACTGGATGCTGTATGATAAGGTATGGCAGGCAGGAGCGATCCTGTTACCAATTCAGTCTGTTGGAGTAATGGGAGATGAAAGAACCTACGAGCAGGTTGTAGCTTTAAGAGCGGTAGAATCTACCGATGGGATGACTGCAGACTGGGTGAATTTACCTTATGAATTTTTACAAAAAACGTCCAATACAATAATTAACCGGGTAAAGGGCGTTAATAGAGTGGTGTATGATATAAGTTCAAAACCACCAGCAACAATTGAGTGGGAATAAGATAATTTTCATTTCAACCTAAATCGATCATAATGAAGTACCTATTTGTAATATGCTTTCTTTTTCAAATTTATTCGACTTCGGCGAATGCCCAGTCCTATAAATACCATACTGTAAAAAAAGGGGAAACCGTTTTTAGTATTTCTCAAACCTATAGTATAGATGAGGAAGATATTTACAAATATAATCCCGATGCTAAAGAGGGGATAGGCATAAATGAAAAACTCGTGATCCCGATCGATGCATCTACTTCCCAACCTGAAGCTGGAAGTTCAGTCAGTTTTAAAGAGCATACGGTTAAAAAGAAGGAAACTCTTTATAGTCTTTCCAAGGAATATGACGTAAGTGTAGATGAGATAAAAAGGTATAATAAGCAGCTTTACTCAAAAGAATTGCAGATGGGTGAAACCATTAGAATACCTCAGGGTGCTGCACGCAGCAACTCTATGATCGCTGAAAATACTCCTAAGCCGGCTCCTGTTTCTAAGCCAAAGGAATCCCAGATCACCAAGACCCGTGAACATATTGTTCTTCCCAAGGAGACCAAGTATGGTATCGCGAGAAAATACGGGATGACGCTGAAAGAGCTGGAAGCTATTAATCCACGTGTTGAAGAGCTTCAACCGGGAATGATGATTAGAGTGGGGACAGATGTTCTTGAAGACGAGCCGGTGATTATTACCGATGATCGTTTCAGATTTTACGAGGTTAAACCTCAGGAAACACTTTTCAGCCTTACCAGGAGATTTGGAGTTAGCATTGATTCATTAAAACAATTGAATCCGGCTTTAAAAGACGGACTTAAATTCGGGATGGTACTAAAAGTTCCTGAAAATCCTGATGGGAAAAATACAGACGATGAAGATTATACCGGTAGCGGCGAATTAGCCAATACCAAAATGGATCTTAGTAACTCTATAAATAACCGCAGCACCAAGGAGATCGTTCTAATGTTGCCTTATCACCTCAATAAGATCGAAGAGGATTCTATCGAGACCTACCGTAATTCTATTATGAATGAGAGGGTGGTTAGAATTTCCCTTGATTTTTACAGTGGGGTTCTAATGGCGATAGATAAAGCAAAATCTATGGGTATCTCTACGAATTTGAAGGTATATGATACCAGGCAGAGTGCTTCTGATGTGGCAAATGTGATAAATGCCAATGATTTTAGTAATGTAGATGCTGTGATCGGTCCGTTATTACAAACTCCTACTGAAGCTGCCGCAGCTAGGTTGGAAAGCAAGAATATCCCTGTGATCAATCCTTTATCTAACCGAAGTATGAGAGGATACCAGAACCTCTTTCAGTCTGTTCCAACAGAGGAATTCATGAAAAATGCCATGCTGGAGTTTATTTCAAGGAATTCTGCCGGGAAAAACGTGATCATTGTGGCTGATGGAAAGGCCTTCAAAATAAAGAGTGAATTAAGCAGTATTCTTCCTTCTGCAAGAGTGGTAACCCCTACAGATAATTATGTATCTGATGCCGCGCTGGCGGGAACCCTCACCGCTGGAAAAAACCTGGTGATCCTGGAATCTGATAATATAAATGTGGTAAGCAGTACGACCTCTGCACTTAACAGGCTGGCGAGAGAGCATGATATTACTCTTTTAACGACCAATAAGACCAATGCATTTGAAAACGACATCATTTCTAACAATCACCTTGGGAACTTGAAATTTCATTATCCTTCTGTAGATAAGGAATATGATAACACGGCTACAGAGAAGTTCAACGAAAGATATGTGGAGCGTTTTAATATCGAGCCTAACAGGTATGCTCTTCGAGGTTACGACCTAACTTTGGATATTCTTTTAAGACTGGCTTCGGCAGAAGATCTTTATGATTCATTTGAAAGATATCCTGGTTTTACGGAATATTATGAAAGTAAGTTCCATTATATGCCTAATCCAGAAGGAGGTTTTACAAACGATGCGATCTACCTGTTGAAACTGAATAAAGACCTAACCATAAGCGAAGCGAATGACCTCTAAAGTAAAATACCTGGGCAGTTTAAGAACCGAGTCTGAGCATTTGCAAAGCGGAGCAAAGATGATCACAGATGCCCCGGTAGATAATCACGGGAAAGGTGAAGCCTTTTCACCTACAGATACGGTTGCGAATGCGCTTGCTACCTGTATGCTCACGGTAATGGGCATAAAGGCAGAATCTTTAGGAGTAGATATGGATGGAGCTACTGCTGAGGTTACCAAGACCATGGCGGCAGATCCGCGCAGGATCTCCAAGATAGACGTTAATATACTTTTCCCGAGATCTTATGAGGAAAAGGAAACCAGGATCCTTGAAAATACAGGGAGGACCTGTCCTGTCCTACAAAGTTTACATCCCGATATAGAGAAGAATATTTCTTTTAAATATTCATGAAAATTCACGGCCTCTTAATTTGCTGCCTTTTATGCATCGCTAGTTCCTTGTCTCAGGAAGAACAGGAGAAGATCAAATGGCAGGAGGGAAGGCCACTTACCTGGGAAGATTTTAAGGCTGAACCAGATACTACTTTATCCTATTCTGCGAATACAAATTCCGGGATTAGCTATACCTGGAATTATAGCACGGCAACCGGAGTTCCTGTACTGGAACACGAAGTTTTTACCAATTTTTATCCAAATAAGTCATGGGTGCAGAAAGATATTCATGATGAGGATTACCTGCTGAAGCACGAGCAACTGCATTTTGATATTTCAGAATTACATGCCCGTAAGCTTAGAAAGGCTTTGGCTGAATATGAAATTCTCAGAAATATTCGCCAGGATCTAAAACGTATCTATAATCGAATTGAAGCTGAAAGAGTGGAAATGCAGAATAAATTCGACCGGGAAACTTCCCACAGCGAGAATAAAGAAGCTGAAAGGAAGTGGCGTGAATTTGTAAAGCAGGAGCTTAAAAAGCTAGCAAAATATTCCAGTTAAAGCTGAGCAACCTCTTTTTTCGCTGATTCAAATTCGCTTATCATTTCCTTTACAATTTCCGCAGCAGGTTTTATATCGTGAATAAGCCCGGATATTTGCCCTATTTCAAGTTCCCCTTCTTCAAGGTCACCCTCAAACATTCCTTTCTTTGCCCGTGCTCTTCCTAACAATTCTATAAGCTCTTCCTTGCTTGGAGCCTTAGCATAGAGATTCTGCACATCCTCATAGAATTTATTTTTAAGCAAACGTACCGGGGCAAGTTCTTTAAGCGTTAAAACCGTATCTCCTTCTTTAGCTTTCACCACCATTTCCTTAAAGTTCTTATGAGAAGAAGCTTCGGGAGTGGCCACAAAGCGGCTACCCACCTGTACTGCGTCTGCTCCAAGCACCATGGCAGCTAACATTCCCCTTCCGGTAGCTATTCCGCCGGCAGCGATTAGAGGAATGGAAATTTTTTCCTTCACCATCGGGATAAGAGTAAACGTAGTGGTTTCATCCCGGCCGTTATGACCCCCAGCTTCAAAACCTTCAGCTACAACGGCATCTACGCCGGCTTCTTCAGATTTCATAGCGAATTTCACACTGCTCACTACATGAACCACTTTGATACCATGTTCCTGCAGATGTTTGGTCCAGGTTTTGGGATTTCCAGCAGAGGTGAATACGATCTTTACATCTTCTTCAATAATGATCTCCATGATCTTATCGATTTCCGGATAGAGCATAGGAACATTTACCGCGAATGGTTTATCTGTTGCTTTTTTACATTTCTGAATATGCTCTCTAAGAACATCAGGATACATAGAACCAGAGCCAATAATTCCCAGTCCGCCGGCATTTGAAACCGCGCTGGCAAGTTTCCAGCCACTGGCCCAGATCATTCCTGCCTGGATCAAAGGATATTCTATATTAAAAAGTTGGGTGATCTTATTGTTGGTAGCCATTATTTTAAAGGATATAAGTGTTTCCTGAATAATTTTATTCAAACATAATAATATAAATCCCGCCGGAAAAGCCGGCAGGATCTATTTCTATAAGAATTCGATTTTTTTAAAAATGATTACCCGTTGCGGGAAAAGATCATATCAGGAAATAACACCAGATCCTAATAGCTCTTCGTTTTTATACCAGGCCACGAACTGACCTTCGGTAATAGACGCCTGAGGTTCTTCAAAGATGACATACATCCCATTTTCGGTCTGGTAAAGAGTTGCATCCTGTAATGGCTGGCGATACCTGATCCTAGCTTTAATCTTAAGTTCCTCCCCATTCTCAATGGCCAGATCTCGACGTACCCAATGAACTTCGTCCTGGGCGATAAACAGCCCCTGGCGATAGATGCCCGGGTGATCTTTACCCTGACCGGTGTAGATCACGTTCTCATCAACATCTGTATCTATCACGAACAAAGGTTCAGGAGTTCCTCCAACGGCGAGTCCTTTACGCTGCCCTTTGGTGAAATAATGCGCACCCTGGTGTTTTCCAACTACTTTCCCATCTTCCAACTGATAGTTGAACTTTTTAGAAAGATGTTTTAACTGGGCGATCTGGGTGTTGAAATTATTATCCTCTTCAGAATATGTATTATGATCTGCCGGAACTTCAACGATAACTCCTTCTTTTGGCTTTAATTTCTGCTGAAGAAAATCTGGTAGTCTAACTTTACCAATAAAGCATAGCCCCTGTGAATCTTTCTTTTCTGCTGTTACTAGGTTCTGTTCTGCAGCGATCTTTCTAACTTCAGATTTTTGCAATTCACCAATAGGAAAGAGAGTTTTAGAAAGCTGCTCCTGGGTTAACTGGCAAAGAAAATATGACTGGTCCTTATTATTGTCTTGCCCAGATAAAAGTTGGTATACAGTTTCTCCCTCCTTATTAAATTCCGCTTTACGGCAATAATGTCCTGTAGCAACATAATCTGCTCCCAGGGATAAAGCGATCTTCATAAAAACGTCGAACTTGATCTCGCGGTTACAAAGAACATCGGGATTTGGCGTCCGGCCTTTTTCGTATTCATTGAACATATAGTCTACGATACGTTCTTTATATTGTTCGCTAAGATCCACGGTCTGGAAAGGAATTCCCAGTTTATCTGCCACCATCATGGCATCGTTGCTGTCATCAAGCCAGGGACATTCGTCTGAAATGGTAACCGAATCGTCGTGCCAGTTCTTCATAAACAGCCCGATCACTTCATAACCCTGCTCCTTTAAAAGATAGGCTGAAACACTTGAATCTACACCTCCGGACAAACCGACTACAACTTTTTTCATTCTGCTCTATTTATTTTTTTGCTATGACCGATTTAAGAGTCGGATTAGCGGGCACAAAATTACGAAATAAAAAAAGGTGGCGAAAGCCACCTTTATATTCAATATATTAAAAACCTTTAGTTCCTGGCAAAAGTTAGACTTGAAGTTGGAAGATCATTCGGAGTAAAGGTAAATCTGTTCTCGTTACTGAAATTAACTGTTCCGGCTACAGGATCATCGAAACCAGGAATTTTAATGGTATACTGAGAACCCGAGGAATTGCTCCATGTTCCAGAGTCATTACTAGAGACACATTGGTCTTCAACCGTAGCATAGAAAGTCGAAGATGCGGTGTTATCTGCATTAAAGGTGATTGTGGATCTTCCCGTACAATCATCTATGGTAAATCCAGGTACATTGGTCGCTGCTACAAGTGTCCAGGTACCAACAATATTTCCTTCGGCACCAGAATCGTCATCGTCGCTGCATGCGGTAAACAAGCTCATTGCTAAAAATAGGATCAAAAACTTTTTCATAAGTAGATATTTTAGTTGTTCAAATATATTCAATTTTAATAATCTTCTTCACTGTCTATTTTTCCATCTTCGTAATATATCCAATGGCCAGACTTTCTGCCTTCAGAATAAAATCCTTCGATGGTCTTAACACCTTTTACAGTATAATACTCGGCAGTGCCATGTAATTGTCCATTTTTATAGTTCAGTTTTTTGGTGATCTGGCCATTGTCTGCATATATAATACTGAGTCCGTCTTTTTCTCCTTTAGTATATTCAGTCTTTTCTGCCAGGTTCCCGTTTTTGAAATATGTTTTTTGAAGTCCGTGTAGCGTATCATTCTTATATTCTTCGGTCATCATGATGCTATCTGATTCCTGATGGAAATAAACCCATTCACCTTCACGTTTCTTATCGACCATTTTTCCCTTACTAATAGGATAGCCTTTTTGAGTATAATAAGTGACCTGAACCGAATCTTTTCCTTTTTCGAAATCCATGATCGCCGCGGGATGATCATAAAATCCTTTCTTATAGAATTTGAAAGTTCCAATTTCTTCTCCATGTTCAAAATTCCCTTCAAATTTTGGGTTAGAAGTACCTTCAAAATCCACTTTCCAGGCTCCATGACGGCGTCCTTGCTCGTCAAACTGGTTGTTTTGCGATTTACAAATCGCTGAAAAATAGAGTGATACGAATAAAAAAAATAGATGTTTATTCATTTTTAACAAAGATTAAACAGAATTATATCTAATTTGGTTCTACTTTTATAAAAAATCAAAAGCTAATCAATAACTAAAACTTAGAATTATGAATTTTATTTTAAAAAATGCGAAGTTAAGTATTCTTGCACTTATCATTTGCTTCGGATTCACTTCTTGTGACGAGGATGATGATTTTCAATTTGAAGATGATGTCGTAGTGACACCAGATCCAGGTCCAGATCCTATGCCTGTATCTATTATTGACTTTGTAAATAACAACGATGATTATTCTTCTCTTGCTGCTGCCATCGAGGCTGCGGGTTTAACAGCCACTTTAGATGGTGATACAGAATATACTGTATTCGCACCAGATAATGATGCATTCCAGGCATTGCTTGATTCGAATGAAGACTGGAGTGAATTAGGAGATATTCCTGTAGATGTATTAACACTGGTACTTATGAACCATGTTCAGCCAGGAATTGTGATGTCTACCGATCTTGAAACCGGGTACATTCCAAGTTTAGCCGAGGCTGGACCAGATGGAGAGGCAGTTAGCTTATACATCAATGTTGGAGATGTGGTAACATTAAACGGGATGTCTGATGTAGAAACTGCAGATATCGAAGTAGATAACGGAGTGATCCATGCCGTTGATGCTGTAATTGGTTTACCAGATGTGACAACTTTTGCTTTGGCCGATCCTACTTTCTCAATTCTTGTTGAGGCATTGACTTTTGATGATTCTTATACTTTTGTTGAGACATTACAAGATGAAGGGCCATATACTGTTTTCGCTCCAACAGATGATGCTTTCGCAGCGCTACTTGAAGAGCTGGAGATAAGTGGTCTTGGAGATCTTGATTCTGACCTTTTAGCCGATGTTTTATCGTACCACGTTGTTACCGGGGCTAATGTAACTTCAGATGAATTGACCAACGGTATGGCGGTTACTACTTTCCTAGGTGAAGACTTTACAGTTAATCTTGCAGCCGATTCTAATAACGTTTCGATCACAGATGTAAATTCAAGAACTGCTAATGTTGTAGCTGCAAATGTGCAAGCTACTAACGGTGTAATTCACGCTATCGATATGGTACTTTTACCGACTTTAGAATAATAAGGATTATTAATGTTTTGTTTATTTGTTTGAATAGAAAGGCCTCTGAATTTTCAGAGGCTTTTTTCTTTTAGATACTTCCTGCGTGTTTCCCGAACTAGCGAATTACTCTATTGACCTTAATTATTTCACGTTTTTCTCCTTTGGTATTTTCAATTCCTTGCTCTTGTTTTTATTCGGTGCTTATTGCACATGGCTTAACCATCATTTTTGAATGTACTTTTATATGTTCTTCAAATAATTATATACTATCTATTTTGGTTGACGAATAAAACGATCAGAAAGGTATTCCCTAATTGATCTAATATGAATATTTCGATCTTTATTAATCGAAAGAGGTGTATCAAAAAATCTAGATTTACTCTACTATTTCAGTTAAGACATAAAAAAAGGCCTTGTAAATACAAAGCCTTCTTTTTAATAATGAGTGACGCTATTAACGTTTCTGTTTCTTTTGCTGCTCTTCAGCCTGCTCCATCATTTCCTGGAACTTTTTCGTAAACCTGTTCTGTTTCTTAGGTTTCTTTTTATTCTCCTGGATCTTCGCATGTATCTTATCTTCATCGATGATCACATATTTTATTACCAGCATGATACCTATGGTAATCAGGTTTGAGGTAAAATAATACAGAGATAATCCACTCGCATAATTGTTGAAGAATATCAACATAATAAGCGGAGAAAGGTACATAAGGAACTTCATGTTTGGCATTCCAGGTTGCTGACTTGCCTGCATGTTCTGTCCTGTGGTCATCATCATATAGATGAAGATAGCGATAGAGGCAAGGATAGGGAACAAACTAACGTGATCACCATAGAATGGGATATTGAATGGTAGTTCAGCTATCGTATCATAACTTGAAAGGTCATCTGCCCAAAGGAAACTTTTCTGTCTTAGCTGAAAAGCACTTGGGAAGAACTGGAATAATGCATAGAATACCGGGATCTGCATTAGTGCAGGTAAACATCCGCTCATAGGGCTGGCTCCTGCCTTGCTATAAAGCTTCATGGTCTCCTGCTGCTTCTTCATCGCGTTATCCTTATACTTCTCGTTAAGCTCATTGATCTCTGGTCTAAGGATCTTCATCTTGGCCTGAGACAGGTAAGACTTATAAGTTACCGGAGATAATACGATCCTAACCACAATGGTCATGGCGATGATCGCAAGTCCATAGCTTGGTAGTACTCCCGCTAAAAATGCGAAGAATGGAATGAAAAGATATTTGTTTATCCAACCAAAGATTCCCCAGCCAAGCGGAATTATCTCATCCAGGTTGCGATCATAATCGTTCAGGATCTTGTAATCTGAAGGACCATAATACCAATTCATATTATAATTCAACTCACCAGCTTTAAGATCTAATGGGATGGTAGAAGCGAAAGTCTTTGTGAATACAGTATCAACTTCTTCATCTTCCACCAGGTTTTCTACTTCAAATTTTGCCGTTTTAAAAGGAGTGTCTGTTAATAGAATAGAAGTAAAGAAATGTTGTCTGTATGCTATATAACTTACATTTTCATCTTCATCATCACCACTGGATAAATGATCGTCATCACCACCATCATATTCATAGATAAGGTCTGTGTATCTGTTTTCATAGGAAATACTTTTCGCATGGCGATATCCTTTCAGTTTCCAGTCAAGAACCGGAGTTTCAGCCGAGTTAAGGACACCGGTTAGACCCTGGGAACTAATGGTGAAGTCAAGCATATACTCTCCCGAACGTAGCGCATAGCGATATTCCAGGTATTCATCTTCAGAAACTTTAAGCTTCATAGAAAGAACCTGGTTGCCATTATTTTCGGTAAGCGAAGGCTCAAAATATAGATTTTCAGTATTTAAAGTTCTACCATCGGTAGTACTGAAATTCATATTCAATGAGGCATTGCCATCTTTAATAAGATACACCGGGATAGAATCGTAAGTCTTGAAATTTTTAAGCCTGGCTTCCTCAATATAACCTCCTTTGTTAGAGATCTTCAATTCCAGAAGGTCATTGGAGATGGTTGTAGTACCTCCCTGGGCAGAAGCCAGAGTTTCAGAATAACCAAAAGCTCCTAATCTGCGCTGTGCGTCTGCCAGCGAAGTAGAATCATTTTGTGCGGTTCTGGTTTCCGGTAGGTTATCTGGGGTTTGAGATTCCTGGGTATTTTGTTCAACCTGTTCAGTAGTGGTTTCATCTACGGCTTCGGTCTCTTCAGGAGTGTTATTGTAAAGCATCCATAAAAGGATACCACCAATTAGAATAAATCCAATTATAGATTGAATATCTATTTTCTTTTCTTCCATTATTTAATTTTACTTAATCTTCCTTTGTCAAAAAAACGACCAATTCTTATTTCTGTGCCATCTTGGCATTTTTTTGTTTTACAGAATGTTCATGTGCAGCTTTCACAAATGAGACAAAAAGAGGATGTGGATTGGCCACGGTACTTTTATATTCAGGATGATATTGTACCCCAACGAACCATGGATGATCTTTTAGTTCTATGATCTCCACAAGGCCGGTCTCAGGGTTGATCCCGGTACTTAGCATTCCTGCGTTCTCAAGTTGTTCTTTGTATTTGTTGTTATATTCATAACGGTGGCGATGGCGTTCCTTTATCTTATCGGTTCCATAGACCTCATGAATAATAGATCCTTCAGTTAATTCGCAGTCCCATGAACCTAGGCGCATAGTACCTCCTTTATGGGTTACCTCTTTTTGAGCTTCCATAAGGTCGATCACGGGATGCTTGGTATCTGCATCCATTTCAGTAGAATTTGCTCCTTTTAACTGCAGTACATTCCTGGCGAATTCTATCACCGCCATTTGCATACCAAGACAAATTCCAAGGAATGGAAGGTCGTTTTCACGAGCGTATCTTACTGCATCGATCTTACCTTCAATTCCACGTTCACCAAATCCAGGAGCTACAAGAACTCCGTCAAGATGGCTTATTTTGTTATGAATAGTGCTGTCATTAATGAATTCTGAATGAATATATTCTACATTCACATAAACTTCATTTTCGGCGCCAGCATGGATAAATGCTTCCAGGATAGATTTATAAGAATCCTGAAGCTCCACGTATTTCCCGATAAGCCCGATATGAACTTCGGCTTTCGGGTTTTTATGTCTTTTCAGGAATTGGTTCCATCTGTCCAGGTTAGGAGTAGAGTCATCTGGTAAGGCCAGTTTTTTCAATACCACTTTATCCAGGCCTTCTTCCAGCATCATATTTGGTACATCATAAATAGTAGGGGCATCGATGCTCTGGATCACCGCCTCCTGACGTACGTTACAGAATATAGCCAGCTTTCTACGAATATCATCTGATAGTTCGTGTTCGGTACGGCAAACCAGGATATCTGCTTTTATACCACTTTCCATCAAAGTCTTTACACTGTGCTGGGTAGGTTTTGTTTTTAATTCACCGGCTGCAGAAAGATAGGGTACAAGGGTAAGATGAATAACCAAAGCATTGTCATCTCCAAGTTCCCATTTTAATTGTCTTACCGCTTCTATGTATGGTAAAGATTCAATATCACCTACAGTTCCTCCAATTTCAGTGATCACGATATCATAATCACCATTCTTTCCAAGGATCTGGATTCTTTCTTTTATCTCGTTCGTGATATGTGGAACTACCTGAACGGTTTTACCAAGGAATTCTCCGCGTCTTTCTTTTTCAATAACGCTCTGGTAAATTCTTCCCGTGGTAACATTGTTTGCCTGGGAAGTATTTACGTTTAGAAAACGTTCATAATGACCAAGATCCAGGTCTGTTTCAGCGCCATCTTCAGTTACATAACATTCTCCGTGCTCGTAGGGGTTTAGGGTTCCGGGATCTACATTTATATATGGATCCAGTTTCTGAATAGTAGCTTTAAAGCCCCTTGCCTGCAATAACTTTGCTAAAGAAGCAGCAATGATCCCTTTTCCCAGGGAAGATGATACACCTCCTGTAACAAAAATATACTTGGTATCGGCCATTTTAATTCTAGTTTGTTGTGTTGTTTATTCAGGGCGCTAAATTACAAAGAAGAATAGAAAAAGCAGACAATTTAGAAAGCTAATATTAAGAGCTTTTTAACGATAGTAGAAGCTAGGATCTTGGGCGCGGATATCTTTTCCTTATCTGTCTCAGCAGGCCTTCCAGGCTGTTTATTTTAAGCTCAAAAACCTGTTGCATCTGGTCGCCAAGTTTACCAGGAGGGAAACCTTTTTGCCTGAACCATACATAATATGGCTCTGGAATATCTGAAAGATAATAGTCTTTATACTTGCCAAAATGCATTTTAGCATAGGCAAGTTCGAGTAATTTATTTGGATCTGGTTGCACTTATCTCAGGGAGATTTAAGAATTCTGAAAGTTCTAAAAACTTTTTCTTATTCATGGGTTTTACCATGTATTTTATTACAGCGGGGAAATCCTGTGCTCTGTCTATATCCATTTTGCTAGTGCTGGAGGTTAGAAGGATCACTTCATGTTTCACGTTATCGGCCTGCATGGCATTTAAAAAATCCCATCCGTTCATCATAGGCATGTTCAGGTCTAGAAAGATAAGGGCATCTTTATCATTTTTCAGAATTCTAAACGCCTCTTCTGGATCTGTAAAATCTATTATTTCGCCGGTGTAACCTTCAAGTTCAAATAACTTTTTAGTAATAAAATTAGATATAGGCTGGTCATCTACCAAATAGATCTTCTTCATAGTTCAGCGGCCTTTAGTTCAGTTAATTCTTTAGATGCCATCTCCACAACTTCTTTTAGAACCTCGTCCATTTCTCTGGCACTGGAAATTAGTTTCGGCACCAGTTCTTTCCGGCAGGTCTCATCATCCATAAACTCAAAAAGTTCTATAATTCCCTGTATCCTGGAAAGCGGTTCCCGCACATTATGCGCGTTTAATGCTGAAATATGCAGGAGTTTTTCATTCTTTAAAACAATCTCGCTAGTCCTGGCTTTGATAGTTTCTTTTTGATTCAGAACAATTCTCTGGATCTCTTCATTCTTCTCTTTGATCGTAAGGTAGGCATCAGAAAGGTTCTGATTCTGGATGGCAAGTTGCCTTTTCAGATAGATCTCGCTGAATTTTGCCTGGATACAATCAACCATCAGCTTCAGAATATCCACATCTCCAACAGAAAACGCTTTGTTTTGATCGGCGAGCAAAGATACTAATACTTTCCGTTCATTTTTATCAAAACACCAGCCCCAGAGTACGGGGTCATAAAGAGCATTCAGCCCCACCTTGTCTCTAACCAGTTTGTCTGGGATCTCGTTCGTGATAAGTGGAATTCCTCGTTTAAATAGCTCGTCTTCATAGGGGAATAGCTCGGTCTCCCCCTTGAGATCATACCAGATACTATTTCCAAACAATTCAAAAGTGAAAAGTTTATCACCCTGGAATATAGTCATCCTGATAATATGAAAATTAAGCAGATACTTTAAATGGGTCTTACAAACTTCAGCCACCTCTGCAAGATCTGAGCAGCGATTTACCTCATTGGCAAATTTGGAGTAAGCCTCATAAGTGATCCTGTAAAGCTGAGGAGTATTTTGAGATAGATTTTGCATCTAAAAAAGATCGTTCCTATTCAGGAGTTTCCAATAATTCATTATCGATCTTGATACCGGAAACATCAGCAATGGTATTCAGCATATTTACAAGATCTGCCTGAGCCATTAATTCCTGAATTTCTTTAGCCGTGAATCCCGCTTTTTCCAATTCAGAAAAATCTTCATCGGTTATTTGTGAATGTTCCAAAGCTGCTTTGGTAACGATCTGTACTGCGATCCTGTAACTAACAGGCATAGATGGTGAGTTTAAACTCTGGGTTGCGCGGAATCCTTCTTCCTCAGAGATCATCGAGCTCATGCTGTCTGCGAAAATCCCGTGAGCGTGAGAACAGTAATTACAGCCACGTTGCTTGGAAACATTATATATGATCAATTGTTTCAGCACATTGGGCACCTGACCCTCCATCAGGGTGTTCTTTAATTTGCTCCAGTTACCTTTTAATAAAAGGGCATTGTCACCCTGGCATTTGAACCAGTTAAGAACAAATGGTAATTGTAAGGTCTTTTTTGTGTCATCATAAATGGCTTTGACTTCTGCAGTTGCATCGTCATAAGACACCATTTTATATCTTGAATGGGTTTGGGGTATAGATTGATTCATAGCAATTTGTAGGGAATAAGGTTAGATTTTCGTTTTTTCAGACTGTAAATATTACAGTTATTCTTCAGTTTTACATTGGAATGAATAGACTTTAACGAATAATATAGGAATTCTTACGAATAATGGTGATTATGTAGGCTTTTTATTACATTTTACCGGAGTTAAATATTTGATAATCCCTGCTGCTGCTCTAAATGGTATTTCTAGATTTATCCTTTCAAATTCACTAGCATATTATGGCAATTTTCGGATCTATTATAAAAAGTATTATCGACTTAAAAGAAACGCTTACCCCAGAGGGAGAAGCGGTAAAGGACCAGGAGCAGGTACTTGTAAACCTTTTAAAGAAAGCAAAGGACACTTCTTTTGGTAAGCATTATAAGTTCGAGAAAATACTGGAATCTGAAGATGTTAGAAAAGCATTCGCGGAAAAAGTGCCTTATTTCGATTATAATAAAATAGATAAGGAATGGTGGCATAAATATCATGAAGGAGAGGAGAACGTAACCTGGCCGGGAAAACCGCCTTATTTCGCTCTAAGTTCGGGAACTACCGGTAAAACCAGTAAGAGAATTCCCGTTACTGAAGAAATGGTGGAAGCCATTAGAAATGCCGGTATAAAACAGGTAAGTGCTTTAAGTAATTTCGATCTGCCTCCAGATTTCTTTGAAAAGGAGATCATGATGCTGGGAAGCTCAACAGATCTTCATAAGGAAGGAGATCATCAGGAAGGTGAAATTAGCGGGATTAGCGCTAGCAGAATTCCCTTCTGGTTCAGAAGCTATTATAAGCCGGGCGAGGAAATTTCCAAAATTGATGAATGGGATGACCGCGTACAGAAAATAGCCGAAAATGCCGAAGAATGGGATATTGGTGCTTTGAGCGGAATTCCATCCTGGATGGAGCTTATGCTTAAAAAAGTTATTGAACATCACAACCTTAACCACATCCATGAGATTTGGCCAAATCTCCAGGTGTATACTTCTGGTGGTGTAGCCTTCGAACCTTACGAGAAAAGTTTTAACGCGCTTCTGGGTAAACCGATACAGGTGATTGATACTTACTTAGCTTCAGAAGGTTTTCTTGCCTTACAGGATAGGCCAGACACGCACTCGATGCGGTTAATCACAGATAATGGGATCTACTTTGAGTTCGTTCCGTTTAAACCAGATTACATCAACCAGGATGGTTCGTTGACTGAAGATGCTCCGGTAATTCCTTTGGAGGAAGTTGAAGAAGAAAAAGATTATGTTATTCTAATTTCAACGGTAAGTGGAGCATGGAGATATCTGATAGGGGATACGATCAAATTCACAGATAAATCCAGGAATGAGATCAGAATCACTGGAAGGACCAAATTCTTTTTGAATGTAGTTGGCTCACAACTTTCAGTAAATAAAATGAACGATGCGGTTCAGGAACTGGAAAATAAATTCGAGATCAGAATTCCGGAATTTGTGGTGGCAGCGAAAAGGGGGGAAGATGGAGAGTATTATCACTACTGGTATCTAGGAACTGAAGATAAAGCAGAAGACGATAAATTAGCCGAAGCTCTGGATGAGGCCTTAAAGAATGCCAATAAGAATTATAAAGTAGCCAGGTCCAAGGCGCTTAAAGGAGTCAAGGTCACCACCATAGATCCTAACATGTTCCATGAGTGGAATGCGAAAAACAAGAAAAAAGGAGGCCAGGTAAAGATGGAAAAGGTGATGAACGAGGAGAAGTTCGCTGAATGGGAAAAATTCATCAAGGAACAAAGCCCGGCAACTTAATCCTCATGACCGCTGTCTATCAAGACCATGATCTCTTCGGGAGATAGATAAAGGTCCTGGATTCTACTTTTATATGTATCTGAGAGTTTCGAATGATTAATGATAAAATTCTTGGTGGCGATAATTTCCTCGCCAAGGCCATGGTTTACGGCGTAAGTATCTGCAGCCTTTTCAGCTTCTCTTATATAGTTTTTTGAGGTAAGATATTTAACACCGAACCACACCAGGTCTGCGGCAGATCTCTCCCGGTAATCCATAATATGCCCCAATTCGTGGCCTATCCAGCCAATAAGCACTTCAGAAGGCACAGCGGTAATATCGAAAACTTCATCTTCAATAGTGAACTTTTCATTGATGAATACCAGATAACCCCTGTTCTTTTTACTTTTCAGCAAACTATTGACCTTGGGTTGAGCCTGCATAAAAGACTTTTTGATATTCTTCTTAAAGCGAAATTCGATAGGAGTATCCTTTAATTCCGGATAATGCGAGAGGGCGACATAGACTTCTCTCCATATAGTATCTGGAACGATTTTATTGCTAAATTCTAAACTGTCTTTTTGTTGCATGTTTGATTGCTGGGCATAACAAGCGGGAATAAATATTAAAAAAAATATTAGGTAAAAGCCTCTTTTTAATGTGCCTGTCATATAATTCATATTGTTTTCCAAATTACAACAAAATTGATGCCTTGGGAATTTTCAAGTTTTAAAATAGACTTAAATTATGTTGTATTTGATTATTGAAACTAAAAAAGCAGGCTACATAGCCTGCTTTTTTCATTTTAATTCAATTTATCTAGCTCTTCAGGATCTCCTGTAGTCTTTGTTGAAGCTCAACATCAGACCTCAGGGCCATTGCAAGTTGCTGATATCTTTCCATACTAAGATCGCTTTCGGTAATTACTTCCTGCATCTGTTTCTGGTATTTTGGTTGAATTACTTCAATTTCAGCAACCACAGCTTTATATTTTTTATCTTCTTCGCTTGTAGTTTCGATGTCCTTATTAGGATCCATTTCTGCCTGGTGGATCTCATTGAATCTTTGTAATTCAAGATCCTCATTAGTGACTACAGCCATCATTTCCTGTTGAACCTGCTGATTCATCATTCTCATTTTCTGGAAAACATCTGCGAATTTTTCCAGCTCAGCATCACTAACTTCTATTTTTTCCTGCTGTTGTGGCATTGCGGTAGATTGAGCCGTAACTGAGGCGGTTCCTAATGCAAATACGAATAACAGACTACTAAAAAACTTCTTCATTCTAACTTCTTATTTTATGATTTCACTGTTAAAGTTGCGAAAACTATGCCTTAGATCTGGAAATTCCCAGCCTTTAAGAACTCATCGCCAGTTCTTAATAAAATTTTAACAATATCGGCTCCTGTATTTAAGAAAACAGGGGAGTATAGGGGTTTATTTTAATGATTTCTGCATTCATCTGGCCAGGTGTAGCTCTTATATAGCCCCACCTGTCAAATTGTCGAGTACAAAAGTTTGCGTTCTCTGGCGTAATGTTCATCGGAACTGTAGAACTTTGAAGCAATAATTTCATCACAAATCAAAAATCAGAGATTCTGAATTCTATTTCTTTTTTACATTTTTTTCATAGATAGTTATCCATTCCTTAGGCGTTATTTTGCCAGATAATTCGCCAATTAGTTCGTACGGAATATCATCCATTTTCTTAAACCTGATACAGCTTTTACCCATGTCTGGTTTTTTACCAACCCGTTTTTTATATTCTTCGGTAAACCAATCAGATAGATCTTTATCGGCATAGATCCCTGAGTGGTATAATGCGATATAGTTTTTTTGCGAGGCGAGATTCATGAACGGCAGGGGGAGAGAAGTGTCGCAATGGTAACCTTCCGGATATATGGATTGTGGCACCACATAACCGATCATCCCGTAACTCATGGTCTCCTGGAAACCATCGGGAAGGTTTTCCTTGATCACCGCGCGAAGCCTGGACATTACATCCTTTCGTTCTTCAGGTACGTTATCAATATATTCCTGTGGAGAGTCAGCTTCAATTTTCATAATATTAATTTTGATGATACTTTAAATGTAAAGATTAAAACAGGAATAATTTCAGTTCCTTGGGTCTTTTCAATTCTAGGAAACTTTATTCTGAAAGATCAATTTTTGAAAATATGATGAACTAAAGTTTTGACTGAAATTGAATACCTTAGAGTAAATACTTTTAAATGACTAATGCTATGTGTTACCAGAAATCGCTGAACCAGTCTGAAGACAATCTCACCAGGTATATGGATAAACCGCCAATAGAGGAAGGTATCCTGGAGCCTTATTTCTTAAATGATGGTTTTGCGCACAACCATATTTATATTGTGCCTATGGATGAGCCGGGACACTGGTACCAGGCAACATGGGGATTGGTACCTACCTACACCAAACCTGAAGAGTTTTTTAAAAGCGGAAAGTATAATACCCTGAACGCCCGGGATGATAAAGTTTTTGATTCGCGATTATATTCAAAACCCATACGTGAAGGCAGGTGCCTTATCTTCGCTGATGGCTTTTTTGAACCGCATCATTCCGGAAAGGAAAGTCAGCCTTATTTTTGTTATCTCGAAGAAAGTAAGGATTACCGGGAACGCTCTATTTTCACTTTTGCCGGAATTTATACAAATGATGCCGAGGGTAATTATTTTACCTCGCTAATTACGGTTGATGCCAACCCGCTTTTTGAGAAGGTTCATAATAAGGCCAAAAGAATGCCTTTGGTGCTGGACAGGAAATATGAGCAGGAATGGATACAAACCGGGCAATCTGAATCTGTGATCAAAGATATTATGAGCGAAGGTTTTACCAGCAAATCCTTTCATGCCCATCCTGTGATCAATTACCGGCTAAAAAAGAACCGTGAACTAAAGAATACAGCAAAGGTCCTGGAACCTACAGAGCCTATAGATAAATCTCTTACGCTTTAGGAATTGGCGGTTGAAGTATTTCTTCTTCTGAAAAGAGCTATCAATCCAAAAGCTGGGCCTATTGCTAAAACCGTAAAGATCAGGTTTGGTGTAATATGCTTAATGAGCATATTCAATAACTGGATACTGAAAATGGTAATGCTGAAACCTATACAATTAACGATGGTTAAGGCCGTGCCTCTGGAATTGGCAGAGGCAGTTTTCGCGACCAGAGTAGAAAACAACGGAGAATCTGCAATGACTACTAAACCCCAGAAAATTAAAAATCCGATCAAAAGGATTTCAGAATTCGCATAAAAGATCAAAGGAGAAATTAAACAACAGATACCAGATAAAAATAGTGCTCCTCCCGCTGTTCTCCTTACCCCGTTCTTTTCAGAAATATAACCTCCCAGAACGCAGGCTAGTCCGCCTAATCCAATTACCAGGAAAGATATAAAAGGTATACTGAAGTCGGCTGCAGGGTGAATTTGCTTATAGAAACCAAGGATCACCGGGACAAAAGCCCAGAATGCATATAGTTCCCACATATGCCCGAAATACCCAAAAGCAGCTGAACGAAAATCTGCATTTTTAAAGATTTTGAAAATGAGGCTTAGATCTGGTTTTTGTAAACCCGATCGATATGGACCATTGGGCACCAGCCATAGAATTAAGAACCCACCAGAAAAGGCGAGAGCGCAAGTGAAATAAATGACCCATCTCCACTCCAGATCGATATTACCGGAAATCTCTTTTAGCAGATGAGGAAATGCCGTTCCCAGCACTAAAGCACCAACGAGATATCCCAGGGATCTGCCAAGGCCTTTATCAAAATAATCTGAGGCTATTTTCATACCTACCGGATAAATTCCAGCGAGGCTAAAACCAGTGAGGAACCGGAAGCTCATTAAACTGAAAAAGCTATTGTTATCTAGAAGAATTCCTGCATTGAAAACGGCGCCAAGCATGGCACAGAAAAAGAAAACCTTTGAAGGCGAGAACCTGTCTGAGATCGTGAGAAAGGCGAAACTCAAAGTTCCAAGTATAAATCCAAATTGGACCGCCGAGGTAAGATGTCCCAGGGCATCTGCATCTAGACCAAACTCAGATACCAGGTCTGGCATAACCGCGTTGCCGGCAAACCAAAGCGAGGTACAGCAAAACTGAGCTAAAACAATAACAGGTAATATCCTGGCTGCTGGTTTCAAAGAAATTCCTGGTTGTTATTGGTAAGATCGTGTTTCTCTTTCCCGGTATGTTGGGTAGATGCTGGTTCAAAAAGCATCACGTGCACTTCTTCCTCAGCAATTGGTTTGTGTTCAACTCCGCGTGGAACGATAAAAAATTCATTTTCATTCAGCTCTACCATTCGGTCCCGGAATTCGATCTTCAGCTTCCCTTTAACGATCCAGAACATTTCGTCTTCATCTTCATGGGAATGCCAGATGAATTCACCTTTTAGTTTAGCCAGTTTCACCTGCTGGCCATTTAATTCGCCTACGATCCTCGGATTCCAGTGATCGGAGAATTTTTCGAACTTTTCCTTTACATTCACTTTTCTCATAGCTATTCTGGGTTTTTATGATCGTAACTTAAAACTCTTTTCAGTATCCATTCTTCGTTCTTCAAGATCCACACATGGGTGAATTTGGCTGAACTGGTTTTATACATTTCTTTGCCAGGCTCTTTGATATAAAAATCGTGAACTCCCTGTTGTATGGCCCCATATAATTTACCATTTTCAAATAATGGATAAACTTCCAGGGTTCCGGGGGTGAGCAAACGGATTGGTTTCTTCGAAGCATTAGAACAAATATTATTTCTAACATTCCTGAGAAAATCTTCTTTATTCCCGGTTAAACCTCCCTGGTCGTGATAGAATTCAAGGTCTTCACTAATAAATCCTTCGAATTCGCTGATCTTGCATTCATTAAATCCCAGGTCGAATAACAAACTGTCGCGAGCTTTTAAGGCTTTGAAAAGTTCAGAGTCATGGTTAACCTGGGCAGATAGACTGGACCCAAGTAAGAGGACTATGAGAAATGGAATTATTTTTTTCATAAGGTTTAAAGCATCATTGCAATAACCAAAGATATGATTCTGCAAAATGACCGCTCCACATGGCTTCGTTATGCTCACCGTCTTTTACATATTTTACCTGGTAATTCTCAGGTTTCAGGCCGTTTTTAGTTAGTAAAGAGATCATATTTTTGAGATCGGGGACCATTTCTTCAGATTCTGCCGTACCTGCCAGGAAATAGAACCTGGTATTTTGATCGAATTCGGTCTCTTCCGCAAGTTCGTAGATCTTTTTATTAAACCAAAAAGAAGGGGAGAAGACACCTATCATTCCAAAAGTATCTGGATATTTTAAAGCAGCATAAAAAGAAACCAAACCTCCCAGGGAAGATCCGAATATTCCGGTGTTTTCATGATCTGCTAATGTTCTGTAATTGCTGTCTATATGTGGTTTTAGTTCTTTAACTATAAACTCAAGGTAAGTATCTGCTTTACCGCCACCATATTTTTCATGTGAAAAAGGCGTAAGCTCATCTATCCTTTTATTCCCACCATGCTCAATTCCCACAATAATAGCTTCTGGATTCTTTAAACTGTCCAGGCTTTCGTCTACCTGCCATTCTACCACGTAAGAAGTTTCCCGGTCAAAGAGATTCTGACCGTCGTGCATGTAGATGACGGGGTATTTTTTATCTGATTGCTGATAATTCTCAGGCAGGTAGATCCAGATCTTTTTCAGGGTATCCAGTTTTTCCGATTTAAATTCGATGGAAGTTACATTTTGAGATGCTGTGCTTTGGGCATATACGTTAAACGTTAATAGATACAGAAAGCAGATAATTATATTTCGGGTCATTAAGCATGCAGGTTTTAATTCAGTTCAAAATAAAGCTAAGTTTAGACAAAAAGCAATTTTATGAGTTTTCTGCTATTTAAATAATTTTAATAAGTAATAATGCGGCTTTAGCTTCGTTTTAGATTTAGCAAAATTTATTAAAATTCAGACTTATGAAAAATTGGAGAAAATTTGGAATTTTACTCAGCGGCCTTCTCGTTTTAGGGTCTTGTAGCGACGATGATGATGCAACTGGAAATGAAGTTGATCTGGATGCCCGCTATTTTAATGCAGATGTTCATGTTAGCACTTCCAGTCTCCCTCAGGATATTCTCGATTATGTAACGACGAATTACCCGGGTGTTACCATAAGGGAAGCAGAGATCGAGGATAATAACAATTTTGAGATCTATTTAAGTAACGGGCTGGAGCTTAATTTTAACCAGGACGGAGATTTTCTTGGCATCGATGACGATGATAATAATGATTTTGGGGATGAATATCTCCAGATTTCAGAGATCCCTCAAAACATACTTGACTTTATTGCAGCTAATTTTCCCGGGGTGAATATCGATGAGGCAGAGAGGGAGAATAATGGTAACTACGAGATAGAACTGGAAAATGATGTAGAGTTAATATTTGACGCCGACGGAAATTTTCTGGGGCAAGGAGAAGATGAAAACGAAGACGACCAGGATGAAGAGGAAATAAATCCTGCAGATCTGCCGCAGAACATTCTGGATTATATAACTGAAAATTATCCAGATAATACAATAATCGAAGCCGAGAAAGAAGATGACGGAAAGTATGAAGTTACTTTGAATAACGGGGTGGAACTGGAATTTGATTCCGAAGGAAATTTTCTAAGTGCCGAAGATGGTAACGGGGAGGATGAGGATGAAAACGATGGGGATGATGATTAATCCCTTTTAGATACTTGATATAAAAGCCCCATTATAAAGGGGCTTTTTTATTTACACTCAAAACAACGTATCAAAGGAGAATTTTCCAGATCAAGATCTTCAGAACCTTTTAGAGGTTCATTTAAAGCTCCTTTTTCCTGGATGATTGAATGGAAAGCCACGGCATATTCGACTAAGTTATCTCTTCTGCTTTTTAATTTTTCGCTTATTTCAGCCTGGTCCAGTTTAGCGATCTGCTCCGGCAATACCTGGAAAGCATCCTTTATGGCTTCGTTAGTTAGTGACTTTTGAAGTTGTTTTGCCTGTTCCACATATAACTCTTTTGGTGTATCTAGTAAAAAGTAGCGATCAAAAGGATACACCAGGCCGGGCATATAGTCTATTTCCTTTTCATAAGGCCTTACCAGTGGTTCAATTTTTTCATTGGTAATGATAGAAGGGATCACTCCACTTAAGTTAAAGAAGGCATTATCACGATCACCAGCCAGGGGAATGGCTTTCAGCTTATTGTCTTCCTTCACTAGCACCCAACCCCACTGTTCGGCGTGCCGGTCCCAGTCACCGATCAGCAGATCAAATAACCTGGCTTTTATTAAAGCAGCCCTGTCTATGCTCAGGTTATCTCCCTTTTCCTGTTTTAATTCCTGAAGATCCTTGGTTTCCACGATCTCATCAACATTCTTAAAAGAAGTCCAGTTCTTTTCGCTTTCGGTCTCATATTCCAGCAAGTAAAGGCGGTTGCCATATTTTTTATTGTATTCGCCCAGGGCATCCTGTTTCGGAATAAATAACATGTTAGGATGCGTATGAAGCACCCCGGAAATTTCAGCGAGTTTTGCGGCCAGAATCGCGCCAAACGGATGTTGAGCAGAAATTCCGTCTACAATGATATTCTCTAGCCCCAGGTCTTCTGCTACTTCAGGGATCAGTTTCTTTGGATCTTTGGTGACACTTCTAAGGGTGTAGATAGTACCATCCTTGCTTTCCAGTTTTAAGGAATGAGTTTGCTTACCGCCACCTTCTTTTTTGATCTTCAGGCCTCCCTTGAGGGTATCCAGAAAAGCGATGGGAACTTTTACCGGGGTAGACCAGGCTTCCCTATAGTTCTTGCCCTGCATGAATTCCTTCAAAATATTTCCTTCATATAGACTGCTCGGGGCAACCAGAACTGAATCATGATCTTTGAAATCGATCTTTTCCAGATCTTCAAAGTTCTGGATCTCACAGGTTTCAAATTCTTT
Organism: Christiangramia gaetbulicola; assembly: GCF_003054225.1. Taxonomy (GTDB): domain Bacteria; phylum Bacteroidota; class Bacteroidia; order Flavobacteriales; family Flavobacteriaceae; genus Christiangramia; species Christiangramia gaetbulicola. The sequence continues at coordinate 576,381 of NZ_QBKQ01000003.1, forward strand.
ATCGGTGCTTGAAACCGACCAGTATACGAGTGCCAGGAACACGATGAAAAGAATTGCAACGAAAGCAAGTATTTTTTTCATTTAGGATCTGTTTAAAGATTTTTCGGAAAATAAAACTATGATTTTAGCCAGTGAATAATTGAAATAAAAAGTTATAATATTCAGAAAATAATTCTGAACACCATGTAATAGTGCGTTAAGCGCTAGTCCATTTGTAATTCACTGCGCTTATTTCGAAGATCGGGGCCGTTTTGAAGGATAGATTTAAGGTTCAACATATAGAAGGTCCAGCCGGTCTTACAGCCTACATAGAAATTCATTCTGGATTCTTCGTCCTGCGGAATATTTTCCTGAATAAGGCGTAAAATGGTCTGGCCATGTTCCTGAACAATACTTACTCCCACCTTTCCGGCTTTTCCAAACTGAAATCTTAAAAACTCACCTTGTTCGGGATTAAGCAATTTACCATGCTCCTCTACAGTCTCTGGCCATCCAAACCATTGCCATCTATAAGCATCCCCTGGTTTAATTTGCTCCTGTCTTTTGCGTTTTTCACCATTAGGGGTAGTGAATTCTGCCAGCTTAAGGAACCATTTTTCCAATGCTTCCTGCGTCATCCAGGCGTTAATGATATCCTCTTTCTGTACATCGAGGGGAAGATTCACCGTGAAGCGGCTCCAGTCTAATTTTTTTCTTTCTTCCATAACCTAGAATTTTAAAGATCATCTATTAAATTTAAAGAAAAATAAGATGTCAGGAAAGTATAAAGTACCCGATGAAACCAGAATAGGTCATGTTCATTTGAAAGTTTCTAATCTGGATAAAGCCCTGAAGTTCTACAGGGATATTCTTGGTTTTGAGATCACCGAAAGAATAGGGGAACAGGCAGTTTTTCTTTCGGCAGGAGGTTATCACCATCATATAGCTTTGAATACCTGGCACAGTGAAGGTGCGAACAGGGCAGCTAAATCTGGGGTGGGTCTTTTTCATGCTGCAATACTGTATCCAACCAGGAAAGACCTTTCAGAAATCACCAGAAGATTATTTGAAAATGAATATCCGCTTAGCGGTGCGGCAGACCATGGAGTATCTGAAGCCATTTACTTAGACGATCCAGATGGTAATGGTATTGAACTTTATTGGGATAAACCACGGGAAAAATGGCCCACAAAAACCGATGGAAGTATTAAAATGTATACCAGGAGTTTAGATTTAGAAGATCTGATGAATGTGTAATTTATTGATTGTTAGCAGTCTGGCTTTAAAATCTCGTATTTTACACCTAACCGATAGTTTTTTGCTATTGATTTTCATATCATTGTAGCCTCATAATCATCACTATGCAAAACTTTATCATCACCCTTGTCTTATTTTTACTTTCTCTTTTTGTAAGTGCCCAGGAGGCACCTAAGAAATTTTTAATTGAAAAAGGAACCTGGAGTTTGGGAGGTTCTTTCGCTGTAGGTTCCGCCCACACAAGTAGTGAAAGAGTAGATTATCCCAGAGATTTCAAAACTTTTTCTTTTAATATCAGACCGGATGTAGGATATTTTATTGCTCCTAATTTACAGGCCGGTATTCAATTAGGATATGGTTATTCCAAAAACAAATATGAAGAATCAGTCTTAACAGAATTAAAAAGAAATTCGTTTAGCATAGCACCTTATCTCAGGAAATTTTTCGGTTTAAGTTCAAAATTTTCAGTATCCCTAACTGGTTCTCCTTATTATAATTTTTCTCAAAATGATGAGTATTCTGATAATGAGCAATTTGGCCAGTTAAGATCCGAAAATTATGGCGTTAATATCAGACCTGGAATCTTTTTTATGTTGAGTGAAAAGTTTTCATTGAATGCAGATTTTGGTAGGCTTTATTACTCCCATTTCAGTGATTCCAGGGATGGTGAAGACAGAGAAAAAAGTGATCAATTTGGGCTTAGTTTTAGTACCGATAATATTTGGATTGGGTTGCGATATTATATCAATTGATTTTGGTTTGCATAGAACCTTTTTCTTAACCAAAAAGAGACTCTAACCAGTAATATCAATGCCGGTACTTCTACCAGTGGACCAATAACCCCGGCAAAGGCTTGCCCACTATTGAGTCCGAAAACAGCTATGGCAACAGCAATGGCCAGTTCAAAATTATTTCCAGCCGCTGTGAACGAAATGGAAGCATTTTTATCGTAAGATGCTCCCATGGCTTTACTTAAAAAGAATCCTATAAGGAACATCAGGCTGAAATAGATCAATAGCGGAATGGCGATCCTTACCACGTCCATTGGTATTTCTACGATCAATTCTCCTTTTAGAGAGAACATCAGGATTATGGTAAATAACAACGCAATAAGGGTTAATGGAGAAATAGCCGGGATAAATTTATTTTCATACCAATTCTCTCCCTTTACTTTCACCAGGATCAGGCGACTAAGAATACCAAGAGCAAAAGGGATTCCCAGGTAGATCGCTACACTTTCGGCGATCGTGGCAATTGAAATATCTACGATAGCCCCATCAAAGCCGAAAAGAGGAGGAAGCCAGGTGATGAACAACCAGGCATAAAAACTATAAGCAAAGACCTGGAAAATACTGTTCAATGCAACCAGGCCAGCACCATACTCGCTGCTTCCTTCGGCGAGATCATTCCAAACCAGGACCATAGCGATACAACGGGCAAGACCAATAAGAATAAGACCTACCATATATTCCGGGTGATCCTGCAGAAAGATTATCGCCAGGAAAAACATTAAGAATGGCCCGATGATCCAGTTAAGCACCAGGGAAATACTAAGGATCTTTACATTCTTAAATACCTTTGGCAACAGCCTGTATTTTACCTTGGCCAGTGGCGGATACATCATAAGGATAAGTCCTAAAGCAATAGGAATATTGGTGGTTCCTGAGCTGTAAGAATTGATGCTGTCTGGAATTGATGGGATAAAATATCCTAAACCAACTCCAATACCCATTGCCAGGAAGATCCATAAGGTGAGATTCTTGTCCAGGTAACTTAATTTCTTTGCCATATTATTTTATGTGTTGGAATACATAGATCATTTCTGAAGCGATCTGGTCACTACGTTCTTCATATTTCTCCATTGCCAATGGAGTATCATCAAATTGTTTTGGGTCTTTATAATCTAGTGGGATCCTGGCCTTCGACCCAGGGATGAAGGGACAGTTCTCATCGGCATGGGAGCAGGTCATTACTGCCGCGAAATTTTCTGTTGGATTTTCCGGAGCATCATATACTTTGGAGTAACAAACCAGGGGTTCAGCTTCTTCGGAATAAAATACCTGGAAATGGGGGTTTTCTCCAGAGCCGGATTTTATTATAAAACCGGTTTCTCTTAAAGTTTCTACCGCATTCTTAAAAAAAACTGTTTCTTCTGTACCTCCCGAAAAACATTCGGTTTTGATCCCAAAATGAGCCGAGATCGCCTGCGCCCAAACCTGGGCTAACTGGCTACGCCTCGAATTGTGGGTGCAGATGAAATTCAGTTTAATTGCTTCTCCTGAATTCTTTTGCTGCTGAATAAAATCGATGAGAGGTTGCAGCACCTTTTTCCGGTTTTCGGGAATATCAGTACCTTCTAACTGATCTAGTTTTTTTATAAGGACCGGGAATAATTTTGTTTTGTACATAGAAAAATATTAGCAGCAACCAGATTCGGGAGTACAATAGGAATTCTGAAGTTCAGATAATTTCACTTTTGGTTTTTGTTCCTGGATTCCGCATTGATCTTTAGCCAGGCAGGTAGTTTGAGTATTTACCAGCAGGAAGTTCTTCCCGTCAAAATCAAGCGCAAACTTATTAATGCTTTCTCCCTGGTATTCCACCTCTATCTCTGCATCTGGTAAAGCCAGTTTATCCTTAGCCAGGTCTATGATCTTTACCAGTTTTTCAGGATGCAAACGATGGTTGTAATCGTTCTCTTCCCAAAGTTGAAAGGAGATCTTTTCTTCATTTCTTAAAGTTCCTCCGCAATCAATAAAGTGCTTGCTTATTTTTCCTACTTCGGTTACATGAAAATGTTCCGGTACTAATTGGCCAGAAGGAAGCTCGAAAGCGATCTCTTTTAGGCCAGATAAATGATCTCTAAATTCTGAAAGTTTCATATCATTAATCGTTTTATCGTATTATTACGATGTTTAATAATAAATTTTTTTAACAACATTCGCCAGACCCGCAATCCTGAATCTTATCGAACATGCCGTTGAAGAGCTGTTGCACTTTCTGCCATTTTTCAGGATTAATGCAATAGCTCATGGACACTCCTTCGATATTTCCCTGAATGAGTCCTACATTTTTTAATTCTCTTAAATGCTGACTAATAGTTGCCTGCGCCAGGCCAAGTTCATGTACCAAATCACTGTTAATACATTTATTAGACGCAAGCAAATACTGCAGGATAGCGACCCGGGCAGGATGCGCAAAGGCTTTAGCTAAATTAGCCAGCTCATTCTGCTCTTTGGTAAATAGGTCTGTTTTTGTAAGCCCCATATTATGGTATATTATATTGCAATATTACGATGAATAAGATTATTGGCAAAAATATTACTGAAAAATATTCTTAGATAAGGATTCTCTGGTTGGTTGCGGCTGCCTCGTTTATCTTCTGAACAATATGGATATCTTTCATGCCCTCAGATCCCGGCACTAATACTTGGGTGTCATTAATAATGGCCAGGGCATCATCATCCATTTGCACAGCCTGCTGGTTTTTCTTCATTGGCGGCAACACCAAACCATCGCTGGTCTTACCCTGAACTCCCGAATATGATTGCATAGGTCTTAAATAGTACCAGCCATTTTCTGCGGTGACTTCCAGGTTATTCAGATTTTGCCCGAAACTGGTTTTCCCATCCACTATGATTCCGCCTGGAAATTCCATTTTAAAACTGGTAGTTTCATCCACCTCAGTAAAAATGTCCGGTCTTTGGGTACTTTGTGTAGCCGTTACCGCAATAGGTTCCATGCCTGTGGAATATCGTGCTGCGTTTATAGAATAAACACCCATGTCGTAAATGGCACCACCTCCCATTTCTTTTTTAAGTTTCCATGGATTGATAGTACCGCCATTATAACCAGCTTCAGAAATCACATTTTTTATATTTCCATAGGGCTTGGTTTCAGCCCAGGTCATGATCTTTTGAGTATTGGTCTCATGCTGCATTCTATAACCAATAGAAAGTTTAACCCGGTTCTTATTACAGGTATCAATGATCTGCTGGCATTCCTCGGCAGTTCTGGCCATTGGTTTCTCACACCAAACATGTTTGCCGGCATTAGCGGCTTTAATAGCATATTCGGCATGTAGACCGGTTGGAAGAACAATATAGATCACATCGATATCATCATTGTTTACGATCTCATGCATATTCTGGTAATTATATACATTGGAGTCTTTAATGCCATACTTCTTTTGCCACACAGGAATCTTCTCTGGACTTCCCGTGACAATACCTCGTAATTCGCAATGATCTGTTTGCTGAAGCGCAGGAGCGAGAAGGTCCCGGCTATAATATCCCAGGCCAACCAGGGCTACTCCCAGTTTCCTTTGTGAGGAGGCGATACAGCTGGGAAAGGGTAATAAAGCTGCACCTAATAACAGGCCAGATTTTTTCAGGAAAGTTCTTCTGTTGTCCATATCTTAGAATTTACTATTAAAATAAGTTTTTTTTCAAACTTGACAGAGATCAAAAAAGACTGGAGGTTTTCCAGTCTTTTCAAAATTGTAAGCTTATTTTATCCTGATGTTTTCAATAATATTCGAAGGTCATCACCACATTTTCATTAATTAACTGTTTAATCGGCTTGCCCTCGACATTAAACTCATAAGTATAGTTGTATTCTGCATATCCCCAGCCATCCTGAGATTCTAAAGAGCTGTACAAATTCTTATGTACTGGTATAGTGGGAATGATCTCATTTAATGGGAATGGATTTAATACTTCTAAATAATCGTCATAAATATAAGAGGCTACCAATTCGTTTGCAGGTTTAGTATTTGAAGGGATATAGACCAGGATCTTATGTAAATTTCCATCTTCAAAGTATTCATATTCATAAAGGTATTGCAATACGAATTCGCCCTGCCCATTTTTGCCGGTCTGGGTATTCTTACTGATATTTCCTCTGGGATCATATTCATAGATGGAGTAGAGGATAAGTTCATCTTGAAATCTCTCTTCAGATCTAACAATTTTTTGATCTTCCCAGAAATATAATTTTTCAGAACCCAGATAGTCTTCATTTATTTTTTCTATCAGGCCATCTTCAGAGTAAAAATAATTTTCAGAATAATCCCACATGTCCATAGCTTTATATTCTATTTTTTTGATCTTACCATCTTCCCGGTAATGGTAGATAATATTTTCGTTTAGGGATTTCGGCATTCCTTTGAGCTCGTCATCGATCACTGTAATAGTAAGTCCATTATTATCTGCCTTGCGGAAACCGCTACTCATAGAATCGAAGGTTAAAGAAATGTTCTTCATCCCTTTAATCACATTATCGTCAACCGGTGCAAGCTGAAACGAAATTGATTCATCATCTTCTTTCACCTGAAGTGTGATTATGTTTTCTAATACTTCTGGAATAGTTTGAATTTCAAGGTCTTGCTGATGATGTAATTTTATCCTAATCTCACCAGCAGTGATTGCAGCCTGGTCAAAATCTATAGTTACAGTAGTGAAGCTCCCATTTTCATCAATAGAGTAGTTTTCTCTAAAACTAACTGTGGTTGCAAGGTTCCCGGGCGGGTCATCATCTGCCGCTATCTGCCCTGGACCATCATCTCCTGAGCAGCTAATAACCATAACTGCTAGAAATGAAAAGCAAAGTTTTAAAAATGCTTTCATGGTTATCTATAATTATAAATCTAAAATTGGTAAAACAGTATTCAAAGAATTGAGTTATGTTCCAAAAAATCCCTACTGATAATTAAAAACTGCTGTTTCATCATCTGTGGTTCTTTTAGTTAACTTTCCCTCAACATTAAATTCATAGCTGTAATTTAAAATTACAGCTAAAGCGCCCTCCTCTTCAATTTTCATAAATCCGGGTAGATTCTTTTGGTAAATAACTCCGGGGATTATCTCATTTACAGGGAAGGTACCCTCATACTCTACATACTCCCCGTAGGTGATTTTACTTACTGTTTCATCATCCTGACTATCCCATTCATTGGGATGGTAATAGGTTGTTATGTGTTTTTCGGTGAGATTGTCATTACCGTCATAGCTGTATATCGTTCTATAGGTTAGTATTGGTTCTTCAAGTGGGGATTGTACATAATATTCCTCAGCCATACTTACATTATGATGTGCATCATATTCATAAACCGTATAGTATTGTTTGATCTCGCCTGCCATATAATTTGTTTGAACTACCAGATCATTTTCCCAGATATATATAATTTCATGCACCTGTTGGGGATTGGCATCATCTAATCCAAGCGAATGTTTAGTCTTGATAAGTTTCTTTTCATCATCATAATAATATTTTATGACCTCGTTCAGATCGAACCAGTCGTCGCTGTATAATTGGTTGGTTTTATGTAGCTTTTTATCTGAATTATAAAAAAATTCGATGTTCAGTTCTGAACTTTTGCTGGAAGATTCAAAGTTCCTGGGCATGCCATTTAATTCGTCATCGTAGATACCGATTTCCAGGTTATTCTCGTTGGCTCTTCTAAAATATTCACTGAGCGCGGTGAGAGTGAAACTATAATCATGATAACCATTTATACCTTCATCATTTTGAGGAGTTACTATTAATACTGTATTGGCATCACCTTTTTTCACCTTGAAGCTGATCAATCCGTTGAGCATTTCTGGAATAGTCTCAAAATTGATCTCATCTTCAGTGTGTAGTGAAAGTTTGAATTCTCCATCTGAATATGCGTTGCTTACAAAGGGGATAATGATCTCCTGTGGACCTTGATCTTCAAAGAATCGGAATTCCTTTTCAATTTTTATCAGCGTATATCTTGGAGTTTGCAGGGGAGGTGTTTCGTCATCTTCTGAACAGCCTAAAAATACTATCATCAGAAAAGTGATACTTAGTTTTACAATTGTTTTCATTGGTTTGGTATTGAAAGAAGAGAAACCGGGAGGGGAATAATTAAAAAGAGGAGGTTAGTATTAAAGAGCTGGTGTAGGTTGAAGTTGCACCATGTCTTTAAATTGAATAATTCATGGAAAGAAAAAAGATCTATCACCGTTCTTTTCAGAAAATAACGGACATGAACTTTAAGGTGGGGAGTGTACATGGAAATCGATCTGATTTTCCGGTTACCTACACCATAGATGACTTTTAAATTTGATTTCCCAAAAATTAAAAGCCCGGAAAGATAATTCCTTGTCATTTAGCTTCATATAAAGCTTAAGACTTTAATAATCAGTAAATTACGTGAAAATAAATGATCTAACTGCTGTATGTCGCGTTAAATTATAAGGTGTATTATATTTATTTCTAACGGAACATTTCAACCAATTTGCCGTAAAACCTCTGCGAGTTAAACTTTATCTACGTCTTTTATCTCTCACTTAATGATTTCAAATTCCGACAAATAGAAATAATAATTAAAGGTTAATTTTTCTGAAAATTTTAAGCTAAAGAAAAAAACTTTTGTCTTAAAATCGGTTAATTATCATAAACTCAACAAAGCCTTAACTCTTTATTAGCAGGCATTGAGAGCATTACGGTGTAATTTCATCCTACCTAATCAAAACTACTGTTACGATGATACGCTTAAATGCATTAAGAAGAATTTCTTTATTATTTATATGTAGTGCCTTTTTCTACGCTTGTAATTCCAATACTCAGGTGGTAGAACCAACTGTTCCGCAGCCGGAAAAATTAAGTATGAGAAATCCGGTGATAAAAAAGGAGCCCAAGATCTACCGAAAAGAGATCAGTTATACCATCGATTCCTTAAAAACAAGAAAGCAGATAGATAGTCTGTTCAATGCTTATTCAGAAGAGCAATTACAAACTATACTTGCCTTAAACCGTATAGAGAAGAACCGGTTAAGGCCAGAAAGACCTATCGTGATCCCAGATTGCGCGTCAGAAGACTTTAAGGCCTATAGTCCTTTCCCTGAAACTATTAATTCCCTGCAGTGTATTCCTAAAACTGTTTTGATCTCCCAGAGAGTTCAGGCTTTTGGGTTGTATGAAAACGGGGAGCTCGTAAAATGGGGACCGGTGAGTACCGGGAAGAATTCAACCCGTACCCCAAACGGACTTAATTATGGAAATTATAAGGCTAAACGTAAGGTTAGTACCGTTGATGATTCATGGATCTTACCATACTATTTTAATTTCATGAATTTCGAAGGAGTAGGAGTACATCAATATGCCCTGCCGGGTTATCCTGCCAGCCATGGTTGTGTTAGACTTTATATGGATGACGCGAAGTATATTTTTGAATGGGCAGATATGTGGAATGTTGAAGGATCTAAAATTGCCAGAAACGGAACGCCTTTTATGGTATTCGGGGAATATGATTATTCATCAGATAAACCATGGATTAATCTTTCACAGAATATGAAAGCGAATGACCTTACTCAGGATGAAATTAATACCCTGGAGAATTATATCCAGGAATATCATGAGGACCCAAAGAATTTTCACAATATCGCTTCGAAAAATAAAGAAGGAGAATTAGCCAAAGCTTAATTGATTAAGTTTTAATTAAATTAGCCGGTAAACATTGATACTATGAAAGGTTTTAATTTTTACCGGCTTTTTTTCGTTCTTATTTTTTCTATTTTTTCAGCAAAAGGATTTGCCCAGGAAACTAATATCATGATCAGGGCTAAGGCCAAGGATGCTAAATTTATTGGTTCGTCAATTGGCGGAGCGAGGATATTGGTAAAGGATGCAGTTACAGGTGCGATACTGGATGAAGGAATGACCATTGGTAGTACCGGAGATACAGAAAAGATCATGAAAAATGACTGGAAGCGCTCACAAACGCTTTCAGATGATAAGACCGCGGGCTTCCTGGCAAAAATAGATATCGATGTACCATTGTTTGTAACGGTGGAAGCTCTCGCTCCATTTAATAAAAAACAGGCAAGCGTCTTAAGCAGTACCCAATTATGGGTGATCCCGGGTAAGGATATTACTGGCGATGGAGTAGTGCTGGAAATTCCAGGTTTTGTAGTAGATATTTTATCTCCGCAAACACATGAAAGAATAAAAGCTTCTGAAAAAATAGAGCTAAAGGCAAACGTCGTCATGATGTGCGGCTGCCCGGTTACCGAGGATGGTATCTGGGATGCCAGTCAATACGAGGTGAAAGCAATAGTTACAGATGCAGAAGGGAATTCTACTGAACTTGAACTAAAACCAACTGAAAAGCCAAGTACTTTTGGTACTGAAACTTCCCTGGAAAAAGGTTTATATGAGGTACTTGTTTATGCTTACGATGCTGCCACCGGGAATACCGGTGTAGATAAGACCAATATTATTATTAATTAAGCTTTTAATAATCCCAGAGACTCGATAGTTCTTAAGACCCCGTTATTGTTGTTATCATGGCTGGTCACAAAATTGCTGGCTTCAATGATCTCGGGATGCGCATTTTTCATGGCATAGCTATGTTTAGCAACCTGCATCATTTCAAGGTCATTAAGGTAATCTCCGAATACTAAAGTTTCCTCAGGGGTGATATTCAATTCTTTCTGAATTCCCTTGATAGCATTTCCCTTATTCGCATCCAAAGCGGTAATGTCTATAAATACCTTTGCTGCGATGGCTACTTTATACCGGTCTGTATAATTTACGAAATGCGGGAAAGTGTTGTCTTCCACCCCGTTAAAATTACAAAGAGTAACCTTTAGGTAAGTGTCTTCTACTTTAGTAAGATCATCTACCACTTGCAGGCGTTCGTAGAACTTATTGATCTCTTTTCTGAAATCTTCATCTTTGGTTTCTATATAAGCCGAATCTTTACCGCAAAGCACAAGACTGGTATTTTCTAATTCTCTACCAATTTTTATAAAATCTATAGCAGCACTTTTCTCAATCGGGTTCACATATAACTCCCTGCCTTTGTGCGAAACATAAGTTCCATTCTCTGCAAAGAACATCGTGCGGTCCTTGATCTTCTCAAATTTGGTTTCCAGATTGTAGAACTGGCGACCACTGGCAATAGAGAATAAAATTCCCTTACTGGTTAGTTGTTCTTCTATTTCCCAAAAATCTGGATGTAACTCGTGGTTATCATTCAACAAGGTTCCATCGACATCGGTTACAATTAATTTGATCATAGGATTATTTTTGAAAAATTAAAAGTAAGGGATTGGATCGTCAATTATTTTAAATTGAGATTAAATTTGGCTGTTTTTCTATAGTTAAACTTTATGCTAATAAAGCTTCAGAATGTGTTATATACGGAAAGGCCACCTGTTTCAAAAGTTATGGCAAAATAAAAAGGAAGAAAAAACAGGATGAAACATCTCACCCGGTAATTTTAAATTTTTAGAAAAGGATCGCGTCTACGATTCCGCCAATAATGGCGATAAGCACGGCCAGCCATATGGAAGCCCAGAAACCTTCGGTCTTAAAATCTGAAGTCATTTTATCTGCGATCTCAATAATAATAGCGTAAGCGATCACTCTGGTCACAAAACCAATTCCGAGGAAATAGAAAATTCCCAGAGTAGCAATATTGAGTATAGCGGTTAGCAGCCAGCTTAAAAGAAAGCTAAGTATCCCAATGATTAGAGCCACGATTAGGGCCGATCTAAATCCTTTTAAATGTACCTTATTCAGGAAGTTTGCAGCTATAAGAAGTACCAGGGCGTCTATAAGGATGTGAATGATCCACTGAAGCATATTCTTTAATTTAGAAGTTAGTAGTACTCTAAGATAGCTAAAAAGATATTAACTTATTGATTATTAATGCTTAAGCGTTGCTCCATGGTTTCAGGTTCTTTCCTTAATAAAACCTCCCATAAAGCTTTAAAATTTGCAAGTTTTTCTCTTTGTTTCAACCGGTATTCTGTTTGATAGGCTCTTTGATCTGCAGTAAAACCAATATAATTGAAGCCCAGGTTTGAAGCGATGAACAGGGCTCGGGGTAAATGAAATTCCTGGGTCACTACGATGGCATTTTCAATACCGAATACGTTTCCTGCACGATACATACTATCGTAAGTGTCCAGTCCCGCATGGTCTGAGATAATGAGATCTTTGCCTATTCCATTTTCTTCTAGATAGCCAACCATTGCTGCTACTTCATTGTAATCTTCGGTTCGGTGATCTCCTGTAACCAGGAAATTGTCGACTTTGTCGTTGCGGAATAATTTTATCGCGGTATCCACCCGGTCTTTTAAAATGGGCGATAATTTACCATCGGCATGAACGCTGGCTCCTAATACAATTACTGTTTTCGCATTCGGCACGGCAGATATGTCTCTATAGATAAGATCGTTGGTTTGTCTTTTAAAGATGGCCTCGAGACCAAGAATAGTGAAAATTATCAGTACCAGACCAATGACCGAGAACAGGATGAATTTTTTAAGCCGCCGCATTATAATGGGATAAAAGTCTTATCGAAGATAGCCATAATATTTGGATGTATCAGATTAATCTATGCGCTAACGCCGGCGTTACTTTATACATTGTGTACATTTGTAAAATATTATTTAAACAAATTTATGAGTAATATAAAAGCTTTGAACTGGCGCTATGCGACCAAGAAATTCGATGATTCTAGAATACTTTCTGAAGATAAGATAGAGGTGCTGAAACAGGCCTTTAATCTTACCGCGACTTCTTATGGTTTGCAGCCGCTTAAAATGCTTGTTATTTCTAATAAAAAGCTTCAGGCTGAGCTAAAGAATTTCTCTTTCGGCCAGGAGCAGGTAAATACTGCCTCCCATGTTCTGGTAATCTGTATCGAAAATAAGATCGATGAGGAATTCATTACCAACTACTTCAAAAGGGTAAAACACGTAAGGGAAACTCCCGAAAAAATTCTGAAACCATTTCATGAATTTCTTATCAATGATTTTAAGACCAAGGAAGTTGAAGAAATTGAAGCCTGGGCTATTAATCAGGCCTATTTGGCTTTAGGTACCTTGCTTACGGTTTGCGCAGCAGAAGAGATAGATGCCTGCCCAATGGAAGGTTTTGAGCCCGAAAAGTATGACGAGTTCCTAAATCTTCACGAGAAGAATTTAAGATCTGTGCTGGTACTTCCCGTAGGCTATCGCTCACAGGATGATATGTTCTCTAAATTCAAAAAAGTTAGAAGACCTTTGGACGAGGTCATCATCGAGATCGATTAATAATCTACATATTCGGTGATCTCAAGACCATAACCTATCATTCCCACACGTTTAGTATGCTGGGAATTTGAAAGTAACTTGATCTTATGTATCTCCAGGTCATGGAGTATCTGTGCTCCAATTCCAAAATCTTTATTGTCCATCTTAACTGGTGGAGCTTTTATTTCACCTTTCTTCTGACTTTCCTTTAATTCGGTAAGTCGGTTCAATAGGTTAGGGGACTGGTTGGCGGGATTAATAAAAACTATCGCACCACGACCTTCATCATTGATCGCCTTGAACATTCCGTCCAATTTTTTATCAACGTTATTGGTAAGCGTTCCAAGAAGATCATTATTCACTCGAGTAGAATTCACTCGTACCATGATCTCTTCATTTGGTTTCCATGATCCTTTGGTAAGGGCAATATGTACTTGAGAATTGGTAGTTTGTTTATAAGCACGCAGTCTGAATCTTCCAAACCTGGTATCCAGTTCAAAATCTTCTTTTTTCTCAATAAGAGAATCATGCTGCATTCTGTAAGCCACCAGGTCTTCTATAGAAACGATCTTAAGATCGAATTTCTTAGCTACCTCCATAAGCTGAGGTAGACGAGCCATAGTTCCATCTTCATTCATGATCTCCACGATCACACCAGCAGGTTCAAAACCTGCAAGCCTGGCGAAATCAATAGCCGCCTCCGTATGTCCTGTACGCCTTAGTACTCCACCTTCTTTGGCTTTCAACGGAAAAATATGTCCGGGTCTGTTTAGGTCTTGTGGTTTGGTTTCAGGATCGATCAAAGACTGAATGGTCTTAGCCCTGTCTGATGCTGAAATTCCGGTAGTAACGCCTTTCCCTCTCAGGTCTACAGAAATGGTAAACGCCGTCTCCATGGGGTCGGTATTATTACCCACCATCATTTCCAGCTTAAGTTCATTACATCTTGCTTCGGTAAGAGGGGCGCAAATAAGGCCTCGGCCGTGAGTGGCCATGAAATTGATCATTTCTGGGGTAACCTTTTCTGCTGCCGCAAGAAAGTCTCCTTCATTTTCACGATCAATATCATCTACCACGATAATCACTTTTCCTTCGCGAATATCATCGATAGCTTCCTGAATATTATCCAGTTTTACAGAATATTGATTGTTCTCCACCTGAGCCATAACATCTAGTTTTGTGGCTGCAAAGATATTTATTCTGTTTTACTTTTGTCCTTGAAAAGGCCAGCTTTTTTGAAGAGTTTCTTGATTGGCGCTATAAAATTATCAAAAACAAATAGACCCTGATCTGTGGTTGCCCTATAGGTTAAATAAACTCCTAATGGTAGCATAATCCAGGTAGATAACCAGGTCGCTATAAATGGGGGTATAGTCCCGTTCTCTGCAGAGTTCTTGGCGAAAATTCCTATAAAGTGATAGGTGAGGAATAACAGTATCGCCACGACTATAGGAAGTCCCATACCTCCTTTCCTAATGATCGCTCCTAGAGGTGCTCCCACAAAGAAAAGTACAATACAGGCAATTGCAAGGGCATATTTTTCGTGAAGGGCGATCTCAAATTTGTTGATCTGCTTGATGCTTACCTTGAATTCCTGTTCTTTCATGCCTAGGTGAGCAAGGGAAGAATTCACAGAACCAAGGGCCAAATTGGCGATCTGAGCGCCATCATAAGTATCATAATAAGATAACAGCCCTTCTTCCTGGTTAAAAACCGTATCCTTTCTTTTATAATTCAAATGTAGATTCTTAAAACCACTCCTGGTATACATGGAGTTCCTGAACTCGGCCATCTTTTTGTTATAGGCGACCGAAAAGGAATCTATACTTTCATCGAGCTCAGAGATCTTAAGCATTCCATGAGCAGAATTATAGGTCTCATCCTCCAGATCTACATTGTTGAAATCTGAAAGATCTATATTGATCACGTACCTGTCGAAATAGCTTTTGGTGAAAGGCTTACGCTTTCGTTTTTTATAATCACTGGGTTCAACTTCATCGTAGTAATTACCCTCTTTCAGAATAAGGGACAGTACGTCTGAATCTGTGCTTCCCACCAATTCTCCTTCTTTGGCTTTGATTACAGTGTTATTTCCACCAGTACTTTTTTTCTGGTGAATGATCACATCTGTAAGATACTGGTCGTTCTCACCGCTTTTTTCATCTACCTTGATGTTGAAAGTTCCAATGTCATTAAAGATACCTTCTGAAATCGCCATGGCCGGTTTGAGCTGGGCGATATTTTTCCGAAGGTTTATAGATTTAAATTCCGCTGCCGGAATCACATTATTGGCAAAGAAGAAGGCTATAAGACTAATAAAAACTATAAAAACCGTTAAGCTACGCATAGCCCGGCCCAGGGAAATCCCTGAGGATTTCATCGCTGCAAACTCGTAATTTTCGGCAAAAGCACCAAAGGTCATTATCGAAGTAAGCAGGATGGTGAGCGGTAATACCAGTGGCACCAGTTTCGGGGAGAAGTACAACAAGAATTTAAAGATGACTTCTGCATCCAGGTCTTTACCAGCAAGTTCACCTATGTATAACCAGATCGTCTGGAGAACAAAGATGAACATGAGGATTATAAAGACCGAAAAAAATGTTTTTAAAAAACTGGTTAGTATGTACCGGTCGAGTATTTTCAATTTAGTCTAATCTGTTGATGTAATAATCACTGTATCGCGATTCGTTAAAGGTAAACAGATTTTGCGCCAGTGGCTGATCTGTCTTGAAGCTTTTTACAGTAATGGTCACTTTAGTACCATTTTCCTGGGTCTGGATCAGGTTATAAATATGCTTGGTCTGGCTGTCTATACCCAAAAGGATATTCTTGATCTCTGCATTGCTGTCTTTTGGAGTAAGCTTAACATACTGTATCTCACGTCCTTTTACGTTTTGAGTGATGTCCATTTCATAGTTGTAGCCTTCTTCATAAAAACTGAACATCTTAGAAGGTGTAATGCTATTACTATCTTCCTCTACATAATTTGAAATGTTGATCTCCTCATCTTCAGGAATAATGGTATAGATCTTTTTTCCGTCGAACATTTGGGTAGTACCCATAAGATTCAAAACATATTTTTCTCCTTTGATACTAACATCTCCTCTTGTTTCCTGACTAACATTTTCGGCTTTGTTCTCCAGCGCGTACTTAAATTCGATGACCATATTGTCATAGTTCTTCACCTTGGAAGAAACTTCGTTAAGTAATTTTTCTGCTTTTGGAGAATTCTGTGCCTGAGCATTAAAAGTGAAAATTGCTGCCAGGATAAATACTAATTTTTTCATTTTGATTTTTTAATTGTCTGGTTCATTTAATAGCTGATCTAATGCTGCAAGATCTGTAATTAAAACCTGTCTGGCCTTGCTTCCTTCAAAAGGACCAACAATGCCTGCGGCTTCCAGTTGATCTATAATTCTACCTGCACGGTTGTAGCCAAGTTTCAATTTTCTCTGAAGTAATGAAGCCGATCCTTGCTGGGCGGTTACGATCACTTCTGCAGCTTCGCGGAATAGCTTGTCCCGCTCGCTCACATCTATATCAACTCCTGTGCCACTTTCCTCACTTTCATAGGCTGGTAACTGGTGCGCATCTGGATAAGCTTTTTGTGAACCTATGAATTCTGTTATTTTGTCAACTTCCGGGGTATCTACAAAAGCACACTGCAGTCGTTTTAATTCATTACCCTGGGTGAAAAGCATATCACCGCGCCCAATTAACTGGTCTGCTCCCTGGTTGTCCAGAATGGTCCTGGAATCTATTTTTGAAGTTACTCTAAAGGCAACCCGGGCCGGGAAGTTAGCTTTAATGATACCGGTAATTACGTTAACCGAAGGTCTTTGTGTTGCAATGATAAGGTGGATACCAATCGCACGAGCCAGCTGGGCCAAACGGGCAATAGGTGTTTCTACTTCTTTTCCTGCGGTCATGATAAGATCTGCAAACTCATCTACTACCAGAACAATATATGGCAGGAACTTATGACCGTCATTCGGATTAAGCTTCCTTGCCTTGAACTTGGTGTTGTATTCCTTGATGTTACGACACATGGCATTTTTCAGCAGTTCGTAACGATCATCCATTTCAATACAAAGTGAATTCAGGGTATTTATCACTTTGGTGTTATCTGTAATAATGGCGTCTCCAGAATCTGGCAATTTAGCCAGGTAATGACGCTCGATCTTATTGAATAAAGTTAGTTCAACCTTTTTAGGATCTACCAGCACAAATTTTACTTCCGCCGGATGTTTGGAGTAGAGCAGGGAAGTAAGGATCGCATTTAATCCTACAGATTTACCCTGTCCTGTAGCACCTGCCATTAACATATGCGGCATTTTCGCCAGGTCTACTACAAAAGTCTCATTAGAAATAGTTTTTCCAAGCGCCAGAGGTAATTCCATTTCGGCATTCTGGAATTTCGCTGAAGCGATCACAGAACGCATAGAAACAATGCTGGCGTTTTTATTGGGAACCTCGATACCAATGGTTCCTCTTCCTGGGATAGGAGCGATTATCCTTATCCCGAGTGCCGATAGCGAAAGTGCGATATCGTCTTCCAGGTTCTTGATCTTGGAGATCCTGATGCCGGCTTCGGGTACAATTTCGTAAAGGGTAACTGTAGGTCCTACGGTCGCCTTGATCTGGGCGATCTCAATTTTATAATTCTTAAGTGTATCTACGATACGGTTTTTGTTCTCTTCCAGTTCCTGCTGGTCTATGGTGATCGACCCACCATAGTCTTTAAGCAGTTCTATGGTTGGGAATTTATAATTCTTTAATTCAAGGGTTGGGTCAAACTCTCCAAAGTCCTTTACCAGCTTGGTGCTAAGATTATCTTCCTCTTCCTCTTCAGGAGCAGCTTCAACCTCCATGGCCACTTCGTCTTCTGGCGGGGTGCTTACCTCCATTTTAGGTGAAGGTTCAGGAGCTTTCTTAGGCTCTGGTTTTTCTTCGGAAAGATCTAAGCTTGGAGTTCTTTCTTCTTCTACTTTGGGCTGGATCACCGTTTCTTTCCAGTCTTTTTCTTCATCGGTTTCAGAAATGGTGGATTTATGCTCCTGCATGGCATCCTGTAATTCCTTTTTGCCAGATTTAAAATAACCTCCGACCATTTCAGGAGTAACCTTCAGGCGTATGGTCACATAGGCTATAAATAGGAATAGCATTAAAAGTGCAGTTCCAAAAAAGCCCAGATAATCCTGAATAAAATCATTGGTTTCAAAACCTATTCGTCCTCCCAGTAAGGCATTCTTTTCAGCAAAAAAGCCAAAAAATACAGATAACCAGATCATTACCAGAACTCCCCAGAACCAGAACTTTCTAAGATTAACACTGTTAAATCCAAAGAAAAGATAGATCCCGCTTAATAAGATCAAAAATGCGATAGAGAAGGAGGCAAGTCCAAATCCTTTATAGATAAAAAAGTCGCTTATCGTAGCTCCAAATTTACTAAGCCAGTTCCTGGCTTCGATCTCGCGGTTGGCAAATTCGTTCAGAACACTTTGGTCTGCCTGCCAGTTAAAAAGAAAAGATATAAATGCGACGATTAAGGCCAGGCCAAAAAGCATTAGGAAACTACCTAAAACCACTTTTTGCTGACGGTCCAGCTTCAGTGAAAAATTACGGGTTTTTTTGGCGGTTTTCTTGGTCTTAGCTTTCTTTTTAGCCATATGTAGGTTGAACGGTTTCGGCAAAAATACAAATTAGCCTTTGCCAAATTAAAGAAAAAAATCCTCAATTTTAAAAGTTATGCATTTTATAGGTTTTACCCTATGAACGAAAACTTTTAATTTCGGAATTTATTATAAACCGTGTTGCTAAAAAATGTAGGGAAAGTAAATAAAGCAGGCGATGATCACCGCGATTAGTGCCGCGATAAAAACAGCGCCGGCGGCGACATCCTTAATATGTCCTATCTTATTATGAAAGTCTGGATGTACAAAATCTGCCATTGCTTCCAGCGCAGTATTCAAACCTTCAGCAGCCATGACCAGGCCAATTGCCAGGAACTGAAAGATCCATTCGTACCTGTTGATCCCAAAAAAAAGACCGGCTATACATACAAGGATCGAAATTACGAATTGAACCTGAATGCTTGGCTCATGCTTAAGCAAAAGCCAGGCACCTTTTATGGCATATCCTCCTCCTCTTATTCTTTTACCGAGGAAACTGTCTTTCATTATAATAAGGTTTTCAGGGCGGCAAGATAATCTGGTTCGTCTTCGATCTTTGGAACCTGTTGTGAATGGATCACATGGCCGTTTTCATCTAATACCAGAACTGCTCTGGACAGCAGCCCTTCAAAAGCGCCATCCATCATTTCAACTCCATAGTCCTTACCGAAATTTCTATCTCTGAAATCTGAAAGGTTTACCACCTTGTCTAATCCTTCGTCGCTCACAAATCTTTGCTGAGCGAAAGGAAGATCACGAGAGATACACAAAACTACAGTATTTTTCAATTCTGCGGCTTTCTTGTTGAAGTTTCGAACAGAAGTTGCGCAAACACCGGTATCTACACTCGGAAAAATATTCATGATCACTCGCTTGCCTTTGAAATCTTCAAGGGTGCCTATGCTAAGATCTGCTTTAATAAGTTCAAAATGAGGTGCTTTTTCATCTAATGCAGGAAGGTTGCCATAGGTCGTCACTAATTCATCTCCAAGTTTAATCTTTGCCATGCTATTTTTTTATTTGGTCTATAAATTTATAAGATTGTCTTTCGGGAATTACTAAAATTATCATAAAACAACAAGGGCTGTTTCCCAATGAAAACAGCCCTTGTGAATTGATTTGTAAGAAAATCTATTTGTCTATAGAACCTAAGACTTTCTTTACAAAGTTATTTGCAGCGTCCCTTTCTGGAACACCATCTTCTATCATTTTGTGAACTTCTACAGCTCCGCAAAGATTGGTAAGCAATTCACCAATTACGTCCATTTCTTCTTCAGAAACTGAACGGTGCTCGGTGAAATTTTCAAGAACTTCAATTGTGTTCTCAAGCTTTTCAACCTCATTGTTCTTCTGCAGATGTCTAATTACTGGTAACTTCATCAACTAAGTTTTTTAACTGGTCAAACTTATTTGTCTGAACCTGATTCTTAAAACTTCCATTTTTGAATGTGGCGAAGGTTGGAAGGTTATCCACTTTCGCAAGTTTTCTTGATTCCGGAAACTTTTCGGCATCAACAAATACGAATTGTGCATCTTCATTTTCTGAAGCCAGTTTCTTGAATTTCGGCTTCATTAATCGACAGTTACCACACCATCCGGCCATATACTGAACCACAACGGTATCATTGCTGCTAATTACTTCGCTTAAGTTATCCTGATCTAATTCCTTAATCATAGCAATTTTTTTAGATTCTTAATTTAAGCTCTTTTCTTTTCTTAGTTTAAACTAAGGTAAGATGCAACACCTTCTCTATCGGCATTCATAGCTTCTTTACCTTCTTCCCAGTTTGCAGGACAAACTTCTCCTTTTTCCTGTACGTGGGTATAAGCATCGATCAATCTAAGGAATTCGTTCACGTTTCTACCAAGTGGCATATGGTTTATTCCTTCATGGAATACAGTTCCTTCTTCATCTATAAGGTAAGTAGCTCTGTAAGTTACATTATCACCTTCCAGAGTTACCGCTCCTGTTTCTTCATCGTAGGTTTCGCTCATGATATCAAGGATATCTAGTCTAGAACTCAGATTGCGGTTAGAGTCTGCAAGGATTGGGTATGTTACACCTTCAATACCACCGTTATCTTTTGGGGTATTTAACCATGCAAAATGTACTTCAGGAGTATCGCAAGATGCTCCGATCACCATAACATTTCTCTTTTCAAATTCTTCCATAGCATTTTGAAAAGCATGTAGTTCTGTAGGGCAAACAAAGGTGAAATCTTTCGGGTACCAGAAAAGCAATACTTTCTTATTGTTTTTCTGAGCTTCTTCCAAAACGTTTAATTTGAAAGTATCTCCCATTTCGTTCATAGCGTCTACGCTAAGATTTGGAAATTTTTTTCCTACTAAAGCCATATAATTTTATTGTTTTTAATTAAACTTTCTTCTTTTTCTACGGCACAAATTTAGGAACTAAGACTGCTTTATAAAGCTTGAAAAATTTTAAAATTTTATTGTTTAATAGGGTTTGTCTATGATTATATATAATCGCAATAGCGTGCCTCTATAATTGTCAAATTATCAGGAATTTAACCTTAGAACAGCAGAAATAGCAAGGATTATTTTTCGGTAAGCATTTTAATTTTTATTCCTACCGCCGCGAATAATAATGTCATAAACGGGCTCAGGTAATTAAAAAAGGCATAGCCGGCATAAGAAAGAACCGGTACTCCCAGAACTCCACTATGATAAGCACCACAGGTATTCCACGGAACCAGTACTGAAGTTACTGTTCCAGAATCTTCTAAACTACGGCTTAAGTTCTCCGGGGCAAGTCCTTTGTTTTTATAAGCTTTGGCAAACATTTTGCCGGGAACCACGATGGCCAGGTATTGATCTGAAGCGGTTACGTTCAAAGCCAGGCAGCTAAATACCGTACTGGCAAATAGACCGAATGTCGTATGGAACATATTAAGTAAAGCCTTACTGATCCTAGCCAGGGCGCCAATAGCTTCCATAATTCCTCCAAAGACCATCGCACAGATAATAAGCCATATTGTTCCTAGCATTCCTGCCATTCCGCTTGATGCGAAAAGATCGTTCAGTGCTTCAGAATCTGTTTCTACCGCTGTATCGACGGTGATAGCATTCATAATTCCTTTATACCCGCTAATGAAATTGAGGTTCTCCATTCCGCTTACGGCTAGAACGATATCTGGTTGGGCTATAAGTGCAGCTACAGCACCTAATAAAGTCCCGATTAGTAGCGCGATCAAAGGTGATGTTTTCTTTACGATCAATACGATCACAATAACAGGAACCAGGAATAACCATGGGCTGATGTTGAAAGAAGCCTCGATAGAATTCAATATAGAAGTAGTATCCGTAGAGCCACTGGTATCCAGGTTCAATCCTATGATGATAAAAGCTATTATGGTAATTGTAATGGTAGGTACAGTGGTTAGGGCCATATACCTTATATGGGTAAAAAGATCTGTTCCTGCCATCGCTGGAGCCAGGTTGGTAGTATCACTTAATGGCGACATTTTATCTCCGAAATAAGCTCCGGAAAGGATAGCTCCTGCCGTCATACCAAGAGAAATTCCCAGGGCATCGGCAATCCCGATCAGGGCGATACCAACCGTAGCGGAGGTCGTCCAGCTACTTCCGGTTGCCAGGGAGATCACAGAACATATAATTACACATGCTGCGAGAAAGATCGTAGGATTCAAAATTTGGAGTCCGTAATAGATCATGGTCGGGATAATACCGCTTATAAGCCAGGTTCCGGCAAGCGCTCCAACCATTAATAATATAAGAATGGCGCCAGCGGTACTCTGAATGTTCTTGGCGACCTCGTCTATCATATAGTCGAATTCCACTTTATTGAAATAACCAACGATAGCGGCAACACCACCTCCAAGAAGCAGGATGAATTGATTAGAACCACTTAGGGCATCATCTCCAAAAACAAAAACGTTAAAGGCGAGCATGGCAATAAGTGCGAATACTGGAATTAATGCTTCCCAGATATTCAACTCTTTATTCTCAATTACTGCTTCATTTTCTGGCTTCTCGGTAGAGTTTTCCATTCAGGTTAAGGGCTTTATTTGCGGTAAAAATAAAGCCTCACGGTATACCTGAATATCATCAGATTTACCGTGAGGCTTAGAATTTTAAAACCGGTCGTTAATATAGATCATTTTTTTTCTGATCGTAATTTTACGACTTTCGGCTTAATCCTGCAAAATTTTAGGCCATTTCAGTATCCATCACCCCAACTTTGGTCATACATTCTTTCATCATTTCATAAGTTCTTGCAATATCGTTATCAAGACCAATAGAAAAACGGATCAACCCATCACTTAATCCCATTTCCTTTTGCTCTTCAATTGGGATTTCTGAAGAAGTTGAAGTTCCCGGCGCACTGAATAAAGTTTTGTAGAATCCTAAACTAACCGCGAGGTAGCCCAGGTTGCGCTCCTGCATTAGCTCCATAAGCTCATTCGCTTTATCCAGCGAACCAACATCTATGGTCAGCATTCCACCAAAGCCATAACTTTCATTCATCATTTTACGGAAAGTCTCATGTCCCGGGTGAGATTTAAGACCAGGATAAACGGTTTTAAATCCGTCTTCCTGGAATTTATGAGCCAGGTACATGGCGTTATGACTGTGTTGTTTCATTCGAATATGCAGGGTTCTGAGATTCTTAAGAATGGAAGCCGCTCTCAGGCTATCCATAGTTGGTCCCAGCAACATCGCAGCACCGTCATTCACGTTACGCAGGTCGTTGATGAATTCCTTAGTTCCGCAAACAACTCCACCCACAGTATCACTACTACCATTAATAAACTTGGTAAGACTATGAATAACCACATCTGCTCCTAATTTAGCCGGGCTAATTGAAAGCGGAGAGAAGGTATTATCTACTACCAGTTTAAGTTTGTGCACTTTGGTGATATTCGATAAAGCCTCCAGATCTGCAACCTCCAGTAACGGATTGCTTACAGATTCACAGTAGATAAGCTTTGTGTTTTTTTGTATTGCTTCATTAACCAGAAGCGGATTGGTGATGTCCACAAAAGTTGTTTCTATCCCGAACTTCGGAGCGAAATTCTTAAGAAAAGCATAGGTGCCCCCATAAATGGTTCTGCTGCAAACAATATGATCCCCGGCATTGCATAACTGCATTAATACAGAAGTGATCGCGCCCATTCCAGAAGCGGCAACATTTGCTGCTTCGGTTCCTTCCATTGCGGCAAGAGCTTCACCAAGATAAAGATTTGAAGGAGAGGAATGTCTTGAGTATAAGTAACAACCTTCAGCATTTCCTTCAAATGTATCGAACATCGTTTTGGCTGAAAGGAAGGTATAAGTTGATGAATCGGAAATTGAAGGATTTACTCCTCCAAATTCTCCAAAGTATTGTAGATCCTGAATACGGTCTGCCGGTTTATATTTCATGATGAGTCATTTTATACTATCAAAATTGGTTAGAATATGTACTAAAAACAATGATTCTTATCATATTCAGAAAATAAATCTATGGTTAGTCTTAATTTCAGTTTTAAAATCTATATTTAATTGAAAACTGAGTGACTTTCTGAAAATTTGTAAGAATATGAAAATTGATGAAATAGATAAAAGGATCCTGAGGCATCTCCAGCAGGATAGTAAAAAGACCAATAAAGAGATAGCAAATGATCTGGGACTTTCGGTAACCGCAGTATATGAAAGGATAAGGAAACTGGAAAGGGAAGGGATTATTTCGAAATATGTAGCCTTGCTGAATCCCGAAAAGATCGAAAAAGGATTTATGGTGCTATGCCAGATCAAACTCATTCAGCATAAAAAAGATTTCTTGACTAAATTTGAAAAGGAGATCACCAGCCTCCCTGAAGTTATCGAATGTCTACACGTTAGTGGTGATTACGATTATATACTAAAAGTGCTGGTAAAGGATATGGATGCCTACCGGGAATTCATGGTTACCAAGCTCACCAGCCTTGACCATATTGGGAGCACCAAAAGTATTTTTACGATCAATAAAGTAAAGCAAAGTACGGTGATTAGTTTGTAGGAATTAAGACGATTCAACTATTTCAAAATGTCGGAATAAGAAAATTATAAATAAGAACTCTGCGAATCCTCTAGTCAGTAAAAAATCACCAAACTATTTTCATCGCTATTTTTCCGACCAAATTCTTGCCGTGATTTCTAAATAGCCTTAACCGTAATTTTATTCTTGTTTCTAAAGGAAGGGACCGCCTTCGATTCTTTTTCCATTGATCCTATCCAGGTATCAAAGTACCATAATAATTGAAACTCTTCTGCTTTTTTGAACAGACTCTTTCCTCCGTGAAAACTATTAATTCCGGGATTAATGGAAAATTAAACCAGTAAGACGATAAAAAGCTGTATATTAAGAAAGTAGTAGTAATTACCTTATAAGGACGCATAATTTCATGGTATGCGACGTCCCCTCCCTTCCAAATCCATAAAATAACATTTAAAGCATTAATAATTTGTTTTTCGTATGATCGAACAGAAAAGCCAGTCAGAAGAACTACTGGAAAGAAGAAAGAATATAGTAGCCAACGGAGTTGGAGTTTTTAATACAGCCACAGTAAAAGAAGCAAAAGGAGCAATAATCACAGATGTAGATGGCCGGAAACTTATAGATTTCGCCGGTGGCATAGGAGTAGTAAATGCAGGCCATTGTCCTGAGCCGGTAGTTGAAGCTATTCGGGAACAGGCAGGGAAATACCTGCACACCAGCTTTAATGTGGTGACTTATGAGCCTTATATTAAACTCTGTGAAGAGTTGGCAGAAATACTTCCACATGGTGAGAAAACTAAAGCCATGCTTATTAGTACCGGGGCTGAAGCCGTAGAAAATGCGATCAAGATTGCTAGGCAGGCTACTAAAAGACCGGCGGTATTATGTTATACAGAAGCTTATCATGGCCGTACCCTTATGGCGATGAGTCTTACGAGTAAGGTGAATTATAAGTTTTCTTCGGGACCCTTCGCTCCTGAAGTTTACCGTATTCCTTTTCCTAATTTCTATAAATACAGTGGGACACAGGACATGGATGATTTTGTCGAAACTGAGCTAAACCGCCTCCGGGATAGCGCCCATAGCATAGTTGATATTAATAGTGTAGCTGCGATCATTATAGAGCCTATCCAGGGAGAGGGAGGTTTTAATCCTGTACCTCAGAAATACCTGGAAGGTCTGCGAGCATTTTGTGATGAATATGGCGTGCTGTTGATAATGGATGAGATCCAGAGTGGCTTTTGCCGAACCGGGCAGTGGGCAAGCTGGCAACATTATAATGTACAGCCAGATATAAGTACGTACGCCAAGTCCCTTGGTTCTGGTTTACCCATAGCTGCAGTTCTTGGTAAGGCAGAAATTATGGATGCGGCTGGACCGGGTACTATTGGCGGAACCTATATTGGAAGTCCCGTTTGTTGTGCTGCAGCCCTTGCCACGATTCAGTATATGAAAGATCTGAATCTTAACGAAAAAGCGATTCATATTGGAAAAATCGTCACTGATAGAATGAAAAAACTTCAGAAGGAGTTTTCTGATATAGGTGATGTAAGAGGGGTTGGAGCAATGATAGGAATTGAGTTCGTCAAGGATAACGACCCAGGAAAACCTAACGGAGAACTTTGCGATAAAATAGTAAAAGGTTGCGCCGCCGAAGGTTTAGTGCTTTTAAGTGCGGGAACCTTTAAAAATGTGATAAGGATACTTTCTCCCCTTGTAATTTCAGACGAGCATCTAAATCAAGGTCTCGATATTCTGGAAGATCAGATCAGAAAAAATATAGGATAGGTACACTGGAATGAGTCAATTCTGAAAAAGAATGACGAAAAATTCTGTGTGCAGAAAGCTCATTCAGTTTAAACCCATTAACCATTTAAAATAATAATTATAAGTAATGAATCCATTCGCAATTGCAGGAATACAAATGAAAGTCTCAGCGGTCGCTCCCAATGTGGAGATGATGAAGCTGAAACTTGATATTACCATGAGCCTTTATCCATGGGTAGATATGGTAGTATTTAGTGAGTTATGCGGGTATGGTCCATTAACCCATACCGCGCAGGAAATACCTGGAGATTTTGAACAGGAAATGTGCAAAATGGCCAGAAAACATAAGATCTGGTTATTGCCGGGTTCTATTTTTGAAAAATCTGAAGGTAAGATCTACAACACAGCCACGGTAATAAATCCCGATGGAGAAGTAGTTACGAGATATAGAAAAATGTTTCCTTTTTATCCCTATGAAGTAGGGGTAACTCCCGGATCAGAATTTTGTGTATTTGACGTACCGGGTGTTGCGAAATTTGGTTTATCCATCTGTTACGATATGTGGTTTCCTGAAACCGTGCGTACCCTAACAGTTATGGGAGCAGAGGTAATTCTGCATCCAACGATGACGGGGACCATAGACAGAGAAATTGAATTATCTATAGTCAGGGCCATGGCAGCGGTTAATCAATGCTACTTTTTTGACGTAAACGGATTGGAATCGGGTGGAAGCGGTAGATCTATAGTATGCGGTCCAGATGGACGTGTGATCTATCAGGCAGAAGGGAATGAAGAAATTTTTCCGCTGGAATTAAATATAGACAGAGTAAGAAGAAGCAGGGAGCTTGGAATACTTAGACTAGGCCAACCCTTAAAAAGTTTCAGGGATCACATTGGCCAGTTCGGCATCTATCAACAAGGTGCGCAATTACCTTATCTCAATTCACTGGGGCCACTTATAAAGCCAACCAAACTCGACACCCTGTCAAAATTAAAAATGCAGGAAAATGAATATGAACCACCTGCAAATCCTACAGGTTATAAAGGCTTTAACGAACTATAAAATAAGAAAACTATGGGCGGAACTACATCAAAGAGAAAAAAGAAAGAAACCAATAAAGGCATTATAAGCTGGTTTGAGATCCCGGCTATAAATTTTCAGCAATCTGTTGATTTCTACAATCAGATCTTCGGAATTGATATGGAAAAGAACTTTGATGATAATTATGCCATGGCTTTTTTTCCAGTTGATAACGGTATAGGAGGGGCCATCGTAAAAGGTCCAGGCTCCACGCCAAGTGACACAGGACCACTGTTATATTTAAATGCAGGGCAAGATCTAAATACTATTCTGAAAAGGGTGGAACCTGCAGGAGGAAGGATCGTAATGACGAAAACACTCATTAATGAAGAGTCTGGTTTCTTTGCCATTTTCATTGATTCTGAAGGAAATAAACTGGCCCTACATTCAAACAAATAAAATTTATGCAAGAAAATAAACCGGATAGTTCATATCATTATAATGTCGCCCAACTTCGGCTGGAGTCCTGGAATAATTTAAAGAATGAATCCACAAAACTGGAAAAATGTAACCGCGGTTCTTCAGACGAAAAAAAGCTACAGAACAATCTTCGTCGTTTATTAAACGACATAGAGGTTATTGAGAGCTATTTTGCATTTCCTGGCATTTTACGTTTGCGCACACTGAATGAAATGCTGGAAAGGCAGGAACATACTGCTCTTACCAATAAGATAGCCGAAATTACCAAACATCTGGTAAGCGACAGGTACAGGAGCAATCCAGATTTGATGGAAGATGAAGACCAGGGTGTGGAGATCTCTGATAGAGGAGAATATCCCGAAGCTGTTAAAAAGAACTATTTTGAGGTTTTATTTGTTGAAGATATTTCACTTCAGGAGGAGTGTAAACTTCGTAACGACCTTAAAGATCTTAGGGGAGCTAACGAACAGTTTAATTACGGCATTGTGGTGCAACGCTCTTTTGAGGATGCATTAATCGCTTTGCACTTTAATTATAACATTCAGGCCGTGGTGGTTCGCTATGCGCCGCCTTATCATTCCAAGAAGTTAACTCCAACTTTAAAACCATTTGTTCAGAAAGTTTTGAACCTCGACCTGGCTTCAAAACCTTCCTCTGAACTGGGGCCGGTACTGGGAGATCTCGTAAAAAAGTTCAGACCAGAATTAGATACTTATTATGTTACCGATACAGCTCTGGGAAAACTTAAGGACACAACCTTAAAAAGTTTCAGGAGAATTTTCTACCGTACAGAAGATCTCCAGGAATTACATCTTACCATATTACGCGGAATTAGTGAGCGTTATGAAACCCCATTCTTTTCAGCATTAAAGGAGTACAGTAAAAAACCAACCGGTATATTTCATGCGATGCCTATTTCAAGGGGGAATTCGGTTTTTAAGTCAAGGTGGATCAATGATTTCGGTAATTTCTACGGAAGAAATATGTTCCTGGCCGAAACTTCTTCCACTACGGGTGGGCTGGATTCCTTACTGCAGCCAACCGGATCTTTGAAGAAAGCACAGAAAATGGCCAGCGATGCCTATGGCTCGTTGAATACCTTTTTTGTGACCAATGGAACTTCAACAGCAAACAAGATCGTAGTTCAGGCACTGGTAAAACCTGGGGATGTGATCCTGATTGACCGGGACTGCCATAAATCACATCACTACGGACTGGTCCTTTCCGGAGCCTATCCCGTTTATCTGGATTCTTATCCTATAGAGGAATATTCAATGTATGGAGCGGTGCCACTGGAACAGATTAAAGAAAAACTGCTTCGTTTAAAAAAGGAAGGCAGACTGGACCTGGTAAAAATGTTATTGCTAACCAATTGCACCTTTGATGGCCTTGTTTACAACGTTGAAAAAGTAATGCAGGAAATTCTGGCCATTAAGCCAGATATGGTCTTTTTATGGGATGAGGCATGGTTCGCTTTTGCAGGCTTCACTTACAATTATAAGCAAAGAACAGGAATGTTCGTAGCCAAGAAACTTTATGAAAAATACAATAGCAGCGCCTATAGGGAAGAATATGAAGAACATGTAAAAAACCTGAAGAAGGATGAGATCACGAGACTGCCAGATCCAGATAAAGTAAGGATCAGGGTATATTCAACCCAGAGTACGCACAAAACTTTGAGTAGCTTCCGCCAGGGTTCCATGATACATATCTGGGACGAAGATTTCAGAAGAAAGAGTGAAAATACCTTTATGGAAGCATATATGACGCATACTTCCACCTCACCTAATTATCAAATGCTGGCTTCATTAGACGTTGGCAGAAGACAAGTTCAGTTTGAAGGCTATGAGCTTGTGGAGAAAAGTATAGAGATGGCCATGGTGCTTCGTGCAAAAATAAATGACCATCCAAGACTTAATAAATATTTTGATGTGCTCACCGTAAGTGATTTTATTCCTGCTGAACTTCGTAAATCAGGTCTATCTGAATACTATAGCTCAAAAGAGGGCTGGAACAGGATGGAAACAGCCTGGGAAAAGGATGAATTTGTACTTGATCCTACTAAGATCACGCTGCATATTGGACGTACCGGGGTTGACGGCGATACCTTCAAGAACAAATATTTGATGGATAAATTCAATATCCAGATCAATAAAACCTCAAGGAATACGGTGCTGTTTATGACCAATATCGGTACTACCCGGGGAAGTGTTACCTACCTTACCAATGCGCTGCTCAAGATAGCAGATGAACTGGATAAGGAGTTGCTTTCCCTGAGTTCAAAAGAAAGTAAAATTCGGGAGGAGAAGATATATTCTTTAACCAAAGATTTTCCGCCATTACCTGATTTTAGTTATTTCCATAATTCGTTCCAGGCGGTACCGGGAGTTCCCGGAGGAAACATCAGGGAAGCCTTTTTTCTGGCTTACAATGAAGAAAACTATGAATATATGCCTCTTGAAGAGTGTCTGCCTGCAATGGAAAACGACAGAATTCTGGTAGCATCATCTTTTATTATTCCTTATCCACCTGGATTTCCAGTGCTTGTTCCTGGCCAGGTAGTTAGTAAAGAGATCATTAGATTTTTAACGGCATTAGATGTGTCAGAAATTCACGGTTATCGTGCCGATCTGGGATTGAGAATTTTTAAGGAAAATGTGCTGAACCGGCAAAAAACCGTGACCTCCATGGGAGCGATGGGAAATAATAAAAAGAAGAAATTAATTAAATAATAAAGCATTATGGATAATAAGAAACCAAAAACAACTAAAGATAAAAAGACCAAATCTGCAATTAAAACAGGTTCAGACAGAACTAAAATTCCTATCCGGGGGAAGTCTGATAATTCTAAAAAGCAAGCTCCGAAAGCTAAACCCCAACCTGCGGCGAAAAAATCGAGAGCCAAAGCTAAAACTGCAGCTTCCAAGGAAAAGGACACTAAAAAAACTATAAAAAAAGCTGTTTCGAAGAAGTCTGAATTAAATGGAGTTTCAGATATCAGAAGGTCTTTTCATAAGAACGAGGAACCTCTGTATTTTATCAGCGCCACCAATTTTAATCTGTTAGGAGCAGATGAATGGATCAAAGGTTTCAAATTCATTACTTATATCGAATGTTTTGACGGTTTGCATCCAAATGTATTTTCTCCAAAACAGGAAATTCCTCATGATGATTTTGAAGGAATAGAAGATATCAACAACTATTTGCTTCAGCATCCTGAAGTACAGGACTATCTAAAGACCAGATCTGTAGATGGAAGGCCGGGAAAAGCAATGTTTCTTATGTTCAATGAAGAAACAGAAAGACTTGCTGAGAAACTAGGCCTGGAGATCATGTTCCCAAGTGCCGAAATGAGAACTTTCCTTGATAATAAGGTAAATACTAATAGAATTGCTGAGAGAGCAGGAGTTTCCTGTGTTCCTTATGTACTTTCAAAAGTGAATGATTATGGACACCTTCAGGAAGTATCCAAAGAACTAGGGGAAAAACTCGTAATCCAAACACCTTTTGGGGATTCAGGGCATACTACTTTCTTTATTTCCAATGAGGAAGAATATCAAAAATACGCCGAGGAGATCGAGTCCGAAGATGAGGTAAAGATCATGAAACGTATTCGTTGCAGAGGTTCTGCAATTGAAGCTTGTGTAACCCGTCACGGAACTATCGTAGCCCCGCTAATGACCGAATTGGTGGGCTTTGAAGAACTAACTCCTTATGAAGGTGGTTGGTGTGGAAACGAGATCTATCCCAACGCTTTTACCCCTGAACTAAGGCAGAAGGCAATCGAGAATACCCAGTTATTTGGAGATCAGTTACGTAAAGAAGGTTACAAAGGGTATTTTGAGCTTGATTTTTTAATAGATCAGGATAACGGTGAAATTTACCTGGGTGAACTTAATCCAAGGGTGACCGGAGCGAGTTCTATTACCAACCATGCGGTATTTGCCCTTGCAGATGCGCCATTATTCGTTTTTCATATTCTGGAATGGATGGATATTGAATATGATCTGGACATAGCTGCGATCAACAAGCGCTGGTCCAATCAGGAAAATCTTGATGGCTGGAGCCAGTTAATAGTAAAACATACAGAGGATACTGTAGAGTATGTAACCGGAGCACCAAAATCAGGGATATGGAGAATGTATGATACCGGTCATATCCAGTATGATAGAATGGATACACACCGTAGAGCTGTGGAAAATGAAAATGAAGCATTCTTTTTAAGGATTTCCAAAAAAGGAGATTACCTGTATGAAGGAGCCGATATGGGAATTCTGGTAACCAGAGGTCGAATGATGACAGATGATTTTAAACTGAATAACAGAGCCAAGCACTGGATAAAAGCGATACGTTCACAGTATACATCTGAAATGGTAGAGGATAAGAAGAAGCCTAACCTGTCTGGAACTTTAACTAAATAAAATTTTTATTTAACAGCTAACACAAATAAAAGGAACTACTTTGCTCCACTTGTTTTTAGATTAAAATAAGAGTAAAAACGGGCTTACACAGTTTAATAATAAAAATTCATGCAACTACATTTTAATGCAGTTTCTGAAGCCGGTTTACCGGGGAAGAAGTGGCAAAATTTATATAATACACACTGGTCTGCCTATAAGAACTGGCTACTTTCCAAAGGAAAAGCCTATGAACCAGATCTGAAAACATCCCAGGCGGCACTTAAAAAATATATGCCAGAAATGTGGCCCACCTATAAACGTCTTTGCAAACTGGCAAAGGCAGACGATGTAGCGGCACGCTTTTTAACCGGTTTTCAGCCACCGGCTTATATCAGTGCCTGCTCCAATGCAGTACTTTCTGGTGAAGAGATACAACTGGTGCGAAATTATGATTATCATCCAGATCTTATGGAAGGCACGCAATTGTTGAGTGCCTGGAATGGTAAAAAAGTGATCGCGACCAGTGACTGCCTTATTGGGGTAGTGGATGGGATGAATGAAGATGGCCTCGCCATTTCCCTTACTTTCGGTGGTCGAAAAGAAGTTGGGGTAGGTTTCGGAATTCCATTTATCTTGAGGTATGTCCTTGAATTTTCTAGTAATGTAGAGGAGGCGGTCGCAGCCTTGATCCGTATTCCTTCGCATATGTCTTATAATGTTACCGTCGTAGATAAGACGGGAGCTTTTAAGACCGTTCGTATTGCACCAGACAAAGACGCAGTGGTTACCAATGCCGCCTTTACTACTAATCACCAGGGCGCTGTGGATTGGCCGGAGAATGCGGCTTTCAATAAAACGTTGGAACGATCTGCTTTTTTAGAAAAGGTACTGGCGAAAAAAGGGATAAATGCAACTAAAATTGCAGATGCCTTTCTTAAAAAGCCTTTGTATAACACTCAATTCAAAGAAGGCTTCGGAACCTTATTCACTTCAGTTTACCGCCCTCTTGATGGAGTTGTTGAAATGCGCTGGCCGGGTATAAAGATCAGTCAGACGTTTGAGGATTTCCAGGAGCAGTACAAATTGATCGAACTTGAGCAGCCTTCTGTAAGGCCTGAGAAAGTTTCAGCAGATACCCCTGTGTACAGTCCAGTCTCATTATTGAAGAGTCAGGATGAGGTGAATTGGCAGGAAACTGTCACCGCAGCAATTGCGAATGCTATGGCAACAGCGTATCCAGATTTAGATAAAGAGGAGTTGAAAAATCTTCAGGGAGAATTAATTCATCGTGGAGAAGTGTCCTGGGAGGTTCTGGCCGATTTCTGGTCCAGGGTTGGAACAGACTACGGCAGCAGATGGTATAATTAGAGATTCAAGGAACTCAAATATTTTATTTAAACTGCATAAATTCTTACTGCAGCAAAGTTTTATTGATCAAATCCTGGTATTCCGGATTCGATGTGGAAGCTGCATGAGGTGAAGTATTTTTCAATCCAGATAAGGTTCAATGGCAAGCCTTCAAATACCAAATAAACAGATGGAATTTCATAGTGTTAACCCATATAATGGAGAACAGGTAGGTAAATATAACGCTCAAAACAGCGTGGAACTGGATGAAGCTTTGAACAGATCTTCTGAAGCCTTTAAAACCTGGCATACTAAACCAATATCTTATCGTACGGGTTTGATCAAAAAAGCCGGACAGGTTCTTCGGGATAATCTTGAAGAATATGCTCAGATGATCACTTCTGAAATGGGGAAACCAATTTCAGAATCCCGGGCCGAAGTGAATAAATGTGCGTGGGTTTGTGATTACTATGCAGAAAATGCTGAAACTTTTCTTTCTCCCGAGATCATAAAAACCGATGCTGCTCAGAGTTTTGTAAGACATGATCCCATAGGGGCTGTCTTTGCTATTATGCCATGGAATTTTCCTTTCTGGCAGGTCTTTAGGTTTGCAGCGCCAACTTTAACCGCCGGGAATACTGGATTATTGAAACATGCACCGAATGTTTTTGGTTGTGCCGTGAAAATCGAAGAAGTTTTTACCAAGGCCGGATTTCCTGAAGGCGTATTTCAGAATTTGATAGTTCACCACGATCAAACGGAAAAGATCATAGCACATGATGCTGTAAAAGCAATCACGCTTACGGGAAGTGAGATGGCAGGATCTGCTGTTGCTCAAATAGCCGGAAAATACATTAAAAAAAGTTTGCTGGAACTAGGAGGGAACAACTCCTTTATTGTGTTAGAAGATGCTGATATAGATCTTGCGGTAAAGACCGCGGTTTCTGCGAGAATGCTTAATTGTGGACAAAGTTGTATCGCGGCAAAACGCTTTATTTTAATAGAATCTATACACGATGAGTTCGTATCGAAATTTACCGATGCCATAAAGAACCTGAAAGCAGGAGATACAAAAGATGGCGCTACCCAGGTAGGATCGCTGGCAAGAAAAGATCTGGCAGATCAACTTAACCGTCAGGTAAAAGAGTCTGTTTCGCAGGGAGCAAAGTTACTTCTGGGAGGAAAACAGGATAAGTGTTTTCATGAACCTACTATCCTGGGAAATGTAAAACCCGGAATGACCGCTTTTGAAGAAGAAACCTTTGGCCCTTTAGCTGCGATTATTAAAGCTAAAGATATAGACGAAGCTTTCGAATTATCTGAACAGTCAAAATTTGGACTTGGGGTTAGTGTTTTTACAAAAGACACTGCAAAAGCTGTGGAATATGCTTCCCGGGTTTCTGACGGAGCCTTTTTTGTAAATGAACTGGTGAAGTCTGATCCCAGATTGCCCTTTGGAGGAACAAAACGATCTGGTTACGGACGGGAACTGGCCAAGGATGGCATGATGGAATTTATGAATAGAAAGGTGGTTTACGTGAAATAGTGGAAAGAGAAAATTAAATAGTGAGAAGTGTGAAGTTTTTGATTACTATAGAAGTCAAGGTTTAAATTTTTATTTTCTGCTAACTGCTAACTGCTAACTGCTAACTGCTAACTGCTAACTGCTAACTGCTAACTGCTAACTGCTAACTGCTAACTGCTAACTGCTAATTGAGTATTGGTCATTGCAGAGAATAGTTGTACTTTTACGATCGATTTTTGAAAAACAAAAAAACAAACAATTATGAGTACATATGATGTTGCAGTTATAGGATCAGGACCCGGTGGATATGTAGCCGCCATTCGTTGCGCCCAACTAGGTTTGAAAACTGCAATCATAGAGAAATATTCCACTCTTGGTGGAACCTGTCTTAACGTGGGATGTATCCCAAGTAAGGCACTTTTAGATTCTTCTCACCATTTTCATGATGCAATCACGCATTTTGAAGAGCACGGAATTGAAATTCCGGGTGAAGTAAAACTGAATCTTGAAAAAATGATGGAACGTAAATCTTCTGTAGTGAGCCAGACTTGCGACGGGGTGAAGTTCCTAATGGATAAGAACAAGATCGATGTGATCGAAGGCGTTGGTTCTTTCAAGGATAAGACTCACATCAATATCGAAAAAGATGGTGAAACAAAAACGATCGAAGCGAAAAAGACCATAATCGCAACCGGTTCCAAGCCTGCAAATCTTCCGTTCATTGAACTTGATAAGGAGCGAGTGATCACTTCTACCGAGGCTTTAACGCTGAAGGAAGTTCCAAAACACATGATCGTAATTGGTGGTGGAGTTATTGGTCTTGAGCTTGGTCAGGTTTACCGTCGTCTTGGTGCTGAGGTTACTGTGGTGGAATTCCTTGACAGGATCATCCCAACCATGGATAGCGCCCTTTCAAAAGAACTTCAGAAAGTATTGAAGAAGCAGGGAGTTAAATTCCATACCAGTACTAAAGTGAAGTCGGTTGAGAGAAAAGGAGATGAGATCATCATCAAAGCTGATGATAAGAAGGATAAAGAGATCGAATTCAAAGGTGATTACTGCCTTGTTTCTGTAGGTCGTCGTCCTTACACCGATGGATTGAATGCTGAAGCTGCCGGAGTTGAGCTTGATGATAAAGGAAGAGTAAAAGTGAACGATCATCTTCAAACGAACGTAGATAATATCTATGCGATCGGGGATGTGGTTCGTGGAGCGATGCTTGCGCATAAAGCTGAAGAAGAAGGAACGATGGTGGCAGAATTGATCGCAGGTCAGAAACCTCATATCGATTATAACCTTATTCCTAACGTGGTTTATACCTGGCCAGAAGTTGCTTCAGTAGGGAAAACTGAAGAGCAATTAAAAGAAGCAGGTGTAAAATATAAAGAAGGTAAATTCCCAATGCGTGCACTTGGACGTTCCAGAGCCAGTGGTGATATCGACGGATTGATAAAGATTCTTGCAGATGAAAAGACCGATGAGGTTCTTGGAGTTCATATGATTGGAGCCAGAACAGCAGATCTTATTGCTGAAGCGGTGACTGCGATGGAATTCAGAGCGTCTGCTGAAGATATTTCAAGAATGAGCCATGCTCACCCAACATATGCGGAAGCGGTTAAAGAAGCGGCATTAGCAGCAACAGAGAACAGGCCTTTGCATATCTAATTGCATTGTTTCCAAAATAAATTTTAGACCCGGACGTTATAAAGTCCGGGTTTTTTGTTTTATTGCGTCCCTGCTACCTTAACCAACTTTTATGAAAAAAATATTCCTTCTGTTCCTGCTAATTACGGCCGTAAGTAATGCTCAAAATAAGTACAATCTAAACCTAGATCAATTCGTAAAAGATGGCGATCTGCCAGATGACTGGATTGTGTGGGGTGACTATGAAATTGAGATGGATTCCGTGGAAGTCGTTTCCGGGAATTATTCCGCAAAAATAACTTCAGACGAAAACGGAAATTCATTTGGAAGTATAGCCTATAAAATCCCGGCAAATTACGGTGGAAATTCTCTAATGCTGGAAGGCTACATTAAAACTGAAAATGTCGTTGACGGATTTGCCGGTTTATTGATCAGGGTGGACGGTTCAGCCGGCTCGCTGGCTTTCGATAATATGCAATCTGAAGGTTTGAATGGAACCAACGACTGGAAGAAATACAAGGTGACAGTTAGATTTCCTGATGATGCAAAGAATATCTACGTAGGAGGGATTATTACCGGTAAAGGTGTAGCCTGGTTCGATGATTTTAAACTACTGGTTAATGGGAAAAAAGATATCCAGTTTATGAAGGAAAAACCTATTGAATATAAACCGGCAGATCTGGACTCTACTTATACCAATAATTCTAATTTCAAACTTGAGCATCTAACTAATATTCAGGAAGAACGGTTATACAAACTCGGAAAAGTATGGGGTTTTGTTAAGTACCACCATCCCGAAATAGCCAGGGGAAATATCAACTGGGATAATGAACTGTTCAGCTTTTTACCAAAGATAAATTCGGTTGATTTTGATGCTGAATTAACTTCCTGGATTTCAGCATTGGGAAGTATCGAAACTGGAGAGCATGATTTACCAGATACTAAAGAATATGAGCACATTCCAGATTATAAATGGATCTATGATACCAATTTCATAAGTGCAGGGCTTTCCCAGGAACTTAAAAATATTCTGACCTCAAAACGAGAAAGGAATCATTATTATTTTGGGATTAACCGTGGAGTTAGGAATCCATCTTTTACCAACGAAAAAAGTTATCCCGAAATGGAATGGAATGATACGGGGATGAAACTTCTAGCCTTGTATCGATACTGGAATATGATGGAGTATTTTAATCCAAATAATCATTTAACCGATAAGGACTGGGATGTAGTTCTGAAAGAGTACATTCCAAGATTCGTTAATAATAATGAAGAGCTAGATTATAAACTCAACATGCTCCAGCTAATTGGAGAAGTTAATGATACCCATGCTAATATGTGGTATTATGATGAGGCTCTAAACCGGTTTTTTGGAAAAAGAAGAATACCAGTAAAAGTTGAATTCATTGAAGAAGAACCTGTTGTTTTAAAAGTAGGGGATTCCTTGAATTCGAAAATTCAGGTTGGAGATGTGATCACGCATATCGAAGGCAAAGCAATCGCAGATATAATTGATGAAAATTTGAAATACTTTCCAGCTTCAAATTATCCTACCAAGTTGAGGGATATGGCCAGAAAACTATTATGGACTAATAAAGATAGCCTGGAGATTAAATTTCAAAATAAGAACGGAAAGTTTAAAGAGAAAATAGCTTCAGTAGAGGAATGGAATAATATGGCGGACCCTATTCCAAGCCATAAAATGATCAAGAACGATATTGGTTATATCTATCCAGAATCCCTTAAAAAAGGAGAGATAAAAGATATCTTGAACAAGTTTGAAGACACTAAGGGAATTGTCGTGGATCTCCGTTGCTATCCTTCAGATTTTATTGTTTTCAGCATGGGGAATAAGGTAGTTCCCAAACCTACCGACTTTGTAAAGTTTACCAATACAACCATACAAAATCCGGGATATTTCAGTTTTAGGAACGGTTCGAAGGTAGGTTCTTATTTGCGCAGGAATTATGAAGGGAAATTGACGATCCTTGTAAATGAACAAACTCAAAGTAATGCAGAATATACCACTATGGCACTAAGCGCAGCCCCCGGAGCGGTAGTTATTGGAAGTCAGACAGCCGGTGCTGATGGTAATATTAGCAGGATTATTTTACCAGGAGGAATAAGGACTATGATTTCAGGAATAGGTGTTTATTATCCCGATGGTACCGAAACTCAAAGGATAGGAATAGTTCCTGATATTGAAGTGAAGCCAAGTATAGAAGGATTTAGAAATGGCCGCGATGAATTGCTGGAAAAAGCCATAGAAGTTATAGAGGATTCAAATGCAAGTACAAAATGATTTATCTAAACCTGTAAATTGAAATGCCCATTTCATAAAATTTTATTCAGTTAGTTCTGAGGGCGTTTTTTTAAAAAAAAGAATAGAACTTAACATCTGCGTTTTGATGACTTTACTTAAAACGCCTTGAATATTTCGAAGATGCGTCATGCTCACCCAACATATGCGGAAGCGCTTAAAGAAGCTGCAATACCAGCAACAGAGAACAGGCCTTTGCATATATAATTATTTAAAATAGACAGGTTTATTTTTGCGAATTTCGCAATAAAACAATCACTACATTTAACTGTTAATTCTAATCATAGAAATCATGCCTAAAGAAAAATCTCCTTCCAAGAATTCGGCTAAAAAAGAGCCGGTATTGAGCTTAAAAGAGAAGCGTGCAGCGAAAGCAGCAAAGAAGAAAAATAGAAGTTAGTAGAAGAGGTAAATTAAACCTTATTGCTTCCGTCAAGCTGCCCCGATTCTTCGGGAGTTTCAGCTTCTCATATTAATATCAATTATTTGAGATCCTGAAATGAATTCAGGATGACCATCATACTAAGATTAATAAAACCAAAAGGAGCGCCATAGCGCTCCTTTTTATATTTCTTTATTTTTTCCTTCTTCGGTTAGCGTTCTTGTCGCCACGTGTTTTAGGTTTTTTATACTTTTTGGCGATCTCTCTTCGATAGGATCCACCAAGATTAACCTTTTTATTCTTTTCCTTTTTTTCATGAAAGGCAGGTCCGGCCTCTACAGAATCTGAATGCGGATTATTGATCTCTATAGCTCTCGGCTTTTCTTCATCTATAAGTTCTTCTGAAATAACTACGTTCTCAGGAATTTCATGTTCAGGAATTTCCATGCCCATGAGTACCTCGATCTTATCAAAATTCTCTTCGTCCTTTTCGGTTTTGAAAATGATGGCAACTCCCTTTTTCTCAGCACGGCCGGTTCTACCAATCCGGTGCATGTAATTTTCAGGATAATGTGGAGTGTCCAGGTTTATAACGTGGGAAACATTTTCGATATCCAGACCACGTGCCATCACGTCTGTAGCGATCATGATGCGGGTACGACCTTCAGCAAATTCAGCAACGCTGTTCAGTCTGCTGTTCTGGCTTTTGCCGGTGTGTACCACGCTAATATCCCGGGTGAAAATATCATCCAGTTTTTCATATAGTTTATCGGCAAACCTTTTATCACTGGTAAAAATAAGCACCTTGCGATATTCTTCTTCATCCTGGAAAAGCTCAATCATAAGATTAGCCTTTGTATTGAAGTTTTCAATCTTATAAGCCCGTTGCTCAATATTTTCCAGTGGCGTTCCACTAACGGCAACAGATATCTTTTCTGGCGCCTTAAAATTAGCATCGATCATTTCCTCCACAGTTTCGGTCATGGTCGCAGAGAACATAATACTTTGTCTGTTGGGAGGAAGTAATTCCAGGATGTTGTTCACCTGGAATTTAAAACCAAGATCCAGCATCACGTCTACTTCATCTATCACGAATTTCTGGATAGACTTTAGCTGAACTGCTCTTCTCAGAACCAGGTCATAAAGTCTTCTGGGTGTTGCCACAAGAATGTCCTGTCCCTGCATTAGATCCTGGTGTTGAGTATTGATATTTACCCCACCATATACTCCGGAAACCCGAACATTGATATACTTGGCAACTTTTGCTATCTCCTCAACCACCTGTACGACCAGTTCCCTCGTAGGTACCAGGATTAGAATACGCGGATTCTTTTGTTCGGAATATTTAAGCATTCTTAAAAGCGGAAGTAAGTATGCGAAGGTTTTTCCGGTACCGGTTTGCGCTATTCCTACCACGTCTCTTCCAGACATGATAGATGAAAATGCCTGTTCCTGTATAGGAGTGGGAGTCTGGAAATTCAGATCTTCCAGGGCATTGCGTAACGGGGTGTTTAAATTTAGATCCTGAAAACTCAAAGTGCGTATTTTAATTTCGTGCAAAGGTACGTCATGAAACCCAAAGTATTACCTGCTTTTCCCAAGTAAAACTCAGGCGATGCTTATCGTATAGTCTGCATTGAATTCATTTTCTGCTGCAAGTTTTAAGATCCCTTCTTTTTTCTTAAGGTTCTGGTCTGTTCCTTCAACATCTGCAATTCCCAACCAGGGTTCAATGCAAACATAAGGAGCACCCGGCTTAGCCCATATGCCCAGGTTCCTGAAATCCTTGTATTCGACCGATAGGATCCTGCCATTTTTGGCGCTTACCAGATCCACTTTTTTAGACTTGATATTTTTAAAAATTAGGGCATCTTGATCAAAAATATGTTCAGTGAGCTGGATCTTATGCTCGTTCTTAAGAACACTTTCTGTTTTTGAACTCACCAGGCCTTCATCGTTAAGAAGGTAAGTTTCCAGGTCCATTTTTCTATCGAATTCCAGCGAATAGTCTTCGATCTTTTCATTTTTAAAATGCAGGATATTGAATGCAGGATGTCCTCCTAAAGAGAAATATATAGGTTTTTCGTCGAGATTGATAATGTGATGATTTACTTCCAGAGACTTTCCATTCAGGGTAAAGGCGATCCTGAAATCAAATTTGAAAGGATACATTTCCAGGGTTTCCTGAGAATACAATAATTCAAAAACCAGCTGGTGTTCAGATCTTTCTTTGAGCCTTATCTTTACGTTATGTCTTATAAAACCATGTTTTGGCACACTATACTCTTTACCCTCGAATTTATAAACTCCATCTTTGATCACGCCTATGATCGGGAAAAGGTTAGGAGCATGGCTGGCCCAGATCTCCGGGTCTGCCTGCCAGATATATTCTTTTTTGTTTTCCTTATTCAAAATACTGCAAAGTTCAGCGCCGGTCTCTTTAACAGTGATCTTCAGGAACTCATTTTCAATACTATGCTTTTTCAATACTTATAATTTTAAATAAAGTTACAAAAACAAGTAAGAGCGGGCAGGATTGATATGTATTGCTGATTAATTTTCGGTATTTTTAGCTGAAAATCGACCTGATGAAAAAAATACTGGCCTTCGCAGGCTCTAATAGCAGCACTTCTATAAATCAGCAATTATTGCATAATGTTTTAAGCAGGATCCAGGGTCATGAGATCAAGGAAATTAAACTGACAGATTATCCATTGCCTATTTATAGTGCTGATATTGAAAAAAATGAAGGTTTCCCAATAAACGCTACTATTATCAAGAATTTAATTTTGGAAAGTGATGCCCTGATTATTGCCGTAAATGAGCATAATGGAGGTCCTTCTGCATTTTTTAAAAATATAATCGACTGGGTTTCCCGGGTGAACAGGAATTTTCTGGAAGGTAAAAAGATCCTTTTAATAAGTACTTCTCCTGGAAAACGTGGTGCTGCCAGTTCGTTGGAATACTCTAAGAATATCTTCGGAAGGTTTGGCGGAAATGTTATCGAAAGTTTCAGTCTGCCTTCGTTTAAGGATAATTTTGAAGATGGAAAGGTCATAAACGAAGTTCTGGATATGGGAATTGAGGATGTGCTTACTACCTTTGCGCATCAAATTGAAGATTAAGTGCGCACTTCCAGAGTTTTTTCGGTAAAAGAAACAAAGAAATTTAAAGAACAGTTATTGTCCTGGAGCAGGCAGTTTCAGGAAATTGCCTGGTTGGATAGTAACGAATACGATTCCAAGACCGGCGAATATGAGGCCATTCTTGCCGTAGAAGCTTTTACGGCGATCAAGACCGATTATGTGCAGGCCTTCGATAAACTCAAAGAATACCAGGAAACCACTGCCGACTGGATTTTTGGGTATTTAAGTTATGACCTAAAGAACGATGTGGAGAAATTAAGTTCTAAGAATTTCGACGGACTGCATTTTCCCGACCTCTACTTTTTTCAGCCCCAGAAACTGATCTTTATCAAAGAGGGGCGGGTTGAACTTAGTTACCTGAGAATGGTAGATGATGAGATAGAGGATGACTTTAAGGAGATCCAGGATTATAAAGTGGAATTGGCATCAGACCACACACCGGTAAAAGTTGAAGCCAGGATTTCCCGGGAAGAATACTTGGAGAAAATAAGGTTGATGCTTAACCATATTCATCGCGGAGATATTTATGAAGCTAATT
Organism: Christiangramia gaetbulicola; assembly: GCF_003054225.1. Classification (GTDB taxonomy): domain Bacteria; phylum Bacteroidota; class Bacteroidia; order Flavobacteriales; family Flavobacteriaceae; genus Christiangramia; species Christiangramia gaetbulicola. The sequence goes on from NZ_QBKQ01000003.1 coordinate 619,913, forward strand.
TTTGCCAGGAATATTATTCTGAAAATGTGGACATAGATCCTTTCAATATTTACAGATCATTAAATGAAATTTCTACTCCTCCTTTTGCTGCCTATCTGAAACTCGAGAATTTCAATCTTATCTCGGCTTCTCCTGAAAGATATTTAAAGAAAAAAGGAGATCATTTATTATCCCAACCGATCAAAGGAACTGCACGCCGGGCTGATAATGTTGAGGAAGACCTAAAGATCGCTGCAGAACTTGCTGAAGATCCAAAAGAGCAGTCTGAAAATGTGATGATCGTAGACCTCGTGAGAAATGATCTTTCCAGGATCGCGAAAAAAGGAAGTGTGAAGGTGGATGAACTTTGTAAAGTCTATACTTTTAAACAGGTTCATCAGTTGATTTCCAGTGTGACCACTGAAATTTCTGAAGATATTCCTCCGGTAGAAGCTCTGCGCACCAGTTTCCCCATGGGAAGTATGACCGGGGCCCCAAAGATCTCTGCCATGAAAATTATCGAACAGCTTGAGGAATCAAAACGCGGTCTTTATAGTGGAGCCGTAGGATATTTTACGCCAACCGGTGATTTCGATTTTAACGTGGTGATTCGCAGTATCCTTTATAATTCGGAGAATAAATATCTTTCCTTTTCTGTAGGTGGAGCCATCACCGCCAAATCTGATCCCGAAAAAGAATATGAAGAATGCCTTCTAAAGGCAAAAGCAATGCGTGAGGTACTTACCAATTTATAGGCCTTAACATGTTGTAGTTCTAAATAAATAAGGAGAGCGAAAAAGTACTTCTAACTTGAATTGATTTAGCACCGGCCTTTTGTATCTTTGAGAAACAATGGAAAAAACCTTCAAGAATCTTATAAAAGCAGACTATCCCTATTTATGCGGAAGTAAACTATTGCTGGCAGTAAGCGGTGGAGTAGACAGTGTGGTTTTAGCTCATCTATGTAAGCTGGCTAAACTGGACTTTTCCATGGCACATTGCAATTTTAATTTAAGAGGTGATGAAAGTGATGGCGATGAAAAGTTTGTGGTAGATCTGGCCGATTCTCTCGAAGTGGATGTATATACCGAAAGTTTTGACACCCTTAATTTTGCAGAAAATCATGGAGTTTCTGTCCAGATGGCTGCTCGCGATCTGCGTTATGAATGGTTTTCTGAACTCAGCAGCTCGGCTCAGTTCGAATATACTCTTACGGCACATCATGCTAATGATAACCTCGAAACCTTTCTTATCAATCTTATCCGTGGAACGGGTCCTGAAGGTTTAACCGGGATAAAAAATGAAAGGGATAATATTGTGAGACCCCTTTTGGGTTTTTCACGGTCTGAGATCGAAAGCTTTGCCAGGGAGAAAAAGTATAAATGGAGGGAAGACAGTAGTAATGCGTCAGATAAGTATATGCGCAATAAGATCAGGCACCAGATCATTCCCGTTATGGAAGAGATCAATCCGCAGTTGCTGGACAGCTTTGCCAAAACTCAGCAGCACCTGCAGGAAAGCCTGGATCTGGTCGAGGATTACATGAGCCTTTTATATCCAAAACTGGTGGAAAAGGATAAATATGGCTATACGCTGGATATAGAGTTCCTGAAAAAAGTTCCAAATCAAAAACAGATCTTATATCAGCTACTCAAATCATTTGGGTTTACTGAATGGGATGATGTGTATGATCTTATAGACGCGCAGACTGGGAAAATGGTGCTTTCAGATACTCATCGTTTGATAAAAGACAGAAAGAAATTGCTGCTCACTGAACATAATGAGAAGATCGGGAATAAAGAATATCACCTGGAAAAGGAAGAAGACCTAGTCATGATCCCGGGAATGGGAAGCTTTCATATAAGTGAAGTTGAGAAGATGGGACAGACCTCTCCAAGCTGTATTTACGTGCCTGAGCGAAAATTGAAATTTCCGTTAGTGATCAGGAAATGGAAAAAAGGGGACTTCTTTTATCCTTTCGGGATGAAGGGTAAAAAGAAACTTAGCGATTTCTTTAAGGATGAGAAATTTTCTCTGCCAGAAAAAGAACATACCTGGATCCTATGTTCTGGCGATGAAATAGTCTGGATCATTAATCATCGCGCCGATAATCGTTTTGCCGTTGAAAAATCAGATTCGAAAATTCTGAAGATCTGTATTACCTAAGAATAGTTCTACTACGAGTATAGTAAAAAATCAAAATTCCCATTTCTTTTTAGAGTCTTTGCGAGCGGAGTGCAACAAAGCGAAGCAATTCAGCTTAAAATTCAATTTTCTTTTAGGTTTAAAGAGTGAATTTCTATCTTTAGGAACTTTTAAAAAAATCTTATTGATGAAAATCTTTAAATGCCCACTGTTTACAATACTTTTCCTATTCATTTTACATCCGGTTCTGGCCCAAAACGAAACGGAATATGCTGTAAAAGAACACTATAATAAGATAGAGGTAGATATCCCGATGAGGGATGGTGTGAAACTTCATACTACGATCTACTCTCCTAAAGACACTTCACAGGAATATCCAATTTTAATGCAAAGAACTCCTTATAGCTCCAGGCCATATGGAGAAGATCAGTTTCGTTCCAAAATTGGCCCTAACGAGATCCTTATGAAAGAAGGAAATATCATCGTTTACCAGGATGTGCGTGGTAGATGGATGAGTGAAGGGAAATACGATAATATGCGTGCCTATATTCCAAATAAAAAAGGAAAAGATATAGATGAAGCCAGTGATACTTACGATACTATTGAGTGGCTGGTGAACAACGTTGAAAATAACAATGGAAAGGTTGGAACCTGGGGAATTTCATATCCTGGATTCTATGCGACTTATTCTCTGCTAAGCGGTCACCCGGCTTTAAAAGCTGCTTCGCCGCAAGCGAGTATCGGGGATTTCTTTTTCGATGATTTTCACCATAACGGGGCATACCTTTTAAGTTACTGGAGAGCTACCGCCGTTTTTGGATATCAGCATGATAAACCAACAGATTCTTCCTGGTATGAATTTCCGAAACTAGGAACAGAAGATCAGTACCAGTTCTTCTTAGACAACGGTCCATTAAGTAATCTGGATAAATATTATAAAGAAGACAACGAGTTCTGGCAACAATTGAAGGAACATCCAAATTACGATGATTTCTGGCAAAAAAGGGGAATCGTTCAGCATTTTAAAAACACCAAGATCAAGCCGGCGGTAATGATCGTTGGAGGTTTATTTGATGCTGAAGATCTTTACGGGCCTTTCGCCATATATAAAAACATTGAAGAGAACAGTGATAACTATAACAGCATAGTTTTTGGACCATGGAGCCATGGAGACTGGGCCAGGGAGAATGGTAGACAGGGAGTAGGGAATGTCTATTTTGGCGATAGTATTTCTACTCATTTCCAGAGAGACTATGAAACCGAATTCTTTAATCACTTCTTAAAAGATAAAACTCCAAATGAATTAGATCTTGCTGAAGCTCATATCTATGATACAGGATTAAGACAATGGGATAATTATACAGAATGGCCTCCAAAGGATACTACTTCCAGAACCTGGTACCTTGGAAATGGTCAGGGATTTACTGAAGAGCCAACAGACAATAAGGAGGAATATGTAAGTGATCCGGAAAAACCTGTTTCTTATAATAATGAGATCAAAATGGTTTTTACTCCGCGGGAATATATGACTGGTGATCAGCGTTTTGCCGCCAGAAGGCCAGACGTACTGGTTTTTGAAACTGAAGTTCTGGAGGAAGACATGAAAATAGTGGGACCAATTGAAGCGATGCTCAAGGTAGCGACCACTGGAACTGCGGGAGATTTTGTAGTAAAGGTGATCGATGTGTATCCGCCAGATGCTGAAAACTACGAAGAAACCATGCCGCATCTTAAAATGAGCAATTATCATATGATGGTAAGGAGCGAGGTGATGCGAGGTAGGTTCAGAAACGGTTTTGAAAACCCACAGCCATTCGAACCAAATACCAAGACCGATGTAAACATTACTCTACAGGGAATAAATCATACCTTTAAGAAAGGACATAAACTTCAGGTGCAGGTTCAAAGTACCTGGTTCCCATTGATCGATAGAAATCCTCAAACCTATGTGGATAATATCTTTGAAGCGGAAGAAGAAGATTTTCAGAAACAGACCCATACCGTTTACGGGGAATCTGCCATAAAATTTAATGTTCTAGAAGATAAGAAAGATGAAATTTAAGAAATATATACTGCCAGTTATACTGGGAATAACCATAGTTTCCTGTGGAGACGAAAAAAAGGACGGAGAAATATCTTCCAGTGAAATTCAAAAAGTTTCAGCGGAATTGAACGAATTCTTCGAAAAAGAGTTTCAGAAGGAAATCGAAGAATCCCCGATCATGCAAACCCGTATGGGTATGAAAACCGATTACGGGAAATGGGATGACTTCTCCAGTGAACAATATGCCAAAGACCTGGAACAGGCCAAAAGACGTCTGGATCACCTTAAAAGCATAGACGTTGAAACCTTGAACGATGAGACCAGGTTGAGTTATGAACTGGCCAGAAGGCAGGCAGAGAATGAGATCGATGATTACAAGTATCGTTTTTATAACTATCCGGTAGAGCAGATGCATGGCTGGCATGCAGAATTACCTGCTTTTCTTATCAATATGCACCGAATAGATTCGGTTCCAGATGCCAAGGCCTATATTTCCAGGCTGGTAGGATTGGAAAAAGTGATGAACGATATTATTGAGCAGCTTAAGCTTAGGGAACAGAACGGGATCGTACCACCTAAATTCGTTTTTGACAGGACTTTGGACGCGTCTCGTAATATCATCAAGGGAAAACCATTTACTAAAGCTTCTGAAGCCAGCACGCTTATGGAAGATTTTAGTGCCAAGGTGGATAAGCTGGAAATTACAGAGGATCAAAAAACAGGCCTTTTAAATGAAGCTGAAATGGCCCTGGTAGATCACGTTCAACCGGCTTATAAAAATCTAATTGAATTTCTCGAGAATCAGCAAAAAAGAGCGACAGATGAGGCAGGAGTATGGAAATTCCCTAAAGGTGGTGAGTTTTATGATAACGCTTTAAAAAGAGTTACCACGACCGATCTTACGGCAGAAGAAATCCATGAAATAGGTTTAAGTGAAGTAGCCAGGATACATGGTGAAATGGAAAAGATCATGGAACAGGTTGGTTATGAAGGATCTTTAGATGAGTTCTTCGATTTCATGGAAAGTGACGAACAATTCTATTATGAAAACACTGAAGAAGGCAAGGCTGCTTACCTGAAAAAAGCCAAGGACCTTATTAATACCATGAAAGCGAAACTTCCGGAATTGTTCAATACCATGCCTGAAGCAGATATAGTGGTAAAAGCTGTAGAACCTTTCCGTGAGAAAAGTGCTGGAAAAGCTTTTTATCAGCAACCAGCGATAGACGGTTCCAGACCCGGTACTTATTATGCTAATCTTTATGATATGGATGCGATGCCAAAATATGAAATGGAGGCCCTTGCTTATCACGAAGGGATTCCCGGTCATCATATGCAGATCGCGATCGCGCAGGAACTGGATAGCATTCCTAAATTCAGGAAATTCAGCTTTTTTACCGCTTATGTAGAAGGCTGGGGATTGTATAGCGAATATATTCCGAAGGAAATAGGTTTCTATGAAGATCCTTATTCAGACTTTGGAAGACTGGCCATGGAGCTTTGGAGATCCTGCCGATTGGTGGTTGATACAGGGATCCATGCTAAGAAATGGACCAGGCAGGAAGGAATCGATTATTATAAACAGAATACTCCGGCTGCTGAAAGTGCCTGTGTGAAAATGGTAGAACGTCATATCGTGATGCCGGGACAGGCTACGGCCTACAAAATAGGGATGAATAAGATCCTTGACCTTAGGGAGAAAGCGAAAGAGAAACTAGGTGCTAAATTCGATATCAGGCAGTTCCACGATGTAGTCCTTACAGACGGAGCCCTGCCGCTTAACATTCTGGAATCAAGAGTTGACTCCTGGGTAAAATCAAAAAACCGATAAGCTTGAACGAGATCCAAAAATCTGATCTGAAGATCATAGACCTTGTAAATTCGCATGGTAGCAAGTTGCAGATCCTTAATTTCGGGGCTACGATCTTTAGCTTTAAAATGCACGATAAGAATAATGATCTTATCAACTTGGTTGTAGGTCCGGGAAATTCTGAAGATTATATTTCTGAAGAATACAGGACAGAGAACAGGTGTTTTGGAGCTACGATTGGAAGATTTGCCGGTAGAATTGCTAATGGAAAGTTTAAGATCGAGGATGAAGAATACGAGCTTTACGAGCATGAAGAAGGAGTGCATTTGCATGGGGGAGAATTTGGCTTTCAATACAAATTATGGGAAGTAGAAAAGGTCAAGGAAGGAGAAAACCCTTCAGTAACCTTATCCTACACCAGTGAACACTTGGAAGAAGGATATCCGGGAACTCTGCAGGTAAAAGCAAAATATACACTGACAGAAGAGGATGAGATAAAAATTGCATATTCTGCGAAGACAGATAAAGCGACTATCGTAAACCTTACCAATCATTCTTATTTTAACCTTAATGGTGGCGGAAGTGTAAGCGATCACTTTATGCAGGTTCATGCCTCAAAGATCCTGGAATTAGATGATAATAATCTGCCTACAGGAAACCTAACCAAATTAAAGAATAGTCCTAAAGATTACCGAGAGAATAAATTGCTGGGCAATCGTGAGCTGGACGACGTTTTTGTACTGGATGTAATGGAAAATGAGGTTCAGGCGCAGCTTTTTGCACCCTTAAGTGGTATAAAGATGAGGTTGTCCAGCAATCAGCCGGTTTTAGTGGTGTATTCACCCGAAAATCTTCCTGATACCTGGAATTACCATAGTGAGATCGATAAGAAGTATCCGGCGGTGGCCTTGGAGGTACAGAATTATCCGGATGCGCCTAATTTTAGAAATTTTCCCTCAAGTTTATTAAAGCCTGGTGAGTTATATGAAAACAACATCACTTTTGCTTTTTCTGTAAAATAATAATTCTATATTTAACCGAAATTTTAAGAAATAATTATGATTGGAATTCTATCCTTCGTGGGTTTTACCGCCCTGGTAGCTATAATTGCCTATTTTGCAACCAGATCCACCGATGAAACCACCAGCGATGGCTATTTTCTAGGTGGTAGAAGTTTAACCGCCGGAGTGATCGCTGGATCGGTATTGCTTACCAACCTTTCTACAGAACAGATCGTAGGATTGAACGGGCAGGCCTACAGCGAAGGAATTCTGGTAATGGCCTGGGAAACTCTGGCCGCACTTGCTATAGTAGTTACCGCTTTATTTTTATTACCGCGTTACCTCAAAGGAGGTTTAACTACAGTTCCGCAATTTCTTCAGAATAGATTCGACAGGACGACGAAATCCATAGTTTCTGGTCTTTTCCTATCGGGTTACATGGTCATTTTTCTTCCTATTGTTCTTTATTCAGGAAGTTTAGCGATCAGTACTATGTTCGATGTGCCTGAAATGCTTGGTGTAAGCGATACCGCTGCGCTTTGGATCTGTGTTTGGGGCATTGGTATCATAGGTTCTATTTACGCGATCTTTGGAGGTCTTAAAGCGGTAGCAGTTTCAGATACTATAAACGCGATTGGTCTTCTTATTGGTGGTCTAATGATCCCGGTCTTTGGTTTGATAGCAATTGGTGACGGAGATATGTTTGCCGGTTTGACCACGCTTGTTGATTCCAATCCAGAAAAATTTGATTCTATTGGTGGTCCTGATGCTTCAGTTCCATTTTCTACGATATTTACAGGAATGATGCTGGTACAGTTGTTCTATTGGGGAACCAACCAGGCGATCATTCAAAGAGCGCTAGCCGCCAAGAACCTGAAGGAAGGTCAGAAAGGATTGATGCTGGCAGCTTTTATTAAAATATTAGGTCCAATTATCGTGGTGCTTCCGGGTATCATCGCATGGCATATGTTCCAGGGAGATCTTGATAATGCAGACCAGGCATACCCGGCTTTAGTGAACGAGGTATTGCCTCCGGTTCTTGTTGGATTCTTTGCCGCAGTCCTTTTCGGAGCGATCTTAAGTTCGTTTAACTCAGCTTTGAACTCTTCGGTAACTCTCTTCGGAATCGATATTTATAAGCATCATTTTAACCCGAATGCTTCCGAAAGAGAAGTGGTTAAAAAAGGAAAAACCTTCGGTATTTTTATCGCTATAGCTTCCATGTTTATTGCACCGCTTATCGCGAATGCACCTCAGGGACTTTTCGGTTACCTTCAGGAGGTGAATGGATGTTATAGTATTCCAATTCTTACGATCGTAGTGGTGGGTTACCTGTCCAAGAAAATTCCGGCAATCGCGGCAAAAGTTGCTCTTTTTAGTGGTGTTGGTCTATATCTTGTTTATTTAGGATTAAAATATTTCGTGGTGGGAGAGGATGCTTTACCGCATTACCTACATGTAATGGCCATCCTTTTTGTAATGAACATCGCAATTATGTATATCATTGGTAGAGTGAAACCAAGAAAAGAAGATTACGTACTTGAGCATACCAAGCAGGTTGATATCAGCCCTTGGAAATATGTGCTTCCTGTAGGTCTTGGAATCTGTGCCCTGGTAATATTCGTTTACGTTTATTTCGCACAGTAAGCAGAGACTATCTTAATCTCATAAAAAAAGTCCGCCCTTTTCGAAGGGCGGACTTTTTTTATTTCTATCAATTCATTTCGAATCTTATATCCTATTTGAATAGTGTTCTTCTGGTAGATCATTTAAGCGTGCCGCAGCCTGCTCTGCAGTAATATCGCGCTGAGGTCCTGCGAACATCTCATAACCTACCATGAATTTCTTGACGGTGGCAGATCTAAGTAACGGCGGATAAAAGCTCATATGAAAATGCCATTCGGGATAATATTTGCCATCTGTAGGGATCTGGTGAATTCCTGAAGAGTAGGGGAAAGAAGTCTCGAAAAGGTTATCATATTTGATAGTCAGTTTTTTAATGATCTCAGCAAATGCTTTTTCTTCAGCTTCGTTTAACTGACCAATATGCTGTAATTGTCTTTTCGGGATGATCATCGCTTCAAACGGCCAGACCGCCCAGTAAGGAATAAGGCTTACAAAATGCTCGTTCTCATCCAGGATCCTTTCTCCGGCTTCGAGTTCCTGCTCTAAATAATCTGATAAAATACTGTTCTTGTGCTGCTCCCAGTATTCCCTGAACTTTAAAGATTTTTTAAGGATCTCGGTGGGGATAGATGATTGTGACCAGATCTGCCCGTGTGGATGCGGATTGCTGCAACCCATGATCGCCCCTTTGTTTTCAAAGATCTGCACATAGTTTATATCCTCTGCTGAACCTAATTCCAGATATTCTTTTTTCCAGATCTGTACTACCTTGGTAATGTCTTCCAATTGCATGAGCGGTAACGTAAGCGAATGATCTGGAGAAAAGCAAACCACTTTGCAGATCCCTCTTTCGCTTTCCGCCTGTAGCAAACCTTCCTTGAAGTTTATCTCAGGTGAATCTGGAAGTAAGGATGAAAAATCGTTTTTGAAGGAAAAAGGTTCTTTATAATCTGGATTTGTATCTCCGCTTGCCCGAGTATTTCCAGGGCATAAATAGCAGGAGGGATCATAATTTTCTTTTTTATGAGACTTATTTTCTTCGGTTTTTCCCTGCCAGGGCCTTTTGGTTCTATGCGGGGAAACCAGGATCCATTCGCCGGTAAGTATATTATATCTTCTATGCGGAATATTATTCAGCTCGCTATTCATATCTTAATTTTTCAAAATTTGGGTGCCCTGACCTGGCAGCACACTAATCGCATCCAGTTTGATTTCGAATTCGCGGAAATATGCTTCTGAAACTTCCTGAATATAGGAATCTATTCGATCTTCTTCAATAAGGTTTATGGTACATCCTCCAAAACCACCGCCCATCATACGGGAACCGTAAATGAAATTTTTATTCCTGGAATGATCTACCAGGAAATCCAGTTCTTTACAACTAACTTCGTATAGATTCTGAAGCCCCTCGTGAGAAGCATACATGAGTTCTCCGAAGCTTTTGAGGTTACCAGACTTAAGTTCACTGGCTGCAGCTAAAACACGCTCATTTTCCTTAAGAACGTACAGACATCGATCATACATCCTGGCAGAGAGTTTATTTTTGAAATTCTTTAGTATTTCAAAGCTAAGATCCCTTAGAGATACTATTTTGGGAAATTCCTTCTGAATGATCTTTATGGCTGCTTCACATTCTTCTCGGCGTGAATTATAATCACTATCGGCCAGGTTATGAGAAACATTGGTATTCAGCAATAATAATTTACAGTTCTTGAAATCTGCCGGAATATATTCAGATTCGAGATTAAGGCAATCCAGTTTTATGATCGTTCCTTTCTTACTCATCACCGAGGCGAACTGATCCATGATTCCGCAATTAGATCCCACAAAATCATTTTCAGCCTTCTGAGATAATTTCACGATCTCAAGATCGGTTAATCCCAGATCAAAAAGAGCGTTAATTCCGCTGGCGACACCACATTCCAGTGCAGCGGAAGAGCTTATGCCGGCACCAACCGGCAACTTGCTTTCAATAAGGCAATCAAAACCCTCAGGTTTTAGATCCTTATTTATGATCTCCTGCACCACACCAAGGATATAATTTTCCCAGCCCTTACCTTTTTCTATAGGTTTATCCAGTTGAAATTCGAATCCTGTGTTAAAGATTTCACTATAGAATCGGCAGAAATTTTTAGTTCCATTCCTTTTAAATCTAAGGATGATCTTTTTATCAATGGCAGTTGGCATCACATAGCCGTTATTGTAATCGGTATGTTCCCCAATGAGATTGATCCTTCCCGGAGATTCTACCGTAAGATCAAACTCATCGCTTTTTAATGCTTCCGGTTTTATTGAAAAAGATCTGATGTTGGTCAAGATGTTTCGTTTTTGATTTGATTCAAAGATAATAAACGTAAATAATACATTTATTGTTGTTTCAATAATTTTATGAATTATCTATCTTTATCGAAATTTAATTAAATAATGACTTATAATTCCAAGGATCTGTACCAGGTTAAGGAGAAGATGTATGTGGCTACAGATTGTATAATTTTTGGTTTTCACGAAGGTAAATTAAAATTACTGGTCTTCAAACGAAGGGTAGAACCTTTAAAAGGTGAATGGTCTTTAATTGGAAGCTTTGTAAGACTGGATGAAGATCTTGAATATGCCGGCCAGAGGGTGCTCAGGGAAACTACAGGATTGGAAAATGTGTTTATGCAACAACTTAAAAGTTACGGTAAAAAGGACCGTGATCCTGGATATCGCTGTATTTCCATAGCGCAATATGCCTTGATAAGGATAGATGATTATGATGAGGAACTGGTAGAACAGCATGGTGCGCATTGGTATGAAATAGATCATCTGCCATTATTGATACTGGATCATAACGAAATGGTGCATGATGCTTTGCTGCAGTTGAAACAAAATGCCCGTTATAAACCCATTGGTTTCGAACTTTTACCCGAAAAATTCACCATTCCGCAATTGCAGGCTTTATATGAAGCTATCTACCAGCGGGAGCTGGATGCGCGGAATTTCAGGAAAAAGGTATTATCTCTAAATGTTCTGGAAAAGCTGGATGAAAAAGATAAGTCTACCAGCAAAAGAGGAGCTTTCCTTTATAAATTCAATTACGAGAATTATCAGAAACTTTTAAAATCGGGGTATAACTTCGAGATAGCCTAAAATTCCTTCGGAATGATTTTTCTGATTATTAATTGTAATATTTACATTTATTATTAATTTTAGAAAAATATATTCCATGGCAGATCGAATGAACAGACGAAAATTGCTTAAGAATCTTGGCCTGGGGGCAGGTATCTTAAGTTTTACCGGTATCTCCGGTGTTTTAGCTTCAGAATTAAGTTCCAAAGCTGAGCTTTCGAAGTCTTATTCCTTTTCAGGAAAGATAAAGCATTCGGTTTGCAGATGGTGTTACCAGGATATTCCGCTGGAAGATTTTGCCAAAGCATGTGCGAAATTGGGAATTACGGGCATCGATCTTTTAAAACCATCTGATTGGGATACGGTGGAAAAAGAAGGCCTGGTTTGTTCCATGGCTACAGATGATTTTGCCAGTATAACTGAAGGTTTTAATGATCTCAAAAACCATGCTTCCCTCCAGGAAAAGTATAGCGGTCTTATTAAAAAGGCTTCGGAACATAAAATCAAGAATGTCATTTGCTTTTCGGGAAATAGAAATGGGATGGATGAGGAGACTGGAATTACCAATTGTGTAAAAGGCCTCACTCCGTTACTGGATTATGCCCGGGAACTAAATGTGAACCTGGTTATGGAACTGCTAAACAGTAAAGTGGATCATAAAGATTATATGTGCGATCACACAGATTGGGGAGTGAAACTGGCTAAAAGGCTGAACAAACCTAACTTTAAACTGCTCTACGATATTTATCATATGCAGATCATGGAAGGCGATGTGATTAGAACTATCCAGGAAAACCACGAATACATAAATCATTATCATACCGGGGGAGTGCCGGGTAGGCATGAAATAAACGACTCCCAGGAATTGAATTATCCTGCGATTATGCAAGCAATTTATGCTACCGGTTTTGACGGATTCGTGGCCCAGGAATTTATTCCAACTTATGATGATAAGCTTTCCGCTCTTCGTGAAGGCATTCAGATCTGTGATATTTAATTGAAAATTTACCTCAAATGAAGAAACTAAAATTGATTTTTAGCCTGTTTACTTTTGCCCTGGTCATAGCTTTTACTGGCTTAAACGCACAAAATCAACAAAAGGGAGATGTTTATGTTGATGATTCCGGCATTATGAGATGGGGGCATAACAATGAAGAAGTGCATGGTTTCGGGGTAAATTATTCTGCGCCCTTTGCACATGCCTACAGGTCGGCAGAAAAGAAAGGTTTAGACATCAAAGCTGAAATGGATAGGGATATCTATCATTTTACCCGATTGAACTTTGACCTTTACCGTCTTCATGTCTGGGATACCGAGATAAGTGATGAAAAGGGAAATCTAATTGAAAATGAACATTTAGATGCTTTTGATTATTTACTGAACGAATTAAAGAAGCGCAATATAAATTTTGTGATCACACCCATTGCTTATTGGGGAAATGGCTGGCCCGAGCCCGATGAGGATACGCAGGGATTTTCCAATAAATATGGAAAGGAAAATAGTCTAACCGATCCTGAAGCCATAAAAGCGCAGGAGAATTACCTGAGCCAGTTTCTTGAGCATGTAAACCCGTATACGGGTGTTGCCTATAAGAATGAACCAAATTTGATTGCTTTTGAGGTCAGTAATGAACCGCATCACCGCGGAACTCCACAGGATGTGAAATCGTTCATCAATAAAATGGTTAAGGCGATGAAAAGTACTGGCACTAAAAAGCCGATTTTCTATAACGTGAGCCATAGCGTACATCTAGCCGATACTTATTTCACTTCAGAAATAGACGGAGGAACCTTCCAGTGGTATCCCACCGGACTCGGTTTTCAACAGGAACTGGAAGGTAATCTATTGCCTAATGTGAATGATTATAAAATTCCGTTTGAAGATGTTATCGAAGAAAATAATAAGGCTAAACTGGTGTATGAGTTCGATGCGGCAGATGTGAATAAATCTTATATGTATCCGGCAATTGCGAGGAGTATCAGGGAAGCCGGAATACAGCTGGCAACACATTTTGCCTATGATCCAAGCTTTTTAGCGTATGCCAATACCGAGTATAATACGCATTATATGAACCTGAATTATACTCCCCACAAAGCCCTGGCGCTGATGATCGTTTCAGAGATCTTTCATAGGGTTTCTATGAACAAAGATCTGGGGGTTTACCCTGAAAATCTTGAATTTGGTGATTTTAAGATCAGTTATAAAGGAGATGTCGCTACCTATAATTCTGGCGAAAAGTTCATTTATACCAATTCCAACGAAATTGAACCAAAGCAGGTTTCAAGATTAAAGCAAATCGCCGGGCTTGGGAATTCTGAAATTGTGAAGTATGCAGGGAAAGGTGCTTATTTCCTGGATAAACTGGAAGACGGAGTTTGGAGATTGGAGGTTATGCCAGATCCAATCCTGATTAGAAATCCGTTTGGTAGCAATAGCCTGGATAAAACCGTTTCAGTGATTAGCTGGAAAGAAAATAAGATCGAGCTGGACCTTAAAGATTTAGCCGAAAATTTCAAGGTTTCAGGATTGAATGAAGGAAATAATGCATCTTTTCAAGTGGAAGGAAAACAATTTGAAATCTCACCGGGTACCTATTTGCTGAATGCTCAAGGGAAAGAATTTGATATTTCCACCTACGATAATGATAAGAATTATGAACTGGAAGCCTTCGAGGCTCAGAAAAGTACGGTAGACAAGACTTACCTGGTTCACGAACCTGTGACCACAAGCACTGAAGGTACACCGATCAAGATCAAAGCGACCCTGGTTTCAAAAGATCCTGTCACTAAAGTAGAAGCCTGGTTAGAAAATGGGAACAATTATGAATCTTTAGAATTAAAGGCGGATAATAATTATGATTATTCTGCAGAGGTGCCTGAAAATCTACTGAAGAACGGGTTTCTGAAATACAGGATTATCGTTTCTACTTCAGACGGGAAAATTACTTTTCCAGGCGGGGTAGAAGGCAGTCCGGCCGACTGGGACTTTCATTCCCAAGAGAAATTTGAAACTGCTATTTTAGAAAAAGGCGCACCGGTCTACCTTTTTAATGCGGCTACAGATTCAGAAAAAGTCGTGCGACAATGGAATAAAGCTAATAATGTAGTGCCCGTAGGTTCTAATGAAGCGGAATTTCAAGTAAGGCTGGATAAGTTATTTGAAAAAGATATTGAAAACCTGGATGCAGATCCTATCTACGATTATTCTTTCAGGTATAACTTTTCAGAAAATCTGGGAGCAAGATCAATATCAGCTAAAGATAAGCTGATCATTGAAGCGAGAAGTCTGATAGATAGTCCAGAAAAGATCCAGGTAGCTTTGGTCATGAGCAACGGAGCGGCCTTTGGAAAGACCGTCGAACTTACAGATGAAGTTAAGGAAATAGAGATCGATATTAAGGATCTTAAACCAGTTAGAACAGTCACGCTGCCTAGACCTTACCCGGGATTTCTACCTTATTATTTTGATCATTCCTATCAAGGCGAACTGAAATTGGAGGAGGTTGAAGCGATCCAATTCTCAATAGGTCCGGGGATAGAAGAGGGGGAACTTCAACAACCACATGGGGTTGGTATTAGGAGTGTGAGGATTCAATAAAATCAGTGAACAATTAGCAATTAACAATAACCAATGAGCAATAATCAATTTGTAAAGGATTCTTCGCTTCTCTGCGTTCCGCTCTGAATAACAGATTGCATGTCTTTGGTTTAGGGTTATATTTCTTACCTCCCAGAAAGTTTAGATTGTGATAATTAATAAGATGTTGAAACAAGTTCAGCATGACGAATAAAATCCTCCGTCACCCTGAATTTATTTCAGGGTCTATAGTCGCAGATAGGAATATAGCTTGAGAATTATCAAAACGATCTATCAGTTACCAAAACAAAAAAGGTCCCGCTAAATGCCGGGACCTTTTTTTGCAGTTATAACAGAAAATTAACCACACTTAGAAGAACCACAGTCCTTACAGGTTAAGCATCCTTCCTGGTATATTAGATTTGAGGAATTACAATTGCTGCACTTTTCCTTTTTGGCAACAGTACCGTCAGCGATATAACGCTTAAGAGCTCTTACCACACCATTCTTCCAGGTATTGATAGATTCACTATCAAGCTGAAGGCTGTTAATAAGATCTACCACATTGTCTATAGACATTCCGTGACGAAGCGTACTGGAGATCAGTTTCGCGTAGTTCCAGAATTCCGGATTGAACTTATGTGAAAGACCTTCAATTGTCGTTTTATATCCACGTTTGTTCTCATACTGGAAATCGTAACGGGATGATCCGTCTTCATTTCTGGCCTTGATAATATAACCTTCGGTTACCCATCTTGGGATTAGGATACCTTCTTCATCATCGGCAAAACCGGTGAAGATCTCGTAAGGTCTTCCGTCTACCAGACCAATGAAAGCGATCCATTTGTCTTTATTATTCTGGAAACGAACTACATCTGCAGTTAGAACTTCCGGTCTTTTTAATGGGAAGTTACCCGCTGTAGTTTCAGTTTCCTCTTCTTTTTTCTCTTCATTAGAAATAAGAACTCCAGAACGTGAACCGTCACGATAAACAGTTACTCCTTTACATCCAGCTTCCCATGCTTCCAGGTATAATTTTCCTACCAGCTCCTCATCAACATCATTAGGGAGGTTGATGGTTACACTAATAGAGTGATCTATCCATTTTTGAACAGCTCCCTGCATCTTCACTTTGCTCAACCAATCCACATCGTTGGAAGTCGCCTGGTAGTAAGGTGATAATTTTACCAGTTTGTCAAGATCTTCCTGAGTGTAATTCTTATCGATCTCGTGACCATTGGCTTTCATCCACTCCTTGAAACGATGGTGGAAAACCACGTATTCTTCCCATGAATCTCCAACTTCATCTACAAAATCTACTCTTGCATCTTTATCATTAGGATTCACTTTTCTTCTTCTCTTGTACACTGGAAGGAATACTGGTTCGATACCAGAGGTAGTCTGGGTCATCAAACTTGTAGTTCCGGTAGGAGCGATGGTAAGAAGGGCAATGTTTCTTCTACCATATTCCAGCATATCATAATAAAGCTTTTCATCAGCCTCTTTAAGTCTAAGGATAAACGGGTTGTCTTTTTCTCTTTCTGAATCGAAAATAGAAAAAGCACCTCTTTCTTTAGCTGTATCTACAGAAGCCCTGTAAGCAGCTAAAGCAATATTCTTGTGGATATCTACAGAAAAGTCTATTCCTTCCTTGCTACCGTATTTAATACCAAGACCGGCTAGCATATCACCTTCAGCAGTGATACCAATTCCTGTTCTACGACCTTCATAAGCTTTCTGACGGATATTCAACCATAGGTTCTTTTCAACAGCTTTGATCTCATCACTTTCTGGGTCTGAATCGATCTTGGCCAGGATATTGTCGATCTTCTCCAATTCAAGATCAATGATGTCATCCATTATTCTTTGTGCCGCAGCAACGTGCTTCTTAAATAAATCGAAGTTGAAATGCGCCTTATCTGTAAATGCCTCCTCTACATAAGAAAATAGGTTGATTGCAAGTAAACGACAAGAGTCATAAGGACAAAGCGGGATCTCACCACATGGGTTTGTTGAAACCGTTTTGTATCCAAGATCTGCATAACAATCTGGCACAGATTCGTTGATCACGGTATCCCAGAACAGGATTCCTGGCTCAGCAGATTTCCATGCGTTATGAACGATCTTTTTCCAAAGCTTATTCGCTTCTATATCTTTCTGGAATTTAGGCTTCTCGCTAAATACCGGGTATTTTTGAGTATAATTGCTGTTGTTTTTAACAGCTTTCATAAATTCATCATCAATTCTAACCGAAACATTGGCGCCTGTAACTTTCCCCTGTTCCATTTTAGCATCGATAAAATCTTCAGCATCCGGATGATTAATGGATACTGAAAGCATTAAAGCTCCACGTCTTCCATCCTGGGCAACTTCCCTGGTAGAATTTGAATAACGCTCCATAAAAGGAACAATTCCCGTAGAAGTCAATGCCGAATTCTTTACCGCAGAACTTTTTGGGCGAATGTGAGAAAGGTCATGACCAACTCCACCACGTCTCTTCATTAATTGTACCTGCTCCTGGTCTATCTTCATAATACCACCATAAGAATCTGAATTCCCATCATTCCCAATCACGAAACAGTTAGAAAGTGATCCAACCTGGTATGGGTTTCCAATTCCTGCCATCGGGCTTCCCTGAGGTACGATATATTTGAAATTTTTGATAAGGTCAAAAACTTCATCTTCGCTCATAGGATTAGGATACTTTTTTTCAACTCTGGCGATCTCCTTCGCGATACGTCTGTGCATATCATCTGGAGTAAGTTCATAGATATTTCCATCGGAGTCTTTAAGGGCATATTTATTTACCCAAACTCTGGCGGCAAGATCATCGCCTTTGAAATATTTTAGAGATGCTTCATAAGCCTGTTCCTGGGTATAGGTTTGTGGAACGACTGGTTTTTCTTCTACAGGCATATAAATGAGATTTTTAGGTTAGAATTTCGTTTTACTGCGGTATAAAACTAATCAAAGAAATGAGACAATTAACAAATCGTTTAGAAAAAGTTATCAAGAAAAAACTGTTAATATATTGACTATCAGCAAACTAAAAAATTACTAACAATAGAAAGTTGACAAATAATGAAAATTATAATTTTCATATTTGAAATTGTGTTGGATAGTTCCAATGCAGAAATATTATTGCGGGAACAAACAGAATTCGTGAAAATTTGGTCAGAAATTCTTAAAACTACCCCTAAAAAAAAGAGGCCCCGCTGTGGGCGGAGCCTTCATTGAATTAACACCTATGAAAATTCAAAAATAAAAGGTTATTTGGTGATCGAGTAAATGGCATAACTATTTGCCGGTACTTCGATCTGAACCATCCCATTTTCATCGGAGGTAGGGTTATATGTTGTGTTACCACTATAATCCATCAGGGTAACATTATTCCAGTTTGAACTTACAGACCTTCTCTTGGTGCTGTTGCTGATGCTAATATAGAGAATTAATCCAGGATTTGTGCCTGTTCCGCTTCTTTTCATAATATATTCATCATTATCTGCATAGAGCACTTCCAACTCACCTGTAGCCAGGCTATTATGAATGTTTATAAGGTTCTTAATTTCCTCTTTAAAGGCTTCATCTTCATAATCCAGATAGAAAACAGATGGATATCCCGGGTGGGTAAGGATAAATGAGTAAGCTTTCATCTTGTTAGAACGCTTAATATTGTTATCCTCATTCGTATCTTTTTCGGTGTCGTGATTCGCCGTAAAGGTGATGGCTTTTTCCGGATAGGTCTGCCAAAGCATTTCTCCCTGCAGATTCGTAAGATCCTCGTACCTGTCTAGACTTTCTTCAAGTTTATAGAATGCCGCGAAATCGAAAGCTCCACTTCCAGTTTCTTCAACATATTCTTCCAGTACAGAAGCACGACCATCCCAAAGTTCAGCAACAGAAAAGCCGCCAACTTCATCCAGCCAGGCTTTTACCACCCATGGCTCGAAGCCAAGAACATAATCGAATCTCCAGCCATCAAAGCCCATGACATTCTTGTAATATTTAGCAACAGAATTATCCTCTTTCCAAAGCCAGTTCTGCACTCTTTCCCTGTTATGGTCAAGATTGGTCTCGGCATAGAAAAGACTACCCGGGTCGTAATTGCTTACGCTATTTGGATAAAAATCCTCATAATTACGGTTGAACATTCCAGATGCATTCCCATGTTCCTCATCAAACAAGGTATAGGTTTCCTTGTCTCTGTATGGATTATATTCAAGTCCGCCGCCGCTGTTATGGTTAATTACGATATCTGCGATCACTTCCACATCATTATCATGTGCCGTAGCAATGAAGGTCTCCAGTTCTTCTCTTGAACCAAAGCGAGTCTCAGTAGTACCGTGCTGCTCGTAATTTCCGAAGTCGAAATAATCTGAAACATCATATCCCATGGAGTATCCTCCAGACTGACCTTTCGTGGCTACAGGAACCCAAAGACGATCTATACCTGCATCGGCCCAACCAGGAACTTTTTCGGTAAGATTGGTCCACCATTCAAAACGCGGTTCTACATCCCAGTAGAATGCCTGCATCATTACACGACTCCCATTATCATAATCTGAAAGATTCAAGGGCTGTGGGTCTGGATTAGGGTCTGGATCTGGGTCTATGACCACATCATCTGTAGGATCTACCACATCTCCTGAATCATCGGAAGAACATCCGGTTAATCCTATCATAAGGCTTAAAGCACCGATTATCAAATACTTATTTTTCTTCATTTTTCGAATTTTAGGAAAAAAAAGGCTGCGGGAAGGCAGCCTTTTTCTTAGAAAATTTTGTTTTTATTCTTCAGTTACCTGAGGTACGAAAATATACCTTCCGGTAAGGTCGTTAAACCAGGCTTCGTAAATTCCCTCGGCAGATACGATGATATCATCTCCTGTAGCCTGACCACTAGGGAAGTTTTGACCACCACCCCAGTTTACGTCCCAGGTCTGGTTAGCTCTGAATTTGATCCCTGCTTCAGAAAGTTCAACATCTTTTGCATACCAGATGTGCGGATCAAAAGAAGACTGAGTTAAAAGGATGTCTGGTGTTGGGTTATCGTCACCTGGCCATCCTACAGTAGTACCTTCTCCAACAAGACCAATCATGTTGTATACAGTAGCTCCTGAAGCATCATACGATTCAAGGCTGTAGGTCATTTCATCTATATTGATAGTGAAAGTATAGTAACCTGCAGCATCTACAGGTATTGCCGGTGGATCTGCAACATCTTCGGTTGGTCTGTACATTAGAGTTCCGTTCTCACCACCATATTGTGGAGCCCACGCACCTCTATTCTCGATCACTTTTACACTACCGGCATTTAATTTCCCGGTATAGTAATAGATGTTCTCGTTTTCTGAATCTCTGAACAATGGATAGTTATTACTTGTTGCAGTGTTATCCCATCCAGTAGCGGTAGCATCTCCCACAAGGAAAAGGTCCATTTTCGCTGGAGCTTCTTCTTCACCTTCTTCTGGCAATACTACATTTAAAGAGATCATTTCTGAAATCTCTTCCAGGCTGTTGCTGGCACCGTCACCGGCATAAGCACGAACTCTGAAATATACCTGTCCTGAATTAGGCATTTCGGTATTAGGATCATTGTCAAGACCAGCATCCTCAGCAAGATCCATTAACTGGCTTACTGTTACTGCCAGGTTATTCTGAGAAGTAGTTCCAATTACATCAAACCCTGAAAAATCTGAAGCCGTTGAACCCTGTAGTTCATAAGTAACCGGGGTAGGGGCATTGAAGTCTACCTCGTTCCAAACAAAACGCTCAGCTATGTTGGCAGATGTCTGGTTAGTTAAAGTATAAGATTCTGCAGTTGAATTGGTGAACATGATCCCTTCAGGGTCTGGTTGTGCCACAAATACTACGTCATCATCATGGTCGCAGGAAGTGAATCCCACAAATGCGATTATCGTTAATAAGAAAATTGAAAACTTTTTCATTTTGATTCTATTGTTATATTAATATCCTGGATTTTGGGTTAAGTTGGTGTTCACACCTAGATCTGAAGCCGGAATTGGCATAAGATCCCTGAAAGATTCGGTAGTGGTTCCTTGTGGAACTCCGCCTTTAAATGGCCATACTCCGCCATCAGAGAATTGTCCGAATCTAATAAGATCTGTTCTTCTGTGTGCTTCCCAGTAAAGTTCTCTGGCTCTTTCAGCAAGAATGAAATTAAGGGATAGATCGCCTGAAGAAATGTTATTATCTGAATTTCCATAAGCTCTTTCTCTTAATTCGTTGATGTAAGCTACAGCATCGGCTTCGCTTCCACCTCCACCTCTAAGAACAGCTTCCGCGTACATAAGGTAAGCATCTGCTAAACGGAACATCGGGAAATCTGTATCTGGAAAATCTCCGGTTGGATCTGATCCTGCGTTGCCATCGGTATCGATATTCTTGTATTTAGCTACAGCATAACCATCTGTAAAGCTAGAGATATCCTCAATCTCTTTAGATTGTCCTTCAGTAAAGAAAATAGCTCTTTCATCCTCAACTTCTTCAATTGCATCATCCTCATCATCAAGGAATTTGTTTACCAGGGCAGAGGTAGTTCTTAGACCAGCCCATCCACCGTTGATACCAAATGCATCAGGATCCATTTCTCCACCTACGGCAGCGTGAATAATGAAGGTCATCCCTCCATAAGCCTGAGTGTTGATCCCATCAAAAGTAATTGGGAAAATGATCTCGTTTTGAGCACCGTTAGAATTGTTATCTGCTAGGAATAATTTCTGATAATCATCTACCAGGCTATAGTTGGCATCGATCACCTTATTTGTGTAATTCACTACCTCACTGTATCTGCCTGTACCGGTATATTTCTCGGCATTCAGGTACAACTTTGACAGTAACATCCAGGCAGCGGCCTTGTCTGCACGTCCATATTCATTAGCACCTGCATCAATAAGATCACCTTCAATAGCTAAAAGCTCACTTTCTATATAATCGAAAAGTTCGTTGCTTGAAATTTGTTCCGGAAGGAAAGCTCCAACAGCATCCTCTTCAGTTACGAAAGGAGGATTTCCATAAAGGTCCAGAGCATGCCAGTAACTAAGCGCTCTTAAGAACCTTGCTTCAGCTCTGTAAACAGCGATCTGATCCTGCGTTGCAGCATCTACACCACGGCCTTCCAGCACAGAAGGTTCTGTTTGTCTAAGATATTCGTTAGACTGTGCGATTTGGTACATCACTCTGGAATACATGGTTCTGATGAATTCGTTACCAGAAGTCCAGTTTTGGTTGTGAAGGTCTTTAATAGTACCATCATTCCATCCAATTACAGCCTCATCTGTAGTAAGTTCCTGTAATTTCCAGTATAAACGCATATACTGTGAAAATCCTTCGTCCAGTCCGGAAAGGTCTGGGTCACCGGCCGGTCCATCCTGACCGCTTATAGCAAATCCTGCGTATAGCTTAGCAAGAAATTGTTTGTATGCTTCCGGATCTTCAAATGCAGATTCAGAAGTTTCCCTGTTGTCCTCTGGCTTAAGGTCTAATTCGCTTTCGCAAGACCATAATACAGCCAATCCGAAGAGAACAAGGAAAGTCGATTTTAGTTTATTAAACATGATTCTTGTAATTTTTCTATTATTCATTAAAATGCAATATTCAGCCCAAGTACAAATCTTCTTGATCTAGGGTAGAAGTTGTTGTCTATTCCTCCAAATACTTCAGGATCCAGCCCTTCATAATCTGTGATTACCAATACATTGGTAGCCGTTAATGAAGCTCTGAAATCAACTTTTTCTCCAGGGATTGTATACCCAACACTAATGTTGTCAAGTTTTACGAAATCTGCTGCCTGTAGGTAGTAATCTGAAAAGAACTGGCTGTTTACAAAGCCTGTCTCCAGTACGTTAGAGTTCAGGTTAGAATAGTAATTTGAAGGTGTATTCGTTCCTGCCTCGATAAATCCGTTAGCAGATTGCGTGTTATTATAAATGTAATTCCCGAAGCTTCCTCTAAAGGTAAAGCTAAAATCAAGATTCTTATAATTCATCGTATTGGTTAGACCCATGTAATAATCTGGGGTAGCCTTCTTATAAGGTTGCTTATCTGCTTCAGTGATCTGGTTGTCACCGTTAACATCTACATAAGCACCTTCGATTGGCTGTCCCTGCTCATTATATACCTGTCTGAAAACAAAGAATGTCGTTGGATCATATCCTTCTTTCCATAGCTGAATGTTGTTACCAACACCACCGCTAATTCCTCCTTGAGGAATAAAGAAATTTGGATCGTCTCCAAGAGTTAGTTTTGTGATCTCCAGGTCCTGGAATGAGATATTGTAATTCAGGGTCCAGTTGAAATCTTCAGATCTGGCGATATCACCGCTTAATCCAACTTCGATACCTCTACTTACCGTAGTACCTACGTTAGTTAGCAACTGGTCTGAAAGGTTTGCCCCGGCAGGAACCGGCACGGTAGCGATAAGATCTTCAGTTTCTCTGTAATAAGCATCTACAGATCCGCTTAGTCTATTGCTGAAGAATCCGAAATCGATACCAGCGTTATAGTTGATAAGGCTTTCCCATTTAAGGTCTTCGTCATATTCTTCAGGTCTTAAAGTAGGTACAAAAGTACTTCCAAACTGGTATCTCGCACCTCCCTGGCTAGGAGTATAAAGTCCAAGGTAACCGTAGTTTCTTCCAATTTCGTAGTTACCGGTCTCACCGTATCCACCTCGAAGTTTCAATTCAGAAATAACATTTGAGGCGGCAAGGAAATCTTCATTATGCAATTTCCAACCTACAGAGGCAGCCGGGAAATAACCCCATCTGTTCTGTGGTGCTACTCTTGAAGAACCATCAGCACGAATACTTCCCGAGATAAGGTATTTATCATTAATATCGAAACTTGCTCTGGCGAAATAAGACTCCAGCGCGTTACGATTAATGTCTCTTGGGAAATCGAAAACCTGGTCCTGCTCTGTTCCTGTAACATCAGAAAAAGAATAGAATTCCTGGTAAGAATGTCCTGCCGTAAGGTCTACTTCAGTAGTATTCAGAAAATTTACATCTGTCTTATAGTTTAAATAAGTATCCAGAAGAAGGTTTCTGTTAATATTCTCGTAATTGCTGAACTGGTCTATGTTGGTAGTGTTCGCAGCAGCAACTAAAGGACGAAAAGTACCCCCGCTGGCTTCAGCATAATCGAAACCTGCATTTACAACTGCTTTCAATTCTGGAAGGAAGTGAAATTTATATTCAGCGTTCAGGTTGGTGATAGATCTCCTGGTCTGGTTATCATCTTCATAAAGATCCAGAAGTGCAACCGGGTTTCTCGTTGCAAGATTCTGCTGAACGATATCTCCGCCTGATAGTCTATTGAATTCGAAATAACCTCCAAAAGGAAGTGTATCATCGTATACAGATTGAGTAGGGTCGAAGGCCACAGCAGCACCAATAGCTCCCTGGTCGGCAAACTTATTCTTGTCTAAACTGTTCTTAGAAGTCAAAGACAGTTTCAGTTTATTATCAAAAAGATCCTGGTTCAAAGCTACGTTAAAAGCGTTTCTTTCGTAGTAATCTCCAGTAAGCACACCATTTTCAGCAGTGTGGTTAAAGTTAAGCCTGTAATAGAAATTACCAATACCCTGGGTTGCGGTAAGGTTGTGAATAGCACCAAAAGAAGTTTCATAGATCTCATCCTGCCAGTCTGTATCTGAATCTCCTAAAAGAGAAGGATCTGTTCCCGGGGTATTGTTGATCAAATTTCTGAATTCCTCAGCGTTAAGTACATCCACCTTATCGTTAATGCTTCCGGTAGATACCTTTACATCATAAGAAAACTGGAATGGAGTATCCCTTTTACCTTTTTTGGTAGTGATCAGGATTACCCCGTTTGAAGCTCTGGAACCATAAATAGAAGTTGCCGCAGCATCTTTAAGTACGGTAAAGTCTTCAATTTCATTTGGGTTAATAGAGTTCAGCGCGTTTCTGGAACCGGCAACACCTCTCTGGTCCAATGGCACACCATCTACTACAATTAAAGGGTCGTTGGAAGCAGAAAGCGATGAGCCACCACGAATACGGATGG
Organism: Christiangramia gaetbulicola; assembly: GCF_003054225.1. GTDB lineage: Bacteria > Bacteroidota > Bacteroidia > Flavobacteriales > Flavobacteriaceae > Christiangramia > Christiangramia gaetbulicola. Next base: position 645,249 of record NZ_QBKQ01000003.1, read on the forward strand.
TTCCTCCCTGTCCCGGAGCACCACCACCAGGGGTGATCTGTACACCGGCAGATTTACCTGCGATAAGTTGTTCCGGGGAAACAACCGCTCCCTGGTTAAACTGGTCTGCAGAAATCTTTTCCACGGCTCCGGTGGCATCCTGTTCTGAGGTCGCACCGTATCCTATTAAAACCACTTCTTCCAGTGTGGCAGAATCTTCATCTAATAAAATATCGATGGTAGACTGGCCACTATAAGTGATCTCTTTGGTTGCGAATCCTAAATAAGAAAAGGTGAGAATATCACCTTCCGCAACATTACTAATGGAATAATTACCATCAAAATCTGTAACAGCACCGTTCGTGGTACCCTGAACAATTACGTTGGCACCTGGAATCGGTAACCCTGTGGCGCTTTCGCTCACATTACCGGTAACGGTGTTTTGGGCAAAAAAGCTCATTGGCAGCATCAACAGCAAAAACAATGTGCTTTTAAATAAAGTTCTCATAAATTTTCTATTGGTTTTAAATAAAAATTAACCTTATATTTTTACTTCCTGAGGTTAAATGTATGTAAAATGATTGCCAATATTCGGGGAATTCCCGTCAGTACTGCGACGAAAACGTTTTCGTGTTGAAAACTTTTCATTGTTATGACATTAATAATTTAAATATGGTAAATTTGAAGGACTGAAAATCAGGGCTGCCCAAAATCAAGAATATCGAAACTAAATGAAGCCAAAACTTACCCTAAAGAAAATTGCGAAAGAATTAGATGTTTCTATATCTACCGTTTCAAAAGCTTTGAGAGATAGCCCCGAAATAGGGGAGGAAACCCGAGAAAAGATCAAGGCTTTTGCTAAACATTATAATTACAAACCAAACAATATTGCCTTAAGTCTTAAGAACAGGAAGACAAAAACCATAGGTATTATTATCCCGGAGATCGTGCACCATTTTTTTACTACCGTGATTAGCGGGGTGGAGAAAGTGGCCAATGAGATGGGATATAATGTTTTTGTGTGTCTTTCAGACAACTCCTTTGATAAGGAAGTACTTAACATGGAGATGCTGGCTAATGGGAGTACCGATGGTTTTATCCTTTCCCTGGCCAAGGAAACCATGCAAAAAGGAGATTATCATCATTTAATTGAAGCTATCAACCAGGGGATGCCCTTGGTGTTGTTCGACAGGGTTGTGGAGAATATTGCCTGTGATAAAGTGATCATAGATGATGTGGCCGGTGCTAAAAAAGCGGTTCAGCATTTATATGATATAGGATGTCGCAAGATCGCGTTGATCTCAACGGTAGATTACGTGAGTGTCGGGAAACTTCGTACCAAGGGATATAAGGAGAGCCTGGAAGAAAATGGACTGGTATATAATGAGGACCTTGTTCTTAAGGTGGAGGAGATGGAAGATTCGGAAGCTGAGATCTCAGAATTTCTGAAAGATAAGGACGTTGATGGTGTTTTTGCGGTAAATGAGCATTTTGCTATTTCAGCGATCAAGGCTATTCAGGAACAGGGTAAAAAAGTTCCTGAAGATGTTTCGGTAATTGGATTTACAGATGGAGAGCTTTCCAAAAGATTCATTCCAAGTTTAACTACCGTAAGTCAGCACGGGATGAGAATCGGGGAAGAGTCGGCAAGGTTGTTAATAGAGAAGCTTGAGCGCACTCCTACAGAAGAGGACTATTATAAAACGATCATAGTAGAAACAGGTTTGGTGGTTAGAAATTCAACAAAATCAAAGAAATAGGCAGGGCGTTTTAAAATTTATATATATTTGCCTCAGTTGAAATTTATCAGAACTTATATTTTTACTTCCTACCTTGTTTAAGTTTTGATAAGTCATTGGCTTATCGTGATCATTAAAATTTACGATATGCGTAAACGTACCTTAAGCTTCTGGGAGATCTGGAACATGAGTTTCGGTTTTCTCGGAATTCAGTTTGGATTCGCCTTGCAGAATGCCAATACTTCAAGAATTTTTGAAACCCTTGGGGCTAGTGTAGAAGAGATCCCGATCTTGTGGATCGCCGCGCCGGTTACCGGTTTAGTGGTACAGCCAATAATAGGATATTTTAGCGACCGCACCTGGACCAAACTGGGCAGGCGTAGACCTTATTTCCTTATTGGTGCCATTTTATCTTCCATAGCCTTATTCATTATGCCTAACTCGCCAACCTTATGGGTTGCCGCGGGAACACTTTGGATCATGGATGCTTCCATAAATATTTCCATGGAACCTTTCAGGGCATTTGTGGGAGATAATTTGCCAGACAGGCAAAGGACTCTCGGTTTTGCTATGCAAAGTTTCTTTATTGGAGTAGGGGCCGTAGTAGGTTCGTTATTACCATATATGTTTACCAATTGGTTCGGGATTAGTAATACTGCGCCAGAAGGGATCATACCAGATTCGGTAAAATGGTCCTTTTATGTAGGTGGTGTCGTCTTTTTACTGGCCGTATTATGGACGGTCATTAAATCTAAAGAATACTCCCCTGCAGAACTGGAAGCCTTTGAAAAAGAAAAATTGAAAGACAAACCTGAGAGGGTTGAGGTTATAGATAAATCAAAAAATATCAGGAACCAGCTTATTATTGGGGTGGTCATGACCGTAATTGGAGCTATTATTTCCTTTTTGATCTATCAGAACGGGCTTACCAAGGAATTATATATCCTATTCGTAGGTCTTATTATTGCGGGAATTCTCTTTATTATCGTTTCTACTTTAAGGAAAAAGAAGATACGAAATGGTTTTACGGTGATCATCACAGATATGCTGAATATGCCCCCAGCTATGAAACAACTGGCGTGGGTGCAATTCTTTTCCTGGTTCGCCTTGTTTTCCATGTGGATCTATACAACTCCTGCAGTTACCGGTCATGTTTTCGGGACTAACGATACCACTTCAGAATTATACAACGATGCCGCAGACTGGGTTACCGTGATGTTCACTGTTTATAATGGAGTTGCGGCAGCCGTAGCATTCTTATTGCCGGTGCTAGCCAGGAGAACAAGTAACAAAGTTACCCACTTACTTGCTTTGACCGTGGGTGGTTTAGGACTTATATCGGTCTATTTCTTAAGTGATAAAGTAGGCTTACTCTTAGCGATGGTTGGAGTAGGTGTGGCCTGGGCCAGTATCCTTTCTATTCCATATGCCATGTTATCTGGTGCGCTGCCTTCAGCAAAAATGGGATATTATATGGGAGTTTTCAATTTCTTTATTGTGATCCCACAGATCGTGGCCGCGACCATATTAGGGTTTTTAGTAAAAGAACTTTTTAATGGAGAACCTATTTATGCCTTGATGGTAGGAGGTTTTTCCATGATCTTATCAGGACTTTTAACTTTAAGAGTTCAAACAAATAAAAGAATAAATATAGATGAGCAATCATAAAGCATTCATATTCGATCTGGATGGTGTAATAGTAGATACTGCCAAATTTCATTTTCTGGCCTGGAGAAAATTGGCGAATGATCTCGGATTTGATTTTACCGAAGAGCAGAATGAGCAGTTAAAAGGAGTAAGCCGGGTAGAATCTTTAAAAAGGATTCTGAAATGGGGAAATATGGAGCTTGCAGACGATGAGTTTGAAAGGCAGATGGCCATGAAAAATGAAAATTACTTATCTTATGTGGATAAAATGGACGAAAAGGAAATTCTTCCCGGAGTTCAGAAGGTGCTGGATTATCTTACAGAAAACAATGTGCCTTTTGCCTTGGGTTCAGCAAGTAAGAACGCCAGACCCATTTTAAAGAAAATAGATCTGTATGATAAATTCGATGCCATAGTGGACGGTACAGATGTAAGCAGGGCAAAGCCAGATCCAGAAGTATTTTTAATTGCGGCAGATAAATTAAAGACAGATCCACAAAATTGTGTGGTATTCGAAGATTCTGTTGCCGGAGTACAGGCAGCGAATATCGGTAAAATGACAAGTATAGGAATTGGAGATAAGGAAGTGCTGAACGAAGCAGATCATGTCTTCCCCGATTTCACAGAGATTAAAATAGAATTTATAGAAAACTTATTGAGAAAATAGAACTAATGAATCAAGATTATATTAAACCTGATGCGTGGTCGATCATAGAAGAAGAGTTTGATACGGGCCGAGTAAAATCTTCTGAAAGTTTATTCAGTATTGGTAACGGTGCCATGGGGCAGCGTGCTAATTTCGAGGAGCATTATTCCGGGCCTAGTTTCCAGGGAAGCTATATTGGAGGTGTTTTCTATCCAGACAAGACCAAAGTTGGCTGGTGGAAAAATGGTTATCCGGAGTATTTCGCCAAAGTACTGAATGCACCTAACTGGATTGGGATCAATGTATTTATCAATGATGAGGCTTTGGATCTTTATACCTGTAAAGAGGTGAAGAATTTCCGCAGGGAATTGAATATGAAAGAAGGTTTCCTGGCCAGGTCTTTTGAAGCGACTTTACCTGGTGGAGCACAGGTGGAAGTGAAGGCGGTTCGTTTTCTTTCTATCGTAAATGATGAACTGGGAGCTATTAAATATGAAGTTACTCCTTTAAGTGGTGATGCCAAGGTTCGTTTTGATCCTTATCTCGACGGAAGCATTACCAATACAGATGCCAATTGGGAAGAGCGTTTCTGGAAAACCCTTGAGGTTAAAACCGAAGCAGATCGTGGGTATATAGTTTCTAAAACCCTTAAAACTGAATTTCATGTAGGTACTTATATGCAATCTGAAGTTCTGAAATCTGGGAAAAAGCTTGACATATCTCCAGAGGTTTGCACAGATGAAGATAGCGTGACCTTTTCTTACGTGGTTGAAGCAGCTAAAGGTGAAACAGCCGTGATCATTAAATATGCCGGTTATGTTACCGATATGAACCATAAGAGAGCAGACCTTATTCATGGAGCTTCTCTGGTACTGGATAAAGCAGTGAGCAAAGGATTTGATCAACTTAAAAATGAACAAAAGGAAGCCTGGGCTTCGATCTGGGAAATGGCAGATATCACCATCTCTGGTGATGTAAAGGCGCAGCAGGGAATACGTTTCAATATTTTTCAGCTGAACCAGACCTATCTTGGGAAGGATGAAAGACTGAATATTGGACCAAAAGGATTTACTGGAGAGAAATACGGTGGTAGTACCTACTGGGATACTGAAGCTTATTGTATTCCATTTTATATGGCTACCAAAGATCAAAAGGTAGCCAGGAAGTTACTTGCCTACAGACATAATCATTTAGAAAAGGCAAAAGAGAATGCCCAGAAATTAGGATTCTCTAATGGTGCTGCACTTTACCCGATGGTTACCATGAACGGCGAGGAAAGTCATAACGAGTGGGAGATCACCTTCGAGGAGATCCACCGTAATGGAGCAATGGTCTTTGCTATCTATAACTATGTTAGATTCACCGGGGATTTCAGCTATATTCCTGAAAAAGGACTGGAAGTGATGATTGCGATCGCCAGGTTCTGGCATCAGCGTGCTAACTTCAGCAAAGCAAAGAATAAATACGTTATCCTTGGGGTAACCGGGCCTAACGAATATGAGAATAACGTAAATAATAACTGGTATACCAACTATATCGCCAAGTGGTGTATAGAATATTGCCTGGAAATGATAGATAAGGTAAAGGATGGTCACCAGGAAGATTATACCAGGGTAATGGGATTAACTTCCCTGAACGAAGGCGAAATGGCCGACTGGAGAGAGGTTGCGGAAGGCATGTATTTCCCATATTCTGAAGATCATGGAGTATACCTGCAACAGGATGGTTTCCTGGATAAGGAAATAATCCCGGTTTCAGAACTCGATAAAAAACAACGTCCTATCAACCAGAAATGGAGTTGGGACAGGATCCTTAGATCATGCTATATCAAACAGGCAGATGTGCTTCAGGGATTCTATTTCTTTGCAGATCATTTCAGCAAGGAAGAGCTTGAAAAGCATTTTGACTTTTACGAGCCGTTAACGGTTCATGAATCTTCACTTTCTCCTTGTGTACACAGTATACAGGCGGCTTTATTAGGAAGAATGGAGCAGGCTTATGAGTTCTATGTTAGAACTTCAAGACTGGACCTGGACGATTATAATAAGGAAGTAGAAGAAGGTTGTCATATTACCAGTATGGCCGGAACATGGATGAGCATTGTAGAAGGATTCGGAGGAATGAGAGTTGAAAACGATCAGCTTTCTTTCAAACCTCAAATCCCCGAACAATGGGATGCTTACTCCTTTAAGATCAATTTCAGGGACAGGATCCTGAAGGTTCATGTTTCTGGCAAGGAAACCAAATTCTCTCTGGAAGGAGAAGATTCACTGGAGATCCTTGTAAACGGTAAAAAGGTTGAAGTTTCACCTGAAGCTCCAGTTAGTATCTAAAACGAATAAAAGCCTGTTCCTGCCTGGAACGGGCTTTTCTTTTAAAAACCTACAATGAAAAGACTTTTATACCTGCTTGCCTTTGTCATGAGTTTTAGTTCTGTTGGTCAAATTGAAAGAATCGAACCGCCCTTCTGGTGGAGCGATATGAATTTGCCGGAACTACAGATCATGTTCTACGGAGAAAATATTGCTGACTTCAATGTTACTGGAGCAGAACCTGTGATCATCAATAATGTTCGCAGAACCGAAAATTCAAATTATCTTTTTGTGACCATCAATTCGGCCGATCTTAAAGCCGGTAACTATACCTTCAGTTTTAATAAAGATGGAAAGAAATCATTTCAGCAACAATATGAAATAAAGAAAAGGGAAGATGGCTCTGCCGAAAGACAGGGATTTGATGCCTCAGACGCCATGTATCTTATCATGCCTGATAGATTCGCCAACGGAAATCCTAACAACGATTCTCATCCCGATATGCAGGAGAAAGCTAATCGCGGAGAACAGGGAGGAAGACATGGAGGTGACCTTCAGGGAGTGATAGATCATCTAGATTATTTGCAAGACCTTGGAATTACTGCACTTTGGAGCACTCCGCTTTTGGCAGATGATGATGAAAATTACTCCTATCATACTTACGCACAAAGTGATGTATATAAAATAGATCCAAGGTACGGTACCAATGAGGATTACCGCAGACTTGCAGATGAAATGCATAAGCGTGATATGAAACTCATAATGGATTATGTGACCAATCACTGGGGAGCAGAACACTGGATGATCAAAGATCTGCCAACCTATGACTGGATAAACCAGTTCCCGGGATATGAGAATTCTAATTACAGGATGACCACGCAATATGATCCACACCGGTCTGGCCGCGATTTTAAATATTGTGTAGATGGCTGGTTCACCAGGACGATGCCAGATCTAAACCAGGGAAATCCATTAGTTCAGAATTACCTGGTGCAAAATGCTATCTGGTGGATAGAATACGCTGGTCTGGATGGTTTCAGGGTAGATACCTATTCTTATAATGACAAGGAAGGGATCGCTAAATGGACAAAAGCGATCATGGATGAATATCCAAATTTCAACATTGTTGGTGAGGTTTGGATGCATGATCAGGCGCAGATCTCTTACTGGCAAAAAGATAGCGAGATCGGAGCGATCCAGAGCTATAATTCTCATTTGCCTTCGGTGATGGATTTCACCCTTCATGATGCTATTGGGGTAATGTTCAATGAAAACGAATCCTCATGGGATCGCGGAATGATCAAAGCTTATGAAAACTTCGTGAATGATTTTTTATATCCAGACATCAATAATCTTCTTGTATTTGCTGAAAATCACGATACCAATAGATTAAATGAGATCTATGATGGTGACCTGGCCAAATATAAAATGGCCATGAGCCTTATCCTGACCACCCGGGGAATTCCTCAATTATATTATGGTAGTGAAATTGGGATGCGTGGCGATAAAGGTAAAGGAGATGGCGATATTAGAAGGGATTTTCCAGGAGGTTGGAAAAATGATAAGAACAATGCTTTTACTGCTGAAGGAAGAAATGAAACCCAGGAAGAATTTCATTCTTTCACCAAAAAACTGTTGAACTTCAGGAAGAATAATGAAGTACTGCACTTCGGTAAATTATTGCAGTTCCTGCCTGTAGATAATGTCTATGTTTATTTCAGGTATAATGAGAATGACCGGGTGATGGTAGTCATCAATAATAGTTTAGAAACTCAGCAACTGGATCTTTCCAGGTATACCGAAGGTTTGAAAACACATGTCAGCGGCACCGATATTATTTCAGAAAAAACCATCGAACTAAAAGATAAACTTAGCGTAGAAGGCCAGACTTCTATGATCATTAAATTAAAATAATCACATTTATATTAAAACAATACGAATTATGAGAAGACTATTATTAGCCTTTTTAACGGTCTCATTGCTTATTTCCTGTAAAAATGAGCCTAAGAAGGACTCCATGGAGGCTACTGGGGAAGATACCTTAAGTATTGCACCTATAGATAATGAAATACTGGAATCTGCAGTGATCTATGAGGCCAACATCCGCCAGTATTCACCTGAGGGCACTTTTGATGCTTTCACTAAAGATATTCCGCAGCTAAAAGAACTGGGGGTAAAGGTGATCTGGTTAATGCCGATGTATCCAATTTCCATGAAGAACAGGAAAGCCACCGGTGGCCGTGATGTTGCCGATATTGAAGATCCTGAGGAGCGCAAAAAATACCTGGGAAGTTATTATGCTATCTCAGACTATTCTGCTGTAAATCCTGAACACGGGAATATGGAAGATTTCGATGAACTTGTTGAAACCGCCCATGAGAACGGTATGTATGTGATCCTGGACTGGGTTGCGAACCATACTGGTTGGGACCATCAATGGCTAACAGACCATAAAGACTGGTATACTCAGAATGAAAAAGGAGAAGTTGTAGACCCAATTAATGATGAAACCGGGGAGTCATGGGGCTGGACAGATGTAGCCGATCTAAACTTTGATAACCAGGAGTTGCGCAAAGCGATGATCGAGGAAATGTTATTCTGGGTTAGAGAGCATGATATTGACGGTTTCAGGGCAGATGCGGCGCATTCGGTTCCGACAGATTTCTGGGAGACAGCTGCTGAAAAGATAAAAGAGGAGAAACCGGTATTCATGCTTGCAGAAGCCGAAAGTCCTAAAGATCTTTTTCATAACGCCTTCGATATGGGATACAACTGGGAAGGTCATCACATCATGAACGAAATCGCACAGGGAAAAAAGACCGCGAAGGACTATGATGCCTATATGCAAAAGATAGACACCACTTTTCAGGATGATGATTATCTTATGAATTTTGTGACCAATCACGATGAGAATTCCTGGGCAGGAACGGTTAAGGAGAGAATGGGAGAAGCTTCAGAAGCTATGCTAGCTCTTACCTATACGCTTCCTGGAATGCCGTTGATCTATAGCGGGCAGGAGTATGATATGGATAAGAGATTATTGTTCTTTGAAAAAGATACCATCCCTAAAACAAAAGGGAAAGTATATCCGCTTTTAGAAAAGCTTGGGGAGTTGAAGAATAATAATACAGCTCTAAATGGTGGGAAGGAAGCCGCAGCTTATGCGAATGTAGAAACTTCAGCTGAAGAGAAGATCTTAGCCTTCAAAAGAGAGAAAGATGCAAAGGTTCTTTATTATGTAGCTAATATGACCGCGAAACCAGTGTCGTTTACTGCAGATCTTTCAGGAGATTTTCAGGATTATATGAGCGATTCTGAAGTACAAATTTCTGAAGGCCAGGAAATTCAATTTGGACCCTGGGAGTATAAAATTTTGATAAATAAGTAATTAAACTCATAAATATTTGCAAAAAGCCACTTAATAGTGGCTTTTTTTATTAGTTATTAACCGAAAACGTTTTAGTTTTTTCCGAAATTAGGTAAATGATTTGAAAGGAGTTAGCTTTGAGCTTAATGGGTGAAAAAATTAAAAACATTGCGGTTTTAACATCAGGAGGAGATGCTCCTGGAATGAATGCTGCAATTAGAGCAGTAGTTCGTGCATGTTCGTTTTACAAACTGGAATGCACCGGCGTTTATAGAGGTTATCAGGGTCTTATCGAAGCTGATTTCGAAACTCTTGATGCGCGTTCTGTAAGAAATATCATCAATAAAGGTGGAACTTTTCTTAAATCCACTCGTTCCGAAGAATTCAAAACCAAGGAAGGTAGAAAGAAAGCCTTTGAAAACCTTAAGGCCAACAACGTTGATGGCCTTGTGGTTATTGGAGGGGATGGTACTTTTACCGGTGGTCAGCTATTTAGCAAGGAATTCAATTTCCCAATTGTGGGAATTCCCGCGACCATAGATAATGACATTAATGGTACCGATTATACCTTAGGTTACGATACTGCATTAAATACGGTGGTGGAAGCGATCGATAAGATTCGCGACACTGCCAGCTCACACAACAGGCTTTTCCTTATCGAAGTAATGGGTAGGGATGCCGGTGATATTGCTTTAAATAGTGGAATTGGAGCCGGAGCCGAAGAGATCCTGATCCCTGAAGAAAGTATGGGGGCGGAAAGACTTATCGAATCTCTGAAAAAAAGTAAAAAAGCAGGTAAAACCTCTAGTATCATCGTAGTAGCTGAAGGTGAAAAAAGCGGTAAGAATATTTTTGAACTGGCGGGCTATATAGAGGAAAACCTTGATGAATACGAAATAAGAGTTTCGGTTTTAGGGCATATTCAGCGTGGTGGATCACCTAGCTGTTTTGATCGTGTCCTGGCCAGTAAACTTGGTGTTGGAGCTGTAGAAGCTCTTATGAAAAACAAGACCGAAATAATGATAGGTATACATCATCAAAAAGTGGTGCATGTAGACCTGGTTACCGCAATTAAAGGTGACGCCAAAATAGATAAAGAATTAAGAAGGGTGGCAGACATCACTTCTGTATAATTAAAAACCAAAGAAATGAGTACAAAAATTGGAATAAACGGATTTGGGCGAATAGGAAGAATTGCTTTTCGTATTGCCGCTCAAAATGAGAATGTTGAGGTTGTAGGTATTAATGATCTTCTGGATGTAGATCACCTGGCATATTTGCTTAAGTATGATTCTGTACACGGGAAGTATAACGGTACAGTAGAGGTTAAAGATGGTCATCTAATCGTAGATGGTAAAAAGATCAGAGTAACTTCAGAAAAGAATCCTGCAGATCTTAAATGGGGAGATATTAATGCTGAAGTAGTTCTTGATTGTACTGGAATTTTTACAGATAAAGACAATGCAAAAGCACATTTAGATGCAGGAGCAAGAAAAGTAGTTATTTCTGCACCTTCTAAAACTGCTCCAATGTTCGTAATGGGAGTAAACCACCAGGATGTGACTGCAGATGACCATATTGTGTCTAACGCATCATGTACTACCAACTGTCTTGCACCACTTGCAAAAGTGATCGATGATGAGTTTGGATTGGTAGAAGGGCTTATGACTACAGTTCATGCGTCTACATCTACTCAGTTCACCGTAGATTCTCCATCTAGAAAGAACTTTAGATTAGGAAGAAGCGCGATGGCTAACATCATCCCAAGTTCAACCGGAGCAGCAGTTGCGGTAACCAAAGTAATTCCTTCGTTAAAAGGAAAACTTACCGGGATGGCTTTTAGAGTTCCAACCACAGATGTTTCTGTAGTAGATCTAACGGTACGTACAGAGAAGAATACCTCTTATGATGAGATCAAAGCTGCTTTCAAAAAAGCTTCAGAAGGAGCCTTTAAAGGAGTGATTTCTTATACTGAAGAAGAAGTAGTAAGCCAGGATTTCGTGTCAGATGCACATACTTGTAACTTTGATGCCGGAGCCGGAATTGCACTAAACGATAATTTCTTCAAGCTAATCGCATGGTATGATAACGAGTATGGTTACTCGGCTAAACTTATCGACCTTGCTGCACACGTAGCTACTCTATAATATTTTAAATCTTAAATAAGCACAGTTCTCAGCAGATTAAATCGTAAATTTAAGTTACGAACTGTGTTTATTTCTGATTTTAATTAATCATAAGAACAAATGATCTTAATTGCTGATGGAGGTTCCACGAAATGTGATTGGATACTTCTAAATAATGAAGGAGAACAGGTTTTTAAAACCAGAACAAAGGGATTAAATCCCGCGGTTTTTAAAGAACCGGTTCTGGAAGAGAGACTTGCCGAGAATCCGGAGCTTGCAGAAGTGAAAGATAAAGTAGAAAAAGTTCATTTCTATGGTGCCGGCTGCGGTACTCCAACTCCACGAGAATTATTAAAAAGTATTATCGCGAACTATTTCACCAATGCAGATGAAGTGCTGGTGATGGAAGATATGGTCGCGGCAGTATATGCTGCTACCACAGAGCCAGGAATCGTTTGTATCCTGGGAACAGGTTCGAACAGTTGCTATTTTGATGGTAAAAACATCCATCAGGCTGTAGATTCTCTAGGTTATATCCTAATGGATGAGGCCAGCGGAAACTATTTTGGAAAGAGACTGATACGCGATTACTATTATAAGCGTATGCCTCCCGAAGTAGCTGAAAAGTTCGAAGAAAAATTCGATCTTAATTCAGATACTATTAAGATGAACCTTTATAGAAAAGAAAACCCGAATACCTATCTGGCTCATTTTGCTGAATTTATTTTCACCAACGAGCGCAATGGGTATTTCTATAAGCTTCTGCATGAAGGATTAACAGATTTTGTTCATTCCAGGGTGCTTTCTTACCCACAGGTAACTTCGGTTCCGGTTCATTTTATTGGGACCATAGCTTTCTTTAGTGAAGATATCATCAGGGCGGTTCTGCAACCATACGGAATTCAACTTGGGAATATAGTAAGAAGACCTATAGATGCCTTAATTGAATATTACAGACAAAATGTGATTAAAGTATCCTAGATATTTTTTCAGATCAAAATATATTGAGACCTGCTTTTAGCAGGTCTTTTTTTTGGTATTGTTTTAAGATTTTTTTTGTAATCATTTAAGATTTAGTGAGTTATGTATTAATAAATCAAAAAAATAAGTTAATTTCATAGGCTCTACACTAATGAAATGAAATTCGCTTCAGAAATATTAAAACGAAACAGTTCTCAAATTATGGAGAACTGGGAATCCCTGGTAAAGGAGGAGATTCCTGCATCTAATATTTCCAGTGATCTTGCTTTAAGAAACCAATTGCCTAATGTCCTTGAGGATATTGCAGATATTATAGATCGATACGACGAATTTTCTGAAATCGAGAAGAATAAGAAATACGAGGCTATCATCAAGAATAGTTTCGATCATGGCCGGCACAGGGCAACCACCTCGCATTATACTTTACAGCAAATACTCAGGGAGTATGTCATTTTTCACAAAGTGCTCACCGAAACGCTTATTAAAAATAAAGTGTATACGAAGAGAATAGGCAATACTTTAAAGTATACTCTGGAAACAGCAATGCTTACCTCGGCCACTTCTTTTAGCGATTCTTTACAGGAGATGCGGGAAAAACTTGTGGGTACCCTGGCACACGATATTAGGAATCCTATCTCTGCAGCATATTTTGCCCTGGACGTGATAAATTTTAATGATGATAAAGAAAGGATAGAAAGCCTAAGAGCCATGGGATTGCGTAGTCTTAAAAAATCGCTGGACCTGCTGGAGGGACTTTTAGATGCGATTAGCGTCAAGGCCGGTGAAGGAATCACCTTGAACTTTGCTGAAATAGATATAGTAAGAGAGATAAGGTGGGTTTTTAAAGAAGCTTCAGAGATCTATAATAACCAAATTATTTTTGAATGTAATGAAGAAGAAATCATAGGGATTTTTGATGGAACGGCTATAAGAAGGGTGATCGAAAACCTGGTTGCGAATGCCGTGAAGTATGGTTCCAGGAATTCCGAGATCAAAATGATCCTGGAAAATTTTGAAGAGGAGGTGGTTATAAAGATCCATAATTTTGGAAAGCCCATAGATAAAAGCAGTCAATCTGAAATTTTTGATTTTCTTAATCGCGGCACAAGATCTGAAAATACAGATATGGAAGGCTGGGGAATGGGGCTTACCCTGGTTAAAAGCGTAGCCCTGGCTCATGGAGGAATGGTTTCTCTTGAAAGCAATAAAGAGGACGGAACTACTTTTTCAATCAGTTTGAAGAAGAATTTCAATCAACCGGGAAAGGTGCGCACAGAACTCAATTATTTTACCGATTAATATTATTCAATAAATACTCAGAATCGAACAATAGATCGTTCGATCAAAATTCAAAGACCCTGCAATTAAATCTTTAAGATATGCTCGTAAAGGTATATGGCAGTGCTGTTTTTGGAGTTGAAGCTACTACCATCACAGTTGAAGTAAACGTAGCTCCAGGTATTGGATATCATTTGGTTGGTCTTCCCGATAATGCCGTAAAGGAATCCAGTTATCGAATAGCGGCTGCTCTGCAAAACAATAATTTAAAATTACCGGGTAAAAAGATCATTATCAATATGGCTCCTGCAGATCTTCGGAAAGAAGGCTCAGCCTATGATCTTACTTTTGCGCTAGGGATTCTTGCCGCGTCCAAACAGATAAAAGCAGATAATATCTCAGATTACTTGATCATGGGGGAGTTATCTCTCGATGGTAGCCTGCAGCCAATTCGCGGTGCTTTACCCATAGCTATACAGGCGAAAAAAGAAGGCTTTAAAGGCTTTATCCTTCCGGAACAGAATGCAAGGGAAGCTGCCATCGTTTCCGGGCTTGAGGTTTACGGGGTGAAAAATATCACCCAGGTAACCGACTTTTTCGATAAGGACCTTGAATTGGAAAGAACAGTTATCAATACCCGGGAAACATTCTACAATAACCTGAATAATTTAGAACACGATTTCGCAGATGTAAAAGGGCAGGAATCTATAAAACGCTGCATGGAGATCGCCGCTGCCGGCGGTCATAATATCATTCTTATAGGTCCTCCCGGTGCCGGCAAAACTATGCTGGCCAAGCGCTTGCCTACGATATTACCTCCCATGACCCTTCAGGAAGCTCTTGAAACTACTAAAATTCACAGTGTAGCCGGTCGAATCAAGGACAATATTGGTTTAATGTCTCAGAGACCTTTCAGGAGTCCACATCATACGATTTCAGACGTAGCCCTGGTTGGAGGCGGAGCATATCCGCAACCCGGTGAAATTTCACTTTCTCATAATGGCGTTTTATTTCTGGATGAACTTCCTGAATTTAAGCGGGGAGTGCTGGAAGTTATGCGTCAGCCTCTGGAAGATAGGGAAGTCACTATTTCCAGGGCTAAATTTACGGTTACCTATCCCTCAAGTTTTATGCTGGTAGCTAGCATGAATCCTAGTCCGGGAGGATATTTCAATGATCCCGGGGCTCCGGTAACTTCCTCTCCTTTTGAGATGCAGCGCTACCTGAGTAAAATAAGCGGGCCACTTCTGGACAGGATAGATATTCATATAGAAGTTACTCCTGTGCCTTTTGACAAATTAAGTGAGGAAAGAAGAGGGGAAAGCAGTGTGCAAATAAGGGAAAGGGTGACCAGGGCCAGGGAGCTTCAGACGAGGCGTTTTGAAGGGGTAGACCACATTCATTATAACGCTCAAATGGGGCCAAAACAGATCAGGGAATTCTGCAAATTAGAGGATAATTCAAAATTACTACTTAAAACGGCTATGGAGCGATTGAATCTTTCAGCGAGGGCTTACGATCGTATTTTAAAGGTTTCCAGAAGTATTGCAGACCTGGAGGGAAGTGAAGCCATTATGGGGGACCACATTAGTGAAGCCATACAGTATAGAAGTTTAGATCGTGAAGGTTGGTTAGCCTGAATATCTTGAGTTTTAATTAACTAAACCTAACCGGCTTTTTTATATTTTTGGGAAGACCGTAAAAACCAATCTGCAATTTCTGAAGGGAATTTCTTCGGAAAAAAACAACCTAAACTAATGAAAAGAATTTTTCTAATTTTTCTCTGTCTTGGGATCTTCTCATGTAAAGGAGATAAATCTAAAGAAGTTGAAAAAAACACAACCAGTAATGATAGTATCGATGTTGAAGGTCTTTTACCAGACGGTCTAATGGCTACTGAACCCGTTATTCTGGATGTGGAAGAAGCAAATAAACTTGTAGAGCTTCCTTTGGCCTGTATAGAAACCGAATATCCCAATAAGCTGGGACAAACTCTCGAAAATAAAGAGGCGATAGGTGAACCACATGAATTACACCCGGCTTTCTATGGTTGTTTCGACTGGCACTCTTCGGTACATGCTCACTGGTCGCTGGTAAGCCTGCTAAAACAATTTCCTAAGATCGAAAGGAAAGAGGAGATCAGGGAAACCCTTACCAAATCTCTGTCGGCTGAAAATATTAAGGGAGAACTTGATTATTTTAAAAGGAATCAGAGTGCTTCTTTTGAAAGAACATACGGATGGGCGTGGTTGCTAAAACTGGCTGAGGAACTAAAGACCTGGGAAGATCCGCTAGGACAGGAACTCGCTGCAA
The DNA here is from genome assembly GCF_003054225.1 of Christiangramia gaetbulicola. GTDB lineage: Bacteria > Bacteroidota > Bacteroidia > Flavobacteriales > Flavobacteriaceae > Christiangramia > Christiangramia gaetbulicola. The sequence continues at coordinate 661,637 of NZ_QBKQ01000003.1, forward strand.
ACCTGCAACCCTTAACCGAGCTTATTATTCAGAATTATATAGAATTTCTACCTAAGCTTAATTATCCAATCAGGGTAGGTGAACATACGAATACCGCCTTTGGACTTGCCTTTGCCTACGATTACGCGAAAGCGACCGAGAATCAAAAGTTTCTGGATATCATTAAAAAACGAGCCCAGGACTTTTATTTAAAAGATGATAATTGTCCCGTAACCTGGGAGCCAGGAGGATATGATTTTCTTTCGCCTTGCCTTTCTGAAATTGATATTATGAGGCGTGTACTTCCTAAAAATGCCTTCAGCTTATGGATAGACGATTTTATGCCTCAGCTAAAGAAAGATGATTTCCAGATGGAAGTGGGTGAAGTTTCAGATAGAACCGATGGAAAATTAGTTCATCTGGACGGGCTCAACTTTAGCAGAGCCTGGGTTTTTTATGGCCTCGCCAATGAGTATCCAGAGCAGTTTGGGCATCTAAAAAGCCTTGCCAATGAGCATGTAGCCTATTCTTTTCCAAATGTTGTGGGAGACGATTATGAAGGAGGACACTGGTTAGGATCATTTGCTATATACGCTTTACAGAAATCTCAGGGTAAAGTGAAGGAGTGAGAAACTTTTTAAAGAACTTAGGACCGGGAATACTCGTTTCTGCAGCGTTCATAGGGCCGGGTACGGTTACCATTTGCAGCGTTGCCGGGGTAAACTTTGGTTATTCTTTATTATGGGCTTTATCAATCTCCATTTTTGCCTGCATCATCCTCCAGGAAATGTCGGCCCGGTTAGGCCTGATCTCAGGGAAGGGTTTAAGTGATTGTATTCGCGACGAGTTAAAGAATCCTGCGATCAGGATCTTTATTCTATTCCTTATATTTTCTGCGATCGTCATTGGCAATGCAGCCTATGAGGCAGGTAACATTACCGGCGCCGTCCTTGGTGTGGAGGCTGTTTTTCAGTCAAAAAACTTTGAGGTTGGCGCTTTCAGCTTCAATATCTGGAGTTTACTAATTGGAGGAATAGCATTTTTTCTACTTTACCTAGGGAGCTATAAAAAACTGGAAAAGGTTTTCATTGGCCTGGTTTTGCTTATGAGCGTAGCTTTCATTCTAACCGCCATCATCACCCAACCTGATATTACCGGAATTCTTAGAGGATTTATCCCGGGATCATTTGATGCCGGACTTTTAACCATCATAGCCTTGGTGGGCACTACCGTTGTACCCTATAATCTTTTTCTGCATGCTTCATTAGTCAGTGAAAAATGGAATGGTCCGCAATACCTGGGAGCGGTAAGAAAAGAACTGGTATTCTCATTATTGCTGGGTGGAATGGTCTCTATGGCTATTGTAATATGTGCCGCCGCAGCGAATATAGATAAGATCGAGTCTGCCGCAGATCTGGCTCTGGGCCTTGAGCCTTTATTCGGAAATTCGGCCACCATTTTTATAGCGATAGGGCTTCTGGCAGCAGGAATCACCTCTTCAATTACAGCTCCATTAGCAGCTGCTTATGTTGTTCAGGGCTGTCTGGGATGGAAAGGGGGAATGCAATCCAAAAGGTTTAAGGCGGTGTGGATGATCGTAATTATACTTGGGGTTATATTTTCATCCCTTGGTATTAAACCAGTCGAAATAATACAATTCGCTCAAATCGCCAACGGTTTGGTACTGCCAGTCGTGGCAATTTTCTTATTTTGGATAGTGAACCAAAGTTCTGTCCTTGGAAAACACAAAAACAATCTATGGCAAAACATAATAGGTTTTATCGTAATTGCTTTATCTGTTTTCCTGGGAGTAAAATCTATTTTAAACGTAATTCAAAATTTTTAGATGGAAAGGACCATACATTTAAATTGTGATCTAGGAGAAGGCGGGAAGTATGACGAAGAGATCATGCCTTTGATCTCTGCCTGTAATATTGCTTGTGGAGGTCATGCCGGAAACCTGGAAACCATGCATAGAACTGTTAGGATGGCCATGGAACATGATGTTGAAATAGGAGCGCATCCTTCTTATCCAGACCGGGAAAATTTTGGCCGAAACCATCTCGAGATGTCTGCCCGGGATCTTAAACTTTCTATCGAAGGTCAGATCTTAAGTTTAAAACAGATCGCAGAATCTGAGGGCGGAAAAATGACTCATGTAAAACTTCATGGAGCACTTTATAATGACGCTGCGAAAGATGAAAATATAGCCCGGCTTATCGTAGAATGTCTGGAAGATCTGGAGGAAGATTTCCGGCTTTTTGTACCGCTAAATTCTAAAATTTCTGAACTGGCCATGGGTAAATTCGACCTGTTTTTTGAGGCCTTCGCAGACCGGAATTATGAGCCAGATTACAGCCTGGTTTCACGTTCAAAAAACCATGCTTTGATCACCGAAGATCAACAGGTTTTTGAGCATGTTTTTTTCATGTATAATGACGGGAAAATAAAGACGTTTTCAGGTGAAGAAATCAGCTGCAAAGCAGATACTTTTTGCGTGCATAGCGACACTCCATCTTCCCTTGAGATCATCCATTTTTTACATAAGAAATTTGCTGAAAAAGGAATAGGAGTAAAGAATACTTAATGACAGATTATCCAAAAATAACACCACTAGGAGACCGCTCTATTTTGATAGATTTCGGTGATAAGATCAATGATGAAACTCTGGATAAAGTGCTATTTTACAAGCAAAAGCTTGAAAATGAAAAGTTTAAACAAAGGGTTGAAGTAATAAACACATATAACTCGTTATTAATTAGTTACATGTTCACTATAGAAGATGTCTATAGTGAGTTTTTAAGGCTTAAAGACCTATTGACCGAGGCTAATATACCAAAAAAAACGAACTACAGAATTTTTCACATTCCGGTCTGTTATGATGAAGAATTCGGTCTCGATCTGGAACACATTTCCAGGCAGAAAAATCTTTCAATAAATAGAATAATCGAGTTGCATACGGTTCCAATTTATCAGGTTTATTTTATCGGTTTTCTACCAGGATTTTTATACCTCGGTGGGCTCGATTCCAGGCTTCAGATTTCAAGAAAAGAAACCCCTAGAAGATCGGTCGAAAAAGGCTCGGTTGGGATAGGTGAAAATCAAACCGGGATCTATCCAAAAAACAGTCCGGGAGGATGGCAAATTTTGGGCAGATCTCCACTTCAATTATTCGATAAAAATGAAGACCCACCTTGTCCTTTTTCTGCCGGCGACAAAATAAAATTTGAAGCGGTTTCTAGAGAGGATTATGATCGCATTGAGCAGGATGTAAATGAAGGAAATTATCAACTCAAATTTGAAGATCATCATGGCTGAAATTGAAGTTTTACAACCGGGATTATTTTCAAGTATTCAGGATCTGGGAAGGTTCGGTTATCAAAAATTCGGGGTGCCTCATAGCGGGGTTATGGATAGATATTCTATGCGTATTTGTAATATGATCCTGGGGAATCCTCAGGAAACTGCTGTTATGGAAATTACCATGCAGGGGCCGGAATTAAAATTTTCAGCTTCGGCCTATATTTGTATTTGTGGAGCCGATATTTCTCCTAAAGTAAATTCCGAAGAAATCCCACAAGATGAAATTATTGAAATTAAGGCCGGCGATATATTGAAATTCGGAGGTCTAAGGAATGGCTTTCGCGCTTACCTGGGAATTCGCGGTGGTTTTACCACTAAAGAAGTTCTGGGTAGCAAGAGTTGGTATGAAGGGATAACCGATGAATTCCGGCTTAAAAAAGGAATGCTCCTGGAATATGATAACAGGGATTTTAAAGATCCTGATACTTTTTCTGCACTAAAAACAGAACTGGATTATTTGGACTCCAGGGAGATAGAAGTATATCCGGGTCCGGAATTTGAGAAACTATCCCCAAACCAAAAGGAAGAATTTTTTAATACAGATTATACATTAGACCAAAGCAGTAACCGCATGGCGGTTCAGTTTAACCAGGAATTACCTAATGATCTGGAACCAATCATTACCGCGCCAGTGGTCCCAGGAACCGTTCAGTTAACGCCTTCGGGTAAACTTATCGCTCTTATGAGAGATTGCCAGACTACCGGAGGTTATCCCAGAATTTTACAGCTTTCAGAAAAAGGGATAGAGACGATCGCACAAAAACGACCAGGAGAAAATATCAGGTTTCAGAAGAAAGAATATCCGCAGCTATAATCCTTAATTATTTGAATCTCTTTAGGCAGGTTGAGGTTTATACAAATAAAAAAGTGCCACCTCGGTATGTTTTTATAGAAAAGACCCTACTCAGAACTATATTAACCTCGGTGAGCACTTTTTTGCCCCAAAACACTTTAGTTTTACTAAAATGACTAAGACAAATATAGAGCAGAAGGCTATTCACTGAAAGGGGAAAATTCCCCTTATTTAAAAGATTACTTGAAAAGATTATATATTTATTTCAAATTAGCTTCCTCAATATTAACCTATTAAATCTTATACTATGGCAAAACCTGCAAAATGCATTAGCGTAGAAAAAGCTCGTGAGTTACAGGATAACTGGAAAAAATCTCGTGGTAAAGAAATTGAGAATGCCCAGGGATACCAGGATACCCGCGAATTCTGGTATAGTTTGGAGGAACTTCAGGAATATCTGGATTACGTGAGAGAAGAATCTGCTAAACAGGAAATTAAAAAGCCGGGGATTCGTATCTATTTCGCATCCTATCCAAAATCTAATCAGAAGAAAAGTTATTCTACCGTTTTTCTTGCACCTACCAAAGAATCTTCTTCAGGAGAAGAGGTAGAAGCTGTAGCAAATCAAGAAAATAACTACGAGATAGATCCATTTAATTTGTCAACTGGAGGAGAGCCACCAATCAATTATTAAAACTTTTGTTAGACTATTTAGTTAGTAACCTGCCAATTTTTCTTTTAGAATTTTTGGCTGCGTTGGCAGGAACTCTTTACATCAAAAAAAATGAAAATCCAGGATATGAATTCAGGCTGATTGTCGCATTCTTATGGTTGAGTTTCTTTGTGGAAATTACCGCTCTTTATACGCTCGTTGCTTACTACACGGAATATGAATATTTCGGATTTGTTCAAAACACGAATTTCAGGCGTAATTTCTGGCTGTATAATATTCGGAATATCATTGAATACCTGGTATATATAATTTTCTTTTTTAACCAACTAAAAAGCTCTGGGTTCAAGAAGATCATGAGATATATAGCCTTTCTCTTTATACCGGCAATGATCCTGAATTTAATTTTTTCTGGGGTATACTTTGAAGCCTATTCACAATTTACCAGCCTGGCAAGTACTTTTATGTACGTCACTCTGATTTTAAGGTACTTCTATGAAATGCTTCAAAGTGAGGAGATATTATATTTTTACCGGTCGATGCCTTTTTACATTTCCACAGGAGTTTTATTATGGTATTTGGCGATTACTCCATTTATCATTTATAGTAAGTATTATGAGCGGCCTAACATGGAGTTCGTGGAGATACAAAGACTCACCTTCTTTATCATGAATATTTTCTTTTACAGTTGGTTCATCTTCGGTTTTATCTTTTGTTCTTCCAAACGAGCATCCGACAAGGTTTTAACCGGTTGATTCAAAATTGATGATGGGATCCTGAATTCGAAAATCTGATATTTTTTTAATGAACAGATATATTTTTTTGCATGAAATTACTTGAGTTCCTGGATGAAACTAAGCTTTATGTTGGCAATATATTCGAAATTATAGCTGCCATCGCTGGTATCTGGTATTTACAGAAGTCCCGGTTTACGGTTCAGGAAATAAGATTTTTTGTCTATTATCTGGTATTTATAGTGATTTTAGAAACCTATGCTTACCTTCCTATTTGGGCCTATCTGGAAGATTATAAAATTTTATCTTTTTACAAGGATTCCATTTTTCGTAGAAATATATGGTGGGGTAACTGTCTTAGGATTATAACAACCCTATGCATATCGTGGATATATATTAAAGCCATTGATAATAAGAGTCTAAAAAATAAACTTTCTATAGGTTTTTTAATATATCCGGTTTTTAGCATTATAAGTTTTCTCACAATCGGAGAGTTTTTTAGGTCCTACGATCCTTATGTGAACATAAGTGGAACTTTTCTAATGTTGATTTGCATTGGGTTATATTACCTTGAAATATTAAAGTCTGATCGTATTCTAAATTTTTACGGAGATATTAGATTCTATATTTCGGTTGGGATGGTAATCTGGAATTTAGCATTGATTCCGCTGATTATTTATAGCGGTTTCTTTAGTACACAAAATCCTTTATACATGGCACTGGATACCATTGTATATAGATATGCCAATATTTTTCTCTATTCACTTTTTACTATTGGGTTCTACATGGATTATAAATTCAAACAGAATGGTATAAAGCATGTTTTATCCCGATAATACTGGGGAGAAGGAGATCTAATATGGTTTTACTTATTTTATGTATACTTGTTTCACTAATCTACTGCTAAAACATGCTTCGTAAAGAAGAGATCTTACTCATTGTCTACTTTATCCTGGTAATACTTTTTCTGGCAGGTTTTACGGTGGTATTCTTTGTTACCTACCAGAGAAGAAAGAATAAGATATTAAAGGAAAAATATGAAGCCGAACAGAACTTCAAGGCTGAACTTTCCAATGTTAGGCTTGAGATACAGGAAGCTACACTAAAAAATGTAAGCTGGGAACTTCATGATAATATTGGGCAATTATTGGCTGTGGCGAGCATGCAATTAAATTTACTTAACAAGAAAGTCACCGAAGAAAATAAGAAAGGTTTTCAGGAGGTGAAGGGTCTAGTGGCAAGTTCTCTGGCCGAGATCAGGTCGCTTTCAAGGTCTTTGAATAATGAAGTGATAGATTATGTTGGCCTGGAGGCATCTGTAAAAAATGAAATAGATCGTTTTAACCGCTTGGAAGTAATAGAGGCAGATCTTAAAATTGAAGGAACACCTTTTCAGATAAACCAGGAGGATAGTATCATCCTTTTCAGAATATTGCAGGAGTATTTCTCCAATATCATCAAATATGCTTCGGCCTCAAAATTGGAGGTTAAATTCACTTATGGACCAAATTACCTGGAAATTGCGGCAGAAGAAAATGGAAGAGGTTTTGATGCCGAGGCAGAAAGTTCTGGCTCTGGACTTATAAATATGCGCAGCCGTGCCCAGATCATTAATACTGAATTTGATCTGGATTCTTCAATTGGTAATGGAACTTCGCTATCTTTACGATATCCAACCAAGAAAGCTAAAAATGAATAAAACGATAATAATCGTTGACGATCATAGACTTTTTGCCCAGTCTCTACAAATTCTCGTTAATTCATTCGACGGATTCGAAGTGACAAATGTTTTCAAGAACGGCGAGGAGCTTGTGAATTATCTTACCGCAAATGATCAAAATCCGGATATCATCCTTCTTGATATGCGCATGCCGGTGATGGATGGAATGCAAACCATGAAATGGTTAAAAGAAAATCATCCGGAACAAAAGGTCCTAACCCTTACCGTAGACCAGGAAGATGAAACGATCATAAAAATGCTCAGGTTGGGTAGCAGGGGGTATCTACTCAAAGATATCGATCCCGAAGAGTTTGAGCATGCACTTAATGCCATTGACCGCTCCGGTTACTATTCTAACCAAACAATTTCTGAAGCCCTTAGCCGTGAAGAAAGAAAGCAGAAATATGAGGAGCTTACAGGCCGGGAACTCGAATTCTTAAACCATGCCTGTAGCGAACTTACTTATAAGGCGATCGCGGGCGAGATGAACCTTAGTCCTAAGACAGTGGAGAACTACCGGGAGAGTCTTTTCAATAAGCTGCATGTGAAAAGCAGGGTAGGCTTGGTGATCTTCGCGATCAAAGAAGGAATTTGCGAAGTTTAAGAATACTTTAATTCAAATTTTTTATTTCAAATTCGTTAACTGCTCTTTCTGCAGTATCTTCGTTTATTCAAAAATTAAAGTGCCGTGATAGATTCAGCAAAAATTGAACTAAGAAATTTACAGGTAAAGGATTATGAGGAGTTGAAGATCTCCATGGTCAAAAGTTATCAGGCTATGCCTGATGAATACTGGAGCAAAGGAGAGATCAAGACCCTGGTCAATAAATTTCCCGAAGGTCAGCTTTGCATTGTGATCGATAATCGTATCGCAGGATGCGCGCTATCGATAATTGTAGATTATGATAAGTTTGACGATAATCATAATTATGAAGAGATCATTGGAGGAGAGAATTTCTCGACGCATACCAAGAACGGGAATGTGCTTTACGGAATAGATGTTTTTATTCATCCTGAATTCCGCGGAATGCGACTTGGGCGTCGTCTTTATGAAGCCAGAAAAGAGCTTTGCGAGCACCTTAATCTCAAATCGATCATTTTTGGAGGCAGGATCCCGAATTATTCAAAATTCGCCGAAGAGCTTACTCCAAAGAAATATATTGAAAAAGTAAAACTTCAGGAGATCCACGATCCCGTGCTTTCTTTCCAGTTGAACAATGATTTCCACGTAAAGAAGGTGATCAAGGGATATCTTCCAGGTGACCATGAGAGCAAGGAATTTGCCACACTTATGGAATGGAATAATATCTACTATACCAAACCACAGAAGCTGGTAAATACTACCAAAACGGTGGTGAGACTTGGCCTGGTGCAATGGCAGATGCGATTGTTCAAGGATTATGATGCCCTGGTTTCCCAGATAGAATTCTTTGTAGATGCGGTGAGTAATTACCAGAGTGATTTTATCCTTTTCCCGGAATTGTTCAATGCCCCTTTGATGGCGCAGTTCAATCATCTTTCTGAACCGGAAGCTATCCGCGGACTTTCAGACTACACTGAGCGTTTATTAGAGACTTTTAGAGAATTCGCGATAAACTATAACATTAATATTATTACCGGCAGTATGCCCCAGGCTATTGGCGAACACATGTATAATGTAGGTTTCCTATGTCGCAGGGACGGAAGTTATGAGCGCTATGAAAAATTACACATTACCCCGGCCGAAGAAACTGCCTGGGGGATGAAAGGCGGAAATAAACTGGAAACCTTTGATACAGATTGCGGAAAGGTTGGAGTATTGATCTGTTACGATGTGGAATTCCCGGAGGTTTCAAGGATCCTTGCTGAAGAAGGAATGAATATTCTTTTTGTTCCTTTCATGACCGATACCCAGAATGGTTATTCCAGGGTGAAGATCTGTGCCCAGGCACGCGCGGTAGAAAATGAATGTTACGTGGCCATGGCTGGATCTGTAGGTAACCTTCCGAAAGTTGATAATATGGATATTCAATATGCACAAAGTGCGGTGCTGACTCCTTCAGATTTTGCTTTTCCGGTTAACGGGATCAAAGCTGAAGCTACACCAAATACCGAAAGTACTTTACTGGTAGATGTAGATCTTGATCTTTTAAAGGAGCTACATAACTTCGGAAGCGTTCGAAATATGAAAGACAGGAGAAAGGATCTTTATTCTTTGAAAAAGAAAAAGTAAAGTGTTTAGTTGTCATTCCGACGCAGGAGGAATCTCATGTTGATTTATGTTGGAGAAAAGAGATTATTCGCTTCACTGCGTTTCGCTCTGAATGACAAAAGAAAGTCTTACGTTACCCTGAATGTAATTCAGGTCTCTTATATATTTATGTCAGGCCGAGCGGAGTAGAGGCTTCCTATCTATAATTCGATTGAATCCTAAAATGTCACCCTGCACTCGTTTCAGGGTCTTTTCATTATTAAAAAGGAGGATATTGAAATTAATACATTGATATTTAGCCATTTAAAAATTATTTCTCTACTTTAGGACTATGTTTAAGTCAAACCAGAACATTATTGCATCTTTTATTATTGAGGTCATTTCGATTATCGAAAACCGACCCTGAAAGATGTGCGTTCTATCCAGTATAAATCAAAGCCATCTTTTTAGATGGCTTTTTTTATTCCCGTAACTCAAGTTTTGCTTAAATCAAATCCATTAGCTATCGTAATATTAAATGATTTAAAACACTGGAAAACAATAAGTTATAATTTTCAAATCCAGATTGAAATTAATTGAGCACTTGTAAAGAGTCTTAAACAGTATAGTTAACCAAGTATTTTTAAATCTTATTGAAACCGAAACGAATTAAATGAATACCAAATACAGCAGCAAAATAACACAAAGTGATTCACAACCTGCCTCGCAGGCAATGCTTCACGCCATTGGACTAAATAGAGAAGATTTCAAAAAGCCATTCGTGGGTATAGGAAGTACTGGTTATGAAGGTAATCCCTGTAATATGCACCTGAACGATCTTGCTAAAGAGGTGAAAAAAGGAACTCAGAATGCAGGACTGAATGGGCTTATTTTTAACACTATCGGGGTGAGTGATGGTATTTCTATGGGAACACCGGGAATGCGCTATTCGCTTCCTTCCAGGGATATTATCGCAGATTCTATGGAAACTGTGGTAGCAGGCATGTCTTACGACGGGCTTGTGACTGTTGTTGGTTGCGATAAGAATATGCCCGGAGCTTTGATGGCTATGTTAAGACTGAACCGGCCTTCAGTCCTGGTTTATGGAGGTACGATCGCGTCTGGCTGCCATAATGGAAAGAAACTGGATGTGGTTTCTGCTTTTGAAGCCTGGGGATCTAAGGTTTCCGGTGAAATGCAGGAAGAAGAATACCAGGCGGTGATAGAAAAAGCCTGTCCCGGCGCAGGAGCCTGTGGCGGAATGTATACGGCCAATACCATGGCTTCAGCAATTGAAGCATTGGGGATGAGTCTTCCTTTTAATAGTTCTAATCCGGCGACCGGACCTGAAAAAGTTCAGGAAAGTATCAAGGCAGGAGAGGCCATGGAATATTTACTGGAAAATGATCTGAAACCGAAGGATATCGTTACCGCCAAGTCATTTGAAAATGCCGTGCGTTTACTTACCGTCCTAGGAGGTTCTACCAACGCGGTACTACACTTTTTAGCGATCGCGAAAGCAGCCGATATCAGTTTTGGATTGAAAGATTTTGAAAGAATATGTGAAGAGACGCCATTTCTGGCAGATCTCAAGCCCAGCGGGAAATATCTTATGGAAGACATTCATAGGATAGGAGGAATCCCGGCTGTGATGAAATATATGTTGGAAAAAGGATTACTTCATGGCGAATGTATGACCGTGACCGGTAAAACGATTGCTGAAAACCTTGAAAATGTAGATCCTTTGCCTTTCGACCAGGATGTAATTCATCCTGTGGAAAAACCGATCAAAGCCACCGGACACATCAGAATTCTATACGGTAATCTGGCTTCTGAGGGTTCCGTTGCTAAAATAACGGGTAAGGAAGGATTGAAATTTACAGGAAAGGCCAGAGTTTTTAATGGTGAATTTGAAGCTAACGAAGGAATTTCCTCCGGTAAGGTTCAAAAAGGAGACGTCGTCGTCATTCGCTATGAGGGCCCCAAAGGAGGGCCGGGAATGCCTGAAATGCTGAAACCTACTTCAGCGATAATGGGTGCCGGACTTGGAAAAGAAGTGGCCTTGATTACAGACGGTAGATTCTCAGGAGGAACCCACGGTTTCGTGGTTGGGCATATCACTCCTGAAGCTCAGGAGGGTGGACTCATAGGTCTGCTTAAAGATGGTGACGAGATCAGCATCAATGCTGAAACCAACAGGATCGAGGCTCATTTGAGCGATGAAGAAATTAGTGAAAGAAGAAAAGCCTGGAAAGCGCCTGCTTTCAAGGTTAGCGGAGGTGTACTCTATAAATACGCAAAAACAGTAGCATCAGCTTCACAGGGCTGTGTTACAGATGAATTTTAATACGGTGAATTATGCAGGTTAAAACAGCAAGTTTCGAAAAGGTAAACACAAAAGACACCTTGACTGTTTCGGGAGCCGAAGCGGTTATTAAATGTTTACTTGAAGAAGGTGTGGATACTATTTACGGTTATCCGGGAGGGGCAATTATGCCCGTCTACGATGAACTGTATAAATATCAGAAGGAAATTCACCATGTCCTCACCAGGCATGAACAGGGAGCTACTCACGCTGCCCAGGGTTATGCACGGGTTTCGGGAAAAGTAGGTGTTGCCATTGCCACATCTGGTCCCGGGGCAACCAACCTGGTTACCGGAATTGCTGATGCACAAATAGATTCTACACCAATGGTATGCATTACCGGGCAGGTGGGATCGCATTTACTGGGAAGTGATGCTTTCCAGGAAACCGATATCGTTGGTATTTCCACGCCTATTACCAAATGGAACTACCAGATCACTAAGGCGGAAGAAATTCCGGAAGTGATGGCGAAGGCTTTTTATATCGCTAAATCTGGAAGACCAGGACCTGTTTTGATCGATATCACTAAAGATGCTCAGTTTGCTTCTTTGGAATTCAGTTATAAGAAATGTTCCGGAATTAGAAGTTATAAACCTTATCCTGAGTTAAATCTACTGGAGGTTGAAAGAGCTGCCGAGGTGATCAATAATGCCAAGAAACCTATGATCGTCTGGGGTCAGGGGGTAATTCTTGGTGGCGCAGAAGATCTTTTCAAAAAGGTAGTTGAAAAAGCAGGAATTCCTGCTGCATGGACTATTCTGGGACTTTCCGCATTACCAACAGATCATCCGCTGAATGTGGGAATGGTAGGGATGCATGGAAATTATGGGCCTAATATGCTTACCAATGAATGTGATGTTTTGATCGCTATCGGGATGAGGTTCGATGACCGTGTTACCGGAAATCTTGACAAATACGCTAAACAGGCCAAGGTGATCCATTTCGAGATTGATCCAGCCGAAATAAATAAGAATGTAAAAGCAGATTATCCTGTTCTGGGAGATGTAAAAGAAAGCCTGAAAGCTTTGCTGGAACTTTTAGAGCCTAATTCTCATGAAGAGTGGCACCAGAAGTTCAAGGATATGTATAAGACCGAGTATGAAAAGGTCATTAAAGGAAACCTTGATGTAAATAAAAAGGACCTTGGTATGGCTGAGGTTATTCAGGAGATAAATACCCAGTCTAAGGGAGATGCTATCATCGTTTCAGATGTTGGCCAGCACCAGATGGCAGCTTGTAGATATGCCAAATTCAATGGCACTAGAAGCAATGTCACTTCCGGCGGACTTGGGACTATGGGCTTTGCCCTTCCGGCAGCTATTGGTGCTAAAATGGCCAAGCCAGAAAGGGATGTGGTTGCCGTGATCGGTGATGGTGGTTACCAGATGACCATTCAGGAATTGGGAACTATTTTTCAGACTAAGGTTCCCGTGAAAATTGTGCTATTAAACAATGGATTCCTGGGAATGGTAAGACAGTGGCAGCAATTGTTTTTCGATAAACGCTATGCTTCCACCACCATGGTAAATCCAGATTTTATAACTATCGCTAAAGGATATCACATCAAAGCAAAACAGGTGACCGATAGGAGTCAGTTAGAGGAAGCGGTGAAGGAAATGATGGAATCTAAGGAGGCTTATTTCCTTGAAGTGAAAGTTGAACAGGAAGAAAATGTGTTCCCAATGATTCCAACGGGAGCTGCAGTTTCAGACATATTATTAGAGTAATGGAAAAAAAGAATTATACAGTATCAATATATACAGAGAACAACCTTGGTTTATTGAGCAGGATAGCGGCCATTTTCTTAAAAAGGCACATCAATATAGAGAGTATTACCGCTTCACCTAGCGAGGTGACTGAAGTGATGCGTTTTATCATCATTGTGAATGTGACCGAAGAACAGATCAAAAAGATCGTAGGCCAGATCGAGAAACAAATAGAAGTAATCAAGGCATTTTATCATACCGATGCTGAAACCATCTATCAGGAAACCGCTCTTTATAAGATCAAATCTCAGGACTTTTTAGACGATCATAATATTCAGGACTTCATTAAGGAAACCAATGCCCGCATTGTGACGGTTACCAAGGAGTTTTTCGTCATCGAAAAGACCGGAAAACGAACTGAGGTAGACGCTCTTTACGAAACCCTGAAACCTTATGGATTGATGCAATTCGTAAGATCGGGGACAATCGCGGTAACTAAAAATGAAATGCCGATTTCAGGAATACTAGAAAAATTTAATACAACAAACTCATTATCATGACCAACTATTTTAACAGCCTTTCTACAGCTGAAAAACAAGATCAATTAGGAACCTGTCGTTTCATGGAACTGGACGAATTCAGTAATGGAGCAGAAGCCCTGTATGGTAAGAAAATAGTCATCGTGGGCTGCGGCGCCCAGGGTCTCAACCAGGGACTCAATATGCGCGACAGTGGACTAGATATTTCATACGCTCTAAGAGAAGGAGCGATCAAAGAAAAGCGCCAGTCGTGGAAAAATGCTACTGAAAATGATTTCAATGTGGGAACTTACGAAGAACTGGTTCCCGAAGCAGACCTGGTGATCAATCTAACTCCAGACAAGCAACATACTTCGGTGATCAAAGCTATTCAGCCTCATTTGAAAAAGGGAGCTGTACTTTCTTATTCCCATGGTTTCAATATCGTGGAAGAAGGAATGAAGATCCGTGAGGATGTGACCGTGATCATGGTTGCGCCTAAATGTCCGGGGTCGGAAGTTCGTGAAGAATATAAAAGAGGTTTTGGGGTGCCTACGCTTATCGCCGTGCATCCTGAAAATGATCCTAAAGGTATTGGCCTGGAATGGGCAAAAGCTTATGCTTACGCCACCGGTGGTCATCGTGCTGGTGTTCTTGAATCTTCATTTGTTGCGGAGGTAAAGTCAGACCTCATGGGAGAACAAACCATTCTTTGTGGTGTTCTTCAAACAGGTTCGATCCTTACTTTTGATAAGATGGTTGCTGAAGGAGTAGATCCAAACTACGCCGCGAAATTGATTCAGTATGGCTGGGAAACTATTACCGAAGCGTTGAAACATGGCGGGATCACTCAGATGATGGATTGCCTTTCAGATCCGGCAAAATTGAGAGCTTATGAAATTTCCGAAGATCTTAAGAAAACCATGCGTCCATTATTTCAGAAACATATGGATGATATTATTTCCGGGGAATTCAGTAGCCGAATGATGAAAGACTGGGCGAATGACGATAAAGAATTACATACCTGGCGAGCTGAAACCGAGAACACCGCTTTTGAAAAAACCGAGGCGACTTCTGAAGAGATCAGCGAACAGGAATATTTCGATAAAGGCGTATTGCTGGTCGCATTTGTGAAGTCTGGAGTGGAGCTGGCTTTTGAAACCATGGTAGATGCAGGTATCATTGAAGAATCGGCTTATTATGAGTCCCTTCATGAAACTCCACTTATCGCCAATACTATCGCTAGAAAGAAATTGTATGAGATGAACCGGGTAATTTCAGATACCGCTGAATATGGTTGTTACCTGTTCGATCATGCTGCAAAACCTTTGATCAAGGATTATGTGAATTCTCTTGAGCCTGAAGTTGCCGGGAAGAAATTCGAAGGTGGAAATGTTGATGAGCAGAAACTGGAAAAAGTGAATGAGGAAGTAAAAAATCATCCTGTTGAGGAGGTCGGAGCTAAATTAAGATCTGCGATGACCGCAATGAAGAAAATATACGCGTAATGAATACTTTGCTGGAAAAAGACAAAACATATATACCAAGCCTCGAGGCCGTTAAACAGGCTGCTGAAAGAATTTCCAAAGTTGTTTTAAAAACTCCTTTAGCCGAATCCTTTACTTATAGCAAACGCTTTGAGGCCAATGTCATGCTGAAAAGAGAAGACCTGCAACAGGTTAGATCTTATAAAATTCGGGGTGCATATAACAAGATTTCCAGCTTACCGCAGGAGCAATTAAAGAAAGGAGTGATCTGTGCAAGTGCCGGAAATCACGCCCAGGGAGTTGCTTTTGCCTGCAACAAATTAAAGGTTAAGGGAGTAATTTATATGCCCGGAACTACTCCGAAACAAAAGGTTGAGCAAACCCAGATGTTTGGAGGAGAATGGGTAGATGTCGTCCTTAAGGGAGATACTTATGATGATTCCTTTAAGAGTGCCATGAAACATATGGAAGAGCAGGGCCTTGTATTCATTCATCCATTCGATGATGAAAAAGTAATAGAAGGCCAGGCGACCATAGCTTTGGAAATTCTTGAACAGGCTGATGAGCCTATAGATTATATTTTCGCTCCCCTTGGAGGTGGCGGATTACTTGCCGGGGTTTCTTCTATGTTCAAGGAGTTATCACCTAATACCAAGATCATAGGTATAGAACCTCAAGGTGCGCCTTCGATGAAAACTTCCTTGCGGGAAGGTAAGGTAGTGGAATTAGAGAATATTGAGCGGTTTGTAGATGGTGCGTCTGTTCAGAAAGTTGGTGCCAGGAATTTTGCGATCTGTAAAAAGAATCTTGATGAAATGATCACCGTTCCCGAAGGTAAGATCTGCCAGACCATTCTTGATCTCTATAACCAGGATGCGATGGTAGTAGAGCCGGCGGGTGCAATGGCTATTTCGGCATTAGACCTTTATTCTGAAAAAATTAAAGGTAAGAACGTGGTTTGCATCGTTAGTGGAAGTAATAATGATATCATCAGGATGGCTGAGATCAAGGAAAGAGCCTTGCTATATTCTGGATTGAAGCATTATTTCGTGGTGGTATTTCCTCAAAGAGCGGGAGCTTTAAAGGAGTTTGTAGCTAAAGTTCTTGGACCCAATGATGACATCACTCATTTTGAATATTCCAAAAAACACAACAGGTCTAACGGACCTGCGGTGGTTGGGATCGAGTTAAAAGACCCAAATGACTTTAAACCATTGGTGGATAGGATGAAAAAGAAGAATTTTTATGGAGAGTATTTAAATGATAATCCAAATTTATTTCAATTTTTGATATAAAAAATTCTTTGGGCTAGGCCCTGAGTAACCGATTTACCTCTCCAGAAGGAGAGGTCGAAATTGCTTTTTGCAATTTCGGGAGAGTGAGGACTTAAAATTTTATTTAAAAATTTTAAGTCCTGTAAATGCTTGTCAATTAAAATTTTGCATACATTTGCATTATGATTTCGATCAAACAAATAATATTACCCCGTTTCAATTTCAGGCCCCGCCGCCGCTTCTAGGTCGTGCCACTGAAACCCTTTTCCATTAATATTATTTGATTTTTTCCATTTTGAATTACTTAAACAGCATAGAATACAAACTTTATATCAGCACTTTTACTGATATATCTCCTATGCGCCAACGTTTTCCCCGTCGCACGTAAGTGCGTCTATATATCTATGGAACTTAGGTGAGTCCGGTTCCGCTCTCGAAACCCCCAAATCAAAACATTTTTTCAATTTAATTTCTTAGCAGATGAAAATTATCATTGCTAATAAATCTCATGCTTCTTACGCTGAGATCATTTGTAATACTATCGAAGAGTCGGCAAAGGTCCGTGGGACCGGTATTGCCCGTAGGACTCCTGAATACATCATTAATAAGATGGAAAAAGGAAATGCCGTAATCGCTCTTGAAGGAGAACAATTTGCCGGTTTCTGCTATATAGAAACCTGGAGCCACGATAAGTATGTGGCTAATTCAGGTCTTATTGTTCATCCCGATTTCAGAAATCATGGACTGGCTAAGGAGATCAAAAAGGTGATCTTTAAGCATTCCAGAACTAAATATCCTACTGCCAAGATCTTTGGGATCACAACCGGTTTGGCGGTCATGAAGATCAATTATGAATTGGGATATCAGCCGGTTACCTTTTCTGAATTAACCGATGATGAGACCTTCTGGAAAGGTTGTCAGGGTTGTAAGAATTATGATATTCTAACAAGGACAGAAAGAAAAATGTGTCTTTGTACAGGGATGTTATACGATCCGGAAAAGAAAAAAGAGAAAAAGAAAACTCCCGAGAGCATTAGCAAATTCAACGACAAAGCTTTTCAGAGATTAAAACATATCAAACAAACCCTTTTCTATAAAAAGGAAAAGGCAGAAAAAGAAAACTGACCACCCCGTCCGACAATGTCGGACACCCCTCCTTAAAAAAAAAGGAAATAAAGAATGACGTAAATTATTAGTGCATTCGTGGCAAAAAAGGAATAAATATAAATAACTCGTCATCCAGTCCCGATACTTCGGGAGTTTCAGGATCTATTGAGAAGCTGAATCTCCCGATGCTTTGGGACAGCTTGACGTTTGAAGAATATATACAAATGAAAAAAGTAGTAATAGCATACAGCGGAGGATTGGATACCTCTTATTGCGCGAAATATTTATCTGAAGAAGAAGGATTTGAAGTTCATGCAGTGAGTGTGAATACTGGTGGTTTTTCAGAAGAAGAAATTAAGAAGATTGGCGATAATGCAAAAAAGATCGGTGCCAGCAGTTATAAGAATATCGATGCCATTTCTTCCTTCTATCAAAAAGTAGTGAAGTATCTCATTTTTGGAAATGTTCTTAAAAATGATACTTATCCCCTTTCGGTAAGTGCAGAAAGGATCATCCAGGCGATCGAGATCGTGAACTATGCCAAAAAAGTAGGGGCAAAGTATATCGCTCATGGAAGTACCGGAGCCGGAAATGATCAGGTGAGATTCGATATGATCTTTCAGATTATCGCGCCAGGTATTCAGATCATCACTCCAATCAGAGACAAACAGCTTAGCAGACAGGAAGAGATAGAGTATCTGAAGAGTAAAGGCGTGGAGATGAACTGGGATAAAGCCAAATATTCTGTGAATAAAGGACTTTGGGGCACCAGTGTTGGAGGGGCAGAAACGCTGACTTCAGAAATGCCGTTGCCGGAGGAAGCTTATCCATCTCAGTTAAAAGATAAAGAACCAAAACAGGTAAAACTTAGTTTTACCAAAGGAGAACTGACTGCCGTTAATGGTACTGAAAATTCACCTGAAAAGAATATAGAAATTTTAGAAGGAATTGCTTCTAAATATGCTATTGGCAGGGATATTCACGTGGGTGATACGATCATTGGGATCAAGGGAAGAGTTGGTTTTGAAGCCGCTGCTGCCTTGATCACGATCAAAGCTCATCATTTGTTAGAGAAACATACCTTGAGCAAATGGCAGCTTCAACATAAGGATTATACCTCAAACTGGTATGGTATGCATCTGCACGAAGGATTATATCTGGATCCGGTAATGCGCGATTTTGAAGCACAGCTTGAAAGTTCTCAGGCTAAAGTGACCGGTGATGTGTTCGTTACTCTTCATCCTTACAGATTTACTTTGGATGGAATCAAATCTCCGAATGATCTTATGAACAGCAGTTTCGGGAATTATGGTGAAGAGAATAAAGCATGGACCGCAGATGATGCTAAAGGATTCATCAAGATACTGTCGAATTCCGGCAAGATCTATCAACACGTAAATCAGGAATCATGATCGAAGCAGGAATTATAGGAGGCGCAGGATATACCGCAGGAGAATTGATCAGGATCTTAATTAATCATCCTGAGGTAAACCTGAACTTTATTTTCAGTACTTCTCAGCCCGGGAAACCGATTCATAGCATTCACCAGGATCTTATTGGGGATACCGAAATTCAGTTCACCAATAAGATCAATACAGAAGTTGATGTAGTTTTTCTTTGTCTGGGGCATGGTAATTCAAAAAAGTTTCTTGCTGAAAATCAATTTTCAGAAAATACAAAGATCATTGACCTGAGTACCGATTTCAGACAGAAATCTGATGATCACGCTTTTGTTTATGGCCTTCCGGAATTGAATAAAGCGGAAATTAAGTCAGCAAATTTTATTGCGAATCCCGGATGTTTTGCAACAGCGATCACTCTGGCAATTCTTCCTTTGGCTAAAAACGGACTTATTAAAGATGATGTTCATGTAAATGCAGTTACCGGAGCAACCGGAGCGGGAACTTCACTTTCAGAAACCACTCATTTTTCGTGGAGGGATAATAATTTTTCAGCTTATAAATCATTTGAGCACCAACATCTGAACGAGATCGGCCAGAGTTTAAAGCAGCTGCAGTTAGATCATGAAGCAGAGGTATACTTTATTCCTAACAGAGGTAATTTCTCAAGAGGAATTCATGCTACGGCTTATACCAGATTTTCAGATGATCTGGATGCAGCAGAAAAATTATATAAAGAGTTTTATGCCAACGCAGCTTTCACCTTTGTAACCGATGAGGATTTGCATTTGAAACAGATCGTCAATACAAATAAATGCCTGCTAAGATTACAGAAGTTCGGTGATAAATTGCTGGTGACCAGTATAATTGATAATTTGTTGAAAGGAGCTTCAGGTCAGGCGGTGCAGAATATGAATTTGATGTTCGGCCTGGATGAGAAAATGGGGTTGAATTTAAAAGCGAGTTATTTTTAGAATTGAGTATTGAGAAATGTCCTGCGAAGAATCGGTTTGAGCTTTGTCACAATGAGCGCAGTCGAATTGTGGTAGTTCTTAAACTTAAGATTGCGTCGCTTCGTGAACACTCCGCTCGCTATGACTGTTAAATATAATTAGGGTAGAGAGACCTCACAGGTTTCGAAACCTGTGAGGTCTATAAGCTGGACGATTTAAAAAGAATATTGATATGAAAATAGGAATTATTGGTGCAGGAAATCTGGGAGTCTCCATTGCGAAAGGACTCATTTTTAGTAATGCCTTTACTACATTGTATCTGAGTAAACGCAAACTTGATGACATTCAGGAGTTTTCTGAATATTCAAAAGTGACCGTAACTTCAGATAATCTGGAAGTTGTAAAGAATTCAGACATCCTGATCTTCGCCGTTCAGCCTACTCAACTGGAAAAGATCCTTTACGAGATCAAAGACGAACTCACAGATAAACATGTGTTGATCTCTACCGTTACCGGGTTTAAAATTCCGCGGATGGAAAGCATCGTGGGGGAAGATCATTTTATCATTAGGTCGATGCCTAATACCGCGATTGCTGTTGGAAAGTCGATGACCTGTCTATGCAGTAATGAAAAAGGACAGAAGAGGATCACGATTGCCGAAGCTATTTTCAATCGCTTAGGAAGCAGTATTATCATTCCTGAAAATAAGATGCAGGCTGCCACGGTGATCTGCGCTAGTGGAGTCGCCTTCTGGATGCGTTTGATACGCGCAACCACTCAGGGAGCCGTACAACTCGGTTTTGATGCAAAAGACGCTCAGGAGCTCTCTATGCAAACCTGTTTGGGGGCTGCAAGTCTGTTGATCGAATCTGGGAAACATCCTGAAGAGGAGATCGATAAAGTGACTACTCCCAGAGGATGCACCATTGAAGGTCTTAATGAAATGGAACATAACGGACTTAGTTCCTCGTTGATCAAAGGAATCCAGGCCTCATTCAAAAAAATTAATAATATTTCAGATCAGTAATAATGCAATTATTTGATGTTTACCCACTATATGATATTACGCCGGTAAAAGGTGAAGGCTGCTATGTTTTTGACGAATCCGGGAAAAAATACCTGGATCTTTATGGTGGGCATGCGGTGATCTCTGTTGGGCATGCACATCCGGAATATGTGAAATCTATTCAGGAACAGGCCGCAAAGCTGGGTTTCTATTCGAATTCGATCAAAAACCCCCTTCAACAGGAACTTGCAGATAAGCTGGAAAAAGTTTCGGGAGTTAAGGATTATAGTCTCTTTTTGTGCAGTTCAGGAGCAGAAGCAAATGAAAATGCCTTAAAAGTTGCCTCTTTTGAAACCGGGAAAGACAGGATCATCTATTTTGAAAATGCTTTCCACGGAAGAACCTCAGGGGTA
This sequence comes from Christiangramia gaetbulicola, assembly GCF_003054225.1. Classification (GTDB taxonomy): domain Bacteria; phylum Bacteroidota; class Bacteroidia; order Flavobacteriales; family Flavobacteriaceae; genus Christiangramia; species Christiangramia gaetbulicola. The sequence goes on from NZ_QBKQ01000003.1 coordinate 683,295, forward strand.
GTTGCCATAACCGATAATGAATCTATTAAAGCGCCTTTTAATCTTGGCCATAAAGCTACAAAACTGGCTTTTAATGATACTAAATCTTTGAAAAAGGAGATCGAAAAAGGTGATGTGGCCGCGGTCATTTTTGAAATCATTCAGGGAGTTGGAGGATTGGATGAAGCTGAATCTGAATTCTATAAATCTGCCGCTGAATTATGTAAAGAGAATCAGGTAATGCTCATTGCAGATGAGGTACAATCTGGTTACGGAAGAACTGGCGATTTTTTCGCATTTCAGAAACATGGCATCAGGCCTGATATTATCACTATGGCTAAAGGAATGGGCAACGGATTTCCGATTGGCGGGATCCTGACCGATAATAATATTCAGCCTAAATACGGAATGCTGGGAACCACTTTTGGTGGAAACCACCTGGCCTGTGCCGCAGGAATTTCTGTATTGGATATAATTAAGGAGGAAAATCTAATGAAAAACGCTGCTGAGGTTTCCAAATTTGTAAAGGCAGAAGCTGTTAAAATTCCGGAGATCAAAAAGATCAAGGGAAGAGGCTTGATGATTGGATTGGAATTCGATTTTGAGATCGCAGCCCTCAGGAAAGAACTTTTATTTGAACACCAGATTTTTACCGGGGCATCTTCTAATAAAAAGTTGCTGCGTATCCTGCCACCATTGAATATTAAAAAAGAACATTTTGAAAGTTTTTTTGAGGCATTAAAGAAGGTTTTAAAAGAGCAACATCATAAAGTTTAAAGTCATCCTGTCCCGATGCTTCTGGAGTTTCAGGATCTAAAGAGAAGCTGAAACAAGTTCAGCTTGACGAAAAAATAAAATAGAAGAATGTCATTTCGAACTAAGTGAGAAATCTAAGATTCCTCAGTCGTAAGCTTCTTCGGAATGACAACTAACTAAATTCTAAAATGAAGAACTACATCACATTATCAGACATCGATCATGTCGAAACTATCATCAGGGAAGCAAGAAGCCTGAAATCTAAAAATGCATCGTCTAAGCCGGGAAAAGGAAAAACCCTGGGAATGCTCTTTTTCAATAACAGTCTGCGTACACGCTTAAGCACTGAAAAAGCTGCGAAGTTATTGGGTATGGAAGTAATGGTGATGAATGCCGATAAAGATGGCTGGGCGCTGGAATTTGAGGATGGTGCGGTCATGAATTCAGATAAAGCCGAGCATATCAAAGAAGCCGCGGCCGTACTTTCTCAATATTGTGATATTATCGCAGTGAGAGCTTTTCCCGGACTAAAGGATAAGGAAAAAGATGAATCTGAACATGTGCTGAATAGTTTTAAAAAATATGCTTCGGTGCCAATTGTGAACCTGGAAAGCGCAACTGGTCACCCATTACAGGCTTTGACGGACGCAATCACCATTCAGGAATTTAATAAAGCGGAAAGGCCAAAAGTTGTTTTAAGCTGGGCGCCACATCCAAAAGCCCTGCCTCAGTCTGTTCCAAATTCGTTCGCCGAAATTATGCAACGCCTGGATGTTGATTTTGTGATCACCAATCCTGAAGGATATGATCTTGCGCCACATATTAGAAATGGAGTGAAAGTGGAGCATGATCAGGATAAGGCATTCAAGGATGCAGATTTTGTCTATGTAAAGAACTGGAGTAGTTATGAGGATTATGGCCAGGTTTTAAATGTAGAAAAGAACTGGACAGTAGATCAGGCTAAATTGAAAAATACTAATAATGCGAAGGTGATGCACTGCCTCCCGGTGAGAAGAAATGTCGTGATTTCTGATGATGTTCTTGATAGTGAAAACTCGATCGTAATTCACCAGGCAAATAACAGGACTTTTGCCACACAGGCGGTTTTGAAGAGAATTTTAGAATGTTCAAAATAGGAGTAAATCACTGTCATCCTGAACTTGGTTCAGGATCTATTGAGAAGCTGAAACAAGTTCAGCTTGACGATAATGAAAAATGATGAAACAAACCCTGAAAGTCATAAAAATAGGAGGGAAGCTCATTGAAAACGAAGCTTCTCTGAATTCCTTTCTGGAAGACTTTGTGCAATTGGAAGGTCCAAAGATCCTTGTTCATGGAGGAGGCAATAAAGCCACCGAAGTCACCGGAAAACTTGGTTTTCAGACTAAAATGGTCGATGGCAGAAGGATCACTGATAAAGACTCCATGGAAGTGATCACCATGGTGTATGGCGGACTTCTGAATAAAAGTATCGTAGCTCAACTTCAGGCCAGGAAACAAAATGCAATCGGACTATGCGGGGCAGATGGTAAGGTACTGATCTCAAAAAGAAGAGAAGTAAAAGAGATCGATTATGGTTTTGTAGGGGATATAGAAAAAGTGAATTCAGATTTTATTAATTCAATTCTTTCTCTGGATATGGTGCCGGTATTTTCAGCAATTTCATGTACTGAGGAAGGTGTTTTGTTGAATACAAATGGAGATTCAGTTGCATCAGAGATTGCGGTTGAGATGAGTAAGTCTTATGAAGTAAAGCTTTATTACTGTTCGGAGAAAAAAGGTGTTTTGACCGATATTGAGGATGAAGACTCGGTAATCCCGGAGTTGAATTCTGATAATTATAAAGAACTGGTAGCTTCAAAAGTGATCACAGACGGAATGTTACCAAAACTTCATAATTGTTTTGAAGCAATAAATAAAGGAGTTTCTGCAGTAATTCTTGGGGATGCTGGGTTATTGAAGAAGAATTCTATCCATACCAAAATTGTAAAATAATGCAGTTAGAAAAACTTCAGCAAGAGGCAATAGAATTACTTAAAAACCTGATCCAGACTCAGTCACTTTCAGGTGAGGAAGAAAAGACAGCCGATCTGCTTGAGAATTGGTTCAAACAGCATGAAATTCCGCATAAGAGGTTTTTAAATAACGTTTGGGCCATTAATCAGCATTTTGAGAAGGACAAGCCTACACTTTTGCTAAACTCTCATCACGACACGGTAAAACCGAATTCAGCCTACACCAGAGATCCCTTCAAAGCAGATATCGAAAATGGTAAATTATATGGATTAGGTAGTAACGATGCCGGCGGATGCCTTGTTTCCCTGTTAGCCACCTTCACCTATTTATATTCAGATGAAAATCTAAGTCATAACATTCTGTTCGCAGGAACGGCTGAAGAGGAGATAAACGGTAAGAATGGAATTGCCGCGTTACTTCCAGAAATTCCTAAAATCGATGTTGCTATTGTAGGAGAACCTACGCTGATGAACCTCGCGGTTGCTGAAAAAGGCCTGGTAGTTTTTGATGCGGTGGTGCAAGGAACTCCCTCGCATGCAGCACATCCAAATAATGATAATTCTATCTATAAAACAGCGAAAGTTCTGGAGTGGTTTGAAAACTTCAAATTGGAAAAGGTTTCTAAAAACCTTGGAGAAGTAAAGGTGACCGTAACCCAGATCAATGCAGGCAGTCAGCATAATGTAGTGCCGGCAAAAACGCATCTGGTCATTGATGTTAGGGTAAATGATAAATACAGCAATAAGGAGATCGAGCAGATCTTAAAAGATGAAGCTCCGGTTGACGAGATCAATGCCCGAAGTTTACGATTAAATTCGTCTTCAATTCCATTGGATCACGAACTGGTTAAAGCCGGGATAAATCTGGGAATGGAAACTTATGGTTCTCCAACTTTGAGTGATCAGGCGATGTTGAGTTGTCCGTCCTTAAAATTAGGACCTGGTGATTCCACCAGATCTCATTCGGCAGATGAATTTATTTATGTAAAGGAGATCGAGGAAGGAATAGAAAAATATATAAAGCTGCTTGAGAAGGCGTTGAAGTAAAACTTGAATTAAACCTGATGCACTGAGCCTTTCGAAGTGCGACAAAGAAATAAATAATGTCATTTCGAACGTAGTGAGAAATCTGAGATTCCTCAGTCGTAAACTCCTTCGGAATGACAAAATTAAAAGACCTCTCGACTGCGCTCGAGGTGACACTTAAAACAAAACAATTATGAAACTCTGGGATAAAGGTATTTCAATAGACAAACAGATAGAAAAATTCACCGTTGGTAATGACCGCGAACTGGATATGCATCTGGCCGAATATGATATTCAGGCTTCCAAAGCCCATGCTAAGATGCTGGGGAAGATTGGTATCCTGACAGAACAGGAAGTAGAGTCACTTGTAGCAGAACTTGATGTTTTAAAAGATCAGCTTGAAAAGGGTGAGTTTCAGATCGAAGAGGATTTTGAAGATGTTCATTCTAAGATAGAACTTGAACTCACCAAAAAACTAGGAGATACCGGAAAAAAGATCCACACCGCCAGATCAAGAAACGACCAGGTTCTGGTAGCCCAGCAGCTATATTTCAAAGAGAACCTGCAACAGATCTCCCAAAAAACAAAAACCTTGATAGATGTTCTCCTAGGCCTGGCCGATGAGCACAAGGAAAAGGTCCTTCCTGGATACACCCATCTTCAGGTAGCAATGCCATCATCTTTTGGGTTGTGGTTTTCAGCTTATGCCGAATTGCTAATTGATGATCTTTATTTATTAGAAGCCGGATTAAAAATCGTGGACCAGAATCCTTTAGGTTCCGCAGCCGGTTATGGTTCCTCATTTCCTATTGATAGAGAATTTACAACAAAGGAATTAGGCTTTTCAACTCAGAAATTTAATGTGGTGGCGGCACAAATGAGCAGAGGAAAATGCGAGAGAACGGTAACTTCCAATATAGCCTCACTGGCAAATACATTATCCAGGTTCGCGATGGATATCTGTTTGTATATGAGTCAGAATTTTGATTTTATTACTTTCCCGGATGAGCTCACCACAGGTTCCAGTATCATGCCCCATAAAAAGAATCCCGATGTGTTTGAACTGGTTCGAGGCAAATGCAATAAGTTGCAGGCTATTGCCAATGAAATGATCCTAATCACCAACAATCTGCCAAGTGGTTACCACAGGGATTTTCAGCTTATCAAAGAGAATAGCATTTATGCCGTTGAAAATATGAAAGAGATCCTGGATATTTCTACGCACTCCATCGCCCAGATCAAGGTCAAGAAAGTAGATCTTAAGGATGAAAAATATAAGTACCTGTTTACTGTAGACAGCATCAACGAACTGGTGATCAATGGTAAATCATTCAGGGATGCTTATAAAATAATAGGGGAGCAGGTTCAAAGTGGTGCTTATGAAGCTTCAGAAGGAATGAAGCACACGCATTCGGGAAGTAAGGATAACCTTTCTTTGAACTTGATCAAGAACAAGTTGCAGCAGCTTTAGGCTATGAATGACATTCGGTTGTCATTCCGAACACGATGTTTCGGGGGAGGAATCTATAGTATGAAGATTCTTCACTACGCTATCGCTATGTTCTGAATGACAAAGATCTTTTCGTAAAAAAGCCTCCTGAAAATCATAACTTTCAGGAGGCAGCTTTTTAAAAACAATTATGAACTAATTCCTAAATAATGGTCATTTGTCCCAGGTTGAGGTTTTCGTTGTTTACGATGTGACCTTCGGTATCGCTGATCACACTTTCAAGAAAATCTCCAACCCGTTCGGTTGAATAATGATTGTCTTTATTGATGTCTATCGTACAAACATTCAATTTTATGCTTAATTCCACGGCCATTCTCACCGTTTCAGCTTCTTTCTTCAGTCCTAAATGATCCAGCATCATCGCTGCTGATAGCACGGAAGCTATAGGATTCGCAATTCCCTGGCCAGCAGCCTGCGGATAGGAACCATGAATAGGCTCGAAAAGGGCATTTTCAGTTCCAATAGAAGCCGACTCTAATAATCCAATACTTCCCCCGATCACACTTGCTTCATCAGAAATAATATCCCCGAACATATTTTCGGTAAGGATCACATCAAATTGCTTTGGGTTAAGTATCATCTGCATGGCAGCATTGTCTACAAATAAATACTCAACTTTTACGCTGGGATAATCCTTAGCGATCTCGGTCACAGTTCTTCTCCACAAACGAGAAGTTTCAAGGACATTGGCTTTATCTATCAGGGTTAATTTTTTTCTTCTTTCCTCGGCAGCTTTAAAAGCCAGGTGTGCAATTCTTTCAATTTCTTCCACAGAATAGGTGCAAAGGTCTGATGCGCTTCTACCATCTTCGGCAGTGCTTTTTTCTCCGAAATATATTCCACCCGTAAGTTCCCGGAAAATGACCATATCTGCACCTTCAATATTTTCAGGTTTTAAAGGAGATTTGTGGATTAGGCTTTCATAAGCTCTAACCGGCCTGATATTAGCGAAAAGTCCAAGTTCCTTTCTAAGTTTAAGCAAACCCTGTTCCGGCCTTACTTTGGCCGATGGATCATTATCATATTTTGGATCTCCTATCGCCCCGAATAGCACAGCGTCAGATTTTTTACATAGTTCCAGTGTGGTTTCAGGCAATGGATCCCCCAATAAATCTATTGCGGCTGCACCCACTACAGCTTCTTCAAAATTGAACTCATGATCAAATCTATCGGCAACAGCTCTCAGCACTTTCACTGACTGCTGCGTTATTTCAGGACCAATCCCGTCTCCAGGAAGTACAGCTATATTAAATTTCATATGTTTTCGGTTTGTAGGGTTTGTTGCGGTTCTGCCTGATTTCCGCTTCTCTTCTCAAATTTCTTTATTGCATCCAGTTTACTGGTTAAAAAATCGATATCGTCATATCCATTAATAAGACAGGTTTTTTTATAAGGATCGATATCAAAACTTTCAGATTCACCGGAACTTTGGATACTTATCTTTTGTTCTTCAAGATCGATAACCACCTTTTCCTCGGAATCTTTTTCTACGGCGGCGAATAATTTATGAAGAAAATCGGGGCTTACCTGTACGGGTAATAACCCATTATTCAAAGCGTTTCCTTTAAAAATATCAGCAAAATAGCTGGATACCACTGCTTTGAATCCGTAAGTTTTTATGGCCCAGGCAGCGTGTTCACGGCTAGAACCACAGCCAAAGTTATTTCCGGCCAGAAGAATGGAACCCGAATATTTATCTTGATTCAGCACAAAATCTTCATTTGGCTCTCCTGATTTATCAAAACGCCAGTCCCGGAAAAGATTCTCTCCGAAACCTTCCTTATCTGTTGCTTTTAGAAAACGGGCCGGAATGATCTGGTCTGTGTCTACATTCTCAGCATCCAACGGCACGACCGTATCTGTTAATTTTATAAACTTTTCCATTTAGTTCAATGTTTGGGTGTAATCTGAAATTTTACCTGAAATAGCGGTGGCAGCGGCAGTTAATGGACTTGCCAGGATAGTCCTAGAACCGGGGCCCTGTCTGCCTTCAAAATTTCTATTACTTGTAGAGACACAATATTCCCCTTCAGGAATTTTATCGTCATTCATGGCCAGGCAAGCTGAGCATCCTGGCTGTCTCAAGGTGAAACCGGCTTCTTCAAAAACTTTATCGAGGCCTTCTGTTTTGATCTGTTCTGCAACCTGACGACTACCCGGTACGATCAAAGCGTTCACATTTTCAGCTTTCTTTTTTCCTTTGATATAGGAGGCAGCAACTCTAAAATCTTCGATTCTGGAGTTAGTACAACTACCAATGAAAATATAATTAATCGGTTTCTCCAGTAAGGTTTCGCCCGGCTTAAAATTCATATAAGCTAATGCCTTAGCATCACTTTTATTTCCTTCTACCGGAATAGATCCTGTTAGCTTGATACCCATTCCCGGATTGGTTCCGTAGGTGATCATAGGTTCTATATCTTCAGCTTCAAAGGAATATTCCTGATCGAATTCTGCATCAGCATCGGTTTTCAATGTTTCCCAATGAGCTTTCATTTTTTCAAACTCAGCTCCTTTTGGAGCGAATTCCCGACCTTCCACGTAATCTATAGTTGTCTGGTCTGGAGCGATCAATCCGCCGCGAGCACCCATTTCAATGCTCATGTTGCAAACGGTCATTCGCCCTTCCATAGACATCTCTTCGAACACATTACCTGCATACTCGCAGAAATATCCTGTACCCGAATTTGTTCCAAGCTTGCTGATGATGTAAAGGATAACATCTTTTGGAAGAACTCCATTTTTCAGTTTTCCATTAACGTTCACCCGAAGTTTCTTAGGCTTTTCAACCAGTAAACACTGGCTGGCAAACACCTGGGTCACCTGGCTGGTTCCAATTCCGAAAGCAATCGTTCCGAATGCACCATGAGTAGAAGTGTGGCTATCTCCACAAACTATGGTCATTCCCGGTTGAGTAATCCCAAGCTCGGGAGCCATCACGTGTACTATTCCATTATAAGGATGACCTAAACCGTAAAGAGTGATATTGTTTTCCTCACAATTCTGGCTGAGTTCCTTCAACTGTTTTCTGGACAAAAGATCCTTCACCGGCAGGTGCTGGTCTTTTGTAGGTGTATTATGATCTGCCGTAGCAACGATCTGGTCCGGACGAAAAACCGGAATATTTCTTTCCTTTAATTCATTAAAAGCCTGTGGGCTGGTCACTTCATGTATCAGATGCTTATCGATATATAAAATGTCCGGCCCATTAGGTATGCTTTCCACAACATGGGAGTCCCATATTTTGTCAAATAAAGTTTTCTTCATAATCTATCAAGCAATTGCTCTGGAGTTCTTTTTGAAAATGTCCATAATAGTGTGAATATCATGATCTGCCACTTCTTTCTTAGCATCGGCGAAATTCAGGAATTCGTGGTATACATGATCTAATTCAAGTTTGGTAAGATCGTATCCCATCTTCTTCGCTTTATAAGCTAAGGCAGCTCTACCACTACGGGCAGTTAAAACAATAGCCGACTCGGTGACCCCGACATCGGCTGGATTTATAATTTCGTATGTTTCTCTGTTTTTGATGACGCCATCCTGGTGGATACCTGAGCTATGCGCGAAAGCATTAGCACCGACGATCGCCTTGTTAGGCTGGACGTACATTCCCATTTCCCTGGAGACCATTTTACTGGTATCATACAACAATTGTGGATTAATATCTGTATTCAATTGTAAATACGGGTGCTGTCTCAAGATCATGACGACCTCTTCCAAGGCAGTATTTCCGGCACGTTCACCGATACCGTTGATGGTACACTCGATTTGTCTCGCGCCATTTGTGATCCCGGCAATCGCATTAGCAGTAGCCAATCCAAGGTCATTGTGGCAATGGCAGGAAATGATCACATTTTCAATTCCGATCACATTCTCCTTCAAATATTTGATCTTTTTTCCATATTCTTCCGGAAGACAATACCCGGTAGTATCAGGAATATTCAATACAGTAGCGCCATTTCTCACCGCTTCTGAACACACTTTTGCAAGGAATTCATTTTCGGTTCTTCCGGCATCTTCCGCATAAAACTCAACATCATCAACGAAAGTTTTAGCATAGGCAACCGCCTCGCCGGCTCTTTCAATGATCTCGGGTCTGCTGGATTTGAATTTATATTTTATATGGGAATCAGAAGTTCCAATTCCAGTATGTATTCTTGGTTTACGGGCATACTTCAGCGCTTCTGCAGCAACCTTGATATCATTCTTAACAGCACGGGTAAGTCCACATACAGTTGCATTCTTCACGAGTTTTGAGATCTCAGTTACCGATTGAAAATCACCAGGACTTGAAACAGGAAAACCGGCTTCTATAACATCCACGCCCAGTTCATCCAGTCGCGCAGCAATTTTTAATTTTTGTTCAGTATTCAGTTTGCAGCCTGGGACCTGTTCGCCGTCCCTCAATGTAGTGTCAAAAATTTCTACCTTTTCAGTACGCATATGAGATTTATTTTACTTTATCTTTATCTAAAGTATCGGAATAAGAATGCCTTGACCATGCAGGATCGAAATGCGTTACGATACTAGAGATGGATATTTAGCCTCATAACCACTTGTTTTACAGTGTTTTGCAAAATAATGATTTACAATGACCAATGACTTAACCGAAAACCTGTTTTCTTTAATAAAATCCCTTTCGGCTTCAGAAAAGAGACAGTTTTCCCTATATGTGGGTAGGATAGGAGTGAATTCAGATTCTAAATTTCTGAATTTATACAAGGTCATGTCACGTCAGAAAAAATATGATGAAGCTGAAATTCTGAAAAGTACCAGTATAAGCAAGCTTCAACTTTCCAATGTAAAAACGCATCTTTATAAGCAGCTATTAATATCTCTTAGACTGAATCCGGCACATCAAAGCATTCCTGTTCAAATAAGAGAACAACTGGATTTCGCCTATATTCTTTATCATAAAGGTCTTTACCAGCAAAGTTTGAAATTGCTGGACAAGGTGAAGAGTCTAGCTTTGAATTACGAGGAAAAGAATGTCGCTTACGAAATTCTGGAACTGGAAAAGATCATAGAATCCCAGTATATCACCCGTAGTATGAACAACCGGGCAGAAAGCCTCATCAGGCAAACTGAAGACCTGAACCGGCTTAATCTAATCTCCAGCAAACTTTCAAATTTATCCCTGGAACTATATTCCATATTTCTTAAAATGGGTTATTGCAGAACAGAGGAGGAGGCTCAGGATATCAAGGATTATTTCAGAAAAAAATTACCGAAATATAATTTTAAGGACCTTGGTTTTAAGGAAAGATTGTGGCTGTGCAAAGCACATCTCTGGTATAGTTTCCTTATTCAGGATTTCCTGGGTTGTTACCGTTATTCCATGAAATGGAAGGATCTTTTTGTAGAGTATGAACATCTTATTCCCATTCACCCGGTTTCTTACTTGAAGGGGAACCATTATTTGCTGGAATCCCTGTTTTATTTGAATCATACCGATCTTTTTGAGGCAACCTTAAAAGAGCTTGAAGATTCCTTGCGCGATCCTAAGATCCCCCATAACGACAATATTTCGGCATTATCGTTTCTGTATGTTTATTCCAATAAGCTTAACCTTCGTTTTATGAAGGGTGAGTTTGGAAATTCAGACGAGCTGGTAGAAAAGATCAACCAGAAGATCACAAAATTTAAGGGACGAATCGACGAACACCATATCATGGTTTTCTATTATAAGATCGCCTGTTTGTATTTTGGAGATGGGGATAACCGAAAGTGTATAGAGTATCTTAAAAAGATCATCAATAATAAATCGCTGGAGATGCGAGAGGACCTCATGTGTTTCGCAAGAATTCTGAATCTTGTAGCGCATTATGAAGCAGGCCTGGATTATCACCTGGATAGCCTGGTAAAATCTACTTATAAGTTCCTGATTAAAATGAACGATATGCATGAGGTGCAGAAGGAAATGATCAAATTCCTAAGGCATCTGCCAGATGTTTCTCCACTTGATATTAAAGATGAGTTCAGAAAACTTCATGCAACCTTAAAAAAATTCGAAGATCATCCTTACGAACGCAGGGCTTTTCTTTACCTGGACATTATTTCCTGGCTTGAAAGCAATATTGAGAACAGGCCGGTAAAAGAGATCATTACCGAGAAATTCAAGGAGCTTTCAAGATAAAAAAAGGGATTTGGCAGATAGACAAAATCATTTAACGAATATCCTACAACTGAATCTGGCAGTTTTACTGATAAGCACTTCCGGGGTTCTTGGACGCTATATTACCTTAGATCCTGTTATAACGATCTTCTACAGGTGTCTTCTCGCGTTGCTGGTCTTTTATCTCTATTGTCGCTGGAAAAAGATCGATCTCAAGATCGAGAATAAACGTGACCTTTCAAAACTTATCCTTGGCGGAATACTTATGGGTGGCCACTGGATCACCTATTTCTATTCCCTGAAATTTTCCAGCGTCGCCATTGCTTTACTATCATTGTTCACCTATCCAGTGATCACGGCATTCCTGGAACCCATACTTTTTAAAACAAAATTCAATAAAGTTCATATTGCTCTTGGACTATTAGTGTTAGCAGGGATCTATTTTTTAAGTCCGAAATTTGATCTTGAAAACAATTATTTTATCGCTATAATTTTCGGGGTTGCCTCAGCTGTTTTTTACGCTTTCAGGAATCTTTTGATGAAGCGGGAAGTTGAAAGGTATAATGGTTCAGCATTGATGTTTTACCAGATTCTGGTAGTTTCAATTGTTCTGATACCCTCTGTCTTCTTCAGCGACTTCACAGAGGTTACCAGCCAATGGAAACCCTTGTTGGTGCTGGCAATTCTTACGACCTGTATCGGGCATACTTTATTCCTGAAAAGCTTTAAGAATTTCACTATAACTACCGCGAGTATTATGAGTAGTATTCAGCCGGTGTACGGAATCATTCTTGGAGCGATTTTCCTAAGTGAGATCCCATCTCTTAAAACCCTTATCGGTGGAACTTTGATAATTAGTGCGGTGATTATCGAAAGCCTGATCTCTGTTAAGAATAATAAGTAGGGGGAAGGAGATTTAAAATTAATTCAGGATCTCGCTGAATGTATCTCCCTGCCTGATGTCTCCGGAATTATAACCTCGCATAAACCATTTCATGCGCTGTTCAGAAGTTCCATGAGTAAAAGAGTCAGGATTTACCCGGCCGGCAGTTTTTCTTTGAATGGCATCATCTCCAACCGCATTCGCTGCGCTTAAGGCTTCTTCAATATCGCCTTCCTGTAAGTATTGTTTATTGTAATAAGCCCATACGCCGGCATAAAAATCTGCCTGAAGTTCCAGGGCGACCGATAGTTCGTTAGCCTCTTCCCGGCTGGTTTGCTGTTGTAGTTGTCTCACTTTTGTGGCCGTGCCTAGTAAATTCTGAACATGATGACCAACTTCATGAGCCATAACATACGCAATGGCAAAATCACCACCCTGAGCACCAAACCTATCACGTAGTTCATTAAAAAAACTCAGATCCATATAAACCTTCTGATCTCCGGGACAGTAAAATGGGCCACTAGCAGCAGAAGCTCCGCCGCAGGCTGTTTGTACGGCATCGGTGAAAAGGACCATTCCCGGTTCCCTGTATTGCATACCGTTTTCAGAAAATATTGAATTCCAGGTGTCTTCGGTATAGGCAAGAACAGTGGCTGTAAATTCTCCCAGTTCTTTTTCTTCCGGGGTAAGTTCTCTAACTTTGGTAGAGCTTCCCGAAGGCTCTTCTAGTTGCTCCAAAACTGAAATATCTCCATCGCTAAGAACAAATTGAGCTATGACAAATATCAATCCTATAATTCCACCGCCTGCGATAAGTTTACCTCTTCCAGAGCTGCCCCTGCGGTCTTCCATATTACCGCTCTGTCTGTTACCACGCCATTTCATATTTTAAACTTTTATCTAAAAATAATGAATTAAGAGGTTGGTAACTTCTAATTATTTCATAATTGCATCCCAAATAGGATCTGATGGGGGAGGAGCAACAATATGTATAAGCTCCTTTTTTACTGGGTGGGTAAATTTTAATTCCCGGGAATGTAAGTGAATACTGGCGTCCTTGTTACTGCGGTCAAAACCGTATTTAAGATCACCTTTTATCGGACAGCCAATAGCCGATAGCTGGCTTCTTATCTGGTGGTGTCTCCCGGTATGAAGATCTACTTCCAGCAAATAGTAATTGTCCAGTTTTTTAAGTAAGCGGTAATCCAGGATCGCTTTTTTACTATCGGGAACCTCATTCTTATGAGCGTAAGATTTATTCTGTTTAGAATTCCTCTTCATATAATGAACCAGCTCACCTTCTTCATTGGGAGGCGGATTTTTTACTACAGCCCAATAGGTCTTTTTTGCCTTTTTATCCTGGAATAATTTATTCAGCCGGGGTAAAGCCTTGGAGGTTTTTGAGAAAACCACAATTCCGCTGGTGGGTCTGTCCAGTCTGTGAACAACGCCCAGGTATACATTTCCGGGTTTGTTGTATTTCTCTTTTAAATAAGACTTTACCACTTCGCTTAAAGGCTTGTCACCGGTCTTATCACCCTGGACAATATCTCCCGCGCGCTTATTCACAATGATAATATGATTATCCTCGTGGAGTACCTTTAAATTATCCTTGTTGGAAAGTGTTTTTTCTGAACCCAATTATGACAAGTTTTTAGAAACCTTTCTTCTGAAATTAAATCTTTTCAGCTTTCTAACTTAGTATTGTTCGTCGTCTGATGGAAATGCCTTGCTCTTTACATCATCTCTATAATTCTGAAAAGCCTTGGTCATTTCTCCGTGTAGATCGGCATAGCGTCTTAAGAATCTTGGGTTGAATTCGTGCGTCATTCCCAGCATATCATGAACAACCAGAACCTGTCCGTCAACACCATTTCCAGCACCAATTCCTATTACAGGAATAGTAAGACTTTCCGCAACTTCTTTAGCTAGTTTTGCCGGAACTTTTTCAAGTACTAAAGCAAAACAGCCCATTTTCTCGAGCATTTTAGCGTCAGATTTCAATTTTTCAGCTTCCTGGTCTTCCTTGGCTCTTACTGTATAGGTTCCGAACTTATAAATAGATTGAGGAGTAAGTCCTAAATGTCCCATCACCGGGATACCGGCGTGAAGGATTCGTTTAATACTTTCCTTGACTTCTTTTCCACCTTCAAGTTTTACCGCATGCCCGCCGCTCTCTTTCATGATCCTGATGGCCGATCTTAAGGCTTCCTTGGGATCACTTTGGTAACTTCCGAAGGGAAGATCCACCACAACCAGCGCACGATTTATCGCTCTCACTACACTCGTAGCATGATAGATCATCTGGTCCAGGGTGATAGGCAGCGTAGTTTCATGTCCTGCCATTACATTACTAGCAGAGTCACCAACAAGGATCACATCTATTCCCGCACCATCAACTATTTGAGCCATGGTAAAATCGTATGCGGTAAGCATACTGATCTTTTCTCCGTTAGATTTCATGTCTACAAGAGACTTTGTGGTGATACGTTTGTATTCCTTTTTGGCAACTGACATTGGGTTGATTTTAAATTTGAGTAAAAGTAGTAAATTCGTGAGCCACATTCAAAACTACTTTTAGCATGAAAAGAATTATTCTAGCCCTTATACTCCTTGTAAATATTAACGGTTTCGCCCAAACACATAATACTGAGTTAACTCCTAAGGAAACAGTTCAAAAATTCTTTGAAGCTTTTCATGCCCAGGACACGGTAAAACTTAAAAATTTTGCTGTTGAAGGGACTAAATTACAATCGGTTTCCAAGGATGCTGAAGGGAATACTAAATTGAGTACAGATGATTACTCCAAATTTGTAAAAAGCATCGCCTCAATTCCCGCGGAAGCAAGTTTTGAAGAGAAATTACACGAATTCAGGATCGAGGAGAATGGTTTGCTGGCAACGGTTACCACACCTTATTCCTTTTATTATAATGGAAATTTAAGCCATTGCGGGGTGAATAGTTTTGAGCTCGTAAAATTCAATAATGAATGGAAGATCACTTATTTGATAGATACGAGAACAAAAGAAAACTGCAACTAGATGTCCTTTACACACCTGAAACCGGTATGTTCCAGGCCGGTATCGGGTGCTGAACTCATCCTGGCGGAATTCCGGTAACCGGTGCAATAAGTTTCGCTGCATAAAAAGGATCCACCACGGATCACTTTTTGCTGTTCCATATTCACGAATTCCTTGAAATATCCATCGGTTCTTTTGTCCAGCCTGGTATAAGCATCTGGATAATAGGTATCCAGGCACCACTCCCAAACATTTCCGGAGGTTTCATATAATCCGAAATTATTGGGCGGAAAAGTTTTTACCGGGGCTTCCTTTTCAAATTGATCTTCAACTGTATTTTTTCTTGGGAAATTACCCTGGAAGAAATTTGACATTTCCGGAGCTATTTCAAATTCATTTCCCCAATGATAAATAAGGGTATCGTTTCCTGCACGGTTAAAGTATTCATATTCAGCTTCTGTAGGAAGTCTTTTCCCGGCCCACTTGGCATAAGCCATAGCATCATACCATGAGACCTGAACCACCGGGTAATTCTCTTTTCCTTCAATATTACTATCTGGTCCTGTGGGATTTTGCCAGTTGGCTCCTTTTACGAATTTCCACCACCATTCAGGATTGTAAGGATCGAAGACCAAAGCTCCAGGTTCATATTTTTTCCCTTTAATTTTAAAGGAACGTTCCGCAGTAGTTACATAACCCGTTTCGTCTACAAATTCCTGAAATTGGGCATTGGTCACTTCGGTCTTATCTACCCAGATAGGTTTAATATTTTCTTTGTGACGGGGGAATTCATCCTGTCGCGCCTGATTGCTGTTGCCGCCCATCATATAGCTTCCACCGGGAAGCTTAACCATATTTGAGGTGGAGGAAGAGTCTGCCCGGGTTTCTATATATGAGATCTCTCTTAAATAATTCTTGTGGTAGTCGCCAAAATCTTTATCGGGCACCTGTTCAATGACCTGGATAGGTTTCGATTTTTCATCCTCTCCGCAGGAGGTAAATATGATAATGCTTAGAAAAACTAGCGTGATGAGCTTAAGTTTCAAGGCTTGTATTTTGAAAATTAAGTCTCAAATATAATGATAAAAAAACCGGAAAATCAATAAACTGATC
This sequence comes from Christiangramia gaetbulicola, assembly GCF_003054225.1. Taxonomy (GTDB): domain Bacteria; phylum Bacteroidota; class Bacteroidia; order Flavobacteriales; family Flavobacteriaceae; genus Christiangramia; species Christiangramia gaetbulicola. The sequence goes on from NZ_QBKQ01000003.1 coordinate 699,715, forward strand.
TTCCGGTTAAATAGGCTAGCATTCGAATTTTTATGGTTTTAAAACCACTCTGAACCTTGCCTTATTGTTCATCATTTTTTCAAAGGCTTCGTTTGCCTTATCGAGTGGAAACTCTTCTATCATTGGCTTAGTGCCTGTCATGGCGCTAAAGTTAAGCGTGTCTTCAGAATCTATCGCGGTTCCACTTGGCCAGCCAGCGGCAGATTTTCTACCCATTAATAGCTGCATTGGAGAAACCTCGATTGGTTCTCCAGTAGCGGCTACCATCAATAGCTTTCCGTCGATACCTAAACCGTCTACAACTGCCGAAATAGCGTCGCTATGCGGAGCCGTGGCTAGGATTAATTTAGCGCCTCCAAGTTTCTGTAATTCTTCAGCGCCATCTTTTTCACCAGTATTAATAAAGTGGTGGGCTCCAAGATCTTCGGCAAGGCTTTTTTTATCATTGCTATGAGAGATCGCGACCGTTCGCATTCCCATTTTGGAAGCATATTGTATGGCCAGGTGTCCTAACCCTCCAATTCCCTGGACGGCGACCACATCACCGGCTCTAATTCCTGAATTTCTAAGGGCGTTATATACGGTTATACCGGCACAAAGTAATGGTGCAGCGTCTGCAGATGATAATTCATCGGGAATGGCGGCGATGGCTTCTTTAGGAGCGGTCATATATTCAGCATAACCACCGTCATAAGATATACCGCTAACTTTTGCATTCTGGCAGTTAATGAAATCGCCACGGCGACAAGGCTCACATTCAAAACAATGTCCTCCATGCCAGCCAACACCAACTCTCTGGCCTTTTTTCCAGTTGGAAACATTTTCACCTACTTCTTCCACGATACCTACAACCTCATGCCCGGGAATCCTTGGATATTCAAGTCCGGGAAATCCGCCTGCCTTTACAAAGTTGTCACTATGGCAAATTCCACAGGCTTCTACTTTTATTAAAACTTCGTTATCTGAAGGGCTTGGTTTGTCAACATCCTTAATGATGAAATCTCCTCCTGCTTTTTCAATTACTGCTGCTTTCATATGTTTTTAATATTTGATTTTAAAAGTCATATGCGATTCGCCTTAAAAGTTTCTGGATAGAAATAAATTTTCAAAAGGCTCATTTCATAATGAATTTTTTGGAAGCAGAAGTTACAAAATGAAGACCGTAAAAAACTTTAAGGCTTTGTTAATTAAGATAATGTAAAGGGTAGGAGGATGATTAGTACCATTGAATTATTCATGCTATGTAATAAAATAGGCCAGATCATGGATTTATTTTCCAGTTTGATCTTACCAAAAAAGAAACCTGCAATAATCCGTGGGAAGATCATCATTATAAGGACCAGGTCTAACTGAAAGCTATCTACATAATTATAAATATGTACAAACCCGAAAATAATGGAACCAGCGATCCAGATGAGGAGGTAATATTTAAACAACCAAAAACAGGCGATCTGATAATATCTTTTAGGGATAAGCTCTCCCAGGGCATAATAACAAAAAAACAAACTCCCGAATACCAGAACATACTTTAGTGCCCAGTGAGCATCTTCCGGAATAAAAAGGCTGCCTATGATATAAAGTATAGCGCAGATGAAAAGTTTTAAGCTGGAAGGAGATGGTTTTAAAACACTCCGGAAAATACTTTCTTCGAGAACAGGGGCGGCAACGGCAGCAAGGAAAATGAACTGTATTGGGTTTTCTTCAAGAATTTTCAGGATCTCGAATTGCTCATATTTCTGAAAATCAAGATCAAAAACCAGTACATCGAGCACCTGAACACCAATAAAAAAAAGGAAATAACACAGGATCATTAAAGTAAAGTTCCTGATAAGGTTCCTTACTTTTAATTCAAGATTATTCTGCCTTAATACATTCAAGATTATCTTTTGTTTTTAGCAGTCACTCAGGCTAACCTTCACCGCGAGCCCGCCTTCAGAAGTTTCTTTATATTTACTATTCATATCTTTGGCAGTTTCCCACATGGTTTCAATAACCTTATCCAGCGGTACTTTCGCTCTGCTGGCATCACTTTCCATAGCGATCTCGGCGGCATTTATGGCCTTGATCGCACCCATGGCGTTTCTTTCTATACATGGTACCTGTACCAGGCCGCCAATAGGATCGCAGGTAAGTCCGAGATGATGTTCCATGGCGATCTCACTGGCCATAAGAACCTGCTCTGGGGTTCCTCCCATAAGTTCTGTAAGACCACCTGCTGCCATTGCCGAAGATACACCGATCTCTGCCTGGCAACCACCCATAGCTGCAGAAATAGTAGCTCCTTTTTTGAATAGACTACCAATTTCGCCGGCTACCAGCATGAATTTTTTGATGTCTTCATAGGTCGCATTATGGTTTTCAATAACCATATAATACATTAAAACAGCAGGAACGGTTCCTGCGCTTCCGTTAGTAGGGGCAGTAACCACACGTCCAAGAGAAGCATTTACTTCATTTACGCTTAAGGCGAAGCAGCTCACCCATTTTAATATCTGACGGAATTTCACCTCGGTTTGTCGAATGGCAGGGATCCAGTCATCAACGGAGCTATACTTCGTTTCGCCTATCAAACGCTGATGCATTTCGAAAGCTCTCCTTTTTACATTGAGGCCTCCCGGTAAAGTACCTTCAGTATGGCAACCTATATACATAGATTCTTGCATCACTTTCCAGATCTCTTTGAAGCCGGCATCAATCTCTTCATCAGTTCTTAGGGAACGCTCATTTTCAAGAACGATCTCTGAAATTGGTTTGTTCTCGGCTTTACAATATTGTAGAAGTTCTGTCGCTTTTTCAACTGGGAAAGGGAAGTCCTGAAAATTCTTCATTTTCTTGCTGGCATTTTTCCTTTCCTTTTTCACTACGAATCCGCCGCCAATTGAATAAAAGGAAGATGATGTTTTCTTCCCATTATAAAGACAGGCTCTAAAGGTCATTCCGTTAGGATGGAATTCTAAGAATTTTCGGTTGAATTTGATATTTTCAGTTATACTGAATTCAATATCTCTTTCACCATTAAGTAAAAGTTTACCCGTTTCCCTGATCCTTTCAATTTCAGATTCAAGAATGGAAATATCCATGGTCACAGGATCGTGACCCAAAAGGCCTAAAAGTGTAGCGATATCTGTAGCGTGTCCTTTACCCGTAAGACTTAGAGATCCATAAAGATCTACATGTATCTTTTCTACATCATCGAATCTATCCTTTTTCTTAAGTTCTCCAATCCATCTTTGAGCAGCTCTCCATGGTCCAAGAGTATGGGAGCTGGAAGGGCCTACGCCAACCTTAAGCATGTCAAAAACGCTAATGCATTCAATTTTTCGCATTCAGAGTAAAAATTTGAAGACAAAAATAAGGATTTGTTAATGCTGCCCATCAAAAATCGAGGAAATTATATCGTTGTAGTTTTCCCTGAAATCTTTGTGATGACAAGCTGTTTTAAAAAAGTGACAGTCTGTCAGAAGAATTGCGCTGGCATAATGATTGACTTCTAGTGACTGTAAAATTGATAAACTAACGTAAAAAACAAGTTATATAGTTATGAGTAAAGTAATTGGAATTGACTTGGGTACCACCAACTCCTGCGTTGCCGTAATGGAAGGTAGCGAGCCAACGGTGATACCTAATGCCGAAGGAAAAAGAACTACACCTTCTGTAATCGCATTTGTAGAAGGTGGCGAGATAAAGGTTGGTGATCCTGCAAAACGTCAGGCAGTAACCAACCCACAGAAAACTATTTCTTCTATAAAGAGATTTATGGGGAATAAGTATTCTGAATCTTCAAAAGAAGCGGGAAGAGTACCTTACACCGTTAAGAAAGGTGATAATGATACTCCACGTGTAGAAATCGACGGTCGTCTTTATACTCCACAGGAACTTTCAGCAATGGTACTTCAAAAAATGAAGAAAACGGCTGAGGATTACCTTGGACAGGATGTGACTGAAGCAGTTATTACCGTTCCTGCATATTTTAATGACTCTCAGCGTCACGCTACAAAAGAAGCTGGTGAGATCGCAGGTCTTAAAGTTAGAAGAATTATTAACGAGCCAACCGCAGCAGCACTTGCTTACGGATTGGATAAAAAATCTCAGGACCAGAAGATCGCTGTGTATGACCTTGGTGGTGGTACTTTCGATATTTCTATTCTTGAGCTAGGTGATGGTGTTTTTGAAGTACTTTCTACTAATGGTGATACTCACCTTGGTGGGGATGACTTTGATGAAGTATTGATCGATTACCTTGCAGATAACTTCCAGAAAGCTGAAGACATAGATCTTAGAAAAGATCCTATGGCGCTTCAGAGATTGAAAGAAGCTGCAGAGAAAGCGAAGATCGAATTATCTTCTTCTTCTCAAACCGAGATCAACCTTCCTTACGTAACCGCAACTGCAAGCGGACCAAAGCACCTTGTAGAGACTATTACTCGTTCTAAGTTCGAGCAATTAGCTTCAGAACTAGTTACAAGATCTATGGAGCCTGTGAAAAAAGCTCTTAGCGATGCAGGTCTTTCTAAAAGTGATATCGACGAGGTAATTCTTGTTGGTGGATCAACCCGTATCCCTAAGATTCAGGAAGAAGTAGAAGCATTCTTTGGTAAGAAGCCTTCTAAAGGTGTAAACCCAGATGAGGTTGTTGCAATTGGTGCAGCTATTCAGGGTGGTGTACTTACAGGAGATGTAAAAGATGTATTGCTTCTAGATGTTACTCCACTTTCTCTAGGTATTGAAACTATGGGAGGAGTTAATACTAAACTTATCGAAGCGAACACTACGATACCAACCAAGAAGTCACAGACCTTCTCTACAGCGGCAGATAATCAGCCATCTGTTGAGATCCACGTACTTCAGGGAGAGCGTCCAATGGCGGCAGATAACAAGACAATTGGTAGATTCCACTTAGACGGAATTCCACCAGCGCCAAGAGGAACTCCTCAAATTGAAGTTACTTTCGATATTGATGCCAACGGTATCATTAAAGTAAGTGCTACAGATAAAGCAACCGGTAAGTCTCAGGATATTCGTATCGAAGCTTCTTCAGGATTAACAGAAGAGGAAATCGAAAAAATGAAGAAAGAGGCTGAAGCGAATGCTGATGCAGATAAGAAAGCGAAAGAGAAAGTTGATAAGCTTAATGAGGCTGATGCAATGATTTTCCAGACTGAAAAGCAGTTGAAAGAATTTGGTGATAAACTCTCTGATGAGAAGAAGAAGCCAATCGAGGAAGCATTGGAAGAGCTTAAGAAAGCTTATGAAACTAAAGAAGTTGAAACTATTCAGCCTGCTCTAGACAAGATCAACGAGGCATGGAAAACTGCTTCAGAAGAAATGTACAAAGCACAGGCAGAAGCTCAGGGTGGAGCAAACGGACAGCCAGGTGGACCACAACAAGGTGCAACCGGAGCTGAAGGTGGAGACGCCAAGAGTGGAGATGATGTAGAAGATGTAGATTTTGAAGAGGTTAAATAATCTTTAAATCACTATTAATTTGAAAGCCCCGCAGCAATGTGGGGCTTTTTCATTTTTATACGCAACCTTTTTTCATGTTTCGTATCTACATAAAAACTACCACGATGAAAAAAATCTTAGTCCCAATTGCCTGTCTCTTATTTTTCTCCTGCTCAGATGACGACTTTCAAGGTTGTACAAATGCTGAAAGTAAAACCTGGTTTAACGAGTTTAAGGCAGAACTTGATGCCGATTGCTCTCTACAGGTTTCCATTTTCAAGGGGAATTATAATGGTGAAACGGTTTATTATCAATTAATAACAGACCCAAGGGTTAATTTCCAGGCTATGCTCGAATTTTACAATTGCGATGGGGTAGTAGTGGCTAATCTAACTGCCGAGGAAAGTAATGAGTACCTTACTGAACAGGCCGAAAATGATGAAAAAATATATACCTGTTCAGAATAAACAGGTTCTATTTCCTGTCTATCTGGTTTGGTAAACTGGCTTTTAATTTTACTCCGCTTATTTTTCTACGGAAAGATTCTTTGATGAAGTATTGTAGTAAATCTGCTGCTTTTTCAATACTCATTCCGTTTTCATGTATATTGGAAATACAGTTGCGGCGTTCATCGGTAGTTTCTGATCTTGGTTCGTATGTGGTATAGATTCCCATGCTTTTTGGCGAAGATAAACCTGGTCTTTCGCCGATAAATACTGCCGTAAATTTTGCATTTAGTTTTTCAGCGATCTCATCGCCAATTGCCACTCTGCCAAATTTTACCAGGCATAAACCAATTTTATAATCATTTAATTTTGGTAGAATTTCTTTAAGTAGCGGAATGGCTCTTTCGTTGATAGCATCTGCGGCGAGTCCGTCAGTTAGAATAAAGAGAATATCAAAATCACCATTTTCAGATTCTGAAGTTTCTGCCAGTTTTTTACCGAGATCAGGACGTTTTAAATATTCTTTTCTATCAGAAACTTTGGTTTGAAATTGATAAACCGGAAGTTTAAAATCCTGAAGATGTTTTAATAATTCCTTTTCTTTTAGATCTGAATAAATAGCGTCTTTAGTAAAGGCATGATCTTCCTGGAAACTCAAAACTTCTCTGGTTGGTAAACTACCACCGGAATTTCCCAAAGCGATACGGGCTTTGGAAAGCGACCTCAGGTTTTCCCAGGGATCTATTTGAAGATAGTTGCTTTTTGAAATTTCCTTTGCCATCATTTTAGTTTTAGCATTTGCTCCTTCAGTTCTTTTCGATTTCCCTGGTCGTCGAAAATTCCCATTTTCAGCAGCCATTCTTCAAATTCGGGAGCAGGTCGTTTATTCAAAACTTTTCGCAGGTACATCGCATCATGAAAAGAAGTTGACTGGTAGTTCAGCATGATGTCATCTGCTCCGGGCACGCCCATGATATAATTACAACCAGCAACCCCTAATAGGGTTAGCAAAGAATCCATGTCATCCTGGTCGGCTTCAGCGTGATTGGTATAGCAAACATCGCAGCCCATAGGTAAGCCAAGTAATTTTCCGCAGAAATGATCTTCCAGGGCGGCACGTATGATCTGTTTTCCATCATACAAATATTCCGGTCCAATAAATCCAACTACTGTATTCACCAGGAAAGGATCAAATTTTCGAGCCACTGCATAAGCCCGGGCTTCAAGGGTTTGTTGATCGACTCCATGATGGGCATCGGCCGACAGGGAAGAACCCTGACCCGTTTCAAAATACATCATCTGGTTTCCGATGGTGCCACGACCTAATTCCTTCCCGGCCTCATAAGCTTCCTGAAGTAATTTCAAATCAATTCCAAAAGAGGAGTTCGTTTTTTCAGTTCCGCCTATAGATTGAAATATAAGATCCACCGGCGCTTTGTCGATAATTTCAAACGTAGTGGTTAGATGACTTAAAATACAATTTTGAGTTGGGATCTCGTATTGCTGCCTGAAGTCGTCCAGTTGCTTGAGAAGCTTTGAAACTTCCTGCGGATTATCTGTGGCCGGATTAATCCCTATCACCGCATCTCCACAGCCATACATGAGTCCGTCGATAATGCTGGCAGCAATTCCTTTTGGATCATCTGAAGGATTATTCGGTTGAAGACGCACCGAAAAATGACCTTTTAAGCCGATGGTATTTCTAAACTTTGTAACCACTTCAATTTTTGAGGCTATCGAGATCAGATCCTGGTTTCGCATAATTTTAGAAACTGCAGCGACCATTTCTGGGATTAATCCAGGAGCTAGACCTTTTAAAGTTTTACCATCTACTTCATAAGAAAGCAGATAATCCCTGAATTCAGCAACCGTAAGGCTTGATATTGGTTTAAAGGCTTCTGTGTCATGATCATCGATAATAAGCCGGGTAACTTCATCCTTTTCATAAGGGATCAGCAGATCGTCCAGGAATGCTTTTAATGGAATTTCACTCAGGCAATACTGGGCGGCAATTCGTTCCTTATTATCTTCAGCAGCGATTCCAGCTAGCGCATCCCCAGATCTCTCAGGAGTTGCTTTAGCCAGAACCGTTTTAAGATCTTTGAAAGAGTATGTTTTTCCGCGAAGAGTAAATTTGTACGCCATAATTGCCGAATCCTGAACTTAATTTACGAAGATTCAGGAACGGTAAGCAATCTATTTTGCGTTTTAAGTTTTATTTAATCCTGGGTGAACCAGTTTAAGCGATTAGGGTGTAAATATAAATTCCTGCAAAAACCACTAATATGGCAAAACAGAAAAGACTGAATATTCTATAGGTTTTTCCGGGTCTGTCGCCTGCAGGCATCTGGTTTCCGGTTACGATCTTATAGTTGAACCAGGCTATTACCGGGGCCGATAAAAAGGAAATTGCCGTAGCAAAGTCGATTAACGCAGTAAAGGAGGTTCCGAAGAAATAGAGAATAAATAGCGCTAATAGCGGGATTAGGAAGACATTGATCCTATAGTTTCTCCATCGTCTCTTTTTGGAATGATCATCTGCAATTTTGTTTTCAGCAAGGATCTCGGAGATCACTCTGGGAAAGGCATCGGTGACGGCTAGGGTAGTGGAGAACATTGCAATAAAGGCAGCTATTCCCACAACTGGTCTGCTCCAATCGCCAAGTGTTTTTCCGTACATATCTATCAGCTGACCAGAAAACTCCACGCCATTGCTTGAAAAACTGAGTCCGCTTCCAAACATGATCAAAGCTCCCATGAGCAGAAAAAGAATTCCGATGAAAGCGGCCGCAAAAAAACCAATATTGAAGTCGGTAAAGGCTTCCTTAACGCTGGTTCTTCGATTGTTTCCTTCAGCTTTTTCCTTGGTCCAGATAGAATGCCATACCGAAGCATCCAATGGGATGGGCATCCAGCCCATAAATGATATGATAAAAGCGATGCCGGCTTTATTCCAGATATCGGGAGCGGTATAGGAAAGAGCATTATCGAGCCTTCCATCGCCAAAAGCGAAAATTACGGCAGATAAAGTAGCGATAGCTAGAAGGCTAATAATTACTTTCATCGTTGTATCTAAAGCCGAATATTTGCCAACCAGAAGTAAAGCGATACAAATTCCAAGAACGATAAAACTCCAGGTGAAGATGGACCAGCCCATACTGAAAAGTTCTTCCGCAAGACCTGCGGAAACAATGGTAACAGCCGCCTGAATGATAAACATGGTGCCCACGGTAACCAGTATAAAAATACGGTAGGGCCATTTGCCCATTTTCCGGTAACCGGTAATTAAATGATCTCCGGTTGCTGCAGCATAGCGCGGTCCGAATTCCAGAAACGGATATTTGGTGGCACAGGCGAGTACTAGAACCCAGATCAAAAGAAATCCATAATCGGCACCTGCACGGGTGGACTGTACCAGGTGAGAAACACCAATGGCTGCACCAGCAAGTAAGAATCCCGGGCCTAAAGTTTTAAGAATGGAGGTTTTTGAGGTTAGTTTATGACTCATGTTTTAGTGTCAAGTCTGATTCAATTCTAATTCAAAAGATTCTGAAACAAGTTCAGAATGACAAGTATTTAAAAGAATTGAAACAAATTAAGCAAATTTTGAGATCAATTCGGTATTTACTTCATGGCCACCTTCAAAAGTCAGGATCTCCAGGTTTTTCGGGAATAATTCTTTCAGCCTTGATTCTTCTACCTTAACTATTCCAGATTTCAGATACTCATCTTTAGTCCCATAAATAAAACTAAAATTTGTCTTATCGAGAAACTTAAAATCATCAGCCGTTAATTCCTGAGGTACTTTTCCAGAATGCATGATAAGGTTCTTACACTTGATCTTTCTTCTGGCAATAAATCTTGCAGCTACAGAAACTCCCTGGGAATATCCCAAAATATTAAGATTGTCAATATTAGAAAGGCCTTCAGCTTTATAAACCGCATCGAGATAATTCAGGACATTTTTTATTTCGGTCTCGGTGTTTTCCCTGGTGAGCCAGGAAGCGCCAATGTGCTTATATTCTCCATTCAAATAATATTTCGAAGAAGCTTGAGGGATGATAATATAATTTTCCTCCTCATTGAGATGTTTGAAATATTTCAGAAAATATTTGCTGAGGTATCCAATTCCATGAAATACAAGCCAGACAGTTTTAGTGTTATCATTTAATTGATTCAGGGTTTGATACGTATTATTTGTGGTATAGGTAACCGTGTTTTCTTTTATCATAGATCATTAATTCTTACGCAATAATATTAAAACTAGGGAAATCACCTAGTGAAATTAGTTTTGAGTTCCTGTAATTTTGTAATTAATTAAGTCCTCGATCAGCATACCTTGTCTTCCTGCTGTGAACTGGCCCCGTATTCCTACAGAGACCTTTAAACAATTAGCACCTCCAAAAGCTAGTTGATTGTCAGTGATTTTTTTAACCATTCAATATTCATAATTATGAAAAATTTCAGAATTCAACAGATTCTTATTGTATTTCTGGCAGGGCTTGTTTTCTCCTGTAGTAAGGATGACCAAGTGGAGCCAGATAATTTGATCAGCGAGAATGTCGCTGTAGTTCATTTAGGGCCAATTTTAAATGAATTTACGAACCAACAAACCAGGCAATCCTCAGATGGGATTCCCCAGTGTAGTGAAGAAGCTCCAGGTTTTGCGCAGATCTCTCTAACCTATGGAGATGCGGAAACCCCAGTGGATGTAATTGTTGAGATATTAGAAGACGAAAATGGATTGTTTACAGCCTATGACGAGGCCCTTGAAATTCCAATCCCAAGTGGATCCACCACAGTTTCAGTGACTTTAAATGAGTTCCTGGTCTGGACCAATGTAGATGATGCACCCGGTGAGATCATATGGGCGGCACCTAAAGACGATAGTGATTTTGCCGACTTTGTAGATAATCCTTTGCCATTTAGCTGGGAATTACGCGCAGGATCTAAAACCTATATTAACGTTGATGTTCTTTGTTTTGATGATAGAATGGTAAACTTATTCGGATATCAATTCTTTGACATTAACCCGGAAGTTATCTATGAACTTTGCTTTTTTGCAAATTATTGTTCAGATGCCGGTAGACATTATACGGCTAATTATAGTCTGGATTTATATTATGGTATTTCTTCGAATGGAACTCCATTATATATGGGTGAAATTCCTGTAACGGGAGAAGATGGTGAATTTTATGCAGATCCACTTTGCCTGGCGATCCCGGGACCTCAAAATGATGAGGCAGATGATGAACCATATTTATACTATGAGGTCACTCTTCTGGACTGGGAAGGTAACTATGGAGATGCCAATGGACAAATGATAAGTGGAACATGGAGCTGGAACGATATATCAGGATTATTGAATGATGATGGTGAAACTTCTGAGTATTTCCATGCCTTCATTAATTGTGATGATGATGGCACAAGTGGTCCGATCGATTCTGATGGAGATGGGGTCCCAGATCCTGAAGATAACTGTCCAAATATAGCCAATCCAGATCAGGCAGATGAAGATGGAAATGGTGTTGGAGATGCCTGTGAACCGGTTGAAGGTGATGACGATGGAGATGGAGTGCCTAATGAAATCGATGAGTGCCCAGATACAGATCCTGGAGTTCTGGTAGATGAGGTAGGTTGTGAAAGCATACAGGTGCCAGGAAGAGATATTGTTGTATTAAATGACATCAACATATTTGATAATAATGCCATGGCAGATCCAGATAACGTGAGGTTTGTGCAGAACCTCGTAAATTATACAACTTCAGGTATTAGAAATGATAGCGACGTTGTACAGATTGACCGGGGCCGAAATTCAAAATGTTTTGGTACTGGAGAATGTAATGAATCCCAATGGGCTACATTAGAATCAGTAATGTCTGGTGAAGGTTTTACCGTAGAAACTATTCTTTCTACCTCAGGATCATTAACAAGTATTCCGGGTAATGTGAAAGTAATATTTTTGGTAAATCCTCTTGTACAATATACGGTTGCAGAAATAAATACTTTAAAACAATTCGCATCTGAAGGTGGAAGGATCGTGTTTGTAGGTGAATATGATACATATTATGGGCCTGGAATTGCGCTGGAAAATCAGTTCCTGTTGAATATGGGAGCCGTTCTATTTAATAGCGGAGGTGCTCTTGACTGTAGTTATACTGTGCTTCCTGAGACCTCGAACAGAAACCATCCAATTATGGCTGGAGTGGGAGATCTAACTATTGCCTGCGCTTCTGTTATAGAGCCGGGAGAAGGAGATTTCCCTCTGTTCTATGATACGACCAATACCTCTGTTCTGGGAGGTGTTGCGAAAATTGATACCGCACCAATAAGTGTATTAAAACGAGTATCGAATTCTAAATATAGAGAAGTAAATTACGATCAGTCGAATTCTGCATCGGCATCAGGTCGTTAAGATCTAAATGATTTTTAAAAGCAAAGCCGCTATTTTAGCGGCTTTGCTAATTTATATGCCTAAGTTCCGTTATAAATATTTTACTCATAAGAGTTATTAAAAATCAGGGTATTCACCTATTATTTTTTTCTATTGATTCTTATACTTTTGGAAATATCTTCGAAGATTTAGCCCTTCCTTAAATCTGCAAATCAGACCTACTTCCTCCCGCATTGGTTTATATACCCTACACTACCCCCTAATAGATCTTTATACAAATTCCTTTAAATAGGAATGGTGTAGTATTAGGTAATAACCAAAAATCAAAAATTTTATTATTATGAAATTCTATTCAAGATACATTGCCCTACTGGCGATGTTCCTGATGTTTTTTAACTCTTGTAGTACAGATGAAAGTACTCCAGTGAGTGAAGTTGATGACAATGTTGGTATAATTTTTTTAGGGCCTATCCTTAAAGATTTTGCTGACAATGAGAATGTAAGGCAGGCATTGGATGATATTCCATCCTGTTCTAATGAAGCTGCGGCTTTTGCACAGATATCCCTAACCTACGGAGAAGATGAAACACCCGTAGATATCGTAGTGGAACTTCTGGAAGACGAAAATGGCCTATTCACAGCTTATGATGAAGCCTTGGAAATCCCAATTCCAACTGGTTTAAATACAGTATCAGTAACTTTAAATGAGTTTTTAGTCTGGACCAATGTAGATGATGCTCCTGGTGAGATTATCTGGGCAGCACCTAAAGCTGACAGCGATTATGCAGGTTATGTTGAAAACCCTTTACCCTTCAGTTGGGATCTTAGGGCAGGTTCTAAAACCTATACCAATGTAGATGTTTTATGTTTTGATGACAGATTGGTTAACCTTTACGGCTACCAGTTTTTCGACATCAATCCAGAAATAATCTATGAAGTATGCTTCTTCGCTAATTATTGTAGTGAATCTGGAAGGCATTATACCGCAAATTATAGTCTGGATATATATTATGGATCAGATGCTCAGGGTGTACCGATCTATACGGATGAAGTTCCCGTTACTGGAGATGACGGTGGATTCTTTGCAGAGCCGGTTTGTCTTGCTATTCCTGGCCCACAAAATGATGAAGATGCCGGCGATCCTTATTTATATTATGAAGCCACTCTTCTGGACTGGGATGATAATTATGGAGAAGCTTCAGGGGAAACCATTAGCGGAACATGGAGCTGGAATGATATCCAGGCTTTAATGAATGAGGATGGTGAAACTTCTGAATATTTTCATGCCTTTATTAATTGTGAGGGCGATGACGGAGGAGAGCCTGTAGATACAGATGAAGACGGGATTGATGATCCAGAGGATAATTGTCCAAATGAAGCGAATGCAGATCAGGCTGATGCTGATGAAGATGGTGTAGGCGATAAATGTGACAATTGTCCTGATAACGCTAATTCAGATCAAGCCGATACAGATCAAGATGGAGTTGGTGATGCTTGTGAGGAGCAGCCGGAAGATACAGATGGGGATGGTGTAAACGATTCAGAAGATAATTGTCCAGATGAAGCCAATGCAGACCAGGCTGATGCTGATGAAGATAGCATAGGCGATGTTTGTGATAATTGTGTTAATACTGCCAACCCAGATCAGGCTGATGCTGATGCGGATGGAGTTGGTGATGCCTGTGAGGAAGAGCCTGAAGATTCAGATGAAGATGGCGTTAGCGATAGCGAGGACAACTGTCCCGAAACCGCTAATGCAGATCAGGCTGATGCCGATGAAGATGGAGTAGGCGATAAATGTGATAATTGTCCAAATACAGCAAATCCAGATCAGACCGATGCTGATGAAGATGGAACCGGCGATGCTTGTGAAGAAGTTGCGCCAGACGATGACGGCGACGGAACTCCAGATGCGGAGGATAATTGTCCTAACACCGCAAATCCTGATCAGGCAGATACCGACGGCGATGGAATAGGGGACGCTTGTGATAACTGTCCTGAAACTTCTAATGCAGATCAGGCTGATGAAGATTCCGATGGAGTTGGTGATGCTTGTGAAGAAGCTCCAGATGCAGATAGCGATGGAGTTCCTGATGACGATGATAACTGTCCCAATCTTTCTAATCCTGATCAGGCAGATAGTGATCAAGATGGAATTGGTGATGCCTGCGATAATGATGGAACTCCAAGCGATGGTGGACCGTTAACAAATGGGGAAAACCATTCAGGGTTTATATCTTTAGGAACTACCGATACCTGGACTTTCTACGCTGACGCAGGAGATTTCGTTCATTTGACTATGGCTAGAACATCTGAAAATTTAACTCCGCAGATAAGACTTGTATCCCCTAGTGGTACCCTAATTGGGAATGCGCAGACTAATTTTGCTTCAGTTGAATTAGTATTGGAAGATGCTCCTGAAAGGGGTACATATAAAGTGATAGCAGGTGACTATGCAGCAAATCATCAGGGAGAATACCTGATTCGACTAGCACAGGCACCAAAAAATTACGTTGTTCCAGAAAATGATGAAGGCGGAGAATTAACTAACGGTTCAGATTATTCAGGAAGTATTCCATTAGGAGATCTTGATCAATGGACCTTTTCGGTAAGTGAAGGTAATTTCATAACAATTTCAATGGGTAGAACTTCTGGGAATCTTACACCTCAAATTCGGTTAATATCACCCAATGGAGATGTTGTAGAAATGGCACAAACCAATTTTGGATCAGTAGATTTAATGGTTGAGGAAGCTCCATTAACAGGTACTTACAGGGTAATTGTAGGAGACTACGCTGTCAATCATCAAGGCTCATACTTACTAACTGTTACATGGTAAATTTATTTTTAGATTAACATATATTCAAATATTAAATTATTTAGGCTGTCCAATTTTTTGGACAGCTTTTTTTATGATCGAAAGAAATATGATAAAGTCGCTAACGGTTTTGTAATTTTACATTCTAACCAATCTTATCAAAAATGACGAAAGAAGAACTTTTGGAGTTATCCAAAAAGGTATGCAAGAACACCCTGATGGAAACTCTCGAAATAGAATTCACTGAAATTGGAGAAGACTACTTGGTAGCAAAAATGCCTGTGAATTCCCGTGTACACCAGCCCGATGGGGTTTTACATGGTGGGGCTAGCGTGGCTCTAGCCGAAAGCGTTGGAAGTCTAGCCAGTTATATTTTCTTGGATACCGAGAATTTTTTTGTTCGCGGGATCGAGATCGCTGCTAACCACTTAAAAAGTATCAAGGAGGGATGGGTCTATGCAAAAGCTACTTTTATTCATAAAGGTAGAACTACCCAATTGTTTGAAATACGAATTACCGATGAGGCGGCGAATCTAATTTCGCTTGTGAAACTTACAACAATCTCACTGCCAAAAGAAAAGAAATGATCGATCAAAAGGATTTTTTTAGAAAGCTAGAGGGAAACTTTGGGGAAAATAAGCCCTGTGTGGCTTATAGCAAACCGGGAGAAAATATTGTGAAGGCATTATTGCAGCTTGATAATGAGAATTACCAGGTTCAGGACCTTTCTGAAAGCGGATTCGTCTTTGCTCCTTTTGATCCTGAAAATGATTCATATTTGATCCCTGCGGAGAAATCTGAAAGATTGGAATTTGATATACAACTGGAAGAGGACGGAGCAATACCTTCCGATGAAGAGAATATCGATTCAGTCGATTTTGAGTACATGGAAGAGGACCAGAAGAGACATGAAAATTTAGTGCAAAAAGGGATTGATGAAGTAAAGGAAGGTAATTTCAAAAAAGTGGTCTTATCCAGGTCTGAGCAAGTTGAGGTCCTGGATCCTGATCCAATTAGGATCTTTAAAAAGCTTCTGAAAAAATATCCCAATGCTATGGTCTATCTGTGGTTTCATCCACAAACCGGATTTTGGTTTGGAGCAACTCCCGAGACACTGTTGCGAGTAGAAAGGACCAAGTTCAATACCATGGCTCTTGCCGGGACTCAATTATACAAAGGAGAAACAGATGTGGAATGGGAAAGTAAGGAGGTAGAGGAGCAGCTTTTCGTGACCGATTATATTCTGGAATCTTTGGAAAACCTTGAAGGGGTTGAGAATATTAAAACTTCCAGGCCTTATTCGGCCAAGGCAGGTAATCTACTTCATATTTGTACAGATATTTTTGGTTATCTTAAAGATCCTGAAAACCTGAAAGACCTCATAGAAACGATTCATCCTACACCTGCGGTTTGTGGCTTGCCCAGACAGGAAGCTCTGGATTTTATTCTTGAAAATGAAGATCATTCCAGGGAATTTTACTCGGGCTACCTAGGAGAATTGAACCTAAAGACAGAACAGAAAAGGAATTCCAATCAAAGGAATCAGGAGAACCAGCAATTCGCATCTATTTCTAAGCAAACAGAACTTTTCGTTAATCTAAGGTGTATGAAATTAAAAGATGGGAATGCCCGGATTTATGTTGGAGGAGGGATCACAAAAGATTCCAATGCAGCCGATGAATGGATGGAAACCGTGAACAAATCGCAAACCATGAAAGCGGTACTTGTTAAATAAGCTCAAAAACGAGCCCTGAAATTACCTGTAAATTGTAATTTTGGGAATCTATGAAGTACTCTAAAATTCCGGTTGCCCGCTCGGTTGTTGCTCTTTGCGTGGCAAAAGATATAAAGCATGTGGTGATCTCTCCAGGATCGAGAAATGCACCTTTAACCATAGGTTTTACGCATCATGATGAAATAAATGCTTACAGCATAGTAGACGAGCGTTGCGCCGCTTTCTTTGCCCTGGGGATGGCCCAGCAGCTAAAGAAGCCTGTGGCCCTGGTTTGTACTTCAGGATCGGCATTGCTTAACTATTATCCTGCCATAGCTGAAGCTTTTTACAGTGATATCCCTTTGGTGGTGATCTCGGCAGACCGACCTGTGGAACGTATAGACATTGGTGACGGACAAACGATAAGGCAGAAAAATGTTTTTGAGAATCATATTTTATATTCCGCAAATCTGTATTCTGAACTGGTTTTAGAGAATGAGGCTTTAGATCCAAAATTGCAACAGAAGCAATTCGAAGCTCAAAAGCATAACGAGAGAGAGGTTAACCTGGCGCTGAATAAAGCAATAGAAGAGAAAGGCCCGGTTCATATAAATGTACCTTTTTATGAGCCATTATATGATACGGTTGAGAATATCGAAGTAAAGCCACTGCAGATTTTTCCGGAGATAAAAGAAAGGCATTATTCTGAAAATCAATTAAGCAATTACGCAGAGGAATGGAGCAGGGCGAAAAGGAAAATGGTAATTGTAGGAGTAGCCCAGCCTGATGCCGTAGAGCAGAAATTTCTTGATCGGCTAGCAAAGGATCCAAGTGTTATTGTTTTAACTGAAACAACTTCAAATCTTCATCAGTCTGAGTTTTTTACCCGTATAGATACGCTTATCGGCCCGATCGAAAAAGATGAAAACCGGGCAGAACTTTTCAAAAAATTACAACCGGACATTCTTCTGACCTTTGGAGGAATGATCGTTTCAAAGAAGATCAAATCCTTTTTAAGGAATCATAATCCTCAGCATCACTGGCATATAGATCCTAAAAAGGCCTACAACACTTTCTTTTGCTTGAACAAGCATTTTGAAACCGATGTGAATGCCTTCTTTTCAGAATTCTTACCACTTACAGAAACCGTTGAAAGTGATTACGGTAAGTTCTGGAAAGAGGTGAAAGGAAAAAGGCAAAAAAGACATGAAGAGTATATGGCCGAGATCCCTTATTCAGATCTCAAGGCTATGCAACAGATCGTACCGGAAGTTCCAAAGAAATCGATCGTGCATTTCGGGAACAGTTCTACGATAAGATATGCGCAGCTCTTCCAGTGGGATCCAAGTCTAAAGACTTTTTGTAATCGCGGAACCAGCGGTATAGACGGCAGTGTTTCTACGGCAGTAGGCGCCGCAGCAATTAGCAATGATCCGGTATTAATGATCACCGGGGACCTAAGCTTTTTCTATGATAGCAATGCTTTATGGAATAATCATATTCCTTCAAATTTCAGAATAGTGGTCCTTAATAATCACGGTGGTGGAATTTTCAGGATACTGCCGGGAAATAAGAATTCAGAGAACTTCGATAAGTACTTTGAAACGGTTCACGATATGAAGGCAAAACCTTTATGTGAACTTTATAATTTTGAATATTCCGAAGCAGATTCAGAGGAAACCCTGAAGGAAAGCCTGAATGGTTTTTTTGAAAGATCTGAGAAACCTAAGCTGCTGGAGATATTTACTCCCAGGAAATTAAATGATGAAGTATTGTTGGAATATTTCAATTTTATGAAATCTTAAACATCGTCTAACACTTCTTAAGAATCATAATTATTATCTTACTTCTCGTTTAACTAAAAAATAGAATTATGAGTAAACTTGATGAAAAAGTAGGACAATATCTGGATGATCTAAGATCTAAGGTCGGAGAATCTAATCCCGATGTAGATCTTTTAAGAAAAATCGCTGAATCGTTAGGACCAAGTATATACAACGCTGATGCTGAAACTGTTTCTTCTTCCAGTGAATCTGAAGTTGAGACCGTGAAAAAGAATTTTGTGATGAAAAAGCTGGGTGTGACTGATGAGGGCAAGGTAAACGAAGCAGTAAACCAGGTGCTTGAAAAATACGGCAAATCAAACAGAAATAAATACAGAGTGGTAGTTTATTACCTGCTTACCAAACATTTTGGCAAGGAAAGCCTGTATAAATAATATATAAATGCTTAATAAGATCCGTTTTTGGGATATTCCCTTAAACGGATTTTTTTATTTGTGATTAAGACTATCTTTGTAAGCTAAAGTTTTTATTATATGATCCAATTAGGAGAGTTCCATAATTTGATAATAATCAGAGAATCTGATCACGGTATTTACCTGGAAAATGAAGAAGGGGATGAGGTGTTATTACCTAATAAGTATGTTCCCGAAACCTGGATGGTCTATGATAAGATCGAAGTTTTTGTTTACCTGGATCATGAAGAGAGACCGGTGGCAACTACTTTAAAGCCAAAGATCAAGCTGGATCAGTTTGGTAAGCTTACCTGTGTGGAGGTGAACAAGTTTGGTGCTTTTCTGGATTGGGGATTGGAAAAACATCTTTTTGTTCCGTTTAAAGAGCAGGTTATCCCGATGGAGCCGGGGAATGAATACCTGGTTTTTTGCTATCTGGACCTGGAAACTGGCAGGCTGGCAGCATCTTCGAAGGTTCATGCCTTTTTAGATAATTCTGAACTTACGGTAAAACCATTTGATGAGGTAGACCTACTGGTAAGTAATCAAACAGATCTTGGATACAATGTTATTGTAAATCAATTACACTTGGGATTGATCTACCAGGATGAAGTTTTTAAACCGTTAAGGATAGGAGATTCTGTTACTGGCTATATCAAGAAGATAAGAGAAGACAATAAAATAGACATCACATTACAAAGACCGGGCTACCGCAGTATTGAACCAAACGCTCAAAAGATCCTAGACAGGCTTAAAGCTGCCGGTGGATTTATGGATATTTCAGATAAGTCTGCTCCAGATGAGATCAAGAACAGGTTACAAATGAGTAAAAAGAGCTTTAAAAAAGCTGCTGGAAATCTTTATAAACAACGTCTTATCGAGATCAAGGAAGACGGGATACATCTTAAAGATCAATAACCGTAACGATAAGGAGAATATATTCTGGTATTAAAGCCTCGTTGGTTGTAATTGTTCATGAAAGGATTGGAATAATAGGGATTCATAAAATTATCATTTGGATCCCTTACTTGAAAATCTCCAGAAATCTCGAATAATTTTTTCTCCCTTTCTTTTCTTTGAGGTAGCGGAGAGCCCAGGTCTATCTTTCTCTGAACCTTATTCCTATTGGTTTTGTCTATTACCGCAAGCATATCGATCTCTTCGCTTTGGAATTGATCCTTTAAATGAAGAAAAGAACCATCGGGTAGATTAAAGCTCGATTGCTGTTGCCAGGTAAAACTGAATTCCCTCCAGGTATTATCTATACTCCGATTACTTATTTCAAAATCCTTTTTATTCCAGAATTCCTGGGCTTGCAAGCCGAAACCTAAAAGGAGAAATAATATGGTTAATCGTAGTTTCATTTATTAACTTTTTCTATAGCTATCAAAAACAATGCAAATCTAAAATGATAAATATGGAAATATAAATTTAACCAAAAAAAATGGTGGGGAAGGATTTTTTAATTGAAACAGTTACTTTAGCATCATAAGTAATCACCTAAAACAGAATAATGAAAAAATTATTTTTTACGATAGCGGTTTTGAGCATTGGTTTCACCACATTCGCACAAGAATTCAGCCCTGTAGAGGCAAAAGCTATTAAATTGATCGAATTAACTACGGGACAGCAATTCGAAATTATGACCGAGCCACTGGTTAAAATGGTCCCTCAACATAACCAGGAAGCATTCAAAAAAGAATTAGCTCAAAGCACTACCAAGCTTTATAAAAAAATGGCCTCAATTTATACTGAAAGTTTTACCGAGGAAGAACTGGATAAGATACTTGCGTTTTACGATACACCGGTTGGGAAGAAAATGGTAGCTGTCACTCCTGAAATTACCAAGAAAGGAATGGAAATCGGCCAGGCCTGGGGAATGGAGCTTCAGCCATTATTAGCTAAATACTCAGAATAAATACAACCTTATTATAATTATGGCCTGCCTGTTAATTAACGGCAGGCTTTTTTATTGTTGCTTTTCTGAAATGGAATGAAAACTCTATTTTTACTACAAAATTATAATCATGTCTAAAATTGACTGGAAAGTAGCAAAGGAATACGAGGATATCACCTATAAAAAATTTAATGGCGTAGCCAGGATCGCATTTAACCGTCCTGATGTGCGCAATGCCTTCAGGCCTAAAACAACTTCAGAACTACTGGATGCGTTTCATGATGCCCATGAAGATACTTCTATTGGAGCAGTGCTTTTATCTGCCGAAGGACCCTCAACAAAAGATGGGAAATGGGCCTTCTGCAGTGGCGGAGATCAAAAAGCTCGTGGACACCAGGGGTATGTTGGGGAAGATGGTTATCACCGTTTGAATATATTGGAAGTTCAGCGATTAATTCGATTCATGCCCAAAGCTGTAATTTGCGTGGTTCCCGGTTGGGCTGTAGGCGGAGGACATAGTCTTCATGTAGTTTGCGATCTTACCCTGGCCAGTAAGGAACACGCCATTTTTAAACAAACAGATGCAGATGTAACCAGTTTTGATGCCGGTTATGGTTCAGCATACCTGGCGAAAATGGTAGGGCAGAAGAAGGCTCGTGAAATATTCTTTCTTGGAAGAAATTACTCGGCTCAGGAAGCTTACGAGATGGGAATGGTAAATGCCGTGATCCCTCACGATGAGCTCGAGGATACCGCTTATGAATGGGCGCAGGAGATCCTTGCCAAATCACCAACTTCTATTAAAATGCTGAAATTTGCGATGAACCTTACAGATGATGGTATGGTAGGGCAGCAGGTATTTGCAGGAGAGGTTACCAGGCTGGCATATATGACAGATGAGGCAAAAGAGGGAAGAGATGCATTCCTGGAAAAACGTAAACCGAATTTTGAGAAGAAGTGGATTCCATAAAATAGCGGTTCCGAGTGAAACTCATATGATCAAGAGTGGATATATTTAATTATGTGGATCATTATATTCCCTCGTAATTAAACAGTTTAAAATATAGGATAATAAAAAAGCCATGATCTCGATATCATGGCTTTTTTTATTTCAATCGGTTTAATAAACTCTATCTAAGCTTTGGATATTTATTAGGATCAGATTCGTGCATTATGGAGTATATCTTTTCGAATATATCTTCTGCAGATGGTTTAGAGAAATAATCTCCATCTGTACCGTATGCCGGTCTGTGTTCTTTAGCTGTAAGTGTTTGTGGTTTGCTATCTAAAAACCTGTAAGCATTCTGCTCATCCAGGATCTTTTGTAAAATAAATGCAGAAGCTCCTCCAGGTACATCTTCATCGATAACCAGTAACCTATTGGTTTTCTCTACACTCTTTACGATATCATGGTTAATATCAAAAGGCAATAGAGATTGTACATCTATAACTTCAGAATTAATGTCTACTTCCTGTAATTCTTTAGCAACTTCCTCTACAATCCTTAAAGTTGAACCATATGAAACCAGGGTAATATCAGTTCCTTCTTTAACAGTTTCGGTTACTCCAATCGGTGTTTTAAATTGCCCCAGGTTCGTTGGTAATTTCTCCTTTAAACGATATCCATTAAGGCATTCTATAACAAGGGCAGGAGTATCCAGATCTAAAAGCGTATTGTAGAATCCTGCTGCCTTGGTCATATTTCTAGGGACAAGTACATACATTCCTCTTAAAAGGTTTAGAAGTCCGCCCATTTGCGAACCACTATGCCAGATCCCTTCCAGCCTGTGACCACGGGTTCTAACGATAAGAGGTGCCTTTTGCTTTCCTTTAGTTCTGTAATGAACGGTAGCCAGATCGTCACTCATTCCCTGAAGACAGTACATTACATAATCAAGGTATTGGATCTCGGCGATTGGTCTAAGACCTCGCATAGACATTCCAATTCCCTGTCCTAAAATGGTAGCTTCTCTAATTCCGGTATCAGAAACTCTGAATTCACCATACTTTTTCTGAAGTCCTTCAAGTCCCTGGTTAACATCTCCGATCTCTCCGGAATCTTCCCCGAAGATCAGGGTCTCAGGCCTGCTGCTGAAAATAGCATCGAAGTTATCTCTTAGAACGATTCTCGCGTCAACTTCTTCAGCTTCCTCATCATAATCAGGTAATACTTCTACTTGTGTGTCCTCTTCTTTATATAAATAAGCGGCATAGTCTTCATGCGCCTGATCGGCAAAATCATTTAGCCAGTTAATAAGAGCAGCTTTTTCAGCAGATTCCTCACCAATCAAATATCTAAGGCATCTTCTACCGGCAGAAACAAGATCCTTTTTAAGAGGTTCTTTATTTCCGGCAACTTCTTTATTTATCGTTTTGATAAAATTCCCATTCGCACTAGCTTTAGCAGCATCGTCCAGTAATTTTACCAGTTCTTTTTGTTTAGCTAGGGTAGGATTTAGATAAGCTGTCCAGGCATTATGCTTGGCTGTTCTTATCTCTTTTTTTATCTCTTTTTCAAGTTCATCAAGTTTCTCTGCGGTAGCGAAATCATTTTCTATGATCCACTCCCTGAACTTAAGATTACAATCGTGCTCTTTCTCCCAGTTAAGTCTTTCTTCAGATTTATATCTCTCGTGAGATCCTGAAGTAGAGTGCCCTTGCGGCTGGGTTAGTTCGATCACATGGATTAACACCGGGCAATGCTCATTTCTGGCAATAGCTGACGCTTTTTCATAGGTATCTACAAGCTTGGGATAATCCCAGCCTTCTACGACCATGATCTCGTAACCTTTATTTTCTTCATCTCTCTGGAATCCTTTAAGAATTTCAGAAATATTTTCTTTTGTGGTTTGATGTCTTGCATGAACAGAGATCCCATATTCATCGTCCCATACGTTCATTACCATAGGTACTTGTAGTACTCCCGCGGCATTGATGGTTTCCCAGAAATGACCTTCACTGGTACTAGCATTTCCTATGGTTCCCCAGGCGATCTCATTTCCTTTATCAGAAAATTTAGTAGCGTCTATTCCGTCTACATTTCGGTAGATCTTCGAAGCCTGAGCAAGCCCAAGTAATCGAGGCATTTGTCCCGCAGTTGGAGAAATATCTGAACTGGAGTTTTTCTGCTCCATTAAATTTTTCCATTCTCCATTTTCATCCAGGCTGTGGGTCATAAAGTGACCTCCCATCTGGCGTCCTGCAGACATTGGTTCGTTTTCTATATTGGTATCGGCATAAAGGCCGGCAAAAAATTGTTCTGGTGTAAGTTCGTTGATCGCCATCATGAAGGTTTGATCACGGTAATATCCAGATCTAAAATCCCCATTCTTAAAAGCTTTGGCCATGGCTAACTGTGGTACTTCCTTTCCGTCACCAAATATTCCGAACTTCGCCTTCCCGGTAAGCACCTCTCTTCGTCCTAAAAGGCTACACTCACGGCTGGTAACAGCAGTTCTGTAATCTTTAAGCACTTGAGACTTAAATTCATCAAATGAAATTGAATTTTCAGTTTGTGTTTCGCTTTGCATGAACATATTTTTGGATGGTAACAAATGTAACGAAAAGTATGATTAAATACAATTCAAATTTTTGAGCTAAAATTGATAATAATGCAATTTTAACCTTTATTTGATATTTATATTAGAATTAAATACTTCATTATTCCGAATTCGTTGATAATACCGAAATTCAGATAGGGATAATTTAATATTTAATTTTTTGCTTAATACCAACGTCTGGTAAACAGCCTTATTAACGTATTCAGATCCAGAGCTACAATAAATCTTACCCTTTGATCATAATCTGGTTGTCCTACTTCCCAACCTAAACTTGAATAAACGGGGAAGAAGAGTTCAAAATAATCCTGAACCAGGCTTACCCTCACTCCAGAATCAAATAATAATTCACCACTTTCTCCCTTGTTCTTTACAACCCCAACGTCACCGTAGGCATAGATCCAGTTCCAGATATTGGTGCTTGCATTTACCGTGGCGATCCACTCGTTAGCATATTCTGGCTGTAACTGGGACTTAAAGCCACCTTCAGCCACAATGATCTGCTGGCTGAACAGTCCGCTGCCCTGGCTACGACCATAATAATTATAATCGAACATATAATCTGTTGGTCGGTCCAGGGCAAAGCTGAAGTAGTCGTTAGACCTGGCATCATTATATAAAAAGGCTCCGGAGAAAAACCTAAGGTTTATCTGGCGGTTGTTGGTAAATAGTTTCCTGTACTCTGCAGTAATAGCTACTTTACTGAACTTATCTGAAAGCTGATAATCGAAAGAAGCGGTTAAATGCTTTAGAAAATTAGGATTGCTGTAGCTATAATTTACATTAAAAACATTGTAGTCTGGCTGAAGAAGCGGCGCTTCTGGATTCTGATCCCTGCGAACGTTCACGTTTCTAAGCAATAATCTTTGACGTTCGTTGCTTCTTAAATAAGAGTTACGAAAAGAAAAGGTTAGAAAAGGCGTGAATTTTTCATAGAACAGGTCATACCCATAGGAAAATCTTGTCCCACCAATCCCGTAATAGATACCATATAGTTCTTTATTTTCGAACTGATGTGCATTATAAATGGAAGCTGAACCAACCAGAGTTTCACTGGTAAAACCATATTTAGGTGAAATAGCGAAATTAAAGGTTCTGCTCAGGATGGTCTTATTATATAATTTAGGTCCAATAGACACCCCATCATAAAGGTTATAATCAAATTCAGGCATAAAGAAGACCTGGTGATATCTTGGATCTTCAACATCCTGCAATAATCTAAACTGAATTGGTTTATCCAAAAGCTTGGTAACCCCGGCATAGTTATTTCGCTGGTTAAATTCAGGGATTTCCTGGTTGTAATTGAGGGCCAGTCTTTCTATGTCATCTTTTGGTATAGTAACGCTCAGGGTATCACGCACGTTTTCAACCCAGGTCTTGTATACTTCCTTCCCGTCCTTAAGGCCGTAAAGGCTTACGGGCATGTTATTGTCACGCCTGTTTTGAATGGTCACCTTCAATGAATCTCCAAGCTTTTCAACATCCTTTATCTTAAAATCGATCTTTTTGTTAGTGTTTACATAGTCATCAAAAAACCATGAAATATCTTTGGTAGCATTTTTCTGAAGAATTTCCGCAAAATCTTCATCGGTAACCCTTTTCAGTTTATATTTTTTATAAAATTCTGAAATAGACTCACTAACCGATTCGTCTCCCAGGAACTCTTCCAGGTACTTTAAACCAACCCCGGCTTTATAAGCATTCGCAATATTCTTATTGAATTTCACCAGCGAGTCCTGGCTTGTTGTAAGAGGCTGGTCCAGGTTTAGCCTGGCCATGTTCATGTAGAGGAACTGGTACTGATCGTTAAATTCCAGGTCTGCCAGATGAAACCACCGAATACCTATGATCTTACTCAGGCTTCCAATAAGTTTCATATTAGGATAATAAGTATCCACATAATCCATCATGAGTGAGACCATAATGGCATCTGTCACCCATTTTTCCTGCCTTGGATTAATGAAAATAGTATTCTTAAGATAATGGGCGGTGATGGTCTTGAATAGTTTTATGTCATATTGAAATCCATCGGGAAATGGTCTTATAAAACTGGGTAATTGATTAAGACCATAAATTGGACTGTTTAGATAATCCTCCTGGGTAATGAAAATATTCTTATGTGGATATTCGCCGAGCCTGTCTTCCAGGAAGCCTACGGTTCTTTCCAGAAGCGTATTCTTTATGTCGAACTGAATATCTTCATCCTTAATGTTGGTAATTACCTGGTTCCCGTTCGTACTAATAGATTCGAAAATAAAGGATCTGGTAATATAGAGTTCGCTATCTACTCTTTGCTCTCCTTCAAAATTAATGGTTTTAAATCCCTGTCTGGTTTGGGTTCTTCGAAGATTCAATGCAGAAGCCGCATAATATTCGGTAGGGATATCTATTTTTAGTTTAATGCTATATGGTTTTACATATTGCATACCCAGGTCTTTGTGGCTGTAAAGTTTCCAGCCATTGTCTAATGGCGCAGGCACCATATACCAGTATCTTAACTTATAGTTGCCTTCATTGTCGCGACCGTATCTGGTAAATTTATCATCAGGAATTTTAAGATCATAGCTTAAATTCAGGTTGATGGAATCCCCTGGTTTTAATGGCTTCTGAAGCTTAATTCTTAGCAGGTCTACTACATTACCGGGCCTGTCCCAGTCAAGATCTGAATTTCCATTCTCCTTAATTGAGTGGATGGTGGTATGTCCTCTTTCATGATCTTTAGCAAAATGAAAACGTCTCGCATAATCTTCTGCGAAACGTTTTGCTAATGCTGATGTTTTAGTGCTGAAAGCGTTGTTCCAGTCATTCAGGTAAATCGTTACTAATTCCCTGTTTTCGGTATTTACGAACTTGATCTTCTGGTCTATACTAATCGTGTGAGTGCTATCAATAAGACGTGCGCTAACATCGATGGCATTCTGAGAAGAAAGACATCCTGAAAAAAATAAAAATATCAGGAAAAACTGAAGGTGTTTCAATTAGCAATAGATTTAGAACTGATAAGCAATCAGGGCTAAATATAATCAATCTTTAATTCCTTCAACCGTCCGTTTAACTAGAAATTAGGACTAAGATTATATTCGCCGTAGAATTGGTCAAGTATTTCAATAACTTCATCTTCGGTATCCACTACCTGAACAAGATCTATGTCTGCAGCACTAATATTTTGAAAGCTATCCAACAGGGTGCTTTTGATCCAATCTACCAGGCCACCCCAGAATTCGCTGCCAACAAGGATGATCGGGAATTTATCGATCTTATGGGTTTGTATAAGGGTGATCGCTTCGAAAAGCTCATCTAAAGTTCCAAATCCTCCAGGCATAACCACAAAGCCCTGAGAGTATTTCACGAACATTACCTTTCTAACAAAGAAGTAATCGAAATCCAGGCTTTTGTCATTATCTATATATGGATTATCGTGTTGTTCAAAAGGAAGCTCAATATTAAGACCTACCGAAGTACCTCCGGCAAGATGTGCACCTTTGTTTCCTGCTTCCATGATCCCGGGACCACCGCCGGTGATCACACCATAACCATGATCTACGATTTTCTTAGCCACCTTTTCTGCCAGCTTATAATATTTCATGTCTGGCTTGGTTCTGGCCGAACCAAATATTGAAACACAGGGACCAATCTGACTTAATTTTTCGTAACCGTTTACGAATTCCCCCATGATCTTAAAGATCGCCCAGGAATCATTTGTTTTTATCTCATTCCAGGCCTTGTTCTTATTATGTGTCTTCATTCTTTTTGATTAGTGTAATTCCTTCTTAAGGAATTTCGCAGTATAACTTTTTGTATTCTTAATAATCTCCTCGGGAGTTCCCGTTGCCACAACTTCACCACCACCTTTTCCACCTTCGTAACCAATGTCTATAATATAGTCTGCCATTTTAATAACATCCATATTATGTTCAATTATTAAAACAGTGTTTCCTTTATTGGTAAGTGTATTTAAAACTTCCATTAAAACCCTGATATCTTCGAAGTGAAGTCCCGTTGTTGGCTCGTCTAATATATAGAAAGTATTTCCGGTATCACGCTTGGAAAGTTCTGTAGCCAGTTTAATTCTTTGAGCCTCTCCACCAGATAAGGTTGTAGATTGCTGACCCAGACTGATATATCCTAGACCAACATCCTGAATTGTTTTTAATTTTCTATAAATTTTAGGAATGTTTTCGAAGAAAGGAGTGGCTTCATCAATGGTCATTTCCAGGATATCTGCAATAGACTTTCCTTTATATCGTATTTCCAGGGTTTCACGATTAAACCTTTTTCCCTGGCAGGTCTCACATTCTACATAAACATCTGGCAGGAAGTTCATTTCTATGACCCTCAATCCACCACCTTTGCAGGTTTCGCATCTACCTCCTTTTACGTTGAAACTGAATCTTCCCGGTTTGTAACCTCTTATAAGGGCCTCCGGAGTTTTTGCAAAAAGATTTCTTATTTCTGAAAATACACCGGTGTAAGTTGCGGGATTAGATCTGGGTGTTCTCCCAATCGGGCTTTGGTTAATGTCTATTACCTTATCTATATGGTCCAATCCCTTTATACTCTTATAGGGTTTTGGTTTTTTTACACCATTAAAATAATGCGCATTCATGATAGGGTAGAGGGTCTCATTGATCAGGGTAGATTTTCCACTTCCTGAAACTCCGGTCACCGCGATCATCTTTCCTAACGGAATACTGATATTTACCTTTTTAAGGTTATTACCGGTAGCTCCCTTCAGTTCTATTTTCTTGCCATTTCCTTTTCGACGTTCCTTAGGGATCTCGATCTCTCTTTTTCCGCTTAGATAATCGGCGGTTAAAGTGTCATGTTCCATAAGTTCAGCAGGAGTGCCTTCACTAATGATCTCTCCTCCATGTTTTCCCGCGCGAGGGCCAATATCTATTACGTGATCTGCCCGCTCGATCATATCTTTATCGTGCTCTACAACGATCACCGTATTCCCTATATCACGCAGAGATTCCAGTGAATTGATAAGTTTCTCGTTGTCTCTTTGATGTAGACCAATACTTGGTTCGTCAAGAATGTAAAGTACACCCACCAATTGTGAACCAATCTGGGTAGCAAGCCTGATTCTTTGTGCTTCACCACCAGAAAGAGATTTTGAACTACGGTTTAGGTTAAGATAAGTTAAACCAACATCCAGTAGAAACTGAAGCCTGGTCCTGATCTCCTTAATAACTTCTTCTGCGATCTGCAGTTGTTTTTCTGAAAGGTTTTTCTCAATATCCTTAAACCATTCGAAAAGATCTGTAATATCGAGATGAGAGAGTTCTGAAATATTCTTGTTGTAGATCTTAAAATATAAAGCCTCCTTTTTAAGTCTGGAACCTTCACATTCGGGACAAATTACCTTGTCCATATATTCTTTAGACCAGCGCCTTAATGATGAGGAATCATTATTTCTATAGGTGGTTTCTATGAAATTAGCTACACCTTCAAAGTCTATCTTGTAATCCCGGGTTATTCCTAAAGCTTTGGATTCACGGGAAAACTTTTCCTTTCCTCCATGCAGGATCATATCGAGAGCTTCCTGTGGAATTTTCTTAATAGGATCTGTTAGTTTGAAATCGAACCTTTCGGCGATCAATTCCAATTGAGAAAATACCCAGTTCTTTTTTTGTGGTCCATGCGGAGCCAGTCCACCGTTTTTAATAGACAAAGAAGTGTCTGGAATTATTTTATCGATATTAACCTGGTAAAGGCTACCAATACCATTACAGTTAGGGCAGGCACCTTTTGGTGAGTTAAAGGAGAAACTGTTCGGCTCTGGATTAGGATAACTTATCCCGGTGGTTGGACACATCAGGTTTCTGCTGAAATACCTGATATTACCAGTATCCTGTTCCAGGATCATTAGCGTATCATCTCCATGATACATTGCCGTTTTGATGCTCTCGGTTAGACGTTTATCTGAATCTGGTTTTTCTTCAATTTTAAGCCGATCAATTACAATCTCAATATCATGGGTTTTATATCGATCCAGCTTCATTCCCTTTTCGATATCTACCACCTCTTCGTCTGTACGAACTTTTATAAAGCCTTGCTTGGCAATTTGCTCAAATAATTCCCTGTAGTGACCTTTCCTGCTTCTTACCACTGGGGCCAGGATGCTTACTTTTTTTCCGTTAAAATTCTCGAGGATCAATTCCTTGATCTGGGAATCTGTATAGCTAACCATCTTTTCACCAGTGTTGTAGCTATAAGCTTCCCCGGCTCTGGCGAAAAGTAAACGCAAAAAGTCATAGATCTCGGTGATGGTCCCAACCGTACTTCTTGGGTTTTTACTGGTAGTTTTTTGTTCTATAGCAATTACAGGGGATAATCCATCGATCTTATCTACGTCTGGTCTTTCCAGGCTTCCCAGGAATTGCCGGGCATAGGCAGAGAATGTTTCAATATAACGCCTTTGTCCTTCGGCATAAATAGTGTCGAATGCCAGAGAGGATTTTCCGGAACCCGAAAGGCCGGTAATCACCACTAGTTTCTCCCGGGGGATGTTGACATCTATATTTTTCAGATTATGGACTCGGGCACCCAGTACTTCAATTCTATCTTCAGTTTTTGCCATAAATTTTTTCAAGGTGGCAAAGTTACTTATTGTAATTATATATAAAAAGCTATTGGCAATCTACTGATGTTAAGGTTGATGTAATTTTTTGCAAGAAGCTTTAATTCTATTATAAGAAAGGATGAAATAAGTTGCAAAGAGCAAAAGTTCCTGAAGGTTTTAAAGTCTTAAAATGAACCATTTGGCTCTCTTTTAACTTATTGAATGTCAGGATAATATTACTTGTTTTTTTTCTCACTAATGGGGGAAATCACCTATATTTGAAACTCCGAGAAACACTTACCCATATCTATTTCCTACGAATGCCAGAGACATAACTTTATGTCCATTACGCATGCCCTGTATTTTTAAAAAAGAATATTAATTAGGTTTTAATGTCGTTGGAAGATGGAAAAAAAACAACTTTTAATTGTTAGCAGGAATCAGGAATTTGTAGAAAAATTGATCGAAGAGTTAAGTGTAAGCTATGAGGTCACTTCAGAGAAATCTATACATGTAGCTTATAATATCGCACTCAATCTTTTACCGGATATTATATTCTTTGATAAGATATCTTATACTAAAGCTTCAGATTTCAGGAATTTAAAGAATTTTAAATCCACCCATTTCCTTACTAAGAGTTTTTTAATGGTGCAGCTTAAAGACAAAGAAAAAGCTAGCCTAAGTAAAAGATATAAGTCTATTATAGACGAATACGTGCCAGAAAAGATGACGGTAGACCAAATAGCGTCAAAAATTCTTAAGAACAACAAATCAAAGAGTTTTAATTACTGGCATGATTGCTTTATGGGGCTCTTTAATCTCATGTCCCAACCAATCGTTCTATTGCAGCAGAATAATATTATCGCCATGAACGATTCTTTCAAGAAGACCTTCAGGCTGGAGAACACCGATGGACTTAAATTGACAGATTTCGTCAATATCGAGAATAAGGCTAAAGTGAAAACCAGTCTTAGAAATTTTGCCAGAGGTAAACATATGAAAGCGGTAACTACTACTTCTCTACTTATTAATGACGATAAGCTTAGGAATGCCAAGATCAGCTTTTCCAAATTGAGCAGGAATATTACAGATCAATTTATCATGATGATAGATTTTTCTGGTGAAGAGCACGTTATGGACGAAAGCATTGGAAGTCATGCAGATCAGGTGGAGAAATGTTTTAAGGAGAATAGTGAGCTAGCCGAATTCAGTTTCACTAAACGGGAGAAGGAGATCATCTCTCTTTTATGTAAAGGTTATAAAACCAAGGAGATATCAGATGCTTTATTCATTTCACCTAAAACCATCGAAAAACATAGATCTAATATTATAAAAAGAACCAATTCTGAAACTATACTGGAGAGTATTATCTATGCCATTAACCATAACCTGGTGGATCTCCCTAAATCCTAGGTAAAACCCAATTATTTGTTAATTAGGGATTTATTGGAATATTATACGGGTTTTCCCCCATGATGATACTAAGACTTGTTTCATACATTTACTTTGATTCTGATAAAAGGTGATAACCTTAAATCTTTTATCTGAAGTTATCCTTACAAACCCCCCAAATCACAAAAGTTTATTGACCTGTTATACTATTTCCTTATAGGGAATAACTGTATGTATATTTATTAACCATTCTAAATATTATTAACCAATACGAACTTAAATGAAAAAATAAATTACTCCCACCAAATCTAGCCTTCCCCGAATCTTTGTTGTTGATCCTAAGATCCTTTTTGACTTCCAGTCGAATAGGGTAGTGACATAGTTTATTAACCATTCTAAATATTTATTAACCAAAACTTTATCATTATGAAAAACATTAAAAGTTTTCTGGCGGTATGCGCGATTTTTACATTGGTGCTCGCTGGATGTAGTAAAGATGAGCCCGGCACTAATGACGGTCCGGCATCATCTGAAACCGCTATATTGCAACTAGGACCAATTTTAAATTCTCCTGAGACCAGAGCGGCGATTAGACAACAAGAGGGACAGGATATTCCAGACTGTTCAGATGAAGCTCCTGGTTTTGCTCAGTTATCCATTATTTATGGACCAGATGACACCGTAAAGGAGAATATTATTATTCCTATTCTTGAAGATGATCAGGGATTATTCACTGCATATTCTGAAGAATTGGAACTTCCAATTCCTGCCGGAGAGACTACTGTTTCAGTAACCTTAACACAATTTGTTGTTTGGACCAATGATGGAGGAAGCCCGGGAGAAGTTATCTGGGTTGCACCTATTGAAGGCAGCGAATATGCAGATTTTGTAGACCAGCCAGTTGGAGAGAATTTCACCTTCGACCTGCGCGCTGGATCTAAGAATTACATAAATGTAGATGTTATCTGTTATGATGACCGTGATGTAAATCTTTATGGTTATCAATTCTTTACCATTACTCCAATCCCGTTAATCAAGTTTTGTATTTTCGGAAACTACTGTACTCCAGAAGGAAGACACTTTGTAGCTTCTTATAGTGTGAATGTATGGGAAAGTAATGATGGACAAAAAGGAGATCCTATATATACAGGTTTACAAAATGTAGTTGAAGGAGAAGGTGGAGATGCCTATTCAGATCCATTATGTTTCTTCTTGCCAGACAGGCTTGATGTAGATGATAATGAAGAAGAATATTATGTAGAGATCACCTTATTATCTGATACCCCTGGTTACAACGGTCCAGACATCGTATTTGCTGAAGGACCAATAACCGTAACAGAGATCAAGTTATTCTTTGGGGAAGATGGTACTTTAGATTATTACCATTTCCAATACGGTTGTGATGATGGTGTGCCACCTCCATTTGGACAGCCAGAAACCAAAAGATATAAAGCCTGTATCAAGTATCTTGATGATTCAGATGAAGTGGCAGGTTTTGCTTACCTATCATTAGAAGGATCTGTGCTTCAGGCTGTGACTTCTGTCTTTGGTCTTAAAGTAGGAGAAATGCATCCACAGCATATTCATGAGAATGCTTCTTGTGGAGACTACGGGCCAGTAGCAGTTTCGCTAGATTATAATGAAGGAGGATTCCCGGTAGCTCAGCTTTTCAATAATGTGTCATTCCTTAATTATGCCGAAACCATTCCAGGATTCTTTTTACAGGATCTAGAAGATAGAACTGTGGTTATTCACGGTAAGGATGTAAACGGAGAATACGTAGCGACTGAACCAGTTGCCTGCGGTGAATTCGAGGAATATTAAAAAAGATCAAGATCCCGAACCCTTCCAAGGGTTTGGGATTTTTAATAATAATTAACCATTCTTAAATATTTAATATGAAAACAATTAAAAGTTATTTGGCCTTTTTTGCCATGTTTCTGTTACTATTTTCTTCCTGTACCAAGGATGAAACTGTTCAGGGAAATGGTGAAATATCCAATGATGTAGCAAGCCTATATCTTGGGCCAGTTTTACAGGATTTATCAAATCAAAACAGACAACAGGAACAGGATATTCCTGAATGCTCAACCGATGATCCGGCTTATGCTCAGATCACATTGACTTATGGAGAGTCTAATACAGAGGTTTCCGTAGTCGTTGAGATCTTACAGGATGATCAGGGACTTTTTACTGCATACGATGATGAGCTAGAAATTCCAATCCCTTCAGGAGAAACAAGCGTTTCTGTAACACTTACAGATTTTGTTGTTTGGAATGAGGTAGATGGTGCGCCTGGAATGCCTATTTGGGTAGCTCCTAAAGAAGGAAGTGAATACGCGAAATTCGTATCAGATCCACTCTCTAATACTTTTAGTTTAAGAGCAGGATCAAAGAATTATGTGAATGTAGACGTAATATGTTTTGATGACAGAGATGTAAACCTTTACGGATACCTATTCTTTGATATTAATCCGGTTCCACTTTCTGAATTATGCATTTTCGCAAACTATTGTATAACTCCGGGTGGTCGTGACTATGTTGCGAATTACAGCCTGGACCTATATGCATACTCTGGTGATGAAGAAGAAGGTGATCCTATTACAGATGCAGGTCTTTATACTGCGTTATATAGCGATAAAATGCCAATGACCGGTCTGGATGGTGAAACATTCTATGCAGATCCACTTTGTGTAGCAATTCCAAAAGGAGATGATGATAATGGTGATGTTCCTTATTTATACTGGGAAGTTACTCTGGAAGACTGGGATGATTATTATGGAGAAGCACCAAACCTTACCCTTTCAGGATATCTTACCTGGAATGAGGTTAAGGCTTACCTGGACAAAGATGGAAATGATTCTACGGTAGATTATATCCACCTGTTCTTCAATTGTGGAGGAGATCCTTGTGAAGAAGGACCAGATACAGATGGAGACGGTGTAAATGATGTTTGTGATAACTGTCCTCTAGCAGAAAATGCAGATCAGGCAGATTCAGATGGTGATGGAGTAGGAGATGCGTGTGATGAATGTGTTGATGAATTCGGATCACCAGACTTCTTTGGTTGCCCAGATGATCCATGTATTCAGGGACCAGACACTGACGGAGATGGTATCAATGATGTTTGTGATGTTTGTGAAGATGGAGATGATACTATAGATACAGACGGAGATGGTGTGCCAGATGCTTGTGACAATTGTCCTCAAGTTGCTAACCCAGACCAGGAAGATACAGATGGAGATGGAGTAGGTGATGCCTGTGACGAATGTGTTGATGAATTTGGTAACCCAGATAATTTCGGTTGTCCAGATGATCCTTGCGTTGGAGAAGACTCAGATGGAGATGGCGTTGCTGATATTTGTGATGTTTGTGAAGATGGAGATGACAATGTAGATGAGGATGGTAATGGAATTCCAGATGATTGTGAAGATCCTGATGGTGAGGGAGCATGTGAAACTGCTTTTATGTTCGGAGATACTCCAATCAACTCTTTTAGTAATGTAAACAGATGGGGTTGGGCTGAATTTTTCGATGACGATGATGGTAACCCTCAAACCTTTAAAATTTGGGCAGGTGCTGGACAAAATGATACTTCTAAAGGTACTCATGTTGGTGATGCAACCATAACCTTAAATGGTGATGGTGATGTAGAACTGGACATAGATATCTTCAGTGGCTATTCATTTGACGAGCTTCATGTAAACCTTTCTGAAGCTCAACCTTCAGGTAACGTTGCTAAGGCTCCAGGACAATACAACAGAAATGGAGAAGTAAGTGCAGATGTAACAGAATACACTTTTGATTTCAACAATTCAGATGGTGATTTCTGGATCATAGTACACGCCGTTACTTGTGGTATAGATGATTAATTAAATATAATAACCGGCTGCTAAGCCAGCCGGTTTAAACTTTTATATCCTCTTGAAAAGAGATATATGAACCATTCTAAATATTAACTAAAACTTTTTACAATGAAAAAATTTAAATTTTATTTGGCGCTAGTCGCCGTGTGCTCTTTACTTCTAACTTCTTGTAGTAAAGACGAGGTCGCACCTCAGGATTCAATTGGAGATAATGTTGCAAGCCTAAGCCTTGGGCCAGTATTGCAATCTATGGATTTAAACAGACAACAGATTACTCCAGATGATACTCCGGAGTGTTCAGACCTGCCACCTGCCTTTGCTCAAATAAGGATAGTATATGGAGATGATGATACAGAGGTAGTTACAATCGTGAGAATTCTTTCTGATGATCAGGGACTGTTTACAGAATATAGTGATGATCTTGAAATCCCAATCCCAAGT
This sequence comes from Christiangramia gaetbulicola, assembly GCF_003054225.1. Classification (GTDB taxonomy): domain Bacteria; phylum Bacteroidota; class Bacteroidia; order Flavobacteriales; family Flavobacteriaceae; genus Christiangramia; species Christiangramia gaetbulicola. The sequence goes on from NZ_QBKQ01000003.1 coordinate 736,489, forward strand.
GGAGAAACTTCAGTATCTGTAACCTTAACAGACTTCGTAGTATGGAGTGACGATGGTGGAGCTCCTGGAGAAGTAATCTGGGTTGCACCTAAAGATGGTAGCGAATACGATATGTTCGTGGATGATCCTTTAGAAAATACTTTCTCTCTTAGAGCAGGATCTAAAAATTACGTGAACGTAGATGTTATTTGTTTTGATGATCGTGAAGTAAATCTTTATGGATATCAATTCTTCGACATTACACCAGTTCCACTTTATGAGTTCTGTATTTTCGCTAACTACTGTAGCGATGCCGGAAGACACTATACTGCTAACTATACATTCTCTTTATATGAGTATGATGGTAACAGAGAAGATGGAAAAGGAGATATGATTTATTCAAATCTTACTCCTACTACTGGAAATGATGATGGAACTTACTGGGCAGATCCACTTTGTGTAGCTGTACCTGGACCAGGTGACTTAGATTCAGATGTACCTTATTTGGTATTTGAAGCTACTGTAACCGACTGGCCTGGATACTACATTGCAGAAGGAGATGAGATGGTAATTACTACTCTTCTTACCTGGGATGTTATAGAATCTCTATTGGATAGAGATGGTGATGACGAAACCACCAATTACTGGCATATCTTCTTCAATTGTGATGAAGAAGATGGTCCAAGTGGTTTTGTTCCCGCTGTTCCTCTATAGTAATAGTCATAAGATCTAACCCGGAAATCCCGGGTTAGATTCTTTTCTAAGACTATTTACCAATTAATCCAAAACCAAAAATTATGAGATTATTACAAAAATATATGGCATTTTTTGCCCTCATTGCTTTGTTAGTTACCTCTTGTTCTAAAGATGAAACAGCAACAGTTAATAGAGATGTGGCAGATAATGCAGCGAGTATTTATTTTGGGCCTGTTCTGGCAGATCTTGGAAGTCAGTTTAATCGACAACAAGAACAGGACATTCCGGAATGTTCTACAGACGATCCGGCATACGCCCAGATCACACTAACCTATGGGGAAGCTAATACCGAAGTTTCGGTAGTAGTAGAAATTTTACAAGATGACCAGGGGCTTTTCACTGCATATGATGATGAACTGGAAATCCCAATCCCTTCAGGAGAAACTACGGTATCTGTTACTTTAACCGATTTTGTGGTTTGGAATGATGTAGATGGAGCACCAGGTATGCCTATTTGGGTAGCACCAAAAGAAGGTAGTGAATACGCTCAGTTCGTTTCAGATCCACTTTCAAATACATTTTCTTTAAGAGCAGGATCAAAGAATTATGTCAATGTAGATGTGATTTGTTTTGATGACCGCGATGTTAATCTTTACGGATATCAATTCTTCGATATTAATCCTGTTCCTTTATATGAATTCTGTGTATTTGCAAACTATTGTACAGATGCGGGAAGACATTATACTGCAGATTATACGTTTGCATTATATGAATATGATGGAAACAGAGAAGATGGAAAAGGAGATATGATCTATAGCAGTTTAAGTCCTGAAACAGGAATGGATGATGGCACTTATTGGGCAGACCCACTTTGTGTTACTATTCCAGGACCTGGTGACTTAGCTTCAGATGTACCTTACCTTGTATTCGAAGCAACATTATCAGACTGGCCAGGTTACTATACTGCAGAAGATGATGATGAATCTGTAATTACAAAAACCATTTCCTGGGATATGATCCAAATGCTGTTTGACGAGGATGGAAATGATGAAACTACAGAATACTATCATATTTTCTTTAACTGCGCAGATGATGATGGCCCTGTGGAATGTGATCTTAACGATCCTGACGCAGACTGCGATAATGACGGAATCCCTAATGGTGAAGATAATTGTCCACAAGTTTCAAATCAAGATCAGGCAGATTTAGATGGTGATGATATTGGAGACGTGTGTGATGAAGATCGGGATGGAGATGGAATCGATAATGATTCTGATCCTTGCCCAGATGATCCAAACGATGACTGTGTAGATGACTGTGCAGATCGTGGTGGAGATTCAGACAGCGATGGTGTTTGTGACGATGATGATAATTGTCCTAATACTGCAAATCCAGATCAGGCAGATCTAGATGGTGACAATATTGGAGATGCATGTGATGAAGACCGGGATGGAGATGGAGTCGATAATGGCTCAGATCCATGTCCAGATGATCCTAATGACAATTGTGTTGACGAATGTGCAAACAGTGGAGGTGATACCGATGGGGATGGTATTTGTGATGACGATGACAACTGTCCTAGTGTTGCTAACGCAGATCAGGCCGATTTTGATCAAGACGGAATTGGAGATGTTTGTGATCCAGATATAGATAATGATGGAGTTCCTAATGATCAGGACGATTGTGATTTCGAAGTTCCCGTTGTTGATGAGGATGGTGATGGTTGCGAAGATGAAGCGGGAAGTGATTGCGAGTGGACCATATCTGAACCTGGAGCCAATTGCTTTAGAGCTACATTAAATGGCGAAGGAGACTCATTTTTGGAAATTACTCTTGATACAGGTGTTCCTTTATTAGAGGAGGGTGAGATTGTGGCTGCAGGTACCTTTGGAATTACTTTGACCGGTAATGGTCTTGAGTATAACTTCGATACAGGTACTGCTACTGTTCCTCAATATAATATTCAGGTAACAGATTCATCTGGTGGAGTTATCTCTTGTTCAGACCAAGATGATGATAATAATGTAGTAGAAGGATCCTTCACATATCCTATCTATGTGAGAGTTGCGGCCAATATTTGTGAGCCCAACTAAATTTAAAAAATTAACCCGACTGAATTATTTGACCGGGGGGTGACTAATTTTGCGGGTTAAATACTCATTCCATTGTGGAATGTGTGGAGCTGTCCGGATCTTTCCGGACAGCTTTTTTTATTTGATTAAAAAATAGCTGGGAAATATCGAAAAAGTTTTATGTTTAAATCTGTCAGTTAGTGATTTGCGTTCTTTTAAATCTGATAAAACTGCTTCAAGTATTATAAAATATACGGGTTCCAGCAGTTCTTTTAATTTCAAAATCAGGCAATGCTCAATAACCCAAATCTTGAGTTAAGTCATAAGATTATGAAATATGTAAGAAATTGATTGTTAAAATTTTAACTCAATGTTTAGTTAAAATTTTTGGAACAGACTTTGTAAATCACTGACCGAATCAGAAAAACTAAAACAATTTTAATACAAAAAACAAAAGACCTACTTATGAGAAAATTGAAATTATTCTTCTGGCTACCTGTTCTATCAATAATGGCATGTAGCGATGACCCTATATCGGAAGAAGTTCAAGTTGAAAGCGAAAACCAAATCGAAAGCTCAAATGCAAAAGATCCCCTTGTAGAAATAGCATATCCAGATTCTAAAGGTGCAGTTACAGATATCTATTATACCGGTATGAAAATGCCTGTCGAAAATATTGATGGCAAGTATATTTATCAAGGTGATATTATTATTCCCAGAGGGAAGGCCTCAAAAAGTCCAGTAAAACTGGTATATGAAAAAGGTGAAAAGGCTCCTGAAAATAAAAGTGTTGGGCGAACCTCTGCTTACTGGACAGATAACACGGTATATTATGAAATTGATGGTAGTTTACCGGACAAAGATCGAGTTTATGACGCGATAAGTCATTGGGAAGCGAATACAAACCTGGAATTCGTAAAACGTTCCGGACAGTCAAATTATATTTATTTCACTCCAGGTTCAGGTTGTTCTTCTTACGTTGGAATGGTTGGTGGAAAGCAGAATATAACCTTGGCCTCAGCTTGTTCTACAGGTAACACGATCCATGAAATTGGTCACGCCGTTGGTCTATGGCACGAACAAAGTCGTGCAGATAGAGACAATCATGTAACAATTCACTGGAATAACATTCAGAGTGGTAGAGAGTACAATTTTGAAACTTATGTGGAAGCTGGTTATGACGGAAAAGATTTCACTACAAGTCTTGATTTTGGTTCTATTATGATGTATAGTCCTTACTCTTTCTCTAGCAACGGAGAGCCTACAATTACTAGAAAAGATGGTTCACTTTATAGCGCTCAAAGAAGTTCATTATCTAATGGAGATATCCAAGGAGCAAACTCAATGTATTCAGCTAATGGTGGTGGAACTGGTGGTGAGTACATTAACGGTGAATATTACACTATAGAAGGGCTTAGAGTTCTTAGAAACTGGGATAGATGGTACTATTACTCTTCCAGAGGTTGGAGAGAAGTTGAACTGAGAAGTGGAACTTGGTACTACGTATTTGAATAACATTTATGAAAAGGCTCGATATTTATTTATCGAGCCTTTTTTATGTGTAAATAAAATGTTAATACCACAGTAGTTGTGGAATATATACACAGTTAAAATTTTAACAATGCTGATTTAGGTTTTTTCGCTTAACCGATGAAATACCTTTATTATCGATAAATGAATAGCTTTAATTTGCAGTGATAATTAGCCCCGATCTATTTACATCTGCCATGTTCAACTTTAAAACTTACTTATGAAAAATGTAAAGTACCTTTTAGCAATTCCATTATTAGGTCTGCTGGCCTGTAGTGAAGATGAAGTTTCAGGATCTATTGATTCTGAAAATGAATCTCAATCCTTTTTTAAAGATGATTTCACTGAAGTTGCATTTCCAGGTGAGGAAGGTGTAGTTTCAGATATTTACTTTGCCGGTAAAAAACTTGCCGTAGAAGAACTTAATGGAAAATACGTATACCAGGGAGATATTTTTCTGTCTGAAAATAACATTTCCAAAAGTCCGGTAGATTTAGTTCTGGAAGCAGATGCTGATATTAATTCTGTAAATAAAAGTGTTGGCCGCACAAAATTCTTCTGGCCAGACAATACTGTTATTTATGACATCGATCCAGCATTGCCGAATCAACAAAGGGTAACAGATGCCATTAACCACTGGGAATCTAATACCGCGGTAAAATTCGTTAAGAGAACTTCAGAATCCAACTATGTGTATTTCACTCCAGGTGGTGGATGTTCATCCTACGTAGGTATGGTTGGAGGAAGACAACCAATCACTCTGGCAGACGGATGTTCCACAGGGAATACTATTCACGAAATTGGTCACGCTGTTGGTTTATGGCATGAGCAAAGCCGTGCAGATCGTGATGTAACCATTACCGTTCTATTTGAAAATATTATGTCTGGAAGAGAACATAATTTCTATACCTATGAACAAGCTGGCTGGGATGGAGCGGAATATACTGCTGGCCTTGATCTTGGATCTATAATGCTTTATAGTTCATATTCTTTTTCAGCAAATGGTTTGCCTACCATCACTAAAAAGGACGGTTCAACTTATTCCGCACAAAGATCCGGGCTATCTTCTGGAGATATTGAAGGTATTGGAGTAATTTATCCTGGAGCAGTAACAGAACCCACTCCAACAGAGCCAGAGCCGGAGCCAGAACCAACCGAGCCGGAACCAACTAATCCTGAACCAGAATATGTTAATGGTGAATGGTATGTAATTGAAGGTGTGATGGTTCTAAGGAAGGATGATACCTGGTGGGTAGAAAAAGGAAAAAACCTTAAAGAAGTAGAATTAATTGATGGTAGATGGAGATTTGTAAAATAACAGATTTCATCTAATCCAATAAACTTAAAGACCGGCAAGTGCCGGTCTTTTTATTTCGTATTTAATTCATTCAGTTTTTCTTCTGAAAACAGAATGATGTCCTCAAAAAAGTTTTCGAATTCAGCTTTAAATTCAGGATAATATTTTTTCAATTCTCTGGTGCCTTCGTTCATGTTAGATTTTCTTCCCGTTCTTCTATTCATTCCTGAAAGAACTTTTTCTATTCCATCTATACTCGCATAACTCAATAGCCAGTTGTCATTGATCATATAAGGCAGAAAATTTTTAACCCTTCCCGGTAACACTTCAAAATTCTCGTTTAGTAATTTGTAAAAATCTAGAGTGTATTTTTCTAAGGGCACTTCAGAATAATTTTCCCAATTAGCAGCCAGAAAATGATCGTAAAAAATGTCTACTATAATACCGCTATAATGGCTGTAATTTGAAAACAGTCTCTGTGTACTTTGTCTGAAAACAGGATGTGTATCTGTGTAGTAATCGATAGCCCTGTGCAGAACAATCCCTTTCTGCAGATCTTCAGGATATTTTAGGTATTTTTTTCCTTTTATAGAGTCTGCCATAAAATTTCCGATCCTAATTTGATCATTATCACCAGAGAGATAAATATGTGCCAGAAAATTCATTTTGGGAAGATACAAATTAAACTTTTGGAGGGTTAATTTTTGTTAAGTTTTGGAGAGTAGGAGGCTAGCCATGTATATTTGTGAAATCTTGAAATCCCTACATTTTACAGATCAAAACATTGTATAAATATTAAATAGACGAATGACGTTAATAAAATCTATTTCCGGAATAAGAGGAACAATTGGAGGAAAAACAGGAGAGAATTTAACTCCCGTAGATACTGTAAAGTTTGCTGCGGCATATGGTACCTGGCTTAAAGAACATTCAGATAAGAAAAAACTGAAGGTGGTAGTTGGTAGGGATGCCAGAATTTCTGGAAAAATGATACAGGAAATTACTATGAATACGCTTTCAGGTCTTGGGATCGATGTTATAGATCTTGGATTGTCTACCACTCCAACGGTAGAGGTGGCGGTTCCTTTGGAAAAGGCAGATGGGGGAATAATCTTAACGGCAAGTCATAATCCTAAACAATGGAATGCCCTTAAACTATTGAACAGTAAAGGTGAATTTTTAGATGGTGCAGCAGGAGCAAGTATTCTGGAGATCGCAGAAAAAGAAGGATTTAATTTTTCTGAAGTAGATGAACTAGGTAAAATTTCAGTAATTGAAGGTTATATTGAAAAACATATTGATGAGGTCTTAAAACTGAAGCTGGTTGATGCAGATAAAGTGGCCAAAGCCAATTTAAAAGTAGCGGTAGATGCAGTGAATTCTACAGGTGGTATTGCGATCCCGGCTTTACTTAAGCGTATGGGAGTTGAAGTGATTGAACTTTATTGTGAGCCAAATGGTCATTTTCCACACAACCCGGAACCTTTAAAAGAGCATTTAACAGATATCTGCGAATTAGTAAAGAAAGAAAAAGCAGATTTTGGGATTGTTGTAGATCCAGATGTAGACAGGCTGGCCTTTATCGATGAAAATGGCGAAATGTTTGGGGAGGAATATACCCTTGTAGCCTGTGCAGATTATGTGCTTTCTAAAACTCCTGGAAATACGGTAAGTAATTTATCGTCTTCGAGAGCGCTACGCGATATTACCGAAAAGCACAATGGGACTTATTCAGCTAGTGCGGTAGGAGAAGTAAACGTAGTACAGCTTATGAAGGATAATGATGCCATCATAGGAGGTGAAGGGAATGGAGGAATTATCTATCCTGAAGCCCATTATGGAAGGGATAGTCTTGTTGGTTCGGCTCTTTTTCTTACCTATTTAGCTGAAAACGGTAAAAAAGTCTCTGAAATTAGAAAGGAATATCCTTCTTATTTCATGAGTAAAAATAAGATCGAATTAACACCGGATCTTGATGTAGATGGAATTTTAAAGTCGGTTGAAAAAAGACATGCTCAGGAGGAAATTTCAACGGTTGATGGAGTGAAGATCGATTTTCCTGAAAATTGGGTTCATCTAAGAAAATCAAATACAGAACCGATCATTAGAATTTATACCGAAGCGAAATCGCAGCAGGAGGCAGATGATCTTGCTCAAAAAATGATTAAGGAGATACAGGATATAATTTCCTAATCTATAATTTCAGCATTTTTAGGAATGGGCTCATTGCGATGTTTCCATCGTTTATGGGTCCATAAATAATATTCCGGTTTCTTATAGATCTGTTCTTCCAGATATTCAATAAACTTTTTAGTAATCGCATGCTCAGGTTCAGCCGGAGCATTTTCTGTAATCGGCTTAAGGGTTGCTTCGTAATATCCACGGCCAACTTTCTCAACATGTAGATAAACTACCGCCATATCCAGTTTTCGGGCAAGTCTGTCTGAACCTTCAAATACGGGAACTCTTATCCCCATAAAGTGCAGCCAATGTTTGGCCCGACTAAGTTTAGGTGACTGGTCGGCGATCATGGCATAATTTCCAAGAATTCCATTTTCCTGGTTATATCTTATAACTTCCGTCGTTTCACGGGTTGAAATTAAGGTACCCCCAAATCTTCCCCTTATTTTCTTTACCAGAGCATCAAAGCGCTTATTCTTTATTGGCTTGTATACGCCATAGGTCCTATACTTCAGGCCATATAGTTGCAAAGCATTTATCCATTCATAACTGGCATAATGCCCCAGCATTATCACAAGACTCTTATCCAGGCTTTCTAATTTTCGAAGGTATTCCACATTAGTAAAGGTGAAGCGCTTTTCAATTTCCTTTTCAGAGATCGAGATACTTTTGATCATCTCCAGGAACATATCACACATATGACTGTAGAATTCCTTCTGAATTCTCTTTATTTCCTTCTCAGATTTTTCAGGAAAAACCAGCTCCAGGTTTTGGCGTACTGTTTTTCTCCGATATCCAATAATATGATATACAAGAAAAAAGACCGCATCAGAGAACATATAAAATAACCGGAAAGGCAGAATGGAAACAAGCCATAGGATAGGGTAGACCAACCAGAAAACTAATCCTTGCATAAAAAAACTTTCGGCAAATATATGGTATATTTGAAACTAAACTTAAGCAAATATGGGAGAATTAAGCCTTGCAACGCTCGTTGTGATTGCCGTGAACGTTCTGGTTTCATTTAAAGGTTTTAGTGATCAATCTTTTTTCAATAAATACAAATTCAATATTTCAGATATAAAGCAGGGATCTAAATTTCAGATCTTCACTTCTGGATTTTTACACGTAGATACTGGCCATCTATTTGTGAATATGCTGACCCTTTACTTTTTCGCCAATGTACTTATCTACAATTTAGGTGCAATCGCCTTTATTATAATTTACCTGGGAAGCTTGTTACTGGGGAACCTGCTTTCTTATTTTTTTCACAAAGACGACTATAATTATACGGCCGTAGGAGCTAGTGGAGCTGTAATGGGAGTGTTATACTCCGCGATCTTATTACAGCCAGATATGACTCTTGGGTTGTTTTTTGTAATTCCCGTACCGGCCTACGTTTTTGGGATTGGTTACCTGCTATATACCATTTACGGTATGAAGCGTAGAACAGACAATATTGGTCACGACGCACATTTTGGGGGTGCTACCGGCGGTTACCTAATCACGATGCTTTTCGCACCCTGGGTTTTTGAAACACATCTTCTCATGGTCGTGCTTCTGGCGATCCCGATCGTGGTATTATTTTTACTTCAAAGGACCGGCCGAATCTAGTTTGGTATTCTTCTTGGTTAGGTTCAGTGAAACTAAAAACTATTTATATGAAAAAAATGATATTCTTTATCGCTCTCTTTGCTGCTTTGCCATTAGTAGCGCAGCAAAACATGGAAAAACCTGTAGTTAATGTAACGGGGGAGGGCATAGTAAAAGTTGAGCCAGATGAAGTTCTAATAAAATCCAGAATAGAACATGAAGGTGAATCTGCGGCCGAGGTGAAAAAACAGAATGATGCGGTAGTAGATAAGGTTATTAGTTATTTGAAATCACAGGGCTTGGAAGACAAGGATATTCAAACAGATTATATGAATCTTAATAAGCGCTATGATTATAATGATAAAACATACAGCTTTGTAGCAAATCAGGCCATTTCTATTACTCTACATGATATAAAAAGCTATGAGAAGATCATGAAAGGACTTCTTGAAAATGGATTGAACCGAATTGATGGTATCCAGTTTAGATCTTCAGAATTGGAGAAATATGAGAAGGAAGCCAGAAAATTAGCGGTTCTAGATGCTCAAAGCAGGGCTAATGAACTGGCGGAACCACTGGGACAGGAAATTGGAAAAGCCTTATCTATTAGTGAAATGGATTACAATAGTTTTCAACCAGTTTATAGAATGGATGCAGCTGTAGAGATGAGTGCTGCAAAAGGAGGTGAACAATCTATTGCCCCCGGAGAGCTGGAGATCAAGATCAAAGTAAATATTGGATTTGAACTGAAATAAAAAAAGCGCCAAACGGCGCTTTTTTTATTAAATACGATCATCAAAATTACTGAAGTAATTCCCCGATCTTATTAGAAAGAGCTTCGCCTCGAAGGTTTTTTGCAACAATAACTCCGTTCTCATCAAGAATAAATGTAGCCGGGATCGCGCTTACCCTGTATTTCTTAGCTATAGGTTCGTTCCAGAACTTAAGGTTTGACACATGTTGCCATTGCTCCAGGTTATCTTCCTCAATCGCTTGTAACCATCTATCTTTCTGGCCAGGTCTGTCCAGGGAAACACTAATGATATTCAATCCCTGGTCCTTGTATTTGTTGTAGGTTCTTACCAGGTTTGGATTTTCCACTCTACAAGGCTTACACCATGCTGCCCAGAAATCCACTACCGTTACTTTTCCAAGATTATCTTCTAAAGATAATTCGTCTCCATCTGGAGTAGGAGCAGTGAAAGAAGGTGCTTTACTACCAACTTCTGCGGCCATATTATTCTCAAGAGTTTCTTCCAGGGTTTTAGCTAAAGGAGTTTCTTTTAATCTATCTGAAACTTCTGTATACATATCTCTAACTTCTGGAGAAGAATGAGATCTCATATTTAGCATATCCATCAATAACATGACTGAAACATAAGAGTCTTTGTTACGATTGAAAAGTTCTTCCTTGTAATTCTTGGAGTTATCTCTTAACTCAGCCTGTGCTTCTCTTAAGCTGTTTAGTTTTTCTCCGTCTTTATCTCTTGCAGCCTGGCGCATTTCCTGTTGCATCTCCATCATTTTGTCATTTAATTCCTGTAAATGATCAAGATATTCGGCCAGAGCCTTATTCTCCTTACCGCCGGTTACTACGGTATTTCTAATGGTATCTTTATTTATATCGAATTTGATCTCCTGATTCTCCGTGATAAATACGATGTTCCCGTTAATCCCTTCGATTCGAAGAAAACTAATACCAGGTTGCTCCTGGTCTTCCAGGTCAATCTCGAATTTTCCATTTTTTATAGTCGCGGTATCCACTGGCTTAAGACTGTTAGTTGATTCATCCCTTTCAGAGATATAAACCTTTTTACCGTCTTCAACTCCATCGATAGTCCCGCTCAGGTAGTAGCCTTTATCTTCCTGGCACCCCGTTAAAATCAATGCGAAACCAAAAATTAATAATGCTATTTTTCTCATTTTGTTATATTATTTTTCACAAAAATAAAGAACTAAGGTATCATAGTAGTTCATATTTTATAAATTATTGTTAATTCTGTTGCAGTAGTCTTTCCGGGGCTTCCGTAACTTTTAATTTTACCTTAAATTATCAGGTTATGACGCAGCAATTAAAAGAATTTCCTTTAGAGATACAGATCAGCTTTCATAAGGTGATCGAGCAATATCAGGAGGAAGTTAAAGAGATCGAAAGCAGTATATCCAAAAATTATATGGAGGATATGCTTGAGTATATCGCAGACTATCCTGAACTTTCAGAGGGTTTTCAAGATCTGGATCTCCTTGAAAAATATAAGGAGCCTATTAAAATTTTGCTGGACGACCTGTTCCCGAGCATTCTAACCAATAATGAGATCAAGGCTGCTTCAGTGCCTTTCCATGATATTCTTTTCAATAAATCAAAAAGGCTAACCCAGATCTTAAAGAAGGCGGGTGATGATTTTCATCTTTCTTTCAGAAATACAGATGATGAACTTATTTATCTATATGCCTGTATCCAGATCTTAAAGCATTGTTATGGCTATACCATGGATATTTCCAGGCCGCTTTATTACGATATTCCAGATGAAAATGGGATCCGCAGGCATTACAGGGTAGCAATGAATGCTGATTTTGTTGAGATCATCAAAAAAGATTCTGCACCAGAGATTACCCAGAAAGATGTGGATCAGTTGCTGCAAAATGTAGATGACCTTAAGTTATGGAAAGAAAAGATACCTCCAAATAGTTATGTTTTTAAAGGGTTTACCATTGTAAACCTAACAGATGTTACTATCGATGATGCGATCTCTGAGCTAAAAACAACTTTGTTATTCGAGGAGGTAAATGAGACGGAGGAGCTACAGAAACTTCAGGAAATCTTCAGGTCTATTTATAAGATTCCAGATCTGCGTGTAGGTTTCACGGTATTTAATCGTAGGGATATGGTTTTTGAGAGGATGGATGCCAATGAAGCTACAAGTTTTATCCTGGATCAGAAATTAGTGAACGACTGTGAAACTGGAATATGCGAGCGAGGATTTCAAAAGCTGATTGATGAAAATGCCTATTTCACTATATCCAATGTAGATGATTACATAAAGGAGAACAGGAATTTACTTGCCAAGAATCTTAAGAAGAACAATGTAAAAAGCTGTCTTTTAGCCCCGATTGCCAAAAATGGCAAATTGCTCGGAGTTCTGGAATTGGTTTCTCAAAGAAAGAATGAACTCAATAGTATCAATGCGATCAAACTTGATGACATATTACCTTATATAGTCACAACGGTAGAAAGAAACAGGAATGATTTTGAAAATAGGGTAAAGGCTGTTATACAGAGTGAATGTACTTCGATACATCCAAGTGTACTATGGGTTTTTGAAAAAGAGGCTAAAAAATTTATCAGGGATCTGGAAAAGGACGGTCTAGCTTCTTTTAAAGATATCACCTTTAAGGATGTGTTCCCTTTATATGGACAGATAGACATCGTGGCATCTTCTGAAGCTCGTAATAATGCCATTAAGAAGGATCTTCTGGATCAATTAGATATCATTCTCGATATTATTGAAAAGGCTTATCAAATTGAAGAATTACCAATTTATGACCAGGTTAAATACAGGATCTCAGATTTTAGAGAAGAGTTGCTGGATACACTGAATGCAAGCAGTGAACAAAAGGTGTTCAACCTGTTACAGAAGGAAGTGAATCCTTTAATGAGTCATTTGAAAAAACAGTCAGATGAGATCAAAAACCTTGTAGATGACTATTCCAAAATGCTAAATCCAGAAACCGGTCTGGTGTATAACCACAGAAAAAAATACGATGATACAGTTCAGCAGATAAACCGTACCATGTCTCGCTACATCGATAAAAAACAGGTACAGGCTCAGGAGATCTACCCGCATTATTTTGAAAGGTATAAGACAGACGGGGTAGACCATAATATGTATATAGGTGCTTCCATGGCTAATAAAAGGCCATTCAATAAGGTTTATCTATTTAATCTGAGGTTATGGCAATTGAGCACTATGTGTGAAATGGAAAACCGTTTTTATCAGTTGCAGGAAAGTACTCCAATCAAGCTTGAAGCAGCATCACTGATCCTGGTTTACAATAGCACCATGTCTATTCGGTATAGAATGGATGAAAAGAAATTTGATGTAGATGGAACATATAACGCCAGGTATGAGATCATTAAAAAGCGAATCGACAAGGCTTATGTAAAAGGTACCGAGGAGCGAGTTACCCAAAAAGGTAAAATGACCATCGTTTATTCTCAGGGCAGCGACGAGAGAGAGTATCTTCAGTATATTAAATACCTTCAGGCCAAAAGTTACTTTGGAGACGAAGTTGAATTACTCGAACTTGAGGATGTACAGGGAGTAGTAGGATTAAAAGCTATCCGGGTAAATATTCTATATACTCCAGATAGCGATCATCCTGAAAAAGTCATTAATTATGATGATCTAATGGAAGAATTACATTAGATAAAACGATAGGATGTAAGCCAAGACCGAAATAATTATCCCAGACATAAATACCGTATAAGTCAATCTTAGAAGCAGATACTTTCTATGTAGCACTTTACCCAGCAGGTGTAAGTCCAGTGTAAGCATCTCATAAACATAATCCTTATCCTTTATTAATTCGCCCATCGCCCATTTAAACTGGTCGAATGGCATTTTATGGTAGTTACCGAAAAAGAGCAGATTTACTTCTCTTTTCTTAACCTGTTCCCTGGTAAATTCTCCACTGGTCACATTGGGTCTGGTAGACATAATCGAAAGAATGATTGATGCTACACTAAAAAGGATCAATATCAAAGTAGGAACCAGAAGGTGTTTGTTGGAAGCTGCCTCAAGTTTCGGGATCATATCTGCGATGGCAAGCGAGATGATAATAGCGTTAACCGAAAGAAGAATGTTCGCCTTGGTATCGGCAATATCACTAAGTTTTATATGGTTCCTTAAAGTAGTTCGGTAAAGAGTTTGAATACTCCTTTCGGGATTCTCATTTTTATATTTCGCCTTCATCCGGGCTTTATGCTCCTCTTTCTTAAGCTTCTTTTGCTGCTTGTTCTTACTTTCAATAAGTTCAAGCAGATTTTCATCTTTCTTGGGCTTCCACTTTTCTATGGCGTAGTCTGTATAATACTGGTGTTTTTCAGTAAATACAAGGATATTTTCCTCAAGCCATTCTGCATTGGTGAAATGCTTGATGTTATGAAGTTCTAGCTCCTGTCTCAGAAATTCGCTGGTTTCTTCAAAATATTCTTTTCCAAAGTGAGAAGAGTCGGCATCACGTATGATCTTTTCACCTAAACACTCAGGAATATTAGAGAAATTGGTGGCAAGAATGTATTTCTTAACCTTATCGATCAATTCCTGAGTGGCATTATTGTCTTTCAAAAAAGCCTCTGCGATCTCGGCACTTTTCTTTTCATGACCCTTGTATGTATGGATATAACCGGTGTCATGAAGCCATGCCGCTAGCATTAGCGCCTCTTCCTCTTTAACATTAATTTCAGAATTATCGATTAATTCTTTAGTACTTTTAACCACACGCTGCGTATGCTGGTAGTTATGATATATAAAGGTGTTTGGCAGTTTTTCTTTAAATAATTCTTCAACAAATTTATCAGCTTTCTCTATGAGATTATTCATACATGAAGTTCTTAAATGTAACGCCCAAATTACAAAAAAAATTACCCAATATTTTCTATGAAAAAAGTTAAACTTTTAGCCCCAATTTTAACCTTATTCCTTGTATTTTCCTGTGTTACCGTGGCACCAAAATATGGAGAAGAACAAAAAAAGTCTGATTTTGGGTATCCGAAAAATAAAGAAATCGAGAAGTCATTTTATCTCATTGGAGACGCAGGTTACTCACCTCCAGGAGGTACATCTTTAGGACTTATAGCTTTTAAGACATTCCTCGATTCAGTCAATAAAACAGAAAACTATACCATTTTCCTGGGAGATAATATTTATCCCGATGGAATGCCGCCAGAAGAGTCACCTGAACGGGAAGAAGCAGAATATCGTCTGGACGCGCAATTAGATGCGATAGAAAACTATAAAGGGAAAGTTGTTTTTATTCCCGGAAACCATGATTGGTATAATGAAAAACTAGAGGGGCTGGAAAGACAGAAAGATTATCTGAAAAGTAAATTCGAAGAGATTCTTGTGTGGAGCCCGGAAATTGGCTGTGGTTTGGAATCCCTTGAAATCTCTGAAAACATCCAGCTAATTGTAATTGATTCTCAATGGTACCTGGAAGATTGGGATAAAAACCCAAAGATCAATGATAACTGCGAGGAAATAAAGACAAGAGAGGCGATGTTTCTTGAGCTTCAATCTGAGATCAAGAAAAATCAGAATAAAACTGTTCTAATTGCCCTGCACCATCCGGTATACACGAACGGAGTTCACGGTGGGCAATATACTTTTGACAGGCATATTTATCCTTCTCAAAAGAAAATTCCTCTTCCTATATTAGGTTCTTTGGCAACCTTGATCAGGACAACCGGTGGTGTATCTATTCAGGATGCACAGAATAACCGATATAAATCTCTTGCCACCAGGCTTTCTAACATTGCTAGAGGAAATGAAAGATTGATATTCGTTTCCGGGCACGAGCATTCCCTGCAATATATAGAGCATGATAGCGTGAAGCAGATCGTTTCCGGTTCTGGTTCAAAGGCCTCTTACGCAACCTTAAGTAACGATGGTCTTTTTGCATATAATGGACAAGGATTTGCTGTTTTGGACATATTCAAGGATGGATCGGCCTGGGCCAGTTTCTACGGAAATGAGAACAACAAACCTAAACTGCTTTTTCAAAAGGAGGTGATGGAAACACCAATCCCTTTTGAATTAAAGGAATATCCTGAAAGTTTTCCGCAGACGATCACCACTTCGATCTATAAGGATTCTGAAACCGATAAAAGCCCTGTACACAAGACCGTTTGGGGAGAAAGATACCGTGAACTATATGGAACCGAGGTGACCTTGAAAGTTGCAGACCTGGATACTCTTTATGGAGGTTTAGAAGTAGTTCGGGAAGGAGGCGGTCATCAAACCGTATCGCTACGTGTAAAGGACAGTCTTGGCCGTGAGTATAATATTAGAAGGGTAAGAAAAGATGCCCTTAGGTTTTTGCAAACCGTAGCTTTTAAAAACCAACCGGTAGAGGATAAAATGGAAAATACCGTTGCAGAAAATCTTCTTACAGATTTTTATACGGCAGCGCATCCATATGGATTTCTGGCTATACCAACTTTAAGTAAGGCAGCCGGAGTGTATCATACGAATCCTGAAGTTTTCTATTTGCCAAAGCAAAAGGCATTAGGAAAATATAATTCTGTTCACGGAGATGATATTTACATGATCGTGGAAAGACCCGAAGAAGGATGGACGGGATATGAATCCTTCGGAAGTCCAGATCATGATATTGTTAGCACGGCAGATATGATCGAAAGATTAAGAAGAGATGAGAAATATATTCTTGATGAACCTGCTTATGTGCGAGCAAGGGTCTTCGATATGCTTATTGGAGACTGGGACAGACATCAGGATCAATGGCGCTGGTCTGAGATAGAAAATGAAGAAGGACAACATCATTTTGAACCGGTACCAAGAGATCGTGACCAGGTATTTTCAAATTTTGATGGTGCATTTTTCGGAACCTTGAGAGCAATTACCGGCTTTGCCAATCAGTTCGCGGTTTACGGAGACGATATTAAAGATGTAGAGTGGTTTAACATCGCAGCAATGGGATTAGACAGGTCACTGCTGCAGAATGTTGGTAAAGACACCTGGTTAGAGCAAGCCAGGTATATTCAGGAGAATGTTACAGATGAGGCTATAGAAGAAGCTTTTTCGAAATTACCGGAAGAGACCAAAGGAAAGGCTACCCAGGAATTGATAGAAAATGTGAAGGGCAGAAGAAGTAATATTGTAGATATTGCTGAAAGATATTACGACCACCTGGCTAATCTTGCTATAGTTACCGGAACAGATAAAGATGATTTTATTGATATTGTAAGACTTCCAGACAACGAAACCAGGGTCACCATTTCCAGGAATAAGGACGGTGAACGGGCTGAAAAGTTAAGCGATAAGGTTTACAAATTTGAAGAAACAAAAGAGATATGGATCTATGGTCTGGATGACGATGATAAGATCCATGTTAAAGGTGACGGTCCTGCCAAAATATTTTTGAGAGTTATCGGCGGCCAGAATAATGATGTATACACGGTAGATTATGGTAAAAATCTTAAGGTATATGATCACGAATCTTTGCCTAATACTATAAAAAAGATTGATGGAGCAAAACTTCGCTTAACAGATAATTACGAGATCAATACTTATGACAAGGATAAAAAGACCTTTTCTTCAGGATCTATCCTTCCCGGGATAGGCTATAATCCGGACACTGGTTTTTCATTTGGCCTTGAGTACGTAAAATCTATCAATAAATTCAAGAGAAATCCATTTACCTCGCAGCATACTTTTTCTGGTGAGGTTCACTCTTCCACAAATGGTTTCGCGCTAGATTATGAAGCAGAGTTTGCTACGATAGTAGGTAATTATAATTTACAGGTAGGAGCAAATTTCGCCAGTCCGAATTTTTCTGAAAACTTCTTTGGCTTCGGAAATGAAACTGAAAATTTTGAGGATGAGCTTGGATTAAGTTACAATAGAGTAGGACTGAGTGAATATGGCGTTAGGGCGGCCCTGGTTAATAAAACTCCATTTGGTAGCTTCTTTGGTTTTACCGCAAGTTTTGAAGGTATAGAAGTTCAACAGAGAGAAGGAAGGTTTGTTACAGATGATTTTATAAGTAATGATCCAGATTTCTTCGATAGAAAATACTTCGCCGGTCTGGATGCTATGTACCGTTATGAAAGCTACGATGATGTGCTTAATCCTACTCGAGGGATGCTTTTTGAATTGAATCTTGGAGCTAAGATCAATACAGCAGATCCAGACAGGCATTATGGTTATTTCAAACCATATATGGGATTCTATAATGCCCTGACCAATAACCGAAAGCTGGTGATTAAGACCAGGGCCGAGGCTCATATAAACATTGGTACCAAATATGAATTTTATCAGTCGGCTCAATTAGGGGCAGATTCTGGTCTTAGAGGATATAGATTAGAGAGATATTCAGGTAAAAGTTCTTTTGGAACTGGAGCAGATCTCCGTTATTCTTTCAACACGGTTAAGACTAGTTTTCTACCATTCCAACCAGGTATTTATCTTGGGTATGATCTGGGTCGAGTTTGGATGAATACGCAAAATAGCTCTAAATGGCATGATAGCTATGGTGGTGGTGTTTGGATAAATAGTGCAGATGCGATACAGGGAAATTTTAGTGTGTTTGCCGGTGAAGAAGGAGCAAGATTTCAATTCGGTGTAGGCCTGAAATTTTAAAGAAACTATTGATGCATAAAAACAAAAGCCCCTTGGAAATTGCAAGGGGCTTTTTATTTAGTTGTTACAGGATTATTATTTATCCTTCAGATTTATTAATTCCCAGCTTGTTGCTGAAATTGATAGTACGAATAGGGAATGGAATATTAACTCCTTTACCATCGTAAGCTTTCTTGATCGCAATAATCGCTTCGTTCTGAGCTACCAAAATATCCCTGTTTTTGGTGACATCTGTCCAGAATCTAACGGTGAAATTAATAGAACTGTCTCCAAATTCGTTGTACATAAATTCAACTTCTTCATTACCTCTTTGGGGAAATAAGTCTTTAATAACCTGTAATGTTAGGTCTCTTACCATTTCAAGATCTGATTCATAACCAACACCACAATTAACAAAAACTCTGGATCTCGCTGTTCTGGTGAAGTTCTTAAAAGGCTCTTCAATAATTTTGGAATTGGGAATCACAACATAATTATTGTCTGATTGTTTAATTACGATATTCCTGAGGTTAATCTCAGTAACCGTTCCCGCATATCCGTTTGTTTCTACCCAGTCTCCAATTTGCAGCTCCGGGAGAAAACTTAATATTAAACCTGAGAAGGTGTTGTTAAGAGTTCCCTGTAGTGCCAGACCAATAGCTAAACCTACGACACCGGCACCGGCAAGAACAGAGGTAAGAACTTTATCAAGATTCAGCAGACCTAAAGCGATAAAAAATCCTATAAGGACGACGATGGCTTTTATAACCTTAACCGTCATTAGTCGGATAGAATCCTGTTTTATCTGATTTCTGGTGACTCGTTCAAATAACTGACCTACATATTTTGCAATAAATGTAAAGGCTACAAAAACGATAACGGCCAGGAGAAAATTAGGCAGACCTAGAATTAAAGAATCTAGCCATCCGCCTAATTTATCAGTAATACCGCTTAGAGAATCCTGAATGTTGAAATCCTGCATATTTTAAATTTGATTATTATTTTACTGGTTTATGTTGATCATTGGTTTTCATTTTCCAGGCATCTAACATCCAGCTGGTTTTTTCCAACTCACGAATATACGCTCCAATAAGGTCGATAGTTCCTTCGTCATCTGCAGCATCAGCAACTTCTATTACTTTTCTCATCTGTTTTAAGATAGAACCATGGTCGTCGAGGAGAATTTCGATCATCTTCTTATCGGTGATATCTGACGGTGATTCTTTTAAATTGGAATCTTTCAGATATTCGCTAAGATTGCTGGTTGGTTGATACCTTAAAGTAAGAATACGTTCAGCAATTTCATCTACCTTTAATTTAGCATCGTCATATAATTCTTCGAACTTTTCATGCAGATCAAAGAAGTTTTTGCCAATAACATTCCAGTGGAAGTTACGAAGCTTTTGATAATATAGATGATAATCGGCTAAAAGAACATTTAGCTCTTCAACGGTTTTCTTTGTTTTATTTGAATCTAAACCTAAGTAATTCATAGTTTTTATTTATCGTTTTTAAAAATTCAATACAAATTTACAATGGAAGTTCTGTTTTGCAAATCTCCATTCTCACTTTAATAGAAGTTTAACTTAGGTTACCCCAGGGATCTGTGATCTTTAAGATCTAATTTTTCCATCATTTTTTTGGAAACCTGTCCGCTGGAAACACCATATCCGTCAACGAGGACTCCTTTATGGTTATTTGAAGTAGTAATGGCGTAAAGTATCGCATTATCATCAGGGTTACTCATACCTTCAAAACGTAATACTTTATCAACTTCGAATTCCTCAACTCCAAAAGTCTGATTTTTGGATTTAAGTTCGATCTCTTCATCCAGAAGGTTAAAATCTTCTTCGTAACCTTCTTCTAGTTTTAATTTATTTATCGCTTGTGATAATGTACCGTAATCTTTCATTTTAATTCAATTTTATTTCTAAATCAAATTACACTGAAAGCCGCATTTGAGCAAAATCTAAGAAGGGTTTAGGATAAGTTTAACTCCCGGAAGCTTAGCGTTTACGCGCCTATTCATCCCGATCTTTGGATCGAAATAAACCTAAAGGGAAAAGAATGATCAAAAAGAAATACCAACCCGTAACAACGCCTATTATAGTTATAATTGCCGCGATGATATAAAACCAGTAAGATTTAGGGATTTTCATAACAGATTGATGACTAAAAAGATTAATAATAAATATATGATCCAGTAGTGTTTGAATTTCAAAGGATCCTTGCCAAATAATAACTTCGTGAGGCTGAAATAGAAAGATCTGTTTTTCGCAATGTGATTATAAGCATGATCACTAAGCTTTCTAAACAAGGAATTGGAACTGTAAAATTTATGGTAGCTTTTGGTACCGGCATGCCATAAACTTCTGTAAGCGGAGTCCGGACCGCTATAGACCTTTCCGTCAGTTTCTATTAGTCTACTGGCTTTCTTGAATTCTTTGAGGGGAATATCTGGAAAGTTTTCGGCAAATTCCTGGTATGTTTTAAATGAGATTTTGCCTTTGGTCTTTTCCTCCCATCTGGTTTTCCAAAAATTACAGAAACCACATTGACCGTCCCAGATCAAAATATTTTGTTTAGGAGGATAATCTGTATGGTCAAATTTGGCGAACACTTTTGTTTTCTTTTAATAGTAAAGGACTAAAAAAATAGGTCTACTTCAAAACAAAATCTTATTTTGTGCAGAGTCAGTATTTTTTTTGACCTTTACAGCTTATTTTTCCTTTGACCTATGAAAAGCAAAATTACACTTAAAGAATTATCAAAACTGCTGAATGTGAGTATTTCAACAGTTTCTAAAGCTTTACACGACAGCCCGGAAATAAGTCCGAAAACTGCTGAAAGGGTTAAAGAACTGGCGAAACTTCATAATTACAGGCCCAATCCGGTAGCGGTAAATCTGAAAAAAAGTAAGACCGGAACCATTGGAGTGGTGATTCCGAATATTTCCAACAGCTTTTTTGCAAGAGTACTTTCAGGAATGGAAGCCGAAGCTCAGAAACATGAGCAGCAGGTGATCACCTATATTTCTAATGAGTCTCTGGATCGTGAGAAACAGATCTGCGATATGCTTACTTCTGGAATGGTAGATGGAGTATTGATAGCGGTTTCCGAGGAAACCCAGAAGAAACAGGAGTATGATCATTTATTTGCTCTGCTGGATTATGATATCCCGGTAGTAATTTATGATCGAATCAACCTGGGCCTTCCGGCAGACAAAATAGGAGTGGACGACGAAAAAAGCTTTTATGATGCCACTAAGTTCTTTAAGGAAAAAGGATTGGAGAAAATAGGTCTGGCCTCTGCCATACATCATGTTGGTATAGGGCAGCTAAGAATAAAAGGCTATGAAAAAGGTATGCAGGATTTGGATAGCCTTTATATGGCTACCAGTACAAAACCTGCGGAGCTTAAGAGAAAAATTAAAGAGTTAATTACCTCTGAAAAGGTTGAAGCCTTATTATGCACCGACTTCGAGAGCTCAATCATGGCTACACGGATAGCTTATGAGGAAAATATTAAGGTGCCGGAAGAACTAAAGTTAATAGGTTATATAAGTAAAGAAGTGGCAGAATACCTCACACCATCAATAAGCTATATTGAACAACACCCGCAGGAATTAGGGTCTCAGGCTGTAGAGGTATTAAACAACAGGCTGGAAGGTAAATATGAATCTGGACAGTTCGAAGAGAAGATCATCGCAACTACCATGGTTCATTTGGAGTCGACGGGGTTTTAAAAGATTTTGCTTAAAATTTAAAATGACTGAAAGTTATAAATCAATATTGATTACTGGTGGGGCTGGCTTTATAGGCTCACATGTCGTAAGACATTTTGTCAAGAAGTACCCAGGATATACAATTTACAATCTGGACGCTTTAACCTATGCAGGAAATCTTGAAAATTTAAAGGAAATAGAGGACTTTCCGAACTATGAGTTCATTAAGGCTGATATTACAGATGAGAATAAAATAAGTGCACTTTTTGAAACTTATAAATTTGAAAAGATTATTCATTTGGCGGCAGAATCTCATGTAGACCGTTCTATTACCGATCCTCTGGCCTTTGTCAAGACAAATATCATTGGAACCCTTAATTTGTTAAATGCATTCAAATCATTATGGGAGAACGATTTTGAGAATAAGTTATTTTACCATATTAGTACAGATGAGGTATATGGAAGCTTGGGAGAAACAGGTCTTTTTAAAGAATCAACACCTTATTCTCCAAATTCTCCTTATTCTGCTTCAAAAGCCAGTTCAGATCATTTTGTTAGGGCCTATGGTGAAACTTATGGAGTGCCATATATCATTTCTAATTGTTCCAATAACTATGGTCCATTCCAGTTTCCGGAAAAAATGATTCCTTTAATGATAAATAATATTATTCAGGAAAAGGAATTGCCAGTGTATGGAGATGGAAAATATACAAGGGATTGGCTTTATGTTGAGGATCATGTGGAGGCAATAGATTTGATCTTACATAAAGGGAAAAACAAGGAAACATACAATATAGGCGGAGTAAACGAATGGAAAAATATTGATGTAACCAATTTACTTTGTGAGATCCTTGATCAAAAATTAAATAGAAAGGCAGGAACTTCAGCGGGTTTAATCCAATTTGTAAAAGACAGGCCAGGGCATGACAGGCGCTATGCTATTGATGCATCAAAAATTCAGAAAGATTTGAATTGGAAGCCGAAATTTGATTTCAAAGAAGGTCTGGAAATAACTGTTGATTGGTATCTAGAAAATGAAAACTGGTTAAAAAAAATTATTTCGGGAGATTATAGATATTATTATAGAAATCAGTATACTAGATAGTCATGAAGGGAATTGTTTTAGCAGGTGGAACCGGGTCTCGTCTATATCCAATTACTAAAGGTGTATCTAAACAGCTTTTGGCTATTTATGATAAACCTATGATATATTATCCTATATCTGTTTTAATGTTAGCTGGAATTCGAGAGGTTCTTATAATTTCAACTCCGGAAGATCTTCCAAATTTTCAAAAATTACTGGGAGATGGTTCGCAACTTGGATTAGAATTTAGTTATGCAGAACAAACTAAGCCTAATGGTCTTGCTGAAGCTTTTATAATAGGAGAAAAATTTATTGGTAATGAGAACGTTTGCCTAGTTCTAGGTGATAATATTTTTTATGGTCAGGGGATAAGTGGTTTGTTAGAAAATGCGAGAAATTCTTGTTCACAGGAAGGCAATGCGACTGTATTTGGTTATTATGTAAATGAACCGGAAAGATACGGTGTAGTAGATTTTGATGATAATGGTATGGCACTAACTATAACTGAGAAACCACAAAATCCCCGAAGTAATTACGCAGTAACTGGTTTGTATTTTTACCCAAACTCGGTAATTGAAATTGCAAAAAAATGCAAACCAAGTGAGAGAGGGGAATTAGAAATCAGCAGTATAAACCAGTCATACTTAGAGCAAGAAAAATTAAATGTTGAAATTATGGGTAGAGGTTATGCTTGGCTGGATACAGGTACTCATGATTCTTTACTGGAAGCTTCTAATTTTATTCAAACGATAGAAAAAAGACAAGGCCTTAAAATCGCCTGTCTTGAAGAAATAGCATTTAGGAAGGGTTTTATTAATCATAGTGAATTGTTGATTCTAGCCAATAATCTTGTTTCCAGTGATTACGGTAAGTACTTGCTAAACATCTATTCTAAGGAATAGGCGGTTTTTGGCAATTCTTTAAGATTACGTTTGATAAATCCTGAATGATATATTTTATATTTGCCAACTGCGAAATGTTAAAAAAAATATCTTGATTACTGAAAATCAGAAAGAAGTTATTTCTTCTTCCAAAATCCTAGTTACAGGTGGTGCTGGATTCATTGGTTCTAATCTTTGTGAAAAATTAATTGAAATAGGAGCTGAAGTTAAATGCCTCGACAATCTTGCTACGGGCCATTTAAGTAATATTGAAAAACTAATTACTCATCCTAAGTTTGAATTCATAAATGGTGATATTCGTGACTTCGAAACGTGTAATAAAGTATGTGATTCTGTAGATTATGTGCTTCATCAGGCTGCATTAGGATCAGTTCCCAGATCTCTCAAGGATCCAATAACTAGCAATGAGGTAAATGTTTCCGGATTTCTTAATATGCTAGTAGCTTCTAGGGATTCAGGAGTTAAACGGTTTATATATGCAGCTAGCTCTTCTACCTATGGAGATTCTGATAAATTACCTAAAGTAGAAGATGAAATTGGAAAGCCTCTTTCACCATATGCTATTACTAAATATGTGAATGAATTATATGCAGAAAATTTTTATAAATCCTATGGATTAAATACCGTTGGCTTAAGATATTTCAATGTATTTGGGAGAAAGCAGGATCCAAATGGGGCCTACGCCGCAGTAATACCAAAATTTGTGATTCAATTGATGAACCATGAAAGTCCTGTTATTAATGGGGATGGGACTTATTCTCGTGATTTTACATATATTGACAATGTAATACAAATGAATTTATTAGCTATCTCAAGCGAAAATGAGAATGCTTTAAATCAGGTTTTTAATACAGCGGTAGGAGATAGGACAAATTTGTTAGAGCTTACTGAACTTTTGAAAAAATATCTCTCAGAATATGATCCTGAAATTAGCAAGGTTAAAATTAAGCATGGGCCAAATCGTCCAGGTGATATACCTCATTCTCTCGCGTCAGTAGAAAAAGCAAAAGAATTACTTGGTTATAATCCAACCCATAAAATTGAAGATGGTGTAGCAGAGGCAATAGAATGGTATTGGCATAATTTATAAATTTTATAAATCATTTTAATTAAAATTGACCGACAAATCTACTTTATCTGTTGTTATTCCACTTTTTCAAGCGGAAGAGTTATTAGAAGAGCTAATTAATAGGCTGAATAAAAGCTTAAGCTCTTTATCTGATTGGGAGTATGAAATTGTTTTAATTGATGATGGTAGTGAAGATGGAACTTGGAAAAAACTAGTGAATTTATATAAAGAAAGTTCTTATATTAAAGCTTATAAATTTAGTAGAAATTTCGGTCAACATAATGCCATTATTGCGGGTTTGAACCGATGTATTGGAGAATGGGTGATTGTGATGGATTGTGATTTGCAAGATAGGCCAGAGGAAATACCTAATTTATTAAATACAGCATTGAAGGGTTTTGATATTGTTCTGGCTCAGCGAATATCCCGTCAGGATGATTTTTTTAAAGTTATTACATCTAAAGGATTTTATAAGTTTTTTGAATTAATAAGTGGTCTTAAATTTGAAACTGGAGTTGGTAATTTTGGAATTTATAATAGAAAGGTTGTAGAAGCAATTCTCAAGTACAAAGAAAATTTCAGACCGTTTCCAATTATTGTTAAAGTGTTGGGTTTTAAAAGGACAGCAATAGAAGTTAAGCATGGAAAAAGATTTGCTGGCGAATCAAATTATAATAGATTTGGACTATTCAAAGGAGCTCTTAATGTTATTATTTACTATTCTAACAGGCCCATTTGGCTTTTTCTAATTATAGGTTTAGGAATATTAAGTTTTATACTTTTTATATTGTTGGGAATGTATTTTTTAGCGTTTGATATTCAAGTAAAAGAATTGGTGCTCATATTGATACTTTTAATGAGTATTTTAAGTTTGAATACCTCCCTTATAGGGATTTATGTTTCTCGTATATTTATCGAGAGTAAGAATAGGCCTTTATATTTGATAGAGGATAAGCTCGTTAATTAAAATAAATGGACTATAGTTTAATTAATTTGCAATGGGATAGTAATTTTTTTGGATTTCCTGTTTCGCAATTGAAGAAAGACTCAGTTAGAGTTGAGGATTTAAAGGATATTTATTCTAATACAGATGCCAGATTAATATATTATTTCACAAGTCAGCTTATTTCTGACGAAGTTTCAAATAACAATTATTTTAGCACGAAACTGGTAGATACTAAAGTAGCTATCTTTAAGCCTTTAAAGGTAGATGCCAAAATGCATCCTAAAGTTGAAATTTATGAAGACGATAAAGTTGATGAGAGGTTAAGGCATTTAGCTTTAACCGCGGGTACTCATAGTCGTTTTTTTAAGGATGATAATATATCCTATAGCAAGTCTAAAGAATTATATCAGATATGGATTGATAAATCTGTTCAAAGAATTATGGCAGATATAGTTTTAGTTTATCGTGAAAACGATAATATTATAGGCTTCATAACTATTAATACTAAGGGTATTCAGCCTCATGTTTCACTTTTAGCTGTAGATCCTCTTCATGAAGGAAAAGGAGTATCTTTTGCTTTAATGAACTCCATGGAATCGATTTTATTTGAAAAAGGATATAAGATAGTAAAGAGTGAAACTCAAGCCCAAAATAAAAAAGCCCTTTCCATCTACCGAAGACAAGGTGTAGAATTTGGAGAAAAGCATTTCATCTATCATTTTTGGAGAAATAATTAATTAAGTTTATGAAAATTCCCTTTAATAAGCCCTTTCTTACTGGAAGTGAAATTTTTTATATTAATCAATCACTTCAGTCTGGTAAGTTATCGGGAAATTACCATTTTGCTAATAAGGTAAAAAGCTGGATAAATTCTAAATATGGTCTTGAAGGTATATATTTAACGCCCTCCTGTACTGCAGCATTGGAAATGGGAGCACTATTAGTTGATTTGCAGCCGGGGGATGAAGTTATTATGCCTTCTTATACTTTTACCTCTACTGCAAACTCTGTTCTTATTTTCGGTGCTAAGCCAGTTTTTTGTGATATTCATTCAAAAGATATGAATATCGATGTGCAGAAAATAGAGTCATTAATTACTTCTAAAACAAAGATGATTATTCCCATCGATTATGCAGGAGTGCCATGTGATATAGATGAAATTATGTTGATTGCTGAGAAGTATGGGATTACTGTAATGCAAGATTGCGCCCAATCTTATGGAGCTCTGTATAAAGGTGAGATAAGTGGAAAAAGAGCACATTTATCCTGCTATAGTTTCCATGATACTAAAAATTTGACATGTGGTGAAGGTGGTGCATTAATAGTTAATGAAGAATTTAGAAGGGAAAGAGCTTCCTATTTAATGGAAAAGGGCACCGATAGAACCAAAATGCTTAAAGGACTTCAAAAGAAGTATAGCTGGATAGATAAAGGGTCTAGTTATCTTTTATCTGATATTCTGGCTGCGATGCTATTATCTCAATTGGAAAATGAAGAATATATAATAAGTAATAGATTGCATTTAATGAAGACCTATTATAATTGGTTTAATGATTTTAAATTTAGAGATCGTTTAAATACTTGTAAGGTTGATAGTATCAAGAAACCTAATGGTCATAGTTTTTGGTTATTGCTACCCACCAATAATTTAAGAGATAAATTTATTCAGAAAATGAAAGCCTCTGGTGTTACCGTACATATTGGATATATTCCTCTACACTCCTCAAAAATGGGTAGAAAGCTAGGATATCAGGGAAGTGATTTACAGTTAACTGAGGAATTGGCTGGTAGAATAGCCAGGATGCCTATATTTACTGAAATGTCTGATACTGAGATAAATTATACAATTGAAAAAGCAGAAGCTGTTTTATCAGAATTATTAGATTAAAATTTAACCATGTTGAATCAGTTCAAAATAATTACTTTTATTTTTATCCTGATTTTTCTTTTTACTATATATTTCTCAATTTCTAATTCTTATATAAGTAGTGATGCTCCTTACTATTTATCGGTAGCAAGAGATATTTCTAAAGGTTATATTCCTTATAAAGATATTTATCTCTCTTATACACCTTTAATGATGTATATGAATGCTCCAATCTATTATATATTCGAAAAATTCAATTATAAAAATTTTTTGATTTTTCAATATTTTATAATCTTTTTGACGCAGTTAATTTTTTTTAAAATAAGTAGGAATAAAAGCCGAAATTCAGTTACTCTCTCTTTATTCTTAACTGTTTTATTCGGCTTAGCTATTCTTAGTTCAGATGGTAATTATATAAATCTTGAAGTTTATTCTTTGCTATCAGTAATGATTGCAATTTATTTTTACCTAAATAGTCAAATTCTTTTCACCGGTTTTTTTCTGGCGTTGTCTTTTTTATTTAAACAGTACGGTATATTGAATTTCATCCCGTTTATATTTCTTATTTATAACTCAGAAAATGAAATAGTTAAAAGATTAGTATTGCTTGGTTTCGGAGCCGTATTACCTGTATTATTTTTTTTGATATACTTTGTGGTTATTAAAAACTTATCTTTAAACTCTCTGCTTGCTCAATTAAGTGGTGTGGAATATATCAAATATTCCGTCAATAAATTTCCTGGTTTTTTTAATTGGATATTAGGTGCAAAGGTTTTTTTACTGTTGGTAATTCCTGTATTAATTCTAGTAAGGAAAAAAGTTTTTGAAAGGAAAAACATTCCTTGGCTTATTGGAATTATTGTAAGCCTACTTCCAACTTTTTTAAATTCGTTCCAGCATTACTTCATAAATGCCTTGCCATATATTTTTATGTTGATTATGATAAATTGGAAGAAGGATTTTGAGAAAGCCTTAAAACCTTTAATTTTTGGTGGCTTATTGTTTTCTCTTATGTTAATTATTAGAGTTTCTAAATATAGCGAAGTCTATGTTAAACAAATTTCTACTGCGGAGAAAGTTAAACAATTGGTACCTGAAGGGAATACTATTTTTTTAAATGGAGGTATTAGATACCTGTATAGTCTTAACGATTATAATAATCCTTTCAGAAAAAGGATAGGTTATTCTTATATTCATTTTTTGAGTGCTGAAGATTTTGAAGCTGTAAAATTTCTTTCGGATAGCTTAATCAACACTTCTTGTACTGAGCGTATAGAACTGGGTGAAAGGAAATATTATTTGAAGCTTTTAACTAGGAATTAACATCGCCGATAAATAGAATCGTAACTTTGCACGTTTAAATTTTAAATTGAAAATGAATAGAAATATAGCGGTCATTGGTCTGGGATATGTAGGTTTACCGCTTGCCAGATTATTTGCTACCAAATTTCCAGTAGTAGGATTCGATATAAATCAGTCTAGAGTGGATGAACTGATGAGTGGTAAAGATTCAACCTTAGAAGTTGAAGATAAATTATTGCAATCTTCTCTTAAAAAATCTAATTCTGAGCATGTTGGATTATTTTGTAGTACCCTCCTTGACGATATTAAATCCTGTAATTACTATATTATAACCGTTCCTACACCGGTAGACAAGAATAATCGACCTGATCTTACTCCTCTCTATAAATCAAGTGAAACCGTGGGAAAAGTTTTAAAGAGAGGTGATATAGTTGTTTATGAATCTACGGTATATCCTGGAGTTACAGAGGAAGAATGTGTACCTGTTCTTGAGAGAGTTAGTGGTTTGAAATTCAATGAAGATTTTTATGTTGGGTATTCACCTGAGAGAATTAATCCGGGTGATAAAGAGCATACGGTGGAGAAAATATTAAAAGTGACCGCTGGTTCGACCCCGGAAATTGGAAGAAGGGTGAATGAGCTATATTCAGAGGTTATTACGGCAGGAACCCACCTGGCACCAACGATAAAAGTGGCTGAGGCTGCCAAGGTTATAGAAAATTCTCAAAGAGATATTAATATTGCTTTTGTAAATGAACTGGCTAAAATTTTTAATATGATGGGTATTGATACTCATGATGTTTTAGAAGCTGCAGGAACTAAATGGAATTTTCTACCTTTCAAACCTGGACTTGTTGGTGGTCATTGTATAGGAGTTGATCCATATTACCTAGCACAAAAGGCACAGGAAATTGGATACCATCCTGAAATTATTCTTGCTGGAAGGAGAATGAACGATTCAATGGGACAATATGTAGCATCCGAAGTTGTTAAACTGATGTTGCAAAATGATATAAAGGTTAAAGGTGCAAAAATTCTTGTTTTAGGAATTACATTTAAAGAGAACTGTCCAGATGTTCGTAATACAAAGGTGGTAGATGTAATTAAAAGCCTTAAAGAATACGGTGTGGAAATAACTATTTTTGATCCATTGGCTAATCCGTCTGAAGTTCAACATGAATATAATTTGGATACCACAAATGAGATGCCTATTGATAAATTTGATGCAATTGTTTTAACTGTTGCTCATAAAGAATTTATGAATATCGACTTGGATAACTTTAAGAATAACGGTGCGGTAGTTTATGATGTAAAGGGAGTGTTAGGTGATAAATGCGACCGAAAATTATAATTTATGAAAATTAGAAATATTTGCTGTATCGGTGCTGGATACGTCGGTGGTCCAACCATGGCTGTTATTGCGCAGAAATGTCCTGAAATCAATGTTACAGTTGTAGATATCAATAAGGAAAGGATTGCGGCTTGGAATGACAAAAATGTAGAAAATATTCCAATTTATGAACCTGGTCTGTCTGACATTGTAGCTGAAGCCAGGGATCGTAATTTATTTTTTTCTACCGATGTAGATCAGGCGATCGATAAGGCTGACATGATTTTTATCTCTGTAAATACGCCTACCAAAACCTATGGAATTGGAAAAGGTATGGCAGCAGATCTTAAATTTATCGAACTATGTGCTCGTCAGATAGCCAGAGTTGCTAAAGATGATAAAATTGTTGTTGAAAAATCAACTTTACCGGTAAGAACCGCTCAGGCTTTAAAAAACATTTTGGATAATACAGGAAATGGTGTTAATTACCAGATTCTTTCCAACCCTGAATTTTTAGCAGAGGGAACTGCGGTAGATGATCTAATGAATCCAGATCGTGTTTTAATTGGAGGGGATATTGACACGGCAGAAGGGGAGGAAGCTATTCAGGCGTTAGTAGATATTTATGCTCATTGGGTATCTAAAGAGCAGATACTTACTACAAATGTTTGGTCATCAGAATTATCAAAGCTTACTGCAAACGCATTTTTAGCTCAGAGAGTATCCAGTATTAATGCGATGAGCGAATTATGCGAGAAGACAGGCGCAGACGTAAATGAGGTGTCTCGTGCTGTAGGTATGGACTCAAGGATAGGATCAAAATTTCTGAAATCTTCCGTAGGATTTGGAGGAAGTTGTTTTCAAAAAGATATACTCAATCTGGTTTACATAGCGAAATCCTTCGGCTTGGATGAAGTGGCAGATTATTGGCATCAGGTGATCATTATGAATGATCATCAAAAAAAGCGTTTTGCCGCTAAAATAGTTCAAACTTTATTCAATACAGTATCTGGTAAAAAGATAGCTTTATTAGGTTGGGCTTTTAAAAAAGACACTAACGATACAAGAGAATCGGCAGCGATTTATGTAGCAGACTATCTTTTAAATGAACAGGCAGAAATAGTAGTCTATGATCCAAAAGTGACGGAAGAACAAATCTACGCAGATCTGGATTACTTGGGAACAAGATCTGAAAAGGAAAATAGAGAACGTGTTACCGTATTAAAGGATCCGTATAAGGTATGTGATAAGGCTCATGCCATTGCGGTCCTAACAGAGTGGGATGAGTTCATGGAATTGGACTGGCAAAAAGTTTATAAAGCTATGCTCAAACCAGCATTTCTTTTTGATGGTCGTAGATTATTGGACAGGAAAACCAAAGAAGAAATAGGATTTGAATTTTATGCAATTGGGAGTTAAAAGATTATT
This sequence comes from Christiangramia gaetbulicola, assembly GCF_003054225.1. Taxonomy (GTDB): domain Bacteria; phylum Bacteroidota; class Bacteroidia; order Flavobacteriales; family Flavobacteriaceae; genus Christiangramia; species Christiangramia gaetbulicola. The sequence goes on from NZ_QBKQ01000003.1 coordinate 768,848, forward strand.
TTTTTTAGTATGGTAGATATATTGTCTTTAATTGGTAGAAATGAAGAGTTGTTTTCTAAGGATATTTCAGATAACAAAGAAGAGTTATTAAAAAAGGTTCAGGAATCCTCTTTCTTAGTATTAGGGGGTGCTGGCTCTATAGGCCAGGCGGTAACTAAAGAAATTTTTAAAAGAAATCCGCTAAAGCTTCACGTAGTAGACATTAGTGAGAACAATTTAGTAGAGCTTGTTAGAGACGTCCGTAGTTCTTATGGATATATAGATGGTGACTTTCGGACTTTTGCGTTGGATATTGGCTCAATAGAGTACGATGCATTTATAAAAGAAGATGGTAAGTATGATTTTGTTTTAAATCTCTCGGCGCTCAAGCATGTTCGTAGTGAAAAGGATCCATTCACATTAATGCGGATGATTGATGTAAACATTTTTAATACCGAAAAGACTATAAAACAAAGCATTGCGAAGGGGGCAGCAAAGTATTTCTGTGTTTCTACAGATAAAGCGGCTAATCCAGTTAATATGATGGGAGCCTCAAAACGAATTATGGAGATGTTTCTTATGCGTCGAAGCGAACAAATTAAAATTTCCACTGCTCGATTTGCGAATGTTGCTTTTTCTGATGGATCTCTACTTCACGGTTTTAATCAGAGAATTCAAAAAAATCAGCCTATTGTCGCGCCCAATGATGTTAAAAGATATTTCGTTACACCACAGGAAAGTGGAGAACTATGTTTAATGTCTTGTATCTTTGGTGATAATAGAGATATATTTTTCCCAAAACTTAGTGAAAAATTGCATTTAATTTCATTTGCAGATGTTGCTGTGAAATATCTTAATCAGAGAGGGTACGAAGCTTATCTTTGTAAAGATGAACATGAAGCAAGACAGTTAGTCAAAACACTACCAGAAGAAAATAAATGGCCTTGTCTTTTTACTGGGAGTGACACAACTGGTGAAAAGGATTTCGAAGAATTTTTTACAGAGTCTGAAAAATTGGATTTAAATCGTTTTGAGAATCTTGGTATCATCAAGAATGATTTTGATAATCAATCTTCTAATTTAGACTTTTTCAAAAGTTCTATTGATTCGATGAAAAAGGAACAAGCTTGGAATAAGGAAGAAATTGTAAAACTGTTTTTTGAAATGATTCCGGATTTTGGACATAAAGAAACCGGTAAATATTTAGATTCTAAAATGTAATGCAAGAAGCTCAAAATACAATTTCTTTTATCCGGGATTATTATGGGACTAACGATTTTATCCCGTTACATGAACCACGATTTCTCGGTAATGAAAAAAAATATCTCAATGATGCAATAGATTCAACATTTGTTTCTTCAGTAGGTATGTATGTAGATAAATTTGAAGACATGATGACACATATCACAGCAACGAACAAGGCGGTGGCTGTGGTTAATGGTACAGCAGGTATTCAAATAGCTCTGAAATTGGTTGGTGTAGAAAAAGGTGATGAGGTATTGACCCAAGCTTTAACTTTTGTAGCTACAGCAAATGCAATTTCATATAATAATGCCGAGCCTGTTTTTTTGGATGTAGATAGAGATACAATGGGCTTAGCTCCACATGCGATAAGTGAATTTCTTCAAAATTATGGAGAATTGAAGGAAGATGGTTGCTATAATAAACAAACAGGAAAGAAAATAGCGGCCTGTTTACCTATGCACACCTTTGGTTTTCCTGCTAGAATTGACGAAATAGTAAATATTTGCGAAAAATGGAATATTCCTGTAGTTGAAGATGCAGCAGAATCTCTTGGTAGCACCTTCAATGGTAAGCCTACAGGTAGTTTTGGTGATTTAGGTGTTTTTTCATTCAATGGTAATAAAATTGTAACATCTGGTGGTGGTGGGGCCATTGTTACAAATGATGTAGAAATGGGAGTAAAGGCTAAATATCTAACAACAACTGCTAAAAAGCCTCATGCCTATGAGTATTTTCATGATGAGTTGGGGTATAATTTTAGAATGCCTAATTTAAATGCTTCTTTGGCTTGTGCGCAATTAGAGAATCTTGATATGTTTTTACGAAGTAAACGGGAATTAGCCTTGGGATATGCCAATTTTTTCGCTGATACTAATATTAAATTTAGAAGTGAATCTCCAAATACCAAAGCAAACTACTGGTTAATGAGTGTTGAACTTGAAGATAAGCAGGCAAGGGATAATTTTTTAAAAATCACGAATGAATCCGGGATTATGACACGCCCTATCTGGAAACTTATGTACAAATTACCTATGTATGAAAACTGCTATAGGGATGAGCAGAAAAATGCGGAATATTTGGAAGATCGAATAGTAAATATAACTAGTAGTGTTAGATAAATTAGTGACGATTGTTGGATATTCCGGCCATGGCTTGGTGGTAGCAGACGCTGCAGTAGAATCAGGTATTAAGGTTAAATATTACGTTGAAAAAAAAGCTTCAAAATACAATCCTTTTAATTTAGAATATTTAGGAGATGAGAGTAAGCATGATTTTACAGGTTTCAATAAATCTAATCATTACATATTAGGAATTGGTAATAATTATATAAGAAGAAAAGTTGTAGCGTCTTTAATAAAGCGAGATATAAAAATTATTAATGTAATTCATCCTAATTCTAGTTTTTCACGTTATATGAAAATCGGACATGGAAATTTTATTTCTAGAAATGTTTCAGTAAATATTGGTGTGGAGATTGGAGACTATACAATTTTAAACACCTCTTCTATTATAGAGCATGAATGTAGAATTGGAGATTATAGTCATATAGGCCCCGGGGCGACCCTTGCCGGTAACGTAATTGTAGGAGAAAATAGTTTTATTGGAGCTAATAGTGTAATTAAACAAGGGGTTAAAATAGGTGACAATGTTGTTATAGGTGCGGGTACAGTGGTTATTTCCGATGTTATTGATGATAAAACTATAGTTGGTAATCCTGGTAGATACTTAATGAAAAGATGAATACTGTATTAGTAACATATATATATCCGGAGGCTGTAAAATTTTTTCCTGACTTTATTAAGACAGTTAATGAGCAAACCAATCAAAATTTTACTATTCATATTTTCAATGACGGAGTCAAAAATGTAAAAAAGTTTTTTCATGGTTTATCAGGAGGTGTAGAAATAACAAATTTGGAAGGAAGTATTTCTGAGATTAGATTTAAATCACTTGAAATTCTGAAGAACTCCAAATCAGATTTTATTATTTTTCAGGATATTGATGATTTGATGTCGAAAAATAGAATTCAAATAACACTTAAATTGCTTGAAAATAGGGCACTAGTATGTAATGATTTAAGTTTATTCTCTAAAGGTGAAATTAAAGAAACTAATATTTGGCAAAAGCGTCTGGGGAAGATATTTGAGTTTAATTACAAATTTTTGGAAGATAAAAATATTGTAGGTTTCGGAAATACAGCAATTAGAAGAGAACTACTCAACTTTGACCTAAAGATAAGTAATACACCAATTGCGGTTGACTGGTTTGTTTTTTATCAAATTTTACTAAAGCATCAGCAAACTGTGTTATTCACAAGTGAATGCACTACTATTTATAGACAACATGAAGATAATATCATTGGAATTACTGATGACTTATCTACAGAAAGACAATTAACAATTTTAAATGGCAAAATTGCTCACTATAAAGCTTTAAACGAAATTGGAATAAACTTTTCTTCAGATTTAGAAAAGATTGAGGATCTTAATGAAAGATTAAAAATATCTAATAATATCCATAAAAAGCCAAACACTGAGGCTTTTTGGTGGGAACAAATTAATTTTTATGAAACAAATTAAATTCGGAAATAGGGAAATTGGCAATTATAGAGAACCTTACATAATTGCTGAGATAGGAGCAAACCATAATGGAAATATGGATCTTGCAAAAGAAATGATCATATCAGCTAAAGAAGCTGGAGCCGATTGTGTCAAATTCCAGTCCTGGACTCCAAAATCTTTAATATCTAAAGAGGAGTATCAAAATAATCAAGTTTATAATGATTCGAAAAAGAAGCATTTTGGCTCCTTAAAGGAAATGGTAACTAAATATGCTTTAACCGATGAACAGCATAGAGAGCTAAAGTCATTTTGTGATAAAAATAATATCGAATTTGCTTCCTCTCCTTTTTCGGTGGAAGAAGCCAGACTTTTAAATGACATTGGAGTTTCTTTTTTTAAAATTGCTTCGATGGATATAAATTATATCGATTTTCTAAAGGAAGTTGCTTCATTTAAGAAACCGATGATAATATCTACCGGAATGGCAACTATAGCTGAGATTGAAACAGCTGTAAATGCATGTAAGGAAGCAGGAAATGATCAAATAGTTTTACTTCATTGTATTTCTATCTATCCTCCAGAATACGAGGATATTCATTTGAATAATATTTCAATGTTGCGAAATACATTTAATATGCCTATTGGCTTTTCAGATCATACTATTGGGACTGCTATTCCTTTAGCTTCAGCTGCATTGGGAGCATGCGTTATTGAAAAGCATTTTACATTAGATAAGGATTTACCTGGATGGGATCACCAGGTATCAGCAAATCCAATGGAATTAAAAATTATTTGCGAAGAATCAAAAAATATAGCGAAATCTTTAGGTAATTATCAAAGAACCGTTTCTGAAGCGGAGGAGCTTAAAAAAGAAAAGTTTAGAAGGAGTTTAGTTGTTAAGAGAGATTTGAAGAAGGGTGATATATTGAAAAAAGAAGATCTTACGGCAAAACGTCCCGGAACATTTATTGCTCCCGATAAAATGGAGTATGTTTTAGGTAGAGAATTAAATACAGATATTTCTGAAGATGCAATATTAAAATGGGAAAATTTATATTAGAATAATGACCGATTTTCAAGATAAATTGATAGAAGAGAACGAAAGTATTTTAACAGCTTTGAGAAAGCTAAATGATATACGTGATGTAAGTAGACTTATATTATTTGTCAAGGATCAGAGCAATAAAGTGATTGGTTCATTAACAGACGGAGATATTAGGAGGTCTCTGGCGAATGAAGGTGATATTAGCAAGCCTGTTGGCCAGATATGCAATAAAAATTTTTTCTACGAAGAATTCTCAGATTCTTTTATCAATCTTTCGTTTTATAGAAAAAAAAACATCAAGATATTACCATTATTGGATTCAGATAAAAAGCTCGTAAAAATTATTGATCTTGAAAATCAAATTTCGGTTCTCCCTATGTCAGCTATGATAATGGCAGGTGGAAGGGGAAAACGTTTAAGTCCAATGACAGATAAAACACCCAAACCAATGCTCGACTTGGGTGGAAAACCAATTATAGAACATAATATTGATAAATTAATTTCTTTTGGAATTAACAAAATCTATATTTCGGTAAAGTATTTAGGTGAACAAATTGAATCTTATTTCGGGGACGGCAGTAAAAAGGGAATTGAAATAGAATATATTTGGGAAGAAGAACCATTAGGTACAGCTGGAGCTCTATCACTTGTAGATAAATTTGAAAGTGAATATGTGCTTCTTATGAATAGTGATTTATTTACAAATGTTGATTTGGAAGATTTGTATATTGATGCTAAAAACTCAAAAGCAGATATGGCTGTAGCTTCTACCGAATTTAAAATTGATGTTCCATATGCAGTTTTTGAAACTAATGGAAGTTCAGTTACCGCTTTTAAAGAAAAGCCTTCATATGTATATCATAGTAATGCCGGTATCTACATAATGAAGAGAGATCTGATCAAGAGAATTCCAAAAAATGAATTTTATGATATTACCACCTTAATGGAGGAATTAATTGCAGAAGGAGGTAAACTTATACATAATCCTATCAGGGGTTATTGGATTGATATAGGTAAACCTATTGATTATAAACAAGCACAAGAATTTGTAAAACATTCAAAATGATAGCAATAATTCCTGCTAGAGGGGGGTCGAAAGGTTTACCAGGGAAAAATATTCGCTTATTGGATGGTAAACCTTTAATTGCATATACGATTGAAGCTGCTAAAAATTCAAAATATATTTCCAGATTAATTTTAAGTACAGATGATCCGGAGATTGCCGCAGTAGGTAAGCAATATGGGGCAGAAGTTCCTTTTTTAAGGCCTGAATATTTAGCATCAGACACAGCCAAAGCATTAGATGCATATTTATATACCATAGATAAAATTTTCGAATTAGAAGGTTTAGAAATAACTGAATTTATCGTTTTACAGCCAACTAGTCCTTTTCGTATAGGTAGGCATATTGATGAAAGCATTCAAATGTTCAATACTAAAAACGCCGATTCTGTAATAAGTTTTTGTGAGGAACAGCATCCAATAGTTTGGCATAAATATGTGGATGACGAAGGTAAAATTTCATCAATTTTCGATGAGCGTATAAGAAACAGGCAGGACGAAAAGAAAACTTACTTTCCCAACGGTGCAATATTTATTTTTAAAAAATCCATTTTGCAGCAGGGTCAATATTATACAGAGAATACTTACGCGTATGTAATGTCTCGACAATCGTCGATTGATATAGATACTTTGGAAGATTTCAAATATGCTGAGTATTTAATATCTAAACTTTAAGATGAAGATTTCTAAATCCTCTTATCAGTTTTTATATTCGTGGGATTTAACTTTTCGCTTTGTTCCGTAACATTTTATAAATGCGATTTAAATCAAATGTAGCCGTTAATTTTACTATAAGTAGTATTTTCAAAACTATTTCCGGGATGGCTATTAGTTTAATAGCTATAAAAGTTATAGGACCGGAGAAATTAGGATTGTGGCAAGCTGCTTTAATTATTAAACCCTATATAGGTTTCACTCAGTTAGGGCTTACTCAGGGGTTGGGAAGACAACTACCTTTTTATTTGGGTAAAAATGATCAAAAGAAGGTAAAGAAATATGCGGCTAGTGCACAATATGTTACAATATTATATACAATATTTTTTCTAATACTAGCAATCTTCCTGTCTGTTTTTGTAGCCTCCAATGCTGAAGAACAGTTGATTTATTTAACAGCAGGAGTTTTTATTTCTACAATGTTCGTAGATGATTTTCTTTCATCCACTTATAGATCATCAAAAAGTTTTGCAGATTTATCCAGAGTATACATTATTTCTTCTCTTTTTGCTTTTTTGCTATCTCCACTAATCTTTTACCTTGAATTTTCAGGATATTTAATAATGCTTTTAATTCATAGTCTGGCTTCCACAATTCTATTGGTGGTGTATAGACCCATTAGAACAAAATCCAAATTTTTTAAAAAAATCTATATAGAGAATATTAAAATTGGTTTTCCTATGCTTTCATTGAATTATTTGCGAAGTTTACCAGATACCTATCCAAAAATTTTTATTGTATTCTTTATTTCTACTACAGCATTAGGGCTTACCGCGCCGGCTAATGCAGCTTTAACAGCTTTCAGCGTACTTCCTGCAGCCCTGGCAAAGTATATAATGCCAACGATGACCTTTGATTACGCCAAATCAAATGACAAAATTGTTATATGGAATAAGATTAAAAAAATTTCATACTACTTGAGCATTTTTGGACTTGCTGGTCTTTTGTCTTTAATTTTCATACCGTATATCATAGAGAATTATTTTCCAAAATACGAGGAGGCAGTATTTATTACTATAATTGCTGTAATTATTGGTTTTTTTAGAATGTACGCTCTTATATTTCAGGTTTTTAATACATTGAAAAGATATAACGAACAATTTAAAGTTTCTGTAAGTAGAAATCTATTATATATCCTGATACCAGGATTTTTATTTTATGCAGCTCCCAAAGAGAAAGGCTTATCCTATATTTTTATTGGAGTTTTAATAGCAGAATTTATTTCCACTGGTATTACTTTTTACTATGTTCATAAAGTTACCCATGACGAAAAATGAGATAACGATAGGAAATAAACTTTTTACAAAATTTAGTATTTGCTTTTTTAAATAAAATATGAATTTATTCGTCCTATCAACACCTTCCCAAGCATTTTTTCTTTCTAGAGCTCCTGAATTGTTGGAGAATGCTATTGTTATTGCTACTGTTACTGATAAAACAACTGCATCAAAGATATTTGAACATCTTCAGGAATTTGAATTTGAATATACCCTTATAGTCTATATGGTAGATAACAATGATTGGCTTAAGCCTCTCAAAATTCTTTACTTTAGAATTTGGTTATTTCAATTTAAAAAAAAATTTAAAACCTTTCAAAATGTTTATATAGGTAGTTATAGTAATATTTATCACCTTAGTATTATTGGTGAATATGAAAAAAAAAGTAAGATTTCGCTTTTATATGATGGAATGCAGATAATTTCTGTAGCATATAATAGGAAGCTTAATAATAGCGAAGTAAGGAGTTTACCGAGGGTTTTTCGCCAATTGAAATTCAAACAACCAAAAATTCCATCTCTAAATTTTGTTGGTCCGTTTACTCTTGATGTTAATTCCAGAGATACTTCAAAAAGTTTGAACAGAAAAAACCAAAATGAACATCCTAAATTAGACGAAACAGAGGTCATATTTGTAGGGCAACATTTGGTGCAGTTGGAGATCGTCTCGAACGATTTCTATTTAAAGTGTTTGAGAGGTTTGGTTAAAAAATTTCCGAATAAAAAAGTTTTATATATACCTCATCCAAGAGAAAATAAAGTTAATCTTGAGAAGATTTCAGAATTTTTAGAAATAAAAACTTTTAATGGAATATTTGAGGAAGAGTACTTAAATAGTAAAGTTTTTCCAAAGACTGTAGTCTCTTTTTACAGTTCTGTATTGGGGAATTTATGTTATCTGAGAGCAGAAACAGATTTGTATGCTATTGCTATTCCTGAAGCCAATTTTCTTAGAAAAGAGTTATATGATAATTACCAGGTAACCTTTTCTTTTCTAAAACAGCTGGATTCGCCTAAAATAAGTATCATCGATTTTCAATAAAAGTAGATTGATTGGTGGCTTCATTTGAAAACGAATATTTTTCACCAATTCATTTCGCACGTACTTCAAAACCTATATTTAACTAAGTTTTCGCAAATTACATGGTCTTTTTTTTTAAATAAACCAATATTTTTGCATGCTTTAAGATAAAACACACTATGCTAGGAACAAAAGCTGAAACACTACAATATATATCTGAAAATGGATTTCCAGTACCGGACGTACATTTTTTCACTGTTCATGAATGGAATAATTTTAAAGATAATGTTATTTCTAATATTTCTAATAAATATGAAAGCGTCACATATTTAGCAGTACGAAGTAGTTCCAGGGCAGAAGATACAGAAGTTGATTCTATGGCGGGAGCTTTTGAAAGTATCTTAAATGTGAATTATAAAATTAATGGTGAACTTTCAACAGCAATTGATACAGTGATCAATTCTTTTGACAATAATCCGGAGAACCAGGTCTTAATACAACCTATGGTGGAGGATGTTAGGATGAGTGGTGTCATAATGACCAAATCTTTAGATGACGGTTCACCATATTATGTCATTAATTTCGATGATACGACAGGCAAGACAGATACCGTCACTAGCGGGAATTCTATCAACAAAACGGTATATGTCTATAATGGTTTTAAAGATAAAGATTTTGATTCCCCATATTTATTAAAGGTTCTAAAAGTTGTAGAAGAATTAGAATCCCTTTATAAGAATTTGCCTTTAGATATTGAATTTGCATTGAATAATAAAAATGAAGTTTTCATCTTGCAGGTACGACCAATTACTACTTCTACAAATTGGAAGAATAAAGCGAATAAATTGGTTTCAGAAAGGCTTCCATATCTTGAAGATTTTGTACAGCAATTAATGACTAGGAGAGTGGATATTTATGGTGAAAAAACCCTCCTGGGAATTATGCCTGATTGGAATCCTGCAGAAATGATTGGTGTTGTGCCACATCCGCTTGCAATGTCCTTATACCGTGAGCTTATTACTCGAAGGGCTTGGAGTTTGGCTAGGGAAGAAATGGGTTATAAAAAAATGCCAGATGTAGAATTAATGGTTTCGTTATTTGGCCGGGCGTATATAGATGTGCGTAATAGTATGAACTCATTTTTGCCGGAAAAATTAAGCCCAGAAATTTCTGAGAAGCTTATTAACGCTTATATACAAAGGCTGGAAAATAATCCTCATTTGCATGACAAAATCGAATTTGAGGTTGTACCTACTGCTTATGATTTTAAATTTGAAGAAAATCTAAACAATCGGTATCCAAATTTGCTGAACGAAGAAGAAATCAAGGAGTTTAAAAACTTTTTAGTAGAATTGACTCAAAATGCTATTGAAGACACAGAAGGCAATACGTTAAACAAAGCTATTGAATTAATTGAATTATTGAAAACCCTACAAGAGGAAAACTTGAATAAAAAGCTTGTTACTCCTTTTTCAATTTCAGATCACGTAAATACACTCAAAAATCAATGTGTTAAGTATGGAACAATACCTTTTTCAATAACTGCCAGGCATGGCTTTATAGCGGAATCACTATTGAGATCAGCTATAGCTTGTGGAGCTATAGAAGAGGAAAGGGTGAAGGCATTTAAGAGAAGCGTGAAAACTATCTCTACAGAGCTTAGCACTGATTTTTACGAAGTGTGTAACGAAAATCTTGAAAAAGATAAATTCATGCAGAAGTATGGTCATCTTAGGCCAAACAGTTATGATATACTATCACCATGTTACAAGAACAGACCTGATTTATTAGATGGTGATCCTCAAAAACCAGGTGAGCACGAAGTATTTCAGTTAAGTGATCAAGAGCGTAAAAATTTAAATATATTATTGCGAGATCACGGTTTTGACAGAATTAATGCAGATGATATTTTTAAGTATGCGTCTAAGGCCATAAAAGGTAGAGAATATCATAAATTCATCTTTACTAAACACCTGTCTGCTATCATAGAATATATAACAGAATGGGGTGAGTTAATTGGTTTTTCTAAAAAGGATCTAGCAATGCTTACCTTAGATGATGTTCAAAGTGTTTTATTTGAACCGATCACCAAGGATTTAAAAGTTTTCTTTAAACGTAGAATTAAAAAAGCAAAGAAATCTTACAGTGTAGCAAATTCTTTTAAATTAAACTATTTAATACGTTCTCGAAGAGATGTTTATATTGCACCAATGCAAAGAAGTGCACCAAATTTTATTGGCAATAAGAGGGTTGAAGGTAAAATAGTATTTCTTAATCCGTTCATAAAAGAGATCCCAGATTTGGAAGGTAAAATTATATGTATAGAAGGCGCGGACCCTGGATATGATTGGATCTTCTCAAGAAAAATAGGTGGTCTTATTACAAAATTTGGAGGTGCTAATTCACATATGGCTATACGCTGTGCTGAATATGATCTTCCTGCAGCAATTGGATGCGGAGAACAACCTTTTAATAAGCTAATAAAGGCCGGTAAGGTATTGTTAAATTGCCAAGGAAAACGTTTAGAGCCACTTACAATTTAAAACTTTTATGCAAAAGCTCATTATTGGTATAAGTATGAGAGAAGCTAATGCAGCTAGTTACGATGAAAAGCGTGATGCAATAGCACGGGATTGGTATAGGTTTATGAAGGAGATTATGCCAAATGCAAATTGGATACTTTTGCCAAATATTGAAGAAGAAATTATTGAATATATCGAAAATTGGAATATAAATGCATTTATTCTAACCGGAGGTGAAAATCTAAGTATTTCTAAAGAAAGAGACGACACTGAGAAGCTTATTTTTCAATACTCTCAGGCTAATTCTCTTCCTGTTTTAGGTATTTGCAGAGGATTTCAAGCTATTTTTAAATGGTTAGGAGGAGAAATTGAACAACGAAATGATAGGTTTTCGGTATTTCATGTAGCGACCCGACATCAGATAATTATCAATAATAAAGTTGAAGAGGTTAACTCTTACCATTCTAATGCACTAATCGACAGGTCTAAGCCTGAGATGTTAAAGGTTATTGGTAGGTGTAAAGAAGATAATACTATTGAGGCTTTTCAAGGAAATGGTTTACTTGGATTAATGTGGCATCCTGAAAGGGAAGATATATTTAGTAAATGGGAAGCACGAATGATAAAAAAATTATTTAAATATGAATAAATATAAAGGATTAATACTAGCAGCAGGGAGAGGGTCAAGAATGGGTAGTACTACTGAAAGATCGCATAAATGCCTAACAATTTTAGAAGGTAAGACTTTATTAGATTGGCAACTTTCAGCCTTGAGGGCAGCAGATGTCCAGGATATAACCGTGGTTAGAGGTTACAGATCAGAAATGTTACAAGGAGATTTCAAAACAGCAGAAAACCCAAGGTGGTCTGAAACGAACATGGTTGGAACACTGTTCTGTGCACCTAAAATGGAAACAGAGACCATTATATCCTATTCAGATATCGTTTATTCTAGTGATCATATTGAAAAATTGAAAAATCAGGATGGAGATATAGTAATAACTGCCGATAAAAAGTGGCTTGATCTCTGGTCTACCCGATTTGAAAATCCTTTGGACGACGCAGAAAGTTTTAAAACAAACGATGGTGTTTTAACCGAAATAGGAAATGACGAAGATAGTATAGATAATATTCAGGCACAGTATATGGGCTTAATCAAGTTTACTCCAAGAGGTTGGGATATAGCCTTTGGTACTTATAATTCTTTAAATAAGGATGAACAGGATAAACTAGATATGACTTCCTTTTTATCCATGCTAATGGAAAAAACAGACATTAAAGTTGCATTTATAGAAGGCAGATGGTGTGAAGTAGACTCTAACGATGATGTAAAGGCATATGAAATAAAATTGAAGGAGAATAAAAACTGGTCGCATGATTGGAGAAAATAAAATTATATATAAGTATTTAAATGAGGATGTGTTTAATAATAAGATTAACTATTCTTATTCCAAATTTGGCGGAATTGAATTTCTCAAATCCTGGGAAGAAAAAAGGGATAAGTGCCTAGATATTCTGTTGAAAAATAATGCCGGAAGCCATAAAACTGAAGATGATTCTAGAACAAATATTCAATTGGAACGATGGTTAAATAATGATATAGTTTTCTCTGAACTTGATAAGGTTCATTTGTTGATAAAAAGATTTGAGGTAACCAAAAGGATTTATGAATTCTACGATGCTGATTTTCGCCGTATAAATAAAGATGTGACTTATAATAACTTGAATCTTTATATCAATTTTGGGTTAGTAATGGTTAAACTTTTTGACAGATATAAACATTTGCAGTACTTAAATTCTCTTTTAAAATTAGTTGATATTATTTGCAGCAGAATAAACGAATTGAATCAAAATGCAGAAACCTCCAATTACAGAGCTGCATCCAAACTATTATGGGCAGAAAAAAGAATTATTAAAGAATTGTGTGAAAATAAAAACATTGATTTATGAAGATTTTACTTCTAGCAGGAAACACACTTAGATCTAATTCGTATGCGCAATATTTGGCTGCCAGCTCTTGCAAAGTGGAAGGGCTATTTTACGGATTTGAGGAAAGAGAATATAGTGTACCTAAATTAAATCGAGACACTGAGCAATTCTTCGATGATAATAATATTCTTATTCCCGATTTTCAAATAGGTATTGAAAATGTGTTTGAGCGTAATAAATGGAAATATCAGCATATTAATGATTATGACGTTAATTCTCAAAGTGTAGTAGAGCGGGTAAAGTCGATATCTCCAGATTTAATAATTTTTTCAGGTTATGGAGGTCAAATTCTTAGAAAAAATCATTTTGACTTGGATCTACCTTATGTACATATGCACCCGGGAGACATTCCTTTAGAAAGGGGGAGTACAACAATTTATTATAGCATATTAAATAGACAATCCTGTACAGTGACTGCCTTCTTGATGAATGAAAAAATTGATGCAGGGAATATTATTACAAAAAGTCATTTTCCCGCTCCCACTGGAGGGGTAAATATTGACCAATACTATGATAATATTATTAGGGCAAATTGCTTAATAGATGCAATTACCGCATTATCCAAAAAAAATGAAATTACTCCCTTTCCTTCGCACGATAATAGTCTAGAATATTACGTCATTCATCCAATCCTTAAAAATATTGGAATTTTATCTCTCAAAAAATAACTATGTTATTTCTATATATTGATCCCGGTACGGGGAGCTTGTTAATAAGCCTATTAATAGGTTTTATTATGACCATTACATTTTCAATACGTAATTTTTATTATAAAGTAATACATTTTTTTGCGGGAAAAGAATATAAGGGTACAAATGATTTTTCTGGAGAATTGGTGTTTTTTAGTGAGGGGAAAAACTACTGGAACGTTTTTTACCCAGTTTTAGATGTACTCATCAAGCATAATAAAAGATTCGTATATTTAACTGCAGACCGGGAAGATCCCGGACTACAAATCGATTCTGAATATTGTTCTTCCCATTATTTAGGTAATACAAATCAGGCTTTCTTTGTATTAAATAAATTGAAAGCGAAAATGTGTATAACCACTACTCCTCAATTAGATATTCTAAACTGGAAGCGTTCGAAAAACGTAGATCACTATTGTTATCTATCTCACGCCCCCATGGATATCCATGCAAATAAAAAATTTTCATTTGATTATTATGACTCTGCACTTTGTGGAAATGATTTTCATATCGCAAATCTTCGCCAACTGGAACGTGATAGAAATAGCAGAAAAAAAATTCTTATGAAAACTGGTTGTACCTACTATGATTTGAAGAATGAAGGAGCTAACGAACAAAAAGAACACATTTTAATTGCGCCAACCTGGGGTGATAGATCATTTTTTGTAGAACATGGAGAGCTATTATTAGAGAAATTATTAGAGCATAAACATCGTGTTTTATATAGACCTCATCCTCAATCCTGGATTTCTGAAAAAGAGCTCTTGAGTATTATCTCTTCCAAATTTGGTAAAAATGAACTTTTCGAAATTGATAAGAGGGTTGATAATGTACATGCATTATCTAAAGCAAAAGTATTGATAACAGATTCAACTTCCGGGATAATCTATGATGTGGCATTTTTGCAGAAAATACCAATTATAGCTGTTGATTTTGAATGGGACGATGGTGGTTACGAATCATCGGATCTAGAAAATCCTCCATCTACAAAATATCTTTTGGAAGATTTTGGAAGAACAATTACAGAAAATGAAATATATAATATTCATAATATTATTGGAGAAGTATCAAATGTAAAAATGACGGAGGAAATAATAGATAAGCATATTTTTAATTTTCAAAATGCAGGTAGTGTGGCTGCTAAACAGATTCTATCAATTTTTAAAGGATTAAAATAATGTTTTTAATAAACTTTCTTAAAAATATCCTGGAGTTTTTCTACGATATAACTTTTAGTTATGGGTGGTCTATAATTCTATTGAGCCTGGCTACACAAATTATTATGCTTCCTCTTTTCTGGATAGCAGATAAAATTCAGGATTTGGAGAAAGCCAGAAAAGATAGAATGCAGCCTGCTCTGGATTCCATAAAGAATGTTCAAAATAAACAAGAGAAATATCACTATACACGGGAGATATACCGTAAAAATAACTATAGTCCGTTTTATTCATTAACAGGTTTAGTTGGTTTACTAATTCAAATTCCATTTTTTCTTGCGGCTTATTGGTTACTTCTGGATTATTATCCACTTATTGGAATATCTTTTGGGCCAATCAGCGATTTATCTCAGCCTGATGAGTTGCTTTTAATCGCAGGTATATCAATTAATATATTACCCTTCTTAATGACCTTTGCTAATTTATTAGCGGCATATTTTTACACAAAAAACCAAGATAAAAGTGAGAAGATACAGTTGGTAGTTATAGCTATTGTATTTCTCGTTCTACTATATAACTTATCTGCGGCGCTAGTATTATTCTGGACTATGAATAATATTTTTGCAATAGGTAAAAATTGGTTTTTGTTAAGAATCAAATCAACCAAAGCTGATTTAATTCTCTCAAATAGCTTCTCGAAACTTCTTAAGATCCTAACTTCTTTCTGGAAGGAGTATGGTTTTGTGGTTTTTCTATTAATGTTTTCAGTTTTTCCCCTTCTCTCAATTTATTTTGAAAATATAGAAGAGCTTTACTTGACTCAATCTTCTATATTATCACTTATAATTGTCATTTTAATTTTTACCTTAGGAATAACCATTGCAATTAAGTTTCTGGTCAAAAATAATTATAAAACCCAGATCCTAGTGTTTACTGGTTTATCACTGTTTTTTCTCTTTGGTCATTTTAGAAATTTACTTGCAGCAATGGGGCTGGAAGGCAAACTTGCTATATTTTTTCTAGGATTGGTTTTTCTGCTCTTACCAGCAATAATTATCTATCTTACTTTGAAAACTAAAAGGAATCTAAAGGCATTATCTAACGTAATTAGTATCCTATCTCTTTGTTTGTTCTCTATAGTTATTTTGAGAATAATGTCCTTTGGTATAAGTAATAGACAAACCCTTCTACACAACAATTCACAGACAACAAAACTGATTAGCGCAAATAAAGAACAGTTACCTGATATTTATTATATTATTCTTGATGGTTACGCTAGTTCACAAATTTTAGAGGAGGACTTTAATTTTGATAATAGTGAATTTGAAGATTATTTAATCGAAAAAGATTTTTATATAGCTTCAAATAGCAGGTCTAATTATATGAACACCTTTCTTTCACTGGGATCAACCTTTAATATGAATTATATTAACTTTTTAAGTGATTCCTTGCCAAAAGGATCTACCAACAGGAAGATCCCATATGATATGGTATTAAATGGTAATGTAATGAAATATTTGAAAGACAAAGGTTATAAAACTGTTCATTTTGGTAGTGTTTTTGGAGGAACCAAACAAAATATATACGCTGATTATAATTATAAATATTCAAGCTATATGGGTGAATTCACTACTAATTTTTTACACACCACTATACTATCACCCTTAGTAAGCCATTTTGCGGGTAAAGAATATCGAAAAACTATTTTATATACTTTTGATCATCTAACGAAATTAAAAAACATAGAAGATCCCAAATTTATTTTTGCACACATAGTTTCCCCTCATCCTCCCTATGTTTTTGATGAAAATGGTGAAGAAATACCAAAATCTGTAAACCTGGATAACAGCTGGAATAAAAATGAAAAGAGGTTTTACATAGATCAGTTAAAATTTTTAAATAAAAAGGTAAGAATTCTAACAGAGGAGATTCTGAATATATCAGAAAATAGTGTGATAATCATACAATCTGATCATGGTCCGGCATTTTTGGAAGAGGACGATAAAAATGCCAGTCCAGAATTTTTAGAAGAAAGAAGTGAAATATTTAATGCTATTTATATGAATAGCTCTAATAGTAACAATAAGAATTTATATAAAGATATTTCCTCGGTGAATACTTTTCGTGCTGTATTTAATACGATCTTTGACGAGGATTTTAAAATTCTTGAAGATTCTACTTATTATTCCACTTATAAAAATCCTTATGATTTTACTAATATTACAACAACTTTAGATAGTTTAAAAATTTCGAAAAAGGAGTAATTCAAACCTTGATATTCTTATGAAAATTCTCTGTCCAACGCTGGCTTCTATAAATAAATTGAAAATTATTGAATAGGATATTTTTAAAATAAAAATTGGTTGTTGAATCTCCTCCTTTTAGAAATATATAATTATTAATTACCAAGTGTTATCTATAATGTGAATTATTCACCGTCATTTTTTATTTTGGTTTTTAAAATTAGTGATTTTCACATTTTATTATAAGAATTTCTATTTTAAGCCATACACAATTATTTACTTTTGAAAAAAAACAACTGATATTCTGCATTATAAAATAACTGAGCTATTTATTAGGTTTTGAGATTGAAAATTTTCTAAAGTAATTTTAAAATTGAGATAGAGATTTCTAATACTTTAAAAATTTAAAGATGCTAAAAGAAAAATGTTTCAATTTAATCAAAAGCGATCTTGTGCGATATGGTAAAAATAATTTATCAAAATTAAGATTTTTATCTATATTTTTTCGTCAGCCAGAATTTAGATTTTTAGTTAATCATAGATTGGCTAACACTTATTCCAAAAAGCATCCTTTAGGCTTAATCACTAGAGTTTGGTATCATTCAATTAGGGCGAAATATGGCATGCAGATTCAGTTAGGAGCTCAACTAGGGCAAGGCTTTTTTCTTAACCATTGGGGACCTGTGCATATAAATCATGCCGCAATAATTGGTAAAAATTGTAATATTTTGCATGGAGTCACAATAGGGAATGTTAGTAGAGGCAAAAGGAAAGGTTCTCCTACAATTGGGGACGAAGTATGGATAGGGGCAAACGCCGTGGTCGTTGGGAAAATTAGAATTGGTAACAATGTTTTAATTGCACCCTTAACCTTTGTTAATTTTGACGTACCCGATAATAGTGTGGTTGTTGGAAATCCAGGAAAAATTGTAAGTCAAAAAGGTAGTGAAGGCTATATTAAAAATAAAGTTCTTTAACCATTCTCGAAAAGATGAAAATTTAATATGAAAGGACTGAATAAGAGAAATCTAATCTACAAAAGTTTAAATGCCTTTACAGCACCGTTTAAAAGTTATAACGCAGGACGATTAAGAGTGCTTGCCTATCATACCGTTGTTAATACCGAAATTTTTGAAAGTCAACTTCAATTTTTACGCAAAAATTATAATATAATTGACCTTGCATATCTGGAAAGTCATCTGTTTAATGGAAAAGAACTACCAGAAAATGCAATCCTTCTTACTTTTGACGATGGCGATTATTCAGTTCTCGAATTCGGTATGCCATTACTAAAAAAATACGGTATACCTTCTGTTCTGTTTATAATAACTGATTTGATAGAAACTAATAAATCTTTTTGGTGGAATAGGGCTTACACCTTTTATAAAAATTCTAGGTTTTCTGATGAGCAAATTGGAAAAAAAATATCTGAATTAAAAGATTTACCAAATAATATGAGAATAGAAGAACTTGATAAAATGCCTGAAGTTTTTACGCGCCAATTAACTGTAAGAGATTTAAAAGAGCTTGAGTCTTCCGGGATGGTTATCTGCAATCACACTCATACACACCCTATTTTAAATAAATGTAGTAAGGGAGATGTTAAGCTGGAAGTAAGCAGAGCAATGGATATGTTAGAATCCTGGGGATTTCAACATAATCAAATATTTGCCTATCCAAATGGAAACTTTAATTCCAGAGCAGAAAAGATACTAAAGCATAAAGGTATTTCAACGGCATTTTTGTTCGACCATAAGATAAATGTTGAAAACATAAATCCTATGAGAATTTCGCGCATAAGAGTAGATAGCGATACCGAAATAGATGAATTTCAAGTAAAAGTTAGTGGTTTACATCCATTTTTATTTAATAAATTTCTAAAATAGTTAGTTTGAAAATTTTAATAGTTATTGATAGTTTAGGCTCTGGTGGAGCCGAAAGATCTACTGCAGTTCTTTCTGATTATTTATATGAGAAGGAAATTAATTTTGATGTTATCTGTCTGGATCAAAAAACGGTAGGGGTGCAAAGCCAAATGCAAGCAAAAGGTTATAAAATCTATTTTTTTGAAAAAAATAACTTTTTTTCTCAAGTAAAATATTTGGCAAAATTTATCAAAAAAGGGGAATATGACCTGGTTCATAGTATCCTTTTCCGTGCCAATATCAGAACTCGTTTTGCGAAATTATTTCAAAATTTTGTTCATCTTGAAAGTTTAGTAAATACCACGTATTCTAAAGAACGCTTCAATGATAAAAGAGTAAACCAGAAGGCGCTATGGTTCTATAAGAATTTAGATAAAAATAGCGCTTCCTGGGGAGTTGATCATTTCCACAGTATAACGGAAACAGTGAAAGAGCATTATATCAAAGAGGTAAATATAAAGCCTGAGATAATATCGGTTATCCCCCGGGGTCGAAAACCATTGCTAAATGAATATGAACAAAAACCAGCTACTTCTTCTGAGATGGTGAGTTTTATCAATGTGGGAAGACACGAGTTTCAGAAAGGGCAAATTTACTTACTCAAAGCAGTAAAAATTTTAAAAGACAAAGGTTACCTATTGAATCTAACCATATTAGGGCGAGATGGAACCATGACACCTGAAATGAAAAATTACATAAATGAAAATTCTTTGGCTGAGATTGTAAGTATTGAGGGTTTTAAAGAAAATGTTCCGGATTATCTTTTAAAATCGGACGTGTTTGTTTTTCCTTCTCTTTTTGAAGGATTGGGAGGTGCTCTTATAGAGGCTCAAGCGGCAGGTTTGCCAATAGCATGTAATAATATTCCGGTTTTACATGAAGTTGTTAAGGACAATAAAAATGCAAAATTCTTTGATGTTCATAAAATAGATTCTATGGTGGAAACCCTAATTTTCTTTATTGAAAACCCTAAAGAGCGTGTAGCATACGGAAAAGAAAGTTTAAAAAATTATAAGCTTCGTTTTCAGGAGAAGAAAAACAATCAAAAAATGCTTGATTTATTTAAAGGGCTATGCTAAGTTTTCGGGAGATTGACTATAATAAAGATTTAGATCAGATAATAAAATTGATCAATGATAATTTGGATCCCGATTTTACCATTAAGCTTTTTAAGTGGAAACATCTGGAAAATCCTTTCGGTAAATCTTATGGCCTTCTAGCCTTTGATGGGACAGAAATTATAGGCTTGAGAATGTTTATGTTTTGGAAATTCTGGGAACCCTCTGAAGAAAATTTAATTTTAGCTCTACGTCCTGTAGATACGGTCGTGGATAAAAACTATCGGGGCCAGGGTATATTCAAAAGATTGACCTTAATGGGACTCGAAAAATTTAATGGAGATCACAGTTTTATTTTTAATACTCCAAATAAAAATAGTCTTCCAGGATTACTAAAAATGGGCTGGGAAAAATATAATTTTATCAATTGTTTTAAAATAGGTTTGATTAATCCGTATTATGGATTTTCATCATTTGTAGACGTAAAACCGGATGAGATAAAAATAGATGATAAAATAAGTTTCCAGAAAGAAATTCTAAAAACTTACACTCCTTTAACGTACTTTAAATGGAGATACCAGGCTTCCTGCTTTAGAATTGCTTATTTTGAAAAAGAGCAAACTTACATTGTGTATAGTATAAATAAATTTCATATCATAGTCTTTGAAATTACAGGATATAGTCAATTGAACATCAGAATGTTAAATTCTTTAGGGCGAAAATTTAAAAAGGCACTGATATATTTTTATGAAGATGAACAATTTGAAAAAGTAGATTTTTTGCTTACCTTGAAAAGGTATAAGCCTAATATAACTTTAAGAAATTTCGAAGTATTTAAGGATAATCAAATTAAATTTTCATTAGCTGATTTGGATGCTAGCTTTTAATTTGTATTGGATTATTTCTATATGTATAAAGTTAATGAGTTATTAGTTAAGAAACTTTTTCAAGTTCAGGTTTATTCACCAATTCACCTTCTTTAATTTCTTTTACCACTTTTGCAGGATTACCAGTCGCTATTGTCCAGGCAGGTACATCCTTTACTACTAAGGAACCAGCCCCAACAATAGCACCTTCTCCTACTGTAACACCAGGCATGATTGTACTAGCCATCCCAACAACACACCCTCTTTTCAAAACAACAGGAGATTTAATATAGGATAGATCGTTATATCGCGTATTTTTATAATATAATTTTAAATCTCTCTTATGGCAAAGAATTAAACTTCTACTGGCAATCCACACATCATCTTCAATAGTAATTAAGTTAGCGTTATGTACATCATAATATATATCATAGCCGATTGAAACATTTTTTCCAATTTTGCATCCTGTAGCTTTCCAGATTGCAGGTCTCAAACGAATGCTTATTCGATTTAGAATTACCCAATTCTTACTTATTTTAAATAAGAAAAAGTATAAAATTATTCTCGCCTTAAGAAATATGGCTGTAGGTATTTTTCTTATTATTTCAATAGGCTTCATATATAGCTTTTTACAAGGACAAACATATTTAAAATTTTGCTGAGAAAATATAAAAATCAATTTATATAAAATTATTGTTTAAGGAGTTTTTAAATTATAGTTTTGCTAAACTAATTTCAAAATTAAATCTAATCAATTGCTTTTTAATTCCCTGGATTTTGCCCTTTTTCTTCCGATTGTATTTATTTTTTACTGGCTGCTTAATAATAGGTTAAAGTATCAAAATATACTTATACTTTTAGCCAGTTATTTATTTTACGGCTGGTGGGATTGGCGGTTCCTAAGCCTAATTATTTTTAGTACCATAGTAGATTTTAGTATTGGTCTGGCTTTAAAAAAAACTGTAGACTTAAATAAAAGGAAATATCTTTTATGGTCTAGTTTATTCGCAAACCTTGGTGTATTAGCAGTTTTTAAATATTTCAACTTTTTTATAGAAAATGTATCTAATGCATTTAGTTTTTTTGGTGCTGATTGGAGTATGAGTTCATTAAATATTATACTACCCGTTGGAATCAGTTTTTATACTTTTCAAACTCTTAGTTATACTATTGATGTTTATAGGGGAAATTTAAAGCCAACTACTAACATTATAACTTTTGCGACATTTGTTAGTTTTTTTCCTCAACTGGTAGCAGGACCTATTGAACGAGCTACAAATTTACTTCCTCAATTTGAGATAAAGAGAAAATTTAATTATGAGGAAGCTACAGATGGTTTGCGCCAAATCTTATGGGGTTTATTTAAAAAAATAGTTATTGCTGATAATTGTGCTCTTTATGCTAATTATATTTTTGAGAATTCCGAAACTCTATCAGGGAGCACCCAGTTACTAGGGGCACTTTTTTTTACCTTTCAAATTTACGGTGATTTTTCGGGATATTCCGATATAGCTATTGGTACC
The DNA here is from genome assembly GCF_003054225.1 of Christiangramia gaetbulicola. Lineage (GTDB taxonomy): Bacteria > Bacteroidota > Bacteroidia > Flavobacteriales > Flavobacteriaceae > Christiangramia > Christiangramia gaetbulicola. The sequence goes on from NZ_QBKQ01000003.1 coordinate 791,724, forward strand.
GCCAGATTGTTTGGATTTAATTTAATGCAGAATTTTGCGTTTCCCTACTTTTCCAGGGATATTGCGGAATTTTGGAGGCGATGGCATATTTCACTTTCTACTTGGTTCAGGGACTATCTTTATATTCCATTGGGAGGAAGTAGAGGCGGCACCTCAATGAAAGTAAGAAACACATTTATCATTTTTATAGTGAGTGGCTTTTGGCATGGTGCAAGTTGGACATTTATAATCTGGGGAGCTCTTAATGCGGCCTATTTCCTACCTTTACTGTTAGCGGGTAAAAACAGGCAAAATTTAGACATTGTAGCGAAGGGAAGATTGTTTCCACATGTAAGGGAGGGAATTAAGATTGTGGCTACCTTTTCTCTTACAGTTTTAGCCTGGATATTTTTTCGTGCTGAGAGTACACCACATGCGATTTCTATAATTGCCGACATCTTCTCTAACTCCCTTTTTAGTACTCCTTATTATGCGGGGCTTGGTATGGCCAAAAGTACAATTCTTCTGGTACTTTTATTTATCATAATAGAATGGTTAGGTAGAGAAAATCAATATGCAATTCAGAAACTAGTAAAGGTAAAGTCTACAGGTTTAAGGTGGTGCTCATATAGTTTCCTGATTTTCATTATAGGCGTTTACATGTTCACAGATAGATCGCAATTTATTTATTTTGATTTTTAACATGACTAAATTTTTAAAACGACTCTTATTTTTTTTTCTTTTTAGTTCCATTTTTTACACCTTGTTTATTGGAATATGGGGATATTTTGTGCCCCCGACTCTAAGAAAAAATTTAATGTTTAATCCAAATGAAGGATACTTAAAGAGAAAATTTTTAGATGTAGAAAAGTATAAAGGAGTTGATATTGTTTTTTTTGGTTCGTCTCATTCCTATCGAGGTTTTGACACCAGGATATTTAAGGAATATGGAATAACTAGTTTTAATTTAGGCTCAAGTGCTCAAACCCATATACAAACTGAATATTTGATGGAAAGATACTTGAAGGATCTAAACCCAAAGTTAGTAATTTATGAGGTTTATCCGGAAATGTTTAGTAATGAAGGGGTTGAATCTACCATCAATATAATTTCTGCAAATGAAAATGTAGATTCGGAGATATTGGATCTGCTTTTTCAAACTCGTGATATAAGGGCTGTAAATACTTTTTTATTTTCTTTCTTTGAACCTAGAAATCCGGAAATTATTAATTCCGGAAATGTAGAAAAAGATACTTATGTCCCAGGGGGATTTGTGGAAAAAAAATTAAGTTATAATACAGATACTGCGGTTAACAGAATTTGGAAACCTTTGCCAAAGCAAAAAGCCGCCTTTCAGGAAAATATTCAATTTTTAAAAGATAATAATATTCCATACTTGCTTGTTCAGGCGCCATATACTTTTACTTATAGTAATCAAGATGAGATAGAAAATTATATTTCGGAAAACGGTAGATATTATGATTTTAACCATCTGATAGACTTCTCTCCTCAAAAGGATTTTTATGATGAGAGTCATTTAAATCAAAATGGAGTAAAAAAATTTAATAATAAACTTATAAAAATTATAGATAGTCTAGAAATTTTAAAAACTAATAAATTAGAACAATTACCTTATTAAATCTTTATAACTCATTGAGAGTATTGAAATCAAAAAATAGAAAGCATGAAAATTCTCCATTTAATTCATAAGCATCAAAATAGAGGAGCTGAGACTTTCACCTGCCAACTATCTAATCATCAGAGTAAAATTGGTCACGAAGTTAAAATTGTTGCTGTTTATAATGGAGAAGCTAATCTAAACTGGAAAGATTCTATAGAAAGCCTAATTGGAGATGAGAATAAATTTATTGATTGGAAAGCTTGGAAAAAACTATCAGAATATGTTAATGATTTTAAGCCCGATATTATACAAGCTAATTCTGGAGATACACTCAAATATGCAGTTCTATCTAAAATAACTTTTGGATGGAAGACCCCCATAATCTTTAGGAATGCCAGTGAAGTTGGTCAATATTTGAATAGTAATTCTCAAAAAATGTTTAATTATCTTCTATATAGAAAGGTTTCTGGTGTAGCTTCAGTTTCAAAAAAATCGAAGAATGACCTAATTGGACATTTTTCGTTTCTAGAAAAGAAAACCACCATTATTCCTATCGGCTTAGAAGAAAAAACTGTCATTTCAAGAATAAAATTTGATTCATCCAGAAGATATAACATTGTACACGTAGGTGGCTTTAGCTTTGAAAAGAATCATGAAGGCCTTATAAGAATTTTCAGGAAAGTCGTTGATCAAAGAAAAGATATTCATCTACACCTTATTGGAGATGGTCCTCTGAAGTCTCAGATTGAAAATTTTTCTAATGAATTTGCTCTCAATGATTACATAAGTTTTTATGGATTCGTAAATAATCCTTTGGATTATATTAAAGCTGCTGATCTTTTAGTTCTACCTAGCATTATAGAAGGTTTACCTGGAGTTCTATTGGAAGCAATGTATTGCAAAACACCTGTCATTGCTTACGATGTTGGAGGCATTAGTGAAATTGTAAAATCTCAAACTGGTACCTTAATGAAAAAGGATGATAAAGAGGGGTTTGCAAATGCTATCCTAGAAAAGATAGACCATCCTGATCTTACACAATTAGAGAATGCTTATAATATGGTTGCTAGAAACTATATGAATAAGAAACTGGCTACAAAGTTTTTAAATTTTTACAAGGAGGTTCTTGAATAATTATGAAGGATAATTTATTATCTATTTTTTATACTCAGCGTGAAATATTACCCTCAATTTTTTATTTGGAACCAAATAACTTTGATAAAACTGAGGTGTGAATTAAATTTTCTGCAATTTTAAATCTTTGATTATTTTTCTTACCTAAGCTAGGTTTCATAAATTATTTTAAAATTCTTGGTGGAGGGATAGATTGCTCTAACTTTGCGCTCTTATTTGAACTTATGCCAAAATTCAAGATACTTCACATTATAAAATCACTCGGTCGGGGTGGTGCAGAAATGCTACTTCCTGAAACTTTAAGACTTCACGACCATGATAGATTTGAATTTCATTATATATATTTTCTTCCATGGAAAAACCAAATGGTAGAAGAAATTAAAGAAGTAGGAGGAAAAGTAACCTGTTTGGCAGCTAATAATAATTTTAAACTATTGTTGAAGTTTAATGAGGTAGCTAATTATTGCAAAGAAAATAAAATAGACCTTATCCATGCTCATTTACCATGGTCAGGTTTTCTTTCCAGGGTTGTTTTTAAAAAGACTGAACTGCCGTTGATTTATACCGAACATAATATTCAGGAACGCTATCACATTGCAACTAGAAAGTTAAATGCACATACATTTAATTGGCAAAGTATAGTTTTAGGGGTTTCAGCAGATGTTACTCGATCTATTGAAGAAAAAATAAAACCTAATATTCCCGTAAAGACTCTTCTAAATGGCGTAAATACGAAAAAGTTTAATCGTGATAATTTCGCTGGTATAAATATAAAAAAGGAATACAATATACCGGAGGAAGCTATAGTTATTGGCAATCTTGCTGTATTTAGAGAACAAAAGGATATTAAGACCTGGGTGAAATCCTTTAAAATAATTAATGATCGGTTTCCTGAAGTATATGCTTTGTTGGTTGGAGCAGGTCCTAAAGAGGAAGAAATAAAACAACTTATTGAAACTTATGGTTTGCAAAACAGAATTATATTACCTGGTTTACAAACTAATACAGTAGCATTTTTTTCCGCTATGGATGTTTTTATGATGAGTTCACAATTTGAGGGATTACCTATAGCCTTACTTGAAGCTATGAGTACTGGATGTGCTATTGTTTCCACCAAAGCTGGAGGCGTAGTGGAAGTGGTAAGAAACCAAATGGATGGACTGTTATGTGAGGTAGGTGACGCCAAATGCCTTGCAAATAATTGCATAGAACTATTGGAAAACCCATTATTAAGGGAAGAGTTTCAGAAGAAAGCCAGGAAAAGAGTTAAGGCTGAATTTAGCCTTGAAAATATGGTAGTTAATTTAGAAAAGTCTTACTTGAGTTTACTGGATAATGTAGTGCAGTAAATTTATAATGATTGATGTAAAAACTGAATTATAATTGATCACTAATCTATTGAAAAGGAGTTTTTGGTTTACTACATTATTTTGGATTTTTTATTCCAAAGTTCTTAAAGTTGATACAACATTCATAGATAGGTATAATAAGATATAGGTTAAATTTAATTATGGAGATAAGACAAGCTTGCGAAAGTGATATTTCAGAAATTGTAGAAGTTTTAAAAGCAAGTCTCGGTGAAGATCAACTGGAACTTTCAGATACAGTATGGAGATATAAACATATTGATAACCCTTTTGGTGAGTCTATAGTACTGGTAGCAATAGAAAACAGTAAAATTATAGGTGTCAGAGCATTTATGTGTTGGAAATGGAGGATGAACGATACCATTTTTAATGCTTATCGTGCAGTAGACACAGCGACACATCCTGAACATCAGGGAAAAGGGATTTTTAAAAAATTGACCATGGCTGCTATTGAAATTGCGGCGAAAAGAGGTGATCATTTTATATTTAATACCCCTAATGAAAAAAGTAGGCCAGGTTATTTAAAGATGGGGTGGGAAATAGTAGATAAAGTAGTAATTGCTATAAAACCTGCTTTTAATTCATTTTTAAAAATAAAATCGAAAAAGATTAAATATAGTATAGATCACCAAGTTTCTGATGAGATAATAAATAATGTTTGTAATGATTGGAATGAGAGACAATTGCACAAAGGAAAGTTGTTTACTCCAAAATCAAGATATTATCTTTCTTGGCGTTATGAGAAGAATCCTCTTCAAAAATACCAGGTAATAACTACTGGTAATATTTATTTGGCTGCATATGTGAAAAAGAGAGGTAGAATTAAAGAATTGCGAGTAGCCGAATGTTTGCACAATGATAATAAAGAAGACAAACGTCAAATTTCCAGAATTCTTCTTCTTTTAAGCAGTAAATTTGGCGTTCAGGTAATAACTTATGCGCCAGATTTGTTGGATTTATGGTCTATTAAGCTTATAGGGAGTTTTGGTCCAATTTTGACTTTGAAGGAGCTTAATTTGAGTACGAAAGATAAACAAGACCTATTAGAGATCAATAATTGGGATAACAGTATTGGTGATTTAGAACTATTTTAATTTTATGATAGGAGTTCTTTTTCTAATTATATTATTTTTTGGTATAAATCAGGCCATTTTTAGTTTCTTTAAGAAAAGGCATTCTTTCTTTTCTGTTAGTAAAATGAACCTGCTTTATCTATACCATACCTTTTTCTATGGTGTGTATACCTGGTATGCCTATAACAATCCATCTGATTCAAAAAATTATTATCAGGAGCTAACAATTCATTCAGGTACATGGTTGGAATTATTTGGAACAGATACGCTATTTATCAACTTCCTATCATATCCTTTTTATTCAATTGGGTTCAATTATGATATGCTCATGTTTACATTTGCGTGGTTAGGATACCTTGGATTTGTTTACGCATACTTATTTTTTAGAGAAAAAATCCCCATTAAAATAAAAGTATTTAAGAAAATTGACTTTCTTACGTTAGTGTTATTTTTCCCAAATATGCATTTCTGGACGGCCTCGTTAGGTAAAGGATCTGCTATATTTCTGGGATTAATGATGTTTACTTATTCTATTGTGCAACCAAGTAAAAGACTTCTATTACTTTTTTTAGGTTCAGCTATCATATTTTATATTAGGCCACATGTTTTTATGTTTGTAGCTGTAGGAGCAGTTTTAGGCTTTATGAGTGGTAGACAGAAAATCCCATTGTGGCAAAAACTTATGATTTTCGTTGTAATGTTGGGATCTTTGGTATTATTACAGGATAAAATATTAGGTGTGATGAATCTTCAAAATTCAGATAACTTAATTGAAGATTTCCAGGCCGCTTCTGAAAAAAATGCGGAAGATCTAAGTAAAGCCGGTTCAGGAGTAGATATGTCTACTTATCCTTTGCCCCTTAAACTATTTACCTTCTGGTTCAGGCCATTATTTGTTGACGCACCAAATCTACTTGGTTTAATAACCTCTGTAGAAAATTTAATTTATTTATTACTTTTCTTAAAAATTATTAGAAAAGATTTTATAAAATTCATAAAAAAGTCACCAGCACTCGTCAAAATGAGTTTTGTAATATTCTTTACTGCTTCATTGGCAATGACTTTTGTAATGTCCAACCTGGGGATTATTATGAGACAAAAAACCATGGTTATGTATTTTATCTTTTTCGTAATCTATTATTACATGGCTGAAAAAAAGTATAAAAAACTAATCAGATTGCGTGATATGAAAAGGAAAAGAGAAGCAGAGCTCGTAGTTCAAACTCCTTAATTTACCAATTCACATACTAAAAAATGAGTAAAAACGGATATCTTATTATTTCTCTAGATTTTGAACTGATTTGGGGTGTTTTTGATGTAATAGATTTGCAGGATAAAAGGAGATATTTTGAAAACACCATTAAGGTAATACCTGAGATTCTTTCCTTATTTAAAGAAAATGATATTCATTGTACCTGGGCCATTGTAGGGATGCTATTCAATAGAAATTGGGAGGAATGGAAAAGAAATATTCCACAAAACAAACCCGATTACTTAAATGAAAAGCTGTCAGCCTATAATTATGGTAGTAACCATAATAGTGAAGAAGATGATTCATTTTTTTTCGCTCCGCAATTAATAAGGAGTATAAAAAATACTAAAGGACAGGAAGTTGGAACTCATACGTATTCCCATTACTATTGTTTAGAGGATTCTCAGAATGAAGTTCAGTTTAGTAATGATCTTGACATCGCGATAAATGTGGCGAAAGATTATGGTATTGAATTAAAATCCTTGGTTTTCCCGAGAAATCAATTGAAAGATAGTTATTTAAAAATTTGTAAATCTAAAGGGATCTTAAATGTACGATCAAATCCGTTGAGCTGGTATTGGGACGATCCTACATCCGAATCAATTCTGGTTAAAGTTGCTCGTACAGGGGATGCTTATTTAAATTTTGGAAAAAAATCCTATTCACTAGAAAATCTAGAAACATCTAATGATTTACCTCTAGAACAACCCGCAAGTAGATTTCTCAGGCCAGTTGAGGGACAAAATTTTATCAGAGATCTAAAAATTGAAAGAATTAAAAGAGAAATGACTTCGGCTGCTAAAGCTGGAGAGATTTATCATCTTTGGTGGCATCCTCATAATTTTGGTGTTGAACCCGAAGAAAGTATGTTGGATATAATGAAGATTATCAACCATTATAAAGAATTAAATGTGAAATTTAATTTCCAGTCTTTGAACATGGATGAGCTAGGAGCTTTAGTATTAAATAAAGTTTAAACCTTAAAGTTGGTCTTTTAGTTTGTATATCTTTGCCATCCTAAAATTGCTAAATAATGTGTGGAATTAATGGTATTATATTAAAGTCTGGTCAGGACTATAAAAAGCTTAGTAATGACCTTTCTAAAATGAACTTTGAAATAGTCCATCGTGGTCCGGATCAGGACGGATTTTTTCTACATAATTCGCATAATTTTCATCTGGGAATGGCCATGCGCCGCCTTTCTATAATAGATTTAAATACAGGTAAACAACCAATTTCTTCAGAAAATAACTCCATCACTATCGTCTTTAACGGAGAAATTTATAATTATTTGGAGTTAAAAAAATCCTTGGAGGAGAAAGGAATAAGATTTAATACAACCTCAGATACCGAAGTAATTTTAAAATTATATGAAATATATGGAACCGAATCATTTTCCATGCTTGATGGGATGTTTGCGTTCAGTATTTATGATGATAATATTAAGAAAACCTTTATAGCCCGAGATTTTTTTGGAGAGAAACCTTTGTATTTTACAAAAGATGAGCATAGAATCATCTGGGCATCTGAATTAAAATCTATAATATCTGTTTTAAATTATAAACCCAACTTGTCAAAAACGGGATTGAGTCTTTATTTTCAGTTAACCTATATTCCAGCACCATATACTATTTACGATAATATCCATAAGCTCGAGGCTAATAACTATTTAGAGATTGATACGGAAAATTTCAACCTCAAAAGTATCGAGGTAAATCAAAAATTTTCAAAAGATGTATCTCCTGATATTACATTCAAAGAAGCAAAGAATCTTACCCATGACCTGGTGGTGGATAGCGTAAGCTCAAGATCTATTGCAGATGTTCCTTTGGGCACTTTTTTATCTGGAGGAGTAGATTCTTCCATTGTATCATGGGCATTGGCAAATCAAACCAATAAAAAAATTGATACTTTTTCAATAGGATTCGATAAAAAATCTTTCGATGAATCTGATAAATCCAGAGCGGTAGCTAAAATAATTAATAGTAACCACCATGAATTTATTGTGTCAGCAGAAGATTTGAAGGATAACGTCGATTCTATTTTATTAAATTTTGATGAACCTTTTGCCGATTCCTCATCCCTTCCAACATATTTAGTAGCAAATAAAACCAGACAGCATGTAAAAGTGGCGCTTACTGGCGATGGAGGAGATGAAGTTTTTGGAGGGTATAATAAATATTATATTGGAAAGTTAAATACCAGATATAGTTCTTTTATACCTGAAAAAGTTCATAATGCTATAAAAAGTTTTTCTGAACCCTTTTTAGCTACTAAAGATGATAAGAGAGGATATCGTTTCAAGGCAAAAAGATTATTGAATGCAATTAATTATGACGGAGATTTTTATTATAATATCGTTTCCCTTGCTTATCAGCCAGAAGAGGTGAATAGATTCTTAAAGGATTACATTCTGGATAATTCTCCGTTGAATTATTTTAAAAATAAAATAGGGTCAAATAACCAAACGTTGACTGATTTCAGAAACATTGATAAATTATTAAGTTTGGAAGGAGATATGTTGGTGAAGGTAGATAGAACAAGCATGTTGACTTCTTTAGAAAGTCGGGCACCTTTTCTGAATAAGAAATTATGGAATTTCACTTCCCAGGTGCCGGAAACATATTTAATGCAAGGTTGGAACAAAAAGTTTTTATTGAAAGAATCATTTAAAGAATATTTCCCAAAAGACTTTTTAGATAAATCAAAAAAAGGTTTTGGGGTGCCCGTTGGTGATTGGTTAAGAGGTCACTTATCTAAAGAGTTGGAATCTTATATCGAACCTGAATTTTTGAAAGTACAGAATATTTTTATAACTGATGAAATTATAGCTTTGATTAGAAATCATCTTTCAGGAAAGGAAGATAATACCTTTAGAGTATGGACATATTACTGTTTTCAAAAATGGTATAAGGAAACTTATTTAAAATTTTAAATTCTATCTACCTAATAACTTTAGAGTTTAAAAATTCATTTAGAAAAATGTAATAACATGCATAATGACAACAGAAAGATTAGACTCTTCTGAATTTTGATTTTTGAAATTTCATCTAAGCAAAAACCTAATTTAACAGCCTGATTAGATCTATAATGCGAATTAATTATATTTTAAAATATTATTACCTCAGATCATTTTTTTTATCCGAATACATATAGTTTTTTGAAAAGCTATCCCACCTATCTTTATTCTTAATTATTTCTATCTGTTGAATAAAAGAACATAACTGGGATTCTGAAAGTGTAATTTCCACAAGTATTATGTGTAAAAAACACACGGTATTCAAAGCCCTATTGTAGTTATGTTTGAATTTTTAGGGTGAAATGAGACAATCTTTACTTTGGCAGACCCTTTGCTTATCGAAGTTCCGAATTATAAAAATTTATGGAACTAAATACCTTATATATTTTAAATGTACTGGAATGTATCTTTTTAATACCTTTTCTATATGAACTGAATCAGGTTATGCTGAAATGGTTTAAAAAGAAATATTCTATTATTTCGGAAAAACGACTGAATATTTTATTCTTTTATCATCTTTTATTTGGTCTCGTATATTATTTATACGCTCTTTCCAATCCTTCAGATTCCAAAAGATATTTTAGAGTTCCCAGTGAATCCAATAAAGCCTGGATTGATTTCTTTGGTACTGAAACTACTTTTATTGATTTTATTTCTTACCCCTTCATTAATTTTATGGGATTCAGTTATGAGATGATGATGTTACTCTTTACCTGGATAGGATATTGGGGGTTTGTTTTTGGTTTCTTGTTTTTTAAAGAAAACATAACTGAAAAAGTAAAGGTTTTTAAAAAGGTAGATTTGCTAACACTAATCTTGTTTTTCCCAAATATGCATTTTTGGTCGGCCAGTTTAGGAAAGGGTGCATTGATATTTTTTGGTTTGATGTTATTTGCTTTTTCAATTACTAAACCGGCTAATAGAAAATCAGGCTTGATTATCTCTTCTATCTTGATTTTTGCTATAAGACCTCATATGTTTTTACTCTTATGTATCGCGAGTTTATATGGTTTGTATTTTGGTAAAAATCTGATATCCAAACGATATAAAATTATTGGCGGAGCAGCAATATTGGCAGGTCTGTTGCTTCTTCAGAATAAAATATTAGGTGTGGTAAATCTTAATGATTCAAATAATTTAATTGCAGATTTTTTAGCATTCACAAGTCAAAGGTCGCAAGATCTCAGTGGCGCTACTTCCGGCGTGAATATGGCTGGTTATAGTTTACCGGAAAAGATATTCACTTTCTGGTTTAGACCTTTGTTTTTGGATGCGCCGGGAATTTTAGGAGTTCTTGTTTCCATAGAAAACTTTATTTATCTCCTGCTATTTGCCAAGATATTCAGGTTTAATTTTTTTAAATTTTGGAAAAATGCGCCTTCTCATGTGAAATCAAGTTTAATGGTATTTATCTTAACTTCATTTGCCATGACATTCGTAATGTCCAATCTTGGAATTATGATCAGGCAAAAAACAATGATCATGTATTTTATGTTTTTTGTAATCTATTATTTTCTGGCTTACGAGAAATCAAATGATATGAAATTAAGATTAGAAAAATTGAACATGGCTGCGAGTAATAAATCTTTAATAAAAATATAATTTCGATAAAGCTCTTTATTCAAACCAAATCGAAAAACTATAGTTTTGCGCCAGACTCATAATTTAATCACGTGGAGAAAATAGTAAGAATCACTACAATTCCTCTTTCATTAGAAAAACTGTTGGAAGGGCAGCTTAGCTTTATGAATAATCATTTTGAAGTTATAGCTGTATCCGCGGAAAAGGATAGGCTGGAAAAATATGGACATGATAATGGAGTGCGCACATTTCCGGTAGATCTTACCCGTGCGATTACACCCGTTCAGGATTTAAAAAGTCTGTTTAAACTATATCAATACTTAAAAAAGGAAAAACCGTTAATCGTCCATACACATACACCTAAAGCTGGAATTATAGGTATGATGGCAGGTAAATTAGCAGGTGTGCCTATAAGGTTACATACCGTTGCGGGTCTTCCTTTACTGGAAACAGAAGGAGCAAAAAGAAAACTTCTTGATTTAGTTGAAAAGTTGACTTATAGCTTAGCTACCAGGGTTTATCCTAATTCATTTAAATTAAAAGAGATAGTATTAGATTTGGGTTATGCTAAAGAATCCAAGCTCAAAGTTTTGGGAGATGGGAGTTCAAATGGTATTGATACAGAATATTTTGATCCGAAGCGATTTAAGGATGAAGATAGATTAAAATTAAAATCTGAATTAGATATTCCTGAAGATCATTTCGTTTACATATTTGTGGGGAGACTAGTGAAGGAAAAGGGAATTAATGAACTCGTAAAATCTTTTGTTCAGGTCAACCAGGAATACTCTAAAACGACTCTTTTATTGGTAGGTCCCTTCGAGCAGGAGTTGGATCCATTGGAAGATGAGGTTTACGAATTGATTAAATCACATCCCAAGATTATTACAACGGGATATCAGACAGATGTAAGGCCATATTTTGCAATTTCCGATGTTTTAACTTTTCCGAGTTATAGAGAAGGCTTTCCGAATGTGGTGATGCAGGCAAATGCCATGAATTTACCAGTAATTGTTAGTGATATTAATGGTTGTAACGAGATAGTATCGCATAAAGAAAATGGCTTGATAATCGCAGTAAAAGACCAGGTAGCACTATATAATGCTATGAAAAAACTTTGTCTCGATGCTAATTTGAGGGTGAAAATGACGGAAAACGCACGAGCATTGATTCAAAGCAAATATGAAAGGAAGCAATTCTGGAAAATTTTGTTAAAAGAATACAAAGAATTAGAAGCCCAATATAAACATGATTAAATTCGCCGCTGCGGAAAGAATCCAATAAATATCTATTATAAGCAATGTATAAGTCCATTATAAAGCCTCTATTAGATTTCCTCGTTGCGCTGATTGGCCTTATTTTTTTAAGCCCATTACTTATAATATTTACTATTTTGCTTTCTATGGTAAATGGGGGGAAGCCATTTTTCTTCCAAAAGAGGCCTGGCAAAAGAGGAAGGAGCTTTCAAATTGTTAAGTTTCGTACAATGACAGATGAAAGAGACGAAGATGGGAATTTATTGCCTGACGCCTCAAGATTGACTTCAGTTGGACAATTTGTAAGAAAGACCTCCATCGACGAGATTCCACAATTGATCAATGTTGTCAAAGGGGATATGAGTATTGTAGGTCCGAGACCCTTATTACCAGAATACCTTGAGCTTTATTCTGAAAGACAGAAAAAGAGACATGAAGTAAAGCCTGGTATTACCGGCTGGGCTCAGGTAAATGGGAGAAATGCGATCAGCTGGACCCAAAAGTTCGAGTATGATGTTTGGTATGTTGAGAACTTATCTTTTAGTTTAGATTTGAAAATCCTGTTCAAGACAATAAAAAAAGTATTGATTTCAGAAGGAATAAATACTCAGAATATGGCTACAACAGAGCCTTTTAACGGAAACAATTAATGATAATATTTGGTGCCAGCGGTCACGCGAAAGTGATTATTGATATCGTAAAATCTACAGGTCAAAAGTCTATCGATTTTATTTTAGATGATGACAGGTCGATCAAAAGTATTGCGGATTTTGAAGTGAAGCATGAATTTGAGGAATCGATGGTATCACAAGATCTTGTTATAGCTGTTGGAAATAATATTACAAGGAAAAAACTGGCAAATCAAATTACCAATAATTTCTGTGAAGCTTTAAAGCATAGAACGGCTGTTGTATCTGAAGATGTTGTGATTGAAGAGGGATCTGTAATAATGCCTAATGCGATTATTAATTCTTCGGTAGTAATTGGAAAACATTGTATAATAAATTCAGGTGCTGTCATCGAGCATGACTGTGAACTTCAAGATTTCGTTCATATTTCTCCAGGATCTACCGTTACCGGTAACGTAAAAATTGGAGAAGGAACCCAAATTGGAGCAGGAGCTACTGTGATTCCTGGAGTTCAGATAGGGAGATGGGCTACAATTGGCGCTGGGGCTGTTATTATTAATGATATACCAGATTTCGCGGTTGTAGTAGGAAATCCAGGAAAAGTTATAAAATTCAATAAATTTGAGAATGAGTAAAGAAAAAATCTGGCTGTCTTCACCGCATATGGGAGGGACAGAATTAAAATATATTCATGATGCATTCGATCAAAATTGGATTGCTCCTCTAGGACCCAATGTCAATGGTTTTGAGAATGACATTAAAAAATATTTAGATCCGGAAGGTTCCGAAGGCATTGAGGTTGCGGCTTTGAGTTCAGGGACTGCGGCTCTTCATTTGTCTTTAATTCAATTAGGGGTTGGTCCAGAAGATGAGGTTATTTGTCAGAGTATGACCTTTGCAGCGTCTGCGAATCCAATTATGTATTTAGGCGCTAAGCCAATTTTTATAGATAGTGAAAGAGATACTTTAAATATTTGCCCTGAGCAACTAGAGATCGCTATTAAAGACAGAATTTCAAAAGGTAAAAAGCCTAAGGCTATAATTGCGGTTCATCTATACGGAATGCCTTATAAAGTTGATGAAATTGAAGCTATTTCTAAAAAATATGAGATTCCAATTATTGAAGATAGTGCAGAGGCTTTAGGGTCAACCTATAAGAACAGGAATTGCGGAACCCTTGGTGACTATTCCGTTCTTTCATTCAATGGAAATAAAATTATTACTACCTCTGGTGGTGGAGCTTTGGTAATAAAATCATTCGAACAAAAACAAAAGACCGTTTTTCTAGCAACGCAGGCTAGAGATGATGCTCCGCATTACCAACATAGTGAGATCGGTTATAATTATAGATTAAGCAATATTTCAGCCGGAATTGGACGCGGCCAAATGGAAGTTTTGGATAAAAGGGTCGAAGCCAGGCGGAATATGTTCCAATTTTATGTAAATTTATTCCATACTGAAGCAGGGGTAGAGGTTCATGAGGAACCTTCTGACGATTTTTTTAGCAATCATTGGCTAACTGTGATTGAAGTTAATGAGGAAAAAACTAACGGAGTAAGTAGAGAAGACTTAAGAAAGTGTTTGGAAGAAGAAAATATTGAAAGTAGGCCTTTATGGAAACCAATGCATATGCAACCGGTTTTCAAGCGTTTCCCATTTTATGGTAAGGGAGTTGCCGAAAATATATTTAAAAATGGTTTATGTTTGCCGAGTGGATCTAATCTAACTGATAATGATAGAGATAGATTAAAAAAAGCAATCTTAAATTGTTTGAAAAAATAGAATTATAACTATGGGTAGATTAGATAAAGCCCTCAAAAACATTCTTTCTGGTCCCGATAATGCTTTAGATATAAGAAATCTGAAATATCTTCCGCGTTGGGCTGTTTTGATGATTGACATAGGTCTCGTTACGATTTCAACCATTTTGACGATTTTTATTTTAATTGACCTATCTCCATTTCAATATACTTTACTTAGCTTTTTTGAAAAGACATTGCTAGTCGTTAGTGTAAATATTTTCTTTTTTTACATTTTCAAAACATATGCAGGGATAATCCGATATTCCTCTAATGTCGATGCATTAAAGCTTTTGCTGGCGACAGTGAGTGTTTTTGCCAGTCTATTGATAATTAATTATGCTACTTATTTTTTAATTGGAGAAAAGATTTTTCTGGTTGGTGGACTGCTTATAAATTTATGGATATCCTTTTCATTACTTTTTCTATTCAGGCTTAGTGTTAAGCAGGCATACGAATATTTTAAAGTGGTTCAAAAAAATGAGTCTCTTATAAAAGCTGTAATTCTAGGTGTAGATGAAAATGCAATCTCTATTGCCGGTGCTTTGGATATTGAGCATCCAAAAAGATTCAAAATCGTTGGTTTCTTGTCACCTAGTGTACAAAAAAGCCTTCGGATTTTGGATAAGCCAGTTTTGCAGCACACTCAAAAAATACATAAGGAAATTAGTTCTTTAGGCGCAGAGGCCATAATTTTTTCTGAAAACTCATTTACTCCAGAAGAGAAGTTCAAGTTGGTAGAAGAGTGCCTTGAGCATGACATAGCTGTTTACAATGCACCTCTTGTTTCTTCATGGGATGATAACCAGCCTATAGCAAAAAATATTAAGACCTTGCAGATTGAAGATCTTCTGGAGCGTGAACCCATTCAGCTAGAGGTTCAAAATAAAATCGATCAGTTAACAGGTAAAACTATTCTGGTTACTGGAGCAGCGGGTTCAATTGGAAGTGAGATCGTAAGGCAGGTTTCAGAATATAATCCTGAGAAACTGATCATTCTTGATCAGGCAGAGACTCCAATTCATAATTTACAGCTCGAAATAGAATCATCATTTCCTGATCTTAATTTTCAGGTAATTGTATGTGATGTTGGGAACCAGAAAAGGTTAGAGTTGATGTTCCAGAATCAGAATATTGATGTGGTTTATCATGCAGCGGCATATAAACACGTTCCCTTAATGGAGAGCAATCCACATGAGGCAGTATTTGTAAATATTCATGGAACAAAGAATTTGGCTGATCTGGCTGTAAAATATAAAGTTGGACATTTCGTGATGGTATCTACAGATAAAGCTGTTAATCCTAGTAATGTAATGGGAGCTTCTAAGCGCGCTGCAGAAATGTATGTTCAGTCGCTTTATCATGAACAATTAAATCATTCTGGTCACATAACAAAGTTTATCACGACGAGATTTGGTAACGTCTTAGGATCAAATGGATCCGTAGTACCACTATTTAAAAAACAAATAGAACAGGGTGGTCCGGTCACCATAACCCATCCTGATATAATTAGGTATTTCATGACTATACCCGAGGCTTGCCAGCTGGTTCTGGAAGCAGGAGCCATGGGTAAAGGTGGGGAAATCTTTGTTTTTGATATGGGAGAACCTGTAAAGATAATGGATTTAGCGATAAAAATGATTAAACTTGCCGGATATCAACCTAACAAGAACATTAAAGTTAGAATAACCGGATTAAGACCAGGGGAAAAGTTATACGAGGAGTTACTGAATGATGAATGCAAAACCCTTCCTACTCACCATAAGAAAATTATGATAGGCCAGGAAGTTGTTAGGAATTATGAGATGATCAATCAAAAAATAAATAAGATTATCAAATCTGCTAATAATTTGAAGAATGATAAAGTTGTTGCAAAATTGAAAGACCTTATCCCGGAATTTAAGAGTAACAATTCATCCTACGAAAGACTTGACAATATTGCTGAACTCAAAAAAGATTAATAATTTATATGCAAAAATTACTTGGGCTATTTGTTTTAGCCTTACTACTAAATAGCTGTGCCACTAAAAAAGAAATTGTCTACTTCTATGAAGGTAAAGAAACTTTAGAAGGCCAACAAAATCTTCTGGATTATGAGCCTAAAATTGAGAAGAATGATGTTCTTAGAATAAATGTATCTTCTTCTTCTATTAACGAAGAAATAGTTGCTCCTTTTCAAATGAGAACCGGAAATCAACCAGCCCAAGGAAACGGAGGTCAAAATCCTTCTTTATCAGGTTATCTAGTTAGCCCCGATGGATTGATAAATTTTCCTGTTCTAGGTGAAATTAAGGTTGAAGGTTTGACGAGGACCCAGGTACAGAAAAAACTTGAGAAGGAAATTGAGACCTTTGTAAAGGATCCAATCGTTGATGTTAGAATTGTAAATTTTAAAATTACCGTTTTAGGTGAAATAGGAAATGGAAGAGTAGAAGTAACCGATGGAAGGGTCACTATTCTTGAACTAATAGCTATGTCTGGTGGTATACCCTATAGTGGACGTCGGGAAAATGTCATGATTATCAGGGAAGAAAATGGAATAAAAAAAATAGGTTATATAGATATGACGGATACCGAATTATTCAAAAGTCCTTATTATTACCTTAAACAAAATGATATAGTATACGTAGAGCCTACTTATAGAACAGTTAAATCTGCCGGCTTTTTTACAAGCTATCAAGGGATAATAAGCTTGGGAACGACCATTATCAGTATGTATTTACTTATTAATAGCCTGTAATAAATGGAAGAACTCACCAATTTTTCTGAAGAGAGTAAGGAATCTAATTTTGATCTAAAGGCAGAGATTTTTAAGTACTTAACCTATTGGAAATGGATTCTTGTCGGCTTTCTTTTAGGAGGCTTGTTAGCGTATTTATATAATCGCTACACAATTCCAAAGTACAGCACATCATCCACAATGATCATGGTAGATGATCAGGAAAATAGCGCGATGAGTGCATTACCCTCGGGCGGGGGTGGAACTATTTTGTCAATAGGAGACGATGGTCTACAAAGTCAGATTGAAAAATTGAAATCAAAGCAATTAGTTTCAAGTGTAATAGACGAGTTGGACCTCAATATTTCTTATTACATCGAGGGGAATGTTATTACTGTAGAAGCATATAAGTCTAGCCCTGCAGTTTTAGAATTTATTTCTGCTGATTCTTTAGTTAATAATGCTGATCTTGATATTCTAATCACCCCTTTATCAGAAACTGAATTCAAATTAAATATTGCAGATTCTGAATATAGTAAAAATCACAAGATTGGAGAAATAATTAATTTGGATGAAATTGAATTTACAGTTTTACCTAAATCTGGTAATTCCAATGGGGCTTTCAATAAATCAAATACCGTAAATGTAATTGTTGAACCACTGAGGGAGACAGCAAATAGGTATATACAGAATTTGTTAATTAAACCAAAGGGTAAAGCTAATGATATTTTGGAGCTCTCGATTGTAAATGAATCAAGTGCAAAATCAGAAGATTTTCTTAATACCTTAATGAAGAGATTTAATGAAGAGGGCGTAGCTAATAAGCAAGAGGTGGCAGAAAATACAACAGCCTTTATTCAGGAAAGACTTGAAATGATTACCACGGAATTAGACTCTGTTGAAGTTGGTATTGCTGAATTTAAGAGAGAAAACAGGATTATGAATGTTCAATCCGGAGCCCAGCAATTTCAGTCAAAATTTTCTGCTGCGGAACAACAAATATTTGATCTGGAAACCCAACTCGAACTTCTACAATCGATTGAGGAATTATTAAGAAAAAAGGACCCTTATGATTTTTTACCTGAAGTAGGTATAAGTGAGGGAGGAATAACTGGACTTATTAACTCATATAACTCTTTGGTGATGGAGAGGAATATGTATTTAAAAGGTTCAACTGTAAATAATCCGGTAGTTGAGGCTTTATCTGACCAGCTGGATGGGTTACGATCTAATTTGTACGAAAATATAGCAAGTACAAGGCAATCTATAAGAGTAAGATTAAATGAATTAAGTACTCGCGGAAATAGAGCTCAAGGACAATTCCAAACTTTTCCAGGCTTGGAAAAAGGAATGCGTAATATTGAGCGCCAACAGCAAATTAAAGAGCAGCTCTATCTCTTTTTACTACAAAGGCGGGAAGAAGCAGCCATTTCTTTTGCGGCTACTGCATCAGTAGCACGAGTAGTAGATTCTGCTTTTACTCTGGATAATCCAGTAGATCCTGAACCCTGGTTAATTTTAGTTGGAGGTTTTCTGGTTGGATTGATTATTCCTATAGGTATAATTTTTATAAAAAATTTATTAGACACCAAGGTGCATCATAAAGGAGATTTACAAACTTTAATAAAAACAGTACCTTTTATTGGAGAAGTTCCTAGAATAGGAGCAGAACAAAATGAAGTTATACATTTAAATGACAGGTCTCCACTTGCGGAATCATTCAGGATATTGCGTACCAACTTGGCTTACTTAATTCAAAATAAAGATAAAGAGCGTGGTGATGTAATTTTTGTAACCTCCACAGTAAAAGGTGAAGGAAAAACTTTTATTTCTTACAATCTATCTAGGACATTAGCCAGTACAGGTAAATCTGTTTTATTAATAGGTGCAGATATTAGAAATCCTAAACTTCATCGATATACAGAATCTACCTTAGGGGCTAAAGAGAAAGGTCTTTCTGACTTTCTTTATGATTTTGATGTAAATTCAGAAGATATTGTTTCTAAAACCAATGACGATGATATTGATGTTGACATAGTTCTCTCAGGACCAATTCCTCCTAACCCCGCTGAATTATTGATGAATGATAGAATGGAGGAATTAATTGAAGATGCTAGAACTCGTTATGATTTTATCATTGTAGATACTGCCCCTGCCATGATTGTGACAGATACTTTACTTATTAGTCAACTTGCTGATTATACACTATATGTTACCAGAGCAGATTTTACTGAGAAAAATTTACTAGAGTTTCCAAAGGATCTTAAAAAACAAAGTAAACTCAAAGGTCTTGCTGTAATTCTTAATGACGTGGATTACTCTAAGTTTTCTTATGGAGCCCAATATGGTTATTCATATGGCTATGGTTATGGCTATGGTGTAGATAAAGAGAGTAGGTGGAAACGCTTAAAAAGAAGATTGTCTAATTAGAGAATAATCTTTTATTTCTTTCAATTAGATTTTCAATGTGAGGTAAGTGCTTTTTCAAAATCTTAATCTCTTTTATTTTCTGAATATGATCTAATTTATGAGCATCACTGCAAATAAAATCCACCATATTACTTTCTAATAAATGATATGCAGTTTTTTGAATGCCTACTCCATAATGTCCCGAAAGCGAAAGCATGTTGAGCTGAAAATCACATCCACGTGTTTTTAATTCTTTATATTTTTTTAGATCTTTTGAATGATAGAAAGCATATCTCTCAGGATGAGCTAAAATTGGAGAATATGAATTGTTTTGAAGCTTGAATAAAATTTCATTAAGATTTAAAGGAGGTTGGAAATAGGACATTTCCACTAAAACCTTATTTTCAGTTATAGTTAGGATTTCTTTTTTATCAATAATATCTATAAAGTTCTGATCCATCATATATTCGGCGGAATAATTCAATTTGATATCATCATCTAGATTTTCTACTACTTTATTATAACCACGAGAAATTGTTTCTGGAGTATTAGGGTAATATTCTCCTATCACGTGAGGAGTCGCTACAAAACTTTTAATTCCAATATCACTAAATGCTTGAATTAACTCCAGTGATTCCTCCGCAGTTTTTGCGCCATCGTCAATTCCAGGTAATATATGGTTATGGAAATCGGTTATACCTTCTAAAAGATCAATTAAATAGATTTTCTTTTTAAATATTGAAAACATGGGGTCTATTTTAGGTCTCAAAATTACATAATTTAAATTCTTATTATTAATATTTGCAGAGTTCCTGGACCTAAAATATGAGACTTACCTTTTTAATTGCTTTATTATTTTCATTTTGCTTCGTTTGTAACGGCCAGATTGAATATCAAATTAATTTCGATGGACAAGGGCAATTATTCACAGGAGATGAATCTCCATTCTGGATGCATACCAATTACAGAGGCAGAATGGATGAAAAATCTCATTTGTTTGGTTTGGTTTCTACGAAAGTTAAGATGGATCTTACTTCTGATAGTTATGCTGAATTTGGAGCTGGAGCCTTCTATAAAGATGGATATAAAGATGGGGCTAAATTAGATCAACTTTACTTTAATTATGTATCGCCTAAATTTGGAGTAGTCATAGGTAAAAAGCAGCGTAAAGATCTTTTTCAAGGTCTTAGTGCAACCAATGAAAATATTATATGGTCTCTTAATGCCGCTCCCATGCCTGGGATGAGATTTTTTATCAGAGATCCACTTTTTATTTTTAAAGAAGATCACGGCATAGGTATTATTGCCAGTTTAGAGGAGTATTTAATGGACGATGATCGTTACATTGAGGATACTCGTCTTCATCATAAAAGTCTTCATTTGGTTTACCGAAACGAGAACAATTTTCAAATTGACATGGGGGTGCAGCATTTCGTGCAATGGGCGGGCTATTCAGAAGAGTTTGGACAACTACCAAATTCATGGGATGATTATTTTAGGATATTTACAGGAATGGCTAGTGAAGGAGATGTTGGTAATGGTGAGGAAGTTAATGCTCTGGGAAACCAGATTGGTAGTTATGAAATAAAAATAAAAACGAAAATCAGGGATGTAGATTTTCAGTTTTTGTACAATCATATTTTCGAAGATGCCTCTGGTATGAAAGGAGGGAATTTTCCTGACGGTCGATATGCGGTTTATTTTGAAGATAACCGTGATACTTTTTGGGGAACTTCCTGGTTAAAGGCCTTTATGTATGAATTTTATTATACAAAGAACCAGAGTAGAACCAGAAAAAGTTCTGAAGAAGATGGAGCAGATAATTATTTCAACAATAATTTATATCGATCTGGATGGACGTATAACAACCAGGTATTGGGAATGCCTTTTATCTTATTGAATGATAATAGGTTTAGAATTGGAACCAATATAACCACTGTTCATCATTTAGGCCTTAAAGGGAAAGCTTTCGAAAAATATCCTTATCGATTTCTGTTAAGTTACCGAAAAAACTACGGTGTAAAAGATTCTTTCTTTGCGGAGACTAGAGAGGTCCTGTCATCCTTAATTGAATTAGATCTAGTAAACGATAATTATAGTCTAAAAGCACAAATTGGAGCAGATATAAGCTCCTATGAGGATGCCAATTTAGGAGTTGGTATAAGTTTCTCAAAAGCAATTTTTTAGATTTCGTCTGATTTATTTTTTGTACTTTCCACACGCCTTAAATCATTTAGACTAACTTGAATCAGGATTCTTCCCCAAATCTGCAGGAAGCCGTTATAACTTATAGTTATACATCGGGTGTACTATCTTATAGTAAACAGCCCGATCATTTGCTGTCTGATTACCTTACAGATGAATTTCAAATAGGGAAAAAGCTTTCAGCGCTTTTTGAGCCGGATTTATCTTCAAAAATTGAAAGATGCCTCTCCTTATGTAAAAAAGGAAAATTTCAATCATTATCTCATACTAATAAGCTTAGCAATCTTCAGCTTTATTTTTTTCCAATTCTTGAGACTAATGGTTGCATTGATAAAGTTTCCATAGTTATTGAAAAAGAGGATTTAAATGCTAAACCTGATCTTTTAAGTACCAGCGTGCATTTTCAGAATAAGGAAGGTTATAATGAGCAGGTTTATTCAAACCTGTTTTATAATAATCCGGACGCCGTTTTCTCATTTGATCTTGACGGTAATTTTGTTAACGCAAACAAAAGTTCTGCTGAACTGGCTGAAACCTCTATTTCCGAACTTTTAAACATGCATTTCCTTCCCTTCATTCCGGAAGAAGATCATTCAATAGTTCTAGATCATTTTGAAAAAGCAAAACAAGGGTTTAATCAGAATTACCAGACTACCTTCCAAAGTTTAAAGGGTACATTCAAGTATCTCGAAATTAATCTTTTTCCAATACATCATAAGTATCAAATAATAGGAGTGTACGGGATTGCAAAAGATATAACTACTCAAAAGCTTGAAGAGAAAAAGGTTCTGGAAGAGCGGCAGATGCTACGGGCAATTATCGATAATATTCCAGATTATATATTTGTCAAAGACCGGGAGCACAAAAGTATTCTGGCTAACCGTAAGTTCTATGAACAGATCCTAGGTAAAACATCTGATGAAAGTAGTTTAGGGTATACTCCTAGGGACTATTTTGATCGAGAAAAAGGAGAGCATATTATTGCAGATAATGAATGGGTAATGAATACCGGTCAATCTGTGATCAATCGTCCTGATACTGTTCATAATATCCAGGGAAAGCAAGAAAAGGTGCTTTTAACCAAAGTTCCTTTAAAAAATCAGAAGGAGGAAATAATAGGGCTTGTAGGGGTTGCTCGTGATATAACCGAAACCTATCTTCATAATAAAAAGCAGGAACTAGTCTTTAAAGTGATCAAAGCATTTGGTGATAAACCTACGCTGCATGAAGCAATGGTAAAGGTTCTTGAAATTTTTTGTACAGAATTGGGCTATGATTATGCAGAAGCCTTCCAGGTTAGCGTGAACAATGAAAAGATCGTAAGAACCGCCTTCTGGCCTTTAGAAAAAGATCTTTCTGAAAGCGTTACCACGTATGAAAAAGGGGAACGGTTACCGGGAAAAGTATGGCAGTCTGGTAAAGTGAAAATCTTAAGACAGAATGACGAGAACCAGCTTCTAAAAGACATGCTCTTAAGTGAAGGAAAAGTTCTGAAATCTGCTGTCGGCTTTCCAATTATATTTCAGGATAGATTGATTTCTATCTTCTGTCTTGGTTCTATCGAGGATTCAAAAAAAATTGAAATAGAATTACTTGAAGATATCACTCTGCAAATTGCTTCGGCTATTGAAAGAAAGCGTAGCCAGGAACAGCTTAATGACTTTTTTAGTTATTCCCCTAATCTAATTGCTGTTATTGGGATGGATGGTTTTGTGAAAAAGATCAATCCATCTTTTGAGGAGAAATTTGGATATTCTGAATGTGAAATTCTTACAAAACCTTTTACGGAATTTATTCATCCAGATGACCTCGCCAAGACCTTTGAAGCTATAGAAAAAGTATATATAGAAGGAACAGATTTCGAAATTAGATGTAAGAGAAAAGATGGAGAATATCTATGGATCTCATGGAGGTTTTCTCGCTTCTTCGAAAAGGAGAATATTGTGTTCATTTATGGAACAGATATTACTCCATTAAAAAGGGCACATGAAGAACTATCAGAAAATATAACTGAACTCACGTTAGTCCAGGAAAAGCTGGAAGAGTCTGAAATGAAATATCGCAGTCTCTTTGACGCAAGCCCTCTGCCAATGTGGGTTTTAGATAGAGTGAACTTAAGATTCCTGAAAGTGAATAAAGCTGCCATAGAGCTATATGGCTACACCGAAGAAGAATTTTCTGAAATGACGGTAAAGGATCTTTGGGTTCCAGGTCAGGATGAAATTATAAACCCGATAATTTCTGAAAACCAGAATGAATTTTTTCAGGTCAAACTAAGCCATTTTAAAAAGAATGGAGACCTTATTCATGTAAATATCAATAGCAACCCGGTTATTTTTGACGGGATTGAAGCAAGAGTATCATTAATCAAGAATGTTACAGACCGTATAAAAGCTGAAGAGAAGCTATTTCAAAGTGAACAGCGATTTAAAGCTCTCGTTCAGGAAGGTTCAGACCTTATATCTATCGTAGATGAGAATTTGAATTATTTTTATAATAGTCCTGCATCTAATTCTGTCTTTGGTCTTGGGCCCTCACAACTTCATAATAAGAATTTTAGAGACTATATTCACGAAGAGGATCTTATAATTCTGGAGGATCATCTGTCTAAATTAGAATCTCAGAAAAGAGTACAATTACCTTCATATAGGGTAAAAGGCGCTGAGAACAATTGGCGCTGGATGGAAACAATCATGAC
This sequence comes from Christiangramia gaetbulicola, assembly GCF_003054225.1. GTDB lineage: Bacteria > Bacteroidota > Bacteroidia > Flavobacteriales > Flavobacteriaceae > Christiangramia > Christiangramia gaetbulicola. The sequence goes on from NZ_QBKQ01000003.1 coordinate 816,465, forward strand.
AGATTTAAAGGATGAACCTGCAATTGGTGGGATAGTTATGAACTCCAGGGATATTACAGAATTTGTAGAGCAGGAGAAAGAGCTGCTGGAAAGTTTGACTCGCTATAATATTGTTTCAAAAGCCACCAGTGATATCATTACCGATTACGATATTCAAAAAGATGAAATAAGCGTAAGCGAAGCAACTTTTAAAATTTTTGGATATGAAAAAGGGAATGGAAAATATTCAAGTAAATGGTGGAATAGCAAAATTCATCCTGAAGACCATGATTACGTAAGAGCAGGAGCGAAGGAAATGAAAGAAAATGGAGTTAAGAATCTCACTATAGAATATAGATTCCAGTGTGCCGATGGATCTTATAAATATATTCTGGATAGAAGCTATTTAATGGTTGATGAAAAGGGGAATCCAATTAGAATTATAGGTTCCATGCAGGATATCACTGAAAGAAAACAACATTTAATTGCTATAGAGAATCATAATAAACGTTTAAAAGAAATCGCCTGGACGCAATCCCATACGGTAAGAGCACCTTTAGCCAAGCTTATGGGACTGGTAGATTTACTTCTTAATTATAAAAATGATTTAGAAAACATTGACGAAATACTTGAAATTATTTTAACTTCAGCAAATGAGCTTGATAGTATTATCAGGAAGATTGCAACTCAAACTGAATAGGAATTTTATTGAACCCCAAAATCAACCTATAAGATGTTACGAACTATAATAGTGGATGATGACGAAATAGTTACATTTTTACAAAAGAAAATTGTCTCTAAGTGTGAGCTGGACCCTGACCCTATTTCTTTTAAAGATGCTGGCGAAGCCCTACGTTTTTTGAGCCAGGATTCAGACACGGAGGTTAGTTACTTAATTATGCTGGATATAAACATGCCTAATATGAGTGGCTGGCAGTTCCTGGAAGAAATAAAGAACGTTCCAGATAACGACCGGTTTCATGTAGTAATGGTAACTTCTTCTATAGATAGAAAAGATAAGAGAGACGCTGCCAACGATCCTCACGTGATAGATTTCATAGAAAAACCTGTTTCCGCCAAGCACTGCGCAAAATTAAAAGGTATCTCTAAGCTCGAAAAATACTTTGCAGAGAGTTAAAATCCATTTTCTTCATTAATGGATCGGCATTCTGAATCTTTTCTTCTGCCCAGTTTTCTTCTTCCTGAGCCGGAGCATCTGTATCCTCATTGATGGCCTCTGCTGTAGGTTCATAATTCAGTTTTATATACATAGGGAAATGATCAGAGCCTATATTTCGCTCCCTGGCGATATCAATAAGAGTAAAGTCTTTGGTGTGAAAAACATGATCTAACGGCCATCTAAGCAGAAAATAATTGGAATGAAAAGTATTGAAAAAGCCTCTTCCTTTCCTTGGATCCATTAACCCGCTGAGTTTTTGAAACAACCTCGTAGTTCTGGACCAGGCAACATCATTAAGATCACCAATGACCAGAATGGAATCTTTTTCGGCATCGATATCCCTTCCTACCATTAATAGTTCTGCATCCCTGTTGGTTGAAGTCTCACTTTCTGTAGGACTTGGAGGCATTGGATGAAGACAATGCAACCTTACCTTTTTACCATTTCTTAAGATCACATTTCCGTGGATGGATGGTATATCTTCCTGTACCAGGTTTCTAACCTTAATATCATCCAGTTCCAGTTTCGAATAAAGGTGCATTCCGTATAAATTGTCTTTAGGAATTTTAATGTTGTATTTATAGTCTTTTTCTATTTCTGAAAGTTCTTCTTCCCACCTTTTATCAGTTTCCAAAGTAAGAACCAGGTCTGGCTCCCTCTCTTTAATAAGAGAAATGAGTTTATCACTTCTTTTATTAGGGGTTAGAACATTGCTTACAAGGATTGAAATGGTTGCATTTGGATCGCTTCCCTTGAACTTCATGACTTGCTTTCTAGCCAGGTAGGTATAAGGGAATATTTTCTTGAATTGATAAAAAAGGCTGAAAAGTAAAGCTCCTACCGCAACAAAATGCCAGAGCTCAGAAAATTCGTAAACTACCAGGGAAGCAACAAGCACACAAATAATGAGGAAACTGATTTGTATACGGGGAAAGTCAAAACCTCTTACCCACCAGATATCAAACCTGGTAAGTGAAGCTATTGTCGGGATACACATTATTACTGTGAAAAAGAGGACAAGAATTTCTCCGATGCTCATAAGTAAATGAATCTTTAAAATGTATAGTTTAAGGCAATACCCTTAGTGTCAATTCCGGTTCCCAATACATTCGTCTGTGAAGTAGGATATATATCCAGTTTTTCATTCCCGATCTTGTGAATTTCAGGAACTAAGATACCACAAGCGGCTCCAATTCCAAAACCAATTAAATTATCTGTTAAGAAATGTTTACCTGCTTTGGTTCGCAAGTAACCTACATAAGCAGGTACAGCAACCGCTCCTGCCCAAACATATGGAACAGCCGGGGAATCTGGATTGAAATCCTGAAACACCTTTGCACTGAAAAAAGTAGCTGCAGCCGTTGCCGCAGTATGACCTGCAAAAAAGGATCTTTGGGCATCAGAATCTTTTCTTTCTTCGGCCGAAAGATCTTCATTATAAACTAGCGGTCTGCTTTTTTGAACAGTCCCTGCAGTAATGGTGAAAATAGCTCCTGTTGACGCCATGGTCTCAACGAACATCACTGAAATTTGACCGAAATTTTTTCGTTCATCCTCGCCAAGTAGAAATAACAATGGGCTGGCGAAAGAAGCGTAAAAAGGCACATAACTTAATTCATCTGCTTCTACGGAATAATTTCCAGCTGCCCCGCGGTTTATTTTCCAAATATCACCTCTATCCAGTTCTTCCAGATCAAGATCTGTTAGGTCATCTTTATTCTGGATGGTTATTACTCCAAGCACATTTAATGCCGTTGATCCTGCGATCCATGAACCATCTTTCCAGAATTCAGTTTTATAGGGAGATGAACTTTCCTGTGAAAAAAGTGAATTACACATAAAGATCATTAATAGAAGGGGGGCGATTTTTCTCATATAATTTTTTTCAAATCTCTTATTTCCTTATAAAAAACGGGAACCAATTAAGAAAAGAATAACAGTAAGAGGTGAGATGTACCCATTTTATCTATTAACAAAAGTTTAGTTAGTGTTTACAAAGCATGTTTTTAAATTCTCTTGAAAAAGCTTTAATTTTAGAAATATGGAAAGGAATGCAGATAAAGCGATAAGAGGGTTCATATTCAATAAGTATGATGAACCTGAAGTTTCTCCTTTTGACAAGTTATTCGACATTTTTAAGGAGATCATTACCCATACTTCGGGTGACCTGGATGAAGCCCTGGATTGGATGAAGCAGTTGGATGAGGAGTATCAATTGACGAATGAAGATTATACCCTGGATGATTTTATTGAAGATCTTAAGAAAAAAGGATATATAAGAGAGGAAATAGACCAGGATGGAAATGGCTCCATGGCCATTACCGCCAAGACCGAGCGTGCTATTAGGCAACAGGCCCTAGAGCAGATCTTCGGAAGATTGAAAAAAAGTTCTTCCGGAAATCATCGAACCAATCAAATTGGAAGGGGAGATGAACATACGGGAGATTTTAGAGCCTACCAGTTTGGTGATTCATTAAGCAGAATATCCATGACCGAAAGTCTTCGAAATGCCCAGATTAATCATGGTATTGGAGAATTCACGATGTCTGAAGATGATCTGGTCGTAGAGGAAACACACCATAAATCCCAAATGAGTACGGTCTTAATGATAGATATCAGCCATAGTATGATCCTATATGGAGAAGACAGGATCACCCCGGCTAAAAAAGTAGCCATGGCATTATCAGAATTAATTACCACCAGATATCCAAAGGATACCTTGGACATTCTCGTATTTGGTAATGATGCCTGGCCGATCTCGATTGCCGAATTACCATATTTAAAAGTTGGACCTTATCATACCAATACCGTCGCCGGACTTGAGTTAGCCATGGACCTTTTACGCCGTAAAAGAAATACCAATAAGCAGATTTTCATGATTACCGATGGTAAACCAAGTTGTGTTAGAGAACGTGATGGTAGCTATTATAAAAACAGTTTGGGGCTGGATCCTTACATTGTCGATAAATGCTATAACATGGCGAGGCAGGCCAGGAAATTGAGGATCCCGATAACAACTTTTATGATCGCCCAGGATCCTTATCTAACCAGGTTTGTGCAGGAATTCACCATGGCAAACCAGGGGAAGGCATTTTATACCGGTTTGAAAGGTTTAGGTGAGATGATATTTGAAGATTATGAAATTAACCGAAAAAAAAGAATAAGAGGCTAAGAATAAGAATATGAACAAGGACAATATAAAGAAGTTAGGAGACCTCAAAAAAGCAGGTTACGAGAGTAAAAGCATTAAAGAGGAACTTAGAGATAATCTTAAGGATAAGATCAGAAAAGGCGAAAATGCCTTTGAAGGAATTCATGGTTATGACTATACCGTGATCCCAGAGCTGGAAAGAGCTATTCTTTCCCGGCATAATATTAATTTACTTGGATTACGAGGACAGGCAAAAACGAGACTCGCCAGGTTAATGGTGAACCTTTTAGATGAATGGATCCCAACAATTGAAGGCTCTGAGATCAATGATGATCCTTTAAAACCTATAAGCCGGTTTGCTAAGGATCTAATTATCGCCAAGGGAGACGAAACTCCTATTGAATGGATTCACCGCGAAGACAGGTTCTTTGAGAAGCTGGCGACACCAGATGTTACCGTGGCCGATCTTATTGGAGATGTAGATCCTATAAAAGCAGCTAATTTAAGGTTGAGTTATGCAGATGATCGTGTGATACATTTTGGAATGATCCCGCGTGCTAATCGTAGTATTTTTGTGATTAACGAGTTGCCAGATCTACAGGCGAGAATACAGGTGGCGCTTTTTAATATTTTACAGGAAGGGGATATTCAGATTAGAGGTTTTAAACTCAGGTTGCCCTTAGATATGCAATTCGTCTTTACGGCTAATCCTGAAGATTATACCAATAGAGGTAGTATAGTTACTCCTTTAAAAGACCGTATAGGTTCTCAAATATTAACCCATTATCCTGAAAATATTGAGATCGCAAAAACCATTACTTCCCAGGAAGCGCAATTAGACAAGCGACAACGAGAACTGGTTCATGTTCCTGAAATGGCCAAAGATCTACTGGAGCAGGTAAGTTTTGAAGCGAGGGATAGTGAATTCATAGATCATAAGAGTGGTGTTAGTGCCAGAATGAGTATCACGGCTTTTGAAAACTTACTGAGTACTGCCGAAAGGAGAGCCATCAAAAATGGAGAAGAAAACACATTATTAAGGTTTGGTGATTTTCTAGGGGTTATTCCATCCATTACTGGAAAAGTGGAACTGGTTTATGAAGGAGAACAGGAGGGAGCTGCTTTTGTTGCACAGCAATTAATAGGTGATGCTGTAAAAACATTGTTTCCAGATTATTTCCCAAAAATCGAAAAGTTGCAAAAACCAGACGCAACTACGCCCTATGATGACCTGGTAGAATGGTTCTTCGAAAGTTCAGGTTTCGAATTGCCAGATGATCTGCCAGATTCAGATTACAAGGAAAAACTGGATTCTATTGAACCATTGAATAAGCTAATCGAGAAATACCAACCCGAGCTTAAGGCAGAGGACAAATATTTCATGAAGGAGTTCCTTTTATGGGCGCTTGTAGAGTTTAAAAAACTAAGCAAGCAGAGGTTTTCTAAAGGACTGCAATTCAAGGATCTTTATGGAAGCTACATCAGTGGTTTATAATAATCTTGTTTCGAAATAATTAAAATAAAACCCGATATTTTAAAGTATCGGGTTTTTTAATGCTTTTAAATTATCAAATCGATAATTTTTTTAGACTTTCTAAGAAAAAATTTTGCCGGTAATTTTATTTAAATACCTTTAAAAAAGTTATTAGGATAAATCGTGAAAATACTTCAGCAAAATATCAATAGTACCACCGGAAATATTTCTTTCCGTATGTCTACTATGATTATCACGATCACAGGTATTACCCCTTTTGGGGTCCTTGCTATATAACTTCCGTCCGTACACCTGTATACTTAATATTCATATTAACCTTATAAACAATTTCAGTTATGTATATCCTGAAATTTGGAGGCTCATCTTTAGCCACTTCAGAGCGAATCAAACTAGTAGCTCAAACTATTCAAGAACATTTAAAAAAAGATGCTGTTATTTCAGTGTTTTCGGCATTTGGAGGGGTGACCAATGATCTTCTTCTAATGGCCGAACTCGCATCAAAAGAAGATCTTACTTATAAAGAGATCCTTGAGAGGAATGAAAAAAGACACCTGGAAGTGGTTCGCGAACTTATTCCTGTAACCGCGCAAAGCAGTATTCTCAGTCAGGTTAAAAATCAGTTTAACCGCCTGGAAACATTATATGAAGGAGTGTATCTTCTAAATGAACTTTCAGATAAGACCAAACATGTGATTTCCGGTTTTGGTGAGATCCTTAGCTCTTTGATCATTGCAGAATATTTTAAAAGTCTGAACCTGGATAGCCTGTTCACAGATACCAGGGAACTCATCGTATGTAAGAATACGAATGAAAAAGTGCTTGTAAATTATGAGGTGACCAACCGTAATCTGAAAGATTTTTTCGAAAAGAATAAAGCCGACTTTTATATAGTTCCCGGTTTTGTCGCGAAAAACGACCAGGGAGTTCCCAGTACCTTAGGTAGGGGAGGGTCAGATTTTACCGCAGCTATCATTGCCGGGGCTCTGGACCTGGAAAAAGTATTTATTTATACCGACGTGAACGGAATGTTTACGGCCAATCCAAATCTTGTTCCGCAGGCATATTCGCTTAAGAATATCTCTTATGAAGAAGCAATGGAACTTTCACATTTTGGTGCGAAAGTGCTTTATCCGCCAACTTTACAGCCATTACTGGATAAGAATATAAAGATCCATATTAAGAATACTTTTGAGCCTGATGAACCGGGAACCCTGATCTCAAAATCCAGCAAAAAGAACTTTCGTTGGGTAACCGGGATCACTCATATCGACTCCATTAAATTATTGAATATCGAAGGTAGCGGCATGGTTGGGATTCCAGGATTTTCCAAGCGTTTCTTCGAGATTCTTTTCCAGGAGCATATAAATGTTGTTCTAATTACTCAAGCATCTTCAGAACATAGTATTTGTATTGCGGTGAAAGCCGATGAAGCTGAGAAAGCTAAAGAAGCTCTGGATGAAGCATTCGAAGCGGAGATCGCTTTCAAGAAAATTAAGCCGGTAGAAATTGAGGATAATGTTTCCATTATCGCACTGGTTGGTGACCGGATGAAAAGTCACCATGGCTTAAGCGGTAAAATGTTTAGTGCCCTGGGGAACAACAACATCAATATAAGAGCTATAGCGCAGGGTTCTTCAGAACGGAATATATCTGCCGTGATTGCTAAAAAAGATGTCACCAAGGCGCTGAATACGCTTCATGAGCAGTTTTTCGAGGTTCCCTCCAAAGAACTGAACCTTTTCGTGACCGGAGTTGGGAATGTTGGAAGCAAACTGTTGGACCAGTTAAAAAAACAGGAGAGTTATTTGCTGGAAAAATTGCGATTAAAGGTGAGAGTACTTGCCGTTTCAAATTCCAGGAAAATGCTTTTCAATGAGGATGGAATTGATCTTGACCATTGGAAAGAGGATCTAGATAAAGCTGAAAAAGCCGATAAAAATGAATTTTTTAACCGGGTAAAACAATACAACCTTCGTAACAGCATTTTCGTTGATAACACAGCAAGCGCCGAAATTTCTGAATGGTATAAAGAATACCTCGCAAATTCTATTTCGGTGGTTACCTGTAATAAGATCGCCTGTGCAGATGCTTATGAGAATTATGAAAATCTACAAAACCTGGCCAGGGAATATGGAGCCTCTTTCCACTATGAAACAAATGTAGGAGCGGGATTACCAATTATTGATACTTTACAGAATTTGATGGCATCAGGGGACCGAATCAGGAAGATCCAGGCAGTTCTCTCTGGAAGCCTGAACTTTGTATTCAATAATTATGACGCTTCAGAGCCTTTTTATAAAGTGGTAGAAACAGCTATGAAAGAAGGTTATACCGAACCAGATCCAAAGATCGATCTTAGCGGAGTGGATGTTGCTAGGAAAATTCTGATACTTTCACGAGAAAGCGGACTTAAACTGGAATTGGAAGATATTGAAAGAGATAATTTTTTATCTGAAGAAAGCTTGAACTCAGAGTCAAATGAAAAATTCTTTGAATTACTAAAACGGGATGAACCGGAGTTCGAGAAACTATATAAAAATGCTGAGCAAAATAGTGCTGAATTAAAATATGTCGCGCAACTGGAAAATGGCAAGGCTAAAGTAGGCCTTCAGAAAGTGGATGCGCAGCACCCGTTTGCCAATTTAAGCGGAAGCGATAATATCGTTTTGTTCTTTACAGATCGTTATCCCGAACAGCCTTTGATCGTAAAAGGAGCCGGCGCAGGAGCTGAGGTTACTGCCTCTGGTATATTTGCTGATATCATAAGAATAGGAAAGAAATAATTATGGAAGAATTAAAAATTTTCGCTCCGGCCACGGTGGCCAATCTTTCCTGCGGTTTTGATGTTCTCGGGTGTTGTCTCGATTCAGTTGGTGATGAAATGCTGATTCGAAAAAATGATCTCAATGAAGTTAGGATCACTAAAATTACCGGGCAGGACCTTCCTCTTAATGCAGATGAAAATGTTGCCGGCGTGGCAGTAAAAGCTTTATTGAAAGAATTAGATTCCAATGAAGGTTTTGATATCGAGATCAATAAAAAGATAAAACCGGGTAGTGGAATTGGCAGCAGCGCGGCCAGCTCTGCCGGAGCTGTTTTTGCTGTTAATAAATTACTTGGAGAACCATTTCAAAAAAAGGATCTTATTTCATTTGCGATGCAGGGAGAACTACTTGCCAGCGGAAATGCTCATGCAGATAATGTAGCCCCGGCACTATTAGGTGGTTTTAACCTGGTAAGAAGTTATTGCCCCCTGGAAGTGCTAAGTTTGCCGGTGCCTTCAGATCTCAGGGTGGTGGTTCTACATCCTTTGATCGAGATCAAGACCAAAGATTCCAGATCTATAATCAAACAAAATGTAAGTCTCAAAAGTGCCATTAACCAGTGGGGAAATCTAGGAGCATTTGTAAGCGCACTTTATACTGAAGATTATGAACTTCTCGGGAGAAGTCTGCAGGATGAGATCGTAGAACCGGTGAGGTCTATTCTTATTCCTTACTTCAGGGAACTGGATGAATTGGTGACAGAAAATGGCGCCCTGGGCTTTGGTATCTCCGGTTCGGGACCTTCAGTATATGCCTTGTGTAGAGGAGATGAAAATGCCGAAAAAGTAAAAAAATCGATCCAGGCATTTTATTCAAAAAAAGATATAGATTTTGAATTGCATCTTTCAGCTATTAATGAAAAAGGAGTAAAAATCTTATGAAATATTTCAGTTTAAATAATAGGGAACATACCAGCAATTTCGAGGACGCGGTAGTAAGAGGTCTTGCTCCGGATAAAGGTCTTTATTTTCCGGAGGAAATTGTAAAACTTCCTGCTTCCTTCTTTCAGGAATTGAATAAGCTAGATAAAACCGAGATTGCATTTAATGCGATTCAAAAATATGTTGGAGCCGAAATTCCAGATTCAGAATTGATGGATATTATTGACGAAACCCTTGATTTTGAATTTCCAGTAGTGGATGTTGAAGAAAATATCGGCAGCCTGGAACTTTTTCATGGACCAACGCTAGCATTTAAGGATGTAGGAGCGAGGTTTATGGCGGGAAGTTTAGGCTATTTTATCAAAAAAGGAAATCTTGGTAAAGTGACCGTACTGGTTGCAACTTCCGGAGATACTGGAGGTGCGGTTGCCAATGGGTTTTTAGGAGTTGACGGTATAGACGTGGTGATCCTTTATCCCAAAGGGAAGGTTAGCGATATTCAGGAAAAACAGCTTACCACTTTGGGACAGAATATAACTGCTTTGAAAGTGGATGGTGTTTTTGACGATTGTCAAAAAATGGTAAAACAGGCTTTTCTGGATAAGGATATCACAGAGCAACGCAGGCTGACTTCAGCGAACTCTATTAATCTCGCCAGGTGGTTACCGCAAATGTTCTATTATTTCCTAGCCTACAGGCAACTGGCAGATAAGAATAAGAAACTGGTATTTTCTGTGCCTAGTGGGAATTTTGGAAACATTTGCGCCGGGATGCTGGCCCGGGAAATGGGATTGCCTATAGATCATTTTGTTGCAGCTAATAATGCTAATGATACGGTCACAAATTACCTGGATACCGCGAACTATAAACCTAAACCAAGCGTGGCGACCATTTCTAATGCCATGGATGTTGGAGATCCCAGCAATTTTATCAGGGTGCTAAGGCTGTTCGATGATGAATATTCTTCGGTGAAAAAAGTGCTTTCAGCTTATAGTTTCGATGATGAAGCTACGAGGAAAGTTATGAAAAAAGTATATTCTGAAACTGGTTATATCATGGATCCACATGGTGCTGTGGGATACCTGGGACTTCAGAAATATTTAAAAGATAAGGATGGGTATTACGGCACCTTTTTAGAGACGGCGCATCCGGTTAAATTTCTGGATACTGTGGAAGCAGCAATAGGCGATAAGGTAGAAATCCCGGACGTAATTCAGGCTTTAATGGATGAGCAAAAAAAATCCCTTCAGATCAGCAATTATGAAGATCTAAAGGGATATTTATTAAGCTAAAAATATTAATATTTTGCTGGTTCCTCTCCGGGTAGACTATTCTGAATGAATTCTCTTAGGTCGTCATTGGCCTTTTTCAGGTCTTCATTTCTCAAATACATCATATGGCCGCTTCGGTAACCTTTAAAGCTTAAGCGGTCTTTCATTTTTCCACTTGGGTCCAGTTGCCACATAGAATATTTAGCATTAAAATAGGTGGTGGCACCATCAAAATAACCAGACTGGATCAATACGTCCAGATTTTTGTTTTGTGCCATGGCCTGTCTTAAATTCTCACCAGTATTATTCCCGCTTCTATCCCATGGATGAACCGGCCCAAACATATTATATTTCAAATCTGTTTTAAAATCCAGTTCTTCTCTTAAATAATAATTGATCGCAGGGGTAAAAGAATGCAACCATGAAGTTAGCTCCACGTTATAATCTGGATTATCCCCGGCCTCTTTAGCGTCGATGCCTCTATACCTGGAGTCAAGTCGCCCTACCGTAAACCCTCCTTCTTCACGAAGTAGGTCTTTCCAGAAATACCTGAAAGGCACTTCCAGATTATTCTGAAGGATCACTTTTTTATCGATACCAGAATAATAAGCCATTTTTTCTGCTACCTGTTGTTTTTCAGAATCTTCAATGAATCCTCCTTTTACCAATACCGGTAATAATTCATTGATGGCATAATCTTCCACTTCTGGAAGTAATTCATCAAGATCTTTTTGTTGCAACTCCTGTGGCAATGCCTTATGATACCAGGCAGCCGCAGCAAAATATGGTAACCTGTTTGCGATTTCCACCGGACCTTCGCGATCTAGACCTATTTCTGTTGGAGAAACTAAAATTACTCCGTTAAGATACATCCACTGGCTGTTCTGAAGTTCAAGTGCTAAACCTGAAACTCTTGTAGTTCCATAACTTTCACCGATCAGGTATTTTGGGGACAACCATCTGTTCTTACGGGTTACAAAGGTATTTAACCATTCTGCCAGATATTGAATATCTGCATTTACCCCAAAGAACTTTTCTCTATTAATTTTACCCTCTTCATTTGGGATCGCTCTGGAATACCCAGTATTTACAGGATTTACAAAAACAATATCGGCCACATCAAGAATAGAGTGCGGGTTGTCTTTAATTCCGTAAGGCTGTATCGGGAATCCTTCGTCATCGATCTTGAGTACACGTGGCCCGGTATAGGCAATATGCATCCAGACCGAAGCAGATCCAGGTCCGCCGTTAAATGAAATCACTAAAGGCCTGTTTTCGGTGTTTTTAACTCCGCTGCGTTTATAGTAAGTATAGAACAGACTGGCAATAGGTTCTCTGTCGTCGTTCCATAAAGGCATAAAACCAGTTTCAGCGGTATAATCGATAGATTTACCGTTGATGTTTGCTGAATGTTGTGTGGTTACCGTAGTATCTAAGGGAATCTCAATATTTTGAGCATGGTTTAGTAAAGGAATTAATCCTAGGATCAATAAAAGTGAAAATTTTCGCATTATTCTAATTTAATTCTGAAGGTTAAAAACTAATCTTTATTATTAAGGTTTTCATCTCTGAAAATGATGACATAACTAAGTACGATAGCTCCTGCCGCTGCAAGCAGAAAGAAGATCATAGCGAGCCCGGGATATCCAAATATCCTGAAATCTGAAGGAACCTGCATAAGCATGGAAGCACCAATGATCATGGCGGCGATGATCAAACCTAAAGTGATCCTGTTGGCTACTTTTTGAAATCCATCGGTCACCCTCTTTTCATCTATAGCATCGATCTTTATCTTAAAATCATTGTTGGCCAGGTTTTCGGAAATCAGGTTCATCCGCTCCGGCATCTTCTCCAGGAAATGTTTAGTTTCTATAAGGGTACTGAAAAAGTTTTCCGGCTTTAATTCGCTGATCATTTTCTTGCGCATGATCTCATGCACATTTCTCTGGATGGCTGCTCTAAGGTCGAAATCTGGATCCAGCATAGCCACGATCTGATCTAGATTCAATAATATCTTACCAAGAATATTGATCTCCACGGGTAATTTAATATGCGTGGTTAGTGCAAGCCTGTTTAGCTGGATAAGAATTCTACCTGTTTGCAAATCCTTCGCCCGGCTATTCTCGCTTTCCATGATCACATCGCTCACGGTCTTGGAAAATTGCTTCTTCTGGGAATCTTCACTCAGCTCACTCATTTTTAAAAGGCAATGAGCGGTCTTTTCACCATTACTCTGGCTTATCGCCAGTAATAGTTCTATTAAGTTTTCCTGAAGCTGAGGCGTGAACCGGGCCACCATGCCCAGGTCGATCAAGGCGATCTGATTATTTTCGGTGAATTTTATATTTCCGGGATGTGGATCTGCATGGGCAAATCCGTCATTGATGATCTGCTGTAAATAAGCTTCCACTAACTCTTCAACAAGTCCTGAAAAATCATTTTCCATTTTCCGAAGGGGAGAAAGGGAAGTAATCTTTTTTCCACTTACGAATTCCATGGTAAGCACCCTGGTAGAACTATAATCGTCTACTGGGGCTGGAATGATGAGGTTATCGTATTGTTCTAGATTTTTGCTTAAGGTTTTTAAATTCTGAGCTTCTTTTTTATAATCGAGTTCATTGATCAGGATGCGCCTTAGTTCGGCAAAGACTTCATCTATAGCGTATGTTTTGGCCGTTTCCAGATGTTTTACTGCCAGGGCGGTTAATTCATCAAGGGTTTCGAGGTCATCCATGAACTGTTTGGCGATACCGGGTCTCTGCACTTTTACAGCGACAGGTTTACCTGAGTGAAGTTCTGCCCTGTGCACCTGGCCAATAGAAGCGCTGGCCAATGGCTTTTCATCAAAAGAATTAAATGCCTTGGAGATCTTGGTACCCAGTTCTTTTTCGATGATCTCTTTGACTTCTTCAAATGGCACCGGCGAAACATTATCCTGCAGGTTGGAAAGTGCGTTCAGGTATTCATCTGGCAAAAGATCTGGCCTGGTAGAAAGCAACTGCCCTAATTTTATATAAGTAGGACCCATTTCTTTAAGATCCTCAACAAGTTCTTCGGGTGATTGATCGAATTTATGTTCTTTATCTTCTTCTGAAAGTTCTCCATTCATAGCAACCGAGCTGGTCTGGCGAAATAGATCGCTGTTCCAGTATTTCAGCATAAAACGTATGAACTTATAGTAATTACGGATCTTTTCTGGCGTATTGCTCATTAATCACGATAAATGGTTAGGTGCCTAAATTTAAAAAATAAAGCGAGATTAAAAGGAAAGCAATTTATTTAAATGGTTAATATTATTAGGATGCCCAAATAGGTATAGCAAGTCACCCTGTTTAATAACTGTATCTGGTGATATTTCGGTGAGGTACATGCGGTCCCGATGAATAGCTAGAAGCGTTACCCGGTAATTCTTGCCAATACCAGATTCTTCTATGGTTTTTCCAACGATCTGGTGATTATCACGTTGCACCTTTAGGGTAACGATCTCCTTATTGGGAATGTTCAAATGCTGTAGGGCAGGGGAGTGCGGACTCTTTTTCATGGATGTCAGCATCTCGTAATCTGAAGATCGAATCTGGTTAATAAATTCCTGGATCTCATCAAATGGAACCAGATATTTCTTCAATACCCTGGTAAAGATCTCTATGGAAGTTTCGAATTCTTCGGGCACCACTTCATCTGCACCAAGTCTTATGGCATCTTCAATTTCCTTGACGTATTTAGTTCTTACGATGATAGTCGCGGTTTGAGTGAACTGCCTGATACTGGTAAGCATTTTCCTGGTTGCCCCGGGATCTGATATCGCGATTACGATGACCCTTGCTTCCTGCACGTGAGCATGTTTTAGAATTGTAGCCTGCGTAGCATCTCCAAAAATGATGGGTTCATTATTTTTTTTAGCCTTTTCAAAGCTTTCTGGGCTCGTATCTATTAGAACGTAAGGAATCTCAGCCTTTCTTGCTGCTTTAGATATGTTCGATCCGTTAATTCCGTAGCCTATAACTATCAGGTGATCATGAAGACTTTCCTCTGAGAACTCTTCTTCGGCCTTGGTGCTTTTTTTTATGTTCTCCAATCTCTTCCTAACGCCCGATGGAATTGGTGCTTTAAGCAAGGCATAGGTGATCCTTGGAGCAGAAGTGATTAGGAAAGGGGTTACTCCCATGGTGATGATCGAGATCGCTAGAAAGTACTGATAAATATTTTCCGGAATAAGACCGTTTTCCTTACCTACACCCGAAAGTAGAAGTGAGAATTCCCCAACCTGGAATAAGCTGAATAAAGCCAGGAATACCGTCCTGGCCGGATATTTTAAAATAAGTACGGTTCCGGCCACAACCAGCATCTTCAGGAGTACTACACCAATTACCAAAAGAAAGATTATTACCAGGTTTTCTATGAAAAATTCAAGATTCAGAAGCGTTCCTACAGATATAAAGAAAAAGCTGATAAAGATCTCCCTGAACGGCAGTACGTTCGCGGTTGCCTGGTGGCTGTAATCTGATTCAGAAATAATAAGTCCGGCGAAAAATGCTCCTAATGCCAGTGAAAGACCCACAGTAGAAGTTAGCCAGGCCACTCCAAAGCAGAATACAACTACAGTTAATATGAACAACTCCTGATTCTTGGTCTTTACTACCCATCCAAATATCTTCGGCGCTACATAGCGCGCCAGGATATAAACAATTACCAGCACCAACAGAATCTTGATGGCCATAATTGCTATTGTAGAAAGAATATTGGGCGTTTCACCAGCCAGTAATGGCGTGAAAAGCATCATAGGTACCACGATAATATCCTGGAAAATCAGGATCCCTAAACCAATCCTTCCATGAGGGGTAGACATTTCGCCCCTTTCCTGGAGCAATTTGAGAACTATCGCCGTACTACTCAGGCTAAAAAGGAAGCCCAGAAAAATAGAAGTGTTAAGAGATAAACCCAGGATCGATGAGATTCCCACGGTAATAAGGATCGTGCCTCCAACCTGTAAACCTCCCCCCAGAAAAATGATCTTTTTTATAGAGGCCAGCCCTTTTAGAGAGAGCTCAATACCAATGACAAAAAGCAGGAAAATGATCCCAATTTCAGAAAGTAATTCAACCTCGTGCTGTGAACTTATTAAATTAAAGGCATGAGGTCCGGCAATGATCCCAGCGATTAGAAATCCTAGGATTGCAGGCAGTTTTAACTTATTGAAGGCAAGTATAATAACTATAGATAGTCCTAAAATAATTACTATATCCTGGAGGATTGGAATTTCCATAAAAGGCTGGTTGGTTTTGAATTTAAAGATAATAAGTTAAGAATGCTAAAGCACAAAATATAGCATAAAAAAAGCGGCAGGAAATTCCTGCCGCTTTTAAATCAAATTCAAATGGTGATTAGCCCTTAAGCCATGCGTTACGGAGTTCTATCTGTTCTCCATCTGCATTCTGCATTTCCACGTAAGTCTTATCCATGTCCTTAGGAGTTGAGATCTTACCCTCCAGTTTTATTTCTTCCCCGTCTCTTTTAACCGTCATCGTAATGTCGTTACCTTCACTCCAGTTCTGGCTGGCCATAATAAGGTCGTATACATTCTTAATGTTATATTCGGTTCCATTTACAGATTTCAAGGTATCTCCACCCTCAATTCCAAGATCTTTCAGGAATGTGTTCAATTCCATGTTATCTCTGAAAAGGATCTCCATGGTTTGTTGATTAGCGGTGATATATGGGGTTTGTCCGTTAATGAAATATCCAACCTCGGTCATCATCTCTTTTTCTTCAAGTCCTACTTTTTCAAAGAACTCATCGTAAGGAATCGGAGTTTTTCCACTTACATAAGTATCAAAGAATTCCTGGATCTCAGGATAAGTAAGCTCTACGATCACAGGGATTAATTCATCATCATTAAAAGGTTTGTCCTTACCATATCTTTCATTTAGTTTCTTCATTAGATCCAGGATACCCATTTTTCCTCCGCTCAATTCTCTAAGGCGAATGTCCAGGGTCATTCCTATTAAAGCACCTTTCAGATATACATTGTAATAGCTGTCTTTATATTCATCTTCCAGAATATTCTTGCTCATTACGGTAAATGGCACCGTGTCATCAAACCTTTGAGAGGTAGTGATCTTTTCTACCATTCTATTATAGAATTCCTGGTTATTGATAAGGCCTTGATTCACCTGGAAAAGGTTAGCGAAATATTCGGTCACCCCTTCATACATCCATAAATGCTGAGACATCTTTGGGTCGTTATAATCGAAATAATGCACCTCATTAGAATGTATTCCCAGCGGAGTGATTATGTGAAAGAATTCATGAGAAACAATATCGGTCATGCTTTTATCAAGGGCTTTTGGCTCCATAGATTCTGGCATTACTACCACGGTGGAAGTATGGTGTTCTAAAGCTCCAAAATTACCGGCGTTACCTTCGCCCGGAGAGTCTGATAAATAAACCAGGATGGCGTATTTATCGGTGCTGTTAATATCACCAAGGAATCTCTTTTGAGCACGGATCATTTTCTCCATACCAGGCTTTAAGCTCTGTGCCGAATGTTTTTTATTTGGCGAATAAACGCTCAATAGAACCTGCATATCCTGAACCATGAAACTTGTAGTATCTGGTGCCGAATACATGATAGGATTATCTATAACCTCGAAGTACCTGTCCAGTTTAAAAACGTCTGTTTTGGTATTATTTTCTCCAGAAGTCGTATTGTCTACAGTTAAGGAAGAGGCAGGAATAAGATCTGCCGGGCGTACAATTTCAAGACGAAATTCTTTTTCTTTCATTTTATCGAAATAGCCTACGAAACCGTGAAGGTTAAGCAGGAAATTCTCATCTTTCAGGATGTTTGTTCCCGCCATGGAATAAACTCCGCCTTCATTTTCCCAGTCGAAAGAATCGTTCACCTGATACATTACTTTATCCAGATTCCTGGCGTCGGTAATGCTGTAGCTGTTATCATCGAGTTTAGTAAAGGCTAATTCATTGCCCTTGTAGTCAAGTGCTTTAAAACCTTCAGAGAACTTCCCGTAATTGTCTTCAGAATAAGTTCCAGGAACAGTTTTAGGGATGTTGAAAGTTGTGCTGTCTACAGTGAACCTGTCTGGATCTACGGTTACCCAGACCTTATCATCCTGTACGTCTACAAGATTTATGCTGGCAACTATAGGTTGTTCTGTTTGGGTTTGAGGTACATTTTGAGTCTTGCAGGCAAAAAGCAGGGATGCTGCAGCGACTCCCATTATTATTTTTTTCATAAAAAAAGATCTTTGCAATATAAGACTCTATATTATTAAAAATGTTACAAAGGAAAAAGGCGCCCAATGGCGCCTTTTCTAATTTATATGTTTCGAGTAATTATACTCTTACGTGCCCTTCACCAAGAACATAGTATTTATTAGTCACTAATTGTTTCAATCCTAGTGGACCTCTATGGTGAAGTTTATCTGTAGAGATCGCCAGCTCTGCACCAACTCCCATTTGTCCTCCATCAGTAAATCTTGTGGAAGCATTATGGTATACCGCAGCACTGTCTACCTGTTCCATAAAGGTAAGAGCTTCATCTTTATCTTTTGTGATAATAGAAGCAGAGTGACCTCCAGAATACTGGTTGATCTTTTCGATAGCTGCATCCAGCCCATCGATCGCTCCGATAACAATTTTCATTGCTAGAAACTCCTCGTACCAGGTATCTTCAGAAGGTACTTTTTCAGCATCGGTTAATACTTTAGATACTTCATCATCAACAAGAATATTTACCTTATTATCTCTGAATAATTCTTCAAGTTCTTTCAATTTAGATTCATATCCTTCGATATTCTTATCTACAAGAACTTTATCCAGGGCATTACAACCTGAGATTTTATCTATTTTCGCATTTAACATCACTTTTTTAGCGACATCAAAATCTGCATTTTTAGAGACATATAGGAAATTGTTTCCTCTACCGCTTACCAGTACTGCTCCGGTAGCGTGCTCTTTAACGAATGCGATCAATCTTTCACCACCACGTGGTACGATAAGATCTAATTGTTCTGGTGGATTTTTTAGGAATTCCTGGGTCTCAGTTCTGTCAAGGTGAAGCAACTTGATCCATTCTTTTCCAAGTCCATTTTCTTCAAGGGCTTCATGCCAGCACTCTTCAAGAATCTTATTACTATTAATGGCTTCTTTACCACCTTTTAAGTAGATCTTGTTATTTGCTTTAAAAGCAAGAACCGCAGCCTCGATAGTTACATCTGGTCTGGATTCATAAATGATCATTATATTTCCGAAAGGAGCTGTTTTATTGGTAATATCAAGACCTGTATCCAGCTTACGATGCTCGATCACCTGTCCAACGGGATCTTCCTGTTCCATTACTTCTTTAACAGACTGGATCATTCCGTCAACCTTCTTTTCATCAACGATCAATCTATCATACATTGCCTGATCGTCCTTACTGAAAGCTTCAAGGTCCTTTTTGTTCGCTTCAATAATTTCTTTACGTCTTTTATCCAGGATATTCATCATGGATTTAAGTACGTTATTTTTAGTTTCAGATTTTATCAACTTCATTTCTTCGTTTCTTTTAGTTTAGTTAATCTATTTATTTACGAGGTGAATTTTGTACCAACAGGTTTTCCTGCCATAATATCAAGGATCACATCTTCACGTTTACCGTTGGCAATGTAAGTAGTGATATTTTTGGCGGCAGTACCTTTGGCGATCTTGATCTTGGATTCCATACCGCCACGGCCTTCGCCTTCACCTTTGTCAGATTCCTGAACATATTTTTCAACATTTTCATCAACCTGAACTTTATTCAGTTTTTCGGAATCTTCATCTTCAGGATGCCCGGTATACAATCCGTCAGTATCACTTAATATAATAAGTTTTTCAGCGCCTATTAGTTCAGCAACCAGGCTGGCCAATTCATCATTATCAGAGAACATAGACATGGTTACAGAAACCGCGTCATCTTCATTTGCAATTGGAATAATTCCTTCAGAAAGAAGAGATTCATAACAATTGATCATGTTTTCTCTGTGAATTCCAGGGCTAAAGTCACGTTTGGTGGCCAGAACCTGCGCACATCTCATTCCGTAGTCATGGAAAATGCTATAGTAATGACGCATCATTCTTGGTTGTCCTACAGATGAGTACACCTGTCTACGTTTACTTTCATCTTCTATACTTATTTCTCCAAGAATTTCTTTTCCGGCAATCGCCGAACCTGAAGAAACCAGTACTACCATTATATCTTCTTCATATAAGGTCGCTATTTGTCTTACCAGACTTTTTAATACAGGTCCTAAAATTCTATTGTCTTTGTTGGTCATTACATTGGTACCAACTTTTACAACAATTCTTCTCTTTGTATCCATTTTAGAGTGTTTATCTAACTTTTGAATATTATTTTTTCTCTTCTCCAAGTTCTACGGCGCGATCAAATGCTGCATAGGCTGCATCTTTGATCAGTTCCTTTACGTTATTATCGTCCATGGAATCAAGGGCCGCCCTGGTAGTTCCACCTTTAGAAGCTACACGGTCCATCCAGGTATCTGGAGAAAGGTCGTTTTGGTTGAATAATTCTACTGCGCCTTCGAAGGTCTGGCTTACTAATACCTTGGAATCATTTTTAGAGAATCCCATTTTCTGAGCTGCTTCCAGCATAGAGTTCATGAAATAGAAAACATATGCCGGTCCACTACCAGAAATACCGGTAGAGGCATCTATATAATTTTCGTTTTCTACATGAATTGATTCACCAGTAGTATCTAATAGGTTGCGTACCATTAATAGCTCTACTCTGGATACTTCTTTAGATTCTGTATAAGAAGTAACTCCTTTCCCAACCTGAGCGGGTAGGTTAGGCATTGATCTTACTACTTTTTTTACTCCAAGACCTTCCTGAATCTTATTTATAGTAACTCCGGCCATAAGGGATACAAATATCTGGTCCTTATTAACCATAGGTTTCATTTCCTCAAAAAGTTCATCACAGTGGTAGGGTTTTACAGCTATGAATACCATATCTGCTTTGGGCAGGCATTCTTCCAGTGATTCAAATACGTCGAAATGGTCAAGATCACGTAATCTTGCAATCACATCTGCCGACTTATCAAAAACCATAAGGTTTCTTCTATTCAACATTGCAGATTGCGCCATTCCTTCAGCGTAAGTTAATCCCATGTTTCCTGCTCCAATAACTAATGTCTTCATTTTTGTTTTTTTGGTTCAATTTTTATTGGCTTTCTGCCAATTAGTTCCGCCCTGTATTGGGCAAAGACCGTGCGACAAAGCCAATAATATTGGTTAGCATTAATTTTGAGAGGATAATTTACCCTGATTTTGTGGAAGCTTGCATTAAGAAAAACATAAAATCCTGTAAAAAATCTTAAACAGAGTCTCTGATAAACCTCTATATATTTATGTTTTCGAATTTAATCATGTTGATTTAAAGCTTATCTACCCTGAATTTTAAGGATATGATATTTCCTAATTTTGGTGGAAAAAAAGATCTATAGGCCAAGTCTTAAAAAAATGTTATTTATAATTTAAGTTTCTTAAGAAATCCAAATATTTGCAGAAATGGCAACATTCTGTAATTATGTCAGGTCCTTTTAGTAGGAATTATCCTAATCGACTATTTCAAATAGAAATTCTGGCATGAAATTTCCACAAAGTAACCCTCGAAGAATAGGAATTGCTGAGAAATACAGGCATTTGATACAATAATTGTTTGAATAGTATCATTTGCAGCGAAAAAAATATTTTATAATTACAGATTGCGAATGATCTATTGGATTATTCAAGTAAAAACCTACTACTCAGATTAATGAAAAGTACTAAGACGCGTTCTACAGCTGAGTCTGTAAAAGAAAACAATATTCAAGATACCCGCATTATTGCTGTGGGTGCAAGTGCCGGAGGACTGGAGGCATTGAAAGCTTTTTTCAAGAATATTCCCGCCGGCGATAAGAATGCTTTTGTGGTAATTCAACATTTGTCTCCCGATTATAAAAGTATGATGGGAGAATTATTAAAGAAGAATACGAATCTTCCAATAGTTCAGATTACCGATGATATGGAAGTAAAACCAGGGCATGTTTATTTAATTCCGCCCGCGAATAATTTGGTCCTGGATGGTAATTCCCTGAAACTTACAGATAAACCAAATAATCAGACTCTTAACCTGCCTATAGATATGTTCTTTGAATCTATGGCCAAGCAGCGTAAGGAGAAAAGTATTGGTATTGTATTGAGTGGAACCGGGAGCGATGGTACCAGGGGAGTGAGAGCTATTAAAGAAAATGATGGAATGGTCATGGTACAGGATCCGGCAGAATCCAAATTCGATGGAATGCCTAAGAGTGCCATTAATACTGGCCTTGTAGATTATATATTACCTGTGGAAGAAATGGGACCTGAGTTGAAGGAATTTATTACCGCACCACCAATTTTCCATTTTGAAGATGGTGATGTGCAGTATGACGAAAAGGAGCTAAATAAGATCCTTAATTATATAGATGAGCAGGCAGGCCTGGATTTTAGAGAATATAAATATGCTACGCTTGCACGCAGAGTGGCCCGTAGGGTGAATATCTGTAAGTGTAAGAATCTAAGAGAATATTACGAATACCTGCAGGAGGAAGAAGAGGAAGTAGAGATCCTGTACAGGGAATTTCTTATTGGTGTTACCAAGTTCTTTCGTGATGATAAAGTATGGGAAATTCTAAGAAAAGATGTTTTTCCAAAACTTATCGAGGAAAAGAATGACGGCGACACCCTGAAATTATGGGATGTAGGTTGCAGCACTGGAGAGGAAGCCTATTCTTTTGCCATGTGTCTGCACGAAGAAATGGATAAACAAGGTAAGGATCTTGAGATCAAGATCTTTGCAACCGATATTTCTCAGCCACATCTGGATATAGGTAGTAAAGGAATATATCCTGAAAGTATCGTAGCAGATGTTTCCAAAGATTTTCTTCTGAAATACTTTCTGAGTAAAACAAATGGTTACCAGATCTCAGAGAAGATCAGAAGAACGGTAATCTTTTCAAAACATAACATAATCAAGAACCCTCCATTTAGTAATATGGATATTGTGGTTTGTAGAAATCTTTTGATCTATTTCCAGAATAGCATCCAGAAGAAAGCCATGAATATGCTGCATTATGCTCTTAAAAAGGATGGAGTTCTGGTTCTTGGAACTAGCGAAAGCGTGCATAGCCACAAAGAGAATTTTGCTGAAATAGATCGCAGATGGAAGATCTATAAGAATATAAAACCTAGCACAAGGATAAAGAATGGGATTAGCCATGCTAATGCGAGCGGCGGATTGAATGCCTCCCTTATAGAAAATAAGGCGGAACGCGATAAGAAAAGATTCAGAAATCAATCAAGCAATCCTATCAGGCAGAAGCTTCAGAACGAACTCAACGAAACCATTTTAGAGCAATTCGGTGGAGCTTCGGTATTTGTAGATGCAGAATATAATATCCTTCAGGCGGTAGGTGAATTTAGAAAATATGCCAACCTGCCTTTAACTGGTTTTTCGATAAACCTTCTGGATATGTTAGACAGCGACCTTAAATATATCGTTCAGTCTACATTCAATAAAGCCTTTAAACAAAAGGAAAGAGTTGTTTATCGTGATGTGGTCATCAAACAGAAGAATGGCAATATTGGAGCCGATATCGTAATAAAACCATTTACAGACCATAGCCTGGAAGGTGAAACCAATTACGTGATCACCTTCATTGAAAAAGAATTGAACTTTGAAGAGGTTGAAGAGGTTCAAAAGATAAGTCCTAGCAACCAGACAAAAGAATATGTCGCTAACCTTGAACATGAGCTAAAAAGCACCAAGGAAGATCTGCAAACCTCACTGGAGGAGATCGAAACCAGTAATGAAGAATTACAGGCGGCAAATGAAGAACTACTCGCTTCTAACGAGGAATTGCAGAGCACCAATGAAGAACTGCAAAGTGTTAACGAAGAGATTAACACGGTGAATGCTGAGAATATTCAGAAGATGGACGATCTGGCTGCTTTAAACGCAGACATGAACAACCTTCTTAAAAGTACCGATATTGGGGTTATTTTTCTCGATTCAGATTTCAAGATCAGGAAATTCACCCCGGCTATCAAGAAGCATTTCAGCTTGATAAACGGTGATATAGGTAGACCTATAGATAATTTCACCAACAGCTTTGGGCTTACCAGAAAGCAGAATTTCCTGGACAGGTGTCAGAAAGTTCTTGACAATGGTAAGACCCTGGAAAAACATATAGTATCCAGGGAAGGTAAGAACTATCTGCAACGAATTAGTCCTTATATGGACTCAAATAATGAGGTAAACGGAGTAGTTATTTCATTTATTGATATCGAGACTATCCAGAAATCCAAGGAGAAATTGATCGCCAGTGAAAAAAGGTTCAAGTCATTCTATGAGGATGATCCCGTGTTGCACGTTAGTGTAGATCCAAAAACATCCAAGATCGTTCAGTGCAATAAAAAAGCTGTTCAAAAACTTGGTTATGAATCCAAAGATGACCTTATAGGAATGGCAATTCAAGAGTTGTTTGATAAGGATTCGCAGTTAACGGCGATGAAGCTGAAAACAAGTATTAAGAAATCTGGAGAATTAATTAATCTCGAGCAGAACATGGTTACCAAAAAAGGAGAGATCCTACCGGTAATTCTTAATGCTACTGCAGAGAAGGATGAAAATGAAAACCTGATCACCATCAGGTATACTTGCGTTGATATTTCAGCTCTTAAAATTGCTCAGGAACAATTAAGAGAGCAAAAGGCCGATCTTGAAAGAGCTAACAGGGATCTGGAACAATTCGTTTCTATTTGTTCACATGACCTTCAGGAACCATTGGCGACCATTAAATTTGGTAGTGATGTTCTTGGGAAAATGTATGCCAGTAAGCTGGATGAAAAAGGTGAAAACTATATTAAGTATATCAAGAACGCGTCAGACAGGCTTTCGGCCCAGATTCGCGCTTTGCTGGAACATTCCAGAATTGGTAAGAATGGCGAGAAAACCCTTGTAGATACTAAAGAAATTGTTGAGGTCGTTAAATATGATCTTGGTAAAAGTATCAAGGATGCCAACGCCAAAATTCATACCGGCGCTCTTCCGAAACTTAAGGGATACGAAGTAGAGCTTAGGCTGTTGTTCCAAAACCTTATTAGTAATGCCATAAAATATGTTCCCGAAGACAGGGATCCGGAGATAAGGATCTCTTCTTATAAGGAAAACGATTACTGGGTATTTTCCATTATGGATAATGGATTGGGAATTTCCAAAGAAGATCAGAAGAACATTTTTACCATTTTTAACCGTGTTCCAGGTAACGAGAGTATGGAAGGAACCGGGGTAGGTCTGGCCCATGTTGAAAAGATCGTGCTTTTACATGAAGGTACAATTTGGGTGGATTCGCAGGAAGGTGTAGGAAGTACTTTCTATTTTAAATTAAAAGCATAAAATTATAATGCCCGAGAATGTTCAGTACCCTGAAAAAGTAGATCTCTCAAGTTGCGAAAAAGAACCTATCCATATTATTGGTGCGACCCAGTCTCACGGGGTTCTTGTTTCCTGCAATAAATCTACTGGTGAGATCACCCAGATAGGGGAGAATTGTAAGGATATTTTCGGGATCTCTGCGGAAGACCTTCTGGGTAAGGATCTGGACGTTTTACTGGATGCTAATTCGTCTGAAGAAATTAAAGGCACGGTGTTGGGACACGGTGTCTTTGAGGTTAAGGAAGCGGTGATCAACGACCGGGATTTTGTGGTGATCCCTCATATTTCCGGAGAAAACCTTATCCTTGATATTGAACCTGTAGATACCAAGAAGAACAGTTTTGATTTTCAGAAGAATCTTTCCAGTCTTTTAAATACTTTAAGCGCTTCAGAAACTGCCGATGAACTTTGCGAAGATGCCGCGAAGACCACCAAGTCCATTTTTGGTTATGACAGGGTGATGATCTACAAATTCGATGAAGAGTGGAACGGCAAGGTGATCGCTGAAGAGAAAAATGAAAATATGGAAAGCTGGCTGGGACTGCATTATCCCGCTAGTGATATTCCAAAACAAGCCCGGGAATTGTTCCTTAAGAACAGGGTGCGCATAATTACAGATGTAAACTATTCTCCTGTAGAGATCGTTCCTACGCTTTCTCCAATTGATGGAAAACCACTGGATCTTAGTAATTCAAAATTACGCGCGGTTTCACCTATTCACATAGAATATCTTCAAAATATGCAGGTAGGCGCCTCGCTTACGGCGGCACTTATCAGCAATGGTAAACTATGGGGATTACTGGCCTGTCATCATTCTGAGGCGAAATATATTAATTATTATCAGCGACAAACCTGCGAATTCCTTATACAGATCTTTTCGAATGAATTGTCTTTAAAGAACTCTAATAGTTTTGTGCGGAATGTCGAAAAACTTGACAGGTTCAGTACAAAATTGATCGATCAGGTAAATCAAGTAGAGAATATCAAAAAAGGATTGATCCATTCAACCGTAAAAGTAACCGATCTATTTCCCTGTTCCGGTGCAGCTGTGGTTTTAGGTGGAAAGATCAAACTTGCAGGAAATACTCCCGAAAAGGCCCAGGTTAAAAAGCTTATCAAGAACTTTCTGGCTAAAAAGAAAGACAGTCTTTACTTCAGCCGTAGTTTAATGCAGGAATATCCTGTTGCCGAGACTTTTAAGGACAAAGGTTCTGGTATTCTAAGTATAAGATTAGGACAGGGAGAACGTGATTTTATTATCTGGTTTAGACCAGAGGCGGTACAAACTGTAGATTGGGGTGGAAATCCTGAAAATAAAGCGACCTATGATAAAGAGAAGGACCGTCTAACTCCCAGGAAGTCTTTTGAAAAATGGACCGAAGAATTAACCGGAGTTGCCGATGCCTGGAAGGATTTCGAGATAAACGCTGCCCGCAAGTTAGGTGAAAGTGTAAGTTATATCATTCTGGAAAATCAGAAGAAGGAGATCGATACACTGAATAACCAATTGATTACTGCGCACAACGAACTGGAATTATTCAGCCAGGGTTTATCCCACGATCTTAAAGCTCCATTAAGAGGTATCGATGGGTATGCACATATACTTAAAGAAGATCATTATGCAGATCTGCAAAAGGAAGGGCAATTAGCCGTGGATACCATTCTTAGTTCTGTTGAAGAAATGCAGGATCTTATCGATAACATACTAGATTTTGCAGGAGTATCCAATCAGGATATCAGGAAGATGACTAGTTCTGTGAATAATATGATCCAGGATATTTTTGTTTCTTTCAATGTAAGATCAAATTATCCCCATACCAGTATCGAGGTTGAAGAAAATATGCCCAAAATCGTTGGGGATAAAAGGATGCTCAGCCAGATCTGGTCTAACCTTATTACCAACGCGCTGAAGTATAGCGAAAGGTCTAAGGATCCTAAAATAGAAATAGGGTCGAAGAACATAGACAGGAAAACTGTTTATTATGTTAAGGACAATGGAGTGGGCTTTGATCCTGTTTATAGTGAAAAGATCTTTGACCTGTTCTCCAGATATTCCGGAGACAACTACAAAGGAACCGGCATAGGACTAGCCATCGTTAAAAAGATCATCGAAAAACACGATGGGAAAATATGGGCAGATAGTGAACTGGGCAAAGGAACCACCTTCTACTTCTATGTTTAACAATTCAAAATTGTTAATTATGCCGCTTTGTGATATTTTCGCGTACTTTTTAGACGCAGTGTAATAATGATCAATACATCTCTCAGAATATTACTGGTAGAAGACCAGGAGACCGATGCAGCCTTAATCCAGAGGCAAATAAAAAAGGCAATAAAAAATCCTGAGATAGAAGTCACAGATAATCTGGATGACTGTCATGACCTTCTGGTTAATTTCGCCCCAGATGTTGTGCTTTCAGATTATAACCTTCCAACCTGCACTGGTCTGGACGTAATGGAGCTGGTAAAGGAGTATGATGAGAAAATCGCTTTTATTTTTATTACCGGGACCATCAATGACGAAGAACTCGCTGCGAATACTATTTTAAATGGAGCTTCCGGGTATATTCTCAAGAAGCATATGAATAACCTTGCCGAGAAGCTTGAACCTCTCTTTAAAAAGGTCATTATTAACATGGTGGCGAGAGATGAATTAAGAGAGCGTATCAGGGACAACAAGATCACGGTTAACCAGATCTATGATTTTCTGGATAAGATTAACGAGGATAACGCAGAGCACAGGGAGAATATTGAAAGGATTAGAAAGGCGATAAATCAATTTAAGCTGGATGACGAAGATGTTGAATAGATTGAGGGAAGAAACGGCCGAATTACACCGGGAACTGGAAAAAGAAAATCTTGCCAATAAGATCATGGATCAATCCATAGATCTTGAGGAATATAAAAACCTGCTATTTCAGAATTTTCTGGCTTATGAAAATGCCGAAGCAGAGATCACGAAATTCATATCTGGATATTCCAGCGATAAGTCAATGAGACTTAAAGAGGACCTTCGGGGGATTGGGGTAGAAAACTTCACTTGCTCCCTTGATTTTTCATGTTCTTCTGAAGCTGAAGCCATTGGCGCAGCTTATGTTCTGGAAGGCTCAGCGATGGGAGGGATGCTCATTGGGAAGGAATTGAAAAAATGTTCTTTTTTTGACGAGATCCCGGAACAACTATTTTTTAATGGAAAACGTGACGGTATAAAGGGCTGGAACGAATATTTAAAATTCCTGAGATCACGCGATTTTTCTGATGCTGAAATTGATTCAGCTGCCAGTAAAGCGAAGGAAACTTTCCTGCTATTTGGAGAAGCTTTCAAACTAGACCTTTCCAGCTGCTAGAACTCCTATAATAGCACTATAGGTTAAAGCTTTCCCTTGGGATTACTTCGCCAGCCTGCATGTTTTCCAGTGTTTCTTTGCCTATTCTTACTCTAACCAGTCTTAGGGTTGGGAATCCTACAGCAGCTGTCATTTTTTTGACCTGCCTGAATTTACCTTCGGTCAAAGTAACGCTTATCCAGCTGGTAGGTCCATGGCGTTCATCTCGTATTTTTTTCGCGCGTTCAGGGAAGACAGGTCTTTCTTTCAGGATCTCGGCCTTACATTCTTTAGTTTGATAGGCTTTACCGTAAATACTGATTTCTACTCCGGTCTGCATTTTTGTAATAGCATCTTCGGTGATCTCACCGTCCACCTGTACATAATACTCCTTTTCGCTATTTCCAGCGGTGATCTTAGTGCTCAGTTTACCATTAGTAGTAAGTAATAATAGACCTTCAGAATCCTTATCCAGCCTGCCAATAGACATGGTGCCTTCAGGAAAATCATGCAATTCGCCTAGTAGTTTGAACTTGCCGGCTGTTCTTTGGTTGGTAATGAACTGGCTGAGGTATCCGTAAGGTTTATAAATTTTAAAATGTTTGTGAAAATCCTGATGCATTAATTTCAATATAGATTTTTCATTTAAAATTTATAAAAAATTTAAAAGTTGTTTCCGAGGAATCTGATTAAGTTACGGTGAAGATAAAATAAATTACATAATTATGAATATTGCAATTATATATTACAGCGCAACCGGTACGAATCATCAGATGGCAAAATGGGCTGCTGAAGCTGCTAAATCTGAAGGAACACACGAAGTGAGGTTAAGGAGAATTAGAGAAACTGCTCCTAAGGAAGCTATAGAGTCTAATGATGCCTGGAAAAAGCATCATCAGGCCACCCAGGATATAGAAACAGCCGAATTAGACGATCTGGATTGGGCTGATGCTATTATTTTCAGTATTCCTACGAGATACGGAAATTTACCTTCTCAGGTGCAGGCCTTTTTCGATACCACCGGTGGTCTCTGGAGCCAGGGCAAACTGGTAAATAAAGTAGTTTCTGGTATGACCAGTGCACAAAACCCGCATGGGGGCCAGGAAACCACCTTGCTTTCTCTATACAAAAGCATGTATCACTGGGGGGCTATAGTTGCAGCACCGGGATATACCTCAGAGGAACTTTTTAAAACTGGTGGTAATCCATACGGTTTCAGTACCAACGGGGGAGTAGATAATCTTGATGAAAAGTCTAAAACATCGATTACGCATCAGGTAAAGCGCGCGATTAAAATTGCTGAATGTATAAAGAAAGGAATGAGTTAAAAATACTAATGACTTAGATTTAAAATTAGAAATAAGGCAGAATAGAAACTCTGTTTCACTAATTAAATTAAAAATGCCCTGAGATCTCAGGGCATTTTTAATAAATGGAATTTAAATTATTTATTTTCTGTTTCCGGAACAGGGAAACCACGATCGCGCATTAAAGCATCGATCTTTGCATCTCTGCCTCGAAACTTTTTATAAGCTTCCGCAGGATCCATGGCATTTCTTGGTGCGAACAGGTCCTTCACAAGTTTATTTGCCAATTCCTTATCGTAGAAACCTCCCGGTGCTTCCGCAAAAGCTTCTGCAGCATCAGAGGTAAGCACATCTGCCCATAAATAGCCGTAATAACCGGTGGCATAACCCTCGCCTGAAAAAACATGGCCAAAATGAGGAGTTCGGTGACGCATCACAATCTCTTCAGGCATGTTCAATTCCTTCAGCGTTTCTCTTTCAAAAGTATCTGGATCGATCTCATCTGGATCTGTGGTATGATATTTCATATCCATGATCGCAGATGCAAGGAACTCTGTAGTCGCAAATCCCTGGTTAAAAGTAGAAGCTTTCTTGATCTTTTTCACCAACTCTTCCGGGATCACCTCATTGGTTTCGTGATGTCTCAAAAACTGATTGATCACCTTATCTGTAGATAACCATCTTTCCAGTAACTGGGACTGGAATTCAGTATAATCTCTTACCCCGCTATTTAAGGTTGGATATTTGATGTCTGCCGAAAGGAAATGCAGTGCATGTCCAAATTCATGGAAAAATGTCTCAGCATCATCCCAGGACACTAAAACAGGCTCACCGGGCGCGGGTTCAATAAAGTTAGAATTATTTGAAGCAAGGACTGGTTTTTCACCCATTAATTCGCTGTAACTGCGATAGGTGGTCGCCCATGCCCCAGATCTTTTACCCTGACGAGCATATGGATCCAGGTACCAAAGACCAACGATCTCTCCTGAATCTTTGTCTGTAACTTCCCACACTTTTACATCTTCATGGAATACTGGTACTGAGCCTTCTTCTACAGGAGTAAATTCAAAATTGAATAATTCTCCGGCGGTGAAGAACAATGCCTGGGTAAGATTTCCTAATTCCAGGTATTGTTTTACTTCTTCGCTATCCAGGTCATATTTCTTTTTTCTAACCTTTTCAGCATAAAAGCGGTAATCCCATGGTTTTATGGTAATATCCTTTCCTTCGGCATTTGCAATTTCCTGCATATCCTGAACTTCTTCTTCAACTCTTGCTAGTGCCGCAGGCCATACCTTCATCATAAGGTCCATGGCATTTTCGGGATTTTTTGCCATTCGGTTTTGTAGTCTCCATTCGGCATAATTGTCGTAACCCAGAAGTTCCACCCTTTCATCACGTAGCTTCAGGATCTTCTTTACTATCTCGTTATTATCGTATTCATCTCCATTATCGCCACGGGAATAGTAATTTTTCCACACCTTTTCACGCAATTCCCTTTCGGTAGAATAGGTGAGGAAAGGATCCATTGAGGACCTGGTATTGGTAACGGCATATTTGCCTTTTTCGCCACGCTCTTCTGCAGCCTGGGCAGCAGATTTTATATAGGATTCAGGTAAACCACCTAATTGATCCTTGTCTAGGTAGATAACATAATTCTCTTCATCTGCAAGGACATTATTAGAGAACTGCGTGTATAATCCAGATAATTCTTTATTTATAGCCGCATAGCGTTGCTTATCCTCTTTATTAAGTTCAGCACCCTGCATGGCAAAATCTTCGTAGATAAGGTCTATGACCCTTTGTTCTGCAGGTTCCAGTGGATTCTTCTGTGATTTTTCATAGACGATTTTTATACGTTTGAAAAGTTCTTCATTCTGACTGATCTTAGAAGAGAATTCCGAGATCTCTGGCGCTAGTTCCCTCTGCACCTCTCTGAATTCTGGACTTGAAATATTACTACTGAAGATCCCGTAATAGGTAAAAGCACGATCCAATTCTTCCCCGGCTTTTTCCATAGGAATAATAGTATTCTCAAAAGTAGGTTCTTCTGAATTTGCGGTAATTTTATCAATTTCTGCGAGATGCATTTCCATGCCTTTTCGAACCGCCGGCTTTACAAGGTCAACTTTCATTTTATCGAAGGCCGGAACTCCCTGGTAGGGGCCGGTCCATTCTGCTAGCAAAGGATTACTCATAGATTTTTGTTCATTTTCCTGGCCATTACAATAGCCCATTATTGAAACCAGAGCGAAAACGCTTAGGCCTTTCTTTACTTGTAATTTCATTATAAATTTGGTTTGAAAACAGGCCTGAATATACGAAGTATTGAGCTTTTTCAGGGTATTAAAACGTGGAGATTCTTTGTGTTTATTAGAAGGAAAATGGCGAAAAAACGAAAATCCGTGTTTTTTAAAATGGCTAATTCAAAAAAGGACAGATTTTATTCTGATCTGGGAGCATGATAAGATGTATTTTCAATATTACAGGATCGCAGTTCTAACTTTTGAATGACAATTGATGACCCCAAATTGTCCTGTAACCTCCCTATCCAAACACGGATTTTCGTTTGTTAAATCTTGTCTCTAAGATACTCAAAAACAAGCTTATAAGAAAAGGGGAGAAACACCCTATTTTATTTTTTCGAACTGAAAAACAGGTAGTTAACTGAGCGGACTTAGTTCTCCTTGAGATCTTGAGAACCGATTTTTCTGGAAAGTATTTTTCTGGGGGAAACCCCATATTTTTCCTTAAAGATCTTGGAAAAATAGCTTCTACTGGATAATCCCAGTTCATAAACCACTTCACTAACATTTTTGTTACCGGCCAGAAGAATATTTAAAGCCCTGGTAAGCCTTACATCTCTGATGTATTCATTCACAGTTTTCCCGAATATGGATTGAAAACCCTCCTGAAGTTTATTGATGTTCACACCGGCAACTTTTGAAAGATCGGTTACTGTACCTGTATTGGAAATATTGGCATCTATATATTCTACGGCTTTTTCTATAGCCTTAATATCCTTTTCATTTAAACCGGAATTTCTGGTATTTTGATCATCTCTCTTAATACTGTTCAGCATATAGCTTAAAATCTCAAGAGCTTTGGCACCTATGAAATTGATCCTGGGAAAGCCTGTAATATCAGAGTTTCTGAGTTCCTTGATAGATTCAGCAGTTTTAATGCTGAAACGGGATTTTTCTGAAATTCTATTCTTTGCGCTGCAATCACTGAATAATTCGAAAAAGATTGGTTCCAGTTCCTTTAGATCAAAGGAAATATAATTCTGAAATTTGAGTCGGTCGATCTCTAAATAGCAAAGCTCAATTTCCTGGTCTTTGGGGAAATGGAGATTATGTGTTTCATTTTCCCTGGGGGCAGCGATTAGATATTCATGCTCAATAATAGAGGTGCATGCCTGGTTATGAGCAAAACTGCTATTTAAAGAACCTTCAACACAATAAATAAACCGTATTGGCTTTACCTTTAAATGGTTAAGGTTCAGCTGCAGGTCCTCTTTAAATTTGCAATGATAGGTATACAAACCAATACCGTTGGGAAAGTTGATCACCCTGATCTCGCCTTCACCCTTTGAATTGGGGATTTTTAAAATATATTCACCGAGGTCTTCGTTGTATATAGTACCCAGGTGATTGGCCAGTTCCGGGATGATATCGTCTACATCATTTAGCTCTAAATGGTAGGTATCCATTGGTTTATTTTAGTTAGTTGTAAGAAATACTTCTAAAAATACGGTCTAGTGTAGAATTTCCTGAAAAAACACAGTTAAACTTATACTAAATGATGATCTTTTAATTTATAAGTCTCTGTAAATCAAATTTTTAATGGAAAACCCTTAGTTTTTAAACAGAATAATTCAACTACTTTGTTTAAACTTAAAATTTTATTGTTTTAAACATTATTTCGGATCTCCCTACGATATCGATTTCCTGAATCAAATATTTTGAGCAAACGAATTATCAATTATTAAATCGTAGGGTATGATTTCAATTTACTTTTCATTCAAATTACTTTATCGGAAAATATTATTTTCTGAAAATCAGGGTAAACCCTAATTTTATTGGAATCTATTAATTGGTATTTTATTTCAGTGATTAATTCTTCAATGGCCGTTTCAAATTGTATAGGTATTTGATTTCAGCCAGTTCCCCCCGTGTTTCTTTATTATGCCTCAAAATTTCTGGAACTATACCAGGACACTTTTTTTATCAACCAACCAAAAACTCAGGCATATGAAATTTCTATACTTCTATCGTTTTTTTCTGAAAAAAATAATCTTTTGTTTTTTCCTTTTTTTTGGAGTAGGTCTATTTGCGCAAACTCCAATAAATATAAATGCTCCGGGTTCTCAAATTCTGGATGAAATTAATATTGGGCCACCAAATAATTTACCCATTTTAAAAATGGCCAAAAGGGCTCGTCCTTTTATACTGAATCCTGAAGTAAAAAATCATTCGGGATTATCTATTGGTGATGAAATTCAATTAGGATTGTTTAAAAATAAAAACTTCACTGCTATAATAGAAAGAAAGAGCACAGATATAAATGGTGTTACCAGCCTATCTTTAAAATTAAAAAATTATAAGTATGCCTATTCCATCATTAGCATATCTGAAGATTCATACTTTGTTACTGTTGATATACCTAGCTTGGAAGAAAGATATGCTACGAGAACAAAACGGAATAGTCAGGAGGCATATATGATTGAAATAGATAGTGAAAGTATCGAAGACCAGGGTTGCGGAAATACAGGTTTTGATTATAAGACGTTAAAAAAATCTAATGAAAAAAGTCAGGATTATCAAAAACTGGTAGATCCATTAGAAACCTGCCTCACCTTGCCCAATACTTCCGATCCTGCTATTGTGGATGTTTTGGTTGTTTATACTCCGGCGGCTAAAGCCTGGGCCGATTCTAATGAAGGAAGTATTAATAACACAATCGCTTCTGCCATCGCTCAAGCCAACGAAATTTCCACTAATAATTCACTGGGAATTCTTTTTCAACTGGTTCACTCTGCTCAAGTAGATTATTCAGAAGTTAGTGCAGGTACAGATCTTAATGCTCTGCGCAGTAGTACAGATACAGGTCCAAATTCTATAAATGAAGTACACGATTTACGCAAAACCTATAACGCTGATCTAGTATCTATGTTTACTGATTTAGTAGGGGATGGTATTGGAGGTATTGCCAACCTATGTACTTCACGCTATGGTGAACCTAATAAAGGATTCTCTAATGTTAAAGTTAGAAATGTAAATTCCATATATACTTTTATACATGAACTTTCTCATAATATGGGAGCGAATCATTATTATGATCAAGATTCTGGTCCCGGACCTACCAATTGGGTTGATTGGCCCGAAAATTCCTGGTCTAGTGGCTATAGGGATCAGGAAACTGGTACGGCAGGTGGAGATTTTAGAACCATCATGACGTATTCTGATGGTCTTCCTGGGCCCGTTATTCCCTATTTATCAGATCCATCCATAACTTATATAGGTACTCCAGAAAGTGATGATCCTTTAGGTGACCAGATTGGTGATCCAGCACTAGCAGACAATTCCCGAACACTATTAGAAATGAAACACGAGGTATCTCGTTATTCGGACTATGCCCAATATTGTTTAGCCGGTGAAGACGACCTTGTTGTTCAAAACCTATACTACATTTCTAATGTGTCTATTGGAGATATAAATCATAGTTCTATCGGAAGCTTTTATTCAGATCTTTCTAGTTTGGCAACCTGTATAGATCCTGGGGATACCCAAACCTTAACGACTGTTATAGTCGGGGCTACTTCCTCAGCCTATTTGGCAGTATGGATAGACTGGAACGATGATAAAATTTTCGACTCTAGTGAATTGGAATATCAATCCGTGCCAGGTATATCTGAGCATTCTTTTAATATTACTGCGCCATTAGGTTTCTCTGCCGGGGAAAAACGTATGAGAATCCGCACCTATGATACGGGTGAGAATACGGATCCAGATTGGATTCCGGGTAACTTGGACCCCTGCGGATTTTTTACCATAGGTGAGGTAGAAGATTATACTATTCTGTTAGGAGAAGGAACCCCCTGCGATATTAATTCTATTCCACAAAACTTAACCGCGCATGATATAACTGGAGGTGAAGCTACCATTTCATGGGATCCAGAATCTGGAGTGGACTATTATGAACTTCAATATCGGGAACTAGGTGAAACTAATTGGACTACAATTTCAAATATTTTATACCCTTACCAACAAATAACTGGATTAAATATTACAACAGAATATGAGGTTGAGGTCCGAAGTATTTGTTCTGGAGTTCCTACAGCTTATTCAAGTATTTTGCAATTCACTACAGATACCTATAGTTACTGTGATTCCAGTGGTAATACAACGGATAGCTACATAGCTCGTGTTCAATTAAATGCGTTAGACAACAGCTCCACTAATGAAAATGGGGGATATTCAGATTTTACCAGTTTATCTACGTCCTTAGAACAGAATACCAGTTATACTTTAACCATAACTCCTGGATGGACCGGAACTAATTATTCAATAGGATATGGTGTATGGATAGACTATAATTATGACGGAGACTTCGATGATCCGGAAGAAGAAGTTTTTCTACCCCCGGGTATAACATCAACGACACCTTTTAACGTGAACTTAACAGTTCCATATGGCGTACTACCCGGTCCTACAAGATTGAGAATTGTAGCCCGACAGGGAAATATTCCAAGTTCTTGCGGACTTTATTTTGGTGGAGAAACTGAAGATTACACCGTTATTTTAGGTGAAGGTCCAGAATGTGTTGCAGCAACCATACCAACAGGTTTAACCTTTGAAGATCCAATGTTAAGTTGGGAGGTAGTACCTGGTTCGACCTATGATATCCGTTACAGGGAAACTGGTTCATCAACCTGGATTGAAATAAGCGATATTCTTTATAACAATGTGAATTTACCCAATTTAATTTTTGATAAGGAATACGAAGCCCAGGTGCGAAGTAAATGTAGTGAACAGGATACTTCTGATTATTCTAACTCTCTTCTGTTTACAATTGGATATTGTGAGGCCGGAGCAACCAGCACTCAATTTGAAAAAATTTCTAATATTACTTTTAATACTATTGATAACCCTTCAACTTCTACTGCCGGATTTGAAGATTTTACAAGTATCTCGACAGATGTAGAATTGGACGGGACATATG
Source organism: Christiangramia gaetbulicola (assembly GCF_003054225.1). Lineage (GTDB taxonomy): Bacteria > Bacteroidota > Bacteroidia > Flavobacteriales > Flavobacteriaceae > Christiangramia > Christiangramia gaetbulicola. The sequence continues at coordinate 853,622 of NZ_QBKQ01000003.1, forward strand.
ATTTTTCAGCAACAATTTCCAATTTTGATTCTCGTGATGAACTTTTTGTCTGGATCGATTACAACCAAGATGGAGATTTTTCGGATCCAGGGGAACAGGTATTGACGAATTCTGAAGGAGTTAATCCTATGGTAGGAAGCATTACTATCCCAAATAGTGCTTCAATAGGGATAACACGTATGCGAATACGTTTGATTTTTCCTAGTGGAGCAAATAGAACACCTTGTGGTGATTCAACCTATGGTCAGGTAGAAGATTATTCAGTCAACATTATCGAATCCTGTACATCCCCAACAACATATTATACAGACAGTGATGGAGATAGCTTTGGGGATATTAATGATTTGGGTACTTCTTTCTGCAGCGATCCCGGTGAAGGATGGAGTCTGACAAATGACGACTGCGATGATAATGAGAATACAGTTTTTCCTGGGGCTCCGGAATTATGCGATGGACAGATTAATAATTGTAACACTGCTACATTGCCTTCCAATGAGATAGATGATGATGGCGATGGATATATTGAATGTACGATTGATGTAAATGGATGGGATGGAGTTGGTTCTGTTATAGGTGGTGACGATTGTGATGATGATGATGCCACGGTTTATCCAGGAGCACCTGAACTCTGTGATGGTCAGATCAACGACTGTACAACCACTGATTTAGCTTCTACCGAAGTTGATAACGATGGGGATGGTTATGTGGAATGCGATATTGATGCCGATGGCTGGGATGGTGATCCCTCGGTAATTGGTGGTGGCGATTGTAATGACGATCCAAATAATGGAGGAGCTGCGATCAATCCAGGAGCCACTGAAGTCTGTGATGGTATTGATAATGATTGTGATGGTCTTATCGATGATGATGATCCTGATGTTACCGGTCAATCGACCTGGTATGCAGATGCTGATGGAGATGGATTTGGAGATCCAAATACGACCTTAGAATCTTGTGGACAACCACAGGGATATGTAGCAGACAATACCGACTGTAATGATGATCCGAATAATGGAGGAGCTGCGATCAATCCAGGAGCCACTGAAGTCTGTGATGGTATTGATAATGATTGTGATGGTCTTATCGATGATGATGATCCAGACGTAACCGGTCAATCTACCTGGTATGCAGATGCTGATGGAGATGGATTTGGAGATCCAACCACGACCTTAGAATCCTGTGGACAACCAGAAGGATATGTAGCAGATAATACCGATTGTAATGATGATCCGAATAATGGAGGAGCTGCGATCAACCCAGGAGCCACTGAAATCTGTGATGGCATTGATAATGATTGTGATGGTCTTATCGATGATGACGATCCTGATGTTACCGGTCAGTCCACCTGGTATGCAGATACTGATGGAGATGGATTTGGAGATCCAACTACGACCTTAGAATCCTGTGGCCAACCAGAGGGATATGTAGCAGATAATACCGACTGTAATGATGATCCGAATAATAAAGGAGCTGCGATCAACCCAGGAGCTACTGAAGTCTGTGATGGTATTGATAATGATTGTGATGGTCTTATCGATAATGATGATCCGGATGTTACCGGTCAATCTACCTGGTATGCAGATACTGATGGAGATGGATTTGGAGATCCAAATACAACCTTAGAATCCTGTGGCCAACCACAGGGATATGTAGCAGACAATACCGACTGTAATGATGATCCGAATAATGGAGGAGCTGCGATCAACCCAGGAGCTACTGAAGTCTGTGATGGCATTGATAATGATTGTGATGGTCTTATCGATGATGATGATGATCCAGACGTAACCGGTCAATCTACCTGGTATGCAGATGCTGATGGAGATGGATTTGGAGATCCAACCACGACCTTAGAATCCTGTGGACAACCAGAAGGATATGTAGCAGATAATACCGATTGTAATGATGATCCGAATAATGGAGGAGCTGCGATCAACCCAGGAGCCACTGAAATCTGTGATGGCATCGATAACAACTGTGATGGCCAGATCGACGAAGGAGTCACCACGACCACTTATTATGTAGACAATGATGGTGATGGGTTTGGAGTAGACGATGCTGCCACCAATATTGATGCATGTGAAAATCCTGGAGAGGGTTATGCTACCCAGGCTGGAGATTGTAATGATAATGATCTTTCGATCAATCCAGTAGCCACTGAAGTCTGTGATGGCATTGATAATGATTGTGATGGTCTTATCGATGATGATGATCCAGACGTAACCGGTCAGTCTACCTGGTATGAAGATGCTGATGGAGATGGATTTGGAGATCCAACCACGACCTTAGAATCTTGTGGACAACCAGAGGGATATGTAGCAGATAATACCGACTGTAATGATGATCCGAATAATGGAGGAGCTGCGATCAACCCAGGAGCTACTGAAATCTGTGATGGCATCGATAACAACTGTGATGGCCAGATCGATGAAGGAGTCAGCACGACCACTTATTATGTAGACAATGATGGTGATGGGTTTGGAGTGGATGATGCAGCAACTAATATTGAAACCTGTGAAAATCCTGGAGAGGGTTATGCTACCCAGGCTGGAGATTGTAATGATAATGATCTTTCGATCAACCCAGGAGCCACTGAAGTCTGTGATGGTATTGATAATGATTGTGATGGTCTTATCGATGATGATGATCCGGATGTAACCGGTCAGTCTACCTGGTATGCAGATGCTGATGGAGATGGATTTGGAGATCCAAATACGACCTTAGAATCCTGTGGCCAACCACAGGGATATGTAGCAGATAATACCGACTGTAATGATGATCCGAATAATGGAGGAGCTGCGATCAATCCAGGAGCCACTGAAGTCTGTGATGGTATTGATAATGATTGTGATGGTCTTATCGATGATGATGATCCTGATGTTACCGGTCAATCGACCTGGTATGCAGATGCTGATGGAGATGGATTTGGAGATCCAAATACGACCTTAGAATCCTGTGGCCAACCACAGGGATATGTAGCAGATAATAC
>NZ_QBKQ01000004.1 GCF_003054225.1 Christiangramia gaetbulicola
TTAACTGCGATAGCTACAGACAATGATGGAGAGAGTACTACTTCCGGAATCATTAATATCACGATAGAAGCTCCGAACCAATTACCAGCGGTAGCGATTACTTCACCACTGAATAACGAGGTCTTTACTTCCCCGGCAAATATAGTTATCACTGCGGAAGCGAGTGACCCTAATGGAAGTGTTAGCAGCGTTGAATTCTTTGAAGGCACTAATTCTTTGGGTATTGATAATGATGGTACCGATGGCTGGAGCGTGACCTGGAACGGGTTGACTACCGGCAGTTATGCGCTGACAGCGGTAGCTACGGATAATGACCTTGAAACAACCACTTCCGAAATCATTAATATCACGGTAGAAGCTCCCAACCAATTACCAGCGGTAGCCATTACTACGCCACTGAATAACGAGGTATTTACTTCCCCGGCAGATATAGTTATCACCGCGGATGTAACAGATACTGATGGTACGGTGACCAGTGTGGAATTTTTTGAAGGCACTAATTCTCTGGGCATAGATACCGATGGTACCGATGGCTGGAGTGTGACCTGGAACGGAGTGACTACGGGCAGTTATACGCTGACAGCGGTAGCTACGGATAATGACCTTGAAACAACCACTTCCGAAATCATTAATATCACGGTAGAAGCTCCGAACCAATTACCTACGGTAGCCATTACTACGCCACTGAATAACGAGGTATTTACCTCCCCGGCAGATATAGCTATCACCGCGGATGCTACAGATCCTGATGGAAATGTTAACAGCGTGGAATTCTTTGAAGGCACTAATTCTTTGGGTATTGATAGCGATGGCACCGATGGCTGGAGCGTGACCTGGAATGGGGTAACTACCGGCAGTTATGCTCTGACAGCGGTAGCTACGGACAATGACCTTGAAACAACCACTTCTGAAAGTATCAATATCACGGTAGAAGCTCCAAACCAATTACCAGCGGTAGCCATTACTTCGCCACTGAATAACGAGGTATTTACTTCCCCTACAGATATAGTTATCACCGCGGATGCTACAGATCCTGATGGTACGGTGACCAGCGTAGAATTCTTTGAAGGCACTAATTCTCTGGGCATAGATACCGATGGCACTGATGGCTGGAATGTGACCTGGAATGGGGTAACTACCGGCAGTTATGCTCTGACAGCGGTAGCTACGGATAATGACCTGGAAACAATCACTTCCGAAATCATTAATATCACGGTAGAAGCTCCCAACCAATTACCTACGGTAGCCATTACTTCGCCACTGAATAGCGAGGTCTTCACGTCCCCGGCAGATATTACGATCACTGCGGATGCCACAGATCCTGATGGTACGGTGACCAGCGTGGAATTCTTTGAAGGCACTAATTCTTTGGGCATTGATACCGATGGTACCGATGGCTGGAGTGTGACCTGGAACGGAGTGACCACGGGCAGTTATGCCCTGACAGCGGTAGCTAGAGATAATGAAGCTGGAACTGGTACTTCAAATATTATTACTATAAATGTACAGCAGCCACTTCCTTCTATCACTAATTTCATTCCGTCATCAGGTCCTGTGGGAAGTATTGTTCTTTTGAATGGTTTCAATCTTAGCGGAGTCTCTGAGGTTTCTTTTGGACCTTCCATTGCTGAAATAATATCAGTTTCGAATACTCAATTGGAGGTAAGAGTGCCTCCGCAAAATGGTAAACTTCCTAAATCGGTCAAAATTTCTGTAACCTCCCCGGCAGGTCAATTTACTTCGACAAACAAATTTACTGTTACAGCCGGAAGTGTTCCTGTAAATAATAGTCCGGTAGTAAGTTTTATTACTCCAGCAGAAAATACCGGATTCGACGCTCCTGCAACAATAGATATGTTGGTGAATGCTTCAGATTCAGATGGTTTTGTAACTAAAGTTGAATTTTTTAATGGTAATTCTAAATTGGGAGAAGATGTATCGAGTCCATATGAATTCAGTTGGACAAATGTTCCTTCCGGAAGTTATTCACTACGGGCAATAGCTACAGATGATAAAGGTTCAACTGGAAATTCTGGACCTGTTAATATTCAGGTCTCAGAACCTGGAGGCAATCAATCTCCTGTGGTTTCAATTACATCGCCTTCTAATAATGCCAGTTTTACCGCTTTAGCAAATATTAATATTACCGCTAATGCCTCAGATCCTGATGGTAGTATTACCCAGGTAGAATTTTTTAACGGTTCAAGCAGTTTAGGGATAGATTCAACCAGCCCATATTCTGTCTCTTGGAATAATGTTACAGCTGGTACCTATTTATTAACGGCCATTGCGACAGATAATCTTGGACTGGTTACAACCTCAAATGTTGTTACGGTGAATGTCTCGCCTACCCAAAACCTAAACGCTCCCTCTAGCTTATCAGCTCAATGGATGACTAACAGTGAGGTTTACCTGATCTGGAAAGATAATGATCTTACAGAAGATGGATTTATCCTGGAAAGATCAACAAAACCAGACTTTTCTGGCCGAATTGATTTTATAAGCCTTCCAGCCAATACAAATTCTTATACAGATAGAAATCTTAATAGTAAAAAAGGAGGAGGGATTCTATATTATCGTATCAAGGCAGTAAAAGGTAATATATCCTCAGGTTATTCCAATACCGTCCAGGCAGCACCTTTATCTGGGGCAATTGTCGCTTCATCAAAAGAAATGCAGGGATCAGCAATTAATGAGGAGTTTATAGCATATCCCAATCCAACTTCCGGTGATGTTACCGTAAAGTTCACTCTTAATAATAATAGAGATTATACGCTCAATTTATTAAACTCAATGGGTGCTTACCTAATGCTTGTAGGAGAAGGTAAGGCTATTGGAGGTTTGGAATATACTTATGAATTGTCTGTAAATCAATATCCGGACGGTCTGTATTTTATAATTCTAAAAACAAAAGATAGTTCTCAAAGTTTTAGTTTAATCATTAAAAGATAAGATTGAAAGGTATCTAAACCTTTATGGTTGAATTCCTTCACACCTCAAATCAAATTTCTGATTTCCTTGAAAATGCAGCATTTTTTCATTGCTGTTAACTTCAAAATTAATTCCCTACCAGGCCCCTCACAAGAAAGACGGCAGATACCTAGGGTATCTAAACATATTCAACCAATTAATCATGGCTTGGATACTTGGATTTATAAATTTTTAAAAAAGGGAAAAAATCATGAAAGTTTCAATTATTACAGTAGTATTTAATAACGCCGAAACGATTACGGAATGTATCAGATCTGTTTTAGATCAAATATATAAAAATATCGAATTAATTATCATTGATGGAGGAAGTACGGATGGTACTCAACTCAAAATTGAATCCTTTAAGGAAGAAATAGCATATTATATTTCTGAAAAAGATTCAGGGATATTTGATGCTTATAATAAAGGAATAAAGAAAGCAACCGGTGATGTTATCGGTATTCTTAATTCCGATGACTTTCTATATGAGCAAGAAACGATAAGTAAGATCGTAAAGGCTTTTGAAGATTCAAAAGCAGACCTGGTGTATGGCAATGGAATGTTTGTTAGTCAGAATGATACCAGTAAAATAAAAAGGATCTATTCCTCGAAAACCTTTAAAAGGAATTACCTCAATTTCGGATGGATACCCTTGCATCCTACAATATATGTTAAAAAAGAAGTATATGATAAATATGGTCTTTACAGCTTAAATTATTCAATTGCCAGTGATTATGATATCTCCCTGCGATGGTTCCAGAATGAAAAGATCAGCAAATATTTTTTAAAAGACTGGATCGTAAAAATGAGGCTTGGAGGCAAGAGTACTTGTATTAAACTTCAACGAAGAAAATCAACTGAAGATATGAAAGTCATCCGGGAGCATAAATTGATGGGCCCGTTGACCCTGGTTTTTAAAATCGGGCGAAAAATCCCCCAATATATTTATCCTCAGTTGATTCGTCCACATATTAATTCCAGTAAAAATTTAAAAAAGGTTAGAAAAACTGAACCCTACCGAAGCCTTTCATTTCTTAGAAATCTGTTTACATCTAAAGAATCTGTAAGTAATTAGATGTATAGTTAACCATAGTTCAAATTTCAAAAGTTTTTAAAAGCGGGAAAATGTCAGTGTCAAAAGGTATTAAGGGGGCAGATCTTATCATTCCTATTTCATTCGGGATACATTTATTGATCCTGAATGTGACCTTGTATTTTCTAACTCCAGAAACTTATTTAAATATATTTTCTATTTTCTTTTATAACGTGTCATGGTTAATAATAGCTACAATTTTAAGTTTTTATTCGCTGGAAAGGAAGGAGCGGTTTATTACGCGCTTCCATAAATTCGTAATGCACTATTTTATATTCATCCTGGCATATTTTGCCGCATTCTCATTCACAAAGACAGATTTCAATATAACTCAGCAAATTTTAGTTCTAAGCGTGATTTTTTTCTTGCTTGCGGCTTACCGCTGGATATTTTTTTCCATTAGAAAATGGTATCGTATCAAAGGAGGGAACTATGTTAATGTAGTTATTGTTGGTTACGGTAATAATATTATTAAGATAAGGAAGATATTTAATCGTCCCGATTATGGATACCGTTATCTGGGGTATTTTAATGAAGAATGTGTAGCTGAAAAAGACTATCTCGGTAAGCTGGATGAATGTTATAATTATATACTGGACAACAGAGTTGATGAGATTTATTGCATGGTCTCTGAACTATCAAGGGAAGAACTGAAACAGCTTATACTCTTCGCAGATAATAATTTTAAAAGATTAAAATTAGTACCGGATAATAAAGGAATTTTTACCCGGGCCATGAATGCGGAATTGTTTGAAACCATTCCGATCCTCAATTTAAGAAATTCCCCTTTGGAACTTAATTATGCTAAACACGGTAAAAGGGCATTCGATATTTTATTTTCCTTATTTGTTATCGTTTTTATCCTATCATGGTTAACACCAATCCTTTATTTGATCATGAGAATCGAATCTAAAGGTCCGGTTTTCTTTAAGCAATTAAGGCATGGATATAATAAGCAGTCTTTCTGGTGTTATAAATACAGGTCCATGTATGTAAACAAGGAGGCCAATAGTAAAATGTGCGTTAAAAATGATTGTAGAGTAACCAGGATTGGCAAATTCTTGCGCAAAACAAGTCTGGACGAACTGCCACAGTTCATCAATGTGTTTAAAGGTGAAATGAGTGTTGTAGGTCCCAGACCTCATATGGAAGCCCATACTTTAGAATATTCCAGGTCTGTAAATCAATACCTGGTAAGGCATTATGCAAAACCAGGAATTACAGGTTTGGCTCAAATCAAAGGTTATAGAGGAGAAGTCGTAAAAAAGTCGGATATTATAAATCGAACCAGACTGGATATTTTTTATCTGGAGAAGTGGTGCCCCATTTTAGACTTTAAAATAATTTATTACACCATATACAACTGTCTTAAAGGAGAAGAAAAGGCTTTTTAAGGTAAATATTATAAATAATTAAAGAATAAAATTATGGCAACCTCCCGATTTCTAAGTATTCTAGTATTAGCTTCTTTATGCACTGTCTTATTTTCTTCCTGCGTCTCAAGGGAAGAAATAGTTTATTTTCAGAATCAAGAGAATTCTATAAACTATGAGATAGATAATAACCTAAGAATAAGACCTAATGATCAGCTAACAATCAGGGTCTCTACTCCAGAGGCAGAGGCTTCTCTTCCCTTTAATCTCACTAAGGCCGGTATCTCCCAGGAAAATAATTCTGGTAATGTAGAATTGGAGACCTATATGGTAGATGCAGATGGGACTATTGAATTTCCCGTTTTGGGAACTGTAGAGGTTGAGGGGCTTACTACATTTGAATTGGCTCGGAAAATTAAGAAGGAAATTTCTATTTATGTGAAGGATGCTATTGTAAATGTTCGAGTTCTTAATTTTAAGATCAGCGTTCTGGGAGAGGTTAAAAATCCAGGAACATTTACAATCCAGGATGATAATATTAGTTTGACCCAAGCCCTGGGCCTCGCCGGTGATCTAACGATTTTTGGGAAAAGAGAAAATGTGATGATCATAAGGGAAGTAGATGGGGTTAAAACCAAAACATACCTTGATATTACGGATTTTAATTCTGTAAACTCTCCTTATTTTAATCTTAGGCAAAATGATGTTGTTTACGTAGAGCCTAAAGGAACCAAGAGGCAATCTGCAAGTGTCTTGAATAATGCCGGTAGTTATATCGCCATTATGTCTTTCCTTATCTCTACCATCATTTTGGTAACCCCTTGAAAAAATGACTCATTCTAATAATTCATATAAACCCCAGGGGAGTAAATTTCACATTAGAAAGGAGCTTCAGAAGTACCTGAAATACTGGTATTGGTTCGTGCTTGGGATTGGTGCAGCAATAATAGGGGGTGTTTTTTATTTACGCTATACCACTCCTATTTATAGTGCAGCGGCAAGTATTATAATTAATCAGGAAACCAGTAATAATGGTGGCTCTGAAATGCCAGACCTTGGTTTTGCAACAGGATTAAAAACGAATAATCTGGAGAAAGAATTAGCAATTCTAAGATCCAGACGCATTATGCACGATGTTGTTAAAGCATTGAATCTAAACCTTACATTCTTTGTAGATGGTCAGGTGAGGGATGTAGAATTATATAAAAATGTTCCTTTCAGTTTAAAGGTTTTGAAGTTGAAGGAAGAAAATGATGAAGGAATTGGTGGAGAAAGCTTTAAAATTTCTCTGGACAAAAATAATAAGCTTAAGATTACTAATCTGAAAACTTTCGAAACCATCTCGGCCAAACCCGGCACATCCATCGACCTGGGATTCGGTAATGTGGTAATTCAACCGAAAGAAGGAGTTGAAAGCTTTTCAAATATCACCATGAGAATATCTGAGGTAGATGAAGTCGCAGCGAAATATCGCGGGGGGCTTAAACTTATTCAGGAAAGAGAAAATTCTAATGTGATTCAGTTGGTGTTGGAAGATCCGGTAGTTGAAAAAGCCAAGGATGTTATAGATCAGTTGATTTTCGAGTTTAATCGTGATGCCATTGAGGATAAGAATTTAATAGCGGGTAATACAGCAAATTTTATTAATGAACGTCTGGATATTATAAATGATGAACTGGAATATGTGGAGTCTGGGAAAGAAGAGTTTAAGGAGAGTAATCGATTAACAGATATAAAAGCCGAATCTCAGTTGTTTGTTCAAACTGCAAGTGATTATAATAAGCAAAGACAGGAAATTGGAACTCAAATCGAACTGGTTAATGCTATGTTGGATTACTTATCAGATAGCGAAAGAGCCGAACTCCTGCCAGCAAATCTAGGAATCGAAGAAGGAGCAATTAATCAAAAAATAGCGGAATATAACGACCTGGTTTTGGAGCGAAACAGGATCATGAAGAGTTCAACAGAGTTGAATCCCATGGTAATTCGTATCAATAATAATATAGATCAGATTAAAGCTAATATTTTTCAAAGTTTGCAGAGGTTAAGCAAAAATCTCCAGATTTCTCAAAATGAAGTTTCCAGGCAAATGAGAAGTATTGGTTCAAAAATTCTGGCAGTACCTTCCCAGGAAAGGGAGTATAGAGGTATTGAAAGGCAGCAAAGCATCAAGGAAGCACTTTATCTTTACTTGCTGCAAAAAAGAGAGGAGAACTCTCTTGCTTTGGCAGTTACTGCCCCAAAAGCTAAAATAGTAGATAGTGCATATAGTTCGGGTTATATAGTATCTCCCAAATCCAAAAGTGTATTGCTGGGTACAGTCGTTCTCGGGTTTTTTATCCCCTTTTCAATAATATATATTAGAAACCTAATGGACAACAAGATCCGGAAGCGTGGAGATCTTGAAGAGATAACCAGAGAGATTTCAATAGTAGGTGAATTACCCAGAGTTAAAGATAAAAGTGAACTGGTAATAACCGAGAATGATAGGTCTATGTTAGCTGAAGCATTCAGGTTTCTTATTACAAACCTGCAATTTCTTTTATTGAAATCACGGAATACTCAAAAAAGCGCTAAAATTTTGGTCACTTCTACTATTAAAGGTGAAGGAAAGACTTTTACCGCTCTGAACTTGGCTATTACTCTTGCAAATACAGAAAAGAAAGTATTACTGGTTGGAGCAGATCTTCGTAATCCGAAATTGCATCAATATCTTAGTAAGGCAACAAAAAATATCGGATTAAGCGATTACCTGGCTAATAAAGACCTTAACCTGGAAAGTCTAATAGGAAAATCAAAGTTTCATAAAAACTTGAGTATTCTTCCTTCAGGAAGTATTCCTCCTAATCCCTCAGAATTATTAAGGCAGCCCAAGCTTGATGGCATGTTCAAAAAACTGGAAGAAAATTATGATTATATAGTAATAGATTCTGCGCCTTCCATGCTTGTAACCGATACTTTCCTGATTAATAAATATGCCGATCTAACATTGTACATTATAAAAGCTGGATATACAGATAAAGACTTGATAGCATATCCTGTTGAAGCAAAAAGAGGTGGTTCCATACCTAAAATTAATTTCATTCTGAACAATGTTCAACAGGTAGACTTAGGCTTTGGTAATAAGTATGGCTATGGCTATGGGATAGGAAAGAAATCTGTTTTTAACTGGAGAAATCATGCTGCCCTTCAAAGAATATTGAAAATTCTCTCCTGATCGTATTATAACAAGATCCAAAGAATTATGTTATAGCCAGGTTTTTAGATATGGAAATTGAAATTTGAAAAAAGTTTTCAGTAGAACCATAAAAAAAGCATCCTTACCGGATGCTTTTTTTATGGTCTAAATTCCCATTCCCGGGGAGTATCTTGATTTAGTGTTGGTTAAATTTTTAATTTTTTTTCGTTCTTTAAGAATTTTTTATACTTTTAACTAAGTTTTTATTCAAAGCCTAATTTGAAAAACAATCCAAAAATATCGCAATTTTACTGTAAGCCACTAACCTTGATGGGGCTTCAGCCGATATTTGATTGCTAGACTATCCCATTTTTCTTTTCCGAATCTTTTACCGTGAATGATCTTTTCACGGGTATTTCAATAATTATCTATTCTTTAATTGCATAACTATGTTTTCAATACGGTTATATAATTTAAATATTTCCTGCAAGTCCCTTACGCTACAAGGACTTCAGCCCATCTTCGATTGCTAGAGAGCATCTTTTAATGATTTTCTATCAGCAGTATGTCATGGAATTTAATTTCCCTGGATACCTGAGAGTATTGACTATTTCAAGTATTAATCAATAATTATTAAAATGAATTTCTCTAAACAATTATTAGTATATCTAATCATGTTTATGTGCGGCGCATCCGGATTCGCACAAAGAACAATTACCGGTACAGTTACCGCTGAAGATACCGGGGATCCTTTACTAGGTGCCAATATTCTGGTTCCTGATTCAAGCATCGGGGTTGTTTCCGATTTTGACGGTAATTTCTCTATCGAGGTACCTGAGGGAACTCAGGCGCTGGAGGTTTCTTTTGTGGGTTACCAATCTAAAATGGTGCCTTTAACCGATTCTAACTCCTATAATATAAGTCTGGCTGCAGACCAGACCCTGGATGAAATCGTGATCGTAGGTTACGGTACCCAGGAGCAAAAAGATATTAGTAGTAGTATCCAGACCATAAATACTGAAGAGATCGGGAAGAACCCGGCCGCGAGTTTTGAATCTGCTTTGCAAGGGCAGACGCCAGGGGTGAATATTTCTACTTCTTCGGCTACACCGGGAGCAGCGATAAATGTAAATATCAGGGGTGTCTCTTCTATTTCGGCAAGTAGCCAGCCTCTATTTATTGTAGATGGTGTGCCTCTGGTTTCCAGGAATAATTCAGCATTGAACAGTAATATTCAGCCAACGAATCCATTGGCTGATATTAACCCGAACGATATTAAATCTATCACAATTCTAAAAGATGCTGCAGCGGCTTCAATCTATGGTTCGCGAGGTGCAAATGGGGTAGTGCTTATTACCACAAAAAGAGGAAAGACCGGTAAAACCCTGGTAAACGTGGGTTACTATACTGGCTTCTCTGAAATTACCAATACTCCGGATCTTGTAGGTCCTAATCGATTCAAAGAATTCTTCAATACCGCTGCCGAATTTGACGGTTTGGGAGAGGATTATTTCGACTGGATCGATACCTCTAATGGAGTTAGCACTAATATTTATGATGAGATCTTCAGAACAGGGATCACTCAGAACCTTGATATAAGTGCCCGAGGGGGTTCAGAAAAAACAAGATTCTATTTAAGTGGGAATTACTTCAAGCAGGAGGGTATTCAAATAGGTCAGGAATTCGACAGGTTGAGTACCCGTTTGAATCTTGATCATAGTATCAATGATAAAGTAAAGATAGGAACCACAATTTTTGTCAACCGCAGTAACCATGACCGTACGATTAACGAAAATGACGAATACGGGGTGATCATCAACGCACAGGGCTGGGATCCAACGGCGCCTATTAGAGATGAAAACGGTGAATTTACCAATCCTTTTAGTTACAACACCTGGTGGCCATTAGAAAACCCGGTACTGATCGCTGAAGAATATATCAACGATTCTCAAAGTACCCGTTTCCAGGCTTCCGCTTTTGCTGAATGGGATATCATTCCAGATTTGACTTTTAGATCTGCATTCTCTTCTGAATATTCAAATTTCGTAGAAGAGTCTTTTGTTCCGGCAGGAACTAATAAATCAGACGATGGGGAGGCAATTTTCGCCACTTACGAAGAAACCACCTGGCAGCTGGAGAACACGCTGAATTATAACAAGACTTTTGGGGATAAACATGACCTTGACCTCCTTGCAGGTTGGACCTTGCAGGAAACCAAGGCTCAATTTTCAGACCAGGCGGGAGTAGGGTTTGCTACCAATAATACTACCAGTATTTCTGCTGCTAGCACAATCATAAACAGTACTACTGGTAAAAATCAATTTGGTTTGCAGTCATTTTTTGGACGTGCCAACTATTCTTTTGATAATAGATATGTGTTTGCCTTCACTTTAAGAGCCGATGGTTCTTCTCGTTTTGGTGAAGACAATCAGTACGGGTATTTCCCTTCCGGGTCTGTTGCCTGGAGACTGAACGAAGAAGACTTTTTCGATGTTGAATCTGTTTCTAACCTTAAATTAAGAGGTAGCTATGGTCTAACCGGAAACCAGGAAATTTCTTCCAATTGGGTAGGAACTTATTCTCTGAATGCCAATTATAACGGTAGACCTGGAATTGCCCCGAACCGGCTTGAAAACTCAGATCTTGGCTGGGAAAAGACCAAGCAGCTTAACATTGGTTTAGATCTGGGATTATTTGACCAGAGAATTAATGTGACGGCAGATTATTTCAAAAAGCAAACCGAAGATCTTTTGCTTAGCGCTGGTGTTTCCGGGCTAACAGGTTTCAGTTCTGTTTTTCAGAATATCGGGGAGATCGAGAACAGTGGTTTCGAATTCAGTCTGAATGCAGATGTCATCCAGGGCGATGGCTTTAACTGGACGACCGGAGTGAACTTTTCATTCCTGAATAATGAGATCATTAAGCTGCAAAACGATGGCGAGATCATAGGTAGAAATCACATCCTGAAAGAAGGCGAGGCGGTAAGCACGCTTTACTTGATAAAATATGAAGGGGTAGATCCTCAAACCGGTGATGCCATGTTCGAAGACGTAAATAATGATGGGGTAATAGATTTCGATGATCGCCAGATCGTAGGCAGTGCTCTCCCAGATTATTTTGGTGGATGGCAGAACAACTTCTCTTACAAAGGTTTCAGCTTAACTGCGAATATTCAGTTTTCCGGCGGGAATAAGATCTTTAACCAGAGTAGACACGCTTACGAAAACTTTGGATTTACCCGAAGCGGCATTCCTTACGGAAATATCAGTGAGAGAGTGTATGATAATTACTGGAGAGAACCGGGACAGCAAACCGATGTGCCGAGACCTTCTACCGAAGCCGGGCAATTACAAAGATTCAGTACTCAATTCCTTGAGGATGGTGATTTTATAAGGCTTAAAACGCTTAGACTGGATTATAACCTTCCTTCAGATATTGTAGATTCTATAGGTCTGTCAGGCTTGAATTTATATGTACAGGGGCAGAACCTTGTTACTATAACAGATTATTTAGGATTCGATCCAGAGGTTTCCACGAATACTTCAAATCAAACCGACCTTAACATCCTTCAGGGGGAAGATTTCGGAACCCTTGGGCAGGCGCGTACGATCACCATTGGATTAAATGCTTCATTTTAAAAAACGATCATGAAAAGAATAAATAAATTTTTAATCATAACATTACTTCTCGGTTCACTAACCGGTTGTAGCGATATTTTAGAGGTAGAACTGGATGATGAAATTCGTTCTACAGAAGCGATCACAGACGGAATCTCCCTGAGATCTGCCGTTACCGGACTTTATAGTCTTGCCCAAAGCGGGACATATTATGGAGGAGAATTTGTAATGGCTCAGGCCTTAACCGGTGGAATTGCAGATGCAACGGGTTTCCGTGAGAGATTTACGCAACTGGACAATGCCATTATTCCTGCTTCCAGTATTTATGTGGAAAGCAGCTGGGTAGATGCATACGCCCTGGTAAATTCCAGCAACCTAATCCTTGAAAAAGTAGACGAACTTCAGTTGGACGATCCCGAGTCTGAGGGAGCAGCTCATTTTTTCAGAGCACTTGGTCTATTTGATGCTCTAAGGCAATTCGGGCAGTTTACTGATATGAATTCAGAATTTGGAGTTCCTGTTTTTACTCAGTATGTAGATAAAGAGACTGCCAGAACAATTGGCAGATCTACTGTATCAGCTTCGTATGATCAGATCATTTCAGATCTGGAGGCTGCGGTTTCTTTAATGGAATATGACAGTGAAAAATTCCTTGTTTCAAAAGGAACTGCGGAAGCTCTTCTGGCAAGGGTTCATCTATACGCAGGGAATTATGAGGAAGCCGAGCAATATGCTAGCCTGGCTATAGAAAACCCTGATTATGAACTGAATGATAACTACAATGATATCTACGAAAGTGAAGGTTCTGCTGAAGCTATCTTCGAACTTGAATTCACCGAAACTGATGGGAATTCTCTAACTGAATATTTCTCTGTTTCGCCACCTGAAGTTTCCGCTAATTATGAAGATTTCTATGCCGTTATGAGTGATGACGACGATCCAAGAGGTGACCTTTATTATGATGACGGGCGTGTGGTCTTTGTAGATAAATACGGGATTAATGACGCTACGGTAGATGGGAATGCGATCATTATGAAACTTTCTGAAGTTTATTTGATAAGAGCTGAAGCAAGGGCCAGAATGGGAGAATTTGAACTTGCCCTGGAAGACCTAAATACGGTTAGAACAAGATCGCTGCCTTCTATGGCAATTGCCTTGGAGGAAGCTTCAGATTTTGATTCTTTCACAGATATACTGTTAGAAGAAAGAGCAAGAGAGCTTGCTTTTGAAGGACATCGTTGGTTCGATATCGTTAGACTTGAAAGAGCGGAATCTATCCTGGGAATAGAATCTTTCAGAACCGTATATCCTATCCCGCAGCGTGAAATAGCAATTTCCGGAGGTGTTCTGGTTCAGAATCCAGGATATTAGAAAATAAGTGTTTGGTTTTGTGGTCTTAGCTGGGAGTAAGTGTTTGAATTAATGCCATACTTCCAGCCTGGGACTGCATACTTAAAAACAGGCTAGATTTGCAGCTCAAATTTGCTACAGATATATTCAATCGATAAAGTAAATGACAAAAAAATATAAATATTCCCTCTGTATCCATGGAGGAGCAGGGGTTATAGAAAAGGAGAACCTGTCTTCAAGCGATAAGGATCTCATTCTAAAAGATCTTAATGCCAGCCTTGAAGCCGGAGAAAAGATCCTGGCAGCAGGCGGTTCAGCTATAGACGCTGTTTGTGCAGCGGTTGTTGTCCTGGAGAACAGCAGGCATTTTAACGCCGGGAAGGGTGCGGTTTATTCAAGGAACGGGAAGCATCTGCTTGAAGCTTCAATTATGGATGGATCTAACCTAAAAGCCGGGGCACTGGCAAATTGCAGCAGGGTGAAAAATCCGGTTAATTTCGCTAGAACCTTGATGGAGAGAGACGATATAATCATGATCTCGGGAGATGATGCAGATAAGCTTGCCGCAGAACATGGGCACGACCTTGTGGACAACTCCTGGTTCGATACGCCTTTTAGAGAGGAACAGTGGAAACAGGCTAAAGCCATGAACACAGATGAGACTTTCTTGGATCATTCTAATTTCAAGAAAGGTACCGTTGGAGCTGTAGCAATGGATTCTCAGGGAAATCTGGCTGCGGCCACTTCTACCGGGGGAATGACCAATAAGATGGAAGGACGAATAGGGGATTCTGCCATTATTGGCAGCGGAACTTATGCTCAGAATAAAACCTGTGCCGTGTCCTGTACGGGAATTGGAGAATTTTTCATGAGGGCTACCGTAGCTTCTTATGTGTCCAATTTAATGGAGTTTGCCGGTATGTCCCTTGAGGAAGCTGCTGAAAAGGCTATCCACGAACATCATGGTAATCTTGGTGGTGATGGAGGCCTGGTAGCCGTAGATTCTGAAGGAAACACTATTATGTCTTATAATTCTGCCGGAATGTACCGAGGATATGTCAACTCAAGTGAAAAAAAATTATATGTATGGGATGAAGAGGAAAAAGTTTAATTTTCCTCTTCTTTCTTTTGAAAACAAAGATTATGAAATTAGGTAAAATCGCCGGGCTGTTTCTAATGAGCTTGTTCTGGATCTCCTGTAATTCTGGAGATAGTTCTGGAAATACATCGGGTGAAAATCAGAAAGTTTCCCAGGTAAGAAATCAGGCAAAAGGGAAGTTATTCATTATAGGAGGAGGTAAACGTCCCCCGGAACTGGTAAAGGAGCTTATCAAGGTAAGTGATCTCGAAAATGATACATATGCGGTGATCCTTCCTATGGCTAGTAGTGAGCCAGATTCAGCTATTTTTTACGCGGCAAAACAATTTACCGAATTGGGGATTAAGCCTGAAAAGATAAAAGGATTTAACTTTCAAAAGAACAGGCAGAACGTAGAGCATTTGGATTCGCTGGCTAATGCAGGTCTTATCTATATTTCTGGAGGTGACCAGAACAGGTTCATGGATATCGTACTTGATTCCCCGGTATCTGATGCTATAAAAAGAGCCTATCAAAATGGCGCCACTATAGCAGGAACAAGTGCGGGAGCTGCGGTGATGAGTAAAAAGATGATCACAGGGGATGAATTTAAACATCCAGAATATACCGGAGATTTCAGAACTATCGAGGCAGAAAATATCGAATTAAAAGAAGGTCTGGGGCTTTTAGAAAATGCCATCATCGATCAGCATTTTATTCAGCGAATGAGAATGAACCGGTTAATTAGTACGGCTATAGAAAACCCGGAAGAAATTTCCATAGGGATCGATGAATCTACAGCCATTCTTGTTCAGCAGGATAGTGCAAGTGTACTTGGTGCATCACAGGTTATTGTGATTAGAAACAATAAGAAAAGCAAAATTTCAAAAAAGGGTTTACTCGGAGCCAGAGATCTTCAGCTTAGTGTTGTTTTACCGGGAGAAAAATTTGCCCTTTAATTAAAAGCGAAATCAATAATGAGTTTGCCAAGAAAGTTTCCCGATACCATTGCCATTATTCTGGGTATTTCCATTGTGTTCATTCTGCTCACCTGGATTATCCCAGCTGGTCAGTTCGATCGGGAAACTATCGATGGTACCGACATGATCGTTGCGGGATCTTATGAAAGGGTAGAGGCAAATCCGCAGGGTGTAGGCGCTTTTTTAACCGCTCCCATTAAGGGCTTTATTTCGGCAGCATTTGTAATTGGGTTTGTGTTTCTTGTAGGAGGAGCTTTTTCGGTATTAAATGCGACCGGAGCAATAAATGCCGGACTATTCAGCATTATAAAATTCGCTGAGAGAAATCCAAAATATAAACGCCTTATAGTTCCTTTTCTAACCGCCTTATTTTCCCTGGCGGGAGCCACATTTGGGATGAGCGAGGAAATACTGGTATTTGTTCTCATTACCATTCCGCTGGCGAATGCGCTGGGATATGATGCCATAATTGGTGCAGCTATTCCTGTGATTGGTACAGGAGTAGGTTTTGCTGGAGCAATCACGAACCCGTTTACCATCGGGATCGCGCAAAGTATAGCGCAGGTGCCTGTTTTTGGAGGTATAGAATATAGGCTCGTGGTTTGGATAATTCTTACTCTTATAGCTGGAATTGCCTTATTTCGTTATGCTTTAAAAATCGAAAAAGATCCCGGGAAAAGTATTTTATCGGGTCTAAATATCAAAAGCGGGGAAGAACTAGCTGTTGGCGATATGCCTGAACTTAATTTAAGGAGAAAAATGATCCTTCTGACCCTGCTTTTTGCCCTGGTGTTGCTTATCTACGGGGTGAATGAGTTTGGCTGGTACATCAATGAGATCGCGGCACTTTTCATAGGTCTGGGAATGCTTTCCGCCGTTATTTACCGAATGTCTGCAACTAAAGCCATTGAAGCCTTTGTAGAAGGAGCACAGGGAATGATGAAGGCTGCCCTGGTGATAGGTTTAGCCAAAGGTTTACTGATCATTGCCGAAGAAGGACTCATCATAGATACAATCTTGAATTCGGTTGCTCAATTGGCCGGGGATACTCCTAAATATATTTCCGCAGAGTTGATGTTTCTTTTCCAATGCTGTCTTAATTTCTTTATTCCTTCAGGTTCGGGTCAGGCTGCTTTAACCATGCCTATAATGGCTCCGTTAAGTGATGTGCTGGGCATAGGTAGAGAAATTGCTGTGCTCGCCTTTCAAATGGGCGATGGGCTTACTAACATGATCGTCCCTACCAGTGGTGTAACTATGGGAGTACTTTCGATCGCAAACATTCCTTACGATAAGTGGTTGAAATGGGCCTTTCCCAAAGTACTTATCCTTATTCTAGTTTCCATGCTGTTATTGCTTCCGCCTCTTTATTTATTTGAATGGTAATTTTCAAACTAATTGAGGTTATATAATGCTTAAGGAGTATAACGCCATTAGTATTATTGCTCAATTCATCACGGCCAGAGATTTACAGACCTAATCATATATGTTACTCATCAATATTGGTGGTTTAAATTAATATATTTGCGAACCCCAAAACCTACCTATGTTAAATGAGATTATTGAAAATGACGAGGCTGAATATCAGAGGATAAAAAGCCTGAGTAAATTTGACCTTGATTACAACGAATTGCAGGAAGAGTTCAAGTCTCTTGTGCAATTGTCTGCTATGATCGCCGGTACCGAAATGTCTGTGATCAATCTAATAGATAATTATTATCAATGGACCGTCACCGCTTTCTCTTCCAAACTATTGCAAATGCCGCGAGAGGAATCTATTTGTGACAGGACCATACGTACGCATGAGCCTCTTGAGATAAGTGATCTTGAAAAAGATGAACGTTTTAAGGACAGAGGTTTTTCAAAAGGCGATTCCGGTTTTAATTATTACCTGGGAATTCCTCTAACGCTGGAATCTGGAGATAATATTGGTGCCTTGTGTGTACTAGATAAGAATTCTAAAGAGATCAGTGACCGGGATAAGTCTATGTTAAGGCTTGTTGCTTCTGAGATCGTGAATAAACTGGAGCATAAAAGGAAGATGGATGAAACCATATTTTCTTTAAATAAGGCCATAAAGACCAGGAACCAGGTGGCGCATGACGTTAGAGGGCCTATTACTGGCATTACAGGTCTTGCTGAGGTTGCGGCATCTGAAGATTCCAGCAAAGAGGAAATGGTTCAGTATTTTAGGCTGATAAAAGATTCCGGAAATAGCGTTCTCGAACTAACCAACGATATTCTTAAAAGCGGACTGTCTAATGATCCATTTCAGGAGAAAAATATCAATCTGAAGCAATTAAAAGAGAAATTACTGAAATTATATAGGCTACCGTCAAAATCCAAGAACATTGATTTCCAGATCAAAATAAATCCGGAAAAGTCTAATATCATCTTTTCTAGAAGGAAACTTCTTTCTGTTTTTGGAAATCTTATCTCCAATGCTATAAAGTTCACTCCTGCTAACGGTAAGATCACGGTAGATCTTGATGTACTCCATCTGGATAAGGGGAAATACCTGAAGTTTAAGATCACAGATAATGGCGTTGGAATTTCTAAAGAGGCTTTGGCTGAATTCAAACAAGATAAATTGAATTCCACCAGGGGCACTTCTGGGGAGGAAGGTTTTGGCTTAGGGTTAAAGTTAGTCCGGGATATGGTAACTGAATTTCGTGGTGAAATGGATATATCTTCCAAAGAAAATGCAGGTACAGAAATTGAGGTAAAACTTCTTTTGAATTAAAGGAAGCGGGAGAATTTTCACCAGGAAGCATTTCTCTTTAATTTCCTTAAATTTGAACGATTTTCAGAATAGAATTATCATCAGGATTTCAATAATATGTTAGACAATTTCCTTAAAAAATGCCTTTTAATTCTGGTAATGTTAACCGGATTTTTTGCCCAGGCTCAAATTCATAATCCGGTTGAGTGGGATACTGAAGTGAAAAAGATCGCTGAAGATGAATACCAGCTGGTGATCAATGCCAGTATTGAAGATAAATGGCACTTATACTCTCAGGAATTGCCCGAAGGAGGTGCCTTGCCCACGGTATTTATTTATGAAAATGCCGGTGAAAAGTACGAGCTTGTTGGAAATACCGAAGAGAGCGATGCGATTACTGAATTTGATAAGGTCTTCGAAATGGATCTTAGCTATTTCGCTTATAATGCCACCTTCACCCAGAATATTAAGCTGCTGGATACTTCACTGGCAAGGATAAATGCTAAAGTTGAATATCAGGCCTGCGATGATAAAGCCTGTATTTTTGATTCTAAAGATCTTGATTTCATCCTTAAGGAAAATGCGATTGCTTCTGATGTTCCAGATACCGCTATAGAAGAGGCTGGTGAGCAAGAGGAAACCATTGTTCTTAATAATCCTAAGGAAAAAAGGTCTTTCTGGGGAATCTTCATTGTTGCTTTTCTTTCAGGTTTTGCGGCATTGTTAACCCCCTGTGTTTTTCCAATGATCCCAATGACGGTTAGCTTTTTTACCAAGCAAAGTAAATCTAGAGCTGCCGGGATAAGGAACGCGATATTTTATGGGATCTCGATTATTGTGATCTATGTTCTTCTAGGATCACTGGTAACTCTTATTTTCGGGGCAGATTCTTTAAACGCCTTATCAACGAACGTCTGGTTTAACCTGGCTTTCTTTATTCTGCTGGTAGTATTTGCCTTCTCCTTTATGGGAGCTTTTGAGATCGTTTTACCAAGCAGTTGGGGAACTAAGATCGATTCAAAGGCCGATAAAGGCGGGTTAATTGGTATCTTTTTTATGGCGCTTGCCCTGGCCATTGTCTCTTTTTCCTGTACCGGTCCTATTGTAGGTACTTTATTAGTCGAAGCGGCCTCTAAAGGAGGTATCGCTCCTATTGTTGGTATGTTAGGATTTTCCCTGGCCATCGCCCTTCCTTTTGGATTGTTTGCGGCGTTCCCGGGTTGGTTAAATACCTTGCCAAAATCTGGTGGCTGGCTTAATACGGTTAAGGTGACCTTAGGTTTCCTTGAGCTTGCCCTGGCTTTCAAATTCCTTTCTAATGCAGACCTGGTATTGCAATTACACATCCTGGAACGTGAAATTTTCCTTGCGATCTGGATCGCTATCTTCGGAATGCTGGCGCTTTATTTATTCGGAAAGATCAGGTTGCCGCATGATTCTAAAGAAGAACATATTTCGGTAGGCCGTTTAATTACCGGTCTGGTTGCTTTGATATTTACTATTTACTTGATCCCTGGCCTTTGGGGAGCACCTTTGAAACTGATCAGTGGATTTCCGCCGCCATTACAATACAGCGAATCACCTGATGGGATCGGCACCTCTAATGCGGGCCTAACATCGAATAAACAAGGATTGCCGGAAGGTGCCGAATATGGACCGCATGATATCGTGTCTTTTCACGATTATGAGGACGGTCTTGCATATGCCAGAGAAAATGACCTCCCGGTGCTGATCGACTTTACTGGGCATGCCTGCGTGAATTGCCGAAAGATGGAGGAAAGGGTATGGAGTGAGCCTCAGGTATTGGATATCCTGAAAAATGATGTCGTTCTGGTTTCACTATATGTGGATGATAAAAGAAAATTACCTGAATCTGAACAGTATGTTTCAGAAACTACCGGTAAGGAAATTAAAAGTATTGGGAATAAATGGAGCGATTTCCAGATTAGCCGATATAAAGCAAACGCCCAGCCTTATTATGTATTAATAGATCATCAGGAAGAACCGCTTATTTCGCCTTCAGCATATGAACCCGATGCCGATGAATACTATAACTGGCTTAAAAAAGGAGTTTCAAATTTCAATAAAAATGATTCTTCCGCGGTTGAAAGCTTAAGTGCAGATTCAGATAGTATTTTCAGTAATTAGTTATCCTGCTTTTTTCTGTAAACTCCCTTAAAAGCATCGCTTAAAAAATTCTCCTGCGCATCCAGGATCTGCCAGTGCTGGGTTATACTGCCATCTTGATTTTTGGTCCAGGTGATCTGATTGTAATATTCTCCTTTTTTGCCTTTCTGGACTTCACTTTTCAGGATCATTTTGTTGTTTTCAGCTTTGCCTTTCAATTTTAAAATATTCCCGAAGTTGCTTATCCATAGCTGATTCCAGGTTTTATCTGATGGATCGTAATAATTATAACTTTTACCGCTGCTGCCGTTTTCTGCTTTCCAGTTTTCGTTCAGGATGCAATTATCTTCCAGCTTTATTACAAGGTTCTCTCCAACCTTATCACCATTTTCGTTGAAAACCTCCCAGTCACCAATCCAGAAGTCGAATTGAGAGTGTTGTTCTGTACAGCAAGCACATTCAGTTTCCTGGGCGAAGGTTGTTATGGGTAAAAAAAATAACAGGCCGTAAAGTATAATATGCTTCATCTTGAAAGTTTTCCTGTCAAGATAAAGAATTAAACTCTTTGGCCTGCTAAATAGATCTGAATGGCCAAATCTAAGGATTAGCCCGTTACTATTTTAGCTTGAATTGCTATACAACAATTCTATGTTTGTTCGCTTTTTTAGCTTTGCTGATTCGTTTTATGGATTTCATCTTCTCCTCACGTTTTTGCAAGAGGGTATAAGCCATATAGCCGCCGGCGAGCAGAGAAGCTGCTCCAATCCCGACTTTTCCGCCTTTCAAAGCTGCTTTTTTCCCGGCTTTAAATAGAAATCCCCGGGCTACAAATTTTCCTGCTAATTTTAATACGTGTCCTAAATTCATAATTCTCTTTTCTAATTTTTTCTATCTGCCAATTCAGGATTTTCCTGTTGGCTTCACTAATAATTCATTTACGTTCACAGAGGCTGGTTGGGAGAGGGCATAGAAGACGGCATCTGCAATATTCTCCGGTTTCAGTTTTGGTTCGTCTCCACCATAATCCTTATCGTTTAATAATTCTTCATCTGTAATATCATTTCGAAGCTTGGTTTCAACTGTACCAGGTTCAATGGCAGTAACCCTGATATTGTACTCTGGTGAAAGTTCCATGCGCATGGCCTTGGATAATTCTATGATCGCAGCTTTTGATGCTCCATATACCGCTCCACCGGCAAAGATCTCTTTCCCGTCTACCGATGCGATATTTACAATATTTCCGCCATTCTGGTTTTCCATATAGGGAAGCGCGGAATAAATACAGCGCAACACTCCCTTTACGTTCACTTCAATGGTATTTAGCCATTCGTCGAGATGTCTATTCTTAAGATAGGTAAGGGGCATAATTCCTGCTGAATTCACCAGCACATCAATAACCTCATATTCGTCAACTACCTCATTAAAAGCCTTGCTTACGCTTTCGGTACTGGAAACATCCAGTTCCACTACCATGCTTTCTCCTGGAAGGTCTTTCTGGATCTTCTGCAGTTTGTTGACGCTTCTGCTGGCGAGAACTACTGTATAATTCTCCTCGGATAGTTTTTTGGCGATCGCTTCACCAATTCCGCTACTTGCTCCTGTGATAACAGCTACTTTGTTATTATTGCTCATATTGATCGCTTTTGAGTTAATATGAACAATACGCGAGGATTTTTGCGTTAAGATAATTTCAAATAACAGATATTTAACGCTCCTAGACCATATTGAAAATATCTGCGTTATATATTCGCTAAAAATTTAAGGTTTTGAAAAGATCAGAATTAATTCTCCCTGTCCTTATCATGATGTTAATGATCACTTCGTGCAGTAACGATGATGATGGTAACGCAAGGGTTAAAACTTCAGAAATTGCACATTTATATGCGACATCCCATAATGGAGATGTGAACCGTTATGATATAAATACTGGGGTTGTCACTAAATATGCCAATTCTTCTTCAGATTCTGAAGGTATCTTTTATTCTTCCAGTGAAGATGCGTTTACCATAGTTTCAAGGTCATCCAACCGCCTCGAAGCTTATGAGGGTATAAGTGCTCTGGGTGATGGCGGTACAAAAAATCCTGAAACCTATATTTTTGGTGGAGAGGATCTGGAAAACCCGGTAGACCTTGCGGTAAGTGGCGATTTCTATGTGGTTTCAGATAATACAGATTTGGATGGAGATGAAACTACTCCAGAGGGCCGATTATACATATATATTAAGACGGCGAATAATTTTATCCTGAGAAACGTTGTTCAGACCAAATTCAAGGTTTGGGGCATCGAGTTTGTTGGAAACGATCTTTTTTTAGCGGTAGACGAAACTAATAAACTGGCTGTATATCGTAATTTTTTAAATTCCAATATGATGAATCGTATCGTGACCGCAGATAAAATTGTGGCAATACAGGGGCTTGTGCGTTCTCATGGTCTGGACTATGATAATGGTACGATGGTGCTATCAGATATTGGAGAGCCAGAATCAAGTTCAGATGGAGGTTTACATATTATTCAGGATTTTGATGAAAAATTTTCCGGTACCACAAATGGTGGTTTTATCGTAAGCGATGACCAGTTGAGGATCGCCGGTGGCAACACCTTATTAGGGAATCCTGTGAACGTTGTTTATGATTCAAATTATAACGTGATCTTCGTGGCAGAAGCCCTTAATAATAATGGTAGAATACTTGCCTTCAACGATGCAACCTCTGTTTCGGGTAATATTGCACCAGACTTAAAATATGCTTTACAGGGTGCATCTTCTATATTTTTTTATACCGAATAAGCTATAATAGACAATAAAGATCTCACTTTCCTGAATTTATTTTTGACTCCCTGAAGAGCATCAATTTCAGGGTTTTCAAGGCTTTGTTCTTTGGTTTTAAAGCAAGTTTAACGGGCAGAAGAAAAATTTGATATACTTTTGCAGTTACAAACCGACAAATTTATGGCTAAGAATTTAGTGATTGTTGAGTCTCCTGCGAAGGCTAAAACTATAGAAAAGTTTCTGGGAAAGGACTATAAGGTCGCTTCCAGTTTTGGGCATATCGCAGATTTGCCTACCAAGGAAATTGGCGTAGACACCGAAGGAGATTTCACGCCTAAATATATTGTATCTAAAGATAAGAAGGATGTTGTTCGAAAGCTGAAGGGTCTTGCTAAGGATGCAGAGATGGTATGGCTGGCGAGTGATGAAGACCGGGAGGGAGAAGCTATCGCCTGGCATTTGGCCGAGGAGCTGAAGCTTGAGAAAGATAAGACCAAACGTATCGTTTTTCATGAGATTACGAAATCTGCCATTCTTCGTGCGATAGACAATCCAAGATCTATAGATTATAACCTGGTAAATGCTCAGCAGGCCAGGAGAGTTTTAGACAGGTTGGTTGGTTATGAGCTTTCACCGGTTCTTTGGAGAAAGGTAAAAGGAGGGCTTTCTGCAGGACGTGTTCAGTCTGTTGCAGTTAGACTTATCGTGGAGAGGGAGCGTGAGATCCAGGATTTTAATCCACAGGCTTCTTATAGAATAGATGCTGAATTTTCTACAGAAGATGGAAAATCTTTCAAAGCCAAGATCCCGAAGAATTTCGATACAAAAGAGGAGGCTGAAAAGTTCCTTAAAGAAAATATAGGTGCGAATTTTAAAGTAGCCGATCTTACGACAAAACCGGCAAAAAAGAATCCGGCACCACCGTTTACAACTTCAACCTTGCAGCAGGAAGCTGCCAGGAAACTCTATTTTTCTGTAAGTAAGACCATGACCATGGCACAACGTTTATACGAAGCCGGTCATATTACTTATATGAGAACAGATAGTGTAAACCTTTCTGAAGATGCCAGAAAAGGAGCTAAAGAGGAAATTCTAAAAGCCTACGGCGATAAATATTCCAAAACACGTCAGTTTAAGGGAAAGACCAAAGGAGCACAGGAAGCTCACGAGGCGATTCGTCCCACCAATTTTGCCAAGCATAGTATTTCTGCAGATAGAGATCAGCAAAGATTATATGAGCTTATCTGGAAAAGAGCTATCGCATCTCAAATGAGCGATGCCCAATTGGAAAGAACCAATGTGAAGATCGAGGCAGATAAACATGATAATCATTTTACTGCAAATGGAGAGGTGCTGAAATTTGATGGTTTCCTAAAGGTTTATTTAGAAGGAAGCGATGATGAAGATGAAGAGCAAAGCGGAATGCTGCCTGCTTTAAAAGTGAGTCAGCCGCTTAATAACGAATATATTACGGCTACCGAAAGATTTACCAGGCCACCATATAGATATACAGAAGCATCTTTGGTTAAGAAACTTGAAGAGCTGGGGATTGGCAGACCTTCTACTTATGCTCCAACCATTTCAACAATTCAAAGTAGAAATTATATAGAAAAGGGCTCTGTTGATGGAACTGAGAGGGATTATGTTCAGTTTGAACTTAAAAATGACAAGCTTTCTGAGAAAACATTAACCGAAACCGTTGGTAGTGACAAAGGTAAGATGGTGCCTACTGCTACCGGGATGGTAGTAAACGACTTTCTTGTAAATCACTTTTCTAATATCCTTGATTACAATTTCACTGCGAAAGTTGAGGAGAGCTTTGATAATATCGCTGAAGGTAATGAAGAGTGGACGGTCATGATGAAGGATTTCTATAAGGATTTCCATCCGCATGTGCAGGATGTTGCTAAGAATGCCGACAGGGAAGTAGGTGAAAGAATACTAGGTGAAGACCCTGAGACAGGGAAACCAGTGAGTGTAAGATTAGGGAAATTTGGGCCTATGGTGCAAATTGGTAGTGTAGAAGATGACGAGAAACCAAAGTTCGCCAGTCTTAGTCCAGACCAGAGTATGGAAACTCTTACCTACGAAGAGGCTATGGATCTGTTCCAGTTACCTAAGAAATTAGGGGAATATAAAGGCGAAAATGTTGAGGTGAATAACGGTAGATACGGCCCATATGTAAGATTCGGTAAAACATTCGTTTCCCTTGAAAAAGGTGAAGACCCTCTAAATGTGGACTTCGATCGTGCCATGGAACTTATCAAGGAAAAAGAAAAGGCAGATGCGCCTATCTATGAGTACAAGGATATGCCTGTGCAAAAGGGTGTTGGAAGATTTGGACCATATTTAAAGTGGAACAATATGTTCATTAA
Source organism: Christiangramia gaetbulicola (assembly GCF_003054225.1). Lineage (GTDB taxonomy): Bacteria > Bacteroidota > Bacteroidia > Flavobacteriales > Flavobacteriaceae > Christiangramia > Christiangramia gaetbulicola. The sequence continues at coordinate 25,632 of NZ_QBKQ01000004.1, forward strand.
CGTGAACAAGAAATATGATTTCGATAACCTTTCAGATAACGATATTGAAGAGCTTATAGAGGATAAGTTGCGCAAAGAGCGTGAAAAGCTCATTCATCACTGGGAGGAAGAAGGTATAAGAGTGGAGAAGGCCAGGTGGGGCAGGTTCAATGTGATCAAGGGTAAAACCAAGGTAGAATTACCAAAAACAACGAAAGCTGAAGAGCTAACGCTGGATGAGGTAAAGGAGATCATCGAGAAGAACACCAAGAAGAAGAAAAAACCTGCTGCTAAAAAGAAAACTGCTGCGAAGAAAACAACCACGAAGAAAAAAACTACCAAAAAGAAATAAAGTATGGAGTTCGATTTTCTTAGTCCGGTAAATGACGAGCTGCTGGACGAGATCAAGAGTTTAAATCCTCAAACCATTGGTGCCAATATTCGACTTCATACAGATAGATCAGGAATACCTGAGCTGGAAGGCGTAAATGTTGCCATTTTTGGAGTTCGCGAGAACAGAAGAGCGGAAAGGCCTGAAAACAAGCCAGATTTCTCTAACTTAAGAAAACAGTTCTACGGATTGTTCCCTGGTAACTGGAAATTGAAATTAGCAGACCTAGGCGATATAGAACCCGGGGCAACAGTAGAAGATACTTATTTTGCTGTGCAGAACCTGGTTGAAAGCCTTATAAAACAGGATATAATACCAATCATCCTTGGTGGTGGCCAGGATCTTATCTATGCTCAATACAGAGCTTATGATAATTTAGATCAAATGGTTAACCTGGTAAATATTGATAAAAGATTTGACTTGGGTGACGCTGAAAAGATGATTTCGAATCAATCTTATGTAGGAAAAATCGTAGTTGATCAACCTTATAATTTATTTAATTATTCGGCGGTTGGATATCAGACCTATTTCAATTCTCAGGATGAAATTGAATTGATGGAAAGATTGTTCTTTGAAGCGTACCGATTAGGAGAAGTAACTTCAGATATCGCCCTGATGGAGCCTATTTTTAGGAGTGCGAATATCGTAGGTATGGACCTTGGTGCGATAGATTCTGCAGCCATGAATTCAGCATATTTTAATTCTCCTAATGGCTTTAATGGCAGGGAGATATGTGCGCTTTCAAGGTATGCTGGGATAAGTGATAAGGTATCTTCTTTTGGGGTTTATGAATACCAGGGTAATTTAGGAGACCTGGCGAATATGCTGGTTGCCCAGATTATATGGTATTTTATCGAAGGTGTGAATTATCGCACGAATGAAAATACTATTTCCGCGAAAAAGGAGTTTACTAAATACCAGGTTCCCATCGATGATGAGATCCTTGTTTTTTTCAAAAGCCCTGTTAGCGGACGGTGGTGGATAGAAATTCCATTTTTATCGAATGTGAATACTAAATTAAAAAGGCATACGTTATTACCTTGCAGCGAAGAAGATTATCTTGAGGCTTGCAATCAGGTGATTCCGGAACGCTGGTATAAAGCAAAAAGAAAAAACGAAGTCTAAAAAAATATATCCAGACATTATTCTGATTTACTGTATTTTTATCTGAAATATTGTTTTTTAAAAAATAATTAGATAGGTTTACTGCCGTAAATCAAAATGTCTTAACCTAAGATAATTATGAAGAAGTATATTTCGCTCATTGCTGTTCTGGCCTTGCTTTCTAGCTGTGGTGGAGGTGATCGTGGACAGCTTGTAGGTGCGGAGGGGAAGAAGTGGAATCCGGAGAAGCCTTATGGTATGACATTGATTCCTGGAGGCGCATTCATTATGGGTAAATCTGATGATGATATTGCCGGTCAAAAGAATGCACCCCCTAAAACAGTTACTGTTCGTTCGTTCTATATGGACGAAACAGAAATCACAAATTCAGAGTACAGGCAGTTTGTTGAAGATGTAAGAGACTCGATAGTTCGGGTTAATCTGGCTATTATGGCTGAGCTTCAGGGTGCTGTACCCGGAGATGATGGGATTGGAGAATTTGCTTTCGCAGATGCCGACCCTGAAAATCTTACTCCATATCAGGAATACATGCTGAACACTTACGGTCAGGGTGGTCCAACTGATGATTACGAAAATAGAAAGCTAAATACCGACGTTGATATTATTTGGGATACTGAAGATTATCCTGATGTTTATTATGCAGAGGTGATGGACTCTATGTACATCCCTATGGATGAGGTTTACAATGGTCAGCGTACGATCGATGTTAAAAAGCTGAAGTTTAAATATACCTACATGGATATTCAGGCGGCGGCAAGACAAAAAGGAGATCGTAGTAATTTCATTAAAAAAGAAGAAGTAGCGATCTATCCGGACACTACCGTTTGGATCAAAGATTTCAACTATTCATACAACGAGCCTATGCATAATGATTATTTCTGGCATAGTGCATTCGATGATTATCCTGTAGTGGGAGTTTCCTGGAAACAGGCAAGAGCTTTTACTCAGTGGAGAACAAAATATCATAACGATTTCCGTCGTCAAAAAGGAGATGAGAACGTTCCAACCTACAGACTACCTACCGAAGGTGAGTGGGAATATGCTGCCAGAGGTGGCCTGGAAGGAGCTTCATATCCTTGGGGTGGACCTTATACCCTTAACGACCGTGGATGTTTCATGGCTAACTTTAAGCCATTACGTGGTGACTATGCGGCAGATCAGGCGCTTTACACCGTAGAAGCGAAATCTTACGATCCTAATGATTACGGATTATACAATATGGCAGGTAACGTAGCAGAATGGGTAGATTCTTCATATGATCCGGGATCTTATGAGTATATGTCTACAATGAACCCTACCGTTAATAACCCAGAAGATCGTAGAAAAGTGGTTCGTGGAGGATCATGGAAAGACGTTGCTTACTTCCTGCAGGTAAGTTCAAGGGATTATGAGTATATGGACTCAGCTAGAAGTTATATTGGATTCAGAACCGTTCAGGATTATCTTGGAACCGATGTTACTTTAAATCAAAAAAATCCATAATAAACACTGGAACTTAAACCTATCAATAAAATCAACTAAGAAAATCTAAACATTAGAGTTATGGCAAATTCAAGATCAACAAAAAAAGTGACCAATATGGTGTATGGTCTGGGAGCATCTGTAGTTATTCTAGGTGCCCTGTTTAAAATCATGCACTGGCCAGGTGGTAACCCAATGCTTATCGCGGGACTTATCGTAGAAGCTTTGGTATTCGCATATTCAGCATTCGAACCGGTAGATGACGAATTAGACTGGTCATTGGTTTATCCTGAATTAGCAGGAGGAACTGGAAGAAATAGAACTGCAGTAATTGCTGAAGAAAAAGAAGCTGAAGGAATGCTTTCTAAGAAACTTGACGCTATGCTTAAAGAAGCTAAGCTAGATGCAAATCTTATGGCATCTTTAGGAGAGAGCATTAAGAATTTTGAAGGAGCTGCTAAAGGTATTGCCCCTACCGTAGACTCTATGGCTTCTCAAAAGAAATACAGTGAAGAGCTAAGCGTTGCCGCTGCACAAATGGAAACTTTAAATAATATTTATAAAGCTCAGGTGGAATCTGCTGCTAAGCAAGCTGAGGTTAATCAGGAAGTTGCTGAGAACGCAGGAAGGCTGAAAGCCCAAATGGATTCCCTTGCAGATAATATGGAGTCATTAAATAATGTTTATGGTGGAATGTTAACCGCGATGAACGGAAAAGTTAGAGTCTAATTGATAATTTTTCAATTAAGCTGTTATATTAATTTAAAAACAACTAATTAGACATGGCATCCGGAAAACAATCGCCAAGGCAGAAGATGATTAACCTAATGTACCTGGTTTTCATCGCCATGATGGCACTAAATATGTCCAAAGAGGTTCTTACCGCTTTCGGACTAATGAATGAAAAACTAGATAAGACCGCTGAGAACTATACCGAAAGGAATTCAGCTCTAATGGCCGGTCTTGCTACTAAGGTTGAGGAACAACCTGCAAAATATACCAGTATTAAAAAAGATGCTGATAGAATTCATGAATTGTCCTCAAACTTCACACAATATATCGAAGGCATTAAAGAAGAATTAAAAGCTTCTGTAAATGACCCTAAGGATTATGAGACAATGGATCAGTCTACTGTAATGGATGAAATGTTCTTCCAGAGTGGTAGGATCTCTCCAAAAGGAGAAGAGTTCCTTGCTCAGATCGAAACTTACAGAAGTGGAGTTTCTGAGATCCTGAATAATGGATACAATACGATTGCTCAAAAAGTAAATGTTCAAAAAGAATTTGCTACAGATCCTGAAAATGTTGAAGGAGCAAAAGTACCATGGTTAAAATACCGTTTTGAAGGATTTCCACTGGTTGCTTCTATAACTCAGCTTACTCAAATGCAGGCTGATGTAAAGAGTACCGAAAGTGAGATTCTTTCTTCTATGCTTTCTGGTCAATTACAAAGTGATGTTTCTCTTAAGAACTACGAAGCTATCGTTATCCCAAGTAAACCTGCTTTCTTTAGTGGTGAGAATTTCACTGGTAAAGTAGTTCTTGGTCGTTTCGACAATACTTTACAGTTTGAGAACGTTGTTATAAATGGTAAGAAAGTAGATAATACTGAAGCCGGACAGGTAGTTCTTGATTTCCCAGCTGGAAATGTAGGAGAGCAAAAAATTACTGGTGAACTTCAGTATATGGAAAATGACTCTTTGAAAAGTATTAAGATATCAGATTCTTACAACGTAATACCGCTTCCTAATTCCGCAGTTATTTCTGCAGATAAGATGAACGTGGTGTACCGTGGAGTTCAAAACCCAATGACTATTTCTATTCCAGGTGTAAGTAGCGTTAGCGCTAATGCTCCGGGTCTAAGACAGTCTGGTGGTGCAGGAAGTTACCTTATGGATGTGACTACTTTACAGGCCAGAGAAGTAACCATTAGTGTTAGTGGTACGCTTCCAGGTGGTAAAACGGTTTCAGATAAGAAAACTTTTAGAGTTAAGGATATTCCAAGACCGGTAGGTACTATTCGTGGTGAAGATGGTTCTGTTTCTATGCAAAGAAACAGCCTGGAGATCGCTACAATTGGTGCTAGTTTACCAGATTTCGATTTCGATCTTAACCTGAATGTAACCGGATTTAAATTTAAAGTACCTGGACAGCCAACCATTATTGTAAATGGTAGCAGGTTAGACGATAGAGCTAAAGCAGCATTAAGACGTGCTGGTAGAGGTGAGTCGGTTCAGATCTATGATATTTCAGCCTCACTTGCAGGTAACTCTAGCTATAAGCTAAAGAAAGTTGCTCCTGTAGTGATTGAGCTTACGAACTAAAATTTATTAAAAAATGAGCTTGAAAGAATTTTTTGTATATGGATTTGTGATGATGATGGGTGCGTCTTCTTTCGGTCAGGCAAATATCCTGAACGCCAACAAACCTGAGGATATCGGGAAGAAGTCGGAAGCTCAGGCAATGGTAGATGAAGAGGATAAACCATTGGAATATGGTTACGTTGGGGATCGTGATATCCTTTGGTCTAAAGGGACCTGGGAGATCATCGACCTTGATGAAAGAGTGAATTTTCCGCTTTATTATCCTATAGATACCAACAATATTGGGTCTAACAGAAGATCTCTTTATGATGTTCTGGTAAAGGCTATCAAGGAAGGAAAGATCCAAAATATCTATGCAGATTCTTATTTCCAGGAAAAAAGAACCTTAAAGGATATTAGAGCTACCCTTTCTAAAATTGATACTACAGATCTTGGTATCGAGCAGTACAATGCCGGGGAGCAGGTAGACGAGCAATTTATAGATCGTCGTGACCTTGGTTCTGCAGATATCGCTGAATATCATATTCGCGGGATGTGGTATTTTGATAAGCGCTTAGCTGAATTGAAATATCGTTTACTTGGGATCGCTCCGGTAGCACCAGACGTTAACTTTATCGATTCTGGACAAACTGACCTTGTGGAATTATTCTGGGTATGGTATCCAGATGCAAGACAGGTTCTTCATGAAGCGAAGGTTTTTACCGGTAATAATACTTCCCAGGTGGTGTCTTTTGATCATCTATTGAATTCAAGAAGATTTGATGGAGTGATCTATAAAGAAGATAACGTCCAGGGAGATCGTGAGATCGACGAGTATATTGCTGATAATGCATTTATGCAGCTACTCGAATCTCAGCGTATCAAAGAACAAATAAGAAACTTTGAACAGGACATGTGGAGTTACTAACTCCGTTTTAATACAAAACTAAAGCGCCTTTTATAGGCGCTTTTTTTATGCTCAATTTTGATATTGGCCAATTACCTTAATATCTTTAGCCCATGTTCGATTATATAATTGTTGGTCTTGGTTTAAGTGGTCTCGCGGTTGCTGAAGAATTGGAAAAAAGAGGTAAGAAATTTATCGTTTTTGAAGATAATTCTCAAAGCTCCTCCTATGTTGCCGGAGGTATTTTTAATCCTGTAATTCTTAAACGTTTTACCCCGGCATGGAACGCGGCAGAACAAATGAAAACTGCCCTTCCTTTTTATGAGGAATTAGAACAGAAACTTCATATTAAGTTCATCCATAACTGGAATATTTATCGTCGCTTCCATTCTGCCGAAGAACAGAATGACTGGTTTCTGGCTTTAGATAAACCCAGGCTTGCTCCTTTCCTGGACCCCGAATTAAAGCGAAACGATAATCCAAATATCATCGCAGATTATTCTTTCGGGAAGGTTTTGCAAACGGGAAATATCGATACCGGCAATCTTCTGGATAGTTACAGACAATATCTAAAAGATTCCGATAGGCTTAAAGTCGAACGTTTTGATTACTCAAAATTGGACAAGCAGGATGACTATTTTAATTATGATGGAGTAAAGACTAAAAAGATCATTTTCTGTGAAGGTTTTGGATTGAAGAAAAATCCATATTTCAACTATTTGCCTTTAAGAGGAAATAAAGGGGAGTATATCACCATTTATTCTGAAGATTTGAAGCTGGACTTCGCTGTAAAATCATCTGTTTTTCTGATGCCTATGGGTAATAACTTGTATAAAGCTGGAGCTACTTATGATCATGAAGATAAAACTCCTGAAACAACTTCAAAAGCGAGGGAGAAATTAGTGAAAGACCTGAAGGCTTTGATCAGGTGTGATTTTGATGTGGTAGATCAGGAAGCAGGTATTCGTCCTGCTGTGGCAGACAGGAAGCCGTTGGTTGGTCCGCATCCTGAAATTGATAATATTTATTGTTGTAATGGTTTTGGGAGCAGGGGCGTTCTTATAGCTCCAAATATGTCTAAAGCGCTACTGGATTATATTGAGGGATCTGCAGAACTGGATCCGGAAATAGATCTGAATCGATTCACCAAGAAACATTACGTCTCCAATTAATTGCTGCCCGCTGTTTTCTTATAGCTTAAGAAAAGATTGATCCAGATATTCCTGGATAGACGCATTATAATTGGCATAAAAATGACCAGGGTACCCACGATAGCGAAAAATGAAGCGAGTAAAGTGGCGTTCAGGAAAACATAGGCAATGATAAAAGCGGCCACAGAAAATGCGATACCTACCGCGTAACTTACATACATGGCTCCGTAAAAGAACGACGGTTCAATCTTATATTTGGTATTACAATTAGAACATCTCTCATGCATTTTAAAAACCTTATTAAGCTTATAAGGGTTTTTTTCAATGTACATGCTCTCTTCCTGGCATACCGGACATGTACCTGTAAGTATGCTATAAATCTTTGTTCCCTTTAGTAAGCTCATCTTATTTTTTTTGCATCACAAATTTAAGCATCTTTGCAAAAAATACGCTTTAATGCTTAATATTCATAATCTTTCAGTTTCTTTTCAGGGGGAATATCTTTTTAAAGAGGTTAGTTTCCGGCTTGGTGCCGGGGACAGGGTCGGTCTTATCGGAAAAAATGGTGCAGGGAAATCTACTTTATTAAAGATCATTTCTGGAGACCAGGAGTATGATACCGGGCAGATCGCAAAAGACAAGGAGTTAAGAATCGGCTTTTTAAAGCAGGATCTTGATTTCGAACAGGGTAGAACCGTTATTGATGAAGCTCATCAGGCATTTGAGGAGATCAAAATGCTCGAGGGTAAAATGGAGAAGATCAATGAGCAACTGGCTACCCGTACAGATTATGAAAGTGATTCCTATTCTCAATTGATCGAGGATCTTAGTGAGATCACGCATCAATATGAGATCATCGGGGGTTATAACTATGAAGGTGAGACCGAAAAGGTTCTTCAGGGTCTTGGTTTCGAAAGGGAAGATTTTGACAGGCTTACTGAAACATTTTCCGGAGGTTGGAGAATGAGGATAGAACTTGCGAAACTTCTTCTTCAGAATAATGATATTCTTCTACTGGATGAGCCTACCAACCACCTTGATATAGAAAGTATCATCTGGTTGGAAAGCTTTTTAAATAATTACCAGGGATGTGTGATGCTGGTTTCTCACGATAAAATGTTCCTTAATAACGTTACCAATAGAAGTATTGAGATCTCTCTGGGAAGTATCTACGATTATAGAAAACCATATTCTGAATTTATTGAATTCAGAAAGGAACTAAGAGAGCAGCAACTTGCCGCACAGAAGAACCAGCAAAAGGAAATAGAGAATACAGAAAAACTTATTGATAAGTTCCGGGCCAAGGCAAGTAAGGCTTCCATGGCGCAATCCCTTATCAAGAAACTTGACAAAATAGATCGCATCGAAGTAGATGAAGACGATAATGCGGTGATGTCGGTTAATTTCCCTGTTTCGGTAAACCCAGGAAAAGTTGTCATTGAAGCCGAGCATCTGGAAAAATCCTATGGAGATAAGAAGGTATTGAAAGACGTAAATCTTTTGATAGAGCGCCAGAGTAAGATCGCTTTTGTGGGACAGAACGGTCAGGGGAAAACGACCCTGGCAAAGATCATAATTGGAGAAATTAAACACGAGGGGAAACTTAAGCTTGGTCATAATGTGCAGATAGGTTATTTCGCGCAGAATCAGGCCGAATATCTTGACGGAGAGAAAACCGTACTGCAAACCATGGAAGATGCTTCTAATGAGAAGAACAGGACCAAGGTTAGAGATATGCTAGGTGCTTTTTTATTCCGTGGAGATGAAGTGGAAAAGAAAGTGAAGGTGCTTTCTGGTGGGGAGCGTAACAGGCTTGCCCTATGTAAAATGCTACTGGAGCCTTTCAATGTGATGGTAATGGATGAGCCTACCAACCACCTAGATATTAAATCCAAGAATGTTCTGAAAGAAGCTCTGAAGAATTTTGAAGGAACCTTGATCATCGTTTCGCACGATAGAGATTTTCTTCAGAATCTTACCAGTAGAGTTTATGAATTCAGAAATCATAAGATAAGGGAATATCTTGGAGATATAGATTATTACCTGGACCAGAGAAAGCTTCTGGATATGCGCGCTGTAGAAAAAAGTGAGAAAGTAAAGACTTCCAAGAAGAAAGAAGACAGCGGCGAGAAAAGGTCATTTACAGATCAAAAGGAGCTTAAAAGGATAAAGAACAGGCTTAGCAAAACAGAAGCTAAGATCACCAAGCTCGAAAAGGAACTCAAATCCAAGGATAAGCAGCTGGCAGATAATTATGAAGAAACGGTGACCAAACCCGACTTTTTGAATAATTACAACCATTCAAAAAAGAAACTTGAGAAGTTAATGGCTGAATGGGAGGAACTTCAACTCGATCTTGAACAGATCAGCTAATAAAAAAATACATTTTAATTAAACCATAGGGACTCATCTAAGTCCTAGTACTGTTATGGATAAACGCAAGATCATTCTTTCGGCACTAGGTGTAGTGCTCGTTGTTGCTGCAATTTTTGGAGCAAAATTAATTATAGACAGTAATGTCAAGGAAAAACCACCGGTTAATAAGACGATAAAAAGTGTCTTTATAGATACAGTAAAAAATACCACGGTCCCAATCGTGGTTCCGGCAAATGGTAATATTACTGCGCTGCACAGGCTGGAACTGTTCTCTGAGGTACAGGGAATTTTCAGGTATAGTAGTAAAGATTTCAGACCTGGGCAGACATTCAAAAAAGGGCAGGTGCTGTTAACTATAGATTCCGAAGAATATGCAGCCAGTGTTCAGTCGGCCAAAAGTGAGCTGTATAATAACGTTACTTCTATAATGCCAGATCTTCGTTTGGATTATCCTGAAGCATTCAGAAAGTGGGAAAAATACCTGGAAAGTTTTGATATTAACAAGCCGGTTCCCCCTTTACCTGAAACTAAAACCCAGCAGGAGCAATATTTCATAACCGGTCGAGGCATCGTTTCAGCTTATTACAACGTAAAAAATCTTGAAGAAAGACTTTCGAAATATACCATTATCGCTCCTTATGATGGGATTCTAACCGAAGCGCTGGTAAACAGGGGGACACTAATTCGTCCCGGGCAGAAACTGGGCGAATACATAGATCCAAGTGTTTATGAACTCGAAGTTTCCATAGCTAAGAAATTCAGCGATGTTCTGGAGATCGGTAAATCTGTAAAGCTTAAAAATCTTGAAGGAACCAAAACCTATGAGGGCACGGTGAGTCGTATTAACGGTAAGGTAAACCAGGAAACTCAAAGTATTCGTGTATTCATAAAGATCGAAAATCCAGATCTAAGTGAAGGAATGTACCTCGAAGCCCAGGTCGACGCCAAGGAAGAAAATAATGCGATAGAGATACCAAGAGAACTTCTTGTTGAAAGAACCAAGGTCTTTGTGGTTAAAGACAGTACTCTGAACCTGGTTAAGATCAACCCGGTTTATTTTACGAATAACACGGTGGTGATCAAAGGACTTGATGACGGGACAAAGATCTTATCTGCGAACGTTCCGGGAGCTTACTCAGGAATGTTAGTGAAGATCGAAGGACAGAAGGACCTGCTTAAAAAAGAACAGTCTTGAGAAAGTTAATCAATTATTTTATAAAATTCGGGGTTGCGGTAAATGTGGTGATCATGGCCTTTGTGATCTTTGGGATCATAGGGATCATGAACATGAAATCCTCATTTTTCCCGCTTCAGGATTCCAGGATCATCAATATAAGCATTGCCTATCCAGGTTCTGCTCCAGAGGAGATCGAAGAAGGTATCATCCTTAAGATAGAAGATAACCTGAAAGGACTTGAAGGTATAGACCGGGTAACCTCGGTGGCACGTGAAAGTGGAGGTTCTATCACCGTAGAGATCGAAAGAGGTGAGAATATAGATGCCATGCTTACCGAAGTGAAGAATGCGGTAGATCGCGTTCCGACTTTCCCCGGAGGTATGGAGCCACTAGTGGTTTCTAAGCAGGAATTCATCAGGGAGACCATCAATTTTGCGGTAAGTGGAGACGATGTTCCCTTAGCAACGCTAAAGCAAATAAGTCAGCAAATAGAAAATGATCTGCGACTGCTGGATGGAGTCTCGCAAATAAGCATTTCGGGATTTCCGCAGGAGGAGATAGAGATCGCGGTAAGCGAAAATGACCTATTGGCCTATAATCTCACTTTTGAAGAAGTGGCCCAGGCAGTTAGAAATTCCAATATACTTTCTACCGGAGGTACTATTAAAACAGATGCTGAAGATTACCTGATTCGTGCCAATAACAGGGCTTATTATGCCGATGCGTTAAACGATATTGTTCTGAAATCAACTTCTACCGGTGAGATCGTCCGGTTGGGTGAGATCGCCACGGTAAGAGATCAGTTCTCTGAAACTCCTAACGCTTTATATTTTAACGGAAATGTAGCCGTAAATGTGGGAGTTAGTAATACCAGTAGCGAAGATCTTCTGGCTACTGCAGAGAAGATCAATGAATACGTAGAAACTTTTAACCAGAAAAACAGCAATGTACAGCTGAATGTGGTAAATGACCAGTCTATCACTTTGAATCAACGTACACAATTGCTGGTAGAGAATGGTATCATGGGAATGCTGCTGGTACTTTTCTTTTTGTCACTTTTTCTGAATATAAGACTTGCTTTCTGGGTAGCATTCGGGCTTCCAATCGCTTTTCTTGGAATGTTCATTTTTGCCGGGTCTTTAGGGGTGACTATAAACGTTCTTTCCCTTTTCGGGATGATTATCGTGATTGGGATCCTGGTAGATGATGGAATTGTGATCTCAGAAAATATTTATCAGCATTCAGAAATGGGTAAAAGTCCTATCCGCGCTGCTATGGACGGAACCATGGAAGTGGTGCCGCCAATTCTTTCCGCGATCATTACTACGGTGCTGGCATTTTCAACCTTCCTGTTTTTGGATAGTCGTATTGGAGAGTTCTTTGGAGAGGTTTCCACTGTTGTGATCCTCACCCTGGTGATCTCTTTGATTGAAGCCTTAATTATTCTTCCGGCGCATATTGCCCACTCAAAAGCCTTGAAAAAACCGGAGCTAAACGGTCGTCCTAAAAAGGGGATAACGAAGTTCTTTGAGAAAATGAAGGTCATCAATAAATACGGGGATCGTATGATGGCTTATATGAGGGATAAGATCTATAGTCCCGCATTAAAATTTGTACTGACCCAGCAGGTACTGGCACTTTGTATCCTTATTGTGGTACTCGTTTTAACGGTAGGAGCGATAGGAGGGAACTGGATAAGGGTTACTTTATTTCCGAGTATTGCCAGTGACCGGGTTAGTATAGATCTTTTGATGCCTGAAGGGGTTAATCCTGCCAGGACAGACTCGATTATTTCCATGGTCGAAGCTGCAGCCTGGAGAGTGAACGAAGAATACACTGAAAAGCAGACCGGCAATAAGCAGGTAGTTGAAAATATCATAAAACGGGTTGGTCCTGGTAATAATAAGGCCTCTTTACAGGTAAATCTTCTGCCTGGTGAGGAGCGTGACTTTGGATCTCCAGAGATCACAAATGCCATAAGAGACGAGGTTGGTCCCGTGTTCGGGGTAGAGAATTTAACCTTCGGTTCTGGAGGGAACTTTGGAGGTTCTCCTGTTTCAGTTTCATTACTGGGTAATAACCTAAGTGAGCTGGAAGCTGCTAAAGAAGAATTAAAACAGAACCTTGAAAATAATTCTCTTCTAAAGGATGTGACCGATAATGATCCGCAGGGTATCAAGGAGATCAATGTTCAGCTAAAAGATAATGCCTATGCACTTGGTTTGGACCTGGGAGAAGTAATGCGCCAGATCAGGAATGGATTCTTTGGTGCACAGGCGCAGAGATTCCAGAGGGGACAGGATGAAATAAGGGTCTGGGTTAGGTATGACCTTGAGAACAGGTCATCTATTAACGATCTTGATGAAATGAGACTGGTGACTCCTTCTGGTGAAAGAGTGCCGTTCGATGAGATCGCGAACTACGATATCGTGAGAGGTACAGAGTCTATCAGTCACCTCGACGGAATGCGTGAGATCAGGGTATCAGCAGATATGGAAGATCCAAACGGTAGTTCTACAGAGATCCTGGAAGATATCAGGGCCAATGTGCTTCCGCCAATCCTGGAGAAATATCCAAGTATCACCGTTTCTTATGAAGGTCAGAACCGGGAGGCATCTAAGCTATCCAGTTCTGCAGCAGCAGTGATACCGGTAATTTTATTCCTCATCTATGCGACCATCGCCTTTACTTTTAGAAGTTACAGTCAGCCGTTGCTGTTAATGATCATGATCCCGTTCAGTATAATAGGTGTTGCCTGGGGTCACTGGTTGCATGATTTTCCTATCAACGTGCTTTCAGCATTGGGTATCATCGCCCTGGTGGGGATCATGGTAAATGACGGACTGGTATTAATAGGTAAATACAATGGTTTCCTCCGGGAAGGCATGGACTTTAAAAAAGCTTTATTTGAAGCCGGAAGATCAAGGTTTAGAGCGATATTTTTAACCTCCTTAACCACTATAGCCGGTCTTGCACCACTTCTGCTGGAAAAAAGCAGGCAGGCCCAGTTTCTTAAGCCTATGGCCATTTCGATATCCTACGGTATTGCGGTAGCAACAATTTTAACCTTGTTATTACTTCCTTTATTGATCTCCATAAGCAACAGCATTAAAGTAGGAGGAAGATGGCTTAGAACAGGTGAAAAGCCATCTAAAGAGGATATGGAAAGAGCAATTAAAGAGAAAAAAGAAGAAGCAGCGCATGAAAGTACTACATAGATCACTCCTTACTCTTTTATTTTTTTCGACCTGTTCTATCTGGTCACAGGAGCAGATCCTTACCAAGGAAGAGGTTATAAGCAGGGCCCTGGAAGAGAATTTTGGAATTAAACTGGCGAAGAACCAGGTAGAGATCGCAGATAATAACCAGAGTATCTTTAATTCTGGATACCTTCCTTCACTTACCGGGCTTGCCGGTGCTAATTATGATCTTAATGACCGGATCACCGAACCTGAAAATGGGGAAATCGTAGACCAGCGCGGTATTGAAAGTAACAGGTATAACGCCTCTATAAATCTTGGTTACACCCTTTTTGATGGGTTGGGTCGTTTTTACAATTATAAAAGCCTGAAGGAACAATATGACCTGTCGCAATTAGATGCCAGGGAAACCGTAGAGAATAGTATCCTCCAGATAATGAGCGTTTACTATGAAATAGCGCGATTATCTGAAAATATCGATGTACTTGAGGAAACCCTCGAAATATCCAAGAACAGGGTCACCAGGGCGCAATACCAGTTCGAATATGGCCAGGCTAATAACCTGGTTGTATTAAATGCGAGGGTAGATGTTAATAATGACAGTATTGCCTTGATAGAAACCGAGCAGCAGTTAAGAAATACCAAGAGAGACCTGAATGTGCTTATAAACCGTGAAATTAGCGATAACCGCTTTCAGGTAGATACCACGGTAAATTTTGTTTCAGAGCTTGAGTTGGAAAGTTTTGTGGATGAAGCTGAAATGAACAACGTATCCCTGCTTCAAATAGAACAGAGCCTGGAAATTAGCGATTACGATATCAAGATCAGTAAAAGCGGGTACCTGCCAAGTGTGGATCTTACAGGTTCTTATGGCTGGAACAGGAACAGGAGTGCGGCTACAGCATTCTTTCCGGGTTCTACGACTACGACCGATGGTTTTGCAGCAGGAGTGAGTCTCAGGTGGGATATTTTTGATACCGGTAGGACAAAGGTGCTGGTTGATAATTCCAAGATCAGGTATCAGAGTCAGGAAATAAGAAAGCAACAACTACAAAGCGAGATTAGGAGGGATATTGCCAATGCTTTGGGTAATTATCGCAATAAGCTTTATATTTTGAGGGTGCAACAACAAAATGTAGATACCAACCTCGATAACTTTAACCGGTCTCAGGAGCAATATAAACTGGGTAGGATCACCTCGATCGAATTCAGGCAGGCACAAATCAATCTGCTGGATGCAAGAACCAGTCTTAACCTGGCCAAGTATGACGCTAAACTTGCCGAATTGCAGGTGCTTCAATTAACCGGGCAGTTATTGAATGTAGAATTATAAGCCATGTTCGAACATTTTTTTCAATGTCCTTATTGTTGGGAAGAGATCTCGGTTCTTTTAGATCCTTCAGTTTCCCAGCAAACCTATATCGAAGATTGCGAGGTCTGCTGTCGTCCCATCGAATTCAGGGTGGCCTTTGAAGAAGGGGAACTCGTTGAATTTCAAGCTTCCGATATAGAACAGTAAAACTTTTCCTAGGGTAAATTTCAGAAATAAGTACTACTTTTAGTAGAAAGCTGATCCTAGTATGATAACGAGTTTTGAACTGGCAGGAAATATTGTGGGTGTTATGGTAGACAAGGATGTCACCAAAGAGTACCTGGAAGAACTTCATTCGCGTATAGAAGAAAAGCTAAAGGAGCATGACCAGATCAATCTCTTTTGTGAGATCATGCCCGGCAACGAGGTGCCTTTAAAAATGCTTTTAAAGAATCTCCAATTCAAATTTGAACATTCTAAGCAAATAAATAAGATGGCGATGGTAACAGATCTAGCCTGGATAAGGGGGATTATGGACCTGGATAAAAATTTTGTGAGTACTGAAATTGAATGTTTTCATCTGAAAGACAGGCTGGAAGCAATTCATTGGATTTCACTTTGAAATTTTTATCAAAAAAGTTTGGTGAAATCCTAAAAATGATACTATATTTGCCGTCCAATATCGCGGGATAGAGCAGTAGGTAGCTCGTCGGGCTCATAACCCGAAGGTCACTGGTTCGAGTCCAGTTCCCGCTACTAAAGCGAAAACCACCTTCTAAAGAGGTGGTTTTTTTATGGAAAAAAATCACTGGTTCCCCCTATGCTTCGGGGCAGTTCCCGCTACTAAAACGAAAACCACCTTCTAAAGAGGTGGTTTTTTTTATGGAGGAAAATCACTGGTTCCCCCGATGCTTCGGGGCAGTTCCCGCTACTAAAACGAAAACCAACTTTTAAAGAGATGGTTTTTTATTTATATGTCTACTGAAGGCAACTATTTCTATAGGGTTCGGCCATATCAGATTCTGAAATTTTCCTAAGAAATACGATCTTAATAAGAATAAAAAAACCGTGGCATAGGCCACGGTTGGTTATTTAGTATCGGGAATTATTATTCCTGAAGATTATTCTTTACCAGATTCTGGCATATCGGCTGGTGTCATTTCTGTAGTATCAACTTCACTAGTGGTATCAATTACTTCCTCCATTTCTACTTCTTCAGCAGGAATTATTTCTTCGGTAGCATTGATAGCTGAAGCTTCTTCTAAAGTTTCCTCTGTTGTTTTCTCAGTAGTTTCTTTACAAGAGCTAAAAGTTAAAACCATCGCAAACGCGGCAACAGACATTAAAGATTTTTTCATTTTATAATGAAATATTAATTGTTAAACGGGTCAAATGTAAATCAAAATTAAATCACTTTTACATTTGCTTAAAAATATTTTTAAGCACTGAAATTTAGGTCATTAAGTATGGTTTTAGCCATTGTAATTATTTTCTGAAGCCATTATTATTACCGTTTTTTTAACGAAATTCTTATATACATTCGCTCTGTATTTCATTCAGGGATATGAAGTCTCACTCGACCAGATTCCATTGAAGTACTTGCTTAATAATTTATAAAAGATGCTTATTCAAGTTTTACTCCTAATTGGAGGGTTTGTATTATTGATCAAAGGTGCAGATTGGCTTATAAATGGAGCTTCCAGTCTGGCCAGGGCCAAAAATGTCCCTGATCTTATTATTGGTTTAACCATTGTGGCTTTTGGTACTTCGGCCCCAGAGCTTATTGTGAATACCGTTGCTTCTTTCGAAGAAAGAGAAGAACTGGTCTTCGGTAATGTTATTGGGAGCAATAACTTCAACCTATTCCTTATTCTTGGCGTCACGGGTTTAATTTCTCCATTGGTAGTACAGAGAAATACCGTTAGAAAAGAGATCCCGATTTCTCTGGTGGCTACGCTTATCTTATTTTTCCTTGCCAATAATTTTATTTCCAGTGAATCTGTTCTAACCAGGTTTGACGGGGTAATTCTCTTCACGCTTTTCCTGGCGTTTCTTGTCTATATTAAGAAACAGCTTAGCAATAAACCGGAGGAAAGTACAGCTGAACCTCAGGAAATTTCAAATTTGAAGATAGCTGGCCTGGTAAGCCTTGGACTTATCGGTTTAATCCTGGGAGGTAAACTGGTAGTAGATAGCGCTTCGAATATCGCGGGTTATTTTGGGGTAAGTGAAAAAATCATTGGCCTGACTATCGTTGCGGCGGGGACTTCTCTACCAGAATTGGCTACTTCGGTGATGGCGGGAATCAAAAAGAATGCTGACATCGCGGTAGGAAATATCATAGGCTCTAATATTTTCAATATTTTACTTATCCTGGGTTCAAGTGCATTGGTAAGACCTTTGATGTACGACCCTGTTTTTAATACCGATATATACCTGTTATTAGGTGGAACTATATTCATTATGATATTCATGTATACAGGACAAAAGATGAAATTGGATAGGTGGGAAGCTTTTGTTCTTTTGACGTGCTACCTAATTTATACCGCCTGGCTTATCTCAAAAGAGATGTAGCAGAAAACCAAAATTTGGCCAGATAAATTCTCTGAAATTTGGCCTGAAGTATGCTGAAAATTGTCCTGAAAATTCGATTTTAAAATACTGAAATATAGTAAGATAAAGGTCGTTTTTGTTTTAATGGATAATGCTAATAATTTATCTATTAGAGTTAATCCAATAGGGGTTATAGGGATATATTTGTTTCAGAATTTAGTTAAAGAATTAAGGGGTTCGATATTGTAGGGAGTCGACCCCTTTTTTCATTTTGTACTTATTCATCTTCAAATATTTCCTCAATAGTTTTTCCGAAGAGTTTCGAGATCTTGAAAGCCAAAGGTAAACTGGGATCAAATTTTCCTTTTTCAATAGCGTTTACAGTCTGCCTGGAAACGGCAAGTTTATCTGCTAATTGAGCCTGGGTTAATTCGTGCTGGGCACGTAATACTTTAATCTTATTTTTCATCTGTATCTCAAATTTCCAATGATGGTCCCGGCTAAATAGGTAAGGCCTATAAGGATGACTAAATGCGATATCTCGGCATCATATGTAATTAAATTGGTAGTATCCAGAAGAGAATAGCTTAATCCAAAAATTACCGCAACCCCAAGGATCAGGCTCATGGCTTCCAAATGAATTTTACGTTGCAATTCATCCAGTGTGTTCAAATGTCTTTTATTCGCTAAGATCACTCCGATCCCGAAGGCCAGGTTGATAAGGATACCTATCAAGGTAATTGTTGAATTTTCCTGCCAGATGAATTTCGGTCCAAAGCTTGCGATCGCCATGGTAACTACCCATGCCCCGGTCCATAAAGCCAGTTTCATGGTGTTTTTCTGGCAATTTCTTTCCCAGTTCTCCTCTTGTGTTTTCATAATTTAAGATTTAATGTAAAGTTTGTTTTATAAATCTATATAAATTATTTGATAAAAGAAATGTTTGCTTTACAAAAAGTAAATAAAACTTTACTTTTTAAGATCCGTAAAAATTTTATTCCGTGTTTAATTATTTTGAGATTAATGCACTTAATTCTTTTAATTGGTGTTATAATCGTAAAAAAACTAGAAATTTTAAATTGAAAAATACCCTTTTATGGGTATTTTTTTGTGTTCTATCTATTCTTAAATTAGTCCTGTGTTAATTTCTAAAGACGGAGCTAAATAAGTTATTTCAATGTAGGGTAGAAATAATTTATTCTCAACCTATAATTTCGTTTTGGATTAACCTTCAAAACCTTTCAGTTCGCTGAAAGGTTTTTGTTTTTAATAAGTTCCTTCTCTTTGGTTATCAGAAAATTACATTGAAATGGATTGTTTTTACTAGCTTTAATAAAATGATTCAATAATGGAAATTGATATTTCTGAATTCCTTTTAAAAAATAGCGCGGCAGCTTTCGCCGGCTTGCTTATGGGGCTGGAAAGACAGTTCAAAGGGAAACCCGCAGGCCTTAAAACCAATATGCTGGTGGCACTTGGCGCCAGCGGATTCATAATAATATCCTTGCTTTTTAGTGAAGCTGCAGGAACCGATATGACCAGGATCGTAGGGCAGGTAGTCGTAGGAGTTGGTTTTCTTGGTGCAGGAGTAATTTTGCATGGAGAAGAGGGTAAAAAAGTAGAAGGTCTTGCTACAGCTGCAACTATCTGGTGCAGTGCCGCTGCAGGTTGCTTTGCGGGATTTGGATTATTTCTTCCGTTACTAATTTTTACTGTTTTTGTAGTGGTAATTAATTTAGTGTTTGGATATTTGAACATAAAGCTGAAAAATCATACCGAAAAGGATGATTAGCCACAAAAATCTAAAATGCTGATTTATGTATATGAAGGATGAGTTAAATAGTCAGAATATTAATATCACCGTGCCGGTTATCATAGGATATGCGGTGCTGGATAAATATCTAAGGCAAAAGTTAGTTGGAGAGATCATTAGCAAGGAAAGTAATGATGGTAAAAAGTCTAACTATGCCCAGGTTCTGGATGTTAGCATAGGCAAAAGTGATTCTGAAGCTTTTGATCTGTGTATCGAGATCAACCTCCAGACCCTTACCAGCTTTTTTAAGAACAAACAGGTAAAGATCTATTTTCATGCTGCTCTGGAACTCGACCGGGAAAATCAACATATCTCCCTGAAGCATTACGAAATAGATGGTAAGACCAATAATTGGTTAGTAGACCAGGTACTGGAAGCGGTTGTAAACAAGTGGATGTATGATAAATTGAAGAAGAAAATGAATTTCAACTTATTACCGCATATAGAAGAGAAGATAGGATCTCTAAATGAGAAATTGGAAAACAAGCTGGAAGCAAAAGAAGGAGTTCACCTAATAGGGTCTTTGGATAAATTCGAGATATCTAATCTTAAAGCAGGAGAAAATGAACTTTGGATTTCTGTAACGGTTACCGGAACAGGAATGGTAGAGCTGGAAAAACTGGAGCTCTAATCCTGGAATCTAATCTTAAGCTGATAATTATCATTATTCTTTAAAAAGGCCAGGGCTATTTTTGATCTCAAAATCAAGAATATGTTACCTTCAAAATTGATCGGGAAATATAACATTCCCGGACCTCGTTACACCAGTTATCCAACCGTACCTTATTGGGACGATAAGCAGTTTTCCTTAAAGGGATGGAAATCTTCTATTGTGAGAAGTTTTAATGAGAGCAATACTTCTGAAGGTATTAGTTTGTATATACATCTTCCCTTTTGTGAAAGCCTGTGTACCTTTTGTGGTTGTAATAAAAGGATCACCAAAAATCATGGAGTAGAAATTCCCTATATACGCTCTGTTATCAGGGAATGGGAAATGTATTGTGATCTTTTGGAAAAAAGACCTCTTATAAAGGAATTACACCTGGGTGGAGGTACTCCCACCTTTTTTTCCGCGGAAAACCTTAGTTTGCTTATCAATGGAATATTTAGCCTGGCTCGTAAATCTGAGGATGCCGAATTGAGCTTTGAAGGACATCCCAATAATACAACTTTAGAGCATCTGGAAACCCTGGCAAGTCTTGGCTTTAGCAGGGTAAGTTATGGTGTGCAGGATTATAATACAAAAGTACAGCAGGCCATCCATAGAATTCAACCTTTTGATAATGTAAAATCGGCTACTGAAAATGCACGGAAGGCAGGTTTTTCTTCGGTAGGCCATGATATCATTTTCGGACTTCCTTTTCAAACAAAAGAAGATATTATTCATACTATAAATAGGACCAAGGAATTAATGCCAGATCGTATTGCCTTTTATAGTTATGCCCATGTTCCGTGGATCAAAGGAAATGGTCAGAGAGGTTTTAAGGATGAGGATCTTCCTGGGGCAGAGGAAAAAAGAGAGCAATACGAAACCGGAAAGCAGATGTTGCTGGAGGCAGGATATGTAGAAATAGGGATGGACCATTTCGCCTTAAGATCTGATAGTCTCTTCAGGTCTGTAGAGAATAAAACCATACACCGCAATTTTATGGGGTATACCAGCTCTAAAACCCAGGCGATGATTGGCCTTGGAGTTTCAGCTATTAGTGACAGCTGGTATGGATTTGCTCAAAACGTGAAGGGAGTAGAAGAATATGAAAAACTAGTTAATGACGGAATCTTCCCTGTATTCCGCGGACATCTTTTAACAGAGGAAGATCTTATCATTAGAAAACATATTCTTAACCTCATGTGTAAATTTAAAACCTCATGGTATACCCGTCATGAATTTTTTACCGGGTTGCCAGATGTTTTGATCAGTTTAAGGGAAATGCAAAATGATGGCCTCATCGAAATAGACAGTAATTACCTGGTGGTAACCGAAAAGGGGAGGCCGTTCGTGAGGAATATCTGTATGGCTTTTGATCTTAGGCTGCAGAGGAATAAACCTGAAACCAAATTATTTTCAATGACGGTTTAATATTCAACTTGTTTTGGTTATTAAATCAGGAAACTTTTGAGTCACTTCATATCAAAAGCATTCACATATTTACTTACGTCTGCAATAGACTTAATATTGAGTTTCTTTTTGATATTTTTCCAGTGTGTCCTCAGGGTTTCTATGGAAATGAACAACTTATCGGCGACTTCCTGCTGCCTGAAACCCCTTGAAAAGATTACCATGATCTCCTTTTCTCTTTTGGTAAGTTTAGAATATTTAGAAATATTAGACTTTATAAAATCGTTTTCTTCGATGACATGACCAATAGATAAAAGCGTACTTGTAATATCCTGCGAGGGCCTTTTTATCTTAATTATGGAATTGCCTTCTTCATCTACTCCTTCAAAAAGTATTTTGATTCTGGTGTTGTTCTTGGAATAGTCCCTATTGCCGTTTAACCACTGCCTGGCCTCATTTTCAGTTGCGAAATGCAGGGGATGAATAACAGAATTATCTTCTTCAAAATAATTCATAACGCTTAAGTGTACGAGAACGTCTTTTCCTACGACAAAAGCCACTTTTTCATTTCCAAAATTTACACAGGGGATATTCACATTTTCTTCGATCCACAAATGTGTCTCTAAATTTATTGGTAACTGAAAATTCTGCTGTAGCCAAAGTGTTTTGGAAGGACGATATTTCTCATATAGTCCAATGAATTCTACAAACTCCTCCTTCAATTTGGAGTAGCATTTTGGAGACTTTTTCCAAAATTGGACAAAGCAATCATTTTCTTTTTCAAAATTTATTTGAAGAAATTTACTTTCGTAAAGAATCATTGCGTTTCCATATTTAACCGTATTTCCGGAAGGTAAAGCTTAAATAATAAATAGTATTGAAAAATACAAATGTTTTAGCAAATGGGAATAATACTGAACAAAATTTTCGAGTTACAATGTTTTAATAATGTTCAGGAAAGTTCAGTGATGGGATTTTGAAGAGCCAAATTTCAGGTTGAGTGATAATAGTCATATTTAAGAGCATATAGAGGCTATAATTTTGAACAGGTTCCCGGTCATCCTTTTTAAAGCCTTAATTTTAAAGACCGGAAAAACAATTTTTTATGAAAGATTTGAAGAATTATATAGATCATACCTTACTGGCTGCAACTGCTACAGAGTCTCAGATCAGGAATTTATGCGAGGAGGCAAAAGAGCATGGATTTTATGCCGTTTGCGTCAACAGCAGTTATGTTGCCCTGGCCAAAAACTTTCTGAAAGATTCGGAAGTAAAACTTGCAGCGACCATAGGTTTTCCGCTAGGCGCAGCTTCAGCCTCTTCAAAAATTCAGGAAGCGAAAAAGGCCGTTCTAGATGGAGCAGGAGAGATCGATATGGTTATAAATATTGGCTTTTTTAAAGATAGAAAGTATGATGAGGTTAAGTCTGAAATCCAGGAAATAAAAAAAACCATAGGGAATAACCTTCTTAAGGTCATCATCGAAACCTGTTATTTGACCGATGATGAAATAGAAAAAGTCAGCGAATTGGTGATGCAGGCAGGAGCAGATTACGTGAAAACCTCTACAGGTTTTGGAACTCGCGGGGCCAGCCTTAAAGACGTTCAGATCATGAAGAAGGTTGTGGGAGATAAGATAAAGATCAAAGCATCTGGAGGCATAAGAGACGCTGAAACCGCCCGGCAATATATAGAACTTGGCGTTTCCAGGATTGGAACTTCATCGGGTATTAAAATCATTTCTAATAAATAAATCCAGGTTATGAGTATTCATATTGAAGCAAAAAAAGGAGAAATAGCAGAAACAGTTTTACTCCCCGGAGATCCTTTGCGAGCAAAATGGATCGCAGAAACCTTTCTTGAAGATAGTGTTTGCTATAATGATATCAGGGGAATGCTCGGTTATACGGGGACTTATAAAGGCAGGAGGGTTTCTGTCCAGGGCACCGGAATGGGAATTCCCTCGGCCATGATCTATTGTCATGAACTCATAAAGGAATATGGGGTGAAGACCCTGATTAGGGTTGGAAGTGCCGGAGCATTTCAACCAGACCTTAAATTAATGGATATCGTTATCGCGATGTCTGCTTCCACAAATTCATCGGCGAACCGGGATATTTTTAATGGAGCCGACTATGCACCTACGGCAAATTTTGATCTTTTGATGAAAGCTGTAGAGTATGCCCAGGAAAATCAAATTGATTTTACGGCAGGGAATGTTCTTTCATCTGATATTTTCTACGACGATGATCCCGATTATTATAAGAAATGGGCAAAATATGGTGTTCTTTGTGCTGAAATGGAAACTGCCGGGATTTATACCCTTGCGGCCAAATTCGGGGTGAAGGCTTTATCTATACTCACAATTTCAGATTCACTGGTGAACGGTGAAGAAGTTTCTTCAGAAATAAGAGAGAAAAAGTTAAGCGAAATGGTAAAGATCGCACTCAACACCTTTTAAGATTAACCGTGTAGATTGTATTTTACTTTCTGTAGCTCAAATTTTCCATACACGAAATCATCCTCGGGATAATGCCATATGGCTTCCCCGTAACTAGCTAAATTGTATCCATCAAAGTTTGCGTAACCGCCGACCGGTGTAGAGAACATGAACTGCTTGTTCACATCTACCGAATACCGGTCGTTAGAGAAAAAGTTGATGAGCTGTCCCTTTTCGTTGAACTCCAGCAGGGCAGAAACCATCTTTCCGTTATTTGAGAATTTCACTCTTACGGTATTGTCGCCGATTTCTTCCCAGCTGAATTTTTTGTCTATAAGTGCGCCAGGTGCAAAAATGCAAATATCATTTAGCCAGGTAACCATTTCAGAGATCAGCAATTCCATGGATTGAATGTCTACTACTTTAAAAATAGAAAACGGTTTTATAACCATACTGGCGATGGTGCCGGTATACTTATGGTAGCCTTTTGTTGGTATTCCCCTGAATATGGCTTTCATGAAAAAATACCTTGCCGGTGATTTAATGGTATTCAACTGTTCAGACCTAAACCTGAACCATTTCTTATTCTTTTCCCTCATTTCCCCGGAAAATTTCAATTGGAAATTTTCAATTTTTGACTTTCCGAGAAAACCTGACGAACGAATGTATTTTTGCACGAGAACGGGAAGAGCCTGCAGGTCTTTTTCTTCAATGGTCTGGCTCACTCCGGTATTGGCTAAAATAGCTTTTACCTTGTCTTCCTTGTACTTGTTTTCAAATTTCCATCCGGCCATAGAGAGTATCGCCACAACCAGAATTATCAAATTGAAAATAGATCCAAACTTAGCCTCCTCCCAGTTGAGAATAATAAGCACTTGAGAAGTTATGATCACAGGGATGGAAATAAGTATCCAGGCTGGTTTTCTTAACAGGAATAGAACAATAGTGACGAGCAGTAGAATAGATACCAGTAACCACAAAATACCCTGGGTTGTTGAGATCATTCTTGATCCCGGAGTGACTTCTATCCATTGGTTTGCCTTTGCGAATCCAATTAAGTGAATTAGCAAATGCAGAAAAAGTATCACTATAAACAGGATTCTCATAGCAATTGGAATTAAAAGTCAACAGATGCTTTTTCTGTAAAGACCTGAAGTTAGATCTTAAAGGTCACCACCGGTATATCAGCATGGTTGGCAACATCCTCTCCAATACTGCCGTAGAAGAAATGACCCAGGCCTTTTCTACCATGCGTTGGAATGCCTATAGCATCTATATCATGTTCATTACAGTAATTATAGATTCCTTTCTCTGCGGTATAATCATCATAAAAAATGACATCATCCTGGAATTTCTTATTGTCCATTCCAACATCTACAAGAAAATTATAGGCCTTTAATTCCATTTCTTTAGTGCTCATAAATTTCTCGGGAATATTGATGAAAAGTATCTTGGGTGTTACATTGAATACCTTGAAAAAGTTTCTGGCTCTCATGAAAGAAGTTAACGTGTCCAGAGCAAAATCTGTAACAAATACCGCTTTCTCTATTTTAAAATCGGTAATCTTTTGTTTGATCACAAGTACCGGAATATTAGATGTTCTAACCACCTTTTCGGTATTAGAACCAACAAAGACTTCCTTGACTCCGGCACTTCCATGAGATCCCATTACAATTAGATCTGCCTCGTATTCCTGAGCAACTTCATTGATCTCGTTAAATACTTTATGAGATTTCACCGCCTGGCTAACATCGATACC
Source organism: Christiangramia gaetbulicola (assembly GCF_003054225.1). Lineage (GTDB taxonomy): Bacteria > Bacteroidota > Bacteroidia > Flavobacteriales > Flavobacteriaceae > Christiangramia > Christiangramia gaetbulicola. The sequence continues at coordinate 51,638 of NZ_QBKQ01000004.1, forward strand.
TTTTAGATAATCTTTATCCAGAAATTTATCAAACCGCTGTTTGGTAAGCTTCATAAAATAGATGGCGTTAAAAACTTCCTGTTGCTCATCTTTAGTAAGATAAGATTCATTTAGCCCCATCATATGGACTACAATAATTTCAGCATCCTGTTTTTTAGCGATGCTGGCAGCTACTTCGAGGGCATATTCAGAATGTTCTGAAAAATCTACGGGTACAAGGATAGTTTTCATGATCAAGGTTTTATCTTCTAAATTCAAATCTATGATTCGTAATGCTTAAAAAACATGACATAAATCATTAATTTAAAGATAAGTAGCGTGGTTTTTAGCGAATCCTTAAGAGGGTTTTGAATTTCTTATAGCTAAATTGTAAAGAAAAAATGAAGCTTACAGGAATTGGATATCTTATCATTACAACCGCTGTTCTGGTTTTATTATCTGTGCTTGCTTCCCTTAATTTTCCATTCGGGCTGGTGTTCTATGTTATGTGTTTTGGGCAGCTTCTACTTTTATTTACGGTATATAAAGTACTTACAGACGATTACCATACAGATAAGACTTTTGAAGACGGGTATGAAGATCATTCTCCGGGGACGGGAGAGTAAATCTGTCTTAAATCATGTTTTTTCTAAAAAAGATTTTACCTTTAGTTGCTATTAAACAAAACTTAATTTGCGAGATTCTTTTTTAGATAATACAGATGCTTTCAACCTTTTATTTCAATCGGCATCAGAAGGTATCATTGTGGTGAATTCAGATCAGATCGTGGTTGCTGCAAATACAGCCGCAGAACAGATGTTTGGGTACAGCACGGGCGAACTCAACAATCAGCATCTCGATCTTCTTATTCCAAAGAAATATCACCATAACCATCATAAGCATTTTAATAAGTTCCTGGACCATAGTGAAAAGCGGCAAATGGGACATGGTCGTGACCTGCACGGGGTTAAAAAGGACGGTTCCTTATTTCCTGTAGAAGCCGGGCTAAACCCTTTCAAGATGAATGGGAAAGAATACGTGATGTCTTTGATAATAGATATCACCGTTAGAAAAGCTACTCAGAAGCAGATCGAAGAACTTAATAACCGCCTGGAAGACAAGATCAAAATAAGGACGCAGGAGTTGAGGGAAAGCATAGATAATTTGCAGAAATTGAACCTTGACCTTGAAGATGAGATCCAGAAAAGAAAGAAGGCTGAAAAAAAGATCAAGGATGCACTGCAGAAGGAGAAGGAATTAAGTGAATTGAAGACTAAATTTCTATCCCTGGTATCCCATGAGTTTAAAACTCCCTTGAGTGGGATCCTTACCTCGGCAACTTTAGCTGAAAAATATACCAAAGCAGAGCAGCAGGAGAAAAGAGAAAAACATTTACTTACCATTCGCAACAAAGTTCATTACCTCAATAATATTCTTAATGACTTTTTATCTATCGAACGCCTGGATAGCGGTAGGGGACAATATAAATTTGCTCCTTTCAGACTAAGGAGACTTATTAACGAAGTGATCTATAATGCGAATATTACCCTTAAGGACGGGCAGGAGATCGCCTATCCAAAAGATATAGAAGATATCGAGCTTTATATGGATGAAAAGATCCTTGAGCTTATTTTGTCGAATCTGCTGGGGAATGCGATAAAATATTCTCCGGAAAACACCCTGATTAATTTTTGGGTCGAATTTGAAGGAGAATTCATTGTTTTTGAAGTTGAAGATCAGGGAAGGGGAATCCCTGAAAAAGATCAGAAGCATATTTTTGAAAGATATTTCAGGGCAGAAAATGCCTTACTGGACCAGGGAACCGGGATTGGTTTGAATATTGCCAAAACTCATTTAGAGAATCTCGGAGGGACCATTAAATTTGAAAGTAAAGAGAACGAAGGGACCACTTTTACTATTAAGGTTCCTGTGAATAAATCATAAAATCGGGAGACTAATTTTAGATAGCCTTATGAAGAAATTATTGCTAATCGAGGATGACGTAACGGTAAGAGAGAATACCGCAGAATTGCTGGAACTTTCAGATTACGACGTGATCACGGCCTCTAACGGAAGACAAGGAATTGAAAAAGCAAAACAGGAAGTGCCAGACATCATTGTTTGCGACATCATGATGCCAGAGTTGGATGGCTACAGCGTTTTGGAAGCATTAGGAAAAAACCCGGAAACCCTGAATATTCCGTTTATTTTTCTTTCGGCAAAGACCGAGCATAAGGATATTCGTAAAGGGATGGACCTGGGAGCAGACGATTATCTCACCAAACCTTTTGAAGAAGAAGAGTTATTAAGTGCCATAGAAAGCAGGCTGGCCAAAGTTGCCATTCTTAATTCCCATAGAAAAGAGCAAAGTACCCCTAAGCAGGAAGAAAAACTCAAGGACCTGGAAGATCTTCGTGAGATCTTTAGCCAGCAGGAGCTGCAGTATTTTAAAAAGGGGGAGGCCATCTATGAAAAGGATAAACATGCCAATTATTTCTACCTGATAAAAAGAGGAGTGGTGAAGGCACATAGAATGGATAACCAGGGAAAGGAACTAATTACCGAGCTGTATAAAGAAGATGATTTCTTCGGAAATCACGCAAATGATCCGCAGTCATCTTATGAAGATTATGCCACCGCTATGGAAGATACCCAGCTGTATGCGATGTCCCGGGAAGAATTTCAAAAAATACTTTCAGAAAATTCCAGGATCGCCATGCAACTGGTAGAGGTTCTCAATAAGAACCTTTCTGAACTTAAGGAGCATTTAATGGAAATGGCCTACGGTTCAGTAAAAAAGAAAACCGCTAATACCATTTTGCTTTTTGCTGAAAGGATCAAAAAGCATCCTTTAAAAAGCATCAGGATTTCCAGGGCAGACCTTGCCGGGGTTGCGGGTATGGCGCCAGAGAGTCTTATAAGAACTCTTTCAGAATTCAAAAAAGAAGGGCTCATCGAGATAGAGGGGCGCAATATTAAGTTGCTGGATTCAGAGGCGCTGAAGAAGATCAATTAGCGCGCGTTTTTCCTTAATTTGTAAGAACTGATTTTCATCATTTTTTCGGTTGGATACTTGGCCTAATTTCGTGGTATTAAGAGATTATCCATGAACGTTTTAATTCTAACCGATTTTTCAGAAACTTCCGGGAACGCAGGTAGGTATGCTGTAGATTTTCTTCAGAAAACTGCGGCAAACTTTTATCTATTGAATATTCATAATTTCAATTTCAATAGAGCAGCCAGCGATCATCTGGAGACCGAGCTGGTTGGTACTCTTAGTCAGTTACAGAGCGGTATAAAAACACTGAAAAAATACACCGGGAACAAAGAGCATAAATTCCATACGATACTTTCATCAGAGAATTTGATCGGGGCGGTCAGAAAAGCGCTCATCGATAAGAAAATAGACCTGATCTTTATTGGGGCGGTGAGCCAGGATGAGCACGTTCACCCAATTTTGGGAGATCATGCCTACGATATTGTAAGAAAGATAAAATGTAATATCATCGCGGTTCCTACCGGATGCACTTACCAGAACTTAAAAAAAGCTGTTTTTCCTGTAGATCATGCGATCCTATCTGGCGAAGAAAAGGACCGGATACTCGATAATCTCGATTATTTGAAAACTTCAGAATTTACTTTGCTCGAGATCAAGGATGGTGATATTGAATATCCTGAGCCAGTAAACGATAAGGTCCCTTTTAAAACTCCTGTTCCATTTACCAGGGAGTTGTTCAGGGATATTCAGAAGCAGTTTGATATTATCTTCATAATTGGCAAGAACCTCACTATTTGCGACAGGTTACTTCATACCGAATATGGCTTTTCAGCTCATATGAACGTGGAGATACCCATCTTTGTCTACCACGGATAGTTTCCATTTATTGAACTTGTTTTAGTAATTTAATTTACCGAAAAGCAATCTTCATCCTGAACTTGGTTCAGGATCTTTTTTTTGAATAATACGAGTAAAAATAGGAATGATGCTGAGTTAGCTTCGTGAGGAGTAAAATCCTGAAAGAATGGAGGTCTGAATAAATAAACCTGGTTTTGCGAAAAAACCGGAATTTAGAATTTCACCTGCCGGCTCTGGTAGATCCTTAAAAATAGGTGGGTGGACATTTTTCGGGCATTGTTCTTTAGTCGCTGGGCCATTTCGCCTTCAAAAAGTTCATCGATGGTTTGGAACCAGAGGTTCATCCAGATACCAAAATGATATTCGGAAATAGTGTGATCATGTTCCTGATCCACTTTCACATGAGCCATGGCGGGATTACCTTTGAAACTGCCGGTAAAAAAAAGGTTACTTTCCCAAAAATCGGTGAGCTTTTCTAAATGCGTATCCCAATCCTGGATACTATTATTGAAAAAGTAACCTATCTCTTCATTTTTTCTAACCTTGCTGTAAAAGCTTACCACCAGGTGATTTATGTCGTTGCGGTTTTCAAGATCTCTCATTTTTAATTAGAGGATATTGATAAGAATAAAAGTTATGCTTACAAGCAAACTTATGATAAGGGAATTGAATACGAATTTTGATTTTAGTTGAGCCAGAACAGAGGCATTGAACCACATACACACTACCACGACCAAACCAAGCTGGATCATTTCAGCAATTTCATGTCCGTTCATAAGGATCAACATTGCAGCGATGGCTCCAAGACAGCTGGAAACTAAAATTCCTGTAGATGCTCCGGCGTAATAATCACGACTAAATTCTGATAGTTGTTTTTGATAAATGTTCATTTTTTCTGATTTTTTAATTTCAGATCAAATGTACAATCAGGTCTCTTTTTGAAATATGACCGTAGTCAATAAACGACAAATAGCTGAAATTCAGGAGAAGTCTTTTTGACCGAAACAAAAAAAGCGTGGCAGTCTCATGATTTTAGTTACCATCGAGAGATCGCCACGCTTCTTCTTAGTGCGCTTGTAAAAAGGTTGGATCTTTAAGCGTTCAGTCTTTCAAAAGCCTGCCTGGAGAGTTCCTCTCTGTGATCTGGATGAGAGATCGAAATAAGAGCCTCTGCGCGCTGTTTAAGATTCTTTCCGAATAGATTTACCACTCCATACTCAGTAGCGATATAATGCACATGGGCACGTGTAGTGGTCACACCAGCACCTTCTTTTAAATAAGGAACGATCTTGGAAACTCCGTTCTTGGTTACAGAAGGCATGGCGATGATCGCTTTTCCACCTTCAGAAAGTGAAGCACCTCGTATGAAATCCATCTGTCCACCTACACCCGAATACTGGATCTTACCAATCGTATCTGCACAAACCTGCCCCGTGAGATCTATCTCAATGGCAGAATTTATCGCGGTAACTTTCGGGTTTTTCCTGATTATGGAAGTGTCGTTGGTATAAGCTGCTTCTTTAAAGTGAACCAAAGGATTATCGTCTACAAAATCATATAGTTTTGGAGAGCCTACCGCAAAGCAGGTTACCAGTTTTCCGGTCTTTATTTCTTTCTCCTCACCGGTAATGATTCCTTTTTCTATAAGAGGTAAAATTCCGTCAGAGAACATTTCGGTATGAATACCAAGTCTTTTGTGATTGGTTAGATTATTAAGAACCACGTTCGGTATTCCACCGATTCCCATTTGCAAAGTAGCGCCATCTTCTACTAATTCAGCGACATGTTTTCCTATTTGTTTTTCGATCTCGGTAGGTTCACTTAATAGATGCGCATGTATAGGCTGGTCTACTTCTATTGCGGCATCTATCTTGTCTATATGAATTACACCGTCGCCATGAGTTCTCGGAACATTCGGGTTGATCTGGGCGATCACTTTTTTCGCATTTTGGATAGCAGGAAGAGTGATGTCTACAGATACCCCCAGCGAGCAATAACCATGCTTATCTGGTGGGGAAACCTGAATGAAGGCAAAATCAAGTGGCAGGATATTTCTTCTAAAAAGCACATGGATCTCGCTTAAGAAAATAGGAATGTAAGCCCCAAAATTTGAATTCACCGCAGACCTTACGTTAGTCCCAACAAAACAACTATTGGTCATAAACGAATCCTGGTAAGGTGGTTGGGTATATAGTGCTTTCCCTTCGGTGTGTATCTGTATAAGTTCAACTTTTTTTAATTCCTTATAGCGGTTACAAAGTGCATCTATAAGAACATTCGGGGTCATGGCGGCTCCTTGTAGAAAAACTCGCTGGTTAGATTTAACCTGGCTAACAGCTTCCTGTGGAGACACGATTTTTAAACTTTTCATAGAATTTTTTTTCTTGTTTGTCAATTTTTCAAAGCCATAGAATTTAATGAAATTCCGAGACTTTATCTAATTGGAGATCTTAAGATCGAATTGAACCTCTATCTCTTCATCGACTTCAATAAGTCCCAGGGCTTTCTTTGGAGGTTCCAGGCCAAAATCACGGATATTCATTTCGAACTTACCAATAAAGCGATCGTTAGCTGTTTGTACGGGTAGACTATAGGTCTTGGTTTTTCCCGCGAGATGAACCGTAATAAAGGCTTTTACAAATTCTGTAGATACGAACTCGATTTTATCCAGTTCTATGATTATCTCCGGGAACTTATCACACATTAGAAGGTCCTGGAAGTCTGCATTCATTCTTTTATGGCCGCAATCGAATCCTTTGGTAAGTAAATTAAGCTTCAGATTATTGAAATTGATAAAGCCTTCATCCTGTATATATCTAATATTTCTCTTTTGAGTGATGAGGTCGATATCGAACCGGCAATCAAATTTGTTAACATTGGTTTTTCCAGATATGATCAATTCGCTATCTGGCAATATCATAATATTCTCTTTTTCGAAATTCTTTTGAGCATTAAGGATTAAAGAGAAAAACAATAATCCCGATAAAATTAGAAGTCGTTTCATGATCTTGAAAATTGAGAAGATTAGAAATAATTCGGGCAGAGTTTCTTAAGTTTTTCAACTAGAGACTCCGCCCGAAGATCATTATTCAAACACTAGAAACTAATAGCCGCTTCCAGAGTGAATCCTTTGAAGTTACCTTCGTAGTGGATGTCACTTGATGGGTAGTCTTTATAGTCCTGGTTCACATATTCAGCTTTCATAAGGATGTTTTTGGTCATGAACCATCCCGCACCAAGCTGGAATCTGTTCACATTGATGTCCTCACCAGATTTTAGTTCACCGCTCACAGTGTTGTAACGGGTTCCTATGAAAAGGTCGTCGTTTCCTCCAAATCTGTAGATAAGCTCACCAGATAACTGAGTATAGTTTCTGTCATCAGATTCATTTCTGTCTCTACCGCTAGAGGTTTCAAAGATCCCGAAGAATTCAAGTCCGCCATACTTAAGGAAAGGGTTGAACATCAAAGAGGTCATTTCATTTCTGAAAGAAGTAGCAATACGACCTGCTCTAAAACCATCACCTACATCATCTCCGTCAAGGTTGGTTCCCTGCATAACGTTGTAGTAACGTGTACCTGCACGGTCTCCATTGTAAAGGTAGTTTCCTCTACCATAGTTGCTTGGGCTGTGGAATAAAGATCCGGTTAGTCTGAATCGCAGACCGTCTTCAGCCTGGTTATCATATCCAAATTTAGCAAGCCATGAAGGGCTGGTAGATCCATCACCGGCAGTAGACTGGTTCAGTTTACCATTTGTAAAGCCAACCATACCTAACCATGGGCCACTAAAGTAATACGCTTCAACACCAACCTCTGTTGTGAAACTGTCCATAAGGTAGTTTCCAACAAATGGATTATATACTGCCATGGCGTTGTCTGTTCTTCTAAAATGTGCATCACCGTAGTTGTTCTCCATGTGGCCAATTTTTATTCTCATGTGATCCATTAGACCTTCAGCGAAACCTTCGCTAACGAAATCGAGTTTATCGATCTGGATGTAACCACCTTTTACGTAAGCTTCAGTGTGGTGTTGAGAAGACAGGTAAGTTCTTAAGTGCATTCTCACCCCGTCATAAAGTGCTACGTCAAGGTCAAGGTTCGCTGTTGCCAGGTTAAAGTTACCTTCAAGATCCTGAAGCGTTATAGCGCTATTGGAATTTTCATGAGAAAGATCCTGGAACTGGATGGTTGAAGCACCACCGACTCTTACATGTAATCCGTCGAAAGTAGAGACGGTGTCTTTAGGAGCTTCGAATTGATTGATGCCTCTTTGGTCGCGATAACGGAAGTTATCCAGGTCTCTCTGAGTTTGTGCCATCGTTGGCAGCGCCATTAATAAAAAGAGGGCTAGACTGAGTATTTGCGTAATAGTTTTCATCGTTTTTAATTTTAAGGTTGAGGTTATTTTTTAAAGTGAGATTCAAATTTTACCACCACATCTTCACCGGTTTTAATGGTTCCGAACATTGCGGTTGGAGCTTCCACTCCGTAATTGGTCATGTTAATTTTGTGTTCACCGGTAAGAACCAGTTCATTATTACTGTTTTTAAGTTTGAAATTGAGATTGATATCTTTAGTAGTTCCAGCAATCATAAGACTTCCGGTAGTTTTTACTTCGAAGTTATCTCCAGAGATCTGATTGATCCCATTCACCTTTTTTAATTTATAGGTGATGTTCTTGTACTCATCTGTATTAAGGGCAGCGTAGGTGTTTTTATCCATTCCGCTTTTGCCACTCATAAGACTTTCAGCTTTAACAGTAAATTCCAGTTTCTCGATGTCAACAAGTTGACCATTATCAAATTCAGTGATAAGGATTCCTTCCTTGTTCTCTGCTTCGATGGTCCAGTCGTGAATATTAGAAGTACCATCTATAATTAGATTAGAAGCTTCATTATTCAGTTTGTAGGATTGAGCATTCATTCCAAAGCTTAGAAGAAGTGCTACTGTTAACATCCGTAAAATTCTGTAAGGTTTCATATCGGTTACATTTTTTAATCAGTACAAAGTTGCACTACGAATGCAAGGGAAATAATGATGAATATCAGGTTTTTTAAACTTTTGAAGTGGCCGAAACCCGCGATAACGTTTTAGTTTGGAAAAAAAGCATTCCCTAACCGTGGTCATATTTTCAAAAAATTGAAATGCTCAGTTTTGTGTCCTTATAGTTATTTATAGATATGGAACTATGTTTTCATTGCGGCGAAGAATGCCTGGACGAGACAATATTATATTCAGAAAAGACCTTTTGCTGCTCAGGCTGCAAGACTGTTTTTGAAATATTGAACAGTAATGACCTTACCTACTATTATGATCTTGAAAAAAACCCGGGGATATCCCCTAAGATCAGGGAAGGTAAATATGATTACCTGGAAAATTCAGAGATCATGGGAAAACTGCTCGAGTTTGACCATGGCACTACTCAGATAGTATCTTTTGATATACCTTCTATTCATTGCAGTTCCTGTATCTGGATCCTGGAGAACCTTCATAAATTGCATAAAGGAATAAAAAGTTCGCAGGTAGATTTTCCAAAAAAGAAGATCAGGTTGAGTTTTTCTTCGGAAGAGATCAGCCTCAAGAACCTGGTGCTTTTACTTTGCCGTATTGGCTACGAACCAAATATTTCCCTGGATAATTATGAAGAAAGGGAGTCTAATGTAGACCGAAGCCTGATCTATAAATTAGGTGTGGCCGGTTTTGCCTTTGGGAATATCATGTTCCTTTCCTTTCCTGAATATTTTGAAATAAATGAGTTCTGGCTGGACCAGTTCAAGCATTTGTTCCGCTGGCTGATGTTCAGCTTTTCACTGCCGGTGGTATTTTATTCGGGGAGAGACTATTTTACTTCGGCTTATAAAGGTTTAAGGTCTGGTATCCTTAATATAGATGTGCCTATAGCGCTGGGAATCCTGGTCCTTTTTTTAAGAAGTACTGCAGAAATTGTCCTGGATCTGGGCACCGGATTTTTTGACAGCCTTAGCGGACTCGTTTTCTTCCTTTTACTCGGAAAATTTTTTCAGCAGAAAACCTATTCCTTCCTGTCATTTGAGAGGGATTATAAATCCTATTTTCCTATTGCCGTGACCCGTGTATCTACTGAAGCCGGAAAAATTACGGAAGAACAAATACAGGTTTATAAGATCCAGAAAGGCGACCGGATCATTATAAGGAATGAAGAACTCATTCCCATGGACGCCATTTTAATAAAGGGAGATGCCAGTATAGATTACAGTTTTGTTACCGGTGAAGCAGAACCTGTTGCTAAAGTGAGTGGAGAGAAATTATTTGCGGGAGGCAGGCAGCAGGGTGGTATTATTGAGATTGAAGCATTAAAACCCGTGAAGCAAAGCTATCTTACCCAGTTATGGAGCGATGAGGTTTTTAGCAAGGATAAGAATTCTGCTTTTCAGAACCTTACTAATAAAATCAGTAAACGGTTTACTTATGCCGTATTAAGCATAGCGGTTCTTTCAGCCATCTTTTGGATGTTCTATGATGCTTCTAAAGCCTGGAATGTTTTCACGGCAGTACTCATTATTGCATGTCCCTGCGCTATTGCTCTGGCTGCGCCTTTTACTTTGGGGAACATGCTACGCATATTTGGTAAAAATCAACTTTATCTTAAGGATACGAATATTATAGAGCAGACCGCTAATATAGATACAGTGGTTTTCGATAAGACGGGAACCATTACCGCGAATGACAAAAGCAGGATCGAATATGAAGGCCTGGAATTGACCGAAGAAGAAAAAAGCCTTCTGGGAGGTAGTCTCCGTGCTTCTAATCATCCATTGAGTAGGTCACTTTACAATATTCTCGATAAGAACAATATTTCTACCCCTGAAGATTTTACCGAGCATACCGGCCTGGGATTGGAAACCAGTTACAGGGATCTTAATTTGAAGATAGGTTCTTCTACTTTTATGAATAGCTCTGAGATCCTGGTGCCGGAACGGCCTGCAGAGAAAAAGAACGAAAAAACTTCAGTGCATATAAGTTCCAATAATCAGTATAAAGGATGTTTCAGCTTTCATAATTCTTACAGGGAAGGGCTTTCTGAATTATTCAAAGAACTTTCAACAGACAGGCAGTTGATCATACTTTCCGGAGATAATGATGGGGAGCGAGAAAGATTAAGTCGCCTGGTGCCAGAAGGTACCAGGATGTATTTCGATCAAAAACCTGGAGATAAACTTCAGTTCATCAAAGAACTTCAAAAACAAGGGAATAAGGTAATGATGGTTGGTGATGGCCTTAACGATGCTGGGGCCCTGGCGCAAAGCGATGTGGGTATCGTTATTTCTGAAGACATCAATGTGTTTTCTCCTGCCTGTGATGGTATCCTGGATGCAAAACGATTCAGAGACCTGGGAAGCTTTTTCAAACTTTCAGAAAGATCTATCAAGGTGATAAAACTGAGCTTCTTGCTGTCTCTTTGTTATAATCTAATTGGTCTGACATTTGCCGTTTCGGGAAATCTAATGCCGGTAGTAGCGGCGATCCTTATGCCCTTAAGTTCCATTAGCATCGTGATATTCACCACCCTGGCCACACAATTTCTTTCAAAAAAGCTGAAAAATTAAAACAAGGTCCTAAATCTGACAATGGTCATTTTTTACATGCGACCCTCAAAATACTTTTACACCCATAATCGAGCAAAATGAATATTATTTACCTGTTACTGGCCATAAGTGTGATAGTCGCTATCATCTTCTTTATCGCCTTTATAGTTTCCGTGAAAAAGGGACAGTATGATGATGTTTATACGCCTTCGGTAAGGATGCTCTTCGATGATGAATTGGTGAAAACAGACCCAGAAAACAAACAACCTCTCAATAAAGTGAAATCTAACTAATTATGGAAGTACAGCAATTTTATTACGATAATAAGATCGTAAAGAAATTTATCATTGCCACTATGTTCTGGGGCATTATAGGTATGAGCGTGGGACTACTGCTCGCTTTTATGTTCATTTTCCCGGGGATTACCGAAGGTATCTCGTGGCTTAGCTTTGGTCGTCTTCGTCCTTTGCACACCAACGCCGTTATCTTCGCATTTGTAGGGAATGCTCTTTTTGCTGGTATCTATTATTCCACGCAGCGATTATTAAAGGCTCGTATGTGGAGCGATGCCCTGAGTAATATTAACTTCTGGGGCTGGCAGCTAATCATTGTAGGGGCTGCGATTACTTTACCGCTGGGCTTCACCTCTTCTAAAGAGTATGCAGAATTAGAATGGCCTTTCGATATTGCCATTGCTATCATCTGGGTAGCTTTTGGAGCTAACCTTATCGGGACGATGATCAAGAGAAGACAGCGGCATCTGTATGTGGCGATCTGGTTCTACCTGGCCACATTCGTAACTGTTGCCGTACTTCATATTGTAAATAACGTCGAAATTCCTGTATCTGCATTTAAGAGTTATTCATTTTACTCTGGAGTTCAGGATGCCCTGGTACAATGGTGGTATGGGCATAACGCGGTAGCATTCTTCTTAACCACACCATTCTTAGGGCTTATGTACTATTTTGTACCGAAAGCGGCTAACCGTCCTGTTTACTCATACAGGCTTTCTATTATACACTTCTGGTCGCTCATTTTTATCTATATCTGGGCAGGACCACACCACTTATTATATACTTCATTACCAGACTGGGCGCAGAACCTTGGAGTTGCCTTTTCTGTAATGCTACTATTCCCCTCATGGGGAGGAATGATCAACGGGCTGCTTACACTTCGTGGTGCCTGGGATAAAGTAAGGGTAGATCCTGTGCTTAAATTCATGGTGGTTGCTATTACCGGTTATGGAATGGCAACTTTTGAAGGACCTATGCTTTCGCTTAAAAATGTGAATGCCATTGCGCACTTTAGTGACTGGATCATTGCTCACGTACATGTGGGAGCTCTTGCCTGGAATGGTTTTATGACCTTTGGTATGGTCTACTGGCTGGTTCCAAGGCTGTTCAAAACTAAATTATGGTCTGTAAAATTGGCCAACACCCATTTCTGGATGGGAACCCTGGGGATCATCATCTATGCGTTGCCTATGTATGTCGCAGGATTCGTTCAGGCGTCTATGTGGAAACAATTTAATCCTGACGGAACTCTTACTTACGGAAACTTCCTGGAAACAGTATCAGAGATCATCCCAATGTACTGGATGCGTGCCATAGGTGGTAGCCTTTATATTCTTGGTGCATTTGTAATGCTTTATAACATTGTAAGAACCGCTCGCCAGGGTAGCAGCGTCGAAGACGAATTAGCTGAAGCTGCTGCCTTGCAACCGGTGACTAGAAAAAGAACAGTTGGTGAAGCATACCATAGCTGGTTAGAAAGAAGACCGGTGAAACTTACCATTTTCGCTACTATTGCCATTTTAATTGGAGGGATGGTACAGATCATTCCGTCTTTAATTGTAGATGAATATGTACCGGTTATTTCTAGTGTAAAACCATATACCCCGCTGGAACTGGAAGGTAGGGATATCTACATCAGGGAAGGTTGTGTTTCCTGTCACTCACAAATGGTAAGGCCTTTTAGAAGTGAGGTGGAACGCTATGGCGAATATTCCAAAGCCGGAGAATACAGGTATGATTTCCCATTTCTTTGGGGAAGTAAACGAACCGGTCCCGACTTACATCGCGTGGGCCAGAAATATTCAGACAACTGGCACTTGAACCATATGTATGATCCGCAGAGTACTTCCTCAGGTTCAATTATGCCTTCTTATCCCTGGATAGTTCAGGATGAATTAGATAAATCTGATATCGAAAATAAAATGAGGGTGATGCAAACCCTGGGTGTTCCTTATACCGATGAGGAAATAGAAAATGCCCAGGCGTTAATGACGCAGCAGGGAACTCAGATCGAGAAGAACCTTTATAACGATCCCGATTTTGTTTCGAGTTATGAGGCAGATAAAAAATATGCTGAAGAAAACGGACTCGAATTTACCGAAATGCGGGATCGTGAGATCGTAGCTCTTATCGCTTACCTGCAAAGACTGGGGACAGATATCAAGGCCGAAGATTTAAAACAAGTATCAACTAACTAAAACCTGAGACCATGCTGAAATTCGTAAAAGGTCCATTAGAAAGTATAGAAGGGGTAGAGATCTACCCCATTATCTCCCTGCTGATATTTTTCATCTTTTTCACTGTCCTGTTCTTCTGGGTGTTTACCGCTAAGAAGGACTATATCAAAAAGGTGAGTGATATCCCGTTGGAACTCGATAATGATATTGAATTGGATCATAATCTAAAAAACTAGAAGGTCGGGAATAAGCCATTATCACTTTCGAATTAATCGAAATCGACCAGGCAAATTACAACTGACCGAACACTAAAAATAAATATAAACAGATGAAAAGATTATTTTCAGCATTAAGAATCGCGGGTCTCCTTGCTCTGGCCATTATCCTCGCTAATGCCACCCTGGAAACTGGAGATCAGAATATATTCGAAGCCTATCCTATAATTTGGCTCATTCTGGGAGTTGTGCTCCTAATTGGGATCTCAATAGAAGTCTCTGTAGCTGCGCTGGACAGAACCTTATATATGTCACTTAAGCCAGAAGCCAGGGCAGAGTATGATAAAGAATTAGCTTTAAAAGAGCAGAATCGATTCGCCTGGTTTAAAAATACCTATGAAAAATTACTGGATAAAAAGCCTTTAGAGAAAGAGGAAGAGATCATCCTGGATCACAATTATGATGGGATCAAAGAGCTTGATAATAATCTCCCGCCGTGGTGGCTTTATGGGTTCTATGCAACTATCATTTTCGCCGGAATCTACCTGGCCAGATATCACATCTTTGATGGATCTACCCAGAAAGAAGAATATCTAATCGAGGTAGCTGAAGCCAAAGCGGCAGTAGAAGAATACAAAAAGAATGCGAAAGGCCTTATAGATGCCAATACCGTTGAATTACTTACCGGGGAAGCTGATATCAATTCTGGTAAAGCGATTTTCTCCGGAAACTGTGCGGCCTGCCATAAAATAGACGGTGGTGGAGGTATTGGGCCTAATCTAACCGATTCTTACTGGATCCTTGGTGGAGGAATTAAAAATGTTTTCAATACAATTTCTGAAGGTGGCCGAGCCGGCAAAGGGATGGTGGCCTGGAAAACAGATCTTAATCCTGAGGAGATCGCCCAGGTGGCCAGTTATGTGCTTAGCCTGCATGGAACCACTCCTGCTGATGCTAAGGAACCCCAGGGAGAACTTTGGGTAGATCCTGATGCCCGGGTAGATGAGGTGGAGGTAGAAATGACAGATACCAGCTCGGTAGAGATCGAAATGGATTATAAAGCAGAAAATATCCTGGAATAGTTGAGAATAATTGAAGATTTATTTCAGCACTGCAAATGTCGGTTGCAGAATAATCAATAGAGGTTAATACGAAAAGATTCGATTTTGGAAAAGCAGGAGAATGAAAGATTCAGGGATAGTATTGGGACGGTAACTTCTGAAGGTAAACGTTCCTGGGTGTACCCTAAAAAACCCGATGGGATATTATATAAATATCGCAAATGGATAAGTTATATCCTGCTGGCAATACTTTTTTCGGCTCCTTTCATTAAGATCAACGGGAACCAGTTCTTAATGTTCAATGTGCTGGAACGTAGGTTCCATATCTTCGGAAAGATCTTCTGGCCACAGGATTTCTACCTGTTCGTGTTAATGATGCTCATCGGTGTTGTATTTGTAGTTCTTTTTACCGTCGCTTTTGGAAGGATATTTTGTGGCTGGATATGTCCACAAACCATTTTTATGGAAATGGTCTTCCGCCGGATCGAATACTGGATAGAAGGTGACCGGGGGAAACAGATAAGGCTGGATAAACAGCCCTGGAATGCCGAAAAGATCAGGAAAAAGGGACTTAAATGGTTCGTATTCTTTGTGATTTCCTTTTTGATCGCCAACGTATTCCTGGCTTATCTAATAGGTAGCGACAGGTTGTTGCTATATATACAGGATGGTCCGCTAGCGCACTTTAGTACCCTTATTTCACTTTTGATCTTTACTGGTGTATTCTATTTTGTTTTTGCCTGGTTCAGGGAGCAGGTGTGTATTATCGCCTGTCCTTATGGTAGGTTACAGGGAGTTCTGC
The DNA here is from genome assembly GCF_003054225.1 of Christiangramia gaetbulicola. Lineage (GTDB taxonomy): Bacteria > Bacteroidota > Bacteroidia > Flavobacteriales > Flavobacteriaceae > Christiangramia > Christiangramia gaetbulicola. The sequence goes on from NZ_QBKQ01000004.1 coordinate 67,588, forward strand.
TGGATACAAAGTCTATAGTTGTAGCCTATGATCATAAACGGGGAGAGAAAGAAAAGGGTAGAGCAAAATTCAGAAAAAATGAGGATCGCGAGGCTACAGGCAAGGGAGATTGTATAGACTGTTTTCAGTGCGTACAGGTCTGTCCTACCGGTATAGACATTAGGAACGGGACCCAGCTGGAATGTGTGAATTGTACCGCCTGTATAGATGCCTGTAATAATATGATGGATGCGGTAGACCTTCCAAGAGGTCTAATAAGATATGCCAGTGAAGAAAATATTGAGAAGAAGACAAAATTCAGGTTCACGCCAAGGCTTAAAGGTTACGCCTCGGTACTTTTTATCCTGGTATCGGTGCTTACAGGAATGCTTTTTTTAAGAAGTGATATCGAAGCTAATATTTTGAGATTGCCCGGGCAGCTGTATGAACACAAGGATAATAACATGATCAGTAATGTTTATACCTATAAGCTCATTAATAAGACCTCTGTGGGGTACGAAGATGTTGAATTCAGGCTGATTTCTCATAATGGAACCATCAATACGGTAAAGGAACATATTAATGTGCCTCCAAACGGACTTGCTGAAGGAACCCTTTTTATAGAGATCAACAAGTCGGTTTTAAATGACGATAAGGATAAAGTGAAGATCGCGGTATATAGCGGTGACCGTTTAATTGAAACTACCGGAACTACTTTTTTAGGACCTAGAAGTTATAATTAGAGGTTAGTATTTAGTAGTTAGAATTGAGTATTGAGAAATTAAGGGTTTAAGTCTGCCTGAGCGCAGTCGAAGTCCAGTACTGAAGTTAGAAGCTGGAGGTTAGATTTTTTGAATATGAGAAATAAATGTTCAGTAAGAATTCTAAAACTAGTGTCTCAGCGAAGGAGTGTATAGACTTAAGCAATCTCATGATTTAAAACTCCATAAAAGAGATTGCTTCGCTGCATTACATTCCGCTCGCAAAGGCTTTGATAAAACGAATTGTTAGCCGGAGCGCAGTCGAAGGCTTTAATAAGCAAAATTGGAAATAGTTTAAAAAGAACTAAAAACAGAAATTATGAAGATCAATTGGGGAACAGGTTTGGTAATAGGGATGCTCGCTTTCATTTCTTTTATCATGTATTTCGTGGTAACCATGATGAGCAGCAAGGAATTTGATCATGACCTCGTAGTGGAGGATTATTATAAGGCAGAATTGCATTATCAGCAGGATATAGACGCAGAGCGCAATGCCCTGGGGATGGGTGAAAAGATCACTCTTGAAAATAACAAAACCGGGATCATTATTCATTTTCCTGAAGAATTGGACCTGGAAGTTTTGGATGGACAGGTGAATTTTTACAGGCCTTCCAACAAACTACTGGACTTTAGTATACCATTTTCAGAGATCGACTCTAAAACGTTTGCTGTTCCTTCAGAAAAACTGGTAGGAGGCAGATGGAACGTAAGTGTGAACTGGAAACAAGACGGAAAGGAATTCCTTTTCAAAAAAGAGATCAACCACTAGATGTTACTATCGGCGCTCATATTCGGACTTTTAGGAAGTTTCCATTGCATTGGGATGTGCGGGCCTATAGCTTTTTTATTACCGCTGGATAGGGAGCTTAAAAGTAAAAGACTCTTGCAGATCCTTTTGTATCACGCGGGAAGGATCTTTTCTTATGCCATAATTGGCCTGGCTTTCGGTTTGGTGGGAAAGGGGCTTTCCCTTTTCGGCTTGCAGCAGCAACTATCCATCATCACCGGAGTGATCATGCTTATTCTGGTCCTGATCCCAAACTCCAAGAATTCCCTGAATTTTTCCAGTTCAGGTTTTAGAATGATCGGCAAATTAAAGAACAGCCTGGGCCAGGAACTTAGAAAAAAACGTCCCGATACGTTCTTTACCGTGGGATTCTTAAACGGATTTCTGCCCTGTGGCCTGGTTTACATGGCGGTTTTTGGGGCAATGGCTGCAGGGAATGCTTTTGAAGGCAGTTTGTATATGATGCTTTTTGGCCTGGGAACCATTCCTTTAATGACCAGCGCCATCTGGATAGGAAATTTTATATCGGTAAATACCCGAAAATATATTCGCAAAGCGATCCCGGTTTTTGTAGGTGTAATTGCCATCATGTTCATATTAAGGGGGATGGGCCTCGGTATCCCATATCTGTCTCCAAAGCAACAAACCGAGAAGGTTTCTTCAGAATTCGAATGTCATAATCCAGTACTAATATCAAAATCCTAAAACATGCTTTCTCAACTCTTTATTCCTCTTGTAAACTGGACGCTAGGTACGATAATCATAATCGTATTCGGAGTGGTCTGCCTGGCTTTAATGCTTATTGTAAATAAAATGGTGAATAGTGACCGAAAAAAAGACAATTGAAATTTATGGGGGTTTTCCCGTATTTTTCGTCACGTTTTAAAAACGTATAGGATTTAAAAAAGAAGCTTCGTAAATTTATATGTTGTTATTCGGTAACACGATAACACGAAGGCTAACTTAGATATGCGTTGGTATATTTTGGTTAGCCTTTTTTAATATTCGGTCACGAATTCTGTCTGAAAATTCCTTCTTCATTTTGTTAATATCATTTTGATAAATCAGCTCTAAAATTCTATCAAACAGATCTTTGTGAAACTCTTATTTCCTAAATTATCAATGTTTTCATAGTTTAAAATTTGAGATTTGGGGTATTTTAAATTCAGGACTCTGCTTTCCTTTATGATCATTTTAGGGATTACCGGTAAGCTTATCGGGCAGAATGCAAATTCAGTACAAAGAGTAAAGGCGATAGAAGCATTTTCTAAAGCCGAAGAAGTGCAAATTCAACAGGACCTGGGGGATAATCTATGGATCACCACAACGGTGAAGGTCATAAAATACAACTCAGTCGAGGTTCAGGATTTTAATAAATTCCGCGGCGTGCCACGGGAGATCGGCAACGAATACATAGCTACCTATACCGATTCTGAGAATAAGACCTGGCTATCGGGAGCTAGTGGAATCGCCATTTTTCAACCTGAAAAAGATCAATTTGAATTCGTAAGTGACATCACCGGGCGGGTATATGCCATGAAAGAAGACCATGGAAAGCAATTATGGATCGCTGCAGAAAACGGAGTTTTTAAGCTGAACATCGATTCAGCTAAAAAAGATTTCGGACTTTCCAGGTTCCTGTCTGAAAATACCCTTGCTACAGATATAGCCTTATTTGATAATAAGATCATATTCGCAGGGCCTAATGGTCTCTTGACCATAGACCGCCGCTCTGGAAAATTCAACAAAATAGACATGGGATATCTTCGTGATCTTCAGATAAGCAGTTTACAGCCGCTGGATGATATCTTACTTATTGGGACCTTAAATAAAGGTCTTTACAAGATCGATGCCGGCCTAAAAAATATGCAGAAGGTATATACTTTGCCTTATGCTGTATCTCAAAAGGAGATATCAGATATTACAAGATTCGATGATGAGGTTATTATTTCAACCAAAGGCGCTGGCATAGTAAGGTTGGATAAAGATTTGAATCTGTTAGAAAATGAATCCATCTATCCCGAAAATATCTATCAGATCTTCCTGAACCAACAGAACCTGTTATGGATGGTGACTAAAGAAGGTTTGTTCCTGAGTAATTTTTCTGGTTCTGCTGTAGAAAAGCTCAAAAATGACCCGGCCAGATATTCGAGCCTGGCTAATGATTTTGTGACCGCGACAGAGAAAGATACGAACGGGAAAGTCTGGTTTGGAACTGCCAAGGGTTTAAGCATCTGGAATACAGAAACAGATCGCTGGCAACATATTCAGAATCTTAATTATAAAAAGCATTTAGAGGAACCCGATGAGATCACAGACCTGGCTGCGGTGGGAGAACATATGTGGGTTGCTACTGCCAGCGATGGCATTTACAAGATCAATATTCACACCTTACTACGTGCACATTACTCTGAGGAAGCGCTTTATAAGATCAAAGTGAACTCGGCCAGAGCCCTGTTCATAGATGCCGGTAAAAATATCTGGGTAGGAGGAGAGGATGGCTATGTTTCCAGGATCTCACCAAATAATCAGGTAAAGAATTACCCGGTAAATAATGTTCAGGCCATCGCAGAACTCGGGCCAAGAAAGATCATTCTGGCTACCGGTTCTGGTGTGCACTCTTTAGACCCAAATACAGGGAGATTAAAAGACCTCGAAAAACTTTCTGCCAGTGCTGGCATGATGTATTATGGTATTAATGATGTAAAGATCACTCGCGAAGGGCTGGGATTATTCGCTACTAATGGCGCTGGACTTTTATGTTATGATTTCGAAACTGAAGAGGTTAAAATTTTAAACGAGGAAAGTGGTCTGCCTTCAAATAACCTGAACGGAATAGAGATAGATTTAGATAGCGGTTACTGGCTATCTTCAGATAAGGGAATGGTTTATTATGAGCCAGAAGAAGATGCTATTAAGGTTTATTCTGAATTGAATGGCCTTTCAACTACAGAGCTTACTACTGGGTTTGCCAGACTTGAGGATGGTTCCTTAGTGTTGGGAAGCAGTAAGGGAGTGAACATTTTTAAGCCTAAGACCATGTTGGCTCAACAGGATCTTAAACCTCGTTTAGAGATCAACTCGCTTTTTCTTCCCAAGGAAAAAGATCAGGGGAAATCTAATATAGATCTTGCTGCAACCGAAAAGGTGGAACTGGATGAAAACACTGGTTTCAGGATCAGTTTTGCGGGATATTCGCACCTGGCTCCTGAGGCTATTCAATATTCGTGGAAACTGGAGGGGCTTGATAATGAATGGAGCAAACCATCGGCATTGACCTACGCCAATTATTCTAATCTTACCCCCGGTCTTTATACATTCAAGGTAAAAGCGAAAGTGGATGGTTCTGCATGGACTAAACCTGAAACCTTGAATATACAGGTGGCAGCTGTAGGAGGAACCGTGAGCAGCGTGTACCTGTTTATGGGCATTAGTGTGCTGGCTATGATTGGTATCTTCGTGGTGGTTTTCATTAAAAGATCTAAGAACGCAGAATTGGCTGCAAGAGCAGAATTACGTGATCAGCTTCAAAAGGAATTCAAAAGACCGATAGAAAGCGCTGTGAAATCATTAAGCAAGATCTCTGCTGAAGCCGAACAGGGTAATACTGAAGATCTTCAGAGATATGCTGCCAGGTTCGACGATCTTTTCAACCAGATACTTAATTTCAATTATCAGGGTTCGGTTTACGAGATCTCGAAGATCCATTTAAAAACTCATTTCCCTAAGTTGCTGAAGGATATAGAACCGGTCTATAATTTAAAGGATCTTGAGGTGATCGTCAACGATCAATGGGGTGAGGCAGATTTCTATTATAACATGGAAATGCTGGATAAGTTAATGCTTAGCCTTATCTCTGGTAGCGCTGGTTACTCTCTCAAGAATGGTAAGATAATTATCAATCTCATTGAGACCAGCATTGGGGATCTTAAGATGCAGATCACCGATAACGGAAGGGGAATCCCTGAAAGTGATATCAGAATCCTTGAAAAGAAAAAGACTGTTGGCTCTTCCCCGAGTTTCAGAGATAAAAGCGGACTTAGATATATTTTAAAAGCTAAAGATCTTATAGCGAAAGCAGGAGGGAGTTTTAGTTATGAGACTGAGAAGAACGAAGGCTCTACTTTTACGGTCGTGCTAAAGAACAGGAAGGAAGATTACCGCAAAGTTCCGGAAAGAGCAGCAGCTATCTTTAAGGCTGAAAAAGCAAAACCAAAAGAAAAGTTTGAGATTCCTACCGGGCTAACCCATCTTGGAGAAAGCAAGATACTTATTATAGAAAGCGAAATCCAAACCAGGAAATTCTTGGTAAAGGGGATAGGCGAATACTGCCAGATCTACCAGGCAACAAGTGCTGAAGAAGGATTGGAGAAAGCCTCTATGATCTTTCCAGATATTATTATATCTGCGACCATGCTGCCGGAAATGAATGCTTTTCAGCTTTCAAAAATGATTAAGAGGAATATTGGTCTTAATCATATCAATATCTTCCTGATTGCAGATGAAGACCAGCAGATAAACGATATGCAGTTAGACGAGATGACCGAAGTAATAAGGAAACCGGTAGATCTTAATACCTTACTGTCTAAGATCTCTCAGGTGCTTATCTGGCAAAGAGATCTACGAAATTCCTATGTGCAGTCCTATAAGGAGCATAAACAGCCAGAATTCAGGACAGAAAGTGATAAGAAATTTATTCAGAGTCTTAATGATGTAATTATTCAGAATATCAAGAATGAGAATTTCACGGTGCATGATCTAAGCGCAGCCCAAGGGATTACCAGCAATACTTTATTTATGAAGCTTAAAAGCCTCGTAGATCTTTCACCACAGGATTTTATGGAATTCACCAGGCTTAATTATGCCCGTGATTTGATGGAGCACACAGATATGAATGTGATGGAGATAGCCTATAAATCTGGATTCTCCAGTCCCAAGATCTTTGATAGCTCGTTTAAAAAATTCTACGGGATTGGCATTAGTGAAACTGTAGAAAAAAGAACTTAGTCAATTTTGCCCTGACAAAAATTAGCCTGTCTGGATAACTCCGGACAGGCTAATAATTTTTAAAAAGACTTCAGGTTATCCCACCAGGTGGAGTTCACTAAATTCTTTATCTATGATCATAGAGTTTTCTTCAGCATTAAAATGAATTTGATCTAGCGGCACTTCTTCGTTCTCATAGAACACTTTTTTGATCTCGAAAGGAACCCCGTGTAAATTCAATTTAAAGGAAGTATAAGGTGCCGAATATTTTCCGCTCTTATGTTGTTGTAAAATGATCTCATCTTCCTTACCGGTAAGTTTAAAGGTACGCAGGCTGTAAACATTCTGTCTGTACTCATAACCATCATGGGCATCTTCGTAAAACTCTGAATTCTCCTTACCAAGTTTATAATAAAGATCCAGCGTCATCTGTTCCATTTTGATCTGGTCTACATATTGCTGAACAGGATACTTCGGAATCACCGCACCTTCTTTAATGTAGATCGGGATAATATCTAGCGGAGCATCTACCCACATTTCTTTACCTCCAACTACAAGTTTATCTGTCCAGAAGTTATACCATTTTCCGCGTGGAATATACATTCTTCTTCCCTGTACATTTGGTTCCTGTACCGGGCAAACCAGGATCTGATTTCCGAAAATAAACTCATCAGACCTGTAATGTGTTTGAACATCTTCCTGATCAAAATAGACCAGTGGTTTTAATATTGGCATTCCTTCCTGTACATAATTATGGAAAGCGGTGTATAAATATGGTAAAAGCTGATATCTCAATTCAACGAATTTTCTTGAAATATCCAGTACTTCCTCACCAAAGAACCATGGCTCCTGTTCCCCGTGATCTCCTGAAGAGTGCACGCGGCAGAAGGGATGGAAGATCCCTAATTGCAACCACCTGGTGTAAAGTTCTCCCGAAGGCTGCTCTGCAAAACCTCCAATATCTGATCCTGAAAAACTCATGCCGCTCATACACAGTCTCTGGATCTGAACGTTGGCCAGCCAAAGGTGTTCCCAGGTAGCTACGTTATCACCGGTCCAGGTAGAAGTGTATCGCTGCCCTCCAGAATAATTTGCCCGTGTGATTATAAATGGTCTTTTCGGGAAATTGAATTTCTTAACTCCATCATAGGTAGCCCTGGCCATCTGCATTCCGTAGATATTATGAGCTTTACGGTGACTGCAACGATGCCCGTCGTAATCATGGCGTACATCTAAAGGAAAGGTTTTTCCCGGTACTTCCATTACTGCCGGCTCGTTCATGTCATTCCACACACCTTTTACGCCAATATCGCCTATTAATTCACGGTACAGTCCGCTCCACCATTCCCTAACTTCAGGATTTGTAAAGTCGGGGAAGTAACATTCTCCCGGCCATACCTTTCCGCGCATATATGGGCCGTCTGCTCTTCGGCAGAAATAATTTTTATCAAGAGCTTCCTTGAAAATATCGTAGCTAAGATCTATTTTGATTCCAGGATCTATAATGGCCACGGTCTTGAAACCATCTGCCTCCAATTCTGAAACCATTCTTTTAGGATCTGGAAAATACTCCTTGTTCCAGGTAAAACATCTGAAACCGTCCATATAATCTATATCCAGGTAAATTGCATCACATGGGAAGTTCAATTCCCGGAACTTTGAAGTGATCTCCTTTACCTTGCTTTCCGGATAATAACTCCATTTACACTGGTGAAAGCCCAGTGCCCACATAGGTGGTAATTCCGGTTTTCCAGTAAGATCTGTATAGGTTGTTAAGACGTCACTCATTTGGGGACCGTAAATGAAATAATAGTTCATTTCACCTCCGTCTGCCCAGAAACTAGTGACATTTCTTCTCTCACTGCAAAAGTCGAAATGGGTCTTAAACGTATTGTCGAAAAATATCCCGTAAGACATGTTGCCGTGTAAGCCCATATAAAAAGGCACCGCCTTGTAAAGCTCGGTTGTATCTTTTCCATAAGCATACTGGTCTGTATTCCAGAGGCTCAGTCTTTTTCCTTTAAGATTGAAATTGGTGGGCTTATCACCAAGGCCGAAGAAATTTTCCTGGTCTTTGGAAGATTTGCTCATTTTTACAAAATTGCCTCCAAATTCGAAGCTTTCTTCCCAGTGAAACCCAAGTTCATCTTCCAGGATAGGTTTGCCGCTATGATTGTACATTCCAACTCGAATGTCGTCCCTCGCAACTTTACAGATCACTTTCTCTGTTGTGATAACGATGTGCGTTTCGGTCTCTGTAATTTGTAGCTGGTTAAACCCATGTGGCTGACTTTCATCTACGGCATAAGAAAAATCATGTTCAAATATTCCAGTAGTGGAATACCTTAATCTAAGCATGTTGTCACGAAGCACCTGTATGTGTAAACGAACCCCGTTTTTAGTGATAAAACTAATGGTGTCCTGGTCGTGTTCGTATGTGATTAATGCGGTGGGATATAAATTCCCTTTATGTTCAAGTTCTGTATTGGTAATCATAGCATTGCAATCTTTGTTGATAGATACAAAAGAAACTTATTCTCCTGAATTTTTATTTAGTTGTTCATAAAATTTCAAAAACAACAGTACCTAATGGTGGAATGGAAATTTTTGCGGAATGATCTTTTCCATGGGCGGAAACTTCTTCGATCTTAAGTGGTTTGTTCTTTAAGCCCGAGCCCCAGTATTTCTTATCGTCTGAGTTGAAAACTTCTTTCAGTTTTCCTTTTGAAGGCAAGCCGATAGTATAGTCTTTCAAGACGGTAGGAGTGAAATTACAAACTACTATTAAAGCATCTTTAGGATCCTTACCTTTTCTCAAATAGCTCAAAACTGAATTTTGACTATCATCGTAGGCGATCCACTCGAATCCTTCGGCTGAAAATTGCTTTTCATGCAAGGCAGGCTTCGATCTATAAAGTTTATTAAGATCTGTAAGTAATTTTTTAATTCCCTGGTGAGGTTCATACTCCAGTAAATGCCAGTCCAGGCTAGTGTTGTAATTCCATTCTTCATATTGGCCAATTTCAGCGCCCATGAATAGTAATTTCGCTCCCGGGTGGGTGAACATATAAGAATACAACAACCTTAGATTGGCAAATCTCTGCCATTCATCGCCAGGCATTCTACCGAGCAAGGATTTTTTTCCGTAGACCACCTCATCGTGACTTAGAGGCAGGGTGAAATTCTCGGTAAAAGTATAGGTCATGCTGAAGCTGATATCATTATGATGATACTGCCTGTAAATAGGGTCTTTCTTGAAATATTCGAGAGTATCGTGCATCCAGCCCATCATCCACTTCATACCGAATCCTAGTCCGCCAAGACTTACTGGTCTTGAAACCATGGGGAAAGAAGTTGATTCTTCGGCAATGGTTTGCACCCCTTCAAAGCTTTTATAAACTTCGGTGTTTAGATCTCTCACAAAACTTATAGCATCCAGGTTTTCACGTCCTCCATGTTCATTTGGTTCCCATTCGCCATCTTCCCTGGAGTAATCCAGGTACAACATAGAAGCTACTGCATCTACTCTTAAGCCATCTACGTGGTACTTGTCCAGCCAGAAAACAGCATTGCTTATAAGGAAGGAGCGAACTTCATTTCTTCCGTAATTAAAGATGAGACTTTTCCAATCTGGGTGGTATCCCTTTCTTGGGTCTGGGTGTTCATACAAGTGGGAGCCGTCGAAAAATCCTAATCCGTGTTTATCTTCAGGGAAATGTGAAGGTACCCAATCCAGGATTACTCCAATTCCCGCCTTATGAAAAGCATCCATAAGCTCCATGAATTCCTGCGGAGTCCCGAACCTTGAAGTAGGAGCGAAATATCCGGTTAACTGGTATCCCCAGGAGGGATCGTAAGGATATTCCATGATAGGCATGAATTCAACGTGCGTGAACCCAAGCTCTTTTACGTAAGAAACCAGCTCGGTTGCCATCTCGGTATAGGTAAGCGATCGGTTTTCGTCCATGTTCTTTCTCCAGGAACCTAAATGCACCTCGTAGACAGAATATGGACTTTCCAGTGAATTTTTATCTTTTCTCGTGGAGAGATATTTCTTATCCTTCCATTTATAATCCAAGTCCCAGACTATAGAAGCGGTATTTGGCGGATGCTCGCATTTTAAAGCATATGGATCTGCCTTTTCCAGCTTCATGTCGTTATTATTCGAATGTATCTTGTATTTATATTTTGCGCCCTTTTCTACTCCGGGAATAAAACCTTCCCAAATGCCACTTTCGTCCCAGCGCACATTTAAAGGATGTTCCCCCTCGAGCCAGAAGTTGAAATCTCCAATTACCGAGACGGCTTTTGCTGTAGGAGCCCAGACGGCGAAATAAACGCCTTTCTCACCATTGACCTCCATAATGTGGGCGCCAAATTTTTCGTAAAGCCTGTAATGCTTCCCTGCTCTGAATAATGATATATCGAAATCTGAAAATAAAGAGTGTACCTGTACTTCTTTTTTCATAGTTGGTTTTTAGTTTTTCTTGTTCTTTAAAATGCTGGCAATTCCTCTTAAGGGAATTATTGTCCAGCGCGGTCTGGAATTCAATTCATACCCCAATTCATATACTGCCTTTTCCAGAAGACAATAATCCAGTAAAAATTCTATTTCCTGTTTATAACCAATGTTAAGATTTTCAGTTTGAACCTTATCTACATAGGTTTCCATGAAAACACCGATCATATATTTGTATAATACCTCACCCGCCTTGAACATTTCTTCCTGTGAAGTAGAAAAGCTACCGGCATTATTAAAAATAGTGGAGTAAATGGCGTAATGGAAAGATCTGAACATCCCGGCAACATCCTTTAACGGTGGTTGCTTCACTTTTCTATCCTGAATGGTGCTTTCCGGTTCACCTTCAAAATCGAGTAAATAAAAATCATCATGATCTACCAGTACCTGTCCCAGGTGATAATCTCCATGTATCCTGATGCGTTCACTCTTCATTTTGGTCCAGTCGAAATTCAAGAAATGCTCCCTGATCTCTTTTTTCTTATCCAGGAATTCATGTGCCAGTTTCAGGGCTTCGCCATCGAGCTTATGCATATTATTTTCAATGGTATTCAGCCTGTTCTGGAACATATAAATAAGCCTGTTCTTTAGCCAGACCGCATAATCTCCATTGTACTTGGTAGGAGTAAAGGCTGTATCCTGCATGTCGCTGCCCAGGGCTATGTGCATTTCTGCCGTTCTCAGGGCTAGCTTAGAAACTTTCAGGAAAATATTAAGACCCGCGAAATCGATAATTTCGGGTGGGATGGTATTTATAGGTTGTCTTTGATATAAGCGAATATCAGGGAGGCTAGCTACTTTTATTTTCTTCTTTTCAAGATTGGAAAAGACCGATTTTAATTCCTGTAGCATATACTTCCAGGCATCTCCCTCGTTTTCCAGAAGGTCCTGCATTAGCGAAAGGGTGATGGTGTCTCCATTGTCCAGGGCCAGGTTGATACTTCCCACGTAGGCCGGCGTATTCTTGAAATTGCTTTTTTCAGTAAGAAAACGGCTAATTTCATAATCCGGATTTTTACTGGTATAGATCCTTCTGAAAAATTTCATCACGAATTTTTCATTGTAGATGATCGAGGTGTTGCTCTGTTCCCCTCCCATGAATTGAGAGGATTTATATTTTACCGGTTTAACGGTTTCAGACCTGTGAAAGATGACCTTGTCGTCTTCCTGATCTGAGGTGTAGGCCATGATCTTATCGAATACCAGATGTCGAAAATCCTCTATATGCAGGGCATCTATCAAATATCCTTCTTCCCCTTGAAAAGTTACCGGGGCGATAATGGTATTGGTTTCCAGTTTTTCCTTGGAACCGGGAATAAAGCTTAACGGAATAAAATAATCCTGAAAAAAAGCTTCACTAAAGTTGATCTCTATCAAAACGCCATGAAAGGTATTTTTTTCAGAAATGAGCTTTCCATGATCTACGACATCAATATATTTTAGGGTGCTTGATTTCCCGGCATACCAGCGTTTTTTCAGAATATAATCCTCAAGAATTTCTGTGCTGAAAGTTTTGATGAATTCCTGGTCTTCAAACGCATCTTCCCAGGTGCATTTAAATTGAAAGTCTGAAGTATTGATCTCTGGTTTGGCCTTCTTGGTCATCTTTTAATTTTTGTGAATTCTGAATAGGTGAAATGGCATTCCCGGATGTAATTCCACATAGCACCATTCCTGGTCCCAGTTGTAAGAATTACCCGTTATAAGGTCTTCTAAGGTAATAGATTGTCCAAAATCAAGTCCCAGTTCATGTCTTGGTACTTTCACCGAAGCTTGCTTGGAGTTGTATGGATCCAGGCTTAGCACCATTAGAGTATGGTTTTCCCTGGCCTCGTCATATTTGTAATAGGCCATCATGCCGTCATCATGGATCTCGCAGAATTGTATATTATTGGTTTGCTGCAGGGAAGGATTGGTTTTCCTGGCCTGGTTGATCCTCGTGATCACCCGCATGAGTTTATTCTCAGCCTTCCAGTCCCAGTGTCTTACCTGGTATTTTTCTGAATCATAATACTCTTCCTTACCCGGAACCGCGTCTGAGATCATGAATTCGAAAACGGGACCATAGATCCCGGTATTGGAGCTTAAGGTCGCGGCAAGGAAATATCTGATCATATACATCGACTCATTTGCTCCCTGCAGATGAAATGGATTAATATCTGGAGTATTAGGCCAGAAGTTAGGCCTAAAATATTCTTTAAGGTCTGTTTTGGTTAGTTCATTTACATATTGGGTAAGTTCATGCTTAGAGTTCCTCCAGGTGAAATAGGTATAAGACTGGGTGAAGCCCTGTTTGGCCAGTTGTTCCATGATCTTTGGCTTGGTAAAGGCTTCCGAAAGGAACAGCGTATCTGGATGTTTCTTTTTTACTTCAGCAATTAACCAGCCCCAGAAATAAAAGGGTTTTGTATGCGGATTGTCTACCCTGAAGATATTGATCCCAACTTCTTCTATCCAGTAGAAAACGATATCCCGAAATTCATTCCACATCTTTTTCCATTCCTCAGATTCAAAATAAATGGGAAGTATATCCTGGTATTTCTTCGGCGGATTCTCGGCATACTGAATACTGCCATCGGGCCGCCATTTGAACCATTTAGGATGCTGCTTTACATAAGGATGATCTGGCGCCGCCTGTAGCGCGAAATCCATGGCTATCTCTATGTCCAGGTCTTTAGCCCTGTTCACCAGAGATTTGAAATCTTCTAAATTTCCCAGTTCCGGGTGCAGATCTTTATGTCCGCCTTTTTCTGAACCAATACCCCAGGGAGATCCTACATCTCCGGGTGCGGCATCTGTCGCGTTGTTCTTTCCTTTTCTATTCACTTCCCCAATAGGATGCACCGGCGGGAAGTAAAGAACATCGAATCCCATTTCAGCAATACGCGGAAGTATATTTTCGCAATCTTTAAAAGTACCATGTTTGTTCTCTTCAGGAGATGAAGAGCGTGGAAAGAACTCATACCAGGTGCTGAATCTTGCTTTTTCCCTGTCTACATATACCGGAAATTTTTGAGATTCATAAGGAACCGCCTTGTGAGGATATTTCAGAAAAATATCTTCCAGTTCTTTATTCACGCAGATAGATACGGCTTCTTCATATTTTTCACTGTCCTGAAAGGATGTGATAGCACGCTTTACCAGTTCGGCTTCAGTTTTCGAGCATTTTTTAAGGATAGGTTTCAGTAATTCTGCTCCTTCCAGTAATTCAGAATTTACATGTTGACCGTCTTCGATCTTTTTTATAATACCATGCCGCCAGTTCAACCCATGATCTTCCCAGCCTTGGATGTAATATTCGTAATCTCCCTGTTTCTCAACGCTAAAATGTCCGCTCCAGCTATCATTAACCGTAGGATGCATTCGTGATTCATTCCAGCTTTTTTGTTTGCTGTGTTTGTAAAAAACTGATGCCTGTATAATATCATGGCCATCGCCAAAAATATCGGCCTCTACATTTACGATCTCATTTACCACTCTTTTAATGGCATAATCGCCACAATTCACCACAGGTTTTATATTCTCAATAACGATTCTGCTCTTTTCCAGCATATATGTCTTGTTTTATGTAATTCTTGATTAACCAGAATCTTAAATTTAATAAACTGAAATCTAAATACGCCTGTATTTTGAAACTTGTTTAAATTTTTGACAATTAATTAAGTTTTAAGAGGTTATATCTTCAATGTTATATTTTAATTCTTGGTGTTCTCATTAAAAATTAAGAATTTAGAGTACTCCCTGCTAATTTTAGAACCTACCAATCAAATTTTATAGATATGAAAACCAAGAAATTTATTTCAACGTTTACCCGTCTGTTTTTTCTGTTACTTTTTAGCTCCATGATCCTTGCTTGCCAGGATAAGGAGAAAAAAGATGCAGAGGAGAAAGATGAGGTTTCAGAGAGCACTGAACAAACAAAGGAAAAAAGCTCAGATGTGATCACCATAGTGACTAATGCTATGGAGTTCAAGACCAAGGATGAATGGAAATCTGGATGGAAAACGGTGAAGTACCGTAACAATTCTAACGAGACCCACTTTATCCTTTTCGATAAATATCCTGAAGGCAAGGGACTTGAAGATGCCGAGAAGGAAGTTGGTCCTCCGTTTCAGGAAGGGATGGATATGATCAACGCGGGTGAATTTGAAAAAGCAAATGTCGCTTTTGGGAAATTACCAGAGTGGTTCCAGCAAGTTGAATTTACCGGCGGAGTAGGATTAATATCTCCAAAAAGTACGGCGCAGTCAACATTTTACCTTGAACCCGGAACCTATATCATCGAGTGCTATGTGAAAATGGCTAATGGCGTTTTTCACAACACCCAGGGAATGGCCAAGGAAATTAAGGTTACCCAGGCTGATAGCTCAGATGTTGGGATAACAGCAGATTATACCATCAATATCGCAGCGAACGAAGGTATCGCCTTCGATGAAAGAGTTACACCCGGAGAAAAGATCTTCAAGGTTAATTTTGGAGAGCAAAAAGTTCATGAGAATTTTGTGATGCATGATGTGCATTTGGTTTGGATAGATGAAGGAGCAGATATTTCAAAACTTAACAGCTGGATGAACTGGGCAGATCCTAAAGGATTGCAGACCCCGGCGCCAGAAGGTTTCAGATTCCTGGGAGGTATGCAGGAAATGGCTCAGGGAGGAACCGGTTATTTTACTGCAGAACTCAGACCAGGGAATTATGCACTTATTGCCGAAATTCCAGATCCACAGAATAAAGGCTTCCTCAAAACCTTTACAGTGAAATAAAAATAAATCCCGCTTTTGCGGGATTCGTTTTTTTAAGCAGTTTTTAAACTATCGAGTTTATTAGGTGGAATGGGTGCCGGCACCGCATTTTCTACCGGCGTGGTACTTTGCAGGTATTTGAACATAGCTTCCAGGTCCTCATCAGATAATTTTCTGAAATTCTGCCAGGGCATAGGTGGTAGCATCATTCGGCCTCCCTTTTCTCCTTTTAATTTGCCTTCTCTCATGGCAGTTTTAAAACGTTCTACACTCCAGTTCCCAATCCCTGTGTCGTCTGAAGTTATATTGGCTGCAAAGGAAACTCCCCAGGGACCTACCCCCGCAGTAAAATCGTCATTAAATAACATCCATCCAGATTTAAGTGCTTCTGAATTGATAGGAGGAAGACTATCACCGGCATGATAACCGCTCAAAGCGAGTTCCGGGATCTCTTCCGGACCTCTTTCACTGAAAGTTTTTGGAGAATGGCAGTCGCGACAACCTATAGTTTCTACCAGGTATTCACCTCTTTTGATACTGTCATTCAAGGTCATTTTCTTTTGTTCTGGCACTGCCTTGTAATCTTTATGATTACAGGCAACCAGGAAAACAAGGGATAAGGTCAGGCTTAATCTTAACACAGAACTATCCCATGCTGTAATTTTAAATTTAGCGTGTAACATGTGAAAAATGAATTGGTTGATTGAAAATAAACTTACTTTAAATATTTGAAATTCAGAAAAATAGCTATCGAATTTCTTCTCTGTAAATAATATTTGAAATACTTGTAAGCAGGTATTTTAGGGATGAATCTTTAAGAATATTATTTTTGCCACATGGAAACAGATAATCTGAAACAGGGATTTTTTGGCATAGGTATTCAGAATGGAAAAACGCCCGAGAACCTGGGAGTGCTATGGAGGTCGGCGCAGAATATGGGAGCCAGTTTTATATTCACCATTGGGAACCGGTATTCCAAACAGGCTTGCGATACTCATAAGGCTGTGGGAGCAATGCCTTATTTTCATTATAAGACCTTTGAAGATTTTTATGCACACCTGCCTAAAGGAGCCATGCTGGTTGGGGTAGAGTTAACAGATGATGCCCAGCCGCTTGAAGAATTTAAACATCCAAGACGTTGTGTGTATCTATTGGGTGCTGAAGATCATGGCTTGTCTAATGCCGCGATAGAAAAAGCTCATTACCTGGTGAAATTCAGATCTAAGTTAAGCCTGAATGTATCTGTTGCGGGAAGTATAGTGATGTATGATCGGGGAATGAAAACAGAGTTTTCTACCTGATATTATTAGCTGTGAGAAGCCTTCTCTTTTGAGAACATATTCTTCTCCTTGATCATTTTAGCGGTAAGACCCGGAACCATTTTCTCCCATTCATGATTACCCTCGAGGATCATTTCGTAGACCTGTCTTGGATGGATATCTAAAGATTTTTCGTCATAATCTTCAATGTCGATAACCTTTCCGTTGTCTACAAAGAACTTGTAAAGTTCCTTCACCCTTGGATGTACTTTTAAAGTTTTGCTGGTGATGATCTCACCGGTCTTTTCATCTTTTATCGGGTAGAGATAAACCTTCAGACTTTTAAAGAATAATTTACCAAAGGCTTCCAGAATCCCACCACTTAAATGGCGGTAATATCTTTCATTGAAGATGTCTATCAGGTTGTCTACCCCCATTACCAGACCCAGTTCTTTTTTGGTATGTTGAGCGAAGTATTCAACCACTTTGTAATATTCCTGGAAATTAGAGATCATTACCGTTTGCCCGGAAGCGCATAAAAGATCTGCCCTGTCCAGAAAGTCCTTTTCATTAATTTCATTATCTCCTTCAGACTTCAAGTTGTTTAAGGTCATTTCAAAGATGATGACGGTCTTGTCTGGATCTACATTTTCCTGGTTAAGGAAGAGATTTCGAGCACTCAGGAACATATTCAGGTTAAGATTGGTAACCGGTCTAAAGCTACCTCTTAAAGTAAGTATATGTTTTTTATAAAGAACGTTGGCTGGTAATATGTTGTTACCTTCAGGAGAAAACATTACTGCTTCGGTAATTCCATTTTTCACGAGCTCAAGACTCATTAAACGATTGTCAACGTTTTTAAATACCGGTCCCTTAAAATTGATAGAATCTATTTCGATCTTATCCTTGCTTAAATGATCGTATAATTTTTTGATTAGTTCCTTAGGATCGTCACTTTGGTAAAAAGCGGCATAGATCAAATTAACCCCCATGATTCCCAGGCTTATTTGTTGCTGGGAAGCGTTGTTTTCATGAAACTGTACATGCAGGATGATCTCGCTATATGCCTGTTTTGGTTCCCGCTGAAATTTAATTCCCAGCCAGCCGTGACCCTTGTATTTTTTAGCCCAATCTATGGTAGCAACGGTATTGGCGTAACTAAAGAATAATTTATCGGGATATTTTTTCCTGGAGAGTCGCTGCTCTATAAGTTCAGCCTCATAGTCTATCATTCTTTTCAAACGTTCCACGGTCACATACCTGTTCTGTGGATCCAGACCGTAGATGGCATCGCTAAAATCCTTGTCGTAAGCACTAAGTGTTTTTGCTATGGTACCCTTGGGATTGCCAGCCCTGAAGAAATGCCGCACCGTTTCCTGTCCCGCACCTATTTCTGCGAAGGTTCCGTAAATATTCTCATTCAGATTAAGTCTTGTACATTTATTCTGAATAGATAGAATATTTTCAAATTCATCTTCATTTAAGGCACTCATACTCGGGTGATTTTTTTGGTCATTGAAAGTTAGGAATATTAAATGTGCCTGCTATGCATTTTAAGTAATGTTTAAAACAATTTTTGAAGTTTTTCGGGTAATCCGGAAGATGAAAAATAGTCCTGGAAATCTCATTTTTGTAACAATTTGGCTGTTAGGTCGTTCTAATTTAAAACCATCGAAATGAAAAACGCATTCATATTTTGCTTCTTCTTTTTTCTAGTATCCACTTCAGGTTTTTCCCAGGAATTTTCAGGGAAAGTTATGGACGAACAAACGCGACAACCTATTCCTTTTGCTACGGTACAGTTTGCGAAAAACCGCGGTGTAATTACGAACGATGAAGGGTCATTTACGATAAACAGGCCGGTCTCTCAAATTGAGGAGTTGGAGATATCTTCTGTTGGCTATGAACTGAAAAAAGTAAAACCTTCAGAGGTCAGGGACAATGTGATTTATCTCAAAACACAAGTGATTCAGCTTGACGATGTTTTTTTGAGCGACAAAAAACTCACTGGAAGGGAGATCCTGGAGAAAGCTAAGGAGAGAGTGGCAGAGAATTATGATATTGGCACTATTCAGAAACGATTCTTTTTTAGAGAGTCTAATCTGAATAAGGTAAATAGGTTTGATCTAAAGGTCAAGGAAAGCAGTATTGAAGAGATAGATCAGGAGCTCATGGACAGCCTTTCTGCTAGTATCCCGAAAATCGTAAACTCATACAAGGAGTCGCTTGGGGACTTTTCAGGAAATTATTCTTCCCAGGAAATAGATCTGATAAAAGGAGCGAATCTTTATAATCCCCAAAGCACCGCTTCCCTGGATAAACTGCTGGAAAAACTGGACAATCTTTTTAAGGAGAACGTAAAACCCGATTCTTATTTCAAGATCAAATCTGGCCTGCTGGGGGTTAAAGTTGATGTTGATGAATTCGATATGGAAAATGATGACCCTAAAAAAGAACCTACCGCAAAGGAAATCGCTGAAACTGAAGCAAGGCAAAAAACCTCTGTGCTAGGAACAACAAATACTCATCTTAATTCTTTGCTGAATTACAGCTTCTGGAACGAGGATGGCAGCTTCGATCTTTTTGACAAACTAAGGAAATATGAATATTCCATAAAGGGATATACTTACCTGGATAATAACCTGGTGTATGTGATAAATTTTGAACCTAAAGGGAGCGCAGATTTTAAGGGACAGATCTATGTGGATACAGAAGATTACGGAATCCACCGGCTGGATTATGAAAATGTAAAACCGCTTAAAAAATTGCGATTATTTGGAATTAGCAGTATAGATGATGTCTACCAGGGGAAGATGATCTTTTCTAAAAATGCTTCAGGTAAATATATCCCCAAATACATGGAAAGGGAAGAAGGGGAAAGTATTGGGATCGACAGGCCATTAAAATTGATCGAAAAGAATAAAAATGTGGTTGGAAAGAGAAAACAGAATGAGCTGGACATGGATATTCTTATAAAAGTTAGTCAGCGGGATAAATATCAGCTTATCGTTTTTGAAGATTCCGAAGAAAGTTCAACTTCTGTTTCCGTTAAGAAATCTAAGGAGGATTTCGAATACCAGACCTTGAAAAAATACGACCCTGAATTCTGGGACGGTTATAATATCATGGAACCTAATTCGGCCATCAAGGAGTTTACCGCGATAAATGCAGAGTAATTGTCTGGACTTCAGAAAAAAGAGCTAATTTAAACGGGTATAATATACCTGTTATGAAACTACGTTATTTCGCTGTTTTTCTAATTTTCGGCTTTACTGCTGCTAAAGCACAAACCAATCCTTTCGAATTCAGGAAAGATCACGACGCTATCCTGGTAAAGGATATGGATGCTTCCGTAAAATTCTATAAGGAGGTATTAGGTCTTGAAGAGATCCCAATTAATGGCCTTCCCGATTATATCAGGTGGTTTCGCCTTGGTGATAAAGTTCAGATTCACTTAATAGAAAGCGAAGATATTCCTGAAACCATTAAAGGAGCTCATATGAGTTTAAGCACTGCGAAGCTCGGTGAACTCATGGCTTTCCTTGAAACTAACAGTATCCCCTTTGAGAACTGGCCGGGCGAGGCCAATACTACGAATACCCGCCCGGATGGTGTTAAACAAATCTACCTGCAGGACCCTGATGGATACTGGATAGAGATCAATAATAACAGTCTCTAGATCTTATCGGTCGCAACTTTATAGGTTGGATCTTCCAGGATATTCACCTCGATTAGGGCGTCTGCATTCTGTAGTAATCGTCTGCAGTCATTGCTTAAATGTCTTAAATGCACTTTTTTACCAACCTTGCTGTAACGTTGAGTTACATTATTAAGAGCTTCAATGGCAGACATATCGGCTACACGGCTATCCTTAAAATCGATGATGATCTCTTCAGGATCGTTTATTACATCAAATTTTTCCAGGAAGTTAGTGGTAGAGGCAAAGAATAGGGGGCCATATATTTCATAGTGCTTCACGCCATTCTCATCAATAGACTTTCGTGCTCTAATTCTCTTGGCGCTTTCCCAGGCAAAGAATAATGCCGAAAGGATCACTCCAACCAGAACTGCTAAGGCTAAATTATGCAGGATGACGGTTATTAACGCAACTATAATTACCAGGAAAATATCCTTCTTAGGAACTTTATTAAAGATCTTTAAGCTAGCCCACTCAAAAGTTCCAATTGCCACCATGATCATCACTCCTACAAGCGCAGCCATTGGTACCTGTTCTATGATTGGTGCACCAAAAAGTACGATTGCTAGAATGGTAAAAGCTGCAATTATTCCAGACAATCGGGCTCTGGAGCCAGCAGATAAGTTTACCAGGGTTTGAGCGATCATCGGGCAACCGCCCATTCCGAAGAAGAATCCGTTAAGTACATTCGCACCTCCCTGAGCAACGCATTCGCGGTTCCCATTGCCTTTGGTTTCGGTGATTTCATCTACCAGGTTTAAAGTAAGCAAGCCCTCGGTTAATCCAACAGCAGCCATGATCATTGAATATGGTGCAATGGTTTCTAAAGTTTCCCAGGTTAAAGGGATATTTGGAATATGAAAAGGTGGAAATCCTCCACTTACAGACGCGATGTCTTCTACTGTTTTAGTGTCTATTCCCAGGAAGTATACCAGTATAAATACTACGATAATTGCAACCAGAGAAGAAGGTACTGCTTTGGTTAGTTTAGGCAATAACACAACAATCGCTATAGTTAATGCGACCAGGCCTGCCATGATGTATAGTGAAGTTCCGGAAAGCCATACAATATCACCGTTTACCACAGTTTTAAACTGATCTAACTGCGACATAAAGATTATGATAGCCAACCCGTTCACGAACCCAAACATAACGGGATGAGGTACCAGCCGTATAAATTTTCCAAGCCTGAAGACGCCAATTACGATCTGAATTACACCGGCCAGGGCAACCGCGGCAAGTACATATTCTAAACCATTAGACTTCATCAAGGCAATTAATACAATTACGGTTGCCCCGGCACCACCGGAGATCATCCCAGGTCTTCCTCCGAAGATTGCCGTTATGAGACCCATGATAAACGAAGCATATAATCCCATTAGAGGAGGGAAGCCTGCTAAAATAGCGAACGATAGTGATTCAGGGATCATGGTCATCGCCACGGTTAACCCGGCAAGCACTTCCGTTTTGTAATTTACCTCTTGTTTAAAGTCGAATAAGTTCAAAACTTTTTTCATAATCAGTCTTTTTCAGCTTGATTTTAAGAAGCGGCAAAAATAGTTATTAAAAATAGAAGCGCAACCCGATTGGAATATAGATTGAAAAATTTATTAAATTATGATTTTCAGCTACTTATAATTTGTTATTTGGCAATAATGCCGATAAAAAGTTCAGTTTTGGAAGTGGCTGAGCCTCAATTGTTAGAAATTCAATAAAGATTAGGTAACAGAATCCAAATGAAATACCTTTGCAAAAATTATCATTATGGCGCATAAGGCCGGATTTGTAAATATTATTGGTAATCCCAACGTGGGAAAATCAACTTTGATGAACGCTTTTGTGGGTGAGAGACTTTCTATTATCACTTCAAAAGCACAAACTACCCGTCACCGTATCCTTGGGATCGTGAACGGGGAAGATTTCCAGGTGATCTTAAGTGATACCCCGGGAATCATCAAGCCTGCATATGAGTTACAGGCTTCTATGATGGATTTCGTGAAATCTGCTTTTGAAGACGCAGATGTTCTTATCTATATCGTGGAAATTGGAGAGCAGGGATTAAAAGATGAGGCATTTTTTAATAAGATCGCTCATTCTGAAGTGCCAGTTCTTTTATTACTGAACAAGATCGATAAATCTAACCAGGAGCAACTGGAAGAGCAGGTAAAATACTGGTCAGAAAAAGTTCCTACCGCAGAAATTCATCCAATATCGGCTTTAGAAGGCTTTAATGTTTCTGAAGTTTTCAACCGGATCATAGAATTGTTGCCAGAATCGCCGGCGTTCTATCCAAAAGATACGCTTACAGATAAACCGGAAAGATTCTTTGTAAATGAGATCATTCGGGAAAAGATCCTTATTCATTATAAAAAGGAGATCCCTTACAGTGTAGAGATCGAGACCAGTGAGTTTTTTGAAGAAGATGAGATCATCAGGATGCGAAGTGTGATCATGGTGGAACGTGAAACTCAGAAAGGTATCATAATTGGCCATAAAGGTTCAGCTCTAAAAAGAGTAGGAGTGGAAGCCAGAAAGGACCTGGAGAAATTCTTCGGAAAACAGGTTCATCTTGAATTGTACGTAAAAGTGAACAAAAACTGGCGTAGCGATTCAAAACAGCTCCGTAGATTCGGATACAACGATAAAAAATAAACTTTTCAGCATAATACAGGAGTAAAGCTAATTGGTTAAAAACCACTATTTTTGCTGCCTGAAATTAATATATAGTTATGGGCAATATTGTCGCCATTGTGGGTAGGCCTAACGTAGGTAAATCAACTTTTTTCAACCGACTTATACAGCGTCGTGAAGCCATTATTGATTCTGTGAGCGGGGTAACTCGTGACAGGCATTATGGGAAGTCTGACTGGAATGGAAAGAAATTTTCATTGATAGATACCGGTGGATATGTAAAGGGGAGTGATGATGTATTTGAAGCTGAAATCGACAAGCAAGTAGAACTTGCTATTGATGAAGCAGATGCCATCATTTTTATGGTAGATGTTGAAGACGGAGTAACTTCAATGGATGAAGAGGTTGCCAATTTGCTTAGAAAAGTGAATAAGCCTGTTTTGCTTGCAGTGAATAAGGTTGACAATAATAAACGCCTTGCTAATGCGGTAGAATTCTATGCCCTTGGTTTAGGTGAATATTTCCCAATCGCCAGTACCAATGGTAGTGGAACGGGAGATCTTCTGGATGCGCTTATTGAAGCCTTGCCAGAGATCGAAGAAGAGGAAGAATCTGAATTACCAAGATTTGCCGTGGTTGGGAGACCAAACGCCGGGAAATCTTCATTCATAAATGCCCTTATCGGGGAGGATAGATATATCGTAACCGATATCGCGGGAACAACCAGGGATTCTATAGATACCAGGTATAACCGTTTCGGTTTTGAATTTAACCTTGTAGATACTGCCGGGATTAGGAGAAAATCCAAGGTGAAGGAAAACCTTGAGTTCTATTCGGTGATGCGTTCTGTTAGGGCTATCGAGAACTGTGATGTTTGTTTGGTGGTTCTGGATGCAACCCGTGGATTTGATGGTCAGGTTCAGAATATTTTCTGGCTTGCCCAGAGAAACCATAAAGGGATCGTGATCCTGGTGAATAAATGGGACCTTGTAGATAAGGAGACCAATACCATGAAGGAATACGAGGCGATGATTCGTCGTGAGATCGAGCCTTTCACCGATGTGCCGATCGTATTTATTTCTGTATTAACCAAGCAAAGGGTTTTTAAGGCAATTGAGACGGCTGTTAAGGTCTTTGAGAATAGAAGCAAGAAGATCAAAACTCGTGAGTTTAATGATATCATGCTTCCTATTATCGAGAAAAATCCGCCGCCAGCTTATAAAGGGAAGTATGTGAAGATCAAATTCTGTATGCAGTTACCTACCCCGCATCCACAATTTGCTTTTTTCTGTAATCTTCCGCAATATGTGAGAGATCCTTATAAGAGATTCTTAGAGAACAAGTTGAGGCAGGAATTCGATTTTGAAGGAGTGCCAATTTCTATTTTCTTCAGAAAAAAATAAAGGAAGCTTAAACCTTTAACTAGATTTATAGTCATAAAGGCAGCCAATAATTTGCACGGTGAATTATTGGCTGCCTTTTTTTAATCTAACATGACTACTTAATGCGTTTTTACCTAAGCCTGCTGGGGATGCTTATCTCTGGTTTAACTTTCTCACAGGAATTTCAAATTACCGGGAAGGTTGTTGACGACTCTTCGAATCCCCTTGAATCTGCCACTATATATACCGAAAAGCCTACAGATAGTAGTTTGGTAAGCTATACCATTTCTGAAAAAGATGGCAGCTTCCTGCTGCAAGGAGTTACCAAATCACCGAAATTGAACCTTATTATTAGCTATAATGGTTATGCTCCGCATCAACAGGTTTTGACCGTTGAGAAAAACATGACTCTGGAGGATATCAGGTTAAAAATAGCAGATAATTCCCTGGATGAAATCACGCTAACGGCAACCCGGGCTCCTATTACCATCAAGAAAGATACACTGGAATTCAATGCTGGTTCCTTCAACACCAGGCAGGATGCAAACCTTGAGGACCTTATGAAAAAACTTCCAGGTGTTGAGGTAGACTCAGATGGTAATATCACCGTAAACGGAAAGCCAGTTTCAAGGATCCTGGTGAACGGAAAGGAGTTCTTTGGCGATGATCCAAAGATCGCTACTAAAAACCTTCCGAAGGAGATCATAGATAAGGTGCAGGTAACCGATACCAAAACCAAAAGCGAAGAATTTACCGGCAAAGCGGGAGATCCTGATAATAAGACCATCAATATTGAACTTAAGGAAGATAAGAATAAGGGATATTTCTCCAGGGTAACTGCCGGTGGAGGTACAGATGACCGTTATGAACTTAGTGGTATCGGGAATTATTTTAAAGATGATCTGCGGGTAAGCGTTTTGGCCAGTTCTAATAACATCAACAGCTCTGGGTTTAGTTTTGATGAGGTTTTTGATATGATGGGCGGGAATGCCCGTAGTGTAAGATTTAACAGCAATGGATCTTTCAGTATCAATGGGAATGGATTTGGGAGTAGCGGTGGCATCACCAAATCTGAAACCGCTGGGTTTAATTTCGTGAACGAATGGGATAACGATATGGAGTTGAGTGCCGATTATTTCTATGGAAAGAACGATACCGAAACCAGGACCAGGGTGGAACGGGAAAATATATTACCAGATTCACGTTATTTCGTGAATTCTGAAAGCTCCAGTAACCTGGTGAATGATAGTCACCGAGCAAACCTTCGTTACGAGGTAGAATTTGATACACTTACAAAGTTATCTGTGAGCCCAAGGATCAATGCCAATATTGGATTTTCGGTTCGTGACCGGGAAGAAGAGACCCTGGACGAGAATAAGGATCTTCGGAATGCTTCTTTTACTAACGAAATGGAAGATCTATCCAGTGCCGACTTTAGCAACAGAATAGATTTTATCAAGAGATTTGGAGCTGAAGGTTCCTATCTGCAAATTGATCTGGACCATTCCCATAGAAGGCAGGAGAATGATAATTTTTACTTTTCTGAAAGTATTTTCATCGCCGATGGAGGTGAGCAAAATGAGATCCAGGATCAATACATAGATCAGGACGAGAAGGAGAATTCTTTTGGAGTTGGATTTTCTAAGAGAAGTGTTCTCGCAGATAAATTATTCTTTGATCTCAATTATAGATTTTCTACTTCCAGTTCGAGGAATACCAGGAATGTTTTCGATGCGGTTGATGGCGAATATTCCAGTTTTAATGAATTGCTGAGCAACGATTTTAAGGTTAATAATTATAAACACACTCCAAATGCCGGTATAAATTATGAAGGAGAAAAATGGCGTGTAAATACTGAAATCGGGCTGTTAAGCACTACCCTTAAAACCGATAATTATATTGAAGCGATATCCTTTGATAATACCTTCAATAATATTTTTGTTGATGCTGATGTACGTTATTCTCTTGAAAGATCTAAAAGTGTGAGTGTGGGTTATAGCACCAGTGCAGATGTGCCATCGGTAAGGCAACTACAGCCGGTAATAGACCGAACCAATCCGCTAAATATCATCGTGGGAAATCCTTCCCTGGAGCCAACCTTTAACCAGAGACTGAGTCTTAATTTCAGGAATTTTGATTTCGCAACCCGAAGCGGATTCTTTACCTACCTGTATTTCAATTTTACCGATAACCAAATTGCCGCGACCAGCAGTGTTGATGATAATTTTGTAAGGCGAACCACGTATACCAATGTAGACGGGGTCATCAATGGAAACCTTGGTGGTTCTTATAGCAAAAGCTTTAAAAAGGATGAGCGCGAGCTTCGTATGAGGCTTAGAATGAATGCTGGTTATAATCACAATGTTGGTTTTATAAACGCTGTGGAGTATAATTCAGATCAATGGACCTTAAGTCCAGGTTTTCAACTAACCTACGCTATTGATGAATTGTTTGAGATCAATCCCGGATATGGCTTGACCTATAATGATATAAAATATGATATCAATAGTGGAAGAGATCAGAGTTATGTGAATCATAGTCTTTCCCTTGAAGCGACTACTTATTGGCCAAAAAATGTGGTTTTTGGAAATGATATCTCTTACAATGAATATGGTAATGTAGCTCCAGGTTTCGATAACACCTCCTTATTATGGAATATGAGCCTCGGTTACCAGTTTTTAAAAGAGAAGGCGACCTTGAAATTCAAGATTTATGATCTTTTAGACCAGAATGTTGATACCCGAAGATTAGTGGGTGATGATTATATTCAGGATGTGAATAATCTCATCTTGCGCCGTTATGGAATGTTAAGCTTCACCTATAAATTCAGCAGTTTTGGAGGTGCCGAATCCAAGGGTCGAAGAGGTGGCAACAGGATTATCAGGATGTAATTATTTAATTTGAATAATTCTCAAATAAAAATAACCTATGATTCCACCTAGCAAGGAAGCGAGGAAAACGCCTGCTTTAGCCTGGTTAAGATAGGTTTCTGAATCAAAGGCTAACTCTGTAATGAAGAGGGACATGGTAAAGCCTATAGACCCCAATATCCCGACTCCGTAAATATGTTTCCATGCTACCTCTCCGGGTAATTTTGAGACCTTAAAGAATACCATAAGCCTGGTGAAAAATACGATACCGATGAATTTTCCGAGGATCAATCCCAAAACGATCCCAAGGCTAATCGGTTTTAGGAAATAGGATAGGGAGTCTGAAGTAAAACTGACTCCCGCATTGGCAAATGCGAAGAGGGGCAGGACAACGAAGCTTACAAAAGGCTGCAGGTTGTGTTCGATCCTTTGAAGTGGCGGTGTAGCGTCCTGGGTAAGCAAGGTGTATTTTTCAATAATGTTGGAGACCTCCTCCTGGTTCTTTTCCGGAGACCGATCTGTTTTCCTGAACTGATTTTTGATCTGGTAAGACAACAATTTTGCCTTCCTCAAAAATAAAGGGGTGTTGATCTTCTTATTATTCGGGATGGCAAAAGCGGCCAGCACTGCGGCAATGGTAGCGTGAATTCCAGAAAGCATGGTAGCTAGCCAAAGTCCGCCAATACCCATTACCGCATAAAAAAGCATGTTCCTTATGTCTATGTAATTTGCCAGGATAAGAATCAGAAGAAAAAATAAACCTATTCCCAGGCTTTGCATGGATATCTGTTCCGTATAAAAGAATGCGATGACCAGTACGGCACCCATGTCATCTGCAATGGCAATTGCTGTAAGAAAAATTTTGAGCGAAACAGGTACTTTATCACCCAGGAGATAAAGGATGCCCAGGGCAAAAGCGATATCGGTGGCCATGGGAATACCCCAGCCTGAAATAGATTCTGTCCCAAAATTGAAAAATGTATAAATAAGCGCGGGAAAGAGCATTCCTCCTATAGCTGCAGCCACCGGTAAAATGGCTTCCCTGGGACTGGAAAGTTCGCCATACATGATCTCTTTTTTAAGTTCAAGACCAACCAGAAAGAAGAACATAGACATGAGTCCGTCATTTATCCAGTGTAACAGACTTTTGTTGATCACAAATTCATTTATACCAATATAGATTTGCTGCTCCCAGAATTCGTGATAATGATCTGCTAAAGGGGAATTTGCCATGCCTAATGCCAGCAAAGTGGAAATAATAAGGCTTATACCTACCGAGGTCTGCTTTTCTATGAAATTTTTGATGGGCAGGAGCAGGTAAACATCAATATTAGACTTTTTCATAACGCTGAATTATAGGTGGCCGAGATCGAAAAAATCTTAAGCGACCTTTAAAGTAGCTTATAAATTCTGTGTGTAATATGATAGAAATCATGATTATCTGTTAAGTCCTAATTGTCTGATATTTAATACCAAAGTGCGCTTTTTTCAGAATTTTTTATGAATTCTTTAGTGTTTAGGGGTTTATGCGATGTCCTACACCTATTATATCGTTAGTTCAACGAATTGTTTTTTAAAAACGCCTGTAACTCCTTATATTTAAGTGAATTGAGTATTAATATTAAAGCGGAAGATTATGGAAATTTTTACTGATTTTATTCACAATTACAATAACACCTTAAGAGGTCTTAGTATTTGGGGAAAGATCCTAGTTACTTTGGCTTTGGCGATGATTTTTGTTGCTATTATAGGAGCGATCGTAAATGTGATCTTGCTGAATGTCTAATATAACAATAGACTATTGAATACTTACCTTCATCCCCCGTTGACCATCTCGTTATATCTTCAATAGACGAGCAAATTTCTTTTTGGTCAATTTCAAATTAATAAATTTTTACATCTAAATTTTTATCCTGCTATGTAACCATGGTTACTGTGCAAATTCTCTTCGTGGCGTAAATTCATAGTATAAAATTCGAAGCCATGAAAACTGTAGTAATTGGAGGGAATTTCGCAGGTTTAACAGCCGCATTGGAATTAAAGAGAAAAGGAAAAAAAGAGCAGGAAGTTGTTGTAATAGACAAATCTACTGCCTTCCTTTTTATTCCGTCCCTGATATGGGTTCCATTTGGAAGAAGAGAGATCAAGGATATTTCGTTCCGCAAGGATGAACTTTTGAGAAAGAAAGGAGTCGAGTTCATAAATGCTGAAGCAATTAAGGTAGTCCCTGCAGAAAATCTCGTGGTTACCAGTAAAGGCGAAGTAAATTATGATCAACTGGTGATCGCTACCGGACCAAAGGTGAAATATGATGTTGCGCCTGGGATTAAGGAATATGCCCATTATATAGGTACTCCTAAAGGAGCCATGGAAACACGAAAAGCTCTGGAGAAATTCAAAAAAGATCCAGGTCCTGTAGTGATTGGGGCAACTCAGAATGCTGGTTGTATGGGTGCGGCCTATGAATTCTTGTTTAATGTTGAAAAATGGCTTCGTGAACAGAAGATCCGTGAAAAAGTGGATTTGTACTGGATCACTCCCGAAACCTTTTTAGGCCACTTTGGAATTGATGGAATAACAGGAGGGGAAACCATGTTGAAATCTTTTATGAAGATGTTCCATATTCATTACAGAACAGAAGTGGGAGTGAAGGAAGTATTTAAAGACAGGGTAGAACTGACTACCGGTGAAATTCTGCCTAGCAAGTTCACCATGCTGATGCCTCCATTTGTGGGAGTTGATTTTGTAACTAATTCTCCTGCTCTTCATGCTACCGAGGCAGGATACATTCCGGTAACTAATGGTTACAGGCACGTGGATCACCCCAACATCTGGGCGGCGGGAATCGCGGTAGATGTGAAATTGCCCTTCAAACCCGGTAAGATTCCGTTCTCTGGTCCTAAAACCGGTTATCCGTCAGATGAGACAGGAAAGATCGTGGCCGAGAATATTATCAGGTTGTCCAGAGGTAATACGAAACTAAAAGAAAAGGCGTGGGGTAAAATTCCCGGGATCTGCGTTATGGATGCGGGCAAAAAAGAAGTCATCATATTATCTGATACACTCTTTAAACCCAGAAAATTTGCGGTGATGATCCCAAACGTACTTTACGATTTTTCTAAAGTGCTCTTCGAAAAATACTTTATGTGGAAAACAAAACGAGGATTGTCTTATTTACCTTGATCATCGGTTAGATTTTTAAATCGAGGTATTAAAAAACCCCGAACTAAAAAAGTTCGGGGTTCTAAGGTGGTGCCTCCAGCCCCGAAGCATCGGGGGAACCAGGTTCAGGCTCTTTTTTCTAATATTTGATTTAAAATGGAGGGGTTGTTTATTACCTTTTCAATAAACGTCTTGCTTTTCATTCGTTTTATAAAACTCTCCAGATACAAAGCATTTTCCTTTGAATCTGTATTGAATGTCAATTTGATGGTCCAGTCATCAGCTGCATTCGTAAAGGCATTTTTAAAATGATGCTTATTATGGAGATCCAGACGAATATCGGCATCCGGTGTTTCTCCTGTATAATACTTATCTAGCCTTTCAGAATAGAGAATGTATAGGAAGTGCATAACTATAAAATTAAAAAACCCCGAACTAAAAAAGTTCGGGGTTCTAAGGTGGTGCCTCCAGCCCCGAAGCCTCGGGGGAACCAGTTCAGGCTCTTTTTTCTAATACTTGATTTAAAATTGAGGGATCGTTTATGACCTTTTCAATAAACTTTTTGCTTTTCATTCGTTTTATAAAAATTTCCAGAAAGACAGCATTTTCCTTTGAATCTGTTTGAAATTTCAATTTTATGCTCCAGTCGTCAGCTGCATTCGTAAAGGCATTTTTAAAATGATGCTTATTATGGAGGTTCAGCCGAATATCTGGATCAGGTGTTTCTCCTGTGTAATACCTATTTAATTTTTGGGAATAGAGAATGTAGAGGAAGTGCATTGCTATAAAATTAAAAAACCCCGAACTAAAAAAGTTCGGGGTTCTAAGGTGGTGCCTCCAGGAATCGAACCAGGGACACAAGGATTTTCAGTCCTTTGCTCTACCAACTGAGCTAAGGCACCAGTTGCTTTGTTAAGCGGTGGCAAATATAATTTCATTTTTAGGAACTCACAAAGGAAATTTTAAAAAAATGCTTTTGTATTTTAGCTTTTCTAAGAAAATCTGAATGAATTTAGTCATCGATGCCGGAAATACTTCAGTAAAGACTGCTGTTTTTCAAAACAATAGCTTGCTGGAAAAGCAGAATTTCCAGAAAGAAAATTTTTCAGAAGAATTTCAAAAGATTCTAAAAAAGTATCCTCAAATCAACAAATCCATCATTTCAAGTGTTACTTCCGGGGAAAATGAAATGATTTCTGAGGTCAAAAAAGCATTTCCTGTGCTGGAATTGAATAATTCTACCCCGGTCCCTTTTGAAAATCGATACGCTTCGCCTGAAACTTTAGGAAAAGACAGGATCGCTTTAGTCGCTGCGGCGGTAAATTCCTTTCCCGGTAAAAACGCTTTGATCATCGATGCCGGTACCTGTATAACTTACGACATTAAAACCGCAGAAGAAATTTACTTAGGTGGGGCGATTTCTCCTGGTTTGAACATGAGATTTAAAAGTCTGCACAAGTTTACAGCGAATTTGCCGTTAGTTATTCCGAAGCCGGAAGCCGAATTAATAGGTAATACTACTCAAACCAGCATCTTATCCGGAATTATTAATGGAATTAAAATGGAATTAAAAGGAACAGTAGAATCCTACAGCGCTCAATTTGAAGATTTAACAGTAATTTTTACAGGTGGGGATAGTCAAATTTTGTCTATACCATTAAAAAATAGCATATTTGCCAACTCAAATTTTTTGTTAGAAGGACTTAATTTCATTCTAGAATTTAACAATACTCAATGATAAAACGATTTATAGTAATCGTAGCTTTATTTTCAGGTTTTATAGCCGAAGCACAGGAAAACGTTTCTTCGCCTTATTCATATTACGGCATTGGTTTAACTAATTTTAAGGGTACCGTAGAGAATAGATCTATGGGAGGATTAAGTATCTTTGCAGATAGCATCCATATAAATATGCAGAATCCTGCTGCTTACGGAAGGTTAAAACTTACAAATTATGCGGTAGGAGCCAGTCATGATAGGATCAAATTGGAAACCGAAAGCGCCAGTGATAACGCTAAGATCACTTCGCTAGATTATCTTTCGTTAGCTTTTCCGGTTAGCGATAAGGTAGGAATAGGTTTGGGTGTTTTGCCTTATACCTCTGTAGGTTACCGCATCCTTGATATGGAAGAAGGTTCTGCTAGTTTACTAAATGGTAGAGGAGGTATGAACAGGGTTTTCCTTTCTGCCGGATGGGCTGTGACCAAGGATTTAAGTATTGGTGTGGATGCCGATTATAACTTCGGGAATTTTCAGAATTCTCAAAGTATAAATCGTGAAGACTTGCAATATGGGACTACAGATGTAAATAGGTCTGATATTAAAGGATTTACCTTTACCTTTGGAGCTAATTACCAGAAGGACCTTTCTGAGAAGTTGAGATTGCATGTTTCTTCTACATATGCGCCGGCAATGGACCTGGATTCTGAGAATTCCAGGGCTATTTCTACCGTTGATTTTTCTAATGGTGGCGGGCGTGTGATAGATTTTAGAGAACTGGATCTCAGCGATACCCAGTTTGAGTTTCCTTCAAAACTTAGCATAGGAGCAGGTCTTGGAGAGCTGAATAAGTGGTTTGTTGGGGCAGAATATGCCAGTGTAGGATCTTCTTCTTATGAAGATAGTTTTAGTTTTAGAGGGGATAATGGGGAATATGAAGATGCTTCACAATTATCTATTGGAGGATTTTATATTCCACAATATAATTCATTCTCAAGTTACTTTGAGAGAGTTGTTTACAGGGCTGGATTCAGATATGATCAGACCGGTCTAATAGTAAATGAAGAATCGATAAATGAGTTTGGCATGTCTTTTGGATTAGGTTTGCCAGTTGGATCGAACTTCTCTAACATTAACCTCGGAATCGAGCTTGGACAAAGAGGAACCAAGGATTCGGGATTAATTCAGGAGAACTTTTTAAGACTGTCAATAGGACTTTCTTTAAATGACAAATGGTTCACGAAAAGAAAATTTGATTAACCACTTCAATAAACAATAAAATGAAAAAAAGATTTATAGCACTACTTACAATTGCTTTGTCAGGTCTTGGATCAGTTAACGCTCAATCTGGAGATTGTGCAACAATGGCTGCCCTGGCCTATGATGATGCAAAAGCGAAAAATTACGAAGCGGCATATCCTGCTTTAACAAAAGTAAAGGAAGAGTGCCCTAAATATAGTCTTGCAACTTATCAATACCTGGAAAGAGCATTAGAATATAAGATTGAAAATGCTGAGCAGGGAGATAAAAAAGAATTAGTAGAGGAATTGATCGACGTTTGGGAAACCAGGCTGGAGCTTTACCCAACTAAAACTTCTAAAGGTAAGATCTATTCAGATATTGCTTTGTTGAAATTCGACAACAAGATCGGAGATAAGAATGAGCAGTATATGGCCTTTGATAAGGCTTATATTGAAGACAAGGATAACTTCAAGAGTCCAAAAGGTCTGTATGCTTATTTCGATCTAATGGCAGAAATGCAGGATGAAGGAGAGAAAACCCTTCAAGATGTTTTCGATAACTACGATAGAGTATTCGCTAAAATAGAGGAAGAAGAGAACGAAGCTGCTGAAAATCTTGCTCCGTTGTTGAAGAAGCAGGAAGATGGAGAAGCTCTTACTTCTAAAGAGGAAAAACAAATTAAGTATGCAGAGATCAACCTTGCTAACTATAGTAAAGTTAAAGAGGCGATCAACGCTAAGCTTGGTGCGAGAGCAGATTGTGAAAACCTAATTCCTTTATATAAAAAGGATTTTGAAGCAAAGAAATCTGATGTTGCTTGGTTGAAGAATGCGAATGCCAGACTATCTGCTAAAGATTGTACAGAAGATCCATTGTTCATCCAGGTATCTGAAGCTCTACACAAATTAGAGCCTTCTGCAAAGTCAGCATACTCTTTAGGTCAGTTAGCTGAATCTGAAGGTAACAGTTCTAAGGCGCTTCAATATTACAACCAGGCTGCTGAGCTTGAAACTAACACTTCTGATAAAGCGAAGATCTATTACAGAATTGCGAACAACTACAAGGATAAAGGTAGTTTTGGTCAGGCAAGAAACTTTTACAACAAAGCACTTCAGGCTAAGCCTTCTTTAGGTAGTGCATACCTTCAGATCGCCAGCATGTATGCTCAGAGTGCGAACAACTGTGGTGAAGATGCATTTAACAAAAGAGCGGTATACTGGTTAGCGGCAGATTATGCTTCTAAAGCTGCAAGAGTAGATCCATCTATCGCTAGTAATGCGAACCAGGCTGCTGCTGCTTACAAAGGTAGAGCTCCGCAGAAGTCAGATGTATTCCAGTCTAGTAAGAATGCTGGAGACCCGATCTCTATTGGATGCTGGATAGGTGAGACTGTTCGTATCCCGAACCTATAAGATGAAACTCACATATAGCAATATAATTTCAGGCATTGTCACGCTCATAGGCGTGACAATGCTTTTTTCATGCGAAGGTAATCTACAGGAAGTAAGAGCCTTCAGTTTAGAGGAAGATGCTCCTCAATCGATCGCCGAAGGCATCAATTTAAAATTCACAGATTCGGGAAGGCTGGTTGCTACTCTTAAGAGTCCGAAAATGCTGGATTATACCAATAAATCTTTTCCTTACCGGGAATTTCCAGATGGAGTAGAAGTTGAGTTCTTTGATGAAGAGAACAAAAAAAATACGGTAACTGCAGATTATGGGATTGTTTACGAAAAGACAAACCTCATAGATCTACAGGGAGATGTAGTGATCCTTACTGCAGATAGTACTAAATTAGAGGCCAGCCAGATCTTCTGGGATCAGGAAAGGAACTGGATCTTTACAGATAAACCCAATACCATAAGATTTCCAGACGGCTCTTATACAGATGATCTTGGTTTTGATTCTAATCAGGATTTCAGTAATTTTCGATCAAGAACCAATACTGGTATACAGATAATAGAAGAAGAAAAGGATGAATAAATTTTTTAGATATTTTGAATACGCCTACCTGTTCTTTGCAGCGTTCTTTCTGTTTGAAGCTATCAGGATATGGAATACCGAGAGAAACAGGTCTTATTTGTTCCTGTTTTTCGTCGCTATCGCCATCTTTATGTTCTTCTTTAAAAGACGTTTCAGGCGCAAATATGAAGATCGTAATAAATAGCCTAAATGGAGGTTGATATACTTGTTATAGTTTGTTCATTACTGCTTTCCGCTTTCTTCTCTGGAATGGAGATCGCTTATGTTTCTTCGAATAAGATCTTTATAGAGATTGAAAAAAGGCAAAATGATTTTCTTGCCAAAGTCCTGAAAAGACTTACCAAAAAACCTTCGAAATTTATCGCGACTATGCTCGTAGGGAATAATATTGCCCTCGTGGTCTATGGTTTCTTTATGGGTGATCTTTTAATGACCTGGTTAACTGGTATAGATTCTCAAAGCGGATTTGTAAATTATATCATTACAGACCTGAGTCTACTAACCCAAACGGTGATCTCAACCTTGATCATATTACTTACTGCTGAGTTCCTGCCGAAAGTGATTTTTCAGATCTATGCGAATACGATGCTGAAGTTCTTTGCGGTGCCGGCCTATATTTTCTATTTGCTTTTCAGTTTTGTGTCTTCCTTCGTTATCTGGATTTCAGATATTATTCTGAAGCGATTCTTTAAGACCGATGGAGATGAAGTTCAGCTTGCATTTAGTAAAGTTGAGCTGGGAAATTTCATTAGTGAGCAAATGGAAACCGTGGAGGAGCAGGATGATGTGGATAGTGAGATACAGATATTCCAGAATGCCCTGCAGTTTTCAGATATCAAAGCCAGGGAAGTGATGATCCCAAGAACAGAGATCATCGCCGTGGACCAGAACCAGGCGCCAAACGATCTTATCCAGACTTTTACCGAAACCGGGCTTTCTAAATTGCTGGTATATAATGACACTATAGACGATATTATTGGTTATGTGCATTCCTTTGAACTGTTCAAAAGACCAAAATCCATAAAATCTATCCTGTTGCCGGTCATTTTTGTACCCGAAACTATGTGGATCAAGGATGTGCTTAATATTCTTATTAAAAAGAGAAAGAGCATTGCGGTGGTTATAGATGAGTATGGAGGTACGAGTGGAATGATGACCGTGGAAGATATCGTCGAGGAATTGTTCGGTGAAATTGAAGATGAACATGACTCAGCGGTTCTTATCGAGGAAAAACTGGAGGATGGGTATTTCAGATTTTCTGCCAGGCTGGAGGTAGACTACCTGAACGAAAACTATAAAGTAGATATTCCCGTAGGCGAAAATTATGAAACCCTGAGTGGTTTTATTGTGAATCATACCGAAGAAATTCCGCAGCAGGGAGAGGTAATTCGCATTGAAGATTTCGAAATAAAAATCATTGAGACTTCCAATACCAAAATCGAATTGGTGGAGCTGAAAATCGATCCTGAAGATTAAAGCTTGAAAGTTAAGAATTTGCTAATTTTAAATTTTATTATTAGCCTAAAAACCTTATTTTCGCCCCCTATATTTTGACAAATTATACATTCAAATGGCAGTATTAAACAAAATCAGACAAAGGTCTGTTTTCTTGATTATCATCATTGCATTGGCCCTATTTTCTTTCGTATTGGCCGATGTGATTAGAAACGGAGGCTTAAGCTCTCAAAATTCTCAGAATGTTATCGCTACCGTAAATGGTGACGAAATAAGCAGGGAAGAGTTCGCTCGTGAAGTAGAAGCATTTGAAAGAAATATGGGTAGGAATTTCAGCACTACTCAGGCAGTAAACCGTATTTGGGATCAGAAGTTAAGAGAAGTGATCTTAAATGAGCAGGTTGAGGAACTGGGAATAAGAGCCGGTGAAGGGCAGATCACAAGTCTTGTGAAATCTCAAATGGCTGGAAATCCTAATTTCACCAACGAAGCTGGTATGTTCGATGAGAACAGACTAAGAGAATATGTGGCCAACTTAAAAGAGACTTCTCCACAAGCTTATCAGCAGTGGCAGCAGTTCACTTCAGACCTGGCTAAAACTGCCAAGTTGAATACTTACTATAATATGGTAAGTGCTGGAGTAGGAGCAACCTTACTGGAAGGTGAGCAGGCTTACAGACTTCAGAATGATAATATCAATATGAAGT
This sequence comes from Christiangramia gaetbulicola, assembly GCF_003054225.1. Taxonomy (GTDB): domain Bacteria; phylum Bacteroidota; class Bacteroidia; order Flavobacteriales; family Flavobacteriaceae; genus Christiangramia; species Christiangramia gaetbulicola. Next base: position 105,469 of record NZ_QBKQ01000004.1, read on the forward strand.
TTGTTCAGATCCCTTACTCTTCAATTCCAGATAGCGAAGTTGAAGTGACTAAATCTGATATCAAATCTTACGTTGAAGATCATAAAACACGTTTTGAAACTGAAGCTTCAAGAAGCATACAGTACGTGATCTTTAATGAAAGCGCTTCCAGCCAGGATAAAACCGACGCTAAAGCAGCGATCAGTGATCTAAGAGGTGAGCGTGTAGAATACAACGCGGCTATTGGTGCAAATGATACTGTTGCCGGGTTTGACAATACAGATGATTATGCTGACTTTATCAGCAATAATTCAGATCTTCCTTACGAGAACAGGTTCAAATTCAGAAATGATTTTACCGGAGATAACGCAGAAGCTATCTTCAATCTTAATGAAGGTGAAACTTTTGGTCCTTACGAAGAGAATGGATACTGGAAATTAAGCAAGGTTGTAGAGACTAAGAATATTCCAGATTCTGTAAAAGCAAGTCATATTCTTATTGCATATGAAGGTACTCAGCTTGGGGCAGGTTCAGGAAGAAATAAAGAAGAAGCAAAGCAACTTGCCGATAGTATCGCAAGCGTTGCCAGAGCAGATAAAGAAAAATTCGCTGAATTGGCTTTAGAATATTCAGCTGATACTTCTAATAAAGAACAGGCTGGAGATTTGGGATATTTCGTTCCTGGAATGATGATCCCTGCTTTCGAAAACTATGTTTTTGAAAATTCAACAGGCGATATTGGGGTTGTGGAAACTCCAATAGGTTACCACGTGGTTTCTATAGAAGACCAGACAGATGCTGCCAGAGCAGTTAAAGTTGCAACTCTTGCCAGAGAGATCGAAGCATCAGAGAAAACAATGAACAACCTTTTCAACGAGGTTACTAAATTCGAGATCTCTGCTTCTGAAGGTGATTTTGCTGGTGTTGCAAAAGAAGGTAATTACGAGGTGCGAACTGTAAAGGATATCAAAGCTCTTGAAGAGAATATTCCTGGTGCTGGTGCACAGCGTAGAGTTGTACAGTGGGCTTTCGAAGATGAAGCTAAAGTTGGAGATGTTAGAAGATTCGATACCAACGATGGTTATATTGTAGCTCAGTTGACAGCTAAAAAAGATAAAGGATTAATGAGTGTGGAGGAAGCTGCGGCTACCGTTACACCAATTCTTAAGAAGCAGAAAAAAGCTGAGATCATCAAATCCAGAATTAAGGGGAGTAGCCTTAAAGAGATCTCAGATAACCAGGGCGTAAGCGTTCAAACTGCAGATGCGGTTAACCTGAGCAGTCCTACTTTAGCAGGTGCTGGCGAAGAGCCGGAAGTTGTTGGAGCTGTTTTCTCTCTTGAAGCAGGAGAACTTAGCGAGCCGATCGCTGGTGAAAAAGGTGTTTATGTAGCAGAGCTGGTAAGTAAGTTCGAAGCTCCGGCTATGGACTCTTATAAAGGTTATGCTCAGCAGGAAAGTGCTGCTCGTAGAGCGCAGGCTGGAATGAGAGTGTTTGAAGCTCTTAAGAAGAAAGCTGATATTGAAGATAACAGAGCTAGATTTTACTAGACCTCTGAAGCTATAAATAAAAAAGCCTCACCGATTGGTGAGGCTTTTTTTATTTAATGAGATCTTTATAACTGAAGATCGTATCGTAGCCTTTCTTTTTGAAGTATTCTTGTTCTTCTTCGCCACCGGTTGCAAGGATAAAATCGCCTCCCCAGCCACCCAGGCTTTTAATTAAGCCGGGATAATCAGGGAAAAGCTCTTCCTTTATCCTGGGCGTATTAATAGCCTTGGCTATAAGCATTTCATGTGCTTGCAGCAACATCCTGAATTCTAAGATATTTTCAGAGGTAATGATCTGTTCCGTGATTCCGGAGATCTTTTCAGTGAGGCCTTGTATGTCCTCTTTAGGGGTATTTCGATAATGTGCGATAGCTTCGCGGCTGTTCTGTTTTCTGTTCAGGTAAACAAAGAATAGCTGGTCTTTAAATGGAGGGTCGAAATCTGCCGTATAAGCTGCCGGACCATTCGCTGTAAGCTGGTAGGTAATGGGAAGATCACTTTTGGCTACGGCAATATCGTAACCGCTACCTCCAAAACTTTCCTCAAGTAATTTGTAAGCATCAACCTGAAGCCATTGCGCCAGGTTGTTTACAAGAGTAGAGGAGGTGCCCAGTCCCCATTTTCTATTGAAATCCAGTTTAGTGGTGATACTATAGCCTTTATCTGAAAAGGCCGCTGGATTCATTCTAAAGCAAGATCTTAATAGCTGCTGAAGCCTTTTTGCCGTTTCCTTATCTTCAGGTTTGTCTAAATTAAGCAATGGTTGAAAATCACCCTCATTGATCCTGAAATCAGATTCAAACCAAATATTGTCATTTTCATCGAGGCTCTTCCAGGAGATCAGGCCGGTTTCACCTTCTGAAACTTCCAGGCTCTGTCCTTTTGTAGTGGGTACAGCTAAAGATTTCGCCCCGTCCAGTACGGCATATTCTCCTGTTATTAATAGTTTTCCATTACTTCTGAATACCTGCATTAAGATCTTATTTTTTTCAGTTGCTCCATTACACTGCTGTGAGTGATGGTATGGTGAGTAAAGAACTCTACAAGTTCTTCTTTTTCTTTATCGGTCGCTTTGTTCTGATTGAGAATGTTCATCAGGTGCATTTTCATATGGCCCTGCTGTATCCCGGTAGTGGTTAAGGATCTTAAAGCGGCAAAGTTTTGAGCCAGGCCGGCTACCGCGGTGATCTCCATTAATTCACTGGCCGAAGGTCTTTGTAAAATATCTAATGCGAGTTTCACCAGGGGATGTAAACTGGTAAGTCCGCCCACGGTACCAAGGGCCAATGGGATTTCCATCCAGAACTTAAAGATCCCGTCTTCTATTTTTGCATGGGTTAAACTGGTATATTGTCCATTCCTGGAGGCATAGGCATGAACTCCTGCTTCCACGGCTCTAAAGTCGTTCCCTGTGGCCAGGACGACCGCGTCTATACCATTCATGACTCCCTTATTATGAGTAACGGCACGGTAAGGTTCGATCTCGGCAATTTTAACGGCCTGTATGAATTTTTCAGCAAATTCCTCTCCGCTCATGTTCTCGTCTTCAGAAAGCTGATCTACGGGGCAGGATACTTCTGCTCTAACCGTACATTCAGGTACATAATTAGAAAGTATGCTCATGATCACCTGAATGTTTTTCTCATCCTCGGTAAAATCAGGATTTTTCCTGGCTTCTTCCTGCAGAACTTCGGCAAATTTCTCGAGACAGGAGTTGATGAAGTTTGCTCCCATGGAGTCCCGCGTATCGAATTTCACGAACAACTGGTAGTAGTTTTCAAGCTTTTCGGTCTTATCGATCAGCTCGATATCCAGAATTCCACCACCTCTTTTTTCCATATTGCGGGTGATAGGTTTCACCGCCTCTCTAAGCTTCGGCTTAATATTTGTAACCAATTGGTCGAGCCTGGAGAAATCTCCGCGGAACAGGAAGTGTACCTGTCCGATCTTTTTTGTATCGATCACGGTGGCTTTAAAACCTCCTCTTTCGTTCCAGAACTTGGCGGCCTTACTGGCAGCAGCAACGACGGAGCTTTCCTCTATGGCCATTGGCAAAACATGATATTTGCCATTTATTAAAAAGTTTGGCGCGAGACCTAATGGTAAGTAGAAGTTTGAAACTGTATTTTCAATAAATTCATCATGAAGCTTCTGCAAATCATTATTGTCATTCCAATATTGCTTCAGGACTGAAACGGCGGTATCGTTGTTATTTAAATAATTTTCCGCCAGCCAATTTATTTTTTCGGTTTTGTTAAGTTTTGAAAATCCGTTTACGGGCTTTGTCATTTTTATGGTATTTCAGGAGGTCAAAGATACAAAGCATATTTTTTAAAGGCTTATAAATTAGTCGGGATGAAGCATCTAAAGCTGAACTTTTATTAGCAAATTGTTAGCATTTAACAAACCAGCATGGTCATTTTTTGGTTAAATTTTAGTAAACTTGGCCTGCATTAAATATTCTTAAAATTTTATGAAGTTCCCTACAATACTGGTTGCTTTTATTTTGGCAGCATCTTCTGTGCTAACGGCACAAAAAAAAGAAGTAAGTCTTGAAGAAATATGGAGTGGTACATTCCGCGAACAAAGACTACAATCCCTACAATCATTAAAGAACGGCGAAGAATATGTGATCCTTAACCGGGACCGCCAGACTGGTAATACCAGCATCGATGTCTACAGTTATAAGACCGGCAAGAAAACAAGAACTATTGTAAATAGCGCAGATCTTGCTGAGATCAAAGCATTTGATGATTTTAAATTCAGTGAAAAGGAAGATAAAATCCTTTTGTCTACTGAGGTTGAACCTATTTTCAGAAGGTCTTCAAAAGAGATCTTTTATGTTTATGACGTAAAAACCAAGAGCCTGAAGAAAGTTAGTGATCATAAGATCCAGGAGGCATCCTTTTCTCCAGACGCTACGAAGGTAGCTTACGTATTTGAAAATAACATTTACATTCTTGATCTTAAGAATGGGGAAAGAACCCAGGTGACCAAAGATGGCGAAATGAACAGGATCATAAATGGAGTTACTGATTGGGTTTACGAGGAGGAATTTTCTTTCGTGAAAGCTTTCGAATGGAATCCAACCGGAGAAAAATTGGCTTATATCAAATTTGATGAATCCAGAGTTCCGGAATTTTCTATGGACATGTTCGGCAAGGACCTTTATCCAAGTCAGCATGTTTTTAAATATCCAAAAGCAGGTGAGGCAAATTCTGAAGTGAGCCTGCATATGTATGATGTGAAATCTGAAGAATCCAGTGAGATCGATCTTGGCGATAAATATGATGTAGCTTCATCATCTTCAGAAATTGAAATTGGAGCAAAGAATGACATCTACATTCCAAGAATTAAATGGACGGCAGATCCAATGTTGTTAAGTGTACAGGTGCTAAATAGAGCTCAGAACGACCTTGACCTTATTTTTGTAGACGCTGAAGATAATGATACCGAAGTGGTTCTGAATGAAACAGATGATGCCTACGTAGATATTACCGATAATCTTACCTTCCTTAAGGATAATAGCTTTATCTGGACCAGTGAGAAGGATGGTTACAACCATATTTATCACTATGATGAAGACGGAGAGCTTTTGGACCAGGTAACCAGCGGAGATTGGGAAGTGACCAATTATTACGGTTATGATGCTAAAGAAGATAAGATCTACTATCAGAGTACAGAGAATGGAAGTGTGAATCGTGATGTTTACTCAATAAAGCCAAACGGAAAAAACAAAAAAAGACTTACCGATAAAACAGGTATGAATTCGGCTTCTTTTAGCGCTGACTATACTTACTTTATCAATTCTTTTACCAATGTAGCTACCCCGCATGTTTATACCCTGCATAGAGCTAAAGACGGTAAACTTGTTCGTGAAATACTTAATAACAGGGAGCTTTTAGATAAGGTTGCTAGTTATGAATTTTCTCCAAAGGAGCTTTCAACTATAGAGATCAACGGGAACGATCTTAATATGTGGATGATCAAACCATCAGATTTTGATGAGAACAAAAAGTATCCATTATTAATGTTCCAGTATTCCGGTCCAGGTTCTCAGTCTGTTTCGAATTCCTATTACAATACCAACGATTACTGGTATCAGCTACTAGCCGATAAAGGTTATATCGTGGTTTGTGTTGATGGTAGAGGAACAGGGTTTAAAGGAGCAGACTTCAAAAAAGTTACCTATAAGGAACTAGGAAAATACGAGGTAGAAGATCAGATTTCAGCTGCTCAGAAATTAGGTGAAAGAAATTATATAGATGCAGACAGAATCGGGATCTGGGGATGGAGCTACGGGGGATATATGTCTTCTAATGCGATCCTTAAAGGGAACGATACTTTCTCTATGGCCATTGCCGTGGCTCCGGTGACCAGCTGGAGATTTTACGATACTGTTTATACCGAAAGATACATGGGAACTCCACAGGAGAACCCTTCTGGATATGATGATAATTCTCCTTTGAGCCATGTAGAAAAGCTTAAGGGCGATTACCTGATCATTCACGGTGGTGGAGATGATAATGTACATGTTCAGAATACTATGAGAATGGTGGAAGAGCTAATACAAGCGAACAAGCAGTTCGATTGGGCGATCTATCCTGATAAAAATCATGGTATCTATGGAGGGAATACCAGATTGCACCTTTATAACCTGATGACAGATTTTATACTTGAAAAACTATAATTTAATTAACCTAGAATAAATGGCAACTAGAGACGTACGTGTAAAACAGAAAGAGCTTTTCGGGCATCCGGTAGGGCTTTATATTTTATTTTTTACTGAAATGTGGGAGCGCTTTTCCTATTACGGGATGCGTGCAATTTTGGTATTATATCTTGTAAGTGCAACAACTGAAGGGAATGCTGGTTTAGGCTGGACCCAGGCTGAAGCTCTTGCATTATATGGTTGGTATACAATGCTTGTTTATGTAGCTTCGATTCCCGGTGGAATTCTAGCAGATAAGGTCTTTGGGCAAAAACGTGCAGTCCTCATTGGGGGTATTGTTCTGGTAGCCGGTCACGGAATTCTAGCTGTTGAACAAATGTGGGCTTTCTATACAGGTTTGGGCTTGATTATTGCCGGTGTAGGTTTCCTTAAACCAAATATTTCCACGATGGTTGGTGGTCTCTATAAAGAAGGGGACATTAGACGTGATAAAGGATTTACAATTTTCTACATTGGGATTAACCTTGGAGCATTCCTTTCCAGTTTAATTGTTGGGTATGTTGGTGAAAATATTGGATGGCATTATGGTTTCGGTCTTGCCGGAATTGCAATGGCTTTAGGATTGATCGTATACCTTTTAGGGCAGAAGCATCTTACTAATGTTGGAAACCTTCTTTCTAAAGTAGAGAGAGATGAAGGAGCGTCTTTAGGAAATCTTTTCCAGGATCTTCTAAAATCACCTGTTCAGCTAGTTATTTCTCTAGTATTATTAGCTGCATCTCTGTATGGTTTTTACGCCATGGGAATTGCTTATGGTTTACTATTCATCTTTCTTACTATCGTGATTTCAATGATGATGATGGTTTACAAAGACCTTACCACCAAGGTGATGAAAGACAGATATGTGGTAATGTTATTATCATTTATTTTGGTGATCGTTTTCTGGGGTGCGTTCGAGCAGGCCGGGGGACTAATGAATATTTACGCATTAGATAATACAGATAGAACTTTACCTTTTTCATTACCATTAATTGGAAATGAAGTGCCAGCTTCATGGTTTCAGTCCTTAAATGCGATGTTTATTATCATATTTGGAATTATAGTCGCTAATTTCTGGGCTCGAAGAAAATTAAAGAGCAAGGAAGCTTCATCTATCTTCAAAATGGCAACAGGAGTGATCATTATGGGGCTTGGTTTTGTATTTATGGTTTTCGCGGCATTACAGTTTGAAGCTAATGGATCATCTGCTATGTACTGGTTGGTATTAGCTTACCTATTCCATACCATTGGAGAGCTTTGTTCGTCTCCAGTAGCTCTTTCTTTTATTACCAAGCTTGCTCCGGTAAGATATGCTTCCTTAATGATGGGGGTTTATTTTGCTGCGACAGGTTTAGGAAATAAAGTAGCCGGTATTGTTGGGGAATTTGCTTCAGAAGCTGGTGATATCGCCATTTTCTCTGGAATCACAATTTTCACAGTAGCTTTTGCTACAATTGTACTTATTATGCTGAAACCATTGAAGAGATTAACTCATGGGGTTGAGGATAATGAAAGACAGTTGGAAGAGCAGGAAGAGTATGAACTTGCTGATATTAAAGAATAATTTTTGAAACATGAGTGCGCTAAGCTCAACACCGGTTCAGGAAGATTTTTTCAAGAGTAAAGTACTTGGCCATCCGGCAGGCTTATTTGTTCTTTTCTTTACTGAAATGTGGGAAAGATTCTCATTCTACGGGATGAGGGTTCTTCTGGTTAATTTCCTTACGATGGCTATCGTGGGTGTAGATAATCCCGGTTGGGGCTGGTCTGCCGAAAATGCGGGAGCCTTGTTTGGTACTTATGCCGGTCTTTTATACCTAACTCCAATTCTTGGAGGTTTAATTGCAGATAAATTCACGGGTTACCGCTGGGCGGTGATCATAGGTGCGGCTATAATGACCCTGGGTCATGCCTCCATGGCTTTGGAAACAGAGTTATCTCTTTACTTCGGGCTTGGTCTACTTGTACTGGGTACAGGTTTCTTCAAGCCTAATATTACCTCTATCATTTCTGAAATGTATGAGGGTAAACCAGATAAGAAGGATGGTGCATATACCATTTTCTATATGGGAGTTAATGCCGGGGCGTTCTTTGGGATGATGTTATGCGGTTATCTGGCTGAAAAAATAGGCTGGAGCTGGGGCTTTGGTCTTGCAGGTATCTTTATGCTTTTGGGAACTTTACAGTTCTGGCTGGCTAAACCACTTTTCGGAAAAATAGGAGGGGTGCCAGATAAGGAACTTGAAGCAAAGCATCTGAAGGAAGAGGAAGAATCTGGAGTTTCTCATAAACCGAATCCTTTTACTCTTTTCGATAAGATCCTGGTAATAGCTTCTGCAGGTCTCGGTTTTACGTATCTCATCAATGATCCATTATCCAAGATCGCCAACATTAACCTGTTGCCAGTGGTCATGCCTTTCGATTTTGGGAATGAACCTCTTTCGGGTCCTATAGGTATGGCCATAGTAGGCTTAATTCTGTTTTTGATCCTTGTTATTTCAAGAATTTCCAGGTACACGAAAATTGTGCGTGACCGATTGATCGCGGTGATCATATTTGCTGTGTTTACAGTGTTCTTTTTTATGGCTTTTGAGCAGGGAGCTTCTTCACTGATCATATTTGCCCGTGACAATGTAGACAGGATATTAACTGGTAATTCGGCTAACATCTTCAATGTTGTAAACGCTCTTTTAACTGTAGTTCCACTTGCGATAATTACCTGGGTACTTTATTTATTATGGAAACAGACCTTCGCAAGAATACCAGGTTCTAATATTATCCTTGGTATTTGTTTCGCGGGTATTTGGGGTCTGGTTATCTGGATGCTGGTTCGTGAATTTTCAGCAGATACTACCGAGATCACGGTTTCCTGGTTTAGCATATTGAATTCCTTTTTCATTATCGTTTTCGCTTCCTTCTTTTCTAAATGGTGGGAAAGTAAATACAATCCATCTGCAGCTTTCAAATATTGCTTTGGGTTGATCCTATTAGGTCTTGGCTTTGGTTTACTTGCCTGGGGTTCCAGTGGAATCGTAGATGGCGCGAAAGTGAGCATGATATGGTTGATCCTGGCTTATCTTTTACATACCCTTGGAGAGCTTTGTTTGTCTCCTCTAGGACTTTCCTATGTAAGTAAGTTAGTACCTGCGAGAATGATCGCTTTCATGTTCGGAATGTGGTACCTGGCCATCGCCATTGGTAATAAACTGGCAGGTTCCCTGGGTGGAATGATCGAAGAGGTAACAAAGCAGTATGATCTATCGACTTTCTTCCTGATCTTTACCGTTGTACCGATAGCAGGAGGAATTCTGGTAGCTTTATTGAATCCTATCTTAAAGAGATTAATGCACGGAATTAAATAGCATTCACTTAAAAAAATATTACAGGCGTTCCTAAATTCTAGGAACGCTTTTTGTTTTAATTTGTATTGGTTAAATTTATGTCATGAAAAAAATACTGATTTTCATATTATTTGTTTTTTCTGTTTCAGCTATTCAGGCTCAGGAGATCAATTGGATGAGTATGAACGAGGCCTTGAAAGCTCAGAAGAAAAATCCTAAGAAAATATTTGTGGATGCCTATACCGATTGGTGTGGTCCCTGCAAAATGCTGGATAAAAATACCTTCTCGAATAAAGATGTAGCAGCCTATATCAATAAGCATTACTATGCGGTAAAGTTCAATGCAGAAGGGAACGAAGTAATAAATTTCAAGGATAAGGTTTTTAAAAATCCGGGTTACGATCCCGAGAAAAAGGGTAGGAATGCCATACACGAATTTACCCAGGCTATGGGCGTTTCTGCATATCCAACGATGGTTTTCTTCGATGAAAATGCAGGTTTTCTTACTCCGGTAAAAGGTTATTTAACACCTCAGAAACTTGAGATCTTCCTAAAGATCTTCGCTACAGACGATTATAAAAAAGTGAAAACAGACGAAGACTGGAAGAAATACCAGGAAGAATTTGAAAGTACCTTTTCAAGCTAATTCTGTTTATCCTGTTTTAAAACATAAGCTCCCTTTTCACCAGTATAGTGGAAAGGGATTTTTTTATTTTCAGCCGTTACTTTCCATCTACTAATAAAGCTGAAATAATTGCTGCCATCTGCGATGACCTCTTCTGGAGAGATATTATTCAGAAGTCGTTCCAGGTTTATTTTCGGAGAATTCCTGAGAATTAAAAGTTCCGGTTTTAATTGCTTCAAATTATAATTTCCAGCGGTATCAATTACCAAAATCAGTTTGTTTGAGAACTCCAAGATTTTAGGAATTTGAAAATTTTCCAGTCTCTCAATATTTCTTTCCCTTAGATAATCAATTAAAAAAGTGGAATCCACCTTGCCTTCGGAATAGACTTTAAGATCACTTGTCTCTTTTATTCCGAATATTGATGCTTTCGACCTATGAAAAACTATAGCTTCCCTGGCCGGAATGTTTGCTTTTGCATAGATGGTCACTACCTGAAATAGTAAGATCGAGATCAGGAAAAAGCTTAATCGTTCAAAATTGATCTTTCTAATCATTAACACCACAGCCAGGATGATCAGGTAAAGGACGATGGTTTGGAGAAGATCTAATTGGATATTGGATATTACAAATTGGTCCAGGTCTGCTACTTTTTCAATAAAGAGGTTCAGGCTATTTAAAAGTTTGCCAAATGATTCCTCTATAAAAACAGGAAGTATCTGGATAGCGGCCAGGATAATGACTAAAATTCCTAAAGCCAAGAGGATTCCCAAAAAGGGAAGCACTACCAGGTTTGTTAACAGGAACAGGCCGGGGAATTGATGGAAGTAATATATACTTAGGGGAATAACTCCTATTTGCGCAGCAAGGCTTACCGAGCTAAGCTTCCAAATGTAATCTATGACTTTATTATTCGGAGAGAAAACCTGGTAGATCATTGGTTGAAAAACTATGATGCTTAAAACAGCCAGGTAACTTAATTGAAATCCAACCTGGAAAATGTAGTAGGAATCCAGGATTAGTAAAAAGAATAAAGAAAGGAACAGGCTGTTGAGGCTGCTGGTCTTCCTTTTAAGCTGAAGCCCTACCGCTATGAAAGAGAACATAAATACTGCTCTTACGACCGACGCGCTTAGACCCGAGAGAATGGCGAAGCTCCAGAGTAAAATGATGACAATTACAGGCTTGATAAACCTACCATATTTTAAGTTTTCAATCGGTTTAAAAAGGAAATTCAGGAATAACAGGAGTATCCCGATGTGGAGACCAGATATAGCCAGAATATGAATTGCCCCGGCCGCAGCATAATCCCTATAAAGCTCGGTGCTAATGTCCCTGCGCTGACCTAAAATGAGTGCTTGGAAGACGGCAATCTCATCTTTCCCGAAATTATAATTCTTGAGGTTTTGGATTAAACGTTCTCTTAAGTTCCAGGCTTTGTCTCTAAAAGAGGGATCGTAACTGCTAATTGAAATTTTTGAAGGATCGAGATTAAGCTGTTGCTCTACCTTTAATTGTTTCATATAGCGACTGTAGCTGAATTGGAAAGGGTTTAAGGGTGCTTTGATTGCTTCAGGCTTCCATGGCACCATGATGCGCATTCCGGGTCTTAGAAAGTCCTTATTTGTGGAATCCCTAAAAACATTTACCAGTACCTTTCCATGAATAGACTTTTCAGAATCTCCTGAAATCAAACCTTCGGCTTCCATTATAAATCTTTCAGAAAATGCGGTTGGTTTTAATTCTTCAGAGATCTTCCCGGTAATAATCAGGCTATCGGTTAGCTCTATATTTTGCTTAATATAATGGTCAGGTTGATTTTCAGGAATATTAAAATAAGCGATGAAGAACCCGAGGTAAAAGATCAGTAAAAATGAAGCTATTCCGAAGAGATCATCGGGAAAGAGCAATTTCCCGCTACGGAAGAAAGAAAAGAGAAAGAAACAAAGTATAACCCCACCGGTAATCATTAAAACTTGCCGGCTGATCTCCATATAAAAAGCCAGCAGTATACCTGCAATGAGGTAAATGCATAAACGCAGGAAAATAAATCGAAAGTTTTTCACCAGAAGTGATTTGCTTTCTGAAGGTAAATAAAAATTAGATGACTCTGCGGGCCATCACGAAATTATTATACCAGTAAGATTCTGAAAGTGAGGATATAATAACGCCTTTTGAAGTTGAAGAATGAATAAAATAAATACCGTCCTCGTTTACCTCGACCACTAGGCCAACATGATTAATGACCTTTCGGTTCTTGTTTGTTTCAAAAAAGAGCAGGTCGCCCACGCTTACTTCTTTTAAGTATAATCGTTCTCCCTGCAGAGACATGTCTCTGGAAGTTCTGGGTAAGGAGATGCCCTCTTCAAGAAATGAAACATAGATAAGACCGGAGCAGTCCATGCCTTTTTTATCTGTGCCGCCATATTTATAGCGGGTACCTTCAAATTTTTTAGCCGTGCGAACTACTTTGAATGCCTTCTTGTCTTCCGGTTCGGCCTCAGGATCATGCTTGTATACTGGAGCGGCTTCCTCGGTTTTTTTATATTCTTCCTTGGTGGTAATAACCCTTTTCCTGGAAGAACCACAGGAAGTAAAAAAAGCTGCCGTAAGCAGAAGGATCAAAAGTTTTAAAAGATTCTGTTTCTTCATTACAATACTCTAACTCTCTAATTGGTTCTTCTATTGTTCAGATATCTTATGGTATATGAGTTCAGCTGTTTTCTTGCTGGCTCCTTTACCTCCAAGTTTTTGCTCCAGTTCAAAATAATCTCCGAAGATCTTTTTCCTGGTCTTTTCATCGAGGATCTTTTTCAGCTCGATCTTCAGGTTTTTCGAATTGAATTCATTCTGGATTAGCTCCTTGACCACTTCACGATTCATGATAAGATTCACTAAGGAAATATAATCCAGGTTGATTATGCGTTTGGCGATATGGTAGGAAATATAACTTCCCTTGTAGCATACAACCTCCGGTACCTTGAACAAAGCGGTCTCTAAAGTGGCAGTTCCCGAAGTTACCAGCGCAGCATGTGAAATACCAAGTACATCATAGGTCTTATTCATGATAAGTTTGATGTTGGATTTTTTCATGAAGGTCTGGTAGAATTCCTCATCCTGGCTGGGTGCACCGGCAATGACGAACTGGTAATCTTCATAATCTGAAGTTACACTTAGCATCACCTCCAGCATTTTTTCGATCTCCTGTTTCCGGCTTCCGGGAAGCAGGGCGATTACCGGTCTTGAATCCAGCCCGTTATTTCGTTTGAAAGATTCAATGTCAACCGGAGGCCTGTTATCTATAGCGTCCAGTAGAGGATGACCTACAAAATGGACCGGAAAATCATGCTTTTCGGTATAAAAATCTTTTTCAAATGGGAGGATGACATACATTTCGTCAACATCCCTTTTAATCTTTTTGATCCTGTTCTCCTTCCAGGCCCAGATCTGCGGGGAAATATAATAATGTGTCCTGAAACCTTCTTTTTTAGCCCATTCAGCAATACGCATATTGAATCCAGGATAATCGATAAAAATGATCACATCTGGGTTGAAACTGCTTATATCCTCCTTGCAGAACTTGATGTTCTTAAAAATCGTCCTGAGGTTCATGATCACTTCAGAAAAGCCCATAAAGGCAAGTTCCTTGTAGTGTTTCACTAAAGTGCCGCCTTGCTGCTGCATTAGATCACCACCCCAAAAGCGAAATTCAGCATTAGCGTCTACTTCTTTCAGTGCCTTCATTAGGTTAGAGGCATGCAGATCTCCCGAAGCTTCGCCAGCGATGATGTAATATTTCATGTTATATGAATTTATAGATTGCCACAGCTATGGCTACAAAAACTGTTGCTAATAGAACTCCCCTCGCATGATAATTTTGCTTCTTTTTCAGAAATACAAAAAAGGGAAGGAAGTTTAAAATAGCTCCCAGAGCTATGATCTTCCCCAGGTAATCATTGGCCACCGCATTTTGTAGAGTAGTGTCAATATCTGCTTCAGAAAGCAATGCGATATACAACATTACCCCGGCAATGTTTGCCGCAATTCCGGTTAAAAATCCAGTAAGTAAGTTCTGTTTAATCATTCAGAGACCAGCTGCTTAAATCCTTGATAAAATGATGAGCGGTAAGGTCGAATTGTACCGGTACTACCGAAACATATCCTTCTTCAAGCGCTTTTTCATCGGTATCATCTCCTTCGTCCTTATTCACGAAAGTTCCGGTTAACCAATAATATTCACGGCCCTGCGGATTCGTTCTTTTATCGAATTCTTCTTCCCAATGCGCATTTGCCTGTCGGCATACTTTTATGCCTTTAATGTCTTCAGCCTTTAATTTGGGGATGTTAACATTTAGCACCACTCCTTTTGGAAGTCCGTTTTTCAGCACATTTTTAGTGATGGTTTTGATGTATTTCCTGGTTGGTTCAAAATCGGCATTAAGCGAATAATCCAGCAACGAAAAACCTATGGCAGGAATACCTTCAATACCAGCCTCTACAGCTGCACTCATAGTTCCTGAATAAATGACATTAATGGAGGAGTTGGATCCATGATTTATTCCGCTTACACAAAGATCTGGTTTCCGGTGAAGTATCTCCTGGGTGGCGATTTTCACGCAATCTGCCGGAGTGCCAGAACAGCTATATTCCTTATGCTTGTAGGATTCTTTGATGGTTACCTGTTCGCAAAATAGAGTATCACTAATTGTGATCGCATGTCCCATCCCGCTTTGAGGGCTATCTGGTGCTACCACGATTACATCTCCAAGCTCTTTCATTACCTCTACCAGTGTCCTGATTCCCGGTGCGGTTATTCCGTCATCATTGGTAACCAGGATAAGGGGTTTTTTCTTATTCATGCATAATTATTTGGTTCTGCTAAAATAAGAATTTAAATAAGGAAAGCTTATATTAGTGGTATCACAAATTAGTGCAGGTTATTTAACTTATTGGCACAGTTTTTACTATAAATAAGGTAACCAAACGATGACGAAATTAAAACGAGTTATGAAAAGGAATATTAAGATCTTAGCAGTCGTTCTTCTAATGGCTGCTGCCTCATGTAGTTTTACTACCAAGAAATTCGAAGACCCCAACAAGGATAAACTTCTTATAGATCTCATTACGTATGTACTTAACCAGGGACATTACGATGCTAAGGATATAAATGACAGTTTTTCAGAGAATGTATATGTAGATTACCTTGAAGGACTCGATCCTTCCAAGCGTTTTTTCTATGCTAGTGATATAGAGGAATTTGATGCATATAAGGATAAGATAGATGACCAGATCAAGGGGAAGAATATAGAGTTCTTCAATCTTACCTATGGTCGTCTTGGCGAGCGTATGGAAGAAGCTAGATCCATGTATAAGGAAATTCTTTCTAAACCCTTCGATTTTACTGAAAACGAAAAGATAAACACAGACTATGATAGTCTGGAATATGTTTCCTCTAAGGAAGAAATGAGAAAAAGGTGGAAAGAACAACTGAAGTTCAATACACTTATTTCTTATTACGATCTAAAGCAGGATGAGAAAAAGAAAAAAGAGGATTCTACTTCTTACGAGATGAAGACCGATGCTGAATTGGAAAAAGAAGCCAGAGAGACCACTCTTTCTAACATCAACAGATACTACGAATTTACCGATGATCTTGAAAGAGAAGATTACTTTTCGGTTTATATCAATGCGATCGTAGAGGAGTTTGATCCGCATACTTTTTATTTTGCACCTCAGGATAAAGACAGGTTCGATATTGCCATGTCTGGTAAACTTGAAGGGATTGGAGCTAGATTGGTAAAGGATAGTGATAATATTACTATTACCGAAGTGATCTCGGGTGGTCCGGCCTGGAGAAGTGAAGAGATTGGTGAAGGAGACGTTATCCTGAAAGTTAGACAGGAAGATGAGAAAGAAGCCGTGAGTATCGTGGGGATGAGACTTGATGATGCGGTAGATCTTATCAAGGGCCCAAAAGACACTAAAGTAACTCTTACTGTTCGTAAGAAAGTAATGGGGAATATTGAAGAAGTAACTCTTACCCGCGATGTGATCGAGATTGAAGAGACCTATGCCAAAGCATCTATGGTTAAAAAAGATGGTAGAAAATATGGAGTTATCAATCTTCCAAAGTTCTATTTCGATATGACCGATTATAATGAACGTAACGCAGCTTCAGATATCAAAGAAGATATTATCAGGCTGAAACAGGAAGGCATGGAAGGTCTTGTACTTGACCTTAGAAACAACGGCGGAGGTTCTCTTAAAACCGTTGTGGATATCGCCGGAATGTTCATTGAAGAAGGGCCAATCGTACAGGTTAAATCCAATGGTCAGCGTAAAGAAGTATTAAAAGATGAAGATCCTCAGGTCCTTTGGGATGGTCCGTTAGTGATCCTGGTAAATGAGCTTTCAGCTTCGGCTTCAGAAATTCTAGCCGCTGCGATGCAGGATTATAAAAGAGCGATCATCATTGGTAGTAAGCAGACTTATGGTAAGGGCACAGTTCAGAATGTAATTGATCTTAACAGGTGGCTAAGAAATAACGATATGGGAGACATGGGAGCTCTAAAGATAACTACCCAGAAGTTCTACCGTGTGAATGGTGGTTCCACACAGCTTGAAGGGGTAAAGAGTGATGTAGTGGTTCCAGACAGGTATAGTTTTGTTGATATTGGTGAAAAAGACCAGGAGAACCCACTACCATGGGATAAAATTGATGCTGCAGATTATGATATCTGGAATGGTTACGTAGGTTTTGATGAAGCTATTGCGGCCAGTAAAGCCAGAATGGAAACCAATTCCCAGTTAAAGCTTATAGAGGACAATGCTAAATGGGTAAAAACTCAGAGTGAAGATAGTAGCTATCCATTAAGTTATGACGATTATGCAAGACAGGCTGAACAGGACCAGGAAATGGCCAAACAGTTTGATGCTATCAAGGACTACAAGACAGATCTAACTTATACTTCGCTTCCTTATGAAGAAGAACTTTTCGCTACAGATACTATACTGAAAGAGAAAAGACAGAGATGGCATGAAAGCCTGAGCAAGGATGTATATATTGAAGAAGCTATCAATGTGCTTTCAGATATTAAAATGAACAACATCACCAAGAACAAACTGGCAGATGTTGAGAGAAAGAATAAAGTGAAAAACTAAGAGTCTATATAAAAGTAAAAACCCGGAACTTTGTTTCCGGGTTTTTTTATGTTTGATATTATGAAAAGAAAATATATCTATCCGGTGCTTATTCTATTAGTTGCTGCTATTCTTCTAATGGTAGATAAATGCTCTTAATAAGAGAGTCGGTCTGAGTCCAGCTTTATAAAGATAAATAGCAATATGGTGAATCCCCATAATCCTGATCCTCCATAACTAAAGAAGGGTAGTGGGATCCCAACGGTTGGGAAGATACCTATAACCATTCCTATATTCACGAGGAAGTGGATAAACAATATTCCTATTACCGAATATCCATAAACTCTGTAAAACTGGTTTCTTTGCCTTTCAGCCAGCACAAGAAGCCTGATCAGTAAAAAGACAAAAAGAAGTACCACCATAGCGCTTCCCAGGAATCCCCATTCTTCACCAACGGTACTAAAAATATAATCTGTATGTTGTTCGGGTACGAAATGACCTTTGGTCTGGGTACCTTCAGTCCAGCCTTTTCCTAACCAGCCACCACTACCAATTGCGATCTCACTTTGATTGGTGTTATAACCAATTCCGCGTGAATCGACTTCCTTGCCAAGAACGATATTAAACCTGTCGCGGTGCCTTTGTTCGAAGACATTTTCAAAAATATAGTTCACAGAAAAGCTAAGCCCTATAGATACTATCGCAAATAAGGTAATTAATAGGCGTCCTGGTCGTTTTTTTCTTTTTCTGAAGAAGAGTATCAGTCCAATGGTCAGCGCAGCAACACTTACCCAAATTGGGCCTACAACAAGTGTTAGAACGAAAACGGCTACTGCGGTTAAACCGGTAACCAGATAAAAACCAGAAAGTCCCTCACGATAAAGAGGGAAGAAGAAAGCGGCATATACCAGGGCGCTTCCAGGATCGGGCTGAGGGACGATCAGTATCGCCGGAATGGCAATAATGATGAATGCCTTTACCTGATGGCTCAGCCTCTTTATATTGGTTTGTATGTCACTTAAATACTTGGCCAGGGCAAGCGCTGTAGCGAATTTTGCGAATTCTGAAGGTTGTACTCCAAAACTCCCAAAAGAATACCAGGATGTGGCCCCGGATATCGTTTTACCAAAGACAAATAATCCCGCGAGGGAGAGGAGTGAGATGATATAGATAACGCTCGAGAAACGTTGATAGAATTTAGCCTCGATAGAAAGGATGATCACGATGAGGAAAATACTCAGGGCGATAAAAAGCGCCTGTTTTCCGTAAGGTTGACTCATATCGAAATACGAGCCCGAACTTGATCCCAAGGAAGCTGAATAAATATTGGCCCAGCCAAAAAATATCAATGCTAAATAAATGAATATGCTTATCCAGTCAAATCCCGCGCTGCTTTTACTCATTTACTGATTAATTCTAAAAGGTTCTCCGCTTAATGGTTTTGCATATTCGTCTTCCAGGCTGTGGCTTAAGATCCAGCTTTCCATATCGGTTCTGGTGATGGTTCCCTTAAGATATTTTTCGATCATAAGACTCGCCATTCTTCCTGCGTACCTGCTTCCCCAGTACCCGTTTTCCACGAATACAGCGATCGCAATTTTAGGATTTTCCACAGGAGCGAAAGCTACAAATATAGAGTGGTCTGTTAACTGAACTCTCTTTCCGTTTACCTTGGCAAAATTTTCTGCAGTACCTGTTTTACCAGCGATTTCAACTCCTGGAATTCTTAAGGTAGATGCTGTTCCGCTTTTATAAACTTCGTGCATCCCTTCGATCACCGGTTCAAAATGCCTGGCTTCTATGGTCGTGTAGTTCTTTTTAGTGAATTTCTCCTCTTTAATAGGATCTCCTTCGATCTCTTTAAGGATATGAGGAGTATAATACCAGCCTTTATTACTTATGGTTGCAGCCATATTCGCAAGCTGAATAGGCGTCATTAGAACCTCTCCCTGGCCTATGGCATTAGAGATGGTTGCTGTAGAGTACCATTTATAAGTTGGGTAATCATAGATCTGGTTGTAGTAATCTGAATCCGGGATTTTTCCTGGCTGTCCTGTACTCAGGTCATTCCCCATATACTGTCCCAAACCAAAACTCTTTAAATGCGCGTTCCAGGCATCCATTCCCTGTTGCGGAGTAGGATACTTCTCGATGATCCTTCTGTATACGTTCGCGAAATAGGCGTTGCAGGATTGGGCAATTCCAGGAATCATCGATAACGGACTTTTATGAGCATGGCAACCAAGCTTTCGTCCTCTTCCGTAGGAATATCCGTGATTACAGGAAAAACCATCCTTGATGCCTACAACTCCTTCCTGAAGACCTATAAGTGCATTCAGCGTTTTGAATGGAGATCCCGGAGGATATTGCGCCAGAAGACCACGGTCATATAGCGGCCTGGCGATAGTGTCATAATATAATTCGGTAAAATTTGGAGAACGCTGGCGTCCTACCAGTTTTGCAGGATCATAAGTTGGAGCCGTGATAAGAGCCAGGATTTCTCCTGATTCCGGTTCCAGCGCTACAATACCACCTCTTTTACCCTGCATTAATTTGGTTCCGTAATCCTGAAGGGCAGCATCAATAGTAAGTGAGATATCCTTGCCTTTTTCCGGTAGGGTATCATAAATACCATCCTTATAAGGGCCTATATCACGATTAAAACGGTCTTTTTGGATATGTTTTACCCCTTTAACTCCTCGCAAAAGATTTTCATAGGTTTCCTCGACACCTGCACGACCAATAAGGTCACCAGAAATATAGTACGGATTCTTATTAATGATGCTCTGGTTTACCTCGGCGATGTATCCGAGTACATTGGCGCTGTGATCTACCTGGTAATCTCTTAATGATCTTTTCTGAATATAGAATCCTTCATATTTCCTCATTTTCTCCTGAAGAATAGCATATTCGCTCTTGGTAAGTTGAGGAATAACCACAGAAGGCAACATGGGAGAATAGATCCTGGCCTTATCCAGTTTCTTTTCCAGGTCTTCTCTTTCAAGATTTAAGATCTGGCAGAACTCTGTAGTATCGAATGGTTTTAGATTTCTCGGGATCACCATCACATCATAAGAAGGCTGGTTTGAAACCATCAGCTCTCCATTACGATCATAAATATATCCTCGTTGCGGATAATCATACACCACCTTGATCGCATTATCCTGGGATCTAATCGCTAGCGAAGTGTCAACGATCTGCAGGTAAAACAATCTACCAATGAATATAAGACCAGTGGTTAAAATGGTTATGTATAGTAAAATCTTTCTCATCGATATTTTTTACTAAATAAAGTAAGGCTTAGAAGTGTTAGGATCACTGTGAATATACTGGAAAATAATGTTTTTTTCAGTATTAGAAGTATATGATTTAAGCTGAACATTTCCAAGGAAAACAATACAAAATGATGTACGATCACCATAAGGAAAACATAACTCAATTTCGAGCCGAAAGGTGTCGCTGCAAGGCGAATGTTCTGGTGGTCATAGCTGATCCCAAAAGAGAATCTCAATAAGTTAGGTCGTATAAAAGCTGCGACCAGGCAGGCTGCTGCATTTATCCCGCCGCTATCTTCAAAAATATCCACGCTCAATCCTAATAGGAAAGAGAGGAAAAGGAAAAGGCTTTGATTGCCCGCGAATGGATAGAGCAATATGAACAGCACATATAAATGCGGATTTATATATCCTGCAAAATTAATATTGTTCAGAATGAGGACTTGCAAGAATACAAGAATGATGAACCTGGCGATATTTGAAAAAAGCTTACTGTTCATTCGTATCCTGAAGTTTCTTGATTTCTTCCTTGTTCACGTTCTCTATAACATAGACATAACCAATATTGGTCATATCATTAAAAAGTTTGATGTTGATGGTATAATAACTCTGCGTCTGGTCCAGTTTGAAATCCTGGATGCTACCAATAGGAAGTCCTTTAGGATAGATCAATGAACGACCACCAGTTATTATCGTATCTCCTTTTTGCAATGGCGCCTGACGGGGAACATCTATAAGCTGAACGATATTAGGATCCTTGCCATCCCACACCAGACTACCAAAATGGTTGGTGTTATTTAGCTGTGCATTTATTCTGGACCTGCTGTTTAGGATTGAAATTACGCGGGAATAATTCTCGTTCACCCTATCCACTATTCCCACGATTCCCTGGCTGGTGATAACCCCGAATTCCTGTTCGATGCCAGCTTGTTTTCCACGGTTTAGCGTAAGATAATTATCAACCTTAGAGAAATTATTATTGATCACCCTTGCCGTCCTGAATAAATAATCTCCTTCAAAAGAAGTACTGTCCAGTTGTTTTTCTACCGAAATGCTATCGTGAATATTGGAGATAATGTTGCGAAGTTTGTTATTCTCTTCAAGCAATCTCTCATTATATTCATCGAGATGAAGATAAGTGTTGATGTTATTGGACCATGAATAGACTCCACCGGTCACAAAATTGGCAGAGCTTATAAAGCGACTCTTATGAAATGCGTGATTTTGAATTGTAAGAAATACAGATACAACGAACAGGATTAAGAATAAAATCGAATTCTTATTCCGAATAAGAAAGTTGAAAATCTGCTGCATAAATTAATCTTCTCCTACTTGATCAAAATCCCTTTGTATCGATTCAATGTCTTTAAACAGATACCTGTACCACGAACTACGGCTCTTAATGGATCTTCGGCGATATAAACCGGAAGATCTGTTTTCTGAGATAAACGTTTGTCCAGGCCTCTTAACATTGAACCACCACCTGCAAGGTAGATACCGGTATTGTAAATATCGGCAGCAAGTTCTGGCGGAGTCTGAGAAAGGGTTTCCATAACCGCATCTTCGATCCTCAAAATAGATTTATCTAAAGCCTTGGCAATTTCACGGTAAGAGATATTTACCTGCTTCGGTTTCCCGGTAAGAAGGTCTCTACCCTGAACGCTCATTTCGTCTGGCGGCACCTCAAGATCTTCAGTAGCCGCACCAATCTGTATCTTTATTTTTTCCGCAGTACGCTCACCAACATAAAGGTTATGCTGGGTTCTCATGTAATAAACGATATCATTGGTGAAAACATCACCGGCGATCTTCACCGATTTGTCACAAACGATACCTCCAAGAGCGATTACCGCAATTTCTGTAGTACCACCCCCTATATCCACGATCATATTTCCTTTAGGCTGCATGATGTCAACACCAATACCAATGGCAGCGGCCATAGGTTCGTGGATAAGGTAAACCTCTTTACCATTAACTCTTTCTGCACTTTCCTTAACGGCACGCATCTCCACTTCAGTAATTCCTGAAGGGATACAGATCACCATTCTTAAGGCAGGTGTGAAAAGTTTTTTCTTAAGCGCCGGGATTTCCTTGATGAACATGGTAAGCATCTTCTCACTGGCATCAAAATCGGCAATAACCCCATCCTTTAAGGGACGTATGGTTTTGATATTCTCATGAGTTTTTCCCTGCATCATAGCCGCTTCCTTACCTACGGCAGTTATCTTGCCGGAAGTCCTGTCGCGCGCTACTATTGAGGGGCTGTCTACAACAACTTTATCATTATGTATTATAAGGGTGTTGGCTGTACCTAAGTCGATTGCAATTTCTTCAATGAGAAAGTCGAAAAATCCCATAGTGTTTTTATAAGTATTGAGGTTCGGGTAAATGTACTAAAATTAATGTTTAAAATGGCGTGTTCCTGTCATCACCATTGCGATATTATTTTCATTGCAATAATCGATGCTCAGTTGATCTTTAATAGATCCTCCAGGCTGAATTACGGCAGTTATTCCGGCATTTCCGGCAATCTCCACACAATCAGGGAACGGGAAAAAGGCGTCACTCGCCATTACAGCACCATTCAGGTCAAATTCAAATGACCTAGCTTTTTCAATGCTCTGGGTT
Source organism: Christiangramia gaetbulicola (assembly GCF_003054225.1). Lineage (GTDB taxonomy): Bacteria > Bacteroidota > Bacteroidia > Flavobacteriales > Flavobacteriaceae > Christiangramia > Christiangramia gaetbulicola. The sequence continues at coordinate 128,718 of NZ_QBKQ01000004.1, forward strand.
AGGGCGTCTACTCTTGATGTTTGACCCGTACCACTGGCACAAAGTTGTTTGTTTTTGGCTAAAACAATGGTATTCGATTTAGTGTGTTTGCATATTTTAGATGCAAATATCATGTCAGATAACTCGTCATCTGAAGGTTTATTGTTTGTTGCCTGCTGCAGATCTTCCAGTTTATCTGTCTTAAGATCTTTATCCTGCACTAAAACTCCATTCAAACAGGTTCTTACCTGGTCTTTTGGAAGTTCAACATCTTTAAGAACTAAAAGAATTCTGTTCTTTTTCCCTTTTAATATTTCTAAAGCTTCTGTAGAAAAAGATGGGGCGATCACCACTTCACAGAAAAGTTTGTGGATTTCTTCAGCAGTTTTGGCGTCGATTTCAACATTACTAATCAATATTCCACCGAAAGCAGAAACTGGATCTCCAGCCAATGCATCTACATAAGCCTGGTGGACGGTATCGCGCTGAGCAAGACCACAAGCGTTGTTATGTTTTAAAATCGCGAATGTTGGAGCTTCTCCCTTGAATTCGTTCATAAGGTTTGCCGCGGCATCAACATCCAGCAGGTTGTTATAAGAAAGTTCCTTACCGTGAAGCTTATCAAAGATGGCATCAAAGTCACCGAAAAATGTTCCCTTCTGGTGAGGATTTTCTCCATATCTCAATTCCTTACCTTTTAATTCACTTTGTTTAAAGGAATTCACTTCAGCATCCTGGTTAAAATAGTTGAAGATTGCAGAATCATAGTGAGAAGAAATATTGAAAGCCTTTGTAGCGAATCGTTTTCTATCGGCCATGCTGGTTTCTCCATTCTTTTCATTCAGCAGATCAAGGAATTCTTGGTAATCGTCTACAGATGAAACACAGGTAACATCCTTGAAGTTTTTGGCAGCAGCTCTAATAAGAGAAATCCCGCCAATATCTATTTTTTCGATGATGTCCTGTTCAGAAGCGCCAGAAGCTACTGTTTTTTCGAAAGGATAAAGGTCCACAATCACAATGTCTATCTGCGGAATTTCATATTGTTCCAGTTCCTTTACATCTCCTTCATGATCCTGACGGTTCAAAATTCCACCAAAAACCTTCGGGTGAAGAGTCTTTACTCTTCCGCCTAAAATTGAAGGATATGAGGTTACATCTTCCACCGGGATCACATCGATCCCAAGATCTTTGATGAATTTCTCGGTTCCTCCGGTAGAGTAAATGGTGATTCCCAGATCATTAAGTTTTTTAACGATAGGTTCTAATCCGTCTTTACTGAAAACTGAAATTAAAGCAGATTTTGCTTGTTTTAATTCGCTCATTGTGTTGTGTTTGTTAAAGGGGCAAAAGTAACCAATTAAGCTAAAAATCTGAAGGAGGAAACCTTGAATTCTAAATAAATTTTGTAACGAATTTTTAGAACGAACGTCCTATCTTTAAATCGACCTAAAACAGCTGATTTTATACCATGCTAATTTATTTACGTGTACTCAAGGAGAGCTTTAATTTCGCGATAAGCGCTCTTAAAAATAATCGTCTTCGTACTTTCCTCTCACTGCTGGGCGTTACCATTGGTATATTTTCTATTATCGCTGTACTTGCCGCGGTAGATTCACTTAAAAAAGATATTACGGGAAGTTTAAGTGCTCTGGACAATAGTACAGTGATCGTGATGAGGTTCAAATTTGGCCCATCAGAGATCCCTCGCTGGAAAAGAGAACAGTTTCCCGATGTCACCTACGAGGAATATCAAAATTTAAAGAAAAGCCTTCCAGATCTGGAAGCTATCAGTTTTGCTTTAGGGGTTCCCGGCGGAACGGCTATCAAATATCAGGATGCCACCAGCGCAGGAGTGGATATTGGCGCGGTAACTCATGAATATTATGATATTGAAGCCTTTGAACTGGAAGAAGGGAGGTTCTTTAATGAGCCTGAAGCCGTAAGCGGCTCGGGTGTAATAGTGCTGGGGCATGAGATCGCGAATACGCTTTTTGGTGAATCCAGTGGTATTGGAAAGGAAGTAAGGATCTTTGGAAGAAGAGCAACCGTAATAGGAATTCTTAAAAAACAGGGGCAATCACTTTTCACAGGTTCCCGCGACGGGCAGGCATTTGTACCGGCGAATTTTGCCAGGAGGGTATATGGTACCACCAAGGGAACTGTTTTTCCACAGATTGTATTGAAACCGGAAGACGGCGTAGATAATGACGAATTTATAGCGATGCTGGAACAGCAGCTTAGAAATATGCGAGGCCTTAAACCTGGTGAGATCAATAATTTCTTCGTGAACCAGCTTCAGGGATTTGCAGATTTTATAGATAATATTACCGGACAGTTGAATGTGATTGGGCTGGTGATCAGCGGATTCTCTTTGCTGGTTGGAGGCTTTGGAATCGCGAATATCATGTTCGTGAGTGTAAAAGAGCGTACCAATCTAATTGGGATTCAAAAATCTCTTGGAGCCAAAAACAGGTTCATTCTTTCACAATTTTTATTTGAAGCGATCATACTTTCAGTAATAGGAGGGATGGTTGGATTATTTATAGTCTGGCTCGTTTCAATCGTAGCCTCACAGTTCACTGGTGATTTCGAATTTGTGCTTTCTCCACTGAATATTTTAATAGGAACCGCCGTATCTGCAGTGATAGGATTAATATCAGGGATTATTCCCGCGATCTCAGCTTCTAAGCTTGATCCTGTAGAGGCGATAAGGACGGGAATGTAAAGGTCTCGTTAAAAACCGCCTCATTTTACTTCAATTTTAGCTTAAATTATTCTAAAAAGGATTAAAGTTAGTTAAAGGTCTGTATGTCAAGGGAAAGCTTGTGTAAGTTTGGATCAAAAGCTATGAAAATGGGAAATGAGATCGAAAAAAAGTATTTGAATTCTATTTTACAATTAATAGGATTTTTTATCCTATTATTTTTTACGATAGCATTTCAGATATAAGTTGAAAAAGGAATATCACTAAAAACTAACTACACCAAAAAAATAAAACCCTTAGGAAATCCTAAGGGTTTTGTTTTATACGAAAATGAGATCTTTTATAAGATCTCTGAGACTTTTTCATTCACCCACTGAAGAAAAATTTCATCTTCATGAGAGAAAGGATCTTCGGTATGACTGTCTATATCGATCTGGCCAATGTTTTCTCCATCTTTAAAAAGAGGAATAACGATCTCTGCCTTTACATGAATACTGCAGGCGATATAGTTATTTTGAGCCTTTACATCTGGCACCACGAAATTTTTATTCGAAACCGCGACCTGTCCGCAAATTCCTTTTCCAAAAGGGATGATCTCATGATCTGTAGGTTCCCCGGCGAAAGATCTTAATTTAAGTTCTTCTTTATCTCCATTTTTAAAGTAGAAACCTACCCAGTCATAATATGGTATAGTGGATTCAAGAAGTTCACAAACTTCGGTAAGCCTCTTGTCCACACTTAGATCCTCATTCTTAAGTATCTCTTCAACTCTTGGTTTTAATTTCTGAAATGGCATATTAACAATATTTAGTGCAAAAGTATTCAATTTCTCATGTAAAGCGAGCCTTTGATTTCTATAAATTTGTTAAAAACCCCTCTGAAGCTTGCTCAGTCTAATTAAGAAATATCGTCTTGTTCTTAGATTCATCTTTATATTTCTGGGTAGCTATTTTCTTTTCTCCAGCCTGTACAATGGGTTCCTGATTCTTTATGATACAGAGAATCCTGTACCCGATCCTTTAACCCAGCTAGTGGCGCGTCAAAGCGGAACTGTGATGCAGGGTCTTGGCTATGAAAATGTAGAAGTGGTCATGCACTATACGGGCTTATCCATGAAATTGATGGTGAACGATTATTTTTTAGCCGGAATCGTTGAAGGCTGTAACTCGGCAAGTATCATCATTCTTTTTACTTCTTTTATCCTCGCATTTTTTGGAAGAACCGTTTCAACCTTATTATATATCCTGGCCGGCTCAGTCATCATTTACGTGATCAATATCATAAGAATAGTCATCCTTGCGGTAAGCATTTATGAGTATCCGCAATATTCAAATATCATGCATTCCATATTTTTTCCATTGGCGATCTATGGAACGGTACTTATTCTCTGGTTGATCTGGGTTAGAATTTATTCACAATGGAAAAGACAGTAAAAAGACGTTACCGGATAGTAGAAATAGGACTTTTGGTCCTGATGCTTGCGGCTATAAGGTTTTTTGAACAGGAACTGTTCTATGATCCATTGATTCAATTCTTTAAATCTGATTATTTACTGGGCATCATTCCGCCAATGAATATGGCTAAACTCATGATCAACCTGAGTCTTAGGTTCTGGCTGAACACAGCTATCTCCCTTGCCATAATTTATATAAGCTTCAGAGACCTTAATATCCTGAAGTTTTCTGCCGTGCTTTATGCCGTTCTTTATGTGCTGGCAACCCTGGTATTCATCTTCCTTGTTCTTAATATTGAAAGAGAACATTACCTGGCTCTTTTTTATGTTAGACGCTTTTTAATTCATCCATTATTCCTGCTGATCTTACTACCGGCATTTTATTATTACAGGCTGCGGGAGTTCAGAAACAAAAACGACTAACTAAACTTCGATCTTAGATTTATTCTGCTCCAGCCATTGCCTGAAGTTGAGTAGCTCTGGGTTCAGTTTTTTTGTAGCATCGATATTCCTGATGGTACAGAAATACTCTTCAAATTCCGCTTTGAACTGGAACATGTTACCCAGGTCATCTGCTCCCGGAAAATCAAAATTCCTGTAAACCTCGGGCTCTACCGCATTGTACTTAACTTTCTTGCCATAGACCTCAGAGAAAATATCGGCCATTTCTTTACCGGTAAGATGTTCACCCGCTATAGCCACAATTTTATTCTTGTAGGTGTCACCAGCCTTAAATATTCCATAGGCACATTTTCCTATGTCTTCCGCGGCAATTCCTGGAAGTTCTTTTTTATCCATCGGGAAGGTGATCGCCAGTTCGCCATCTTCACCTTTTTGTGGGCCCATCCCGAAATTGATGAAATTATCCCAGTAGAAGGAAGTAAAGAGAAGGGTGTAGGGCACTTTACTGGCTGTGAAATATTCATCTGCTTCTCCCTTGGCATCAAAATGCGGGACTTTGTATTTTTCCATTAGAGTGGGCATACGGTCATCGTCTAAGGGAATCCATTTTCTGGTGTCTTCTAAAGTAGACCAGATCACGTGTTTTAAACCTGCTTCTTTGCCGGCTTCGGCCATATTTTTTGCTTGTTCCAGTTCTTTTTCGGGAGAGAAATGTTCCCAGAAGTTGGTCATACAAAATGCACCATAAGCTCCTTTGAAGGCCCTGACCACACTATCTTTATTATCGATGTCTGCTTCAACTACCTCGGCGCCTAGTTTTTTTAATTCTTTGGCTTTATCAGAAGAAGGGTTCCGGGTGAGTGCTCTTACTTTAAAACCGCCTTCAGGATCATTTAAAATAGCGCGAACCAGTCCACCTCCCTGCAATCCGGTCGCGCCTACTACGGCAATAATCTTACTATTTTCCATTTTTCTATTATTGTTTAAGTTGTTGATTCACATAAATTTACGGATAATATGATTAATTTTTAAAATTGAATTTTTGAAAGATTATTCCTGAAAATCGAAACTTAGATCCCTATGACTTCTTTAATTTTACCATCAGGTTTTAGGGTAGTTTTAGACCTGAAACTCTGATATTTAAAAAATATGTATTTTTGTAAGCAGTGAAAAAAGCTTTTCAACATATACTTTCTTTAACCATGGCCTTTTTGGTGATGCTGTCTACCATGTCTTTTACGGTAGATAAACATTTCTGCGGAAGCCACCTGGTAGATAAAGCGGTATTCTCAAAAGCGAAGACCTGCGGTATGCAAATGAACGCTGCTGCAGAGTCACATTGCTGTACCAATGAAAAGGTTTCTGTGGAAGGTCAGGACGAACTGAAGATCTCTTTTGATTCTTTCGATTTTCATCAGCAACTATTCATTACAACTTTCACCTATACTTATTTTGAACTCTTTGAAAGCCTGCCCAAACAGGTCATTCCTTTTAAAGATTATTCCCCACCCTTACTGGTCACAGATATACAGCTGGAAGACCAGGTATTCCTTATTTGATAGATTTGATTAAGGTGCTGTTCGGCTATTGCCATCGGTACCATTCTGCTATGCGTTTAGGCGAGGCCTAGGCTATTCTGAATTTTCAAATCATCAAGTATATGTTCAATAGAATCATTAAATATTTTCTTTATAACCGGCTGGTTACGGTTTTGCTGGTGCTTTTCCTTGTAGGCTGGGGATTGGTTACTGCTCCGTTTAACTGGGACACCGGTTTTCTTCCTAATGATCCGATGCCGGTGGATGCCATTCCCGATATTGGTGAAAACCAGCAGATCGTGTTTACCGAATGGCCTGGTCGTTCTCCGCAAGATGTCGAAGACCAGATCACTTACCCGCTTACCAGTTCGCTGCTGGGAATCCCGGGGGTAAAATCCATCAGGAGTTCTTCCATGTTCGGTTTTTCCAGTATCTATATCATTTTCGAAGAAGATGTAGAGTTCTATTGGTCTCGTTCCCGAGTTCTTGAAAAACTAAACTCGCTTCCTGCTAATCTTCTACCTTCTGAAGTTCAGCCTTCTTTGGGGCCAGATGCCACTGCTTTAGGTCAGGTGTACTGGTATACCCTCGAAGGTCGGGACTCTGCAGGTAATGTGACCGGGGGCTGGGATCTACACGAACTTAGGAAGGTCCAGGATTACTATGTGAAGCCCGGACTCAGCGGGACACAGGGGGTTTCTGAAGTTGCTTCGGTAGGTGGTTATGTGCAGGAATACCAAATAGATGTGAATCCTGATGCTTTAAAGGCCTTTGATATTGGTATCGATCAGGTGATGATGGCAGTTAAGAATTCCAATCGTGACGCCGGGGCCAAAACCCTTGAGGTAAATAAAGTGGAATACCTGGTTCGCGGACTGGGATATATCGAATCTATCGAGGATATAGAAAATACAGTAGTAGTAGCCAGGGACAATAAACCGATCCTGATTAGGGATATCGCCCGGGTGCATTTAGGACCTTCGGAAAGAAGAGGCATCCTGGATAAAGGTGGTGCCGATGTTGCCGGTGGGGTTGTGGTGGCCAGATATGGTTCCAATCCATTACAGGTAATTCAAAATGTCAAGGATAAGATCAACGAGATCTCGGCGGGATTACCTTCGAAGACTCTTGAAGATGGAACAGTTTCGAAACTTACTATTGTTCCTTTTTATGACAGGACGCAGCTTATCAATGAAACCATAGGTACGCTCGAAAGTGCACTATCACATGAAATTCTGATCAGTATCATTGTGATCATCGTACTGGTCTTGAACCTGAGAGCTTCGGTATTGATCTCAAGCTTACTACCCATTGCAGTTCTAATGACCTTCATCGCAATGCGCTATTTTGGGGTAGACGCGAATGTCGTGGCTCTTTCGGGTATTGCGATCGCCATTGGGGTAATGGTAGACGTGGGGATCGTCTTTGTTGAAAATACGATTCGCTGGCTGGAAATGCCGGAAAACAAAAATGCCAGGGGTAAAAGATTACTTGAAATCATTTATAAAGCTACGGTAGAAGTGGCCCCAGCAGTAACCACTGCCTTGCTTACCACCATCGTTAGTTTTCTACCGGTCTTTTTCATGGAAAATGCCGAAGGAAAATTATTCAGGCCTTTAGCTTTTACCAAGACCTTTGCCATAGGAGCAGCTTTTATAATTGGGGTACTGGTGCTACCTATGCTCTCTTATTTCTTTTTCAACGTAAGGGTAGATAAAAAGAAAACTAAACTGGCCTGGAACCTCAGTCTGGTTATTGGAGGGATCGTGCTGGCTTTGATGTTCAGTTTCTGGTTACCGCTGGCATTAACGCTAATTGGCTTACTGAAACTTTTTGAAAATAGGAGCCCTGAGCTGCTTGGAAAATATTCTTCACAGATCATTATTGGAATTACCTTATTAGTGACCATCCTCTTCCTGGCTGAAGAGTGGATGCCTCTTGGCTTTGAAAAGAGCCTTTTTTCCAATTATATTTTCGTGATCATCTTAATTGGTCTTACATTGGTGCTATTACTGGCCGTGGTGAGATATTATGAACCTATTCTTAACTGGTGTCTAACCCACAAAGCACAGTTCTTTGCGTTGCCATTAATAACCATATTACTAGGGGCGATGATCTGGTTCGGGTTTCCAAAGCTATTTGGATTTGTTGACGACGCGCTGGAGGAAGTAGGTGTGGATATTAATCAAACCAAGGTCTGGTCCGGTCTTACTCACACATTTCCCGGGGTTGGCAAGGAATTCATGCCTTCTCTTAATGAAGGTAGCTTTTTGCTGATGCCTACGACCATGCCGCACGCGGGAATAGAATATACCAAGGAGACCGTTCAAAAGCTGGATATGGCGGTGACCAATATTCCGGAAGTGGAAATTTCTGTGGGAAAACTGGGTCGTATTGAAAGTGCACTGGATCCTGCTCCTGTCTCCATGTTCGAAAATATTATCAACTATAAACCGGAATATGCGCTTAACGAGGACGGTAAACCCATGCGTTTTAAAGTTGACGATGACGATCGATTCATCCTTAGAACCGGAGATAGCCTGTCCAATACAGATGCTATTGCAAAAAATATAAAGAGAGAAGAGTTAATTCCCGCTGAAGACGGGAAGTACTTCAGGAACTGGAGAGATCATATCCAGAGCCCTGATGATATCTGGGATGAGATCGTAAAGAGGACCAAACTGCCCGGGGTGACTTCTGCACCAAAATTACAGCCTATAGAAACCAGGCTGGTCATGTTGCAAACGGGAATGCGGGCTCCTATGGGTATTAAGGTATATGGCCCAGATCTAAAAACAATTCAGGATTTTGGCATCCAGCTGGAAAACCTTTTGAAACAGGTGCCATCCGTAAAATCTGAAGCCGTATTTGCAGATAGGGTGGTTGGAAAACCTTACCTGGAGATCGATATAGACCGTAATGCTATTGCCAGGTATGGACTGAGCATCGAAGATGTGCAGCAAACCATCGAAACCGCTATTGGCGGGATGGAGATCACTTCTACGGTAGAGGGTAGGGAAAGATTCCCGGTTAGAGTCCGTTATCCGCGGGAGCTAAGGGATAATCCGGAAGCTATAAAGCGAATCCTGGTGCCAACTTCCACAGGGGCACAGGTGCCATTGGGTGAGCTGGCCGATCTGGAATATGTCCGTGGACCGCAAATGATCAAAAGTGAAGAGACCTTCCTGGTGGGATATGTATTATTCGATAAACGTGACGGCTATGCTGAAGTGAACGTGGTAAACGATGCTCAGAACTTTATTCAGGAAAAGGTAGATAATGGAGAATTGGTGGTGCCTGAAGGGGTCAATTTTAAATTTTCCGGAAATTATGAAAACCAGGTAAGGGCTGTAAAAAGACTGTCAATTTTGATTCCGCTGTGTTTGATCATCATCTTCCTGTTACTGTATTTTCAGTTTAAGACGGTTATAGCGTCTACCATTCATTTTTCAGGAGTCTTCGTGGCATTTGCAGGTGGATTCATCATGATCTGGCTATACGGCCAGGGATGGTTCATGGATTTCGATGTATTCGGCACTAATATGCGAGACTTGTTCCAGATACGTGAAGTGAATTTGAGTGTGGCTGTGTGGGTCGGATTTATCGCTTTGTTCGGAATTGCTACAGATGACGGGGTGTTAATGGGTACGTACATTCACCAGGTCTTCGAACGCAGGCAGCCGAAAACAGTGCCTGAAGTCCGCGATGCCGTACTCGAAGCCGGCAAGAAGCGGGTGCGTCCTGCTATGATGACCACAGCAGTTACCATCATTGCGCTATTCCCGGTACTTACCTCTACCGGTAAAGGATCTGATATCATGGTGCCTATGGCTATTCCGATCGTGGGAGGAATGATCATCCAGATCATGACCATATTCGTGGTGCCGGTCTTACAGGCTTTCTGGCGTGAAAGCGTGGTAAAAAGAAATTTAGAAACTAATAATGAGCCAACGAATGAAAACTAATCAATTTATACTCGTATTGTTTTGTTTGATGCTCTCCCTGTTTCAGGGTCAGGCTCAGCAAGTAGAAGAATATTTGCAGGTGGCTTCAGAAAATAATCCTGAAGTGAAGGCAGCATATACCAGGTTCGAGGCGGCACTACAAAAAGCTCCTCAGGTTTCTTCGCTTCCTGATCCTACATTGACCATGAGCGCATTCGGAAGGATGATAGAAACCAGGTTGGGAGCACAGGAAGCAAGATTTTCTTTAATGCAGATGTTTCCCTGGTTTGGAACCAATAAACTGAAGAAAACTTCCGCAGAGCTGATGGCCGAAGCGAAATTCCAGGATTTCCTGCAGGTTCGGGAAAATCTTTTCGTCAAAGTAAAAGCGGAATATGCCGAGATCTTCCGGATCGAAAATACTCTGAAGGTGATGCAAGAAGATCTGGAGATCCTCAATTCTTACAGGAAGCTTGCGCTGAATCGTTTTGAGGCGGGGAGTGCCCCGATGGTGAACGTGGTTAAGGTGGACATCAAAAAGGAAGAACTGCTCACGCAGATTGAATTGATGAAGGAAGAGCTGGAAACCAAAAAAAGGCAGTTCAATATTCTGCTTAACAGGTCGCAAACAGCCATGGTTGAGGTGGGAGATAAACTGGAATATGATGCAGTAATTGGCAATATTTCCAATTTTGAAGCACATCCAAGTATCTCGGCTCTGGAATTCGAAAAGGAAGCCTTTGAGAACGAGATCGAACTTTCAAAAAAGGATGGCCTGCCTATGCTGGGGCTTGGAGTGGATTATGCGATCATTTCAAAAAGAACAGATGCCAACCCGATGGATAATGGCCAGGATGCGATCATGCCCATGTTCTCGGTGAGCCTGCCTATTTTCAGGAAAAAATATAAGGCCGCGAGACAGGAGGCCGAATTGATGGCCCAGGCTACTGAACAGGAAAAACAGGCAAAGGTCAATGAACTAAGCAGTGAGGCAGAAATGCTGAGCTATGAACTTCGAAAGGCAGAACGTTTGATCGATCTTTATGACAGGCAGATCACTTCTTCAAACCAGGCCAATAAATTACTGATCTCGGGATTCAGCAATGCCAATTCAGATTTCGAGGAGGTACTGCAAATGAACCAGGACCTTTTGATGCTGAAGATCCAGAAGATCGAGGCGCAGGTGAACGGCTATAAAGTAGCCGCCAGATTAGACTACCTATCATTTAAAAATACTACAGATGAAAACGAATAGAAAAAACATATTTCTGGCCATAGGCGTCCTGGTTTTAGGGATCTTCCTTGGCTGGTTGTTCTTCGGAGGAAATGAAACCGCCGGGGATGAGCACGATCATTCGGCAGTTTCAGAAGCCGAAATCTGGACCTGCTCTATGCATCCACAAATAAGACAGCCGGAGCCGGGACAATGTCCCATTTGCGGAATGGACCTTATCCCCCTTTCAGAAGATGAAGGAGGGCTGGATGCAGACATGTTCAGGATGAGCGAGGATGCGATGAAACTGGCGAACATCAGTACCATGACCGTTGGAGGCGGGCAGATTGGCAAAGAATTGCGGCTGAACGGAAAAGTTGTGGTAGATGAGCGTAACGACTACACCCAAACCGTGCATATTCCAGGGCGTATCGAGAAACTGATGGTGAACTTCACCGGGGAAAAGGTAAATCGAGGTCAGGGTCTGGCTACGATCTATTCCCCTCAACTGGTAACTGCCCAGGCCGAGTTATTACAGGCGCAGGAGATCAAGGAATCCCAACCGGAACTGTTTGCTGCGGCAAAGCAAAAACTAAGGAACTGGAAAATAAGTGATGCGCAGATCGACAGGATGTTGGCCGAAGGAGAGCCGATCCAGAGGTTTTCCATCCGCGCCGATGTTAGTGGCGTGGTGACAGAACTTATGGCGGAGCCCGGAGACCATCTTGAACAGGGAATGCCTATCTACCAGATCGCGAACCTGGATCAGCTTTGGATACAGTTCGACCTATATGAAAGTGACCTGAACTGGGTTGAAGAAGGCAGCACGGTTGAATATACCGTGAAATCCATTCCGGGGAAAACCTTCGAAGGAAAGATAAGTTTTGTAGATCCATTATTGAACGATAATACAAGGGTAGCCACCGCAAGGATAGAAGTGAGCAATAAGGATGGAAAATTAAAGCCGGGAATGTTCGTGAGCGGCGTAGTGGAAAATCAGCTGGGATCTACGGGCGAAGACCGTATTGTGATCCCTGAATCTGCTGTTCTATGGACCGGGGAACGTTCGGTGGTATATGTGAAAACTGAAATGGACAAAGGAGCCGGATTTGAAATGCGAGAAGTGAATCTTGGGCCCGCCCTTGCCGATTCCTATATCATAGAAAGCGGACTGAAACCGGGAGAAGAGATCGTGGTGAATGGTACTTTTACCGTGGATGCGGCCGTTCAGTTGGCGGGAAAACCAAGCATGATGAACCCGAATATCGGGAATGAAGGTTTAGAGGTTTCAGAAGAAGAGAAATCGGTTTTACAACTGCTCTTCAGCAATTACCTGGAATTGAAGGACGCCCTGGTAAATGATGATTTTCAGAAGGCAAAAAGCGAAGGCAAAGAATTACAACAGGCAATAGACCAGGTACAGGTGGCGGCTTTAAGTGATGAGGTGAAGGCTGTGCTTAAGATCAATATTCCAAAACTTCAATCGGTTACAGATAGGCTTGTGAATGCGGCTTCCATCGATGCGGCCAGGAAAGAATTTATTAGCCTTTCCAATACCATGATTGATCTTGCCCGATCCACCAAACCTATCGACGGGATGTATATTCAGCATTGCCCCATGGCCAATAATAATCGTGGAGCAGACTGGCTTAGTTTGAGTTCAGAAGTGCGAAATCCTTATTACGGGGAGTCTATGCTCACCTGTGGGGAGGTCACGGCAGAGATCAGGTAATATCAGTATTGTTTAAAAAAATTATAACCAACCAAAAACCAGAAATTATGGAAACCAAACACCAAAACAAGGAGCAGAAGAGCGGTAGTAATTATACCAGGTTCTTTTTAATGCTGGGTTTATCTTTTGTAGCCATGTACATCACCATGTACCTGAATACCTATGAAATCGACCATGTCTATTTCAGCCTGACGAGATTTTATATGACCTGTCTTGGTATAGCTGCAATGGCCGTGATTATGCTTTCGCTTATGCTTAAAATGTATAAAAACAGGAAAAAGAACATTGCTATATATGTAGGCAGTCTATTACTTTTTGTGGCCGCATTAGGACTGGTGAGAGCTCAGCGCCCTATAATTGGGGATGTTTTGTATATGAAGGCGATGATCCCGCATCACTCTATCGCTATCTTAACGAGTAAGAGAGCCGATATACAAGACCCGGAAGTTAGAGAACTGGCAGATGGGATCATCAAGGCACAGGTAAAGGAAATCGCGGAAATGAAGAAACTTATCGAAAAACTAGAGAAGGGTAAATAATGGTTAAAAGGAAAACCGCTATAAATATTAGAAAGGCCCACAGATACCTGGGAATCTTTATTGGGATACAATTTATTATGTGGACGGTAAGTGGTCTCTATTTTAGCTGGACAGATCTGGATGAGATCCACGGCGACCATTTCAAAAAAGAAGCGCCTGTACATTCATCTTTTTCAGATCTTAAAAGTCCGACAGAACTCCATCCTGAGATGGAGGTAGCTTCAGTAAAACTGCAGGAGATCTCCGGTAAGCCATTTTATTATGTTAATGATAAGGTACTAATGGATGCCCGCAATGGAGAAATTATCGAGGAGATCAGCAGCCAGCAGGCACTGGATATAGCTTCCAGATATATGAAAGAAGATCTAAAAGTTTCTGGAATCGAAAGGATCACAGAAACCGGGAGGCATCATGAATATAGAGAACGTTTACTTCCTGCCTGGGTTATTTCTTACGATACCGATGAAAACCTTAAGGCTTATGTAGGTGCGCTTACCGGTAATTTCAATACGGTTAGACACCGCGACTGGCGTTGGTTTGATTTCCTCTGGATGACCCATACCATGGATTATGAGGGAAGGGACGATTTCAATAATTTATTGCTAAGATCATTTTCGTTGCTGGGTTTGATCACCGTACTGAGCGGATTCCTGCTCTGGTATGTTTCTTCCCCCACAGTCAGGAAGATTCTTAAGCCAGTTAAAAAGGTGAAAAAGAAGAAGAAAAATCCTGTTATCAGGAACAATTAAATACGTCAAAAATCAATAATTAATAATTCGAAAAATGAAAAGAAGAGTTAGAAGTTTAATCAGCATGAGTTTAGTTGCAGGGAGTTTAATGATGTACTCTTGCGGAGATTCAAAGAAGGAAAAAGACGATGCAGTTTCTCACGAAGATCACGAAATGCATGAAAATTCTGATCATACACATTCTGAAAAAACCATGGCTGCAGCGACTGCCGAATTTGAAAATGAAGTAGTAAAGAAGGCCTTTAACCAGTATCTTGAGGTAAAAGATGCTTTGGTGCAGACAGATGCCGAAGCTGCTGCCGAAGCTGCCAAAGAACTTCAGGCAAGCCTTGAAGAAAATAATCCTGAGATCGCAGTTATCGCTGGAAATATTGCGGCCGAGAAAGATGTGAATAAGCAGAGGGAGATATTTTCTGAATTAACCGCGGCTATGGACCCAGTGTTAAAGCAAGAAATTTCTTCAGGAAAGATCTACAAGCAGTTTTGCCCTATGGCGTTTGAAGGAAAAGGAGATTACTGGTACTCGACTTCAGAAGAGATAAGAAATCCGTATTTTGGAGATAAAATGCTGAAGTGTGGAAGAGTAGATGAAACTATAGAATAAAAATACCGGATATCCAGGCCGGTTTATTCGGTCTGGATATTCTTTTAAAATTAATTTCTTGGAAGAAAAGACGATCAATATTCGTAACGTGGTATGCCAGCGATGCATTATGACCGTAGAGGATATTCTCAACAGGATGAATATACCCTTTAAAGAGGTCAGTTTGGGGCAGGCCATATTAAATCGTGATCTGGAACCCAGGGAAAGGATCGCTCTAGAGAAGGAATTTGAAAAGGTTGGTTTTGAGATCATCCAGGATCGCAATGAGAAACTCATTAATAACATTAAATCCCTGATCATTGAAAAGGTGTATTCTGAAGATACTTCCGTAGAAAAACTTTCTGGCTTGTTAACTTCAGAACTTAATTACGATTACAGTCATATCACCCATGTCTTTACGGAAAATGAAGGCCAGAGCATACAGAAATTCTATAACGCGGTACGTATTGAAAGGGTAAAGGAATTACTTAACTATGATGACTGGAGCATCGCGATGATCGCCGATAATTTAGGGTATTCCACCCCGGCCTATCTCTCTACTTCTTTTAAAAATGCTACTGGTCTTACGCCTTCAGAATATAAAAAGAAGCATGCCAGCGACCGCAAGACTCTCGATTCCATCTAACAAGGCCCGCTTTCCAAGGTTTTAGCATTTCTATATAATAAAGTTGTTGAGTGATTTCTTAATTTCCCGGAAATCCGACCAATAACTAATTATGAGCTTATTTTTGATCGCAGGGATCATCCTGTATTTTGCTATTGTCATCGATATTCTTCAAACCACGCTTTCTATGCAGGGAGGGGGATGGCTCACCAGCCGGTTCGCCCATTTTTTCTGGAAGCTTTTTCTTAAGATCTCAGGAAACAATGGTAGATCAAAGATATTATCCAGAACGGGGTATATCCTGCTCATTTCTATAGTTTTAATTTGGGTTTTCTTTTTATGGATGAGCCTCGTCCTTATTTTTTCGGGCTATCCCGGAGCGATCATAGATAGCACTACAAAAATTCCTGCTAATTTCTGGCAAATAGTCTATTATAGCGGTTATAGTCTTTCTACCCTGGGAATGGGGGATTATGTGGCTTCAGCCGATATTTGGAGGATAGTAACAAGTATTTATTCCTTTACCGGCTTAATTCTACTCACTATGTCTGTCACCTATTTTATTCCTGTACTTTCTGCGGTGATAGATCAGCGAAAGCTTGGAATTACCTTGAGCACTTTGGGTAGTACCCCCGAAGAAATAATCATAAGCTGTTGGAATGGAGAAAATTTTGATCCGCTTTTAAAGAAAGTTGATAAAATTTCAGATTCGATCATAAAATATAGTCAGCAGCATCGAGCCTATCCGGTAATTCATTATTTCCATAATAACAAAGAGAAAAATGCGGTCATTCTTCAACTGGCCAGGTTATACGAGGCGTTATTGATCATTTCATTTGAAGTGAAAGTAGAATATAGACCCGGATATGAAAATCTCAAGCCGCTTTTTGTAGCCTATGATAATTATTTTGAAGTCATCGCTGAGGTTACACATATCGATCCGGTAAATTCAGAACCATCCTTTTCAGGGACCAATAAACTGTCAGAAAGGAAAATGCTGACTCAGGATTCAAATGACTATTCAGAAGAAATTAGCAGAAACCGTAAACTTTTCAAGACCCTAATAGAGCAAGATGGATGGAAATGGGAACTTATAGATGCAAAAAAAACCTAATAATTCTGTATTTGAGTTAAAAACTTTTAAAACTGAAAGATGTTAGCATTTTTTTAAAAGTGTCTCTTCCCGGTCATTTCTACATTTGAGTTATAACCAATAAATTCAACAAGTTATGAGAAATGAGAAATTGATAAGTGCATTGGGAAACTGTATTAACCATTGTAATTATTGTGCAGATGCCTGTCTGGAAGAAGACAATGTAAAAATGATGAAAGACTGCATTCGCTTAGATAGAGTTTGTGCAGAAGTATGTTCTACCTTGAACCAGGTCCTGGCCACAGATTATAAGGATGTAAAAGGCCTGGTGGAATATTGTAAAAAAGTATGCCAGGCATGTGTCGATGAGTGTGGGAAACATGATACACAGCACTGCAAGGATTGCGCTAAAGCCTGTAAAGAATGTGTAACTGCATGCGAAAGTTTTTTAGCGTAACATAGAATCAATTGCCAGAGGGGAAGAAATTCCCCTCTGGCATTTCTATACTTTTCGAAAGACTTTTCCATAATTTTAAATTCCTCTCTTTTTTTTGCTGCTTACCTTAGCTAAAATTAAATCTCCGTAACTTTCTAAATAAGGAGGCAATTCTTCAAAAAAATGAAACATAAATATAAGATAACGGGAATGAGCTGCAATGGTTGTAGAAACCAGGTAGAAGAGACTCTTTCTAATGTTGAAGGGGTCTCCGGTGTTAGCGTAGATCTTGAAAAAGCTGAAGCGGTAGTAGAGATGAAAAAGCATGTTCCGCTACATAAGCTTGAGAATGCCCTGGCCAGTGAAGGAGGAAATTATCATATTATGTTACCTGAAGATGCTGAACAGCATTCGGGAAAACCTATGACCCATACTTATAAAATAACTGGGATGACCTGTAATGGTTGTAGGAGTCATGTTGAAAAAACTCTTAATGAGGTTGAAGGCGTTATCGAAGCTAAGGTGGATCTCGAAAAAGCCGAAGCCGAGATCAGCATGCAAGAGCATATCAAAATTGAAAAATTTGAGGAGGCTCTGCAAAAAGATGGCGGGAATTATCACATTATGATGCCGGGAGAACAGGCTCCACCAAATCCTGAAGCAAAAAAGAAAAGCAAAAGTGATGGAAAGGGAACTGGTACCTGGTATTGCCCCATGCATTGTGAAGGCGATAAGACCTATGACAAGCCAGGCGACTGTCCTGTGTGTGGCATGGACCTCGTTGAAGAGGTGAGCGCTGCTACCAAAGTTCAGTTTACCTGTCCCATGCATCCGGAGGTTGTCAAAGACGAACCCGGAGATTGCCCTATTTGCGGGATGGAATTAGTGCCGATGCAACCTGAAGTTTCCGCGGAGGAAAAGGGATATAAAAAACTATTAAGGAAATTCTGGATCTCGGTAGCTTTCACCTTGCCGATCTTTTTGATTGCGATGTCTGAAATGATCCCGGACAATCCACTATATGACCTGGCAGGTATGCAAACCTGGAACTGGGTACAATTTGCACTTTCCCTACCTGTGGTATTCTATGCCACCTGGATGTTCTTCGAGAGAGCCTGGCGATCTATAAAGACATGGAACCTCAATATGTTTACCCTTATAGGGATTGGAGCAGGGGTGGCCTGGGTTTTTAGTGTTTTTGGACTGATATTTCCGGATTTTTTCCCGGCCCAGTTCAAGACCGAAATGGGGACCGTGCATGTTTATTTTGAAGCAGCCACGGTTATTTTAACCCTCGTGTTGATGGGTCAGGTATTGGAAGCCCGTGCACACAGCAGGACAAATTCAGCAATTAAAGAATTATTAAAACTTGCCCCGAATACAGCCGTAAGGGTGGCAGATGGTAAAGAGGAAACTATTTCGGTAGATAAGATTCAGAAAGGAGATGTTTTAAGAGTAAAACCTGGCGATAAGGTCCCGGTGGATGGAACTATTAAAAAGGGGAAATCCAACATTGACGAATCTATGATCACGGGAGAGCCCATACCGGTAGATAAAAAAGAAGGTGATAAGGTTAGCTCGGGAACCATTAACGGAAACCAGAGTTTTACCATGACCGCCGAGAAAGTTGGAGATGAGACCTTGCTTGCCCAGATCATCAAAATGGTGAATGAAGCAAGTCGCTCCCAGGCTCCTATTCAAAAGTTAGCCGATAGAATTTCGGCCTATTTTGTCCCTATAGTAGTGCTTATTTCTGTTCTTACCTTTATTGCCTGGGCGATCTGGGGTCCAGAACCTGCTTACGTTTACGCTCTCGTGAATGCTATAGCCGTTTTGATCATTGCCTGTCCCTGCGCTTTAGGATTGGCCACGCCAATGTCGGTTATGGTAGGAGTGGGGAAAGGAGCTAAAAACGGGGTGCTGATCAAGAATGCCCGCGCGCTGGAAGAAATGAATGAGATCGATACGCTTATCATCGATAAGACGGGAACCATCACCGAAGGAAAGCCCTCTGTGGAAAAGGTGGTTTCAGTATCTCCAGATTTTACTGAAAAAGAGATCATACGTCTTATTGCTTCGGTAAATGCTCAAAGTGAACATCCATTGGCAACGTCGACCGTGAATTATGCGAAAGCGGAAAATATTGAATATGGAGAAGCTGCAGATTTCAATTCGGTGACCGGGAAAGGAGTGGAAGCGAAATTTGAAGGAAAAGCACTGGCGCTTGGAAATGATAAACTAATGCAGGTTGAAAATGCTGAAATCTCAAAAGAAGTTCTGGCAAAGGTTTCTGCAGAACAGGAAAAAGGGAAAACCGTTTCTTACCTGTCGGTAGATTCTAAAGTGGTTGGCTTTGTAACCATTTCAGACAAGATCAAGAAGACAAGTCGGGAAGCTCTGGATGAACTTCAAAAAGAAGGAATTAAAGTGGTGATGCTAACCGGAGATAATGAGAAAACCGCTTCTGCGGTAGCTAAAGAATTAAACCTTGCCGACTTCAAAGCGGGAATGATCCCGCAGAATAAAATGGATGAGGTAAAAAGACTCCAGGCCGAAGGTAGAAAAGTGGCCATGGCCGGAGATGGTATCAATGATGCCCCGGCTCTCGCGCAATCTGATATTGGGATCGCTATGGGGACAGGTACCGATGTGGCTATAGAAAGCGCTGAGGTCACCCTGGTAAAGGGAGATCTAAAAGGTGTTTTGAAGGCAATAAGGCTTAGTGAAAAGGTGATGAAGAATATCAAGCAGAACCTGTTCTTCGCGCTCATTTATAATACGTTGGGAGTGCCAATTGCGGCAGGAGTGTTATATCCGTTTTTTGGATTATTGCTTTCGCCAATGATCGCCGCGCTGGCTATGAGTTTTAGTTCGGTTTCGGTGATCGCGAACGCGCTGAGGTTGAGGAATGCGAAATTGTAAAGAATATATGTCATCCCGAACGAAGTGAGGAATATTATTTGAGCTCCAGATTCTTTACTCCGCTATCGCTGCGTTCTGAATGACAATGCCTGTCATTCCGACGAAGGAGGAATCTCAAGAGTACGAGATTCTTCACTCCGCTATCGCTACGTTCTGAATGACAATGCCTGTCATTCCGACGGAGGAGGAATCTCTTTCAAGTGGAAAAGATTTTTCGCTTCATTGCATTTCGCTCTGAATGAAATTTGAATTAATAACGTCACCCTGAATTTATTTCAGGGTCTAAAAAAAAAATTAAACTGGAAGTCATCCGGAACTTGTTTCAGGATCTGATAGAAAAGCTGAATCTCCCAAAGCATCGGAGCAGCTTGACGTAAAAACAATAGGAATTAGAGAATTTTATTTATGCAGGATTTTTTAAGCAAATGGGGAGAAGCCGCGTACACCACCAGCGGATTTTTTTGGATGGCCTTATGGGCTTTCGCACTGGGTTACGTGATTAGTAGTTGTATACAGGTTTTTGTGACCGAAAAGAAGATGCAGGAAACCATGGGGCAAGGAGAGAGGAAGGGAGTTCTGCTCGGTACATTTTTCGGTTTTATTAGCAGTTCCTGTAGTTTCGCAGCCCTGGCTTCTACCAAAAGTTTGTTTAAAAAAGGAGCGAGTTTCGTTTCGTCAATAGCTTTCTTGCTGGCTTCGACCAACCTGGTTATCGAACTTGGTATTATCATATCCATTTTTCTGGGTTGGCAATTCGTGGTTGGAGAATATGTGGGCGGACTCATTCTAATCCTTATCAGCTGGCTGCTGGTTCGAATTATCAATCCAAAGAAGCTTATTAAAAAGGCCAGAGAAAGACTGGATAGCGAGGATGACGAAGATGATAGTTCGAAGTCCTGGAAAAAGAAAATAAAGTCTGAGACTGGTTGGGCTAAGGTAGCGCAACAATACGGGATGGAGTGGAAGATGGTCTGGAAAGATGTGAGTGTGGGCTTTACCGTAGCCGGTATCGTTGCTGCTTTCGTTCCCGATTCATTCTTTGAAACCCTGTTCATCAACAGCGGACAGGGAAATACCGATTTCGGATTTTTCACCATTCTCGAACATGTCGTAGTAGGCCCGGTAGCGGCATTCCTGACCTTTATTGGTTCCATGGGAAATATACCGCTGGCGGCCTTGCTATTTAGTAAAGGAGTAAGTTTTGCCGGGGTGATGGCCTTTATTTTTAGCGATCTTGTAGTGTTCCCAATCCTTCGGATAAATGCAAAATATTATGGATGGAAAATGAGCTTTTTTATCCTTTTCCTTTTATTCACTTCTTTGATAGGAGCCTCCCTGGCCCTGCATTACGGATTCAATCTGTTTGATATGTTACCTGATCCATCTTCAGTAAAAATACAGGATAGTGAATACTTCAAAATAGATTATACATTCTGGCTTAATATGGCTTTCCTCGCCATTTCTGGTTTCCTGGTTTACCTGGGATTCTTTAAAAGGGATGATGTGATGTTCATGAAAGAAATGGCGCCCAAGAGTAAGGCCCTGGAGAAAACCCTCAAATACCTGGCTTTTGCCTGCTATTTATGGCTGGCAGGAGGACTTATCGTAAAGTTCTTTGTGAATTAAACTTACGGGTTAATTAAGGTACTTTCCGTTTAAGAGAATAAATCAGTAATGCATTTTCTTCTCTCTTTCGTGCATAGTGAGCCATTTCTGATATTGTGCAGGAGTTAGAATATTCTTCATGTCAGCCATGAACTCATCTTCATAGGCGTGCATTTTTTTCTTCTTCATCTCTCCCATTTCGCCAGTATCATGCATCATTTCTGCCATCATTTCCTTTTCATGTTGCAGTCTTTTCATTTGAGCTTCCTGGATCTTTTCTTTTTGTTCCAGGCTTAGGTTCAATCTTGTGGTGACTTTGTCTGCATACATCATGGCATGTGCCTCGGTATCGATATTCTCTTTAATATTGTGAGATTCATGATGCTTTTCTTTAACCTGTGCGATAGCTCCCATAGAAATGAAAGCAAATAGCATTGCTAATATTGTGATCCGTTTCATGATGATTAAATTATTGGTTTACAGTTACTTAAAGTTAAAATAAATACTTCTGAATCGAATGGTGTTTAACAAAAAAAGCTACCGCTTTTAGGCGGTAGCTTCTATATAAACTGTATATTTTGAACCTAGTTGATAGGATTCAGAATAAGGTCTATTCTCTTCAATATATCCTGTAAATGGTAACGGGTTAGAGTATCTCCCGAACGATATACAGAACTTTTGATCTGTCTTTCCAAAGCATTAAGTTCACCACGTACAACCGGTCTAATATCACTCTGTGATACATTGATCTCGCTTCTGGTTACCCATCTTCTCCATCTTGCCGGTACCTCGTCCTGTTCTTCATTCATCAAATGCTCCATTCTTTCAATATAAGCACGTTGAAGATTTCTTCTGTATCGATCTATTCTTTTACCTGAATAAACTTCACTCCAGATCCCTTCTCTTAATTCGGTCATCATATCCAGTAGAGTATAGGCATCCTTCCCATTGATCTCCTCATTCTCCATCAACCTGGCCATTCTTCCAAAATCAAGGATATTATTCAGTGTTCTCTGTTGCATATTTCGAATACGTTCAAGATTTCCGTCAAATTCGATCTTATTGAAGATCTCCTGATTGATTAGCCATTCTGGTGTTTCGAATAATTGTTCCTGAAGAAAGTCCATCGCTCTTCGTTGTTTTTCCTCGGTTACGTGGAAATATACTGCGCCTTCCTGATCATAGGTCTTGTAGTATTCATAAACACCACCAATATTGGCAGCAACGTGCCCCATATATCGGTTATACTGTGAAAGTACCTGCCCATAAAGATCATCAAGATCGTCATAATCCTTACCGTCCTCAGCTGTCCACTCGATTAGATTAGGTACAATTCGTTTAAGGTTTTTAATACCATATTCACTGGCAAGCATGGCGTCATCTCCAAGATCTTCAGTTTGAGAACTTGGGTCTATCACGCCACCGCTTTGCTGGCTACCAAATCTATACATTGGGTCTCCTGCATGTTCGAGGATCCATTCATCAAGAATTGATTTTTCTTCCTTTCCTTCTTTCTCCGGAATTGGACGGTAACCCCATTCAATGGCATATTTGTCATATGGACCAATGTTCGGCATTAAAGCAACATCACCATCTTCTGGCTGGGCTACATAATTGAAACGTGCGTAATCCATGATCGAAGGAGCAGTACCAAATTCTTGAGTAAATTCAGCATCTCTTAATTTCTCTACGGGATATGCAACGCTACTTCCCATGTTGTGTGGTAAACCTAAAGTGTGACCAACTTCGTGAGAGGAAACAAATCTTATCAATCTTCCCATTACTTCATCCTTGAAAGCGACATCCTGTGCTTCAGGATTTATAGCTGCGGTCTGTACGAAGAACCAGTTTCGAAGTAGGGTCATTACATTGTGATACCAGTTGATATCAGATTCCAGTATCTCTCCCGAACGCGGATCACTAACATGCGGTCCGTTAGCATTTGGAATAGGGGAGGCAAGGTACCTTACTACAGAATATCTTACATCTTCTGGGCTCCAGTCTGGATCTTCTTCTACGGTAGGAGCGTCCTTGGCAATAATCGCGTTTTTGAAACCTGCTGCTTCAAAAGCTACCTGCCAGTCTTCGATCCCCTGTTTGATAAAAGGAACCCACTTTTCAGGAGTTGCACGGTCTATATAATATACGATAGGTTCTTTTGGTTCTACTAATTCACCGTTTTTGAACTTCTCCATATCTTCTTCCCTAACTTCAAGTCTCCATCTGTCAAGGTATTCTACGGTTTCACTTTTTTGAGCATCCAGGCCGTAGTCTGTTTGCTCTGTAGTGAACCATCCTACTCTTTCATCAAAATATCTTCTTTCCATTGGGACTTCAGGAAGAAGGATCATAGAATTACTGAACTCAAGGGAAATGGATCCTGTACTGGAATTGGAAGGAGGATCCCCTGCGTTATAAGTTTTTACGTGTCTTATTTCGATATTTTCAGGATAACTTCTAATAGTATCTATGTAAGACCTGCTTTCGTCAAGTCTTGATACCTTGAACCTTTTTCTGGTTCCGTCAGGTAAACCAAGAGCCTGGACATCTTTGGTGTAAAGATCTGTAACATCGATAACAGTAGATTTTGAAATGGAATCTTTTCCAACTGTCTTAACATCGAAACTTTGAATGATAGGTTCAAAATTCGAATTTCTTACCGCCTCGTGTACAGGTAAGGAATCAGCAGCATAAACTTCATAAGATACTACACGAAGTAAAACCTTATCACCTTTTTTCTGCCAGCGATGAACCTGTGTATTTTGTTTTCCGCCGCCAAAACCAATACCATTGGCTGTTTTGGCGATACGGGTTACCGTAAGCATTTCACGGTTAAAGAGACTGTCTGGGATCTCGTAAAAATTTTTGTCTTCTACCTCGTGTACAGTAAAAAGACCCTTGTCGCTTTTCGCGTCTTTGGTAATAACTTTATCATAGGGCTTGAGTCCGTTCTTATCTTTTTTGGAGTTTTCTGCGGAAGCAGTTTTGGATTCCGACTTTTTCTCAGGCTGAAAAACAGCACAACCGGAAACCGATAGGGAAAGGGCTAAAACCAGAAGCCGTAGGCTCTGTTTCTTAATCATAGATTTTAGTTTTTTAATTAATAAGATCTTTTTTAAGGCAGTAATTTTCACCTGAAAATGAAAAAAGACTGCCATTCGGCAGTTATAAGACTTTTAAAAATCAAAATGGTTTAAAGAATACCCCTATAAATTCTCAGTTTACAGGGATTTGCATTTTGGAGATGCTTCTAAAATCAAATTTTGGAGGGTAATATTTTTCCAGGAATGTACGGGACCAGAAGGAATTTTTGAAAAGAAAGAACGGGTCCTGCACAAAAAAATCAGGTAACAAGTGATATTCTTTTATTCCCAGTTTTTTATAAAGTCTGCGAACATCATTCCCAAATCCTAGTTCTTCGGCAGCAACGATAGCCGCGTTTCGTTGGCATTTTGATCCTCTGTAATTCACGGCAATTCTAACCTTGAAACCATGCTGGTAGAAGAGATCCTTTATTTTTTTATAATTCTGAAATCTGGACCAGCCATCCATAAGTACCAGGAAAATATGCACAAAGGAAAAAAGAAAGCAAATAAGCCAGAATGCCTGCATTAATTCCTGCTCCTGGAACCTGCTACTTTTAAATAACCTCCAGAAGAAATAAGATTCCGCAGCAAACAGCCCAAGCGAAATATATAGAAGTTTACCTACCCTTAAATAGGAGATAAACACAGGTGGTTGTTTTGGGAGAATTGGGCTATCCATAAACCAATTTAATAAAAAAAGCTCTGCAATTACTACAGAGCTTTTAATTTAAAATGGATATAAGCTTATTAAACCTATAATTATATAGCCTTGATGTTCAGGTTTTCACCGTCTTTAAAAACATCTATCATCTTATGTTTTCTCAGTCCTTTTACGGCTTTATCCCATTTCTTGTTACTAAGACCTGAATCTTCTTTTACGGTATCAAGTTCATGAACATTATTATCTTTCAATAGTTTGAAAACCGCTTTTTCTTCCTCGGTCAATTCCACCTGTTTCTTCTCAGGCTTCATTTGCGGGAAGAATAATACTTCCTGTATAGACTGCTTATTGGTCAAGAACATGATTAGTCTGTCCATTCCAATTCCAAGTCCAGAAGTAGGAGGCATACCATATTCTAAAGCTCTTAAAAAGTCATTGTCTATGAACATTGCTTCGTCATCACCTTTTTCTGAAAGTTTCAATTGCTCTTCAAAACGTTCTCTCTGGTCCAAAGGATCGTTCAGCTCAGAATACGCATTCGCGATCTCTTTACCGCAAACCATTAATTCAAAACGTTCAGTAAGTTCAGGGTTATCACGGTGCTCCTTACAAAGCGGACTCATTTCTTTAGGATAATCTGTAATAAAAGTTGGCTGGATAAAGTTACCTTCACATTTTTCGCCGAAGATCTCGTCGATCAGTTTACCTTTACCCATGGTATCATCAACCTCGATACCCATTCCTTTAGCAGCTTCATAAAGTTCTTTCTCAGACTTCCCGGTAATATCAAAACCGGTAAATTCCTTGATAGCATCGGTCATGCTCAGACGCTTATATGGCGCTTTAAAGTCAATCTTATGCTCGCCAAAAGTAGCTTCGGTAGTTCCGTTTACGGCAATGGCGCAATGCTCCAGTAATTTCTCGGTGAAGTCCATCATCCAGTTGTAGTCCTTGTAGGCTACATAGATCTCCATCGCAGTAAATTCCGGATTATGAGTCCTGTCCATTCCTTCATTTCTGAAGTTTTTCGAGAATTCATAAACCCCATCAAAACCACCTACGATCAATCTCTTAAGGTAAAGCTCATTGGCAATTCTCAGGTATAATGGAATATCCAGCGCATTGTGGTGTGTAACGAAAGGTCTTGCGGCTGCCCCACCCGGGATAGACTGAAGGATTGGAGTTTCTACCTCGAAATATTCTCTTTCATTAAAGAAATTTCGCATCGCATTGAACAGTTTGGTTCGCTTTACAAAAACTTCTTTCACTTTTGGATTCACCGCAAGATCAGCATAACGCTGGCGGTATCTTTGTTCAGGATCATTAAATCCGTCGTGGGTATTTCCTTCTTTATCAGTTTTAGGAAGCGGAAGAGGGCGAATAGACTTACTCAATAGGTGGAAGTCCTTAACCATCACGGTCATTTCCCCAACCTGGGTTTTAAATAACTCACCTTCGATCCCAATAAAATCACCTATATCAAGCAATTTTTTATAGACATCATTATATTTTGCCTTGTCCTCGCCAGGGCAGATCTCATCACGGTTAAAGTATACCTGGATCCTGCCTTTAGAATCTTGTAGTTCAGCAAAAGATGCCTTTCCCTGAATCCTTCTGGACATTAATCTACCCGCGATCACTACTTTCTTTCCTTCTTCAAAATTCTGCTTGATCTCTGAAGTTAAATGATCTACTGGGTAAAGATCTGCTGGATATGGATTGATGCCGGCTTTTCTTATGGCCGTTAATTTTTCTCTTCTAATCTGTTCCTGTTCTGATAACTGCTGCATATAATTTTTTTTATGCATTCAACAAAAATGCGGATGCAAATATAGTGACTATCAGCCTGCCACACAATGCAATTAAAAGCCGAAATAATAATTCTATCTTTGCGTGAAAATTTGCTTAAATGAGTATCTGGCGAGTCATCCTTTCAGTCTTATTTCCCCCGCTGGCAGTTTACGATAAAGGCTGCGGATCTATATTAATAGTCCTCATTCTTACCTTGCTGGGCTGGGTGCCAGGAGTGATCGCCGCTCTCATAATTTTGAATAATCCGAAGTCTTAAAGCATGAATAAGAAAGTTGAAGTACAGAATTTAGGAGTTAAAGATTATAAGGATACCTGGGATTATCAGGAGGAGCTTTTTAAGAATACGCTGGATCTAAAGATCAGGAATCGCCGTGAAGAGCTCGATCTTCCTACGAAGAACTATCTTCTTTTTGTAGAGCATCCACATGTGTATACTTTGGGAAAAAGCGGGGATATTGAAAACCTGCTGATCTCTGAAGCCGAACTGGAAGCTAAAAATGCTACTTATTATAAGATAAACCGGGGAGGGGATATTACCTATCACGGCCCGGGGCAGATCGTGGGCTATCCTATCCTTGATCTTGATAATTTCTTTACAGATATCCATAAATATTTACGCCTGCTAGAGGAGATGGTGATCCTAACTTTGGCGGAATATGGACTTAAGGCTGAAAGAAGCCCGGGAGAGACTGGTGTGTGGCTGGATGTGGGAACTCCGTTTGCTCGTAAGATTTGTGCGATGGGAGTAAGGGCGAGCCGTTGGGTGACCATGCATGGTTTTGCTTTAAATGTAAATGCCGACTTGGGTTATTTCGATAATATTATTCCCTGCGGAATTAAAGGAAAGGCCGTAACTTCTCTGAATGTTGAGTTAGGAAAACAGGAAGTCGCTATGGAAGAAGTTCAGCAGAAACTAATGCGACATTTCGCAGACCTATTTGAAGCAGAATTACTTTCTTCTGAATAGAACTATCTAATTTTTCCTTCTCGTTGTATGAGCCAGAAGTAGATCTTCGCTGGTATCCCGGCAATAATAAACCGCTCTTTTGGCTCTTTCCAGATGAATGGTAGCTTTAGCCCTGGTAAAGAATTTTTCTTTTTTAAGAATTTCTTTCGCCGCATGGGCATCCTTGATGATCTTATCTGATTCTTTTAATATGTATTCCACCTGGGACATATCCTCTGCACCAAGGATCTCTCCCTCGTTTATGCGCAGGTGATAGTCAAAAAGCTGCTCATAAATATTGAAGGATCTTTCTACTACCGAATCAACAATTTTGATCCCGACCGCATCTGTCGGTCTTTTCAATTTAATCTGGGAAATTAACTCGGCCGAAAGGCTAAGCGTAAATAATAGGAGTAGAAATTTTAAACTCATGCATTACGGGCTAAAGATTATAACCTGTAAAATTATTCCGTTCCTAAGTAATTTCCGATAAGGGAGACCCTGTAAAACTGAATTTTAGAATTCGTACATGAGAATTTCATTCTCCTCTCCTCTAACAATAAGTTCCAGTTTAGAATCCAGGTCTGCATTCGCGATATCTACCTGGGAAGTACCATAAACTGGGAAGCCTTCGAGTAATTCGGCCTTGTCATTAAAAACATAAACCTTTTGCGTTTGAGTGTCTGTGATGGCAATAAGGCTTCGGTTCCTGAAAGTAAAAAGTTGAGGATCTGTATAAAGACCAAAATCGAGATTCACGATCTTGGAATTAATTGAAAGTTCATTTTCGTTCAGGTAGACCAGGTCATTTTTATATGCGACAATTCTATTGTTTTCTGCCAGTCCCAGATCGTTGGTAGAAACATTTCCATTCTGGGAGATCTTAATTAGATCTTTTTGTGGGTTGGTAGACACAAAACTATTCTGGTATCCGTACCACTCGTTTTCAGAAAATTCAATCTTGTCTTTCACCGGAACTCTTATTTTTCCCTGCCTGCTAAGAATATTCAGTTTTCCTGATTCTTCTGCGATGAGAATATAATCTTTATTTCCAAGTCTTATATGTTTCGGAGCTTTTATTACATCGCTGCCGGCTTGCTCGAAATCAAAGCCTTTAATAGCTTTTCCTTTTGGACCAACCATATAGACTTTTTTGTTTTGCGTCAATACAAACCGGTAATTCCGGTTATTGTCATAATCAAAAACCGCCAGCGGCTGGGTAAGCGGTTGATTAAACCTGATTGGATAGCCTTCAACTTTGTTTCCATTTCTATCTAATACCTCCATGTTATAACCGGTAGAAAAAGCGAGTTGTAAATTCCCGTTCTTAAAAAGATCTACCTGGCAAATTGGGCTGGTGATCGGGCTGTCCATATTCTTCTTCCAGAAGATATTTCCCTTATTGGAAATGAGGTACAGATCATTGTTTTGATCCTGAACGGCAATATCCAGTTGGTCCGTTCTGTGATTTCTGAAAAAATATGGGTTTGAAGAAACAGGAGCCTCAATCTTAAAGGATGAAATTTGCTCGGCGCCATTGCTGGCTGCTGCTTTTTCTGAATTAGAAATGATCCCGTGTAGATGTGCAAAATTATCCTCGTTGATCACCTGAAAGGCGGCCAGGCTATTTTTATTGAATTTCAGATCTTCTGAATTTTCATTCTTCGCTCTGGAAAATTCTTTGGAATTAATAACAAACAACATTGAAGATTCAGAGGAAAGAGAAGACATGAGATCTGTAAAATATTGCTTATTAGCCAACGTATCTGAATTCTGAAAAGAAGTGACGAATTTTTTAAGGATCTCTACAGAGGAGGAAAAGATCACAAAATTATCTTGAATAGTATAGAATTGCGCATTCTCTATCTCCATGACATTTTTAAAAATGTTTGAAAATTCGATTTCTTCGTTCACTTCGATAATAGATGAACCTCTGAAAGATTCAATTTCTTCACCTAAACCTGCAAGGGCTTCTTTAGCAGCCTCAATTTCATGAACATTGATCACCACAGCGCTACCGTCCTTAAGATTTACCGAGGCAATTTCAATCGCATGATTCAGTACTGCCGGGTAATCGGTATTTAAACTGTCTTTTGCTTTGATATTCGCATACAGCTTTTCAAAAGAGGAAAACCCAAGCGAGTAGTAGCTTATAAAATCATCTGGGCATACCTTTCCCACTTCAGACTGCCTCGGGTCGCTATTTGAAAATATACCCAGAAAATTTTCACCAGTATTTCCAAGACTGATACCATTGATTTTGATGTTTGATTTTTCCAGGTCAAGGTCAAAAGAGCTCCAATTCGCCAGTTTTTGAAATCCTGGGAATTTCAGATCCTTAAAGAAAGAAGAAAGATCATCAGGGATTTTTGAATGTTGCAGAAAAACCGAAGTTTTATTCCTGTCTGCAGCTTCAAACGCTTTTTTAAAGTCCGGGGATTTTAATAGTTTTTCTTCAGCATCATAGTCCAGTATTCTTTGTTTGGAATTCGTAATGAATACTGAATTTCCTTTCTCGTAAAGGAAGAATTTGGAATTTTCGATGTTAACAGATTTGAACTCAACATCTCCTTCCTTAATTGTTTCTACAGACTTGTTCTTTATGGAATCAAAGGGGATAAGGCTTGAATCCCGTTGGGTTATAAGAGTATAATTTACATCTTGAGACCAAAGATTGGAAAAGGCCAGGCCAGTTTGGTTTTTAAAATTCAAAAGCCTGAGAAAATCGAGTTCTTTGGTAAGCCTGGTTTTAAGCGGGAATTTGCTTTTGCTCAAAAGATCATTCGAGCTAAGATTATCAATGAAAGCCTGCAGATCTGGGGTGATAACGATCAATTCAGAATTTTCAGGAATAAGGTCCTGTAGAATGAAATCTTCTTTCCTGTCTTTGGTGCAGGAGATCAAAGAAATTATTAGAAAAACTAATATGTATCTTTTCATTGGGTTAGGTTGGATTTGGGCAAAAATAGAAACTTAGAAATCAATCTTCAATTGATCTGGAAGTAGTTTAAAGCTTTTACGGTGATATTCTGTGATTCCATGCTTTTCAATTGCCGCTCGATGCTCTTTTGTGGGGTATCCTTTATTCTTTTTCCAGTTGTAGACAGGGTATTCCTCGTGGATCTTTTCCATAAATTCATCTCTGGAGGTTTTTGCCAGGATGGAAGCTGCGGCAATGCTCATGAATTTTCCATCTCCTTTTACTATACATTCATAAGGGATATTATTGAATGGTTTAAAGCGGTTTCCATCCACGATTATGTGATCAAATTCAAATTTTAACGATTGTAGAGCCTTGTGCATAGCGAGAATAGAGGCATTCAGGATGTTAATTTCATCTATTTTTTCCATGAAAATATGCTCTACAGCATAGGCAATTGCATTAGCTTCAATTTGAGATTTTAATAATCTTCTATTTTTTAAACTTAATGTTTTTGAGTCATTTAAGACTTCATTTTTGAAGTCTTTAGGCAGGATGACCGCAGCAGCAGTAACCGGTCCGGCCAAACAACCCCTTCCGGCCTCATCTGTACCTGCGACC
Organism: Christiangramia gaetbulicola; assembly: GCF_003054225.1. Lineage (GTDB taxonomy): Bacteria > Bacteroidota > Bacteroidia > Flavobacteriales > Flavobacteriaceae > Christiangramia > Christiangramia gaetbulicola. The sequence goes on from NZ_QBKQ01000004.1 coordinate 160,284, forward strand.
GTTATTTCAATATTGTAAAAATTAAGCATTCGTAATTTTGTTGTTGATTTTTTAAGGAATAATTAAAAGGTCTATCTGCTAACGCCTGAAAGGTACACTGAAGTGTTAAAGTATTGATAAGTTAAAATGGTAAAAATTTTGGTTTATTAGGAAATTATTATGATTTTTGGCGCTGGCTAATTCAAATTTAACAAATAATGAAAAAAAGATTACAAGGATTGCTAACACTTTTACTGGTGTTAGTAGTGCAAATTTCATTTGCACAGGAAAAAACCGTTACAGGTACGGTTATCGATGAGGATGGTTTGCCTCTACCAGGGGTAAACGTCATTGAAAAAGGTACTAGTAATGGTGTCCAAACCGATTTTGATGGTAACTATAGCATAACAGTAGGTCAAGGTGATGTGCTTGTTTTTAGTTATCTAGGTTTTGCAACTCAGGAGTCAACTGTAGGCTCTTCAGATGTTATGGACATTACAATGTCAGTCGATGCGGCTGCACTAGATGAGGTTGTGGTTGTTGGTTATGGTACTGCAACAAAACAATCTTTTGCCGGTACGGCAACAACTGTTTCAGCTGAGAACCTTGAGGTTAAGGCATTTTCTAACATTTCACAGGCATTAGCCGGTGAGGTTGCTGGGGTAAATGTTATTAATACTTCAGGACAGCCTGGTACGGCTTCTACTATTAGGATACGTGGATTTGGTTCTGTAAATGGTAACCGTGATCCTCTTTATGTAGTGGATGGTGTTCCATTTTCTGGAAGTATCAACTCGATAAACCCTTCTGATATTAAGTCAACTACTATTTTGAAGGATGCAACTGCAACAGCTATTTATGGTGCCAGAGGTGCAAACGGTGTTGTTTTAATTACTACAAAGTCAGGTGGGGCAGCTGGAGATGATTATATTGAAGTAGATGTTAGAACTGGGGTAAACGACCAACTTATTCCTAGATATAATGTTGTAAGATCTCCTGAAGAGTATATCGCTTATGTTTGGGAAGGTATCTACAACAGAGCTGATATCGAAGGATCTGCTAACCCAACTCAGGTTGCTAATCAAAATTTATTTACAGATAACTACGTTCCTGCTGGATATAACATGTGGAATGTAGCAGATGGTGGTGAGCTTATCAATCCTGAGACCAGAATGGTTAGAGATGGGGTTACAAGAAGATACACTCCAGAAAGCTTTATAGATGAAGCTTTTGATTCTGCTATTAGAACTGAAGCAAACGTTCGTTTTGGAGGCGGTAATGAGAAAACCACTTATTTTGCCTCTGCTGGATATCTTAATGATGATGGTTATTCTGTAAACACAGGATATGACAGGTATACTACACGTTTAAATGTAAAGTCAGACGTGAAGGAGTGGTTAGAAGTAGGTGCTAATATTGGATATACATATTCAGAGAGCCTTAACAACGGTCAAACAGTAGGTTCTGAGAACGTATTTGAATTCGCTGATAAAACTGCGCCAATTTTTCCTGTTTTCTTGAGAGATAATAATTATGAAAGAATTCCTGATCCTGTATATGGTGGTTTCCTTTATGATTATGGTAGTTCTTCTAATTTCAGAACAAGACCACAGTCTGATAACCTGAACCCTATTGGTTCTGCATTGTACGATTTTAATGGTACAGATAGACATGAGATCAACGGTAACTTCTCTTTAAATATTGACATTACTGAAAATTTAGTTTTTGAAACTAGATTTGGTGCTCAGTACTATATGGATAGGTTTACAAGTGCTTCTAACCCATTCTATGGTACTTCTGTAGGTGAAGGTGGAAGTCTTTTTAAAAGAGATAGAGAAGTTTTAACTACTAACTTCCTGCAATTGTTAAGATATACAGATCAATTTGGGGATCATTCTATCGAGGCTCTTGCCGCTCATGAAACAAACGATTACGATTTCACAGAGAATAATGCTTTTAAAACTAAGGTAGTTTTACCTGGACTTTATGAGCTAAATAACTACGTGGTAAACCCGGCTCAACCAGAAGGATTTAACGAGGGTAGATCTATTGAATCATTCTTTGGTCAGGTTAACTATGACTATGATGATAGATATTACTTAACTGGTTCTGTTCGTCGTGATGGATCTTCAAGATTCGTTAATGAGAAGTGGGGTACTTTTGGATCTGTAGGTGCTGCTTGGGTACTTACTAACGAAGATTTCCTATATAACAATAGCTTCCTTACTTTCTTGAAATTGAAAGGTTCTTACGGTGTAACTGGAGATCAGGCAGGTGTTGGGTTCTATTCAGGATTCAATACATTCGATCTTGGTAACCTAAACGGTAATATTGCTGTTTCTGTATTGGGTAACGGTAACCCAGATTTAACCTGGGAAACTTCATATATGACTCAGGCTGGTGTTGAATTCAGTCTAGGTAGATGGTTAGACGGTTCTGTAGATTACTATATTAAAAATACTCAAGATCAGATCTTCTCTAGAAGAGTAGGTCCTTCTCAAGGTATTGCGATCATTACTGTAAATGATGGTGATTTAAGAAACACAGGTCTTGAATTTAACCTTACAGGTCACTTGGTTAAAACAAGAGATTTCTCTCTGGATTTAAATATTAACGGGGAGATCTTAAGCAACGAGATCACTAAGATGCCATTAGAGCCTTCTACAGGTGAGCCAAGAATTTTAGATACTTCTAACGCTCCTTTCGCTTATTCTGAAGGAAGATCTATCTACGATATCTTTACTCGTGAATGGGCTGGAGTAGATCCTGCAAATGGTGCGCCATTATGGTACCAGTATTTTGATGATGTAGATGGTAACGGTACTTTCGGAGGTGACGATGTTGGAATTCAGAATATGGTTACGTATCTTGCTGCTAATCCGGATGCTACAGTGGAAAAGACTATTACAGATACATACGTTGATGCTACCGAAAAATATATTGGGAAATCAGGTATCCCTGATGTACGTGGTGGAGCAAGATTAAGTGCAAGCTGGAAGAATTTCAATTTCTCAACTCAGTTGCTTTATAGCTTCGGTGGGTATGCGATCGATTTCCAGTATGCAGAACTTATGAGTGATAGATTTGGTGCTGTTGGTAATAACTACCATACAGATATCGCTAACAGATGGCAACGTCCTGGTGATATCACTGATGTTCCACGTTTAGCTGATGCTTATGATCCAAGAGCTACTTCAACTTCAACAAGATTTGTTACTAGTACAGATTATATCACTATTAACAACGCTTTGATAGGTTATACCCTTGATGGAGATTCTTTTGCAGATCTAGGAATTGATAATATGAATATATTTGTGTCTGGAGATAATTTATTTGCTGAAACTGCTCGTGAAGGATTTTTACCTTTCACAAGAGAAGATGGAAACTCTGGTCGTAGACTATATGCTCCACTTACCACTTTTACAATGGGAGTTAGAGTAAAATTTTAAAAAGAAAAAAATTGAATGATGAAAAATATAATTAAAATTACAGGAATCGCTGCAATCCTACTTTCAGGAGTAGGTTGTAGTGAGGAGTTTTTGGACAAGCAGCCATCTGAGTTCCTAACTCAGGATCAGGTTGCGGAAGCTGCATCGAATAACCCAGAAGTTATTGCCGGGTCTGTTGCAGGTATTTATACGCTGATGTTTGAAGATGGTAGTGGTGGTACCACAGGCCATGATGACTTTGGTCACAAGGCTTATGACATCTATGGAGACATGCTTTCTGGTGATGTAGCCCTATCTGTTAGTAGTTTTGGATGGTATAGATCTAACATTACTGAATTTCAGGCAACTCAGGATTTCACGAACCTGGATAACTATCAGATTTGGAGATATTACTACAGGATCATTAGATCTGCTAACCTTGTAATCGATGCCTTAGGTGGTAACGATGCGGTGCCAGAACTAGATGCTAATAAGTATTTAATGGGGCAGGCTAAGGCGATGAGAGCACACTCTTATTTTTACCTGACTCAATACTATACGAAGTCTTATAATCCTAGTGCTGAAATACTTCCTATTTATGTTAATTCAGACGACCAAAATGGTCCTAAAGTAGCTGCTTCAGAAATCTTCAACTTAATCGAAAGCGATCTTAACGATGCTATTACTTTACTTGATGGTTTTAACCGTTCAGCTAAGACCGAAGTAAATAAGTCTGTTGCACAAGGTATTCTTGCTTATGTGTACGCTTTTAAAGGTGACAACTGGCAAGCAGTTAAAGATCTAACTGGCGAAGTTATCGATCAGGGTGGATTCAGAATAATGAGTCGTGATGAAGTTGTTGGCGGTTTCAACGATGTTAATACTCCAGGATGGATGTGGGGTACAGATCTAACTACAGATAGTAACGTAGGTTTATTGTCATGGTGGGGTCAAATGGACTATTTCTCTTACAGCTACGCCGGTTATGGTGACTATAAGGCAATAGATTCAGATCTTTACGCTCAAATTTCTGATGATGATGTAAGAAAAACTCAGTTTTATGATGACGAGAGTTCTTCAAATTACCTTCAGCCTTGGTTCAAGTTTTATGAGGAGGCAAGAGTACCTAGAGGAAGTGGTACTACAATCCTTTCAGATCTTTTATACATGAGAGTTGCTGAAATGTATCTTCTGCATGCAGAAGCTGCTGCAAACCTAGGTATGGATGGTGAAGCGATCGCGGCATTGCAAACTCTATTAAATGAAAGAGTGGATGATTCTTCATATTTAACTTCTCTTAGTGGATCTAGTCTTAAAGACGAGATCTACCTGCAAACGAGAATTGAGCTTTGGGGAGAAGGAAAAAGCTATCTTGCTTTAAAGAGAAATAAGGAGACTGTAGTGAGAGGTGATAACCACTTATCATTCGTTGGTGTTCCAATTTCTTATGATGACGAAAGACTAACTTTCGAAATTCCAGAAGCAGAGATACTTTACAATCCTGCAGTTTCAACTCAAAATGACTAATCGTCCAAAAAGAATTAATATGAATAAATTTATATATACTATGATAGCGGCAGTAGGCCTGTCGCTATTCACTTCTTGTGATTTTGAAGAAGATTTAGACCAGCCAAATTATGCTACGTTTGAAGCCACTACCATGGATTTCTCTGTGGTGCAAAATGATCAGGCGTCTTATGATGTAACTGTGTATACTGCAGATTTAACTGGAAATGATAGAAGCATTGCTATCAACGTTGAAAGCTCTTCTACTTTAAATGCAGAATCTTATACAGTGCCAGCCAGTGTTAATATTCCTGCTAATACTAATGAAGGTACTTTTACTGTTAATCTAGTAGATGATAATCTTAGTAATACTGGTGGAAAGCTAGTTTTAAAATTAGGAACTTCTGAGCAGACTGAATTTGTAGGTGATGCGCTTACAATCAACGTTTCTAAATTATGTCCATTCGAAGTTGCTGGAACATATACTGATGCTTCTGAATTTTTTGAGGCTGAATTTGATGTGGAAATCGAAGCTGGAGCTAGCGCTAATCAGTACGTTGTAAAGAACCTATTTGCAGATGGGACAGATATTACCTTTACGGTAAATGCCGATAATTCTATAACGGTTCCTACTCAAAACGCTTGGGTTTCTGGGCAGTATGGGCAGGCTCAGGTTACTGGTTCTGCAGGTTCTAAATTGGAGCCTTGTACCGGTAAAATCACTTTAGCACTTAATCATACGGTTAGTGCAGGTTCTTTCGGAGTTATTACTGAAGTATTTACAAAGAACTAATAGCTTTTTTTAGCTTGATAGTAAAGCCACCCAATTGGGTGGCTTTACTTTTTTAAAACTGTTTATGGCATTAGCTTAAATATTCTATTTTTGTGAAGAATTAAATTCTTTATGAAAAAATTACTTTTAGTATTTATCCTGCTTAGCTCCATCCATTGTTTCAGTCAGGAACCTAGGAAACTTTCGGGAAGACCGCCGGTTGAGGATGATGCTCAAAGAAACAGGCAAAACGATACTAATAGTTTTAAAAAGGGTGAAAAAGACAGTCTTCCCTCCATAGACCTTTATAAGATCATTTCTATAGAAAGGGATACCACCCACCTCGATACCAGTCTTACCATAATGGATGATTATAAGTTCAATTATCTCAGAAAAGACAACTTCGAATTACTTCCATTTTCAAATACCGGTCAAACCTATAATAGTTTGAGCCTGAGAAAAGATTACACAAATGCATTTCCAGAATTAGGTGCACGAGCCAGGCATTTTAATTTCTTCGAGGTTGAGGATATAGATTACTACTATGTGCCTACGCCCTGGACCGAGTTATATTTTAAAACCGTTCCTGAACAGGGGCAGCAGCTGGATGCGTTTTTTACCATAAATACTTCTAAGAATTTCAATATGTTCGTTGCCTATAAGGGGGTAAGGGCATTAGGTAAATATCAGCATATACTTACAAGTTCCGGGAATCTGCGCATGGGATTTAGTTATGATTCTAATAATGAAAGATATCATGCCAAGGCTCACTTCGTATCCCAGGATCTTTTGAACCAGGAAAATGGTGGCTTAACAGATCAGGCTATGGAACAATATATAGCTAAGGAACCAGAATTTGATGACAGGTCTGTGCTTCAGGTAAATTTTGAAGATGCCGAAAGTATTCTTTTCGGAAAAAGATTTTTTCTGGATCATCAATATGAATTGACAAATCCGGCTGATTCAATAAATAGTTTGAGTGTAGCTCATACTTTTGATTATAGCTATAAGAAATTTCAATTTGACCAGGAGACTGCTGAAAATGATATTTTCGGAGAATCCTTCGAAGCTGCTAATCTTAGAGATGAAACCAGGTTGGAGGTCCTTTTTAATGAGGCTTCCGTAAATTACAGTAATCGTCTATTAGGAGAACTTTCCTTTAAGGCGGGTCATACTAATTATGATTATGGTTATAATTCTGTATATATACGTCCTGGCGATACCATCGGGAATAGGTTAAGCGGAAATCTGCTGCATGTTGGCGCGTATTATAAAAAACAATATGGAGGATTTGAGGTAGAAGCTGAAGGAAGATTGAATCTCGCTGATGAATTTTCCGGGAACTTTTTAAAAGCAACTGCTTCCTACGAATTCGATAAAGAGAATAGTATTCTGTTTGGGATCAATCAGAATAGTTCTGCGCCTAATTTCAATTTCCTGCTTCATCAAAGTAATTATGTGAACTATAACTGGCAGAATAATTTTGATAACGAAATATCTCAGCGACTTTTTGCCGATTTCTCTTCTAAAAAGCTTCTGGATTTATATGCAAGTCTGTCTCAAATAGAAAATTATTCCTATTTCGGGTTGAATGAAGAAGGTTTTGTGAAACCGATGCAGGCTGGGGAGCAGGTAAGGTATTTAAAGTTGAGAGCAGAAAAGGAGTTCGACCTTGGGTTGTTCGGATCTTATAATACTATAATGTATCAGAATGTGCTGGAGGGGACAGGGGTTTTGAATCTTCCTGAATTTACCACCCGTAATTCTATATACTATAAGGACTATTGGTTTGATCAGGCTCTTTATTTGCAAACCGGTTTCACTTTCAAATATTTCACCAAATATAAAATGGATGGTTATGATCCTATTTTGGCTGAATTCTATACTCAGAATTCCCAAGAACTTGGTGAATTTCCGGTGGTAGACTTCTTTTTTAATGCTAAAGTTGATAAGGCGAGGATCTTTTTAACGCTTCAGCATGTGAACGATCTTATAGACGGGAACAATAATTTTTCTGCTCCGGGCTATCCATACACCGATTTTTTGGTCCGTTTTGGGCTGGTTTGGGATCTTTTTCTGTAAATATCTTAGATTCTCATTGCTGAATTCTTTCCATAATAGGATTTTTACTGGTGTTTTCCGAATGCTTCTTCTGGCATCCTTGCTGAATTAGCTGTTTTTTCACTGAAACTATCCATTTAAAATAAAAGTAACTAAAGTTTAAGAAAGCTATTGTGTAATTAAAATTCAGCTGTATATTTGCAGCCGCTTTGAGAGCAAGGCGTACGTTCACTGAAAGTACTGATGATGGGGGATAGCGAGGAGATCGGCCTTCAAAAATTAAATAAAAAAAGATTGTTTTTTATTTGGTTGGAGAAGAAAAGTCGTTCTATATTTGCAGCCGCTTTAAAAACGAAGCGATCGTTCATTAGGAGTACGTGTTATAAGGGATAGGCAGAAGATGCTCCTTTAAAAACCGGATAAAAAAAAGTTCATTTTTATTTGGTTGGAGAAGAAAAGTCGTTTTATATTTGCACCCGCTTTGAGAGTAAGCGATG
>NZ_QBKQ01000005.1 GCF_003054225.1 Christiangramia gaetbulicola
GATGATGCAGCAACTAATATTGACACCTGTGAAAATCCTGGAGAGGGTTATGCTACCCAGGCTGGAGATTGTAATGATAATGATCTTTCGATCAATCCAGGAGCCACTGAAGTCTGTGATGGCATTGATAATGATTGTGATAGTCTTATCGATGATGATGATCCGGATGTAACCGGTCAGTCTACCTGGTATGCAGATGCTGATGGAGATGGATTTGGTGATCCAAATACGACCTTAGAATCCTGTGGCCAACCAGAGGGATATGTAGCAGATAATACCGATTGTAATGATGATTGGAATAATGGAGGAGCTGCGATCAACCCAGGAGCTACTGAAATCTGTGATGGCATCGATAACAACTGTGATGGCCAGATCGATGAAGGAGTCAGCACGACCACTTATTATGTAGACAATGATGGTGATGGTTATGGAGTGGATGATGCAGCAACTAATATTGACACCTGTGAAAATCCTGGTGCGGGTTATGCTACCCAGGCTGGAGATTGTGACGATACAAACAATTCAATTTATCCCGGAGCTGTTGAAATTGCAGATGATGGTATAGATCAGGATTGCGACGGCAAGGATTTAGTAACTGGCGATAATTTTACCGGTTGTACCACAGGCTTCTGGAAAAATACCGATACCTGGTGTAATTCATACTCTAAAACAGATAATTTCTTCACGGTATTCAATATAGGCATAGATGATTATCATAACCTGAAGAAATCTGGAAATCTAAATCTTCAGGAAGCTCTTGAAATAAAAGGTGGAGGATTTAGCAAATTAGCCCGTCAGGCAACTACCGCTTTGTTGAATGCTTGTAATAATGAAATTAATTATGCCTATTCTCTTACCTATATAATAGAGTCAGTTCAGGAAGTGTTTGCAAGTGGAAGTAAATTCGATGCAAATAGATTGGGTAATCTGTTCGAAGAAGCTAATAAAGCTGGATGTCCTCTTGACAATTCAAATATGATGCCTTCCAATTCTAAATATCTTGAAATAGATTATTCACAACTCACTATTTATCCAAACCCACTGGAACCAGAAGGAGTTTGGCTTGAATTCTCTGCAAGAGAAATTAATGAGGATTTCGAGATCAGGGTTTATGATCTTTACGGAAGACAGTTAACCCAAACCTCAATCTCAGTAAGTAAAGAAGGAGGATCATATTTCTGGCCACTTGATCATAGTGGATGGGAACAGGGAATTTATATCCTGAGAGCAACAAGTAATAGTCAGGAGTTCAGGAGAAAGCTGATGAAATAATTTTTTCTAACTATTTAAAAATTAAAAACCCGATCCACATGGATCGGGTTTTTGTTTGTTAGCTTAGCTCTTTCCTCAAAACCACCAGCGGCGGACTCTTAATCACACTCAGGCTGTTTCCTAATCCAATACCCATTACCAGTAAAATAATTCCTGGTAAGAGGACTACAAAGGGTATCCATGATGGAATAAAAGTGGTTTCAAAAACAAAATAGCCCAGGAGCAGGCTACTGATTAGCGATAATAGTATTCCTGAAAGTGCTCCTAATATCCCCAGGTAGAAATATTCCAGTGCCAGGATCTTTAAGATCTGCTCGCTTCTTGCGCCCAGAGTTCTTAACAGGACGCTTTCTCTAATTCGCTGATATTTACTGGTTCGCACCGCGCCTATAAGAACAATGATGCCAGTAAGTATACTAAAGAAGGCCATGAAATTGATAAGCCAGGAGATTTTTGTAAGGATCTTTTCGATCAAGGTTAAAACCTGTCGCAGGTCTATGATCGTAAGGTTTGGAAATTTCTCTACCAGGCTTTGCTGCAGGTCGGCAGATTTTGTTTCGTCTGGAACCTTTGTAGTAAGCACTCTAAATTGCGGAGCATCTTCCAGCACACCTGTTGGAAAAACAATAGAAAAATTCAGTTGCATCCTGCTCCAGTCTACGGCCCTGATGCTTCCCACAACGGTATTCAGCAATACTCCCTGAACATTAAAATCAATTTTATCTCCTACGCTTACTTTGGCGTCTTCAGCAAAATTATTACTTATGGAAATTGGGATGATCTCGCTTTCGGGTTTTTCACCTGTGAACTCACCTTGTTCCAGAACTTCAGAATCTATCAAAGAATCCCGGTAGGTCGTCCTGAACTCATGATCCAGAATCCAGCCGTTTACCCTGGAAGTGGTGTCTTCCCTTATCTCGTTGACTGACTTTCCCTTAAGACTTTCAACCCTCATACTTACTATCGGAATGTTTTCCAGAACAGGTAATTGTTGTGAAGAAATAGTCCGGGCAACTTTTTCCTGTTGATCTGTTTGCACGTCCAACAGAATCATATTGGGACTATTTGCCTGTTCGTCCAGGCTTGCCTGCGCCAATAGTAAATCCTTGGTAAAATAAAGGGTGCTTATTAAAAATGTTCCTATGCCTATGGCCAGCACCAGGATGAGGGTTTGGTTTTGAGGCCTGAAAAGATTCAGCAGACTTTGTCTCGGAATAAAGCCCCAACTGTTAGGAAAGTATTTTTTGATCGCCTTCATGAACAAATTCGCAACTCCGGCCAGCAGAGAAAAAGTAATAACGATGCCAAGAACAAAGAACACAGAGTATTTCCAGTCTTCAAGCAGCCAGAATGCAAAGAGGAAAATGAAAAGAAAAATAGAAGTTAATACCAGAATACCAGCTTTTTTAGAACTGGAGCTTTCCGTATTCTGAACTCTTAAAGTTTGCAGAGGTGATACATATAAGGTCCCGATCAATGGGTATAATGCGAATAGTACAGACATTAATACACCCAGCAGAATTCCCATAAAGATAACCCTGGAATCGAACGATATTTCCACATCAACCGGTAATATATCCTGTAAAATTAAAGGGAATAGTTGCTGAAGTAATAATCCCAGTACGGTTCCGGCAACTCCTCCAATGAGTCCGATAATTGCGATCTGAATGAGATATATGGAAAAGGTTTGCTTTTTAGTGGCTCCCAGGCATTTTAATACAGCTATGGATCTCAGTTTTTCCTTGATATAAATATGGATCGCGCTGGCGATACCCACGCATCCCAATAGCAGGGCAATAAAGGCCACCAGGTTCAAGAATTTCCCGAAATTTTCATAGCGCCGTCCCAGCCTTTCGCTGGTAGAAGTATGAGTATCCAGATCTGCATCATTAGCATCCAGAATAGGATCTATTTTTTCATCAAACTTTTCCAGATCCAGTTTAGGATCGGCACGAAAATAATAATTGTAACCTATTCTGCTTCCCGTTTGAATAAGGCCAGTTTTTTCAATAAACCTATGTGGAATGATCACCGGTGGAGCGATAGAACTAAAAAGAGCAGCGCTGCCCGGAACCGATTTTAAAGCTCCACCTACGGGTAGTTCTATGTTCCCTATTTTGATCTTATCTCCCTTTTCAATACCTAACTGAAGCATCAAAGTAGCATCTACCAGAGCAACTCCATTCTCCTGATAATCATTCGCAGCTGAAACAGGTTCGGTTTCAAGGTCTCCATAAAAAGGGAAACCGCCTTTAATGCCACGTACGCGAACCAGTTTGGTTCCTTCTTTTCCAGGAAAGGCAGCCATGGAGGCAAAGCTTATCTCTTCAGCTTCAGGACCTCCCAGGGAGTCCATAATAAAGGAAACTCTTTCGTTAGGCAGTTTTTCGGCATCAATTATATAATCTGCTCCCATCAGGGATTTAGACTGAAGGGCAATATTTTCTTTGAGGCTATTGCTGAAGGACTGAATGGAAACTACTGCAGCGATCCCGAGCACTATGGAAGCCATAAACAAAAGCAGCTTTCTGCTGCTGGCCTTTCCATCCCTGATGGCCATTTTTAAGAGCCAGCTGAAACCTGCTTTTCCTGAACTTTTGAAATTTGATGCAGCCATACTTAAACGTTTACCGTTTCCATGATCCTGCCACCTTTCAATCTCAGAATGCGCTGTGTTTTCTGGGCCAGTTCCATATCGTGAGTTACAATGACCAGGGTAGTGCCGGATTCTTCATTTAATTCGATGAGTAGTTCTATAACTTTTTTTCCGGTCTCTTCATCAAGGTTTCCGGTTGGTTCATCTGCGAAAAGTATTTCGGGTTTATTGCTGAAAGCCCGGGCTACGGCTACACGTTGTTGTTCCCCTCCAGATAACTGCGAGGGATAATGATCATAGCGATCTCCCAGGCCAACTTTTTCCAGCAGTTCCTTTCCAATTCTGGTGGCGTCAGCATCACCTCTTAATTCCAGTGGGACGGCTACATTCTCCAGAGCTGTAAGCGTAGGGATCAGTTGAAAATCCTGGAACACAAACCCTACTTTCTTATTTCTTAAGATCGCTCTTTGATCTTCATTAAGATCGTTTATCAGTGTTCCGCAAAGTTCTATGCTGCCGGAATCTGGCTGGTCCAAACCGGCGCATAGCCCTAAAAGAGTTGTTTTTCCGCTTCCGGAAGGACCTACAATGGCAAAGGTTTCCTTCTCCTGGATTTCAAAACTGATATCTTCCAGTACCGTAAGTTCTTTTGAACCGCTGCGATAACTTTTCTTCAGATTTTGAATACTTAATATTTTTGCCATCTTCTTTCTTTTAGGTTTCTTTATCAATTCAAACAAAATAAAGAAAGATTTCAATAAAATCTACTGAACCATGAGAAGCTTCACCTTATTTTTATCATTGTTTATGTTCCTGTTATTCAATTCTTGTGGCGAGAACACTAAAAAAGAAGATCAGAAGGATATTGAGGAAGCTACAGATAGTGAAGTAGCCAATGAAGATAATAACAAGGTCATACTTTTCTTTGGAGATAGTCTTACTGCGGGTTACGGGCTCGAGCAGGGGGAAGCATTTCCCGCGATCATTCAGCAAAAGATAGATTCTCTGGGACTTTCTTACCAGGTGGTGAATGCTGGATTAAGCGGAGAAACAACTTCCGGAGGGAAGAACAGAATAGATTGGGTGCTTAAACAAAATGTAGATGTTTTTATACTCGAGCTGGGAGCGAATGATGGTTTACGCGGAATCCAACTTTCAGAAACTCGGGCAAACCTTCAGGAGATCATAGATTTTGTTCGTGAAAAAAATCCCGATATCGAGATCATTCTTGCCGGAATGCAAATCCCGCCGAATATGGGGCAGGACTATACTACCGGATTCAGAAATATCTTTCCTGAGCTTGCTGAGAAAAATAATGTTCAGCTTATCCCATTCTTACTCGAAGGAGTAGCCGGAGATCCTGAACTTAATCAACAGGACGGGATACATCCAACCGCTGAAGGCCAGAAGATCCTTGCCGAAAATGTCTGGGAAGTTTTAAAACCTGTTCTTATGGAAGAAATGGAGACTGCAGAATAGTATTGATTACTCTGGCCATTCCAGGAAGATCGTGATATCCACATCTGCATCTTCCTTAATAATATGAACTTCAGAGGGTTTTTCACTTTGCAAAGGATACAAGTTCACGGTCATTCCGGAGGCATCACGCGCAAGGTCAGAACCTATTCCACCTTCATCATGATCTCCAATACCTACTTCAAAATTAGCATAAGGAGCGATGAATAATTGTTCATCCCTTAGATCAAATTCCAGTTTTTCTTCGTTTGGATAGATCTCAGAAACGAACCAGCGCCCTTTATTGCTATCTTCATTGGTGAAATTCCAGCTGAAAGCCTTGTTTATGGCGAAGATAATATCGGCTAGTCTTTCAGGATCATTTTCTGCATACTGCTCATCATAAGTGCCATGAATATTGTAAAAAGAATTGATCTTTAATCCTGTTATCTGCACAGCATCTCCGCGATTAACGGTTACGTCGATAGATTTAGTGACCTGCTTCCCGTTAATATCAGTAAAAACATAGTTCATTTTTTCTAAGCCCGTATTAGGAAGCTGATAGTGCAGGGTTTCGAACTGGCTATCTATAGCTCCGCTTTCACCATCTCCACCAACAGATACGCTACCATTTTCGAAGATCTGCTTGATCTCATGAATCTGGAAATTAGAACTTACCTTTATAGAAAATGGCTTGTCTACCAAAGCAAATTCAGCAGAAGGGGTAAGGGTAACTTCAAAATTAATTTCAGGTTCATTTTCAATGATTTCTGAAGAATCTGAGGAGCAGGATAGCATCCCGAAAAGGGCTATCAGCAATAAAAGTCTTTTCATTTAATTAAAATGGATTGTAGATCCAAATGTAAATATTTATGCCTTCGGTTTTGAAATTTTTTTCCTGGTCAGAAATCTTTTAAGAACATAAGCCGAGCATAAGGAAATGGCTGCGGTGGAACCCAAACCACCCCCAAAGCCTTCAAAGAATGAACCGGTAGAGAGGTATAAAACTGAAAATATGAATCCTGAAATTCCAATGATCCAGTATTGCCTGACGACTTTTGAGGTTGCCATACCAATAAAGGATGCGCCCATGACGACCAAGGGAATATTGGTAGTATAATAATCACTGAGCAGGTTGGGATATAAATAGAAAAATCCACCTACGAGAACCGATATGGCTGCAGAAGCCATCACTCCACCAAGCTGAAGGCGGTTATTCAGGTAAAAAGTGACGAGAGCCGCAATAAAGCCGGAAATTATAATGATCGCTATCTGCATTTTAGAAAAATAAGTATAGGATTAGGGACATCAATGAAACTCCGCCGAAGGCAACAGTACCCAGTTTACCACCAAAACCATGTAAAGTGCTTTTGGAAATAATAAGGATATGACCGGTGAAAAGACCAGCGAAAAAAATGAAAATATATCCTTTGGCTATGAATGGGGCGGTCATTCCGGCAAATGCTCCACAATAAATAGCTGCCGGTAATTCTCTAAGGATATCAGATCTTCTATTTATAAATGGAATAAAAGAACTCAAAAGTCCTGTAATTCCAGCGGAAAGAACAATTCCCAAACCAAACTCCAAATTTAACCAGTAAGTGATCACAGCACCAATGATCGTTAGAACCACTAGTAAAATGTCCAGGCGTCTAAAAACAGATCTTTCAGGTTTATGATTTTTATAATAGAAACTGGCTAATAGAAATCCAGTAATACTCAAAAAAATAAGGACATATAGGTTAGCCTTGTTTTCCCAGAACGCAGCGGAGACAAAAGAAAAGTGCAGGATTATAAATATTAGAACCGGTAATTTTTTCAGGACTTTATGCACAACTCGAGATTAAAGATTTCATCAGATTTCGATGTTTGCAAAAGTGAGAAATTTTGTGCTGCTTTTCAGAACTTGGGGATCTAATAAAGGAGAAAATCAAACGGCTACTCTTTAAGCAGCCGTTTGATTATTAAAGTCCAAGGACACTTGGTCCCTGTTTAAATACAATATCTACCGGAATATTCTTTTCAGATAATTTATCCAGAGACGCCTGTAGGTCGCTGTCTATCTGCCCCGATTCATTCAGTAATTTTCCGGTGCCTTCGTAATCACCCTCACCCTGAAGTACAAGAATATCATTGGAAAGCGCATCAATTGCCTCCCTGAATTTCTCCATATCTACTTTGTAAAGCCCGTCTTCATTCTGCGTAAAAGCGCCTTTATCCTTAAAATAATTGAAACGAACCATATTTGCTTTTCCATGGGCACTGGAGGCTCCAAACCGGATAGATCTGAAAATACTGGCCAGGAAGGTCACATAATAATCCTGTAATTCAGCATCTTTTAGTTCACTTTTATCATGAAGTTTCGTGATCATATAGATTCCCAAAACATCTGCTTTTCCTTCTTCCAGTGCACCCGCATGTTCTTTCAGGGCTTCTCTCACCGTTCCTTTGTTGTTGATGGTATTCTTGATACCAAGGCCGTGAGCAACCTCATGGAACATCGTATTTGCAAAGAACGCATCAAAAGTGATATTTTTTTTTTGCTCAGGAACGATCAATTGCTCTGAAATCGGCAGCAGGATCTGGTCATATTTTGCTTTCATTGCATTTTTTAACTGTAGTCTTCTACTACCATACTGCTCCTGAACCTTCTCATCATTCGGCAGGTTAATGGCGATGGTCTTACTTCCGGAATTACAATCCCCTGCATAATAAACCACATCATAGGCATTAAGATCTGATTCTGTTCCCGGGCTATCTTTTTTATATTTTGCCTCTACAGGCAGTTCTTTTTGAAGCATAGGCAGGAAGGAAACATATTTCTCCAGCCTTTTGCTCCATTCCTTATCCTTGATCAAAACATAAGATTCATAGGCAGCTTTGAATCCGTACAAACGGTCTTCATAGGTTTCGATTGGCCCGGTAACCATATCTATGGAATTGTTCTTCATCTGCATCCATGCAACATCACTTTCATAGTATTTATCAGTGATAAAAGCTTCCGCTCTGAGGTTCAGGTATTTTTTAAAGCCAGGATCCTCGGCCAGCTCTGCCGCCTGTTTCAAAAGGTCTGATGCCTTTTTTAGTTTTTCGGGAAACTGTTCATGATACCAAACAGAGGTAAGTTCCCCATTATCATTTCTCCTGATAAAGGTGTACAGACTTTCCTTATTCTGAATTTCGGAATTTTCGAATTCCTCTTTTGTCATATCGGCAGGGTAAAAATTGGCTGCTTCAGGTTTTGGTCCATAACCCGCAATAAAAGGCTCAAGATTGTTCAAACGGTCCCAGGGACCATAGTTTATCTGAACATATTCTACAGATTTGTCATCAAGTTTCGGCATTAGACTGTCACGCCCGCCAAAGGCCTGATACCAGAAAAGCTCATCGGTAATTTTCGCGACCTCGATTAAAAGCGGGATGATCTTCTTTTGATCCTCAGAGAGGGCAGACATATCTGCTGTAAGTTCCACTTCGGCATATTGATCTACCAGTTTGCTAATATCTTTACCGGTAGCAACCATAGAATCCTGGGTTTCATTTTCAGGATTTTCTTTAGTTTCATTCTTGCAACCCGTAAAAATAAGTGCTCCCAGGAGTACAAAGGATAAAAGGGATTTATTCATTTTCATCAATTTAAGATTTAGAACTATAAATTTAAACTTTTTGTGATAGATGAAAAGACGGAGATTCTGAATGCTGGGTTTAAGAGGATTTATTCCTTAGGATCAAAAAATCAACAATAAAAAAAGCCACTTGTAGGGAAGTGGCTTTATTAATAGAATTGGGGGCTTAACAATTATTCAGCAGGTAAAAGAACAGCATCAATTACGTGAATTACGCCATTGGTTGCAGCAATATCAAATAGTTTTGGATCATCTTCTTCTATTGGAAGAACGATATTGGCATTAATTTCCATCCCTTCATCATTAGTATCTATTCCACCGCCACTATTCACATAGATCATAGCTTCATTCAGCATTTCGATCTTTTTAGGGTTCTTATTACCAAGAACACTATTGCTGAATCTTCTTCCATCTGTTACGTGATATAGTAACACGTTTGTAAGAAATGCTTTGGTATCATCATCGATATTATCAAAATCGAAATCTTCACCTAATGCGGCGATAAAGGCAGCATCGGTTGGTGCAAAAACAGTATAATTATCTTCGCCTGCGAATACACCGGCCAGATCTGTAGCTACAAGCGCTTTAAGTAAGTAGGTAAATTGTGGGTCTTCTTCATCTGTTGCGTTAGCGATAACAATTTCTACGATTGTAAGCTCACCTTGTTGAGCAGCTGGTGAAGATTTTGCGCTGGCATCGACAGCAGTAACATTTTCTGATAGTGATTCTTTTTCACACGCACTGAATACTATTAAAAGTGCGAAAATGAATGACTTTAAAAACAAATTCTGAATTTTAGTGGTAGTTTTCATTATATATAAATTTTTGATTACCAGATAAATATATAAACAAAAACTATTTTGTTTAATAAAATTAACTAAACTTTAAACAAAGTTAATTTTTGGTTTTGGAAATTGCTAAGCCAATTCTAGGTAAACTGATATAATAGAAAAAGCCACTCCTATAGAGTGGCCTTATCAAATTAAGCATTCCAACTGCCGAGAATTAATCTCTACTTAAAATACTCTTGAATTCATCTGAGTTAAACATTGCATCTGCATCGTGACCTACATTTGGAACTTCAATCTTCTCCTGGTTGTTTTCAGCATAGAAGGTTTCAAAAAACGTAAATATGTTCCTTCCTCTTTCGAGCCTGTTAGAACCTAAAAGGATAGCGGCGCAATCTGTGGTGTTCAAGGTCCCTTCGGTATTTGTATCATCGCTACCTAATAGATATATAGTATTCCGCGTTATTTGTTGCTGTAACAGGTCTTCCTGGGTCATCCCATCTAAATATGCCGGAGCGGTTTCATAACCATAAGGCCAGAAATCATATCCTGTGCAATCTGTAGGGGTATAGAATTCACTGCTGCTTTCATTGTAGCGCCTGCCATCAGGATAATAGAAATACTGGTTATTGGCCACTACATATTGAAATTCATAATCGGGATAAGCCGCTTCAGAAGTATTTGCAAATGCATAATGTTGTACCATAGCGGCACCAGAACTATGCCCGGCAAACTTTATCTCCTTCAGGTTAGGGAATTTTTCCGTATTCGTAAGATAGTCTACCATTTCATCCAGAACGCTAAAGGAACTAATAGCATTACCGCTATTGCCAGAATTAGCTCCTTCGCGCCAGTTATTGTCCCAGAACAATTCCCCATCTGCGGCATTGACCTCTTCTTTAAATTCCGGAGAAATAATAAGAGTGTTGTTAAGTTTTCCCAGCTCTCCAACAGCATTGGTCATATATCTGAAATATTCATCTGCATCCCGGTTTTGTCCATGGATCACGATCACTACTTCTTCGATCTCCTCCCAGGTAAATTCCTGGTCTGAAACAATATCATAAGAACTATAAAATTCAACAGCAGCTCCTTCGGCAACTTCAATCTTCTCCATGCAATCTGCCGTAGCCGAGGTACAGGGAACTTTGGTTTCTTCAACTTCACTGGTAGTGCTGAAACTACCCGAAAAACCGGTATCCAGAGATTCTCCGTTTTCACCCAAGGCAATTTGACCTACCGTAATGGTATAGGTTGATCCGGGATTTAAACCAGAATAGGAAATCACCGCCTTGGAGCCTGCATTACCCAGGCTGCTGGTATAATTTGCTTCTCCCTGACCATCTGAAAGCGAAAGTGCTTCCTCAAAAGCTTCTGAGTCCAACGTATGGGAAAATGCAATTTCGATAGTACCTGTTAAAGCCACATTAGACAATCCATCGCTAAGGTTACTGCCATTCACCGTCGCAGAAAAAACATTTAAGGTGTCTATAGAGTCATCATCATTGCTACAACTGCTTAGGAATAAAGTAAGAACTAAGGCAGTTAATATTTGTATGCTATATTTCATTCTTTTCATCATAATCTTTTTTATGGAGGCGGCATGAAATAAAATCAGACCTATCTGATACTTACTTCAAGCAACCTCCAGCTAATTCTATTCACAAATTGGATAAACACAGGCTGAACTCTGAGTAGAGGTAGAGCTATCTGCACAGTCAATTCCACCAGTGGTCCAGTCGCCATTTATCTTATAGGCCCACGATCCGGAGTATTCCCATACTTCGCCAGTCCCGTCTACGTCTGCATCACCATAGGTTTCAATAACATTATCGCCATTGAAAAGTTCTACGCCATCATCCCCATTCTGATTCATAGAATCTGACTCAAAAACATGCTCAAATTCATCTGTACAATCTCCAAAATAAGCAGCAATAGTTCCCGGTTCTCTGGCTAATAAGATATCGTCACCTTCTTCAACAGAAATTTGAGGGAAGTTATATTCAACTCCGTCTGTTCCACCACCATTATTGGTGATACCAACACCGTAGATACTTAAATCCTCAATATCCTTATTGGCTCTAAAATGAACAGCTTTTCCACCATTGGTTCCGCTGCCATCCCAAAGCAAGGCGAGAACCCCTTTAATTTCCAGAGCTTCCTTACAAATTGGGTATGGGCATGGTGAATTGCTATTTAATGTTCCGCCTACGGTACAATCCACACCCCCGGTACTCCATTCTCTACCTACTTTATAAGCCCACGATCCTGAATATTCCCAAGCCTCGCCGGTACCGTCTACATCTGAATCTCCGTAAACCTCTATTATGGTATCACCACTATACAATTCTATCGCATCATCACCATTCTGGCTTATAGAGTTATTGGATTCAAGGATCTGCGTAAACTCACTTCCGCAGTCTTCAAAATAAGCGGTCAATGCTGCCGGGTTACGGGCAACTAATACGTTATCACCTTCTGAAAGTGAAATGGCAGGGAAAGTATATTCCGGTCCGTCTGTTCCGCCACCATTATTGGCGACCCCAAGACTATAGATACTAAGATCTGCAATATCTGCATTGGCAACTACGTGAACCGCTTTACCATCGTTGGTATCTGAACCATCCCAGGTAAGTGCAAGTACTCCTTTTAGAGAAAGCGGAGGTAATTCCTCGGTAATATTGATCTCGGCCAAGGTATTATCATTATCTGTTGCATTCTCTATGGAAGCAATTGAAACAATAATAGATTCATTATCGTCATTTTCCTGGTCTGGAATAGAAGTGATCTCGAAAGTTGTGGAAAGTTCACCCGCCGGGATAGTTAATTCTGAACTACTGGCGGTGTAGTCTGTATCAAGTACAGCAGATCCTGAAAAATCAAGATTTATGATCACATCATCTTCAGTATCCTTATCCAGTTCGGCAGTTACGATTACGGTCTCCGCACTTTCCTTGATTACATCTGAAGCAGCGCTAAGCTTGATCACCGGTGGAACGTAAGCTGCGGTCTTAAAGTTGAAATTGATGGGACTCGTTAAGGCCTCACCATTGGCCCCATAAGCACCCTCAGGTATATTTAAGGTATAAGTAGTTTCATAATCGAAACGCGCACCCGGGGTGATAATAACCGTAGAATTCGAATTAGTGAATTCAAGGTCATAGTCTGCCGCTCCATTAGGGGAACTAAGTTGTAGGGCAGCGCTTAATTCATCTGTGTTCAAACTATGAGAAAAGATGAGCGTTAATGGAGATTCTACAGGAATATTGTCTGCACCTTCTTCCAGGGCGTCTTCACCAATATTTTGTTTAAGCAGGCGAAGAACTCCGTCATCTGTGATCGTTACATCATCATCATTAGAGCATGCAGCCAGTGCGATGATAATAAATATCAAAACCCCTGAACTCAAAAGCGCTCTTGTTTTAGATTTTATGAATGTTTCCATTATTTAGTTTTTATAGAGTTAATCTGGTTTATGGTTGTTCTATTGAGAATTGTTCGCTAAATCCAAAAGGATCGAAATCCCAAATAAATGGCAGCATGAAATAAACCATGGCTGTTAGGAATATGATCGAGATAAGGTTCATCCAGATCCCTGTTCTCACCATATCCGGGATCCTTAAGTATCCCGAGCCAAATACCACTGCATTTGGAGGAGTTGCCACCGGGAGCATAAATGCGCAGGAAGCAGCCACCGTAGTTGCTACTAAAAGCATATAGGGATTCAGGTCAAGTTTAAGGGCGATAGGAGCCAGGATAGGCAGTAACATCGCCGTAGTCGCTAAATTTGAGGTTAACTCTGTAATAAAGTTAACGCTAAAAATTACGATAAGGATCAACAGTAATAATGGTAATGCCTGTAACAATGTCATTTGCATGCCGAACCACTGGGCCAGGCCTGTAACTTCAAATCCAGATGCCAGGGCCATACCACCTCCAAATAGAAGGATGATCCCCCAGGGCATTTTTACGGCTTCTTTCCAGTGGATAATACGTTTTCCTTCCTTGCCAGAGCTTAAGGTGAAAAGGGTAATTCCCGCGACCATCGCGATAATCGTATCGTCTATACCCGGCAGGAACTTTTCCAGGATAAAAGACCTGGAGATCCAGCAGATAGCCGTGATCACAAAAACGCTCAATACTATTTTCTCTTCACGTTTCATTGGGCCCAGTTCCGCGATCAATTTTTGGATTTCCTTCTTACCTCCGGGAAATTCTTTCTGTTTAAAATTGAAAGCGATATGGGTGATATAGAACCAGGAAACGATCAATAAGGTTATGGAAATTGGTAAACCGAATTTCAACCATTGAAAAAAGCTGATGTCTATATCATAGATCTCCTGTATATAACCTGCAAAAACCAGGTTAGGAGGAGTACCAATTAAAGTGGCTATACCTCCAATGGAAGCACTATATGCAATACTTAACATCAGTGCTTTTCCGAAGATCTTATTCTCATCCTTTGCAGTTGAAGGATTATCCTTTAGCTGGGATACTATAGACATACCAATAGGCAACATCATTACCGAGGTGGCCGTATTCGAGATCCACATAGATAAGAATGCGGTTGCCACCATAAACCCAAGAATAATGTTCCTCACATTGGTTCCTATGAGTTTGATGATATGCAGGGCTATTCTTTTATGGAGATTCCATTTTTCTATAGCAATGGCCAGGATAAATCCGCCCATGTATAGGAAGATATATTTATGACCATAGGATGCCGTCGTCGTTGAGAGGTCTAAGGCTCCGGTTAAAGGGAATAGCACAATGGGTAATAACGCGGTAACAGCTATAGGGACTGCTTCGGTTACCCACCATAATGCTATCCACAGGGTTGCGCTTAAAACATCCCAGGCTGGCGCCGGCATTCCTTCTGGTCCACCTATGCTTTGTAAAATTATGAATAGTAAAGGGCCAAGGATCAGAAATATGTTTTTGTTCATTTTCATTTACCTGCTCCTTTTAAAGTTTCCATATCATATTCTTCGACTAATTGCCTCAGGAATTTTCCTGTTTCAGGCAAAACAAAATTCAGGTATAGTAGATCCCCATCTGCATCTTTGGTAGTAAGACGGTTTGGAATTTCCAATACAGATCTACCGGTGAAATATTTGTAATAAATTAGGGAGATGAGATAAGATCCATCTGAAGAAGGATGCTTGTCATCGAAATACATTTTAAGGTCTGGTCTCGCTTTCTGTGCTTTCATAAAGATGGAACCTACGGGAACTACCTTTGTCCCGGTCTTTTCTGCCAGGGCCAGGTAAGCTGAAGTAATGGTTTCCTGCATCAAAGGATTTGAATCATAAGCCCAGGTCATCGATAATAGGGGCTGTGCGTTTTTCTCTTTAACAAGTTCTATCAAATTAGTAGCGTAGGTCTTAAATCTTTCAGCATGGTCTATGGTACTGGTACTGTGATCTTGTAATACCACGTAATCCCAGTTACCATTATCCAGAAGCTGTCTTGTTTTTGTTTCTTTCTCTTCTTTCCAGTGTTGTTCCAGGTTGCTGCCACCCACTGTAGACTGAGCGGTTTCAAGAGCAACGCCCTGATCTTTTGCCATTGCTTCTACCATTTGCGGCATATTCCAGAAAAAGGTGAAACTGTTGCCTACAAAAAGGACCTTTTCAGTTTTCTGCTCCTGTCCTAGTAAAAAGGCCGGGAGCAGTAATAATATTAGGGATAGACTTCGAAGTCTTCTCGCCATAGGATTATTCGGTTTTTTTAGGTTCATGAGTTGATATCTGTAGGTTCAAAAAAGTCAGGTATTGGAGTAGGGGTATTCTCATTCCTGTCTATTTCGGTTTGTGGATATAGGAATCGCTGAGGTAACTGGTTACCAGCTGACGGTTCCACCGGAACTCTAACGTTAGTTTCGTTCAGTGTTCTTCTTAGATCATTAAAAGGTTGTATTAGCCCAAAAAGAGTCACATATCTTTCTTCAAGGATCTCCTTTAGCAGAGCATCTTCCTGGCTTAACCCGTTTGTATTTTCAATTCCTCCGGAAGCAAAATCTGCAGCGACGTAGGGATCGTATTGCAGATTGGCAGGGTCGATATTCGTTAAGTAGCCACCGTTATTCATAAAGGCTCTGAAATCGTTAAGTGCATCCAGTCCAGCCTGGAATCCTTGTGAGCGAAGGGCAGCTTCGGCAAGGATCAATAAGTTTTCCTGATAGGTCACCAATGGAGCAGGAGCTGTTTGTGCAGCGAATCCATCTTCGGTATTTGGCTGTACTCCAACACTGGTAATGTTGAACATATAGTAGAACCTGGCGGTTTCATTTGTTTTACTATTTCCGCGGTAATTTGCAGGAATAGGGTTGGTACTGCCGGGTTGCATAAGGCTGGTCATAAATTCGGAAACCACCACATCTGCCTGTCTAACCTCTACCGCGAAGAACTGGTAGTTCAAATTCGAGTTTTCAGCGGCATCTCCATGAGGTGCATACATACTATTTTCGAAAGAACTTATCCCATTCTGGGCAGCCTGTAAGGCAAGGTCATATTGTTTGGTCTGTAAATAAAAACGTGCTTTTAAAGTATAGGCAGTTTCGATCCATTTAGCCGGTGCGCCATCAAAATATATTTCGGCTCCACCCACAGGACGCCCACTTCCCATTTGTAAATTTGCGATTGCTTCATCCAGACGATCCTGGACCTTGGCATAAACAGCTGGCTGATCTTCATAAACCGGATCTGTATTTTCAATATTCGCTGCTTCATCGTAAGGAACATCTCCATATAAAGAAGCTGTTGTTCCAATGATGTAGGCTTGAAGCGCCTGAGCAATTCCCTGACTTACCGGGCCAATGTTATTATCTATAATTGCCTGTTCTGCAACTACCGCGTTTCTAAAAGCGTTTACATAAATGTCATACCAAAGGGCGTCAAAATCACTCGTGGTAACATTATACTGGGTAAAACCAAGATGTTGACGATCTATCCCGGTATACTGTCCCGCGAATAGAGCCGATCTTCTGGCAGATTCCCCGGTTTGTACGATGATATTTCCAACTTCGGCACCGGTAAGAATACTACCATAAGTACTTTGAGTAAGACTGTTTGGGTCGTCATTGATCCCGTCTACAACATCGCTACACGAAGTTTGAAGAGCTATGATTAATAAAAGAATTATATATCGTTTCATTTTGGGTGATTTTAAAATTTGACGTTTAGGTTAACCAGGTAAGATTTTGTACTTGGGTTGTTGAAATAATCTATCCCTCTCGCTGCACTAATTCCTGAAAGGTTGGTATCAGGATCATTTCCTTCAAATTCTGTCCAAAGGAAAAGGTTTCTTCCGGTAAGGGTAAGCTCAATAGATTGTAGTTTCGTAGTGTTCTTCAGCCATTGTGAATTCCACAGGTAACCTACACTTAGTTCTCTAAGCCTGGTCCATGAACCATCTTCGATATAAAGTTCATCATTACCTCCGCTAAAGAACCCTCCTTCGCCATTATACCATGATTCTGTAAGGGCTACTGGACCTGCACCAAAATCCTGGATATTACCCCTGAAGGTTTCTCCAATATTTATTACCTGTCCTTCTGAAGTTAGATAATTTCTTTCTGCGGTCACCTGGTTGGCAGTATCATACCATCTACCCAGGTCACGAAGTACAGATTTTGTACCCGCGTATATATCAGCTCCCTGGAAGGTTTCTACCAATGCTGAAAATCTGAAATTCTTGAATTTTATAGAAGTAGATACAGATCCCTGCCAATCTGGGTTAGGATCACCTATCACTCCTTCTACCTGATCCTGAACCGGGAAACCGTTCTCATCAAGTACAATGCTTCCATCTTCATTTCTTAGTGTTCGTGAACCCCAAAGTACTCCTAAAGGCTCTCCTTCAACAGCTCTTGAACTAACTGCAGAGAGACCTCCCAGATTAAAGGATTCGATACCAGCCAGATCCGTCACTTCGTTCTCTATGGAAGTGAAGTTGGTATTTACGCTCCAGGAGAAATTATCGGTTAGGAAGATCTGGTATCCAAGATCAAGCTCGATCCCTTTGTTCTCAATCTCGGCACCGTTTGCGTAAATAGAGCTATATCCTGTTGAATTCGCTACCGGGAAATCCAGTAATACATCCTCGGTCTTATTATAGAAATAGGTTCCGCTTAAACGCAAGCGATCTTCCAGGAACCTAAGGTCTGTACCAATTTCGATCTCTTTCTTTCTCTCTGGTCTAAGCGCTGTATTTCCTCTGCTCGCGCTAGGAACGAATGCTCCGTTTCCGTATAAAGTAAGGTCAAGGTCACCTCCATAGCTATCACCAAAGGATGGAGATACATAGGTATTGGAAGTATTGTATCTTGACGGTTGCACCCCAACTTCACCGTAAGAGGCCCTCAGTTTACCAAAGGAAAGGAAATCATCATTAATATCCAGTAATTTGGTGAATTGCCACGCCAGGGAAGCCGAAGGGAATGCAAAGGTATTGTCTACATTATTCCCAAAGGTTGATGCCGATTCAACGCGTATAGTTCCATTGAAAAAGAACATATCTAAAGCCGAAAGCGACAATGAGGAATAAACCGCAGCTGTACGCTCACTACCTTCTGTACTGGTAACCTGCCTGTTCTCTGGCAATGCGTTATCTATATCTCTTATCCCGCTGGCTACATCTACGAACTGAATGAAATTGGAAGCCTCAGAACCTTCAACACTTCTTGATTTAGAATTATAGTTAAATCCGGCAAGAAAGGAACCGCTGAAATCTTCATTTACCGTAAACTGAGTTTTTGCGATGTAATCCATATTGAATATGGTATTGGTTGCAAGTGAATTATCAATAAATCCGGAACGGTAAGCACCGGCGGCAGATCCCGGGGTAAAAAATTCACCTCTTTCTTCACTATAATGATCAAGTCCAACTCTGGCGATAAGGTCTAACCAGTCTGTTGGTTCTGCCGTTAACTCGAAATTGGTGATAAAACGATCTACTTTAGATTCGTTCTCCTGCTCGTTGATCGTCCATAAAGGATTATTATAGGTCGGTGTGCCGTCTGCTCCCAAAGGTTCACGGTAAGACCTGTGTCTGTCTGACACCGGAGAAGCGTCTGGGCCTGAATAATAATTCCCTCTGTATCCGGAAATATCAAAATCGGCCGGATTTCTTAAAAGCCCAAGATATAATCCCGAAGAACTAGCTCCTTTACGAATCCTGTTAGAACTTGTTCGGGCATAGGTTGAGCTGAAATCCAGGCTTAATACTTCGTTGAATTTATGTCTTGCATTTAAACGTGTGGTCGTTCTTCTATAATCTGAATTATTAATGATAATTCCTTGTTGGTCCAAATCACTTATACTGAAGAAAACTGAACTCTTTTCATTACCCCCGCTTAAGCTGATATTGTTTTCCCAGAAATACCCGTTATTGAAGATCTGATCGAAATTTGAATCGTCATAGATCTCTCTGGAATTCTTATTTACGATAGGGTAGTAGATACGTCCATCCTGGTCCTGGTAAAATTCTCCCGAGGTGTCGAAGTCATCTGTTCCTCCGGGACGGTCTGCAATTAGGTCTCCGTAAGAATCCCTGGCTCTTTGATCGTATACACCATCATCACCCTGGCCAAATTTGGTCTGTAAGGGATATTTTTGGTTGATCTCATCATAAGAGAATGTGGAGGAATAATTGATCTGAAGTCCCTGGTTGTAACTACCGTCTTTAGTAGTAATGATAATAACACCACCAAGCGCCTGAGTTCCCCAAAGTGCTGCAGCTGAAGCACCTTTTAATACCGAAATAGATTCAATATCATTTGGGTTAATATCATTAAGCCTTGATTCCTGGCTAACTCCACTATCATCTGAATTTCCCCGTACGTCATTACTAATAGGTACACCATCTACTACGATAAGAGGCTGGCTATTCCTGGTAATAGAGGATAATCCCCTTATCTGGATGTAAGCACCAGCTCCAGGGTCACCTGAATTCCTGGTAATACGAACTCCAGAGGATTTTCCCGAAAGACCATTTAAAAGCGTACTTTCTCCAGATTCACTTACCGTTTCACCGTCTACAGTAGAACTGGCATAACCTAATTCATCCCGTTTTTCTTTAAAACCAAGAGAGTTGATCACTACGCTTTCTAATGATTCTACATCTTCTTCCAGAACTACATCGATTGAGTTCTGGCCATTAACATTAATTAGCTTTTGTTTAAAACCTAGGTATCTAAATGTAAGAGAACCATCCTCATTCGAAATCGTTATCGTAAATTTACCATCGAAATTGGTTGCGGTTCCATTTTGAGTATCTGTTTCCAGGACGGTAACCCCGGCTAGAGGAACACCATATTCATCCTTAACGATTCCCGATACCTCATGCTGACTAATAGCAAATTGAGAATAGGAAAAGAGTAAGATGAAAAAGGTTTTAGTAATTAAATATTTCATTGGTTTGGGTTTTTTTAAAGTACTGATTGATTGAATGTACCTTTAAGGACTATTGTTGTAACCGTAAAATTTTGCATCATTTGTTAGCAATTATATAAATTTTAAGACGTATGATTGCCACTTTAATAATTTTTAATGAATTTTATCAATTTTTAGCGATTAAAATCTAATATGAGTCAGGAAAATACCACCTCTTATCATAAAGAATTTGTTTCAAAACTAGAATCTCTATATGGAAGTTTCGATCCCGATAAGAAGAAATTTGAATCTACCAGTAATTCGAAGATCGCCAGGGATCTTTGTTATAGTGATTCGCAGTTCTCAAGACTTATAAATAATACAGCGTCAGAAGGTGAATTCAAGAGAACATTAAGAAACGTTAACCGCTTATTGAATGAAACCCGGCTTCAAAAAGAGCATGGTTCAAAAGAGGATTCAAAACCAGTTAGTAAAAACAACTCGCTTTTATACATACTGGGCATCATCATCCTGGGGCTTTTGGCATTTATAGTTTTTAATCTTTTTGATGAACCTAAAGAAAAGGAGATTGCCAAAGAGGACTCCAGGTACGAAATGCTCAAGTGGAGCTTCGAGAATAAATACATCAAGCCTTACGTAAAATTAAAGGAGTTGCCGGCAGATTGTGACTATCCTTCATATAAATACCAGGGAAAATGGACTTTAAAAAATGAATATAAAATTCCATTTTTCAGGGAAAGAAATGGGTTTCATTATGTAGCTAAGGAGGCTGTGATGTTCGCAAGAAGCATGGAAGAAAGCAGCGCAGACGGGAAACAGTTTGAAGGTTATGAATATCAAATGCATGAGATCTGGTATGATAAAAGGGAACTGCCTATAGATTCATTTCTCATTCCCAATAACAGGACAAAACTTAAAGAGTCCTATAACAGATCAGACCTGGCGCAGAATGACAATTTTGTCAAGATTGCGAATGTGCATACATTCTTTAGAAATGAATTCAGTATAGATAGCACGATTGTAGATAGAAAGGGAAAAGCCATCGGCAGGGATATTACATTCCTTTCAGAAGAAGAACTTCTTAAAAATGTTGGAGACAAAAAGCTGGTAGAGGAGCTTAAAAGTGAAATCAATTCCATAGCCAAGAATAGACTGGAGGATTTTTCAAAACCTGTAAGTTGCCAGCCGGCACAGGTGCCTAACGTAGATTTTCATTATATAAATGAAGGTGATGAACTGAGTTTTAAATGTCAGTTCACCACCGGTAGATTTTTAGTTGATTATGAAAAGGTCTTTGTTTTAGAGGATCAGTATATAAACAATATCTGCAGGTAATTTAAAAATCAAATCTTTGAGGTCCGCCTCTTCTAATGTCTTCATTAGCATAATCTTCGAATTTCTCGAAATTCTTTCTAAAAGAATTAGATAATTTAAAGGCCATAGTATAATATTTCTGATCATCATTCCAGGTTGCTCTCGGGCTCAAAACCTTGTCTGGGACTCCAGGGCAGGTTCTAGGCTGGGCAACTCCAAATACTGAATGAATGTGATATTTCTCGTAAGAATATTTCGAACCTAATTTACCTTCCAGGATCGCATTCACCATGGCACGGGTATATTTCAATTTTATCCTTGTACCAACGCCATAAGGTCCGCCCGTCCATCCGGTATTGATAAGCCATACATTCGCCCCGCTTTTATCGATCTTGTCGCTCAGCATTTCGGCATATTTAGTTGGATGTAAGGGCATGAACGGAGCTCCAAAACAGGCCGAAAAAGAAGGCACTGGATCTACAATTCCAGCTTCAGTTCCTGCAATTTTAGAAGTATAACCAGAAATGAAATGATAGGCCGCCTGGCTGGAAGTTAATTTTGATACCGGGGGTAATACTCCAAAGGCATCCGCAGTAAGGAAAAAGATATTCTTTGGGTTTTTCCCTACAGAAGGGGTCTGAATATTATTTATATGATTTATGGGATAACTTACCCTGGTATTTTGAGTTATGGAAGTATCGGCAAAATCCACTTTTCCGTCTTTAATAATAACGTTCTCGAGTAAAGATCCTTTTTTAATGGCGTTGTAGATATCTGGTTCAGACTCCTTATCCAGGTTGATCACCTTGGCGTAGCAACCTCCTTCAAAATTAAAGATGCGATCATCTGGAGTCCAGCCGTGTTCATCATCACCAATAAGTTTTCTATCTGGGTCTGCAGACAAGGTCGTTTTTCCTGTACCTGAAAGACCAAAGAAAATTGCGGTGTCTTCATCTTTACCAACGTTCGCAGAACAATGCATGGGAAGAACATTATGCTCTACCGGTAGAATGAAATTAAGCGCAGAAAATATTCCTTTTTTAATTTCACCGGTATAACCGGTTCCTCCAATTAAAACGGTCTTTTCACTGAAATTAAGCACAGCGAAATTTTCCTGGCGCGTACCATGAACTTTAGGATCTGCCATAAATCCCGGTGCATCTATTACCGTCCAGTCCTTTTTGAAGTTCTCCAGTTCAGACTTTTCGGGTCTTAGGAACATATTGTATGCAAAAAGGTTGGACCAGGCATATTCGGTAATGACTTCAAGCTTTAAACGATATTTTTCCAAAGCTCCGGCATAGGCAAATCTTTTAAAAAGATCCTTTCCGTCCAGGTACTCAAGAACATCTTCTTTGAGCTTGTTAAAATTTTCGGTAGTGAAAGGAAGGTTTATATCTCCCCAGTTCACTTTTTCTTCGGTAATCTCGTCCCTGACTATAAATCGATCTTTAGGAGACCTACCGGTAAACTTCCCGGTATTTATAGCCAGGCTTCCAGAATCTGTTAATTCACCCTGATTATTTTTTAGAGTTATATCAGTCAATTCTTCGGGGTCTAACTGAAAATAGACTTTGGATTTTGAATTATCGATATCCATATTTTTAAGTTTTTATAACTAACGCTAAGCAATATGTGTAAATTATTACGAAAACCTTGTAGTTTAAAGTTTTTTAATAAATTTTATTGAAATTTATTGGAACCACCTTATGCATCTTAATTGAAATTTTCTCTATTAAGATCCATATTTTTAAAGCATATTTAGAGGTTCTTAGCAGGATGAGATTTAGAAAGAAATAACAATTGTAATTATTAAAACATAGTATGTCTAAAACAAAACTTACAGTATTAAGCAACGGATCTTTAAAGGTTCAGGGAGATTTTGAGATCGTAGATAAGGACGGTAATGTCTATGACCTCGGCGGTAGAGACCTGGTTTCTCTTTGTCGTTGTGGATTATCCAACAACAAACCATTTTGTGATGGTTCACATAGAAATCATTTTGAGCACACGGCGGAAGCTTTTGATCTGCCTCCTAAAAAATAATTGGAAACCTGATCTGAAGGAATTAAAAAAAGCAACATCTAAAAGGTGTTGCTTTTTTATTTAGTTCTGAAATATTTTATGAGCGCGATCAAAGAAACGATTGCCCAAACAGCTTCAAGGATTATAAAAGGCAGGTAGTTCATTAGAATTGAAGCCAGGCAAGCCATAGCGGCTCCAATTAAATTCAATAAAATAAAAGCGAGACTTTCATTGGAGATCTTTTTGCTAACATTTAAAATATAAGCCAGTAAGATCTGAAAGACTCCGGCAAAACCTACCCAGTCAACTAAATCCATGAAAATTGGAAAATTTGATGATTCAAAGGAAATTCTGCTTAGGTTGAAATATTCTAAAGATCGGGGATCTCCTTAAACTTACCGTTTTTTAAATGCCCCAAAACGATCACCTCTTTACTTTCCTTATATTCTTCGATAGCTAACTTCAGTTGTTCTTTAGTGTCACGGTGTATCTTCACCCCACTTTTTTGATTCTTGTTGCGGACCTCTATATAGTATCCGTCCCTTAATTCTTTTGGTTTTG
Source organism: Christiangramia gaetbulicola (assembly GCF_003054225.1). GTDB lineage: Bacteria > Bacteroidota > Bacteroidia > Flavobacteriales > Flavobacteriaceae > Christiangramia > Christiangramia gaetbulicola. Next base: position 24,032 of record NZ_QBKQ01000005.1, read on the forward strand.
TCGATGGCCTTCCCATAGTTATCTTTTTTTACCTCCTCGTGCAATATAAATCCTTATTTCGGAAAAAATTGACATTTCTTGTATCTAATATAAAAAAAAGACTAAGGGTTTTATGAATTTCTTGAGAGAGGATATACTTTTTAGGTAATCCTAATCGAAAAATATGAGATGAGGAAAATCTATTCTCATGGTATTTAAGAACTGATTTCAACGTATTCTTTATTTCTTAAATACTATCTGGAATCAGTAATTCCGCTACTTTTTCAGGTTTATGTGAGGAATTTGATCTCCTCATTAATTTTTAACGTCCCGATTAAAAGTTTTGTTCTAATGAATTAATTACGGTAAATTCATTTAATATTCTGAAAAACAAATACTTGTAAGTTTCAACTGTTCTTTATTAAGTTACCAATATTAGGATATTATGAAAATCATATTTACTGTTTTACTCTCTATTCTTTTTCAAATGGCCTTTAGTCAGAATTCAGATTCTTTAAAAGTAGAGCTTGCGCCATACACCAGTTTACGTGGTCATTTCGGAGTTTATAATGAAGAGATCGAGGTGCAGGAGAATGCCTCGAGGCTTGGTTTTGAAGTTTCGGTTTCCAAAAATGATATAAGGTACTTCGCCGTGGTAGAATTAGGAATTAGCCTTTTTAAAAGCAATCAGCAATTCAATACAGATGCCAATACCAATAGCGGATTTCTCGCTATAGATAATTCTCAGGAAAACCAGGTTTTTGGTAACAGGCTTGGATTTTTAGGTGCCGACTTTGGTAAATATGGTATTATCTCGGTAGGGAAGCAGTGGAGCGTTTATTATGATATCACTGGTTACACAGATAAATTCAATGTATTTGGGGGGAAGGGAAGTGCAACCTATGTGGCTAATTCAGATGGAGGGGAAACGGGAACCGGTCGTGCTTCACAATCTCTTATCTACAGGAATAGCTTTGGAAATTTGAAGATCGGTGGTCAATTACAATTTCGTACTACCCTCAATGATCATTTGTTCGATGGATATGGGTTTAGCGCGCAATATGAATTGCTCAAGGGATTAAAGCTTGGAGGCGCTTATAATCGAACGCTGCTGGCAGATTTAGTGATAGATAATTTCCTGGGAATGGATGATCATCCAGAATATTATACGTTTGGCTTAAATTTCAATAATGAAACCTGGGATATTGGGTTGGTATATGCCAACCAGACCAATGGAGATCTTTCTGAAATAGTGGTAGAGGATGAATTGATCGCTGAAGTTTATGATGCTGATGGATTTGAAGCTTTTGTAAAATTCATGAAACCAAAATATGCTTTTCTACTGGGGTACAATCAGTATGATCCAGATCTGAATGACCTTCCCTTGCAGGGTGAATTTAATACCCGCGATATTGTTTTTGGAGCAGAATTCAAACCCACCAAAAGAGCATATCTATATGGAGAATACAGGATTGCTGCCGGGGATAGCAGGTTAGAATTAAGAGAAACCGACGTCTTTACCCTTGGTATACGTATCGATCTAAGCAATACGTACAGCAAAAATTTCTAATTCTTTTAATTTCAGGTTCAGATTTCACCTGAATAAGTAATCTTGCCGTAATGATTCTTTTCGAAAAACTCGAACCCTCGTAAAAGAAAAAAACCGGGATTTATACCCGGGCTTAGCTTATCTCCCAAATTTATAATACTCCAGGAATTCATGAGGTTCATTCTTTAAGATCGGTAAGATACAGTCCATGGCCATTACGCTAAACGTAATCCCGTTGCCACCGAAGCCCAGAATATAGGATTCATTTTTCTGAAGATCTGGCTTTCCCAGGTATGGGAGCCCGTCTTTGGTCTCGCCAAATGTACCGGCCCAGGAATAATCTGGGATATAGTCAATTTCGGGAAAGGTTTTTCTAAATGATTTGAGCAGTGCTTTTTCCTTTTTGGGCAATAATGCGTCTCGACCTTTAGCATTTTTAAAATTTTCGTCCCCGCCACCCATAATGATCCGGTTATCTGCCGTAGCCCTGAAATAGAGGTAAGGCTCTTCGGTATTCCAGAATATATGATCTTTAAATCCCGGCGGTATTTTTTTGAAGGCTTCACTGGCCATAGCATAGGTGCTTTTCAGTTTCACCACATCTTCCTTCAGGGTCTTAGTACTTTCATAACCGGTGCAGTGGATCACATGCTCTGTTTTTATGCTGAAGTTCGAGTTGGTTGTTAATTCCATCCCGTCTTCGGTACTTTTAAATTCCACGATCTCGTTTCTATCAAAAATTCTAAGTCCCTTATCGGTACAATAATTTAATAGGTCCTTGGAGAGTTCGTATGGATCCATCACCGCACCAGACCTGGACCTTATTCCTAGTAATCCTTTCTGGATGCCTAGTTCTTGTAGCTGATTATTCTCCAGTAATTCTACATCAAAACCATGTTCTTTCCTCGCCTCGAATTCTTTCCTGATGAAATCCAGATCAGATTTACTTGAAGTGAAATAAACGCTTTTCTTTTTCCGGAATTCGCAATCACTATTTATACTCTTCACGATCTTCTCCAGATCGAATATGGCCTTTTCGCAGTTCTTGTAACTGCTAACCGCATTGGTGATGCCTACTTTTTCTATAAGCAGATGCAAGGGTTCATCTATCTCGTACTGAAGCATGGCGGTACTGGCGGCACTGCTACCGTTAAAGACATCTCTACGTTCCACCATTACCACCTTATAGCCTTCATTTCCCAGTTTATAGGCGATTAATGCGCCAGTGATGCCACCGCCAATAATTACAACCGGTGAGCTTATGTTTTCCTGAAGTGAAGGGTAGCTGGTTCCCAGGCTGTTCTTTATAAGCCAGTAAGGCTCGTTAGATCTAATATCCATTGCTATAGCGTGTATATTTGTGCGCCATAGGCAGGAAGATTGATCTTTCCTGTCCAGGAGTTGTTATCGGTTTCTATTGCTTCCTTGATCATTCCCGTTACTTCCAGATCAGATAGATCCTCATCGTAGCCTTTCCAGGTACTGTTAAACCTGAGCTTCCAGTGTATGCCTTCGTCGATGCCTATTCCGTAATTTTCATAATCCTGATGTCCGAAATTCAACACTACCAGTACCGGTTCATGGTTTTCACCATGATTGATTCTTTTATAGGCCATAACTTTTGTTTCCTGGTTTTGATGAACAATCTGAGTTTCCTGTCCTCTTAGTCCTTCAGTCATTCCATATTCTCCTGTTCTAAGCTTAATCAGGTCTGTAGTTAATCTGTGTATTCCCTGCAGCTTCTCAAATTTTCCCCAATCGAGACCTTCATGATCTTTGAAATATTCATCCTCTAGAAATTCCTGACCCTGGAAGATCATAGGTATTCCGGGAGAAGTTGTAACCAGGACTAATCCCAGGATCGCTCTTTTTTTAGCAAAAGCACTTTCAGCATCACCGGGATGTATTTCCTCTGGAACACGGGCTTTGCCATTGGCTACTTCGTCGTGCGATTCTGTATAGATCACCCTGCAGAAAGCATCATCGCTGTAGCGATAAGTTATTGCTTCAACGATACTATCCAGGTTACGATCATCATCATGGGTGGTGATCAATGCTTCCCGCACAGGATGCACAAATTTCATATCCCATTGAGTTCCATAGCCAATTCCGCTATGTTCCGGATTATTGGTCATAATATCATCTCCTTTAAGATCTTCGGCGATAGTTAGAACATTCGGGTATTTACTTCTTATTTCTGAATTGATATCCCGCATAAGAATGATTCCTTCAAGGATCTCTGTGTCAAAACCTAAACCTCCACCTTCATATCGTATATAAGAAGTGGCGTCCATGCGCAAACCATCACAATGGTATTTTTCAAGCCACATTAGTGCATTGTCCCTTAAATACTGTCGTACTTCGGGACGGCCGTAATCTGGCCTGGTATCACCCCAGGGAGTTTCGCTCCTGTGATCATTATAAAAATATATACCCCCTTTATCATTTTCGCTCCAGCCATCAAATTGCCAAAGGTCTACGTCTGAAGGTCCCAGGTGATTATAGACCACATCCATGATAATACCAATCCCAAGTTTATGAGCTTCTTTTACCAGCCTGAATAAACCTTGCGGACCGCCATAATCCTGCTCGATTGCAAATAGATGTGCGGGGTTATATCCCCAGGAAATACCTCCTGCAAACTCCGCTACCGGTAAAAGTTCGATACAATTTATCCCCAAATCCTTTAGATATGGAAGCTTTTCTATCACCTCTTCAAAAGTGCCCACCTGTTCGGGATCTTTTCTGAAAAAGGTGCCTACATGTAGTTCATAGATCACCAGTGAATTCCATGCCGGCAAAGTATAATTGTCATCTTCCCAATCGAATTCCATTTTCCTGATGATCGAATTTCCATCAGAATTAGTTACCTCAAAGGCATAGGGGTCATTACGATGAAAGCTATCTTTCCCATTTTTTATATGGTATTTATATTGATGACCTTCTTTGGCCAATTCTGAGGTTCCTGCCCAGTAACCATTTTCCTCTTTTTCCAATGGAAAAGAATATTCATTCCAGTCATTAAAATCTCCTATAACATATACCTCATCGGCGTGAGGAGCCCAAACCCTGAAGGTGGTATGTGTGTCTTCAACTATAGAACCCATCCCTGGGGAAGGTACAATAGTAAGTTTAATTTGTTCTGCATTTCTCATTTCAATTTTTTTTATAAAAACCATTAAAATTACCTCAGGATCGAATGCTAAAATTTTATTTGTGAGGAAATTAACTCGGAATCTATTAGGATTCTTAAAGCAGTAAAAAGGCGGTTTTATTTCTATTAGTTCAGGCTCCTGTTTCGGAAAAATGCAGACATTTAAGAAGAGATATTTATTTATGAAACTGAAAAAATTGAAGCTCAGGGTGATAGGTGAAAAACTGATATTTTTCAATTAAATGTTTAGGTAGCCGCCATATTAGGAAAGAAATTATTAAATTTTAGAAAAATTTAGACCATGGCAGAATTCACGATAACTATCAACGGAAAAAAGCAGACCCTGGATGTAGATCCAACTACTCCTTTGCTTTGGGTTTTAAGAGACCATCTCAAAATGGTTGGAACAAAATATGGCTGCGGAATTGCTCAATGCGGAGCCTGTACAGTGCATTTTAATGGTTCTGCCGTAAGATCCTGCCAGTTGCCCATTTCATCGGCTGCGGGTAACGAAATAACGACTATCGAAGGACTTTCTGAAAACGGGGATCACCCGGTTCAAAAGGCCTGGCTGGAACATGATGTTCCCCAATGTGGTTATTGCCAGGCGGGACAGATCATGTCGGCTTCAGCATTGCTGAAAAAGAATCCGAGCCCCAGCGATGAAGAAATTGAAAATGCCATGAATGGTAATATTTGCCGCTGCGGAACCTATACCAGAATTAAGGCTGCTATCAAAACAGCTTCAGATTCCCAAATAGCCTAATCTTAGTTGAATTTAAATCGAGAAAAATGAGTAAAGTAAAAACAGGAATAGGCAGAAGATCTTTTATAAAAAGCGTTGGAGTTGCCAGTGGCGGATTGATCATCGGTTTCAACTGGCTGGCGTGTAAAAGAGCTACAGAAGAAGGTGGAGAGGAAATGGCTATGCAAATGCCAGATGAGTGGTTCGAACTTAACGGTTATTTAAAGATTGGTGATAATGGAATTGTAACCATCTATTCTCCAAATCCTGAAATTGGTCAGAACGTAAAGACTTCCATGCCCATGATCGTGGCTGAGGAACTTGACGTGGACTGGAATAATGTCATCGTAGAACAGGCACCTTTAAACACCGATATTTTCACCAGGCAGCTTGCCGGTGGTAGTCAGTCTATCCGTCAGGGATGGGAATCATTGAGAACAGCTGGTGCGACAGCCAGACAAATGCTTCTTACCGCTGCTGCTAAACAATGGGAAGTTCCGGCTTCTGAACTAACTGTTGAAGAAGGAGTGATAAAACATAAGGGAAGCGATAAGACCATGGGATATGGCGAGATCGCGAAAGCCGCCGCCCAGGTTGAAGTTCCGGAAGAAGTGGAATTAAAGGATAATGACAATTTTAAAATAATAGGGACTTCCCGAAAGAATGTAGACGCGAAGAAAATTGTGACCGGACAGCCTCTTTATGGCCTGGATACTTATAAAGACGGAATGCTCATCGCGATGCTTGTACAACCACCAGCTTTCGGGATGGAGTTTAAATCCATGGATGCCGATAAGGTTAAGGAAATGCCCGGTATCGTCGACGTTTTTACCATAGATACCTATCCGGAGGATATGGAAAAAGAATGGAGTGATGTGGCAGCCTTTTCAAAACTAGTGGTAGTGGTTGGTGAATCTACCTGGCAGGTGATGCAGGCTAAGAAAGAATTAAAGGTAGAATGGGACTTAAATCCAAAATTGACCGAACAGATACAGATTCTGGAGAAATCGGCTGGTATGGCTGGAGCAACCGGCCTCGAAAGCAGTGATATTCATAATACGCTGATGGCTGAGGTCGGTGAGAAAAAATCTGAAGTGGTAAGAAAGGATGGCGATCCGGAAAAAGCATTTAAAAATGCCGCCCGGGTTATCGAGCGTTCTTACACTTGCCCGTTCCTTGCGCATAATTGCATGGAACCTATGAACTTTTTCGCTGATGTTACCGGTGATAAGGCCTTGTTATTAGGTCCTATTCAAACACCTGAATATGCTGAAAAGAGTGTAAATAAACGCCTTGGCTTCGATCTTGAAGATATCGATATACAGATGACTAGAATGGGAGGTGGTTTTGGCCGTAGACTTTATGGTCACTTCCTGGTGGAAGCTGCCGTCATTTCTCAGAAAATGGGAAAACCGATCAAACTGGTATATTCTCGTGAAGATGATATGACCAATGGTGTATATCGCCCGGCTTATCATGTAAAATATCGTGCGGCGCTGGATGCGAACAATAAGCTAACAGCTTTTCATGTGAATGCGGGAGGAATTCCGGAAAGTCCGCTTTTCGCCAATCGTTTTCCGGCAGGAGCTATCGACAATTATCTTGCAGAAAGCTGGAGCCTTGAATCAAATATTTCAACGGGAGCTTTCAGAGCTCCACGTTCTAATTTCATTGCGGGGGCAGAGCAGTCATTTCTAGATGAACTGGCAGAAGAAATGGGACAGGACCCAATTCAGTTCAGGCTGGATATGCTAAAACGGGCAGAATCTGATCCTGTTGGTGAAGAGAATGATTACGATGCTAAAAGATATGCCGGTGTTCTTAAGGTCGCTAGGGATAAAGCTGGATGGAATAATGGCAGTTCTTCTCAAAGTCGCGGGGTTTCGGCATATTACTGCCATAATTCATACGTGGCGCAGATCCTTGATATGACGGTGAAAAATAATGAACCCTTGATAGATAAGGTTACCTGTGTGGTAGACTGCGGAATCGTGGTGAATCCAGATGCTGCTAAAAATATGGTGGAAGGTGGAACCATCGATGGAATTGGTCACGCACTTTATAGTGAGATGACCTTTAAAGATGGAGCTCCGCAGAAAAGCAATTTCGACACTTATAATTTAATTCGTCACAAACAGGCACCGAAAAAGATCGATGTGCATTTTATAGATAATGGTATAGATCCTACCGGTTTGGGAGAGCCGCCATTTCCACCTGTTCAGGGTGCCTTGGCTAATGCCCTTTATAAAGCGACCGGTAAAAGATTCTATAAACAACCTTTTATTAATGAATTGAAAAATGCGGGTAGCGATTTGAAAACCTAACAGATCCTTTCAATTATGAAAAAGATCAAAGTTAAATGCTGGGTTGAAGATGAAGGAGAGAAGTTTTATGGTCCCGGGCCTAACGAACTTTTGAAAAGAATACAGGAAGAAGGATCTCTTTCCAGGGCGGCTAGTAAGATGGAAATGTCCTATAAAAAAGCCTGGGAATTGGTTCAGAGATTGAATCAGCATACTGAGGAGCCTTTGGTTATTCTGAAAAAAGGAGGTCAGCACGGTGGAGGAGCAGAAGTCACTCCACAGGGTTTGGAAATAATGCGTGAGTTTGAGAATTTACAGATAAAGATCGATGAACTGGTAGACCAGCAAACCGATCTTATCAAAGTTTTAAAATAAGAATTTAAGGCTTCGGATAGTCCTGAGCCTTAAATTTTAAATAGCGATATATACGTTTATACATAACGCTTAGATGGCAGTAAAAAAGAAAATATATCTGGATTATAATGCAACCACCCCGACAGATCAACGGGTGGTTGAAGCGATGTTGCCTTATTTTACCGAGAAATTCGGGAATGCCAGTAGTGATCATGTTTTTGGGTGGGATGCCAATGAAGCTGTTGAAAATTCCAGGGAACAGGTCGCCAGATTGATAAACTGTAAGCCAACCGGAATTACTTTTACTTCAGGTGCCACCGAAGCGGCAAACCTTGCGATATTTGGTTTTTGTAAAAGGAACAGGTCAAAAGGGAAACATATCATCACTTGCAAAACGGAACATAAAACCATTCTAGATACTTTAAAAGCTCTGGAGAATGAAGGTTTTGAGGTCACTTATCTGGATGTAGATCTTGATGGTAATATTGATCTTAGCGAGCTGGAGAGTGCTATTACTTCAGAAACGATTCTGGTTTGCCTGATGCTGGCAAATAATGAAACTGGCCTAATTCATCCTATGTATGAGATCGAAAAAATTGTTCATTCAAAAGGGGTGAAGCTAATGAGTGACATTACCCAGGCCGTGGGTAAAATACCTGTTGATCTCAAAGCTCTGAATTTGGATATAGCGATCTTCTCTTCTCATAAGATCTACGGACCAAAAGGAGTTGGCACATTATATATCAACAAGAAAAATAATATCGAAATTGAACCTCAGGTTTTTGGAGGCGGACAGGAAAAAGGAATGCGCCCGGGAACCCTGAATGTTCCGGGTATCGTAGGATTTGGAAAGGCTGCCGAAATTGCTTTTTCTGAAATGGAAGAAGAGTCAGTAAGAATCTCGAAACTGAGAGATAAACTGGAAGGACTTTTAATGGAATCATGTGTTTGTAAAGTCAATTCCATGAAAGCAAATCGATTACCAAATACGACCAATATCTCCTTTGAGAATATTGACTGCAACCAACTTCTCAGAAAATTGAATAGCCTGGCGGTTTCACGTGGGTCGGCCTGTACATCTAATATTATTAAACCTTCGCATGTTTTAAAAGCGATGGGTTTAAGTGATGAACAGGCGTTATCCTCTTTAAGGATCAGTTTAGGAACAAATACCAGCCTTTCAGACATTGAATTCGCAGCTGAAGAAATCAAGAAAACCGCAAACCAGTTAAAAAGAGCTGAGGTATGAGAGAACTGGATACCATCATAAATCAATATGAACTTCTTAAAAATGAAGGGACGCAAAGCGTTCTGGCTACCGTGGTTCATGTGGAGGGATCATCCTATCGTAGAGCCGGTGCACGAATGCTGGTTGATGAATTTGGGAATATCACAGGTGCCATAAGTGGCGGATGCCTGGAAGGGGATGCGCTGCGCAAGGCACTGCACGCATTGCACCAGGAGAAAAATAAACTGATCACTTATGATACCAGTGATGAAGATGACGCGATAATTGGAGCCCAGTTGGGCTGCAATGGTATCATCCAGGTGCTGTTCGAACCTTTAGATTATCAGGATACATTGAATCCCTGCGAGTTGCTGAAAAAGGTGATTGCTCAAAAGGATGCTTTGGCGATCGTAATTCAGTTCAATTTGGATAAAAACAAAGTGCAGCATGGAACTTCTCTATTAATTGATGAAAAATCAAACATTTGGGGTAAGAAACTGAAGCAGGAATTACTGAAACAAATTCTGAAACAATCTCAATTGGTGCTGAAGGAAAACCGATCTGCTTTTGCGGAGCTAATATCAGACAAGGAGGCGAGCCATATTTTTATTCAGAATTATCAGCCTCCGGTAAAGCTCGTTATTGTTGGAGCCGGGAATGATGCTCAGATCCTGGCACAACAAGCCGATCTGCTTGGCTGGGATGTGATCGTGACCGATGGCAGGCCCACTCACGCGAATAAAGAACGGTTTACCAGTTTCTGCCAGGTAATAGTCTCGAAACCTGAGAAAACACTGGAGAATATCAAAATAGACCAACGCAGTTGTTTTGTACTGATGAGTCATAATTACAATTACGATCTCGCAGTTTTAAAACTTTTGCTTAATGAGCAAAAAGTACCTTATATCGGGATCCTTGGTCCTTTGAAGAAATACCAGAGAATGCAGGGTGATCTTAAGGAAGATGGATTTGAATTAAAAGATGAGATTCTGAAAAAGATCCATGCTCCGGTAGGACTGGAGGTTGGAGCGGAAACCCCTGCGGAGATCGGATTATCGATCTTATCTGAAATCCAATCAGTTCTAACAGGGAAAAGTGCAAGACCACTTAAGGAGAAGTCTACGCCAATTCATGAAAAAATTCATTCTCAGTTTAAGGAAATAAAGATTTGAGGAATTATAAAAAAATAGGAGTTGTAATTCTTGCTGCCGGTTCTTCGAGTCGGCTTGGGTATCCTAAGCAATTGGTGGAGTTCAAAGGAAAACCAATGCTGCAGCATATTATAGATGTGGCAGATTCTTTTGAATTTGAGACCGAAGTGCTGGTGCTTGGTGCCGCCTCAGATGAAATAAAAGAAAAGATCGAACCGAAAAAGTTTGAAATCCTTTTTAATGAAAACTGGCAGGAAGGAATGGCTTCAAGTATCAGGACAGGTCTGGAGAGGTCTCTGGAAAAGGAACAAGATCTGGAGCATTTACTTATCCTGCTTTCAGATCAGCCGTTTGTAAGTAAGGAAAGAATTGATGCCTTGATAAAAGAACAATTAGCCGGGAACAGTGAGGCGACTTTTTCAGAATACGACGGAGATGTTGGTGTTCCTGCGATTTTTTCAAGTTCGGTTTTCCCGTATTTGAAAGAATTGAAAGGAGATCTTGGAGCTAAAAAACTGATCTATGATAAGAAAATTGAGTTCAGGACGGTAAAATTTGAAAAAGGGAATTTTGATGTGGATACTAAAGAAGATGTGGAATTATTAAAGAAGCTAGAGAAAGAATGAAAGTGACGGTAAAATATTTTGGAATGATTGCCGAACTTGCGGGAAAAACCGAAGAGTTGTTGGAGGTTCCTTCAGGAACATCGGCTATAGAGCTTAAAGATCGACAAGTTCGTAGATATCAGATTCAGGATCCTGAATCTGTACAGCTGGCGGTGAACCAGAATTTAGATAACAAAGTAGAATTAAATGAAGGCGATGAGGTGGCTTTTTTGCCGCCATTCGCAGGAGGATAATGAGATACGACCGACAAATAAAATTAGATGAAGTTGGAGTTCCGGGTCAGGAAAAACTCCGCAATGCCAGTGTACTTATTGTTGGCGTTGGCGGACTGGGTTGTCCTGCCGCGCAAAATCTTGTTGGAGCCGGGATTGGCAGGCTCGGGCTTATAGATCACGACCGGGTTTCGCTTTCAAATCTTCATCGGCAGTTATTGTTTACTGAGGAAGACCTTGGAAAATCTAAAGCTTTGGTGGCTAAATCAAGACTTCAGCAGATCAATTCAGAAGTTGAAATTGATGTTTTTGAGGAACCTTTAAGTATAGATAATGCGGAAAACCTGTTTCAACTTTATGATATTATCATTGATGGAACCGATAATTTTGAAACAAAATACCTGATAAACGATGCCTGTATTCTAACCGAAAAACCATGGGTCTATGCTTCGATCTATAAAAATGAAGGCCAGCTCTCAGTATTTAATTATCAGGAGGGACCTTCTTACCGATGCCTTTTTCCGAAGACTACCAGGCAGAATATAAGTTGTGAAGCAACCGGAGTACTTGGCGTTACCCCGGGGATCCTGGGAACCATGCAGGCCGCTGAAGTTTTAAAAATGATACTTGGTGCCGGAAATGTACTTTCGGGAAAATTGAAACTGATAAATATTCTATCCGGGCAGGATCAATTATTAAATATTTCAAAGAGAGTAGAAGAGATCGAAAAGATCAAAAATGAAGGAATTATTCCGGTGAGGATAGAATGCAAAATTTCTGACGAGTCAAAGCTCTACCTGGATATCCGGGAAATATTTGAACAACCAAGGGTCAATTCTGGAAAGGTTCTTCAAATTCCGCTTAGTGAGCTGGAAGACCGTTTAGAAGAAATTCCGAAGCAGGAAGAGGTATTGGTTTTTTGCCAGTCGGGAAAAAGAAGCAAGAAAGTAGTGGATTTATTAAAAGCACAATTCGAATTCAATAACCTTATAAATGTTGAAGGAGGAGTAGAAACAATAATTGATGGTTAAAATTAAATCCTGAACCAAGTTCTGGGGGACGTTAAGAAAGCACTACGTCATGCTGAACTCGTTTCAGCATCTAATAGAAGTTAATATAATCGTCAGACCCTGAAATAAATTCAGGGTGACGCTAAATGAGTATGAGGTTAAATAGCATTTAATGGATAAGAAAAAACCGAAAAAAGTATTTGTACAGGGTGCCATTCCGCCGGAAAAGATCGCTAACTCAATTGCGAATCATCAGTCCAAAACCAATATTGGAGCACATAGTATTTTTCTGGGCCAGATCAGGGCCGATGAAATTGATGGGAAAACAGTGAGCGCGATAGACTATTCAGCATATGAAGAAATGGCTGAAAATGTTTTTCATGAGATCAGGGAGGCGGCATTTGCGAAATTCGACATTACCTGCGCGCATATTTATCATAGCCTGGGCGAGGTAAAAACCGGGGAAATTTGCCTTTTCGTTTTCACTTCTTCGGCGCACAGAAAGATTGCCATAGAGGCCTGCAACTATTTTGTAGAAGAAATTAAGGCCAATGTGCCCATTTTCGGAAAAGAGATTTTCGAAGATGAAACTCATCAATGGAAAGTGAATAAATAGATGGTTGATATAACGCATAAAATAAGTACACTTCGGGAAGCCACCGCCATTGCTGTGGTACGGACTTCCAGCGAAGAGACGGTTAAAGCGATCAGGGAAAATAAAGTTCCGAAAGGGAATGTCTTTGAAATGGCGAAAGCCGCAGGATTATTGGGAGTAAAGAAAACGCCTGAGTTGCTTCCGGACTGTCATCCGTTACCAATCGAGTACACCGGAATTGATTACGAAATTAACGGACTCGAGATACAGATCTCGGTTAGGGTTAAGACGATCTATAAGACCGGAGTTGAGGTGGAGGCGATGCACGGCGCCAGTATTGTAGCCCTTACGATGTATGATATGCTGAAACCTATCGATAAAAATGTAGAGATCGGGACCATCCGGCTTCAGAATAAAAAAGGTGGAAAATCATCTTTTAAGGTCAATTCTGAAGGCTTAAATGCAAAAATCGTGGTGTGTTCAGATACCATTTCAAAAGGTCAGGGAGAAGATAAAGCCGGCAAGGCCATCGCTTCAAAACTGAAAGAACAGGGAATTGAATCTGAAATTAGCATTATTCCAGATGAACCTGAAGAAATAAGATTGGCTCTGAAGAATGCCGGAACTGATATGGTCATTTTCACCGGAGGAACAGGAGTCGGCCCTCGTGATTTAACTCCGGAGACTATAGAACCCTTGCTGGATCTAAAGTTGAAAGGGGTAGAGGAGCAAATGAGAAATTATGGTCAGCAGCGTATGCCATATGCGATGTTATCAAGGTCTGTAGCTGGGTTAATGGACGGAAAAGTAATACTGGCATTGCCAGGATCAACCAAAGGAGCAGCAGAATGCATGGATGCGATATTTCCGCATGTATTGCACGTTTTTAAAGTGATAGAAGGAAAGAGACATGATTGAAGAAAAGAAGAAAATAGTAGATAATTTTGGACGGCCGCATACCTATCTCAGGATCTCCCTGACCGACAGGTGCAATCTTCGTTGCTTTTACTGCATGCCTGAAGAAGGGATCGAACTCATGGAGAAATCCAATATCATGACTCTGGAAGAGATCATTGATCTGGCGAGGACATTCCGTGACCTTGGGGTGGATACGATCCGACTCACCGGCGGGGAGCCTTTGGTGCGAAAGAATTTTGGCTACCTGTTAGAAGAACTGGCAAAACTGGGCGTCACTTTAAAGATCACCACCAACGGTATCATGCTGGATAAATATCTTGATCTTTTTCAGAAGATTGGCTTAAAAAAGATCAATCTCAGCCTGGATACTCTGGATAAAGCAAAGTCGGTTTTTATAACTAAGCGTGATTATTTTGACCGGATCTGGAAGAATATTCAGCAGGCTTTAGAGATGGATATGGAAGTCAAACTGAATATCGTACTTATCAAAGGCGTTAATGACAACGAGATCAATGATTTTATAGAGCTTACCAAAAACAAGAAGCTTAAGGTCAAATTTATCGAGTTTATGCCTTTTAAGGGCAATAAATGGGACTGGAGCAAGGGAGTTTCGGAAAAGGAAATTCTTGATATAGTTTCAGAAAAATTCGGGAAAGTTGAGGAATTGAAAAACCCGAAGCATAGCACATCCAATAATTTTAAGGTGAAAGGGCATACAGGAAGTTTCTCGATCGTGAGTACGATTACCAATCCGTTCTGTTCTGAGTGCAATAGAATTAGGGTTACGGCTGATGGGAAAATGAAGAACTGCCTTTTCGCTAATTCTGAAACCGATCTGCTTACACCACTTAGAAATGGTGAGGAAATGGATAATATTATCATTAATGCGATCAAAACCAAGAAATATTCCCGGGATGGAATGGATGTGAAAATGGATCCCGAGCATTACGAAAAGAACAGGTCAATGATATCAATAGGAGGCTAATGGTAACAATCGAAGAAGCGTTAAAGATCATTCAGGATCAATCTGTAAATCTAAAAACTGAAAACCGTCATCTTGAGAATTGTCTCGGATTTTCCCTTTCCGAAAATATCACTGCTCCATTTGATATGCCTTCATTCGACAATTCCGCGATGGACGGTTATGCTCTCTGTGGAATCCATTCAGAATATAAAATTGTAGGGGAGGTTGCTGCCGGTGATATGAGCGAGATTGAATTGAAAGAAGGGGAGGCCGTTCGCATTTTTACCGGGGCAAAAGTACCTGGAAAAACTACCGCGGTAATAATGCAGGAAAAGGTCTCTATTCATGGAGATAAACTACTTCTTGAGACAGAACCAAAAGAGGGCCAGTGTATTCGCAGAAAAGGAGAAGAATTAAAAGAAGGTCAGCTTGTATTTGAAAAAGGCTATAGCATTACTCCCGCAGGAATCGGTTTGATTGGAAGCCTGGGAATTGAAAAAGTTGAGGTCTTTAAAAAGCCGGTCATAAATTTAATTACTACCGGGAATGAATTGATACAACCCGGAAAGCCAAAAGCCGTAGGCCAGATCTTTGAATCCAATAGCTATGCGCTTACTGCTGCCTGTGAGAATTTCGGTTTTCACTGCAAGGATAAAAAACAGATCGCAGATGATTTTGAACCTATAAAATCAGGGGTCATAGAATCCCTGGAAACTGCAGATGTACTGATCCTTTCCGGAGGAATTTCGGTTGGAGATTATGATTTTGTGAAACAGGCGCTGGAAGAAAATGGAGTAGAGGAACAATTCTATAAAGTTTTTCAGAAACCGGGAAAACCGCTGTATTTTGGAAAGAAAGGAGATAAGTTTGTCTTTGCCTTACCGGGAAATCCTGCATCTTCACTTAGTTGTTTTTATGTTTATGTACTTCCTTTTCTTTATCAGTTAAGTGGTTCAGATAAAAATGGGCTCGAAAGATATTCTTTTCCTATTTCGCATGATTTTGAGAACAGGGGAGACCGGCCTTCATTTTTAAAAGCGAAGATCAGTAATTCTAAGGTGGAAATTTTGAACGGGCAGGGTTCTTCGATGATACAATCGATGGCGCTGGGGAATGCCCTGGCATTTATTGATGCTGAAACTTCGGTTAAAAAAGGGGATCCTATAGAATGTCTTCTAATTTCATAATATGCCCTTAGAATACCTCCCATTTATCTTTTTTCTGATTGCTTTATTCTACAGTTCTGTTGGCTTCGGGGGAGGTTCCAGTTACCTGGCAATTCTTAGCCTGGTGATAACCGATTTCTTTGAAATTCGCTCTACCGCGCTTATCCTGAATATTTGTGTGGTTACGATAGGCACCATCATTTATATTAAAAATGGGGTTTTAAAACCAAAACTGATCTGGCCATTTTTTGTTCTAAGTATTCCAATGGCATATTTAGGAGCACAGATTAAGCTATCTCAAACCATATTTTTCCTCATCCTGGGAAGCGCTCTGATCTTGGCTGGGATCTTTATGAGCTTAAGATTTGTAAAGGGTAAACTTGAATCTCAGGAGTTCTCTAAACCCAAGAAATTCATTCTCGGAGGAAGCATTGGTCTATTGTCAGGAATTTCAGGAATTGGTGGAGGTATTTTTCTTTCACCGGTATTAAATCTTCTGAAATGGAAGGATCCCAGGATCATCGCTTCTCTGGCTTCGGTTTTTATCCTGGTGAATTCCGTAGCAGGACTTATTGGTCTCAATGTTGCCGGAACTTTTCGACTGGATCTTGATCTTGTAATAAAACTTATTATTGCAGTAGTACTTGGCGGAAGCCTCGGTTCATATCTTTCCAATAAGAAGTTCAACCTGAAATTCCTGGGAATCCTTACCGCCATTCTTGTTATCTATGTTGGCTTAAGACTTATCCTATTAAATGGATTCGGAATCAGGATATAACTTCCAATATTTTTAAAATCTTAAATGTTTGAGTATCAATAAGATTTTTAACGAGGTCTCTTCAAATATTCTTTCTGATTAACATAATGCTAACGCTTTACAAGATTTTAATCTTTAATTTTAGGAGCCTACTTACTTCCCTAATACATTTTTTATGAAAGATATTGATAAATGGAAAAAGAACGCTGATCTAGAGAATCTCAGCGATGACGAAAAAATGATCCTTGACGAAATGGGGTTGAGTGGGAGTTCCCGGAGAAAATTCTTAAAACAGGTTTCTGCAGCCAGTTTAAGTATCTGGGCTTCTTCATATTTTACTTCAGAACTATTTGCCAGCAATATGAAAGATCTTCCAGATAATCCACAAGTACTACTTAACGAAGTTAAAGTGAATCTTAGGGTAAATGAAATGGTAAAACAATTGACATTAGACTCCAGAATGAGTCTGCTTGATGCCTTAAGAGAAAGACTGGCCCTTACCGGGACCAAAAAGGGATGTGATCATGGTCAATGTGGTGCATGTACGGTAATAATTGACGGTAAGCGGAACCTTTCCTGTTTAACCTTAGCGGCAACCTGCGAAGGCAAGGAGATCACTACCGTGGAAGGTCTTGTTAAGAATGGAGAGATGCACCCTATGCAAAAAGCCTTTTTAAAACATGACGGATTCCAGTGTGGTTACTGTACGCCGGGACAGATCTGTTCTTCAGTAGCCTTATTAGAAGAAGCTAAAAATGGAGAAGCCAGTTATGTGACGGAAGATTTTAAAAAGATAGAGGAGAATTTAAATCTTTCTGAAGAGGAGATCAGGGAAAGAATGTCTGGAAACATCTGCCGTTGCGGTGCCTATAATAATATTGTTCAGGCCTTTAAAGAAGTTCATTCCGGAAATGATGAGATGCCGACCTGGGAATTCGCTACCCAGGAACAAATGGAGAAAGCTAAAAAAGCTTAGACCTGAGAATTAAACTTAATTGAACTGAACATGAGACCATTCACCTATACAAGTGCAATAAATAAGGAACAGGCGCTAAAGGCTACCACTAAAACTTCACATTATCTCGCCGGGGGAACTAACCTGGTAGACCTAATGAAAGAAGATGTAGAGCGACCAGACCAGTTAATAGACGTAAACAAGCTTGAATATAAAAAGATCACCAAAAACGATAATGGTGGACTAAGCCTGGGTGCCATGCTTAGTAATTCTGAGACTGCGAATCATCCAGACATTAGAAAGCAATATCCACTGCTTAGTATGGCAATGCTTTCTGCAGCTACTGCCCAGATACGGAATATGGCTAGTAACGGAGGCAATTTATTACAGCGCACGCGCTGTCCATATTTTTTCGAGACCTCCATGCCTTGTAATAAAAGGCAACCTGGTTCCGGATGTGGCGCTTTGAACGGAATGAATTCCCTGCACGCTATTTTTGGTTATAGTGATAGCTGTATCGCTACCAATCCTTCAGATATGTGTGTAGCTCTAGCTGCACTTGGTGCTAAGGTAGAATTAGAGCAACCTGGAGGTTCCTCCAGAATGATAGAATTTACAGATTTTCACCGTTTGCCGGGAGATAAACCGGAGAAGGACACTAACCTGGAAGAGGGTGAATTGATAACGGGTATTCACCTTAGCGAACCCGTATTTGCAGATCACTATTACTATTTAAAGATCCGGGAGCGATCCAGTTATGCTTTTGCTTTGATTTCGGTTGCGGCCGGACTTCAGGTAAAAAGCGGAACTATCACTAAGGCAGGTTTGGCTATGGGCGGTGTTGCTCATAAGCCATGGAAACTTTATGGTTCTGAAGAATTCCTGAAAGGCAAAAAACCTAACCAGTCCAACTTTGAGGAGGCGGCAGAGATCGCAATGAAAGACGCCAAACCATTTGAAGCTAATAAATGGAAAGTAGATATGGGTAAAAAAGCGATCGTAAGAGCGCTTACCCAGGCATTCGAAAGGGAAGTATAGTCCAACCTCAAAATCAAAAAATCATTATGAATACAGTAAAAAAATCGGGAGTTGGGCAAGCCATAGATAGAGTAGAAGGCCATCTTAAAGTTACGGGAAAGGCCAAATATGCTTCTGAATTTCCAGTAGAAAATAAGGTTTACGCACAGGGTATCAACAGCACGATCGCTAAAGGAGAGATCGTTTCTATAGATACTTCTGAAGCCGAAAAACTAGACGGGGTTCTAAAAGTAATTACCTATAAGAATGCCGAAAAGCTGAAGACCTTTGATAAAGAAATGACCGCTATTGGAACAGATAGCATTGCACCGGTATTACAGAGCAATAAAGTAAATTATTACGGTGAATATGTGGGACTGGTGGTTGCCGAAACTTTTGAACAGGCACAGTATGCGGCACGTTTAGTAAAATTTGAATATAAAAAAGATCCTTCGGCCGTGATTAAATTTGAGGAGTCGAGATCTAAAGCCTATACTCCAGATAATGGATCTAATTATTCCCGCGGGGATATGCAGAAAGGCCTTTCTGAAGCAGATGTGGTGGTAGAGCAAACTTATAATACCCCTATTGAGCATCATCATCCTATGGAATTGCATGCGATCATCGCCTCTTGGGAAAATGGAAAAGTAATGGCCTACGCGAGCCAGCAGATGGTGGATGATGCCACGATCGCTATTTCTTCTACTTTTCAAATTCCGAAGAAGGACGTTAGGGTCGTTTCTGCATTTGTCGGTGGAGGCTTCGGCTCAAAACTAAACCTGGAACGGCACGCGATCATGGCGGTGATGGCAGCTAAAATGGTGGGCAGACCTGTACAGGTTACGGTTACCAGGACGCAGATGTTTACAAATACAGGAATGCGCCAGCAAAATGAGCAAAAAATGCGGATTGGAGCTAAAAATGACGGGATGCTAACGGCGCTCTCTCATGAAACGCTGTCCCACACCTCTACAAATATGGAATACCAGGAACCCTGCGGAATGGTTTCAAAAATGCTTTATAAAGTGCCCCATAACGAGGTTACCTATAAGCTGATTCCCATGAACATTCAAACGCCTTTTGCGATGAGAGCACCGGGCGAAGCCACGGGAAGTTTCGCCCTGGAATCTGCAATGGATGAAATGGCCTGGAAACTGAAAATGGACCCGATAGATTTCCGTATAAAAAATGACACGCAGACAGACCTTCATGAAAACCGACCTTTTTCATCGAGACTTCTGGTAGAATGTTTAAGGATAGGCGCAGATAAATTTGGTTGGAAAGACCGAAAGATGGAGCCCGGAACGAACAAAAAAGGTAACTGGCTTATTGGCTATGGTGTGAGTGCGGCTTCCAGAAATTCACCATATCAAAGAACATATTCCAAAGTAATTCTGGACCTGGAGGATGATGGGAAAGTACATGCTACCATACAAATGGATGGGACAGATATTGGCACAGGTAGTTATACCATTATCGCGCAAACCGCATCAGAATATTTAAAGATTCCTGTCGAGCAGGTTAGTGTGGAATTGGGGGATTCAAATTTCCCAGTTACTCCGGGTTCCGGCGGATCCTGGGGAGCGGCTTCCTATTGTAATGGAGCTAGAGCTGCCTGTGAAAATGCTGTAAAAGGTTTAAAAGATAATAGAAACATTCCCCAGGATGAAAACGTGGCTTTGGCTGAACTTCTGAAAAGAAACCAGATCAAAACTTTTGAAGCTGAGGGAATGGCAGAACCATCTAAAGAATTTGAAGAATATTCAGTCTTTTCTTTCGGCGCCAACTTTTGTGAAGTTTGGGTAGATAAAGATACGGGAATGTACAGGATCAAAAGGATGGTAAATGTTGGTTCAGCAGGGAAGATCCTGAATCCAAAAACCGCCTACGGGCAGATCATAGGTGGTCTTACCATGGGTGCAGGAATGGTGATTGCTGAAAAAACACAGGTGGAGCCTAATTTCGGGAATTTTATCACCCGTTCTTTTGCAGATTATCATGTGCCGGTGAACCTGGATCTGGCCAATATAGATGTGGTGTTTCTACCTGAGGAAGATAAGATCGCCAATAAAATGGGAATAAAAGGGATTGGTGAACTGGGAATTACCAGTGTGGCGGCTTCTATTGCGAATGCGATATTCAACGCAACGGGTAAACGAATGAGGGACCTGCCTATCACACCGGAAAAACTAATTGAAGCCGAGGTAGAAGAAGGGGTTGCTATTTCCTGAACCGGGTAGCAACAATTGAATTGATTAAGTAAAAAAGGTATTTTTAGTATTCAATTTTTTCAAGTCTAAGGATGAAACCGGCAGTCAAAAATAACAAGCTTTTGAAATTGATATTCTTAGCTATCATTTCATTTTCTTTAACCTATTGTCAGGAGAATAAGGATAAAGGAGATGAAAAGGAAACTGCCAAAGTTGAAGAGCCTTCAGAAAATAAAAGCACCAAAAAGGCTATTCCGAATTATTATACCAGCGGTATCCCAGTATATGAGAAGTTTGAAGATCTGGAACCTTTATTAAATATAGAAAACGATACCACTTATGTGCTTAATTTCTGGGCAACCTGGTGTAAACCTTGTATCAAGGAACTCCCACATTTTAAAGAACTGGATTCAATTTATAAGAAGGAAAAGATGAAGATCGTTCTGGTAAGCCTGGATTTCCCAAAAGATGTAGATACCAAACTTGTAGAATATGCCAAAGAAAATCAAATTGAAGATAAAGTGGTGGTCCTGCTCGATGGTAAGTATAATAACTGGATAGATAAGGTTTCTCCGGAATGGTCTGGTGCTATCCCCGCTACCTATATTTACAACCGGGAGCGTAATGAATTATTTCAGGGTGCTTTTGAAAATACCAAAGACCTTATAGACGTGATTGAACCATTTTTATAAACTAAATATATCTAATTATGAAAAAGACATTTTTGCTGATAGCAGCCGCGATATTCCTGATGTCCTTTATAGGTTCCGGGCTATCCGATCTGTCAAATGTATCGGGAATAGAGGTAGGAGATAAAGCGCCGGAATTCAAACTTAAGAACATCGACGGCAAGACTTATTCTTTTGACAATATAAAAGATGCCAACGGGAATACTCCTAAAGGTTACATCGTCGTATTCACCTGTAATACCTGTCCTTATGCAATCGCGAATGAGCAGCGTCTTATTGAGCTTCATAACAAATATGCTCCAAAGGGATATCCAGTGGTCGCTATCCAGCCAAATGATCCTTCAGTTCAGCCTGGGGACAGCTTTGAGGCCATGAAAGAAAATGCCAAGGAAAAGGGCTTTCCTTTTTTATATCTTTTTGATGAAGGGCAGGAGGTGTATCCAAAGTATGGCGCTACAAAGACACCTGAGGTATATTTAGTAGATTCAAAAAGAATTCTACGTTATCATGGAGCGATAGATGATAGTCCTCGTGATGAAACTTCTGTAGATCAAAAGTTCGTGGAGGAGGCTATAAAAGCACTGGATGCCGGGAAAGATCCTGAAAATAAAACCACCAAGGCAGTGGGTTGCAGCATTAAGACAGCTTAAATATCAGATAAATTTAAAATAAGGCCAGATCATGCTCAGTGCTAGTAGTATTGAATTTGACCTGGCTTTTTTATTATTTTCAGATCTGGTCATTCAATTTTAATATTGCATATTATCGGTTTATTGGTTTTGGATCAACCGAAAAAGAACCAGAATTACTCCTACCAGGAAGATCGAAGTGAAAATAAGCTTATTGTATTTTGCCAGCCAGTTGGGTAGGAAGATATCGAAGTTATCCTTTTGAGAATCGGAGTATTTTCTGGCAATTAGCGTTAAAGGACAAAATTTATTAAAGATCATTAATAACATACCTTCTCCAATGACCATTCCTATACCGATCCAGGTAAGGGTAGTAATTTGGTTGAATACTCCGGAATATAAGACATAGAAGATCACCAGCACAAAAATCATCCAGATGATAGTATGGATCAGTTTGATTGCCAGAAGCTTGTTTGCTTTATTCATTATTGTCAGTTTGCTTATTTAAAGCCATGAGGCCATATTATTTTCAATAAGTAATTCCCGTGGTTTTATGTAAATAAGTGTTGTCATTTAACTGTCTCAGCATAAAGTCGGCAAAATCTGCAAGGAAGATAACCTGTAACCATCAAAATAAAAGTATCATAAATTAAAATCGCCCCTAAAAGAGGCGATTTCGTATTATATATTTTTTCCAGATCTAATTTGGCTGCATCTTTATTTTTGGATCTATGGTAAAAGTACGTTCTGTTTCGCCATAAATCGTAAAGACAAGATTATAGAATTCGAATCCTTCTATATAATCTGATCTCACATCGCCAATTAAAAATCCTTCCAGATCTGGTTCTGTATAGGTCCTGGTAAGGATCATTTCGCCGCCTTCTTCTTTTCGGTATACCTCTGTAATTATTATTGTTTCTCCGGTATCACTCTCTAAAGTTGTTCCACTCCAGAATATTCTTCTGTTCGGGTTTACCAGCGCGATATGATTCTCAGGTACTGCTGAATTAGATGCAGTTGAGCTCCTGTTATCGGTAAAAAATACGGTCTCATTAAGGTTATCTGCCGTGATATTCCTGGTATCAACAGTGACCGTTACATAAGTATCTTCACCATCGTCGTTAGATTCTTCACAGTTAAGATAAATATGTTTGTATTCAGCGGTAGTGCCATCTGGATTCAATAGTTCCTGTACCTGGAGCCAGCTTAAAGTTCCAGCCTCGATATAATTTCCTGCAGTACCATAATTATCTGGCCAGTCTGTTAAGGTAATTTCATAATACAGATAAGGTTCAGACGCATCTATACCATCTTCGGGTGCAGGAACAGTAAGACATACCGGATCTGCATAGAATTGCCCGTCATTTCCTGTTTCTGGTGTTTGATCAAGATATAAAGGAGTTCCTAAACTTGAGGTTCCCAGATAAAGATCAAGGCTATAATTCGCGGTATAATGTCTGCCTGATTCTGTACAGTAATTCGCAAAGAAGCAAAGCGTTGAAAGTTCTTTCGGAGTAATATCAAAAAATAAATAACCATATAGATTAACCTGCCTGTCATCAAAACAAAGCACGGGCACATCTACATAAGTTTTGGAACCAGCCCTGAGATCCCAGGTAAGAGGGAGGGGTGTTTCTACAAATACGGCATACTCACTATCCATCTTCGGCGCTGCCCAGATCACATCTCCCGGAATTCCTCCATTATCGCTTAGCACCAGGAAATCGGTTAAAGTAACAGATACCGTGGTAGATCCAGACGGAATAGGTATTTCTAATTCTTCATCGTAAGCAGTAAATAATCCATTCTCATCACTTAAGATCTCCACCACGAGATCAATTGGAGTATCTGATTCCCCGTAAGTAAGGGATAATTGTGCAAAAGCCGGGGTGGCATCAGAACATTCAGGCAGATCATCTATTTGTTGCCTTACCGCAGCCCTGTTAACCATTTCATTAAGTACGGGACCAAATGATAAAACGGCTATATCCTGGGAAATTTCAGGTTCGTTCGGAACAGATTCATCCTTATTACAGGAATAGAATAACAGCCCGATCACAGCCATTAATACGAGGTGTAATTTTAATTTTCTCATGAATTCAGATTTTTGTTACTAAACAGTACCTGTTCTCAATAAATCCTATGCATATTGATATAGATCCTGCCTCGCAGCTTATTCCTATGGAATAAGTTTTTAAACGGATTGTATAGAGCCTTTTTCTATTTTAGAAAAACGCTAATACCTTTTTAATTCTTCGGGGGGATGCAATCGGGGGGAACCAATAAGTTTAAATCAAATCAACCTTTTCTAATAACTGTTTCTGAACGGGAAACGGCCAGAATTTAATACTTCTTTGTTATTTTAAAAGTCTGTAATTGAAATGTTTAAGCTAATAGTTTTATGAATTTAGCGAAGAAGAACTTCTTAGGGAAATTTTTTAGACCAACTCCCCACTAAATCGCTATAATACTGAAAATGAGGGATTAGAAATGTATCTGGTCTCATAACTACAACTATCTTATAGCATAAGAGCTAATTATATATCGGCACCTTATATTCCCGACGAACCTTAATACTGCATCTGAAAAATTAACTGGGACTTATATATTTGGCTCTTTTTAAAAAATGATAAATAAATAAATTATCATCGACGATGAAATTTTACACAAAGAATAACTGACAAGACTATGCAACTCTAGAGATAAATATTTCATCTAAATATCAGGTTTAATTCGTACCTTTTCTTTTGTTTTTTTGACGTGACATATGTCAGGAAAATAAGTGAAGTCTTCAAAAATATAATATCCTGAAGAAGGATATATTCCCTCCCGGTGGTTTAGTTATTAGGTTAAAATATTTTATAGCAAGGACATTTTAATTGTATCGATATCGTGGGTAAAAAGTTAAGAAGCGTTGGCCTGCATATCCTCTTCTGGATTCTGGTCGTTTTGTATTTCGCCTGGGGATTTGGGTTTGGTCTGGATCCCATGAAATCTATTTATAACGCCATGTTTTTTATCCCGGGGCACCTTATCATGGTATACAGCCTTTTATATTTCCTGGTTCCTAAATTCCTTTTAAACCGGAAATACTGGCAGTTCTTCCTCGGGCTTATCATTCTGGTAGTTATCTGTGGATTTTATACGGTGGTTGCTCAACTTTCCATCGCTTCAGATCCAAGGATGCAGGGAGCTACTTTTTCAGTAGGTAGAAATATTCTTCCATTCATACATATTGCAGCTATCGCGGCTTCCATTAAACTTCTTAAATACTGGTATATTCAAAGAAAACAAACCCAGGAGGCAGAGCAGCAAAGAACTATTGCCGAATTAAAATTATTGAAAGCGCAGCTTCATCCTCATTTTCTTTTTAATACGCTCAATAACCTGTATTCGCTTACCCTGGAATATTCACCAAATGCTCCGGAGATCGTCCTTAAATTATCGGCCCTGCTCAGGTTTATGATCTATGAAAGTAATTCCCCAAGGATCCCTTTATCTAAAGAGATCGACCTTTTACAAAACTATATAGCACTGGAAAAACTACGTTACGGGGACAGGTTAGATATTTCTGTAAATATAAGTGGAGAAGTAGAAAAGTTCCAGATCGCTCCCTTATTGCTACTACCATTCCTGGAAAACGCTTTTAAGCATGGTACCAGCAAACAGATCGACCAATGCTGGATAAGTTTTAACCTGGTTCAAAAAGGCGATATGTTGCGTTTTAAGCTGGTAAATAGCATAGATCCTGAATATTCTGAAAACACAAAGTTACCCTGTGGCCTAGGGCTGGAGAATGTAAGGAAAAGGCTTGATATCTATTATAAGGACAAATTCGAACTGGATTGTCAAAAACTGGAAGAAGTGTTCGTGATCAATTTAAAAGTTGAACTGGAACAATTAGAAGAACAGTACCTGGATAAATTACAACTAACCAAAATCGTTTAAAAATGTCTTGCAAATGTATCATAGTAGATGATGAGCCTCCTGCCATTAAAGTGCTGGAGAATTATATAGCTTCTATAGCTCAGCTGGAGCTAATTTCGACCTGTAAGAATGCTTTTGAAGCTCTTGATGAAATGCGTATTCACCGGCCCGATCTCATATTTTTAGATATCAATATGCCTAAACTTACCGGCACCGAGTTATTAAAGACGCTTTCTTATACTCCCAAGGTGATCTTTACGACTGCCCATAAGGATTTCGCTATTGAAGCTTTTGAACTTGATGCGGTAGACTATTTGCTTAAACCAATCTCTTTTGAGAGATTTCTGAAAGCCGTGAATAAAGTTCTTCAGATAAACTATCCCTTGCCTGAATCTCCAAATTTCGGGCTCAACTTTGTATACTTCAGGTCTGATAGAAAGATGGTTAAAGTTTTTATAGATGAGGTTCTGTATATTGAGAGTTTCAGGGATTATGTTATCATTCACATGGATGGGAACAGGGAGCTGCGGGTAAAACTGAGTCTTAACCAGGTAGATGAAATGCTTCCGGAAAATAAGTTCCTTAGAATACACAGGTCTTACATAGTTTCTATAGAAAAGATCACGGCATTTACCAAGACCGATGTTGAAATAGGCAAAATAGAATTACCTATTGGCAAGAGCTATTCGTATTCCTTTTTGAAATTGGTCCCGCAGAATTCAAATCTGCCTAACGGAGTGCCTGAAAGGTAATTACTGGATTCGCTGTTTTCCTGAAAACAGTATTTAAAGTCTATATCTCCCCGAATACAAAACCAGTCCGGTTTTGATGCCGGACTGGTTTAAAAATTTTATGATGATCATTTAAGTTTTTTGATCTCCCTAAGATTGTTTTCGAATACATACTGTCCAAGTTCCTTACCCTGTCTTTCTCCAACAACGATCGCATTTCTAAAGTGATAGCCTATATAGATCCTTGAGAGTGCGTTATCACGTGACATTTGCGAAAAGCTACTGATATGCCTGGTTCTATCTGGTAGATTATAAGGACTGGTTAGATCCAGGTCACAATGGTCTGTATTAAAATAAGACTTGAACACTGCTGCGGCAGCACCACCATTATAAGCATGAGTTGAAGGATATTCGGGTGTTGGTGGAGTAGTGAAGGTTGGTGTCCATGTGGCATCACCTTCGGTTTCTGCTACACCATCTGAATCTCCTAAACGAATAGCGCTTATTGGTCTCCAGAAATTATAATAATACTTTCCGTCAAAGGAAGCAATATAGGCATCCATCTGAGACATTTGGATAAGACCGATAAGTCTTGCGGCTTCCCATCCGTCAAGTTTTTTCTGAACAATCAGGCTTCTGGCCATCCTGTTGTTAAAGCTTGAAGTATTTTCAACATAGAAAGCTCCAATCTCGGTTTGTTCGTCGGTCCTGTCTGGACAGGCTGTACAACCCAGGGCTTTTACTTCATTATAATCCTTTATGTATTCAGCAGAATTCAAAGGGAAGGGAGCCTGGTCACGAAACTGGTCTCCAGATTCTATACCGAAAGGAGCAAGGCTTCCCAGGTTAGGAGCATAAACCGCATTCGCTGGCCATATTGGAGGATTTGCCATCATCCAGGGCATAAAGTCAGATCTGAATTGTCCTGGCTCACTATAGTTTGGATAAGCAGCGAAACCTAAAGGGAAATCGCTGGACCGTTTTTGCAAAACTGCCTGGGTAGCTTGCTGGCCTATAGTGATCCCTCTGGATTTAAGATCAGAATCTTCTATTCCACTTAAAATTGAAGTCAGTAGTGCATCTGCGGCAGTGGTAGAGGCGGGGAATACCTGTGCCATCATATCCCTGGCTGCTTTAGAAACAGCAGCATCTGCAATAGAATGAATATTCTTTTTTGAAATACCGCTAACATCAACATTTGTATTATCCCCGGCATAGGTCTCATATTTTGGGACTACATTGTTAAGCGCGTCATGCATGGCCAGGGTGACCATCACGTAGATCTTCACTTCGGCTGGCTGAGGTAACCGGTTGTCTATAGATTGGCTTAACAATTCGTTCCACTGAATTACTACATCGCTACTGTATGAATTGATCATACCATTATTGAAGTTATCTGTAGCCTTACTGTTTGCAGAATTCAGTAGATCAGGATCGGTTGATTCCAGTTCATCCTTTTCACAGGAAACCAGAATAAAGAGGATTAATAATCCGTTTAAAATTTTGGCAGTTGTTTTCATGATCTTGAATTAATTGATTTGATCAAATGTAGACTGATAATCAACTGATTAATTTTTTAATCGGTAAAGAGAGGATTAAGGATGTTAAAGGATCGATCTGTGAGGACTAAAAATTTGACGGAAAATCTGTGGTATAAGATCCTGATCATTTTTGTGATCAGATCCTGAAATTAGTCTCCTTTAAAATGGAAAGTTTCAATTAGATATTTTTATACTGGCCATAGCCAGTCTGCCAATAGAAGGGGAGCCTACAAATTCGATTTGCCGAGTATTAAAGATGTTGGTCATGTTAAAATTGAATACCACATTCTTGCTGTAGAGATATTCCGCTCCAAAATTGAAGGTAGTGAATCCTCCTAAGGGTCCATAATTGAAATTGTTAGGTGGAGTCCTGGTTCCTGCTCCAATTGAACTTCCTACCTGGTTGCCGCTATAAAAATCATATTCCTGCACCATCCTCGCTCCCAGGGAAAGGCTTAGACGTTCTTTCAGAAGATCTTCCACGGTTAATTGAGCTACTCCGCGATGATTGGGTGCATTGAGACTTTTTTCATTATCAGATATCTGTCCATCCTTGTTCGCATCATTTTCTTCAAATTCAGCATTTAGCCAAGAATATTTCAGGGCTAAATTAACCGAAGGTGTTATATAGTAACTGATGCCGAGATCCAAACCATACACCTGGGCTTTGCCATAATTAAAGAAAGTAAAGAAACTGGCTCCTCTTAGGGTATCATTGCTTACCGTGCCTGCAAAGACCGGGTTATGTTCTACTTCGATCTCGTTTACAGAAATAGCTCTACCGCCAACTGGCATTGCCGGTGTAATAAAGTTCTTGCTCGAGCCATAAAAAGCATTGGCATCTATCCAGACCTTCTGGATAGGTTGCCCTTTATAGCCGATCTCCCAGGTGTTTACTTCTTCAGGCTTTAGCGGGTTGGTAGTAAGTATGGCTCCTGGATCACTTACCAGGGCATTGTTCGGTATATAGTTTATCCCTTCCCCGCCATTCCCGAAAAAGAAATCCCGGATACTGGCATATTGATTTTGGATGGAGGGCAGGGCATAAGCCTTAGCCCAACCCAACCGGATATTGCCCATGTCAAGATCTTTTACCAGGGTAAATTTTGGCGCGAATAGATCGTCAAAGTTATCATTGTGATCATACCTCAATGCGCCAATAAGGCGGAATTCTTCCAGAAGTTTTTTCTCGAGCTGCAAGACGGCACCTATTTGTGAGATAGAGATATCCCCTGCCTCTCCAACCAGGGTGGTCCCATCTGTGGTATTAGGGCGTGAATTCTCGAAATCCAGACCTGCCACTAAGAACAATCCTGCTTCCTCAAAGTTTTTGTGATATTGAAGATCTGCATTAAATCTTCTGCTTTTTTCCTCAAAACCTGCTCCATTTAAAGCTGCCTGTTCTGCTTCTTCCGGTGGTAGATATAAAGCGCCGGGCTGCGATCTCATCCAGAAGATCTGGGTATAACCGGCAATAGTATAACTATCACCCAGGGTTCCCCAGGTATTATAAATATTCGCATAAAAATGAGGACTCTTATATCTGGCCTGTAAAAAGCTATATCCTAAACCTCTCATTTGATTACGACCACTGGTGGTAACCTGTAAAAAATCATTGTTGCTGGCACCTCCAGAAATAACAATTTCGGCTTCAGGGTTGAAGTTGTAGTACAGATGGGCTTCTCCTCGAAAATGTTTAAAATCAAAATCTACGTTATGCTCGGGGATAGCTTCTGAAGGATTACCCACATATACGCTGTCTATAAACTGAAATTCGCGTCCGCTTGCATACTCACCGGTCACTTTCCAGGCCCAGCGATCATCTATTTTCTGGGCATGTCTAAAACGACCGCTAAACTGGTATTGATTTCCCGCGCTCAGCGAAACAGATGTTCCGGGATAAAGGCGCGCATCTTTGGTGATAGTATTGAATACGCCGTTATGGGCATTTGGACCAAATAGAGCCGATTGAGGACCAACAACTACTTCAATTTGCTGGATATCATCTTTAATCGTAGAGCCATTATTAAATACAGGTAGCCCGCCGCTAAGGGCTGCGGTACTAATACGACCATCCACGATCTGTAGTATCTTATTGTTAAAAGCGCTGTTCAAACCCCGGGCGTTAAAAGTAATTCCATCTACCCCATACCTGGTAAATTCCACTCCTTGTAGCCTGGCAATAAGTTCACCGGTATTGGAACCAGCAAAACGATCGAGATCATTTTTTGTTAATACCTGTACTGAAGCAGGGGCGCGGGTGATCTTTTGGGGACGAAGAAGGGACATGACCATAACTTCAGGGAGAGTATCGCTTAATACCTCCTTGTCCTGATCTTCATTTTGCGCTGTAATAAACAGCGTTGAAAGGAAGGATACAAAGAAAAAAACAGCTGATATTTTCATAATAAATAACCTTATAAATCATAATACCAAAATGCTCTCAGTTATTATCTAAATGCTGTTTCAGGTTAAAACCGTCAATGCTTCCAAGACCAAAATCGCATAAAAACAAACCCAAATTGAACATTTCAATGTGCTTTACACAATCGAAGGATCAATTTGGGTTTTATTCTATTTATACTAATGTAGGCTTAGCGCTAACAATTTATCTTAATTCCTATTATGAAAACTATATTAAATGTATGCTTTTTTTCGTCATAAAATACATCGAATATTTATTTTAACTACTGAAAATCAGTTATTTGTGTTTTTAATATGATACCTCGTGCATACTTTGAGTTTTAAGATCCATAGAAGGACGTAAGTCTTTCAACAACAAGGGTTTTTTGTTATTAGATATTAGTATGTAAGGTCATTTTTACCTTCCATCTATTCCTGCTGACCGGCTAGAATAGGCGTCTTAGGTGTCGCATTAAAAGCAAAATCTTTAACGATCCATTCAGAGGCGCTGGTAATCTCCATCCGTATCCATCCATAATGCATCTTACGATCAATCAGCATACGTACAGCAAGGTATTTATCACCTTTAAGCTCCCAGTTTATTGAACAATCAGGATCACCTCCAAAACAGTCTCCAATAGTGAAAAGACTTCCGTTGGCATAAGATTCACCATTTCTAAAACCACCAACGAAAATTTTATATCCTTCATCTACTGGGACTGTGTTCGTATACCATGGAGATACAGATAAAATACCATCATCTGTTTGGTACGCGCCTATGCCCAGCCATTCATAACCTCCTTCATTATTATATTGTATAGAAAAATCGACAGTTCCATCCTGGTTGAGATCGATATCATAGCCGTCTGCCAGGTTGGTCGAGCTGAAATCTGGTTCAATATCTGTATAGATGATCACAGATTCTTCATAGACGGTTGAACCATCATCTACTGGGTCATCATTTACAACCGGTGCATCGTCATCTGCCGGAGGTTCATTTTGTATAGGCGGATCTTCATCTATAGCGTTAACTGGTGCTACGAAATCATCTGAATTAGAACAGGAGATAAAAATCCACAAACCGGTAATAAGCAATATGCGCCAATTCTGTTGACATCGATATAGCATTTGAAATTTTCCTGCATAAAGGGTTGCCACCCAATTTGTTTTCATTTCGTATTTTATTAAAGCCGATAAATACTTCAAGTTATTTAAAGATCTGGGTCGTTTATAAGCTGATTCTATTGTGAATTCTCTGATTTTTAAAATTTGAGACTTCAGCAGCTACTTCTTCTCGATGATTAATAATACTGGTAGACTACCTTGTTATTACCGAAAGTTTTCTCGATTACCCTGCCCCTGGAATCATGTTTATAATCATAAGTTTCATAACTATCATAACCAGATTCGGTTAGATGTTTAAATTCCATCGCGGTGGGATAAAAGTTTTGTGCGGTTTGCCGTGGAATGATCTCTAATTCCAGGAAGAAATTTCTATCTGCCGTGTATCCTTCAAATTTGGTCACGAAGTACAGGGTATAAACTTTGCTTCCATTATAATCCCCATATTGCTCGATCATCTTTAAATTTCCATCATCGAAATAGGAATAGATGATCTTTTCCTTTTCCTGAAAGTCCAGGTTCACTTCAGTCTTTTGGGTTATCTGGCCCTTGGTATTATATTCATATTGAATTTTAGATCTGCCATTCCACATTCCGTTATATCTGATTATTTCTACAATGCGATCGTCTTCCCAATAGAAGTCATAAACATCATGACCATCGATTTTAAGTAGAACTCCGGCGCTATTGTAATAGAAAGTATCGGTATAAATCTCAGAACCAGAATCTGGATAACTATAAATGATCTTCAGTAATTGTCCATCAGGTCTGTAATAATACTGCGCCCAGTAATTAAGTTCACCATTCTGGTATTTTTTAATGATGCCGGGATATCCCGGTAATTCCACAGCGGTACTACTAGGTGCGGGGCCAGGAGGGAGATCTTTGTCCTTAGAATTTACATTTACTGTCCTGGGAATCCCATCATCACTGGAACAGTTTGTAAAAAATATTGACATAGTCATCAACAACAGGAATGTTACAATTGTTTTCATCTCAATAAAATATTCCATCTTAATTTCTAACTGAAAACACCATTCGATCATGGTTTTTAGCACTTCTGTTTATCCTTATAATTAGCAGGAAAACAGCAATTTGAGGAGTGTTCTTATTTATAATTTATATCAAATATTACTTACTGATTATCAGTAAATTAGATTGATAATTATCACTAAATTTAATCTATACTTAAGAAGGAAATTCATTAAGGAGACAGAGAGCTGATCAAAGGAGACAAAGGAAGAAAAACTGTCGACCAAAATATTTCATAGCATTTAAGGTGATTTATGTCTCAGGAAAATGCGTTTATGTAGAAGAAGCCTAAAGCCTGTTTTATAAATCAATACATTTAATTAAAATACTGGTATGGATGCTACTCAGGGAATTTATACTATCTGATAAGAAATGGTATCGCTTCTGGCGTCATTTATTTTTCTGGCTTCTATGGGGCGGATATTTTACCATTACCCGTTATTTCAATCCAATGGTGTACCAGACCACAGGAAAATTTCCTGATTTCTGGAAAACAGTGGTCGAGACTTTCTTTTTCCTTTTTCCGCAGACATTTATTGTTTATCCCGCGCTATATTTTATTCTACCGAAATTCGTCTTTAAGCAAAAATTCGGTCTCGCTTTTCTATGGTTCTGTGTCTTTTACCTGATCGGGATTACCGTGAACGCCTTTTTTTTAATATTCGTTCCCTGGTCTAAAATGCCCTGGATCCCTAATGCCGATCTGTTTTTAACCACCAGTACCTTTCCGCAAAAGATTTTTA
This sequence comes from Christiangramia gaetbulicola, assembly GCF_003054225.1. Lineage (GTDB taxonomy): Bacteria > Bacteroidota > Bacteroidia > Flavobacteriales > Flavobacteriaceae > Christiangramia > Christiangramia gaetbulicola. The sequence continues at coordinate 57,742 of NZ_QBKQ01000005.1, forward strand.
TGGCTTACCTGGGCAGTGTCCTGGGCTTGCTCACAGCCATCTCTTTAGCCTCAAGTTTTAAAATGTTCAAACATTATTATTTAAAATCCCTGCGGAACCAGCAGTTACATAAAGAAAATTCAGAGGCACAATTACGGCTTCTTATGGCCCAGGTACAACCTCATTTTATGTTCAATACCCTGAATAATATTTACTCGCAAGCCCAGGAAGAGTCTCCTAAAAGCGCCAAAATGATCATGGAACTTGCGCATATCTTAAGATATATTCTTGACGAGGGCAAGAAGGACCGGGTACCTTTAGAGAATGAATTGCAAATGGTGGTAGATTATCTCAATCTTGAAAAGATAAGGTATGACCAGAAGCTGGATCTGCATTATTCCTTTCCAGAGAATGTTAGTGATAAGGTCATTGCTCCGTTACTTCTGCTTCCTTTAGTTGAAAACTGTTTTAAGCATGGTGCCAGCAAAATGATCCATAAACCCTGGATCAATATCAAAGCTGAACTTAATAAGAATAGTTTTCATATAAAAATGATGAACGGCCGAAGGGACAAAAATATATCTGTTGAGGAAAGAAAGGGGACAGGCATTGAAAATGTACGCCGAAGATTGGAGCTTTTATACAAAGACAGCCACTCTCTGGAAATAAAAGAAGATACAGATGTGTTTATCGTAGATCTTAAAATAGATCTTAAACCTTTGAAGTCTGAGGCTACCTTTATAGAGACAGAAACTCTACTGGCATATGAAACTTAACGAAAACCATAAGCCAAGATGTCTCGTTGTAGACGATGAACCGCTCGCAAGAGATGTGATAAGGCGGTATATTGAAAAATTGCCTTTTTTACATTTAGTGGGAGAATGCAGCAATGCTATAGATGCTTTCGTATTTCTCCAGGCAAACGAAATCGATATACTTTTTCTGGACATCAGGATGCCTGAATTGCTCGGGACAGAACTGATGCAATCTATCAAGGAACCACCAAAAGTGATTTTCACAACCGCATACAAAGAATATGCCTGGGATGGTTTTGAATTGGACGCCGTAGATTATTTGCTTAAACCCATAAGATTTGACCGTTTTCTGAAAGCAGTGAATAAAGCCTTGCCGGGCTATGAAAATGTTTTGCTTTCTTCAGAAACTATGGATTCTGAAAGGAAATCTGGGGTAGACTCTATCTATCTTCGAATAGACCGAAGACAGGTAAGGATAATCCTTGATGAGATCCTGTATATAGAGAGCGCGAAAGATTATGTAAAGATTTATACCAATGATAAGATGCACCTTTGCAGACAGACGATCACCTCTATTGAAGACATCATCGATAAAAATGAATTTGTGCGTATCCACAGGTCCTTCATTGTTCCTCTGAATAAGATCAGATCTTATACCCATGAACTGGTCGAGATCAATAAAAAGGAACTGCCCATAGGAAAGTTTTACCTGAATCATTTTTTGAAAATAATGGAATCCAGGGTTTCCTGAATAAAAGTGAACCTGCCTATTTTTAAAAGGCAGGTTCAGTATTAATAAGTTTTTCAAAATACTATTTGATCTTCTTTAATTCCCGAAGATTATTTTCAAAAACATATCTTCCCAGTTCTATACCATTTTCTTCTCCAACATTTGAAGAATGTCTGTAATGATGACCTAGGAATATTCTTGAAAGTCCCTGCTCATAAGAGATCTGTGAAAAGCTCTTCATAGTCCTTTCAACACCTGGCACATAATAGGGGCTGGTTACGGTTAGGGTATAATTATCGGTACCAAAGAACTGCCTTAGGATTTCTGCAGAAGCACCCGCGGCATAGGAAGCAGTAGACGGAAATTCATAGATTGGTGGAGTTGGTCGAAGTGTAGCCCAACTTGCATCCCCTACAGTGTTTGGGTTTCCGTCTGCATCGCCACGCCTGATTGCAGTAAATGGCGCCCAGTATTTAAAATGGTCTTTTTCTTCAAAAGAGGCAATATAAGAATCGAACTGGCTCATTTCTATTAAAGCGATCAAACGGGCAGCCTCCCAACCATTTAGATCTTCCCTATCTATTAATGTTCTGGCGATACGGTTAAAAGAACTGGCAGTATGCTCGAACCAGAAATCACGAATTTGGGTTTGTTCCTCTGTTCTTGCAGGACAGTTAATACATCCCAGGCTTTTAATTTCATTGTAATCATCTGTATATTCCTGGGTATATACAGCGTAAGGAACACCAGCAAGGAATTGATCGCTGCTTTTTATTCCAAAAGGTTGCAGGTCACCAAGGTTAGCCGTAAAAATAGCGTTAGCGGGCCAGATAGGTGGATTTGGAAAAGCGTAGGGAGGATAATCTGCCTGATAAATACCTGGTTCATTACTTGGAGCCGTATAAGCGCTAAAAACAAAAGCAAAATCACCTTGCCTTTTTTGTAAAATTGCAGAAGCCGCGGCTTTCCCTATTTCTATCCCTTTTTCTTTTGATGCCTCATCCTCGATGGCCATTACTATTTGTGTTAACAAAGCATCTGCAGAAGTGGCTGATGCTGGAAACATAGCTACCATTACATCCCTGGCAGCTTGTGATACAGCTGCATCTGCCAAAGCCGTGATATTTTTTTTAGAAACATATGAGGCATCAGTCATGGTATTATTCAATGCATAGGTTTCGTATTTTGGAACCACATTATTAAGAGCATCATGTATAGCTAATGTGACCATAGCATAAATTTTTGACTCTGGTGGCGGGGGCATTTTTTCATCAACCATGGAACCTAAAAGTACATTCCATTTTACAAGTGTCTCACTGCTATAGGATTTGATCATCCCGTTATTATAGTTCTTCAGCGCAAGATCTTCAGCAATGGAGGATTCATCCATTACATCGGGTGATAGCTCATCTTTGGTGCACGATAATAAGATCGTAAAGGCACCCAGGGCTAACAGAAACTTTAATTTTGTTTTCATAATTGGTTAAATTTTATCCTGAAAAGGAATGTTTATCTGTATAAAATTAAAGCAGGGATACCCGCTTAAAATACTATTGAGGCCAATGAGGGCGGTCTTCAGATAGAAAGTCGTTTTATGTAGATAAACATGATATGTCGGATATTCAGATCTTTTTCACAAAGATCAGATCGTACTTATATCATGAATAATTTTGAATTTACTGGGAGATATAAAATGATAAAGACTGAAAAGTTAATTTTCCGGGCGGGTAAGAGTTGTTCCAGGTTTGAGAGTAGGGGAAGGCTTTAAGCTTAATGAGCGACGAGATTCACTATTAGTATAAAAAAATGGATGCTTTACCGATTATCCCTGGATGTTCAGTAAAGCATCAAAAATGTAAATGAGCTATTATTTTGCGTTTTTTTCCTGCTCTTTGATCTTATCTATTTCTTTTAAAATTTCATTGGCTTCATAGGCCTTTTCATCACTAAGGCTACGATTAGAAGTAGACAATCTGTGAGCTTCCTCGAGGAGTTTTTTGTATTCTATTTGCAGTTTTTCAACTTTCGATTTTTTCTTGAATAATCCAAACATATCTTTTTTTTCTTAAGATACGCAATAGCCACTTAATTGTCTATAGATCCTGTTGTTCTTTTCTCTCATAATTGTCTCAGTATAATATTTTCAGGCATCTATGGAAGAGAAAACTCAGTAAAGATTTGGTCATTGTTCTGTTGGAATATTCGATTTAAACATGATTTAAATCATATTTAATGAGGTAATAAATAGATAACTTAAAAGACAAGTTGAGGTTCTTTTAAATATTAATCAAAAAATAAGGTCATGAAAAAATTATTGATTGGATTGTTGGTCTTAGGACTTTCTCCACAGCTATTCGCGCAGATCGAGAAGTTATCTGAAGTAACGATCTATGCGACAAACTACAAATACCTGAATGATGTTAACTCTCAAGAGATCGCATCAATTCCGGTTAAAGAACTAGAGCAGAAAGTGGCTAATTTTGATGTTAAGGAATCTGAGATGTATCATGATGATTACAACGAATATATCGTGAGTTTCTATATTCCACAGGGTAAGATCCTGGCTGCTTATGACAGGGATGGTAAAATTTTACGTACCGCCGAAAGATTTGAAAACGTCAATCTTCCATTAGCCGTTAAAGAGGCAGTAGTAGGAAGATTTCCAGGCTGGAGCATCACTGAAGATATTTACGCGGTTACCTTCTATGATAACCGTGGTACTTATAAAAAGTATAAACTAAAACTTGAAAATGGTGAAAAAACCCTTCGGGTAAAATTAGATGAAAAGGGAAACTTTCTTTAATTGATTTAAATTGAGTTTTCCTCTTTCTTAAGGACATCTGGAAGATCTGATATTTTGAGATCTTTCAGATGTTTTTTTGTGACCGGGTATTTTAGAGAAAATGTTTAAAGTTCTAATCGATATAAAAACAGGGACTTTTGGGTGCATCTTCTTTTTCAGAATATCTGAAAAATTCAGGTTTACAAAAAAATTAAATTAGTTGCAGGTCTTTCATGATAGAAACCAAATGAGGATTTGTATTGGCATTGAATTCTTCACGTAGCTCCTTCAGTTTTTTTTCAATGGCACTTTTACTACTTGGCTTGATGTTCTGACTTTTTAATTCCTGCTCTATTTGATCCTGGGTAAGACCATTGGCCAGGAACTTCACAATATTGATCTCAAAATCGTTTAAAGTCAGCACGTTATTCTGTTTCAGTATTTTGTCTATAGAAGGAGAATTATAAGTTTCACCTTTGCTCAAATGCAGGATTGCTTCTTTTAGCTCTCTTAGTCCGTTACGATCCTTGCAGACATAAGCATCTATGTTTCCAGAACCCCATAAATCTTTTACCGTTTGTGGATGATCTTCTATAGAATTCACAATTATTTTCAGCTCAGGAAATTCAGTTTTTAAAATGCTGATTAGTTCCTGTCCAGATTTAATCTTCTCTTCCCGGTGATCTTCTTTAAAAGAAAGATCACAGATAAGCAGATCGAAAGGTTCTTCATCCAGGGATGCTTTCTTGGCCAGGAGCCAGGCTTTGTCGCAATATTGCGCATGGACAGCTTCAGCAATATCGAGATCTTTCAATACCGATGCTACAGCATGATTAATACTGTCCATATCTTCAGCCACTAATACTTTTTTAAACATACTGAAAGTTATAACGGAATCTGGATCAATATTTTAAATCCTTTACCCGGTTCTGTTTCAAAATTAAGTTTTCCTTTTATTGAAAAAATACGGTTTTCCATATTCTGGATCCCATTCCCCGATCTCAGGCTCTCATTTGAAACCCCAACCCCGTTATCGGAATATTGAATTTTCAATAAATTCTTTTCTTCAGAAAATATGATGGCCACGAAACTTGCCTTGCTGTGTTTATTCATATTGATCATCATCTCCTGCAGAACCCTATAAAGAATGATCTTTTTCTCGGGACTAATGTTATTCCAGTTTATAGTTTCTTCACCCCTGAGAATAAGTCTCGTATTTTCTGAAATTGAAGAACTAAGCGTAGATACTAAATGAGGCAAATAATTAACTCCCATGGGAATACTGCTGTTCTCCCTGGAAATATTACGGGTACGTTTATAAATATTTTCCAGTTTATCCATGGTATCATTTGGTGCAATATCCTGTATTCCGCTCATCACATTATAAACGTCATTGGCCAGCTCATCGTGGATCTTTTTAGAGATACGTGTTTCTGTACGATGGGCTTCTAGGATCTTTTCTCTTTTATGCCTCTGCCTTAAATAGTAAAATCCGAATCCGCCGCTAACCAGGATCAGCATTCCGCCCAGGGATAAAATGATGGTCTGGTTTTTTAATTTTTCAGATTCTAATTGTTGTTTTACAGACTCTGCCTGAAGCTGATCAATTTCTTGCTGTTTTTGTTCTTCATCTAGTTTGATCTTTGCAAAGAAATTCTTGGCCTTTAATTCAGCTACCCTTATACTGTCATTTAAATGGAGATATCTTTGGATATATTTTTCAGACTCCATTGGTTCTGAAATCCTTAACAGCTTTTCCAGAGCATTTAATTCCGAATTTTTACTATCATTTTGCCTGGCGGCCTCCAGAGCTTTTTTGGCATATTCTTTAGCCAGGGAAGGGGCTTTACTCAGGTAATATTCAGAAAGATGATTGTAACTAGAGGTTAGGCCATTTAGATCATTGTTTTTCAGTCTAATATCCAGTGATGTACTTAAATCATCTAATATATTAGCCGTTGAATCCTGCATCCATTTCGTGTAGGCCAGGTTGTCTATAAATCTAGCACGCGATTCAACATCAGCATATTCGGTTTTGGAATTGATCAATTCCAGGTATTTAATAGCTTTGTAAAAATCACCGTTGTCTCTGTACGCAAGGGCAATATTATTCAGAAATGCAAGGCTATCTTCAGTCGAGATCGAATATTTTAGAGCCTCCTCATAATTTGCAATTGCATCCTCGTAAAATCCGCGCTCACGGTTCGAGATACCAATTTGATTTAGAGCACTGCTTATATAGGCTGAATCTTTGGTCTTTTCTAAAAGACGTAGGGCTATCGCGGCATTTTCCTGGCTTCCGGTATAATCTGACATGCTACTCTGGGCATTTGCCATTTCCAGAGACCTCTTTCCGGCTCTCAGGCTATCTCCTATACTTAGAAACAGGTTTCGGGATATAAAGGCGTTTCTGAATTTCTTTTTATAATTATTTAAATACTGATGGATAATTGCTTTTCGATAATATCCTAAGGCTTCAAAATAAGTTTTACCATTAGTCTTAGCAAGCCTTATCATTTTTTCAGAATAGGCCATCGAGCTGTCGTATTCTTTGAGTCGGTTATAGGTATAAATTACTCCATCAAGCAAGTAGTATTCTATCGTATCATTGTCTATCCTTGCTGAATCAAGGCCATTCTTAAAGTGAGTAAGCATTTTGGAAGGTTCCCTGGCGCTAAGACCATTTTGGAAATAGGCTTCACCAGAATTATTCTGGAAAGATTTTAATTCATCTTTTGAACTGGTTGAACAGCTTGAGCAAATCAATATCAAACATAGAATGCCTAAAATATGAAGCAAGGGGCGTAGGTTCATAAAGCGAAAATAACTAAAAATGCCGCAATTATAGCGGCATTTAATTTAGTAGGAGGTTAATGATCTCTCGCCAAGCTTATTTTTTAATACAATTCAATTTATTACGACTACATCATTAAAATTACTACCTGAACTAATTTTCAGGTTTCTTTTCTTGCCATCATTCATGATCTTAATACGGTAAGATTTTTCAGTTTCCTTCTGAGCATCGTAATTTACATTATAAACTACTTTTAAAAACTGGCTTTGTGGGTACTCATTCAATATAGATCTAATTAGATTTTTTGGTAGACTGATATTTTTGTAACGTTCAGTAGTTTTTACAATTTTTCCATTCCAGTCGTAATCTGCTAAAAGAAACCCATTGGTGCCAATAAATTTGACGGAATAAAGTTCTTTACGACCATCAAATTCATCTAAACTCTTTACATCAAAAGATGCGGCTTCCTTTTCCAGAGAGCTTACATTATCTGAAATGCCTTGTTCTTCTACTTTCTCAAGATAATTCAGGTTATAATTAGAAATTTTTATAGCTTCTAATTGTACTTCTTTAATCTCATCATTAGTGTTTTGTGAGAATCCCAGGCTGGTAAGACCTAAAACGAACAGACCGAATACTAAATTTTTCATGACTCATCTTTTTATTAGGTTGATAATTATTAATTGGTCAAAGATGGCCTAAAGTGGGAAGCACTACTTAACAGTCATGTTGTTATTGATATAAAGTTTTATTTAATGGCTTGTACACATAATTTGAAGTCTATAAATTATGTTGAATTTGGGAGGAGTAGGGTAGTTTGTTTCATTAAAATGATAGGAGATAGGCTAGTTTTTAAGATCGAATTTTCTTTCGAAATTATATTGACAATCTGGGAATCCAATTTTTTTACACAGCATGCTATACCTGGGGTCATCCTTAAGCAGCAATAAGTTAGGATCGGTTTTCAACCAAATTAGATCCACCTCGTGATTTTTATAGGCTTTATCCAGCCAGTAAAAAGCTTTATCGTTATTTCCCAGACGCGCATAATAATGTGCTACAAAGACGTTTATTTCGGGTTCCCCGTTATTGGCCCTGTCAATAACCTCTCTTAAATATTCCAGGGACTTTTCTTCATTATTAAGAAAATGATATGCTGATGACAGGTGAATTACCATTGAGGCGTAGCGTTTACTTGATATTTGTAATCCGGTCTCCAGAATATCCCTCGCCTTTTCGTAGTCTTCTAAAGCTAGATAGATGTTGCCGAAATGATCATAGCTACCTTCAGAATTAGGGAATTCAAGTAAACTTTGTCGCATATGAACTAAAGCTGAATCAATTTCGCCTGCATGGTAATAAGCGTAAGCTAATGGCCAATCTATAACATATATCGGTTGGGGATTTTTGTTTACGAGGTTCATTTCACTATGAATAACTTTTTCATACCGTCCCAGGATTAGATTGAGGAAATTTGAAAGAAAATTTTCACCAACCTTTTTTTGATATTTGTTCAGTAAAGAGTCAGCTGCTTTAAAATTCCATTTGAAAAATTCCTGAGATGCTCGCGTACCGAGTAATTCTAAATTATCAGGGTCAAGCTCAAGAGCTTTTTTAAAATATGGTTCTGCTATACTATCTGCTTTAATTCTACTCTCATTTCCAATCCAAGTACCCAGCATAGAGTATGTCCATCCTAGGCGGATATACGCTTCAGAAAAATTTGAGTCCAGACTAATAGCTTTCTCAAAATATTTTCTTGAAGCTCTTAAATTTTTCTCAGACTTTTCATTCATAATAAACACTCCTTGAAGGTAGCTATCGTATGCTTCTTTATTTTGGGTAATAGCTTGCTGTATTTGGGCTTGTTCCTCTTTAGTAATATTGGCATCTAATTTTTTAGCGACCATCTCAGCTACCTGAGCCTGTACTTTAAATATGGAATCGTAAGTGCCTTTATATTCTTGCGACCAGAATAATTGATCTGTTTTACCATCGATCAATTGAAGATTCATTTTAATAGAATTTCCTGATTTCTGAAATCCTGATTCCAGTATAAACCGAACATCAAGTTCATTAGAGATCTCGGTTATGGTCTTTTCATTGTCTTTATAATTCATCATGGAAGTAAGCGAAATAACCTTGTTAATGCTTCTTATTTTTGATAACCTCGAAATGATTGCAGCGGTCATTCCATCACAAAAAGCTTCATTCTCCTGGCTGCCGCTCATATTTTTAAAGGGCAGCACCGCAATGGAATTGTCGGTTTTATCAATAGGGAATTCAGTTGTCTTTATATCTTCATTTTTTGAGTCTATGTATTTATACCAACCCAGGCTGGCAAGTAAGAAGATTACCATTATGACGATGATATAAACTCGATGTTTCCTGCTTTTTGCAAGGTTGGGTTTGGGGGTGTTAGTAGATGTTTGAATGTTATCGTTATCCCCGGGAATTCTGAATTTCACTTCTCCAGGAGGATATCCAAAATATTGATGAAAACATGTATTAAAATATGTAGGGCTGCTAAATCCTACCTTATAGGTAATCTCGGAAGCTGTGGCCACATTATCCTGTAACATTTCCATTGCCTTATCCAGTCTGAATTCCCTAATAAACTGGCTGGTAGATTTCCCATTAATCGCTTTTAGTTTTCTATGCAGTTGGGATCGGCTTACTCCCACTGCAGACGCCAACTCTCTTACCCCAAAGTGTTCTTTTTCCAGGTTTTCTTCCAGGATCTCTGTTAGTCTTTGAATAAACTTTTCATCTATGGATTGTTGGCCGCCCATCCTGGGATCTTATTTAAAGGAATTAGTTATTTCATTTTCTTTTAAATGGGACCTAACAAGTTACGGAATTTCACATCAAATAAAACACTGTATAACAAGTTGTTAAGTTGAAAAAACCGAGTTGGGAAAATATGAAGAACTGATTTTAATTATTAGCTACTGGGGATAATTGGAATTGTGGTGATGTAATAGCGATCAAAAGTTAACCAAGAAAGTAACTCAATAAATAGGATTGAAAACTTCTACAATTCTGTTAGTGTTCTTTCGTTAGTGAATTCACTTTCTTCATTCGATTTTAATCCCATAATTTCTTTCGAAATTATGTTGACAATCTGGGAATCCAATCTTTTTACACAGCATGCTATACCTGGGGTCATCCTTAAGCTGCAATAAGTTGGGATCGGTTTTCAACCAAATTAGATCCACCTCGTGATTTTTATAGGCTCTATCCAGCCAGTAAAATGCCTTATCGTTATTTCCCAAACGCGCATAATAATGTGCTACAAATACGTTTATTTCGGGTTCCCCGTTATTGGCCCTGTCAATAACCTCTGTTAAATATTCCAAGGACTTCTCTTCATTGCCAAGGAAATGATAGACTATTGCAAGGTTCACCAGCATCGAAGCATAACGTTTACTCGAAATTTGTAAACCGGTTTCGATAACATCCTTCGCCTTTTCATATTCTTTCAATGCGATATAAAGATTACCCAAACGATCATAGGTAGGTTCAGAGGTTGGAGAATGCAATAAGGTTGTTTGCATTATAATTAGGGTTGAATCTATTTTACCTTTAAAATAATAAGCATATGGTACTGACCAGTCCCGGCCAGATAATGGCTCATTATTAAATTTCATCCGGTTATTATAGCTTTCAATTACCCTGTCATAGCGCCCAAGCATTAAATTCAGAAAATCTGAAAAAAAGTTTTCACCAACCTTTTTTTTATACACCGTTAACATTGAGTCAGCAGCCTTGAAATTCCAGTTGTAAAACTCCTGTTCGGCCCTAGTTCGAAGCAGATCTAAATTATCAGGATCCAACTCAAGAGCTTTTTTATAATATGGGGCTGCCAGGCTATCAGCTTTTTGTTTACTCATATTTCCAAACCAGGTTCCCATATGTGAGTAAGTCCAACCTAATCTTTCATAAGCTTCAGCAAAGTTGGAGTCGAGTTCAATGGCCTTTTTGAAATATTTCCTTGAAGCTCTAAAGCTCTTTGCAGATTCTCCAGTCATAATATTAAGACCTTGTAAATAGTTGTCATAGGCTTCCATATTTTGGGTCATGGCTAGTAGTATTTCTGCCTGTTCTTCATCTGTAATATTAGCGTCTATTTTTTTAGCAACCATTTCAGCAACCTGGGCCTGTACTTTAAATATGGAATCGTAACTGCCTTTATATTCCTGAGACCAGAATATTTGCTCTGTTTTACCATCGATCAATTGAAGATTCATTTTAATGGAATTTCCTGATTTCTGAAATCCCGATTCCAATATATAACGAACATCAAGTTCATTAGCGATCTCTGTTATAGTCTTTTCTTTCTCTTTATAATTCATCATGGAAGTAAGCGAAATAACCTTGTTAATGCTTCTTATTTTTGATAACCTCGAGATGATTGCAGCGGTCATTCCATCACAAAAAGCTTCATTCTCCTGGCTCCCGCTCATGTTTTTAAAAGGCAGCACCGCAATGGAATTGTCGGTTTTATCAATAGGGAATTCAGTTGTCTTTATATCTTCATTTTTTGAGTCTATATATTTATACCAACCCAGGCTGGCGAGTAAGAAGAATACCATTATGACGATGATATAAACTCGATGTTTCCTGCTTTTTGTAGAGGTGGTTTTGGATGTGTTGGAAGAAGATTGAATTACTGCGCTATTATCATTATCCCCGGGATTTCTGAATTTCACTTCTCCAGGAGGATATCCAAAATATTGATGAAAACATGTATTAAAATATGTAGGGCTACTAAATCCTACCTTATAGGCAATTTCGGAAGCTGTGGCCACATTATCCTGTAACATTTCCATTGCCTTATCCAGTCTGAATTCCCTAATAAACTGGCTGGTGGATTTTCCATTAATCGCTTTTAGTTTTCTATGCAGTTGGGATCGGCTCACTCCCACTGCAGCCGCTAATTCTCTTACCCCAAAGTGTTCTTTTTCCAGATTTTCTTCCAGGATCTCGGTTAGTCTTTGAATAAACTTTTCATCTATGGATTGTTGGCCGCTCATCCTGGGATCTTAATTAAAGGAATCAGTTATTTCATTTTCTTTGAAATGTGACCGAACAAGTTACGGAATTTCAAATCAAATAAAATTCTGGTTAACAGGTTATTAGGCTGAAAAATCCGTATTGGGAAAATAAGGAGAACTGATCTTTATTATTAGCTATATGGAATAATTAGAGTTGTGGGGATGTAATAGCAATCAAAAGTTAACCAAGAAAGTAACTCAATAAATAGGAATGAAAATCTCTCCAATTTTGCCGATATTCTTTCATTGGAGAATTCGCTTTGATCTTTTTTGAATAAATCTAAAAGTCAATATTCCGGGAAAATCAATTAATCAATATAGGTCAATTTTAAAGCTTTATATGTGGTTGAACTTTCCGGCCTTAGATGATAATCCCATAACAGTTTCAATTATTAACTATGAAATACTTTATTAATTGTTTCTATTTTATCCTCTGAATTCACTTATTTCAAATAAATGACCATCTGGATCTCGAAAAAAGCACCTGCTCTCAGCTCCCCGAATAAAGGGTGGGGTAATAAAATCAGCTCCTCTTTCCTTTAGTATTTGATAAGACCTTTTGCAGTCTTTTACCCGAATTGTATAGGAATGGCTTACAATATTCGTATTTGCAGTAACTGCAAAATGAATCTCTGGTTTATCTTCTGTTGGTCCTCCAGGAGTAACCAATAAAATCCAATTTCCTAAAAATTCCAGAACTAATGAATCCCCTCCATATTCCCGAAAAATTTTTGCTCCTAAAACATCAACGTAAAAATCTTTGGATTTCAATATATCTGAAACCACAAGAATTGTAGTTATTGCTGAGTCTTTAAATGGGTCATTATCATTTGTTTTCATGGTCATAAATTAAAGTCGAAAGGGTTCCGTCATTGCTAGTGTCGGCAAGCTGAATCCGTTAATCAAGTTAATTATTTTATTTTTAAAGCTCTTGTCTAAAGGCGGTAAGTAGGTTTAGTGCGCCAGATTTTAATTCTTGAATATTTCAAGTTTCAACATATCGTAATCTGAATTTAATTCGGTGAAGTCTATTTCCTGGTTTTTAAGATGCTTATCAAAGAATGCAACTAAGAGGCTGTTAGTGATCTCAATTCCGAGATAAGGATCGATACTACCAGCCTGGCTAATCGCATTTATAGGTATCATCAACGGGATGTCCATGAAATTACTATGAAGAGTATTTAATATTCGTGCTTCATAAAAAACATCCTTGCTTTTATTGATGTAAGCATGAGAATTAAGATCCTCCTTATTTTCTGGCCAGTCGGCAGAAATATATAGGAATGGATCATCGAAAGATGTATCAACAATTCTTCCCCATTGAACTCCGTCTATATTAGCACCGGCTTTAATGCGGTCGTCCATGAGTAGGGCATTACCAGCCGCACCTCCGCCACGAGAATGTCCAAAAACGCCAATATTTTCTAGATCTAATCTGCCTTTTAAAAAGCCTGAAGCATTTAGATCCGCCAATTCTGATACCACATCTGAAATATCTTCGGACCATCGCTCCACGATCCCTCTTACAAAATAACTTTCCAGACCTTTCTTTACAACCGGGTGGCGTTCTTCGAATGGTATATTTTTCTGAAAAGCCTCTCTAACAGGAGTAAGTTTTTCCCAGGTCCCGGATTCAATTTTTCTGGCGTATTCGTAATCAAAATATACTTCAGATCCATCGGGGAAGGTAGCGCCAGTACTTTCATAAGTATGATTCAAAGCAATAATTATATAGCCATGACTGGCAACCTCGCTCAACAGAGCATAATAACCATTGGCTTTGGAATTATAACCATGAGAAAATATTAACACGGGAAATTCTTCCTCAGCAACTTTGGTATCCCTGTATACTTTTGTTTCAATCTTATCTAAATAATTGAAAGCAGCATCAGGAAGGCCATATTTCTGAGCAAAACCATGTCTCCCGCCTTCATCGATGTATAAATCTCTTTGATCGCTGGTTTCTTTGGAAGGATACCAGATTTTAGCCATTAATTTTCTGCGATCTGAAGGATCTTCAGTTATAACCTCATCACGGTCTGTATTAAACAACATATCCCTTGTTCCTACCTGGTATTCACCTTGTAACTCAGGAAGTTTAAACACGGGAAAAATTGAGGGTAAGGTAGTGGCTAGAGCAAGCAATAAGATGAATCCCATTCCTTTTAAAACTCTTAGCGTCTTTTTTGAACGTTTTTGAGGTTGTCTAAATGCGGTAAAAATTGCAAAGAGACAGATAAGGTATGCCGGCATCATTTGCCATCGAAATCCTTCAAATATTAAATGAGTAAAAAGAAGAATTATTAATCCGCCAATTATCCAATACTTATTTATCTCGATCCGGGAAAAGAAATTAAAAATTAGAAATAGAGTCGAAGCCAATAGAAGTAAAATTTCAAAAACCTGCATTCTTTAAATTTTATTGATTTGTAGCTACAATGTTAGATATTATCGGGCTTTAGGGCAATGTAGAAACCATATCAAAATGTGCATTCTACCTACAAACCTTAGATATTCCCAAATCTGAAGTCAGTTTTTGAAAATTTGAGAGGAAATGGATACGATTTGAAACTACTGAGCAATTTTTGACTTTTGCAGTTTACTCACTGAGTCTTTTTTATAAGTTCTGCTAATAGGAAGTATTTGATCTTTGATATCGACTGAGGTAGTTGTGAAAGAAGTTACATACTCCATATTAATAATAAAGGATCGGTGAATTCTTAAAAACCGATCTGGAAGTTTCTTGTTCAGGCTGGTAATCTTTTCCCTGGTAATGAATTCATCGTTAGAAGTTAAGATCTTCACATAATCATTTAAACTTTCAATATAATAGAGATCCTTAAAATCGATTAGGTGATTTTTTCGATCTGCTCTTATCAAAATTTTTTCCTGTTCGTTCTTCTCTTTTTCAGATTGTAATTTCTCCACTAAAGTTTCCTTTTTTTGAAACTGCATCACGAGTCTAACAAAACTTGTTGCGAAGACGATAAGGTAGAGCATAATCCCAAGGGTAAAAATGGAAATACCTTCAAGGCTTACAACCCTGGTGCTGGTTTTTGCCAGCATCACAAAAGAAAATAGTGCTACGAGCATTTCCAGGTATAAGGAAGCTATTATTAAGTAAATAAAATATAAGATGAATTTCCCGTATCTCTCTTTCAGAAGATACCTGGGAACAAGAAAGAAATTGAAAATATAAGTGGTAATTACCACGATTGGTAGAAGAAATAAGGAAAAATAAAATGCCAGCCTATAGCTTTTCCAACTGAAACCAAAAAACAAAGTCAGGAACAGAAGGATTATTAGCCAGAAAGCTGAATGCAGTATGTAGCGATTCCTGAACAATCTATTTAAAAATTGAAATGAATGTAAAAACCATTTTAAAGATCTTAAATCAAAATCTAATTATATTTGGTTGTAAAAATATCAGATTTAGAGTTTTTAAGGTATGATTGATCTGTTTTTTAAAGGCGGGGCATTATTTATGAGTATTTTATCACTGGTTCTATTGGCGATAATTTTTGGCGCTGTCTTTATAAGTATTCCTTTTTTCAGGGAAAGAAACGACCCTTCAGACAAGCAAATCAGAATCAATAATTATATAAAATCATTAAGCTTTTTTGCATTGATTTTCGGAATACTTGGTCAGCTTATAGGTTTGTTTTCAGCGTTTAGTGCGGTGAAAATAGGATCTGTTGAAGCTTCTCCAGCCATGATGATGAAAGGATTTGAAGTTTCTATGATATCAAGTATTTACGGCGCATTAATATTTATACTGGGAATTATACTTTTTAGATTCTTTAGAAGAAATATGAATTTAGTTTGAGTATTGTAAGCTCCAGGTAAGAGACATATCCCTACATATCCAGATTTGACTTAGTTTTTAGTTTCCTGATTCTTTAAAACTACCTTTTTTCTACAACAGCGTTTATTTGCGATGAGTCGTTGTTGGTAATAGAAATTTGTAGTGCATTTCTAATTTTAGAAATTCTCTGTTTATTATATTCCAGTTTCTCAATATTCGATCTATATGTTTTGATGTTCTTAATTTTGGGAAAGGACAACTTTTTATTCGCGAAAGACCTGGTGAATAAGAGGTTCGGATAATTTAAAATCAGGATAATAAGTTGTGTTGTATTCGTTTTTTGAACTTCAAATCCAATTTTCTTAGCCGTTCTCTGGTTCAGTATATAGGTAGTACCAGTAATTTCTAAATTCGGTTTTTCCTTGTTCGATTCTATTAAATTCAGGATCCCGTTTAGATATTCTAATAGGATAAAATTCCTTCTATTTTTTCCATTATCATCTTTTTTTAAAACAAAGTAATAATCAAACAGGGTACCTCCATGAATGGTGATCTGGTTATTTTTTTCTTTTTCTGAAATTAAAAGGGAAGATTCGTATTTCAACTTTCCACTTTTTATCATCGATGGCATATCGAAAAATGAAGCTATTACTGAAAGTACGATCCAGAAACTTATTGGTGCGAGAAAATAAATTTTAAAATAAAAGGAAATAAAAAAGATTGGGATTAGAATCGATAAAACAATTGCAATCAACTTTATATAAAAGCTTCTTTTTTGTTTTGCTGATAATTCAAAATATTTATTTCGCAATTACAATCCTTTTTAGGCTGTCACTATTAGCAAAAAACCGTTAGGTGCTATTTTTTCAAATTTTATTTCCCAATACAGAAATTGGCAAAAATATTCCCTAGCAAGTCATCATTAGTAATTTCCCCGGTGATCTCACCAAAATGATGTAATGCCTGGCGAATATCGATTGCCAGCAGGTCTCCCGAAAGATCTGCGTTTAATCCGTCTTCTACCTTGTTGATCTCCTCCAGTGCCTTTAAAAGTGCCGCGTAGTGTCTTGAGTTGGTAACGATGGTGTCGCTGTTTCTTAACGCACCGGTGTTTACGAAATCCAGTAGTTTCTCTTTTAACTCTTCAACCCCCAGATTGGTTTTTGCAGATAATAGGAGAAATTGCGCCCGCTCTCCGTGGCTGGAAATATCTTCCAGCTTTTCTTTTAAATTCTCAACTTCTTCCGGGGCGAGCCGGTCGGTTTTATTAGCTATGATCAATAATGGTTTTTGCGGGAACTTGTTCTTGATCTTTTCGATTTCAATTCTTACCTCTTGCAACCTTTCTCTATTTACCGCGATCTGTGAACTGTCTACAAGGTAAACCACAACCTGCGCCTGGCTTATCTTCTCAAAGGTCTTTTTGATCCCGATACTTTCCACCACATCTTTTGTTTCCCTGATCCCGGCGGTGTCGATGAACCTGAATCCAACTCCACCAATGCTCATTTCATCTTCGATAGTATCCCTGGTGGTTCCGGCAATTTCAGAAACTATGGCGCGTTCTTCGTTCAATAAAGCATTCAGCAAGGTAGATTTACCTACGTTAGGTTCCCCAACAATAGCCACAGGAATTCCATTTTTCAGAACATTTCCGGTTGCGAAAGAATCGATAAGTCTTTTAAGAACGGTCTGTATTTTGGCAATAAGCTCCTTAAACTGATCGCGATTAGCAAACTCCACATCTTCTTCAGCAAAGTCCAGTTCCAGTTCAATAAGGGAAGCGAAATTGAGTAATTCTTCTCGCAGCTTTTGAATTTCGTTCGAAAAGCCCCCACGCATCTGTTGCATGGCCATCTGGTGAGATGCGGCATTTTCAGAATTAATAAGATCTGCCACGGCTTCGGCCTGGCTAAGATCCATTTTGGCATTCAGGAATGCGCGCAAGGTGAATTCCCCGGCTTCCGCAGAACGGCAGCCTTTTCTTATTAATAATTGAATGATCTCTTGTTGAATATACGGACTACCGTGACAGGATAATTCAACGGTCTCTTCACCTGTATAGGATTTTGGAGCACGAAAAACAGACGCCAGAACTTCATCTATAGTCCTTTCGCCATCCATGATATTTCCAAGGTGCAAGGTATGAGTAGGTTGCTTAGCAAGATCTTTTTTGCTTTTCGCTTTAAAAAGCGGTGCAACAATGTTAAGGGCATCGGGTCCTGAAACCCTTATCACGGCAATGGCACCGGCACCTGAAGGTGTAGCAAGAGCAACAATAGTATCATTCAATTTCATGTGGCAAATTTATAAAAGAAATTCTTGCTAAGGCTAATTCTGTAACAAAGCTGGTTTTTACTCGTCTTTTATATAGACACCATCATTAACCATCAAAAATTTAAAAATGAGAGAAGACAAACAAATGTTAGTCATGACGCACCTTAGTCAGTTATTAGACCTGGTTACGGGCGTAGGCGGATTCATAGTTCCGCTAATACTTTGGCTAACTCAGAAAGATAAAGTAGCCGGAATGGATATGCACGGAAAAATGATCCTGAACTTTCAAATAAGCCTGTTCATTTATTCCATTATCTGTATTCCGCTCATCATATTATTCGGACTGGGAATATTATTATTGATCATTATTGGTCTTATAGCCCTCATCCTGCCGATCATAAATGCCTTAAAAGTGAGTAATGGGGAAATGCCTTATTACCCTTTGACCATAGAATTTTTGAAATAATAATAGGAAACACCGTCATCCTGAAATTGTTTCAGTTTGACGAATTAAAGTTTAGTTAGTTGGTTTTTTTTTAGTTAGCAATAAAAAGCCCGTTCAAATGAATGAACGGGCTTTTTTATATTTTATCGCTTACTGCGATTGAAAACTGCCTACTAATTGTTAAGCATTACCGGCATTACCAGCATGGTGATCTTTTCTCCCGGATCAAGTCCATCAACCGGAGTAAGGATTCCCGCTCTGTTTGGTAAGCTCATTTCAAGCATTACTTCATCTGCAGTCAGGTTGCCCAGCATTTCGATAAGAAATCTTGAGTTGAAACCAATCTGCATATCATCTCCCTGGTAAGAACAGGTTAAACGCTCTTCAGCTTTGTTGCTGTAATCTACATCTTCCGCAGAAATATTCAGCTCGGCACCGGCTATCTTCAATCTTACCTGGTGCGTGGTTTTATTAGAGAAAATAGAAACCCTTCTTACAGAACTTAAGAACTGGTTTCTTTCAATAGTAAGTTTATTAGGATTTTCCTTCGGAATTACCGCTTCGTAATTTGGATACTTCCCGTCGATCAATCTACAGATCAACTGAGTTTCGTCAAAAGTAAACTTAGCGTTAGAATCGTTGTATTCTATCAATACTTCAGACTCGCTTCCGGCAAGGATACCTTTCAAAAGATTCAAAGGTTTTTTAGGCATGATGAATTCAGCATCCTGGTTAGCTTTGATATCTTCTCTGGAATATTTTACAAGTTTATGTGCATCTGTCGCCACGAAAGTAAGTCCGTCTTCCTTGAACTGGAAGAAAACCCCACTCATCACCGGTCTAAGATCATCATTTCCTGACGCGAAAATGGTCTTGGAAATAGCAGAAGCAAGTATATCTGCCTCAACTATGGTGCTACTTGGATCTTCAAGCTCTACCGGGTTCGGAAATTCTTCACCATCGGCATACGCAAGGGCATATTTACCGTGGTTAGAACTTAATTCTATGGTATTGTTATCTTCAACTACAAAAGTTAGCGGTTGCTCAGGAAAGGTCTTTAAAGTGTCCAGAAGTAATTTCGCAGGAACTGCAATTTTACCTTCAGAGTCAGATTCCACTTTAAGCTTGGCAGACATCGTAGTTTCAAGGTCTGAAGCAGAAACCGTTAGTTCATCATTCTTAAGATCGAAAAGGAAATTGTCTAAAATCGGTAACGTGTTACTGTTGTTGATTACCCCTCCAAGTATTTGTAGCTGTTTCAGCAGATAGTTGCTGGATACAATAAATTTCATCGGCTTTTATTGATTTATTTTGAATCAATTACAAATATATTTTAATAAGTCAAAAATCACGGGTTGTTCACTGAGTTTTTATTAACAGACTTGTACGATAAAAATGATGTAAAAACCTGTAAAATAGGTGTTTGTGAAATTAAACTGAATTGAAATTGTTAATATGTGCCTGTTCAAAGCTTCCCGCGATTCTGCGGAAGCCTTACTTTACATATTTATGCTTTCTATAGAACCTGAAAGCAATTCCAAAAATGATCAAAAGAAGAATGGGACCTGCCAGATTGATGAGTTGCCACTGTTCTCTTTGAGCAGCTGTTTTCTCTTTATCCAGGAAAGCCAGGTTGATCTCTTTAGAGCGTATGTCTATTAGACCCGTGTCATCAAGTAAGTAATTCACCGAATTAAGCAGGAATTCTTTATTCCCGTAAGTATTTCCGGTGTACCGCTGGAAACCCAGTTCTAATGGTTTCCCCGCCTGAATATCATTTTTAATGACATCTCCGTCTGAAACTACGAGCATCTTTGAATCTTTTCCCTGGTCAAGATGGCCTGAAATTTCAAAAGGCTTTACCCTGTTCTTGTAAACAGACTTGAAGTTGCCTTCCAGTAATACCGCCAGGGGCTGTTCACCGGCGTTATAAGTGCTAACATCTGGCTTTTCTCCAACCATATTCAGGCTTATTTGTGACGGAACTCCCTCAAGTTTGGTTCTTGGGGAACTGCTCAAAAGAATGGTTTTCTTAATATCATTGGCGAGAGTATCTATAGGATTAGCATACTCGAATTTTACCGCTTCTATATTATTGATTATAGGATGCTCGTTGGGAGAACTTGTAAGCGGGCTGTAGAACCACGGATAAGGATTAAACCTGGTGTTGTTTCCGTCCCCACTCGCAAGGATGATAGGGGCAGAGTAGAGGTCGTTTACAATTTCAGGGTTGATGCGTACTCCATAGGAGAAAAAGTAATCTCCTAAATTGAGATTTCTCGGCAGGGCGATAGCGGTTCCTCTTTCATTAAAAAGACTGTCGGTCTCCATATTGGTTGTTTCAGCCAGCCAGAGCATTTTACCGCCATTCATTAAATATTGATCCAGCACATATTTTTCATTTTCAGTATATGGCTGGGTAGGTTTTGGTTCCAGGATAAGATCATATTCCTTAAGATCTGCCAGGGTCTTTTGTGGATTTGTCGCTGCGGAATCCAGCGTGAAAGGAGCCATGTAATAATATTCCTGGATGGTCTTTATAAAATCTGCGATCTGGGCATCTGGCAATTCACCATTTCCACGCATTACGGCGATCTTATTTTCGCGCGGATAAACCAGTTTACTCAACCCGTCAGCCAGTGCATATTCCAGTTGTTGTACCGAAGCATTTACCCGTTCCTCGTCGGTTGCACCAATCTGGTTTTTTAGCAGCGGAATTTTAACCGTTTTTTCCCCGTAATTAGCGATCGTCCAAGGGAAGATAATGCTTTCACTGTTCTTGCCGTTCTCCTGAACATTCAGTCTGGCCGGGGTCATTCCCATTTTATAGAATTCTTCAGCAATGGCATTCGCATCATCGCCTTCAGCCAGGGGATCTACAAAATTGAATTTGATATTCCGGTTGTAAGCTGAAAATTCTTCCAGCATCTGCCGGATTTCATTCCTCAGTCTTCGGAATTCTGAAGGGAAATTGCCCTCCAGGAAAACATCGAAGATCAAGGGTTGCTCTACATCGGCCACGATCTCCTTAGCGGCAGGAGAGAGGCTGTATCTCTGGTCCTGGGTGAGATCGAATCTTAAGTAAAATTCAGACGCAAGGAAGTTTGCGGCTATAAGAATAACCAGCAAGATGAGCAGTGATTTTATCTTATTTGGTTGCTTCATCATCTCCGGTTCCTGGTTGCTGAAAGATTGATCTCCGTTAACTTTAAGAACAGAAATATTAAACTCAGAAAATATATGATATCACGAGTATCTACCACTCCGCGGCTAATGCTTTTGTAGTGAAAACTAATTCCGAAGGATTCCAGTATATAACTGGAATTTCCGAAGACATTCGTTTCGCTAAGCCCTTCAAATGCATAGTAGCAAATGAAGCAAAGAAAAACTCCCAGCAAAAACGATACGATCTGATTCGAGGAAAGGCTTGAAGCGAAAACCCCGATTGCGGCATAGCAACCGCCAAGAAAAATAAGTCCTATACATGATCCAATCGTAGCCCCCACATCAAAATTTCCAACCGGTCTTCCCAGCTGACTTATAGTTAAAACATAAAGTAAGGTTGGGATAATGGCTAAAATAACCAGTACTAGAATTCCCAGGTATTTCCCGGTGATCAGTTTCCAAAGTCCAATTGGTTTGGTAAGCAAGATCTCCATGGTTCCCATTCGCTTTTCATCGGCAAAGCTTTTCATGGCAATGGCCGGGATAAGAAAGAGGAATATCCATGGCGCCAGGTTGAAAAATGGTTTCAGGTCTGCAAAACCACTATCCAGTATATTGTAACCGCCTGAAAAAACAAAAAGAAAGAATCCGCAGGCAAGAAGAAAAAGACCAATCACCAGGTAGCCCGTAAGTGACGAGAAAAAGGATTGTATTTCTTTATTCAGTATTGCAAGCATACTTTCAATTATCAATTATCAATTATCAATTATCAATTATCTGTTATCGGTTTTCAGTTGTGTGTTATGTGTTGTGTGCCGTCCGTTGTATTTTAGTTCAATGTCATTTCGACCATTGGGAGAAATCTATACTTTTTACTGCCACATTTCGACTGCGCTCAATGTGACAATTCTCACTTTCCACTCTTCACTTTCCACTTTTCTCTATACTTAGTACTCAATACTCTCTACTCCAAACTAACCACTTTATCCACGCTCCAGGCTTCTGGTTTTTCATTGAACAGAACTTTCGTATTAGCCCACACATTTTTAAAGAGCTCTGAATTTCTGTAATTCTCTAAAGCTGCTTCATCTTCCCAGTAAGAATACGTGAAAAATTGATTTGTATTGTCTTTGCCCCGATAGAGTTCAAGAAATTTGCAACCTTCAAAACCTCTAATCTTAGCTTTATTCTCTTCAAAATTTGCCAGGAATTCATCAATTTTATCTTCCTGAAATCCCATCTTCACTATTCTAACAAACATCTATTCAAAATTTACGGTTATCGTATCCAGATACTCCAGCCCGAAAAGGCTTGCGGCGCTTCCCACAGTATTTGGATTGCTTTTATACATGGCAAGTTCTATATACCCGGCAGAATTGAAAACCGCCAGTTTCTTACCATCTTCCTCTTTTCGCTTCTCTTTTTCCACATCAAAATTTATGGCGTGGCTGTAAGTTTCATATATCACATTAAAATTTACCGTTCTGGCACTTATTTTAAAGGCACGTCCTTTACCTACAGATTCAAAAAGTTTCCTGGAAATATTGGTGATCACATTTCCGTAGTTGTCAATATAAATGACATGGCCCAGGATCTGGTTCTTCTCAGAGTTTATAATCGGCTCGAACTGTTTAAGATACTTGATCTGGCTAACGCTTTTACCTATGACTTCGAGGGTTCCCCCGCGAGCTATATGGCAGGCAACTTTTACAAAAACCTCCAGTACGGGGAAGTTGGTCTGAATCTTATCATGGATATTGATCTCTACGATCTTTTCCGGTCTTATTTCTGAAGCCAGTAATGAAAGAATGCCGTTGTTGGCGCAGATAAAATAATGTTCGTCCAGTTTTACCGCTAGATGCTTATTCTCCGGGGTAAGTTCAGAATCTATACCCACGATATGAATACTTCCTTTAGGGAAACTTTTATAGGCGTTCTTAATTATATAAGCGGCCTCACTAATATGGAACGGGGAAACTGAATGTGAAATATCAACAATTCTAACATCACTTAATTCGCTATAGATAGCTCCTTTAACCGCACCAGCGAAATAATCTTTCTCCCCGAAATCGGTCGTTAAAGTAATGATTGCCATAGGCGATTGTTAATATTTTTTTAATCTGAGACTGGTTATTTTCCTTAAGTTTGTATAGAAGGCGAATATAATTTTATTTTTAGGGATTCGCCTGACCTAAAAGGTAAAAAATACCATAAATTCGGTTTCAAAATTAGGATATTGAAATTCGAAGGACAAATAAAAATGACCTGAAAAATCTACAATGCTACAACTTAAAAACCACAGCTTTTGAACGAACTTCTTATTGAACTCTCAGAAATAAGCCCTCGAGAATTTTTCGGGCAGCAAAATGAACACATCGAACTTTTAAAAAAGTACTTTCCAAAATTAAAGATTGTCGCCAGGGGTAGTAAGATACGTGTCTTTGGGGATGAGGAGATGCTCGAAGAATTCGACAAACGATTTTCGATGTTGATGGATCATTTTGGTAAATACAATAAACTGGACGAGAATACTATCGAAAGGGTTTTGACGAGTGAGAGTGAAGAAGATTATGAAACTTCAAAAGAAAGTGGGGAGACCATAGTGCATGGAATTAGCGGAAAGGTGATCAAAGCCCAGACCGCTAACCAGAGAAGAATGGTCGAGCTTTCCAAAAAGAACGATCTGGTATTTGCTATAGGACCTGCGGGAACTGGTAAGACCTATACCGGGGTTGCCCTCGCGGTAAAAGCTCTAAAAGAAAAACAGGTAAAAAGGATCATTTTAACCAGGCCTGCGGTAGAAGCAGGGGAGAACCTTGGTTTCCTTCCGGGAGATCTTAAGGAAAAACTGGATCCTTATATGCAACCATTATATGATGCGTTAAGGGATATGATTCCTCATGAAAAACTGGAGGTTTTTATTGAAAAAGGGGTCATCCAGATCGCACCACTTGCCTTTATGCGTGGACGAACTCTGGATCATGCCTTTGTGATCTTGGATGAAGCCCAGAATACCACACATGCGCAAATGAAAATGTTCCTTACCAGGATGGGTAAGAACGCGAAATTCATGATCACCGGAGACCCGGGACAGATCGATCTTCCAAGAAGAGTGATCTCTGGATTAAAAGAAGCGCTTCTTGTACTTAAAGATGTGAAAGGCGTGGGAACTGTTTACCTGGACGACAAGGATGTGATACGTCACAGATTAGTGAAGAAGATCATTGCAGCCTACAAAACTATTGAACACAACGATTAATTATAATAGAATAAACTCTAAATGAGTAATACGATAACCAAAACAAACTTCAATTTTCCCGGTCAGGAATCGGTATATAAGGGTAAAGTAAGAGATGTTTATGCGCTTGAGAACGACCTGTTAGTCATGATTGCTTCAGACAGGCTTTCGGCTTTCGACGTGGTGATGCCAAAGGGAATACCATATAAAGGGCAGATCCTTAACCAGATCGCGACCAAAATGATGGAAAAAACCGCCGATATTGTCCCAAACTGGCTGGAAGCAACTCCAGATCCTAATGTGGCTGTTGGTAAAAAATGTGAGCCTTTTAAAGTAGAAATGGTTATTCGCGGTTACATGTCTGGTCATGCGGCCAGAGAATATAAAGCCGGAAAAAGGGAATTATGTGGCGTTGCCATGCCTGAAGGATTAAAGGAAAATGATAAGTTTCCTCAACCAATCATCACGCCGGCTACTAAAGCGGAACACGGAGACCACGATGAGGATATTTCCCGTGAGGATATCATTAAAAGGGGAATCGTATCTAAGGAGGATTACCTTAAACTTGAAGATTATACCAGGAAGTTATTTAAACGCGGTACCGAGATAGCGGCGAAACAGGATCTTATTCTCGTAGATACCAAATATGAGTTTGGTAAAACGCCAGAAGGTGAGATCGTATTAATTGACGAGATCCATACTCCAGATTCTTCCAGGTATTTCTATAAAAAGGGGTACGAGGAAAGACAGGAGAAAGGAGAGGCTCAGAAGCAGTTATCAAAAGAATTTGTTCGCCAATGGCTTATCTCTAATGGATTCCAGGGATTGGAAGGTCAGAAAGTTCCTGAAATGAGCGATGAGTATATCGAATCGGTTTCAGAAAGATACATTGAACTTTACGAGAACATCACCGGCGAGAAATTTATAAAAGCCGATGTTTCTAATATCGAAGACAGGATACAAAAGAATGTGGAATCTTATTTAAAAACACGCTAGATTGAATTAATGATAATAATGCAGATAATATTTTAACAGATATGAAATATTATTTTGCTTTTAGTTCATAATAACTTTTGTGATTCCTTACGATTTAATATTTTTAAAAGCAGAACCGGTTCTTCCGGTTCTGCTTTTTTTAATTTAACCAACTTGAACTATGAGTAATTATCACATTAAAACTCTGGAAGAATATTTCCAGGTTTACCGCAAATCTGTTAGAGAGCCAGAGAACTTCTGGCAGGAAGTTGCCGAGGAACATTTCGTATGGAGGAAAAAATGGGATAATGTACTAAGTTGGGATTTTTCTAAGCCTGAGGTAAAATGGTTTGAAAATGCGAAACTGAATATTACCGAGAATTGTATAGATCGTCACCTGCTAGCCCAGGGAGATAAAACGGCAATTATCTGGGAGCCTAACGATCCTAAGGACGAGGCGGTACACTTAAGCTATACAGAACTGCATAAAAAGGTGAATCAATTCGCCAACGTTTTAAAGGAAAATGGCATTAAGAAAGGGGATAGGGTATGTATCTATTTGCCAATGATCCCCGAGCTGGCTTTTGCTGTTCTGGCCTGTGCCAGGATCGGCGCTATTCACTCCGTCGTATTTGCAGGTTTTTCAGCTTCTGCTTTAGCTACGAGAACTCTGGATGCAGATTGTAAGATGATGATAACTTCAGATGGTTCTTACCGTGGAGATAAAACCATAGACCTTAAAGGTATCGTGGATAAGGCCCTGGAGCAATGTCCCGATGTTGAAACCGTACTGGTTGCAAAAAGAACGGGTGCAGATATCAATATGAAAGAAGGTCGCGACAAATGGCTGAAACCTTTGATGGATGAAGCTTCAGATAAATGTGCGCCCGAGATCATGGATGCTGAAGATCCTCTATTTATACTTTATACTTCCGGTTCTACTGGGAAACCTAAAGGGATGCTGCACACGACCGCTGGTTATATGGTTTATTCAGCCTATACTTTCAAGAATATCTTTAAATATGAAAACGATGATGTCTATTGGTGTACCGCAGATATTGGCTGGATCACTGGACATTCCTATATAGTTTATGGTCCTCTACTGAATGGTGCTACGACCCTGATGTTCGAGGGGGTACCATCTTATCCCGATTTTGGCCGGTTCTGGCAGATCGTGGAAAAGCATAAAGTAAATCAGTTCTATACCGCGCCAACAGCTATACGTGCCCTGGCCAAAAAGAACCTTGAATTCGTAGATAAATATGACCTTTCTTCCCTGAAAGTTCTAGGAACAGTTGGTGAACCTATTAATGAGGAGGCATGGCACTGGTACGATAATAATATTGGGAAAAGTAAAAGCCCCATCGTTGATACTTGGTGGCAGACAGAAACGGGGGGGATTATGATCTCTCCAATCCCTTTTGTGACGCCAACCAAACCAACTTTTGCAACTTTACCTTTTCCCGGAATTCAGCCTGTACTGATGGATGAAGAAGGTAAGGAAATCAAAGGGAACCAGGTAGATGGTAGACTTTGTATCAAATTCCCATGGCCATCCATGGCCAGAACCATCTGGGGAAATCATGATAGATACCGGGACACTTACTTTTCAGCTTTTAAAGATAAATATTTCACTGGTGACGGAGCCTTACGCGATGAGACTGGATATTACAGGATCACTGGTAGGGTAGATGATGTGATCATCGTTTCTGGTCATAACTTAGGAACTGCGCCAATAGAGGATGCGATCAATGAACATCCAGCCGTGGCAGAATCTGCCGTTGTTGGTTTTCCTCACGAGGTAAAGGGAAATGCCCTCTATGGATTTGTTATCCTGAAAGAAGCTGGGGAATCCAGGAATCAGGATAATCTTAGAAAAGAGATCAATCAACAGATCTCAGATAAGATAGGTCCTATCGCCAAACCAGATAAGATCCAGTTCGTAGAAGGCTTACCAAAAACAAGAAGCGGAAAGATCATGAGAAGAATACTCAGGAAGATCGCTTCTAAAGATACTTCAGATCTTGGTGATACTTCAACGCTTTTGAATCCAGAGGTAGTTGAGGGTATCATAGAGAAATCATTATAAGCTTTTGGTATAGTTGTTGATTTCTAACGTTTACAACTAAAAATTTTATTCATGAAAGCTATTACTTTATCCGCGTTTTTTATTTTTTCCGTTAGTGTTTTTTCTCAAACCAGCTATGGCACAAGTACTGCACCGTCACAAACCCAGCCAGTTGAAATGGAATACAATAATTATAATATTGTAGATGAAATAAATAGGTGGGCCATGAATCCCTTTACGATCACCGAAAATTATATCGGTTCACCATATCTTACTGAAGACTTTCAAAAGGGTAAAATAATTTCCGGCGGAAAAGAACAGTCTGCCTTTTTGAGATACGATGTTCTTCATAAAAAGATGGAAATAAAAATTTCTAACGAATCAGAAATAACAGCTATTCCTATAAATCAATTCAAGACTTATATACTTGATGATTATAAACTTTCATGGAAAAATTTGCTTATGGAAGAAGGCTTGAGAAAAGGATATTTTTTCACTTATTTTGATAATGGAGACATTCGGCTTTACGGATTTCCTTCCATTTTGCTAAAGGAAGCTGAAGCAGAAACTTCAGGTTACAGTGGTGAAAAGCCTGCACACTATACCATAGAAATGAATTACTATCTATCAACTGGAGATTCTGTGCTACAAAGAATTCGTTTAAGAAATAAGGATTTTGAAAAATCTTTAGGCTTAGATGCAGAAGCAGAAAAATTCTTAAATAAGCATAAGATTAAGGAAGTTTCAGATGCGGTAGAATTCCTGGAATTTTATAGCTCTATTTAATTCTTTATTTTGAAGAGATCGCGAAGGGTTAATGGTTTTTTTTGTTTGATCCTTCCAAGTAATTTAAGGAAAATTATCGCCGTAATATAAGCGTCACCAGAGGCAGTATGCCTGTCTGTAAGATCGATATTATAAGCTTCGGCGATTTCATCAAGAGAATATACCTTTTCGCGATCTATTAGATTGGTAATAATTCGAGTGCTTTTGTAAAGCACAGCTGTATCCAGAACCTTATTTTTTAACTTCGGAAGTGCGTGTCTTGACAATGCCTTATTGATCATTTTCAGATCGAAACCCGCGTGATGGGCTACCAGAACCGAATTCTGAATATAATTCAGGAATTTCTTCAAAGCCTCAAGTTCAGAAATCTTTTCAAACTTTTCATTCTGAATAATGCCATGGATCTTTACGGTCTCAGGATTGAATTTGGTTTGCTCAAGGAAGACCTCAAAGTTATCATTGATCTCTATACTTCTATTTTCAACCCTAACGGCACCTATACTTAAAATACGATCCTGTTTAAAATCAAATCCTGTGGTTTCGGTATCGAATACGATGAACCTGATCCTGGTAATTTCTTCCGGGAGTTTTTCCTCAAAACTTTTTGAGTAATTCTGCCAGTAGTTGGGAAGATCTTCCTGAACCTTATTTTTCTTAAACCATTTTCCGATCATAGGTAGTATGTTGCTTCAAACCTGACCTTAATTAATTCCTGTATCTCTTTGATGGTTTTAAAACATCGTTTTAGTTTTATCTTGTCTTCCTTGCTTAGGTCTTCAAGATTAATAAACCTTCCATTGTCCTTATGCTTTAATCCCTGTTTTGTGCGGAATTTTATAAGAGCTCTTGAAGAATATGCACATGCCTGGTAGATCTCCTTGTTATTAGGTTCTAGCTGCGCCAGTTTTTCAAACCTTTCTGAAGTATTGCTGATGTTTTTTACCCGGTGTTCAAGAATAAGCAATCTGCCCGCATCGGTTAAAGGCATGATGCCTCGTTTTTTAATGTCAAAAAGATCCTTTTTCTCTCCATCCTGTTCCACCAAAAACTGCCTGAAGAATCCTAATGGTGAAGGATTCCTCAATGCCTGTGCGGCTAGTCTGTTCAGGAAATTCTTATTTCCTTTCAGAATATCAAAAATATGGTCTGAAATTGCGTTGGTTAGTTTTACCTCGCCGTAAGAAATGTCAAAATCAAAAAATATCTGGCATAACAGGATCTCGTCCTGCCCCGAGGTGGTCACCCATTCAGAAAACTGATCTTTCCATTCAGAAATAGATAAACAGTATTTTGGGTTTCTCGCCATCATTTCGGCAGGACAGAATTCATAGCCAATAATATTAAGCCTTTTGGTGACTTTGGTGGCTAGCTTTATAAAGTAAGCACGGGTTTCTTCCAGTTTTTCTTCAGGAACATCTTCAAAGATCAAGGCATTATCTTGATCTGTGTGCAATAATTGCTCTTTTCGTCCCTGGCTTCCCAAAGACATCCAGGCAAACTTAACCGGAGGCGGAGACCCCATCTTTTCTATACATCGCTGGATGGTTCGTTTTATCGTAGCATCGTTAAGTTCAAATATGATGTTGGATATATGTGTAACCGGAATATTGCTTTTTAGATATCCATTGAGCAGGATCATGATCTTATTCCGTATCCTTTTAAGTTTTTTCGTGCTCCCGGCCCTGTTGATCGCCTTCATAAGCACCGCGGGATTGTTACCCTGGGAAACGATAATATCATGTTCAGAAACAATTCCCTTTACCTTGGTGTTTGGCGTACCGTCTTTGGTGATGCAAATATGATTAATATTATGTTTCATCATGGTAAGCTGCGCCTGTGCTATGGTTAAACCTTTGGAATAACAAATCACGGGTGAATTCATTACCTCGCTTATCGGGCTGTTAATTTGAATTTTACCTGTAGCAACAACTTTCCTGAAGTCAACATCGGTCACAATACCTACCGGTTTTTCATCTTCAACGACTACAACGGAACCTACCTTTCTATTGCTCATCAAAATAGCCGATTTCTGAATACTTGTTTCCGGAGAAACCGTTACCATTTTTTTGATGATCGGGATCGGTTGCAGTTCGAATAAAGCCTCTCTTTTAAGGACTATATCCTCCTCATCTGCAAATAATTTTCCTTTTTGCTCATTTGAATAAGGATTTCGGGTATTCGAAGCGAAACTTTCCATCAGGAAATTACCAACATATGGATTGCTGATCGCGTAAGGTTTAAATACGTTAAGCGGAATAGCATATATCACACTTTCCTCGTCTGTGATCGCGTTGATCTGGTAATTTTCCTTTGCAAAAAGCGGGCGCAAACCAAAAACATCGCCTTCGTCACATTTATCTATAGTCTCAGGCTCCTGGTTCTGATCTGTCTTTTGCAGGTCTACGGCTCCCTTCTGTACTATATAAAAGTAGTCATGTACTTTTTCATCTTTGGAGAAGATCGTCTGCCCCTGTTCGAAATACATTACCTTAATTTCCCCGGCAATCAATTCTAATTGCGAGGTATTAAGTAAAGAGAAGGGAGGATAATTGCTGAGAAAGTCGGCGATCCTCGAAGCGATAGAATTCGTCATAGCTCAAATTTATCTGAAATATGACAAATACGAAATTATATTAATCTTCAATTTCGATTTTATAATCCTTGATCAGTTTGTAAATGGCTTTTTCTGTTTCTGAAAGTTGGGTGTAAACCGGCTCTTTATCTTCGTTTACTTTTTTGAAATAAGGAACAATCTCTCCAGATTCATAGGTTTCGATAACTTTTGGATGTACGTAATAACTACGGCAAACCGCCCTGGTATTCCCTAAACCTTCGGCGGCGGCATCAAAACCTTCCAGGATATTCTTTTTGTTTTCTTTTTCTTCTTCGGTATATCCAGTTTCCAAAAGGGTTTCAAAGAATATTTTGGTGGCAGACCAGGTCCTGAAATCTTTAGCTGAGAATATATCTCCGCTTATTTCATGAATATAGTCATTGATCATTTCACTGTCTATGGTCTGTTTCTCTCCATTTTCATTATAGAACTTGAAAAGTTCCCAGCCCGGAATTTCCTCGCATTGGTTAATAAGATTGATCAATCGTTTATCTTCAACGGTGATCGAATGTTCTTTCCCTTTTTTTCCAACGAATTCAAATTTGATACCGTCTTTAAAGGTCTTAACGTGCCTGGTTCTGAAAGTGGAAAGGCCGTAAGTTTTGTTGTTCTTGGCGTAGTAGTGATTTCCAACTCTAATATGAGTCTCTTCCATTAACCTTATCACCAGGGCAAGAACCTTCCTTTTTGGCATTCCCTCTAGTAAAAGGTCTTTATCTACCTGTTTTCTTATTTTCGGAAGCATTTTTCCGAAGGAAGTCATTTTGAAGAATTTCGTCTGATTCCTGATCTTGGACCAGGTAGGATGGTACATATATTGTTTACGTTCCTTTTCATCCCTGCCTACCACCTGAAGGTGACCGTTGGGAAAATGAGTGATCCTGACATTTTTCCATGCCGGCGGAATTACCAGACTTTTTATTCTCTCCAGGGTTTTGTTATCTGAGATCTTTTCTTCCTTTTTATAATAGGCAAAACCACGTCCTACCTTTTTGCGGTGAATGGATAAATGATTTTCTGAAACATACCTAAGATTTGCCAGCTTTACGGCTTCGTTAGGATCAGACATTATCGTTTCTACATCATCAGGAGATAGCGTCATCTTTTTTCTTTAAAGATAATTGGAATTAACCTCCTATATATTTAAAGAACTGTGAAAACTTTGGTGTCTGAAAAAGAAAAACTCCCCGGTATCAGGGAGTTTAACAGATATTTATGAGCTGTGAAGTCTATTCGAAATAGCTAAAGCTGTCTCCATTTTTGATCTTTAATAGAGATTCATAGATAAGGTTGATCACATTTTCAACATCATCTCTATGTACCATTTCAACCGTGGTATGCATATATCTTAATGGTAAAGAAATTAGTGCAGAAGGTACACCTCCGTTACTATAAGCAAAGGCATCTGTATCTGTACCGGTAAACCTGGAAGAAGCATGCCTTTGAAAAGGTATTTTCTTCTCTTCAGCCGTATCGATAATAAGTTCTCTAAGTTTGTTCTGTACCGCTGGAGCATATGATATAACCGGACCATCTCCAATTTTATTTAAACCATTGGTCTTTTTCTCGATCATTGGAGTAGTGGTGTCGTGAGTTACATCTGTAACTATGGCAACATTCGGCTGAATTCTATGAGTGATCATTTCAGCTCCACGTAAACCGATTTCTTCCTGAACAGAATTAGTTACATATAAACCAAATGGTAATTCCTGTTTGTTCTCCTTTAATAATCTTGCGACCTGCGCGATCATAAAACCACCTATCCTGTTGTCCAGGGCACGGCAAACAAATTTGTTTTCATTCAGGACGAAGAATTCGTCTGGATACGTGATCACACATCCAACATGAACTCCAAGCTTTTCAACTTCCTCCTTATTAGTACATCCAACATCAATACAGATATTGTCCATTTTAGGTGACTGTTCTTTCTCTTTATCTCTGGTGTGAATTGCCGGCCAGCCGAACACTCCTTTTACGATACCTTTCTTGGTATGAATGTTCACTCGCTTGGATGCCGCGATCTGGTGATCACTACCACCGTTACGCACTACATATATAAGACCTTCATCACTTATATAATTTACATACCATGAAATTTCGTCGGCATGACCTTCTATGACAACTTTATATTCAGCTTCCGGATTAATAACTCCAACGGCAGTACCATAAGTGTCGGTTATGAATTCATCTACGTATGGTTTTAGGTATTCCATCCATAGCTTTTGTCCTTCGGCTTCGTAACCCGTAGGTGCTGCATTATTTAGGTAGTTCTCCAGGAACTCTAATGATTTCTTATCTAATACTTTACTTTTCTTCATAGTTCAGAATAATTTTTACGAATTTAAAAAGTTTTAGATTGGTGACAACTTGCTATTGATTAATTTTGGAATGATTTTGGTTTAATTGAGTAATAGGTAAATTGAAATTAGATTTATAAGTGTTTAGATATCTTTCCATATTTATATTATTAATAGGCTTCAATGCGATTGGGCAGAAGTCTACACGTCCTTTTCCTAAAGATAGTGTTGAAAATGATACTATAGAGAAGTTCTACATGATTATAGAAGGAGACTCCATTCCACGTGAAGCTATAGATCTGGAAGAAGTTGTTTTGCTGCGGAAGCTGAAATTTAATAGTAATGCCGATAGAAAGCGTTATTTGATATTGCGCAGGAAAACAAGGAAGGTTTATCCCTATGCTAAACTGGCATCTGAACGTTTGGTGGAACTGAATTCAAGGTTAGACCATATTAAAGGTAATAGGGCAAGAAAGAAATACACCAAAATAGTACAGAACTATATAGAGGAGGAGTTTTCTGCCGAATTAAAAAAACTAACCAGGACTGAAGGGCAGATCCTGGTGAAATTGATCCACAGGCAAACCGGGGTAACTACCTTCGATCTGGTTAAGGATCTCAAAAGCGGCTGGAGGGCTTTCTGGTATAATACTACTGCCAGTATGTTCGATATTTCATTAAAAGAGGAGTATAATCCTGAATCTAATCAGGAAGACTTCCTTATAGAAGACATTCTTCAGCGATCTTTCAGGGATAATATCCTGGAAAGACAGAACAGTGCGCTGGATTTCGAATACCTTGAACTTAGTGATAAGTGGAATAAGAGTCCTAGTCCCAAAAAAAGCAGTTAATATTTTCTTCTATTTAATACTGGAAATAAAGCAGTTACCGGTATTCCTTAAATTTCTCTAAAAAAACTTAAAAATTAGTTTGGTTAGAAGAAAGAAGTTGCTGTATATTTGCAGCCGCTTTGAGAGCAAGGCGTACGTTCACTGAAAGTACTGATGATGGGGGATAGCGAGGAGATCGGCCTTCAAAAATTAAC
>NZ_QBKQ01000006.1 GCF_003054225.1 Christiangramia gaetbulicola
TTGGTTACCTCTACCGCAATGGCTCCATCTGCAGCATTGCCGTCATCATCGTTACAGGAAACATCGGTTGGAGTCGCACTCGCACTAAAGGCCAGAGCATCGCTTATAGTTACCTGAACGTCAAACGTGCAATTATTTTTATCAGTTATTGTACACGTGTAATTTCCTGCTGTCAATCCTGTAGCGGTTGCGGTAGTTTGTGCATTAGAATCATCCCATAAATAGGTATATGGCTCTTCACCACCAGAGGGTATTGCAGTTGCAGTTCCATTATTGCTAGGACCATTATCATCATTACAGACTACGTCAGTAAATGTTGAAGATCCTGCTAATGGTGTTCTTACAATAATTGCAGGTTCTATACCACATTTAGGAGAAATATCCAGAAAGCCTGCAGGAGTTTTATTGTCAATAGAGAGTAAATTCGCACAACTATTTTTACTGTCGTCACCAGTTACCTTAGAAGCATCGGTCCAGGCCAGATATACATCTGTTAATCTCAATGTAGTTCCACAAGTATAATCAACAAGAATAGTACTTAATTCTGTTATCTCACCGGCTGGCAGACCAACTTGATCATCACAACCTTTGACAAACTCTGTTGTAACATTCCCTTCGGCATCCGTAACTTCTAATTGCCCTGCAAATGCAAATGTTGGCCTAAAAGATTGAGTCTTATTGAAAATTGAGAGTATAATTGGTACTTTAATTACCTGGCCTTCCTCACATTGAAAACAATCATCCAAGTCTAAAAAGGCATCTACCACCTCTAAGTCATTTGAGACACAATCTCCGGGAGGCGGAAGTGGTGGCAATTCCTGAGAATGTAGTGATAAACTACTAGAATATCCCAAAAGTATAATTAGAATTATAACTCTGCAAAGCCAGTTTTTATTCTGCTGGGATCTAATCGTAATGTCTTCCATAATAATAGTGTTTTAAGGTTAGTACCTATAGCTGGTTTAACCTCAAAGCAGACCGGGCGATTGAAAAAAAAATGTATCTAATAATCTTACAGAGGGGGGTAAAATTCTTTGCCATAAAGAAATGGCAATAACCAAAATGGTTTGAATCTGGTCCGGGAGGAATATTATGCTGGTTGCTAAGATCAACATTGAAGAAATTAGCAGCCATAGAAGAAAAGTAGGTTGAGCAGGAAGAAAAAAGGTAATACGGCTTTATAAGAAATTAGGATCAATACTTAGTAAAAAAGAAGGCTAATCCAATTTTAACAAATACTGATTATCAACTTACTAGGCCATTTTTTGTCTTATCAAAATTATGATTTATTTCTGTTTCGGGCTTAACAAATGTTAGAGAAATCAAAAAATACTGGTTTACCCTACCCAATGATTTTGCAGCCTTATTTACATTATTTAATTCGTAAAATAATTTGATATAATTCTGAAATTCTCATTAATAATTCCTCAGATTATCAATACCCAAAAACTTGATTGAAAGCGCTTTAATATTTTCAGGTTTGCTTCGCTTTTGTTTAACTTTAAGAGAATAATTCAGAAGGAACGGATATGAAAATAAAAGAACAGGGGCTCTACTCCCCTCAGAATGAAAGGGATAATTGCGGAGCAGGGTTTATTTGTAATCTTAAAGGAGAAAGATCTAATAAAATAATACACGATGCCATAGATATACTGGTGCGCCTCGAACATAGAGGAGCAGTTAGTGCAGATGGAAAAACAGGTGACGGTGCGGGGATCTTAATTGAAGTTCCCCACGATTTCTTTAAAAAAGTATGCGAATTCGAATTACCCGGTATTCGGGAATACGCTGTAGGGATGCTTTTTCTTCCCAAGAATAAAAACCAGGCCCTTATTTGTAAAACCACTTTCGAAGACGAAGTCAAAAAACAGGGATTAGAGATACTGGGCTGGCGTAATGTGCCGGTAAATCATTCCTGCCTGGGGAAAATGGCCAGTAACGTGGAGCCTGCTGTCGAGCAGGTTTTTATTGCTAAACCAAAAGATGTTGAAGAAAGGGTATTCAATGCTAAATTATATTCGGCTCGTAAGATTGCGGAACATACCGTGGAGCATTCCGGCCTTGCCCAAAGCGAGTATTTCTATTTTTCAAGTCTCTCAACCAATACGATAATATATAAGGGTCTTTTAATGCCCCAGGATATCAACGATTATTATAAGGATCTTAATGATCCAGACGTGATCACGAAACTGGCGTTGGTACACCAGAGATTTTCCACCAACACTTTCCCTACCTGGGATTTAGCACAACCATTCAGATATATGTGTCATAATGGTGAGATCAATACCCTGAGAGGAAATCTTAGTAGAATGAAGGCGAGGGAGGAGCTTTTTGAATCTGATATTTTCGGCGAGGATATGAAGAAGATTATCCCAGTGATCATGGATGGAAAATCTGATTCTGCTTCCATGGATATGGCTCTTGAACTTCTTCTGCAAACCGGAAGGTCCCTGCCCGAAGCCATCATGATGATGGTACCGGAAGCCTGGGAAAAGAATCCTTCCATGAAAGACAATAAAAAAGCATTTTACGAGTACAATGCGTGTATCATGGAGCCCTGGGATGGTCCCGCCTCTATACCTTTTACCGATGGAAATTATATAGGAGCCCTTTTGGACAGAAATGGCCTGAGGCCTTCCAGGTATACCGTAACCAAAGACGGTTATGTGGTGATGTCGTCTGAGACCGGTGTTCTTGATATAGCGCCTGAAAATGTACTAAAACATGGTAGGCTGGAGCCGGGAAGAATGTTCCTGGTAGATATGATCGAAGGAAGAATTATTGAAGATGAAGAAGTAAAAGAAAAAATAGTTTCAGAAAGGCCTTACAGGAACTGGCTTGATGAAAATCTGCTGCCCTTAGCAGAAGTACCTTATACCGGTAATCAGACTCCTGTGGAGGATATTCCATATATGACCAGGCTTAAGCTATTTGGTTATACTTATGAGGATATCACTACCATTATTTCTCCCATGGCATCCAAGGCCAAGGAAGCGATAGGCTCTATGGGAACGGATATTCCGCTGGCCGTACTTTCAGATAAACCACAGTTATTATTCAACTATTTCAAACAGCTTTTCGCGCAGGTGACCAATCCGCCGCTTGATGGAATTCGTGAGGAAATAGTTACAGACATCAGCCTTTCTGTAGGTGAGGATATCAACCTTTTTGAAATCATTCCAGAACAGGCTAAAAAACTTAAAATTCAGAATCCCGTCATCTCCAATGAGGATCTGGACAAGATAAAATATATAGATTATCCTGGCTTTAAAGCCAGATCTGTTTCCATGCTTTATGAAGCTGAAAAAGGAATGAACGGCCTTGAAGATCGCCTCGAGGAAATGATCACAGAAATTAAGAATGCCGTTGATGATGGCTGCAATGTGATCATACTTTCAGACCGGAATGTGAATCCTAAACTGGCTCCAATCCCTTCACTCCTTGCATGTTCATTTGTGCATCACCGGGCCAAGGATCATAATAGAAGATCCAGCTTCGGAATTGTGATCGAATCTGCAGAACCGAGAGAACCGCATCACTTCGCGGCTTTATTTGGTTATGGAGCAAGCGCGATCAACCCCTATATGGTGAATGAAGTGATCTATGATCTTGTTGAAAGAAAAGAGATCGATGTGGATGATCCTGAAGTAGCCGTTGAAAATTTCAATGTTGCAATCGGTAAAGGAATCGTGAAGATCATGAATAAGATCGGGATCTCAACCCTGCTCTCCTATCGCGGATCACAGATCTTCGAAATTCTTGGACTGAACAAGAAATTCGTCAATAAATATTTCAGCAATACGCCAACCAGAATTGAAGGTATTGGTTTGTATGAAATTGAAAAGGAAATTCAAAAGCGCTACCAACATGCTTTCTTTCCACCAGAAACAGAAACAGATCTGGACCTGGAAATGGGAGGAGATTATCGCTGGAGAAGAAATGGGGAAAGACACGTTTTTAATCCTGCCAGCGTCGCCAAACTTCAGCAAGCGGTAAAGCAGAACAGCTATGAAACTTATACTGAATATTCCAATATAATCAATGAGCAGAATGAAAAGCTCATGACCTTAAGAGGAATGTTTAAATTCAAGGAATTGAATCCTATTCCTATTGAAGAGGTTGAACCATGGACCGAGATTGTGAAGAGATTCAAGACCGGGGCCATGTCTTTTGGATCTATAAGTAAGGAAGCACATGAAAACCTGGCCATTGCCATGAACCGCATCAAAGGAAAAAGTAATTCCGGAGAAGGCGGTGAAGATGCCGATCGTTTTCAGAAGGATATCAATGGAAACTGGAGAAATTCAGCCATTAAACAGGTGGCTTCGGGGCGATTTGGTGTAAGTATAGACTATTTAACCAATGCCCGGGAGATCCAGATTAAAATGGCTCAGGGAGCGAAACCAGGAGAAGGTGGACAATTACCCGGAGCAAAAGTAAATCCTGATATTGCGAAAACTAGAAATTCCACTCCTTATGTTGGATTGATCTCTCCTCCACCACACCATGATATCTATTCTATTGAAGATCTGGCTCAGTTAATTTTCGACCTGAAAAATGCAAATCGTGAAGCAAGGATCAATGTGAAACTGGTTTCAAAAGTTGGCGTAGGTACTATTGCTGCCGGTGTTGCAAAAGCAAAGGCAGATGTGGTGCTTATTTCAGGTTACGATGGCGGAACCGGAGCTTCCCCCCTAACATCTTTAAGACACGCAGGATTACCCTGGGAACTTGGAATTGCTGAAGCTCAGCAAACTTTATTACTCAACAATCTTAGAAGCAGAATTGTTGTGGAATGCGACGGTCAGTTAA
The DNA here is from genome assembly GCF_003054225.1 of Christiangramia gaetbulicola. GTDB lineage: Bacteria > Bacteroidota > Bacteroidia > Flavobacteriales > Flavobacteriaceae > Christiangramia > Christiangramia gaetbulicola. Next base: position 4,813 of record NZ_QBKQ01000006.1, read on the forward strand.
AGACAGGCCGTGACGTTGCGATCGCCTGTTTACTGGGAGCTGAAGAATTTGGATTCTCCACTGCTCCACTTGTAGCAACTGGATGTATCATGATGCGTGCCTGTCATTTAAACACATGTCCGGTAGGTATCGCCACCCAGGATCCTGAACTTAGAAAGAACTTCAAGGGTACTCCAGAGAATGTGATTAATTTCATGTATTTCATTGCACAGGAATTGCGGGAAATCATGGCACAGCTTGGGTTTAGAAATATGAAAGAAATGGTAGGACAATGCGAGAAGCTGGACATGAACCGTGCTATTAAGCATTATAAAGCCCAGGGAATAGACCTTTCAAATATACTTTACAAACCAAATATCAAGGATGGCGTACCGCTATCAAATACCGAAAAGCAGCTGCATAATATTGAAGGAGTCCTGGATTTTGAAATTTTGAGACAGGCGCATCCCGCTATTTATAGAAAGGAGCCTGTTACGCTAAGCTATCCTATAAGTAATACGAACAGAACCACAGGTGCGATCATCAGTAATGAGATCTCAAAAATTCATGGTTCAGTTGGCTTACCTAAAAATACGCTAACCCTGAATTTTCATGGGTCCGCAGGTCAGAGCTTCGGCGCTTTTGCCGCAAAAGGATTGAACCTAAATATTGAAGGTAATTCTAATGATTACTTCGGAAAAGGACTTTCGGGAGCAGTTCTTTCCATCAGGAAACCTAAAAAAGCAACTTTCAAATCCAATGAAAATATTATCATAGGTAATGTCGCATTATATGGAGCAGTTCGCGGCGAAGCCTATATCAATGGAATTGGTGGAGAACGTTTCTGCGTAAGAAATTCAGGAGCGAAAGCAGTGATCGAAGGTATTGGTGACCATGGTTGTGAATATATGACCGGTGGTGTGGCCGTAATACTCGGAAAAATAGGTCGGAATTTTGCCGCTGGAATGAGCGGTGGTGTGGCCTATATTTATGATCCTGAAAACACTCTGGATCGTAATAATTTTAATATGGAAATGATAGAACTTGAAGCTCCATCAGAAGAAAACCTGCAGGAACTGGAAGAGTTGATCGTTAATCATTATCAATATACCGAAAGTGAAGTAGCCAAGGCTATCTTAAATGATTGGGAGGAGGCTTCAAAAGGCTTTATTAAGGTGATGCCTACAGAATATAAAAAGGCATTGCAAAAACTTGAAGAAGAAAAAAGAAAAGAAGAAGAGGTAGATCTTAAAACAGCATAAGAATGGGTGAATTACGAGGATTTTTAGAATACGATCGTATTCAGGAAGAAGATATAAAACCCGAAGAAAGGGTAAAGAATTATAAAGAATTTCATAAAGAACTTCCAACCGAAGAATTAAAGAAACAAGGTGGAAGATGTATGGACTGCGGGATCCCGTTTTGTCACAGTGGTTGTCCCTTGGGAAATCTGATCCCAGATTTTAATGATGCCGTTTACAGAAATGAGTGGCAAAAAGCTTTGAAGATCCTGCATGCTACCAATAATTTTCCGGAGTTTACGGGAAGGTTGTGCCCGGCACCATGTGAGTCGGCCTGCGTATTAGGCATTATAGAGCCTCCTGTGGCCATTGAAATGATCGAGAAGTATATTGTGGAGCGAGGCTTTAAAGAAGGCTGGATAAAGCCTGAACCGCCCGCACACAGAACCGATAAAAAGGTTGCCGTGATTGGATCAGGTCCTGCGGGATTAGCTGCAGCGCAACAATTAAATCGTGCCGGCCATCATGTGACCGTTTTTGAACGTGATTCTAAGGTTGGCGGATTACTGCGCTATGGAATTCCAGATTTTAAAATGGAAAAGAAAGTGATAGATCGTCGTTTAGATATAATGAAAGCTGAAGGAATCGAGTTTAAAACTGACACTGAAGTCGGTAAAAATTATTCTGTAGAAGAAATTAAGAATTTTGATGCTGTTGTACTTTGTGGCGGAGCTACTGAAAAAAGGAAGTTACCAATTCCAGGATCTGATGCAGAAGGCGTAGTACAGGCAATGGAATTTTTAAAACATAATAACGAGGCCGTTGACGGACTTCATGAAGTAGAAGAAAGATTAAGTGCCAAAGGAAAAGATGTCATCGTGATTGGTGGTGGAGACACAGGCTCAGATTGCGTTGGAACTTCTAACCGACATGGAGCTAAATCTGTAACCAATTTTGAAATCATGCCACTTCCTCCAGAGCAAAGATCTTCAGAAAATCCATGGCCTTACTGGCCATTTACCTTAAAGACCAGTTCTTCACATGAGGAAGGCGTGGAAAGGAACTGGAGTATCCAAACCAAGAAGTTTGTAAAAGATTCTCAGGGTAAATTAAAAGGGCTGAAAACGGTTCAGGTAGAATGGATAAAAAGACCTGGACAACGCCCGGAATTAAAAGAAGTTCCGGAAACAGAAAAAGAATGGCCTTGTGACCTCGCTTTATTATCCCTTGGATTCACAGGTCCCGAAAAGACTTTAAGTGAAAAGCTGGGCCTTGAATTAGACGAGAGAACTAATATCAAGGGTAAGAAAGATTATAGCACGAATGTGAAAAATATATTCGTTGCCGGTGATATGAGAAGAGGACAGTCACTTATAGTCTGGGCAATATCTGAAGGCAGAGAAGCTGCTCATAATGTAGACAAGTATTTAATGGGTAGTTCTAAACTTCCCATAAAAGGAGAAGGAGATCTACCTACGCCATAGTCCTCTAATCACATAAGATAATAAGGCAGCCTTCGGGCTGCTTTTTTATTGAAGAATTCTGGTAGAACTTGTAGACCTAAATAGAGTAGAGTAGCATTGGAGATTACAGATAAGTTCATCTAAATATCAACGCAAGAGGATTTCTGACAGCAGGAAGCCTTGCATAACTCTATAATAAATCAAAAGTCCTTGAGAATTGGGCATAAAAAAACCTCTTATATCCTAAGATAAAGAGGTTCATATATAAGCATAAAAAAACCCCTTCAGTAGACTGAAGGGGTTTTCAAGAAGAAGGCGGCGACATACTCTCCCACAAAAAAGCAGTACCATCTGCGCTAACGGGCTTAACTACTCTGTTCGGGATG
>NZ_QBKQ01000007.1 GCF_003054225.1 Christiangramia gaetbulicola
GCTCCTTTAAAAACCGGATAAAAAAAAGTTCATTTTTATTTGGTTGGAGAAGAAAAGTCGTTTTATATTTGCACCCGCTTTGAGAGTAAGCGATGTTCCTAAAGGTTGTAAAGGTGTTATTAGATTGACGCTGAAAGCTTTAAAAGAAACTAAAAATTTTATTAAAAAAGTTTTGGTGGATAAAGAAAAAGCGTTGTATATTTGCACCCGCTTTGAGACAGAGCAACCGTTCACAAACAGAGATTGAAATTAAGAGAAACCGCCGGATGGGGCGAGATTGAGAGGTTCGAATCCTTGGGTTTTAACAAGACAGATTGGGAGACCAATTGAGTTCATTGAAATATTGAATTGACAAGGATTTTATTTAGCGATAGATAAAATCAAGTGTATAAGAATTAAGACTAGAAAAAGTCATACTGAGCAATTTCTTTAGTAGTTGTTGAATATATTTAAGATTTAACGATGAAGAGTTTGATCCTGGCTCAGGATGAACGCTAGCGGCAGGCCTAACACATGCAAGTCGAACGGTAACAGGGATTAGCTTGCTAATCCGCTGACGAGTGGCGCACGGGTGCGTAACGCGTATACAATCTGCCTTTAAGCGGGGAATAGCCCATGGAAACGTGGATTAATACCCCATAGTATATAGACTTCACCTGGAGACTATATTAAACATTTATGGCTTAAAGATGAGTATGCGTCCTATTAGTTAGTTGGTAAGGTAACGGCTTACCAAGACCGCGATAGGTAGGGGTCCTGAGAGGGAGATCCCCCACACTGGTACTGAGACACGGACCAGACTCCTACGGGAGGCAGCAGTGAGGAATATTGGACAATGGAGGCAACTCTGATCCAGCCATGCCGCGTGCAGGAAGACGGCCCTATGGGTTGTAAACTGCTTTTATACGGGAAGAACCACTCCGACGTGTCGGAGCTTGACGGTACCGTATGAATAAGGACCGGCTAACTCCGTGCCAGCAGCCGCGGTAATACGGAGGGTCCAAGCGTTATCCGGAATCATTGGGTTTAAAGGGTCCGTAGGCGGAATAATAAGTCAGTGGTGAAAGTCTGCAGCTTAACTGTAGAATTGCCATTGATACTGTTGTTCTTGAATTATTATGAAGTGGTTGGAATGAGTAGTGTAGCGGTGAAATGCATAGATATTACTCAGAACACCTATTGCGAAGGCAGATCACTAATAATATATTGACGCTGAGGGACGAAAGCGTAGGTAGCGAACAGGATTAGATACCCTGGTAGTCTACGCCGTAAACGATGGTTACTAGCTGTCCGGCCTAATTGAGGGCTGGGTGGTTAAGCGAAAGTGATAAGTAACCCACCTGGGGAGTACGTTCGCAAGAATGAAACTCAAAGGAATTGACGGGGGCCCGCACAAGCGGTGGAGCATGTGGTTTAATTCGATGATACGCGAGGAACCTTACCAGGGCTTAAATGCAGTCTGACAGGTCTGGAAACAGACCCTTCTTCGGACAGATTGCAAGGTGCTGCATGGTTGTCGTCAGCTCGTGCCGTGAGGTGTCAGGTTAAGTCCTATAACGAGCGCAACCCCTGTGGTTAGTTGCCAGCACGTAATGGTGGGAACTCTAGCCAGACTGCCGGTGCAAACCGCGAGGAAGGTGGGGATGACGTCAAATCATCACGGCCCTTACGTCCTGGGCCACACACGTGCTACAATGGTAGGGACAGAGGGCAGCTACCCCGCGAGGGGATGCGAATCTTCAAACCCTATCACAGTTCGGATCGCAGTCTGCAACTCGACTGCGTGAAGCTGGAATCGCTAGTAATCGCATATCAGCCATGATGCGGTGAATACGTTCCCGGGCCTTGTACACACCGCCCGTCAAGCCATGGAAGCCGGGGGTACCTGAAGTCCGTCACCGTAAGGAGCGGCCTAGGGTAAAACTGGTAACTGGGGCTAAGTCGTAACAAGGTAGCCGTACCGGAAGGTGCGGCTGGAACACCTCCTTTCTAGAGCTTTGTCACCTAGTGACAAGCGACAATTAGTAAAGGGAAGTTCAGAGGCCAATTTGGTCTTGATTCTTATCGTCAATTCGATTAAAATAGCAATAAGCTATAAGTTGTAAGCTATAAGTTTTTAAGAGTGATCTTAAAGCTTAATGCTGAAAGCTTACCGCTAGAGCTATTTATGGACAGTCTCATAGCTCAGCTGGTTAGAGCGCTACACTGATAATGTAGAGGTCGGCAGTTCGAGTCTGCCTGAGACTACTTTTTAATTAAAGTAAGCCATCAGGTTTATGAAGTTCATTGATTGAAATACTGAAGGAAATTCTAGAAGCTAAGGAATTCTAATTCTAAATTCTGAATTCTAAATTCTGAATTCATTACGGGGGATTAGCTCAGCTGGCTAGAGCGCCTGCCTTGCACGCAGGAGGTCATCGGTTCGACTCCGATATTCTCCACAATTCCTTGAGGTATAATGGGTATAGTTTTTACAAACAACCAGGAAACATACGTTTTTAGTTTGTAGGATCATCGAAGTTGTATCGCTAGATAAGGAAAAAAGTTCATTGACATATTGAGAAACAAAGAATACGAGAACACTATTAGATAGAAATATTTAATAAAAGTAATACATTATAATACTTCTGTTCTGATTTAGGTCAGAATAGATTAGAGCATTAAGCAAAGCGCATACAAGCTAGATAAGGGCGTATGGGGAATGCCTAGGCTCTCAGAGGCGATGAAGGACGTGATAAGCTGCGAAAAGTCGTGGGGATTGGCACATACAAATTGATCCGCGAATATCCGAATGGGGCAACCCGGCATATTGAAGATATGTCATCCGCAAGGAAGCGAACCCGGAGAACTGAAACATCTAAGTACCCGGAGGAAGAGAAAACAATAGTGATTGCGCTAGTAGCGGCGAGCGAACGCGCAGTAGCCCAAACCAATGAGTTTACGGACTTATTGGGGTTGTAGGACCACAATATTGTTTGTACAAGGAATTAGAACAGGTTGGAAAGCCTGGCCATAGACGGTGACAGCCCGGTATAAGCAACTTCGTATAAAACATAGTGGTATCCTGAGTAGTGCGGGGCACGTGAAACCCTGTATGAATCCGGCGGGACCATCCGCCAAGGCTAAATACTCCTGAGAGACCGATAGTGAACCAGTACCGTGAGGGAAAGGTGAAAAGAACCCTGAACAAGGGAGTGAAATAGATCCTGAAACCATACGCTTACAAGCGGTCGGAGCCCCTTCGTGGGGTGACGGCGTGCCTTTTGCATAATGAGCCTACGAGTTACCGTTGCCAGCAAGGTTAAGCAGTTCAGCTGTGGAGCCGTAGCGAAAGCGAGTCTGAATAGGGCGTTTTAGTTGGTAGTGGTAGACGCGAAACCGTGTGATCTACCCTTGGGCAGGTTGAAGCTGTGGTAACACATAGTGGAGGACCGAACCCGTTGACGTTGAAAAGTCTTGGGATGACCTGAGGGTAGGGGTGAAAGGCCAATCAAACTCGGAAATAGCTCGTACTCCCCGAAATGCATTTAGGTGCAGCGATATAGTTAGTTTTATAGAGGTAGAGCTACTGATTGGATGCGGGGGCTTCACCGCCTACCAATTCCTGACAAACTCCGAATGCTATAAAATGATGCATATCAGTGAGGGCATGGGTGCTAAGGTCCATGTCCGAGAGGGAAAGAACCCAGACCATCAGCTAAGGTCCCAAAATGTATGTTAAGTTGAAGAAACGCGGTTGAACTGCCCAGACAGCTAGGATGTTGGCTTGGAAGCAGCCATTCATTTAAAGAGTGCGTAACAGCTCACTAGTCGAGCGGTTCGGCATGGATAATAATCGGGCATAAACATACTACCGAAGCTATGGACTACAGTTTACTGTAGTGGTAGGGGAGCATTGTAACAGAGATGAAGGTGAGTCGCGAGGCTTGCTGGATCGGTTACAAAAGAAAATGTAGGCATAAGTAACGATAATGCAGGCGAGAAACCTGCACACCGAAAGACTAAGGTTTCCCCAGCTATGCTAATCAGCTGGGGGTTAGTCGGGACCTAAGGCGAACCCGAAAGGGGTAGTCGATGGACAAGCAGTTAATATTCTGCTACTTGCCCCATGTTAAAGCGGACGGAGGCGTAAATTTGGTGCGTACTGACGGAATAGTACGTTGAAGGGAGTGGTAACACCCCGATAGTACACGAAAGCTACGGCCGGAGTGATAATCCAGAGGAGCGACTTCCAAGAAAAGCGAGTGGAGGCAACCCGTACCCTAAACCGACACAGGTAGTTGGGATGAGAATTCTAAGGTGCTCGAGAGATTCATGGCTAAGGAACTAGGCAAAATTGGCCCGTAACTTCGGGAGAAGGGTCGCCCCCTTATGGGGGGCCGCAGTGAAAAGATCCAGGCGACTGTTTATCAAAAACACAGGGCTCTGCTAAATCGAAAGATGACGTATAGGGCCTGACACCTGCCCGGTGCTGGAAGGTTAAGGGGAGATGTTAGCTTCGGCGAAGCATTGAACTGAAGCCCCAGTAAACGGCGGCCGTAACTATAACGGTCCTAAGGTAGCGAAATTCCTTGTCGGGTAAGTTCCGACCTGCACGAATGGTGCAACGATCTGGATACTGTCTCAGCCATGAGCTCGGTGAAATTGTAGTATCGGTGAAGATGCCGATTACCCGCTGTGGGACGAAAAGACCCCGTGCACCTTTACTATAGCTTAGTATTGACTTTGAACAAGTGATGTGTAGGATAGGTAGGAGACTTTGAAGCGGTATCGCCAGGTATCGTGGAGTCGTTGTTGAAATACTACCCTTTACTTGTTTAGAGCCTAACTTCCAATGGAAGGACAGTGCTTGGTGGGTAGTTTGACTGGGGTGGTCGCCTCCAAAAGAGTAACGGAGGCTTCTAAAGGTTCCCTCAGCACGCTTGGTAACCGTGCGTAGAGTGCAATGGCAAAAGGGAGCTTGACTGAGAGACATACAGGTCGATCAGGTACGAAAGTAGAGCATAGTGATCCGGTGACACCGCATGGAAGGGTCATCGCTCAAAGGATAAAAGGTACGCCGGGGATAACAGGCTGATCTCCCCCAAGAGCTCACATCGACGGGGGGGTTTGGCACCTCGATGTCGGCTCGTCACATCCTGGGGCTGGAGAAGGTCCCAAGGGTTGGGCTGTTCGCCCATTAAAGTGGCACGCGAGCTGGGTTCAGAACGTCGTGAGACAGTTCGGTCTCTATCTACAGTGGGCGTTAGAAATTTGAGTGGACCTGATCCTAGTACGAGAGGACCGGATTGGACGAACCTCTGGTGTATCTGTTGTTCCGCCAGGAGCACTGCAGAGTAGCTACGTTCGGAAGGGATAAGCGCTGAAAGCATATAAGCGCGAAACCCACCACAAGATGAGATTTCTTTAAAGGACCGTGGGAGACTACCACGTTGATAGGCTACAGGTGTAAAGGCAGTAATGTCATAGCCGAGTAGTACTAATAATCCGTAAAGCTTGATGCGCGATGGCTCTGAGGCCGCAAAACCTCAGAGCCGCCAAATGCTTACTTTATAAGCGTATTACACATTCTTCTTATTTTTTGTTTCTTAAGTATGTCAACGATATTAGTTCTGAATAATCAGGACAGTTTTAAGCCTAAGCTTATAACTTACCTTTTAAGGTGGCTATAGCAACGGGGCTCACCTCTTCCCATCCCGAACAGAGTAGTTAAGCCCGTTAGCGCAGATGGTACTGCTTTTTTGTGGGAGAGTATGTCGCCGCCTTCTTCTTGAAAACCCCTTCAGT
>NZ_QBKQ01000008.1 GCF_003054225.1 Christiangramia gaetbulicola
GTAGCCATTACTTCGCCACTGAATAGCGAGGTCTTCACGTCTCCGGCAGATATAGTTATCACCGCTGATGCTACAGATCCTGATGGAAATGTCAGCAGCGTGGAATTCTTTGAAGGCACTAATTCTCTCGGCATTGATACCGATGGTACCGATGGCTGGAGTGTGACCTGGAATGGAGTGATCACGGGCAATTATGCTTTAACTGCGATAGCTACGGACAATGATCTGGAAACAACCACTTCTGAAAGTATCAATATCACGGTAGAAGCTCCGAACCAATTACCAGCGGTAGCGATCACATCGCCACTGAATAACGAGATATTTACTTCCCCTGCATATATAGTTATCACCGCGGATGCTACAGATTCCGATGGTACCGTAACCAGTGTGGAATTCTTCGAAGGCACTAATTCTTTGGGCATTGATACCGATGGCACCGATGGTTGGAGTTTGACCTGGAATGGGGTAACTACGGGCAGTTTTGCTTTAACAGCTCTAGCTACAGATAATGATGGAGAGCGCACTACTTCCGGAATCATTAATATCACGGTAGAAGCACCGAACCAATTACCTACGGTAGCGATTACTTCACCACTGAATAACGAGGTATTTACTTCCCCTGCAGATATAGTTGTCACCGCGGATGCGAGTGACCCTGATGGTACGGTGACCAGCGTGGAATTCTTTGAAGGCACTAATTCTTTGGGTATTGATAGCGATGGCACTGATGGTTGGAGTGTGACCTGGAACGGAGTGACCACGGGTAGTTATGCCCTGACAGCCGTAGCTACGGATAATGATCTGGAAACAACCACTTCCGGAATCATTAATATCACCGTAGAAGCTCCGAACCAATTACCAATGGTAGCCATAACTTCACCACTGAATAACGAGGTGTTTACGTCCCCGGCAGATATAGTTATCACCGCGGATGCTACAGATCCTGATGGTACGGTGACCAGCGTTGAATTCTTTGAAGGCACTAATTCTCTGGGCATTGATACCGATGGTACCGATGGCTGGAGCGTGACCTGGAACGGGGTGACCACGGGCAGTTATGCTTTAACTGCGATAGCTACAGACAATGATGGAGAGAGTACTACTTCCGGAATCATTAATATCACGATAGAAGCTCCGAACCAATTACCAGCGGTAGC